>CAVQVG010000013.1:0-528331 GCA_963717125.1 uncultured Actinomycetes bacterium
AACGACCTGGTCGCCAACGCGCTGCTGGCCGGCCAGGTGCGGCTGAACTCGTTCGGCCAGGCGTGGCGGCCGCTGGTGCACGTGGACGACATCGCCGCCGCCTTCGCCGCCCTGCTGGCGGCCCCGCGGGAGCGGGTGCACGGCCAGGCGTACAACGTCGGGCGGACGGCGGAGAACTTCCGCATCATGGACGTGGCCCGGATCGTGCGGGATCTGGTGCCGGGCAGCGAGATCGTCATCGCCAGCGGCTCGGGCACCGATAAACGCAACTACCGGGTGTCGTGTGACCTGATCGCTGCGCAGGTGCCGGAATACTCCCCCCAGTGGACGCTGGACAAGGGCGTGCGCCAGCTCGCGGACGCCTACCGCCGCTACGGGCTCACCCGGGAGGCCCTGGACGGCCAGCGCTACCAGCGGCTGCGGCGTATCCAGGCGCTGCAGCAGGCCGGGCACCTCGATGACCGGCTCCGCTGGCGCGGCACCGGGGAAACAGCGGCGGCATGACCCACGACCGGCACGTCATCGTGATCGGCGGCGGCATCCTCGGCCTGGCGGTGGCCCGCGAGCTGGCGCTGCGGCCTGGGCATCAGGTGACGGTGCTGGAGAAGGAAGCCGCCTGGGGGTCGCACCAGACGGGCCGCAACAGCGGGGTGATCCATTCTGGCCTGTATTACCAGCCCGGCAGCCTGAAGGCGCGGATGTGCACCGCGGGCAACCGTTCCATGATCGAGTTTGCCAAGGAGCACCGTCTTCCCGTGGACATCTGCGGCAAGCTGGTCGTGGCGGTGGACGATGCGGAGCGCTCTCGCCTGGCGGCGCTGCTCGACCGGGCCCGGGCCAATGGCGTCCCGGCCCGCCTGCTGGCCCCGGCCGAAGCCCGCGAGTACGAGCCCGAGGTGGCCCCGGCGGCCGCGCTGCGCGTGGAGACGACCGCGATCATCAGCTACCGCGCGGTGTGCGAGAGCCTGGCCGCTGATCTCGCGGAGTCGGGGGCCACGCTGCACACCGGGCAGCGGGTGACCCGGATCACCAGCCGGCCAGGACGCTCCGGCCCGCAGATCATCGTCCAGGCCAGCTCCCTGGAGGCCCGCGGAGACGCGCTGGTCAACTGCGCGGGCCTGCACAGTGACCGGATCGCGGAGCTGGCCGGGCTGAAACTCGATGCGCGGATCGTGCCGTTCCGCGGCGAGTACTACGAGCTCCGCCCGGCCCGGCGGCGGCTGGTCCGGGGGCTGATCTACCCGGTTCCCGACCCGTCGTTCCCGTTCCTGGGCGTCCACCTGACCAGGATGATCGACGGCTCCGTGCACGCCGGGCCGAACGCGGTCCTGGCCCTGCGCCGCGAGGGCTACCGATGGCGGGACGTATCGGCGCCCCACATGGCCGGGACGTTGTCGTTCCCTGGATTCTGGGGTCTCGCCCGCCGGAATTACCGGGCGGGCGCGGCGGAGGTGGCGAGATCGTTCTCCCGGGCCCGGTTCGCCGCCACCGTCGCCCGGCTCGTCCCCGCGGTGACCGGAGCCGACCTGGTCCGCGCCCATGCTGGCGTCCGCGCCCAGGTCCTCACCCGGTCCGGCGCGCTCGTTGACGATTTCCTGATCCGGGCCGCGCCGCGGCAGGTGCACGTCCTGAACGCCCCCTCGCCGGCCGCGACCGGTGCATTCGAGATCGCCCGCCATGTCGCTGATCAACTGGCAGGCACCATGTCGTAGCCCGCCCGGCGAGTTCGGCGCGGACCCGGCCCCCCGGCTGGTAACAACGGCTCTGCTCGACGCGGTCCTCGCTGATGCCGGGATCCGGACCGTGCTCTGCAACGTCCGGACCCCCGCTGAAACCGCGAAACGATCGAGCGCATGTTCGAAAGGTGGCCAGGGACCTTCACGCCTGGACGCTCTGGCGCAGTCGGCTATTGAGTGCGACCCTGGCGCCGGGTGCAGCTCAGCCATCGGACCTTCCTGTCCGATTCTGGTCGCTGGCCTGGCGGTCGGTGGAATCGGTCTGGGGCGATCACTTGGCTGGGGTGTCGGAGCCTAGGCCTGTCAGGTAGGTGGCGAGCAGCCGGCGGCATGTCGCGTCCCAGCCTGGGTCGGATCGCCGCGGCTGGGCAAGCATGGCACCGAACATGACGATGTCGTGCGGCGTTACGTCCCCTTTGATGGTGTCCTCAGCGCGCCCGCGGTCGATGATCTGCTGCACGGTCCGGTGGACCTGCTTCTGGACGATGCGCGTACTGGGCGAGGTCAGGGGCGGTCCACCGTGCAGCGGCAGCACGAGGTCGTTGCGCTGGCTGATGGCCGCCTCGATGAACTGCTGGAGCGCTTCGGTGGCGGTGGTGGCGTTGCTTTCAGCAGCTTTGGCGTTGGCGAGCACCTGCTCGAACGATATGTGGGTGAGGTGGTTGAGCAGGTCCTCGCGGGTGGGGAAGTGGCGGTAGAGCGTGCCGATGCCGACTCCTGCGTCGGCGGCGACCGTGGCCATGGGCACGCGCGGGCCATCGCGGTGTACCGCCGCGATGGCGGCCCGGACAAGGGCTTGGTGGTTGCGGGCCGCGTCACTGCGCGGTTCGCGCGAGTTGCCGACGGCGACCATGCCTTCATTCAACCCTCCAGCGGGACCCGGCACGTGCGTGAGCTAGACTGAAACGGACGAAAGGCTCCGTTTCAGAGCCGGGTGGAGCGTGCGTGTGCGGCGGCGGCCTGGCTCTGCGCACCATCCCCGGCCGCACCCCGCGGTCGCTTAGCGGCTTCTTCGCTGCACTCGCCCGCTGACTGTCACGCGCACATCCCATCGAGGAGGCACCATGCCGGATCAGGCGAATCCGATACCGCCTGACGACCTGTCACGTCGGCTCACCATCGCGCGGCCGGACGAGGATCAGGGCCTGCCGCACATCGGCCTCGTCGGCGACACCTACACAATCCTCGTGGCCGGCCAGGACACCGCCGGCCAGTACACCCTCATCGACATGCACGTCCCGCCCGGCGGCGGCCCGCCCCCGCACCGGCACGACTTCGAGGAGATGTTCACCGTCCTGGACGGGGAGGTCCGGGTGACGTTCCGGGGGGAGATGATCCTCGCCCGGGCCGGGCAGACGATCAACGTGCCAGCCAATGCCCCGCATTCCTTCACCAACGCCTCCGACCGGCCCTCACGGCTGCTGTGCATGTGCGCACCAGCAGGCCAGGAAGAATTCTTCACCCTGGTCGGCCAGCCGGTTGCCACGCGGACCGAAGCGCCGCCCCCGCTCAGCCCAGACGCACAAGCGGCCTTTATCGCACGGTCGCGGAGCCTTGCCTCTCGGTTCAAGACCGAACTGCTGCCCCCACCTGGTAACGGCTAACAAGAGCCCACATTGACGCTCACCCTGGAAGCTGAGGTGCCCGCGGTCCTCGAGCCGCTCAACCTGCTCATCAGTGATCTTCCGCGGCGCCCCGGGCTTGGGTTCATCGCCCAGGCCCTCCAGCCTGGAGACCTGGAACCGGCCCGCCACTTGCGCACCGTGTTCCGCGACATCTGGCGCTCTTCGGCGCTCCGCACCAGCGGCTCTAACTTCGGGCTTGGCATGCCGGATAGCCCACCGGCTGACGAGGAATCTACGACTCGGGACACTAGTGCGCGCAAGGCGACCGGTATGACAGCTGGGGAATGTACTTTTGCCATTGCTGTGGCGTGAGAATATTTCGGGCTGTGCTGCAAATCCGTTTGATGGCGTAGCCGACGTGCAGGTTCCACAGCAGGATTGTGCCGTCGCTGCTCGCGCTGGCCAGGGTAAGGCCATCCTTGCCGAATGCCACCGAGCTCACCTGGCTGGTGTGGCCTGTCAGTGGTTGGCCAAGGGCCGCGGGATGCGCTGGATCGGCGACATCCCACCGCCCGACCGTCCCGTTGGCATCGCCGCTGGCCAGCTTGCGGCCATCGGGGCTGAACGCCAGCGAGAAGATGGAGCCGAGGTTGGCCGCCTGGGGCTGGCTGATAGGTCGCGGGTGCGCCAGGTCGGTGACGTTCCAGAGCTGGATAAGGCCGTTGGCATTTCCGCTGGCCAGTGTGTGGCCGACCCGGTCGAACGCCACCGAGAAGATGGCGTTGACTCCGCCGGTCAGGGGCCGGGCCAGCCGCGGGTGGGCCGGAACGGTCATATTCCACAACGTGAGTCCCCCGGCGTCATCGCCGGTGGCCAGCGTCCGGCCATTAGGGCTGAACGCCACCGAGTAGACGATTCCGGCGGGGATGGCGGGCTGCCCGAGGGGTGTAGGGTGCGCGGGATCGGCCACATTCCAGAACCCGACGTAGTCATCGCCGCCGCCTGCTGCCAGCGTCCGGCCGTTCGGGCTGAACGCCACCGAGTAGATGCTGCCGGAGGGGATCATGGACTGGCCGAGGGGTGTGGGGTGTGCGGGATCGGCCATGTTCCAAAGCCTGACGTGCCCGTCGTAGCCGCCGGTGGCCAGTATCTGGCCGTTCGGGCTGAACGCCATCGAATAGACGGTCCCCGTGGTTAGCGGGAGTTGGCCAAGGGGCCGGGGGTGCGTGGGATCGGCGACATCCCACAACGCGACGTACCCGACGTAACCGCCGGCCAGGGTGCGGCCATCCGGGCTGACCGCAACAGACCGGATGGCGCCGGTGCCGCCGGTCAGCACGGTTCGCGGGAGGTTCCATAGCAGTGCCGTGCCGTTGTCGTTGGCGCTGGCCAGCGAGCGGCCGTCCGGGCTGAACGCCAGCGAGTAGACGGTGCCAGCATTGCCCGCCAGGGGTTGCCCGAGCGCCTGGGGGTGCGCCGGGTCGGCCACATTCCACAACCGGATCGTGCCGTCGTAGCCGCCGGTGGCCAGCGTACGGCCATCAGGACTGAACGCCACCGAATAGACATTTTCGGTATTGCGCAGCGGCCGGCCGAGGGGCCGGGCGGACGCAGGATCGGCCACGTCCCACAACTGGATTGTGCCGTCGGTACCGCTGCTGGCCAGAATGTTACCTACGCGGTTGAACGCCACCGAAAAGACCGTGTTGGAGCCGACGTCCACGGTGTCGAGGCGCTGGGGCTGCGCGGGATCGGCCACGTCCCACAGGATGACCCCCAAGTCGCTGCCAACCGCGAGCGTCCGGCCATCGGGGTTGAACGCGAGCGAATAGAGGCCAAGGCCAATGAAGGGATCGCTGAGGACGCGAGGGTGTGCAGGATCGGCCACATTCCATACCCACAGTGTGCCGTCGGCGCCAGTCCCGGCCAGCAGGCGACCATCCTTGCTGAACGCCAGCGAATTGATGGTGGGCGTGACGATCCGCGGTCCCGGCTGCTTCATAGGCTGGCTGATAATCCGGGGGGGCGCCGGACCAGCCACGTTCCACAACTTGACCCCGCCTTCATATCCGCCCACTGCCAGCGTCCGGCCATCCGGGCTGAACGCCACGGAAGAGACGGCACTCGTGCTGTCGGCCAGGGCGGTTGATAGCGGAACGTTCTCCGTGCTTATCAGGCGTGAGACGGCATCCGCAGTTGGCTGCATCCGGTAGGCGGCGAGGTTGAGCTGAGCCGCGAGCGGTGTGTCGCTGGTACCAAGCTCGAGGGCAAATGCGGAAGTCTGGTTATAGATGGCCTGGTCAAGGCGATGGTTGGCAGTGTTGTTCAGCTTGAAGACGAAGACCAGCGCGGTCGAGGCGGCCAGCGCCAGCACGGCGAGGAGCGCGACGGCGGCCCGCCGCTGACGGCTGCGGCGAATGGCGGCACGCTCGCTGGCATGCAGGAAGTCACGCTGGATACTGGTGAGAGCGGGGTAGCGCTCAGGGTCTGCTGACCACCGCGTTGCAGCCTGCTGGAGCGTCTCGAGGTGAGTTCCGCCGTACAGGAAGGAGGCGTCGTCGTCGTTGCCGTGCCAGGCGGCGGCGTCGTCGGTTAGCTGGCCATACAGGATCCAGCTGGCCTGGTCCTCTTCAAGCCATCCGCGCAGCCTTGGCCAGTCCCGCAGCAGGACATCGTGCGATAGCTGGGCCGAGTCACCGTCCAGCACGACCAGGCGCTCGGCGGCAAACGCTTCGAGGACGGCGTCAATGTCGAGGCAGCCAGCATCAGGAAGCCCGGCGTAAAGGTCGCCCCGGGTTACCGGGCGGCGGGTAAGCCTGCCGTCGCGGCTGGCCACGGTCATGCTGCGGAGCACTTCCCGGGCGAGCACCTGCCGCCCGGCCGGTAGAGCGTCGTAGACCCGGTCGGCCCCGGTCTGCACCGCATGGCTGACCCCGCCCGCCTGGCTGTAACCGTGGCTGGTCAGCTGGTCGCCTTCCCGCTTATCCCAGGTCAGTGCCATGGCCTGGGATAGCAGCGGGAGCACACCGGCCCCTCTGTCGCCGCCAGCAGTGCGCAGATCACCCAGGATGGTGTCGGTCAGCACGGGATCGATACGAAGCCCGGCTGCGTCCGCGGGGCCGGTGATCGCTACCCGCAGCTCGGATTCCGTCATGGGCCCGACGACGAACTGCCCGTCCCGCAGTGCCCCCACGAGCTCGGGGTAGGCCGCGCACCGGTCCCAGAAGTCCCCGCGCACTGCGATCACCACCAGCGCTGGCGGCTCCTGCTGCGGGCCCACAGGGTTGGTCGCACCCGCGCACAATGCCGTAATGAATGCCTGCCGGGCGGCCTCGCCTTCCGGGCCCGGGCTTAGGGTGAAGACTTGCTCGAACTGGTTGACGATGAGGACCAGCCGCGCGGCGGCGTCGCTGGACGCCAGCTGCCCGGCCTGATGGCGGGCGGCGTGGGCGAGAACTGCCGACCAGACGGCCAGTTGCGCTTCGTCGGGGTGCCGGACGAGCCCTTCCCTGATCGCGATGGTGTCGTTACCGCCGAGTGCCGCCAGGCGGGCAGCCAGCTCGGTTAACGGCTCTTTGGTAGGCGTCATGACGATCCGGGGCCACTTGTCGGATCCTGGTACTTGCTGGTCGCGGGCCAGTACTGGCATCAGGCCAGCGCGCAGCAGTGACGACTTACCCGCCCATAAAACACCTCCTCGTCGGTCTCGTCGAAAGGCAGCAATCCCCGGTAGGGGCACCCACGCACCCAGCGCGCAGCCCCGTCACCAGCCCGTGCGCTGGCCGGGCCGCCGGCGCCGGTTCGTCCCGCGATGGCGGTCAGTTCCTCCCGCACGAGACGGATGTCCGTTGACTGACGATCATTCTGATCAATGATCGTCCTGACGTCAGCGCCCTGCACGTCCAGGCTCTTCTGGATCTCTGCGGCTGCCTGCACGACATCCTTGATGAGAAAACTCATCTCACTGAAGTCAGAGCCGAGCACGCCGATCGCGGCTATCACATCACTGCGAACCCGCTCGCTGGACACCTCCAGCGCGGCTCGCAAGGCAGTCCGGCCCGCGTCAATTTCTTTGAGCACCGAAGCGATCTCACTGCGCAGAGCATCCGCGCGCTCGTCACCGGCCTCGAGGACCCGCTGGATCTGCTGGGCGATCCCCTCCTGAACGTCGTCTTGCGACGGCGAGCGCGCCTGCCCGTGTTGGCGCAGCTTGTTGAGTGCCTCCGTGACAGCCTGAGTCAGGACTCCGCCGCCGACGCTGGAAAGAACCGCGAGGCCTGCGCCAGCGGCACCACCCAGCATGAGCATCGGACAGAATGCGCTCGCGCACAGTAGCGACAGCAGAATCGCTGGGGAGGCGGCACGCAGGCCGCCCCCGTTCCGGCGCGCAGATTGCTGGACCCATTCCCGCACGCCGTCCTGCATGCGCTGGATCTCATCGCCTGCGTCAGCACGGACGCGTCCCCTCATGGCTCCTACTGTGGCCCACACCACAGCCTTTGAAAATGGAAAACAGCGATGACACCGCAGAATGACTGCGGTTGTCAACGGGTCAGGCCGAGGCGAGGTTCAGCCCGGCAGACCGATCGCAGCATGTGGCTGGTGGTCGCGGCGTCAGCGCGGGTGCCGACGACCAAGGCTCGGCAGACCTGGCCACAGGCGCCAGGAAACACCGCGTAGGTCTGGTCACGCAGTTGCATCGCCCCTACGCGCCGTCGGTCAGCTCGCACCGAGCTTGTACCGGGAGCGACGGTGACGGCCTTCGAGCGTCTGGCAAGGGGTCAGGGCACCGCCCAAGATCTCAAAGCCGGCCCGGGGCTCGGCGCCGAGCACTGCCGCTACGGGGCTGTCCCCCGGGATACGCAGGGACGTGGCCGCGCAACGCTGCTGCGCACCCCCACCCAGACACCTCTGACCTCTTGCATGCCATCTGGCGGCAGCACGTCCACCCGCGTCCATCTGTGCAGGTCACTGTCCTCCCGCGTCCCCGCAAGTCCGCCTGCGTCCGGGTGAGTTGCTGTACTTCCCTGCTGTACCGCCGCCATCGCCGTCAGGAGCACCAGTCGTGCCTCAGATGAAGCCCTGACCAGCGCCAACCCCGTGCACCAAGTTACAGGTGCGCCGTCCGGCGTGCATCCGGTCAAACATGCCCCAGAAGTCGGGCCCTCGCCACTCTCCCGCGGCCTCTCCCCCACTCCCGGCTCAGGCAGTAGCCCGACTCGCCGACAAACGCCCAGCCGGGCACACCGAGGGTTGGACAGCAACTTCCGCTTCTGCTTGATATGGAGGTGATCGTGAGGCGCCAAGACCAAGAGAACTGTGCCTCGATCACCTCCATGATCAGGTGGCCCGAAGGGCGTACGTGACGGAAGGTCAGCCACATAATGGCGATGAGCGCGTGTTCTCCGATTGCGGCTAGTGGTACAATATTCAGTACCACTAGCCGAGGAGGCTGCTCATGGCGATCACGGCCAGCGAGGCCCGCAAGAACCTCTTCCCGCTCATCGAGAAGGTCAACGACGACCGCACCCCGATCGAGATCACCTCGCGTCATGGTGATGCCGTGCTGCTGTCCCGTGCCGACTACGAGGCCCTGGAGGAGACAGCGCACCTGCTCCGGGTCCCGGCCAACGCCAGGCGGCTGATCGAGAGCCTGCAGCAGGCTCTGTCCGGGCAGCGCGAAGAGCACGACCTGGCCCGGTGAGGCTCCTCTTCACCCCGCACGGCTGGGAGGACTACACATACTGGCTGTCCGCCGACCGGACCTTGCTCAAGCGCATCAACCGGCTGATCGATGACGCCCTTCGCGATCCGGCCACTGGAATCGGTAAGCCCGAGCCGCTCCGCCACATGCTTGCGGGCACCTGGTCACGGCGGATCAGCGAAGAACACCGGCTGGTTTACCTCGTTGACGGCGAGGACCTCGTAATTCTGCAAGCACGATTCCATTACAAGTAACCGGACTCTTTTGCCGCATTGGGCATACGTCACGGCCGCGCGAAAGAGCTAACTGGCAGGCGAGACATGGCATGACGGTCAGCCGAAGCACAGCCCTCCACTGGGAGCCCTGATGTCCATCGTGCGCCGGGATGACCGCTCGGTTCTTGCGCGCGAGCCCCAGGTGCCGACGCCGCAGCACCTAGTTCGACCGGGCCAGTGGCTCGAATGCCATGACTGTCCTCATCGCCACCTTTCCCGGCGGTGAAGCGGTTCCAAGCACCCCAGGGCAGCACCTTCGATGGGCGCCCGGAGGCCGAGTACCGGCGACACGTGATCACCAAACCGGAGGTTCAAGCCCAGCAAGGCGGCCATCAGGCGGATCCGGGGACGGCTGCGCACAGAAATGCGGTCCCTGCGCGGGGCCAACGCGCAGGCGGTCATCGCCCGGCTCAACCCCATCGTCCGGGGCTGGGCCGCCTACTACCGGACGGCGGTGTCCAGCGAGGTCTTCGCAGCGCTGGATCACTACCTGTGGAAGCTCACCTACAAGTGGGCCAAGCATAGCCACCCGAACAAGCCGGTCCGGTGGATCATCCACCGCTACTTCGGCAAGTTCTGCAAGTCCCGGCAAGACCAGTGGGTCCTCGGCGACCGCGCCAGCGGCGCCTACATGCTCCGGTTCGCCTGGACGAAAATCGTCAGGCACCAGATGGTCAGGGGAACCTCGTCGACCGACGACCCCGCCCTGGCCAGTTACTGGGCCGCCCGGCGGCGCAGGGGAATCCCCCGGCCGATAGACACAGCCACCTTGCGGCTCCTGGAGTCCCAGCGTGGCCGATGCCCATCGTGCGGGGAACTACTCCTCGACGCCGACCGCCCGCAGCAAAGCCCACGCGAGTGGGAACAATGGCTGACGGTCACCCGCAAAGCGATGACCCGCAACGCGATCATCGCCCAGCCGGACGGCACGCCCGGCGAGGCTAAACTCCGCCTCCTGCACGCTCACTGCCACCGGCAATCCACCGGAAACCGCAAGAGCCTGGCACTTCTGCCCGCCAGCGAGCCCACGGGGCTTGCTTGAGCCGGATGCATGGAAACGTGCACGTCCGGTGTGCGCCGTGAGGCGCTTCGTCGTATCCCCGATGCAGTTGGGAGGAACTCGGAGGAATGTTCCTGGGTCGCCTGGCTTACCTGGAAGGGAAACCGGAAGGGGACAAGAGCATGCCAGGAAAGCGGTGGCCGTGTGGAGGCGTCCAGGGCGGGGTGCCGCAAGACCCGCGCGATATGGCCAAGGCTGGATTGCCCTGAAGTCCAATCTCCAGCGGTGAATGTGCGCACCCTCCGGAATGACGCCTGGAACCGGTGCCGCGTTATGCCCCGGCATGAACCGTGAGCCGGGGCAGCCTCCGTGACGCGGAGCCCCGCCCAGTGAGGGCGGTCAAGGAGATGAGTGGGCGGCCTACGTCGTGCTCGATACGTACGGCGAAGACGTACCGCGGGATCGCCTGCGGGGCGCGAGCCCTATGGCGACGGAGTGCCCGTAGTAGTCGCAGGAGTCGCGACCTGCCGAGGAGGCCGGGAAAGCCGGGCCACAGGGCGAAGGGGCACAGGTGATCTGGATGTCCGGCGATGGGAGGCATGCGTAATGCAGACCGCCGAAACGGTGCTGGATGTCATCGGCAAGCGAGGTGCGCGAGGTCTGCCGGTGGAACGGCTTTACCGGCAGATGTTCAACCCGCAGTTGTATCTGATGGCCTACGGCAAGCTGTACTCCAACAAGGGTGCGATGACGCCGGGGGTCACCGGGGAGACCGTGGACGGCATGTCCCTGGCCAAGATCGGGGCGATCATCAGCGCGCTGCGCGCCGAGCGCTACCGGTGGCAGCCGGTGAAACGGGTCTACATCCCGAAGAAGAACGGGAAGCAGCGCCCGCTGGGCCTGCCGACCTGGTCGGACAAGCTGGTCGCCGAAGTCGTGCGACTGCTGCTGGAGGCGTATTACGAGCCCCAGTTCTCCGGCCGCTCCCATGGTTTCCGTCCCGGCCGGGGCTGCCACACCGCGCTCAGCGAGGTCGTGGAGACCTGGAAGGGAACGCACTGGTTCATCGAGGGAGACATCTCCGACTGTTTCGGCTCGCTGGATCATCAGGTGATGCTGGCGATCCTGTCGGAGAAGATCCACGATGGCCGGTTCCTGCGGCTGGTCAGCCACATGCTCAGGGCCGGATACCTGGAGGACTGGCGGTGGCACGCCACGCTCAGCGGCTCGCCGCAGGGCGGCATCGCATCACCAGTCCTGTCCAACGTCTACCTTGACCGGCTCGATCAGTTCGTTGAGCAACGGCTGCTGCCCGAGTACAACCTCGGCCGCCGCCGTCGGCCCAACCGGGCGTATCAGGTGCTGGAGTACGCGATCGCGCGGGCCCGCAGGCACCAGGACAGGGCGGAAGCGCGCAGGCTTATCCTGGCGCGCCGCCAGGTCCCCAGCCAGGACTCCGCCGACCCGGGCTACCGGCGGCTCAGGTATGTCCGTTATGCCGACGACTGGCTGCTGGGGTTCGCCGGTCCCAGGCGCGAGGCCGAGGACATCAAGTTGAAGATCGCGGCGTTCCTGCATGACGAGCTCAGGCTGGAGCTGTCGCAGTCCAAGACGCTGATCACACACGCCACCAGCCAGGCGGCGCGCTTCCTCGGCTACGAGATCAAGGCCCAGCACTCCGACACCAAGATCACCCGGCGGCGCCGGGCGGTCAACGGGGCAATCGGGCTGTTCGTGCCAAAGACCGTCATCCGGCAACGATGCGCGCTTTACATGAGCAGGGGAAAGCCAGCACAGCGAGGCATGCTGCTGCACGACGACGACTTCACCATCGTCGCGAAGTACCAGGCCGAATACGCTGGCCTCGTCCAGTACTACCTGCTGGCTCAGGACGTGTTCCGCCTGGGCCGCCTGCACTGGGTCATGGAGACCTCGCTGCTCAAGACGCTGGCAGGCAAGCACCGCTCGACAGTTACCGCGATGGCCCGCAAGTACAAGGCCACCGTGGACACTCCCGCCGGGCCGCGCAAGTGCCTGCAGGTCGTCATCGAGCGCGACAGGGGCAGGAAGCCGCTGGTCACCCGCTTCGGCGGGATCCCGCTCCGGCGAGCGCGCACAGCCGTCCTTACCGACCAGCGGCCCGTCATGGCCAGCGCCCGGCGCAACGAGCTGATCCACCGGCTCCTGGCCGGGCACTGCGAGATCTGCACGGCCACGGTGGGCCTGGAGGTCCACCACGTCCGCAAGCTCGCCGACCTGACCAAGCCGGGCCGCCGGGAAAAACCCGCGTGGATGCACTTAATGGCCATGCGACGGCGCAAGACCCTGATCACCTGCCGCCGCTGCCACGAGGACATTCACGCTGGCCGGGCCACCAAGCCCTACCCGAAATGATCACTGGAGAGCAGGGTGCGGGGAAACTTGCAAGCCCTGTTCGGGAAGAGACCGATGGAAAAGGACCCGGCCAAGGGCACCTCGCCAGCGGTTGACTTCACTCTGAGGGGGCCGGGCGCAGCAATGCGCCCGGCCTACCCGGCCATTGACGGCGGTGCGCTCATGCCGCTGCTGGGATCGAGCGCGATGGTCACGGCAGGGTGAGCTGAGCCGTGAGCCCCAGGTACTCGCCGTACCGTTTGGCGGCCTGCTCGAGGGCTTCGGTCTCCGGGGGTGTCAGGGCCCGGTAAGGGCGCAGGTCGAACTGCGCGTGGCCGTGGGCGATGGTGCGCCGCATGGCAGCGAGGAGTTGTGCATCGACCAGGGCCATCCCAGTCGCACTCTCCCGGGTGCGTGGCACGTCGCCGGCGGCATCGAGCACCCAGCGGGAGGCCTGGTAGCCGCGGTATGTCTCATCGAGGATCTGCAGAAGGTGGGCTGCGGGCTGCTGCGGGCCGCTGGGCGGCTCTCCGGGGGGGTGCCAGAAGGTGCGACCGTCGTGCTGGAACGAGCCGAGCTGGTCACGGACCTGGTGCAGGCCGGCGCGCACGTCGGTGAGGGTGAGCGTCGCCCAGTAAGCGAGGTCGCGTTCGGTCGCCGGGCCATGCCCGGTGAAGTAGCGCAGGGCGAGCTCGGCCAGGGCCTCGGGCCGCCCGAGCCGGCGTGGCGCCGGCACGCGTTCATCCATCAGCGCGTAGGTGTGCTCGCCGCCGGCCACTGGACCGCTGCAGATCAGACCCTCCAGCTCGGCGTGGGCCAGCAGGATCATCAGCACCTGCCCGCTGCCCTTGGTACCGCCCTCGCGCAGTTCGTCAGCCAACTGCCCGCGGGTGAGCTGTCCCCGGCTCGCCAATGCCTCCATGAGGGTAGCGACCGCGTGCTCGATCGAGCGCTCATCGAGACCGTGGCTGTCGCGTAGCTGCTGGCCGGTGACTCGCCGTACCCGGGGACCGGTCAGGTCGAGCAGCCAGCCGACGTCCTCGGCCCGCACGAAATGCCACGTGGGCCGCAGCACGTGCGTGCGAAGGACGGCACCCCCGTCGAGGAGGGCCGCCAGGTCGGCCTGGTCCGGGTTCGATGTGCGCGAGGCCACTGCCCAAGCCGCCTGACTGGGGTTTTCTGCCTGCACGGCCAGCAGCGAACCTACCGCCTCGCGCGCCGACACGGCGCCGGGCGAGACCAGGTGCTGAGTTCGCAACCGCCAGCGAGCAATGTCAAGGTCCGTCACCATGCCGCCACCCTCCCGGACCGAACTGGAACACGCTAGCGGAGGGTGCTGACATCCGGGCCACGCGGCGAATCTGTTGAATTCCAAGGGGTGGCCGCTGCGAGCGTGCCGACCAGCAGCCTAGCCATCCGCTCTAGCCGCGATCAGGCAATCTGAGCAATTCCGCTAGAGATTACGGCACCACTTCCAAGTCCAGACCTGGCCCCAACATGTGCACGCTCTCACACCGAACTGAACGCACTGATCTGCCGCTGCGGCTGCGAGCATGCGGTTCGGTCTTGAAAGTCAACACGCGGTTCCCTGCCTTGCGAGTTGCGGCCAGCTGACCGTCGACCGGATGTGGGTCACTCGGCTCAGGGACGGCACAGGCAGAACTCGTTGCCTTCGGGGTCGGCCAGTACATACCAGCTGCGGGCTCCCTGGCCTACGTCAACCTGGCGCGCGCCCAGGGCCAGCAGCCGGTCCAGTTCGGCCGCCTGGTCGCGGCTGACCGGCTTGATGTCGAGATGCAGCCGGTTCTTGACCGTCTTCGGGCCGTCCGGCACGGACCGGAAGTCGATCTCGAACGGGCCGCCGTCGATCCCGATCGTGACGCCATAGCCGCCGCGGTTGACCAGCTGCCAGCCCAGCGCCGCGGCCCAGAACCGGGCGAGCAGCTCGGCGTCGGTGGCATCGATGACCAGGGAGGCGACCAGGTTGTTCACGTGCTGGTGATAGCACATCGCAGCGGTGAACGGCCACTGGTTATGCCAGCTGCCGGCAGGCTCCGGATGCACCCGCCATTGTCCTGCAGTAGCTCGAAACGATGCGCGCTCATGGCGCAGTCAGGGTAGGTCACAACGGTGGCCGGGGGTTGGACGTCTCTGTAGGGTGCTGTTGGCCTTCCCAGGGAGGATCCATGACTTTGTACGGACGGGATGATCTGGTCTGGGATGAGCTGGCGCAGGTAGGGCTGGAGTTCCTAGTCGAGCGGGCACGCCTGCGGAAACTTACCTCGTATACCGAGCTCAATGCCACTCTGGTGCGGCGCACTGGCCTGCCTGGCTTTGACTTCAGCCGCGCCGACGAGCGCGCAGCGATGGGCCATCTGCTGTATCTGATCGTGGAGCTGAACCGGCCAGCGACTGGCCTGATGATCTCGGCTCTGGTGAGCTACCTGGACGCCAACGATGCGGGCAGCGGGTTTTACGGCTACGCGCAAGATCTGGGGATGCTTCCGCGGAACACGTCGGCGATGCAGAAGTTGGAGTTCTGGGCCGGGCAGATCAAGGCGCTGCATGAGTACTACGCGGCCGGGCGGCCTGTATGAGCATGCGGAACCCCCAACTACGAAGCGTGGCAGAAAGGCTGGTCGAACCGCGCCGACTCGCCGGCCTGGTGTCGCTCCGCGCCGTTTTGCAAATAGCTGTGCTTAGGAGCGCTTTCGCGGGTCAACTGCCGCTCCCTTGAGCACCTGCAGGGAGGTTGCTCCTGGTAATCCGGCAAGTAAGCCATCGATTCGGCCCAGAGTCTGCTGGCGGAAAGCGTCCACGGCGGACTTGCCAGCGTCGGTCCGCTCGGTGAATACGGGCTAATTCACAGGACGCCCAGCGTCAGCTTCCGCTTTCCCGGTCCAGTCGGCGAGATTGCTGCGGGTGGTGAGGGTGTCGGGGTGGTCTGGGCCGAGTGCCCGCTCTTGCATGGGCAGCAGCGCGGCGTACTGGTCCCGGGCCGCGGCCGGATCTCCCGCCTCCCCGGTCCAGCGGGCGAGGCGATCGTGGGCGATGAGAGCGTCGGGATGGTCGGGGCCGAGCACCCGCTGTCGCATGGGTAGCAGTGCGGTGTACTGGTCGCGTGCGCTTGCTGGATCCCCCGCCTGCCCCGCCCAGCGGGCAAGGCTGTGCCGGATGTAGAGGGTATCTGGGTGCTCCGGGCCGAGGACCCGCTCAAACACGGGCAGCAGCGCTGCCGCCTGGTCGCGGGCCGCGGCTGGATTCCCCGCCTTGCCAGTCCAGCGGGCGACGTTGTTGCGAGTGACCAGGGTGTCCGGGTGCTCGGGGCCGAGGGCACGCGACCGGGCGTCGGCAATTCTGCGGGAGAGGTCCCGCGCGGCGGCAGGGCTGCCGCTGTGGCCGAGATACTCTGCGGTCCGCGCCATACCCTCGCTGTCATGAGCCAAGGCAGCTTGAGCGTGCGGGAGCAAGGGGGCGAACACCGGCCAGGTTTGCGGCGCATCGGTCCTGGCCGGGATCGCCGCCTCGATCACCGCGGCGGCGGCCTGCCGCCACTGCGTGAGCAGATCGCCGGCCATCTGATCCACCGTCACCGCCCGCACCAGCCGGTGTACCGATATGAGCCCGTCGCCAGCCGGGGTGACTAGCGAGTGCCGGCGCAGTGCGGCGATCGCGTCATCGGCGGCCAGCGGGTCATCCAGCAATAGCTCTAGGGCAGGCGCCACCTGGGCGCTGAACTCTGCGGTCGGCCCGGGGCGGGGCTGGAGAAGCAGGGGCAGCGGGACCGGCTCGGGCGCGCAGCACGCCAGCAGGCGTAGCAGGCCGACCGTAGACGGCGCAGACTGCTCCAGCCGGCCGAGCGCCAGGGACCAGGTGGTCGCCACTGTTCCGCTGTACCCGGTCGGCTCGCCGCGGCGGAGCATGTCCGGCCGCCGTTGTTTGAACAGGGTCAGATGCCGTGCCAGGGTGCCGCCGGTCGCCAGGATGTAGGCGGCAGCCTGCGCCAGTGCGAGCGGCAGGCCGTCCAGCTCGCTGGCCAGTTCCCGGGCGGCCTGCTGGTCCGGGTCGCTGGTGCGGGTGACGAGGAAGTCTGCGGCGACCTCGGTATCCAGGACTGGCACTGGCAGGGGCTGGCCGTGCGGCCAGTCTGGGTTTTGGCTGGTGATCAGTATCCGGCCGGGCCCCGCCGGTGGCAGGAATCGTTCGACAGATGCCAGGTCGGGCGCATTGTCGAACACCAGCAGCCACCCGGCTGAGAACGTGCCGACAAGCTGGCCGTGCTGCAGCTGGCCAATTACCTGTCACGGCATGGAACTGGGCTCTTCGGAATACTGCTGACGCGACGGGGTCTGAATGAGAGCGCCAAATGGACACGACGCGAGCACTGGGTGCTGCACGACAAGATGGTCATCGGCTTGGATGACGAGGATATGCAGCAGATGCTGCTGACGAAGCTAGCTGGCAATAATCCGGCTGACCTGATTCAGCAGCGGATCGAGGACTTCCGGCTGAGGATTTAACGGCATTTGTGCCCCAAGCCAAGACGCGCCCATCTGCCGCTGGTCGGGCGTTTCGTTCCTCGCGCGTAGGCAGCGGGAGAGACCTATCCTGGCCTGGTACTTGAACTGAGCGGCATCGATCTGGATATCGCCAGCGCGCTGGCCAACCCGGCCGGCTATTAGCAGCGCACCACCGTAGAACGCGCCTTCTGCAAGCTCCGCCAGCGCCGCGCCGTGGCGACCAGGTACGACAAACGCGACTACGTCTGGCGCGGCACCATCGATGGGGCCTCGATTAGGATCTGGCTCCGCGACCCCCGTCCCATGATCTGCGGGACACGCTCCAGCGCTGCCGTGGGCGATGGCAATCGAGACCGTCTCCGGCCTTGAGGAACAAGGAACAGCCGTGTGTTTTGCGGGTGCAGATCAGGGTGAACGGGAATCGGCGTGTCTCCCGTCCGGATCCTCAGTGACGCTTGACCGCAAGGTCCAGCACCAGCGCGGCCACGGCTAGCAGAAGGTACCCGTTCGCCAGGCCGAACTGCGGCGAATAATCGCCTGCACGGACGTGGGTGTAGATGGCACAGACGAAGAACAGGATGAGGCCGATGGCGGCCGCCGTGCCGATCAGTGGCACGCCGATGAGGCCGAGCAGCAGGCCGGCCGCGCCCGCTGTCTTGAGGGTGCCTATCGGGAAGGTCAGCCATGCTTCTGGCACGCCTGCCCTGGCCATGCCGGGGAGGATGGGCTTGAAGTGGAGGATGGCGGCGATGCCTGAGAAGGCGTTGGCGGCGATGGTGAGGATGGTGACAATGACGTAGGCGGCGAACATGGGAACTCCGGTGATTTCCTCGGTCCGCTAGCTGGCGACGCCGATGGTCTGCCTGATCGTCTCGGGTTGATCGAGTGCGCGGAGCATGTAGTGGGCGACGTCAGCGCGTGAAATGAAGAGGCCGCGCCGGAGGTTTCGCCCGTGGGCGGTCCGGTAGGTGCCGGTCAGCGGCTTGCCGGTCAGCCGTGGCGGTCGTACGGCAGTCCAGTCCAGGCCGCTGTCGCGGAGGATGTCTTCCATCTGCGCGAGGTCGGCGTAATGCTTGCGTAGCGCGGCCTTGGTCAGCGGGTTGAGCAAGTGCGCCATGATGAACCCGTCGCCGGGGTCGTGCTTGGGTGGGTTCGGCCTGGCGGGTGACGGCACGGTCCCGATGGGAGCGGCGCTGACGACGACGATGCGTCGTACGCCGGTTGCCTTCATCGCCGCGGTGATGGCCTGCGTGCCCCGCGTGGCGATTCCGGCCTCGGCGTTCGATCGTGGACCCAGGCCGGACAGCACTGCGCCCGCTCCTTCGACGGCGGACTCGAGCGTTGCTCGGTCCGCGGCCGCTAGGTCGGCTGTGACGACGCGTACCTGTCTGGACAGCTCGCCGGGCAGGTTCTGGGGGTTGCGGACGACCACGGTGACATCGTGGCCCGCGTCGAGGGCCTGCTCGAGGATCTGCCGGCCGATGCCACCGGTCGCTGCGAAAATCGTGAGTTTCATCTGGTGCTCCTAGGTTGGATAGGGGTTCTGTTCAGTTCTGGAAGGCGGTGGCGTGGTCGGCGGCCCATTGGGCGAAGGTGAGCGCGGGGCGGCCCAGTATCTGCTGCACGGTGTCTGAGGACGGTCCCGGCCGTGTGGCGTAGTGGGCCAGGGAGCCGAGCAGCCTGTCGGGAATTTCTTCAGGAAGGCCCTGGGTGATCATGGCCTGGCGGACCTGCTGGGGAGAGATCTCCTGAAAGGACAGCTCTGTTCCGATGGCCTCGCCGATGAGGCGGACCTTGTCACGTTGGGTAAGTGACTGCGGGCCGGTGAGCACATAGCAGTGCCCAGCGTGTGCGGGGCTGGCCAGCGCCGATGCGGCGACTGCGGCGATGTCGCGTTCGTGGATCGAAGAGGTCACGGCGTCGCCGTAGGCGCCCCGCACGACGCCAGCCTGGCGGATCTGCGGCGCCCAGGCCAGGGCGTTAGCGGCGAAGTCGGCGCATCGCAGGAGGGTCCAGTCGAGGCCACATCCTTTGACGATGTCCTCGGCCGCCTTGAAGTCGTCGGCGAAGCGAGCCTCCCCGGCGGGGTACTCGACGGTCACCGCCGACAGCAGGACAACCCGGCGCGCGCCCTGCCCGCCCGCCAGCGACAGGAGCTCGGCGGCGCCGTGACCGACAGCGCGCGGGCTGAGCAGGACCGCCTCGACATCGGGCAGGGCCGGGGTCAGCGTCTTCGGGCGGGAAGGGTCACCGACGACCATGCGGGCGCCAGCGGGCACCGCGGCGGAGCCCGGATCGCGGGTGACCGCACCGACCTCCTCGCCGCTGTCCAGCAGGAGTTTCACCAGCTCGCGCCCGACGTTGCCTGTCGCTCCGGTAACCAAGATCATGGCAAGTCCTCCCTGTGCGCCGGCACCCCTTCCGGGGTATCATTTTCCTCTGTATTCCAGAAGATACTAGGATCATATCATATGGATTCCATATCATCCGGGGACGTGGGCTCGGCACGGCGCAGGCGGCGGCTGAACACCGCGATCAAGGAGTCGCTGCGCGAGCTGAGCATCCAGCTATCTCTGCTCAACCATCACGTCGGCGCACGCGTCGATCTCAAGGACGTCAACCTGGACTGCCTTGATCTCATCAACAGGCACGGCCCGCTCAGCCCGAGTGCCCTGGCCCGGCGCGCCGGGCTGCATCCCGCCACCATGACCGGCATCATCGACCGGCTCGAGCGCGGCGGCTGGGTGGCCCGCGACCGCGGCACTTCCGACCGCCGCGCCGTCCTCATCCGGGCGCTACGTGACCGTAACTCCGAACTGCTGCACCTTTACTCGGGGATGAACACCTCAATGGACCAGATCTGCGCCGAATACGGCGACGCCGAACTTCAGCTGCTCGCCGGCTTCCTCCGCCGGACCGCACACGCCGGACGGACCGCCACCGACGAACTAGCCGACAACTAGGGCAAAGAAACACGGGATCTCTCCGGCCCCGCGTGAAATGGCACAGTGACGGGCTCCTGGGAGCCGACCGGGCGGCCATGACGACCAGAGCGGCCAGGCCACTTGCAAATGCTGCAACGGTCACGGGCAGAAATGGGCCTCTAGGCGCGCCGGGTGGTGACCCGGTGGCACAGGTCACCGGACCGACGAGGCGGGGATTTCCCCAGGTGACAGGGTGACCAACGCCGGTTCAGCGCCTGGAATCCAGTGTCCTGCCAGTTGGCCTAGCCGAGGGAAGATGCCCGATCCGAACACACGTACGGCGGCCCATCGGGCCGCCGTTGCTGTACTTTGGTGCTGTACTCGCCGTTCGTCGATCTGTTCGAATTATATCTCTGACCTGTGGAGCTAAGGAGATTCGAACTCCTGGCCTCTTGCATGCCATGGGAAATGCTGACGTTCAATACCGGCAAATGCTAGCCAGAGACGACCCGTGCGGCTCGATGCCGCACGGGCCCCTGCCGGAGCGACGGTCAGACCACGGTCAAGAAGATGTTGAGGCTGGGGCGGATCGCACGCGTCGGCCACCAGTTCGATCCTTCGCTGATTCTGATGATCAGGAAGCACCTTAAGCGTCGGCGATCACCGAACGTCACGGGCGAGGAAACGGGGCGGCCACAGGCACCGCGCCGAATGCCGACTACGAGCTGGTGCCGGTGGCCGGTTCAATTTCTGCTGGCAGGCGCAGACCGGCCAGTTCTGGGTCACGCTGGCTGCCAGGCTCATCCGTGGTGTGTGAAGAAGTGCAACGGGGTCCTATGCCGGTACGGATGCCGGGGTCCAAAGACCGTCGATCGCTTGCTCGGCCGCCGCAAGGCTCTTGGCGGCCAGGGGGATCAGGTCGGCCATGGCCGGCGTTACCTCGGCGAGTGTGAGCTCGGCCGCGATGAAGCGCGGTTCCAGGCCCGTTGCCGCCAGGGCGTGCGGTAGCCACGCCTCGGCGTGGTCCCAGCCTTCGCGGGGCGTGCCCGCGCCGTAGCCGCCGCCTCGGCTGGCGAGCACGACGAAGTCGCGTCCGCCGAGAAGACCGGCGTGGGTCTCCGGGTCGATCGACAGCCCCGGCGCGATGAGGCGGTCGACCCAGGCCTTCACACTGCTGGGCGCGCCGAAGTTATACAGCGGGAGGCCCAGCACGATCGTGTCGGCCTCCTTCACCTCGCTGATCAGCAACTCGGTCAGCGCCCAGGACTCGGCCTGGGCCGCTGAGTGCTGGTCGCGCGGCAGTGCTGCGGCCAGCCCACCGGCCGCATCAAGGTGCGGCAGGGGATCGCGGCCGAGGTCACGGTAGGTGACGGTCCCGCCGGGATGCGCGGCGCGCCAGACGGCGGCGGCCCGGGCGGTGAGCTTACGGCTGACCGAGGCGTCTCCCCGGATGCTTGAGTCGATGTGCAGCAGGTGAGCCACTTAACTGACCTTCCATGATTGGTCCGTGCTACATTAATCATTAGCCAAACATGGATAGAACGTCAAATCGGCTAGACTCGGCCCATGGCCTCCCAGCCCGTGGTCAGCCAGCCGGTGCATCGGTCCGGCGCGCTGCTCGACCATCTGGCGCGCCGTATGCGCCTGCGTGCCGAGTCGGTGCTGGCGCCGCTCGGTCTGCGACCTCGCCACCTCGTCGCGCTCACGGTGCTACGGAGTCGTGACGGCATCACTCAGCAGGCGCTTTCGGGCACGCTGGAGATGGACGGGACGAACATCGTCGGACTGCTCAACGAACTCGAGGCCGAGGGTCTGATCGAGCGACGGCGCTCGCCCGAGGATCGCCGCCGCCACGTCGTAGTGCTCACCGGAGCCGGCGCGAGGCGACTCGCGGAGGCGGAGTGCGCACTCGCGGCGGTTGACAACGAGGTGCTCGGTGCGCTCGATGACAGCCAGCGCGAGGTGCTCTACAGCCTGCTCCTGCAGGCGGCCAGAGGCGGCGACGTGAGCTGCCCCCTTGACTAGGGCCGACCTCACATATCCGTCATGAACAGGAGCCTCAGCTGACGCCGGGGAACTTCGGTCTGCTGGGGCTGCTTGGTGGGGCGGTTGCTTGGGCGTCGGCGGCGATGCCGGTGAGGAGCCAGCCGAGGCCGGTTTCGAAGGTGAGTTCGTCGTGGTCGTTGTGCAGCAAGTCCGCGACGCCGAGGGCGGCGAGGTTGGGGAAGTTGCCTGAGCCGGCGAGGCCTTGCAGGTACGCCTTGGCCGCGGCCGCCCGGCCGGGGTCGGGTGCGGGGCTGCCTTCGCTTTGATCCCGGCCGGGACGGATGTGGGCGTGGCCCATGGTGTAGGAGTCCACAGCGCGCCAGATGGCTAGTCGTTTCGCCTGGTCGATGCCGAGCGTGGCGGTCGCTTCGAGCGACTGCTCGACGTGGCGCATGACGTTCGGCCCGAGCAGGGCCTGCCGCCCGGCCGCGGTGACCATCCAGGGGTGGGCCAGGCACACCGCGCGCAGCGCGCAGGCGATGGCGGCGAGCGCGTCGCGCCAGTCGGGGGGGATCTCGTCGAGCACGGCCCCGGCGATGACCTCGTTGACCATCAGGTCGATCAGTTCGTCCTTGCGGGTGAAGTAGCGGTAGAGGTCCATCGGCCGGGTCTTCAGTGCCGCGGCGACCTTGCGGATCGACACGGCGTCGAGTCCGTGGGTGTCGGCCAGGTCGACCGCGGCCGCGACGATCGCCTCTCTGGTCGGGCGCTCGCGTTTTTCCGCGGGGGGCCGGGTCCAGATCAGCCCGGCTGGTGCCGGCCCGGGGGCCGGGTCTGGGGTGCCGGGGTCCTGGCCGGGTGAGGTGGATGCCATGCGATCTATGATACACCGTCCAGTTGTGATACGGTGTATCGAAATCGAGGCAGCGTATCAGCCAGATCGGAGTCGTCATGAGCGCTGAAACGAAAAGTTCGCCCGCACAGGGCGGCCGGGTCGCGGCGCTTCTCTTTCCTTCCCTGATCGCCCGCACGTGGCATCACCGCCCCGAGCGCGGACCCCTACGTCCTGACAAGGAGACCCCATGAGCACTACACAGTCCGCGACCGCGCGTGCCCCGGGGGACGGCGCGCACGCCGGCCCCGTCCGGCGACATCTCGGCCTCGCCCTGTTCGTCATCGCCACCGCACAGCTCATGGTGGTACTCGACGCGACGATCGTGAACGTTGCCCTGCCGCATATCCAGGGCGCGCTCGGCTTCTCCGGCACCGGCCTGGAGTGGATCGTCAACGGCTACACCCTCGCCTTCGGCGGCCTGCTGCTGCTCGGCGGCCGGGCCGGCGACATCCTCGGCAGGCGGAGAGTCTTCATCGCCGGCATCGTCCTGTTCTCGCTGGCCTCGCTGCTCGGCGGCTTCGCCACCACGCAGGCGTGGCTGCTCGCGGCCCGCGCGGTGCAGGGCGCCGGCGCGGCGATCGTCGCCCCGTCGGCGCTGGCCCTGATCAGCACCACCTTCCCGGAGGGGCCGCCGCGCAACCGGGCGATGGGCGTCTACTCCGCGATGAGCATGGGCGGCGCCGCGGTCGGCCTGCTGGCCGGCGGCCTGCTGACCACCTACCTGTCCTGGCGCTGGGTGATGTTCGTCAACGTCCCCATCGGGATCGCGGTCGCGCTCATCGCGCCGCGGGTACTGGCCGAGTCGCCGCGTCGGCGCGGCAGGTTCGACCTGCCCGGCGCGATCACCAGCACGCTCGGCCTGGCGGCGTTGGTCTACGGCCTGACCAGCGCGGCGACCAGCCAGAACGGCGTCTCGCACTGGGCCGACACCAAGGTCATCGTCTCGCTGACCGCCGCAGTCGTGCTGCTGGCCAGCTTCATCGTCATCGAGGCGCGCAGCGAGCACGCGCTGATGCCGCTGCGGATCTTCCGCAACCGGGACCGGTCCGCCGCCAACCTGATCATGCTGTTCGTCGGCACGGCGCAGTTCGGCATGTTCTTCTTCCTGACCATCTTCGTGCAGAGCGTCTGGCACTACAGCGCCCTGAAGACCGGGATCGGCTACCTGCCGATGGTGGCCGCTGTCATGGTGATGGTCAGGGTCAGCGTCAAGCTGGTCCCCCGGATCGGCGCCCGGCCGCTGCTGCTGGCCGGATCAGCGGTCGGCGCCGGCGGGCTGTTCTGGCTGTCGCGGATCAGCGAGCACAGCACCTACGCCGGCGGCCTGCTCGGCCCGATGCTGGTCACCGGGGCCGGCATCGGCATGCTGTCCATGCCGCTGACCCTCGTCGCCATGAACAAGGTGGACGAGCGGGACGCCGGCCTGGCCTCCAGCCTGCGCAACGTCGGCCAGCAGGTCGGCGGCTCCATCGGGCTGGCCCTGCTCGGCACCGTGGCCTGGACCGTCGTGGCCAACACGACCCGCCATTCCGCGGCCGCCGCCGCGGCCGCCGCCAAGGCGGGCCACTCACTGGCCGGCACCGCCGCACAGGTCAAGACGGCAATCTACGACCATGCGCTGTCGGTCGGCTTCGCCCGCGGGTTCGAGGTATCAGCAGGGATCATGCTCCTCGCCCTCATCGTGACCATCGCCGCCGTCCGGGTCAAGCGCGCGGACCTGGCCGGCGCCCACACCACGCCGGCCAGCCCGGCCCGGGGCGAAGCGAGCGCCAAGATGATCGAGACCGGATAACCGCGGAACGCGGCCGGCCTGAATGCCGAAGAGGCTCTCGTACGCATCGTCACTTCGTAGGGGAGTCTCTTCGGCAACCGGGCCGGGTCCCCCCTGGCTCCCGATCCGGTCCCAGCTCATCCCGGCCAAGCACGCGGGTTCGAGTAACGTCGTGAACGTTGGTGGCCTGGCGTCTGCGCCGGTGTTCCTCGGGGATGCCCGCGACATCGTCGAGGAACTCATGAACTCACGACGGCCGGGATGACGCTGAACATCGGCGGTCAGGTGCACGACCCAACCGATCCGGTCAGGCGGTTGCTGTTCAACGTCCTGGCGATGATCGCCGAGTTCGTGCGCCGTGCGGACTGGGGTGACGTCCACGATGACGGGCCTGGCGTCATGCCGCCTTAGCTACGCACTTCAGATAATCGAACTGGGTGAGTAAGGCAAGCAGCCCGTCTGGGTCGCGCACGGTCGCAGGACACCGGCGTGATCGTCCGGAAGCCCCGCGTCGCAGAGGAAGATCAGTCGGCGCCACCGCTGGGCGGTGGCTGGTCTTGCCCGGGCCGTGCGGTGGCGGGATACTCCCGGTCAATGTCGAGCATTCATCCGGCCCGTCACCTGCTGCGGGCCAGGGACCTCGCCGACGGCCGTTACTTTGAGCCGCTCAGCGTCGCGGTGCTGGCCGCTGCCGCGGGGCTGTCGCCTGCCCATTTCGGCCGCGAGTTCCGCCGGGCATTCGGCGAGAGCCCGCACCGGTACCTGCACACCCGGCGGCTGGAGCGGGCCGCCGCACTGCTCCGCAACACCGACCGCACGGTCGCGGACATCTGCCTCATGGTCGGGTTCACCAGCGTCGGCTCGTTCACCACCAGCTTCGGCCGCGCCTTCGAGCTGAACCCCACCGCGTACCGGTCGGCCTTCCCGCCGGCCGCCGCGCGGGCGCGGATCCCGGACTGCCTGCTGCGCGCCTGGGGACGCCCGCACCCGCAGACAGCGCGTTTGGAGAAGACAGGCGACGGCAGCCGACCCTAGCGTGGTGATCTCCAGAGCTTCCAGCGAACCAGGAGACACTGCCATGCTCAAGCGGCTCACTCACGTCAACCTGTGGGTTCATGACCAGGACGAGGCGCTGGCGTTTTACACACGCAAGGTGGGCTTCGAGCCCCGCGAGGACGTCACCCTCGCCGAGTTCGGCAACTACCGCTACCTCACCGTCGGCCCGCCCCTGCAGCCCGATATCCACTTCATCCTCGGCGTGCCCGGGCCGCCTGTCCACGACCCTGATACCGCGGCCAGGATGAGCGAACTAGTAGCCAAGGGCGCGATGAGCGGCCTGAGCTTCGGGGTCGATGACTGCCAGGCCACCTACTCCGAGCTCAAAGACCGCGGCGTGGAGATGATCCAGGAGCCGAACAAGGTTCCCTGGGGCATCGACGCGGCCTTTCGCGACCTGTCGGGCAACCATATCCGATTCGTCCAGGTAATCCCCTGACCGGCGGCCGGAATGCACGGAAGGACCGTCATGAGAAAGATCACCGCAGGCTTGTTCATCACGCTCGACGGCGTCATCGAAGCCCCGGAGAAGTGGAACCCTCCCTATTACAACGACGAGATGACCCAGGTCGTCATGGGACAGATGGCCGAAGCGGACACGCAGCTATACGGGCGGCGCACCTATGAATTGTTCCGCACGGTGTTCACCGGCCCCTCCGCCCCGCCGCACGGGCAGATGATGACCAACGCGCCAAAAATCGTCGTGTCCACCACCCTGAAGGATCCTGACTGGGGACCCAGGCTCCTCGAATCCAGGCCACTCAGCAACGGTGTCGTCGCGCTCCGCTACGCCCCAGCCTCTTAGCCACCTCGGCCCGGGACTCACACAACCACCGGCGATCTTGATCCCAGCGGGTCCACCTGAATGGCCAGGCCCTGACCTTCCTGAACGCCAGAGCTATCGCCGTCGCGCCAACCTCGCGGACGCCACTGCCGACCTGCCCGAAGCGCACGCAGAACTCTCCCGTCTGCGTTCGGCGGAGCCGGTCAGGTAGGCGTGGATCTTTCAGGAGGCGCTGGCCTGGGCCGTCAGCCTCGGTTCGATGAATCCGGCTGAACGTCAGCGATGGGCCGGCTTCGCGGCGCGCTACTGTAAGGCCATGCGACCGATGGCCCGGTATAGGGCCGCTGGTGGAGCACCGCAGTACCTATTGGCCAAGGAGAATGCTGAGGCCCGTGCTCGCGGCGCGGCGTGATCTATCTCAGCGAAAGGATCACCAGGTGCACGAGACAACCAGCGTCGGCCGCGGTCCGCAGCGGCGGCTGAGGTTCCGGCGGCCGGGCGTGTTTCTTACTGCCATAGGTGCGGCCACTCTGCTGGCAGCCGGATGCAGCGCGGCATTTGCCAGTTCCTCACCGGCACCCGTCCACGGCCACATTTACTGGACCAATGGCCACTGGATCGGCCGCGCCCGCCTCAGCGGCACCGGCGTCAACCAGAAGTTCATCACCGGAGCAGCGTATGGCACAGGCATAGCGGTCTCCTCTGGCTACCTCTACTGGGCTAACCTAGGCGGGATTCCCCCCAGAAAGAGCCACGGCACGATCGGCCGCGCCCGCCTCAGCGGCACCGACGTCAACCAGAAGTTCATCACCGGCGCCAGCTTGCCGGCCGGCGTGACCGCCGCCGGCGGCTACCTGTACTGGGCCAACAACGCCACCGGCACGATCGGCCGCGCCCGGCTCAACGGTACCGACGTCAACCAGAAGTACATCACGACCGCCCAGCCCAATGGGCCGGACGGCGTGGTTGTCGGCTCTGGGCATATCTACTGGGCCAACGACTACGGCATCGGCCGTGCCAACCTCAACGGCACCGGCGTCAACCAAGACTTCATCGCCGTCCCCAATGGCCCTAGCGGCGTGTCTGGGCTCGCAGTCAACTCCTGCTACATCTACTGGACCGACGAGACCGCCGGCACGATCGGGCGGGCCCGGCTCAACGGCACGGATGTCAGGCAGCGGTTCATCACCGGCGGCAACTTTCCCGAAGCCGGATTGACGCTCGACTCCCGGTACCTCTACTGGGCCAACGGCGGCAATGGCACGATCGGCCGGGCCCGGCTCAACGGCACTGGCGTCAACCAGCGCTTCATCATCACCATGCCCAGCACCAGGCAGATCGGCCTGTTCGGCGCGGCGGTGGCTCCCGGCCGGTAGTGGTCCAGGCGGGCTCTTCGCTGGCACACAAGTTGACCTGGGCCTTCATCGCGTACCGGGGCTGGCCGCACTGGCCACGTAGCCCCGGCAGGTTGGCCAGGACTATCCTGGCGCGGGCTCCAGCTGCGACGGGCGAGGGAACCACGACAAGCCGCGCGCCGTCAGCCAGATCATTCCTCCGGACGCGGCAACACGGCCCAGCCTGCCCAGCCGGGAAACAGCGCGTCACGGCGGCTCGGGATAGGGCCGTGCAGGCTGTTTCTTACCGCACGTGAGGCAGCTAGCCGAATCATTCGGTGCCCGCCACCTCGTAGTGGCGCACCGTCAGATCGCGTTCGACCAGGAACTGGTCGTCCTTCGGGTAGAAGACAGCCTCCTCGATGTCCTGGCCAGCGAAGGCCTCAACCGCTCCCCAGGAGTCCCAGAAACTCACGGTGACGAACTCGGCCCTGTCGCCTTCGGTCCGGCATAGCGCCCAGGCGCCGCGGTTGCCCGGCGTCTTTTTGTAGCCCTCGATGCCCGTCTGCTGGATGTACCGGGCGTAATCGGCAGCATCGTCGGCGCGGACCGCGCCGCGCCAGATTCTTGCGATCATCGTCATCCTCCGGACTGGCAGCCAGGTCCCGGGGCAAGGAATCGGGCGTGGCAGCCACGGAGCTTAGCTTGCTCATTGATCCACTGTGACCTAGGTACCCCTACCCGCATCTACCGGTTCACCCGGCCCCGCGCGGCTGCATCGCGAGCTGGTGACACAGCCGCCGGGCCGAAGCCCCGGTCATAGCTCAGCGCACGATCGGCCGACTGCATGTCTATGCATTGCCACCCTCGGGATGAACGTCCGCTCATAGCCGCCGAGCCGCCGATCTGCGTGGCCTGTGGCAGTATCGCCGCTGGCCGTTGAGGTGTGCAGATCTGGTCAGTCTGGCGCGGGGCAGTCCCCGGTTGGGGGTCCGGGTTCAGGCGTGGTCGTTTTTGTTCCACAGCTGGTGAGTAAGGCCGCTAGGCGAGGTGACGGACTCGATGGTGAAGCGGTCTTCGAGGCCGATTGATCCCTCCCAGAGGGATACGCCGCGCCCGAGGGTAATCGGCACGATCACCAGGTGCATGAAGTCAACCAGGTCGGCCTGGAGGAACTGACGCACCGTCGAGGGTCCTCCCCCGATGCGGACGTCACGACCACCAGCAGCCTGCTGGGCTAGGCGGAGCACCTCCTCCGGTGGGCCGTCCACGAACCGGAAGCTGGTCCCGTTGGGAAAGTCAATCGTGGGATGCGGGTGGTGGCTCATGACGAACACCGGTGTCTGGAATGGCGGCTCGTCACCCCACCAGCCCCGCCACCCGTCGTCGGGCCAATCACCAACCTGGGGACCGAACTTGCGCCGTCCCATGATCTCGGCGCCGATGCCCTGGCTCCACATGCTGGTCAGGGCGCGGTCCAGCGTGACGGGGGCATCCGCCTTATCGACGCCATGGATTACCCGGCCATCGAACCACGTGAACAGCCGCTCGGCGCCGCCGATCGGGGCGTCGAACGTCACATGCTCGCCGGCGGCGTAGCCGTCGAGGGAGACGTTCATGTTGTGGATCCGGGTGCGGGGCATCACGACTCCTTCTGCGATCGGATGAAGCGTTCACAACATAGACCGGCGGGATGGCCGGGACCTATCGCTGAACGCCGACATCGTGTTGCGGTGGTCCAACCCCCGCATCCGCACCACAGGCGCCCCGGCATGGCGTGCCGGAGTAGTGACGGCGATGCTCACGGCAAGCCCCCGCGCGCCGGTACCCGGCAAGAACAGTCTTCGCGCTACCACCACGAGCCGGGTGAATCGGCTCGAGTAGCGCCGGCCCGGCGGCCATGCCAGACAGGCACGTGATCACACCCAGTGACTAACCCTAGTCGCTGACCGCCGCACTCATCACCCTGCGGGCCCTGCCCGCCGCGTTAGGCGGAAATGTGCCGCCCCGACATGGGGACGGGCGGATCCTGGCCGCCGGCACCAACGAGGGCAGCGTCTGGCTGTGGAACCTCGCTGACCCGGCCCGCCCCGCCCGGCTCGGCCAGCTGCTGACTGTCCGCGACGACTTTGTGTACTCGGTGGCGTTCAGCCCGGATGGGAAGATCCTGGCCGCCGGCAGCGGCGGCGGCACGGTCTGGCTGTGGAATCTCGCTGACCCGGCCCGGCCCGCCCGGCTCGGCCGGCCGCTGACCGGACCCGCCGACTCTGTCGGCTCAGTGGCGTTCAGCCCGGACGGGAAGATCCTGGCCGCCGGCAGCTACGACGGCACGGTCTGGCTGTGGAACCTCGCTGACCCAGCCCGCCCCGCCCGGCTCGGCCTGCGCCGCTGACCGGACCCACAGTCTCTGTCAACTCGGTGGCGTTCAGCCCGCATAAGCGGATCCTGGCCGCCGGCAGCAACGACGGCACGGTCTGGCTGTGGAACCTCGCTGACCCAGCCCGCCCCGCCCGGCTCGGCCGGCCGCTGACCGGACCCGCCGACTCTGTCTACTCGGTGGCGTTCAGCCCGGACGGGAAGATCCTGGCCGCCGGCAGCGCCGATCGCAAGGTCTGGGTGTGGAACCTCGCCGCCCCCGCCGCCCCCGCCCAGCCACTGACCGGCGCCACTGGCCCTGTTGACTCGGTGGCGTTCAGCCCGGACGGGCGGACCCTGGCCGCTGGCATTGACGACGACACCATCCGGTTGTGGAATCTCCCATCCAACGTCCTGACCGGCCCTGCCGGTCCTGTGCGTTCCGTGGCGTTCAGCCCGCATAAGCGGATCCTGGCCGCCGGCAGCTACGACGACAAGGTCTGGCTGTGGAACCTCGCTGACCCGGGCCGCCCCGCCCGGCTCGGCCGGCCGCTGACCGGGCCCACAAGCTCTGTCGAGTCGGTGGCGTTCAGCCCCGGCGGGAAGATCCTGGCCGTCGGCACCAACGACGGCACGGTCTGGCTGTGGAACCTCGCCGACCCGGCCCACTCCGCCCGGCTCGGCCAGCCGCTGAGCGGCCCTACCGGCAGTGTCGAGTCGGTGGCGTTCAGCCCGGACGGGAAGATCCTGGCGGCCGGCAGCTACGGCGGCAGCCAGGTCTGGCTGTGGAACCTCACCGACCCCGCCCACCCCGCCCGGCTTGGCCAGCCGCTGACCGGACCCACGGGCGTTGTCTACTCCGTGGCGTTCAGCCCAGACGGGCGGACCTTGGCCGCCGGCACCAACGACGGCACGGTCTGGCTGTGGAACCTCGCAGACCCGGCTCACCCCGCCCCCTTCGGCCAGCCGCTGACCGGACCCGCGGACTTTGTCAACTCGGCGGCGTTCAGCCCGGATGGGAAGATCCTGGCCGCCGGCAGCAGCGACGACAAGGTCTGGGTGTGGAACCTCAACGTCGATGACGCCATCCAGCGGATCTGCGCCACCACCAGCAACGTCCTGACCCCAGCGCAGTGGAAGCAGTACCTCCCTCAACTTCCGTACAGCCCACCCTGCGCCCACCCAGGCCATTACGGTCTCCTGGCTCATTGAAACCAGCCGGGTCTGTCAGCTAAGCCGGGCCCTGTGGATCAACATCGTCACGGTAAGTGGCGAGGAATGCTCGGGAGAACGCTCGCCGAGCTGCCGGATCTGTATCGGAATCGGCAACTCATAATTGTTGAGTCCGGGAGCGCGGAACCGGGTGGTCGGAGCTATCGCAGCGGCGGCTGCCTTGCCTCTCAACGGCCGCCCAATGGTCGTGGACCGGGGGACACTGGTGCGGTGCCGTATGACCCGACCATCTACCTCGGCTCTGCTGCCTACTATCGCTACGGCCGCCCCGCGTACTCACCCGAGCTCGAGGTCGTCCTGACGCAGGAGTCGGGTCTGGATGGGAGCGGCCGGCTTCTGGATGTCGGCTGCGGCCCTGGCGTGCTTACCGTCCGCCTCGCTCATCTGTTCGCGCAGGCGGTCGGTCTGGACCCTGACGCCGGCATGCTTGTGGAGGGCTGCCGCGCAGCCGGGGAAAAAACAGTCATGAACATCCGGTGGGTCCAGGGCCTGGCCGAGGACCTGCCCGCGGTCGCGCCAGGGCCCTACCGGCTGGTGACCTTCGGCCAGTCCTTCCACTGGACCGACGAGCAGCAAGTGGCCGAGACCGTCTACGACATGCTGGAGCCCGGCGCTGCGCTGGCACTCATCGTCCACACGGTGACGGGGCGGCCCCGGCCACCAGACCCCGGGGTGCCTGCGATCCCTCATGATGAGATCAAGGCGCTGGTGGAGAAGTATCTCGGATCTACCCGGCGCGCCGGCCAAGGCACCGCCCCGCAGCGAACTCACCGCTTCGAGGATGTGCTGGCCCGGACTCGCTTTGGTGTTCCGCAGCAGTTCTTCGTCCCAGGCATCCCCGATCTGCTGCGAGATAGCGAGAGCGTCCTGTCCGGCTACTTTTCCCTCTCGTCCTCGGCGCCGCACCTGTTTGGTGATCGTCTTGGCGACTTCGCCGAGGAGGTGCGGGCGCTGCTCGCGAACCGCTGCGCCGAGGGCATTTTCTGGGACTGGCCGGGCGACACCGAGGTGGTAATGGCCCGCAAGCCCGGCTGAACAAGTGGCGTCCGCACACTGACCCGCCGGTGTGCAGAACAGGGCAAGCCGGTGTGCAGAACGGGGCAATCTGAGCGCGGCAAACAGCGGAACTGCGACGCTCAGCATCCGCACGGAATCGGCAGGGAGGATGTGGGTAGTGCTTCTGGCCCTGCTTCTCCGCTTACGGCCCTGCCTGCGTGGTTTGGGGCTGTTACGGGCGTAGTGTCCGGAGCACTGGGTCCCGGCCTGACCTCCGAATCGGCCGACGCCGCTCGGGCTGTCCTTCTAACGATTTGTCGGCCGGGCCCCAGCTTTTTTCAGGCACCCACCGGCGCTGCCGGTCTGATCTGCCTGGCCTGGGCAAGAGGCCGGGGTTCACAGGTCCGGGCGGCCAGCGGGTGCGTGCCATCCCTCAACCTCAGAAAGGGATGACAGTGACCATCGTAGAGACATGCGCCATCACTGGCGGCGTGGACACCCACGCTGATGCCCACGTCGCGGCCGCGCTGGATCCTATCGGCGGGCTGCTGGGGGTCCAGGAGTTCCCGGCGACGGCGGCCGGCTATGCCCGGCTGCTGGACTGGCTGGGCGGGTTCGGGACAGTGTGCCTAGTCGGGATCGAGGGGACCGGCAGCTACGGCGCCGGACTGGCCCGCCACATCACCGCGGCCGGTGTCCGGGTGGTGGAGGTGGACCGCGCTGACCGCCAGGACCGGCGCCGGGCGGGCAAGTCCGGCCCACTCGATGCCGTCAGCGCGGCGCGGGCCGCGCAGTCCGGCCGGGCCCGCGGTGCGCCGAAGGGCCGCGACGGCGCGGTGGAGGCGATCCGCGCGCTGATGGTCGCCAAGCGCAGCGCCCGCGCCGAGCGCACGCAGACGATCAACCAGGCCCGGGCCCTGATCTTGACCGGGCCCGATGACCTGCGGGCCCGGTTCTCCCGGCATGACCCGGCGGACCTAGTCGCTGAGCTGGCCGCGCTGCGGCCCCGCCCCGGCGGCGTCGTCGGCTATGCCACCCGGGTCGCCGTGCGCGAACTGGGCCGGCGCGCCGAGTTCCTCGATGGCCAGCTCGAGCGCCTGGACGAGCTGATCGTCCCTCTGGTGACCACCCGCGCCCCCGGCCTGCTTGCCCTTTACGGCGTCGGCGCCGATACCGCCGCGCTGCTCCTGGTCGCGGCGGGGGATCACCCGGAGCGGCTCCACTCCGAGGCCGCCTGGGCGCACCTGTGCGCCGCCGCCCCGATCCCCGCCTCCTCCGGAAAGGTCACCCGGCACCGGCTCAACCCCGGCGGCGGCCGGCAGGCCAACCACGCCCTGTGGCGGATCGTCATCACCCGGATGAGCTCCCACCCGCCGACCCGCGCCTACGTCACACGGCGCACCAAAGAAGGCCTGTCCAAGAAAGAAATCATCCGCTGCCTCAAGCGCTACGTCGCCCGCGAGATTTACCCGCACCTCCGCGCCGCCGCCCGCTAACACTCATTCTCCGGGGACGGCCTGACCCGCTAATCGGCTGCCGCATCCACGCTGGCCTGCTAACGATTCGCCGGCCGTCCCCGGGCCTCCCACGTGACCTGGCTGGGCGTGACCTCATAAGAGCTTGCCCTCATCCGAGCGGCCCTTCCCTGTCTTGTCCGCAACTCCAGCCATTCCAGAATGCCGGAAAAAAGAGACGACAAAATGTCACACGAACCTTGACGCGCATAGGAGCATCGTTATGTGGCGGTTCGATTTGCAGGCAGGCCGACTGTGCTCACCGCGTGTATCGACCGCGACCTTGATGCTGCCCGGGGTCTTCTCCGATGTTGTTGATCATCCGGTCCGGCGCGGGGCGGGCAGCGCGCACCGCGCCGGACTCGGGTTGGCGCCAGCCAACTCAACGAGCCGGTGCTCCCTGGGCGGGTGACGCGATGTCAGCAACGCGGCCAGGCTGATGCTCCGGACTCGCCGGATCCTCCCAGGGCGCAGCGGCACGCCGGGCGGTTGCGCCGGATCGCGTCACGGCGCAACCCCGCGCCTGGGCGGCGCAGCCTGCCGGCCATCTTCGCGCCGGGCTGCCGCCATCCGGCGCAGCGCGTCGAGTCCGTGCGTTCGGTTCCTCGCCCGCCAGCGCATTACGCCGGACACCGGCGGCAGGTGCGACTGGTGAGAGGAGACCTGGGCGCCCAAACGGCAGCACCGCCACCACCTGCAAGTGGTGCAACATTCACCGCGAGAAAGCTCCTCTAGGAGGGCCCGGTGGTGGCCAAGCGGCAAGAGTCACGGAACCGGGGAGACTGGAATTTGCCCAGGTGGCAGGCTGATCAACGCCGATCCAGCGCCTGGAACCAGTTGTCTTGCCAGCAGCCCTGGCGGGCGAAGCCGCCCGATCCGAACACACATACGGCGGCCACAGGGCCGCCGTTGCTGTACTTTGCTGCTGTACTCGCTGTTCGAACGTTCGAATTTCGCTTCTGACCAGTGGAGCTAAGCGGGCTCGAACCGCTGACCTCTTGCATGCCATGGGGAATGCTGACGTTCATTGACACTACCTGCCAGGCAGGGACAGCCTGTGCGGCTCGATGAACCGCGCAGGGCTGTCTGCAGCGACGGTCAGACCGCGGTCAAGATCGGGTCCCTCATCACCGACTTCGATGATCGAACACCCGGTCGCATGGGCACCGGGGCGACGAGCAAAGTAAGGACGCGGGGGACACACGGCTCCTTGGTCTCTGTGGCGGTAGGTGCAGGCCTCTGGCCGCGGTCGGGTGCAGCCGATGGGGGGTGGGACGCACGCCTGTGCCGGCGCAACGCCAGCGCTGCCTGGCCCTCGGCGCTGCAGACCGATGCCGTGAGCGAGCCCGTATCCGCGCAAACGCGCCGGCGCTGGACCGGCCAGGACCAGGGCGGCAGGGTGGATGCGTGTCTTCGCGGGTGCTGGTGGTCAGCGCGCTGGCTGGGCGGGTTCTTCTTCCTCTGCGGCGTAGGCGAGGAAGTCATCGACCATCCGGTGCAGCAGGGTGGCGAGCTGGTGCAGCTCCTGCGGGGGCCAGTGCGCTAGGGCGGTCTGCATGCCGGTTTCGCCGGCCTGGCGGATGCGGTCGGATGCTGCCTTGCCTGCGGGGGTGAGCTGGATGAGGTGGGCGCGGCGGTCGTCCGGGTCCGGCTTACGATCTGCGTAGCCGGCTTTCTGCAGCCGTTGCACCTGTCGGGTGACGTGTGGTGCCTCCACCCCCAGCCGGGCCGCCAGCTCGCCGGGGCGCATTGGGCCGGCCTCGGCGAGCTGGCCCAGGACCATGACGGCGGCGCGGTCCAGCGGCACCGCGGCCGCGGTCCTGACCCGGTCATGGCGCCGGGCCCGGGTGATCAGGTAGGAGATCCGGGTGATCGCCCGCAAGATCTCGGCGGCATCCGCAGCATCCGCAGCGGTGGTTTCTGGCTGGCCTTGGGGCATGTGACCCATCCTACATTACTTACCTAAGTTACGTAACTTGACGGCCCGGAGCCTGGCCTGTTAGCTTGCTTACCTAAGTTAAGTAACTAGCTTATTCCAGGAGGTCTCATGACAGGCACCAGGGCCCCGGTGGGCCGCCCCAGCCACACCCACCGGCCCGCGGCCCCCGGCGGCCGGCTCCGCCGCTGGCGGGGCAGCCCGCCGCTGACACTGCTGGCGGTGGCGCTGGGCGTGATGATGGTCGGCCTGGACGGCACCATCGTGGCGGTGGCCAACCCGGCCATCCAGTCCCACCTGCACGCCTCTCTGGCCGGCATCCAGTGGATCAGCAACGCCTACCTGCTGGCCCTGGCCGTCAGCCTGATCCCCGCCGGTAAGGCCGGGGACCGGTTCGGGCACAAGAGGGTCTTCCTGACCGGCGTGGCCGGGTTCGCGGCCAGCTCAGCCGCCATCGGCCTGGCCGGGAGCATCGCCGGCAGCATCACCCTGGTCATCGCGTTCCGCGCGCTGCAGGGCGTGTTCGGGGCGATGCTGCAGCCGACCGCCCTGGCCCTGCTGCGCCGGACGTTCCCGCCGGACAAGCTGAACGGGGCCATCGGCGTGTGGGGCGCGGTCATCGGCGCATCCACCGCGGCCGGGCCGATCGTGGGCGGGCTACTGGTGCAGCACATCGGCTGGGAAGCCTGCTTCTACGTCAACGTCCCGGTCGGCGCCGCCGCCCTGATCATGAGCCTGCTCGTGCTCCGCGAAACCCCCGCCACCCCGGCCAGCTCGTTCGACATCCCCGGCGTCGCCGCCCTGTCCGGCGCGCTGTTCGCGCTGATCTTCGGCCTGATCAAGGGCCCGGACTACGGCTGGGGCTCCGCCCGCACCCTGGCCTTCCTCGGCACCGCCGCGCTGCTCGGGCTGGCGTTCATCGTCCGCGAGCGGCGTGCACGCCAGCCGATGCTACCCCTGAAGCTGTTCCGCTCGGCGTCCCTGTCGGCCGGGGTGGTACTGGTCATCCTGCTCATGTTCGCCCTGTTCGGCGCCATGTTCTTCATGACCTTCTACCTGGAAAACGTGCACGGCCTGGACCCGATCGCGGCCGGCGTGCACCTGCTGCCCATGACCGCCATGCTCATCATCGGCTCCCCCGTCGCAGGCACGCTGATCAGCCGGATCGGCCCGCGCCTCCCGATCGTGGCCGGCATGACCATGGCCGCGGTCGCAATGTTCGGCCTGTCCCGGCTGGCCGCCACGTCCAGCCCCAACGACACCATCATCTGGTTCGTGCTGCTCGGCCTGGGCCTGGCCCCGGTGATGGTCGGCGCCACCAACGTCATCGTCGGCAACGCCCCCGCACAGTTGGCCGGCGTGGCCGGCGGCCTGCAGTCCACGGCGATGCAGCTCGGCGGCGCCTTCGGCACCGCTGTGCTCGGCGCCATCATGTCCGCCAAGATCGACAGCCTGCTCCCCGCAAGCTGGCACGCCGCCCACCTGCCCCCGCTGACCGCAGCTGGCTATGCCCAGGTCAAAAACGCGGTCTCGGTCGGGGTGGCGCCCGTGCCCTCCGGCACCCCGGCGCAGGCCGCCAGCGTGATCACCCAGATCAGCCACGCCACGTTCACCGCCGGCATGCACAACGCCTTCCTGGTCGGCGCCGCCGTCGCGCTGGCCGGAGCCGGTATCGCCCTGATCACCAAGAAAGGCACCGGCACCGCTGCAGCGCACGCCGGCATCTGAGCCCACCCCGCCCCAGCCAACCTCATTCACAGCTCTTCGCATCCGAAAGGAAGAACCTCAATGTCCGCACTGCCCAACCGCAAGCCAGTGCTCTGGTTCCTGTTCCTGTTCAACCTCGCCGTCGCCCTGGTCATCGCCGCCGGCGGCCACCACCTCCACCTCCACGGCCACACCCTCCACAGCTCACAACAGATCATGACCAGCGTCGGCATGGGCATCGTCGCGCTCGGCGCAGGCGCCGCCCTCCTCCGCCGCCGCCCGAAGCGGGCCTGACACCAGCCAGCTTCCACCAAAAGGGCCCGGCCACACTTCCTCGGCGGCCGGGCCTTCCGCACGCTCCCGAAGACCCCGCCGATTGTCACCAGCCGCCAGCACCACCGACTCGGGCTCTAATCCGCCCGAATGTGTCGGTTGCCACGGTGATGGGACAAGCGTGTTGCCATGACCCAGCCGTCGCCGGGACATGCCGCCCGTTCCTCCACACGGGGCGTTGCGTGCTCACCCGGCCGGGCATGGGCGGCGACGTCGGCGACGAAGGCCACGATGCGCGTGGCCGCGTGTCGGCCTGAATCGAGGTCGGTGTTGTAGACGCCGATACTGCATCCACGGCACCCGCCCGTACGCAGGGCGGCCGTCGTGACGGTCACGAGCTCGGTCCAGGTGAGCCCGCCGGGAGTGGCGGGGTCGGTGGCCGCGTCGCAGGCCGGGAACTCGCTGCCCGCGAGCACGTCGAGATCGATGTGCAACCACCACCCGTGAGCGTGCCTGACGAGGTATTCCGCCGCATCGGCCGCGATGCCCGCAGGGGTCAGCACGCGCTCCTCGAGAGGGTGGAGCGGAACCTGGCCCGCGATGGTGGGCACGCCGATCCGCCGGCGGTAGAGGTGGTCGCGCTGACCTAGCATGACGATGGTGTCCCGATCCAGAGCCGGCAGCCGGCTCCGCAGCGGTTCCGGCGCGTACGCACCGGTCAGGCCCAGTAGGAGCGCGATCTCCATGCTCGCCGCCTCACCGGTGTCCGACTGCTCCATCGTGGTGGCGTCCTCGTGGGCGTCGACGAACAACAGGCCAGCCCGGCCGGTGGTGTCGCGCAGCGCCGGGATCGCCGCGAGCAGAACCGCACAGTCCGCGCCGTAGAGCAGCGGGAAGCGGCCGGCGCGCAGACTGTGCCCGACCCGGGAGTAGACGGTGTCGACCATCACCAACAGTGCCGGTTCGTTGATGAAGCCCGCCGGGCCGCGTGCGCTGGCCGGCGCGGGGAGGACGACGTCGCAGGTGAGCTCCGCGGCCGGCAGCGCCGTCTGGAGGCCGGCCGCGCGGAGCGCCTGCGGAGCCCCCGCCTGGCCGGGCGAACGACCCATACCGTCAAAACGCACGCCGACAAGGTCGATCCCGGCGACTGGGTCCGACGCCATCCCGTCCCCTCCGCTCAAATCCTGGGCACGACGCGCAGGCGGTCATCGTGTCCCCATGGACGTGGAACGCCGCACTCCTGTCCCGTCCGGCCAGCCGGACGATTCCGAGATTGGCCGCTACAAGCTCGTGGGAGGGCCCCCGGCCAATTGTAGACGGGTGCGTAGAAATCAACTCGGGTGCTTCCGTGTCGCGAGCGAGCTATGTCAGATGCCCAACCTCACCCGGGACACCTCAGATGGACGGGACGCCCGCGAGAAGCCGTCCCGTAAGACGCGCCCGTGAAGATCCCCGCATGGGGTGCCTTATACGGGACCCCAGACAGACGCCTTCGGGTTCTTCCGCAACGCCAGGCGGAAGGGGTCCTCGGCAGCACCCTGCCTTTACCGATGGCTCGAGATGGGCAGCGGCTCGGTACGCGTTCTTCGTAGCGTCCTGTCACGCGGCCAGCCTTGGTCCTTCCGACTCAGGACGTGCGGCGGGTCAGGTCAGCTGGGTCCAGTTCGACTGGGAAGGGCCGGGTAATGCGCCCCAGGGTGCCTGCGTCAAGCGTGGTACGGGTGACATACCGGCCGCGGCTCAGAGAGCACGCCACGATCTTCGGCGTGCCCTGCAGCTCCACCCGCCAGTAGACAGGGATCCCGGCGTCGGCGTACAGAGCCGGTTTGACAGCCCGGTCTATCGACACCGTGGACGGGGAGACAATGTCAACCACAGCCCGGACGGCCTCGTATGGCAGCCTGGTGGCCGTCTCACTGACCGCGTCGGCGTCGACAGCCACGACATCGGGAACCAGGAGCTTCCCGCTGGGCAGAGCCACGTTGACTGCTTCCAGCACTTCAACTTCTGCGCCAGCGGTGATCGCGGCTTCGGCGAGCGTGCGGTGCAGCCGGTAGGACGCCCGCTGATGGCCCACGCCCGGCGCCGGGCTCACGACAAGTACGCCACCTTCGTAGACCTCGAAACGGGCATGATCACCGGCATCCGGCAGCGCCTCGACGTCATCAGGTGTCCAGGGACCGGTGTGCTCCACCAGCGCGGTGCTCATGGTCTCACCTCCCGCTGCCATCCAGTCTGACATCCGGGAGGCTTCGCCGGAACGACCCGGACCATCGCAGGTCCTGGCCGCTTAGACACGTTCAACGGGCTTACGGACGTGCCGCTCTGGCCCGCCATCGAAAGCCGTTCGGTGCCAACTGCTGCCAACTACCACCGTCCATATCGACGGTCAGATGACGGTCAAGCGATCTTGCAAGGCATCCGGAGGGCTTAGAACCAGCCTCTCACCAGGGATTTCTTGTGGAGCTAAGGAGATTCGAACTCCTGACCTCTTGCATGCCATGGGGAATGCTGCCGTTCACTGTCGCTACTTGCCAGGCAAGAACATGCTGTGCACTCGATGAACCGTCCACGTTGCCGACAGCGACGGTCAGAACGCGGTCAACATCCTGTCGCTCAAATCACTGATCTTGATGATCGATCACCCGGTGCCCGCTCTGGGTAACAAGCAAAGTAAGGCGGCGGCATGAACACCGCGCCTAACGCCGAATACGAGCGGTGCAGCGGCTGTGTCGGCGGGCGTATGTTCACGTGCCGGATTGCCTAGTTGCGCAAAGGGTCTTGAAAGCCGCGCTCCTACGCCGTTCTGGGCGGCAGACCCGATTGGGGACTGGCCGTCGTTCCTGCACCTCAGCGATCGTTCTGCGCTGGCGGCGACTTCCGTGCGCCCGGACGGGGTTGACGGATCACAGCGTTGGACAGGTAACTCCTACCCAAACGGGTGATGCCAGGAAGTGGTTAGGGCGTTACGGTCATCTGGCGAAGTCTCGGGGGCCGTGGGGAGTACGCCGAAGGTGAAAGCTGTCCGAGTGAGGTGGTCCGGGCGGCCGGAGTAACCGGACCGCCCGGCCTGATCTAGGCGGTGTGCACATTGGCATCGCCAGCGAACTCCATCGTCGAGAAGGGCAGGCCGGTCCTGACCCTAGCCAGCTGAGCGCCCTCCCTGTCATACGAAGAGCTCGTCCCGCCCAGCCGAGGTAGGGAAGAGCCCGAGCTGTTCACGACCGAGATCCGGGCGGCGTTCGCGCCGCTTGGCTGACGACAGCCCACAGGTCACGGAGGCAACATCATGCGTGAATCACGCTCATCGCAGCAGGGACCGCCCGGCCGGCAGTCGTCTGCGGCTGTGTCTGCGGACTCTGGCGCCACCCCGATCGTGACCATCACCGGCGGCCGCGTCCGCGGCCTGATCGTGCCCGGGGGTTACGTCTTCCGCGGGCTGCCCTATGCCGCTCCCCCTACCGGGGACCTGCGGTGGCGTCCTCCGCGCCCGCCGGCCGGCTGGCAGGGCGTCCGGGACGCCACCCGCTTCGCGCCGAGCAGCCCGCAGCCACCCAACCCTGCCCTGACGGGGCCGGCGAGCGAGGATTGCCTGTACCTCAACGTGTACACGCCGACGCTGGGCGGCAATGGCGACGGCGGTCTGCCGGTGCTCGTGTGGATCCACGGCGGCCGCTTCACGCTCGGCGCCGGCCGGGATTACGACGGCACCAAACTGGCGGCGAACGGCATCGTGGTCGTCACCATCAATTTCCGGCAGGGCGCTCTTGGCTTCCTCGCCCACCCGGCGCTGGCGCAGGAGCCCGGCGGCCCGTCCGGCAACTACGCGCTGATGGACCAGCAGGCTGCCCTGCGCTGGGTGCAGGACAACGTCGCCCGGTTTGGCGGCGACCCGGACAACGTCACGGTCGCGGGCCAGTCGTCCGGTGGCCTGTCCGTGCTCGCCCACATGATCTCCCGCCGTTGCCGCGGGCTCTTCCACCGGGCGATCGTGCAAAGCGGAAGCGGGCCCTGGGCCCTGGAGCAGAAGTCCCTCGCCGCCGCCGAGGCCGACGGCGAGGCCTTCGCCGCGAAGGCGGGCTGCCCGGACCAGACTGCCGACTGCCTGCGCCGCCTGCCGGTCGCCGACCTGGTGAGCAACTTCCCCGGGGCCGCGGTCCCAGCCGTCGTCGACGGCGAGGTGCTCGAAGAGCCGATTGGGACGGCGCTGGCCGCAGGGCGGTTCGCCCGCGTGCCGATCCTCAATGGGACCAACCACGATGAGGAGCGGGTCTTCATCTCCGCCGGAGTCGCCGTCACCGGCGCCGTCGTGCCGGTACCCGAGGTGACTGCCGAGAGCTACCAGCGGGTGATCGACTCAGTCCTGGACGTGCCCGCCGCGCGGGCCGCGGCGATCGCGGCCGAGTACCCGCTGGAGGCGTATCCGTCGCCGACGGTGGCCCTCAGCGCGCTGGTCAGCGACGCCAGCTTCGCCTGCCCGGCACTGCAGATGGACTTGTTGACCTCCAAGTATGTGCCGACCTTTGCCTATGAGTTCAACGACGACAGCGCGCCGCTGCGCTATGACCCGCGGGTGACCGGCCCGCGGGTGGCGACCCACAAGTCCGAGTGGGCGTACCTGTTCGACCTGCCGGACGCGCCGTTCCAGGAACCGTTCAGCCCCGGCAGCCAGGCACTCGCGGCCAGCATGCGAGCGGCCTGGGCGAGCTTCGCGGCCAGCGGCAACCCGTCCACCGCGGACGTGCCCTGGCCCGCATTCGACGCGGACAGCATGCAGATGCTGTCGCTCGTGCCGCCACGGCCGCAGGTCGAGACGGACTTCGCCACCAGGCACCATTGCGCGTTCTGGGCCGCCGGGTAACCACACACCGCGAGCGACACCGGCACTACGGCCACCAGCCCGGTGGCTGACCGCGGAAGGAGCAGATCATGGCCAAGACAATCGCGGATGTCATGGTGACCACGCTGAAGGCGTCCGGCGTGCGGCGGGTGTACGGGATCCCGGGTGACACGGTGAACGGGTTCATGGATGCACTGCGCCGGGACGGCGAGATCACCTGGGAGCACGTACGGCACGAGGAGGCCGCCGGGTTCGCGGCGGCGGCGGAAGCCGCCGTGACCGGGCAGCTAGCGGTATGCGCGGGCAGCTGCGGCCCCGGCAACCTGCACTTGATCAACGGCTTGTTCGACGCCAACCGCAGCCGGGTGCCGGTACTGGCGATCGCCGCGCAGATCCCGCGGGAGGAGATCGGCGGGAACTACTTCCAGGAGACCCATCCGCAGGAGCTGTTCCGCGAGTGCAGTGTCTACCGCGAGCTGGTCAGCACCCCCGAGCAGCTCCCGTGGATACTTGAGATCGCGATGCGCACGGCGCTGGAGCGCGGCGGGGTCGCGGTCGTCGTGGTGCCCGGCGAGATCTTCTTCGCCGACGCCCCGGCCGGCGCCGACCGCCCGCCGGTCTGGCCGACGTCGTCGGTCATCCGCCCTGCGGACACCGCCCTGGCCGCCACGACCGAGGCGCTCAATGCCGCCACCCGGGTGACGATCCTCGCGGGCGCCGGCTGCGCCGGGGCGCACAAGCAGCTCATCGACCTCGCCGCGGCTCTGCAGGCGCCGGTAGTGCATGCGTTCCGCGGCAAGGAGTTCGTCGAGTACGACAACCCCTACGACGTGGGGATGACCGGCCTGATCGGGTTCAGCTCGGGTTACCGGGCCATGGAGCACTGCGACGCCCTGGTCATGCTCGGCACCGACTTCCCCTACCGGCCGTTCTACCCGGACGGGGTACCGGTGATCCAGGTCAACGTGCGCGGCGAGCAGATCGGACGCCGCGTGCCGGTCCAGATCCCGCTGGTCGGCACCGTGCGAGACACGATCGACGCGCTGCTCCCGTTGATCACGCCCAAGACCGATTCGGCCCACCTGGACCTGATGACCGCGCACTACAAGCGGGCCCGCGGCCGGCTGGACAAGCTCGCCGACGATAGGCGGAACCAGTCACCGCTGCATCCGCAGTACGTCGCCGCCACGATCGACCGGCTCGCCGCGCCTAACGCAATCTTCACCGCCGACGTCGGCACGCCCTGCATCTGGGCCGCGCGCTACCTGCGCATGAACGGCACCCGCCGACTGATCGGCTCGTTCAACCACGGGTCCATGGACAACGCGCTGCCGCAGGCCATCGGGGCACAAGCAAGCCAGCCAGGCCGCCAGGTCATCAGCCTGTCCGGCGACGGCGGCCTCGCGATGCTGCTGGGGGAGCTGCTCACGCTGCGCCAGCAGCATCTTCCGGTGAAGGTCGTGGTGTTTAACAACAGCGCACTGGGCTTCGTGGAGCTGGAGATGAAAGCCGCTGGCATCGTCACCTATGGCACTGACCTGGATAACCCCGACTTCGCCGGGATCGCGAAGTCCGCCGGGCTGTTCGGCGCGACCGTAGCCAAGGCTGACGAACTCGAGGACACGCTGCGAGCGGCGTTCGGGCACGACGGGCCGGCCCTGGTCAACGTCCGCACGGCCCGGCAGGAACTCGCCCTGCCGCCCAAGCTCACCTTCGGCCAGATCAAGGGCTTCACCCTGTACGCGACCAGGACGATCCTGTCCGGCGGCGGAGAAGAACTCGTCGAGCTCACCAAGACGAACCTGCGCGAACTGGCGGCCGAATGACCTGAGCCGGCCCGGGTTAGCACCGTCTGCTCCGGCCTGGACCGGATCCGGGACAAGACGGCCGCCGCGCCGACCTGCAGCTCTCTATCGACCACCAATTCGAACCAAGGAGACCCACATGTCTTCGAATGACAGCATTCGCCCCTTCCAGATCGACATCCCGGAGGAATCGCTCCAAGAGCTCCGGCGCCGTGTGGCGGCGCCCCGCTGGCCCGACCGTGAGACCGTCAGCGATCGCAGCCAGGGCGCGCAGCTGGCGAAGGTACAGGAGCTCGTCGACTACTGGGCCACTGATTATGACTGGCGCAAGCTCGAGGCCAAGTTGAATGCGCTCCCCCAGTTCATGACGGAGATCGACGGGCTCGATATCCATTTCTTCCACGTCCGCTCGCCGCATGCGAACGCGCTGCCGCTGATCATGACCCACGGCTGGCCGGGCTCGTTCCTCGAGTTCGTGAAGGTGATCGGGCCGCTGAGCGATCCCGAGTCCCATGGAGCTCGCGCGGAGGACGCGTTCGATCTCGTCGTGCCCTCGATGCCCGGTTTCGGCTTCTCAGCCAGGCCGCAGGCGACAGGCTGGAATCCCGATCGCATCGCCGGCGCTTGGGTTGAGCTGATGAGGCGAGTGGGCTACGGGCGCTACGTCTCCCAGGGTGGCGACTGGGGTGCGGTCGTCGCGGACGTGATGGGCCGCCAGGCGCCAGCGGGTCTCGTGGGTATCCACGTCACCACGTTGCTCGGCGCGATCGAACGGCCACCAACGCCGAACATGCAAACGGCCGTGCCTCCCGAGGTCGCGAACGCGCTCAAGTACGGTGAACCGGCGCCGGCGGGCCTGTCGGCCCAGGAAACGATCGCCTATGAAGGATCTAGAAACTTTGCCGCGCGCGGCTCGGGCTTTCGGGCGATAAATAGCACGCGCCCGCAAACGATCGGCTACTCGCTCGCGGACTCGCCGGTCGGCTTGGCCGCTTGGTTTTACGAGAAGTTCGCGGAATGGACCGACACGGACGGCGAACCCGAGCGCGTCCTCACGAAAGATGAGATGCTCGACGACATCACGCTTTACTGGCTCACGAACACAGCGGCGTCCTCGGCCCGCCTGTACTGGGAGGACAGCGCCCACAAAACCAAGGTCGGCGGCGAAGTCTCGATCCCTGCGGCCGTGAGTAGGTTCCCAAAAGAGATAATCCCCCTACCGCGTAGCTGGGCCGAGCGTGCCTACCCCAACCTCGTGTACTTCAACGAACTCGAGAAGGGTGGTCACTTCGCCGCCTGGGAACAACCGGAACTCTTTGCGGGCGAGATGCGAGCGGCGTTCAGGTCGCTGCGCTGATCGGTGCACATCGGCGTCAGTCAGGTCGCATCGAAGAGTTAAGCAACCACCGCAGTGAAAGCCACAGCCAGCGTCGGTGTGAGGCACAACCTGCCCCAGGAAGCCCCGCAGCCCTCAGCACCATCAAGAGGCGTGAACGTGACGCTGCTGTTCTCCGACACCCACTACCTGCGCACCGCCGACGCCTACCTGCGCGCCCTCGAGCGCCACCGCCGCGCCGGCCTGGACCTGGCGGTGCCCTCGGTGGCCTCGCTGTTCATCTCCCGCTGGGATTCCGCCGCCGACCCCCTGCTGCCGCCCGCCCTGCACGGCAGCCTGGGGCTGGCGATGGCGCAAAAAACCTACGCCTCCCATCTGCAGCTGCTCTCCGACCAGCGCTGGCAGCCGCTCGCCGAGGCAGGCGCCCGTCCGCAGCGGGTTCTGTGGGCCTCCACCTCGACCAAGAACCCAGACCTGCCCGACACCTACTATGATCATCGTGTTTGTGATCATGCCGGGCGTGCGATCTTGAAGCTCTTACTGTCCTGGTCCCTCACCTGGCTGGACTGACCGTCGAGCGTGTCGTCACTGCGGGCGGGTCGGTGCATGTGCTGGCCAGGGCCTGCGCTGGTGAGGCGGCCTGCCCGGGCTGCGGCGTGGTGTCGCGGCGGGTGCACAGCCGCTATGAGCGGAAACTGGCCGATACCGCGAGCGGCTGCCAGGAAGTGCTCATTCATCTGCAGACCCGCCGGTTCTTCTGCGGCAACGGTGCCTGCGTGAAGACGACGTTCGCGGAGCAGGTGCCGGGCCTGACGGTCCGTTATGGCCGGCGGACCTGCGGCCTGGAGGGCGTGCTGCACGCGGTCGCGCTGGCCCTGGGCGGCCGTGCCGGTGCGCGGCTCAGCGGCAGGCTGGCCTGCTCAGCCAGCCGCTCGACGCTGCTTCGGCTCATCCGCGCCGCTCCCGACCCCGATGCGGGGATTCCGCTGGTGCTGGGCGTGGATGATTTCGCGCTGCGCAAGGGGCACATCTACGGCACGATCCTGGTGGACATCGAGACCCGCCGACCGGTGGACATGCTCCCCGAACGCTCAGCCGAATCCTTCCGCACCTGGCTGGACGCCCACCCTGGTGTCGAGATCATCTGCCGCGACCGCGGCGGATGCTATGCGGAAGGCGCAGCCGAAGGCGCGCCGCTGGCCATCCAGGTCGCCGATCGGTGGCACCTGTGGCACAACCTGGCCGAAGCCGTCGAACGCGCCGTCGCCCGCCACCGCTCCTGCCTGCAGGAACAGCCACCGCCACCTGAGCCCGGGCCACCCGCGCAGGAGGCCGCCCAGGCCCCCGGGGCAGGCATGGCCGCGCGGACCCGGACCCGGCACGCTGAGATCCACGCCGCGCTGGCCCGCGGGCTGAGCATCACCGAGATCAGCCGCGCCTTACGGCTGGACCGCAAGACAGTCCGCCGCTACGCCACCGCCGCCACCCCAGACCAGCTGCTCCCCGACACCCGGGTCAGCCGGCCCGGCCTGCTCGATCCGCACCAGGCCTACCTGCGGCAGCGATGGGACGAAGGTGTGCACAGCACTGAGCGGCTGCATCAGGAACTGCGGGAGCGCGGCTACCGCGGCAGCCTGCGCACGCTGCGCCGGTTCACATCCCGGCTCCGCCAGGACACCGCCATCCCCTCGCCACCTCCCGCACCGGCGGCCAAGAAGGTGGCCAGCTGGATCCTCACCCCACCCAGCAAGCTGGCCAGCGATGACCGCAGCGCGCTGGCCCAGATCACTGCCCGCTGCGAGGAACTCGCGGCCACCCAGGCCCTGGTCCGCGAGTTCGCGGACATGCTCTGTCACCGCCACGGCGAGCACCTGGAAACCTGGGCCAGCCAAGCCGAGAACAGCCCGGTCACCGAATTGCGCGGCTTCACCAAAGGACTCCGCAAGGACTGGGCCGCCGTCACCGCCGGCCTGACCGTGCCCTACAGCTCCGGCGCTGTCGAGGGCCACGTCAACCGCATCATTCTGTGGAATCAGAAATGTCAAATCGGCCGTGCCTGGTCTTGGCGGACGTCGATGATCGGCAGGCTGACTGCGTCGGCCGGAAGGTCAAGCTGCCGGGGCGTCGGGCCAGCCGGGGTGGGGGTGTCGGAGAGCCGGTCCAGCAGCCGGTCGAGGGCGATGCTTCCGTCGTCGATGGCGGCCTGCTCGTCCTCGGTCAGCGGGATCATCGTCCGCATCTTCTGCAGGTTCTCCTTGGCTTCCAGGAGCTGTGCCCGGCCGGAGTCCTTCGGCGTGTAGAAGTCGCACTTGGCGCAGGCCATGCGGTGCGGGCACTGCTCGAAGAAGGTATAGGTGCAGTAGCCGTGGCTGAGGTCGTAGTGCTGCCACGGCTCGCCGGCCGCGGCGGCGCCGGAGGCGACCGCGTCGCGGTCGACGAGGACCTCGATGGTGCGGACGTTGCGGGAGAAGTACCCGGCGTCGTCGTAGGCCCGGGTCAGGGTGACAGGGCTGATCTTTGCGTAGAACTGCGTTGACTGCGGCGACCGGTGGCCCAGCCAGGCCTGCAGCTCGAACAGCGTCATGGGCTCCTTGGCGTTGTAGAGCTGGCTGGCGATCGTGGAGCGGGCCCGGTGGCTGGTGATGTTCCCCCGGACGTCAGCGGCGGGAACGCCGGCCTTGCGGCAGAGCACCGGGATGACCGTGTTGTTGATGTAGGAGGTGGAGATCTTCCGGGCCCTGTAGGCGAACAACAGGTCAACCTGCTCGCCGGTGCGGCGGTCGGTGAACTTCGGCTGGACGGGCCGCAGGGCCTGCCAGGCGTCGAGGGCCTGGCCGAGCACCGGGTCGACGGGCTTGGTGAAGGCGGTCCCGGTCTTGTGGGTGGGGACGTCGAGCAGGCAGACGGCGTCGCGGGCCAGGACCCGCTGCGAATCGCCTGGTATGGCGGTGCCGTCGTGCTGCCAGCGGATGCAGCCCACCCGCAGCCGGGTGATCTCATCGCTGCGCTGCCCGGAGAACAGCCAGGCCAGCGTGACCGCGCGGACCAGTTCCAGCGGGTAGAAGTTCCCGGCCTGAGCCTGCGGGAGGTCGTCGGCGTCCAGGTTCAGCCCGGCCCACATCAGCTTCGCCCAGATCTCGTCGGCGATCACGCGAGGGTCCGGGCCGAGCAGGGCCGCGATGCTGCGCGGGACGGCCAGTGCCCGCTGCGGGTCGAAGCGCCTGGGAACCTGCTCCCATTCCTGGAGGTCACGGAAGAACGTGCGGACAGCAGCGAGGTGGCCGGCCTTGGTGGCCGCCTCCAGCGGCTTGCCGAGCTGGTCCTTCAGCCCGGCGGTGCGCTGGAGGTAGTCGCCCACCTTCATCCGGTCGACCGCCGCGACCCAGGCGGCGCAGGTCTGCCGGGTCCAGGACGCGGGGTCGGCGGCCTCCGGGTGCCCGGCCTCCAGCCAGCGGCCGGCCTTCAGCAGCGTCGCGCGGAAGCCGTCCCGGACCCGGCGCGAAAGCGCGGACGTGCCGTGCCAGCGCTCCACCTGAGCCTCCCAGGCCGCCGGGCCTCCGCTCGCCCGGGCGGAGTGACGGCCCGTCAGCCGCTGCGGGGGCTCGCAGAAGCCCAGCTCGGCGACGGCCCGCTGCATGGCGTGCAGCGTGTTGCCCCTCGCCGCGGGCAGGAGGCGCTCGCGGCGGGCGCGCTCGAACAGGTCGGTGCCCAGTTCATCCAGGTGAGGGCTGCGGTTCAGGAGGAACATCTGGCAGGCGACCATCGGCAGCATCTGGTCGTCGTCGCGGCCGAGCTGGTAGCCCCATCCGGCCAGCACCGAGCGGACGCGGGCGATCTCGCCGTCTACGCGGTCGCGCCCGAAGACGCGCCAGGCTAGGGCGAGGCGGCTGAAGCCGCCGAGCCGGTAGAAGTCAGCGAAGCCGCCGATCAGGAAGGCGTGCGCGGCCAGGTGCGGGCGCACGGCATCGTCGGCCCAGCCGGGGGCCGCCTTGCGGAAGCCCTGCTGGTCCCGGCCCAGCAGCCCGGCCCAGTCCTCATCGGCCCACGACCAGTAGGACCGGCCCGTCTCGGCGCACCGCAGCAGGACCACGGCTGCCGCGTCCAGCATCGCCCGGCGACGGTGAGCCGTGGACGGCGCCTCCAGCGCGGCGCTCACGTCGTCCAGCGGCCTCAGCAGGCGCTGGACCTGCCTCCACGCCCGGGCCGTAGGGTCGTGGCGGGCAAGACGGCGCAGGTTGCCGACGCCGAGCTCGACGATGGCGTCCTTCTCGGCGTCCCGGAACACGGGCGCGGAGTCGTAGCGCGCCGGGTCGACCGGCCACCGCCAGCGCCCGGGACCGCCCTGAGAACCGGCCGCAGGCGGCAACGCGCTCACCTGGCAGCCTCCGCGCCGTCGCCGCCGGCCAGTGCCTGGACCCGCCAGGCGTGGATGTGCTCCATGCCCCGGCTGAGCTTGTCAGCGAGCTCCCGGCCGGACAGGTGGATGTACCGCAACGTGGAGTCAGTGTGACGGTGCCCGGCGAAGGCCGCGATCGCGTGCACCTCCCAGCCCATCCTCGCCAGGTCCGTCAGGCACAGGTGCCTGGTGGTATGGGTGGAGAACCGCTCGACGCCGGAGGCCAGGGCGATCCGGCGGACCACCTTCGACCAGGTCCACAGGCTCAGCGGCTGCGCGTGGTTGCGCCGCGACTCCGACAGGAACAGCGGCCCCCGGGCACGGCTGACCGACGCACGGTGCGCGAGGTACTCCGACAGCAGCACCCCGGTCGGCGCCGAGTACGGCACCACGCGCTCCAGCCGGTTCTTCGTCGTCTCCGCCCGGATCCGCAAGGTGCGGTGCGCCGGGTCGATGTCGTCGGTGCGCAGCGAGCACAGTTCCTCGCGCCGCAGCGCGGCATCGTAGGCCAGGGCGAGCATCACGCGGTTGCGCACCGGCTCGCGCCGGAACTCCTCCAGCAGCCGAAGCCACTGCCGCTCGCCCGGGATCCACGGCAGCCTGGTCAGCCGCGGTACCAGGCCGCGCTGCTGACCGCCCGCCCGGCTGCCCGGCGTGTAGCGGCCGCGGCCCACCGGGTTGGACTCGCGCAGCCCCTCCTCCATCAGGAAGTCGTAGAACAGCCGGACCGGCACCAGCCGCTGCTGGATCGTCGCGTTGGCCAGCCCCGATCCCGAGTCCATCGCCACCACGTTCGCGCCGCGATGATGCGGCCGCAACGTCAGCTCCCGCACGTAGACCGCGACGTGGGCGCGGTTCGCGGTGACCGGGTCAACATCCTCCCGCTCGCACAACAGCAGGTACTCGGCCAGCCCCCGGGCATACGCGTCGATCGTCCGCGGGGCCCGCCCCAGATCGGCCCAGATCTGCAGCCACACCGCCGCCTGCTCGTGCAGGCCCAGCACCGGCCACTTCTCCCTCAGCACCACCGTGCCGTTCAAGCCATCTCCCAAGTCCGTGGTTGCACCGAGGGACCATGATCACCCCGGCAGATTCCACGTAACTTTTAAGATGATCAAAAGACAGATGTACAGACGGGCCAAACCCGACCTGCTCCGAAAGCGCGTCCTGCTCGCTGATTGACCCGATCACGGAAAGTGGGCCAGAGCCACCGCAACTTGGCCGTTGACACCACGGAAGCCTCGACGACCGGCTGGACCCCGACTACGCCACCGCGGAACGGGCCATCGCAGCGGCCGCCGACGCCGGCATCGACGCCGATGCGCTCGCTGAGCATCTGCAGCGCCAGGGAGCAGGCGCCTTCACCGCAGACTGGGCCGCGCTCCGCACGGCAATCAAAGAAAAAGCGGCAAAGCCCACGACCTAGAGCTCTTCCTAACGTCCTGTCAGGCGGCCAGCCAGGGCTCTTCCCATTCAGGGCGTGCGGCGGGTCAGGTCGGCTGGGTCCAGTTCGACTGGGAAAGGCCGGGTAATGCGCCCCACGGTGTCCGCATCAAGCGTGGTGCGGGTGACATACCGGCCACGGCTCAGGGAGCAGGCCACGATCCTCGGCGTACCGTGCAATTCCACCCGCCAGTAGACGGGGATCCCCGCTTCGGCGTACAGAACCGGTTTGACAGTCCGATCGATCGACACCGTGGACGGGGACACAACCTCAACCACGGCCCGGACCGCTTCAGACGGGAACCTGGTGACCGTCTCACTGACCATCGCGGCGTCAACGACTACAACGTCGGGAACCAGGAGCTTCCCGCCGGGCAGAGCCACGTTGACCGCTTCCAGCACCTCAACATCGGCGCCCGCGATGATCGCGGCCTCGGCGAGAGCGCGGTGCAGCCGGTACGAGGCCCGCTGATGGCCCACGCCCGGCGCCGGGCTCACGACAAGTACGCCACCTTCGTAGACCTCGAAACGGGCATGATCACCAGCGTCCGGCAGCGCCTCGACATCATCAGGTGTCCAGGGACCGGTGTGCTCCACCAGCGCGGTGCTCATGGTCTCACCTCCCGCCGCCATCCAGTCTGACACCCGCAGGGCTTCGCCGGAACGACCCGGACCACCGCAGGTCCTGGCCGCTTAGACACGTTCAACGGGCTTACGTCCGCGCCGCCCTGGCCTGCCAGCAAAGGCCGTTCGGTGTCAACTGCTGCCAACTACCACCGCCCATATCGACGGTCAGATGACGGTCAAAGGATCTTGCAGGGCATCTGGAGGGCTTAGAATCGGCCTGCTACCAGGGACTTCTTGTGGAGCTAAGGAGATTCGAACTCCTGACCTCTTGCATGCCATCTGTCGGCAGCACGTCCACCTGCGTCCATCCCCGCAGGTCACCGTCCTCACCCGTCCCTACGCGGCCACCTCCGTCCGCGTGCGTTGCTGTACTTCCGTGCTGTACCGCTGCCACCCCGCCTGGAGCAACCAGTCGTGCTCCCAGAGGAAGCCCTGACCAGCGTCAACGCTGCATTCCAGGTTACAGATGCGCCCTCCGGCGTGCATCCGGTCAAACAGGCCCTGGAAGACCTCGCCACTCCCCGCGACCTCTCCCCCACTCCCAGCCCAGGACAGTAGCCCGACTCGCTACAACACTGGGCACACCAAGGGTTGCATAGCAACGTCCGCTTCTGCCGATGAGCGGGTGGTTCTCCTAGCGTGCTGAGACGCTCCCATGCGTCCGCCTGATTCCTGCGTCACGCTCTTCACGGAGGCCCTCGCGGGCCGCTAGCCTGCTGCGACCGGACACGGTAGGCCACGGCGGCCTGTTGTGCCGGAGCGAAAGTGTCGCTTGGAGGGTGCGTGGTGGCAAACCGCGAGCAGGAGTCTGCGGGCCAGGCCCGCAACATTCAACGGACGCAGGTCAATCCAGCCACGCCGCACTCTGACCACCCTACCTGTAGTCCGGTGGAAACAGTGGCTGTCGATGCATTGACCAGAGAGATTGCCGAACTGTCCAGCTCGATGCGTGAGGATCTACAAGCAGCTGATAAAGGAATTGCGGCAGCAGGCGCCCTAATAGTTGCGGGTCTAGGAATCGCACTGCTTCATAAGGCAACGATCGTGCTTGTCGCTTTGCCATACGGGCTGGGCATAGTATTCTTCTTCACGCTTCAGAAGTATGCCGAGCGACTTAGTTCAGCCGGGATTAGAAGCTATCTTGAAGAGGTGTTGCGGAAGGTATCTCATGGCGCATCGCCGGTCATGCAGCAGCACGTGGCAGACTACTGGCACAAACGTAGGTCCGACGAGAAGGCCGCATACGCTCTATACGTGCTTGTGATTGTTGCTTCACTAGGCTCCAGTCTCTACGTCGCCGATAATCAGGATGATCTTTCACGCGCAGTGCCGTTTGCGCGTTGGATGTCTGCGAAGCATCACCTGTTTTTGCTTCCGCCAAAGTTCTCGGGGCTGGCATATTTGGATGCTGGGTTACTAGCGGCGCTGCTAGTGGCTCTATGCTTTCCGCTTAAGACAATGTCCAAGGCCTACAGCATAGCTCGCAAGGAGGCGGAGACGGAAGGAAACGCGGGTGGTGAATTCTAGGCGCCAGTCTGTTCTTCTGGTTTCTGAGAGCTATTGGCCGACACTAGATGGCGGCGCGCTCTTTGAACATCGACTGGCCCATGGGCTAAAGCTTCGTGGCTGGAGAGTTTACGTCTGGGCACCGAGTTCTACGGGTAAGTTCTGGGTTCAGGATGACCAGGGAGTCCTAACGATTCGGGAATCCTCTCGTAAACTTCGCGCTAATCCACGTTATAGAATCAGCAATGTCCCGTTTGCGAACACGGCGGCTGTTTTTGGCCTAGCCAAGCCGCAGGTGGTGCACATCCACAACTTCGGTCCGCTTGGACTTGAAGCACTGCGATATGCCAGGCTGCGCCGGATACCGACTGTTATAACTAATCATAATCTTCCTCAGAACTGGACTGCCAACCTTTTTCACCGTCCAACCCCAAGGGTGGATCTGATCCTTGAAAGATTGTTCCGGCACCTTCTCAACTTGGCCTGCGTGGTAGTAAGTCCCTCAAATACAGCCGATCAGTACGTGGCAGGCACCGGGGTTTCTACCGAACGAGTGGTCATTTCGAATGGGATAGATACCGAGTTCTTTCGTCCTTCTGGCGACTCGGGCGACACCTTTTCACCGCGATGTCCGCTACGACTCGTACATATCGGTCGGCTGGATCGGGAAAAATCATGTGAGGTGCTGATAGCGGCCGCGGCTCAAGCTTCTCTCAGCCGTAGGCTGACCCTGACAGTTGTCGGGGATGGCATTCAGCGCGAGAATCTTGAACGTCAAGTCTACGACCTTGAGGCGAACAGACAGTCAGAATCTGGTGCCATCAGATTTCTTGGAAGTTTGCCAGAATTTTCCAAACGCAGGATACTTCAGTCGTCAAATCTATTCGTCACGGCCTCGCAAGCAGAACTACAGGGGATCGCGGTACTGGAGTCCATGGCGTGTGGAGTGGGAGTCTTGGCCCCAAACGCAGGGGCACTGCCCGAGCTGTGTAGGCCAGGGGAAACTGGCTTGTTGTTCGAGGCGGGCCGGGCCGAGGATTGTGCTAGACAGCTATGTAAGGTTGACCTGAGCCACCTGCGGATCCTGGGTATGGGCGCGCGGGCTTTGACGGTCAGAGAGCACGACGCGCAAATAACCTATGAAGAATATGATCGCTTGCTAAGCAGAGTGCATTCGCAGAAACCAGACAGCCGTGAGTTACCTCTTCTTTTCTGATACGTGCAGTCCGCGTCCCGACGGTGTGGCACAATCTGTGTCTTGGAGTTCCGCAGCTCTTAGACGCTTGGGTAAGGATGTCATCCTGGTGCGGCCTCGGTATGGTGATGCTTCACCAAACCGATATGAGGTACCGCTACGATCATTTCGTTTTCCCGGCCGCGACTATTATGTGAGCTGGTTCAGCTGGATAAGATCTCCAACAGCCTGGTCTAGCCGATTTGGAATTGATCCGGGCGAGGTAGAAGTAGTCCACGTTCATTCACTTGGGCCTATTGGCATGCTGGGACTCAGATACGCATGGTCGGAGTCCATACCGGTGGTTCTTACCTGGCATACCGACTTGGTGAGCTACGCTAAAGCATATCCAGAAGTCTATTTCGGCGCGGCCGCTATTCTGTCAGACTTGTTCATGTATTCTCCAGCCAGGAAAAAGATTACCTGGAGCTGGTCTATTGCGGGCACGATTAGGAACCTATTGCGATCTGTAGATTGCACTGTAGCACCATCTAGAAAGACGGCAATTGAACTTTTGTCGCTATGCCCGGAAGCTGCCATATCCGTTGTGCCTACAGGACTTCCAGAACGTCTGTTTGTCCGCGGATCGAGTTCTTGGCGTAGTATCCGACGCCGATATGGCCTAGCCGACGACGATAAGTTGGTGCTCTTTGTTGGCCGCCTGTCGGTTGAAAAGAATCCCGGCCTACTGATATCTGTATTGCGGGTCCTTCATTCGCTCTGCCCAGAGGTGAAGGGGGTAGCCGTAGGGGATCCTAGCCCCGGCCGGAAAGGACGTAGATGGAGGTCAGCGCTACAGCGTAACGGGGGGGTCTTTATCCCATCAATGGCTCATGCCGATCTTATGAATCTTTACGATGCAGTAGATCTTCTGCTCGTAACCAGTTCCACAGAGACGCAAGGGTTGACAATTCTGGAAGCGTGCGCTTCCGGATTGCCAGTTGTCTGCATCGATCCCGCACTCGCATTCTTCGGAGATGCGGCTATGCCAGATGTCTGGGTGGCTGAGTCAGCGGCAGCAGAAGATGTCGGCAGGATCATAGCTCACATTCTTCAAACGCGACCGCGACCAAAATGGTCACGTCCCAGACCTCTCGCACATAAGTACTCAGCTCTCAGCGCAAACGCCCAGGCTCTACGATTGATTGATCTTTACGACAATGTCTCTTCGCGTACCCATCTGGCTTTATCCGCCGATCAAGCGTCCTTGATGGGGCCGTCCAAAGCCAAATAAGGACGAGTACGAAGCTCGAGTGCTCCCGCCGACGCTCCTGCGAGCGTTGCGTCTAAGACGATGCTCCCGGGCCGACCCAGCCGGGCCTGGCCGGTTGAACTCACATGCCGACCGGATTGGGCGGTGGTTGTCTTCATCGTGCAGATGGCGACTCGGCGTGTTTCCGCTGACAACCTCCACGCAGTGGCCTGCGCCAGATAGATCAGTTCTGTTCTTTGTGACGCCGATCATCGCCCCTGGGGTGCGCGGCAAGCGGATCGGCGACGGGGACGACGGGACTCTTAACCCCGCAATCCGGGCACGCGGGTGTCGGCACGCTGGTGGATACTGCCCGGCATGGCGAGATTCGAGGACCAGGACCTGACTGATGCCGAATTCCGCGAGTGCGACTTGACTCGCGCCCGTCTGATCGGGGTGGTGATGCAGGACGCCGTCATCGACGGGCTGGTGAGCAACCTGGTGGTCAACGGTGTCGAGGTGACGTCGTACGTCGAGGCCGAGCTCGACCGGCGGCATCCAGTGCGGCAGCTGATCCGTTCGGCCGATCCGCCCGATCTGCAGGAAGCCTCTCGACAGCTGCGGGCAGACTGGGCGGCGACGCTCGGGCGGCTCCAAGGGATGCCCAAAGGTTCCGAACGCCAGCGGGTCGGCGGCGAGTGGTCGGCGGTAGAGACCCTGCGCCATCTGGTATTCGTGCACGATTCGTGGTTCCGTCGCTGCTGCCTGGGATCGACCAAGGCGTTCACCGGGATCGGGTTGGCGTCCGAGTTCGTCCCTGACCAGGAGGAGCAGGGCCTGGATCGAGCGGCGGCCCCGAGCCTCGACGAGGTGCTGGCCGTGCGCGACGTGCAGGGCGCTGAGCTAGAGCGTTGGCTGTCGATCGTGACGGCCGATGAGCTGTCGGCGCCCGCGCCAGTGCCGGCGGGCCGGGGCTGGCCGCCGTACGCCAGGGGGAAGTCGGTGCTCGAGTGCGTGCACGTGGTGCTGGATGAGGAGTGGGCGCACTACGGTTTCTGCGTGCGCGACCTCGACCTGCTCGAGAGGTGACCCAGGCTTGCCCGCGAAGGAGCTATCCCGTATACCGGCCCGGTGAGAATTCTTTGTGAGCCGCCCCTGTTACGGACGCCTGTTGCCATCGTAGCGGTCCGGCGCAGAACCCCGATTCGGTGCGGGCGCGCGGTGCGACGTCTGCGCGGGCTGCCGCCCATATCGGCGGTGGGCGCGCGCTTTGTCGTGGACTCGCGCCGTCGATACCTACTTGCAGTAGCTAACGACCTTGCGTGCGCGCCGCGTAGATATGCGTGCAGGCTGCTCTCTGGCAACGCGCGCACATGCCGCGGACCGAGTGAGGTCGTGACTGCGACGTTGACATCCTCGGCAAGCGTTCCGGCGGCGATGCCGTCGCAGCCGGTGGGCAGACCTTCACGCTCGGCGTCTGCGCGACGGGATACCACCGCTACGGACGCGCGTAACCCTGGGGCGCCTGACTACCCATCGCAGGCGTCCGCGCGAGCTGCCGCTGTGCCGGGGGGTCGTGACCCCTTCTGTCCCAGACGGCTTAGCGGCACAATTGGGCGATGGATCCCCAGCCGGGCAGCAAAGACGGGCAGTCGGGCAGTCCGTTCCCGGCTCCCGACGCCGAGGCGCAGGTCACGAGCCAGATCATGCTGGCTGAGTACGCCGCTTTGCGCACTGAGGTGGACCGGCGGGCGACTGTGCAGTGGAACGTGCTCGCGCTTCAGCTCACCTCGACAGGCGTAATAGCGAGCCTGGCGATCTCACATGCCTCGGAAATCGCGCTGCTTTTGGTTATCCCGTTGTCGTCCTACATGCTGGGCAGCCGCTACATACTTCATGACTTTCACCTGAAGCTCATCAGCAGGTATATCCGCGATTCCCTGTCGGGGCGGCTCGGGGGCCAACTGGCGTGGGAAAGCTGGAAAATCAGCCAGGTCACGCCTCAGGTGGGGCCACAAGGTTGGCTCACGCCGGCCGCCTGGAATCTGCTGCATCCGACCAGGCTGGCATTCGAGGGGTAGCGTGGCTTGCCCTGCTGACAGCTGCGCTGGCAGCCGCATATAGCTGGCGGGACAAGGCTCCCAGCTGGGGGCTGATATTCGGGTTCGCCCTGCTATGGATCCTCGGCGCGCTGGGGACTTATTTCCTGCACAGGTCGTTCAATCGGTCCGCGGGTACATAAGGCTTACCGGGACGGCGAACCGGACAGACCAGACACACTCATCTGACATCCGACCGGGCGAGTGTTGCGCCGGTTGAGCGGGCGCGCATAGGAATACCCGGGTCACGGCTTCCCGGGCTCAGTTGGTGGTGGCAGTTCAGCAGCCAGCGCTCCTGGGTCCGGCAACGGGATGCGTGGCTCCCGGTCTCCCGCGCCCTCGCCGCCGCGCCACTGCTCGAACTCGATCACCAGGTTGTCCCACCGGCTCAGCCGGGCCCCGGGCACCGGACGCTGAGCGATGACGATCCAGGTGCCTGGCCAAGTGAGCCCGCCGAGAGGAGGTCCATCGGGATCGGCCGAGACGACTACCAGGCCAGCCTCATGCCCTTTCCGCCTCGCCTCCGAAACGATCATCCCGACCAGATCGGGCACCTCAATTTGGCCAACATCACCCGGACCGCTGCGTGCCATGCCCTCATCCTCCGCATGACATGCTCGCCCGGCTGGCTGGGCCACGCAACATCCTCAATTGCCGCAAATCGGCATGGCGCCCCGTCAACGACGTCAACTTTCTCGCGATGTGAAGGAGCGCAGCAGTGCGGCCAGTTCGCGGTCTGGACTTACGTGCTTGCTGTAGAGAGGGCCGCAGGGCGTGGCCGCCAGGCGTATCGCAAGGGCCAGCAGGTCCGAAGTGGGGGTGTCCCCGCGGTAGGCGTTGGCCAGGAAGGTGAACTCGTTCATGATCCCGACGACGCTGCGGTTGGCTGTCTTGGCGAGGCGACGCTCGCGCATCTGGCGCAGGTCCTCAGCGATGACCGCTTGTGGAGTTCCGTGCACAGTGAGCACCACGGAGAGTTGCTGCGGGAACCTGGCCAGCAAGGTCGCTGCGGGAGCCAGCGGCACCAGCACCGGCAGCAGGGTCGGCTCGCTGACGAACAAGGCGACTTGGGGCTTCCAGAAGATGGCGGTGGCATACCACTGGCCCGTCAGGGTGGTGGACTGTTCCCCTTCACCGGGGTTGGGCGGGCCGATGCGGTCGAGCAGTTTCTTGGTCGCGCGCACGATCAGCACCCGCCCCGTCCTGCCCCACCCGATGCCCCGCGACGCCGGCCGCTCTTCCTCACCCCAGGCGACAGACCATTGGTTGACGACGATCGGGTCGTGAACGTGACTCACCTGCCGTGCCTGGCGCGTTCGCAGGCGTGTCAGGTGAGCGGCGCAGGCGCAGTGTCAGGGCATGATGAGCCTCACCGACCTGCCGTCCATCCCGTCCGATCCTCTGGTGCCGTTCACTGACCAGCTGCGGCTGGCGGTGGCTGCCTACCTCGCCCGGTTCAACGGCGCCTCCCGCTACCACACCGAGTCCGACCTGCGCTGCTTCCTGGCCTGGTGCGCAGAACATGGCCTGGACCCGCTAGCTGCACGCCGCCCGCACCTGGAGCTGTACATCCGGTCGATGCAGGAAATCCGCCGCTTCAAACCCTCCACCGTCTCACGGCGGTTCTCGGTCACCGCCGGGTTCTACCGGACCTGCGTGATCGATGGCCTGCTGGAGCACTCGCCCGCCGAGCACGTCCGCCGGCCCTCCGTCCCGCCGGAATCGCCAACTCTGGGGTTCACCCACCTGCAGTTCGAGGCCCTGCTCACCGCGGCCCGCGAATCATCGAATACGTCCGATTTCGCGCTGGTGGCCATGCTGGGCCTGCTCGGCCTGCGGATCTTCGAAGCCACCGGGGCCGACATCGCCGACCTCGGCGAAGAACACGGTCACCGGGTGCTGCGCGTATGCGGCAAGGGCACCAAGGTCGTGCTGATCCCGCTGCCACCGGCTGTCGGCCGGGCCATCGACCGCGCGATCGGCACCCGCGCACGCGGGCCGATCCTGCTCAACAGCCGCGGCACAAGGATGGACCGCCACGTGGCCACCCGCCGGCTGCGGCGCCTGGCTCAAAGTGCTGGCGTGCGGATCACCAAGCCGCACCCGCACATGCTCCGCCACACCTTCGTCACCACCAGTTTCGACGCGGGCGTGGACCTGCGGGACGTCCAGATCGCCGCCCGCCACGCCGACCCACGCACCACCATGCGTTACGACCGGGCCCGCAAAAACCTCGACCGCCACCCCAACTACATCCTGGCCGCCTACATGGCATCCGGCACGTGAGCCGACCGGGCGCCTCCACCGGTTCTTGATGCCTTGGAAACGTCCGGCCTTGCCGATGAGCGGATTGGCTAGGTCGGCCGCTTGATGTCGTGATGCTGCTCGAACATGAGCTCGTAGCCGTCCGGGTCGAGGCCGTAGAAGATGCGTGCCCAGTACGCGTCCTCCGGCTCGAGTGTCACCGGCAGTCCTTCGGCGCGCCAGAGGTCATAGGTGGCATCCAGGTCCGGCGTCGGGATGGCCAGCACGAACCCCGATCCCAGCGGACCGCTGATGGCAGCGTCCCGCCGCTGCGCGCTGTGGTAGCCGTGCTTATACCTGTCCGACAAGATCAGCCAGGTATGGCCGAACGTCAGGTAGCGAAGCCGGGGCTCATCCGGCCGGGGGATCTGCCGGAACCCGAGCCTCAAGTACAGCGCGCAGGATGCTTCCAGGTCGCCGACCCGCAGGCCGACCTTAAGCTGCGTCATCCCTCTCGCTGCCACCGGCGTTCCTTCCTGCGCACCGCGCCGTTTATCCGCCTGCACTCCACCGCACAGATTATTCCAGCCGCAGCCAGACACGGGCCGGGCAGTTTTCCGCTTCTGCCGCGGATAGGTGCTGAGTTGTATGGCAGATCGCGAACGCGCTGGCCGCTTTCGTGATCACTCTGTGGTGGGTGCCAGGACGAAGCCACCGGATCGAGGAAGCGATGGCTCGCGATAAGGTCAAGGCCGCTGCCCGCAGGTGCATGGCGGAGACCGGCGAGCGGTACGCCGCCGCCAGGCGCGAGTCATCATGGAGCATACTCTGCAGCATGTCCCCTGAGCACGTGTCCGACCTGTTGACGTTCAGCGAATCTGGCCTCTTCTCCCTCTACCGGGCGATTCTGAGTGAGCTGAAGCACCGGGGCGTAATCCGGACGGAGAATGCTCCCGTCGGTGACTACGCCGAATACCTCGTGGCGACCGCTCTTGGCGGCCAGCTAGCGCCCAACTCAGAGAAGTCGTGGGACGTGCTCGCCAAAGACGGGGAGAAGCTGCAGGTGAAAGCACGCGTGGTATCCGAGCCGGCCGAGCCGGGCCAATTGCAGCTGTCTCCGTTCCGGTCCTTCGGCTTCGACTTCGCGGTTATCGTGCTCCTGTCGGCTACCGACTACATCGTCTCGCGGGCGGCGAAAGTGCCTCGCTACGTGGTCGAATCTTCCGCGATCTATCGGCAGCACGTGAACGGCAAGGTCTTGTTTGCACGCCCAGACATCATGGGCCATCCCGACGCATCGGATCTCACCGCAGCTCTCCGGGCGGCACAAACTGGCCACGAGACGGTCTGACGACCTCCACGCCTCTGCACTACTGTGCTCCGAGCAGACGCGCGCTCATGCCGCGCATAGCGTCCGCTGTGGGACCTAGGCCAACTGGTCACTCGCATGGGTGGTTGGGAGCCTGTGGTCACCACTGGTATGGCAGAAACTTCCCGTTCATCACAACGACGACTCGGTCACCGTCGGGGTGGGGCTCGCGGGTGACATCGAGGCGGAAGTTGATCGCGCTCATAATGCCGTCACCGAACTCCTCGTGGATGAGCTCCTTGATTGTCGGGCCATAGACCTGCAGTACCTCATAGAACCTGTACATCGTAGGGTCCGCCGGCACCGCAGCCCCCAGCGCTCCGCGTGTCGGCTGCAACTGGAGGGCCTGCTCGACTTCTTCTCCCAGATCGAGCAGCGAGCAGGCCGCCTTGGCCTGGGCGGCGCTCATCGGCTGCTGGCCCAGCAGCGCCGATGTCGTCCAGGCCACCGGCCGCCCGACAGCCTCTGCGAGTTGCGCCCAGGTCACGCCCAGCCTGGCTTTGGCCAGGCGGACAGCCGCGGCCGCCTCGTTCTTGCTCACGATCCCGTCCTTCCCGCCGTCCCCACCGACAACCAGACCACGTCACCGGCAGGCTACGCGACCCATGTTCCACCCGGATGACGGACGAGCTGACCCGGAAGTCACACTCAGTTGACCTTTGTGGTCGACCTCATCTGCCGCCGTGAGCATGGGTGGGTGGCCATCCGGCCGGCGGGCGGTTGGCTGTGCCGTCCGAGTTGGGTGCACAGTGGGCTGATGGAGATTCGTCACCGGGAGAGCAGCCCGTCGGTCGATCCGGAAGCCTACGTAGCGCCGACTGCGGTGCTCAGCGGCCAGGTGCGGGTGGGGCCGGGCAGTTGCGTGCTGCACGGCGCGGTGCTGAGCGCCGACGGCGGCCCGGTGGAGGTTGGCGCCAACTGCGTGATCATGGAGCACGCTGTGCTGCGGGGAACGCCCCGGCATCCGCTCACGGTCGGAGATCACGTGCTGGCCGGCCCGCACTCCCACCTGACGGGCTGCACGGTCGGCGACGAGGTCTTCATCGCGACCAGTGCCATGGTCTTCAACGGTGCGCAGATCGGCCGCGCCAGCAGTGTCGCACTGGGCGGCGCCGTCCATATCGGCTGTGTGGTGCCACCACAGACCCGGATTCCGATCGGCTGGGTAGCCGTAGGCGATCCCGCCCGCCTTTACCCGCCGGGTGAGGCCGGGAACATCCGGGCCGGGCTGGAAGAAGCTGGCGGTTTCCTTCCGTTCGTCTTCGGCACCGACACGGCAGCGGACCGCGGCGAGCAAATGCGCTCCGCCATGCGCCGGTACGCCGGTTTCCTGTCCCGTTCCCACTACGGCGATGAACCAGCCCGCTAACGCCAGACACCAGGCCTGACCACGACGGTTGAAACGCGCTGTCATGCCGCCGACCGTGTTGCGTGGAGCGGCACCATGGTGGTTGACGCGTTGGCCGGGGGCGCGGACGCTGGCTGGTGTGACGGGGACTGCTGATCATGTGCTCGGCAACCGGGCGGCATGGGACCGGCTGGCAACGGACTACGCCTGCCCGGGCCTGGACAACTGGGCGGCCAGCGAACCGGCCTGGGGAATCTGGAAGGTCCCCGAGACCCAGCTTGGCGTCTTGCCGCCGCGCCTGGACGGCGCCGACGCCCTGGAACTGGGATGCGGCACTGGCTATGTCTCCGCGTGGCTAGCACGCCGCGGCGCCCGGCCGGTCGGCGTGGACAATTCCGCCGCCCAGCTGGCCACTGCCGCGGCGCTGCAAGACCGGTTCAGGCTGCGTTTCCCCCTGATCCAGGCCAGCGCCGAGCAAGCCCCGTTCACCGACGCCGCCTTCGACCTGGTGATCTCCGAATACGGCGCCAGCAACTGGTGCGACCCGTATGCCTGGATTCCCGAAGCGGCCCGGGTACTGCGTCCAGGCGGTGAACTGGTATTCCTGGTCAACGCGGTCCAGGCCGTCCTTACCTGGCCTGAGCAAGACGACCTGCCCGCCACCGAAACTCTGCAGCGCCCCTACTTCGGCATGCACCGCTTCCAGTGGCAGGGCAGCGATGCGGTCGAGTTCCACCTCGGCCACGGCGACATGATCCGGCTGCTGCGTAACTGCGGGCTCGAAATCGCCGATCTCATTGAGATCCAGCCCCCGCCCGGCTCAACCACCAGGCACCCGATCGCCACCTTGGACTGGGCCCGGCAATGGCCCTGTGAAGAAGTCTGGAAAGCCTGCAAACCATCCTGACCTGATGCTACGAACGCACGCTCATGCCGCTCTGGGTTTGACCTGGCGGGCGGGTCGGGCCGACTTCCTGACGCTTCTTGAGCGTAGCGATCCTTGGTCGCTAGGTTCTGGACGTTTGTGTCAAGTTTTCACGCGGCCGCGCCGAGGCGGGCGCAGGTTATGTAGGTGCCAATGTGGTGGTCGATGGCACGCAGGGCGGCTCGGAGTTCGGGTGGAGCCTGGGGCTGGTCGGCGGCCAGGAGCGGCCGCAGCAGCCGGTTGTGCAGCTTGGTGTAGAAGACGGTGACCTTGATCCCGTCGGGGGTGAGAACGTATCGGTTGGTGTGCTCGATCCGGCGGATCAGCCCGGTCATCCGGAGCCGCCGCAGGTCATAGGTCATCTGGCCGGGGGTGTAGGGGCCGTGCAGCAGTCCGGTCATCAAGGCGCGAAGGCTCTTGTTGGTGATGCCGGTGGCGGCGAGCAGGGTGGTGCACAGGGCGCCGGCCAGGGCCATGACCCGAGGATCGCCGAAGCGTAGCGCCGGGGTCCTCCGCCCGCCCGCGTCAGCGGAGGGGTGCGCGATCCGCTCAAAGGCTGGGCTCGCGAGGACGGTGCCCTGGCCGGCACGTTCAGCTTCTAGTATGCGGTGGTTGGCGGCGCGGGCTTTGGACTGGAGGGCTTCGAGGTTGGGCAGCCGGGCGTTGCACCCCAGATCGCGGGGGGCGTTGATGACGGTCTCGATCCGCATCGCCCGGCCGTCTTTGAGGTACTGCTTGATCCGGGAGTGCTTGCAGAACAGGTTGAGCACGACCCCGCCGGTGTCCGGGCCGATCGTGGGGCGGTCGATGGCGGTGCGGAAGACGCCGGGGGTGTCGCGGCGGATGTGACGGTTAAAGATGATCTCGACGTTGGCGGGGCGGCCGATGTCGAGGTTGTCGGCGATCAGGGCCTCGAAGAACGCCCGGGCGCGGCGGGGAGCATCGAATACCAGGGTGCGGGACACCTCGACCTGGCGCATGGAGATCTCCCACCAGTACCCGGCCCGCTGGTCAGCCGGGCCGAAGGGCAGCGGGAGCCGGTGCAGCCACCGCTGGGCAAACACCTCGATGGTGCCTGGCTGCAGCCGGTCGCAGATCTCCTGCAGCGCGACTGGATCATCGCAGGCGGCAAACCCGTTGGACAGCTCGGTGAAGGCGATCCCGGCCCTGGCTGCCTGCCGCTTGGCCCACTCGTGCCCGTTGACCCAGATCTTGGCCGGGTAGGGGAAGTACGCGCAGACCTTGATGAACGCCGGGCCGAAGCCCTCGTCCCACAGGTAGAAGTAATAGCAGGTCACCCGCCGGTCAGCCTTGGTGAAGGTGAACTGTGGCGCCGCCGTGCTGGTCTCCCGCCGGTAAGCGGTCCAGACCCGCTGGAACTCCTGCGCCACCCGATCGCCGCCACCCGCGAGCGGCCCTGAGCCGCGGCCTGCTTTAAGTACGGGGACATCACATCGGCCTTGCGGTCGTCCTTGGCGAACTTGACCCAGGGGATGTCACTGGCCTCGGCGAAGGAGGCCACCGCCCGGCGGAACCGCTGCCCGATCTTGTCGAACAGCGCCGGGGAGGGAATCGGCAGGCCCAGGTGCTGGGTCATGAACGCGACCACCTGCCCGCTGGATTGCAGGATCGGCACGTAAGCGTTGAGGTAGACCCGGTCCAGGCACTCGATGTCCAGCTTCACATGCCCGCCGAGGACCTCATTCACCGTCACCACGCGTGCACCCATGACGCCCCTCCGCAACCACCCCTATGAACGCGAGGATGAACGAAGACGCACTGTCTGACCAGCCCCAGCCACGCAGCTCGGCGGTCAGAGGCGGAGCCTCACTGGTAGGGCAGCCGTACTTCGTGTCTTGATCATGGACCGGCTGTTTGCCTGCTCAGGCGGGCCCGCTGGTGGAACCAGCGGGCTCTGGCTTGGTGGCGGCGCCGCCACCATGACCAGCGCAGGTGGTGGCGGATGGTCTGCCAGGTGCGGGTAACCAGGTTGAAGACCCGTCTGATCTCGGCGACGGTGAGCGGGATCAGGCCTGGGTCGCCGGGGGGCGGGTCGCCGGGTGAGGTGGGCGGGCGGGCCAGCGCGCTGGTGCGGGGGCAGGCTAATGCCGCGGTGACGGCGCAGACCGCGAGCGCGGCCATGGCAAGGGCCAGGTGCCGGCAGATCGGGGTGTAGTGGCGGACCTGGCTGTCGGCCAGCCCGAACCAGCTCTTGCCGAACGCGAAATCCTCCTCGACCGGCCAGCGCCGCCCTGCGGTACGGACCAGGGTGATGAACGAGCAGGCCCGGTCCGCTGGCACGTGGCAGTAGAAGAACGCACGGTCAGTGTGGTCTTTAAGGTTGCGGCGGATGAGCAGGTGGTGGCGGGGGCTGGCGGTGGCCAGCCACGCCCAGCCGTAGTCCCGCTCGCCCTTGGATCCCTGCCCGGCCGAGGCGGTCCGCCAGGCCCGGGCCGGGACCAGCCGGGCGGCGTGATCGGCGCGCACCTTCTGACCGGTGGGCAGCGTGACGCGCTGCGAGCAGGGGAACTTAAGCACATACCCAGTGCGCCGCTCTTCCAGGAAAGACCGCAGCTTAGCGTCCCGCCCATAGACTTCGTCGCCGCTCACCCACGGCGGGCAGCGCCCCTCGGCGATAAGTTGTTTGATCATCTCGGCCGCGAGCTGCGGCTTTGTCTTGAACTCCAGGTCCTCGGGGATGCCCGCGGCGCGGCGCCGGCCGTGCTCACCCGCCCAGTCCCTGGGCACATACAGCCTGGCATTGATGATGGCGTGCCCGGCCAGGGCGGCGTAGCTGGCGTAGACGACATTGATCCCGTTAGCGACCCGCCCGGCGCAGCCCAGGTACTGGCGTTTCACCCCGGCGGTGCGCTCGCCGGCCTTCTCTTGCCCAGACTCATCAATCACCAGCACCGCATCAGCCGGGCCGCCCAGCCGGGCGACCGCGAATGTGCGCACCGCGCGTATCGCCTCACACGCGTCCCAGGCCGCGCGTTTCAGCAGCCGCTGCATCTTGTCCGGCGTGGCATCCCCAGCCTGCTCGGCCAGCGCCCAGCAGTTCTTGCGCGGCAGGTCACCGATCAGCCCGGTGATGTACTTGCGGGCCTGGCGGCGCGGCTCCACCCGGGCGAAACACGGCGCCAGGCACCCCATCAGCTCATCCAGATTCCCGCAGGCCAGCCCGGCCTCTTCTGCAGTTGAGGCAGCAGCCGCCTCAAGATCAGTAGTGATCACAAACTAATGATCACGAGGCGGCTGTCTCCAGCATGCCCAATCTGCCCGATCGGGCCAGGTCATCCCGCTTCGCCAGGTCACGAAGTACAGGAAGACACTCGCGTCCTGGCCCCGGGGGAGGAATGAGGACCCGATTCATGGATCCTGGAGCTTGTCACCGCGGCAGTTCGATCTCGGCCCAGGCCGCTTCCCACAAGGTGCTCACAGTCACCCGGAGGCTCTTGCGGGCCGGGTCCACTGGCGGCCAGAACCAGAAGCTGCGGCTGCCCTCATGGCCGGGGGAGACTCGCCCGCCGCCAGCTATGCCCTCGTGCTCGTTCCCGGCGTCATCGATGGCGCGTACCTGGAAGCAGGGCGCGCTCATGGGCCAGTATTCCCCGTGCACCCAGGGATGGCCGTACAACTGGACACTCACCAGCTCCCCCTGGGCGGAGACACTCTCCATCACCGCAGTGGCATGCTCCAGTGGCAGCCGCACCGCCAGCCCGCGATGTTCCGCTGGCCGGAACTCCACAGTGCCCGGCATGACGTCTGCGACTCCCCGGCCCTGAGCCACCCGGTGGGCGCGGCGGCCCCATCGGTGAACCAGCCGCGTGCGCCAGCCAGGCCCGCTGGCGGGGGACTCGCGCAGCAAGGTGCTGGTGACTGGCAACGCGCCCACTGCCATCAGGCTGTCAGCCACGATGGCAACGATCTCCGCCGCATCCTCCGGTCCCACCTCCGCCTCATTTATCGAAATCTTGGTGACGGGCGCAAGCGCAGCCAAATAGCACTCCGCCGCGGTCGGCCACGGCGCGGCGGCCGCCCCCACCGGCACCTGGGCCGGGAGCGGCAGGGAGACCCGGGCCGATGCACCCGCACCCGTGGGACTGAACTCAAGCCAGGCAGGCTTCCTGTCCGGGTCCTGGGCTACCAGCACGTCGCCGTGCCATTCTTGCCGATCACGGCCGCGGCCCCCGCCAGCTGACACGTCACCCCACTCATAGGGACGGCCGGTGTCGTCGGTGAGCGAGATCTCCGACATGGCCTGCCGCATCGGCACATCCGGGGCAGGAAGATCCCCGCCGGGATCGGGAGCAGTCGCATGGAAGCTCAGCCGCAATCCCGCTGCGGTCAGCTTCACCCACTCAAAGCAAACGTCGGCGACCGACGTCCGGCAATGCACCCCCGCGGCGGCTACCGACAACGGGACCTCACGCAGCCCGGCAGGACCGGCGATCCGGGACTGCCAGTACTCGTGGGCGCCCGGCCGGACTGCCAGCTCGCCGCTCGTAACTCCCCAGACGTCCCTAAAGCCTTTACGCTCTAACGCCAGCCGGAGCTCGGCCAAGATGGTCTCGGCCCGAGGCTCCTGCAGCAGGCCAAGCATCACGAACGCATTCGCCACCGCCATCAGGCCCAGCGAGAGAGGGAAAAGAGGCCTGTCCCGCTCTGCCCGCAACAAGGCCTCGGCCGTCAGCGACCGAAGGCATGCCTCCGGATGTGGCATCACACGGCAAGTATGACAGGACGCGCAAGCGGCAGCCAGGCCATGCCCGTTGCCTGCCTGTGAGTATCTAGCAGTCGCACCCGGGGACTGGCGGCCCGCTGACGGGCAGGCAGGCGGCCGATCCATGATCAGGTCACGAAGTACGGCTGCCCTACTAGCGGGACGACCCGGACTCCGGCCATTACCGCCAGGTCGGCCAGCCCGACCGCAACGATAGGCACGGCCCAGCTCAAGATCAACTGAGTTGCGGCTCATGCCTCACCGCGCGAGGTCGCTTTGTGGCTAAAAGCAACTACCGGCCTGGATTGAGCTTTACAGTGTCGGGCGGGATCGGTTCGCCCGACCAAGGCCTTAAGCGCTTGCAGCCGGACGGCGGTAGCCGGGGGCTGCGCTCCGTGGGAGGATCACTGGTCTTCCCACATCTTTCTCCAGGTCGGCGGCCGGCCCCAGTCGATGCTGGCGGGGCGGTTGGCCGGGCGCTTTCGGGAGAGCTCGCGCCTGGTCAGCTCTATAAAGGCGTCGATCTGCTCCTCGAAGAACACGTCGCCTGCGCCCTGGACGTCAAAGGCCCATCCCTCTTTGCCCGTATGGTCGGTGTAGCGAGTAACCCGCGTTCCCGCCTGTCCCTGGGCTGCGACCTGCAGGCCTTTCGCCGCTTTGCGGGCATGCGCGGACCCGGTGAGCTCAACGATGGCCACAGCGCGCCGGACCTCACTTAGCGCGGCGTCGATCCTGCGGTTGAAGTCGGCGCCCGAGAATTCGCCAATTGGCTCCGGCGGCGGCAGGTTCTGTCTGTGCGTTTCCAGGACGTCCCCGGCAGCCTGGATCAGCTGGGCATAGGCCGCCAGACGCTGATCCCGGCGCTTGCCGCGGCTTGTGAACATGCCCGTCAGCCCGACTGCGCTGAGCGTTGCCGTGGCGGTTATCAGCTGGCTCCACGGGAACCCGGTCACAGGGATTATCATGCCCGGGCGGGCGGGCGGAAGACGGGAGATTTCCGGACTTTTCTGCTGCAGTCACATGCCTCCGGCGGGGGCTCCGGAGCCGGGTTCCGCGGCCAATATCTCCGACGTCTCAGGCGCCGGGCGTAGCGGCTAAGCAGCCGGCTGACTGCTGGACGTCCGCATCTGCCGCTGCAGAACCTTCTGCGCCCGGGTATTTGGGGCAAAGTGCCCGGAGTGTGACACTGGCGGGCTAGCGCTGCGGCGATACGAGGCTCCTACCGCCACACAGGCAACTGCTGCAGCGCCCAGGTATTTCCATCGGGGTCGCTGAAGGTAACGAAGGAGCCCCACGGCTGTACATCAACATCGCTGGCCGCGACGCCATGCGCGAGGAGTTGCTGGCGAGCGGACTCCACGTCGGCAACCACGACCTGGACCCCCTTCTGGGAGCCAGGCGCCATGTCAGTGATGCCGGTGCCCATGACGATGGAGCACGCCGACCCGGGCGGGGTGAGCTGCACAAACCGCAGCGCCTCGTTCACCTGGTGGTCGTGATCAGCGCGGAAACCCACCTGATCCACATAGAAGGCCTTGGCGCGGTCGACATCGGTCACCGGTATCGCCACGAGTTCGATCTTCCAGTCCATGCCTGGCACGGTATACCCAGGCTCAGACCGTGAGCCGGCCGCGAACGGCGGCCGACGCCCCCCGCTCATCCTCATGCCCCATTGAGATGAGTCGTGGAGTTCGACCTCAGATGACCCGATGAGGCGGACAGGTGGGTCAACCGCATCTGCCGCTCTCCGCGGTCAGATCGCCCCTCGGGCGTGGGTGCCTCGTCGGCTTTCCCCCGTCGCGGCTGTGACGTTGTGTGCGAGCCCACCGCTGCCGCGCACCTTGGAGCCGTCGGCAGCGGTGGAGCCCGCCTGCTGATTAGATCGTTGCGAGGTATACGGCGACTGGCACCTCGGTGAAGCCGAGCCGTTGGTAGAGGGCTCTGGCCGGCGCGTGGAATGGGTCGCCGCCGGTGCCGATCTGGACTACCTCGACGTCGCTGGTGCGCATGTGGGCGATGGCGTGTTCGCAGAGGCTGCGGCCGATGTGCTGACGCCGGTGGAGTGCCGATACCGCAAGAAGATAGATCTCGCCGTGGCGAGATCTGGCGTCGCATCGCCAGGAAATGAGGCCGCTGATCGTGCCGTCAGGGAGGGTAGCCACGGCAGCGTGACGGCCTGCGCCGGGAGCGTGGAGTGCCGGAAGCTCGTCACGGTAGTTCTGGTCCCAGTGGCCGTGTTGGTGCTGGAACACCTGCTCGCCGAGGAGAGGACGGGCATAGCCTTCGAAGAAGGGCCTGAAGGTGTGGGTGAGAAGGTCCATGATCGCCGGATAGTGGTCAACCTCAAGTGGCCGGATGTGCATTGCGGAGCCTTTCTGCTGAGAGAACGAATACAAGACCTGAGGGTCTCCGGGCTTGCTGGCTCGCCGATGGCGAGCGCTCTCTCAGCGGGTGCGCAAGGCTGCGTGACAGTGCACGGAGGGATCGTCGCGTATGAGTACGCCCGTCGGCAACAGGTTTCCCCATCGCCAAGACAGCGCGGGTCTGCAGGACGGACGGGCCTATCTGCGTGGCCCTGGTCCAAGGGTCCGGGGCACCCAGAATCCGGAGGCAATCCTGACCGCAGTTCAGCGGACAGGTGGCCAGATCGTATATTCATGCATCGCGCGCTAGGTGCGAACGTCCTGTTCTGCCGCTCTGCGCTCGGTCAGTGCGGTCGGTAAGCGTCGGAGCGGTGTTCGATGGCTACGACGGTGACTTGGCGCTGCTGATCATCGATGCGGTAGATCACGCGGTAGTCACCACGGCGAGCGCTGTGAAGCCCCTCGAGGCCTAGCTTCAGTGGTTTGCCGACGCGGTAGGGGCTTTCGGCCAGCGACCCGTACAGGAACTCGACGACAGCGGTTGCCACTTTCTCGGGCAGCCTGGTCAGTGCCCGGCGTGATGCGGCAGTCCACGCGATCGCGAAGGCGTTCTCGCTCACTGATCGGAGATCAGGCGCAGGACGTCTTCCTTGCTCAGCACGGCCGCATCGGCGGTGCTCAGCTCCGCCAGGCTTTCGCGGATATCGGCGAGCAGGCCAGCGCTGTCCATGATGTCGAGCGTTTCTTCCAGGGACTCCAGGTCGTCGATGCTGATGACGACGGCAGCAGGATGGCCGTGCTTGGTTATGACGACGCGGCCGTGCTCTCGTTCCAGACGGTCCACGACCTCAGAAAGCCGGTTCTTCACATCGGCCAGGGGCATCTGTTCCGATACTGACATGGCTAGAAGTATAGCTACTCTCCGACAGCATGCCAGCCCGCAAGACATCCTCATCTGCCGCGGTGTGAGCGATCAGGGCGTGGCTGGGGCCTGGGGCCATTCGTCGAGTCCCAGCAGGCGCCGGCCCAGCAGGCTGAGCGATGCCGAGTCACCTCGCTGCTCCTCGATGCGGCGCGGGTCACCGGGAAAGGCATCGCCGTCTGGTGGCGCGCAAGCAGACCACGACCTGATGCGGTGTCGCCGCGCCGTCTCGCGCTGCTCTCCGGACGGGGGCAGCGGGTTCATGGTGAGGTACTGGGCCAGCCGGGGGCGCTGAGCGGAGTTCCTGCCGTTTCCGTGCAAGAGCGCCGTCTTCCAGATAACCAGGTCGCCCGCGGCCAGTGGAACCTTGACGATCGGATGGTCGCCGATGTCGGGGGCACGGGGGACCGGGCCAGCCTTGGATCGTTCGTCGAGGAAGCGCTGCTGGTCGCGGTAGATGGAGGGGACGCATTGGAAGCCGCCCATGTCGGCGGACGTGTCCTCAAGCGCGAGAACCCCTTGCAGCGCGAAGGGGATATCTGGGTACCTGTTGATGTCGGTGTCCCAGTGGATGAAGCCAGGCTGGTCGTAGTCGGGCTGGCCGGGCCGGACCGGCGGCTTGAACGCGACCCGGTCGATGGAGACCCACAATTCGCCCGTGCGGTGCAGGTCGCGGAAAATCCGGTAGACCGCCGGGTGCTGGCGGACGTCCCACATCGACTGGTAGTGGTACATCTCAACCATCCCCGACCGTGGCCGGATGACGGCCGGCTGGTACCACGTGGATGGGTCGGCGGGTGTGGCACCGGCATGGCGCCAGATGTCGTCCACGACGGCTTCGAGGAACGAGGAGGGCAGGCCGGTCGGCACAACGACGTACCCGTCCGCGTCGAGGACGCTGCCACCACCCTCAGGTACCGCTGGACCGGCTGTGCTGTGGTTCAACTACCTTCTCCCTCCTTAAACGTGCTGAGGTTGAGCCACTCCCCCAGCATGCCCACGGACGGGCTCCAGATCCCCACCCGCCGCGCCCGGACCCTTCCACTCCGGAAAACACAAGAAGCACGGCATGAACCTGCAGGTCATCGCCAGCCCGGACGTCAACATCCTGTGGGTGTCCGCGGCACTGCCCGGATCGGTACACGACAAGAAGGCCGAGTGGAACTGAGGCATCCTGGCCGAACTGGAGGCCGTGGGCCCGGTCACGCTGGCCGACAAGGACTACGAGGGAACGACGTATGCGAAGATCCCATACAAGGGGAAGAACAAGCCCGAGTCCCAGAAAGGGGCGGCAAGGCGCACGCGAAACTCCGCTCGCCCGGCGAGCGCGCGAACGCCCAGCTCAAGACCTAGCGCATCCTCCGCAAGCCCTGCTGCTGCCCCTGGCGCACCGGCCAGCCGTCCCGCGGCGCGCCCGCGGTCCTGATCCAGAACCACCCCGCGGTGTCCACGAGCACGAATCTGGCGGCGATCGGCGCGAACATCCGCTCATGCCGCAAGTAGCGCGTGTCGGGGCGGCAGGATCCGTGCAGGAGGGCGAAACGTTCGTCCGGCGCCTGCGCCCACTGACGCTGACCTCGGCGCCCGGTACCCGGCCGCGTCGGCAACTGGCACCGGCAGACCGATCGATGGCATCACGATGCGTGATGACGAGGGCCGGTGAGAACGCACGCCGAGCCGCCGATCTGCGCGGCCACCTGTGCACCGCGGCGGCATCGTTGAGGAGCGCAGAACCGGCTGCTCTGCGCGCAGAGGGCAGCTGTCCAACGCTCGCACATGCCGAGATGAGCGATCACATTGTGCGTCGCCTGATCGCCGCCTCGAGGTTGTCGAGCTCGTTGCCGCGATGGGCGCGGTGCTGCTGCGTCCAGGTTTCGTCGTGAAGGGGATCGACCGTCATGACCATGTTCGTGCGGTCACCGGCGGGCTCGATGTCGATGGTCGTCAGGTGCTCATACGGCTCGTGGCCGGGCACGAAGTCGATCAGTGACAGGTAGGCCAGCCGGGCCGGCGGTGCGACCTCGGTGAACGTCTTGCGCACCTCGATCGAGAGCGGATTGCCGGTGTCCCGCATGAACGCGACCTGTTCCGGCGTGGTCGCGGTCGTGGTGTACCGCAGCTGACCGCCGGGCCTGAGCTCGAGCTCGCTCACCCGGCTTTCGAAGCCGTCGGGGGCAAACCACTCCGCGAGGCCGGCGGCGGTGGTCCACAGCTCCCAGATGAGTTCCGCCGGAGCGTCGTAGGTGCGCTCGAACCGCGCGGCGTCCGGGCTGGGCGTGGGTTCGGTGGTCATCGGTTCTCCTCGGTTGTGCCGCTTCTTTCGGGCGGATCTGCAGCAGTGACGAACGGCCAAGCACCGGACGGACACCACCGCTGGGGATAAATTGGCCGGCGGTTGCTGTCCGTCCACGGCGGCGCTGTTCGGCTGATACTCAGCGGAGCTCCGTCCATCCGGCGCAGCTTCCTCAGCACCCCCGCCTCATCAACGGTCACCACCGTCACCGCCGTTGCTACCGCCGCCGCCTCGGCCACCGCGGCATCCATGACACGCCGCGACAACTCCGCCGACATCGTCAGCCGCGTCGCCAAGCCCTTTGCACGTGTACCCAACGTGATCAGCTCCAGTGCTGAACCCGGCCGCCGGCGTGCGCGATCGCACCCATCAACGCAGCCATCCTCGCCGTGCAGGGCCCCGCATGGCCAACACCTGATGCGGATGAGGCAACAGGGCCCGCCTGTAGCTCACCTGGCCAGGATGCGGCCTGGCGGCAGGCGTGGTCTCCGGATTGTCGACGGCCATACGCGTCCCTCCGAAATTGTGCTGGCTGATGCTCAACCTCTGCCACCGCTCAGGTGGTTACTTCCTTGACGTATCGGGCAGGCGGCAGGCCTCGATGCGCTTGAAGTGCCGGGTGCGCCTGGTCGTAGAAGCCTGTCTCTACGGCGACCTGGGTGACCGGGAGCCCTTCCCGCAGGAGGAGCTTCGCGCGCCGCACCCGGACCGGCGTCTGGTAAGCATGCGGCGTCATTCCCACGGCATCCCGGAACACACGGCACAGGTGGAAGGCACTGAGGCCGGCAACCTGAGCCAGGGCGTAGAGAGTCACCTCGTCCGCGGCATGTTCCTCTAGGTACTGCCCGCATCTTGTACGTTCTTGCGGGTCCTTTGGTACCGACTGGCCCGCTGCCCATTGCTGGGGCTGGGTCATCTGCACGCTTCCACGCCCGCCGCTGGCCGCGCCGTTCGACGCGGCCACCCCCATGGCGGGGCAGGCCTGCTGGTCTTCGGGCCGGGCCTGGGCGCAGTAGCCCGGCGGGCCCGCGCGGTGACGGTATTTATGCTGGTCAACCTAGACGAGCCGGGCTGAAAGGCTGACCGGTGCCGCTGTCGATGTAGTCCCGCAGACTGGCCAGGTACTGGTCCCAGCTGGTCCGGCAATGGTCATAGCACTCGAGCCGCGGGCTCAGGCCTTCGTGCCGGAACCTCACGTCGCATCCTCCCGTGTCCGGCTCGCTGAGCATGAAGGCGATCGTGGTGCCCACCCACTCGGGCAGGGTGGCGGTGGACTCGACATCCCAGATCACCGTGAACGGGCGGCTGACCTGCTTGACCCGCAGCACCAGCGGGTCCTCGATGCCCTCGAAGGTGATCCGCAGTTCGCGCCGGCGCAGGCGGCGCTCACCGACTTCGACCGGCGATCGGCCCATTACGAGGTACTCGATCGCCGCGAGCAGCCTGGCTAGTTCCCGCCCGTTGGCCCTGCTGCCGGGCGACAACCAGGCATACGAGCGAAACGGCACCCAGTTTCCGGTTCGACAGGTGTCTATCACTTACGAGAGGCCATGTCGGCATGACCGAAGGATGGGACTCATGAGGAAAATAATCGAGTACACGCTGGTCTCCATCGACGGGGTTTCGCAGGACCACACATCAGTGGATTTATGGACTACAGGGATGACGCATACTTCAGAGACGGCCTAGGCCAGCTGATGGCATGCGAAGCGATGTTGATGGGCCGGACGACTTATGAGAACTTCGCCACCATCTGGCCCGGACGTATCCACCCCTGGGGCGACAGACTCAATGCCATCAAGAAGTACGTCTTCTCGTCAACGTTGGGACGAGCCGAGTGGAACAACTCGGCCATCGTGAGGGGGCACGTCACGGCCGAAGTAACCAAGCTGAAAGAACAGGACGGCGGAGATCTCCTCGTGTACGGTCACGGTCTGCTAGCAGAAACGATCTTCAAGCAGCGGCTGCTCGACGTGCTCGACATCTCTATTCATCCCGTCTTCGCCGGTTCCGGGAAGTCGCTGTTCCGTGACGGCCAGACCGCGAACATGAAGCTCATCTCGACCAAGAGCTTCTCGAATATCGTGAAGCTCACTTATGAGCCGCAGTACTGAACGCGACCCGAGCCGCGACGGTGCCAGCGGCCGGCTTCTCCCCTGACGGCTGTGATTCAGCCCAGATCAACAGGGTGCAGCGGGATGACCTCGGTCGTGATCAGGCCCGCCTCGACCAGCGGGAAGCCTGCCAGGACCTGGCCCGCCGCTTCGGCGTCGGCGACCTCGAGCATGAGCATGGCTCCGGGGTGACCGGGGCTCAACGCGCCGGTCAGGGTGCCGCGCGCCTTCTGCTCGCGCATCGCCTCGGTCTCGAACGGGACGAGCCGGGAGAACTCATCGGGTCCCCGGCTGTGGCGAGACGGCAGATGACCAGGAATTGCACGCGTCCATCCCTCGCTTACGGCTGGAAGCCGGACTCGGTCCAGCGCCGGAACACTTGGACCTTCTCGGGCGGCCAGGCGCTGTCGCAGGGCATGGTGCCCCTGCTGAGCTGCTCGAGGATATCGGCGGCGTGCGCTTGGACGTCGTCGCGGGACCACAGGTCGAACGCGAACTCCATCGACGTGCGGTCGTGCTCGCGGAACAGCGGCTTGATGTTCGCTTCGAAGCTCACCGCCTCATCGGGTCCGGGCAACGGGATCGCCCCCTGATCATCGGCAGTACTGGTCTGCGCGGGCGTCCCGTCGGGGGGTCCGGCGGGACCCCATTCCCACGCCGGCGGGGATGTGCCGGTGACCCGCGAGGTCCACTCCAGGAAGGACGTGAGCGCCCCGCGGAACTGCGGATCGGCGGGCAGCATGGTCTGGTCGGCGGCCCGCAGGGCCAGCGCGACCCAGCGCACGCGCTGCTCCTCGGTGAGGGCCGGCCGTCCGGTGGCCCCGTCACCGGCCGGGTCACCGGCTCTGTCGCCCACCGGGGGCCCGCCGAACGCCGCGGCGAACACGGCCGCCTCGCGCTGCGCGAGCCCGGGCGGCATGGCCGCGAACACCGGGGCGAGCAGGTCGTCGGCGGGCACGTACTTCTCATAGAGCAGGCGGGTCAACCGGGTCAGCGCGGGCAGGCCGCCGGCCCACTCGAACAGGGTCGGCTCGGCACCGGCCCGGCGCACCGGGTCGCGGAAGCCGATGTACCAGTGCATGCCGCTACAGAACGGCTTGTTCTGCGAGTGACCGCAGCGGCACAGCGCGTAGTGCTCGCGGGACGACCCGGCGGCCCGGGGCACGTCCGCGCCGGTCGCGTCGGTCAGCGGCAGGCCGCCGGTCACCCGGTACGGACCGTCCTGGGTGATCTCGACGGCCTGCCCGCGGGTACCGTGCCAGTCCACCAGGTCCCGGGCCTCGACCCGGTCGAAGGCCAGGCTCAGCGCGCCGGACGGGCAGTCCCGGACGGCCCGGACCAGCTCGTCCATCCGGGCGCCGCTGGGCGCGACGAACGGCTCTTCTTTCGTGCGGAACGCGGCAGCCGCCCGGTCGGTACACAGCCCTGAGTGCTGGCAGATACCCCGGTTGTCGAAGATCGTGACCTGCTCCCCCGGGTAGGTGTCGCGCCGGTCTGGCACCCGCTTGGGGTCCTTGTCGTCGGTGAACCCGCTGGTCGCGTGCGTCCCGTCGCAGAACGGCTTCAGCGCCGAGGCGCCGCACCGGCACAGCGCGAGCTGCGGCGGCAGGGTGAGCCGCTCGCCGAGCGGGGTGCGCACCGCCGCGATGTTGGTGACCAGGTAGGGGCCGTTCTTGGCGGTCACGATGTCCGGCGGCAGGGCGCCCTGCAGGTCGGCCAGGGCGGCGAGTCGGCTGGCCCGTTCGCTGGCTGGGCCCTCAGTGACGGCCAGGTCCTGCAGGGCCGCGGCCGCCTCGAGCAGGCCGGGCGGGGCGGACCGGCCGAACTGGGCCCGCAGCCGGGTGGCGAGCAGGGCCGCGTCCCACAGGGAACCGGGGGCATCGGGTGCCGGTGGGACGTCAGGGGCCGGTGAGGTTTCGGGGGCGGGCAGGGCCTCGGCCAGCGGGCGCAGCACGCTGTTGACCAGGCGCGCCACCGTCCGGGCATCGCCCTGGCGGGCCAGCACGACCGAGTAGGTCGAGCGGATCAGGTCGCCCAGGCCGGAGAGCAGGTCGTTGGCGTGGCCGGTGAAAGGCTGGCCCGTTCGGTAAAAATCTGCGGCGCGGGCCAGCAGGCCGGCTATGGCCTCGGCCGGAGCCGGGGTTTCCGGCGGCAGGTCCCGGGCAGGCAAGTGGGCCTCGAGGGATCCGGCGATCTCGTTCAGGCTGGACCGGGCCGCGGCCAGGCCGTCGGCGACCGCGGCGGCGCACGGGCCGTCGGGCTGGCAGAACTCGGCGGCCTGGCGGAGGCGCTCGGTGAGCAGGATCCAGGCGGCTTCGCGGTGCGGGAGCACCGTGTCGGATTCGTAGAACAGCTCGAAGCTGGGGCCGGCCGTGCGGGCTGGGTAGTCCGGGCCGGCCGGGAGCGTGGTGACCAGGTCGCCGAGCGGCTTGACGGCCTGGAACATCAGGTTGACGGAGGCGTCGGCCAGCGCCTTGAGCTGGGCGTCGGTCTCCTCGGTGTGGGCGAAGAAGCGCTGCAGCATGAGCAGCAGGGCCTCGTAGGTGACGTTGAACAGGTCCATGACCTGCCTGGTCAGCGGGTCGGTGACCAGCGGGACGCCGGTGTCGCGCTCGCTGGGCCTGACGTTGACCGTGACCACCGGACGGGCCGGGTCGAAGGCCGGGTTGGCCTCGCGGAGCTGGGTGTACTCGTCCATGATCTCGACGAACTGGCCGAAGTGCGCGTCCTTCCAGTGCCCGCGCGGGCCCTCGCCCTGCTCGAGGATCTCGTCGATGGCTTTTTGCGCCGACGCGGCGTCAGTGACCGCGACCAGTTCGGGCCAGCCGAAGTACTGCTGGGTAGCCTGGGCCCGTGGCGGGCCGACGAACAGCCGCCGCTCGCCGAACTTCCCGGCCAGGTGCGCGATCCCGGCTTCGATCGACCGGTACAGGTGCCCGACGGTTTTGAAGTCCTGGCTGCGCGGGACGATCTCGCCTTGCTGCATGGCCGGGGCCGCCCGGCCGAAGGCGGCCAGCCCTTCCGCGTCGTCGATGTCCATGCCCTCCGGGCGCTCCAGGAACATGAAGTGCTGGAGCGCGGCCTCGCCGAACGGCAGCAGGGCCAGGTGCACGCCGGCCGGGTAGTGGGTGGCGGGATGAGGGAAGTTCGGCCGGGACAGATGCGGGGCACCGCCGATGGCCGACAGCAGGTTCTGCACCAGGGACAGGTGCAGCATCTCCTGCGTGGCCACGTGGCTGATGCGCTTGCGCCATCTTTGGACCGCTTGCGCTTCTTCGGGGCTCAGGCCCTCGTCTTCGGACTGCTTCAGCGAGAACACGGCGTACAGGTACTGGCACATGATGCCGTGCTCGAGCTCGGCGGCCTCGCACAGCATGTAGTACAGGGCCTCGCGGTGCTCGATCACGAACGGGGCCTCGGGCGGGGCCAGCCCGCCGCGCGTGGCAATCACCTGGGCGAGCCGGCCCCCGGCTTGGTTTTCGCTCATGTCCTGTCAGGCCCCCCGGAGGCTATAGTGTCCGCGGTTGCTGTGCTCGCGCGGCGGTTGGAGTTGCGCTCTCGATGAACATCGAACTGCGGCATCTGCGGTACTTCGTCGCGGTCGCCGAGGAGGCGAGCTTTACCGCCGCCGCGCAGCGCGTGCACGTCGCCCAGCAGGTCCTGTCCACCCAGATCCGGCAGCTCGAAGCCGCGGTCGGCACCCAGCTGCTGCGGCGGACCAGCCGGGGCGTGCTGCTGACCCCGGCCGGCACGGCATTCCTGGACGCCGCCCGGTCGACGCTGGCCGGCCTGGAACGCGGAGTGGCAGCGGCGGTCAACGCGGCCCGCGCGGTGGCCGGCAGGCTGGCCGTCGGGTCGAGTGTGGCCGCCGCCGGGAAGACGCGGACGAGGCTGCTGACCGCCTTCGCCAGCGCGTACCCGGCGGTGGAGCTGGAGCTTGTCACCTTCGACCTGTCCGCGCCCGCGGCAGGCCTGCTCGACCACCGCACCGACGTGGCCCTGATCCGGCCGCCGGTGGACGCCCCGGGGATCACGCTGGCGGTGGTCGAGGAGGAGCCACGGGTGTTCGTGCTGCCCGCGGCTCATCCGCTGGCCAGCCGGGACGTGCTGGAGCTGGCCGACGTTGCCGGGATGCCGTGGGTAGCGGCGGCGCTGGCGGCCGACGGCTGCGCACCGGCCCGCTGGCGGGACGATTGGCTAGTCAGCCCGCGCCCGGGCGGGGACGTGCCGGTCATCGGCGCGGAGGCCAGGACGATCGACGAGTGGCGCGAGCACGTCGTGGCGGGGCACGGCATCAGCCTGTGCCCCGCCTCGTCGGAGGAATACAACGCGCGGCCGGGCCTGGTCTTCGTGCCCGCCAAGAACGTGCCGGTGACGTCGTTGTGCGTGGCCTGGCGAGCGGGCGACGAGCGCCCGGCCGTGCGCAGCTTCGTGGACCTGGCGCTCAGTGTCGCGCGTGACGGGGTCGAGGCGTAGCGGGGCGGACTGGCGTAGCGGGACATCTCGTCCATCCTGTGGGACGGGGGCGCGTCCGGCCAACAGTTATCGCGGATGGGAGTACAGCCAACGGGTGTGGCGGGCGGGCGGGAAGCAGCAGGAGTGCGGATCACCTAACCAGTCGTTGTGGCACCCTTCCTAACATGGCGGGCAGCGTCCGCCCCGGAACCCCTGTGCGGTGCCGGAACTGCGCCACCGGTATTGACCTGGGCGTCTGCGTGACGTGAGCGGAGTCCGAAGACTGAAACTGGGTCATGCGTGAGTGGCCCAGTTCGGAGACGGATCGTACCGGCGACGGGATGGGATGTGAGTTCTTGGCGCTTGCGCAGCCCCGGCTGGTCTACGTCGCGTCCGGGGAGAACATTAATGAACTGCTTCCTGCCGTCGGGAACGATGCTGGCGAGGGCACTGTGGGGAGCGTCTCGGTAGGCCTCGATCGTTCCTTCCTGGGACGGCCGTGCCATGTATGCCGCTCAACGGACCCGTCGGCGGGACTCGCTCTCAGCAGCAGGCGCGGGAGCAGTTGCGCCCGGTCCGGGGTCACCTTGGCCAGGAACCAGCGGCGTGGCAGTAGCCGCGTCCGTGTGATCGCCAGGGCCTGTGGATTGGCGGCTTGTTACGTGCCGGTGCTTCAGCGAAACTGGGCCATGCCCGCCGCGGTGGCCGCCGAGCTGGAGGGTGCGTTCCATGACGTCGCCGTTGAAGATGACTGTCTATCGGCCAGCCGACCGCCTCGGTTCGTATGTGCGTTCCTTCCAGGTGTTTTCAACGACGCAGCCAGCCGGGGTTTCAGTGCTGGATTTCGGCGGCGGCGATGTCTCGGTGCCGGTCTGCTTCGGAGACCCGGTGCTGGTTGAGGACTGGGGCCGTGCCGCGGTGCCGTCCGCAGCCGTGGTCGGGCCGAGGAGGCAAGCCGTGTGGCTGCGGTTTGAGGGCATGGTTGACCAGGTGAACATCTCGTTCTTCCCCGGTGCGGCGGGCGCGTTCGTCGGAATGCCGATGCCGGAGCTCGTCGGCCGGATGGCATCGCCCGATGACGTATGGCCTCACGACTTCCGGGAGGCAGTGGCGGAACTGGAGCCTCTCCCCCCCGAACAGCGGGTCGCCGGGCTCGCTGACTTGCTGCTGGCCAGGCTGGAGCCGGGCAGAGAACCGCGCCCGCAGGTACGGGAGGCAGTCCGGCTAATCCGGGCAAGCCGCGGCCGCGTCACGGTGCGATGGCTGGCTGACGAGCTGAATCTCAGCATCAGCCAGCTTGAGCGCAGCTTCGCCAGGCACGTCGGAGTCGGGCCGAAACTGCTGGCCCGGCAGACTCGCGTCTGTGCGCTCGCCGCCGAGGCGACAGGGCTGGCGAGCCCGTCCTGGGCGTTGCTCGCCGCCAGGTACGGCTATGCCGACCAGGCGCATCTGGCGCGCGAATTCCGCGAGCTGACCGGGCTCACACCCTCCAGGTTCGCCGGGTCAGATGCCGATTTTCTTCAAGACGCCATGATCAGTCGTCGGTGAAACTGAGCCTCTGACTGCAGAAGAGCCGGATGCGGTCAGCGCCCCCATCAGCCGGTCTTAGTTTCCCGGGCCGGACAGGGGCCTACGTCTGTGCCGCGGCCTGGGCATCCGCTTGGCGGACATCCTGCTGGCGGCCTGCACCGGACGCGGAGTATCCGGCGCAAGCAGCGCCACAAGTCACCTCTTCAAAGGAGAACCCGAAATGCCTGCCCAGCAAGAATCACCAGCTCTCACGGTTGCCCGCGCCCATGTAGAGGCGTGGAGCAGTAAGGACTGGGACAAGGCCCGCAGCATGCTCGCTCCCGATGTCAGGGTCATCGCAATGACCACGGCACCATACCCGCCACCTACCGATCTGAGCGGCGTCGAGGAGTACATGAAGGGCCTGGTTGCCTTCGCTGACCCGATCGTGCCGGGCAGCGTGCGCGAGCTAGGCGGCGCGGGCGATGAGCGCAACGCGCTGATCACGCTGGACCTGCGGGTGGCGGGCGGTCCGTTCGGTGCTGGAGCGCCCGCCCCTTGTGCTCGCCTCTACCTGATAGAGGACGGCAAGATCAAGACCGAGCAGGTCATCTTCTACGTCGGTCAGGAGTGAAGCTGGCGGGTCTGGGTTCTCCCCACCCTGACCCGCCGGCCCCGCCTGCGCCTCGGCGGAGGCGGAGATGGAGGCCCGCGGCGTGCTGCCGGGCCGAGAGCGGCTGCGGCCCACCTCCAGTTCCACTACGGTCCGCGTCCGCGTTGCGACTGCTGCGCCGCCGCGTTGACCGGCTCAACTCTACAGCGGCCACGCGGCTGCAGGCCGCCCTCGCCGCCGGCGACCCGCACGGCGACGTCATCGCCGCCTGGCTCTGCGCCCAGGACCTGACCTGCCCGGTCCCCGAGTCCGGCGGCTTGGCCGCACCCTGCGCAGCTGACAGCGCGAGTTCCTGGCCTACTTCGCCACCGGCGGCGCGTCCAACGGCCCCACCGAGGCAGTCGACCTGCTGATCGAGAAGATCAGGCGCCTCGACAACGGCTTCCGCAACTGGGACAACCATCGGCTCCGGCTCCTGCTGCGCTGCGGCGGCATCCGCTGGGATACCGTCATCACGCCAATCCGAAGGCGCAATCCACAGTTGGTGGCGTAGAATCGGTATTTCCCCTGATGCCTGGTGCATGATCACTTCACCCCGCCACCAATTTCGCGAGTCCAGCGAACCTGTGTCGGCGAAGCTGTGCCCAGAACCGGGTGATCGGCGCGCAGCCGCAAGTGTGTCGGCGCGGCCCGTACGAAGCTCGTAATCGGCGATATGCGTGTGTTCCCCGCCGATCTACAGCGCGGTTGTGCTTACCGCCCGTATCCACCGGACTCACGACGAAGCTCCGGCATGGCGCGGGGCGCGCAGCGGCACGCCGCCAACCAGCCATCGGCGGCCGGGACTGACATCGGCAGGACCAGAGCCCTGACTGGAGCACTGGGCGGCTGACACCCGGCCAAGTTGTCCGCGCCGCGTCGCGCCTGGTTCCTCACCTGGCGCACCAGAGCGCCGGCAGGCGCGCAGAACTGCGCCGCGGCGCAGTTCTGCGCGCCTGAGCGGCGCAGCGCACCAGCGGCGCCCGACGCCAGACTGACACCATCGACGCGCCGAGCCCGCGCGCCAAGCCGCCGTCAGCGAAGACGCGGCCCTGGCCGGCGGGCGACCCTCCTGGGAGCGGATCAGACCGGCTGGGACGACCAGCGTGGCCAGACCACTTGCAAAGGCGGCAACAGCCGCTGGCAGGAATGGCCCTCCAGGAGGACCTGGTAATGATCAGGCAGCAAAAGTCACAGGACCGACGAGATTGGGATTTGCCCAGGTGGCAGGCTGGCCACCGCCGATTCAGCACCTGGAATCCGGTGTCCTGCCAGCAGCCCTAGCCGGGGAAGCTGCCCGATCCGAACACACATACGGCGGCCCACCCGGCCGCCGTTGCTGTACTCTCTTGCTGTACTCGCTGTTCGAACGTTCGAATTTCGCTTCTGACCAGTGGAGCTAAGCGGGCTCGAACCGCTGACCTCTTGCATGCCATCTGGCGGCAGCACGTCCACCCACGTCCATCCCCGCAGGTCACCGTCTCCCTGCGTCCCTACGCGGCCACCTCCGTCCGCGTGCGTTGCTGTACTTCCGTGCTGTACCGCTGCCACCCCGCCTGGAGCAACCAGTCGTGCCCCCAACAGGAAGCCCTGACCAGCGTCAACCCTGCATTCCAGGTTACAGACGCGCCCTCCGGCGTGCATCCGGTCAAACAGGCCCCAGAAGCCCTCGCCACTCCCCCGCGACCTCTCCCCACTCCCAGCCCAGGACAGTAGCCCGACTCGCTACAAACACCGGGCACACCAAGGGCTGCACAGCAACGTCCGCTTCTGTAGCCGAAAGTAGTGCGCGCCCCTGACGCATGATGATGCTCATCTGCGCATACTTATGCGTCCTTGCCGACGTAAACGCCGCATCGTCAATGCGGAAGTCTGCGCTCCCATGCAGGCCACGGGATGTTCGGGGCGCAGCCGGATCGACTTGGTGCGCCGACTCGGTGCGCCTCTGCGTGCCTGGGCGTGGGGGGTGTTCGCCGGGCGCAGATCAGCCACTGGGCGGGGGGCCCGAAGGGAGGTCTGGCGATCGGCCCGCGTACAACGGCCCAACGGCGGCAAGCATGCAGATCGCCGGTGTGAGGCCCGGCCACCAGCCCCGCTCTGGACGTCGGCCTTGAATGGCCGCGCCGTTCGGTGGCGGGGCTGGAACCCGCCTCGATCGGTCCCGCCTGGCGCGCGGGACCGATCGGCAGCGGAGTGCGGCTCAGTCGGCGGCGATCGCCTCCAGGACGTTGAGCCTGGCGGCGCGGCGGGCCGGGGCGATCGCTGCCAGGACGCCGGCCACTGCGGTCGTCGCGATGTACGCCGCGATCTGGGTGGCCGGAATCGAGACAGTGGTCTGCTGAGAGCGGGTGAAGGCGTCGGCCAGCGCGGCGCCGAGCGCGAGTCCCAGGGCCGATCCGAGCACGGCGCCGATCACCGCGATGATCACTGATTCGGCCGCCACCATCTGGGCGAGCTGCCCGCGGCGCATCCCGATCGCCCGCAGCAGGCCGAGCTCGCGGGTCCGCTCGACCATCGAAAGAGCGAGGGTGTTGACGATCCCGAGCAGGGCGATGATGATCGCCAGCACGAGCATCGCGGTGATCAGGTTGAGCAGGTTGGCCAGAACTGCGCTGCGGCTCCTGGCGAACGCCGCCTCGTTCATCAGCTGCGCGCCGGGGTAGCCGGCAGGGCACGCTGGATCGGGGCGCGCGCGGCGGTAGCGGCCCTGACCAGGTTGACGCTGTCCACCCGGCGGCCGGTGTCCGCCGTGAACGTCGCGTTGCTCACTAGGTAGTCGCTGAGCGGACCCACGTTCGCGAACACCCCGCCGATGCGCAGCGTCGATATCCCGAACGAGCCGAACTGGACCCGCACCTTGTCGCCGACCCGCCAGTCGTGGCCGGCCGCGGCCGCCTGGCTGACCAGCAGCGCACCGGAGGTCAGCGCGGTCACGCTGCCCATCTGCATGGCGAGGTCGGTGAAGGAGCTGATCGCGGCCGGGTCGATACCGTCTACGTTCTTGTGCGCTGCGCCCGCCACCGTGGCGTCGGTTGCCCTGACCTCGGTCACTGCGCGCACGCCTGGCTGGGCCGCCAGTACACGGGCTAGATGCGGCGTCAGCCCGATGTCTGCGCTGGTGGCCTGTACGTAGAAGCTGGTCTTGCTGGCCACCGTGATCTGGCGGTCCAGCATGGTCCGGCTGGAGTTGACCATGACGGAGGCGGCGACGATGAGGGCCAGGCCGATCATCAGCGCGGCCGCGGTGGCGCTGGTGCGCTTCGGGTTGCGCATCGTGTTCCCGCGCGCGAGCATGCCGGTGCGGCCCGGCAGCCGGGTCAGCGGGAACCCGATCGCGTGGGCGAGGGGCCGGGCGGCCAGCGGGCCGAGCACCGTGACGCCGATGAAGGACAGCAGGGCACCGGCGCCAGTGAGAGCCAGGCTGGCGCCGGTGAACAGGCCGGCCAGCACCAGCGCGACGCCGGCCACGGTCACGGCAAGCCCCGCGGCCAGCCGCCGCGGCGAGAACACGGCCGGGCTCGGCACGGCATCGCGCAGCGCCTGGACCGGGGCGACCCTGGTGGCCCGGTAGGCGGGCGCCACCGCGGCGATCAGGGTCATCGCGAGGCCGGTACCCGCGGCCAGCGCCATCTGCCCGGGCGGCACGACGAGCCCGGTGACCGGCAGCGACAGGCCGAAGCCAGACAGCAGCACGACCAGGCCCTTCGACAGCGCGATGCCCAGGCCGGTCCCGGCGAGCGCGGCGACGGTCCCGACGGTCGCCGCCTCGGCAAGGACCGATCGGAAGACCTGCCGCCGCCCGGCGCCGAGCGTGCGCAGCAACGCGAGCTCCCTGGTCCGCTGCCCGATCATGATCGAGAACGTGTTCCAGATCACGAACGCGCCGACGAACAGCGCCACGCCAGCGAACACCAGGAAGAACGTGGTGAGGATGGACAGCTGGCTGTTCAGCTGGCTCTCCGTGGTCGCGGCCGCGCTCGCCGCGGTCAGGGCCGTCACCCCGGGCGGCAGAATCCTGGCTGCCTGGTCGCGCAGCTGCTGGGCGGAGACCCCGGCGGCCGCTTTCACGTCGATGCTGTCGTAGCTGCCCGCCGTGCCGAGCAGCTGCTGGGCGGTGGGCAGGCTGAACATGGCCAGCGAGCCGCCGGCGAAGCTGTCGGCGGAGCCATACCCGGTGATGCCGCTGATCGTGAAGGCCCTGGCCTGCCCGGCTATGAGGATCTTGATGGAGTCGCCGACGGCGAAATGGCCGGCCCGGGCCGATGCGCGGTCGATCATGACCTGGCCGGGGCCCGCCGGCGGGCTGCCCTCTCGCCGGGTGTAGGTGGCCTGGAACGCAGCATCCGCCGGCCAGTTGGCTGCGATGGTGAACTGGCCGGGCAGCGCCTTGCCGTTGTGGCCGAGCAGCTGGGCATGGCCGGTCACGCCGCCGTCGGCTGCGGCGACATCAGGCAGGCTGCGGATACTGGCGAGAATCGAAGCGGGAATGGGCTGAAGGGAGCCGCTGCCCGCGCCGAACCCGCCGGCCGGAGAGCTGTGCTGGACGACTACGTCGGTGCCCGTGTTCGCCTGGGCGATCAGGGAGTCGAGGCTGTGGGTGAGGGTTGCGGTGAACACGAAGCTGCCGGACATGAAACCCACGCCGAGGGCGATTGCCAGCGCGGTCAGGGCCAGCCGCACCCGGTGCGCTATCAGGCCGCGGAACATTGCACGCAACATCGCTATTCACTCCCCGAGCTTCTTCATGCGGTCAAGGACGGACTGCGGGGTTGGCTGGCCCAGCTCGCCGACGACCGTGCCGTCGGCGAGGAAGATGACCCGGTCGGAGTAGGACGCCGCGACCGGGTCATGGGTCACCATGACGATCGTCTGGCCGAACTCGGCGACCGAGCGCCGCAGCAGGTCGAGCACCTCGGCGCTGGCCTTGGAGTCGAGATTGCCGGTCGGCTCGTCAGCGAAGACGATCTGCGGCCGGCCAGCCAGCGCGCGGGCGATGGCCACGCGCTGCTGCTGGCCGCCGGACAGCTCGCTGGGCCGGTGGCGCAGCCGGTCGCGCAGGCCGACCGTGTCGATGATGGTGTCGAGCCACTCACGGTCCGGGCTGCGGCCCGCAATGTCGAGGGGCAGGGTGATGTTGTCGGCTGCAGACAGCACCGGCAGCAGGTTGAACGCCTGGAACACAAACCCGACCCGGTCGCGGCGCAGCCTGGTCAGCCGGCGTTCCGGCATACCGCTGATCTCCTGCGCGCCGATCCATGCCTGGCCGCTGGTCACCGAGTCCAGCCCGGCCATGCAGTGCATCAGCGTCAACTTGCCGGAGCCTGACGGCCCCATCACTGAGGTGAAGGTCCCGGCCGGGATCTCGATGGACACTCCGGCCAGCGCGGTGACAGCGGCCTGACCGCTGCCGTAGGTCTTAGTAAGCTCTCCGGCGCGAGCCGCCAGCTCGGTGGTGGTCGATTTCATGCCTGAAACGTAGATTCGGCGGCGGCCCGGGAGCATCCACCCGGGGATCCGTTCTGTGCCTATATCTCAGGATGTGCAGGCCGCCGGAGTCCACCTCAGGATGTAGGCCGACGCTCGGCTAGCCCTGCGTCATAAGCCAGAACGACAAGCTGTACCCGGTCCCGTACGCCGAGCTTGGTCAGCAGGTGGTGGACGTGCGTCTTGACCGTCGTCTCGGTGACCACGAGCTCGGCCGCGATCTCCGCGTTCGACAGCCCGCGGGCCACCAGGATGAGCACCTCGGTCTCGCGCTCGGTCACGCCCGCCAGGCGCCCGCTGGCGGTCCCATCCAGGTCCGCACCCTGGGCGGCGGCCGGCAGCCGGTGCACGAACCTGTCAAGCAGCCTGCGGGTGACCGCAGGGTTGACGATGGCGTCTCCGGCATGGATCACCCGGATCGCCTCGAGCAGCCGGGCCGCGTTGACGTCTTTGAGCAGGAAGCCGCTCGCCCCGCCGCGCAGCGCGCCGATCACGTTCTCGTCAAGGTGGAAGGTGGTGAGGATGAGCACACGGGCATGGCCGGCTGCGGCGATCTGCGCTGTGGCCGAGATACCGTCCTGGATCGGCATCTGGATGTCCATCACCACGACGTCGGGACGCAGCCTCCTGGCCTGCCGCACGGCATCGGAGCCGTCGCCGGCCTCGCCGACAACCTCGATGTCGGGCTCCGACTCCAGGATCATCCGGAACCCAGTCCGCACCAGCGGCTGGTCATCGGCGAGCAGCACCCTGATCATGATTCCTCCAGCGGGATGGTGGCGTGCACGCGGAAACCTCCGCCAGGCCGGGGGCCAACCGCGAGGTGGCCGTTCAGCATGGCCACTCGCTCACGCATCCCCACCGTCCCGTGCCCAGCGCCCGGAATGCCGGCAGCCAGGCCGGCCGCGGCGCCGCGGCCGTCGTCGGTCACGTCAATGTCGAGCGTGTCGCCGAAGGTCAGGGTGACCGTAGCAGTGGCCGGCCCGGCATGCTTGACCACGTTGGTCAGCGCCTCCTGCACGATCCGGTAGACAGTCAGGCTCACGTCCTCGCGGATCTCGCCGAGCTCGCCCGCCGTGTGCACGGTCACCGGCAGGCCTGCCGCGCGCATCTCCTGCGCCAGCGCGCCGATATCCGCCAGGCCAGGCGGCGCGAGCCGGGCCTGGCCAGCGCCGCCGCCCGCATCAGCATCGGCGCCATCGTCGGCTTGCTCGCCGGAGCGAAGCAGTCCGAGCAGGCCGCGCATCTCCTCCAGCGCCGTGCGGCCGGTCTGCTCCACCTGGGTCATGGCGGCCATCGCCCGCCCAGGGTCCCGGCCGATCGTCCGCTGCGCGCCCTGCGCCTGGATCACCACGACGCTCAGATGGTGGGCCACGACGTCGTGCAGCTCACGGGCGATGCGCAGCCGCTCGGCCATCGTGGCGCGGCGAGCTTCCTCCTGCTGCCGGGCCGCACTCAGCTCGGCGCGTTCCCTCATGATCTCCAGATGAGCGCTGCGCGCCGAGAACTGGCCGCGGATCACCAGGCCGACCAGCCACGCCCCGCCGGCGGCGAGCAGGATGCGTACCAGCGTCACTGTGGGAAGCCACGTCGCACCGAGCGCGACCGGGATCCCGATGCCGAGCAGCACGATGACCGTGGCCGTGGCCAGGCCGAATGCCAGGCGCCGGCCGCCGTAGACAGCGGCGCTGTATGAAGAGATCAGAACCGCGATGAAGCCACCCTCCAGCGATGTCCCCAGCGCGGCAAGCCCGGCGACGAGCAGGGCCATGACCACTACGACGGAACCGGGGAACCGCCGCCGGGCGTAGAGGATCAGCCCCATGGCGGCCAGGATCGCCGTGGCGGCAACCGGAACGTGCTCGCCCTGGTGCCTCGCGCCGAGCGCGCTGCCAGCGCCGAGGACGGCCACGGCCAGCGCGACTAACGCGTCGGCCAGATGCGCAGGGACCACGGGCCGCAGGCCCTTGCCGCCGGCCGTCGCCGGCGTGCGCCCATCCCGCGGAACTGACCGCGTCACGCCGCCGGCCTCGATTCTGCGCCAGAGTTTCATCGCTCTTGCACTGCCACCTTGTAGCTTGCCGGTAGCCAGCCGGGCCGGGATGCGCACCGCTGCGGCCTATCGGGGACGTAGTCACCTGCAGTCGGATTCTGTCGGATGCGGTCGGATGTGGCCAGAGACGACAGGCAGCGAATCACGGGAGCCGCACGACGGCACCGGGATCAGCGGGAATCAATCTTGACATGACACGCGCACGCATCCTCGCCGCGCCACGGGACCTGTTCCGGCCGGCGGGATACGCCAACCACGATGCACGCCATTGCCTCGTCTGCTCGGGTGTCAGCCAAGACCGTGGAAGCCCCCCTTTCGGCTCACAGCGCGGTGTTCAGGCTGTCCTGGTCGACCCGCTCGTCTCCACCTGGCTCCCACGCGACCTCGTCAACCAGCTCCGCGACGGCGGAGCTGGTTGACGCACCGGAAACTTCGACACCTGGCCGCACTGGCCCTGCCCGTCCGAGATGCCAAGCCGCCGCCACCCACTGATCACCCAGCGGTCCTGGTGAACCGCCGATCTGAGCCACAGCACAGAACTCCTGTTCGGTACCAGTACCCATTCCGTGTTCCTCCTATGTTCCTGGCTGACTACAAACCGAGCACAGGAAACGTGACAGAACATCCTTTATCTATCCGACCTGCCGGGAGCCGATACGACTATTAACCCGTGCAGATCGGCGGCCCCGAGCGCATACATGGCGCCGGTCGCCCCGGCCAATGGACCGCAGGGCGGGGCGTCCCGTGCGCCCGGTCAACGGCACCTTGCATACTTATGTGTCATCGCTCCGAGCGTGCAACGTCCTCTATTGCCGCATTGACAGTCAGTGGGTCTGCGCGTTGGCCTGCGGACCGTTAACGAATTTCACAATCTCGTCGAGCCCTGGCCGGTAGCCGTCGGTGGTATCAACTGCCATCCAGGGTGCCGCTACCGAGACTCGTTCGAAGGCGTCGCGATCGCGTGCGAAGCCGGCGAGGTCATGACCGGGCCGGGGGTCGGCGTGTACCCGCCGCACTGGGCTGTCCTGGCCCCGCTGCAGGACCCGGCGGAACGCCACCTCGTGAGGGACGAGGCAGTGCACGACACGCAGTTGCGCATGATCGCGGAGCCGCTCCAGGCGTGGCCGCCATATATGGTCCTGGAACGCGGCGTCAGCGATGGTCGTGACGCCTGCGCGCAGCAGCAACTCCAGGACGCCGAAGAAGACCGGCAGAGTCCGTGCCGTCAGCTTATCGCCGGGCGCCGGCACGAACCCGGGACGGGAATGGGTCATGCCTTCCTTGATCTCATCCCGGCAGATCGCCGGGCATCCCACCGCCCGCGCCAGCTCGTGGGCCAGCGTGGTCTTGCCTGCGCCCGCTGGGCCGCTGACCACCACCAGAGTCGGCAGAGATGCCACCTGACAGGTATAGCCACAATCACCTAGCCATGAACAGCCCGTCGCCGGAGCAGCAGGGGCGTCCGGTAGCCGCGATGAACGCTAACGGGGTCCGATGGTCACGATCAGGGGGTGATGAGCAGCGGATGCTCGCACCTGCGGAACGTGAAACGCTCTCGTGGGCTCGCGTGTTCGCCGTGACGTCGGGTCATGTGTTCGGGGGTGCCCGCTGACAGTGGTGCGGTGCGGCGGTGTCCTAGGTTCACCGGCCAGTCGGGGGGATTGCCCTGCCGGAGGCTGCTGGTGTCCATATGATCGGGCCCCGGGCGGGAAGGCGGACACCATGCGTGGTGGCGGGTATCTGGTGGTTCTGGCCGGTGTGGCTGTCCTGGCCGCGGGCTGTGGCACGCAGCGGGCACAGGCCGCCGTCAACGTCGCCGCCGCTGCCGCTGGCACGGCCAGCCAGCGTGCCCGGGTCACCGTGACAACGACGACGCGGACGCAGGGCATGTCGGTGTCGTTTACCGAGACCGGTGCGTTCGACTTCGCCCGCTCCCGCGGCGTGCTGCGCATGGCCGGTCCCGCGGGGATGGCCAGTGAGGAACTGTTCGTCCCGCCGCACACATATGTGAAGCTGCCGGGCGGGACGCACGGGCTGCTGCCGCGCGGCAAGTCCTGGATCGCCCTTGGCTCCGCGGCTGCCGGCGGGCTGGGGACAGCGCTGCTGGGCCCATTCGGCGGCACAGACCCAGGGGACCTGCTGGCTTCGCTCACGGCGGTCTCCAGCAACGTCAGCAAACTAGGCGCCGCGACCGTTCGCGGGGTCCCCGTTACCCATCTGCGGCTGGATGTCAACCCGGCGAAAGCCGCGTCCAGGGTCCCCCGCGGGCAGCGTGTGGGTTTCCGGGCCTTCGCCGCCAGCCTGGAGGCTGACACGATCCCCGTGGATGTATGGGTGGACCAGCAGAACAGGGTGCGGCGGGTACGGTGGTCGCCGCGCCTGCCCGGTGGCATGGGCGCCCCCGCCGCTGCCCGTTTCACCCAGACAGCCGATTTCTACGACTTTGGCGTAGCAGTGGAGGTTTCGGCCCCGCCGGCGAGCCAGGTCACCAGCATCTCCCACCTCGGCAAGAGCATGACAAGTTCAGCTATCACCACCACCAGTGGATCGGCGAGGCCACCGCGCGCCTCCGGGACACTGTCACCAGCCCAGGCAGCAGCCGCCACCCAGGCCGTCCGCGCGTTCTGGCTGGCGCTGGGGCGTAACGACGCGCAAGCGGCCGCGCGCACGGTGCTCCCAGCACAGCACACCTGCTTCCGGTCGATGATGGGCGGCCCCCACATCACGGTCACGTCGCTTGCCATCATCTCGGCGCAACCCGATGGGAACGCCAGGGCGACTGTGCGGTTCACCGTGAAAGCACGGGCCATCCTGGCAGGGCAGAGCATCCCCGTGCTGCCCCAGGGTCCTGGCCGCGTGCAATGGCTTATTACAACCGAAGTCGGCGGTCATTGGTATGTAGACCTTGGCCGCAGCAGCAGCCTGGCGTTCGGCCCAGCCTGCAATTAGCGCGACGCACCCCCTTGCTGGCGGCAGCATCCAGGCGTATTGACTCACCGAATACGCAATTCCGCCAGAGATTGCGACACCACTTCCAAATCCGGATCTGATCTCAATCGCGTGCACGTTCTCAACCCGAACTAAACGCGCTCTCATGCCGCCGACCGGGCTGTTCCGGCTTCGGTAGCGAAGATCAACGTTCGGGGAAGGACTCGGGACTAGGCTCACATGTCGCCGGAGGCTGCTGAAGATCTAGCCGACCGTACGAGCGCCTTGAGAGCCTCGCCTCGCTATCTGAACAATGTGTAAACGCTGGCTGAAACCCAACTCAGGATAACCGTCCAGTAAAGAAGGATTTCGGCTTGGGTTTTGCCCAGGATTGCCCTCCAGTTGCCTCGGGGGGCAGTGAGATCTTGAAGTGCTCACGTTCTAAGATGACGGCCCACTCGCGGAGATGCGAGCACGTGGCGATGTTTTTGCGTTCCCAGCCGGTAGATGGCGAACGTAATCACGGCTGCAAATACGTACAAGAGCGATCGGGGGACGTTGGGCAGGTCTTGACTCGGTGCCCTGACAATTAGGGCGAGGCCGATTCCTGCGGCGAGTGGGACTGCAGCCAGCAACTTAAGACTGACATCGTCGGTGGCAAGGATGTGGGCACATGTTTCGCGGTATACGTCAGCTAGACCGTTCAGCGTTGGATCGGACTCTCCCACGACTCCCGCATCACCGGGACTCACGAGGGTGCGCACGCGACGAGGAACCCCTTCACCTGGGCTGGGGGCAGGTTCGTTCCCCAATGAAGGGGTCACGGTTTTGGCGTGGGACGACCGTCTCATTACACCATCATCCTCGGTGTTGCCGCACACTCACATGACCCTATGAGGGCCGGGCCCCCTTCCCTGCTCAGCCCGGTAGCGGGACGCTCCGGGTGATGACGAGCTCGGGAAAGGAGGCCCGGCAATGTCTGTCTACGTCGGCATCGACGTGCACCGCAAGCGGTCCCAGGTGGCGGTGATCGCTGGGGACGGGAAGGTGCAGCTCAACCGGAACGTGGTCAACGGCTCAGAGCCGATGCTGCGGCTGATCGGCGGGCTGCCGGCGGGGACGCCGGTGGCGTTCGAGTCGGCCTACGGCTGGGGGTGGCTGCTGGAACTGCTCGAGGACTACAGCTTCGACCCGCACATGGTCCACCCGCTGCGGTGCAAGGCGATCGCCTCGGCCCGGCTGAAGAACGACAAGGTCAACGCGGCGATCCTGGCCCAGCTGCTGCGCGCGGACCTGCTGCCCGAGGCGTGGATCGCCCCGCAGCCGGTGCGCCAGTTGCGGGCGCTGCTGCGGCACCGGGCCAGCCTGGTACGGCTGGGCACCCGGCTGCGGAACCGGATCCACGCGGTCGCCGCCGATCACGGGTATGACCGGACCGGGAGCTACTGGACCGGGCCGGGCCGTGGCTGGCTCGCTGAGCGGACCTCCCCCCGGTGTCCCGCGAGATCGTCACCGACTGCCTGGCGTTCATTGACGCCCTGGCACCCCAGATCGACCGGATCGACGGTGAGTTGCGGCGGCACGCGAAGGCCGACCCGCGGGTCAAAGTGCTGACGGCGCTGCCCGGCGTCGGGCAGTTCACCGCGCTGGTGATCGTGGCTGAGGTCGGTGACATCACCCGCTTCCCCAGTGCCCGCAAGCTGGCCAGCTGGGCCGGGCTGACACCGACAGTCCGCGGCTCGGACCTGAGTGTCCGGCACGGGCATATCTCCAAGCAGGGCTCAGCGTGGCTGCGGTGGGTCCTCAACCAGGCCGCCCAGACCGCCAAGCGGTCCCCGGAGTTCTCCGCCACCTACGCCGCGATCGCCAGGCGCCGCGGGAAGAAGATCGCCACCATCGCGATCTCCCGCAAGCTGCTGACCCGCGCCTACCACCTGCTCGCGGCCGCGCAGGCCACGCAGGCAACCAGCACGGCCGGCACTGCCGGGCACGGGCCGGCAGACCAGAGGAAGGTCGCCAAGCCCCGGGCACGCTCGCTTCAGCGGCATGAGCCGGCCACCAGGCCGCGCTCGATCACATGACTGAGCAGCCCGGTCCCCGAACACATGGTCATGGCGCCCGGCCCAGTACGCCGGCCAGACGCCGGATGGGTGCTTGCGAGACCACTCCGCCAGCCACACCCGGGGACAACCACGACCCCTCGTAAGCCAGCACGAAAGGACCCTTCCTCGCTGTCCATGATCACCCGCCGCCTGGCGGCGTCCAGCTCGTTCGTCCTCGCCGCTGCGCGGCTGCGGGCGCTCCAGCAGGACCCCCTCCAGCGCGGCGGCGTGACCCGGGCAGCTGCGAGGAAAGATCCCGGATAACAGTCAGCCCCCAGCCCGGCGACACCACGCAAGTTACCGGGTTAAACCCCCACGCCCTCTTGACGCCAGTGGCCCTCATGGGTGCCGCGATGAGGCGCGTCGCCATCGAGCATTTGCAGTGGCTCGGCCAGGAGGAGCGCGGACCTGCGTCAGGTCGAGGTCTCGCAGGCGCTCGTGGCGCCAGCCATTGCCGTCTGGCGCCGATCGCGGAGCGTGACTGAAGCTCGGCGACAACCCGCGCGCTGAGCCGCCGATCTGTATCGATGGCGCTTTCTCCGTCTTGGCGGGTTGTGGAGGCCAGAACGGGTTGTTCTGGAGGTCTCTGCGGTCGTGCTGGAACCGGCTAGCCTGCGGCCATGGGTACCTTGTCGATCATTAATGCTGGCGTGTTCGACGGTGTGTCTGACGGCCTGGCGGACGGGCCGGTGCACGTTGCCGACGGCCGCATCGTGTCGGTCGGCGAGCCGGCCGAGCCAGCCGGCCAGGTCATCGACGCGCGCGGCGGCACGGTGCTGCCCGGCCTGATTGACGCGCACTGCCACGCCTACGGCATCAGCCTGGACATGATGGCAACTGAGTCGCAGCCGCTCAGCTACGTCGCGCTGGCCGCCGCCCGGCGGCTGGGCCGGGCGCTAGCCCGCGGGTTCACCACGGTGCGTGACCCGGCAGGCGGGGATGCGGGACTGGCCCGGGCCATCGCCGAAGACCTCATTGCCTCGCCCCGTTACCTGTGGACCGGCGCGGCACTGAGCCAGACGGGGGGTCACGGCGACGCGCGCGGTCCCGATAGCGAGACCTGCCCGTGCTATGCGCACGGCTGTGAGGTTGTCGACGGAGTCGACCCGCTGCGCAGGGCGGTCCGGGAGCGGTTCCGCCGCGGCGCGCACGCGATCAAGATCATGACCTCGGGTGGTGTCATGTCGCTGGCCGACCCGATCCGGATCCCGCAGTACTCCGCCGAGGAGATCCGCGCGGTGACCGATGAGGCGGCCCGGCGCGGCAGCTACGTGGCCGCGCACGCCTACTCGCCCGAGGCGATCCGCCACTCGATCGGCAACGGCGTGCGCAGCATCGAGCACGGCAATCTGCTCGATGCGCAGACGGCGGCGGCGATGGTCTCGGCCGGGGCCTTTCTCGTGCCCACCCTGGCCGCCTATGACGCGATCGAGCGCCGGGGGGAGCAGATCGGCCTGCCGGCGACCTCCCGGCACAAGAACCGGGAGGTCCTGGAATCCGGGCAGCAGGCCGTCGAGCTTGCCCGCGCCGCCGGGGTGAGCGTCGGCTTCGGCACCGACCTGATGGGCGTGCTGGAGGACGAGCAGCTCAACGGCCTGCGCCTGCAAGCGGAGGTGGACGGGATCTGGACCGCGCTGGCCTCGGCTACCTCGGTCAACGCTGAGCTGATCGGCCGCCCTGACCTCGGCCGGGTCGCCGAGGGCTGCACCGCCGACCTGCTCATCCTCGACGGCAGCATCTCCGACGACCCATCGGTGGTGTGGTCACCCGACAGCCAGCGAACGATCGTGCAAGACGGCCGAGTCATCGCTGACTCCAGAGCGCGTCGTTAGCAGACGCACAGGTAGCCGCCGATCTGCACGGGCGCAACGGGATACCCCTCCGGTAGTTGAAGCGCGCAGAAGAGAATAATCGGCGCAGCTGCCCGCCGATTCGCGGACCGGTCTCGTGGGCACGGTCATCGCCTACGCCTCGGGTCGGCTGACCTGCAGAAGTCCCGGGAGCATGAAGACCTGATCGAGCTGGCCAATCGGCACGGTGTCCGGTTCTGCTACCCGAGTTGGCTCAACTTAGTGCGCACGCTCGCGAGAGCAGGTGATGCCCCCCGGTTGTACTGGATAGCCGGGCTGACCGGAAGCGTGAGTTCAGGCTGGCCCCCTGCGGCATGCGCCGGCCACGGTGCGTCGTGCATCCCGCCACGCGATCACCGCTGTCCGGGCCCGCGGCGAGGCCACCGGCTGGCCCTGCCGCCGGGCGCGGAGCTGCTCTTTCAGCCAGGCCGGCGCATGCGCCTGCTCGATCGCCTGTGTCTTGGTCAGCAGCTGGCCCGTCTGCAAAGCGTGGCGGCCACGTGCCATCGACGTCAGCCCCAGGTCCGCGATCACCGGGTTCAGCCACCACAGCGGCCGGCCCGCGGCGTGCGCCCAGTACCCGCACAACTCCGCGCGCGCGGCGCGGCGGACGTCATCGTCGGTCATCCCCGGCAGCACAGCGGCTGGCGGGCGGCCCAGGACGGCGAAGCCGTGCCGGACGAGCTCGGCTCGCGTCACCCCCGACAGGCTGCGCTGGACAAGCGAGCTGTGGGTCCACGTCGGGTGCAGCGCCCTGAGCTCGGCCAGCCTGCCCGCATCCACGTACACGCAGCCCAGATCCAGTCCGTGAGCGGCCCCCTGGTCCAGCTCGCGGTGCAGGCTGGCCAGGATCTCCTGCCGTGCCGGGCCGACCGGGCCCCCCGTCAGGGCAACCAGGTCGAGATCACTGACACCAGGGACGTAATCTCCGGTGGCCAGCGAACCAGCCACCAGCAAATCGGTCACCCAGCCAAGGTCATCCAGACGTTCGGCAAGGTGACGGACGACCGGTGGCATGTAGGTCACTCCGGCCAGCCTACGGGCCCAGACTAGTGCGCAGATTCAGCTCTCATGAATCGAGAACGAGCAGGTCACAGTGCCGAGTCAGCTCAGTACTCAGAATCGTGAGCCAACTCAGGACAGAGTGGTTGGCGCTCCGCTGACGGCGCGCAAGTAGCCGCCGATCTGCGCGACGCATTGCGGCTGCCGCGAGTGTCCGTGCTGGAGGCAGACCTGGGCGTTCTGTTGCCGGGCTGTCCGCACTGGGGGCTGACCATAGCGGTAGCCAAGCCCGGCCGGTGGCGCGCCGGAGTCTAGGCGCCGGGTGGCACGGCGCCCGGCAGTAGGCTGGTGCCGCCCTGTTGCAGCGGATATGGGATTGGCCATGGCAGTGCCTCAGGTTTTCTGGCTCGACGAGGGATATGACCGCGAGCATGCTCCGGATGGGGTCAGCCGCTACGCCGCTGAAGTCCGCGAGCGGTCCGGGGAGTTCGCCGGTACCTGGGGCCACATCAGCCCGGTGCCGTTCACCGTCATCGCATGGCGGCTGGCGGCCTCGGTGACGCCGGGATATGTCCGCTGGCACCGGCGGGTCACGGCCGCCGCATGCGTGTCCAGCCCGTGGGATGGCAGCCTGATCTGCGAGGTGAGCGTCGTAGCGCCGTGGCCGGAGGGGCTGACCCGGACCAGGCTGTGGTGCCAGGACCGCGGCTGGCGGGACTGGCCACAGTTGTTCGGCCAGTACGTCGCCCCGTCGGAGCAGGATCTGACCCGGGCCCCGCACTTGCGGGCCTCGCTCGTGGTCCAGGCCCCCATCCCCCTTGATCGCCTGCCACCCGCCCCAGCCGGGCCAGCCCAGGATGCACCAGGGACAGCACGCCGCGCGGTGGCCGCGGTGGTCCGGGAGCTCAACGACCTGCTCGTCCCGATGATCGGCCAACTCGAAACGGCCGCACCGGCCCGATAGCCCGTCAGCGTCCCGAAGCCGGCCCATTGCACACATCGCCGCCGATATGGCGTGGCTGCCGCCCAGGGCGATCCGACCCGACCGGCACGCAGATGAGAAACGATCGACGCCAACGGGTTGCCTGATGGTGGCGGGCGCCGAGTCGGCAGGGTGGGTCTGGTCGGCTACGTAGAGGAGTGTGGTGGGATCTCCACAGACGCTAAGCGAAGCCGACCGACGTCTTGTCGCCGCATGGGCCGCCGACTGCGCAGAGCGGGTGCTAGGGCTATTTGAGGCTGAGGCTCCAGATGATGACCGCCCTCGGGCTCTCATCGCCCGGACCCGCGCGTTCTCCCGGGGAGAGCTGAACACCGCCGAGGAGATCCGCCGTCGGTTTGCCGGTGGCATCGGTGCGGGTGACGTAAAGGCAGCGGCCGCAGCGGCCGCAGCCCGAGCCGCCGGTCAGGCCGTCGGCATCTGCCATATGGGCGCGCACGCACTAGGTGCCGCCGCTTATGCCGTCAAAGCCGTCGGCCTTGCGGACCCGGGCCGGCCGGAAGCCGTCGAAGACGAGATCCGCTGGCAGCTCGGCCATATGTCGGCAGAGGTTCGCGCTGCCCTGCGAGCCCTCCCGCCTATCGGTGAAAACTCGTCAGGCCCTCTTGGGCCCGGGCTCCTCGCTTCAGGCCACCTCTGCACAATCATCCGTGACCTGCAAGCCGGTCTCACCCAGACCGACTCGGACTAACACAGTGCCCAAGAACCGGCCGGTCCGAGATACGACGGCTCTGCGCCCAACCACGACCCGAGTGCTTCGCCACCCGCCCAGAACGTCAGCGCCAGCGGTCATCTGACCGCGAGGGCAAGTGCGCCCGATTCGGCGATCTGCACGTTTCCCCGGCATATCTACAGGCGGCTGTGCTTACCGCCCGTAGTGACCGGGCTGACGGCGAGGGGTCCGACACAGTGCGAGCTGACCGGCAGCGCGCCGCCCATTCAGCCATCGGCGGTGGCCAGGACCTGCCACCGGCAGCGTCAAACGCCTGGGTGGGCGACCCGGCGGCCGACAACTGGCCAGGTGCCGCACGCCGCGCCGCGGCGCGCCTGGTTCCTCACGTGGCGCATCAGCGCGCCGTCCGGCGCGCAGGGCTGCACCACGGCGCAACCCTGCACCTGAGCGGCGCAGCGCACCAGTAGGCCCAGCGCCAGACTGACACCGTCGGCTCGGCGCGCGAGCCCACGCGCCGAGCCCACCGTCACCGAACGCGCGACCCTGGCCAGCAGGCACGGCTCCTGGAAGTGGACCGGACCGCCAGGACGGCCAGCGCGGCCTGACCCCTTGCAAATGCGGCAACAGTCACGGCCAGGAATGGTCTTCCAGGAGAGCCTGTGGGCGACCAGGCAGCAAGAAGTCACGGGACCTGTCAGGCAGGGATTTGCCCAGGTGACAGGCTGAGCACTGCCAGTTCAGCGCCCGGTACCCATAGCCATGCCAGCAGCTCTAGCGGCGTAACACGCCCCATCCGAACACACGTACGGCGGCCCACCCGGCCGCCGTTGCTGTACTCTCTTGCTGTACTCGCTGTTCGAACGTTCGAATTTCGCTTCTGACCAGTGGAGCTAAGCGGGCTCGAACCGCTGACCTCTTGCATGCCATGCAAGCGCTCTACCAACTGAGCTATAGCCCCGGCACCGCCCCCATGCGAATCAGCATGTGAGCCGCAGACAGCATACCGGTTCGCCCGGCCGCGTTCGAACCAAGCCAACCCAGCAGCGGCATCCGGCCGCCCCGGCGGCCCGCCATGACCCCAGCCAGATCGATCCAAATACAAGCCCCAGCCCCGCTACCCACCAGAACCCGGCTACCCGAATCCACCCCCCGCCCGGCTCAGCCGCGAACCGGCCCACGACCCCGCTCGGCTCTGCCACGAGTTGGTCGGCGATCGCGCTGCATCCCCACGCGTGCTGATCGACGACTTCCGGGGGCAGCCGGGTACTCCCCCAGATGGAGAACTCCTTACCCGCACGGGCGGACAGCCGTCAGCGGTCGTCGCTGAGCACCGGTTCCGGCAGGGTCCCCGCGTTGTGCTCGATCAGCCGCCACTGGCGGCGGCGCCGGGCCACGACCGACCAGGAGCAGTTGGACAGCGGCCCGATCACACCCCACAGATCCTCTGGCAGCCCGAGCAGCCGGGCCGCCCCGAGCCGAAGCGCCGCGCCGTGGCTGACCACCACGGCCAGCGAGCCGGGCGGCAGGCCGTCGGCGATCCGCTCCAGCGCCGCCCCGGCCCGCTCGGCGACGGTGGCCGTCGACTCCCCACCCGGTGGCAGCCACTGCGCGTGCTCAACCGGGTACTGGGTGCGGATCTGGACGTCGCTCAGGCCTTCCCAGGCACCACCGTGCCGTTCCCGCAGGTCCTTGTCGGTGGTCACGGTCAGGCCGGTGAGCCGGGCCAGTGGCGCGGCGGTGGCCATCGCCCGGCTCAGGTCGGAGGAGATGATCACGTCCGGGCGCAGCGCGGCGAGCAGCCGGGCGGCCCGTTCGGCCTGCTGCTGGCCAGTCTCGTCGAGCGGGATGTCTGTCTGCCCCTGGAACCGGCCCTCAACGTTCCAGGATGTCTGCCCGTGCCGCCACAGCAGCAGGCGGACCCGGGTATCAGGCCCGGCCGCCGCCGTGCCCCCGCGTGCTCTCTCCTCGGCGGCCGCCTGAGCCACGCTCGCAGGCCCGGGCTCCCCCGGGCGATCTTCCCCCGGGTGCTCGCCCGCCGTCAGCGGAGATCCCCGCCAGCGGGCCCAGCCGGGCCGCCCGGACGCGCCCCGACCGGCTCGGGCAGCGGGATCCGCGGGCAGTCCTTCCACAGCCGCTCGAGCGCGTAGTAGGTGCGCTCTTCGGCGTGCTGAACGTGGATCACGATGTCCAGGTAGTCCAGCAGGACCCAGCGGCCTTCCCGCTCACCCTCCCGGCGCACCGGCCGGGCGCCAGCCTTGCGCAGCTTCTCTTCGATCGCGTCGACGATCGCCCGTACCTGGCGGTCGTTGGCAGCAGAACAGAGCAGGAACACGTCGGTGATGACGAGCTGCTCACTCACGTCGTAAGCGATGATGTCGCTGGAGAGCTTGTCGGCCGCGGCTTCGGCGGCGAGTTCCGCCAGCTCGACGGCCCTGGTGGTGGCAGTCACGTGTGGTATTCGTCCTCCTCAGCTGGGGACCTTTCCCCTAAGCGTCTCACGTCCCCGTCAGACAGGGCAGTGGGGCAGTTCAGGGTAACCCGCCCCGCTGACAAAGCCCGCCAGGCCCAGCCTCCCACCGGGCCCAGCCTCCCGCCAGGCATAACCTTCCCGGCACGCCCAGCCTCCCGCCAGGCCCAGCCTCCCGCTACGCCCAGCCTCCGGCACGCACAACCACGCCCCGGAACCTCACCCGCCCCGCTGGACACCCGGATCCGCACAGTACAGCCGCCGCTTGGCGATGTACTGCACCACCCCGTCCGGCACCAGATACCAGACCGGTTCGCCCGCCGCGACCCGCTCCCGGCACTCGGTGGACGAGATGGCCAGCGCCGGGATCTCGATCAGGCTGACCTCGTCGCTGGGCAGCCCCTTGGAGCTGAGCCGGTGCCCCGGGCGGGTGCAGCCGACGAAATGGGCCAGCTTGAACAGGTCCCCCGCGTCCTGCCAGGACATCATCCGGGACAGCGCATCGGCGCCGGTGATGAAGAACAGCTCGGCCTGCTCGCCGCGCAGCGACCGGAGTTCGCGCAGCGTATCGATGGTGTACGTGGGCCCGGGCCGGTCGATGTTGACCCGGCTGACCGAGAATCGTGGGTTGGACGCGGTCGCGATCACCGTCATCAGGTACCGGTCCTCGGACGGCGCCACCTTCCGGCCGTCCTTCTGCCACGGCTGGCCGGTGGGCACGAACACCACCTCGTCGAGCGAGAAGAAGTGCGCCACCTCGCTGGCCGCGACCAGGTGCCCGTGATGGATCGGGTCGAACGTGCCGCCCATCACCCCGATCCGCGGCGCCAGGCCCGCACCCGGCGCCGGCGCGCACAGCTCCGGCTGGCCGACCGCCGGTCCGGGCGTCTCACCATGGCTCATCTGTTGACTCTAGTGCGCACCAGCCGAGCCGCTGAGCCTGGCACGGCCAATGCCCCGCCCGCCCCGGCATTCCGGCCAGCCCCGATCAGCCCAGCCCAGACCCGCCCAGCCCCCGATCAAACCCGCCCAGATCAAACCAGGCCAGGCGCCGGCGGCTCACCAGCGGTCCACCGAACGACCCGGACCGCCTTACCCACCTCGGTCCGCGGCACGCCACCCGCAGGCAGCACCCGGACCCCGATCCGCACCCCGAGCACCTCGCGCAGCCGCGCCTCCAGCGCATCCGGAGCCGGCCCGGCGGCCGCCCGGTACTCACACAACGCCACTAGCTCCGGCGCAGCCCCCCGCTCGTCCACCACCAGCAGGTAATCCGGGCTGAGCGTGCCCTCCTCGAGCAGCACCCGCTCCACCTCGCTGGGGTAGATGTTCACTCCCCGGATCACCAGCATGTCGTCCCGCCGCCCAGTGATCTTGCTCATCTTGACCAGCGTGCGGCCACAGGCACACGGCGCCTGGCGCAACGCCGCGATGTCCCCGGTCCGGTACCGGAGCAGCGCCCCGGCCTCCCGGGTCAGCGTGCTGAACACCAGTTCCCCCGCGGTCCCGTCCGGCACCGGCGCGGCCGTCACCGGGTCCACCGCCTCGACCAGGAAGTGGTCCTCGTTGACGTGCAGCCCGTCCGCCGCCTCGAAACACTCCGCCGCCACCCCCGGCCCGATCACCTCGGACAGCCCGTAGATGTCCAGCGCGCGCAGGCCGAGCAACTCCTCGATCCGGGCCCGCAGCGACGCCGTCCACGGCTCGGCGCCGAACAGCCCGGCCCGCAGCGTCAGCCCGGCGCCCGGCCGCAGACCCGCCTCGGCCAGCGCCTCGCCGAGCCGGATGGCGTAGGACGGCGTACAGGCCAGGATGTCCGGCCGGAGGTCCCTGATCAGGGTGACCTGCCGCGGCGTCATCCCGCCGGAGGCGGGCACCGCGGCCGCACCCAGCTTTACCGCGCCCTGGTGAAAGCCCAGCCCGCCGGTGAACAGTCCGTAGCCATAGGCGTTATGCATGATGCTGCCCGGGCCTGCTCCGGCGCCGGCCAGCGCGCGGGCACAGACCTGGGACCATACCTCCAGGTCACGGCGGGTGTAGCCGACCAGGGTCGGGCGCCCCCCGGTGCCGCTGGACCCGTGGAAGACGACCACCTCGGATCGCGGCACGCCCAGCATGCCGAACGGGTACGCCCCCCACAGATCCTTCTTCTCGCTCATCGGCAGCCCGGGCAGGTCGGCCAGGCCGACGCGGGCGCCGCGGTCCACCCCCGCCGACCGGAGCCGCTCCGCCTGGATCCCGCCCGCGGCCAGCAGCCGGTCGATCAGGCCGCACAGCCGCTCCTCCTGCAGTTTGGCGCGCTGCTCGACCGGCATCGACTCGGCATCAGGCTCGAACATCATCGTCCTTCTCCTGCCTGCAGGGCCTCACCAGCTTCGCACACCCCCACCCATACTTAACGCCCTCGCCGGGGCCGGTCACCGTCGAACCGGGCCCGGCCGCCGGGGGCGGCGCAAACGCCGTGCCAGGCGCGCCGCCGTCGGCTCGAGCCCAACCGCCCGGGGGGCGGCGCAGCACCCAGCCCGGATAAGGCACCCCGATCCCGGACCAGCCGCCCCTGGCCCGCGGGATTGGGGGGTTAGGCCGGCCGACGCTGCTCCGGACACGACCTAGCATGGCTGCATGACCTCTGTGCCCGATCGTGCCCGCGTCCGCCTGCCCGGGATCAGCTCGCGTGCCTACGAGCATCCCGCCGACCGGTCGGCGCTGGTAGCTTTGCGCAAACTCACCGGCTTCGACGCGCTGCTGCGCCGTCTGGCCTCGCTGTTCAGCGACCGGAGCCTGCGGTTGATGTTCCTGGCCAGCTCGGTCCGGGCGTCGACCGACCAGTTCCCCGACCTGTACCAGTTGCTGCTGGACGGCTCGGCCATCCTGGACCTGCCCGAGGTGCCCGAGCTGTACATCCAGCAGGACCCGATGCCGAACGCGATGACGCTCGGCTCGGACAAGCCGTTCATCGTGATCACGACCGGGCTGCTGAACCTGCTCGACGCCGAGGAGCACCGGTACGTGATCGGGCACGAACTCGGCCACGTGCTGTCCGGGCATGCCATCTACCGGACCATGCTGTATCACCTGACCCGGCTGGCTACCCGGCTGGCGTGGTTCGCCATCGGCTACATCGGCCTGCGGGTGATCATCGCCGGGCTGGAGGAGTGGTACCGGAAGTCCGAGCTGTCCTGTGACCGGGCCGGGGTGCTGGCCAGCCAGGACCCGGCCGCGGCGCGGCGGGCGCTGATGAAGGTCGCCGGCGGGTCGCGGATCTCCGAGCTCAGCCCGGACGCGTTCCTGCAGCAGGCCAAGGAGTACGACGCGGTGCCGGACGTGCGGGAGGGCCTGCTCAAGCTGCTGCAGATGCAGGGCACCACGCACCCGTTCGCGGTGATCCGGTTCGCCGAACTGAACCGCTGGGTGGCGGAGGGCGCCTACGAGGACATCCTGGCGGGCAATTACCTGCGCCGCGAAGAGGACAGCCAGACCAAGATGGGCGACGAGTTCCTGGCCGCGGCCAAGTCCTACCAGGAGTCCTGGAGCCGGTCGGAAGACCCGTTCATCGGCCTGGTCAAGTCGGCCGCCGAGACCGCGGCGGGCGCCGGCGAGCGGCTGTTCGACGGCATCTTCGGCCGCCGTGGCGGCGGTGGTGGGACCGGCGGTGGCAGCGACAACTGAGCCGGGCGGCTGTGCTAGCCCGGGTGGACGACCACCCGGAACCCCCCGATCGGCCCTCCGGGCCGAGCGCGGCCGGAACCGCGCCGGGGCCGGCCCTCAGCCAGGTTGGTGCTGGCCAGCGAATGCCCGGCCAGACGGGTGCTGGTCTGGCGGCGAAGTCAGCCGCGACGACGGGGGCTGGCCAGCAGCACCAGGTCGTCCCGGTGCACGATCTCCCGCTCGTACTCCGGCCCCCACTGCGCGGCCAGGTCGCGGGTTGACCGGCCCATCATGGCGGGGATCTCGGCAGCGTCGTAGTTGACCAGCCCCCGGGCGATGACCTGACCCTTCGGATCGCAGAGGTCAACCGGGTCGCCGGCGTCGAAACCACCTTCGACGCCGGTGATCCCGGCCGGCAGCAGCGACGCGCGGCCGGACTGGATAGCCGCCGCCGCGCCGTCGTCGAGCAGTAGCCTGCCCCGGCCCACCGCCGCGTGGGCCAGCCACAACTGCCGGGCCCCCGGCCGCCGGCGGCCGGGCGCGAAGTAAGTGCCCACCGGCTGCCCGGCCAGCGCGGCCGGGGCCGCCGCGGCCGCCGCCACCACGGTGGGGATGCCCGCCTCAGTGGCGATCATGGCCGCGTCCACCTTGGTCACCATCCCGCCGGTGCCGACCGCGATCGTGCCGCTGGCGTTGGCCTTGCCCAGGGTCACCCCGGCCAGGTCGGCCCGGCTGCGCACCTCGGGGATCCGCCGGGCGCCCGGCCGTCGCGGGTCGGTGTCGTAGAGCGCGTCCACGTCGGACAGCAGGATCAGCGCGCCCGCCCGGACCACGTGCGCGACCAGCGCGGCCAGCCGGTCGTTGTCGCCGAACCTGATCTCGTCGGTGGCCACCGTGTCGTTCTCGTTGACGATCGGCAGCACGCCCAGTTCCAGCAGGCGGCTCAGCGTCCGCTGGGCGTTGCGGTAGTGGCCGCGCCGCATCAGATCGTCGGCACTCAGCAGCACCTGCCCGGTGCGCACCCCGTGCCGCTCGAACGCGGCGCTGTACGTGGCCACCAGCAGCCCCTGCCCAACGCTCGCCGCCGCCTGCTGGGTCGCCAGGTCCCGCGGCCTGCGGGCTAGCCCGAGCGGGGTTAGCCCGGCCGCGATCGCCCCCGACGACACCAGCACGACCTGCGTGCCACTATTGGCCCGCGCGGCCAGCGCGGCGGCCAGCCCGGTGATCCGGTCCTGATCGATCCCGCCTTCGGCGGTCGTCAGCGACGACGACCCGACCTTGACCACGACCCGCCCGGCTGTAGCGATATCCAATCGCTCCCCGGCACCGCCCGCACCGTCCTCACCAATCACACTGGCCTCACTAGTCACACCAGCCCTGCAGCCTCCTCCATCACGTTCGTGATCAGACGATTGGTGTCGCTATAGCGACACCAATCGTCTGATCACGAACGAGGCGCCTCGCCTGTGGGGTTGGTGGGGTCATGGGGCGAGCCTCCGGTCGGTGCCGCGGGGGCCGTGGCCGTGCTGCGGGCCGGCCGGCACGTCCGGTGCCCAGTCGAAGACGACCGCGTCGTCGCCGTTGCCGATCAGCACCTCGGCCCCGTCGCCCGCGCCCGCCTCGGCCAGCGCCTGCTCGACGCCGAGTTTGGCCAGCCGGTCGGCCAGGTAGCCGACGGCTTCCTCGTTGGTGAAGTCGGTCTGCTGCACCCAGCGCCACGGCTTGTCCCCGCGGACCAGGAACGCGTTCTCGCCGGTCCGCTCGATCTCGAAGTCGGGACCGCCGGCCGGGCGGGGCCGGATCACCACCCGGCTGGGTTCGGCGGGCAGGGCCGCCGCGCGGACCTCGGCCACCACCGCGCCCAGCGCGAAGGCCAGTTCGCGGACGCCCTCCCGGGTGGCCGCGGAGACCTCGTACACGCCCAGCCCGCGGTCGGCGAACGTCTGCCGGGCCTGATCGGCGATCTCCCGGGCGGCCGGCACGTCGATCTTGTTGAGCGCGATGATCCGCGGCCGGTCGCTCAGGTCGGCGCCGGTGTTGTCCGCGTAGGCGGCCAGTTCCGCCTCGATGACCTCGTAGTCGGCGACCGGGTCCCGGTCCGGCTCCAGCGCGGGCGCGGTGCAGTCGAGCACGTGCACCAGCACGGCGCACCGCTCCACGTGCCGGAGGAAGTCCAGGCCCAGCCCCTTGCCCTGGCTGGCCCCGGGAATCAGGCCCGGCACGTCGGCGACCACGAACTGGATGTCCCCCGCCTCGACCATGCCGAGGTGCGGGGTGAGCGTGGTGAACGGGTAGTCGCCGACCTTGGGCCTGGCCGCGGACAGCGCGCCGATCAGCGAGGACTTGCCGGCGTTGGGGAAACCGACCAGCCCGGCGTCGGCCACCGTCTTGAGCTCGAGCACGAGGGAGATCTCGGTGCCGGGCACGCCGCGCAGCGCGAACCCGGGGGCTTTGCGCCGGGTCGAGGCGAGCGCGGCGTTGCCGAGCCCGCCGCGGCCGCCCTGAGCGGCGACGTACTTGGTTCCGGCGCCGACCAGATCGGCCAGCACGTCGCCGTCGTCGGTCTTGACCACGGTGCCGTCCGGTACCTGGATGACCAGGTCCCCCCCGGCCGCCCCGTTCCGGTTGGACCCGGAGCCCTGCTTCCCGTTGGCAGCCCGGCGGACCGGGCGGCGGTGGAAGTCGAGCAGCGTGGCCATGCTGGGATGGACTTCCAGGATCACGTCGCCGCCGCGCCCGCCGTTACCGCCGTCCGGGCCACCCAGCGGCTTGAACTTCTCCCGGTGCACCGAGGCACAGCCGTGCCCGCCGTCACCGGCCTTGGCCCGGAGGAGTGCCCGGTCCGCGAACTCCGCCATGGCCCTCCTTTCCTGGGCTCTGACATGCGTCAGGGGCGGACCGAACCAGGTCCGCCCCTGCCAGTATGTGCTGGAAGCTGATGGCAGCGCGTCCCGGCCGGCTGGCCGGTGGCGCTGCCCGGCGGCCTACTTGGCCGCCGGCTCCACGTCCCGGGTCCCTGGCCCCGCGACGATGCTGATCGCGCGGCGGCGCCGCACGTTGCCGAACTCAACGGTACCGCTGACCAGCGCGAACAGCGTGTCGTCGCTGCCCCGCCCGACGCCTGGCCCGGGGTGGAAGTGCGTGCCGCGCTGGCGCACGATGATCTCGCCCGCGTTGACCCGCTGCCCGCCGAAGCGCTTGACGCCGAGCCGCTGGGCCGAGGAGTCACGGCCGTTCCGGCTGGACGATGCGCCCTTCTTGTGTGCCACGTCAGTCCCTCTTCTTCCCGGCCCCGGCCTTCGCGGTGCTGATGCCGGTGATCTTCACCTGGGTGTAGTGCTGCCGGTGACCAAGACGGCGCCGGTAGCCCGTCTTGTTCCGGTAGTGGATCATGTTGATCTTGGGACCGGCCACCGGGCCAAGGATCTCCGCGGTGACCCGGTAGCGGCCAAGCTCGGCCGGGTTGCTGATGACCTTGCCGTCATCGACCACGAGCAGGGCCGCCAGGGTAACGCTCGAACCGACCTCACCGGTCAGCGTGTCGACGGTGAGCACGTCGTCCACCGCCGCCTTCTCCTGCCTGCCACCGCAGCGCACGATCGCGTACACCGAGTACTCGCTCTCTACCTCAGGCGGCACGGCCGACGACCGCGCCTGTTCGGGTTATGCCTGCCGCGGGCCCACCTGCACCCACCCGCGGCAGCGGGGGATGACGAGGGGGCCTGCCTGCGTTGCACACGTCACCCTGGGCAGGACCGCCCCGGATCCGTTCTGTGCGCCGACCACTCAGGTTATCAGACGGACACCGCTCCTCGTCCCGCCGCTGCGGGGTCCGGACGGGGGTCAGGGCCAGTGTGGGCCGGGCTCCTGCGAGCCAGCTTCCGGTGCGTCTGCCTCCCGTGCGTCTGCCCCCGGTGCGTCTGCCCCCGGTGTGCCTGGCTCCTGCGGGCCTGGGCCGTCCGGGGCCTGGGCGGTCCACGGATCAGGCTGGCCGGACGCCGGGTTGCCCTCCGCAGCCGGTGCCGACTCCGCAGCCGGTGCCGACTCTGGAGCCGGGGCCGGTGCCACGTCTGGAACGGCATCCACCACCGGGGCCGGCGCAGCATCCACCGGGGCCGGCATGGCATCCACCGGGACCGGCAACGCATCCACCGGGACCGCCGCCGCATCCACCGGGACCGGCAACGCATCCACCGGGACCGGCAACGCATCCACCGGGACCGGCAACGCATCCACCGGGACCGGCAACGCATCCACCGGGACCGCGTCCAGACCGGCCGATCCACCGGGACCGCCGCCGCATCCACCGGGACCGGCAACGCATCCACCGGGACCGGCAACGCATCCACCGGGACCGCCGCCGCATCCACCGGGACCGGCAACGCATCCACCGGGACCGCCGCCGCATCCGCTGGGACGGCTGCATCCGGCGCGGTCTCGCCCAACCCGGACCCACTCAGCGCCGGGTCCCCGAGCTCGGGGTCATCGAGCACGGGCTGCTCCAGCACCGCAGTGCCCGACTGACCGCTGCCCGACTGACCGCCCCCAGACCGGCCGGAGTCGCCGCCGGACCGGCCGGAGTCGCCACCGGACCGGGCCGAGTCGCCGCCAGACCGGCGGCGACGGCGGCCGCTCGGCTTGCCGCTGCCGGGCTCCCCGGCCGCCGGGGCAGCCGAGCCCGCTGGCTCAGCCTCGCCGGCCTGGGCCGCGGTGCCGGGGTCCCGCTCCGCAGCGGTGTCCTGGCCGTTCTGCTCCGGCTGGCCACGGTCGGCCTGCCCGTTGCGGTCCCGGCGGCTGTTCTTGTCCTGGCGGCCGCCGCGGTCCGACTGGCCGTTCCGGTCGTTCCGGTCGGGCCGGTCGGGCAGGCCACCGCCCGCGTGCCGGCCCTCGTCGGCCGTCCGGCCGCGATGCCCGCTGCCGCCGGCCTCGGTCAGGTCCAGCGAGATGATGCGGCCCCGGCCGTTGCAGCACTCGCACGGCTCGGAGAACGCCTCGAGCAGCCCGGAACCGACCCGCTTGCGGGTCATCTGCACCAGGCCCAGCGAGGTCACCTCGGCGACCTGGTGCTTGGTCCGGTCCCGGGCCAGGCACTCGAGCAGGCGGCGCAACACCAGCTCGCGGTTGCTCTCCAGCACCATGTCGATGAAGTCGATCACGATGATGCCGCCGACGTCGCGCAACCGGAGCTGGCGGACGATCTCCTCGGCGGCTTCCAGGTTGTTCCGGGTCACCGTCTCTTCGAGGTTGCCGCCCTGCCCGGTGAACTTCCCGGTGTTGACATCGACGACCGTCATGGCCTCGGTGTTGTCGATGACGAGCGACCCACCGCTCGGCAGCCACACCTTGCGTTCCAGGGCCTTGGCCAGCTGCTCGTCGATCCGGTAGTGGGCGAAGACGTCCTGGGCGTCCGACCAGTGCGTGAGCCGCTCGGCCAGGTGCGGCGCGACGTACCGGACGTATTCGTGGACCAGGTCCCAGCCCTCGTCGCCGGCCACCACCAGCGAGGCGAAGTCCTCGTTGAAGACGTCCCGGACCACCCGGATGGTCAGGTCAGGCTCGCTGTAGAGCAGTTCGGGCGCGTTCGCGGTCTTCGTCTTCTCCTCGATGGCCGTCCACTGCGCGGAGAGCCGCGCGACGTCCCGGGAGAGTTCCTCCTCGGTCGCTCCTTCCGCGGCGGTCCGCACGATCACCCCGGCGCCGTCCGGCATGACCTGCTTGAGGATCTGCTTCAGCCGGGTCCGTTCCTTGTCCGGCAGCTTGCGGCTGATGCCCATCATCGATGCGCCCGGCACGTACACCAGATACCGGCCGGGCAGGCTCACCTGGCTGGTCAGCCGGGCGCCCTTGTGCCCCACCGGGTCCTTGGTCACCTGCACCAGCACGGACTGGCCGGACTTCAGCGCGGACTCGATGCGCTTGGACTCGCCTTCCAGCCCGCTCGCGTCGAAGTTGACCTCGCCCGCGTACAGCACCGCGTTCCGGCCCTTGCCCACGTCCACGAAGGCCGCCTCCATGGACGGCAGCACGTTCTGCACCTTGCCCAGGTAGACGTTGCCGACCAGGGACTGGTGGGTGCCCTTGTCCACGTAGTGCTCGACGAGCACCTGGTCCTCGAGCACGGCGATCTGGGTCCGGTCCTCCTGCTGCCGGACGACCATGATCCGGTCCACCGACTCGCGCCGGGCCAGGAACTCCGACTCGGTGATGACCGGCGGGCGGCGCCGGCCGGATTCCCGGCCCTCGCGCCTGCGCTGCCGCTTCGCTTCCAGCCGGGTCAACCCGCGGACGGACTTGACGTCGCTGGACGAGACGGGCTCGTCGGCCGTGTGCGGACGCGGCACCCGGACGTGCACCACCGTGTTCGGCGGGTCATCGGAGCCCGGCTGATCGGCTTCGGCCCCCGACCCGCGGCGGCGCCGCCGGCGGCGGCGCCGGCTGCCCGTGCCCTCGCCGTCCTCATCCACATCCTCGCCAGCGTCCTCGGCACCTGGCTGGCCGTCGGCCGGCTCCCCGGCGTCGCCCTTCCCGGCGGCACTCTTCCTGGCGTCGGTCTCTTGGCCTCGGTCTTCTTGGCCTCGGTCTTCTTGGCCTCGGCGGACCGGCCTCGCCGGCCACCGCCCGCGGTGGCCCGGGCGGCTGGCTCGCTGGCCTCTGCCGTCCGGGGATTCCCCGGCCGCGGCGTCCTCGCCCGCCACCTCGCCGTCCGCGTCCTGGCCGCGGGTGCGGCCACCGCGGCGGCGGCGCTTGCGGGCTGACCCCTCGCCGCTGTCCCGGCCCGGCTCGTCCGGGCCGTCGTCGGGGCTGCCCGAGTCGTCCCGGGCGCGGCCACGGTCGGCGGACTCGCCTGGCGAAGGCGGCTGGAAGATGACCGGCGGCGGCTGGAACGTGGCCTGCGGCACCGCACCACCAGGGGCCGCTGGTCCACCAGACAACACTGGTCCACCAGACAACACTGGTCCACCAGACAACACTGGGCCCGCGGGCGCCGCGGCGGGCGACGCCGCCGGGGTGGGCGGAACGGCGGGCACGGCCGGTGGCTCTCCCCCGGCCTGGGCGGCGGGGGCAGCAGGCGCGGCGCCAGCCGGCGGCGGCGCGTCGATGCCGTCCGGTGGCGGGCCAGCCGCCCTGGTCGCGGCCCGGCGGGGCCGCCGGGTGCGCCGCTGGGTGGCAGGCGCAGCGTCACCGTCGCCGGGCGCGGGGCCATCGGCGCCACCAGCCGACGCTGCGGCCGTAGCGCCAGCCGACGGCGCAGCCGCGCTGGCGTCACTCCCGGCCGCTCCGGTCACACCGGTGGGCGCAGCACCTCCGTCACCCGCGCTGCGTCCCGCTGTGGGTTCTTGATCGTTCAGCTCGGTCTCGAGCATCCGGGCTATCTCCCGTCAGGCTCCCGGGCGCGTGGGCTCGCAAGGAACCCGCCGCTCCGCGCAGGAGCTGGTCGTACGCGCTCGCTGGATGCCCCGCGGCCGACTGGGCCAGCGGCGCGTCCAGGCGCGTTGTCTTTACATGTCCCTGCGCCGCGCCGTCAGCGGCCTGGCCCGCAGCGGGCCCGGCTGCAGTGGCAGCCACGGCCTCGAGCGGTCCCTGTGCCAGCCGGGTCACCAGCGCTGGTGACGACGGCACGAGGCCAGCTACCTGGCGAAGCGCAGTCAGGATGTCGTCGGGCCGGACAGCAGGTGTCAAGTGCTGAACGACCATTCGAAGTATGGCATATCCGGCGTTCCGCGGCCCCTCGGCACGCCAGCCGGCCCGCATGCTGACCACCGCCGCGCGGGCATCCATCCGCCGGATCCCCTTGCTGGTCAGGCGCTCAACCTGCACGCCATCGCTGGCGAGGAACGCCTCGACCGCCGCGGCCGCCGCATCAGGCCCGATCCCGGGGAGGACCACGTCCCACAGCGACGCCTCGAACCTCATGGCGCCCAGGGAACCGGCTTCCTCGGTCACGTCTATCACATCAATCCCGTCCGGCAGGGCCGCATCGAGCTGGTCCCGCACCTCAGAGCCGACGCACACTGCGGTCAGCGAAAGCTCCAGGTACTCAGCCTCACTCGCCGTCCCCGTCGGGGCCGCGCCAGCGTAAGAGATCTTCGGGTGCGGCGTGAACCCGGCCGAGTACGCGATCGGCACATGTGCCTTGCGAACTGCCCGTTCAACGGCCCGCGCGATGTCTCTGTGACTGGCGAATCGCATCCTGCTTCTTTTAGCGTACCGGACGATAAGCCGCTGGACGACGGGCGCGTGATCAGCGCCGCGTGTCGGTGAGCTGGCCTGGCCTGCGCCAGCGGAGCCGGGACCGGGCATCTAGCCGCCGCCTCCCGGGCCGGCGCCCGCCTCCTGGCCCATTACGGTCAGCGGCAGCAACTGCCGGCCGGTCGGCCCCGTCTGTATCTCAGTCCCCATCGTCGGGCACACCCCACAGTCATAACACGGGGTCCACCGGCAATCTTCCACCTCAGCCGCGCCGGCCGGGTCAACGGCGTCCTGCCAGTCCTGCCACAGCCACTCCCGGTCCAGCCCGGCGTCCAGGTGGTCCCACGGGAGCACCTCGCCGTAGTCCCGCTCCCGGGTCGTGTACCAGGCCAGGTTCACCGGCTCGTCGGCCAGCGCCGCCTCGGCGCACCGCTCCCACCGGGCGAACGAGAAGTACTCGCTCCACCCGTCGAAGCCGGCGCCATCCTGCCAGGCCGCCCGGATCACCTTGGCCACCCGGCGGTCACCGCGGGATAGCAGCCCCTCGATGATCGACGGGCGCCCGTCGTGGTATCGGTAGCCGACGGCCCGTCCGTAGCCGGGGGCGTTACGCAGCGCGGAGCCGAGCTGGCGCAGCCGGTCGTCCACGGTCTCGTGGCCGCATTGCGCGGCCCACTGGAACGGCGTGTGCGGCTTGGGCACGAAGCCGCCGATGGACACCGTGCACCGGATGTCCTTGCGCCCGGTCACCTCCCGGCCGGTCTCGATGACCCGGCGGGCCAGGCGGGCGATGGCCAGCACGTCCTCGTCGGTCTCGGTCGGCAGGCCGCACATGAAGTACAGCTTGACCTGCCGCCACCCGCTGGAGTACGCGGTGGTCACGGTGCGGATCAGGTCCTCCTCGGTGACCATCTTGTTGATCACCTTGCGGATCCGCTCGGACCCGCCTTCCGGGGCGAACGTCAGCCCGGACCGGCGGCCGCCGCGGGACAGCTCGTCGGCCAGCGTCACGTTGAACGCGTCCACCCGGGTGGACGGCAGCGACAGCCCGGTGGAGGTGCCCTCGTACCGGTCGGCCAGCCCGGTCACCACGTCGTCGATCTCACTGTGGTCGGCGCTGGACAGGGACAGCAGGCCGACCTCGCTGAACCCGCTCGCCTCGAGCCCGCGCTCGACCATGTCCCCGATCGCGGTGATGCTGCGCTCGCGCACCGGCCGGGTGATCATGCCGGCCTGGCAGAACCGGCAGCCCCGGGTGCAGCCGCGGAAGATCTCCACGCTGAACCGCTCGTGCACCGACTCGGCCACCGGGACCAGCGGCTTGCGCGGATACTGCCACTCGTCCAGGTCCATCACCGTGTGCTTGGCGATGCTGAACGGCGCCCCGCTGCGGTTCGGCGCGACGCGGTTGATCCGCCCGTCCGGCAGGTAGTCCACGTCGTAGAACCGGGGCACGTAGACGCCGCCTTCGGTCTGCGAGCCGCTCCAGCAGGCCGTCCCGGCCGCCCGGGCGCCCAGCCCGCTTCCAGTCCCGGATCAGCCCGGAAATGGCCAGCACGGCCTGCTCGCCGTCGCCGAGCACCGCGCCGTCCAGGAACTCCGCGATGGGCTCCGGGTTGAACGCGGCGTGCCCGCCCGCGATCACCAGCGGGTGCCCGTCCGTGCGGTCCGCCGCGGACAGCGGGAAGGCCGGCCAGGTCGAGCGCGGTCAGCAGGTTCGTGTAGCACAGCTCGGTGGCGAAGCTGACGCCGAGCACGTCGAACTCGCCCACCGGCCGGTGCGCGTCCACCGTGAACTGCGGGATGCCGTGCTCACGCATCAGGGCGGCCAGGTCCGGCCACACGCTGTAGGTGCGCTCGGCCAGCGCCCAGCCGGTCTCGTTCAGCACCTCGTAGAGGATCTGGAGGCCCTGGTTCGGCAGGCCTACCTCGTAGGCGTCCGGGTACATCAAGGCCCAGCGGACCTCGGCGGAATCCCAGTCGCGGACGACCGAGTTCAGCTCCCCCCCGACGTACTGGATCGGCTTGCGCACCTGGGGCAGCAGCGGCTCCAGGCGGGAGTAGACCGATTCCACCGGCATCCTGACAGCTTATAGGCGGTGCAGCCCGGGGGGGCGACCCCCGGACCCCCGATCGCCGCTCCGCGCCGAGCGGCGGCAAGCCGCCGCGATTAACCGAAGACCGACCGGCGGCGGTGCACGGACAGCAGCACGCCGACCGCGATCATGTCGGCGAACATGGCCGAGCCACCGTAGGACACGAACGGCAGTGGCAGCCCGGTGACCGGCATGATGCCGATCGTCATGCCGATGTTGATGAACGACTGCAAGCCGAACCAGATCGCGATGCCCGAGGCGACCAGCAGGCCGAACTGGTCGTCCGCCCGGCGGGCGATGCGCAGCGCGCGGAACACCACCACGGCCAGGATCGCGATGATCACGGCGCAGCCGACGAAGCCGAGCTCCTCCCCCGCGACGCTGAAGATGAAGTCGGTCTGCTGGTTCGGCACGAAGCTGGCGGTGACCAGCGAGCCGTGCAGCCACCCGGTGCCACCCAGCTGGCCCGAGCCAATCATGATCTTGGAGTGCAGCGTCTCGTAGCCGATCCCGCTCGGGTCGGTCTGCGGATGCAGGAACGCGGTCAGCCGGTCCACCTGGTAACTCTTCAGCAGATGCAGCTTGACCACGGCGAGCACGCCGAGCAGGCCGGCCGCGGTCAGGCCGGCCAGCCAGCGCAGCGGCAGCCCGGACAGCGCGACCATGCCGATGGTGACGAGCAGCAGCAGGATGACCACGCCGAGGGCGGGCTCGCGTTCCACCAGGACGACCGGGATCAGCGCCAGCAGCAGCACCTTGGCCGCGTCCCGCGGCCGCGGGATCCGGCCGCTGTCCCGCAGGTCGCCGAAGACCACCGCGGCCATCAGGACCAGCGCGATCTTGGCGAACTCGGACGGCTCCACCTGGAAGCCGGCCGGCAGGTTGATCCACGCCTTGGCCCCGTTCACCGCCGTGCCCAGCGGGCTGAGCACGGCGATCAGCCCCAGCACGGCGGCCGCGTAGACGATCGGCGCGAACATCCGGATCTGCCGGTAGTCCAGCAGGCTGACCGTGACCATGAAGATCAGCCCGAGCACCACGTTGATCAGCTGCTTGATGAAGTAGGCGCGCGGATCGGCGCTCGGCTGGGTGGCCGAGTAGACCAGCAGCGTGCCGATCAGGCTGAGCGCCACCACGGCCAGCACCAGTATCCAGTCGTACCGGCGCAGCGGCGAGTCCTTGGCCAAGGCGCGGGACAGCAGCCGTTTCTGCCCCTGGCCGAAGCTGGGGCTGCGGAGCGAGGAGTAATCCCGGGTGCCGAGGCTCATCCCTACCCCCCGTACCCAGCCGGCGGCTGGATCGCGCCGTCCGGTGAGATCTTCGGCAGCCCGTGCGGCACGTTGCCGCCGGGCAGCGCGGCCTTATGCCCCTCCAGGCCGTAGATCGAGTCATAGATCTGCCGGACCGCCGGCGCCGCCACCTCGGCACCGAAGTTCGAGTTGGGCACCATGACCACCACCACGTACTTCGGGTTATTGCAGGGCGCGAACGAGGCGAAGACCGAGGTGACCGAGCTGTTGAACACCTCGGCGGTACCGGTCTTGCCGGCCACGCAGACCTTGTTGCGCGGGAAGCCGGCGAACGCCCCGGCCGCGGTGCCGCCGCCGACGGTGACGTCGGCCAGCGCGCTGCGGATGTAGGCGAGGGTGCTGCCCGCCACCGGCAGGTGCCGGATCACCGGCGGATAGATCCGCTGCACCACCTGCCCGGTCGGGCTGATGATCGCCTTGCCGATCCGCGGGCTGTACAGCGTGCCCCCGTTGGCCAGCGCCGCGTACGCGTCGGCCAGCTGCAGCGGGGTGACCGCCACGTAGCCCTGGCCGATGGCCGCGATGGCCGCCTCACCCGGCTCCCACACGTTGCCGAAGTGGCAATCCTGGTACTCGATCTGCTGCACGTACGAGCCATTCGCCTTGCCATACTTGCACCAGTTCTGGCCGGTATGCGCGTTGCCTTTCCAGAGGTAGTACAGCCAGGCCCGGGTCGGGATGCTGCCGGTGCTCTGCTCGGGCAGGTCGATGCCGGGCGCGTTGCCGAACCCCCAGTCCACCGCCATCTTCTGCATTTCCTGCGTCGGCGCCTTCGGGCTGTCGACCACGTTGTCCTTCGGGTGGTCGCGCAGGTAGATCTGGTACGCCAGGTCGTAGAACACCGTGTCGCAGGAGATGACCAGGGCTTCGTGCAGGCTGATCGGGCCGATCGGCGGCTGCCCGTCGTTGGCGAACGAGCGGCCGGCGATGTTGGACGTGGCCGGGCAGTTGTACGTGTTGGCCAGGCTGTACCCGGCCCGGACGGCGGCCGCGGTGGAGATCACCTTGAACGTGGACCCGGGCGCGTACTCACCCTGGGTGACCCGGTTCAGGATCGGCTCGCCGTGGCCGGCGCCGAACAGCTGCCGGTACTGCGCCTGGGAGATGCCGCCGGCCCAGACGGACGGGTTGTAGCTGGGCTGGCTGGCCATCGCGACCACCCGGCCGGTGGTGGTCAGCACCACCGCCGCCCCCGTGGTCGCGCGCGTGTTGCCCTGCTGCTGGGCTTTGGCCAGGGTGTTGGCCAGGATGGTCTGCACGTCCCCTTGCAGCCGCGCGTTGATGCTGGTCACCAGGTCATCGCCGGTCTGCGGGGCGACCGTGCGGATGGTGCCGAGCTGCTGGCCCGCGTTGTTCACGGAGAGCACGTTCCGGCCCGGGGTGCCCTCCAGCTGCTTGTTGTACTGCAACTCCAGCCCGGCCTGGCCGACCAGGTCCTCACCGGCGAAACCGGTGGACGGCAGGTGCTCCTGCTTCATCTGCTGCGGGGTGATCGGGCCCAGGTAGCCGAGCACCTGCGCGGGGTTGGCCCCGTGCGGCGCCGGATACCGGGCCACCGGGTCCACCCCCGCGCTGATCCCGGGGAACCGGTCGTGGTCCTGCATGATCTCCACGGCCACCGCGTCCGGGACGTGCTGCGCCACCGGCACCGGCTGGTACGGCGAGCCCGGCCAGCACGGCTGGCTGACGTTGGCGTTACACAGCCGGATCTTCTCGTGCAGCAGCTTGTCCGGCATGTGCAGCAGGGTGGCCAGCCGGCTCAGCACGGCCGTGCCGCCGTCGCTCTGCGCGGCCAGGTCCATGATGTTCACCGTGACCACGAGGGAGCTGGCGTTGTCCACCAGCGGCTGGCCGCCGTCGTCCAGGATCTGGCCGCGCACCGCCGGCGTGATCACCGACTGCGTCTGGTCCAGCGCGGCCAGCTGCGCGTAGTCCTTGCCGGTCAGCACCTGCAGGTACCACAGGCGGCCGCCGAGCGAGATCAGCAGCGCGGCCACCACCGCGTACAGCACGACGAGGCGCCGCCGCGACGCGGGGATCATCGCAACCCTCCCGTCCGCTTGCCGAAGATGCGCCAGATGGCCTGGCGGCGCCCGAACGTGCCGCGGCCCGGCGTGGCCAGCGGCCCGCGCCGGCCGGACAGGGCGGCCGACTTCACCCCGCGGAACCGCGGCACGCGGGTCTTGCCCACCGGCGACCGCCGGCCCCCCAGCGCGCTCTTCTGGCTGAACGCCCTCCCGCGCAACTGCCGCCGGCCGGGGACCCGGCCGCCACGGGCGCGACCGAGCACCGAGCCGCCGATCGCCCCGTCACGCCGCCGGGCGGAGCTGCCCAGCCGGAGATGAACCGGGCGCACCGGGCGGCTGAGGCTGACCCGGGTGCTGCTGGCCGACCCGCCCGGCATGGTCCCGCCGCGCAGCCGGGGCCCGCGGCCGGGACGCAGGGCCGGGCCGCCCGCACCGTCGCCGAGCAGGCCGGACGCGGCCCCGGCCAGCGATCCGCCGCGATACCGGCTGGCCCAGTTCCGGCTGCCCAGCCGCAGGTGCACCGCCCGGGACGGCAATCCACTGCGGTACCGGCTGGCCCAGTTCCGGTTGCCCAGCCGCAGGCTGACCGGCCGGGACGGGGGCTTACTCCGGATCCGGGGGCTGCTCGCCGACCCGCCCGGCATGGCCCGGGCGCCGCCGAAATGCAGCTGGACCGGCCGGCCCGGCGGCCGGCCGGGGGCGCGTCCGCCGCTGGCCGAGCCGCCCTGGGTGGCCCCCGCCCGCAGCGACCGGGCGCTCAGCCGGGGAGCCCGGCCGGTCCCGCTGTCCCGGACCACGGCGCCGGCCGTGCCGAGCAGCCCGGCCGCGGCGGCGAGGCGCGGCGTGAGCAGGCCCGGGCCGTCCGCCCCGCCGCGGCGCGCGGCCAGGCCCGCGGCGGCGATCCCCCGGGCCCGGGCCACCGCGTACAGCACGAACGGGCTGAGCAGCACGTCGTAGACGACCGAGGCGGGCAGCACGTGCCGGATCGCGGTCCAGGTGATGTCCGGGTCGCCGAAGATCATCCCGGTCAGCGCGAACAGCAGCTCCCCGGCCGCGGAGCCCACCGCCACCACGCCGATCGGCGCCCAGGCCGACTGGTCGAGGCTGACGGCAAGCCGCCCGCAGGCGTACCCGACCAGGCAGAACACCAGCGCGTACTGGCCGACCAGGTGGGTGGCGGGCGGGGCTACGTCGAGGGCCAGCCCGGCGCAGAACCCGCCGACCATGCCTTCCATCGGCCCGCCGGTCAGCGCGACCGCGACCACCACGACGAGGACCAGGTCGGGCCCGGCCCCGCCGGGCAGCCGCAGGTTGTTCAGGATGGTCAGCTGGATCAGGATCGCGATCAGCAGCAGACCGCCAGACAACGCCGCGCGCCGCAGCATGTCAGTGTCCCGATCCGGTGGCGCCGGGGCTCGGCGTGCCTGGTCGTGCCGGAGGCGCTGGGCGACGCGGTCACCGTGACGGTGACCTTCGGGGCCGGGGTCGGTGACGGCGGCAGCACGGCGAACCGCGGGTTGTGCCGCGGCGGGACGACGACCACGCCGACCACGCCGAGCGCGGTGTCGTCCGCGTACGGGCGGACGAGCGCGAGCTTGGTCAGCGAACTGGCCGTCCCCGCCACCTTCGTGATCACGCCGACCGGCACCCCGGGGACGTACGAGCTGCCGCCCACCGAGCCGAACGTGACGAGCTGCTCGCCGGGGCGCAGCACCGCGTTGACGTCGAAGACCTGGAGCCGGAGCAGCCCACTGCCGGACATGGCCTTGCCGGTGCCGCTGACCACGCCGATCTGCCCGGTGCCGGCCAGCCGGACCCCCACGGTCACGCTGGCGTCGGTGCTGAGCAGCACGGTGGCGGTGGTCGCGGTGACCGAGGTGATCGTGCCGACCAGGCCCTGCCCGTTCAGCACCGTCTGGTCCAGCTTGATCCCGTCACCCCGGCCGGCGTCGATGGTGACCGAGTCGTCGTACGAGCCGCCGGCCGCGATCACGCTCGCCGCCACGACCCGGTACCGGCCCCGGGCGGCCAGCTGGAGCAGCTGCTTGAGCTGCTGGTCGTCGTACTTGCTCAGCCGCTGCTGGCTCAGCTGCGCGCGCAGCCCGAGCACCTGGCGCTGCAGCGCGTCGATCTTGGCCTGGGATCCGGAATTGCCGGTCAGCCCGTCCGCGACCGCGGAGACCGGCCTGGTCACCAGGCTGGCCACGTTCTCGGCCGAGCCGAACACGGCGCCGCCCACCGAGCGCAGCCCGCGCAGCGGCGTCTCGGCCCCACCCCGGTAGTCGATGGTGATCAGCGCGAGCGCGGCCACCAGCAGCACCCCGAGAACGACACGGGTCCGCCGGGTGTCGTGCACCAGGTCTCCTCATCCACGCGGCTCGAGCTCGCAATACCGTGCTCGCCACACCGTGCTCACTACACCGTGCTCACTACAGCGTGCTCGCCACACCTTGGTCAGCTGCCGCAGCCCAGGCGGCCTGCTCCCGCCTGTGACGGGACGCTCAGCGTCTGGACTCGGGAACTAGTACCTGACGCAGCGTATCGAAGTCCTCGACGCACTTGCCGGTGCCCAGCACCACGGAGTCGAGCGGGTTGTCCGCCACGTGCACCGGCATCCCGGTCTCCTCGCGCAGCCGGTCGCCCAGCCCGCGGAGCAGCGCACCGCCGCCGGTCAGCGCGATGCCCCGGTCCATCACGTCGCCGGCCAGCTCGGGCGGGCACTTGTCCAGCGTGGTCTTGACCGTGTCCACGATCAGCGCGACCGGCTCCTCGATGGCGCGGCGGATCTCCTCCGCCGAAATCACGATCGTCTTGGGCAGCCCGCTGACCAGGTCCCGGCCACGGATCTCGGCGTGTGGCTCGTCCACCGACGGGTAGGCGGAGCCCAGCGCCATCTTGATCTCCTCGGCGGTCCGGTCGCCGAGCATGAGCGAGTATTCCTTCTTGCCGAACGTGATGATCGCCTGGTCCAGTTCGTCGCCGGCCACCCGGATCGACTGCGACGTGACGATGCCGCCCAGCGAGATCACCGCGACCTCGGTGGTGCCACCGCCGATGTCCACCACCATGTTGCCGGTGGGCTCGTTGACCGGCAGGCCGGCCCCGATGGCCGCGGCCATCGGCTCCTCGATGATGTACACCCGGCGGGCGCCGGCCTGGTGACCGGCCTCCTTGACCGCGCTCTGCTCCACCCCGGTGATGCCGCTGGGCACCGCCACTACGACCCGCGGTTTGGCCAGGTGACGGCGCCGGTGCACCTTCTGGATGAAGTAGCGCAGCATCCGCTCGGTCACGTCGAAGTCGGCGATGACCCCGTCCTTGAGTGGGCGCACGGCCACGATGTTGCCCGGCGTGCGCCCGATCATCCGTTTCGCCTCGACCCCGACGGCGACGATCGAGCCCGTGTTCGTATTCAGCGCCACCACGGAGGGTTCGTTGAGCACGATGCCGCGGCCCCGGACGTAGACCAGGGTGTTCGCGGTGCCGAGGTCGACCGCCATGTCACGGCCCAGAAACGCCAGCGCGTTGCTCATAAGGAACGAGAACCTTCCAAAAAGGGTCGGCTAGATGATCTGTGCTGTTTTTCCCGCGGCTTTCGCCCGCTGAGCCGAAGCCGCCCTGTGTCCTTCATCGACCAGCGCCGGCCTACCTAAACAAGGTCAGGAAAGAAGATCTTGATTTCCCGCTCGGCCGAGTCCGGTGAGTCTGATCCGTGCACGATGTTCTGCTGCAGGTCCAACGCGTGATCCCCGCGAATAGTGCCCGCCGTGGCGCGCACCGGATCGGTGGCCCCGGCCAGCCCGCGGAACGCCTCGATGGCCCGCGGACCCTGCACGACCAGGGCCACCAGGGGACCGGACGTGATGAACCCGACGAGTGGCTCGAAGAACGGCTTGCCGACATGCTCGGCATAGTGCGTCTCGGCCAGATCGGCGTCGATCGTGCGCAGGTCCATGGCCACGATCTGCAGGCCTTTGCGCTCGATGCGGGACAACACATCGCCGATCAGGCCACGCCGCACACCATCGGGCTTGACCAGGACGAGGGTACGTTGAATCAACACTTGCTCCTCTTAGCCGGTGGCAACAGCAACGGTGCCGATCCCGGAGTGATCGAGGGCAAACCCGCCGCGCCCTTGATCCTACCGGTGCGCCGCCGTTCGGCCTGCCTAGGCAGCGCCGGGAGGGTCCCGCCGCGCCGGCCCACAATACGGCCCTGACCTGGACACAGTCCGATCTTTGCGGCAAGCTCGGAAGCACCGCCGGGCCGGCCGCCCCTGATGAAGAGCAGGTGAAAGGTGGACCACACCCCCGGCAGCGCCACGCACCCGCCCGCGACCGACCCGCTGACCCGGCCGGACAACCCCCTGCTGGCCCGGGACGGCCTGCTGGTCAGGATCGCGCCGTTCGCGGCGCTCGGCGTCATCGCCGAGGCGAGCCTGCTGCTGCCGCCCGGCCCGGCCTCGCTGCCGTACGCCATCGTGAGCGTGCTGCTGCTGGCCGCGGTGGCCGCGGAAATCGCGTTCGTGCCGTGGGCGCGGGCGCCGGGCTGGCTTACCGTGACCGTCCCGCTGCTGTACACCGCGTCGATCTTCGCCCTGATCCAGGCGGCCGGCGGCTCCACCTCCGGCGTCGGCATCGTCCTGCTCAGCCCGCTGATCTGGGCCGCGCTGTTCCACCGCCGCTGGGAGTCGGCCGTGGTCACGCTGGCCGTCCTCGGCGTCATGCTCTATATCTCGCTGAGCCCCGACATGGCGACGACGTCCGTGCTGATCCGGCGGATGTTCTTCTGGGCCGCGCTGGCCGCCATGATCGCTTTTGTCGGGCACGGGCTGCGCGCCCGGGTCCGCCGGTCCCGGCAGGAGACGGCGCGGATGCAGGACCGGCTGCGCGAGATGAGCATCCTGGCCGACCGCGACCGGATCGCCAGCAGCCTGCACGACAACGTGGTGCAGCGGCTGTTCGCGGCGGGCCTGGCCCTGCAGGGGGTGGCGCTGCGCGCCGCCCGGCCGGACCTGTCCAGCCGGATCGACGAGGTGGTGCAGAACCTCGACGATTCCATCACGATGCTCCGCCAGTCCATCTTCGCGCTGGAGCAGGGCCAGCCGCAGCGCGACGGGCTGGACGCCGGAGCAGCCGAGGCAGCCAGCGGCGGCCAGCCGGACCTGGGCCTGCGCCGCTCCATCCTGGACGTGGTCAACGAGCTGACCCCGGGGATCGGTGTCATCCCCGAGATAACCCTGGATGGCCCGATCGACACGGCCGTGCCCCCGCCGCTCGCGCACCACCTGCTGGCCAGCCTGCGTGAGGTGCTGGGCTACAGCGACGCGCACCGGGCGCCGGGCCGGGTGGCCGTGGCGGTGACCGTGGACGGCACGGCGGTGACGCTGACCGTGACCGAGGACGGCCCGTGGTGGGCCGACCCGGCCACCGCGGGCGGCACCGAACTGGCCCTGCTCCGCACGCGTGCCGGGCAGCACGGCGGTACCGTCACCGCCAGCCCGGCGCCGGACGGGACGAGCCAGCTCAGCTGGCGGGCCCCACTGGCCGGGGAGACCCCACTCAGCGCGGGCCTGCCTCCGGCCGCCCAGGCTGAGGGGGCGGCGCGGATGATTCGGCGCGGCGCCCCATCACGATAGCCAGCACCCAGAACCCGGCGAAGATGGCGCCCAGCGCGTACATCACCGGCACCACCACGCCGGCCGTGATCACCAGCACCTGAAGCGTGCTGCCGGCCGCCAGCACCCCGCGCGACGCCAGCCGGCTGACCAGGCCCGCGAGCAGCACCGCCGCCACGGCCAGGCACCCGCCGGCCAGCCCGGCGGCGTGCGGCGACTCATGCCCGATCGTGATGGCCACCGGGATGGCCAGCGCGATCACGATCGCCTCCATCACCAGCACGGTGGCGCACAGTCGTTTCATGCTGGGCGTTTCATGCTGGGCGTTTCATGCTGGGCGCCTCATTCCGGCTCGGCCGCCTCCCCCGCCTGGCCGACCAGCAGCACCCGGGCATCGCCCGCGGTGATCACCGACCCGGTCACGAGCACCCCGGTCCGGGTCAGGCCCTCCGTCCCAGCCGCCTCATCGGCCAGGGTCACGGCCAGCTCCAGCGCCTCGTCGATCCGCCGCGCCACATGCACCCGCTCCGGCCCGAGCGCCGCCGCGGCCAGCTCCCCCAGTTTCCCCGGATCCATCGACCGGTCCGAGGAGTTCCGGGTCACCACCAGCTCCGTGACCACCGGCTCCAGCTGATCGAGAATCCCGGGCACATCCTTGTCCTCGCTCACCGCCAGCACCGCGATCAGCGCCGCGAACGTGAACGCCTCGGTGACCGCCTCCATGGCCGCCGCCATCCCGGCCGGGTTGTGCGCCGCGTCCACGATGACCACCGGGCTGCGCCGTACCACCTCCAGCCGCCCCGGCGAGGTGACCGTGGCGAACCCCGCCCGGACGATGTCCTGCCCCAGCTGACCGGACCCGCCGTCACCCTCGGCGGCGTGGCGGCGTCAGCGCGCCGGGGCGAACGCCTCGACCGCCGCCAGCGCGACCGCCGCGTTGCTGGCCTGGTACGCGCCGAACAGCGGGAGCGCGATGTCGGTGTAGTCGCCGCGCAGGCCGCGCACGTCGATGCGCTGCCCGCCGACGGCCAGATCGCGGTCCAGCACGCCGAACTCGATGCCCTCGCGAAGCACGCTCGCGCCGACCGATACCGCGCGGCGGAGCAGTACCTCGGCCGCGGGCACCGGCTGCTGGGCCAGCACGGCGACCGCGCCGGGCTTGATGATGCCGCCCTTCTCCGCGGCGATCTGCTCGACCGTGTCGCCCAGCCACCGGGTATGGTCCAGCGCGATCGGGGTGACCACCGCGACGGCGCCGTCGGCGACGTTGGTCGCGTCCCAGGTGCCGCCGAGCCCGACCTCGACGATCGCGACATCCACCGGCAGGTCGGCGAAGATGGCGAACGCCATCCCGGTGAGCACCTCGAAGAAGGACAGCGGGGCCGGCTGCCGCCCGTCCACCATGGCGACGTAGGGGGCGAGCTCCGCGTAGCTGGCCACGAACTGCTCGGCCGAGACCGGCGCGCCGTCCACCACGATCCGCTCCCGCATGGAGGCCAGGTGCGGGCTGGTGAACAGCCCGGTGCGCAGCCCGCGGGCGCGCAGCAGGGACTCGATCATCCGGGCCGTCGACGTCTTGCCGTTGGTGCCGGTCACGTGGATGACCGGGTAGGCCCGCTGCGGGTCACCCAGCAGCGAGACCAGGTCCGTGATCCGGTCCAGGGTCGGCTTGATGGCGTGCTCGGGACGCCGGGCCAGGATCTCCCGTTCCGCCTCGCGCAGCTCTGCCTCGGTGCTCAGCTGCCCGTCCGGAGTGGTCAAGTGCTCTCCCGGCCCGCGAGGGCGGCCAGGCGGCCGCTGATCCGCTCGATGTCGGCGTTCGCCGCGGCCAGCCGGTCCCGGGTCTTGGCCACCACCTCGGGCGGCGCCTTGGCCAGGAACGCGTCGTTGGCCAGCTTGCGCTGCGTCTGCTCGGCGTCTTTGCGGGCGGCCTGCAGATCCTTGTCGAGCCGGCGCCGCTCGGCGGCCACGTCGAGGCCGGCCGCGGTGTCCAGCTCGACGGTGACCTGCTCGGCGACCACCGTGCCGGTCGGGGCGAACCCAGTGCCGGGCGAGGTGAGCCGGAGCAGCGAGCGGATGCTGGGCTCGTGCGCGGCGAGCACCGTGCCGCCGATCCCGCCAAGCGCCGCGGGCACCGGCTGCCCGGGCCGCAGGCCCTGGTCGGAGCGGAACCGCCGGACCTCGGTGACCAGCCGCATCAGCGAGCCGATCTCGGCCTCGGACTGCCGGGTCATGGAAGTCCAGCCCGGTCTGCGCGCCGGCCGCCGGACGCTCGCCGGGCCAGGGCGCGACCATCACACTCTCCCCGCCGGTCAGCGCGGTCCACAATTCCTCGGTGACGAACGGGATGACCGGGTGCAGCAGCTTGAGCAGCCGGTCCAGCACGTAGCCGAGCACCTCACGGGTGCGCCGCGCGGCATCCTCGTCCGCAGTGCCCGCCGGGCCTCCGCCCGCCAGGGACAGCTCGGGCTTGGCCAGCTCCAGGTACCAGTCGCAGACCTCGTCCCAGGCGAAGTGGTACAGCGTCTCGCACACCTTGCCGAACTCGTACCGCTCGAACAGATCGTCCACCTCGGCGATCACCGTGGCCAGCCGGGACAGGATCCAGCGGGCCGCGGTGGGCAGGCCGGCCGGGTCCGGCGGCCGGCCGGGCACGGTGGCGCCGTTGAGCAGCGCGAACCGGGTGGCGTTCCACAGCTTGTTGCAGAAGTTCCGCGAGCCGGTGACCCATTCCTCGCTGACCGGGACGTCACTGCCCGGGCTGGCCCCGCGGGCCAGCGTGAACCGGGTGGCGTCGGCGCCGAACCGGCCGATCCAGTCCAGCGGGTCCACCGTGTTGCCCAGCGACTTGGACATCTTCTTACCGTGCGAGTCGCGGACCAGGCCGTGCAGGGCCACCTGCCGGAACGGCACGGCCTGGTCGGGCGCCCGGTACCGCATCGCGTACAGGCCGAACATCATCATCCGGGCGACCCAGAAGAACAGGATGTCGTACCCGGTGACCAGGACGCTGGTCGGGTAGAAGACGCGCAGGTCCTCGGTGTCGTCCGGCCAGCCCAGCGTGGAGCACGGCCACAGCGCCGAGGAGAACCAGGTGTCGAGCACATCCGGGTCCTGGTGCCAGCCCTCGCCCGCGGGCGGCTGCTCGCCCGGCCCGACACAGACCACGTCGCCGGACGGGCCGTACCAGACCGGGATGCGGTGCCCCCACCACAGCTGCCGGCTGATGCACCAGTCGTGCATGTTATCCACCCAGCTGAAGTACCGGGCCGTCATGTCCTGCGGGTGGATCTGCACCCGGCCGTCGCGGACCGCGTCGCCGGCCGCCTTGGCCAGCGGGCCGACCTTGACGAACCACTGCAGGGACAGCCGCGGCTCCACCACCGTGCCGCACCGCATGCAGTGCCCGACCGCGTGCACGTACGGCCTGACCTCGGACACGATCCGCCCGTCCGCGCGCAGCGCGGCGACCACCGCGGGCCGGGCCTCGAACCGGTCCATGCCCTCGAACGGGCCCTTGGCCGTGATCCGGCCGTGCTCGTCCATGATCGTGATGCTGGGCAGGTCGTGCCGCCGGCCGATCTCGAAGTCGTCCGGGTCGTGCGCCGGGGTGACCTTGACCGCGCCGGTGCCGAATTCCGGGTCCACGTGCGGGTCGGCCACGATCGGGATCCGCCGGTTGGACAGCGGCAGCGCCACCTCCCGGCCGATCAGGCGCGCGTACCGGGGGTCGTCGGGGTGCACCGCCACCGCGGTGTCGCCGAGCATCGTCTCGGCCCGCGTGGTGGCGACCACGACCGAGTCGTCGCCGTCGCCGTACCGGATCGAGACCAGTTCGCCGTCCTCGTCGGTGTGGTCCACCTCGATGTCGGACAGCGCGGTCAGGCAGCGCGGGCACCAGTTGATGATGCGTTCGGCCCGGTAGATCAGGCCGCCGGAGTACAGCTGCTTGAAGATGGTCTGCACCGCGCGGGACAGGCCCTCGTCCATGGTGAACCGCTCGCGGGACCAGTCCACGCTGTCGCCCAGCCGGCGCATCTGGCCGAGGATCTTGCCACCCGACTCGGCCTTCCACTGCCACACCCGCTCGACGAACGCCTCCCGGCCGAGGTCGTGGCGGCTCAGCCCTTCCTTGGCCAGTTCCCGCTCCACCACGTTCTGCGTGGCGATGCCCGCGTGGTCCATGCCGGGCAGCCACAGCGCGGTGTAGCCCTGCATCCGGCGCCGCCGGACCAGCGCGTCGATCAGCGTGTGGTCGAGCGCGTGCCCGATGTGCAGCGAGCCGGTCACGTTCGGCGGCGGGATCACGATGCAGAACGGCGGCTTGTCCGGGCTGGCCGCCGCGGCGTCGGCGTGCATGAACCCGCGCTTGTCCCAGGACTCGTACAGCCGGTCCTCTACCTCGCCCGGCACGTACTGCGGCGGAAGTTCAGTTCGCGGCTGCGTCAGATCTGCACTCACGACGACCGAGTCTAGTGCGGTGCGCGAGGCCCTCCGTGCTGGTATGAGCCGTGATACTCGGCTGCGGCTCAGGCGGACTTCTCGCGCGGTGGGCGGCGGGCGGCCGAGTCGCGAGGCACCAGCGTCGGGTTGACGTGCTCCAGGACGACCGGCCCGGTGATCACGACCCGTTCGACGTCCTTGCGGCTGGGCACCTCGTACATCACCGACAGCAGCACCTCTTCGAGGATGGCCCGCAAACCCCGCGCGCCGGTGCCGCGCAGGATGGCCTGGTCGGCCACGGCCTCCAGGGCGTCCTCGGTGAACTCCAGGTCCACCCCGTCCAGCTCGAACAGCCGCCGGTACTGCTTGACCAGGGCGTTGCGCGGCACGGTGAGGATCTGGATCAGCGCGTCCCGGTCCAGGTTGTGCACGCTGGTGATGACCGGCAGCCGGCCGACGAACTCGGGGATCATGCCGAACTTCAGCAGGTCCTCCGGCATCACGTCGGCGAACTGGTCGCCCGTGGTCCGGTCGTTCTTGACCCGGAGCACCGCGCCGAAGCCCATCCCGGACTTGCCGACCCGCTGCTCGATGATCTTCTCCAGCCCGGAGAACGACCCACCGCAGATGAACAGCACGTTGGTCGTGTCGATCTGGATGAACTCCTGGTGCGGGTGCTTCCGGCCGCCCTGCGGCGGGACCGACGCGGTGGTGCCCTCGAGGATCTTCAGCAGCGCCTGCTGCACGCCCTCGCCGGAGACGTCACGGGTGATCGACGGGTTCTCGCTCTTCCGGGCGATCTTGTCGATCTCGTCGATGTAGATGATCCCGGTCTCGGCCTTCTTGACGTCGTACTCGGCCGCCTGGATCAGCTTGAGCAGGATGTTCTCGACGTCCTCGCCGACGTAGCCGGCCTCGGTGAGCGCGGTGGCGTCGGCGATGGCGAACGGCACGTTGAGCAGCCGGGCCAGCGTCTGGGCCAGCAGCGTCTTGCCGGACCCGGTCGGGCCGAGCAGCAGGATGTTGGACTTGGCCAGCTCGACGCCGTCCTCGCCGGGCCGGTTGTTGTCACCGCCGGACTGGACCCGCTTGTAGTGGTTGTAGACCGCCACGGACAGGGCCTTCTTGGCCTTCTCCTGGCCGATCACGTAGGCGTCGAGGAACTCGTAGATCTCCCGGGGCTTGGGCAGGCTGTCCCACTTGAGCTCGGACGGCTCGGCCAGTTCCTCTTCGATGATCTCGTTGCACAGGTCGATGCACTCGTCGCAGATGTACACGCCGGGCCCGGCGATGAGTTTCTTGACTTGCTTCTGGCTCTTCCCACAGAAAGAGCACTTCAGCAGGTCACCACCATCACCGATGCGAGCCACCCAGCTACTCCTTTACCTGGGGCCGCGGCCCGCACGGGGCGGGCCAGGCAGCCGCGGGTATGTTCCCGCCGTACCATCTAGCTCTCAGTTCAGACGGTACCGCCTCGAAGACCCCGACCGCGAGAGCCGGACCCGGTGCGGACCACCCGGAGGTTGAATCCTCCTGGTTAGGACGACCCTACCTCGGCCTTGCGCTTGAGGCTCGTCAGAACCTCGTCGACGAGACCGTATTCCTTGGCCTCCTCGGCGGAGAAGAACTTGTCCCGCTCGATGTCGAGCCGGACCTGCTCCTCGGTCCGGCCGGTGTGCTTGGACACGATCCGCTCCATCGCGGTCCGCATCCGGAGGATCTCCCGGGCCTGGATCTCCAGGTCGCTGGACTGCCCGTAGCCGCCTTCGGTGGCGGGCTGGTGCAGCAGGATGCGGGCGTTCGGCAGGGTCAGCCGCTTGCCGGGGGCACCGGCCGCCAGCAGCACCGCGGCCGCCGAGGCGGCCTGGCCGATGCAGATGGTCTGGATCTCCGGCTGGATGTACTGCATCGTGTCGTAGATCGCCATCATCGAGGTGACCGACCCGCCGGGCGAGTTGATGTAGATCAGGATGTCCCGGTCCGGGTCGATCGACTCCAGCGTGATCAGCTGGGCCATCACGTCGTTGGCCGAGGCATCGTCGATCTGCACGCCGAGGAAGATGATCCGTTCCTCGAAGAGCTTGTTGTACGGGTTCATCTCCTTGATGCCGTACGACGTGCGCTCCACGAACGACGGGAGGACGTAACGGGACTCTGCCAGTCTCCGGTGGGATGTGCTCACTTGCGGCTCCTCCGCTCCGGGATCGAGGTTCATGGCGACACCGGCCCGTCAGAGTCCACTTCGGTGGCGCTGCGGATCACGTGGTCCACGAAGCCGTAGTCACGGGCTTCATCCGCCGTGAACCACCGGTCCCGGTCGGCATCCTTCTCGATCTGCTCCACAGTCTGCCCGGTGTGGAACGCGGTGCGTTCGGCCAGCTTGCGCTTGACGTAGAGCATCTGCTCGGCCTGGATCCTGATGTCCGAGGCCGTCCCGCCGATGCCGCCGGACGGCTGGTGCATCAGGATGCTGGCGTGCGGCAGCGCGTAGCGCTTGCCCGGGGTGCCGGCCGACAGCAGGAACTGGCCCATCGACGCGGCCATGCCCATCGCGTAGGTCTGGATGTCGTTCGGCACGTACTGCATCACGTCGTAGATGGCCAGCCCGGCGTACACCGAGCCGCCGGGCGAATTGATGTAGATGAGGATGTCCCGCTCGCTGTCCTCGGACGCGAGCAGCACCATCTCGGCGCACATCCGGTTGGCGATGTCCTCGTCGACCTGCTGGCCGAGGAAGATGATCCGGTGCCGGAGCAGCCGCTGGAATATCTGTTCGGTAATCACGGGCGGTGCCTGTTCGGCGGTCCGCGCCAGGATCCCGGTCGGGTCCTGGAAAGCCGGAGGCGTGCTCACTCTGCTCTCCTCGGTCATGTCACGCGTCATTGATTGCGACCATAACGCCCGGCCAGCGCCAGAACGTCCCCGGCGGCGGCCTGTTCGCTGTCGGCGCAGGCCGCCCGCCAGCCGTTACTGCTTGGCCGCCGTCTCGTCCTGGTCCGCTTCGTCCTGGTCTGCGCCGTCCTGGTCTGGGCCGCCCGCGGCGGCCGTCTCGGCCGCGGCCGCCGTCTCGTTCGCGGCGTCCCCCGCGTCCGCCGCCTCGGCGGCGGCATCGGCCTGGCCGGCCTCCTCCTCCTGCTCCTCCTGCTCGTCCTCGGCCGCGTCCGGCCGCAGCGCCGCGGTGACGTCCACCGGCTTCCCGGCGTCGTCGGTCACCGTGACCCGCTCGGTGAGGACGTTGAGTGCCTTGCCGCGCAGCACGTCAGCCACCACCGAGCCGATCTGCCCGTGCTCGGTGATCTCCTTGGCCAGCACGTCGGGCTGCACGCCCATCCGGTAGGCCTGCTCGATCACGAACGCGTTGAGCTCATCCTGGTCAACGTTCAGGTCCTCGCTGCGGGCCAGCTCGTCCAGCACGAACCCGGCCTTGACCGACTTCCGCGCGCCTTCGGCCATGTCGGCTTCCAGCTGCTGCCCGGTCTGCCCGGAAGACTCCAGGTAGGCCTGGCGGGTGGTGCCGGCCCGCTCCAGCTGCTCATCGAGGTTCTGCCGCCGGGCCTCGATCTCACTTTCCACCAGGCTGTCCGGCAGCGGGATCTCGATCTGCGCGAGCACCGCGTCCAGCGTCCGGTCCCGGGCCTGCCGGGCCTGCTGCATCCGCTTCATCGTCTCCAGCTGGGAGCGGGTCCCGGCGCGCAGCTCACCCAGCGTGTCGAACTCGCTGGCCGACTGGGCGAACTCGTCATCGAGCTCGGGCAGTTCCTTGATCTTGACGCTGTGCACGGTGACCGTGACGTCCGCCTGCTCGCCGCCGTGCTCCCCGCCGGCCAGCTCGGTGCTGAACGTCGTGGACTCCCCCGCCGCCATGCCGAGCAGGGCCTCGTCCAGGCCGTCCAGCAGCGTCCCGCTGCCCACCTCGTAAGACAGCCCGCTGGCCTGTGCGTCCTCCACCGGCTCGCCGTCGACCGAGGCGGACAGGTCGATCGAGGTGTAGTCGCCATCCTGCACCGGCCGGTCCGCGGTCTTCAGCGACGCGAACCGCTCCCGCAGCCCGCCGATGTACTCCTCGACCTCGTCCGGGGTGACCACGGCGCTGTCCACGGTGACCGGCAGGCCGGCCAGCTCGGGCAGGTCGAACTTGGGCCGGACGTCCACCTCGGCGGTGAACGCCAGCTCCTTGCCGTCATCCAGCTTGGTGATCTCCAGCTCGGGCTGGCCGAGCGCGAACACCTCGTTGTCTTCCAGGGCCTTCCCGTACAGCTGCGGCACCGCGTCGTTCACCGCCTGCTCGAGCACCATGCCGCGGCCGAACCGCTGGTCGATGATGCGCGGCGGCACCCGGCCCGGCCGGAAGCCGGGCACCCGAACCTGCCTGGCGACCTCGCGGTACGCCTTGTCGAGGCTCGACTTCAGCTCCTCGAACGGAACCTCGATGGTCAGCTTCACCCGGGTGGGGCTCAGCTCCTCGACGTCGGTCTTCACGTCGCCGTCACTCCCTGATACCTGCGCTCTGAGTTGCCAAGCCCGCCCGCCCCCGCCGCGCCGGTCCGCGGCTCCGCGCGACCTCAGCGCAGCCTTCGACGGCTACGGCCGCCCAGTCTAGTGGCCCCCGGGCCAGCCGCCGGCCGGTGCTGCCGACACCGTGCCGGTCAGAGCAGGCCGAGGCGGCGGCCGCGGGCGATCGCCTCGCGGCGCGAGCTCACGCCGAGCTTGCGGTAGGCCGACCGCAGGTGGGTCTTGACCGTGTTGATGGACAGGAACAGGGCCTGCGAGATCTCCTCGTTGGTCATGTGCGAGGGCAGGAAGCGGAGCACCGCCCGCTCGCTGTCGGTGAGCGGCACGCTGGCCCGGGCGGCGGGCGCGGCGCCCTGCGGCACCTGGGCGTCGAACCGCTCCAGGATGCGCCCGGCGAAACCGGCGTGCCGGCTGGTCGGCGGGATCAGCACCGTCATCGCGGAGCGGACCGCGGCCCCGCCGTCCAGGAAGGCCCGGTAGGCGCCGTCCGGCTCGGCCAGGGCGAGCGCCTGCTCGAGCAGCGTGGCGGCCTCGTCGCTCGAGCCGAGGCGGCGGTGCGCCACCGCGGCGATCAGCAGCCCGCTGATCTGCTCGTGCCGGGTGACCCCGGCCGCGCCGCCGTCCAGGCACGGCTCCACCGCCTCCAGGGCGGCCTTGAACTCGCCGTCCGCGATGAGCAGCCCGGCGCGGAGCAGCCGCCCGTCCGCCCCGTCGAAGTGCTCACCCTCCTCGACCAGCAGCAGCACCGCACGGGCCCGCCCGGTGTTGCCGACGCGCAGCGCGGCGTCGCCCTCGGCCACCGTGACCACGTCGGACAGGGCCAGGTGGGCTGGCCCGTAGGTCTCGCGGAGCCGGGACAGCACGGCGACCGACGCGGTGGCGTCGCCGTCCGCGAGCAGCACCCGGGCCCGGATCAGCGCCGTCATCGCGCTGACCGGCGGCTCGCCGGGGAACTGCCCGGCCACCCCCGGGCTGATGCTCTCGATCAGCCGCTGCGCCGTGGACAGGTCGTCCCGGCGCAGGCCGACCTGGGCCCGGGCCAGCGCGGCCAGTTCCGCGGCCGCCCCGGCCGTGGCCGGGTCCAGGCCGCGGGTGGCGGGCACGTCGCCGGCCGACCGCTGGGCCGCGCTGAGGTCGCCGAACCACGCCTCGGCCAGGGCCCGCCAGGCCCGCGCCCGGGCTTGCAGCCCGGCCAGGCTCCCGGCGGCCAGCTGGCGGTCCGCGTGCCGCAGCGCGCGGCGGGCCGACTGGATCTCCCAGCGGCGCAGCCGGGCCACGCCGACCGCGAACCAGAGCAGGCCGACGGCCCGGTGCTCCGGCTGGGCGCTGGCCGCCGCCTCGCACCGTTCGGCCAGCGAGTGCGCCTGGCCGAGCAGGCCCGGGTCGGGGTCGCACCGGCGGCCCGCGAGCATCACCCGCAACGCGGCCAGCGTCGGCTCCATGACCCGGCGCATGGCCGGCGCGGCCCGGTCCAGGGCATGCTCGCCGCTTTCCAGGTACGCGGCCGAGCCCTCCTGGTCGCCGTCCCACAGCCGGGCCGCCGCCCAGGCCGCCGCGACCGCGGGGTCGTCGGCCGAGCGGTCCGCCGGGAACAGCGCCAGCACGCCCTCCAGCTCGGCGGTGGACCCGGGGCTGGCCACCCCGGCGCCCGCCTCGGCCAGGATCTGCGCCGCGTAGTCCCAGTCCTCGGCCTGGGCCGCGGCGCGCACCGAGTCGAACGGCTGGCCGTGCGCCGCGTACCAGCGGGCCGCCCGGCGGAGCAGCACCGGGATCTCGTGCGGTATCTCGCGGTGCAGTTCCGCGGTCAGCACCTCGCGGAGCAGCGGGTGGTAGACGTACCCGCCGTGCTCCCGGTCCACGACGTCGACGAAGCTGTTCTCCCGGCTCAGCCGCTCCAGGGTGCGCGCGCTGCCGCCCTGCCCGGTCAGCGCGTCGGCCAGGTCGCCGGACACCTCCCCGGTGATGCTGGTGCGGAGCAGGAACATCCGGGTCTGCGGCGGCTGCTTGCCGAGCACCTCGTCCCACAGATAGTCGGTCACGATGGGCTCGTCGCCGACCAGGTCGGTGATGGTCGCGCCGGGCGCCGGGTCGCTGCGGGCGCGCATGGCGGCCAGCCGCAGCCCGGCCATCCAGCCCTGGGTGCGGCGGAGCAGCTCGTCCCGGGCGCCCTGGTCCACGTCGAGGCCCAGCAGGGCGAAGTACGCGTCCGCCTCATCGGCGGTGCAGGCCAGGTCCGGGCCGCCGATGTCGGCCAGCTCGCCGGACACCCGCAGCCGGGCCAGCTGCAGCCCCGGCGGCTGCCGGGCGGACAGCACCAGCCGCAGCGTGCCCGGGGCATGCCGGATGATCAGGTCGAGCCCGCTCAGCACGGCCGGGTCGGCCAGCTCGTGCACGTCGTCCAGGATCAGCACCACCGGCTCGGTGAACAGCTGGGCCACTTCGACCAGCCGGAGCGGGAACCGGTCCGGGCTGGTGTCCTCCAGGGACCGCAGCACGTCGGCCGGGATGGCGCGGAGCCGGGCCAGCGCGGCGCACACGTAAGCCCAGAACCAGGACTGGTGGTCCTCGGCGTCCACGGTCAGCCAGGCCACCCGGCGGCTCTGCGCGGACGCGCTGGCCCAGGTGGCGCACGCCACGGTCTTGCCCGCGCCGGCCCGCTGATCAGCGTGACCCGGTTGCGGGCGGCCTGGTCGAGCAGGCCGGTGATCCGGCGGCGGCGCAGCACCGGGAAGTGCGGCTGCGGGATCTGCAGCTTGCCCTCGAGAAACCGCGGCTGGCCGGCGTCACCCGGTGCGCCGTCCGGCTGGCCACCGCGGTCACGTGGCCCGGCCTCCCCCAGCAGCTCCTCGGCCAAGGCCGCGCCGTCCGGCAGCGCCTGCGCAGGCTCGGCAGCGCCATCGATCGTGCTTGTCATGCGATATCCCCCCGAGAGCCCCGACCTGCTGGCCACGCGTCGGCCATCCTCATCCCATTGGGGTGAATACGCAGGTCGGATGCCTTTGCCGGTCATACCCGGGGCCGGCTGATATCAACCGCCCGCCGACCCGGCCCCCGGGCACCCATGATTGGGCGCGTCAGGCCGGCCTCCCTCACCCACCGGGGGTGAGACCGCGGGCGGCCGGCCGCCCGGCTCAGCCGGCGCACCGGGTGAGCGCCGCCCGCCCCGTGCCACCCGGGGTTAGCGGGCCATGGTGCCGCTCCTTACGGCCGTCCTCGGATCGTGATCATCCCGACGGGGTGGGGGTCGGGTCCGGGCAGCGGACGCTGGCCGTCACCCCGGCCAGGTCGGTGGATACCGCCTTGGCCGCCGCGGTGGCATTGGGCTGGCGGCCCAGGCTGCTCAGTGTCTTCTGCAGCTTGCTCAGCGCGGTCTGCAGCGCACTGAGCTGGCCCTGCCACTCGGTCCCGGCCGTGTCATGCAGCGCGACCAGGTTGGTTTTGACGTTGCCCACGTCCGTCTTCAGCTTGTTCAGCGCGTTGGGCCCGAAGCTGAGGTGGCTCAGCTCGGTCGGGGACGCGCGCAGCGCGGCCACCTCCGGGCAGACGGTGACCGAGGCGGCGGACGACGCGCTCGGCGCCGCGCTGGACGACGACGCCGCGCTGGACGACGCGGCGGACGACGGGCTGGCGCCGGCACCGCCGCCGGAGGAGCAGCCCGCAGCCAGCAGCGCCCCGCTCAGCAGCACTGCACCAATCAGGCCGACCCTCATGTCGGCCACGTTGTCCCGGCCGGCCCGGTCCCGTCCTCATCCGCAACGGGCTATCACCCCGCTCTTACCCCATCCCCGGCCATCCATTGATTAACGCTCGTGCCCGCAACTGCGGCCGGCCTCAGCCGAGCCGCCGGGCGACATGCTCGCCGACCCGGACCGCGTTGGCCATCGCGGTCAGCGCCGGATTCACCGCGCCGATGCTCGGGAAGAAGCGGGCCAGCTTGGTCAGGTGCGGCTCCTCGCCGCGCATCGCCTCGGCGTTGGACTTGCCGAGCACCTGGATGTTGCCGAGCGGCCACTGGCGGCCGTTGCCCGGCAGGTCAACGTCCTGGCATAAACGATCCTGACCCCGCCAGCCGAAACGGCCGTGCGAGTGTTCAAGCACCTGGACATGCTGACCGTCCGACGCGGCTATGAGATGGCCTACTCGGTCGGTTAGGTACTGGCGAGCGGGAGAATATGGCGCTGCGGATGGTCGCGCCCCAGGCATGGCAGGCCGGGATCGAGCGCGGGCCGGGCCCGAGCGTCGTGCCCCACGGCGAGCAGGTACAGACCGCGCCTGCATGCAGGCCAAGGCTAAAGGAGCGTCCGGGAACGCCGGCCCGGCCGCGGCAGGCGCCCGGCCCACCTGCCGCAGCCCGCCACGCCATGCAGGTCACGCTGGTCACGGTCGCGGTCTCCTGCTGGACGTTCGCGTTCTTAGCTGCGGGGCACGCCCAGGTTTCGTAACGCCTGCCAGCGGCGCACCGCACTCGCAGTCCTCGGGAGGTGAGGGATGGTGTCATCGCTACCCCGGCACGTGCGCCCGAAGATCAACTACGAACGGGCGGCAACCCGGGAATGACAGGCTTAGCGCCGCCAGATTGGCCGCCGCCGTAGCGGCTACGGACTCCTCCCCGGTCTTCCCCGCCCCTGATGGCGTCCGATCCAGTGGCACGGTCAGCATCGCCGCGGCCCCACCCGGGCGGGCAAAGCCGCTCTACGCGAACAGGCAGCCGATCACCAGCAGGGAGTGAGCATCCCATTGCACGGTGGGGGTGGGTCACCTGTTCGAACGCAAAACCGATGACGGCGGCACCACGAGTGAAGCGGCACCACGAGTGAAGACATGAAGAGCTATATAGTAGTCTGATAACCTTCGTGTGCGCTATCCCCATTCTGGGCCGCTGGAGGTAGTATGTTCGATAGGGCTTGCTGGAACATTGATAATGTCGTACTTAACGAGCTCGGCCATCCCTGGAGTAATGGCAAGATCAAGGACGTGCTCGGTCTCAGTTCCGCTGAGTATTTTCGCACTCTCAGTTATCAAGAAACCCAGAGCGCGCTGCCTCTACTCGAACGGCTGAATAGCCTTGCGGAAGAGTTCGCATCGGGGCGTGCACGAAACCTCTTTGCTGCGGCCGTAAGTGGTCTGAGTTCTAAGTACACGAAAGGTCAGAAGGGTGACTTCGCACTGATCACGAAATCCGAGGTGCAGCCGATCATGGCCGAGATTGCCGCTCTGAGCGCAGAGGATTGGGAACAGAATTTCAGGCACCGGGTTCCCGTACAACGGGAAACCCGGTCAATCATGCTAACCAGCAGAGCACCACGGCCTGGCGAAATCAAACACGGGCAGTACGTCACCAACGGCGACTATAGTTCGCGATTCCCGCATCTTATGCGATGGCTTGAGGGATTCGCCAAGAGTGCCGGAAATGGCACTCTCCAGTTAGCCCTCATAGTGCGACTGCAGAGCAGAGGCCAGGTATACCGCCATATCGACCGCGGACTCTACTTCCTAATACGGGATAGGTATCATTTGGTGCTTAGGTCACCATCAGGTAGCCGCATGCAGGTCGAAAGTGAGACTCGTGTATGGCAGGAAGGCGAAGCGTGGTGGTTTAACAACCACGTTCTGCATCAGGCATTCAACGATGCCGCTTCCGAGCGGATCCACGTAGTTTTCGACATCCTGCCGGATTCAAACAGGTTTCTCTTGCCTTTTTTCGAGCAGTGCGCAGATGTCGCGTACCAGCAGGCGACTGCTCGGCGGTCTTGATGCCGAGCCCATACCGCTCTTCATCGAGCAGGATGCCTGGCACCCAGCCTGCGAACTTATCAGCGAACTCTCGCTGTCGAGCGCTGTCAGCATGCCAACCGGGCGGCCCGTCCGCAACGTGGGCAGCTCTTATCGATCAAGCTGGAATCGATTAGATCAGCCCAACTCAATGGTCCCGTCACGACGACCTGATGAGACCAAGCGATTAAATGACACCGCGGCTACGCCGAGCCAGCCTAGGCCGGTGGCCACGGTAAGAAGGATCTGGACGGCGATTGAGGAGATGGGTGCGCCCTGGATCGTCGCGCGGATGCTCTCCAGCCCATGAGTCAGTGGGATGACCTCGGCCAGCGCGTGGATCGGCCACGGCCAGAACGTTACAGGGACATCCACCCCGCAGAATGTCATTGGTACCAGGTACGTCAGGTTGATGACCAGCCATTGCCATCGCAGCCTGCGCAGCGCTAGACCGCCCACCGTACACGCAAGGCAGTAGAAGCTCGCGCCAACAACAGCCAACTGAGGGATGGATTCCAGTAGCCTGCTAACAGGCACGGCGGCGCCGAGAAGCCTGGGGACAAGAACCAGCGCGGCCGATGAGCTCACCAGCCCCGTGCACAACCACTGCAATCCACGGCCGAAGAAAACCGGGAGCTGGCCGGTCGGTGTCGCGATTAACAACCCGAGAGTGCCGACCTGACGCTCTGCGCACATGGATCGGATCATGGCTGAAGCTTCGACCGTGATGATTGCACATGCATTACCCACAGCAATGTATTGCACCGCACGAGCGGAACCAGCTAGCTGGCCGACCATCGCGAAGAACGTAACCTGGCACAGGACACGCACCAGCCAGCCGAGTGTCCAGGTGACGAAGGAATTATTCGAGCGCAATTCCGCGAAGCCTCGCGAGGCCGAACGGTGAATGATTGCAAGAAGCATCTGCTCAGCCGAACGTGATTGTACCGACAGTGGCAAGCCGCCGGACAATATAACGGCAGACGAAATATGCGAGGACAAAGCTGGCCAGCCCAAGTAGAAGCACGTACACGACCTCCCTCTGCCAGTGATCAACTGATCCATATCCGAATGCGCCACGCAGCAGATTTTCAAGCCAGGAGAAGAAGACGAAGTGGGTTGCCGGACGCAGCCACCCAGGCAGCAGCTGCGCCGGAACCGCTATGCAACCGAGGATATACAGCGGGTAACTCAGCGCATTCTGCAAGACATATGAGTTGCGGCTCATCGACAGACATACCCCCAGCATGGTTGCGGTGCCAACCGTCGCGAAAACACCTGAGGCAAGGGCGACTAGCAGAAGGACCGGATGTACGGGCACCAGGACTACCCCGAAGCCGAGGCCGACGAACCACGTTTCCAGCGCACATAGGCCGCCGAGTGCTGTGACGGCGATTAGCCGACCGGCCAGGACTGGAACGAGCGAAGTCAGGCTGGCGACGATTAGCTCGAGGGTGCTACCGCGGCGCTCGCTGTCGACGAGGGTGGTAGCAAGGTCGAGCGAGACAAGCCAAAGACCTATCAGCACCGGGGCGATCGCGCCACTCACGAGCACTCTGTTTGAGTGACTCTGTTCCGCTATGGACAGGAACATCGTTGCGAACAGAGGAGTAGTCACAACGACTAGGAGCTGAGCGGGGCCGCGGCGCATAACGGCGAGCTGCAGACGGGCAGCGGCAAGTAACTGGCGTACGGTCATATCCTCAAGCCCCGGTCATCGAGGAAGTGGAGATAGACCTCCTCAAGGCTTGGCTTCGAGGTACGGATCTCCGTGACGCCGGCGGCAACAAGGTACTCCAGTACCCGCGCTGGGGCGTCGCCTTCTCCGGTATGTACACGCAGCCAGCGGCCCTCCTGCTCGTCAACCCGCAGCACTCCCGGCAAAACTCGGATCGAGTCGCGCACACCAAATGACTCTGCTCGAAAGTCGATCCGGTCGTAGGCGGAGAGCAAGCTCCCAACCTCTGAGGTCCGTGCCACAAGGCGCAGGCTGCCCCGGTCAATGAGGCCGATATAATCGCAGAGAGCTTCGGCCTCGGTCAGGTCGTGCGTGGTTAGCAGGATGGTCCGGCCGTCGGCCTTCAGGCTCCGCAATACCGAGCGCAGCTCCAGGCTTGCCTTCGGGTCCAATCCCATCGTCGGCTCGTCGAGGAATAGCAGCGGCGGGTCGGTGATCAGGCCGCGCGCCAGGTGAAGACGCTGCCGCATGCCACGCGAGAAGCGCTCGACGGGTTCATCGGCGCGTGCACCGAGTCCGAACTGATCGAGTAGCTCGCTGACGCGTTTTCGCGCCGCGCGCGAATCAACCCGATACAGTGCGGCCCAGAACAGCAGATTCTCCCTGGCGCTGACGCGCGTGTACACACCCTTATCGCCGCCAAAAACCAGGCCGATGCAGCGGCGTACCTCTCGTGATTCCCGTACGACATCATGGCCGAGAACCTTCGCTACACCGCGTGTAGGCAAGAGAATCGTCGAGAGCACACGGACGAGGGTCGTCTTCCCAGCTCCGTTTGGGCCCAGGAGCCCGAAGGTCTCCCCGCGGCCAACCGACAGATCGACGTCACTCAGCGCCACAGTCGCTTGCCGCCGCCGTTTGGTCGCCCTGAACTCACGCACCAGACCCTGAACCTCGATATCCAGCGGCATCCGGGCCGAATCGCCCTCCGCAGCAACTCCCTGTGTCATCTGGGTCACGATACGATCTCTCTTGCGCTGGGCCCGTGAGCCCTGGCCAGCTTGTCGGATGCGACGATACCTTGCCGGTGACGGCCCTGTCCGGCTCGATGCGCTGATCTTCGCGCTAGGGTCCTCCCCGGCCTCCTGACACCGTTGTTGCTCCGCCCTCACCCAAAGTGAGCGACTGGAAGCACGGTCAGGTGCGAGACCGAACAGCGTGGCCTCGCACCGCCGGAACTAAACGGCTTCAGAGTCGGGTCTAGCCATTAAGCCCAGGCTGCCTCTCGGCCGCACCAGCCCGCTGCGCCGGCCGACGGTGAAGGTCTCCCGCCTCCACTCGCTCAGCACAGTGCCCTGTGGCGCACGCCATCGGTACGGAATTCGCGTTATCCTTTGCTTCGTGATTATCAGCACTGAAACAGACTTGCGCGCCGCCCTCTGTACGGTGAGCCAGACCGGAGCCGCATTTCTTGTCGATGCGATACAGGAAGAGGCCCTATCCGCAGTCGCGGCGGAGCTGGAATCGGCACCGTATACCCGGCTGCCCGAGCAGCAGGGGCGCGCACGCCAGGAAGGCGAGATTCTCGTCCTGACGAGCGGATCCCGTGGGTACCCAGCGATGAGCCTGCTGTGTGAGCGACTGACGGCGGCGATACTTCCGGCCGGCGATGGCATCTGCGGGCTCGACCAGTGGAGGCCGAACGAGGTGGCCGTACAGCGCTACCCGGAGCGCGCATTGGGGATCACGCCACATCGCGACCTGCAGTGGTACCGGTACCTAGTGGTGGTGGTCACGGTCGAGGGAACCGCAGAGTTCATGCTCTGCAAGAACCGAGAGGGTGAGCTTCTCGACACCTGGCAGGCCGGCTCAGGGAGCCTTGTCTTGCTGCGCGGACCGGGACTGGGGGGTACCGAGGAGGGAGGGCCTTTGCACGCGGTGGCTGGGCCCGCAGTCGGCCACCGTACGTCCCTTGGGCTTCGGATGGACACTCGCCTCCCGATTGGCCCACCACTCGACAACGCCTAGCACAACTGAGCCTCGATTTGTAAGGAGCTCTTCTGCGCAGGAACTAGGAAACTTGCGCATCTGGGCGTAGTGAGGAACGGAAGCCCGACCGTATCCGCTGCCAGGCTTCGCTTTGTATACTCACGCCCTGCGTCACCAGGAGTTCTGCCATATAGTTGTGGATGGCATCTGCTGCCCAAGCAGAATGACCAGAACCCACATTGTCGATCGTATTATGAATATCTACGAAACGTGTAGTGAAGCCATATTCTTTCAAGGTAATATGCGCGCGCCGGTAATTGTCCCCCACTCCTGACAACTCAATCGCGAGATTAAGCCCCAAAGTTTCCGGAAGAAAGGTTCGAGGAAACCGCGCGATACACAGCCAGTATAGAGGAACTTCAAACGAATTCTCGCTGAAGCCGGTCCACTGAGCGAACTCCGCCGAACCGGTCGCTGGCAGGTCAACGCCCATCTCGTCGAGCAGTTCTCGGTAAATGAGCGGATGATTGAGTTCAACAGAGCCGTTGCCGAGCTCATCCCAGTATGTTCGGAAAAGCAAATATCCGACCTCAGAGCATGCGTGCTCGAAGTCGCAGAACCCTTGAAGCCAGCAGCCGTCGAGCAGCCTTAGTGGTGCACGCTGCATGTGCATATCGATCAGCGCCTTACGTCTCTGCGCCGATACAGGTTCCCTGGCGACGGCCTGAAACTCAGAGAACTCTTTCGCTTGGGCTTCGTGCCGCGCGAGAAGCCAGGAACCCAATCCATCGACTGGCCAGGTCATGGGCAGGTCGGACGCATTCCCGCCGGCAGGTGCACGCGGCCGGTTGATCCAGTTTAATACATATTCATAGGCGAATTTGCGCAACTGCCATGTGTCATTTCGGAAAAGCAGCCGATAAAAAGCCTCTCGCGGGGCCAATTCGCAGGCTGCTTGTGTGCTGTCATGGCTGGATGCGCGCAAGATATGATCACGTAACGCCGCAGCATCACTGGCCTGAAATTTATGTTCTTGCGAGTCTGACCAGTCAGCGTCCGGAAGCCGAATGGCTGAAGGCGATTTTTCCAGCTCGCCCTTGAGTTTTGCCATGCTAAGACTATCAATCCAGCGCCTGATAATGTCAACCTCATCCGAGCTAAAGATACGGAACATCGGACCGGACGGGCTAATAATGTCGTTGACAAGAGGGCTGGCATCGGCGTTGCCCGGACTGATCAGCTCGCTACTAGCGAGAGCGTCCAGGAATTTCTCATGGTCGATCCTGCTCCCCGCAAACCACGCTGCCAGCGGACGTCCGGCGACCATATATTTCCGGTGATAGGCCACAGCCTCACGTGCTCGCCGCTTCAGAAGCTTGCCCATCGCATACCTCGGACTGCTGATCGCGGCGAGTTCGGCACTGACGAGGTCATCCCATTCCCGAAGACAGGAGAATGCCCACGCAAACCCGCGCCTGACGCGGGTCCGGGTCCCAACTGTAGAACTTGCGATCATCATTTCTACCGCGCGCTTGCATACCGTAAGGCCACCTGAGCCGTCCCTGCGAGCTCGCCCGGGGTCGAGCACATCCCAACCTGCCTTATCGGGGAGTAGCTCTCGGACGAGAACTAGGGGAGGCAGCAACCCCGCCGCGCGCAGGCACAGATCAGCTCCGAGGATCTCCGGCGCAAAGCTTTCGGGCTGCCGACTCATTGCCAGTAGAACGGCAGGGATGCGGAACGCCCAATCTTCGATCCGAGGGTCGGCTGTGAGCCGCGAAACGGGAACGGCGCTGTCGGCGATCTGCAGTTCCCGCAGGAGGGCCAGGTAAGCCCCCCGCGTGAGGCGCGCGGCGACCCGACCCCGATGTCCGCAGCGTACAGCCGGAGTACGGTCAAAGTTTGCGGGTCGTCGGCGGACGCCGCACTGGTGAAACCCTGCAGCCAGGCACCCAAAACCAGCGCCAGTGGAGCACAGGCCAGAGCCGCGTTCCGCGCACCTGCCTGACCGCTAGCCCTTGCTAGGCCAAGGTAGTGGTGGGACTGGGCACTTGCCCAGCCAGACGCCTTCCGCACCAAGCTGCCAAGGTCACCGATACCCAGATCCGACTCAAGACAATTAGTGCTCAAGATCTGTGATCGGAGCAACTCAACCGTCTCAGCGTCAACGAGGAAACTCTCGGGGTCTACGGCACGCTCAAACACCGCTCTCCACAGTGACTCAGTGGCCGGAGCGTTTGCAGCGGATGGCAATGGCGGCTTCCTTGATCTAGCTGATACTCGACCATATCGCGGTTCGGCACCGTGCCTGGGGCCATTGCGAAAGTCCCTGTGTGTAGCTAGGTCCAGCCCCGCTGGGTGGCTAGTTAGAGTCCCATCTCTTGCTCGTCGTGTCGTGCGACCTGGGCAGGGCAATCGCCGGGCCGGGCATCGGGGGTGGTCAAGCCCCAGTCATTCAGCCCGCCGTGGAGGACGGACTCACCCCCGGTGACTTCGCCGCCGGCACAGCAGCCCGGACCGCGACCTGCCCGGCGGGCCTGCTCATGGGTGATCTTCCGCGGCGCACGGGCCAGGGCTCAGCACCGCTCCTGAGCGCTCAGAACACTAGATCCGCGGCGACCGCGCCAATAATTCGCCTGCGCTGCGCCAAGTCACCGCCGAACGAGAGTGGTAGAGTCCGGGCAAAACCAATGCACAGGTCATGCTCACGATCAGCGAATACGAAGGTTTGACGGAAACCGACATGTCCAAAGACGCTTGCAGAATGGGGCTGGCCGAACTGTCGCGGTTCTATGGACACACCAAGGCCCCACGAGCACTCACATCCTGTGAGTAGTGGGTCGGGCAAGTCCGGCCGCTGCCTGGAGATCATGATCTCGGCCTGTGTACGCGAGAGACCACAGCCCGGGTCGCCTCCATTGCTGGCGCGCAAAATCGCTTGGACGGGTCGCATCATATCGGAAATCGACCCGCTACCTGTCATCCCCCACGCTGGCCACAGGAACCGCTGCGACGTTCCAGTCGAATCTTCATTGGAATGCCGTAGTGATTCGCCGCCACCAAACTCAAGCGTGTCCATGCCGAGCGGACACGCGACCGTCTGGGCGATGCACTGCCCAACCGGCCTACCAGTAACTACGGCGAGTATCTCGCCAAGCAACTGCCAGGAAACCAGACTTGAATAAACCGCCCGCTCCCCTGCTAGGCCAATTATTTTAGCAGACTTTATCTCGCGATCAGCCTGTTCTGGTGATTTGTAAATCAGCTCTACTTCCGCTTGCCTTGTCTTACGATCTAGCGGCCAATGTATGCCAAATTTCTGATACGGGACCGTGTGACTGAGCAAATGACGGACCGAGCACAAACCGAGTCCTGTACCCGGCATATCGAGGAACTCAGTAATGGGGGTATCGAAGCTGAGCCGTCGAGCTTCGAAAGTTGTAGCCGCGGCGACCGCCAGCAAAGGCTTTCCGCTGCACAACCAGGACAACCTAGTAGTGGCCGTAATAGGGCGGTCGCCTCCGCTGTGGAAGAGCTCTAGGACAGGCTCATCCCTGCGGCAGACTCGAAGGGCGTAACCGCAGCCGTCGGCAGCACGCTCCCGTTCGAGGACGCGCTGCGTCTCAGGAAATGAGTTAATCATAAGCAAGACCTGCGCAACACCAGCCTCCGTCTGACCGCCGGGCACGCCCACCATGGACGCTGATACCGCACCTGATCACCAGGAAAGTAAGCCACTCTGTGGCTCTTCCAGGCATCTGTTTATTCTCAGGATAGAGAGTATCGCTATACGTCTCGGTAATTGGTCGTAAGATGGTACCGTACATTAGCACTACATGCGTCCAGTCCGCCAGAGCCTTCACTTGCCTCCTGAGCGAAAGGATTGTATCAGATGGTATCTGAGGTGAGAGGTGTTGTCGCCTGCACTCGAGACGCAGCCGTAACGGTCGCCAAGATCCTCGTGCCTGATCCAGGCCCAGGGGAGGTCACCGTCATCGTCCAAGCGTGTGCCGTCTGCTCGATTGACCTTGGGTGTCGCTCCGGGACCAAGGCCACGATTTCCCGTATCTCCTGGGCCACGAGGCGGCCGGGATAGTCGAAGCGGTTGGCCCGGCTGTTCAACGGCGTGGCACCAGGCGACTACGTACTCGTAACCTGGCGCTCTCCCTGCGGGCGATGTCGGTCCTGCCAACGCGGACGCCCCGATGCGTGTCTTAACGCCAACTCTGCCACCAAGAAGATGAGCCTGAGCGACGGCACTAGCATTAGCGCCAGTCTCGGCGTGGGCGCACTCGCGCAAAAGACGCTGGTCGCGGCAGATCAGTGCACCAAGATTAGCGATAAGATTGGGCCTGCGGTAGCGAGCGTCCTGGGATGCGCTGTGCTCAGCGGATTCGGCGCTGTTGTGAACGCTGGCCGCACCACTCGCGACGACACGGTTGCGGTCATTGGCTGCGGCGGCGTTGGCAACGCAGTGGTAATGGCTGCTAGTGCTATGGGAGCACGGTCGATCATCGCGGTGGATGTGAACGACCAGAAGCTGGAATGGGCCAGGCAATCCGGTGCCACCTACATTGTGAATTCTCGGACAGCGGACCCAGTGCAGAAGATATGCGAGCTAACCGACGGTGTCGGGGCTGACGTCGTTATTGACACGGTAGGCGATTCGGAAACTTACGGTCAGGCCTTCTATGCTCGCGACCTAGCTGGGACGCTGGTCCTGACCGGCGCTAGCCTAACGTCCTCCCAGCTAGATCTTCCGCTGGCGGACGTGTTCAGCCGTGGCGGATGCCTGAAATCTTCTCGGTATGACCTCTGCCTACCCGAGCGCTATCTGCCGATGCTGACCGATCTCTACCTGCAGGACAAGCTGCCTTTGGAGAACCTCGTGTCCGAGACCATCACGCTCGAAGATGTGGACGGCGCATTGGACCTAGTAAGGGGCGGTCAGGTCCTCAGGAGTGTCGGTACCCTCCCGTGAGCGCGTAGGAGAGCCAGCGCCTTTGCCGACCGCGCCGCCGCGACAGGCGACCATACTGTATTGAGGTGCTTGCTATCCAGACAGATATCCGAACCAGCCGCGAACGCTGTCTGGCCGAATTGCCAGCTGCCACATGGCGAGATCTGGCTGCCGGACCTAGCCTGTTTCAGTCGGCCGAGTGGCTGCGCGCGGTAGAGGCGGACCCGCGCAGCTGCGTCAGTTACTCTGTGGCGTCGATGGATGGATCAGTGGCCGGGGTTTTGCCAGTCTACCCGACCGACAGGCCGCGCGGATTCGCTCTACCAACCTGAGCTGCATTTCCCTGAGCTGGTCCCGACGGTTCCCCCGGAAGCGGCACGGGTGGGTGTCCTGCTCGGCGGGCGGGCAGGTTATCGCACGGAACTTCTGCTCGCCCACCATCAGAGTGGGAACGAGGTGCTTTCTGCGCTCGTGCGCGATGCCCTGGGCGGTCCTGATGCTGACCCCTACGGATTCTTGCTGTTCGCTACTGTGAGCGTTTTGGAATCCGTTGAGACCACGTCGGGCCTGCCCGTGATGTGGCAGTTGGCGTTCGCCGCGGATGCGAACCTGGCTGTCACCGGGGCGACCGTCGCTGACTACCTTCCTTCGTTGCCGTCCCGCAGGCGCACGAAGGTGCGCCGCGAGATGCGGGTGTTCAAGGAGGCGGGCCTGCGCGTGGATACGGTCGCCGACGTGTCTGATTTGGAGAGCGCGATGCTTCAGCTTGCCGATATGCTATGTCACTCCAGCGTAAACATGGCCTAGAGGTTAGCGCAGAGGAGATGACATCCGAGTCGCCCGCCAATGGACTTACCTGGGCCGACGCGCTGTGACCTTTGTATGCCGGGCAGATGGTGACATTCTCGGATCGCCACCGGATACCCCGGTGACGACCGGTGGCTGTATATCCGGATGGGCGGGTTTGATTATGGGAAGCTGCGATCCGCCTATGAGTAATTCAATACTGCCATCTATGGGCCGCTGATCTCCGGTGCGGAGAATGGGTACGCGGGCCTGCGGCTTGGCGCTGGCTCACACGCTGCAAAGGCATTCCGTTGGGCGCTATCCTCAGCCCACTCGCGCACATCGCAATGCCGGGGGCCTGGGCTGGTGACTCCCCCCCTAATCACGGCGGCCGTAAGCGCGCAGTGCAATGGTGACGAGGAGAGATCAGGCGTCTGCCGGATGCGTTCGACCCGCGGGAGTGGGAGCGGTGGACCTCGAGTTGATGAGACGGGCCTAACGCCGCGGAATCCAGGCGCGTCGTGCGGCTGGGCCGCTGCGCACCACGGCAAGGCGAAGCTCGGATGTCATCGCGCCCTGTTCGGTCTCGATCCAGAGTTCATCGGGTCTCGGCATCATCTCCGTGACGTCAATCGTCCGCCGCTGGGCTTCGGCCCGCCGGACCAGGGGTGGGAAGAGGCGCTGCAGAGCCGGGGACTCAAAGTCGATGTAAACGGGCTTCCGCTCGGCCGCAGACAGGGTGAAGACGTGCCGGGGGGCGCCGGCGTCGCGCACCGCCCTGATGCAGCGCTCAACTGCCAACTTCGGATCGGAATGCCCGCCGACCAACCGACGCGCATCGAATCTCCACCGTTCCCTGACCACGACGAGTGAGTCGATGGCCACGCGGGGAATGTGTGCCGCTGGCTCCAGGATCCGAAACCGGTTCGCGACCAGGGCCGTCAGCAGGTCGCCCAGAACCTCAGTAAGCGGAGCCTCCGAGCTGGGCGCTCGGTTACCAAGCCACCATTGGCGGCGGCGACCTCTATCTCCGTCGAGCTGCATTCTTGCGCGTCCTCGGGCGGCTTGTCCTGTCCGCGGTGAAGAAGCAGTAACGGGTGAGGTCGGCAGATGGTCGCAGGGGCGGGAACTCGCGCGGGGTCACATGTTCCGAACGCCGTGAAAACAGCGCAACTTCTCGGCCCGCGGCCATGTCTTCTCCGTGGCCGAGTCTCGCACGGTTCGGAGCGTGGGTGCTGAACGGATGCGATTCTCCAGCGTGTTGCACGCCAGGTGCAGTTCGCCGAGCACCCACGTCAGGCCTCCCGTCTGGGGTCCCTGCGCATCATGACATCCGGGCTGTGCTGCCTGCTCGCGGCCCACCTGGCTCGCCGTCCGGAAACATCGATTGGATCAGCGGAGCCAGATCCTCGCTGGCACGCTGCACGGAGCGGCCGGAGACGTCCCCGAGAATGGCCAGCCAGCGCTGCTGGAAGTCGGACACAACTTCGTGAATGCCCGAGCCCTCGGCGCCCGAGAGCTCGGCGGCAAGCGCGAAGATCATCGCATCGAGCCGGACGGGCCCGGCCGGGCAAGCTTGTGGTACACCGCGCCCGCCCGATCCGCCACGCACTCCCCGGCCTCCCTGGTCAGCCAGGCCGCACTATCCAGCATGAGCGTGAGCGGCCTGCCAAGTTCCGGTAGATACTGCGCTGGCAATCGCAGCGTGGCCGTTGACCGCGTCTCCAGGTAGGCAAGGCCCCGCCCGAATGACCGGCCTGAGTTATGTTGAGACCCTGCGGGGAGGACCGGAGCTGGTGCCGATGCCAGCCGCCGCTGTCCGGCAGCAACGTCCTCTGCCGTGACAGCCCGGGCAAGCTCGGACTTGCAGGTTGCCACGCCGGTCAGGGCTTGCCTGAGCCGAGCGCTTTCCATGGCAGGTAGATAACTGGCCAGTGTGGCCAGCGCCAGCTCGGGCTGGGTGTCCATGGGCACGTCGGGCCCGACGAGAACGGCTCCCGTGCCGACCAACTGATCGATGGCCGCAAGGTGCTCCACGTGACGGTCGGCCAGGTCATGTGCACTGCGGGTGCCGTCTACTTCGTGCCACGTGGCCGCCTGCTGCGCGGTGAGAACGATCTCGCGGCCAGGAGGCAGCCGGAGGACCGTGCCACAGACACAGGCAGCGGGATTGCGCCGCAGCGGTAGCAGACGCCGCAGTTCCTCGTGACCGGTATGGAAATCGATCACGGTTTCGACAGCAGTGGCCTCGACGTGCACCGTCGCGGCCTGCAGGACCAGGGGGGATCCGGTAATGACCGGCGCTGCGCCGACGGTACCGAGCTGCGCCCACGACACCGGCCCAAAGAATCCGATGGTCTCGTTCTTGGTGCAGTATCGCTGGGCGTAATGGACCAGCTTCAGTTCTCGCTGAGTCCGCTTGTGCAAGGCAGCGCGGCCTTCGCGGAGTGAACGGCGGTATCCGAGCAGCCAGGCTTCGGTCATCGCCTCGTTCTGCCAGGCTATTGCCGCCGCGATCCGCTCGTCTGCCGCGACCCTGGCCGCGGCGTCGGGTCTGGAGAGAATCGCCGACAGCGTGCCGAATGGCATCCCTGGCGTTCGCAGCTGGGCAACCGGCCAGAGCTGCCAGTTCCCGCTTAGCACAATCGGCGTGGTATACGGCGCCGGCAGTTCAGTCATTCGCCGCCCCAAGGATGCCCTGCACGAGGAGCCTCGGAGTCGGGTAGTCCAAAAGCGAGCCAATGCCGACCTCGACGCCGAGGGACTCTTGGATCGCCGCGATGAAACTCACGGCGGACAGTGAGTTGCCGCCGAGCTCGAAGAAGTCATCGTCAACGTCAGCGGACTCGATGCCCAGGACGTCGCTCAAGATCGATGCCAAGAGCTCCGCAGTGATCTGTGGCTGGGATGGCGCTAGCCCCTGGCTGTCCTGGCCCTGAGCAGTCATGTAGCCGGTGTGGCCGGTCATTGGCGTGAGCGCAAAGCTGGTCGGCGGCTGCGCCATGCGAGCAGGCGCCGGAACGCTGTCCAGGACGCCGACGGCAGCGACACCGTTCACGAACGGTGCTACTCCGACCACGTGCCGTCGGCTGGTGTCCAGCAGGTCCAGCAGCAGGCGCGCGGCCTTGGCCGACGGCAAGCCGAGAACTGACGGCGTCCTGGTACCCCCAGTGTTGCTGACCTGGCCGGCGTCGAGGGATACTGGGCCGTCGACCCACTTGAAGATGAGACCCCGGATCGTCAGGACCGGCGCGCCGACGGTGTCAGCAACCGTCACATCGGCACGTACCGACCCGCGGCCAGTCGGCACGCGGCGGATGTGGGCCCAGCAGTGCTGAGGCATAGGCTGAAATGCCCGCACGGCCTCATACCCATACGGCAGGTAGTGGCCCTCCGCGCCGATCGTTGCCGGGGCAGTTGCCATGTCGAGCAAGGCAGGGTGGGCGAAGTGGTTGCGCAGGTCATCTGCGAAGCGCTCGGGCAGCCTGACCTCGCACAGCCATTCGTCGCCGTCGGCTGACCCGTAGACCGCGGTGAGGCAGTGCCAGCGTGGGCCAAACGTGAGCAGTCCCTTGTCGGCGAGCACTGCCTCCAGATCGCCAGGCTTCAGTTTCCCGGCCAGGTAGTCGAGGTCCAGCATTGGCGGCTCTGGGTCGGCGCAGTTGGACAGCCGCGCGGTCGCGTGTTCCGACCAAGCGTCGCTTTCGGATGCCCGGGACAGCACGCGGACTTTGCGGGCCCCCCCGCCGCTCCGGGCCGTCAGCCAGATCTCTCGCGGGCAGGCAACCACGAGAGGCGTGGCGACAACCAGGTTCTCCACGACGACACCCGCAACGTCCGGAAGTTCGTCGGCCGCTGCCGTCAGGATCAAGTCGATGTACCCAGTTCCTGGCAGGAGCGGGGTGTCGCCCAATCTGTGCTCGTCAACCAGCCAGGTCGCGTCGGGGTGGATAGTCTGGGTTCGTAGCAGCAGTTCACTGTCGTCTGCTGCGTTACCGTCGCTGGTAAGGCTGGCCGCGATCGGCTGGCCCTTGCTGGCCATTCCTCCTTCTCCCCAACTCGGCCAGTTGACCGCGACCACGCGGCCCCGGGCCAGTGCCGAGGTGGACGCGTGAGCGTCGAGGAAGGCATTCGCGGCAGCATAGTCAGCGCTACCGACAAGACCCGTGATGGACGCCCGGCTCGAGAAATGGACGAAAAAGTCCAGCGGCGGGCGCTGGGCGAATTGCTCTTCCAGGATCAGGCTGCCCTGAATCTTCGGGGCAAGCACCGCGTCAACTTGAGCTGCCTGACGGATCGCGAGCAGGCCGTCTCCGGCGACACCCGCGGCATGGAAGACCCCGTTCACTACACCGAAACGCGCTCCTATCAGATCCAGGCAACGCCGCACATCGCGCGGGCTGGTGATGTCGGCGCTGATGTAATGCACATCGGCCTCCGACCGCTCCAGTTCGCGGAGTCGGCGCTGTGCCCGCTTGTCTTCTCCGTCCAACGGATGGGGGCTGCGGCCGGTGAGGACCACAATTGGCTCTAGGCCGGTCTGCGCAAGGGCCCGAGTAGTGGCCGCTCCCAGCGCGCCAAGGCCTCCGGTGATGAGGTATACACCGCTGGGCCGGATGATGGCGTCTGGCTCATCGCGGACTGCCAGAGCGCGCTCGACTCGCAGCCATCGGCGGTCATTGCGCAGCGCCACGACTGCGGGTGCCTGGTCCTGCAGCAGTTCAGCGACCACAGTGATGTCCGCGGTCCGCTCGGACACGTCGATCATCCTGGCTTCGAGCCGCGGTTCCTCCAGCCGTAGCGATGCCACCAACCCGGACATGGCTGCCTTAAGCGGATCGAGTGGTTCTGCGCCGGATACGTCCATTCCCCGACTGGTCAGGACCATCAGCCGAGGATGCGCGCGCCCGGGTGTTGAGCGCATGCATCCCTGTGCGACGGCGATCAGGGACCGGACACCGCGGTCGAGCTGGTCCTCAGCTATCTGAGGGCTCGGTGGCTGCCAGTCGGTGCCCAGTCCCAGGCCATGGACCACCACTGCTGGCCACTTCGACTCAGGCAGCGCTGAGAGCGCCATCCTGAATTGGTCACCCGCCTGGTGCAGGTCCATGGTGAAGCCGTTACTGTCGGTGCTGAACTGAGTGCCTTGGACGAGCGGGATGACTGAGTACCCACACTGGCGCAGCCACGCGATCAGCCGACGGCGCGCCTTCTCGTCCTGCGGTAGGAGGGTCAGGGCGGTCTCATCCCGGCTGCGGGGTCGGACGGGGCTGCGGCGCCTCGTACCACCCCATCTCGGTGAAGGGTGATCCAGGACCGTCACCAACGCTGGCGGATGCGGGGACCGGGACGCCGGCCGGCCCGGGATCCGGCGATGCGGCGCCACGCCGAGCACTGCCGATGTCCGGGTGATGCCAGTGGTCGGTACGCTCAAACGGATAAGGCGGAAGCGCCATGCAGGTGCGAGTGCCCGGCTTGTTCGGCCAAGTAACGTCGGCGCCCTCGACCCATGCCTGCGTGACGGCGGTCAATAGGGCCAACGGCTCGTCCCCCTGCGTGCCCGGCTGCGGCTTCGGCATTGCTGCGATGGCAACGCTGTCCGCGGACTCAACAGCGGGCTGTGCCGAGAGCGCGACCGTGAGGGCCGCCGACGGCCCCGCCTCCACGAGGACCGCAGACTCGCCCAGCGCCTCCTCCGCCGCGGCCCCAAAGCAAACCGGACGCGTGATGTTTCCGGCCCAGAAGGCGGGATCCAAGGCGTCCACTTCGGTAACAGCCCGTCCGCTCGCAGTCGACACGATCGGGATCTGCGGAGCGCTCAGCTCCACATCCTCGAGTGCAGCCAGGACCGGCCCGACGGCAGGGTCCATCATGGGGGTGTGGAATGCGTGGCTGGTGTCCAGCACCCGGTGCCCGATTCTGGCAGCCGACAGCGCGCTGGTGGCAGCTTCCAGCCCGGCCAAGCTGACGCCGAGCACCGTCTGGGCAGGGCCGTTCACCGCGGCCACACACACGTCGGCGCCCAGCAGCGCTTCGAGGTCAGCGGGAGCCGCAGTCGCGGCGATCATCCGTCCGGGAGGCTGGTCAGCCATCGCGCTGGCACGGGCTACGACGACGCGGGCGCATGCGCGGAGCGTCATGACCTCGGCGAGGCACGCCGCCGCTAGCTCGCCAAGGCTGTGCCCAATGAGGGTAGATGGCGTGAGTCCCTGCGCCATGAGGGCACGGGCCATTGCGTAGTCGATGGCGAGTAGCAAGGGTTGTATCAGCCGCGTGTCATTTCTCAGATCACGCCCGCTCTGCCACTGGTCAGCCAGATCACAGCCCGCTTCGGCGAGGGCTGAGAAGGCCTCGTCGGCAGCGGTGGCGAAAACTGGATTTGCCCGGTACAAGCTGAGTCCCATTCCGGGGTACTGCGATCCCTGGCCCGGCAGCACGAAGATCGTCCGGCGTGAGCGTACGCCCGCTGCTGACATCGTGTGGTACTTGCCGTCCGCCAAAAGCCGGGCGGCGTTCTGCGGATCAGCGGCTACGAGGCCCGCGCGGTACCGATGGCCGGTGCGACTGCGCTGCAGGGTACGTGCTGCCGCAGCCAGGTCGGCGTCGGGCCGGGCGGCCAGGTATGCGGACAACCGACCGGCGTACTGGTGCATCGACGCCTCGGTGTGAGCCGACCACAGGATCGGCTGCGCACTAAGGTCCGGCTGATGCTCGGCGCGGGGCGCCTCCGCGAGCGTTACGTGGGCGTTGGTTCCGCCGATGCCGAACGAGCTCACCGCAGCGTGCCGCGGCTCATCGCCACGCGGCCACGCCTCTAGCAATGAAGTCACCCGGAAGGGAGAGGTATCGGCTGAGATAGCCGGGTTGAACTGAGCGAAACTGCGTGTTGGCGGAATCTGCTCGCGCTCGAGGCACAGTACCGCCTTGATCAGGCCGGCGACGCCGGCCGCCTGGCCGACGTGGCCGATATGGGACTTCACGGACCCGAGCGCGATCGATCCCGGTGGCAGCCGGCCCTCATGCATCCCGACATAGGCCTGCTCTAGCGCGGTCAATTCCAGCGGGTCGCCGATAACTGTGCCAGTGCCGTGCGCCTCCACGTAGCCGATCTGGTCGGGCCGCAGCCCGGCCCGCAGCATCGCCTCCTCGATGACGGCGGACTGCCCGTCGACACTCGGCGCGCTGAAGCTAACCTTCGCCGAACCGTCATTGTTGACGGCGGACCCGAGTATGACTGCGCGAATCGGATCACCGGCAGCGAGTGCGTCGTCTAGGCGGCGTAGCGCGACGACTCCGACGCCGCTGCCAAAGATCGTGCCGTTGGCGGCCGCGTCGAAGGGCCGGACCGTACCGTCCCTGGACAAAACGGAGCCGGGTACCCAACGGTAGCCATGCCCGTACGGCATCTCTAGGCACACGCCGCCCGCCAGCGCCATGTCAATCTCGCCGACTCCGAGCGAGATGTACGCCAGATGGATGGCCACCAGCGAACTGGAGCAGGCGGTGGCGAGTGTAACGGCCGGCCCGACGAGGTTCAGCCAGTAGGCGACCGTGGAGGCGATGTAGTCGTTGTGGTTGCCGACGGCGACCGCGAGCTGGCCCGTCTTGGCATAGAGTTCTGGATCGGGCTTGATGTAGCGCTCCGCGTACTCGCTGTGGCTCGCTCCTGCGAAAACGCCGACTTTCCCGGGCAGCGCGTACGGGTCGTAGCCCGCGTTCTCCGCGGCCAGGTAGCTCGTCTCAAGGAACAGTCGCTGCTGCGGGTCAGTTACCTGCGCGTCGCGTGGGGCGATCCCGAAGAAATTAGCATCGAACCCGCCCGCATCTGGAATGACGGGCACCGCGCGGACGTATTCTGGTCTGTCCAGATCCGCCCGCGCGGCGCCCGCAGCCAGCAGGTCTTCGTCCGAAATTCGAGTAATGCAATCGCGGTTGTCAACCAGGTTGGACCAGTATTCCTCGACATCCGCGGCCATCGGCAGCCGTGCAGCCATACCGACGATCGCGATCGGAACCGTTGTCATCCTGGATTCCCCATTTCGCTGGACTGCCGGAGGGGTGAGGTGGGCTGAGCCCGGATCTGCGAAAATCACGTATAACCACTGAACCCATAAGGAATCACTCATCCAGCGGAGGTCATGAGTTTATAGAGATGCTGCCCGAGCGCGCGCAAGTTCGGGTAGCGGAACAAGGTCAGCGGCCCCACAGGCTGACCAAGGGCGTCACCAAGCACGGTGGCGTAGCGGAACAGCGCGAGCGAGTCGAACCCAGCGTCAAAGAAGTTCTTATCGTCATCGAGCCGGCCGCCGAGCACTTCCTCGGCGCGCTTCCGGGCGAATCTCAGCAACCTCTCCATCGTCCAGTCAGGTGTGACGCGGGTTGCCGAAGGCGGCTGGGCGGACCGGATCGCATCGCCGGGCGGCCGGGTCAGCTTCATCCGCGTGGTCCAGCCCAAGCGATCGACTACATCGATCCTGTCTGGCACTGCCGCACTCGGCAGAACTTTGGCGAGATGGCGGCGGATGTCCAGGGCCGCTAGGTCGGGGCTGTCGGACTCAGCCCACAGCTGGATCCGGTCGGCATCGTACTCGTGTTCCAGCACGGCAATGGCCTGCGAGACTGCCGGATGCGCGCGGGCCACGGTCTCGATTTCGTCGAGTTCCACCCGCATGCCATAGACGGTGACCTGCCGGTCCAAGCGTCCCTCCAGATGCAGCGTCCCGGCGGCATCACGGCGGGCCAGGTCGCCCGTGCGGAACCAGAGGTAACCGGCGGAGTCGGTTACGAATCCGGCTCGCGCACCCGGCGGCCAGTAGCTAAGCGCTATCGCAGGAGCCGCCACCCAGATCTCGCCGCGGTGCCCAGCCGGGACCGGGCGGCCATCGTGTGCGCGTACCTCGACGCGGCAGTCCGCCTGCGGCGCGCCCACCGGCAGCGCCTCCCTGTCATCTGCTGGCCATTCGCCACAAATCTCATAGTGCGCGACAAGCTGGGGTGTCTCGGTACAGCCGTATCCATTGACCAGCCGAGCACGTGGGGCAAAGGTGGAAAGTTGCCGTGCCAGCTGGGTGTCCAGCGGTGCCCCGCCGGATAGCACCAGGCGCAGATCGGGCAGCGACTGTCCGCCCACCTCGGCCAGAAGCCGCAATAGCACCGGCGTGCCGTGGATGACGGAAACTCGTGCTGCGGCCAGCCAGCACACGGTGCGTTCAGGTACCCGTACAGGGTCATCCGGCGGGATGCAGATCGTTGCGCCGCGGCGCAACGGGGCGAGCAGATCACGGAACACCGGATCGTGAGCCGGGCTGCTTAGAAAGGCGACGCGATCGCGCGCTGACAGGTCAAAGGCCGCGCAGTAGCGCTCAAGTGCCTGCTCGGCCGTCTCGATGCCGACGATGGTCGCGGCCGGGTCGCCGGTGGTGCCGGAGGTGAAGAGGATATGACTGGCCTGCCGCAGCAGTGCCGCAAGTCTTGACGAGGGCGGAGCGTGCGCCAGGTGAGGACTGGCCGCCGGAGGGACACTCCCGGTTAACTCGCAGCACGCACCCACAGATCGCGCAGCAGCTTCGCGCCTGCTGGCCGGCCAGTCTTCGTCAATCAGGGTTGGCACACATCGTGCGCGGTGGCAGGCGAGCAGTGCGACTAGGAAGTCGAGCCCCCGCCGGGCCGTTAGGGCCACCGTCCGCTGGCTCAGGCCGATATTGATCAATGCCCCTGCAAGGTCATCAACGTGCCGGTCGAGCTGCTCGTAGCTGAGCGGCTCACGGTCGCCAGGGACGACCGCAATGGCCTGGTGAAGTGCATGCTGGCGAACGAGTACGTCCGTCGGCTGAGCGAGATCGCCGGACGGCATCGGCTGAAGAGACTCCCGCTGCCCTCCGGCACCGAGCGCTCTCCCCGTCGGCTCGTCCGCCCGTGCGTACAGCGTCACGCGGATGACCTGGGCTATGAACTCGGCAGCGTCGTCAGGCGCGAGCACGCCGGTCGCATAGTTACAGGTCAGCGCGCAGCCAGGATTCCCCGGCTCAAGCTGGAACTCGAGTGCCGCGCCAAGGGTGCTCTCGGCAAGATCGCTGTCGGCGACACCCACCGCCGCGATGCCCGTAGGCGACGAACCGCCGGAGGCGAGCAAGGCCCGGCAGCGGGCAAGCAGATCGCTGATTGTGTCCTCGTTCCGGACCGCGACTGTGACCGAACACGCGGACCGCGGTCGTGCGCTTCGCCAGCCAAGCGTAACGTGCTGCCCACTCTGCCATGCGGACAGCACGGCCGCGCACGCGGCAAGTAGCAGCTCGCCCGCGGTGCAGGACAGTTGCCGCGCTCGGTCGCGTAGGCGACCAGACTGGTCGGTACTGAGTGGAACCCGGTCGTGGCGCGACTCACCGTACTGCCACCGGTCAGCACGAATGAGGCCCCGGTTATAGCTCATCACTGCACCATTCGTCAGGCATTCCGCATAACGGTACGCGCGCTAAATACATACACGATGCGCGGGGCCAGACTATAGCCTATGATCATCCTTGGCCTGTATATCTGAGCAAAAGGGTCGTCTAGTTGTCCTGAGTCCTTGATCTGCCGGCAGCCTGGATCAACCAGCCGTCCGCACCATCGAGACGAAGGTGACACCACGCCGTGGTCTGCGTCATCCGATCACTGCGCCCCGGATAGCACGGAGTTCTTGCTCGTGCGATACGCCGCTCACGAGCAAGGTCGTAACCGGACTCTTGCGCCATAGGTCTAGGCGTTCGCGGATCCTGCCGATCGGCCCAACGAGCGCCACCGCGTCCGCCAGTTCCGCTGGGACCGCTTCGGCTGCCTTGCTTCGGTCACCGGCAAGGTAGAGGTCTCGGACGTGCCTGGCCTCGTCGCGGTAGCCAAGCCGGCTCAGAGCGTCCAGATGAAAGTTCGAGTTCCGCGCCCCGAACCCACCTACGTAGAGCGAGATCAGCGTCTTGACCTTCCGCAGCGCCGCGTCGATGTCAGCGGTGATGTACACGGGCACCAACGCTGCGATGTCGAAACCTTGGGCAGCGCTTGTGATTGCCTGCTTATGGACCTGCCCTGTGCGCTCAGGATGAAAGAGCATCGGCAGCCAACCGCTGCCGATCTGCGTGGCCAGGGCGACGTTGGCGGGCCCGGAGGCCGCCAGGTAGATCGGCACCTGCGCGCGAATCGGCCGCACGCTCAGGAGCGTCGGCTTGCCGAGACCAGTTCCACCGGGAAAGGGCAGCGGATAGTGCGGTCCGTCAGCCTCGACCGGCCCATCGCGCCTCAGCATTCGGCGCACCAGGTCGACGTATTCCCGGGTACGAGCGAGCGGATGCGAGAAGTCCGCACCGTACCAGCCTTCGATCACTTGCGGCCCAGACACCCCGAAGCCGAGCGACAGCCTCCCTTCCGACAGCCGGTCAAGGGTCATTGCGGCCATCGCCACAGCTGCCGGAGTCCTCGCGCCTATCTGCAGGAGGCCGCCAAGCCGGATCGCGGTAGTCCTAGCGCCGTACCAGGCAAGTGGAGTCAGTGCGTCCGAGCCGAAGGCTTCCGACGTCCAGACGCAGTCATATCCGAGTCGCTCGGCGACAAGGACCGTCTCGGTAGAGTCACCCGGGCTGTCCCATCGACCGAGGTTCAAGCCCAGCCGCAGGTTGCCAGGCGCGGGACCCGTGATCACCATAGCTACACCGTAATGAATTCGCTCACCTGCCGAGGGCTGGTGTCCCCTCTGGCGTCGTGAGCGCGCGTACGATCTCGAGACCATCGCGCAGGGCGCCGGCGTCATGGGTCCGCACGTACTCCGCCCCGGACGCGGCGGCAAACAACTCGGCCGCCAGTGTTGCCGCCCCGACGCGCTCTATGCTGCGTCCGGTCAGTGTGCGCAGGAACGACTTACGAGAGACCGAGATCATCACCGGCAAGCCGAACTGCTCCCGCAACCCGGCCAGCCCACGCAGCACGGTGAGCGACGCGTCCGGATTGGCACCCAAGAAGAAGCCCATTCCAGGGTCGAGCACGATCCGGGTACGCTCTACCCCCGCGGTCTCTAACGCTGCAGTCCGTTCGGTGAAGAACCGGACAATGGTCTCCATGAGAGTACCGGGATCCGCCATGCGGGTATCCGCCCGGCGGCCCCGCTGCACCGAGTGAATGAGGACAAGGCGGCACGTCGAAGCAGACAGGAATGAGGGGACCGGATCCGGGAAGCCCGTGATGTCGTTGATCATCTGGGCGCCTTCGGCCGCCATGACACACTGTACCTCGGGCTTTCGGGAGTCGATGGACACCGAGATGTCGGCAGCTGTCAGTTCCGCGAGTACCGGACGCAGCCGCTTGATCTCGACTTCCGCGGGTACTTCCGTAGCGTCAGGATTGCTGGACTCCGCGCCGAGCTCGATGATGTCTGCACCATCATTCCGCAGCTCAAAGGCATGCCGTATGGCGGCATCCGCGGCAAGATAGAGCCCGCCATCAGAGAATGAGTCGGTCGTGATGTTCACGATCCCGACGATCGTGGTAGGGGACGGGGGACAGATCATGTCGTCCTTCCCATGCCTGCTGGCCCCCTCCAGACCTCAGCGCTGCGGCGCGGGTGAAATACATTATCAGCAGGCGCGAGCGGTGCTTGGTTGTGTCGAAACATTCCGGCAGGCCCGTCGGCCAGTGTTGGCGCAGGCGGTGAACCAGTCCGGTGAGGTGGCTTCGCCCGGACCATCTGGGCGAGCTTACGCAGATCGTCCCGTTCAAGATGGCCGATGCGGTCCTGGTGGAGCGCGGCGCTGCCCAGCTCGGGTCGAAGGGGGACAGGAACCCCATCAGCGGCATCAGCAGCAGCCGGACCCGCCCGGTCCAGCGCCACCCAGCGCTGGAACCGCCCATAGGTGAAGTCCTTCCGGCCGCCGCGGGTCTCCCAGATACCTTCTTCCGGCTGGTCCCAGTGCTCACACAGCCAGTCCATCATTTTGACTATCGCGGTCCAGCCCACGTGCGCCATCTGCAGGCCCTGCCGGTCACGGTTCCCCGCCGGGCCGGCCGCACCCTCACCCACAGCGGGCTACTACCCCCGCTCTTACCCCACCCCCCGGCCACCCATCGCCTAACGCCCGTGCCCGCAACTCCGGCCGGTCTCAGCCGAGCCGCCCGGCGACATGCTCGCCGACGCGGATCGCGTTGGCCATCGCGGTCAGCGCCGGATTCACCGCGCCGATGCTCGGGAAGAAGCTGGTGTCCACCACGTACAGATTGTCCACTTCGTGGGCCTTGCAGTTCACGTCGAGCACCGAGCTGGCCGGATCGGTGCCGAACCGGCAGGTGCCTGCCTGGTGCGCGCAGCCCGCCAGCGGCACGTTCATCTTCATGTAGTAGTTCTTGTCCAGGATGTGGTGCGTGGCCATGCCCACGTGGTTCAGCATCGTCTTGACCTCTTGATAGAGGTCGGTGGCCTCCGCCGCGTTGGTCGGCGTGTAAGCCACGTGCAGCGCGCCGTCCCGGTCCACCGTGACCCGGTTCTGCGCCCTGGGCAGGTCCTCGGTGGTGAGCCAGAGGTCCACCGCGTGCGCGGCCACCTCAGCCAGGCTCCACCGCGGGGCCAGCTTGGTCAGGTGGGGCTCCTCGCCGCGCATCGCCTCGGCGTTGGACTTGCCGAGCATCTGGATGTTGCCGAGCGGCCACTGGCGGCCGTTGCCCGGCAGGTAGAAGTCGTTGACCGACAGCGTCTTCTGGTAGACGGTGTCGTTGCGCTCCTTGCCCAGGGCCACCATGGCCTTGCTGTTGTGGAACATGTAGTTGCGGCCGACCTGCCCGGACCCGTTGGCCAGGCCGTCCGGGTGGGCGTCGGAGGCCGAGCGGAGCAGGACCTTGGCGCTGTTCGCGGCGCCCGCGCAGAGCGCCACGATGTCGCCCTGGTAGGTCTCCGGCTGACCGTCCCGCTGTACCACCACCCCGGTGACCGAGCGCCCGGCGCTGTCGGTGTCCAGCCGGAGCACCTGCGCCCCGGTCAGCAAGGTGACGTTCGGCAGGCCCAGCACCGGCCGGACCGCAATGACCTCGGCGTCCGACTTGGCGTGCACCAGGCACGGGTAGCCGTCGCACCAGGCACACCGGATGCAGGTGCTGGCCGGCCGGCGGGCCTCGTCGAGCAGGATGCCGCACGGCGCGTGGAACGGGTGGTACCCGCCCGCCTGCAGGTCGTTGGCCAGCCGCTGGATCCGCGGCTCGTGGCTGACCGCGGGCCACGGGTACTGCTTGGACGCCGGCCCCTCGGTGGGGTCCTCGCCGTGCGCGCCGTGCACCTGGTACAGCCACTCCGCCTTGGTGTACCAGGGCTCGAACTCGTCGTAGCTGAGCGGCCAGGCGGGCGAGACCCCGTCCACGTGCTTGAGCTCGCCGAAGTCGGCGGGCCGCAGCCGGTACAGCGCGGCCCCGTACATCTTGGTCGCCCCGCCGACGAAGTAGTGCACCTGCGGCTGGAATGGCTTGCCATCCGAGTCGTACCAGGTGTCCTGGCTGATGTACGTGCCGTCCACGAAAACCGGCTTCGGGTCCCAGTTGTCCATCTCGCGGGGCAGGAAATCGCCGCGCTCCAGGATAAGGATCTTCTTGCCGGACGGGGCGAGGGTGTGCGCCAGGGTGCCGCCGCCCGCACCGGTGCCAATAATGATCACGTCATAGCGTTCGGTCACCCGTCCACTATGCCGTCCCACCCGGCCCGGCACACCGCTTACCCAGGGTGAACGGTATTCACCCGTGGAGGATGATGCTCGGCGGCGTGCGCCCCGGCATCGTCCGCACCATGACGAACTCCACGAGCCAGGACACGGCGTTCCGGCTGAATACCAGGCCGTTGCTCGTCGGCGGCGTGCTGATGGGGCTGGCCGGGCTGATCGGGCTGGCCGGCGTGGCCGTGGCCAGCACCGCGCTGGCGGCCGCCACCCGGGACTGGGCGAACCGGCAGGAGGTGCCGCCCACCGAGATGGCCCGGCACCACTGGCACCGCGCCAAGGCCGCCACCGCGGCGGGGGCGGCCCACTGGCGCAACGGCACCAGGGAGCACGCGGCCCAGTCCTGACGCTGGCATACCACCGTTTTCCTGCTCTTGCTGCTCGCTACCAATTCGCGGAACGGCGTGTGCTGCGGCCTGCGTCGAACTCGTCCGCGCCGAAGCCGGCCCAGTAGGGTGGCCGCGAAACCGAAGCAGCTAACCGTGCAGCTAAACAGTGCAGCTAAGGAGGTCAGATGGCAGCAGAGCAGGTTGACGCGCTGGTCATCTTCGGCGCCACCGGGGACCTGGCCAAGCTGGAAACGTTCCCGGCGCTGGTCGCGCTGGTGGACCGCGGGGTGCTGGACGTGCCGGTCATCGGCGTGGCCAAGAACGACGGCTGGAGCCTGGACCAGTTCCGCGACTACGCGGTCGCGTCGCTCAAGCTGAACAACGTGGACCCGGACAGCGCCCCGGCGCAGAAGATGCTGGGCCTGCTCAAGTACGTGAACGGCGACCTCGACGACGACGCCACCTACCACGCGATGTCCGACGCGGTCGGCGCCGGCCAGCAGATCTTGTTCTACCTCGAGGTGCCGCCGGCGCTGTTCGGCCGGATCGCCCAGGGCATCGCGACCGCGGGCCGGGCCAAGGGCAACCGGATCATGGTGGAGAAGCCGTTCGGCACCGACCTGGACAGCGCGGTCAAACTGGACCAGCTCATGCACCAGTACTTCCCGGAGGACGCGATCTTCCGGGTGGACCACTGGCTCGGCCTGGACCCGGTGGAGAACGTGCTGTTCGTCCGGTTCGCCAACGCGGTCATCGAGCCGCTGCTCAACCGGGACCACGTGGAGAGCGTCCAGATCACCATGGGCGAGGCGTTCGACGTCGCGGACCGGGGCCGGTTCTACGACCGGACCGGCGCGATCCGGGACGTGCTGCAGAACCACCTGCTCCAGGTGATGGCCACGGTGATGGCCGACCCGCCGGACGGCAACGGGCTGAATTCCTGGCGGGACGCCAAGTCCCGGCTGCTCTCCGCGATCAAGCCGCTGACCCCAGAAGACACCGTCCGCGGCCAGTACGAGGGCTACCACGACGTGGACGGGGTGGACCCGCGGTCCACCGTGGAGACGTTCGTCGCGGTCCGGCTGGCCGTGCAGTCCTGGCGCTGGGCCGGGGTGCCGGTGCTGATCCGGGCGGGCAAGTGCCTGCCGGTCACCGCGACCGAGGTCACCGTGCGGTTCAAGCGCGCGCCGTACGACATCTTCGGCCTGGACCCGCTGCCGGACAACAACACGCTGCGGTTCCGGGTCCACCGGGAGACCCAGGTCGGGGTCAGCCTGGCCGGCAAGAAGCCGGGCGCGGGCTGGGAGCCGCAGACCGAGGAGCTGGTGTTCGCCGAGCGGCCGGGCTCGGACCAGCTGCCCTACGACCGGCTGATCGGCGCCGCGCTGGACGGGGACAGCTGGCTGTTCGCCCGGCAGGACGCGGTCGAGGCGGCCTGGCGGGTGGTGGACCCGGTGCTCGGCGACGTCACCCCGGTGCACCCGTACGCCAAGGGGACCTGGGGGCCGAAGGAGGCGGACCGGCTGCTGCCCGCCCGGGACGTCTGGACGATCCGGCCTGAGCCGCGGACGAGGGGGGACGATGGCAGACCAGGGGCGCCGCCGCGTGGTGATCGTGGGCGGCGGGTTCGCCGGGCTGTTCGCCGCCCGGTCGCTGCGCCGGGCACCGGTCGCGATCACGCTCATCGACCGCGCCGAGCACCACCTGTTCCAGCCGCTGCTGTACCAGTGCGCCACCGGGATCCTGTCCGAGGGGAAGATCGCCGCGCCGCTGCGCGAGATCCTGAAGCGGCACGGCAACGCGGAGTGCGTGCTGGCCGAGGTCACCGGCATCGACACCGCGGCGCGCACGGTGCAGGCCCGGCGGCCCTTGGGTCAGGTCGTCGAGTTCGGCTACGACGACCTGATCCTGGGCGCCGGGGTGCGGCAGTCCTACTTCGGGCACGACGAGTTCGCCGTGCTGGCGCCCGGGATGAAGACGATCGAGGACGCGCTCACCATCCGGCGCCGGGTGTTCGGCGCGTTCGAGATGGCGGAGAGCGCCACCAGCCCGGCCGAGAGCACGCACTGGCTCACGTTCGTCCTGGTCGGCGCCTGCCCGACCGGGGTGGAGCTGGCCGGCCAGATCCGCGAGGTGGCGACCAAGACGCTGCGCGCCGAGTACCGGCACATCGCCCCGCAGGACGCGCGGGTGCTGCTGCTGGACGGCGGCCAGGCCCCGCTGGCCTCGTTCGGCCCCAAACTGTCCGCCGTGGCCGCGGCCGCGCTGCGCAAGCTGGGCGTCGAGCTGCACATGGAGTCCATGGTGACGAAGGTGGACGCGGGCGGGGTGGAGGTCCGCGACTCCGCCGGCCACCCGACCCGGTACGAAGCGGGCACCGTGCTGTGGACCGCCGGGGTGGAGGCGCCGCCGCTAGCGGGCGTGGTGGCCGCGGCGACCGGGGCGAGCCGGGACCGGTGCGGGCGGATCATGGTCGGCCCGGATCTGACCATCCCCGGGCACCCGGAGATCACCGTGGCGGGCGACATGATGAGCCTGCAGGGGCTGCCCGGGGTGGCCGAGGTGGCCATGCAGTCCGGGCTGTACGCGGCGCGGCGGATCAAGCGCGCGCTGGCCGGCCGGCCGCTGACCAAGCCGTTCCGCTACTACGACCTCGGCTCGGCCGCCTACATCTCCCGCGGCTCCGCGGTGATGTCCGTCGGGAAGCTACGCCTGTCCGGGTTCATCGGCTGGTGGGGCTGGCTGTTCATCCACGTCGGCTTCATGACCGGGTTCCGCAACCGGTTCGGCGCCGTGCTGTCCTGGTGGTTCGCGTTCACCCGGGACCTGCGCCGGGAGCGCACGCTGACCAGCGGGGAGGTGGGCCGGATGGCCGACGTGTACGCGGCGGGCGGGCCGGCCCCGGATCCTCAGCGGAAGCCGGCGTAGTCGGCCCGGCGGGCCACCCCGGTGACCGGCTCGCCGCGCAGGAACCGGCGCACGTTCTCCGCCGCCCGGCGCGCGGCGAACTCCTCGATGCCGGGCACGTCCCCCGAGTTGTGCGGCGAGCCCAGCACGTTGGGCAGCTCGAAGAAGGGGTAGTTGGTATGGAACTTCCCCCCGCCGCGCGGCTCGTCCCACCAGGCGTCGAGAGCCGCGGAGAATCGCGGGTTGGCCGCCAGGTGCTCGTACAGCGCCTGCTCGGACACGATGGCGCCGCGGGCGACGTTGACCAGGGTGGCATCCGGCTTCATCAGGGCCAGTTCCCTGGCGCCGATCAGCCCCCGGGTGCCGGTGGTCAGCGGCAGCGCGATGACCAGCACATCCGCCGCGGCCAGCACCTGGTCCAGGTCGTCCAGCGTGCCGGCCCAGTCGACCGGCTCCGTGGTCCGGCCGGAGCTGTTCACCGCGTAGACGCGGGCGCCGAGCGCGCGCATCAGCTGCGCGGTGGCCTGGCCGATCCCGCCGAAGCCGAGGATCGCGCAGACCGCGCCGCGCAGGGTGCGGGAAGGCGCCGGGCGGTCGAACTGGCCGCGGGCCAGCGCCGCGTGCTCGGCCTGCAGGTGCTTGGCCAGGCTGAGCGTCATGGCCAGCACGTGCTCGGCGATCGGCGCCGCGTACGCGCCGACGTTGCCGGCCACGGTGACGCTGGCCGGGATGGCCGAGAAGTCCACGCTGTCCAGCCCGGCCGACAGCAGCTGGATCAAGCCCAGCTCGGGCGCGCTGGCCAGCGCGCCGGCTGGCAGCTCGCGGCCGAGCTGCCAGCCGATCAGCGCGCTGGCCTGGCGCAGCTCGGCCAGTTGCGCTTCCGCGCCGAGCCCGGCGAGGTAGCGCACCGTGGCGCTGTCGCCGAGCACGTCGGTGTTCACTGCGGTGAGTTCGCCGTCAACCGGGTAGCTCACGGCTACCAGCCGTTCCGGGGCCATCGGGCCTCTTTCCGTGGAGGTGTCGATGCACTCTAGATCTACCGCAGCCATGACCGAGGCCAGCTTCCGGGAGCTGTATGACCGGCTGCGCGGGCAGCTGCCCTGGCCGCCGGAGGACCGGCGGGGCGCGCTCAACTACATCACCCCGGCCGAGGTGCGCGCCGCGGCCGCCGAGGTCCGGCTGGGCCGCGCGGTGAGCCTGGCCGCCCCGGTGATCACTAAGGTCACCCCGGACAACCCGGATCCGGCCCTGCACCTGATGACCGGGACGGGGCAGGACGCGGCGCCGACCGGGCTGGCCTTCGCCACCGACCGGCTGGAGATGAACGTGCACGGCAACGCGGACACCCACCTGGACGCGCTGTGCCACGTCATGTACGACGGCCACCTGTACAACGGGGTGCCGGCCGGCACCGTCACCGCGGACGGGGCGCTGGAACTGTCCGTCGAGGTGGCCAAGGACGGCATCACCGGGCGCGGCGTGCTGCTGGACATCCCCCGGCTGCGCGGGGTGCCCTGGCTGGAGCCCGGCGACCACGTGACCGCGGACGACCTGGTGGCGGCCGAGCGCGCCCAGCAGGTCCGGGTGGGCCGCGGTGACCTGCTGTTCGTCGAGGTCGGGCACCGGCGGCGGCGCAGCGAGCTCGGCCCGTGGGACGCGGCCAGCCAGCGCGCTGGGCTGCACCCGGCCGCGATGGAGTTCGTCGCCGACCGGCAGGTGGCGGTGCTCGGCAGCGACAGCAACAACGACAGCGCGGGCGACGCGGCCGACCAGGTGGACTTCCCGGTGCACGTGCTGGCTATCAACGCGCTGGGCGTGCACCTGCTCGACTACCTGGACTTCGGCGAGCTGGTGCCCGCGTGCGAGCAGGCCGGCCGCTGGTCATTCCTGTGCGTCGTCGCCCCGCTGCGGCTGTACGCGGGCACCGGCTCCCCGGTCAATCCGATCGCGATCCTGTGACCCCCGGCCGGACCCAGCCGGCTCCAGATGAACCGCTGGGCGCTCAGCCCGGCCGCGCCCACCACGATCAGCAGGACGACGTTCAGCAGCAACTGCGCCACCGAGCCCCGCGCATCGTGCCAGTTCGCGAACGCGAGCGACAGCCCGATGGACGCGGCCGCCGGGATCGTGGTGACCGAGATGAACACGCCGATCAGCGCGTTGGCCCGGGACTCGGTCAGCGACACCACGCCGACCAGGCCGGCCAGCACCGCGACGATGACCGAATAGATGTTCGGCGAGTTGATCAGTTCCGCCACCGGCCGGACGCCGTGGGAGTAGGAGGCAGGCACCTGCGCCGGCGCCCCGGACAGCCAGACCGAACAGGAGAGTCACCGCGATCGCGGCCAGGAAGCCGTAGCACAGCGCCGCGAGCGAGACCCGGACCGCGGTCCAGTCCCGCCTGCCGCCGGCCATGGTCGGTCAGGCCCAGCGCCGCACGCGATGATCGCGAAGTACTCCGGGCCGACCACCATGGCCCCGACGATCAGGATCTGCGAGTTGGTCAGGATGCCCACCGCGGCGATCAGCCCGGCGATGACCAGCAGCAGGTAGAAGCTGGGCGGGTAGCTGGCGTTGGCCCGGATCGTGCCCTCGACCATCTCCCACACCGGCACCCGCTCATGCCGCGCATACCGCCGCTCGTCGGCCGGGCTGGGCGGCCCGTCCAGCACGACGTTCACGTCGCCGACGGTGACCGAGCCCACGCTGTCCAGGTCGAGACGCCGCAGCTGGTGCAGCACCGGGTTGGCACTGGCGTTCAGCAAATCGAACTGGATCGCGTCGCCGTCCGGGCGCTGCGCCGCGCCGACGAGCACCACCAGGTTGCGCACGCCGGGGTGCTCGCTGAGCTCGGTCACCACCCGCCCGGTCAGCTCGGCCGGGCTTACCACTCGCACATGCAGCAAGCTGGGCTCCCGTTACCCTGCCGCCGGGCCGGCTACACGCCGCGCTCCGCGGCCAGCCGCCCGGACGCGATCGCGCCGGTGAACGCCTGGAAGTCGCGCTCGTTCTGGTCCGCGTAGGCGACCGCGAACTCCGCGATCGCGTTGTCGAACGCCACCGAGTTGCCCAGGTAGGAGGCGATCGCGATCTCGTCGCCGGACCGGGCGTGCGCCCGGGCCAGGGTGTACCCGCACACCTCGCCGTACAGCCGCAGGCCGCGCGGGACCATCACCCCGATATCGAGCGAGAACTTCCAGTCCCGGAGCTGCCGGACATAGAAGTCTGCGCCCGTCCTCGTCCAGCCCGACGGGGTCCGCTGCCAGCCGAGGAAGATGTCGCTGGATGGCCTGCATCAGGCGCTGCCCGTTCACCACCCGCTCGCCCTGGTTGTCGTACTTGCTGGCCCCGGCGTAGGCACAGAGCACCGAGTCCTCTGCCTCCTTGACCTGAAGGAAGAGCGGGTCGGCGTCGTCCCGGCCGAGTCATCAGGACGATCCAGCAGCGGGTCCCGACGCTGCCCACCCCGACCACCTTGCGGGCCATGTCGGCGAACGTCGAACTGCTCGAGCAGGACCCGGCGGTCCGGCTGGAGCGATCCGCCGGTACTCGACCGATGAGGCCGCGCAGCAGCGCCTCGAGGTCCAGGCCCTGAATGCTGCTCACCGAGCAGATCGCGGAGCGGCACGATGACCGGCGGGTCGGGCACGATCCGTGGCCGCCCGTCCTCCATCCGGGTCAGCTTGCGCAGCTCCTGCATGCTGTCCCGGGTCCGTGCCTTGGCCATCCCCTTGTCCAGCGCCTTGCGCTGGTTCTGCTTCAGCAGTCCGCCGAACTGACTGCTCAGCTCGTCGACGTCCACCATCGCGTACCAGACGTCGAGGTTGCCCAGGCCAGCGAACTGCCGCATCGCCGTCCGGTACCGGGCCGCCGTGGCCAGCTGGATCTTCTTCCGGTCCTTGGCGCTGAAGTTGCTCTCCCGGGCGGCCACCTCCAGGCTGGCGGCCAGCCGCTTGACGTCCCATTCCCACGGGGCGGGCAGCGTCTCGTCGAAGTCGTTGACGTCGAACACGAGCTTGCGCTCGGCCGAGCCGAAGATCCCGAAGTTGGACAGGTGCGCGTCCCCGCAGGCCTGCACGATGAGCCCGGTGGACGGGGTGTGCGCCAGGTCGCTGGCCATCGGCAGCGCCGCGCCGCGGTAGTAGGTGAACGGGGTCTCCATCATCCGGCCGTACCGGACCGGGACCAGGTCGGGGACCCGGGCCTTGCCCTGCTCCTCCAGCAGGGCCACCGGGTCGGCCCGGTCGGCCGGCGGCGACCAGGTGGCATGGCTTTCCCGCGGCACCTCGGCCCGGGCGGCCTTGCCGCGAACCCGGCGCTCGTCCGGGCTCAGCCGGCGCGGCGGCTTCTCCAGGCCGGTCGCGGCGCTGCGGGCGAAGACCACGGCCTTGACCGCCCCGGCCGGCACGCCGCTCGGCGCCCTGGTGGCGGCCGCGGACCCGTTGCCGGCCGACGTACTGGTAGCGGCGGGCTTGACCGGCGTCGTCCGGGACGTTCTGGACCTAGTGCTGGTGCTGGACCTGGTGCTGGTGCTGGCCCGGCTCGCGGTGGTACTGGGCGGCGTGCTGGTGCTGGCCCGGCTCGCGGTGGTACTGGCCGGCGGTGGTGCGGCGGCTTGGGGTGGTGGTCCGGCTGGCGGTGGTGCCGCGGGCCGCGGTCGTGCTCCCGCTCGCGGTACTGCTGCGGCTGGCCGCCGTGCCCCGGCTCGCCGTGCTGCTGGGGTTGGCGGTGCTGCGGCCGCGGCTCGCAGCCGCGGTGCCGCTCTTGTCCGCGGTATCACTCTTGTCCGCGGTGCCGCGGCTGGCCGTCGTGCCGCGACTCGCCGTGCTGCTGCGGCCCGCGGTGCTGCGGCCGGTTGCGCCGCCGCTGCGGCTCGCGGTGCTCCTCGTGCCCTGGCGCGCCGATCCGGTCTTCTTCGCCGCCGTGGCTGGCTTGTCTGGCTTGTCTGGCTTGTCTGGCTGTGTCATCAGCTTCCTACCTCCCTCGCGGGCATATCCCGGGCAGGGCCGGCGTCCGCTTCGCCCCTACCCTCACCTTCCCCGGCAGCCCGCGCGTCACCCTTGGGGGATGACGACGATCGGCGGTGGGCCAGCCAGCCTGGCGCGAACAGCCTTCGCCACCTGACACCGGAGGCGTGCGCATGTCCCGGCCGATCGAAGAGTACGCACTGGTCGGTGACTTGCACACGGCCGCACTGGTCAGCCGGGACGGCTCCATCGACTGGCTGTGCCTGCCCCGGTTCGACTCCGAAGCCTGCTTCGCCGCGCTGCTCGGCGACGAGCGGAACGGCCACTGGCAGATCGCCCCGGCCAGCCGCGTCAGCCGGGTGCGACGCCGGTACCGGCCCGGCACCCTGGTGCTGGAGACCGAGTTCAGCACCGCCTCGGGCACCGTCCGGGTGGCCGACTGCATGCCGGTGCGCGGCGCTGACCCGGTGCTGATCCGGCTGGTCGAAGGGGTGACCGGCCGGGTCGACATGCGGATGACGCTGGCTCCGCGGTTCGAGTACGGGCTGACCACGCCCCGGGTGCGGCGCCGCGGCGGCGCCACCCAGCTCACCGGCGGCGCGCACACGCTCTGGCTGTTCAGCCCCGTGCCGGTGGCCCTCGACGGCGGCACGGCGCAGGCGCGGTTCAGCGTCGCGGAGGGCGACGAGGTGCCGATGGCCGCCGTCTGGCGCCCGGCGCACCGGCCCGCCCCGGACCGGCCCGCGGCCAGCGCGCTGGCCGCGCAGACCGCGCGCTGGTGGCAGGCCTGGGTGGCCGGCCTGCGCGGCGGCGGCGAGTGGCGGGACGCGGTGATCCGCTCGCTGATCACCATCAAGGCGCTCAGCTACGAGCCCACCGGCGGCCTGGTGTCCGCGCCCACCACGTCGCTGCCGCAGCAACCCTCCGGCGTGCGCAACTGGGACTACCGGTACTGCTGGATCCGCGATGCGGCCGCCGCGCTGGACGCGTTCCTGGCCGCCGGGGCCGACCGCGAAGCCAGCCGGCTGCTCAGCTGGATCGGGCACGCGGTGGCCGGCCCGGCGGCCCAGGCGCAGCCGGTGTACCGGGTGGCCGGGGAGCGGCGCATCCCGGAAATGGAGGCGGGCTGGCTGCCCGGCTACGAGGGCGCCCGGCCGGTGCGGATCGGCAACGCCGCGGCGGCCCGGACCGAGCTCGGCACGTTCGGCTACGTGCTGCGCGCCCGGCTGGCCGGGCGGGCGGCCGGGCGGCCCGGCATCCCCGGCCCCGGCGAACCGGCCGACCTGCTGCCCTTCCTGGAGTCGCGCTGGCAGCAGCCCGACGCGGGCCTGTGGGAGATGCGCGCGCCGCCCCGGCACTTCGTGCACAGCAAGGCCATGGTCTGGGCGGCCGCGGACGCGGCGGTGACGATGATCGACCGGTTCGGCGACCCGGACCCGGCCAGCCGCTGGCGCCGGCTCCGCGCTCTGGTCCACGCGGACGTGCTGGACCGGGGCTTCGACCGGGAGCGGAGCAGCTTCACCCAACGGTACGGCGCCACGCCGGTGGACGCCGCGCTGCTCCAGCTGGCGCTGCTCGGCTTCCTGCCGGCCGACGACCCGCGGCTGGCCGGCACCATCGAGGCCATCGGCCGGGACCTGGACGACAGTGGTGTGCTGCTGCGCTACCAGGCCCAATGCGCAGCCGACGCCGACGGGCTCCCGGCGGGTGCGCTGGGCTACCTGCCCGGCTCGTGCTGGCTGGCCCGCTGCCTGGCCGCGGCCGGGCGGCCCGACCAGGCCCGGCAGGTGTTCACGGCCGTGCTCGACCTGCGTAACGACGTCGGGCTGCTGGCCGAGGGCTACGATCCGCTGCGCAGACGGTTCGCGGGCAATCATCCGCTGGCGGCCGCGCACATCGAACTGATCAACACGGCGAGGGCGTTGAGTATGGATTAACCGGCGCGTATTCGCCCGGTCTGGGTGATGCGTGGCGGCTCGCGCCCGGCGAGGCTGAATGGCAGCCACCCGAAGCCAGCACGGATCCGGGCTGGCGGGCGCTGGTAGCCGACACCGGTCCGGGAGGCCCGCTGAGATGAGCCGTCCGCACATCATGCCGCTGCTCGCGCCGGAGGCAGCGGGCCGCGGGCTCGGCCAGCGGGCGGCGCGTGCCTCGGCGGTCATCTCCGGCCGGATCAAGTCCCGGGCCGCCGCGCGGCCGCCGCGGTCGCAGCTCGCCTGCCTGGCCGTGACCAGCTCGCTGGAGGGCGGCCGGGGCAGCAGGGTGGCGGACGCGATCGTCCGCCGGGTGCTGCACTGCGGCTGCCCGGTGGGCACCGTGGTGCTCGACCTCGGCCCGGTCACCAGCCTGGACGACGAAGCGTGCGCCGCCATCTTGTCGGTGCACCAGCGGCTGACCGCCATCGGCACCCGGCTGCGGCTGGCCGCCAGCGCCCGCGGGCTGATCGAGGGCCTGGCCGACGCCGACATCACCCAGCAGCTCGGCCGGGACGCCATCCACCCGAGCTTCCGCAGCGCGGTGCTGGCCACCTACGCGGCGCTGCCCGGGCCGGGGCTGGTCGTCGGCCGGATCAAGACCGCGCTGGAAATCGAAGCCGAGCACATCAGCCTCTTAGTGCCCGCCCTCTTCACCCGCTGCGGGTGGGGCGGCCCGGCCGCGCCTGGCGGTGGACTGTCTCCGCAGATCACTCCGCAGAGGGAAGGACATCATGGCTGACCTTATTGCCATTGGTTACCCCGATGAGACCACGGCCGAGATGGCGGCGGACGAGGCGCGCCGGCTGGCCCGGGATCTCATCATCGAGCCCGATGCGATCGCGGTCATCGTCCGCGACGAGGAGGGCAAGTTCCACGTACACACCAGCCATCATCCGGTGGGCGCCGGGGCGACCTGGGGGATGTTCTGGGGGCTGCTGTTCGGGCTGCTGTTCTTCATCCCGTTCTTCGGCCTGGCCATCGGCGCTGGCATGGGCGCACTGATGGGCAAGATCACCAAGTCGGGCATCGACCGCGAGTTCCAGGAGCAGGTGCGCGGCATGCTCAAGCCGGGTACGTCGGCGCTGTTCCTGATGGTCGAGAAGGTGACCCCGGACAAGGCGACCGAGGCGCTCAGCCGGTTCGGCGGCACGGTGCTCAAGTCTTCGCTGTCCAAGGAAGGCGAGCAGGAACTCCAGGAAGCGCTGCACGGCCAGCAGTCCAGCTGACCCGCACCCGCCCGGGACGGCTGCAGGCCACCCCGGGCGGGTGAAGCGGAAGCTGATCAGCCCGGCCCTAGGCTTACGCCATGACGACCCGGCCCGATCCGCGCGCTGCGTTGGCCGGGCCCCGGCCGCGCCGCCTGGAGCGGACTGGCGTGCTGCTGCTCATCCTGGTCTTCACCTACCTGCTGTCGGCGTTCACCAAGGGCGTCCTGATCAGCACGTTCCAGGTACTGCTGTTCCTGGCGGTGGTGCTGATCTCGCTGCGGAGCGGCCAGTTGGGGCCCAGGGCTATCCGGATCGCCACCATCGTCGTCCTGGCTGGTTCCGTGCTGGCGGCCGTGCTCGAGTTGGTGGACAGCAAGGGCCCCGGTGCGGGCGTTGCGAATGTATGGACCGCGCTGATCCTGCTGCTGTCCGCGGTGCTCATCGTGCGCCGGGTGCTGGACCGGCCCGATATCACCCTGCAGAGCATCTACGGAGCCATCAGCGCGTACCTGATCCTGGGCCTGATGTTCGCCGCGGTGTACGCGGCCATGTTCCACTTCGGCGGGGACACGTTCTTCGCGAACGACCGGCTCGGTGATACCCAGACCTTCCAGTACTTCAGCTTCGTCACGCTGACCACGCTCGGCTACGGCGATTTCACCGCGGCGGCCAGCGGCGGGCAGGCGTTCGCGGTGATCGAGGCGATCACCGGCCAGATCTTCCTGGCCACCCTCGTCGCCCGGCTGGTCGCGGGATTCCGCGGCGCGGCTAGGGCGTCTGGCGGGGCGTCCAGCGGTTCAGGCGGTGAGGCGTCTGGCGGTCCGGCCGGCCGGGCGTCCGGCGCGGCCCGGAGCGGGCCAGCCGGGGCGCGGCGGGCCAGCACCCGGCGGGCCAGCGCGTCCGGGCTGATCGGGCTCCGGCCGCCAGGCACGGCCCGGCGGCGTTCGGCCGCGCACCAACCCGGCCCGGAGCCTGGGCGCCGCCGGGGCGCCCGGCCGTAGTCTTCACTTCGAGATCACACCGGTGAGCCCGTCGATGGCCACGATGAGCCCGGCCGCGATCATGGCCGCGGCCAGGATCAGCCGGCCGTTCCGGCGCAGCCAGGTGTTGAACCCCACCAGCCGGCGGGTGGTCGGCCCGGGTGCGACCAGGTAGCCGATCAGCGGCAGCCAGACCAGCGAGACGTTGATGACCACGATCAGCGATAGCGCCGTGACGGTCGCCTCCAGGCTGGCCTGTGACGTCGCCACCACCTGGATCGCGGCGAGGAAGGTCACGCCGGGGGCGAAGATCAGGATGCCGGCCAGGAACGCGGTGTAGGGCGCTGGGTTGGCGATCAGCCGGGCGGTCAGCCCGGTCTGCGGCTTGTCCGGATCGGGTGGCTTGCGCTTGCGCCGGGCCAGGACCAGCCCGCCGAGCAGCAGCAGGATGCCCAGGATCAGCCGCAGCAGGTAACGCGGCGTCCGGTGGTGCGGCAGGCTGAAGCCACCGGTCCGCAGCAGGACCAGCGCGACGGCGCCCATCACGGCGCTCATCACCAGCGCCCCGATCAGGTAAAACACCAGGGTCTGCCGGGGCCGGGCCGTACCGAGGTAAACCGCGGCCACCAGCAGCGCCGTCGGGGAGATCGCCGCGAGCAGCGCCAAGCCGGCCGCTTCAGCCAGCATTGGGCTAGCTGCCGCCGTGCGCGGCCGTCTGGCGGCCCTGGCCCGGGCACGGGCGGACGCCCGATCAGCTCGATCAGGCCGAGCACCACGAGCAGCAGGACGGCCAGGACGATGGCCGAGACCGCGCTCGGGGTGGCCAGGAACACGAAGATCAGGGCGAACAGGGCCACCGCGCTGATCCGCAGCGCGGTGCGGTGCTGGTACGTCCACGAGCCGACCGGCCCGGTGCGCAGCCCGGCCCGTTCGCCGCTGGTCCGTAGCCAGCCCAGTCCGTGGCTCAGCCCGCGCCGGGTACGGACGGCGGTGACCGACGGCCCGGTGAAGAAAGCGCCGATGGCCACGATCAGGCCTACGACGAGCAGGATTCGCAGCCCGTCCTTGATGAACCGGACCAGGGTGTCGTACAACACGGCCGCCGCGTCGCTCGGCAGCACGGTACTCGGCACGCTGTTCAGGTAGACGGTCCGCGCGATGGCCAGCACGATGCCGAGCACCAGCATGGACGCGGCCAAACCGAGCCCGGCGCCGACGGTGGCCCGCCGGTGGCCGCGGGCCAGGTAGATCCCGGCGCCGAGGAGCAGCAGCGTGACGATCGGCAGGACGATCTTCAGGTCGTTGAGCAGCCGGTACCCGGACTGCGCCTGGACCAGGTACTTGTCGTTGAACAGGGCAAACTGCGGATTGATCGCCGGGATGGAGCTGACAATGCTGAGGCCTTTGGCGGCCAGCTTCGTCTTGACCACGTCGATGAACGGGCCGAGGTTCAGCACGACCTTGCCGTTGCTGGTGGTGATGGCCGCATGGCTACCACCTTGGCCGGACAGCGCATTCACCAGCTGGGCATGCACCCTCCGGTTCAGCTCCACCCACAGGTTGGCCACCTGCTGGCTTTTGACAATCTTGGCCACCTGGGTGTGGATGAAGCCCTGTACCGCGCTGGCCAGCGAGCCGGAGAACGAGTGCAGCAACGTGCCGACCCGGGTGAAGCCCTTGCTGGTCAGGGTGGCCGCCGCCTGATTGGTGAGCGTCTGGATGGGCAGGTGCGCATCGATCTGAGCGCTGATCTTGTCCGTCAGCGCCGCCTGGATGGCAGGCTCGTGGATCAGCGGGCTCACGTTCTCCACGTACCGGTTGGTGTTGGAGACCTGGTTGGCGGTCCAGATCCCGATCACCGAGATCGGGGCCAGGATGCAGCCGAGCACGATGAGCACCGTGGCCACCGGGGTGCGCCAGCTGACCCGGTGGCGCCGTGGCGGCGCCACCGGCTCCGGCCGGCTTCCGCAGGTCGGCGAGCTCCGCGCGGAGCCGGTCGAGTTCGGCCCGCTCGTCCCCGGTGAGGCCGGTGGCAGCCGGGGTCATTCCGTCCGGTGTGTTACCGCTGACCTCGGACACCTCGGTCCACCTCCTGCGCCGGGACGCTGGCAAGCCTGCCGCCGTGGGCACCTGTGCCCCCCGGTTGCGGGTGCCCCTCGGCGGCAGGCGTGTTCACCGTCGCTGAGCCAGCGGGGTCGGCGCCTCCCCCGGACCGGGTGAAAGCTGGCCGGACCAGCTGGGCCCGGAGCGGGCCGGAATTCCGCCCAGGCCGAGGATTTGGGCGATTACTGACGTCCTGGACGTGGGCATTCACTGGTCACGAGGGACCGGTGTGGGCCGGGGCGGGTGATGCCGGCCGACTCACCCGCCGCGGGTGAGGCAGCCGGCGGCCCGGCCGGTCATAGTCCATCAAGGCATAAGCCACCAACCGGGCGGCGTGTGCCGCGACGCGCGAGCCGCGCGGCGTGTGCGCCGCGCGGCATGTGGTGCGGGGCGTGCGCCGGACGGCCGTCGGGCTCAGCCGAAGGGCTGCGGGGCCTGAGCCGAAAGCTGGACCTGAGCGGGAAGCTGGACCTAGGCTCAAAGGCTGCGGGCGTGAGCCGAAAGGAGACCGTCAGTGACCATTGGCGGAAGCATTGCTCTGATCATCATCGGCGCGATCCTCCGCTTCGCCGTCACCTGGACTCCGAAGAACGTCAACTTGCAGGTCATCGGGGTGATCCTGATGATCGGCGGGGTGGCCGGCCTGTGCGTGGCCATCGGCATGATGTTCCTGCGGCGACGCCAGCAGGCTTCCACCGAGGTGACCGAGCAGCGCCGCTACACCGAGCCGCCCAGGATGTAGTTCCGCGGCCAGCGCCCCGACCGGGTCGTACGTCCTGGTCGTGCGGTGAAGTGCTTCGCGCGTTGCAGGCGGCCGGGTTCAAGCAGCCAACAATCAGTGGCGCGAATTTTTGCCCTCATAGGGGCAAAAATTCGCGCCACTGGCGATTGGCCGCCAGGTACCGGTGCTGTATCCACGTGTCCTCTCCAGTTACTGCCTGCTTGGTTTCGCTGCGCAGTCATAGCCTGCCCGCTGAGCTGGCGTTAAGTAGGCAGGCGGGAACGTAAATACCAAGTACGGTAAGAGCAAAGACGAAGGTGCCTGGAACAGGTCGGAAAGACACTGGGAATGCCCTGGCGCAGCACATTCGACACCCAACGCAGACAGCCATTTTAGCCGAGCCAGGCTACTGGCCCCGGCTTCACCAGCTACAGGGGGAAATGAATGACTTTCATGCGGAGGCATTTCCGGCATGCGTGCGCCGCGGCCGCAGCGGGCATCGCGCTGAGCGTGGTCGCTCCAGCCACAGCGGCCGGTGCGGCCCCGGATGGAACGCCGTCCCCGGCGTCGGCGGCCGTCAGCGGCCGGCTGTACGGCACGGCCGCCGTGTCCGCCCACGATGTCTGGGCCGTCGGCCTAGACCCGGGTGGCTCGCTGATCATGCACTGGAACGGCGCCGCCTGGTCCAGTTCGTCTCACCCCGGTTTCCTCGAAGGCGTGGCCCCCACCTCGGCCAGCAATGCCTGGGCGGTCGGCGGCACCGACTGGTTCTCCCCCGGGACCCTGATCTACCACTGGGACGGCGGCACCTGGACTCGCCAGCCCAGCCCGAACCCGGCAGCGGGTGGGTTTTTCAACGGCGTAGCCGCCGCGTCGGCCAGCGACGCCTGGGCCGTCGGCCTGATCGGCGGCGGGCCCGGGGACGGCACCGGCCCGACGGACAAGACCTTGATCGAGCACTGGGACGGCAAGTCCTGGAACGTGGTGCCCAGCCCAACGCCCGCACCGGCCGGCGGCCTCACGCGCGTGACCGTCGTTTCACCCAGCGACGCCTGGGCGGTCGGCTGGACCGGCACCGGAACCGGCACTGGCTTCACTGCGCTGATCGAGCGCTGGGACGGCAAGTCCTGGAACGTGGTGCCCCTGTCAGCCTCGGTCGGCGCCCACCTCCAGCTCAACGCGGTCACTGCCACCTCGGCCAGCAACGCCTGGGCCGTCGGCACCACCACCGCCGGCCCCCACCACGGGGTCATTCTGCACTGGAATGGCAGCACCTGGCGGCGGGTCGCCGCCCACGCACCAACCGGGTACTTGCTGGGAGTGGCCGCCAGTTCATCCCGCAACGCCTGGGCGGTCGGCCAGAGCAGTGACAGCTCTGGTAGTTGCACCCCCCAGTGCAGGACCATCATCGAGCACTGGAACGGCTGCAGGTGGACCGTGGTGCCCAGCCCCAACCCACCGAGCGGCTACCTGAACGATCTGTGGGATGTTGCGGTCGTCGGCGGCCGCGCTGCCTGGGCTGTCGGCACGACCGACTATGCCGCCACGCTGATCACACACTGGAATGGGACGTCCTGGTCGTAACCCTGCCGATCGGCGGACTCACCTGGGGGTGCAAAATCGTGCTGGGGCCGAGGTAAGCGTTTCTGGTCATTGGTGGGTTAATGAGTGTGAGCCAAGGCAACGCCGAGTTCGCTGAGTTCTTCGCGGCCAGCTGGGAGCCCTGCCTGCGGGCGGTGGCCGCCAGCACCGGCAGCATGACGCTGGCCGAGGACCAGGTCGCGGAGGCGTTCGCCCGGGCGTGGGCGTCCTGGCACAAGGTCAGCCATCATCCAGCGCCCCGGGCGTGGGTGGTCCGCACCGCGCTGAACGCAGGGGCGTCCACGTGGCATCGGCGCAGCAAGGAAACGGCGCTGACCAGTCAGGACATCGCGGCGGCCGACAGCGCGGGAACCGGCCTGGACACGGCCGTGCTCACCGCGTTGCGCTGCCTGCCGGCCCGCCAGCGGGAGGTGATCGTGCTGCGTGTCTTCCTCGACCTGGACATCGACACGACCGCCCGCCAGCTCGGCATCGCGCCGGGAACGGTCCGGGCTCACCTATCGCGGGCCATGACAGCCCTGCGCGGCGACCTCGTCCCCGCCATGACCACGGAGACCGGACGATGAACGACGAGCACCCGCACGAGAGCGCCCTGACCGCGGAGCTGGTCGATTCCCTGTCTGAAGTGACCGTGCCCGAGCGGCCACCGCTGGCCGCGATCACCGACCGGGGCCGCGTGTACCGGCGGCGGCGGCTCGCAAGTTTCGCGGGCCTCGGCGGTACCGGTGCCGCCGCGCTCATTGCGCTGGCGCTCGGCCTGGCCGGCGTTTTCGGTGTCGCCCCCGCCGGTGGCACCGGCTCGGCCGGGAGCGCGGCCTTCACCCTCACCAGCTACGTCAACGGCACCGTCGGGCTGAAGGTGAGTCAGGTGTTCGACCCGGCCGCGCTGCAGCGGGCACTCGCGCAACACCACATCCCGGCGCTGGCCAAGTCCGACACTTACTGCTCGTCCAACCCTGCGGTACCCGCCCCGGCCGGCCGCCGGGTACTGTCCATCCCGCGCGGTGTCCCGGACTTCCTCCAGACCGGGAACTGGCCAGTCAAGCCCAGTCAGCTGGCCCCATTCGTTGACCCCATCACGATGGTGCTCGACCCCGCGGCGATGCCCTCCGGGACCGAGCTGTTCATCGGCAACTACAACCTCGGCCACGCCGTCTTCGTCAGCGTCATCTACACCGACTCCCATACCTGCAGTAACGGCCAACTGCCGCCTGCTCTAGCCCGCTTGGACCGGCCCCCGTCAGCTGGACACGGATGATTCGCCCGCCGACACTCGCAGCGCGCAAACTCTTTCCGGGCCGAGGTAAGCGTTTCGGGTCATTGACGGGTTAACGGGTGTGAGCCAAGACAACGCCGCGTTCGCCGCTGCGCCCGGCGCATGCGATGGTGTCCAGCCGCCGCAGGTCATGGTGGCGGCAGATGGTATTTCCAAGACCTTTGGCAGCGGGCATACGGCCGTGCACGCCCTGCGGGGGGTGTCCTTCGCGGTAGGCCGGGGTCAGCTCACAGCCTTGCGCGGGCGATCCGGCTCCGGCAAGACCACGCTGCTGAACATCATCGGCGGCCTGGACAGCCCGACGGCAGGCCAGGTGTGGGTGGATGGCCGCGAGGTGAGCCGGATGGCCGAGCGGGAGCGGCTGGCGTTGCGGCGGGACACGGTCGCCTTCATTTTCCAGTCCTTCGGGCTCATTCCCATGCTGTCCGCAGCCGAAAACGTTGGGATTCCGCTGCGCATCGCGGGCATGCGGCCCAGCGATCGCCGGGAGCGGATCGCGGCCATGCTGGCGCTGACCGGCTTGTCCAGCCATGCTGCGCACCGGCCGGGCGAGCTCTCCGGGGGCCAGCAGCAGCGGGTCGCCATCGCCCGCGCGCTGGCCGGCCAGGCCTGCTGATCGCTGACGAGCCAACCAGCCAGCTCGACCTGGAGACCGGCCGGCAGATCATGGGGCTGCTGCTGAGCGTGGTGCGCTCCGAGGGAATCACCGCCCTGGTCGCCACTCACGACGAGGCGCTCATCGACCTGGCCGACAACGTCATTTCGCTGGAGGATGGCTGCGTCGTGACCGGACAGGCTGCCGGGCAGCAGGCCCTGGCCGGGGACGCCGCAATTCAGCCGAGCGATGGGTAAGCAGCCACCCATGCCCAAGCCTGATGACGGCAGCCGTGGACCGGATCGGATCTGGTCTGTGCCTGGTCTGGGAATCTCCTTCCTCACCCGCCGGGCCAGATCCTCGTGGCTGCTGCTGGCCTGCGTCGCGGTCACGGTCCTGCTCGCCACCGGGCTGGCCGCCGCGGGATGGACGTTCGCCGCCGCGGTCATTCCGCCCGGAGCGCAGAGCATCCTCGCCGCCCCGCAGGGCCGGGTGATCGGGCTCAGCGGCGTGGTGGACGGCGCCGGGCAGGCTGCCACCGACGCGCACCAGATCCGTGCCGCGCTGCGCAAGGCATGGCCGGGGATCGGTTACCAGATGGGAGGCGCGCTGTGGGCGGACCCGATCACGCTCTCGCCGCCCCGGGCCGTCCGCGCCGAGCCCAGCCCGGTTCTGGGACTTCCGCCCCCGGTCGTGTGGCAGATCCAGGTCGCGGCGCTGGCCGGGATCAGCGCCCAGACGACGCTGACTGCCGGGACATGGCCAGGCCCGCCGCATCCCGGCCGCCCGCTCCCGGTGGCGCTGCCGGTAGCCGTGGCCAGCCGGCTGCACGTGACGCCCGGCTCGGTGCTGAAAGCCGCCACCCGGTCTGGCCCGGCCGCGGCCGGGCTGCGCGTCACCGGCCTGTTCCGGTTCAAGAACCCGGCGTCGCCGTACTGGGCGCTGGACCAGGTGCCCTTCTCGGGGTTCGCCGCCAATACCTTCCAAGGGGTCGGCACCACCCTCATCCCAGGGGTCGGCACCCCGGGTTCCCTCGTCACATTCGGCCCCGCGGTGGTGAGCCCCGCGGCGTTCCGCAGCAGCGTCACCGCGCGCCAGGCCTCGTGGTTCGTGCTTCCGCCGGCGCCGGTCATGGCCCGGCAGAACATCGGCGCGCTGGCCGGCCGCACCAGCCAGGTGCTGACGAAGCTGACCACCTTGATCCTCCCGGCCGGGCTGCAGGTGACCACCCGCCTGCCGCAGGTCCTGGCCGGCATCGCCAGCAACGTCGTGCTGGCCAGGTCGCTGTTCACGATCGGCGCGCTGGAGCTGCTGCTCGTCGCGGCGGCGGCCCTGGTGCTGGCCGCGCGGCTGCTGGCCGGTCTGCGCGACGAGGAGTCCGCGTTGCTGCGGGCGCGCGGCGCCACCAGGTGGCAGCTGCTGCGGCCGGTGCTGGCCGAGGCGCTGGTCATCGGCGCCGTGGCCAGCGCGGTCGGCGTGCTGGCCGGCGTTCGCCTCACCGGCGTGCTGGCCACCGCGGGCCAGCTGCGCCTGGACAGCCACCAGGCCAGCCGGATCAGCTCGCTGGCGTGGCTGTCGGCGCTGGCCATGGTGGCGCTGTGCGTCGCGGTGATGGCCTGGCCGGCGCTGCGCGCCGGGACCCCTGATGCGGCCAGGATCCGCCAGGGGCGGCAGGCCCGGCTCGCGGGGGTCGCCTGGGCGGGCGGCGATCTGGCCGTGGTGGCGCTCGCGGCGCTCGCAGTGTGGCAACTGCGCGGGTATTCGGCGGTCGCGCGTCCGGCGGCGGGGTCATTCGGGATCGATCCCGTGGTCGCCGTCGCTCCCGCGCTCGCGCTGGCCGGAGTCGCGCTCGTTCCGCTCCGTACGCTGCCGCTGCTGGCCAGGCTGGCCGACGGGGCCACCGACCGCGGCAGGCGGCTGGCCGCCGCCATGGTGAGCTGGCAGATCGGCAGGCGGCCGATCCGCCAGGCCGGACCGGTCCTGCTCGTCGTCGTCGCGACGGCCACCGCCACGCTGGCGCTGGCCGGGTGGCGAAGCTGGCAGCAGTCGGCTGCGGACCAGGCCGCGTTCGCGGTGGGCTCGGACGTGCGGGTGGACGCCACGGCCGGGATACCGCTGGACCCCAGGGCGATCACCGGGGAGCCGGGTGTCACCGCCGCGACGCCGGCCAGCATCGCCAGCATCGGCAGCGGGGGCCAGCTGATCGCCGTGGGCGCAGGCACGGCGGGCCAAGCGATCCTGCTCCGCCCCGACCTGTCGCCGGTTCCGCTGAGCTCGCTGTGGCGGAGCATCATCCCGCGGCGGCCGACGGGGCTGGCGCTCCCCGGCCTGCCAGACCGGCTGCAGATCCTCGCGTCGCTCGGGGCGGGCCCGAACACCAGCGCGGCGGCGCTGCGGAGGGGACTTGGCTCAGCCACCGTCACGGCCTCGGTCCAGGATGCGGACGGCGTCAGCTACCAGCTGCCCGCCGGGGTGCTGCCCGCCGACGGCCAGCGGCATGCCCTGGTCGCCCCGCTGCCAGGCCCGCGGCAGGCCAGCTACCCGCTGCGGCTGCTCAGCCTCTCCCTCACCTATGTCCTGCCGCCGTACCACCCGGCCAGCCCGCTGGCGGCCCCCACCGCCAACCTCAGCATCTTCTCCCTCGCGGTGGCCGGGACGGCCAGCGGCCCGTTCGGCCGACCGTTCAGCCACGGTGCCGCCCTGGCCGCGTGGCAGGCCGCGGGATCCTCGCCGCGCGTGCCGACCGGGCCGCCGGGCGTGTTCGAGACGTCGCCGCCATCGGACGGCGCGCGGCCCGGGATCCTGAGCTGGCAAGGCGCCGCCGGGGGAAGCCAGCAACTCACGTTCAATACCGGGCACGATCCGTCGGCATCGATCATGAACAACGAGCTCCTCGCTCCACAGAGCATCACCGGGCAGGTCGCGATCACGGCGCAGCCGCCGTTCCGGATCGTCCCCGCCGTCGCCACCAGCGGTTACCTGGCGGCCAGCCGACTGCATACCGGATCGACCGTCTCGGTCCCGGTCGGCGGATCCTCGGTCCCGGTCCGGATCGTGGCCTCGGTGGCCAGGTTCCCGACGGTATTCGGGCAGAACCGGGCGCTGATTGCCGATCTCGGGACGGTCAGCGACCTGCTCGTCGCCAACCAGGGGGCGCCCTTGCCGGTGACCACCTTGTGGCTGCGCACCCGTGGCGGCCGGGTACCGCACCTGCCGGCCGGGCTGTCCGTCGCCGACCGCGCCCGCCAGCAGGCGGCCCTGCTGCACAATCCGCTGCTGAAGGCGCCCCGGCAGGCCATGCTGGCGATCGGGGCGGCGGCGTTGCTGCTCGGCCTGCTCGGACTCTCGGTCAGCGTCGCGGCGAGCCTCCGCACGCGGCGGACGCAGAGCGCCGTGCTGGCCGCGCTGGGTGTGGGGCAGCGAGCCCAGGCCGGTCAGCTGTGCCTGGAGCAGTTCGCGCTCAGCGTTCCGGCCGCGGTCGTGGGCCTGCTCGCCGGAATTGGCCTGGCGCGGCTGGTGGTGCCCGCGATCACGCTGAGCACTGGTGCGACGGACCCGGTGCCGTCGGCCCTGGCCGTACTGCCGCTCGGCCAGGCCATCACCCTGGCCCTGGTCATCGCGGCTCTGCCGGTCGTCGTCGCCGCCCTGTCCGTCGCACGCAGGCCGGACCCGGCCGCGCAGTTGCGTGCGGAGGCGAGATGAGGACGCCGTGGCGGCGGCTGCGCGCCGCCTGGATCACGCTGACCGGCACCGGGGCAGCCGCCAGCGTCGCGTTCGGCCTGCTCGTGTTCGCCTCCGTCCTGGCCAGCCTGGCGATTCCGCGGGACAGCACCGGCTTGCGCACTGGGGCGCTGCGGCACACGGTCGCGGCTTCGCCGCTCGACAGCGCCGTCGTCGGGTCGATCGGCCTGTTGACGGCGGCGAGTGCATCCAGCCAGAGCGTGGGCGAGAGCCCGGCCCCCGAGATCGCCACGATCGGCGCGCGCCTGCGGTCGCGGCTGGCCGCGACCGGGATGCCGATAGCCAGCGACCCGCCTGCATGGTCCAGCCTGACCTCAGGCTACGGGCCGGTCACCGGCGCGGCCCGCGCCGCCGGGCGCGGGCAGCCGCAGTTCGAGGTGACCTACCGCACGGCGCTGGCCCGCTACAGCCACCTCGTGGCCGGGCGCCTGCCGTCCGCCGCCGGTCAGAGGGCCGTGGCGCAAGCCGCGGTGACCACCGTCACCGCGGCCAGGTTCGGCCTGCGGGTCGGCACCCGCCTCAGCACGGGCCCGACGATGCGGCTGGTGATCACGGGGATCATCCGGCCGGTACACCCGGCGGCCGACTTCTGGACTGACGATCCCGCAGTGGCCCGGCCGACGCTGATCGCGGGCACGTCGTCCAAGCCCGCGCACTGGGCCGGGGCGCTGTTCATCGGCGCCGGCGGGCTCCCGCTGGCGGTGTCCGGCCTCAACGAGAGTCTCATGCTGCTGACCTGGGTGGTCCCGGCCGACCTCGGCCGGCTCACCGCAGACCAGGCGAGCACGGTGCAGGCGGGCATCAACGGCCTGGACTCCTCGGGACTGGTGATCGCCAGCGGCGGAACCGCCAACGTGGGCTCGGGCGAGCTAACGTGCCCGACGGCGAACTGCACGGCCACGATCCCGCCGGTTACGGTGACGGTCACCTCGCAGATTCCGGCGATCCTCACCACGTTCGTCACCGCGGACAATGCCGTTGCCCCGGTGCTCGGGCTGCTGTATGTCAGCCTGGCCGTCATGGGCGCGGTGGTGGTGCTGCTCGGCGCCCGGCTGGTGGCGCAGCGCCGCGCCGCGGAATTCACGCTGATGCGGGCGCGCGGCGCGGCGCTGCCCCAGCTCGGCTGGCTGGTCCTGCGGGCCAGCGCGGTCATCGCCGTGGCCGCCGGGGCGCTGGCCGCGCTGCTCGCCATCGGCCTGACTCCCGGCGGCGGCAATCGCGTGGGCTGGTGGCTGGCTGGCGTCACGATCGCGGTGACGCTGGCCGGGCCCGTGCTGATGAGCGTGGTCCCGCAGCGGGTGGCAGCTCCGGCCACCGGCAGGCCGGCCAGCCGGGTAAGCGGGCGGACGCGCGCAGCCCGGCGGATCGTGCTCGAGGCGGTGCTGGTCGCCGCGGCGATAGGCGGGCTCATCGTGCTGCGGAAGCAGGGCCTGTCCGCCGGGAACCCGTCCCTGTACCCGAGCGCGGCGCCAGTGCTGCTCGCCATCCCGGTGGCCGTCATCGTGCTGCGCTGCTACCCACCCGCCGCCCGCGCCCTGGCCCGGATCGCGGGCCGGTCGCGCGGGGTGGCCGCGTTCGTCGGGCTGGCGCGGGCCACCCGCACCCCGCCCGGCGCCGCCTTGCCCGCGTTCGCCCTCGTGCTGGTGCTCACCATGGTGGCGTTCCCCGCCATGATCAGCGCTTCGGTCACCCGTGGCCAGGTGGCCGAATCCTGGCGGCAGGTAGGCGCCGACGCGATCATCGAAGCTCCCGTCCGCGCGGAAATTCCCCCGGCGCTGCAGCGCCAGATCGCCGCCATGCCGGGAGTTGCCGCCACCGCGACCGGGGTGGTCAGCGCCGCGGCGCTGCCGGCCACCGGGCAGGAGCTGACCGCGGTGTTCGTCAGCCCGGCCCGGTACGCGGCGGTGACCGACCAGGCGCCGGGCGTACGGTTCCCGGTGGCCGCGCTGTCGGGGACCGCCGCGCGCGGTGCCGCGGGCGTGCCCGCCGCCGCCAACGCCGCGGCCGCCCAGCTCGTCGGCGCGGCACCGGCGCAGCTCATCCTGGACAGCACCCAGACCATCACGATCCGGGTGGCCGGCCGGATCGGCGGTGTCCCCGGCGTCGGCGCCGACGCCGTCGTGGTGCTGCCCCTGTCGGCACTCGGGTCACCCGCGCCCGCGCCGAACCTCATGCTGGTGGACGGTTCCGGGCTGGATGCGGCCCAGCTGCGCGCGGACGTCAGCCGCGAGCTGCCGGGTGGGTCGCTAATGCTGCGCGCCGCGGCCCTCGCCGCGATCACCGGAGCGCCAGTACCACAGGCGGCGCAGGTGGCCCTCGCGCAGGGCATAGCCGCGGCGGCCGGGTTCGGCGCGCTGGTCCTGCTGCTGTCGCTGCTGCTCGGCGCCCGAACCCGCGACATGACGCTGGCGCGGATGGCGACGATGGGGCTGCGGCGCTGGCAGGCTCAGCTCATGCTGGTGGCCGAGACGCTCCCTGAGGTGATAGCCGCCGCCATCGGGGGTGCCGCCTGCGCCTGGCTGCTCGTGCCGCTGATCGGGCCGTCGGTGAACCTGGCGGCCTTCACCGAGGCCGGCCCGGGCGTCACGGTGGTTTCCGCCCCATTCCCCCTGGCCGCCGCGGCCATCGGGCTGGTGCTGGCCTCGCTGCTCGCCCTGGCCGCCCAGGCCGTGGTCAGCTACCGCCGCGGCAGCGCCAGGGCGCTGCGGATCGATGATTGAAGGAGCCCAGGCACATGACCGAGTCCGGCAGCACCATCCCAGTACCCCCCGGGGGTGGGCCTACCGGGGGTATCCCGCAGGATCAGCCCCTCACCGGCGCAGCCGGGATGATCGTCTGTGACCGGCTGGTCCGGATCTACTCCGGGGACGGCATCGAAGTGCAGGCGCTGCAAGGGCTGGACCTGCTGCTCGCCCGAGGAGAACTGACCGCGCTGATCGGCGCGGCGGGCAGCGGCAAATCCACGCTGATGAACATCCTCGCCGGGCTGGACACGCCGACGGCGGGGAAGGTGTGGGTGGCCGACCACGACCTGGGCGCGATGACCGCCAAAGTGCGGCTGGCCTACCGGCGGCGCACCGTCGGCTTCATCTGGCAGCAGACGTCGCGGAACCTGCTGCCCTACCTGACGGCCCGGCAGAACGTGCTGCTGCCGATGCGGCTCGGCGGGCCTGGCCGCCGGGAGCGGCTGCGCCGCGCCAGCTTCCTGCTCGAGACCCTCGGCATCGCGTACTGCGCCGACCGGACACCGGACCGGCTGTCCGGCGGTGAGCAGCAGCGGGCCGCCATCGCCACCGCACTGGCCAACGAGCCGAAGGTACTGCTGGCCGACGAGCCCACCGGTGAGCTGGACTCCTCCACCGCCCAGGACGTCTTCTCCGCCCTGCAGACCGCCAACACCGAACTCGGCGTCACGGTGCTGGTGGTCACCCACGACCCGGCCGTGTCATCGCAAGTTCGCCGGACGATCGCCATCCGGGACGGCCGGACGAGCAGCGAGACCATCCGGCACACGGCCACCGACGAGCACGGCCAGACCGCGCTGCACGCGCGTGAGTACGCGACGCTGGACCGCGCGGGCCGGATTCAGCTCCCGCGCGAGATGACCACGCGCCTTCGCATGCGAGACCGGGTCCAGTTGCAGGAGGAGCCCGACCACATCGGCGTCTGGCCGGACCAGTCGGCCGATCAGGAACCGGACGTTCGCCGCTCGCTGCCGCCCACGTGACGAGCCGCTCTGGTTTCGGGTACGTCCTGCCGTCTGCTAGAGGAGGTCGGCGATCAACGCAGCTGCGTGTGCGGCGCCGTCGGTGGCAACGGGAAGGTAGTCCACCTGGCGGCCGATCTCGCTGGCGATCGTCGCGGCGATGTCGGCCGGGCCCGCGGTCTCGAAGTCCATGCACCGCCCGGCGCGGTAGCGCTCCAGCCGGTGCCGCACATGAAAGTTCTGCTCGAAGTGGTGCCGGAGCGGGAAGTACACGAACGGCCGCCGGCTCGCAGTCAATTCCATCGCTGTCGTCAGCCCGCCCTGAACGACAGCGAGATCACAGGCAGCCAAGTGCCGGTACAGCTCGGGGACGTAGGGGCGGATCTCCAGCCCGTCGTGTGCCGGCAGGCGGGCCGGGTCGATCCGCGGCCCGGCGACCACGATCATCCGCAGGCCAGGCACGAGGTCCTTGGCCTCGGGGAAGGCGGCGAGCACCCGCCGCAGCAGATGGCCGCCGACTCCCGAGCCACCCACGGTGACAATGCAGATTTGCTCGTCCGCGCGGTAGCCGAGCGCGTCGCGGTCCCCGAGCTGGCGCGGGTCGAAGCCGGTGACATATCCGGCGAAGTCGTAGTGCTGCTCAGTCCACTCGCGGATCGGAGGCAGCCCGGGGCCGAACGTTTCCGGGACGATGTCATCGCGGTCGCCCACGAAGATGGCCCGATCCCGTACCCGCGGGAACCGGGCGATGTGCTCAATCATCTCGGCGTTGTAGTCCGCAGTCAGCAACGCCTCGCGCGCGCCACCATCGGGCATCGGCAGCCAGCCAACAAAGTCCGTGAGCCAGGCGTAGGCGGCGCGCTTCTGCTCCGGGTTCTCATGCAGGTAGTAGTCGAGTTCCCAGGCCTCATCGCCGATCCACAGGTCGTAGTCCTCCTCGCGCGCCAGGTCATGGAAGACCATGAAGTTGGCCAGCAGGATCTCATCCATCCGCCGGATGGCCTGGAAGCAGTGCAGGTCATGCTCGGCCGACTCGGATTCGATGTGCCCGGACTCATTGGCCAGGTGCGCGCTGGCCGGGTGAACGCGCTCACCGCGCTCCTCCAGCACCTTGGTGACCGGATGCTGGGCGAGCCAGTCGATCTCCAGGTCGGGATGCAGCTTCCGCAGCTCACCGGCGATCGCCACGTCCCGCTGGGCATGGCCCAGGCCGATGGGTGAGCTGATATAGAGGGCGCGCTTGCGGCGCGCCTTGCCCCGCACCCAGCGCGGGAGGACCGTCCGGGGGGCGACGAACTCGCGCAGAAGCAGGTTCACCTTAACCGGGTCACGCACGTGCGGGCCGTGGCCTGAGCCCTCGAGCAGCACGAGATCGCCGCCGGTCGCCTCGGCCAGCGCGATCCCGCGGCCGGGTCCGGTAATGGCGTCTGCGGTGCCCTGGATCACCAGCACCGGGCAGCGAACCCGCAGGCAAAGTTCACCCGCGGTCGCCTCGTCCAGACCGTTACCGATCTCTGTCGCGATGAGGATCTCGGCGGTGGTCTCCAGGCCCCAGCCCACGCAGTCCTCGATCGGCTTGGTTGAGTGCGGCTCAGTGAACATCTGGGAGAAGAAGAACTCCAGGAAGCCGCGGTAATCACGCAGCCAGGAGTAAAGGTTGTCTTTCGCCCAGCCCTCGTCGGTGGGCAGCACCTCGTCCCACGGGTAACGCGTGCGGTCTTCCAGCGGTGAAGCGAGCGGCACGGCCGGGCAGACGAAGACGGCGCCGGTCACCCGGTCCGGGTGCTTGGCCGCCAGGATGAGAGCACGCTGCGCGCCAACCGACAGCGAGACGATCACCGCGCGCTCGGTCGCGGTGGCATCCATCACCGCCAGGGCATCAGCAGCGAACTCGGCTTCCCCATATCCGGTCGCCGGGCGGTCCGAGCGGCCGTTACCACGCCCGTCGAACGTGACCACCCGGCAGTGCCGGGCCAGGTAGGGGATCTGCATCTTCCAGTGCCGTGAATGGATGATCGACCAGGTCGGGAGCAGGAACACCGTCTGCTCACCAGAGCCATAGACCTCGTAGTACAGGCGCACCCCGTCACGCTGGATGTAACCGGTGCTGTCGGGGTAGCGCGCCCGTGTGGCCACCGTGTTCCTCCCCGAACTGGGTCTTGGGCGAGCGTAAGTTCAGAGTCGCCCGTCTCGCTTCCGCGGGAGCACCTAGTCCTGAACACATCTGGCTGACGTCGCATCAGGTGCTGGAACAACCACGCCGCCACCAGCCAGCGAGGTCGGTATCCGGCGGCGGGAGGCGGGGATCAGGTGCGCAGGTCTTTGAGGGCGGCGGCGCGGGCTTGGAGCGCCGGGTTGACGATGCTGGCGGCCAGGGTGCGGGCCAGCGGCAGGTTCGCAAGGTCGCCCGCTTCGGCCTGGTAGATCAGCGCCCAGGCGACGAATTCGGGCAGGTCCATCCGCAGCGCATCGCGGTAGAGGCGCTGCGCCAGCGGCATGACCAGTTCAGGCTGCTGGCGCGCCGCGATTTCCAGTTGCCCGAGAGCCACGTATCCGGATATCCAGACGTAGCGGTCGGGCAGCCGGTCGCAGCGCCGCCGGGCATCGATGATCCACTCTGCGGCCGCCGCCGGATCGCCTGCGTACAGGGCCAGCAGGGCCAGCGCCCGCCCGGCCAAGCCCTCCCAGCATGGGTCGCCCAGCTGGCAGGCGAGCGCGAACGCATTCTCCGCGTCATCGCGCGCCTCGCCGATCCGCCCGGCGGCGGCCAGGCAATGCGCCCGCAGTGCCTGCGGCCAGGGTGCGAACGCATTCCAGCGTTCCCGGTCGCAGATATCGATGCTCCGCTCGGCTGCCGCCTGGGCCTCCTCGATGTGTCCGGCGAGCAGCAGCGAACGCGCCATGACGCCGGTTGACCACGCCTCCTGCCGTCGGCTGCCCACCGACGCCGCGGTCTGCGCCGAGTGGGCGAACAGCCGCACCGCGGAATCGTGCTGGCCCTGGTCCGCCTCGTTCATGGCGCGGATCGCCAGCACCCCGGCGCTGAGCGCCAGATCCCCAACCGCCTCAGCCAGCACTGACGCCTCGCGCAGCGCGCGCGCCGCGGATACGTGCCGACCAGCCTGCACGTTGACGAACGCGAGTTCTCGCAGAATGTCGGCGGTAAGCGGCTGGCTGCCCGCGGTCCTGGCGGCTGCGAGCGCACGGTTCAGTACCACAGCTCCTTCGCCGTCGAAGCCGCGGACGGCGTGCACCAGGGCAGAGCCCAGCGCCGTCAGCACATCCGCCAGCACGAGCGGGTCACTGGCGCGCTCGGCTTCTTCGGCCGCCCGCCGGAGAGTCTCGACGCCGGCGTCGGCCGACCCCGCGTCGAGGGCTGCTTTCCCGGCCCGCAGCAGCGACCTGGCGACCACACCGGCCCGCAGCCCCACCGGCGAGGCCGGGCCCGTTACCAGCGCCGCGGACCGCACCGCCGGGGAGGGAACCAGGCCCTCCCGGGCAAAAAACGCCTCGCATGACGACAGATGCACCGCGGCCCGGGCGGGGTGACCGGCGGCGACCAGAGTGCGCAAGAACAGCTCCTGCGCGCCCTCATCGAGCGGATCCAGCGCTGCGGCGCGCCCGGCCGGCGCGATGGCCGCCTCGGCATCGCCCGCGGCCAGCAGGCCCAGCGACGCCCGGCGAAGCTCCTCCATCGACCGGGCCGCGCACCTGCCGCGGGCCAGCATGAGCCAGACGTCGAACGCCGGGCAGTTGCGCGGCTCCACCCCATCCAGCAGCGCCCCGCCGATTTCGCCGGCAGGCAGCAAGCCGTCCCACAGCGCCCGGGCGTCAACCCACACTGAGCCGTCAGCCAGGCTGACGGGACCACCGCGTAGCAGCTGCGGGTCGTCCAAGCAGCGCCGCAGGTCGGCCAGGCACCAGCGGAGCGCCCCCAGCGGGTCAGCCGCCTCGCCGAACAGTTCTCCCGCGAGTTCTCCCCTGGTCAGCGGCCGTTCAGCCAGGGCAACGCGGGCGAGCAGGGCCCAGGACTTCTGCCCGCGCGGCGGCTGGCATGGCTGCCCAGGCCCGCGTTCGATGCGCGGGTGACCGAGCAGCCAGACCCGTGGCGTCATCGGCTGCGGGGCTCAGCCCACTGTGGCCGCAGCCGGCTGACCCTGCAACGCGTGCACATCGGCCGTGGTGAGGCCGTTGCCCGCGATACCCCAGTCACCGCTGTGGACCTCCTCGACGAGGACCCAGGTGACCGGCCGCAGGTTCTCGCCCTCGATTTCGACCATCGTGTCGGTGATCTTATGGATCATCTCCTGCTTCTGCTGCTGACTGAAGACTCCCTCGATGACCTTCACCGTGACCAGCGGCATCTCTGTTCTCCCTCCATCGTTTGTACCCGTACCGCCGACGCTCCCCCGTGGCCGTGTGAAGCAGCGTGTGACAGGTAAGCGTCCTGGGCACGCCGAGTCCGGCGGTCACCCCGACTAACCTGCCCGGAGGACCTGCTCACCGCGGTGGTTTGGGTGTTGCGGGTCCGTGGGCCGACGCCGCTTGGGACGAGGCCGCGCTGAAGGCGCCGAGGAACTGGTTGCGGAAGGCGTCCATCGGCTCGAGCGGAGCGGAGGGACCGGGCAGTAGCCCGTCCTGCCAGCGCCAGGAGGCCATCTGCCGGAACACGGAAGGATCGCGGGCGATGATCGAGGCCACCACCTTGTGGCTGGCCCCGGCGCCGGTGATAGGGGCAGCGGGCTGCTCGTCGCCGAGCAGGATGAGCACGAGGTTTGGGTCGTTGAGCTCGGTGACCCATGAGGTGAGGACGTGCAGCGAGTACTGGATCGACGTGGCGAAGGCCTGGCGCTCCTTGCTGGCGCTGCCCAAGGTGGAGAGCCGGGTCGCGCCGCGCGCGGGCATCGGGTCGAATATCGAGCCGTTGCCGACTTTGTTCCAGGGCACCATAGTCGGCAACGGGGCCCAGGGATAGTGCGAGGAAACCAGGTCGATCTCGGCCATAACCGGCTTGTGACCAGGGCCGAGCTCGCGCCGCTGGAACGCGGACATGATGTACTGATCGGGCATCGTGGCGTAGCTGAAGGCCGGGCCTCGGTAGCCGACGTTGTACCGGTTGTAGAGCTTGTCAAAGTGGTAAAAGGACGTGCCGGGCGGCCAGACGGGGTCGTTCTCGGGACTGTCGCTCGCGGTGCGCCAGCCGGCCTTGTCGAAGGCGTCGCTGAGGGTGAACCGGTGGCTGGCGACCAGCTTGGCATACCGCAGTTCGGTGTTGACCCACAGCCCCGATTGCAGGGTGGAGTGGGCGAGCTGGCTGACCCCGCCGAAGCCCGGAGAGTTGAGCCAGGCGCTTCGCGTGGACCAGCCGGCGCGAGCCAGCGAGGCGTTGTCCTGGCGCAGGGCGGCGTTGACGCGGGGGGAGAAGTTCGTGCCCTGAACGGCGGCCTGCCCGTAGCTTTCGACGAAGGCGATAATGACGTCCTTGCCGCGCAATCCGGTGAGCAGGTCCGAGGCGGGGACGCCGGCTTCGGGGTCGGAGTCGTGGAGGACCCGCTCGAAACGGCGCTCGTCGCGGAGCGCTGCCTGGGTGCCGCGCACCTGCGCGACGGCCAGCCCGGCGGTGCTGGTCGAGGCGACCGGGGATCCCGGGACGAGTTGCAGTGACAGGCCCGCGCACAGCGCCCAGACCGCTGTAAGGGCGGCGAGTCCGCGAACCGTGGTGGGGCGATGCCGGGCGGCCACGGTGGAGATGTGAATCGTTGCTGCGGTGGTCGCGCCAACGAGCAGGATGATGCCGAGCCAGACCGCGGCGAGCGCGATGTTTGTGCGCGTGGGGCCGATCGTGTCGCGTACCACGCCAATAGCCGGGGGGATGTCGAACCAGCCGAACACCGGGTTGAATGGCCGCCCGATCTCCAGGTAGAACGCTGCGTTGAGGATCTTCACGAGAGTGAGCAGGGCGAACAAGATTCCAGCGACGGCGGCCACGATCCGTCGCGGCCAAGCCGGCAGCACCACCGCGATGGCCACCAGGACCAGCCCCTCCAGGGGGATGCGGGCAAAGGCGGCGGGGGTGAACCGCGAGGCACGGTCGGGCGCGACGAGAACACCCCACACGAGCACGACCGAAAGCACGGTGATGGCCAGCCGCAGAGCCCGGCGAGCGCGCGGGCCGGCGCCGGTGCGGTACAGCCAGATCACGGAGCGGCCGAACGACTCGGCCAGCAGCAGCAATGCGGCGGCGACCGCGATCATCCCGGCGCGGCGGTCAAGCAGTCCGGATGCGGCGACGGTGAGCACGATGCCCTGGACCGCGGCCACGACCTTACCCCAGTACTGGGGTGGCAACGGCGCGGCCAGCCACGGGATCAGCCAGCCTGCCAGCAGCAGCGCGTACCGGGCGGCGCCGATGACCAGCACCCAGCTGCCGTAGTCCTGGGACACGGCGATGCTGAGCAGCAGGATGAGGAAGGCGTCGGTCTCGCTGTCGATGCGGGCGCCCAGCGGGGTGGCGGTGCCGGTCCGGCGCGCTACCTGCCCGTCCACCGCGTCGAGGACCAGCGCGACGGTGGACAGGGTGACCAGCGCGGTGGTCGACACCGGCCGGCTGAACGAGTCGGCAACCAGTCCCGCGACCCCGGCGATCAGCAGCGCCCGGGTCAGGGTGACCCAGTCCGCCGGGAACATCGCCGGCTGGTCGCTGCGCATGCGGGCAGTGACAAGCAGCGTGGTCGCCGCCGAACCGGTGGCCAGCCCGACGATCCAGCCGACGACGCCGAGACCAGCCGTGGCGGACACGACGCCGAGCAGGGCGGCGGTGGCGAGCATCCCCAGGCTCGTCGCGAGCCGGATCGTCGGCAGCGCACCTTCGCCCGCGCGCCGATCTGTAGGCGGCGCGTCTTCGTCCGCAGACTGAACGGTACGCACCGCGCCTCCGTCTCCGTAGCCAGCTGCCGCTGTTTCTGATGGGGACAACGGGTCCGCGGTCACGCTGGTTCACCGCGGCCGGCCGCGGGCCCGCCATGCGACCGCAGCCGGACGGTTGAACTATGTGCCCGGCCGGCCCGTGTAACCGGTGTGGCTGGCTTGCCCTCAGTTCCGGCCGGGATCGGTCCGGTCGTCCGCCGCTTCAGCCCGTCGTTGCTGCGTCTGGCCGTCGGTGTCATCGTGCTGTGGTTTCTCGGGTGGCAGGTGGGCGCGGCGCCGTTCGAGGACGGGCTGCGCGCGGTCACCTGGCAGGCGGTCGTGGCCGCCGTTACGCTCACTGCCCTGACAACGGTGTGTTCGGCCTGGCGGTGGCGGGTCGTCGCCCGGGCACTCGGCGTCGACATTAGCCTGCCAGGCGCGGTCTGTGCCTACTACCGTTCCCTGTTCCTCAACTCCGTGCTCCCCGGCGGGGTTCTCGGCGACGTGCACCGGGCGGTCACGCACGGCCGGCGCGCTGGAGACGTGGCGCGGGGGGTGCGCGCGGTGGCGTGGGAACGGCTGTACGGTCAGGTCATCCAGGCCGTGGTGACCGTCGTCGTGTTGCTGACCCTGCCGTCGCCGGTCCGGCCCGCGCTACCGTATGTTCTGGCCGGTGTCGCGGGTGTAGCCGGGTGCGCTGCGCTGGCCGTGCGCGGCGCTGCTCGCCGCGGCCGGCCGCGGCTGGCCCGCGCCGCCCGGGCCGTTTCCGCTGACCTGCGTCGCGGCCTGCTGGCCCCAGACGTGTGGCCCCAGCTCACGCTGGCCTCGGTGCTGGTCGTCGCCGGGCACACGGCCACGTTCGTCATCGCGGCCCGGGTCGCCGGCTGCACCGCACCCCTGGGCGAACTGGTCGCGCTGCTGATGGTGGTCCAGACGGCAGTGGTGATCCCCTTGAGTATCGGGGGGTGGGGGCTGAGGGAAGGTGCTGCCGCCTGGGCCTTCGCCGCAGCCGGGCTCGGCGCGGCAGTCGGGGTCACGGTCGCCACCCTCTATGCGGTGATCATGCTGGCCGCGGTGGCCCCGGGCGCTGGCCTGCTGCTGGGGGACGCCGTTGGCCGCCGTCGCGGCCCGGGACACTTGGGCGAGTCGAGTCGGCCCGATCCGGCGCCGCGGGCGTTGGAGGTCGTTCATGGCCGTGCCCGGTGACCGGCCTCGGCGCGCCGCGTACCAACACGCCAGCCTCGGCGACTGCGGCCACCCCGCCGGGCCGCGTTGTCGGCCTGGATGGGATCCGGGCCCTAGCCGCCCTGTACGTCGTCCTCTACCACGTCTTCTTGCGCGCCTGGCCGGGATACCCCGGCGCCAGTCACGCCCCGTTCTGGGCGACCTTGCTGAGCTACGGCCGGGGTGCGGTCGCGATGTTCATCGTGCTCTCGGGTTTCTCGCTGGGCCTCGGCCCCGCGCGCTCTGGGTGGCGCTTCAAGTCGATCAAGACGTACGCGCAGCGCCGGGCGTGGCGCATCCTGCCGCCGTACTGGGCCGCGCTCGCATTCAGTCTGGTGATGACCTGGTACGTGGTCGCCCAGCCCGGCCAGCCGGTGCCCACCGGGAAGTCCGTCGTGGCGTACGGCTTGCTCGTGCAGGACGCCTTCCCGGTGGGCGCCCCCAACCGGGCGTTCTGGTCGATCGCCATCGAAGCCCAGCTCTACGTCCTGCTGCCGTTGCTCCTGCTGCTCGTCCGGCGGGTCAGTGCCCCCGCGATGGTGGGCCTGGTGGCCGCGATCGTTGTGACCATCGGCGTGCTAGGACCCCATGTCGCGCTGATGAACACCGCCCTGGTCAAGTTCACCCCCGACCTCGCGGTGCTGTTCGCCGTCGGCTTGCTGGCCGCCGGGATCGTCACCGCCGGGGAGCGCACCCGATCACGGCCCTGGGCCACTTACGCGCTGGCCGCCGCGGTGCCGGCCATCGTGTTGATGGTGGTCAGGGGCTCCGTCTGGTCGTACTTCAATCTGTTCTGGCTCGACCTGGCCTGGGCTCCGGCGATCGGATGCTTCCTCGCCGCGGTCGCCACCTCGCGCCCGCGGTTCGTCGTCCGGTTCCTTGACAGCCGCCTGCCGCGGAGCCTCGGCTCCTGCTCCTACAGCCTCTACCTGACGCACCTGCCGATCATCATCGCCGTGTCCTACGGCCTGGTGCTGGGCCGGGTCGCTACCGGGGCGCCGACGTTCTTCGTGCTGGCCGCGATCCTGCTGCCCGTGACCGTGTGCTTCGCGCGTCTGTTCGCCGCTGTGTTCGAGCTCCCCTTCCAGCGGCACCGCGGGTGGATCCCGCTGCGACAGGCGATGTCGGCTCGGCTGCGGCAGCTGCGACCAGCAGGGCCGGCCGTCGTCGCCGGGCGCTGGCGCGGCACTAGCCGGGCGAGCGGCCCGCGAAATCAAGCTGGTGGGCGATGTAGACCAGCTCGCCTGCAGCCAGCTGCCGATAGCGCACGGTCAGCCAGTCGGCCAGGTCCGCCGGTTCCACCAGGTCCTGGTGGTTCGGCAACGCGTTCTGGATCGTGTTAAGGATGCTGCGCAGGAAGTAAGCCTCATCGCCCGGGTAGTTCCCATCCGGGCCGGCGCTTACGACCCAGTCCGACGACCCCGCCGCCAGGGCGGGCGCACCCGCAGCCCGCAGGTAGTGAAACAGGCGGCGGCCCGTCCGGCTTTCCCCGGCCGACCGGCCATAACGAGAGCGTTCATCCATGTCGTGGTGGTAGGCCTGCATGACCTGGTCGTCGTGGGGGTGGCCGGGCGCGAAGATGCTCTCGCCGTCGTAGTTGATCGTGAACCAGTAGACGCCGCCGGGGACCAGCAGCCGCAGCAATCCGGGCAGGACGGCCGGCACGTCCACCAGGTCCAGGACGGCGTTGGCGATCAGCACATCGGCCGGCGCCGCGTGAGTGGCCTCCAGGTAACTGCCGAGCTCGGCGTGCACCAGCCGCACCCGGAGATCACCCACCCGCAGCCCGTCCGGCAATAGGTCGCTGCGCAGGCCCCGCGCGGCCGCCCAATCGCGCAGCCACCGGCGCGAGCAATCCAGCAGCTGCCGATCCGCATCCAGCAGGACGTACTCGCCGGCGCCGACCACCCCCCAGTCCATCAGACGGGCGACCATCGTCCCCAGGCCGGCGCCGACCTCCAGCACCTGGGGCGCACCCGCGGGCATCAGACGGCGCAACTCGGCCAGCACATGCCGGTTAAGCGCCCGGTCGTCCACCGTCGTCTTCGCGGCCAGGTAGCGGGCATAGTCGAAGGTCACCGGGGCTTCATCGAAGGAAGTCATTGCTTCTCGGCCACCAGCGCGAACTTGCGCACCCGGGGCCCCGCTCTAGCGCCGTCAAGAATGGTGCTCGCTGATCCTGTCTCACGTCAGATCCCGCATGGTGTCCGGCACGGCGGAGCCGGTGCCACCCGGCCCGGCAGAGCTGCCCGCCGCGCCGCGCAATTGTCGAGCAGACGCCGATCGTTTCGGGTCGAACCGCGACTGCCGCTTCTACGTACTACCTTGTGTCAGATATGACGGACCGGCGGCGGGCGCGGTTCAGCTCGGCCGCAGGGTGGAGGCTGCCCTGGTGCGGCAGGCGCTCTGGAGGGCCGGGACATCGTGCGGGTCCACGTAGTAGTCCCCGAGGGGTTCGACAACCCCGGCCAGCCTACCGGCGGCAACATCTATGACCGGCGGGTCTGCGCGGGACTGGCCGAGGCTGGCTGGGAGGTGCTGGTCGCGACCGTCGCCACGGCGTGGCCGGTACCCAGCTCGGGCGCCGGCGCCGACCTGGCCCGCATCTTTTCCGCTATCCCCGACGGTCAGACCGTCCTGATCGACGGGCTCATCGCCTCGCCGGCCGCCGCGCAACTGCTGCCACACACCGGGCGGCTACGAATGACCGTGCTGCTGCACATGCCACTGGCCACCGTCCTCGACACACACCATGATGCCAGCGCGCAGCGCTCCGAACGGGCCGTGCTCCGCGCGGCCACGGGCGTGGTCGTTACCAGCGAATGGACCCGCCAGCAGGTCCTGACCCGATACGAGATCCCGGCCTGCCGGGTGCACGTCGCCCGGCCCGGCGCCGATCGGGTCGCTGCCCCGGCCCGGCCCGTCCGCGGCCAGCTGATCTGCGTCGGAGTTCTCAGTCGCCACAAGGGGCAGGACCTCCTCGTCGAGGCGCTCGCCGTCCTCGCTGACCGGGACTGGCATTGCGTGCTGGCCGGACCGCTCGACCGCGACCCGGACTTCGTCGAACAATTGCAGACCCGCATCACGCGCCTCGGCTACGGCCACCGCGTCCGGCTCACCGGCGTCCTGACCGGCGCGGCGCTCAGTCACGCGTATGCCACCGCCGACCTGCTCGTCGCGCCGTCCCGCTCGGAGACCTATGGCATGACCGTCACCGAAGCGCTCGCCCACGGCCTGCCCGTCATAGCCGCCGCCGTCGGTGGGCTGCCTGAAGCGCTCGGCTCCACCGCCGATGGCACCCGCCCCGGCCAGCTGATCCCTTCCGGCGATCCGGCTGCCCTCGCCGCCGCGATCGGGGACTGGCTAGGCGACGAGCGCCACCGGCACCGGCTACGGGCCGCCGCACGACAGCGGCGATCGACCCTGCGCGGCTGGGAACAGACCACACAAGAGATAGCGAACGCACTGACCGCCCACGAGCGCAGTAAGCCTGTGCCGCCCGGAATGAACAACCACTCTGGAGAATCCGCCCGATGACAATCAGAACCGAGAGCCGCATAACAATCGCCGGCAGCGTCCCTGAGGTGTGGGCATATGTCTGTGACGTCGGACGCTGGCCGGAGTGGGCGCCAACGGTTCTCGAATGCTGGGTTCGCGGAGGAGCTCCGCTTCGGCCCGGCTCGCGGGTGGAGCAGCGGGCGAAGGACCTGTGGCGGACTCACGGCCGGAGCCAGGAGGTGACCGCGGTCGAGGCGCCCCGCTACGTGGCGTTCGCCGGGACAATGGGTACGTCCGCGTCGCGCTGGGGAATGGAACTCGAGCCGGTGGACGATAGGCAGACCGACGCCAAGATGTGGATTGAGGTCAACCTCGCGGGCATCATGCGCACGGTCCCCGGCCTTCTCAAGGGCAGTATTCAGCGCGTAAGCGATCGCGAGATGGTGGCGATCAAGGCTGCGGTCGAGTCCGCTACGCGGAGAGGCGCAGAGTCCTAGATGGGGTTGCGCGTGGTCCTACCGCTACCGAGACCGAGGAGCACACCGTGAGCCAGATCGACCGTACGCAAGATCGCCTGATCGAGACATACCGCAAGAAGGCGAAGCACTACGACATCACCTCCCGGCTCTACCCCGTGCCCGGCTACCCCCATCGGGCACAACGCCTCCGGGCCGTACAAGCGCTCGGCCTTCGCGCGGGTGACAGCGTGATCGACATCGCATGCGGCACAGGTCTGAACTTCCCGCTGATTGAGGAGGTGATCGGTCCCGACGGCCGGATCGTTGGCGTCGATCTGACCGACGCGATGCTCGCCCATGCCCAGGATCGGATAGAGATGAACGGCTGGAGCAATATCAGCCTCGTGCAAGCCGACGCGGCCGACTTCGACTTCCCAACCGAGGTCAACGCGATCCTGTCCACGTACGCCCTGTCGCAGGTGCCCGAGTGCGCAGAGGTCATCGCCCACGGCGCCGCGGCCCTCTCCGGAGGCGGACGCTGGGCGGTGCTGGATGTCAAGGTTCCCGACAACACGCCCGGGTGGCTGGCGCAGCTCGGAACCGCAATGGTGCGGCCCTTCGCCTCCATAGACGAGTGGATCATGCGCTGTCCGTGGGAGGCGATTCGCGCAGCCATGCAGGAAGAACTGGCCGATCCCTCCTGGACCGAGTTGTTCTTCGGAACCGCATTCCTCGCTGCCGGGTCCCGCAGCCCTGGAACCCTCGGTGTACGACCGCGGGGAAGCGGCCATCAGTGATCGTGGGCTGAGCAAGCGTCCTCTCACCCGAGCCCGACGCGGACGCGAGGCTTTGGCGGGCGCGTCCTCTTCCTCAAATGCTGAGACGTCCAGGATCGACCGGAGTGACTGACGTCAATGCCATACAGGACTTTCCTCCCCATCAGCGCCACGATCGTAATCATCACCTGGCTTCTCAGCATGCCGGGCTCGGGGCGTTGGATCAGCCCTCGTCGTCTGGTGGCGCGGGGGGTTGTTCGTCGTCGGACCCGCCCCCGCCGGGCACCTGGCAGCTGGCACACGAGCCCGCGTTGGCGGGCAGGGTCTGGGCGGCCAGGGTGACGGCGGCCCTGACCGGTGACTCGTACGGCGCGTTGCTGACAGCCTGGTCGAAGTCGAGGTCGCCCGTGTCTCCCTGGGCGGCGAACTCCCGGGCCAGTTCCTGGTACGCGGCGTGCTCGAGCTGGCGCGGCTGCGGGGTGATCATCTCGTCCGGATCCGGGGCGGCGCTGGCGCCGGGAAGCTTCTCGGCCAGGGCGGCGAGGGTGTCCTTGATGCTGCTCTCCTCGAACAGCCCGCTGAGGTACTCCGTGAGGATCTGGGCGACCTGGTTCCCGCTGACGCCCGCGATGGAGATCGTGCTCGCGAGGGCGCTGGCCGCCAGTTCGCCTGCCCGGGCCGCGTCCGACTCCGCCGCGTCGTCGCCCTGGTCCTGGGCGTCAACCTCATCTACGCGGCGCGCGGCGTCGGGCTCGCCGTCCAGGGGAGCGTCGAAGCCGGCCCGCCGGGTGGCGGTCTCCTCCGCGGCCAGCAATGCCTGAGAGTTCCTGAGGTTCTGCGCTGCCGCCTGCAGCGCGCCGACCTGCCGGGCGAGCTCGTCCTCGGCGCCGGTCGCGTTGGTGTCGCCGGGCGGCGGATGATCGGCGTCATGAATCTGCGTGACGACCTGGACGAGGGTCGGCGGTGCGGTCCCGGTGGCGAACTTCCGGCGGATCTGCTGATAGGCGGCCAGTTCGGCCTTGGCCTGGAACTGGCGCTGTAACGCCACCGTGTACGCCGTCGCGAGCTGCCGCTGGAGCGTCCTGGCCAGCGCGGGCGGTGTGATCAGGCCGACCAGCACGATGGCCAGCAGCCCGATATGGACGCCGCTCAGCACCCGCCGGGTCCCGTTGGCCGCCGGGACCACCCGCAGCCGCCCGAACCAGCGCTTCACCGCGATGGTGCGCCCGGGCCGGAGCACGAACGCCAGGCTCAGCCCGGCCAGCAACACATACAGCACGGTCCAAAGCCACCACGGCAGGTCTGCGGCCATCCCGGCCCGGTTGAGCACAGTGCGCAGCGCGGCGACCTCGGGCTGGGGCAGGCCGAGCAGGTTGGCCAGCCAGACCAGGAACAGGACGAGCTCCACGCCAACCAGGAGCGACAACGCAATGTCAGCGCCGGCCCGGACGGTGAGGCGACCCGAGCTCTTCATCGCCCGCCAAGCCCTGATGCTGCCCCACAGGGCCAGCGGGAAAAGGAAGCCCGCCGCGGGCTCGGCGGTGAGCAGGTCGTGCTGGACAAGCAGCAGGATGCTCGCCGCGGCCGTGGCGACACCGACCGCATCAGGCAGCCCGAACGGCTCGGGGAACCGCCGTATCCAGCGCGGCAGCCAGAACCATCCAGGTAGCCGCCGGATCCAGCGCCGGAACGGGGTGGGCACCTTCCGGGCGGCGAGCAGGCAGACCCACAAGCCGCAGGCGGCCACGAACGCAGCGGGCAGCACGGCCGCCGCCAGGCGGGCCAGGGCAATCCCGGCTGCCCCGATGGCCGCTACAGCAGCCGCCGCGGCAGCCGCGGTGGCTAAGCCCAGGACGAGACGCGGGCGGACCGTGGCTTTCCGCCGCATCCAGCGCGCCATCCAGCCAGCCGACTCACGGATCCCCTCTCCGAGAAGGAACGCCGCGCCGAACGCGGCCACGGCCCAGCCCATCACCCACAAGGCCATCACCAATGGCCAGAGCCACACCCACATCCACCAGGGCGGGAAATAGTTCAGCAGGTGCCACCAAAAAAGGCAGTAAATGCCGAACCCAATGCTGACGTCGAGGTATACCCGGACGCGAAGTTGTTCTCCCGGGGTGGGGGACGACCGCGAACGCCGACCGGGCCGTGCCGCGTGCGCGGCCTTCCGGCGCCCGCCTGCCCCCGCGGCGAGCGGCGCCTTCATGCTTCCATCATGCGCCCCGCCACCAGTGCCCGGACCCTTATTGCGCAGAAGCATTAACGCTAGGCGCCAGGCATGGACTGGCCACCGTCTCACACCACGAAGCTGCCGGTCATGTGGGCGGGCCTCCTCAGACAGGCGGCCCGCCGACCGGGCAGATCTGTTCAACGTGAGCCATTGGCACACCGGTGGACCATGTTGATGAGGCTCAGTCCATGACGGTCACTGCCGCTGACTGGCGTTCAAGTCCACGGTCAAATGACACGCAAACGATCTTGGAAGCTACTTTGGCTATCCCCAGCAAACCTGTGACCTGGACACGTGGTCGGGATGGCCGGATTCGAACCGGCGGCCTCCTGCTCCCAAAGCAGGCGCGCTAACCAAGCTGCGCCACATCCCGCTAAGCCGACGGTAGCCTACCTGTCCACCGGGTTTCCGTACGCCCAACTCGCGGCGCCCGGTACTGGGCTTTCGGCCACCTGCACCTCATTATGCCGCGCCAGCGGGGCAGCCGCGTCCAGGCCCGCGCGCGCTCCAGTTAACCCGGCTGCCGCCGGGAGCCGGTACGCTACCCGTGTTGACGTGACGGGCGGCGGGTCTTCTCGCCCGCCCGGCACGCGGGCGTAGCTCAATGGCAGAGCCCCAGCCTTCCAAGCTGGTCATGAGGGTTCGATTCCCTTCGCCCGCTCTCAACGGCCCAGGTCAGAGGCATGATCATCGCTTTCTGACTATCTTCAGCAGGCGCGTTTCCGGCTGCGTGCCCGTGGTGTGCCCGATGGCCGTCGGGATGCCGTGGCAGACTGCCTGCGATGGCCGATGAACATTCTGCGGCGCTGAGTGTCGGTGACCGCGACCCCGGGCTTGCCGAAGTCCTGGACAAGGGCCTGGACGAGTACAACTTTGCCGCCACCGGGACGAGCGAGCAGGACCAGGGGTCGTTCTCGGTCAAGGTCACGGGGACGGACGGGGAGATCATCGGCGGATTGACCGCCTGGACGTGGGCCGGACTGTGCGGGATCAGCATGCTGTGGGTTCACCGGGACCACCGCAAGGATGGCTGGGGTGCGAAGATCCTGGCCGCGGCCGAAGAGGAGGCCCGGCGGCGGGGCTGCGATCGGGCGTGCGTTTCCTCTTTCACGTTCCAGGCCCCGGGCTTCTATCAGAAGTACGGGTATGCCGAAACGGGGCGAACGCTGGGCATCCCCGGTGGAGGCGAAGATGTCCACATGTTCAAGCGTCTTTAGCTCGCGTGGGGTTGCCCTGGGCTGGGATCGGTCACGCTGGCATGAGGGCCACGCTGTACTCGTTAAAGCGCTTGTCTCGCGTCACGATCGTTAGCCCTTCCGCAAGCGCCTGGGCTATGAGCATGCGGTCGAACGGATCGTCGTGATGGCGCTCAAGCTGTCCCGTTGCCACCCCGTGAGCGATCGTTATCGGCAAGGGGGTGAAGCCACCCACCTGAATCTGATGCTCAAGGTCATCCGGCGCCACGAGCTTCCCCAGTGCCTTCTTAATAGAAATCTCCCACGCACTGACCGCCGATACGGCAACGAGGTTCTCCGGATCGGCAATCGCGTCCCGCGCTTGAGCCGCCAGCCCTTCGTCTGCGAGCCACCACAGCAGCGCGTTGGTATCTAGCAGGAGCCTCACGGACGCTCTCCCAGGAACGCGGCCTCAATCTCGGTGGGCAACTCGTCGAAGTCGGGGGCAATACTGAGCTTGCCCTGCCACCCGCCTGGCTTACGCCGCTGCGACCCCGGCTCTGCGAGGGCTACCAGGCGCGCAACTGGCCTGCCTGCCCGGGCGATAACGATCTCCTCTCCGGCCGCAGCACGATCGAGCAGCTGCGACAGATGGGTCTTGGCTTCGTAGACGTTGACGCTCTCACTCATATCCGAACCTCACCACACCTAGTCTAGTCTAGTCAACTAGCGGCGAGGCCAGTTTTGCCACGGCGGGACGCGGCCAGGAACGGGCACGCTCACCGACCGACCGTGCCCGTTCCGTGCCCGATGGAACGGTGAATCACGGTGCCTGACGGTAGGTGACGGCAACGGCCATCTATAACCCGACCTGGGCAGAAGCCGGTCGGCGAACTCCGAGACACAGCCTTCCAAGCTGGTCATGAGGGTTCGATTCCCTTCGCCCGCTCTTGATTTCGCAGGTCAGAGCCGGTTTCCGGGCCATCCACTCGTGCCGCGCTCGTAGCCGGACCACGTTCGTGCCACATGCTTACCATGCCGACGACCTCTCCGGGCTCCTGCCGCACCTCGCCTGCGCAGATGTAGCACCCGGTGCTACCATGTGAACATGAGCATGCCCGAGATCACGCAGCGGGACCTGCGGTCAAGGTCGCGGGAGATCATGGACGCCGTTGAGCACGGACAGGCTTTCACCGTTACCCGCGATGGCCATCAGATCGGGGAATTGATCCCAATCCGGCAACGGCGCAGGTTTGTCTCCCGGCAGGAATTCGCGGCAATGTCCCGCAACGCACCCGTCAGCGATCTGGACGCATTCCGCGCCGACCAGGATGCGACCGCTGAGCACAATGACAGCGACCCCTATGACAGGTGAGGCACCGCAGCAGCCACACGAACCTCCCCGTCAGGGCTTGCTCGACACCAACGTCCTAATCCTGCGCCGCTGGATTGACCCCGCGGAACTCCCGGACGAAATGGCGATCAGCGCGGTCACCCTCGCCGAACTGTCCGCCGGGCCGCACCAGGTCCGTCCCAACAGCGAGCAGGACATGTACGACGAGCACGAGGAACGCGCCCGCCGCACCGAAGCCCTACAGCGCACCGAGAGCGAGCTTGACCCGGTCCCGTTCGACGCCGAGGCGGCCCGCATATACGGACGTATAACCGCCGCCGTGGTCACGGCAGGCCGCAAGCCGCGCAGGCGGATCGCCGACCTGATGATCGCAGCCACTGCCATCGCGGAAGCCCTCCCCCTGTACACCACGAACCCAGGCGACTATGCGGGACTGGAGAAACTCGTCCGCGTCGTCCCAGTTACCCCCCCGCCCTTGCCTCACGAGAAGCGCGAGACGACGCAATAGTCCTATCCGCGATATGGCCGGTGCAACTTTGGCGATCTTGATGTCCTGCTACCGCACTTAAGCGGCGTGATTGTTGAGAGGGTGGAGCGGCCCGCGGAGGCCGTAGAGATCTGGGGCCGGGTGGCTGCGGGGACAGCGGACGTTCGCCGAGCAGATCCCTGGCCTGACCTGGAGATACGGCCGCCGCACCCCGGTGGCCAGGCGGCTGCTGGAGACGATCGGCCTGGCGCTGGGAGCCCGCGCCGGGGCAAGGCTGGCTGCGCCAGGGTCCCTTGACGGTCTAGCTCACATTTCGTGGTTGGCCGGGCCCGCGCTTGGGCGCCTGGTTTGCTGTGTGCCTGGCAGCGGGTTCGGGGATGGGCGATCGCCGACGGTGTTTCGCGTCTTCGCCGTGACTGGTGGACCATGGGGGGGCAGAAGGTCCACGCTCAAACGGGAGGCAGGATGACTCAGATCGGGCGCCGGGTAAGAGCGGCCGTCAATCCGGTGTTGACCGCGGCTACCAGTTGGTGGTGCCATTCGGCTATGCGTCACATCCTGACCGGGCACGGGCCGGCGGCCAGGCAGCGGCGGCTCATCCGCCACGGGCAAGGCGCTGCCGGCTTCACGCCGTCGGCCGAGCAGATGAAGGCGCGCGCGGCAGCGATCGACGAACTGCTTCCTTCCGCTCAGGCTGCGATGGTGGACGAAGGTTCTGAGCCATCCGGGCCAGCTCCCCCAGTGCGTTAGCGATGGCCCGGTCACGGTCGCGGGTAGCGTGCTGATAGATCAGCGCGGCCCGCGTGCTGGAGAGTCGGAGCCGGGCCGTGAGTTCCTTGAGCTGATGTTCTCGCGCCGGAGCCCGGCCGGCTCGCCCCAGCGAAGGTCAGCGAAGGTGGCGAGCAGCGCCAGCGCCATCGATGCGGCACGGATTATGGCTGATGATTCGGTCATCTTCCGCCGTGCTGAAAATCGCATGCATGAGCCGCTACGTATGGATCGACGCCGACGCCCAGGACGAAGCCGACCTGAGTTTAGGCCCGGTGGGCGCGGGTCACACGCAGCAAGATGATCAGCACGACGAGCAGTACAGCGATTCCTGCTGGTGCCAGTGTGTAGCCGAGGAAATGGCCGGGGCTAAAGGCGAGCGATACCGTCCTGGCGAAGAGGAAGGTGGCGGCGAGGGCGGATGCGCCCATGACGCTCCGGACCGCGAAGGCGTGATTGGCTGGTTCCGGGACGGTGGTGCGTGTCGCGGGGGGGCCGGCCAGTGGCAGGTCGGCGAGCAGGGCGGTCAGTTCTTTCCCGGTGCGGGCGCACAGGGCCTGCCCGGATCGCTGGTCGAGACACACCTGAACTTTGACTGTCAAGCGGCTCTAGGCCACACCTGGAGCCCAGCAGTCATTAGCGGTTACCCACGGTCAGAAGGCACCGAAGCACCAGCGGTGTGCCCTAATCACCCGAGCGCGCGCTCTACCGATCTTCCAAGCTGGTCAAGAGGGTCCGATTCCCTTCGCCCGCTCCCATCGCTCCAGGTCAGGGGCATGATCATCGCCTTCTAACTGATCTTCACGAGGTGCGTTCCCGGCCGCGTGCCCGTTGCGTGCCCGATGGCCGTTCCGCGCCCACTCCCCCGCCAGCCCCCGGTGCTGCGTCGCGCTTGCCGCGGCCGCTGCCCGGCTCCTTATCCCCGTCTGGTTATCCCGGTGACCACCCATGCCCGACCAAGGGCGCTGCCATACAAAGCCACTATGACGAGGACCAATGCATGTTGCAGCGCGGCACTCTGGGTGTTCGCCAGGAGCGCTACGGCGAGGCCGAGCTGCGCTGAGTAGGCCCCCACTGAAATCGACGCCAAGGCGATATTCAGCGTTCTGGTTCGAGAGCTGCGGGAGAAATTTCCAGCCCGCTTTGCCCTCGGTATCAGCCCTCTGGTGGCCAGCAGGCCGACGGTTCCCATTGCCAGGCTTGATAGCCCGAAGACGACTGAGCCCCCGGTCAAGGCCACGATCGAGACGATGAAGATGTCTACCAGAGCAACAAACGCGCTCCCGGCCAGCACAGTTCGCAGCTCCCGGGTTGTGGGATTCGCGTCATCCGCGTTGACGACCGATACGGCGACGACCAGCAATCCCAAGATGGCCGCGGACGCGCCCGCGCTTGTGATGAAGAAGCTCTCATAGTGGCCCACCACAACGCGACCCTATCGGGCATCGGCGGCTACCTTGCCGAGGCGTACCCGACCGCCACCGGACTCGTTCAGCTTCGCACGCTCGCGCCTGCGCCTTCGCTATAACCGCAACCGCGGTACAGCAACGGACGGGTCGAGGATCAGGCAGACAGCACCTTGGCCGCGCCCGTTGCGTGCCCGATCGTATGGTCAGCTACGGTGTCTCAGCGGTACTCACGGGGACCGGCGAACATGCCCTGACCTGGGCCGCGGCAGACCGGAAGGCTGCGGGCCGCAGCCTTCCAAGCTGGTCAGCGGGGGAGAGCGAGCTCCTCGGTGCGACCACCCGTGTTCTCGTTGAGCAAGTCGGCGCAGTCGACGCCGGACGGCTTGGCGATCTGGTGGGCAGAGTCAGCCCAGACCAGCAATGGGGCATCGACGAGGCCCTCACGCCGTCCTCGGACTCCGCTAGCAAGGATTCGGCGTCGCTACGCGATCGGCTGCGCCGCCTCTTGACCCGGTGGCCACTCGCAAGCTTTGGGCGCCTGCGAGGAAGCGGGGAGTCTAGGCGGCGGAGCTTTCGGAGCGGGCGATAGTTAGCTCCCAGTAGCCGACCCCGAATGACAGCGCCGCCAGCACCAGCCAGAACGCCGCCCACCCGATAGCCTCCGCTGTAAAGGAACCCCCGACGAGGGTGACGGCGCCAAGGCCGGTCAGGACGATACCGGCGGCCATGCGCACGCGTGCCCAGGCACGGAGGTGGCGGTACTCCCACGGGATGATCAGGCGCCTCATTCCGGATCGCGGGGGAGATGCCCACCACGCGCCCAGACCCTTCGGAGCGGTGTTGTCATTGGAGGAGTTCATCGGGATGCCTCCCGTCGGCTGCGGTGTCGGACACCCGATCACCTATAAAAATGATATCACTTTGATAGATGAACCGCCAGGGACCGACCGGGCGGGCACGGTCGTGCCCGTGGCGTACCCGACCGGTTGGTGTCAGCCGTACTGGTCGGCCCCGGCGCCGGGCCCGGGCGTGCCGGTGTAGAACGCGGTGGTGCGGTCGGCGGCGGCCCTGGCCTCGGCCGGGTCGGTACCGAAGGCCACGCTCGCCTCGTACCAGGCGTCGCTGGACGCGGTCAGGAACCGGTGCCCTTCCTCGGACGCGGACCACTCGGCTACCTTGGCCGGGTCCATCGCCTGCCGGGTAGTCAGGTGCAGGTACAGGCCGATCAGGCCGCTGTCCCAGCCCACCCCGACCGCACCGGGGCCGAACTGCGCCCACCGCTCGTCGTCCACATGCGCGATGTGGTCCAGCCGGAAGAGGGTCCGGCCGTTGCCCTCGTCGGACAGCCGCAGCTCGATCCAGCTCATGTCGCCGCCCATCTCCCAGGTCGCGTCGAAGCCGTGCGGCGGGTCGCAGCGGGTGACGGTGCCGCCCGCGTTGCCCGCCAACTGGCGCGGCCTCGGGGTGCGTCGTCAGCGACTCAGCCGGCGGCCAGGTCACGCTGATACCAGGTGCCTGGCCGGCCGCCGGGCTCGGCCGGGCCAGCTGGGACGAACCCGGCTTTGGTCAGCACCTTCTGGGACGCGACGTTGTCATAGGTGGTCTGTGCTCTGAGCGTGCGCAGCCCGTACTGCGCGGCCGCGAGCCGGCACAGTTCTTGCACGGTCGCGGTCGCCACGCCGCGACCCGCGACGTGCTGCGCGACCCGGTACCCGAGCACGGCTGTGCCATCCTCAAGATCGAAAAGATTGAACCGGCCGAGCACCGTGCCATCGTCGCCGACGAGCACGTGCAAGACGCACCTGCCAGCCTCCTGCTCCGCCAGCAGGGCGTTATACCCCTTGTTGAACTGGTCGAAGAAGTCGTCGCCACGGTCGGAGATAAAGGTGGCAAAGTAGGCGCGGTTCGCCAGTTCGAAGGCCAGGACCGCCGGAGCGTGGTCGGCGCGCAGGCGCTGCAACTCGGGCACCGGCCAACCCTACCCAGATGGTGTTCTGCGGTCTCCCGAGTTTTCCCGCGAGCGGATGATGCACCGGAAGCCCAGGTGGGACGTCGAGGTGTCTACCATTTGCGGCTGCCGCGCGGCGGGCCGGTAGCGCAGACAGAAGTTGGGAGCGCACAGGTGCGAGCCGCCCTTGATGACCCTGCGCGGGATGCGCGAGCCGGGTTCGCTAGCGGTTTCGTAGCTGCCGTCACGGCTGGTGACACGCGGGTTGGCGGGTATGCAGCAGGCGTGCTGCGCGTCGCTGGGGTGGCGGGCCGTGAACCAGTCGCAGGTCCACTCCCACACGTTCCCCGTGATGTCGTAGAGCCCGTAGCCGGTGGGCGGGAAGCTCTTGACCGGTGAGGTTCCCTCGAACCCGTCGAGCTTCAGATTCTCCCAGGGGAACTGGCCTTGCCAGGTGTTCGCCATGGCCTTGCCGCCGGGGAAATGCTCGTTGCCCCAGGCGAACACCGCTCCCTCCAGGCCGCCACGGGCCGCGAACTCCCATTCGGCCTCGGTTGGCAGCTGTTTGCCTGCCCAGTTCGCGTAGGCCTCGGCATCGTCGTAGGCGATGTGAACCACGGGATGGCGGTCTCGGCCGTTGACCGTGCTGCCCGGCCCGGTGGGCCGCTTCCAGTACGCGCCAGGGACGTACTGCCACCAGTTCCGCACGTCGTCCAAGTCAACCGGCCCGGACGAGCCGCGGAACACCGTCGACCCGGGGACTAGCAGCGCCGGGTCGGCGCCGGGGTATCCAGCCGGGTCAAGCGCCTGCTCCGCCACGGTCACGTGTCCGGTCGCGCGCACAAAGCGCCGGAACGCGGCGGCCGTGACCGGGTGCTCGTCCATCCAGAAGCCATCCACGGCCACCCGGTGGACCGGGCGTTCCTCAGGATAGAACTCCTCCGAGCCCATCAGGAATTCACCGCCGGGGATCCAGACCATCCCTGCGGACGCCGGATCAGCCAGGCCGCCGGCGTGGCCCTGACTGGCGCGCTTCATCTGGTCTCCATGAGTTCAGCACCATCGGTGTCACTCGTCTGGCGGACCCGCTACAGGACGCCGATCTCGTGCGCCCTGGCGATGGCATCCTGGCGGCTGGAAACGCCCAGTTTCCGGTAGGCGGCTTGGGTGTGGGTCTTGACCGTGTTCAGCGACAGGTAGAGTTCCTGGCCGATCTCGCGTAGCGACAAGGTGCCCCGGAGCAGCCTCAGCACGGTCACTTCACGCTCGGTGAGCGGTTCGGCGGCCATGCCCGGCAGGGGACGACGGAGCCGCCGTTCGAGACGGTGCAGCCGGTCCCACTGAGTCTGCGCGCCGTCCGGGCATGCGGTCAGGAGTTGTCTGGCCTCATTAGCGAGTACGGCCGCCTCGGGACGCTCACCTAGGTCGTCGAGCACTAGGGCCAGCCTGATCATGCTGTCAATGACGGGCCACGGGGTGAGCCCAAACCATCGCCGGCGGATCCGGAGGGCGTGCTCAAGCTCGGTGCGCGCCGCCACGGTCCGTCCCTGCGCGGCGTAGACGGCGCCCATAGCCATGCGGACGCCAGAACCCTGCTGGGTCTCGGCGAGATCACTGTCTCCCACCAGCTGGCGAGCGGTACGGACAAGGACCTCCGCCTGCCTGGCCTGTCCTTGCTCGACCCGGACCACAGCCAGCAGGGAAAGGGCCGCTACCCGTGCCGACGGGATGGACGCAGTGCTGGCGAGCGCTTCGGTCAGCGGCGCAGCCGCCGCGTCCAGCTCACCGGACAGGTAGAGCGCTGAGCCCAGCGCTGTCCTGGCCAGCGCGTACCAGGGTGACCAGGGGTCGTTCTCCAGTTCGGCCGCCGCCCGCGCCGAGTCGCGCATCACCTCGATACCGTCGAATCCGAAGCAACCCCGCAGCAGCGCAGCTGAGGACCTCGGCGACCGGATTCCGTCAGGAAGCGGGCCGTTATCCTCCGCTGCCTCGAGCACCGGGAGCCAGCGCCGCACCGGCTGCGGGTCACCGGTAAGGGCCGCGCACCACGCCGCGCAGTGCGCCGCCACCGGGTCAGCGCCTATCTGGTCATCGCCGAGCCAGCGCAGCCAGCCACGAACCGTGCTGACCCGGCCGATGTCCATATAGGCGGGCCAGTGATCCGCGATGAGGCCAACCGCCCCGGCGACGTCACCGGCGGCAAGGGCGTGATCGATCGCCTCCTCTGCCGAGCCGGACCGCCGGTGCCAGGCGCTCGCGCGCCGGTGCAGCGCAGGCACAATGGCGGGCTCGGTCCTGACGAGCTGACCGAGAAGCACTTGTGCGAACAGATGGTGGAAGCGGTACCACAGCCGTTTGTCATCGAGTGGCACGAGGAAAAGGTTGTCACGCTCGATGATTTCGATGATCTCCGCCGCGTTAGCCGACCCAGTGACGGCGTCGCACAGCGGTGCGCAGAATCGGCCCAAGATGGCGGTCCGGGTCATGAACAGCCGGATCTGCTCGGGCTGGCGGCTCAGGACCTCTTCGGCCAGGAAGTCGACGATGTACCGGTTGTCGCCGGTGAACTGGCGGACGAAGGCCGTGGGCGAGGAATGTCCGCGCAGTGAAAGCGCCGCCAGGTAGACGCCGCCGGGCCATCCCTCGGTGCGTTCGACCAGATCGGCCACGTCGGATTCGAGCAGATCGACAGTGCCGACCCTGCGCACCAGTGCGGCTGCTTGTGCGGTCGTGAACCGCAGCTCGGGCGCCCGAACCTCAGCGAGCTTCCCGGCCGCGCGCAGCCGGGCCAGCGGCAGCGGCGGATCAGCCCGGGTCACCAGCACGAGCTGGACAGTGGCTGGGAGATGCGACAGGAAGGAAGCGACGTGGCCGTGGGATCTGTGATCGCGGATCACGTGATAGTCATCCAGCACGAGGACAACCGGGGACGGGAGCGCGGCTAGCTCGTTGAGCAGGCCTGGCAGCACCGTCGTCGAGATGTCGGGCACCGGCGCATGGAGCGCCCGCAGGATGTCCACGCCGCCGAACTGCGGGCAGGCCCGCTGCAGCGCGGACACGACGTGCAACCACAGCCTGGCCGGATCATCATCATCGCCACGGTCAAGGGAGACCCAGGCAAATGGCCGGTCCTCGGCCATGCTGGCAGCCCACTGAGTCACCGCGATGGTCTTGCCGAAGCCTGGCGGCGCGGCCACTAGCACCAGCCTGGACGACGAGCACCCCGCGAGATAGCCGACGAGGTCCTCGCGCTGCACCCACTCCTTGCGAAGCGCGGGAGCATGCAGCTTCGTTTCGATCAGCGCGTCGACGCTCGCCCGCTGTGGAAGCGAAGGACCAACACGTGGCATGGGAGGTTCCACCGGAACGCCAGCCCGGGGAACGTCCCACTCCCCGGCCTCGGCCAGGACAGGATTCAGGTGGTAAGCCGCAGACTCGCCAGTAACGTTCCGCAATTTTGCGCTGCTCACTTTCCCCAGGCCAGCGGGTGCTCGGACTGCCGGGGTCTAGGGCAGCGTCGTGCGTCGTACCTGTCCTCCCACTATCGCACGTTTGACCATGGTCTTAAATTCGCCCCGCTTGCGCGCCCTACCGGCGGACCATCACCTATGCGCGGCCAGCACGGCGTGGTGGTCGGTGCCCGCCTGCGGCTGCGGATCGGCATGCACCAGCGCCGCGGTCAGCCGCGGCAGCGCATGCAGCAGACCATGCTCCGCGCTGACAGCCACCTGGTGCGCCTGGACCGCACTCGCGGCACCAGCCACGGTGACTTCGCATTCAGCCCGCAGGTTGTGCCCGATCCAACGCACCCGGACCTGGCCAACACCCAGTACCCCTGGCGTGCCGCGCAGCGTCCGCTCCACCTGGTCAACCAGGGCCGGGTCCACCGCGTCCATTAGGCGCCGGTAGATCTCCCGGGCTGCCTGCCACAACACCATCAGGATCGCCCCGGTGATCAGCAAGCCGACCACCGGGTCGGCCCAGTCCCAGCCGACCGCGACACCGCCCACGCCCAGCAGCACCGCCAGCGACGCGCAGCCGTCCGTCCGGGCGTGCAGCCCGTCCGCGACCAGCGCCGCTGAACCGATCTTCCGGCCCACCTGGATCCGGTAGCGGGCGACCGCCTCGTTGCCGGCGAACCCGACCACCGCCGCACCAGCCACCGCGATCAGATTGGACACCGGGTGCGGATGGGCCAGCCGGGTCACCGCCGCATAACCAGCCAGCGCCGCGGATGCCGCGATGACCAGGACGACGGCCACCCCGGCCAGGTCCTCCGCCCGCCCGTACCCGTAGGTGTAGCGCCGCGTCGGCGGCCGCCTGCCCAGCACGAACGCGATCCCCAGCGGCACCGCGGTCAGCGCATCGGCCGCGTTGTGCAGGGTGTCGCCCAGCAGCGCCACCGATCCGGACACCGCGACCACGGCCGCCTGGAGCACCGCGGTGGCCGCGAGCACCGCCAGCGAGATCCACAGCGCTCGCATGCCCGCGGCGCTGGCCTCCAGCGCGGCGTCCACCTTGTCCGCCGTCTGGTGCGAATGCGGGCGCAGCCCATGCCGGATCCGCCCGGCCAGCCCGCCCCCGTGCCCGTGCCCGTGCTCCCGTCCGCCGGGCCGCGCGTTCAGCTCACCCATGACCGCCAGCATGCTCGAAGAACCCGCCTGCAGCACGTCAACAACAGCCCGCCGCACGCGACTGCAAAAGACTCGCATACGCAACGCTCCCAACTTGGCACTGATGCGCCTACAGCGCGGTCTGCGGCCCGACGCTCCGGAATTCGCGACTTATAAGTACGGCAGCCGAAGAAAGAAATATCTTCGGCCGGCCCGGACGGCAAAATTCTCGCCAGTCCCGGCAAAAGTCGCGAACGAACTCCACGTTGCCGGGACCTTAGTAACGATCAAGCTCTGCGGTGTTTCAATTAAGCCGCCGCCTGGCGGCCTCTTAGCGAATCGAACAAATCGACGCGTTCTTGCGCCGAGCCAAGTGGGGTTGATTAATCATGGCGCACAGAGCATATGCACGGGGCAGAAGCCCCGTGCACAATACCCGACGGAGAACTGGCCGCCCAGGGCGAGCAGTCGTGTGGATGGCTGCTATTACGGCGCTGGGCGGCCTCCTGTTCGGCTATGACACCGGGGTCGTATCGGGCGCCCTGCTCTTTCTCAAGAACGATTTCCCGCACATATCGTCATTGCAGAAGGAACTGGTCACCAGCTTCCTTCTGGCAGGCGCGGCGATGGGCGCCGTCGGGGCGGGCCGGGTATCCGACCGTATCGGCCGGCAGCGAACGATATTGATCACCGCGGTCGTGTTCATGGTCGGCGTCCTGGCGGCCGCGTTCTCGCCCGCTTTCGCTGTCCTGCTGGCCGCGCAGGTGGTGATCGGCCTGGGCGTGGGGTCGGCCTCGATGGTGGTGCCGATGTATATCGGGGAGGCCGCTCCGCCGGGATTCCGTGGCGCGTTGGTCAGCTTCAATCAGTTGGCGCTGAGTTCCGGGATCCTGGTTTCTTATCTGGTCGATTACGGATTGTCCGGAACGGGGAACTGGCGGCTGATGTTCGGGCTGGCCTGCATTCCCGCCGTCCTGCTGTTCCTGGGCATGCTGTTTCAGCCGGAGAGCCCGGCCTGGCTGATCACCCACGGCCGGCTGGATGACGCCCGGCGCGTGCTGTCCCGGTTGCGGCCGGCGAGCGCCGTCGAGGGCGAACTGGCCAGCATGATGAGAAGCGCACAGCGCCAGGGCGCCCGGGCCCACGAGCTGCTCAGTCCTTCGCTGCGCCCGGCCCTGATACTCGGCCTGCTGCTCGCCGTCTTCCAGCAGATAACCGGCATCAACACGGTCATCTACTACGCGCCGACCCTGCTGAACGGGGCCGGCCTGGGTCATCCGCCGCGTTGCTAGCCAACGTGGCGAATGGGGTCGTCAATGTCGGGATGACGATCGTGGCCATCCGCTTGCTGGACCGGGTTGGCCGGCGGGCGCTGCTGATCTCGGGCACGTGCGGGATGGCCACCGCGCTGCTGACCATCGCCCTGATCTTCCTGACCAGTGGCCCGCGACTGTCCAGCCTGGCCGCGATCGCCGCCGTCGTGGCGCTCGTCGTCTACATCGGTTCGTTCGCCATCGGGCTGGGCCCGGTCTTCTGGCTGCTGATCAGCGAGATCTACCCGGTAAGGGTCCGGGCCTCAGCGATGAGCGCGGCCGCCTGCGCGAACTGGGGCGCGAACTTCGTGGTCACCATCTCATTCCTGACCCTGCTGAACGCGATCACCGACGCCGGCACGTTCTTCATGTTCACCTTCCTCACGCTGGCGGCAGTCGTCTACTTCTGGCGGCGGGTGCCCGAGACCAAGGGCCTGCAACTGGACGAGATCTCGGCCCAGGGCGGCCGGCGGCCGGCCGCTCCGGCCCTGGTTCCCGCCCAGTCAACTCCCGGGCCGGAACCGGATCCGGGGTGGGCCGCGCTGGCCCCCCGCCGCCCAGCCAGGCACGCGGCTGCTCCGGGCCGGGGTCATCGCCACGCACACCGGTGACTCCCCCAGCTGGCGTCGAGGCCAGCGGCCGCTACGGTGCGGGATACCCGCGGACGTCGGCCGGCCGCGCGGCCACGGCGCGTACCGCGGCGGCTGCGTGCCGGGCGGTGTGCAGCAGTGTCTGGCCCTTCACGAACCAGGAGACGCCGAACGCGAAGACCGCGCACGCCTCGAAGAAGAACAGCCAGGGCCAGTCCGCCTTCACCGACGCCGGGAGCAGGTTCGAGGCAGCGGCCAGCACTACGCACGTCAAGATCGTGAAGCCGCAACTGCGGTAGACGGTGTTGCGCACCTTCCTCCCCGGCTGGTCGTCGCTGGGCTTGACCAAGCCCAGCCCGTACCGGATCCGGTTCATCCCCGTCTGGCTGTCCGGTGCGCTGGCCGACTTGGCGAAACGCAGCGCCATCAGACCGAGCGCGATGAACGTGACAGCGGCGAAGAACACGTGGACGTCGCCCACTGCCTGCTGGGTCACGGACAACTGCCGGACGGCCGGCTTGGTGGGGCAGAACGCCACGCCGATCGCGCCCAGCCCGGCGATGTTGGTAGTCCAGCGATCCACCTCGTCGTACCCGTCGTAGGCCAGGAGAAAGACGCCGAGCGCGCACAGCGCACCGACGAAGACGTTGCGCATGTGCGTGTAGTAGTAGCCGCTCATGGAGCCCGGCAAGGACGTCGTGAAGATCGCGTTACCGGCGAGGAGCACGACCGGTAGCAGGGTTCCGATCCAGCCCACGGTCTTCCGCAGGTACATATACGAAATGATGAGCTCGTTCTTCTCCGGGTCCCGCTGGCGCACCGATGCCACCCCGTCTCTGCCGCCGGCCAACCAGGCAGGCTCCTGCCGTGCCCAACAGAACAGAGCCCCGCGATTCACTCCTGATACCCCCGGGCGGCATCGTCCACCGCTGCCGTCCGCGACCAGCGCGGGCGGTCAGCGAGAACGACCTGTCCGTGGTGCCGGTGCTCCGGTCGCTGCGTTAGCCGGCGGCTGACCGGTCCGGGTCCGCAGAAGAAGTTCGCGTACGGGACTGGACGGCGGTGCGGGGGCTGGGGCTGCCTGGTGCAGTGCGACTCGATCCACCGCACCCGCGGGTCCGGGCCCGGCGGTGACACCGGCAGCACGAATCCCCGCACGTAGCCGCGGCTGATGTCGGCCCGCAGCGTGGCCAGCGTCGGGGCGGGCACGTTGCCGAGGTAGCCGCCGATCGGCAGCACCTCCCGGCCGCTGTACAGGATGTAGTCCATTGCCAGCCCGGACGTGTCGGCGCCGAACAGGGCGTCAGCGGGTGGCGTCTGGAGTTCTAGCCGCTGGACTGCCCTGGTGAGGACGGGCCCGGCGGCGGCCAGGAGGTGGCTATTGTGCGCGGTCTCCGCCGACTCGAACGGGGTGTCAAACGGGCCCAGCCCGCGGATGACGCTGCTCACGGACGCCGCCGCGGGCAGCAGGAGCACGGCGGCACCGGCGAACGCGACCGCGGTCAGGTGCCCGCCCTGGCCGGACGCGGGCAGCAGCAGCTGAGCGGCGGCGGCCGCCGCCACGACCAGCGCCACCAGGGTGAGCACGACCGGGCCGGATGCCGTCCCGGACATCAGGTACGCGCCGTAGCCGACGCAGCCGAGCACCGTCGCGGCGACGATCAGGCGCACCCTGGCCGGCCAAGGGCGAGGTCCGCACGCGGCGAAGCCGGTGCCGCACAGCGCGGCGACCGCCGGGATGAGCGCCGCGACGTAGTACGAGTTCAGGTAGGTGCCGACGCTGAAGAAGACCGCGAGGACCAGCCACCAGCCGCCCCACAGCACGACGGCGGCGCACAGCGGGTCGCGCCTGCCCCGGCGGCGCCGGGAGATGAGCACGCCCAGCGCGCCGGCGACGGCCGCCGGCAGCAGCCAGCCGCTGCCGGCCGCGAACGGGCCCGCCAGCAGCCGGTGCCAGCTCGGCTTGATGCCTATGGTCTCGGCCGTGAGCACCCGCCCGCTCTCTTTGGCCGCGGCCAGCAGCGGCGAGGGCGGCCCGGCGACTCTCACCCAGTTCCCGGTGAGCCTGCCCAGGCCGTTGTAGTCGAAGACCTGCGTATACACCGAGTCGTCCGGACTGCCGTCCACGTAGGGCCGGTCCTGGGACGGGACGAGCGAGACGGCGGTCATCCAGGAGAGGGAGACCACGGCGGTGACCAGCCCGGCCAGCGCGACGTGCGCGCACCGGGTACGGAGCCGCGCCGCGGGGGCGGCGAGCAGGTAGGCGGCGGCCAGCGCGGGCAGGGCCAGCCAGGCCTGGATCATCTTCGCCTGGAACGCCAGGCCGACCCAGACGCCGGCGAGCAGCAGCTGCCGCAGCGACCCGGTGAGCAGCGCGGCGGACGTGGCGTCGGCGGCGAGCACGAGCAGCAGGATCAGCAGCGAGTCCGATACGTTGCCGCGGCTCAGCAGCACGGTGATGGGCATGACGGCGAGCACCGCCGCGGCGATCAGGCCGGCCGCAGGCCCGGCCAGCCGGCGGACCGCCCGGTACAGCACCAAGATCGTGAGCACGCCCTCGATCAACTGCGGCAGGACCAGCGCCCAGATGTGAAAGCCGAAGACCCGCAGCGACAGCGCCTGCACCCAGAGCGCACCAGGCAGCTTGTTGACAGATACGGTCCCGGCTGGATCGAACGCTCCGAAGATGAAGTCGTGCCAGCTTTCCGACATGCTGCGGGCCGCCGCGCCGTAGAACGGCTCGACGCTGGCGCCGGCCATTCCCCAGCCGTACCCGACCGCCGCGACGACGGCGATGGCAAGCAGTGCCGGCCGGGCCCAGGCGGGCTGATCCGCGGGCGAGCGCCACGGCGTCAGGAAGCGGCGCCAGCGAGGTGCTCCTGATGCCAGCGCTGGCGCTGTTTCCGGGATAATTTCCATTTCCGCCACCCGCTGAGTATGGCGGGAAGCGCGTGTCGTGTCCGTCTTGGTGGCCAGCAGCACCCACAGGAAGTCCTCCCCGAAACGAGCCTCCTGGCCGTCGGTCTTTTTCCAGCGCGTCGAGCATGCGCAGCACATCGTCAGGGGTGTAGATGAACGGGTCTGGCATCTCAGGCTGGCCGGTACACCGAAACGTCGTCGGTGCTGTCCGGGCCGAATGGCCGCCGGTCCCAGCTGGCGTACCGCTCGGCCAGCCGCAGGCCCGGTTTTGCCCGACCGATGAGTCCGGCGCCGGCCGGGCGTCTGATCTGTGGACGATGACCGACCTGCCGCATCAGGAGATGGCCATGACCGATGACGCCGACCTGCAGCCCGCCGTAGCCGCCGAGTTCCTGGCCTTGGCCAACCTGCTCGATCGCGCAGCTAAGGAGGAGTGGGACACCCCGTCGCTGTGTGCGGGCTGGCGGGTCCGCGAAGTGATCGCCCACATGACCATGGCCACGCGCTATCCGGAAGAGCAGTTCATGGCCGAACTGCGCCGCTGCGACTTCGACTTCACCCGGTTGTCCGACCAGATCGCGGCCCGGGACGCCGAACTGCCCCCCACCGAACTGGTCAGCAACCTGCGCAGCGACGTGATGCAGCGGTGGACGCCGCCGGGCGGCGGGTACCACGGCGCGCTGAACCACGTGGTGATCCACGGCCTCGACGTGACCGTGCCGCTCGGCGTGCGGCGGCGTTCGCCGGACCAGACCATCCGGATCGTCCTCGGTGACCTCACCGCGGGTGGCGGGCACGCGCACTTCGGCACCAGCATCGCCGGGCGCCGCCTGACCGCTAACGACCTGGACTGGTCATTCGGGTCAGGCCCGGCGCTGCGCGGCCAGGCCGGGGACCTGGCCCTGGCCATGTGCGGCCGGACGGTCCCGGCCGGACGGCTGGACGGCGCGCCGCTGCCGGCAGGCTGACGCTGCGGCCGCACCGCTGTACTTCCTGTACACCCCGCTGGTCTACGCGCCCTGGGTGGTGCTCGGCGCCGTCATTCTCTGGGCCGCCGTGGACGCCCGGCCGGCCGTCGCCATGGCCATCTACCTGGCGTCCAATTACCTGATCTTCAGCCTGCTCGGCTACGCCGGCTACGGGGCCGCGCCGGCTGCCGCGTGGGAGTGGTACCTGCCCGCGGCTGGCGTGGCCGTGCTGGGTGCCTGCGCCCTGTGGCGGCTGCGCCGTCAGGCGGTGCTGTGAGTGGCCCGGCCGGCCGCGCGCCGATGGCGGCCTGCCGGGCGCCTGCGCGGGGCCCGGGTGGGGAATGTCTTCGCAGGTGAGCGCTATGTTCTACTGGAACTGTGGAGGATCAGCGACCCACCACTAGCCGACGGCACGGACGGCACCGGAAGAAGGAACTCCGGCGCCTGCGCGCCCGGCGGACTGAGCAGGTCCGGGTCAGAGTCCGGCTGATGATCGAAATCACCGCCCGGGCGGGCTCCTACCGCAAAGGCCTGCTGGCCGCGGCCGCGCAGCTCAGCCCGGAGGAAGCCGCCATCATTTCCGATCTGGAGCAGCACGGCCTCCAGGTCCCGCAACTGCGTGATGTGCTGTGCGGCGGCCACGTCCTGGTGGACGACCCGCAACTGTACGAAGCCTGGCGGTTCAGCCAGGTCAGCCACCTGCGCGTGTCCAGCCACCACCACGACATCGACAAAACGCGCTATCCGGACATCGGCATGCGCGGCCCGCTGGTCCGGGAGAAACTGCACGGCCGGACGGCCCAGGGCACCTGGGTCCAGCTGGAGAAGACCCCCGCCGCCTTCGGCCAGCGGAAACTGCCCAGCCTGACCGACCTCCGGCACCTGATGGACTACGTGGTGTACCGGGTGACCCGGAGCAACGTGGGGCCCTGGGGGCTGTCCCGGCTGACCGAGCGGCGGCCCATGTACCTGTCGCCGGCGCTGGCCGTGCCGACGTCGCTGTCTGCGCCAGTTGCGCAGACACTGGCCGCGACGCTCCGCCGACTCGAGCACGAGGACGACATCACGGCGGTGTCGACCGACCTGGCCGCCCGGTTTCCGCCGCCGGGCCAGCTGGACCCGGCGAACGAGCTGGGCGCGGCGCTCCCCGAGCGGGCCGGGCGAGGCCTGTTCGGCAACTCTGAGGTGTGGGTGACCGAGACCCCGTCGCGGCCGGCGACCGCGATCTTGCGCCAGCGCCGCGAACCGGTGCCCGCCAGCGCGCTGTGGGCCGCAGCGGGGCCGTCATGACCGCCGCCGGCCCGGACGGCCCGGCTCCGGACGGCCCCGCCCCGGACGGCCCGGCCCCGGACGGCCCCGCCCCGGACGGCCCCGCTTCCGGTACGGCGTCCGTGCCGGCCGGGCTGGTCACCTCCGTCGTAGACCTGGTGCACACCGGCCCGGTGCACCTCGGCGCCTACACCATCGCCGAGCTCACCGCGGTGGACGCGATCGTGGACTTCCTGGCGGCCCGCCCGTCCGACGAGGTGCTGGCCGAGGCGGTCCGCTCGCTCGCGGCCCGCCAGCTCCTGGTGGCCGGGCCGCCCGGTGATCAGATCCAGGTGCGCGGCGATCTGGGTATCGCGGTGGTGTTCCAGCAACGGGCCCGGATGGTGGTGGACGCCCGGGTCACCGGCACCGAACCTGGTGAGCCGTGGCGGATCTTGCTACTCCCCCAGCCCGAGCGGATCTGCCTGGTGGTCCGGATCGACACGCTCGGCGTGCACGAACTCGGCCTGCACTCGCTGGATGAGGCGATCCGGATGCTCGGCGCCCTGCTGCCGCGCGGACCACGCGCGGACAGCAGCCCGGCGCCCGACGCTGACCAGGTACTCGGCACCGCCGAGCGCACCGCCCTGGTCACCGTCACGCGGTATACCACGGAGGGATCGGCGGAGATCGCGGGTGACAGCACCGATCTGGTCCTGGCCCGCCGGGACGGCCGGCTGCACGTCTTCCAGCGCGACCCCGCGGACCGCGGCCGGCTGGTGCCCAGCCCGCCGGACGGCAAGAACGTCCGCGACACCCTGGCCAGCCTGCTCAGCTAGCCGCGGCCCCGGGCCGGCCACCGGCCAGCCGGCTCAGGGCTGGCTGCCGAACCCCCGGCCCGCCCGGGCGGCCGTCGGGCGCCAGGCCGGCGACGGGCCGGTCGGCGGGCCGCCGAACCGCCGGTCTCCGGCATCCGCCAGCGCGGCCGCGCCGCTGCCCTGGCCAGGCCGGGCGCGCCGGGCCGTCCAGCGTTCCGTGCATCCCCGGGTGTCCTGGCAGTACCACCGGACGTCGGCGCACGCGCTGCCGCCGTCGGCCACCAGGCTGCTGGTCGGCAGCCGGGTCCCGCACATCCAGCAGGACTGCACCCCGGCGGGCCGCATCGTGCGGAAATCCAGCCGCTCCTCGTCAGTCATGGTCGCGCTCACCTCCGGGAGTCAATCGGCCGCCAGCCCAGCATCCTCGGGGCGCGCGGCACGAGTCAGCCCGGAAACGCGGCTGGCTCAACAACCGACCACCGGCAGTCTGGCACGCCAGCGGCCGGTCGGTCCATGCCGGCCAGTGAGTGACTTGACCAACCGGCCCCGGCGCGGCGCGGCCGGCCACCCCGGTGCGGCAGACTGAACCGGGTGGGAAGTGCGTTCACCAAGGCGATCAACGACCTGGACGAGGACGCGTTCCAGGCGCTTTACGGCCGGTGGGATCCACCCGAGCCAGCCCAGGTGACCGGCCTGCTCGATGGGTCCGGGGTGCGCTGGTGGATAGCTGGCGGCCGCGCGGCCCGGGCGGGCGCCGCGGCGCGGCATCATGACGACACCGACATCGCGGTGCGGCTCAGCGACCTGGCCGGCCTGCGCGCGCACCTGTCCGGCTGGCACCTGTGGGAAGCCAACAGCGGCACGCTGCGGCCACTACTGCCCGGCGGCCCACTCACCCCGGGCTGCGAGCAACTCTGGGCCCGCCGCGACGCGCAGCATCCGTGGCGGCTGGATCTGCTGCTGGACCGCAGCGAAGCGGAATGGGTGTTCAAGCGGGACAGCCGGGTGCACCTGCCCTGGCCGCGGGCACTGCACGAGGTGGACGGCGTGCCGCATCTGCGCCCGGAAGTCGCCCTGCTGCACAAGGCCCACCTGGATCGGCCCAAGGACCGCGCGGACCTGGCCGCGGCCCGGCTCGACCCGGAAGCGCGGGCCTGGCTCGCCGATACCCTCGACCTGCTCGGCCAGCACGACTGGGCCACCGCCGCCCGGGACGGCGGCTGGCCCCAGACCCCCGGCCGGAAACCGCGATAACCCGTCAACAGCTGGGCAGCCCGCTGTTCTACTCAGCCGCGTGGATCCGCCCCGTCCAACACAATTCCCCCAGCTCAACGCCCTCCTCGTGGAACTGACCGAGCGGGCCGCGCGGATTCTCGGGGCGAACTTCGCCGGTGCCTACCTGCCGGGCTGCGGGCCATGCACGCCGAGTTCCCGGACCGCCCCGAGCACTGGGCCCAGCACCTGGAAGGGTCCTATCCCCCAGTCGCTGAGCTGCGCGCGCTGCCTTCGCCGAGTACGCCCAGGCCCGGGCCACCGGCTGGCCGGCTGCGCCGGCCGCGGCCCGGACCGCGACCTGGCTGATGAACGGCAGCCGCACGCCGAGGCTGGCCAGCTGGCCGGTGCTGGCGTTGACGGCGCGCACCGCACCGGTATCGCTTACCACGAACAGCCACCTGCTGTCCGGCGACCAGGCCATGGTCTCGTTGACCACGTCCTGGCTGATCGGCACGCTGAGCGTTCGGGTGGCCCCGGACCGCAGGTCGAGCAGGTGCAGGCTGAGCTGGCTGTCCGGGCCCAGCTCCAGGACCGCGGCCGCCGCACCGTCCGGCGCGATGAGCCCGGGCGGCCACGGGGTCAGCGGGGTGTGCGGCAACGCCGGGCCGGGCAGCATCCGTTGCGCGCCGGTGGCGCTGTCGATCACCACGCTGCGGCAGCGCTGCCGGTGGCCGGGGCAGCTCACCGCCAGCCAGCGGCCGGGCCCGACCGCGAGCGGCTGCAGGCTCAGCCGGCGCAGCCCGCCCGGCCCGGCGTCGAACGTGCCGACCGGCCCGGTGAACAGGACACCCCCGGAGCCATCCGCCGTGGCGCTCAGCGGCAGCGGCCCGCCCGCGGACAGCGGCACCGAGGCCTGCCGCGCGCCGCCCGGCCCGGTCAGCGTGAGCGCGGCGTGCCCAACGCTGGCCGTCACCACCCACACCTGACCCGGCCGCGGCCCGGGCAGTGCCGGGCCACCCTGGCTGAGCAGGCCGGACAGCCCGCGGGCCGGCTTGCCGTCGGGCACCCGGTAGCCGGGCACGAAATCCAGCGGCCGGATGATCGCCTGATGCGGGTCGACCAGGAAGGACACCGGCCCGCTGCTGGCCAGCGCGGGGACCCGGGTCCAGGTCACCCGGCCGGTCGCGGGCTCGACCGACACCACGCCATCGGGGCCGCGGCCGAACAGTTCCCAGTGGGCGGTGACGCCGAGCAGCCGGTGGCCGAGATCGGTCACCGTGACCGCGGGGTGCGCGGCAGGCTGGTGCCGTCCGGGGCGGGTGGCCAGCACCACGATTCCGGCCGCCGCGGCCACGCCGAGCACCAGCCAGCTGACCCAGCGGGGCGGCCGGCCCGGCCCGCGGCGCGGCCGGTCCGGTGAGCCGAAGCTGATCAGGTCCGCATCCGGATCCATACCTCATCATCGGCCCAGCCCGGCAGCAGGCAAGCCCGCAGGCCGGCCGAACCTATGCATCAGGTATGAAACGAGCCGCCATCCGTTCGCGGCTGGCTGGCGCGGGTACGGCAGGTAGGCATCTGGCCCGGCCGTACCGGGCCACCACGAAGGAGGCACAGGTGATGCTGACCGGGCACGCGCCCATGCTGGCCGCGCTCAACCCGCTGAGTTCCAGCTCGCTGCTGGCCAGCCTGGGCACGCTGGGCGTGTTCCTCGTCATGTTCGCCGAGACCGGGCTGCTCATCGGCTTCTTCCTGCCCGGTGACTCGCTGCTGTTCACGGCCGGGCTGCTGTGCACCGGCACCGCCTCGCACGCCGCCCGCCTGTCGCTGCCGCTGGTCATCCTGGCCGCGGCCGGCGGGGCGCTGCTCGGCGCGCAGACTGGCTTCTACATCGGCCGGGCCGGCGGGCGCCCGCTGTTGCAGCGCACCGGGAACCCCTACCTGCGAATCGGGGCCGAGCGGGCGGCCCGGCTGCTGGACCGCTACGGGCACCGCAAGGCGATCGTGCTGGCCCGGTTCATCCCGGTGATCCGCACCGTGGTCAACCCGCTGGCCGGCGCGCTGGACGTGCCGACCCGTACGTTCACCATCTGGCAGGTGGTGGGCGGGCTGGTCTGGTCGGCCGGGGTCACGCTGGCCGGTTACACGCTGGGCTCGGCGATCCCCGGCATCGACACCTACCTGCTGCCCGCCATCGCCGTCATCGTGGTGCTCTCGCTGATCCCGATCGGCCTGGAGATCTACCGCACCCGGTCCGCGATCCGCCGCGGCGACGCGGGGCCGCGCGGCGACCAGGACGGTGCCGACGACGGCACCCCGCCGGACCAGGCCGCCGCGCGGCGGCCGGCGGTCGCGAGCCAGCGGCGGGCCGGCCATGATGACCCGGATGACCAGTGACCGCGAACGACTTCGGGCCACGTTCGAGTCAGCCGCCGCGAGCTACCAGCAAGCCCGCCCCGAATACCCAGCCGAGCTGTACGACGAGCTGATCCGGCTGGCATCCAGCTGCTGGACACGTTCTCCTCGCACATCGCCATGGCGCCGTGGCAGCGGGACCGGCTGTATGCCGAGATCCGGCGCCGGCTGGCCGCACGCCCGGACGGCCGGCTGCGGCGGCACTGGGGCGCCGTGCTGCACCTGGCCCGCCGGCTCGACCAGCCCGCCCCGCGCTGAGCCGGGCCGGGCTGAGCCAGGCTGAGCCGGGCCGGGCTCACAGGTCGGACAGGCCCAGGTCCAGGTTGGGCCGCTCGATGCCGCCGTCCACCTCGAGGATCTTCCCGGTGATGTAGCTGGCCGCCGGGGAGGCCAGGAAGACGACGGCCGCGGCCACCTCGGCCGGGTCACCGATCCGGCCCAGCGGCGTGGCCTGTTCCATCTGCCCGCGCAGCGTGTCGTCGGTGAGCACGATGTCCAGCGCGGAGGTGGCCACCGCGCCGACCGCGACCGCGTTGACCCGGATCCGCGGCGCCAGGTCGGCCGCGGCCAGCCGGGTGTAGTGGGCCAGCGCCGCCTTGGCCGTCCCGTAGGCCAGGTACCCCCGGCCGGCGGTGCGCCCGACCGCGGAGGTGATGCTGACCACCGAGCCGCCGCCGGACGCCAGCAGCGCGGGCGTCGCGGCCTGGGTCAGCCGGTGCGCGGTGCTCACGTTGAAGTGGAAGGCGTCTTCCAGGTGCCGGGGCTTGGTGGCCAGGAACGGCCGGGGCATCGCGCCGCCGACGTTGTTCACCACGATGTCCAGCCGGCCGAAGGCGGCCAGCGCGGTGTCCACCAGCCCGGCCATCGCGTCCAGGTCGGCCAGATCGGCGGGGACGGTCACCGCCCGCCGGCAGGCCTCCTCGATCTCCCGGGCCACCTTGGCCAGCTCGGCCTCGGTCCGGGCCGAGATCAGCACGTCGGCCCCGGCCTGGGCCAGGGCTACCGCGGTGGCCGCGCCGATCCCCCGCCCCGCCCCAGTGATCACGGCCGCCTGGCCGCTGACGCGGAATCGATCCAGAATCATGGCGCCAGCCTAGAGCAAGACTAGAACACGTTCCAATTCTGGCCCGCATCCCGTTGCTGATCAACCGATCAGTGTCGTCAGAGCGACACCAGACGGTTGGTCACGAACGGAGGACGGAGGACGGAGGACGGAGGACGGAGGTGCGGGGTGGGCTGGCGGCGGCGCGGGCTTAGCGGGCCGGCGCCAGCAAGTGATCGGCGCGGGTGAAGCGGAAGCCGCGGTCCAGCAGGCCTTGGATCACCAGCGGCAGGGCGGCCACCGTCTGCGACCGGTCCCCGCCGCCGTCGTGCATCAGGATGATCGAGCCTGGCCGGGTCTGCATCAGCACCCGGCCAGCGATCAGCGCCACACCGGGCTGGGCCCAGTCGGACGGGTCCACGTCCCACAACACGATCGGGGTGGCCCGTTCGCCCAGCCAGCGCAGCACGTCCTGGCTGCGCGACCCGTACGGCGGCCGGAACAGCCCGGGCCCGGCCCCGCCCCCAGCCGCCCGGGTGACGGCCTCGTCGGTCCGGTCCAGCTGCTCGGTCAGCTGAGCGCGGGACAGGTCCGGCAGGAACGGATGCGACCAGGTGTGGTTGCCCAGGCCGTGCCCGGCCGCGGCCGTCTGGGCGACGTCGGCGGGGTGCGCGCTGGCCTGCAGCCCCACGCAGAAGAAGGTGGCCGGCACCTGGTACCGGTCCAGGATGCCGAGGATCTGCCCGGTGTAGGGCGGGTTCGGGCCGTCGTCGAACGTGAGCGCGACCTCCGGTACCGCGTCGGCCGGGATTGGGCGGCGGCCGTGCCGGGCCAGCCGCCCGGCCCCGGCCAGCGCGGTGGCCTGCGCCCGGCTGCCCGCGATCCCGGCGCGGTGCTCGGCGCTGCGGCCGGTCAGCGTGCCACCCCGCGCGGTCAGCCTGCTCAGCGCGGCCAGATCGCGCCGGGCCGCCTCGGCCAGGGCGCCTGCTAGTACCGAGCCGAGCAGCGGCCGGCCGGGCAGCAGCCACGGATCCGCGCGGTAAACCGGCAGCCCGGCGGCCCGCAGCACACCGTCGAGCACACCGTTGGTGCTGTCCAGCACGGCCACCACGGGCTGGGCCGCGGCCAGGCCGGCCAGGTACCGGGTGAGGTCGCCGCCCTGGCCCGGGCCGAACCGGGTCAGCGGGCGCACCGGCTGGCCGCCGGCGTCCAGCACCGCGACCTCGAACCCAGCCGCGGTCCACGCGATGCCCGCGTAGCGCCGAGCCGGCTCAGCCATCGGCGTCGGCCGGCCCCGCACCCACCGATCCAGCACCCACCGATCCAGCACCCACCGATCCAGCACCCAGCGACCCGGCACCCACCGGCCCGGCACCCATCGACCCAGCACCCAGCGACCCAGCACCGGCCGGCCCGAGCCCGTCCGGGGCGGCGCCGTCCGCAGTGGGCCCGTCCGGCGCCAGCCCCGGCAACGCGGCCACCAGCCGCCGCCAGGCCAGGTCCGCGCCGGCCGCCATGCAGCCGTCCACCACCGCGTCGGTGCCGCGGGCGCTGACCCGGATGTCCGGCACCACCGGCGCCATGCCGCGCAACTCGGCGTGCACCATGTCGGCGAAGCCCGGGGCCTGGCCGATCCCGCCGCCGAGCACCACGAGCTGGGGGTCGACCACGGTGACCACCGCGCAGATCGCCTTGGCCACCAGGCGGGCCTCGTCCGCCACCACCGCCGCGGCCCGCACGTCGCCCGCCGCCGCGGCGGCGAACACCCGGCGCGCGGACACCGGGCCGCGCAGGCCGGCCCGGCGGGCGGCGCGGACGACACCCGCGGCCGACCCGGCCGCCTCCAGCACCCCGCGGCGCCGCGCGTCCCCCTCGTCGGTCCCGGTGCCCTCGGAAATCGGCAGGTAGGCGATTTCCCCGGCCACCCCGTGGAAGCCGCGGTGCAGCCGGCCGTTCAGCACCAGGCCCATGCCGATGCCGGTGCCGACGGTGACGAACGCGAAGCTGTCCACTCCCCGGCCGTGCCCGAGAGCCTGCTCGGCCAGGGCCGCCGCGTCGGCGTCGTTCTCCACCACCAGATTCGGCCCGAACGCGTCCCGCAGCCCGCCCAGCACCTCGGGCTTGCCCCAGCCGGACAGCCCGCCGGTGATGGTGAGCTTGCCCAGCCGCGGGTTGTACACCCCGGGACTGCCGATGACGGTCTGGGTGATCGCGGCAAGAGCCACGCCCACCTCCGCGCACAGCCCGTCGGACAGGCCGACCAGCTCGGCGATCCGGCTGCTCACGCTGGACGCCCGGCTGCGCACCGACTGCCGGGCGCGGACCTCCCCGCTCAGGTCGGCCAGCGCGCCGCGCAGGTACTGCTGCCCGATGTCCAGGCCCAGCACGAACCCGGCGTCGGGCCGGATCTCGTACAGCCGGGCGCTGCGCCCGGGCACCCCGGTGCGGTGGCCGGCCGTCCGGATCAGGCCGGAGCGCTCCACGTTCGACATGGCCAGCGACACGGTGGGCTTGGACAGCCCGGACAGCCGGGCCAGGTCAGCCCGCGAGCAGGGGCCGAACTGCCGGATCTTGCCGAGCAGCAGCTGCTCGTTGAGCTCCCGGATGAGCTGCGGACGTGCGGCCTGGCCACCCGGCGGCGCGAGGGCCGTCGTCGTCATGCCCACCTCCTCGGGGGCGAGTCCGGTCATCCCGGCAGGCTCCTCACGATCCGGCGCCGGCCGGGCGGGCGGCGGTCATGACAAGTAAGCCAGGTCCGGGCCGTGCCGGTCCCGGTAGTCCGCGATCAGCTCCCTGGCCGCGGTGATGCCGGGCACGAGCGGATGCTCGGCCAGCGCTACCGCCGCCAGCCCGGCGTCCCCGGTCATGGCCGCCTGCACGATGCCCCGCTCATACTCCTTCACCTGCATGATGAGGCCAAGCGCCGGACGCGGCAGCTCGGGCAGCGGCAGCGGGGTCAGCCCACTGGGATCGACCCGGGCCGGTACCTCCACCACGTCGGACGGGTCCAGGCCCAGGCTGGCCCCGGCCGGTGTGTTGACGATCACCTCGCCCGGCGCGCGGCCGGCCAGCCCGTCGATGACCCGCAGCGCCAGGCCCTCGTACCCGCCGATCCGCGCGGTGGCGATCTCGGTGGGCGGCTGCGCCGACCGGCGGGCCCGGGCCGCGCCCTGCCCGTTGTCACCCTGCATGTCCGCCCGCATGTAGGTGTCCCGGCGCACCCCGAGCAGCGTGTCGTAGACCGCCCAGGCGTCCTGCACGCCGCCGTCGGCGAACGCTTTGGCCAGGCCGGCCAGCAACTCCTCGTTGAGCCGCAGCACGTCCTGGCCGCGGGTGGCCCCGGCCCGGCGGATGTCGGCCACGTACCGGCCGGGGTCGTAGAAGTAGTAGACGTACTCGGTCGGGATCGCGCCCACCCGGCGGACCAGCTCGGGGTCGAAGGACGCGAACCGGTGGTCGGCCCGCTGCAGCTCCTCGAACCGGTCCAGCAGCTCGCCGATCCGCTCCCGGCCGCCGTCGCGCAGCGAGCACACCCAGCCAAGATGGTTCAGCCCGGCGTAGCTGCCGGCCACGCTGACGTCTTCGGCACCGAGGAACGCGGCCAGGTGCTCGACCGTGCCGCCCGGCGTGTCACACACCCCGGCCACCCGGACCTTGCCCTGGGTGGAGATGGCCTGGGTGATCAGGCCCGCCGGGTTGGTGAAGTTGATCAGTACCGCGTCCGGCGCAACCTCGGCCAGCAGGTCACAGTAGGCCAGCACGACCGGGATCGTGCGCAGCGCCATGGCGCCGCCGCCCGGCCCGGTGGTCTCCTGGCCGACGATGCCGCGGCGCAACGCCACCTCCTCATCGATGACCCGGCCGCGGTCGCCGCCGACCCGGATCGCGGAGAAGACGTAGTCCGCGCCGGTGAACGCCTCGGCCGCGTCGCCGCTCACCTGGATCACGTCCGGGTGGCCGAGGGCGGTCGCGATCTCCACGGCCAGCCGGCAGATCGTGTCACGGCGGCCCGGGTCCGGTTCGAACAGGCAGATCTCGGTGAACGTGCCCGGCCGGCCGGCCAGCACCGCGCGCACGAAGGCGGGCATCCGCACCCCGCCGCCGCCCAGGATGGTCAGCTTCATCCGTCAGATCCCATCGCCGGTTTCCCTTCCTGGGCGGCCATGGCCGCCTGCAGGCTGGCCGCCACGGCCAGCGCGTCGCCGAGCATCTCGTCCGGGCCGACCGTGCTGATCCCGGCCACGTCCACCTCGCCGACCCCGCCGAGCCGGGCCACCGCGGCCGACCCGGCCGCGTTGGCCGCGACCACGGCCCGGGTCAGCGGCACGCCCCGCAGCAGCTCCGCGATCAGCGCCCCGGCGAACGCGTCGCCCGCGCCAGTCCGGTCCCGGACCCGAACTTGCTGAACGCCCTCGCGTATCTCGGCCGTGCCGTCCGGCCCGGCCACCACCGCGCCCGCCGCGCCGCGCTTGACCACCAGCGGGGTGCGCCAGGCCAGCGCGGCGGCCACCGCCGACTCGAAGCTGGCCGCCCCGGTCAGCCGGATCAGCTCGTCGTCGTTGGGCACGAACACGTCGGCCAGCGCGAGGCACTCCAGGATCGGGTCCCGGTTGCGCTCGTCGCCCAGCGACATGTCCAGCACCACCTTGGCACCCAGCGCGCGGGCCTCGCGGATAAAGGCGGGTATGCCGGGCCCCGCGTGCAGGTAGCACCAGCGCGGCCGCTCCCGGCGCAATACCTCGTACCACCGGTCCAGTTCCGGCCGTTCGCCCGCGGTGCGGGGCGGCAGGTGGGTGACGAAGCCGCGGTCGCTGGCGAAGTTGAGCACGACGGTGATCCCGGCGCAGCGCCGCGGCAGCAGCGCCGACGGGGACAGCTCCACGCCGGCCCGGGCGCAGTGCGTGAGGACGACCCTGGAGCCGATGTCGTTGCCGAGCAGGGTGCACAGCCCGGCCTTCGCGCCCGCCTCGGCGGCCGCGCTCGCGCTGGTGACGGCGCCGCCGCAGGACACGCCGAACTCGTCGGTGAAGACTTCCTCGCCGGGTCCGGGCAGCTCGGCCAGGTGCCCGAAGACGAGTTCGAGGAACACCGAGCCGAACGAGATCATGTCCAACCGAACGCTCCTCCAGCTGCGGCGATCATGGATCACAGTTCGGCCACGGGACTGTTACTGATCAGTTAGTTAGGATACTGTCCTAACTACTCTCGGTGCAAACCACTTAAATACTCGCAGAACCCCTGGTTGAGTCCATAGCAAAAGCTGGATGGCATCGTGACAAATCCTCCGGTCGTAGCCGCAATCGACTTCGGCGGCAGCAAGATCGCCGTTGCCGTCTGCGACCTGACCGGGAACCGGCTGGCCTCCGGCCGGGTCAGTGCCCGCAGCGGCGAGGGGCAGGCCCTGGGGCCGGCCAGCGGCGACGGCTCCCCCGCCGGGCTGGCCGGGGCCCGGGCCATCTTCGACCGCGGCGTGCGGACCACCCGTGAGCTGCTGGCCACCGCCGCCCCCGGTCGCGAACTGGCCGCGGTGGGGGTGGCCACGTTCGGCATCCCGGCCGAGGACCAGGTCCTGCTGGCCCCCGCCATCGACGGCTGGGAGTCACTGGCGCTGGGCCGCGAGTTGCGCGCGGCGTTCCCGGGCGCACAGATCAAGATGGCCACCGACGTCAAGGCGGCCGCGGCCGCGGAGTACCGGTGGGGCGCGCTGCGCGGCTGCGACCCGGGCGTGTACCTCAACCTGGGCACCGGGCTGGCCGCCGCGATCGTGGCCGGCGGCCAGGTGCTCAGCGGCGAGGCAGGCGCGGCCGGTGAGATCGGCTACAACCTGCGGGCCATCGCCGACGTCGGCCTCGGCCTGGGCCAGCGGGTCCCGCTGGAGGACGCGGTGAGCGGGCTGGGCCTGGCCCGGCAGGTCAGCGCACGCGGGCTGGCCCGGCCGCCGGCGCCGGGCCGCTGTCCGCGGCGGATGTCTTCGACACCAGCCTCGACGATCCCGACCTGGCCGACCTGGCCACCGGATTCGTCGCGGAACTGGCGTTTCACGTGGTTAACCTGGCCATCTGCATCAACCCGGCGCGGATCGCGGTCGGCGGTGGCATGGCCGGTTCGTGGGCCCGGCTGCAGCCGGACCTGGAGCGCGCGCTGAACGCAGGCGCGCCGTTCCCGCCGCAACTCGTCCTGGCCGAGTTCCCGCACGAGGCGCCGCTCATCGGCGCCGTGGCGCTCGCCGTGGACGCCGCCCAGCGGCGGCCTTCGCTCCTCGACGACCAGCAACCGGCAGCTGACCTCGATGGCCATCGGCGGCCATCACCCGCATGGCTGGCGGGGGACTGCTCATGACCCCCCGCCCGCTCGCTCATTTTCAACATCGAAGGGCTAGCCAATGAGACGCATCAAGATCCTCGTGGTCCTCTTCGCCGCCTGCCTGTTGGCCGCCGCCTGCGGGGGTGGCTCATCGGGGGGCAGCAGCGGTAACGGTAGCAGCGGTGGTTCAGGTAGCACGCTGACCATCGACAACGAAAGCGGCAGCCTCTGGACCTGCAACTTCAACCCGTTCAACCTGTCCGACATCAGCTACTCGCTGGGCCCGGTCTACGAGCCGCTGATGTTCGTGAACACGCTGCAGAGCGCCAAGACCACGCCGTGGCTGGCCTCCGCCTACACCTGGAGCAACGGCAACAAGACGCTCACCTTCACCATCCGCAACGGGGTGAAGTGGAGTGACGGCAAGCCGATGAGCGCGGCCGACGTGGTCTTCACGTTCAACCTGCTGAAGAAGTTCAAGGCGCTCGACCTGAACGCCGTCTGGTCGGTGCTGTCCAGCGTCACCCAGAAGGGCTCTGACCAGGTGGTCATGCAGTTCAAGCAGCCTGCGGTGACGTACTTCTACTACATCGCCGACCAGATCGGCATCGTGCCGCAGCACATCTGGTCGGGCATCGCCGACCCGGTGAAGTACCCGGACACCAACCCGGTCGGCACCGGCGCCTACCTGGTCAAGCCGTGCAGCCCGCAGAACATCACCTACAAGGCCAACCCGCACTACTGGCAGCCCGGTCTGCCCAAGGTGAAGACGATCAACTACCCGGCGTTCACCAGCAACGACACGGCCAACACCTACCTGGCCAACGGCCAGGCCCAGTGGGGCAGCCAGTTCATCCCGAGCATCCAGAAGTTCTACCTGTCGAAGAGCCCGAACTACCATTACTGGTTCCCGCCGGTGGCCAACGTGACGCTGTTCATCAACCTGACGAACCCGATCCTGAAGAACGTGGCCGTCCGGCAGGCCATGGCCTACGCGATCAACCGGCAGCAGGCGTCCACCATTGGTGAGTACGGCTATGAGCCGCCGTCCAACCAGACGGGGATCGTCACACCGACGTTCTCCAACTGGGAGGACACCTCGCAGGCCGCGGCGTTCGGCAACGCCTACTCGTTCAGCCCGTCGCACGCGATGTCGATCCTCAAGTCGGCCTGGCTACACCAAGGGATCCGACGGGATCATGCAGAAGAACGGCCAGAAGCTGTCCTTCACCATCACCAACAACGGCGGGTTCTCCGACTGGGTGGCCGCGGTGAACGTGATCCAGACCGACCTCAAGGCGATCGGCATCCAGGTCACGCCGAAGAACCTGGCCGCGCCGGCCTACCAGGCGGCCATGTACAACGGCACCTACCAGCTCGGCTACTACGCCGAGACCGGCGGGCCGACTCCGTACTACGAGCTTCGCCAGTGGCTGTTCTCGGGTAACTCCGCCCCGATCGGTCAGCCGGCCGGGTCCAACTTCGAGCGGTACAGCAACTCGCAGACCGACGCGCTGATCAACGCCTACCCCAAGACGACCAGCGCGGCCGAGGAGCACTCGATCGTGAACAAGCTGCAGCAAGTCATGCTGCAGCAGGTGCCGGTCATCCCGATCACCGAGCAGGTGGACTGGTTCCAGTACGACACCGGCAGCTTCAACGGCTGGGTCACCAAGGCGAACCCGTACGCCCAGCCGGCCGCGTACAACTACCCCGACTGGGCGCAGCAGATGCTGCACCTGTCACCGAAGTAAGCCGCGGCCGGCCCGTGGCCGGGGCGCCCACCTTGCCGGGCGCCCCGGCCACGGGTCACCGTGGGAGTGGGAACAGCGCACCGGGCCCGCCAGCAGGCGGAAAGGAGGCCCCATGAGAGCCAGGAACACGACATGAGGTTCGCGCTCCGCCGCCTGGGCTTCTTCGCGATCACCTTGTGGGCCGCCCTCACGCTCAACTTCTTCCTGCCCCGGCTGATGCCGGGAAACCCGGCCGAGGCCATGATGGGCAAGTTCCGCGGCCCGGTGAACCCGCAGTCGCTCAAAGCCCTGGAAGCAGCCTTCGGCGTGAGCACCAAGGAAGGCATCTTCGGGCAGTACATCCACTATCTGGGCGACGTGGCCACCGGAAACTTCGGCACGTCGCTGTACTTCTACCCGCAGTCGGTGGGCCGGGTCATCCTGGACGCGATCCCGTGGACCCTCGGCCTGGTCGGGGTGACCACGGTGCTGGCCTTCCTGCTCGGCACCGGCATCGGCATCGTGGCCGCCTGGCGGCGCGGCGGCCGGCTGGACAGCATCGCGCCGCCGGTCTTCGTGATCACCTCGGCCATCCCGTACTTCTGGGTCGGGATGATGCTGATCCTGGTGTTCGCGGTCCGGCTGCAGTGGTTCCCCGCCGCGTTCGGCTTCAGCATCAACATGACCCCGGGCCTCGACCTGCCGTTCATCATCAACATCGTCGAGCACGCCGTGCTGCCCGCCTGCGCCCTGCTCATCACCACCATCGGCACCTGGATCCTGACCATGCGGAACACGATGGTCACCACGCTGGCCGAGGACTACGTGCGGATGGCCCGGGCGAAGGGTCTGCCGTCCCGCCGGATCATGCTGGACTACGCGGCGCGCAACGCGATCCTGCCCAACCTGACCGGGTTCGCCATGTCACTGGGCTTCGTCGTCGGCGGCGCCATCCTGGTCGAGTACGTGTTCAACTACCCCGGCGTCGGCTACATGCTGCTGCAGGCGGTGAGCAACGAGGACTACCCGCTCATGCAGGCCCTGTTCCTGCTCATCACTGTGGCGGTGCTGGTGGCCATCCTGCTGGCCGATATAGCCACCGCGATCCTTGACCCGCGCACCAGGACGGCGGACTAGTCATGGCCATGCTCCCAGTCTCCGGCCCCACCACCGCGCCGCCGGCCGGGCTCCCCGACCAGGCGCTGCCGGTACCCGGGGCCGCCGGCGCGGCCAGTCGTGGTCGCGGCTGTTCCGCGCGGTGCGGTCCAACCGCAAGGCCACCGTGGGCACCGTGCTGCTGGCCATCTTCATCCTGCTCGCGCTGTTTCCCGGGGTGATCGCGCACGACTCCCCGACCGCGACCATCTACCCCCGCAGCCTCGGGCCGTCGGCGCAGCACCTGCTCGGCACCACCGCCTTGGGCCAGGACATCTTCGCCCAGGCGGTGTACGGCACCCAGCAGGTGCTCATCATCGCGTTCGGGGTCGGGCTGTTTTCCACCGGCGTCGCGGTAATGATCGGGGTGGCCGCCGCCTACCTGGGCGGTGCGTGGGACGGCGTGCTCAACCTGCTCACCGACGTGCTGCTGGTCATCCCGCTGTTCCCGCTGCTCATCGTCATCGCGACCTACGTGCAGAACGCCGGCACGGCGGTGCTCGTCGTCGTGCTGACGCTGACCGGGTGGTCCTACACCGCCCGGCAGTTGCGGGCCCAGGCGCTGTCGCTGCGCAAGCGGGACTTCCTGGAAGCGGCCCGGGTGCGCGGCGAGCGCCGGATGTACATCGTCGTGGTGGAGATCATTCCCACCATGACCTCGCTGATCGTGGCCAGCTTCCTGACCAACGCGCTGTACGCGGTACTGTTCGGCTCCAGCCTGCAGTTCATCGGCCTGGGCGACCCCAACTCGGTGAGCTGGGGCACGATGCTCTACTGGGCCGAGAACAACGAGGCGCTGCAGACCGGGCAGTACCTGTGGGCGATCGTCCCCGGTGCCCTGATCGCCCTGCTCGGCGCGGCGTTCGCCCTGCTCAACTACGCTTTCGACGAAATAGGCAACCCCGCCCTCCGGCCGGTGAGGAGGATCCGTGTCAAGCGTGCCGGCTAAGCAGGAACCCGCCACCGAGGACACCCCGCCGGGCTCGCCGGGCGGCATTCTGGAGGTCAGCGACCTGTCCGTGACCTACGCCGGGGACCGCGGCGCGGTCGTCGCGGTGGACCAGGTCAGCTTCCAGGTCGACCCGGGCGAGTTCCTCGGCATCGTGGGCGAGTCCGGCTGCGGCAAGTCCACGCTGCTGTTCGCCATCGCCCGGCTGCTGGCCCCGCCGGCCGCCATCACCGGCGGCCAGGTCACCTTCAGGGGACGCAACATGGTCGGGCTGACCGACCGCGAGCTGGCCGCGGTGCGCTGGAAGGACCTGTCGGTGGTCATGCAGAGCGCGATGAACGCGCTCAACCCGGTCACGCAGATCCGGGCCCAGTTCGCCGACGCGATGCGGGCACACGGCGTGCGGAGCAAGACGGAGATCGATGACCGGTCGGCCGAGGTGCTGCGGATGGTCGGCATCGACCCGGTGCACCTGCGCAGCTACCCGCACCAGCTGTCCGGCGGCATGCGGCAGCGCGCCATGATCGCGATGGCCATGCTGTTCACCCCGGACCTGGTGATCATGGATGAGCCGACGTCGGCGCTCGACGTGGTGGCCCAGCGGTCGCTGATGGTGCAGATCAAGGAACTGCAGGAGCGGCTCGACTTCGCGGTCATCTTCGTCACCCACGACATGTCCCTGATCAGCCACTTCTCCGACCGGCTGATGGTGATGTACGCGGGCCAGGTGGCCGAGTTCGGCACCACCCACGAGCTGTTCGACCAGCCGCTGCACCCGTACACGGCTGGCCTGATGGACGCCTTCCCGTCGATCCGCGGGCCGCGGCGCCAGCTGACCGGCATCCCGGGCAGCCCGCCCAACCTGGCCACCCCGCCGCCGGGCTGCCGGTTCCAGCCGCGCTGCCCGAAGGCCATGCCGCGCTGCGACGCCACGGCGCCGGAGCTGTATCAGGTGGGCGACATCCAGGTCCGCTGCCTGCTGCACGAGGACGGCTCAGTTGAGGAGAGGAGCGGCTCGTGACTATCGCCGGCGAGCCAGCCGCCAACGGCACTCCCCTACTCCACACCGACAAGCTGACCCGGCACTTCCGGATCGGTAACGCGCTCTCCCAGCAGACGCTGCACGCGGTGGACGAGGTCAGCCTGACCATCGGCGAACGGGAGATCGTGGCGCTGGCCGGGGAGAGCGGCAGCGGCAAGAGCACCATCGCCCGGCTGCTGGCCAAGATCTACAAGCCGACCAGCGGCGAGGTCTATTTCCAGGGCAAGCCATTGTCCAGGATCAGGTCGCGCAAGGACCGGCTGCGCTACAGCGGGCTGGCGCCGATGGTGTTCCAGGACCCGTTCGCCTCGATCAACCCGGTGTTCCGGGTCTCGCACGGTGTGCTGCGCGGGCTCAAGCTGCACCGTCCCGAGCTGTCCCGGGACGAGCGTTACGCCGAGGCGCGCCGGGTGTTCGAAGTGGTCGGGCTGACCCCGGCCGACGAGGTGCTGCAGCGGTACCCGCACGAGCTGAGCGGTGGCCAGCGGCAGCGGGTCGGCTTCGCCCAGGCGCTGGCCATGCGGCCCAAGCTGATCCTGGCCGACGAGCCGGTGTCCATGCTGGACGTGTCCATCCGGATCGGCCTGCTCAACATGATGGCCGAACTGCGGGACACGCAGGACGTGTCGATCCTCTACATCACGCACGACCTGGCCAGCGCGCGGTACGTGGCCGACCGGCTGATAATCATGTACGCCGGCCACGTAGCCGAGGCCGGGCCCGCCGAGGAGGTGCTGGCCAGCCCGCGGCACCCGTACACCCAGCTGCTGCTGTCCGCGGCTCCGGACCCGCGCGCCCCGCTCGGCGTGGGCGCGGAGACCGACCGCGGCGAGCCGCCCCGGGTGATCAACCCCACCCCGGGCTGCCGGTTCCGCTGGCGCTGCCCGCTGGCCATCGACAAGTGCCATCAGGTCACCCCGGAACTGACCCAGATCCTCCCCGGCCACCAGGCCGCCTGCCATGTCGCCCAGGAAGGCGCGGAAGTGAAGGCGTTCATATGAAGCTAGCGGTTGTCGGCGGCGGGTCCACCTACACGCCGGAACTGGTCGACGGGATCGCCCGGCTGGCCGGCCAGGTCAAGGTGACCGAGCTGGTCCTGGTCGACCCGGACACCACCCGGCTGGCGGTGGTCGGCCCGTTCTCCGCCCGGATCATGCGGTCGTACGGCCACCCGGCCAAGCTGACCTGGACGTCCAGCCTGGACGAGGGCCTTGACGGGGCCGGCGCGGTGCTGCTCCAGCTGCGCGTCGGCGGCCAGGCCGCCCGGCAGCGCGACGAGACCTGGCCGCTGGAGTTCTGCTGCGTGGGCCAGGAGACCACCGGCGCGGGTGGGCTGGCCAAGGCGCTGCGCACCGTGCCGATCGTGCTGGACATAGCGGAACGCACCCGGCAGCGGGCCGCGTCCGACGCCTGGATCATCGACTTCACCAACCCGGTCGGCATCGTCACCCGGGCGCTGCTGGACGCCGGGCACCGGGCCATCGGCCTGTGCAACGTGGCCATCGGCTTCCAGCGCAACTTCGCCCGCATGCTGGGCGTCTCGCCGGACCAGGTCGCCCTGGACCATGTCGGGCTGAATCACCTGACCTGGGAACGCGCCGCGACCGTGGACGGCGTGGACCGGCTGCCGGGCTTGATCGCCACCCACGGCACGGAGATAGCCGAGCACACCGGCCTGCCAGCTAGCGTTCTGCCGGAAATTGGTGCGGTACCGTCCTCCTACCTGCGCTATTTCTGGGCGCACGACGCGGTGGTGGAAGAAGAAAAGCACAGTCCCACCCGGGCCGAGAAGGTGGCCGAGATCGAGGAGCAGCTGCTCGAGATGTACGCCGACCCGGCCCTGGACCGCAAGCCTGAGCTGCTCGGCCAGCGCGGCGGCGCGTTCTACTCCGAGGCGGCGGTGGCGCTGCTCGCCTCGCTGGTCGGCGACACCGGGGACACCCAGGTGGTGAACGTGCGGAACGCGGGCACCATGCCGTTCCTGCCGGACGACGCGGTCATCGAGGTGCCCGCGGTGATCACCGGGGACGGGGCGGTGCCCGCGCCAGTGGCGCCGCTCAGCCCGCTGATGCGCGGGCTGGTCGGGCACGTGACCGGCTACGAGGAGCTGGCCGTGGACGCGGCCCGGCGCGGCGGCGTGCAGCGGGTCCGGGACGCGCTGCTGGCCCACCCGCTGATCGGCCAGTACGAGCTGGCCGGGCAGCTGGCCGACCGGCTGGTCGCGGAGAACCAGGCGTTCCTGCCCTGGGCCAGCCGCTCGTGAGCCAGGCGGCCGGGGGGCTGCCCGCGGTCCTCGCCATCGACGGCGGGAACAGCAAGACCCAGGCCGCGCTGATCGCCGCGGACGGCACCGTGCTCAGCCAGCAGCGCGGCCCGGGCAGCAACTGGCAGAACCTCGGCCACGACCGGGCCATGCGGGTGCTCGGCGACCTGGCCGCCGCCGTGGCCCTGGCGGCCGGCCGGACCACCGCCTTCCCGGTGGCCGCGCGGGTGTCCGCCTGCCTGGCCGGTGCGGACCTGCCGGACGAGGAGGAGGAACTCGCCAAGCTGGTGCACGCCCAGGGCTGGGCCGCGCACGTCTCGGTGGTCAACGACACGTTCGCCGTGCTGCGGGCCGGCCTGGACCAGCCGGCCGGGCCGCACTGGGGCATCGGGGTCACCGTCGGGGCGGGCATCAACTGCGTGGGCGTGACTCCGGACGGCCGGACCACCCGCTTCCTGTCCCTGGGCCCCATCAGCGGCGACTGGGGCGGCGGCGGCGACCTGGGTCAGGAGGCGCTCCGGCTGGCCGCCCGGGCCGAGGACGGCCGGGGCCCAGACACAGCGTTGCGCATCGAGGTGCCCCGGCACTTCGGGCTAGCCGCGGTGCGCGACGTGACGATCGCCGTGTACCGGGAGAAGCTCGGCCGCAAAGACCTGCGCACGCTGGCCCCGGTGGTGCTGGCCGCGGCCCGCGAGGGTGACCCGGCCGCCTGCGACCTGGTGTGCCGTCAGGCCGACGAGGTGTGCGCGATGGCGCTGACCGCCATCCGCCGCCTCGGCCTGGACGGCACCGCGGTGCCGGTGGTGCTCGGCGGCAGCCTGCTGGCCGCGGCCGACCCGCTGCTCACCGGGCTGATCACCGCCGGGCTGGCGGTCGGCGCGCCGGCCGCGGTGCCGCACATCGTGGACGTGCCGCCGGTAGCCGGCGCGGCGCTGCTCGGCCTGGACCAGGCCGGCGCCGGGGCTGACGCCGAGGCCCGGCTGCGCGCCGGGTTCCGTGTTGACCCGGGGGGACGACCCCCCGGACCCCCCGATCGCCGCTCCGCGCCGAGCGGCAGTGCTGACCCGGGGGGACGACCCCCCGGACCCCCCGATCGCCGCTCCGCGCCGAGCGGCGGCAAGCCGCCGCGGTAACCCCCCGGACCCCCCGATCGCCGCTCCGCGCCGAGCGGCGGCAAGCCGCCGCGGCTAGCTTCTGCGCACCGCCTGGCCTGGTGTCTCGCCGGTGAGCTGGCCGTCGCGGAGCGCGAACCGGCCGTTGACCAGCACGTGGTGGATGCCGGTGGCGGGCCGCCTCGGGTGGGTGTAGTCAGCCTGGTCAGCCACGGTCGCGGGGTTCACGATGGCCACGTCCGCGTGGCTGCCCGGGCGGAGCAGACCGCGGCCGGCCAGGCCGAACCGGCGGGCCGCGTGCCCGGCCAGGTGCACCGCGGCCTGCCCCCAGGTCCAGTCGCCCAGCTCCCGGGTGTGCCGGCCGAGCAGCCGGGCGAACGCGCCCCAGCCGCGCGGGTGCGGCCAGCGGCCGAGCAGGATCCCGTCCGAGCCGGCCAGGTGCGCCTCGTGCCGCAGCAGGGCACGCAGGTCCGACTCCGTGTTGGTCGGCGGCTGGGCGAACACGCAGCCGACCGCGAGATCGCTCGCGGTGAGCAGCTCGCAGACCAGCTCCCCGGCGGGCAGGCCGGCCGTGTCGGCCGCCTCGGTCAGCGCCACCCCCTCGGCCCAGGACCACTCGGCCGCGCCGACATAGGCCAGCGTGATGCGGTCCAGCACACCGCCGATGCCCGGGAACCAGTCCCGGGCCAGCCGCTGTCTGGTGGCCGGCTGGCCCAGCCGCCGCAGCGTGGCTTCCGGGCCGCCCGCCTGCAGCTCGCCGGGCAGAGCCAGCATCCCGAGGATGGTGCTGCCGCGCAGGTAGGGGTAGGAGTCGAAGGTCACGTCCAGGCCGCTGGCGCGGGCCTCGTCGAGCAGCCCGGTGAGCATGCCGGCCGGCCCGTGATAGTGCGAGACATGCCCGGCCACCCCGGCCCGGCGGACGATCTCCGTCAGCTCGCGCATGCCGCGCCAGGCGTCCGCCTCGTACCCGCGCAGGTGGCTCACGTACACCGCGCCGGCCTCGGCCACCGGGGCGCACAGCGCGGCCAGCTCGGCGGCGTCGGCGAACCTTCCCGGCTGGTATTCGAGTCCAGTGGACAGCCCGGCCGCGCCGTCGGCCAGCGCCTGCTCGACCAGGTTCCGCATCGCGGTGAGTTGCGGGGGGCGGGCGGGCGCGCCGGAGAAGCCCAGCACCTCGGCCCGGATAGTGCCGGCCGGGGCCAGGTAAGCCACGTTCAGCGCCGTTCTTCCGTCGTAGTGCGCCAGCAGATCGGCGGCCCCGCAGCCGCCGGCCAGCGCGGCCGGGCAGGGGCCGTTCACCGCGCCGAAGTACTGGCTCACCGCCGTGATCGTGTGCGCCGAGGCCGGCGCGTAGGACAGCCCGTCCTGGCCCATCAGCACCGTGGTGATGCCCTGGCGCAGCGCGGCCAGCTGCGCGTCGGGTGTGTCGGCCAGCCCGTCGGCGTGGGTGTGCGCGTCGATGAACCCGGGCATCAGGTAGCGGCCGGTCACGTCCAGCTCGGCCGCCGCGGTAGCGCCGGCCCCGGCCAGGCGGCCCACCGCGGCGACCCGGTCGCCGGTGACGGCGAGGTCGGCCCGGAACGGCGGCCCGCCGGCGCCGTCCACCACCCACCCGCCGCGCAGCAGCAGGTCGAATCCGGTGTTACTGGTAGAGGCCATCCAGCCAAGACTGCCAGGCGAGCTGGCTCTTGTCCTTGTCCACGTCGGCCGCGAATAGATGGTGGCTGAGCCCGACCGGCATGCCGAACGCGTTCCGCCCGAAGAACCGGTACAGGCCGTCGGCGCTGCGCACGCCGATGAAGCTCGGCGTGGCGTAGTCCACCACCGCGTCCACCGGGTCGAGGCCGGGCGGCGTCAGCCGCACCTGCTCGCCGGGCGCGCTGGCCGCGGTCAGCCCGAGCTCGGCGCGGAGCGTGTCGAAGGCGCCCTTGTCCTTGGCCGCCTCCGGTCCTTCGGCGGCGATGTAGGTCGGCCGCTGGCCCGCGAAGTAGCGCAGGTACTGGCCCAGCGTGTGCAGGTAGAAGTCGGTGTGCTGGTCGGCCGCGTCGTACTGGTTGTCCCAGTCGTCGGTGAACACGCCGCTGTGCACGTAACGCAGCAGCACGGTGCCGCCGTCTTTCGCCTCGATGAGGTATTCCAGGGCGTTCATCACCTGGCCGTCCGGGCCTTCGGCGCGCACGGCCAGGTGCCGCGGCGGGTCGAACGCGGTCACCGTGTGCCCGGCCCAGACCTCGCCGACCCGGCTCGGCGCGCCCTCGGCGACCGGGAACATCCACGCGGCGGTGCCGTCGCCGGTGGCGACCGCCTGCCAGACCTGCTCGGGGGTGGCCAGCAGCTCAACTTCGCGCCGGATCTCGAATTCGCGTGCCATGACTACTCCTGTCGTTGCTGTGTGTCGCTCGGCTGCTGTGTGCTGCTCGGTGGCAGTGTGCTGCCCGGCTGATGTGTGCTGCCCGGTGGCTGTATGCGGCCCGGATGGCGGGTGATGCTGGGGTGCAGCGCGACCACCAGCCGGTGCGCGCGTCCGCCCGGCGCATCCTGGTGGTGGTAGCGGGCGGCCAGGTCCTTGATCGCTTCGCTCAGTTCCCGGGCGAACTCGGCCCGGTCCGCGGCCGAGGCGAAGTGGATCTCGCTGTCGATGGCGAACGTCGCCACCGGCTGCCCGGCCGCCCGGGCCCGGGTGATCAGCTCACCGACCTCACGCACCAGCCGGGCGGCCAGGGCGAGCAGCCACCAGGCGGACAGCTGGTCCGGGGACCGGCCCGGGTCCGGGGCCACCGTGGCCAGCGCGGCTGGTGAGATTACGTACGAGGCGGCGGTGGCGCGGAGCACGCGTTCGGTGCAGTTGCCCCGCTTGCGCTCCTCGACCAGTTCGATCAGGCCGTGCCGCTCCAGCGCGCGCAGGTGGTAGTTGATCTTCTGCCGGGCCAGCCCGGTGCGTGCGGCCAGGGTGGTGGCTGAGCCTGGTTCGGCCAGCGCAGCCAGCAACCGGGCCCGCATCGGGTCCAGCGATACCTCGGCCGCCGCCGGATCCTCGATCACCGCCACCGAATCGATGGCCGGATGGTCAATCACCGCACCACCGACTCGATCCCTGCCTGGTCCTTCGCCATGCCGCCATCCTGCTACCGACGATTTTTCTTGTCAAGACACTCAAACTCTTCGGTGAGGTTGACAGCGCGGTGCATTGTGCCGCTGGTTGCTGGGTGGGGAGTTGTTTGTGTGGGTTGTGTGGTGGGCTGGCTGGGGGGTGGATGGTGAGTGTCCAGGTGGCGTGCTGGGTTAGGGGGCCGTGTTTGCGGGCTTCGGTGCAGGATCGGTAGGCGGAGGTGTGCCTGGCGACGGCGCGGGCGCGGATCCGGCCGGGGCGGGCGGGGACGAGCTGGCGGGTGCTGGTGATGGTGGTCTGGATCTCGCAGAGGGCCTGGCGGGGGTGGGTGCGTGCGGTGGCCAGGGTGCGGCGGGTGGCGTGCAGGGTGGTGGTGAAACTGATCCTGTCGGGGTCGAGGCCGCTGGCGGCAGCGGCCAGGCACATGATGGTGCGGATGGCCTGGTAGAGGATCAGGTAGGCCCAGAGTTCCTGGTAGACCAGGGTGGGTGTTTTGGGGCGGAGGATGCGGCCGGGGCCGCGCAGGTAGGTCTTGAATTCCCGGAAGCCGGTCTCGATGGCCCACCGCTGGGCGTACCCGTCGGCCAGGGCGCGGGCGGGTGCGGCGGCAGGGCCGAGCAGGGTGGTGATCAGCCGGTAGGGCTCGGTGCGCGTGCTGCCGTCTGCTGCGGTGAGGGTGAGGGTGAATTCGATGACCCGTGCTGGTGTCCCGGTGGCGGGCAGGGGGTTGCCGGGTGGCTGACGGCCGCGCCTGCGGCGCATGGAGTCGCGGTGTGAGCGCCGCTGGCCTTCTTTGGGGGTAGCCAGGATCGTCAGGTAGGACCCGTCGGGCAGCGTGCGCACGACGGGCAGGTGCAGGTTGCCCTTGACCCGCCAGCACAGATGCGCTCTGGTGGCGACGGCGGCCCGCCACAGCCGGTAGCTGTAAAACCCGCGGTCGGCCAGCAGCAGCATGCCTGGCCGCAGTGCGCCTAGCAGGCTGGCGGCCAGGGCACGCTCGCCTTGGGTGCGTGGCCCGGGCGCGGCGGCCAGCAGCGCCCGGGTCCCGCACGCGATCAGCGTGACCAGCCGGACCTGCGGGAAGGCCGCCGCGCGCTGGCGGCCGAGCGCGGCGATATTCTCCGGGCTCGCCGCCGCGTGCAGGGTCGTGGCGTCCCAGGCGACCGCCAGCAGCCCGCAAATATGCGACCACGGCTCGGTCCCCGGTGACAGCGCCGCGGCTAACCGGGCGAACAGCTGCTCAAACGGGGCGGCGCCCAGGCGGCGCCGCAGCCGCGACAGTGCGGTGGCCGACGGGAAGCCCCAGCCCGCCGCGCGCAGCGGCGCCTCCAGGCCGCTGAGAATCTCCCGGATCACCGGGTCGTAGCCCAGATGGCTGAACAGGCACAAGCCGAGCACGAAATACATCCCGAACCGGGCCGGCAGCAACCGGAACCGCTGCTGCACCGCACCACAGCCGGCGAGCACCTCATCGACCAGGGCCGGCGGCACATACCGGGTCAGCACCCCGATCCCGGCACGGCCCAGTACCCGGCCCGTAGTGGAACGCCAACCGGAATCCATGGCAGCATGTACAGCCAACGAAGCTCCTCGCCAGACGGATGATCTTGAGCAATCACCTGTCCTAGCGGGAGCTTCGTCTCATTTCACCCCACCACGCCGCCCAGCACCCCAATCGTGAACCTCAGCCCGCCACCAGCCACGGGCCCTTAAGTTCATGGCATTGTCACCGGCGAGGCACAATGCACCGCACTCCTGAAGTGGCGGCTTGGGGAGGCGGCGTGGGGCGGTTCCGAACGGATTTCAGGCGGTGAGGCCGAAGTCGGGTAGGCACTCGGCCAGGCCGGTGATCTCCACGTCGGTGGTGCGGTGCGCCTGCCAGCGCGCCCGGTCCAGCCGCAGCCGTTGCTGCGTGGCGGGCTTGCCGCGCATGACCTGGCGTTCGACGCCGTCGAGGGCATAACCGAGCTTCCGCGACACACCGAGGGACGCGGCGTTGTCGGTGAACGCGCTCGAGGCGGCGTACTCCGCGCCCAGGCCGGCGAAGGCCAGGTGCAGCACGGCCGCGCGCATCTCGGTGCCGATGCCCTGGCGGTGGTAGCGCTGGCCCAGCCAGGACCCGGTGCGCACCTCACGCAGCACGGCGAAGTCAGACCCGGACAGGCCCTGCATACCCGCGATCGCCCCGCCGACGTCGACGACCAGGTTGAGCGTCCAGTCCTGGGGTGACCACGCGGCCAGTTGCCCCCAGTGGTACTGCAGCACGCCGCGCGCCCGCTGGTCCGGCGGAACATCGGTCCACGGCACGCCGAACGGTTGCACCGCTGGGTCATGCACCCCGGCGGCGGCCAGGCCGGCCAGTTCGTCCAGGTCGGCCAGCGAGGGCAGGCGCAGTTCCAGCCGTGGTGTGCGCAGGCGCAGTTCGAACAGTGGCCAGTGCTGGGGAACCACGGGCGTCGCAGCCATGGGCCGATTATCGGAGTCCGGCCGCGCCAGGGCACTCCATTATCCGGGCCCCCGGCCTTTCAGCCGACCGGCCCAGCCGGCGGCCCAGCCGGCCCAGGCGGGCGGCCCAGGCGATCGGCGCCGGGCGATGGCCAGCCCGGCAGGAAAAGCCTGCTGCCCGGGCCAGCTGGCCGGCCCGGGCAGCAGTCCGGTGGACAGGAAGGTCAACGCCCCCAGACGCCGAAGGCGTCCCAGAGGCGCACCTGGTTGTTGGCCACCAGGCCGTCCGACCACAGCGGGGTCGGTGACACCCGGGTCGTCCCCGACGGTGGCAGCAGACCGTTGCTGGTCGCGATGACCTGGCTGGTCGTCCACTGGCCGATGAACGAGCCCCGGGAGCCGCTGTACGTGGTCAGCGCGCCCTGCAGGAACTGGTTGATGCGGAACGAGTGGATGAACGGCGGCAGCGCGATCGGCACCCCGGTGCTGTTGGTGAAGTCGTCCAGCGCCGCGGCGTGATCGTAGATCGGACCGTAGGCCTGGGTCTTGTAGGACTCCGGCGGACCGGACGTGGACGGCGGCGTGATCACGAAGTGCAGCTCGTTGCCCGTCTGGTCGAAGTAGATGCTGAAGTTGACGCCGTCGCCCTGGTTGACGCCGGACAGCTCGGAGTAGTGCGCGAAGTACGGGCCGTTCAGCGAGTTGTTGAAGGCCTCCACGTACGACACCCAGCTGCCCAGCGTGCAGGTGTAGCCGTAGGACTCAGCCACGATGCACGACTCGATGCCCGCCCGCACGTACTGGTCCCCACCCGCCAGTGAGCCGTTGGACAGCTGGATGTACTCCTGCGGGTAGAGCCCGGTCAGGAACGATGTGTCCGGCACGGTCAGCGTCGAGGATATGTAGCGGAAGTATCGCCCGCTCGCCTCGTAACCGGCTTGGCTGGTCGTCCCGATCTGCGGATAGCTGATGTGCGGCCGGGCCGGCTGGCCCACGGACGCGCTCGCGGCACTCGAGGCCGCGAAGCCGAGAGTCGTGGCGGTGGCGCCCGCTGCCGCGGCGGCGACGAACGTTCTGATGATGCGGCTTCTGATGCGGCTTCGCATACGGTCGGTTCCCCTCCTGTGACGCGCGGGAGCAGCACCGGTATTGCTCTGGGCGGTGTTTCCAGGACCAGTGCCCGGTTGCTCCCGTACTTGGTTGTTCAGGTGGGCCCTGACCGCCCTCCCGTATCACTTCCCCTACTCTAGGTAATCTAATGATTACTTCATGCGATGGATTTGTGTATCCCATCTGATCCCAAACAGCGTGCTGCCCGGGCCGGAGCACCGGCCCGGGCAGCAGCCCTCACTGATCGCGTCGGCTACGGGCCAGCGGCCCGCGCCTCAGCCGGATCCGGACCCGGATCCGAATCCGGACCCGGATCCGAACTCAGCGCGCCCAGATCCCGAACGCGTCCCACGGGCGAACCGCGCCGTTGGCCGACAGGCCGTCCGACCACAGCGGGCTCGGCGACACCCGGGTCGTCCCCGACGGCGGCAGCAGGCCGTTGCTGGTGGCGATGACCGGGGAGGTCGTCCACGGGCCCACGAACGAACCGCGCAGCCCGTTCTCCGTGGTGATCGCACCCTGCAGGAACTGGTTGATGCGGAACGCGTGGATGAACGGCGGCAGCGCGATCGGCACCCCGGTGCTGTTGGTGAAGTCATCCACCGCATCGGCGTACTGGAAGATCGCGCCGTAGGCCTGCGTCTTGTAGTACTGGACCGGCCCTGACGTGGACGGCGGCGTGATCACGAAGTGCAGCTCGTTGCCCTGCTCGTCGTAGTAGATGCTGAAGTTCACGCCGTCGCCCTGGTTGACCCCGGACAGCTCGGAGTAGTGCGAGAAGTACGGGCCGTTCAGCGAGTTGTTGAACGCCTCGACGAACGACACCCAACTGCCCGGCGTGCAGGTGTAGCCGTAGGACTCGGCCACGATGCACGACTCGATGCCCGCCCGGATGTACTGGTCGCCGCCACCCAGCGAGCCGTTCGACAGCTGGATGTACTCCTGCGGGTACAGGCCGGTCAGGAACGAGGTGTCCGGCACCGTGATCGTCGACGAGATGTAGCGGAAGTCACGCCCGCTCGCCTCGTACCCCGCCGTGCTGGTGGTGGCCATCGTTGGGCCAATGGTCCCGCCGCCCGCGGCGTGGGACACGGCCGCGTTGGCGGCACCCATGGCGGTCAGGCCAAGGGTGCCGGCAGTGACGCCCGCCGCCGCAGCGGCGACTAGCGTCCGGGTGATGCGTCTACGCATCGAAATACTTCCTTCCCTTGATTTTGCCCGAGTCCGGATAAGAAATTCCACGGGGTATGAGGCGGCGGTTAAAACCGGCCCCGGGCTTGCCTCCGTAAATGTCTGCGCTTCACGCTGACTCCCGCCCCGCCGAGTCCAGCAGTGACAATACCACGAGTAGTTACTGCCGTACGCTCCGCGACATGAAGCATGTCACAGCTCCGTGACCTGGGAGTCTAGATTCCTGCGAACGGCAATGAGAAGGGTTCTCTTATACCCCTCATATCTACACTTGGTGCGTTTTCAGCACACGAAGCGCGAACGCTTTGCGCTATTGCGCGCGGCGGCCAGCCGGTACCGTGCGGCCCTTCCATTCACCACCATGCCCGGCATAATGCCGGCGCGCGGAATCGGCCGTCATGGCGGCATAAAGCAGGGCGATGATGGGCAGAACCGGAGCCCGCCAGCCGCCCAGCCGGTACAGCCGGAGCACCGGCAGGAAGCTGACGCTCATCAGCAGCCAGCCGGCTAGCCCCGCCGCGGCGCACCAGACGGCGGCCAGGGCGGCCCCGGCGCCCACGCCAGCCCCGGCGCCCAGGCCAGCCAGCGCGGCCAGGCCGGCGACGGCGGCCACCGGCGGCACGGCGTATAGCCACAGCAGGCCCACCAGCGTCAGCCCGAGCAGCACCGGCGAGTAGCGCAACTGGACGTAGGCGCTACGCGCGATCATGTCCCACAGGCCGGCCAGCCGTGGATACGGACGGCGGCTGCGGACCTCGGTGCTGAACCCCAGCCAGCAACGGGCCCGCCCGGGCGCCCGCTTGAGCAGCCGGCCCAGCGCCACGTCGTCGATGCGTGCCCCGCTGATCGGGGCCAGGCCGCCCGCCGCGGCCAGCGCGGCCCGCCGGACCAGCATGCAGCCGCCGGCGGCGGCGGCCGTCCGCGAGCCCGGCCGGTTCACCCAGCGGAACGGGTACAGCTGGGCGAAAAAATAGACGAAGGCCGGCACGACGAGCCGCTCCCAGCCGGTGTCCGCGCGGAGCAGCGCCATCTGCGACACCAGCGCGCGGTCCCCGGCCAGGGCCGCGCGGACCAGCGCGGTCAGCGTGCCCGGCGCATAACCGATGTCCGCGTCGGTGAACAGCACGTAGTCGCACTTCCCGGCGGCCCGCAGGCCGGCCGCCATCGCGTGCACCTTGCCCGCCCAGCCCGGCGGCGTCGGCCCGGCCGGCACGACCCGGATGGGCGCAACCCTGGCCGCGCCAGCACCGCCGCCCAGCGCAACCGCCCGCTCCCCCGTGCCGTCGGTGCTCCCGTCGTCCACCAGCAGCACCGAGAACTCCCCCGGGTACTCCTGGGCCAGCAGGCTCGGCAGGGTGAGCGGCAGGATGGCCGCCTCGTCCCGGGCCGGCACCACGGCCACCACGCTGGGCCAGCGTTCCGGCTGCCACCGCGGGTCACTAGCCGGCAGCCGCTGATCGGTGCGCCAGAACCCGCCGCGCCCCACGAGCAGGTAGACCCACGCGATCGCGGCGAGCAGGGCCGCGGCGGCCAGCACAGGCATCCGCCAAGCCTAGAGCCCCGCCGCCAAACGTGATCACGCCAAACGTGATCAAACGTTTGGTGTCGTCAGAGCGACACCAAACGTTTGATCACGAACCCCGAACGGCGGTCAGCCGCGCGGGCGGCTGTCCTGCGGGCGGCTGTCCTGCGGGCGGCTGTCCTGCGGGCGGCTGTCCTGCGGGCGGCTGTCCTGCGGGCCCTCCGGCAGCCGGACCACCTCCGCGGTCGCCTCTGGCCCGGTAGCGAGGTTCTTCTTGATCGAGTCGAAGATGGTCAGCCCCTGGCCGACCAGGCCCGCGGCGATCTCGCTGAGCCCCTCGGCCCCGTTCAGCACGTTGACGTTCGCCCCGGCCAGGCCGGTCGCGGCCTCCTTGACGATCTGCGGGAGCTGGTCGATGAGCATCCGGTCCAGGGCGACCCGGTTGTTCGACGCGGCCGCCTCGGCCAGGATCCGCATCCGCTCGGCGTCGGCCTTGGCCAGGACCCGCACCTTCTCCGCTTCCGCCTCGGCCGGCCTGACCACCTCGGCCACCAGCTCGCGCTGGCGCAGCTCCGCCCGGCGCTGAGCCAGCTCCGCCTGGGCGTTGATGACCCCGATCTGGGTCTGCGCCTGCATGAGCGGACCGGCCTGCGCCGCTTCGGCCTGCGCCTTGTCGATCTCGGCCTTGTACTGGGCCTGCACCACCGCGGTCTGCCGCGCGTACTCGGCCTGCTTACGCTGCGACTCCTGCTCGGCCTGGGCCGCCGCCTGGTTGGCCTGGGCCTGGGCGATCTGCGCCTGGCGCTGGATGGCCGCGTTGTGCGGGGCGGCCATCGCGTCGATATAGCCCGAGTTCAGGTCGTCGATGGACTGGATCTGCAGCGAGTCCACGCTCAGGCCGATCTTGACCATCTCCGCCTTCGAGCCGTCGAGGACCTCACTGGCCAGCTTCTGGCGTTCGGTAACGATCTCCTCGACCGTCATCGAGCCGATGATGGAGCGCAGGTGGCCGGCGAAGATCCGGCCGGTCAGGGTGGACATCTGGTCCTGGTCGGACAGGAAGCGCTGGCCGGCGTTGACGATGCTCTCCTCGTCGTTGCCGACCTTGAACGCGATCACCGAGCGGACGTTCAGGGCGATGCCCTGCTTGGTCACGCACTGCTCGGCTACCTCGGCCTCGTTCATGGCCAGGGTCAGGTAGCGGGCCTTGCGGAAGAACGGGAGCACGAACGCGCCGTGTCCAGTGACGACCCGGAATGGGGCGCCGTTGCGGCCGTGCCTCCCGCCGGAAATGAGCATGGCCTCATCAGGCGCTGGGACGCGGTAACCAAGCATGATCGAGCTCCTTCAGACAGCAGGCTGCGGTAACGGTTCCGGGAAGGGGTCGAGCGGATCGGTCCACTCGCTGACGTCCACCGTCCGGGTGCCGCGCGATTCGATGACCAGCACGGTCCTGCCCCGGGGAATCGGCTCAGCCGACCAGGCGATGTACGCCTCGGTGCCACCACGGATCTTGAGCAGCACCTCGCCCGGCCCCGCCTCCCCTCGGGTGGCGATGCACACGACGCCGATGCTGCCAATCAGGGAGGGCTCCCCAGGCACCCGCGCAACTCCTCCTAATCACCCCGGTGTAACGACTTCACATTAGACCCCCGGACTGACTGGCCGGGCTTGCCTGACAGCCAGAACGGCCTCAATCGGATATCGGTACCGGGCAGCCAGCTCAACGCCCCTGCCGCCGGCTCGCCCCAGCCGGTCCCCAGCCGTCCGGGGAAAAATCGGCCGGGCGGAATAGCGGACCGGGGTGGCACGTTACTACCCATCGCTGGTGTGTTCGTGTCCCCCGGGCCGCAACTCATCTGCCTTCGCGGAATACCGTCCGGCTGGAGCCGCGTCGTGCCACTCGCCGAGAGGCGACCGGCACACCAGCACTTAGCGCCGAGGCCCGCGGAGTCCGCTCCGCGGGCCTCGGCGCTGCTTATGCTCCCGGCCAGCGGACGCCGGTGGCGGCCAGCACGTCGGCCGGGGCGGGCAGGCCGTCCTGCGCGCCGGGGCGGGTGACCGCGGTGGCGCCCGCGGCACAGGCCAGCCGGACCGCTTCGGCCGGCGCCACCCCCGCCGCGGCCGCTACGGCCAGCGCGGCGACGAACGCGTCCCCGGCCCCCACGCTGTCCACGCCGCGCACGGTGAACCCCGGCACGGTGTGCGGGCCGGCCGCCCCGCCCAGCACCGCGCCGGCCGGACCCAGCGTGATCACCACGTACCGCGGTCCCAGCCCGGCCAGCGCCGCGGCCGCGGACCGGGCGCCGTCCGGGCCGGTGACCGGCTGCCCCAGCACCGCGCCCGCCTCGGGCGCGTTGACCACCAGCCAGTCCACCCCGGCGGTCAGCAGCGAGCCGGCCTCGGGCGGCACCGGGGCCAGGTTGAGCACCGTCAGCACCCCCGCGGCGCCGGCCCGGCGCAGCGCCTCCGCCAGCACGGCCACCGGGATCTCCGCGGACAGCACCAGCGCGTCGCCCGGTACGGCCAGCGCCGCGGCCGCCTCGGCCGGGCCGGCCAGGCCGTTCGCTCCCGGCGCCACGATGATCGAGTTCTCGCCGGCCTGGTCCACGCTGATCAGCGCGAGCCCGGTGCTCACCTGCTCGATGACCCGGACCGCGGTGACGTTGACCGCGCCGTCGCGCAGCGCGGCCCGGCAGGCCGCCCCGAAGTGGTCGGCGCCGCAGCAGCCCACCATCCGCACCGCCGCGCCCAGCCGGGCCGCGGCCAGCGCCTGGTTGGCGCCCTTGCCGCCCGGCTGCAGCCGGGCGGCGGAGCCGAGCACGGTCTCCCCGGGACCGGCCAGCCGCGGCACATTGACCGATATGTCCATGTTCAGGCTGCCCAGCACCGTCACCCGCGGCATCGGCTCCCCCTCGTCGCACCTGTTTCCATGATCGCGGCCAGAACGGGCGTCACGTGGCCATTTCTGGCTACGATCACGCGGCGGTCACCAGGACCGCCCAGCGGCCGGGACGAGTGCGCGCAAATAGGTGGTCCGCGCGCCGCCGATGGGGCATAACTGAAGCAAATACTGGATACACGGAACGAGTACACCGCCAGGACGCATTACCCGACATCAGGTACGGTGGGGAAGATCACCGCTCTGCTATCCAACGTATCCGTGCGAACCCTCATCCTGGGTATCGATGAGGACGGACGGATCATTCAGCATGACCGTAACGCGCCCGAGATCCTGCCGCTGGACCCGGATTCCCTGGTCGGGGCGCACCTAGGCGACCTGGTGGCTGACCGGGACACGGCCGAGCCCGCGCTGACCCAGCTGCTCGAAGCGGTCCGGGCCGGCCGGGAAGCCACCGCGGTGCTGCCCATCAGCACCCGGGAAGGGCACCGGGTGGAGACGGTGGCCAGCGTGCAGCCGATGCTCGGCGGCGGGGACAGCCCGGGCCTGACCGCGCTGGCCGTGCTGCGCATGCCGCCGACCCGGGCCGAGCGGTTCGTCGACCCCGCGCTGATGCGGCACTCGCTGCTGGATGACACGTTCCGCCAGATCGGCGCGACGCTGGACCTGGACCAGGTGGCCCGCGGCCTGATCAACATCCTGGTGCCGCACTTCTGCACCGCGGCCGGACTGCTGGTGCTGGAGAGCATGGCCGCGGGCGACGAGTTCCCGGTCAATCCGCCGGACGGGTCCCAGCTGATGCGCCGCCTCGCGGTGGCGACCGACGACGGCGCCCCCGGCTGGGACGCCGCGTTCCCCACCGGTGAGGTGCTGCTGTACCCGCCGGACACGCCGTACGTGGAGTGCATGGACACCGGCAAGCCGGTCCGCATCGCCGCCATGGACAACGGCAAGGCGGTCAGCATCGCCGAATCGTGGCTGCGCCTGCCGGTGGCCGCGCTGCTCGCCGACACGTCCATGCTGCTGCTCCCGCTGGCCACCAAGGACAGCTCGCTCGGCTTCTTCGTCTGCACCCGCAACGCGGGTTACCGCCCATTCGACGACTACGACTCCGAGATCGGCATGGAGTTCGCCTCCCGTGCCGCGATCTTCATAGATAACGCCCGGCAGTACAACCGGGAGCGCACCACCGCGCTGACGTTGCAGCGCAGCTTGCTGCCCACTGGGCTGTCCGCGCCGTCATCGGTGGACGTCAAGCACCGGTACCTGCCGGGCAGCAAGCTGATCGAGGTCGGCGGGGACTGGTACGAGTCGATCGCGCTGCCCGGGGCCCGGGCCGCCCTGGTGGTCGGCGACGTGGCCGGGCACGGCGTGCGGGCCGCGGTGACCATGGGCCGGCTGCGCACCGCGATCCACACCCTGGCCACCCTGGAGCTGCCGCCCGACGAGTCGCTGGCCCAGCTCAACGAGCTGATGACCTCGCTCGGCGAGCGCGAGCCGCACTTCGCCACCTGCGCCTACGCGCTGTACGACGCGGTCACCGGCAGCTGCGAGATCGCCTCGGCCGGCCATCTCCCGCCGCTGCTGGTCCGGCCGGACGGCAGCACCGAGTTCCTGGACACCTACCCGGCGCCGCCGCTCGGCGTGGGTGAGCTGCCCATCGAGAGCCGCACCATCGAGATCGAGGACGGCAGCCTGCTGGTGCTGTACACCGACGGGCTGGTCGAGGACCGGCACCGGGACATCGACGACGGGCTCAACTTCCTCCGCGAGGTGTTCGAGGGCGGCGCCTGCGAGCGGGAACTCGATGACCTCTGCCGCGCCGCACTGGCCGGGGTGTACGCGCACCAGCAGCGGGATGACATCGCGATCCTGATCGCCCGGCTGAGCAAGATTCCGGCCGATCATCACGCCAGCTGGTCGCTGCCGCCCGAGCTGACCTCGGCGGCCAAGGCCCGGCACCTGATCCGCGAGCCGATGGCCCGGTGGGGGCTCGACGAGCTGATGCCGACCACCGAGCTGCTGGTGTCCGAGCTCGTTACCAACGCGATCCGGTACGCCACCGGCGAGGTCACCATCCGGCTGGTGCTGGACGGCTCCCTGGTCTGTGAGGTGCTGGACAACTCCTCGGCGCTGCCCCGGCTGCGGCACGCGGGCCGCGACGAGGAGTGCGGCCGTGGCCTGGAAGTGGTCAGCCAGCTGGCCCAGCGGTGGGGCGCCCGGCGCACCCGGGACGGCAAGATCGTCTGGTGCGAGCAGCAGATCCCGGCCAAGCCGGACGACGAGACCTGCGCAGACTTAACCGGGGCCCGCACCGAGCTGTGAGCGCCGGCGGGGCTGGCCCGGCCAGCCCCGCCCCAGCCGCTCAGGTCGCCGCACCCCGGGTGTCGGCCCGGATGGACAGCTTCCCGTGCTGCATGATGCCGATCCGCTGCGCCCGGCGGGCCAGCGAGGTGTCGTGGGTGACCAGGACGAGGGTGAGCCCGGCGTCCCGCCAGAGCTGCTCCAGCAGACCCATGATGTCGTCCCGGGTGTCCTCGTCCAGGTTGCCGGTCGGCTCGTCGGCCAGCAGCACCTTGGGGCTCTTGACCAGGGCCCGCGCGATGGCCACCCGCTGCTGCTGCCCGCCGGACAGCTCGGACGGCAGGTGCCGCTCCCGCTCGGCCAGGCCGACGCTGGCCAGCGCCTGCCCGGCCCGGGCCGCCCGGTCAGCTGCCCGGATGCCCAGCGGGACGAGGGCGACCTCCACGTTCTCCCGCGCGCTCAGCGTCGGGATCAGGTTGAAGGTCTGGAAGATGAACCCGATGGATTTGGCCCGGACCCGGGTCACCTGAGCCTCCCGCATGGCGGCCAGGTCCTGGCCGTCGAAGTCCACCACGCCGGAGGTGGGCCGGTCCAGGCCGCCCAGGATCTGCAGCAGGGTGGTCTTGCCGTGGCCGGTCGGGCCCTGGATGGCCAGCCACTCCCCGTCCTCGATGACGAGATCCACGCCGGCCAGCGCGTCCACCGTGACCCGGCCTTTCTGGTACCGCTTGGTGACGCCTGTCAGCTTGTACATGGTTTCCTCTCCGTCGGTCCGGCTCACTCGCCCGTGCCCACTCGCCCGTGCTTACTCGACCGTGCTCACTCAACCCGGGACAATGCCGCGGCGGGGCGGAGCCGGGCGGCCCGCCAGCCGCCGAAGGAGCCGGCGATGAGGCCGCCGGCGACGGCCAGCACCACGGCCAGGGTCACCGCGCCGATGGTGACCGGCGCGGTGAGGTGGACGGGCACGGTATGCGCCGCGTTCGCCGCCGACTGGCCGAAGCCGCCGCCGGGGAACCGGCCACCGGCCGTGGGGAACCGGCCGCCGCCGACCGGCTGCGCCCCGCCCGGGGTGGCCGAGCCGGTGGTCGCGGGGATCGACGCGGACAGCGGCGAGGTGAGCTTCTCGACCAGGGCCGCGCCCGCGAAGCCCAGCGCCACCCCGGCCACGCCGCCGATGATGCCGATCGTGATGGACTCGCCCATCACCTGGCCGATGATCCGCCGGCCCCGCCAGCCGAGCGCCTTGAGCGTGCCGAACTCCCGCACCCGGCGGGTCACCGCCGCCATGGTCAGCAGGCTGGCCAGCAGGAACGCGGCCACCAGCACCGCGATCGCGAGCCACTTGCCGAGGTTGTTGGCCAGGCTGGCCGCGCTGGCCAGCGACCCGGTCACCTCGCTGGCCAGGCTGCTGGACGTGGTCACGGTCGCCTTGGGCAGCAGGCCGGAGATCTCCTTGGCCACCGCGCCGATGTTCGCCGCGCTGTTCGCCGACACGTAGATCGTGTTGACCTTGCCGGTCAGGCTGGCCAGTTTCTGCGCCCGGGCCAGCGGGATGAACACGTCGGCGGCGCCGGACCCGGCCGACACGATGCCGACCACCTTGAAGCTGGTCTTGGCCACCGTGACGGTGGACCCGACCTTCAGCTTCTTCTGCGTCGCGTAGTTGGCGTTGACCACGGCCACGTCGGACGTGGCGTCGCTGGCCGCGAACGTCCGGCCCGCGGTGAGCTTGCCCGAGCTGAGCGGGCCCAGCGCCCCGTGGTTCAGGTCCACGCCGCTCACCGAGAAGGAACTGGGGGTGAAGCTGCCGTGGAAGCCACCCCCGCCGCCACCCCCGTTGCCGCCCCCGCCGAAGCCGGTGCTGGGACCGCTGCTGGAGTTGATGGCCGGGATCTTCCCGGTGATGACCACGTCGGTGAGGCTCAGCCCGCCGGCCGCCGCGGACACGTCGTGCAGCTTCGCGATGCTGGCCACCGACGTGGCGGACAAGGTGCCCAGCCCGGCGCTGGTCAGATTGTCAATGTCGATCTTCGTCCCGGCGGCGGGCCGCGACCTGCTGCCGACGCGGCCGCGGAATCCGAACGGGCCGGGGGTGAACGAGCCTGCCTTGGGGGTCTGCGTGACGGTCACGTCGGTGCCCACCCCGTACAGCGAGTGCAGCACGTCGGCCTGTGCGTCCTTGACCCCGGAGGACGCCGCCGTCACGGTGATGACCAGGCCAATTCCCAGGGCCAGGCCAAGGGCTATGAAAATCGCCTGGCGCATCCGCCGGCGCAATTCGCGCCGCAGATAGGTGAAGAACATGAAGACTCCTCCGGGAATGCCGCATCAGGCCGACGGGCTGATCCTGCTGCTGGGAAAGGCGGCGGCGCGCTGGCGCGCCAGGTAACGGCGCACCCGGCGCGGCGATGCGCCAGCTAGATCCTGGCGGTCATTCCTGAAAGATCCCTGCAGGACTTCTACCGGAAAGCCTTGATCCCGGACTCGGAATGATTACCGGCTGGCGTCGCGGACGTAGAGCCGGAGCCACAGCCCCTGGATGTCCCAGCGGTGCACCAGCCGGAAGCCCAGCCCGTCCAGCAGCACGACCGGGCGCGGCGAGGTCCACTCCACTACCCAGATCCGGTGCACCGTGGCCGCCCGCTGCCGGATCACCTGGGTGGGCGGGTACGTGCCACCCAGCGTGCCGGACTGCGCCGGGGACAGCCCCATGCTGACGTCGCGCAGCCGGACCAGGCCGTACGGGTAGGCCGCCTCCAGGGTGTGCTCCCCGGTGCCTTTCTGCGGCCCGCTGCGTGAGCTGACGTTGAGCAGCGCGTCGCCGGGCCGGTAGTTCCGGGACACGATCCGGTCCACCCGGCGGATGTTGATCCCGTGGCCGACCGCGCTGCGCTGGAACGACTGGGTGGGCAGCCCGATCACCAGCAGGGCCACCAGGACGGCCGTCCCGGCGTAGCGGCCCAGCGCGACCAGCGCGGGCCCGGCGAGCAGCGCGGCCGCCGGGATGCAGAACACGATGTACCGGAACGTGTACACCGGATGGGCCAGCGAGGCGGTGAGCAGGATCACCGGCGGCAGGATCAGCCAGGGCAGGCACAGCGCGAGCAGCCGGCGCGGCCAGCAGCCGCCCAGCGGCCGGCCGCGGACCACCCGGTAGACCACCCCGGCGGCCACCACGCCCACGATGGACAGCACCAGGGAGGTCCGGCCGATCAGCCGCTGCACGGTCAGCACGTCCTTGAGACCGGGCGGCTGGATCCAGTGGATCTGGTGCAGCTGGCTGTAGCCAACCACCGCCACCGGGCTCACCGCGACCACGACCGCGGCCACCGCGATCAGCCAGCCTAGCCACAGGCCCTGCCCCAGCCGCGGCGGCTTGCCGCCGCTCGGCGCGAAGCGGCGATCGGGGGGCTCCGGGGTCGCCCACCCACGTCCGCGGCGGCTCGCCGCCGCTCGGCGCGAAGCGGCGATCGGGGGGTTCCGGGGGTCGTCCCCCGGGCCAGCAGGGTGACGGCGTGGGCCAGCACGAGCAGCAGGGCGAACAGGTTGCCGAAGCCGAGCAGGGCCAGGGTCACGCCGTAGCCGCCCAGCCAGCCGCGCCGGCTGGCTGGCCGGCCGGCGTCCACCGCCCGCACCAGGCAGTAGCTGGCCGTGGCGGCCAGCGCGGCCAGCAGCGCGCCTTCCCTGGCGTCCTGGGCGTACGAGCTGACCGAGGGCAGGATCGCGAACGTCAGCCCGGCGGCCAGCCCGGCCCAGCCGGACACCAGCCTGCGGCCCAGCAGCGTGATCACATAGGCCGCGGCCGCCATGGCCAGCACCGAGGGCAGCCGGACGATCAGCTCAGTGCTGCCGCCGGTCAGCCGGACGACCACCCAGATCAGCACGTAGTAGGCACCGTGCACCACGTCCACGTTCCCGAGCATCCGGATGAGCTGCGGGAAGCTGCGGTGCACCGCGGCCAGGGTGGCCGTCTCGTCCTTGGAGAACGACGGCCCGGAAATCCCGTACAGCCCGGCCAGCAGGGTGGCCGCGGCGGGCAGCGTCGGCAGCCAGGGCCCGCTCAGCCAAGCGTGCTCGGATGGTTGCGGCGATGCGGTATGGCCGGTACTGCCTGTCCCGCCGCGCCCGTCGATGACGGCCGGGTGCCCGGAGCCGTGCAATGTGCTGTCCCTACCCCAGTGCTGTCCGTACCGGGCATCGCGGTGTGCGACAGCACTCCGAGGGCCGGAATTCTGATGATTTCCTGCACCCTATGCGACCCCGGTGGCCGATTTCCGGCTGTCCTCTTCTCTTACCACTTACCGGGGGAAATTTGGCCGTTACTGGGGGAAACCGAGGAGCTAGAGTGACTCAGGTGTTCCGCATCGCCCGCAGCGACTCGCGCAGCGAGTTCGTCGTAGCCAGCACGGCCGACGGCTCGTAGCCGCAGTGCGCCATGCAGTTCGCGCAGCGCGGGTCCTTGCCCCGGCCGTAGGCGTCCCAGTCCGTGGTCTCTATCAGCTCGCGGTACGTCTGCACGTAGCCGTCGGCCATCAGGTAACAGGGCTTCTGCCAGCCGAGCAGCGAGTAGGACGGGATGCCCCACGCGGTGCAGGCAAAGTCGGTCTTGCCCTCCAGGAAGTCCAGGAACAGCGGGGTGTGGTTGAGCCGCCACCGCTTCCGGTTGCCGTGGTCGAACGCCTTGCGGAACAGTTCCCGGGTCTCCGTGACGCCGAGGAAATGCTCCTGGTCCGGCGCCTTCTCGTAGGCGTAGGCCGGCGAGATCTGCATCTCGTCGATGCCTAGGTCGTCGTTGAGGTAGTTCAGCACGTCGATGACGGTCTGCGGGGTGTCGGTGTTGAAGACCGTCGTGTTCGTGTTGACCTTGAACCCCCGCGCCTTCGCATCCTTGATCGCCGCGACGGCGTCGTCGAACACGCCTTCCTTGCAGACCGACTCGTCATGCCGCTCGCGCAGCCCGTCGATGTGGACCACCCAGGCGAAGTACGGCGACGGCTTGAACTTGTCGATCTTCTTCGGCAGGAGCAGCGCGTTGGTGCACAGGAAGACGAACTTCTTCCGCTTGAGCAGCTCGGCCACCAGCACGTCGATCTGCGGGTGCATGAGCGGCTCGCCGCCCGCGATGGACACCATGGGGGCGCCGCACTCGTCGATCGCGGCCAGCGCCTGCTCCACCGGCATCCGCTGCTTGAGCAGGGTGTGCGGCTGCTGGATCTTCCCGCAGCCGGCGCACTTCAGGTTGCAGGCGAACAGCGGCTCCAGCTCCACCAGCAGCGGGAACTTCTTCTTCCCGGTCACCTTCTGGCGCATCAGGTAAGAGCCGATGCGCAGGCTCTGGCGCATGGACACGCTCATGACTGCCTAACCTCCTTGGGCAGGCTGAATCGGATGTTCTCAGTAGTGATCACGCGCTCGCTCACCTCGACCGAGCCGAGGCCGCCGAGCGCGGTGACGATGTCCTCGACCACCGCCGGCGGCGCGGACGCGCCGGCGGTCAGGCCGATCGTGGACACCCCGGCCAGCCAGCCCAGCTCGATATCGGACGGGCCGTCGATCAGGTGGGCAGGGGTACCCGCCCGCTGCGCGGTTTCCACCAGCCGCACAGAGTTGGAGGAGTTGGCCGAGCCGGCCACCAGCACCAGGTCGGACCCGGCCGCCACCGCGCGGGCCGCGCGCTGCCGGTTGGTGGTGGCGTAGCAGATGTCGTCGCTGCCCGGGGCGCGGGCGGCCGGGAACCGCTCGCGGAGCGCGTCGGCGATGCCGGCCGCCTCGTCCATGGCCAGCGTGGTCTGCATCAGGTAGGCGACTTTGCTGGGGTCCGCCGGGCGCAGCCGGCCGACGTCCTCGGCCGTCTCCACCAGCGCGACCGAGTCCGGCGCCTCGCCCAGCGTGCCCTCGACCTCTTCGTGCCCGGCGTGCCCGATCAGCGCGACCAGGTAGCCGTCGGCCGCGAACCGGCGCGCCTCGGCGTGCACCTTGGCCACCAGCGGGCAGGTCGCGTCCACCGTGGTCAGGCCCCGGCGGTCGGCCTCGGACCGGACCGCGGGCGACACGCCGTGCGCGGAGAACACGACCCGGGCGCCGTCCGGCACCTCGCTGAGCTCGTCCACGAAGATGGCCCCGCGCGCTTCCAGCCCGGCCACCACGTGCGAGTTGTGCACGATCTGCTTGCGCACGTAGACCGGGGCGCCGTGCTGCTCCAGGATCCGCTCGACGATCTCGATGGCCCGCTCCACCCCGGCGCAGAACGACCGCGGCCCGGCCAGCAGGACCTGACGCTCCCCGGCGGCCGCGGCCCAGCGGGCCAGCGCCGGCCCGGCCGCGCGGAGCGAGCGGAGCGCGGCCAGCCCGCCGCCCAGCGCGGCGGGGCGGAGCAGCGGCCGGCCGGGGGTGTCCGAGATGGCCCGGACCACGGCCACCGGCCGCCCGCGCGCCGCCTTGACCAGCTCGGCCGATTCCATGTCCACCGCGATCGCGCCGTCGGCGGCCAGCCGGTCCCGCTGCCCCGGCCGGAACAGGTGATCGACCGTGACCACCCGGCCGGTGCGCACCCGCAGCCCGGCCCGGCGCAGTTCGCCTGCCAGCAGCGCGGCCGACGGGATCGGGGTGACGGTCAGCCCGTCGCTGACTTCGCTGGCCACCACCAGGTCGCCGGGGCTGAGGTCGTCGGTCAGCCCGCCACCGGTACCCGCGACGGCCAGCGCGCCGAACGGCAGCGGGCCCAGCGTGGCGGCCCGGGCCGCCGCCCGGCGGGGCCCGTACCCGGTGGCCACCACCGCGGCGGCCGCGCCGTCCAGGCCGCGGCGGACCGCCCGGGCTTCGAGCCGCAGCGGCGCGCAGACCAGCAGGCCGGACTGCTCCACCACCGGCGCCTGGGTCCGCGGGCTGGCCTGCAGCGGGCGCGTCATGGCCGGCCTGCCAGGTAACGGCCGAGCGCGCTGACCGGGAACACCAGCCGGTACAGGTGGTAGTTGATGTAGAAGTCGCGCGGGAAACCGGTCCCGGTGTACTGCGGCTCGTCCCAGGTGCCGTCCGGCCGCTGGTGTTCGGTGAGCCAGCGGACGCCCGCGTCCGCGGCCGGGCCCGGTGGCCCCGCGGCGAGCAGGGCGAGCAGCGCCCAGGCGGTCTGCGACGCGGTCGAGGTGCCCTGCCCGGCCAGCCCGGGGTCGTCGTAGGAACGCAGGTCCTCGCCCCAGCCGCCGTCCGGGTTCTGGTGCTCCTCGAGCCAGCGCACCGCCCGCTGGATGGCCGGCTTGCTGGCCGGCACGTCCGCCGCGATCAGCGCGGGCACCACCGCGCCGGTGCCGTACACGTAGTTCGCGCCCCACCGGCCGAACCACGACCCGTCCGGCTCCTGCGCCCGGAGCAGCCAGACCACCCCGCGCCGGACGGCCCGGCTGCCGGCCTGGCCCTCCGCGGCCAGCGCCTCGACCACGTGCGCGGTCACGTCGGCCGACGGCGGGTCGATGACGGCGCCGAAGTCGCAGAACGGCAGCTTGGTGACGATCGCGGCGGTGTTGTCCGCGTCGAACGCGCCCCAGCCGCCGTCGGACGACTGCATGCCGGTGATCCAGCGCAGCCCGCGGCCGATGGCCGGGTGCCGGCCGCCCGGGCCGGCCAGGCCCGGCGCGGTCCGGCGCAGCGCCAGCACGGCTTCCGCGGTGTCGTCGATGTCCGGGTAGCCGTCGTTGTCGAACTCGAACGCCCAGCCGCCGGGGGCCAGGTCGGGCCGTCGTACCTGCCAGTCCCCCGGGCCGGGAATCTCTTCGGCCAGCAGCCAGTCGGCCGACTTGCGAATGGCCGGGTGGTCCGGCGGCAGGCCCGCGTCGGCCAGCGCGATGACGGCCAGCACCGTGTCCCACACCGGCGACTGGCACGCTTCCAGCCGGCGCACCTTGCCGTCCGGGGTGTCCGCCCAGATGGTGAACCGGTCCAGCCCGGCCAGCCCGCGCTGCATCACCGGGTGGTTCAGCTCGTAGCCCAGCAGGTTCAGCGCGATCAGCGAGTACACCCAGGGCGGCTGGATCCCGCCCCAGCAGCCGTCCCGCTCCTGCCGGGCGATGATCCACTCCGCGGCCCGGCGCAGCGCGGCGCGGCGCACGGCCCGCACCGGCCGGGCGCGCCGGCCGTGCTTCTCATAGACGTGCAGCGCGCGGTCTAGCTGGCCGAACGCCAGTGCCCAGCCGGTCCGGTCCGCGGCCTGAGCCGACTTGCGGGCCGGCTGGCCCGGGGGCTGATCCGCCAGCCGGATTTCGTCCAGGCCGAAGGGGAGGGACCGGACCGGCCGGAACGAGCCCACCACGGTCAGCGGAACGATCGTCTGCCGAGCCCAGCAGGCCCAGTCGTACACATTAAGGGGGAACCAGGCCGGCAGGTACACCATTTCGGGTGGCATGACCGGAAGGTCATCCCAGGACCACTGGCCGAACAGGGCCAGCCAGATCCGGGTGAACACCCGGGTGGCCGCGATACCGCCCTGGGCGCGGATCCAGCCGGCCGCGCGGGCCATGTGCGCCGCGTCCGGCGGGTGCCCGGCCAGCCGCAGCGCCACGTACGCCTCGACCGTGGTGGACAGGTTGCCGGGGCCGCCGTAGAAGTTGGCCCAGGTCCCGTCCGGGCGCTGCTGGGACGCGATCCACCGGGCCGCCGCGGCGGTCTCCTCGTCGGTGCGGATCCCGAGGAACTGGCGGAGCAGCAGGTCCTCGGCGTCCATCGTGACGTTGGTCTCGAGCTCGCCCTGCCACCAGCCCTCGTCGTGCTGGCGGTTGAGCAGGTGATCGCGGGCGCTGGCCAGCGCGGACTCTGCGCCGGAGAGCGCAGGGGACCCGCCGGATCGCGCGTGCGTCACTGTCATCGTCTCTCCTCACCCATCACCACAAGCCCCCCGCACCAACACCGGACCGCCCCGCTGCACCGGGCTCGAGTCACCCCCTGGCCTGGCGCCTCACCATTGCCGCGCCGTGATGAACTCGGCGATCCCGGCGAACTCGGCCCGCACGTCGTCGGGCATGTCCGTATCGTTCAGGCACTTCTCGGCCGCGGCCAGCTGGTCCGCGGCCTCGCCCTCGGTCCAGCTCTTGCCGCCGGCGTCCTCGACCAGGCGCGCCGCCCGGGCCAGGTCGTCCTCGCTCAGCTCGCCCGGCCGGGCCAGCAGCACGGCCAGTTCCTCGCCCGCCGCCGACCCGCTGGTCAGCGCGGCCACCACCGGCAGCGACTTCTTCCGGGCGCGCAGGTCGGCCCGGACCGGCTTGCCGGTCACCTCCGGGGCGCCCCAGATGCCGAGCAGGTCGTCGGTGAGCTGGAAGGCCTGCCCGGCGTGCGCGCCGAAGCCGGCCAGCCCCATGGCCAGGCCGGGCGGCGCGCCCACGTGGATGGCCCCGATGCTGCAGGCACAGGCCATCAGCGCCGCGGTCTTGTCGCCCGCCATCGTCTGGCACTCGGCCAGCGTGACGTCGTCGCGCTGCTCGAAGGCCAGGTCCGCGCCCTGCCCGGCGATCAGCCGGAGCACCGCGGCGGACAGGCAGCGGGCGGCCCACACGCCCTGCGCGGAGGCGTCCTCGAGCAGGATGTCCTGGGCCAGCGCCAGCAGCGCGTCACCGGCCAGGATGGCCGCGCCCACGCCGTGCACCGTCCACGCGGTCGGGCGGTGCCGGCGCTCGGTGTCGCCGTCCATGATGTCGTCGTGCAGCAGCGAGAAGTTGTGCACCAGCTCGACCGCGACCGCCGCGGGCACGCCCCGGTCGGGCGCGGCCCCGGCCGCGCGCGCGGACAGCAGGGCCAGCGCGGGCCGTAGCGCCTTGCCCGCGCCGCGGCCGTCCAGGCCCAGGTGGTACGCGGCTACCGTGCGCACCTCGGGGCTGAGCCGGTTCACGGCCGCGGCTAGCGCGGGCCCGACCAGGTCGCGGGCCGTCTCCACGCCGGCCGGCATGACGGCGGTCACGAGGACACCCCGGCGACCGCCGCCGCCCGGCGGCCCGCAGGCACACCGCGGGGTGATTGGGCTATCTCGCGTCGCAGCTCCCGAGCCGCGATAAGTCCGCTTCGCACGGCTCCCTCCATCGTGTCCGGCCACCCGGTATCGGTCCAGGCGCCCGCGAGTACCAGGCCGGCCAGGCCGGTCCCGGCGGCCGGGCGCCGCTCACCACACCCGGGAACCTGCCGGAACGTGGCCCGGCGCTCCCTGGTGACGAAGAAATCTGTGACCTGCGCGTCCCGCGCAGCGGGGAACAGCTCGGCCAGCGCGGGCAGGAACCGCGCGCGCAGCACCGCGGCCGGGGTGTCCACCACGTCATCCGCGGCCGACACCGAGATGGCCAGGTACTGGCCGGCCGCCAGCCCGGACGGCCCGGTCCGGTCGAAGACCCACTGCACCGGCGAGTCCACCGCGGCCGCGAACGGCAGCCGGGTGACCCGCCGGTCGTACACGACGTGCACGTTGACGATGGGCGACGCGCCCAGCTCACGCCATTGCTCCGGGCCCGGTCCCGGCCCGGCCGCGCCGGGCGGCAGCAGCCGGGCGGCCACCTCGGGGGGCACCGCCAGCACCACCCCGTCGGCCTCGATGGCGTCCGCCTTGGCCGCGCCCCGGTCGGCCAGTTCGACCCGGAACCGGCCACCAGGCAGGGGCGTTATTCCGGCTGCCTTGGCGCTCAGCCGGACCTCGGCGGCCAGCTCGGCCAGCTTCCGCGCGCCGGCCTGGCCGTGCAGGTCACCGAGCGGGATGGCGGGCGTGCCGATGTCGGCCGCGTCCCGGTGGCCGAGCAGCGCGGTGCGCACGACGGTGGCGGCCAGCGCCAGGTTGGCGTCGTCGCCGTGCACGTTGAGCGCGGACACGGTGAACAGGTCCCAGAGCACCCGGCGGGCCCGCTCGCCCTGCCCGTGCGCGGCCAGCCAGTCGCCCAGCCGCTGGCCGTCCAGGGCCGGGTCGGCCGGGTCGAGGAACCGCATGCCCAGCGCGGCGCGGCTCACCTTCAGCCGCTCGGCGGGCGAGAGCAGCCGGTAGCCGGCCAGCGCCTGGCCCATGTGCAGCGGACCGGGCAGCGCGGTCCGGCGCAGCCGCGCCTGGCCGCCCGGGCTGAGCACGGTGATGTCGAACCGGTCCTGCATGGCCACCGAGCTGGTCATGCCGAGCCGGGCGATCAGCTCCCGGTAGGCGGTGCAGCAGCCGAGGAAGACATGCTGCCCGTTGTCCACGATCAGGCCGTCCCGGCTGAACGAGCAGGTAGCGCCCCCCAGCCTGGGCCGCGCCTCGAGCAGGGTGACCTGGACGCCCGCCTCGCGCAGCCCGATGGCCGCGGTAATCCCGGCCAGCCCGCCGCCGATCACGATGACGTGGCGGCCGGTCTGTGTAGTCCTGGTCTCTGCGCCCACTAGTGCGCCCCCGCCCGCAGGGTCGCGCTGGCCAGGGCCTTGGCCGCGACCGTGGCCTTCTGCCCGGCGGAGAGGGAGACCCGCTGGTGCAGCACGGCGTCCGGGCTGGCCGAGATGCTCTGCAGCAGCCGGTAGTAGATGCCGGCCATGGCGCCGGTGCAGGCGGCGCTCCGCCGGTCCAGCATCGGCATCAGCCGCAGCCCGCGCGCGTACCAGTCGCGGGCCCGGTCCGCCTCGAACACGACCAGCTCGACCAGCTCGGGGTCGGCGGCCGGCCCGCCGGATCCATTCGGGCGCAGCTCGGCGCCGAACCGCTTGAAGTCCTCGGCCGGCAGGTAGACCCGCCCGGTGCCGTAGTCCTCGCGGATGTCCCGCAGGATGTTGGTCAGCTGCAGGGCCACACCCAGCGCGTCGGCCAGCGGCGCGGCGGTGGCCACGTCCCGGGTGCCGAACACGCCGAGCGAGAGCCGCCCAATGGAGCCCGCCACGCAGCGGCAGTAGTGGTGCAGGTCGTCGAAGGTGGCGTAGCTGGTGCCGCGCACGTCGGCTTCGCACCCGTCGATCAGCTCGCCGAACGCGGTCAGCGGAATCGGGAACCGGCGGCCCGCGTCGGATAGGGCGATCAGCACCGGGTCTTGGTACAGAGCGTCTTGGCACAGAGCGTCATCCTGCACCGGGTCATCCTGCACCGGCCTGGTACCCGACGGCGATTGAGTTTCCTCAGCCAGCGCCATCACTTCGGCCCGGGCCTGGCCGAGCGCGGCCAGCTTCTCGGCGGGCGGTAGCGAGCCGTCGCCGATGTCGTCGATGCGCCGCGCGAACGCGTACACGGCGGACAGGGCGCGCCGCTTGGCCGGCGGCAGCAGCCGGATGCCGTAGGAGAAGTTGCGGGCTTGCGACCGGGTGATCTCCTCGCAGTGCCGGTACGCGGCGGGCACGTCCATTCGGTCACCTCCCGGCCGCATAAGCCGTCAGCACTTCCCGTACCAGCCGGCCGCGGCGCGGCTTCGGCGTCGCGCGCAGCACATCGTGCCCGGCGCCGGCGATGGCGGCGAGCGCGGCCCGGCCACCGGCGACATAGCCGGCGACGGCAACCCGGGCCGCGCCGCGCAAATTCCCGACCAGCGGAGCACCCTGGTCGAGCAGTTCCCGTGCGCGCCGTACCTGGAACGCCATCAGCTCCCGGACCTGCGGCGACGCGGTGGCGGCGGCGAGATCGGCTTCGCCGACGCCGAACCGGGCCAGGTCCTCGGCGGGTAGGTAGATCCGGCCGGCCTGGAAGTCCTCGGCCACGTCCTGCCAGTGCTCAGCGAGCTGGAGCGCGGTGCAGATCCGGTCGGACAGCACCAGCCGGTCCGGGCTGACCGCCCCGAACACGTGCAGCACGATCCGGCCCACCGGGTTGGCGGACAGCTCGCAGTAGCCGGCCAGGTCGCCGAACGTGGCGTACCGGGTGACGACCTGGTCCTGCCGGTTGGCCTGGATCAGGTCGAGGAACGCCGACTGCGGGACGGCACATTCGGCCACCACTCCGGCCAGCGCGCGGACCACGCCGAGCCGGGGCGGCTCGCCGGGCTGACCCGGGCCGCCGGCATCGGGGCCCTGGAAGCGGTAAAGCCGACCGAGGTCGGCTTCCAGGTCGTCGAGGAGGCGGGCCCGTTCGCCGGGTGGCGCCTCATCGCCCATGTCATCGACCGCCCGGGCGTAGCCGTAGACCGCGAGCAGGTGCCGCCGGTACCGGGCGGGCAGCAGCCGCAGCGCGACCGGGAAGTTCTCCCCGGACACCTGGTCACCGGCAGCGGCGCCGATCCGCTCAGCCGTCGGCTGGACGGTAGCCGGGCCGCGCGGCTCGCCCAATCCTGCTATCCCCTGGCTCACAGTAGCTATCTCCGCACACTCGCCATACAAATGCAAACAATGACATGGGCGTCACCTGACACCGGTGTCGTAGATCAGCGGGGCACCGCGGCCTGGTCCGCACAACGCATACTAGAACAGCGCCCCTTCATTATGCCCAGCCCGGGCGCCACGCTCACTATCGGGTCGGCCCCGCTTCCTCATAGCACATTGCTACGGCCATTCGCAACGCGCCGCGACACGGCCGCCCGGGAGTTTTGCGCCGCCTCCCACCCGGACCCGCCACGTGTCGCGTAGTCCCAGCTCAGACAGGGATTTTGAGTTATTGCCAGGGTGGTCTGGATATGTTTCAGATGGGTTACGAACCGGATTCAAATCGTCGATATCCGGTTGCTATCCGCCGGTCGCGTCCCGCTGCATGGGCGCGGTTACTGAACGCAATGCCTAGTCGGCCACCGTGACCCCGGCCGGGACGGCGGCGTTGTACCCACTGGTCACACTCGCGGCGGATGGATTAGCTGACGCTAATGTCATATTCAGGGGGTGGCCCGCCGCCCGGCGCCCGGACGATGTTTCGCAGACCGCAACTATGCCAGAGCAACCCCCGGCCCGCCACCACCCGGCCGCGCGGCCGTCCCACCCCCGCCAGTGGGGCCGTCCCACCCCGCCGCCGGGCCCGTCGCACACCCGCCGCCGGCCCATCCGACACCCGCCGCCGGGCCCGTCGTCCATCCCCGTGCCCAGCCATCCCGCCGTCCCCGCCACGGCCCGGTAACCGCAACAGTGCGGTGACTTTTGCCCCGCCCGCGGGGCAAAAGTCACCGCACTGTTGTTACTTACTGGTCAACTGGCCGGTAGCTACGCCGAGTGGATGCCAAGAGGTCAGGAAATTTCCCTATAAACGTTGCAAAACACATATAACACGCCCGTAATTAGTGCATTTTGCCTGACCGTGACATGGGTCACTGCTACGCTGCGTTGCCTCGGGGGGGTATCCGAAGCTCCTTCGTAGCTGAGCGGTCACATTCCGTACTACTTGCTGAGGCCTGAGCCATGGGGTTGCGTCTCCGGTCCATTCGCCAGAAGATCGTGCTACTCGTTCTTGTCCCGGTGCTGTCGCTGATCGGGCTGTACGTGTTCGCGTTGAGTCTGACGGCCAAGAATGCCGTCAACCTGTCCCGGACCGACACGCTGAAGAACGCCACCGCGGTGCCGGCTGGGAACTTCATCACCGCCCTGGAGGCGGAACGGGTCCTGGCGCTGATCTATTTGTCCCGGCCCACCGGGGCGAACCTGGCCGCGCTGGAGAACGCCGAGGGCAAGACCGCCGACACCGTGACGGCCATGCGTCTCTCGCTGAGCTCGGACGCCACCACCGGCAACGCCTCCACCGGCGAGAAGCAGGCCATCGCGGTGCTGCTCGGCGACGCGGCCCGGCTGCCCTCACTGCACAGCCAGATCCGCGCCCAGATCATTACCCGCAGCCAGGCGTTCGCCGACTACAACGCCCTGGTGGCAGACGACTTCGCGCTGCTGCAGCAGGTTGTGCTGCAGGAAACCAACATGACGGTGGGCACCCAGTCGCTCGCCATCCTGCGGGTCGGCCGGTCCGAGGAACTGCTCGGCCAGGAAGAGGCCCTCGTCCTGGCCGACCTGTCCGCCGGGAAATGGCCGGCCGCCGACCGGGAGCAGTTCACCGAACTGGCTGGCGCCCGCCGGGTCAGCTACAGCCAGAACCTGGCTGACCTGAACGCGCAGTCCCGCGCGCTGTTCATCCGCTACGTCAGCCCGCAGGCGCTGGCCGCGCTGGCCACGCAGGAGAACACGCTGATCGCGGATCCGGCCACCAACCGGCCACCCGCGCTCCTGCCGACCGCGTGGGAGCAGGCGACCGGCGCGGTCACCGCGGGCCTGACCAAGGCCACTGACCAGACCTCGAACTTGATCACCGATCAGGCCCAGCACGACGCGCGGAGCACCTACCTGACCCTGGCGCTGGCCGGCGGCATCGGCTTGCTGGCCGTCATCCTGTCCATCGTCGTCTCGTTCTGGGTCGGCCGCGGCCTGATCCGCGAGCTAGCTCAGCTACGCGACTCGGCGCGGGAACTGGCCACCAAGCGGCTGCCCGACGTGGTGCGCCGGCTGGCCGCCGGCCAGCACGTGGACGTGCCCGCCGACGCGCCCGAGCTGCCGTCCAGCTCGGTCGAGATCGGCCAGGTCCAGCAGGCCTTCTCCGCGGTGCAGCGGACCGCCGTCGAAGCGGCCGTCGGGCAGGCCCGGCTGCGCCAGGGCATCAGCGACATCTTCCGCAACCTGGCCCGGCGCAGCCAGTCGCTGCTGCACCGCCAGCTCACCCTGCTGGACGGGATGGAACGCCGGGCCGGCGACCCGGACGAGCTGGAGGACCTGTTCCGCATCGACCACCTGACCACCAGGATGCGGCGGCACGCGGAGAGCCTGATCATCCTGTCCGGCGACGCCCCGGCCCGGGGCTGGCGCCGCCCGGTGCCGTTCGTGGACGTGCTCCGCGCCGCCGTGGCCGAGGTGGAGGACTACACCCGGATCAGGGTCACCGCCGACACCGGCGCCGCGCTCAGCGGCCCGGCCGTCGCCGACGTCATCCACATGATCGCGGAACTGGCCGAGAACGCGGTCACGTTCTCCCCGCCGAACACGCCGGTGCAGCTCACCGGCGATGTGGTCGGCCGCGGTTTCGCGGTCGAGATCGAGGACCGCGGCCTCGGGCTGAGCGACGAGCGGCGCGCCGAGCTCAACGAGCTGCTGGACAACCCGCCCGCCTTCGACCTGTCCGGCAGCGACCAGCTCGGCCTGTTCGTGGCCAGCCAGCTGGCGCGCAAACACAACATCAAGATCTCGCTGCGCACTTCCCCGTACGGCGGCACCACCGCGATCGTGCTCATCCCGATCAGCCTGGTGGTGGCCGAGGAGAGCTACCGGCAACTGGGCAGCGAGGCGGCCAGCAGCGACCGGCAGGCGCAGCTCACCGGCCGCCACGCGGCCCGGGAGGACGTGGGCAGCTACGGCGGCTGGCCCGGGCCACCGGCCAGCGCCGCGGCGGTCGCCCCCGGCACGTCGGCCCGGCAGTGGGCCGGCGACACCGGCGCCGACGTGTGGGCCCCGGTGGGGAACACCCCGCCGAACGGATTCCCGCCCGGGGGCGGCGAGCCGTGGCCGCTCGCGGAACGGGTGCCGGCCGACACCCGGCAGCTGGAGGAGGCGCTGTACGCGGAGACCCGGCGCCGGGAAACACCCGCCGCGGACGGGCTGGGCCTGAGCGGGCTGGGCAACGGCGCGGCCACCCACGACGACGGCGCGGACGCGGATCTGGACGAGCTCAGCTTGCTGCCCCGCCGGGTCCGCCAGGCCAGCCTGGCCCCGCAGCTCCGGGAGACCGGATACGCCACGATGCCCGGGGCGGACGGGAGCGCCGACCCGGCCGCCGAGGAGCTCGAGGAGCGGTCCCCGGATGAGGCGCGCAGCACGATCACCGCGATCCAGCGAGGCTGGCAGCGTGGGCGGTCGCTGTTCGACGCCTCGGGCAAGAGCTCGGACACGCTGACCGGCAGCGGGCCGCGGGGGGCGCCGACCGGGCCAGCCCCCGGCGAGCCAGCCACGGCCGAACCGGAGGACGCGGCACCGGAGCCCACCGCCCGCACCGACACTGAGCCTACCGACACTGAGCCCACCGACACTGAGCCCACCGACACTGAGCCCAGCGACGCGGCGCCGGGCGACGCTGATCAGCCGGACAAGGATGGCCCCGGGCCCGATGCCGGGTGAGCACCGGCCACGCCACGACCGCAACGCAAGCCGATGAGCGCGACAGGAGAAGGCCGTGACCACGAGTTCCGCCAATGACCTGGACTGGTTGCTCGATGACCTGGTGGTCCGGGTACCGGACGTGGACAAGGCGGTGATCCTGTCCCGTGACGGCCTGGCCATAGCGGCGTCGAACGCGCTGAGCCGGGAGGACGCCGAGCACCTGGCCGCGGTGGCCTCCGGGTTCCAGAGCCTGGCCCGCGGCGCGGGACGGCATTTCGGCGGCGGGCACGTGCGGCAGACCATCGTGGAGATGGACACCGCGTTCCTGTTCGTGACCTCGGCTGGCGAGGGCAGCTGCCTGGCGGTGCTCAGCCCGGCCAGCGCCAACGCCGGCCTGGTGGCCTACGAGATGGCCGTCCTGGTCAAGCGGGTGGGCCAGCACCTGTCGGTGAACCCCCGGCCGACGCTGGCCGGGGAGGGCGCGGACTGATCCGTTATGCCGTCGCCTGATGATCACTGGCTGGACGAGGAGGCCGGCCCCGTAGTCCGGCCGTACGCGCTCACCCGCGGCCGGACCCGGCCGACGGGGGAAGCCCTCGACCTGATCGCGATCATCACGGCCGTCCGCGGTGTCCGGCCAGATCCATCCAGCGTGGGTCCCGAGCACCGCGCGGTGCTGCGGATGTGCCGCCTGCCGACCTCGGTGGCGGACATCGCGGCCGATCTCGACCTGCCGCTGGGCGTGGTCCGGATCCTGCTCGGCGACCTGAGCGAGCTGTCCCTCATCTCGATCCATCACCCCATCCCGCCCGCGCGGCTGCCGGACGCGGACATCCTCAGGGAGGTAGTCGATGGCCTACGCCGGCTCTGACCGGGCCGGTGGCACCGGGCGCATGCCAGTCACCATCAAGATTCTCATTGCTGGTGGTTTCGGGGTGGGCAAGACCACCCTCGTCGGGTCACTGACCGAGATCCGGCCGCTGCGTACCGAGGAGCCACTGAGTGAGCCGGGCGCCGGGGTGGACCGCCTCGATGGCGTCGAGCGCAAGAGGACGACCACCGTGGCGCTGGATTTTGGCCGCATCACGATCCGCGAGAACCTGGTCATCTACCTGTTCGGCACGCCGGGACAGGAGCGGTTCTGGTTCATGTGGGACGAGCTGTCCCGCGGCGCGCTGGGTGCGATCGTGCTGGCCGACACCAGGCGGCTGAGCGACTGCTTCGCCTCGGTGGACTACTTCGAGCAGCGCGGCATCCCGTTCGTGGTCGGGGTGAACGTCTTCGACGGCGCCCGCCGGTACCGCGGCGACTCGGTCCGGGCCGCGCTCGACCTGGATCCGCGGATCCCGGTGGTGATGTGCGACGCGCGGCAGCGCCCGTCCTGCCGGGACGCGCTGATCGCGCTCGTCGAGCACTCCCTGCAAGTCCTGCGCGCCCGCAACGAGCGGGCCGCGGACGGTGACCCGGCGCTGACTTCGTAGCTCAGGTCCGCCAGATCATTACTAGGGCGCAGTCGTCGGACCCGGCGCCGCCACCCGCCTTGACCACCCGGACCAATTCCGCGGCGGCGTCCTGGAAACTCGACGCGGCCAGCCGGGTGGCCTCGCCGAGCAGCCGGTCGGTGCCCGCGTCGATGTCCCGGCCCGGCGCTTCCACCAGGCCATCGGTGTACAGCATCAGCGCATCCCCCGGCCGCAGCGAGCCGTGCGCCGGCACGCAGCGCAGGTCGGACACGACGCCCAGCACGATGCCGCGGGCCTGGGTCACCTTCCAGGTCCCGCTGCCGGCGTCGAACTGGGCGGGCGGCGGGTGCCCGGCTGAGGTCAGCACGTATTCCCCGGTGGTCAGGTCCAGGGCCAGGTGCACGGCGGTGACGAAGCCCTCGGTGGCCGGGCCGCGGCGGAGGTAGGCGTTGCAGGAGGTGAGGAACTCGCCCTGCGGCACCGAGCCGAGCAGCCCGCCGAACGCCCCGGACAGCAGCAGCGCGCGGGTGCCCGCGTCCACGCCCTTGCCGGACACGTCAACCAGCGCCACCTCCAGGGTCTTGCCGTCACACGCGGAGACCAGGAAATCGCCGCCGAACGAGACGCCGCCGGCCGGCCGGAGCACCGCGGCGGACCGCCAGCCCGTCGGCAACGGGGGCATCCGGCCCTGGGCGCGCAGCCGGTCCCGCAGCTCGATCAGCATCCGGTCGCCGCGCAGTCCCTGCACGCCGAGCTTCCACCGGGTCCGGGCCAGCACGTCGGCGAACACCCCGGTGATCACGACGGTGGCGATGATCCCCGCGCCGGCCCGGTGGTACAGCGCGTCGTACGCGAGCATGAGCGCGACCAGCCCGAACAGGATGCGCAGCGCCCGCGGCCAGAGCAGCAGGCCCCCGGCCAGCACCGGCAGGATCAGCATCCCGGGCGAGAACCACCACTCGGACAGGCGCACCGAGGCCACGCCGATGCCCACCGTGGCCACGGTCAGCACCGCTGCCATCCGGCGATTCCGGGTGATGAACTGCCGCCGGATCTGGCCATTTGCCCACGCGGCCGCGGTACGCGCCAGGCGTACGGGACGGTTCAGCGGCCGGGAAACCATGATGGCGGCACTGTATCCGCCCCTCCGGGGGTCAGGCACGGCTGAAACTGATTCGCGCTGGCCAGGCCCGTGGCGGTAGGAATGCAGATATGGCAGAGCGCTACCCCATCCGGCCGATCGCGGCGGACGAGTTCGACGCCTTTCACGCCGTCACCGAGCAGGCCTTTCACGAGGGGCCGCCGTCCGAGCGGGCCCGCGCCGGGATGCTGCGGCGGGTGGAACTGGACCGCACCCTGGCCGCGTTCGACGGGTCCACGCCGGTCAGCAGCGCGGCCATCTTCAGCTTCCAGATGTGCGTGCCGGGCGCGCTGGCCGCGGTGGCCGGGGTGACGTTCATCGCGGTGCACCCCGCGTACCGCCGGCGCGGCATCCTGACCGGCATGATGCGCCGCGAGCTCGACGACATGCACGACCGGGGCGAGACCCTGGCCGCGCTGTGGGCGTCGGAGGCCGGGATCTACGGCCGGTTCGGCTACGGCCGGGCGTCCCGGCAGGCCAAGCTGACCGTCCGGCGCGGCGAGGGGGCCTTCGTCCGCGACGCCCCGGCCGACCCGCGGCTGCGGCTGCGGGTGGCCGAGCCGGACGCGGTACTGGCCGAGCTGGCCAAGGTCTACGACACGCTGCTACCCGCCCAGCCAGGGTTGTTCAGCCGGAACGAGCCCTGGTGGCGGCGGGTGCTCAGCGACCCGGAGGAGGACCGGCACGGGGCCAGCCCGCTGCGCTGCCTGCTGGCCGAGGACGAGGCCGGCCCGCGCGGCTACGCGCTCTACAACGGGCACGGGCGCTGGGACGAGGACACCTTCCTCACCGATTCCCGGCTTGACATCCGGGAGCTGGCCGCGACTGATCCGGCGGCCAACGCGGCGCTGTGGGCCGACCTGCTGAGCCGGGACCTGATCAGCGAGGTGACCGCGCGGCTGCGCCCGGACGACGACCCGCTGCTGCACCTGCTGGCCGACCCGCGGCGGGCCCGGCCCGCGGTGGCCGACGGGCTGTGGGTCCGGGTGGTGGACGTGCCCGGCGCACTCAGCCTGCGCCGCTATCCGTGCCCGGTGGATGTGGTCATCGAGATCATCGACGACTGGTGCCCGTGGAACCAGGGCCGCTGGCGGCTCACCGTGCCAGTCCCGGGGGCCACGGCCAGCTGCACGCGGACCGCGGAGCCGGCCGACGTCATCGTGCCGGTGGCCGCGCTGGGCGCGGCCTACCTCGGCGGCACCCGGCTCGGCGCGCTGGCCGCGGCGGGGCTGGTCACCGAGCAGCGAGACGGCGCGCTGAACGCCCTTTCCGCGGCGCTGACCTGGGATCCCGGGCCGTGGTGCCCGGTGATCTTCTAGGATGTGAGCCAGATGGCCGGCATGAAGATCACGCTCAGCTCGGCAATGCGGGCCCGGGACGTGTCCCGGCCGCGGCCGGAGCACGACGCGGCCGCGCAGACGGCCGACGCCGCCGACCCCGCCGGCCGGTCCGCGGCCAGCGGTGGCCAGCACGGCCCAGCCGCCGGGCCGCCCCCCAAGACCAGCCCGGCGGGCACGAGCCCGGCTCCGGGCACCGCCGCGCCCGCCGGCCCGGCCGCGGCGGCGGAACCAGTCCGGGGCAGGAGCGTTCAGCCGGAGGGTGCTGCGAAGGCGCCGGCTACCGGCGGGCAGCGGGGCGGGGGCAGCCGCCGGCACCGGTCCCGCCGCCGCTCCGGCCGCTGAGGCCGGCCGGAGCTCAGGCGCCGTCGGGTTCGGTGGGGAGTTCGCCGGACTTCTCGTAGTCGGCGATCATCTGCAGCCGGCGGGCGTGCCGGGCCTCGCCGGAGAACGCGGTCGCCACGAACACCGCCGCGAAGCCGACGGCGTCCGGTACCGGGTACATCCGGGCACCCAGGCTGAGCACGTTGGCGTCGTTGTGCAGCCGGGCCAGCCGGGCCGTCTCCGTGCTCCAGGCGATCGCGGCCCGGATGCCGCGGATCTTGTTGGCCGCGATCGCCTCCCCGTTCCCCGACCCGCCGATCACGATGCCGAGGCTGTCCGGGTCCGCGGCCACCGAACTGGCCGCGCGCATCACGTACACCGGGTAGTCGTCCTGCGGCTGGTAGCTGGCCGGACCGCAGTCCACCGCCTGATGGCCCGCGGATTCCAGCCACGCCACCAGAGCCGCTTTCAGCTCGAACCCAGCGTGGTCAGATCCCAGATAGACGCGCACGGGTGCCAGTGTCTCAGACCGCGGCCCGGACCGCCCGCCCAGACTCGCTGGACGGTGAGCTAGTCGAAGATCGGGTCGCGGGTGCGGCTCCGCTTCAGCTCGAAGAAGCCGTCGGTCTGGGTGACCAGGTTCACCCCGTCCCAGAGCTTGGCCGCCGCCTCGCCGCGCGGGATCGGCGTGACCACCGGGCCGAAGATGGACGTGCCGTTCATCGAGATGATCGGCGTGCCTACCTCGTAGCCGACCCGGTCGATGCCCTCGGCGTGCGAAGCGCGCAGTGCCTCGTCGTACGCGGTGGACTCCATCGCATCGGCCAGGTCGGTGGGCAGCCCGGCCTCGGCCAGCGCCGCCTCGACCGTGGTCCGGTCTCGCGGCAGCTTCTCCTGGTGGAAGCGGGTGCCGAGCGCGGTGTACAGCGCGCCGACCACCTCGGGCCCGAACCTCTGCTCGGCCGCGACGACCACCCGGACCGGTCCCCAGGCCTGCTTCATCAATTCCGCATAGCGCTCGGGCAGGTCGGTCTTGCCCTCGTTCAGCACGGCCAGGCTCATTACGTGCCAGCGCACCTGCACCGGCCGGACCTGCTGAACCTCGAGGATCCAGCGGGAAGTGATCCAGGCCCAGGGGCACAGCGGATCAAACCAGAAATCGACCGGGGTAAGCTCCTGCTCGGTCATGAGGCTCCTTCATGTACTCGGGGGCTGATACACCTCACGCTGGGAGCGTGGCGCGCGGGGGTGCGCCCGGCTCCCCTGCTGACAACTGGCCCGCGGTCGGCCGCATTCCGCCCCGGAAGGGTGGCCGGGCCCCGGGCCGCCATAACCGGCCGAACCCGGTGCGGCAAAAACGGTGCGACACCCAAACATGGAAGGTGCCAGGCAGGTGGCGAACAATCTCACCCGTGACGAGGCCAGGGACCGGCGGCAGCTACTGGAAGTCAGCTCCTACCAGGTGGAGCTCGATCTCACCGGGGACAAGACGACGTTCGGCTCGACCGCCGTGGTGCGGTTCCGCTGCGCCAGCCCCGGTGCGGCCAGTTTCATCGAGCTGACCGCGCCCGCGGTCCGGGAGATCGTCCTCAACGGCGCTCCGGTGCCGCCCAGCGCGTTCGACGGCAACCGGATCACCCTGGCCGGGCTGGGCGCGGACAACGAACTGCGGGTGGTCGCGGACTGCGCCTATTCGCGTAGCGGCGAGGGGCTGCACCGGTTCACCGACCCGGCCGACGGCAGCAGCTACCTGTACTCGGATCTGGAGACGTTCGACGCCCACCGGATCTACGCCTGTTTCGACCAGCCCGATCTGAAGGCCACCTTCGAGTTTTCCGTGCTCGCCCAGGCCGACTGGCTGGTGCTGTCCAACATGGCCGCCGACGTGCCCAGCGAGGCCGCCGGCGGTGCCCGGCGCTGGCACTTCCCGCCGTCGCCGCCGATGTCCACCTACATCACCGCGATCGTGGCCGGGCCGTATCACCGGGTCACCAGCGAGCATGACGGCATCCCGCTGGGTATCTACTGCCGCCAGTCGCTGGCCGAGTACCTGGACCCGGCCGAGATCTTCGAGGTGACCAGGCGGGGCTTCGACTTCTACCACGGCGCGTTCGGGGTGCGGTACGCGTTCGGCAAGTACGACCAGGTGTTCGTGCCGGAGTTCAAGGCCGGCGCGATGGAGAACGCGGGCTGCGTCACGTTCCTGGAGGACTACGTGTTCCGCTCCCGGGTCACCGATTTCGCCCGGGAGATGCGCGCCGAGACGATCCTGCACGAGATGGCGCACATGTGGTTCGGCGACCTGGTCACCATGCGCTGGTGGGACGACCTGTGGCTGAACGAGTCGTTCGCCACCTGGGCCTCCGTGCTGGCCGAGTCCGAGGCCACCCGGTGGGTCAACGCCTGGACCACGTTCTGCCAGCTGCAGAAGTCCTGGGCCTACCAGCAGGACCAGCTCCCGTCCACGCACCCGATCGCAGCCGACATCCCGGACATCGCGGCCGTCGAGGTCAACTTCGACGGCATCACCTACGCCAAGGGCGCGTCGGTGCTCAAGCAGCTGGTCGCCTACGTCGGCCGGGAACAGTTCCTGGCCGGGGTGCGGCTGTACTTCGGGCAGCACGCCTGGGGCAACGCGACGCTCACCGACCTGCTCGCCGCGCTCGAGCAGACCTCCGGCCGGGAGCTGGCCGGGTGGTCCAAAGAGTGGCTGGAAACCGCCGGGGTGAATACCCTGCGGCCGGACTTCGTGCTGGACAGCGACGGGCGGATGACCGAGTTCGCGGTGGTGCAGACCGCGCCGCCCGAGCACCCGGTGCTCCGCTCGCACCGCATCGCGGTGGGCCTGTACGACCGGACCGCGGCCGGGCTGAGCCGGCGGCGCCGGGTGGAGGTGGACATCGCGGGCGAGCGCACCGTGCTCCCCGAGCTGGCCGGGGAACGGCAGCCCGACCTGGTGCTGGTCAACGACGATGACCTGAGCTACGCCAAGATCCGGCTGGACGCGCACTCGCTCAGCACACTGATCAGCTCGGTCGGCGAGTTCACCGATTCGCTGCCCGCCACGCTGTGCTGGGCCGCGGCCTGGGACATGTGCCGGGACGCCGAACTGGCCGCCCGGCACTACATCGGCATGGTCATCGAGCACGCCGACACGATCGCCGAAATCGGCGTGCTGCAGACCACGGTCCGCCAGGCGTCCGGGGCCGCCCGCCGGTTCACCGACCCAGCCTGGCGGCCCGAGGGCATCGGCGGCTTCATGGCGTCCGGGCTGCGCCGCCTGGCCGAGCAGGCCGAGCCCGGGTCCGACCGGCAGCTGGCCTACCTGCAGGCGTTCGCGGGCGTGGCCATGGGGCCGGCCGATCTGGCCCTGCTGGCCGGCCTGCTGAACGGGTCAGCCCACCTGGATGGCCTGGAAGTGGACACCGAGCTGCGCTGGCGGCTGCTGCAGCGGCTGGCCAGCCAGGGCGCCGCGGGCCCGGCCGAGATCGACGCGGAACTGGAGCGCGACCCGACCGACGCGGGCGAGCGGCGGGCCGCCACCTGCCGGGCGGCCATCCCGACGGCCGCGGCCAAGGCGGCCGCGTGGCAGGCCATCGTCAGCGGCACGCTGCCCAGCGCCACGTTCCGGGCCACCGTCAACGGGTTGCAGGACCTCGATCACCCGGAGCTGCTCGAGCCGTATGCGACCAGGTTCTTCGAGGTGGTCGGCGACGTGTGGGCCACCTGGAGCAGCGACATGGCGCAGTACTTCGCCAGCAACGTCTACCCGCTGACCCAGATCAGCGAGCGGACCGTGCGGCTGACCGACGAGTACATCGAGCAGGCCGACCCACCGGCCGCGCTGCGCCGCCTGCTCACCGAGGGCCAGGACAGCGTGCGCCGGGCACTGCGCTGCCAGCGGGTGGACCGGCAGGAGGGCCAGCCGGAGGCCCGCTGAGCTCAGCGCGCGCCGGTGCGCTCAGCGCGCGCCGGTGCGCTCAGCGCGGGCCGCTGCGCTCAGCGCGGGCCGCTGCGCTCAGCGCGGGCTGCCGACCGCCCGCGCCACCGCGCGCAGGTCCCGGGAGTCGGCCAGGTCGTCCAGGGAGACGGCGCGCCCCTCGCCGTCACACAGCGGGATGCGCCAGTTCGGGTACTCGGTCGTGGTCCCGGGCATGTTCTGCGGCCGCCGGTCGCCGACCGCGTCGGCCAGTGACACGCCGAGCAGCAGGGCCGGGGTACGGGCCAGGAACGCGTAGCAGGCCTCGGTGAACTCGGCCGGGCTGGGCCGGGCCCCGGCCGCCAGCAGGCCCTCCGCGGCGAGGGCGTCCTGCCAGGCGGCCACGGCCCGCTCCGCCTCGGCCCGCTCGGCCTGGTAGGACCGGGTCAGCAAGCCGAGCCGGGAGCGCAGCTCGACCTGCTCGCCGGTGACGAACGCGGCCACCGGCGGCAGGTCGTGCGTGCCCACCATGGCCAGGCAGTTGCGCCGCCACTTGCCAGGCGGCAGCGGCGCGCCGTCCGGGCCGCGCTCGAACCACAGCAACGAGGTGCCCAGCACGCCCTGGCTGGCCAGGTAGTCGCGGATCCACGGGTCCACCGTGCCCAGGTCCTCGCCGATGGCCAGCGAGCCGGCCGCGGCCGCCTGGCCGGCCAGCACGCCGACCATGGCCTCGTGGTCGTAGCGCACGTAGGTGCCCTGGTCCGGCCGCATCCCGGCGGGCACCCACCACAGCCGCAGCAGGCCCATCACATGATCCACCCGGAGCCCGCCGGCGTGCCGCAGGCCCGCGCCGATCAGCCCGGCCAGCGGCGCGTAGCCCTGGGCGGCCAGCCGCTGCGGGTGCCAGGGCGGCTGGTTCCAGTCCTGGCCGCGCTGGTTGAACTCGTCCGGCGGCGCGCCGACGCTCATCCCGGGGACCAGCACGTCCTGCCAGGCCCAGGCGTCCGCGCCGCCCGGGTGGCAGCCGACGGCGAGATCCCGGATGATCCCCGTCCGCATGTCCGCCGCGCGGGCCGCCTGCTGGGCGGCGGCCAGCTGGGCGTCGGCCAGCCATTGCAGCCAGGCGTGAAACCGGGCCTGGCCGGCCAGCCGGGCCCGGTCCGCCGCCACCCCGGCGGACCGGGGCGCGCGCAGCCGCGACGGCCAGGCCCGCCAGTCGGGCCCGTGCCGCTCGGCCAGGGCGCACCACAGCGCCCAGTCGGCGAGCGGCTGCCCCTCGCTGGCCTGGTACGCGTCGAACTGAGCCTGCCGGGCGGCGGTCAGCGGCTGCCGGTAAATGATCTCCAGGGCGGCCCGCTTGGCCCGCCACACCTCGTCCCGGTCGAGCAGCTCGCTGGATGTGTTACGGGTGCGCAGCGGGGCGGCCAGCGAGTCGATGCGCACCCGGTCACCCGCGGTCAGCGTGCCGTACTCCGGGACGTCCTCGACCCGCAGGTACAGCGGGCTGGTGAAGCGCCGGGTCATCGGCAGGTACGGGGACGCGCTCAGCGGGGGCAGCGGCTCGACCGCGTGCAGCGGGTTGATCAGCACGAAGTCGGCGCCCAGGTCGGTGCCGCTCCAGGTGGCCAGGTCGGCCAGGTCACCCAGATCGCCGTGCCCCCAGGACTGCCGCGACCGCACCGAGTACAGCTGGACCGCGAATCCCCATTGCCTGTCTTGTCCGGGGAGGCGACCCCCCTGGACCCCCCGATCGCCGCTGCCCGCCGAACGCCGGCTCGGCGGAAGCCCGCCTGTGGCGGCCCCCGCCTCGGCGGCGAGATCCTCGGCACCGCTCCCGCCGGCATCCAAGGCGCGCAGGATCGCGTCGAGCGTTTCTTCGGCTACCTCGACCTGCCGGCCGTGCCAGTCGCGGTAGCTAGTGGCGACGCCACGGGCCGCCGCCCGGCGCCGGGTCTCCTCGCTCGTCACCCCTCCATGATCGGGCCAACCTGGACTGGCTCGAACAACCCAAGAGTGGTGTGCCAGGTTAGCGCGGTGCATTGTGCCTCGCCGGTGAGGTAAAACGCACCGCGCTGACGCAAAGCCGGGCTTAGGCCGGGCGCGGGAGGCGGGGGAACAGGGCGCGGCCCAGCCACAGGCCGGCCAGCGCCTGGAACACCGCGACCAGCAGGGTGGCGGCGATGCCGACCGAGGAATGCGCGGGGAGCCCAGCCAGCGCGGCCACCACCCGCGCGGTGGCCCGGACCGCGCCGACGTGCCAGGCCTGCCAGCCGAGTGGCACCGCCCAGCCGAGCGCGGCCACGACCACGGTAGCCAGCAGCGCGGTGCGCAGCCGCCACCGGCCCAGGTGGCTGGCGATCCCGCCGGCCAGCCCGGCCACGAACGGCATGAACCACCAGCCGATCGCGGCCGCCGCGGCCAGCACGGCCACCGTGGCCAGGCAGCCGAGCAGCCACAGCGTCACCGGCCCGCGGTGACTGGGCACCCACGACGGGTAGTGCGGGCTGGGCGGCTTACGCGGGGCGGCCGGCGGGCTGCCCAGCGCGCCCAGCCGGTACGCTCCGCGCTTGCCCAGCCGGCGCAGGTCAGCCACCTGGCACCAGCTTCCACCGGATCACCCCAGGCGTCGTTCCGGCGGGCGACGGCATCGGCAGGTAGCGCAGGTTCCACCAATCGGCCACTTGATCTTCGTACCACGGTGAGACCGGGTTCTCACTCTGCCCGCCCGGGTAGATTCCCTCGGCGCTGTACCGGCCCCGGCCGGTCCACTGGACGATCATCCGCCAGCTCGGGCCCGACCGGGACACCGGATAGCCGTAAGCGGCGTCCACCGTCCACGAGTCGCCGCCGGACGCCCGCGGCCCGTAGCCCAGCGCGGCGGCCTGGGTCAAGGACGGGAACTCCCGGCTGTGCAGCCGCCCCCAGGACCAGCTGGCCGGGGCGCCGCCGAGCGTCTTGGCCAGGTGGGCGACCGCGGTGCCGAACGCGGTCCGCATCACCTCCGGCGCGGTGCGCCGGTGCCCGCCCGGGGCGGTGAACGCGCTGTTGTGCGGGTCGGTCAGGGTCCACTGCTCGAGCACTTCGTCGAGGCTGAACTGGTCTACCGGCGACACCTGGAGCCCGGGCCGGTCCCTGTGCACCGGTACGGCGGCCCGGTTCCACCACGGCTGGAACACCGCGGACAGGTAATCGGTCCAGAACGTCCACCACACGGCGGCCGCGGCTGAGCCGGCGCTCATCGACCCGGACCAGGCGTTCAGCAGCTGGGCGGCTTGCTGCTCCGCCGCCGTCAGCTTGGCCCCGTGCGGGTTAGCCCCGTGCGGGTTGGCGCCGTGCAGCGCGGCCAGCAGCTTGGGCACGATGCGCAGCGCCAGCGGGTCGGTGACGCTGCCCTGCACGGCGGCGAAGCTGGCCGCCGACATGCCGTGGCGGCCGAGCAGCGAGGAGTAGATCTGGCCGGCCCGGTAGCCGGGGTCGAAGAAGTTCGCGGTGGTGCCGATGTAGTACGGGTAGGAGTCGCCGACCGGGCGCTGGTTGGCGGTGGCCACCACGTGCCCGGGCGGGTCGTAGACCTGCGGCACCGCCGGGTAGGGGATCACCCCGGCCACGTCGTCGGCCCCGGTGCCGGGCATCGGCAGCCAGGGGTCGCCGTGCCGCACGATCGGGTAGTAGCCGGCCGAGATGGCGCCGATGTTGCCCCGGTCGTCGGCGTAGACGAAGTTCTGCGACGGGGCGTGCCAGTTGGCCAGCGCGGCGTGGAACTGGGCCCAGTCGCTGGCCTGGTTGACGGCCAGCATCACGGCCAGGTCGGGGGACGGCACGGCGCCCATCCAGTCCACCGCGGTGGTCTGCCCGGCCCTGGTCATGATCGGCCCGTGCACGGTGATGTCCACGGTGAGCGGGACGGTGCTGCCGCCGCGGACCGGGATCGTGTAGTGCACCTGGCGCATCCGCCGCCAGGCGCCGTCCCAGAAGTACTCCCCCGGCCGGCCCGGGCTGGTCTGCTCGGTGTAGAACGCCGTGGCCTGGCTCTGGGTGTCGGTCAGCGACCAGGCGATGTGCTGGTTGTGCCCGAGCAGCACGCTGGGCAGGCCGGGCACGCTCACCCCGCTGACGGTCAGCCCGGGCGCGGCCAGCGCCACCTGGTACCAGATCGACGGGATGGTCTGGGGCAGATGCGGGTCGCCGGCCAGCATGGCCTGGTGGCCGGCCACCAGCGGGCCGTTGGCCGCCCACGCGTTGCTGTCCGGGCCGCCGTGCACCTGGCCCGCGGGCAGCGCGGCCACCTGGGCCAGCAGCGCGGCCGCCGCGGTCGCCTCGGCGGCCGGGATCCGCCGCGGGCCGGCGGCGGCCGGGATCCGCCCCGGGCTGACAGCGGCCGGGATCCGCCCCGGGCTGGCGGTCGGGGCCGGGGCGCGGGCGGCAGTGAGCGCGGCCTGGCCGGGCAGCGGGGCCAGGCCGGCCTTACGGTACGGGCCCGGATCGTAGGGGTGCTGCTGGTTCGGCGGCAGGACGGGGAACCAGGACATGGTCCGGGCCGTGCCGAGGGTCCGGTCCAGCAGCGCGTAGTCCAGCGGCGTGGTGGTGAAGTCCAGTTCCTGGGTGAGATCGCCCTGGATGACCAGACTGTCCACCGGCGTCCAGGTGGCCGGGTACACGCCGGCCAGCGAGAACAGCGCAGGCCACCGGCGGTCCCGCCGGGTCTGCGCCAGGTAGTCGTTCACCCCCCGGGAGTAGGCCAGCAGGGCCTGCGCCGCCGGGCTGGACCGGGGCATCTGCGCCCATTCCTGCTGCGCGGTGCGGAGCAGGCCAAGCCGCAGCTCGAACTTGTCCGAGCTCACCGCGGACGGCCCCGCGAGCTGGGCCAGCCGCCCCTCGCCGAGCCGGCGTTCCAGGTCCATCTCGGCCAGCCGGAACGTGGCGTGCAGGTAGCCGAGGGCCAGAAACAGGTCGTGCTGGCTGGTGGCGCGGACCGAGGGCACGCCGTGGCTGGTGAACGACACCTGGACCGGGTGGGCCAGGCCGGGCAGGGTCAGCGCGCCGGACTTCGGCAGCGCGGCGCCGGATGCCGAGGTCCACACGCCGCGGCCGGGATCGAGGGCCGGGCCGAGCGGCGGGACCGGGCCGTACCCGAAGGCCAGCACGCCGAGCAGCACTGCGGACACCAGCAGCGGGATCAGCACCCGGATCACCCGCCAGGCCAGCCTGGGCCACCGGTGCGCCAGTGTCATGTCACCATTCTGGCTGGCTACCACAGCGCGGGATGACGGCCCCGCCACGGCCGGGCCGATTCGAGCTGCGCGGACAGCGAGATGAGAGTGCCTTCCTCGCCCATCCGGCCGGCCAGCATGACGCCGATCGGCAGCCCGGCCGAGTTCCAGTGCAGCGGCACGTTCACCGCGGGCTGCCCGGACACGTTGAACATCGCGGCGAACGGGGCGAACGCCTCCTGGCGGGCGAAGTTGGCCGGCGGCGGAACCTCCTCGAAGTAGCCGACCGGCACCGGCGGCTCGGCCAGCGTCGGGGTGAGCACGGCGTCGTAGCCGTTCAGCACGGACAGCGCGCCGCGCACGATGAACTGAAGGTAGGCCTGCGCCTGGATCAGCTGTTCCGAGGTCACCTCCCGGCCACGCTCGCGCAGGTACCGGGTCAGCGGCCGGAGCTGGTCCTCCTGGGCCGGGTCGACCGGGGCCAGCGTGGCCATCGCGTACCACAGGATCTCGAACGGCGGCACGGCGTCCGGGCCGAACGGCGTGTCCAGGTCCTCGACCTCGTGCCCGAGGCTGGCCAGCAGCTCGCTGGCTTCCTGGTAGGCCGCGGCGCAGTCCGGGTGCACCGCGCCGTCCCCGATCGGATGGCGCAGCGTCCGGCCGATGCGCAGCCGCCCCGGCGGTCGCGACGCGTAGCCCAGGAACGTCTCGCCGCGGGGCAGCGGCGGCTGGGTGTACATGTCCCCGGGCTGGTTCCCGGTCATCACGTCGAGCAGCAGCGCCGCGTCGGCCACGGTGCGCGCGATCGGCCCGTCGATGCTCAGCCCGAACAGGTCCGGCACCAGCGGGGCGCGGGAGATCCGGCCGCGCGTCGGCTTGATCCCGAACAGGCCGCACGCGCTGGACGGGATGCGGATCGACCCGCCGCCGTCGCTGCCCTGGGCGGCCGGGGCCAGGCCGGCCGCGACCGCCGCGGCCGCGCCGCCGCTCGACCCGCCCGCCGACCGGTTCAGGTCCCAGGGCGTCCGGGCGGGCGGCCCGACCGCGGTCTCGGTGTAGCAGGGCAGGCCGAACTCCGGCGTGGCGGTCTTGCCGGTGAGCACCGCGCCGGCCGCCCGGATCGCCGCCGAGACGTAGTCGTCGACGTCCGGGACGTAGTCCGCGAACAGGGCCGAGCCCAGGGTCTGCCGCACCCCGGCCACCATGTTCAGGTCCTTGATCGGGATGGGCACGCCGGTCAGCGCGGGCAGCGCGGCCGGGTCCGCGGCCCGGGTCACCGCCTTCTCGGCCGCGGCGGCCTGGTCGCTGGCCAGTTCCGCGGTGACGGTGAAGAACGCGCCGACGGCGCCGTTCAGCCGCTCGATCCGGTCCAGGTAGTGCGCGGTGATCTGCACGGGTGACAGCTCACGCCGGCGGATCGCGGCGGCCAGTTCGGCCACGGTGAAATCGTGAATCTCGGTCACGATCCGCACCGTAGTCGGGTTGGCCGCGCCGGTCCAGAATCCGGCCACGGTGCCCGCTACCTGCGTGTCACGCCTTGTTCCCGGGCAGCTACGTATTGCTTCGGTTACGCTCGGTACCGTGGATGAGCCGGACACGGCCGGCCCGGCCGGCCCGCTGGACGCCGCCCCGCCCGGTGACCCGGGCGCGGCCGGCGACCGGCCCGCCGCCGGCCAGATGCCCGGCCAGGTGGCCGGCCAGATGCCCGGCCAGGTGCCCGGCCCGGGGACCGCGCTGGCCGGCCTGATGGCCGACCCGCGGATGCCGATCTGGATCCGCCGCGTGGTGCTGGCGGCCGCCGTGGGCACGGTGGCCGGCGTCCTGCTCGACTGGCGGTTCGGGCTGACCGCGGCGGTGGTGCTGGCCATCCTGGACACCGTGCACCGGTCCCGGACCACCGCGGTGATCCCGGCCGCGGTCCGGGTCACCTCGGCGCAGCGGCGCACCCGGCGGCGGCTCCGCCGGCTGCACCGGGCGGGCTACCGGACGCTGCACGCCCGCGCCGTGCCCGGCAGCAACTGCATCATCGATCACCTGGTGATCGGCCCGGCCGGGGTGTTCGCGGTCAACTCGGAACGCTGGGACCGGCGGCTGCCGGTCCGGGCCACCCAGGGCGGTCAGCTGTTCCACGGCCCGTACAGCCAGACCGGGCGGCTCAAGCACGCCCAGCTGGAAGCGGGCGAGGCGGCCCGGCTGATCAGCGCTCTGCTGGGCCACCCGGTGCGGGTCCGGCCGGCCATGGTGATCTACGGGCCGACCGTGCCGTGGACGGTGGCCCGGATCAGCGGGGTGGACGTGTTCAGCGGCCGGCGGCTGCGCCGGTACCTGCGGGCCCAGGCCCGGGCCAGCCGGGCGCAGCGGCTGGACCGGCCGGATGTGCAGCGCATCCACGCCGCCGCGGAGCGCGCGCTGCCGCGCCGCTAGCCCCGCCCCCGGCGGCCGCGCCGCTAGCCCCCCAGCTGCCCCGCCGCTAGCCCGCCCCCGTCAGCTAGATCACCTTCGGCACCGCGGCGGGGCGCGGCGCCGGTACGCTGGAGCATCGAACAGTCTCGAGGGGAGCTGGTCATGCCACCGCTTCGGTCCCGGACGGTCACCCACGGCAGGAACATGGCGGGGGCGCGGGCCCTGCTGCGGGCGACCGGCGTAGCCCGGGAGGACATCGGCAAGCCGATCGTGGCCGTGGCCAACAGCTTCACCGAGTTCGTCCCTGGCCACGTGCACCTGCGCGAAGTCGGCCAGGTCGTGGCGGACGCGGTGGTCAAGGCCGGCGCGATACCGCGCGAGTTCAACACGATCGCGGTGGACGACGGCATCGCCATGGGCCACGGCGGCATGCTCTACTCGCTGCCCAGCCGCGAGCTGATCGCCGACTCGGTCGAGTACATGGTGAACGCGCACTGCGCCGACGCCCTGATCTGCGTGTCCAACTGCGACAAGATCACGCCGGGCATGCTGATGGCCGCGCTGCGGCTGAACATCCCCACCGTGTTCGTGTCCGGCGGCCCGATGGAGGCCGGCCGGATCCGGCCGGGTGAGGTGACCGAGTCCGGCGACCCGGACAAGCTGGACCTGATCAACCCGATGATCGCGTCGGCCGACCCGAGCGTGTCCGACGAGCAGCTGGCCCTGATGGAAGAGAACGCGTGCCCGACCTGCGGGTCCTGCTCCGGGATGTTCACCGCGAACTCGATGAACTGCCTGACCGAAGCGATGGGGCTGGCGCTGCCCGGCAACGGCACCACGCTGGCCACCCACGTGGCCCGGCGCGCCCTGTTCGAGAAGGCGGGCGCCCTGTCGGTCGAGCTGGCCCGGCGGTACTACGAGGACGGCGACGAGTCGGTGCTGCCGCGGTCCATCGCCACCCGGGACGCGTTCGAGAACGCGATGGCGCTGGACGTGGCCATGGGCGGGTCCACCAACACGATCCTGCACCTGCTGGCCGCGGCGCACGAGGCGCGGGTCGGCTTCGGCCTCAAGGAGATCGACGAGCTGTCCCGCCGGGTGCCCTGCCTGTGCAAGGTCGCGCCGAGCAGCGACCGCTACCACGTCGAGGACGTGCACCGGGCCGGCGGCATCCCGGGCATCCTGGCCGAGCTGGACCGGGCCGGCCTGCTCAACCCGCAGGTGCACTCGGTGCACAGCGGCTCGCTAAAGGACTTCCTGGACACCTGGGACCTGTGCTCCCCGGCGGCCAGTGACGAGGCGGCCGAACTGTTCCACGCCGCGCCCGGCGGGGTGCGCACTACCCGGCCGTTCTCCCAGGACTCCCGGTGGACCAGCCTGGACCTGGACCGCACGGCCGGCTGCATCCGGGACCTGGCGCACGCCTACACCCAGGACGGCGGGCTGGCCGTGCTGTACGGCAACCTGGCGCCGGAGGGGGCCATCGTCAAGACGGCCGGCGTGCCGGAGGAGCTGTGGCGGTTCTCCGGGCCGGCCAAGGTCTTCGAGAGCCAGGAGGCCGCCGTCGAGGGCATCCTGGGCGGCCGGGTCGAGGCCGGCGACGTGGTCGTCATCAGGTACGAGGGGCCGAGCGGCGGGCCCGGCATGCAGGAGATGCTGTACCCGACCAGCTTCCTCAAGGGCAAGGGCCTGGGCCGGGACTGCGCGCTGATCACCGACGGCCGGTTCTCCGGCGGCACGTCCGGGCTGTCCATCTGCCACGTCGCCCCGGAGGCGGCGGCCGGCGGGGTGATCGCGCTGGCCCAGGACGGCGACCAGGTCGAGATCGACATCCCGGCCCGATCGCTGGAACTGGCCGTCCCGGACGCCGAACTGCACAGCCGCCGGGAGCAGATCCTGACCGCGCTGGGCAGCTACCGGGCGGCCGACCGGGACCGCTGGGTGAGCGAGGCGCTGCGGGTCTACGCGGCCCTGGCCACCTCGGCCTCCACCGGCGCGGTCCGGGACATCAGCCGGCTCGGCGGCGCCGCGGCCAGCGGCCCGGGCCGGTGACCGCGGCGCGGGACACTCCCTAGTGGCGGCGGCACGCGACTGGGTCGGTGGTGCGCGCCCGCGCACCCTGCCCGCGGCGGTCGTGCCCGTCGTGGTGGGCTCGGGAGTCGCGTTCGGTTACGGGCATTTCTCGCTGTGGCGCGGGGTGCTGGCGCTGATCGTCGCGCTGGCCCTGCAGGTCGGGGTGAACTACGCCAACGACTACAGCGACGGCGTGCGTGGCACGGACGAGCGGCGGGTCGGCCCGGTCCGGCTGGTGGCCGCCGGGATAGCGGCGCCGCGCCAGGTCCGCGCGGCCGCGCTGGCCTGCTTCGCGGTCGCCTGCCTGGCCGGTTTCGTGCTCGCGGCGGTGACGTCCTGGTGGCTGATCCTGCTCGGCGCCGCGGCCGTGGCCGCGGCCTGGACCTACACCGGCGGCCGCCACCCGTACGGGTACCACGGCTACGGCGAGATCGCGGTGTTCGTGTTCTTCGGGCTGGCCGCGGTAGCCGGAACGACGTACGTGGAGATGGGCTCGCTGCCTTGGCTCGGGCTGGTGGCGGCGGTGCCGGTCGGCCTGCTGGCCTGCGCGCTGCTGGTGATCAACAATCTGCGGGACATCCCGTCCGACACGGTGGCGGGCAAGCGCACGCTAGCCGTCCTGCTCGGCGACGCCCGCACCCGGGCGCTGTACACGGCGTGCGCACTGGTCCCGTTCGCCGTCGCGGTGGCCATCGTGGTGGCCCGGCCGCTGGCCCTGCTCACGCTGGCCACCGTGCCGCTGGCGGTGGCCCCGGTCCGCGCGGTCCGCTCCGGCGCAGCCGGACCCGCGCTGATCCGCGCGCTGGGCCAGACCGGCCGGATGCAACTGGCGTTCGGCATGCTATTCGCGGTGGGGCTGGCGGTCAGATTCTGAGCCGGGCTCAGCCGGCCAGCGCAGCGGAGGCCGGCGCGGTGGCCGCGATCACCCCGGCCAGGTCGCGGACGGCGGCGCTGTCCCGGTCGGCCCGGGGCACCGCGGCCAGCACCCGGCGGCCGGTCTCGGTGATCATCTGGCTGCGGTACCCGGCCGGCAGCGTGCCGAGCACCTCGGCCGCCCGGCGCGCGCCCGCGGCGGTGCCACCGCTGACCACGGTGCACAACGCGCCGTGCAGGTTGACGTTGGCGATGTACTGATAGTCCCCGGTGTAAGACAGCACGCGGTCCCGGGCCCGGGCCGTCCCGCGTTCGTCGCCCGCGGCGGCCAGCACCCAGCTCTCCGCGAAATGGGCCTGGTCGGCCGTCCACAAGGTCGGGATGGGGCTGGCCGGGGCCTCGTCCGGCACGGTGGTCAGCAGCACGCGCACCGCGGCTCGGGCTTCGTCGTGCCGGCCGAGCAGGGACAGCGCCTTGGCCCGGCTGCTGTTCAGGTCGGCCCGCCACACCGACCGGGACCGGCCGGCGATGCGTTCGGCGCTGTCCAGCAGCCGCAGCACGGTCGCCGGGTCGCGCTGGCCGTACAGGGCGAAGCCCGCGGCCTCGGCTCGGACCAGGAGCCGCAGCTCCAGGTCGGCACTGTCGTCCGCCGCGTGGCAAGCGGTGCGCCACCAGCGCAGCGCGGCGCCGTGCTCGCCGAGCCGGGTCAGCACCCCGCCATGCAGGGCGGCCAGCGCGGCCAGCACGCGGAGCAACTCGGTGCCGTCCGCCCCGGCCCGGCTCAGCTGCTGCCGCAGCCGGATCAGATCGACGACCAGATCGTCGCGGGCCTGGGCGGGCGGCCGGGTGCGGATGGCGTGCAGGTGGTCGGCCACCGCCACCTGCCAGTCGACGACGTCGCGCGGTTCACTAGTCAGCGCCAGGTCGATCAGGGTGGTTAACGACGCGGACGCGGCGAACGCGCCCAGGCCCAGGGTGGCCAGCAGCAGCCGGCGACGTTCCATGTCGCCCCCATCACACATACTTGGGTCATCCACGCCGGTGGGCAGCGCCAGCAGGTCCCCGAACGTCACGGGCGCCCTGGGCGCGGCCTGGCGGTGGCAGGTCGTCCCGGCCGAACAGGTCGGCCGGGCTCATGCCCAGCGCCTTCGAGTAGGCGTGCCGGTACCGGTCGCTGACGCTGACCTTCCCGGCCTCCCAGCGCTTCACGTACGACACCAGGGTGTCGACGCTGGGACATTGCTCAGTGATCTGCGAGGCGAGCCGGCGGCCCACCTCCCGCTTGGTTAAGCCGCGACGGGTCCGTTCGGCTGCCAGCCGGGCGGCCACCGTGCGGCGGTCGGCGTCGGCGGTCATCTCTGTGCCCTCCCGGCATGTGCTCCAGAGTGCTCCGCTTCTGCTCCAATCATGCCCTCTTACCAGCAATGCTCACCAGGCGGCATTATTCATTTACGAGATGTAGCGGCCGATAACGACCCGGCGCCCGGCAGCGCGAGACCTGCCGGAGCGCCGCAAGCCCCCGCGTGGCCAGCGTCCCCGGCCGTCTGGTCACGCGGGGCTCCAGCCCCCGGCGGGGCACCGTGCCTGTGCCATACTCCCTCCGCGGGCCCCGCCGGGACTGACCGCCGCCCGCCGGACAACGCGACCGGCGGGCGGCGCGGCCAGGTCCGCGAGGGCGGCCCGGCACGTGCGGCGCAACCGGGTCGGCACGGGCGGCGCGACCGGCCGCGTGGGCGGCGCGACCGGCCGGCGTGGGCGGCGCGACGGGGCCGGCCCAGGCAAACCCCGCCCAGCCAGGGCCAACGCGCGCCACCGCCGTTTGTTTGCCTGCTGGTCATCTATACATCAGCTGCCTGCCATTTAAGCGCCCTCTTACCGTCACTTTTGCTTCGTATTCGTGACTGGAATGCCGGATATATTGCCGGATACGTGGCGGCGGGCCCGTTCCCGCCGTGGCACAGGAAACCGGGGGCGGCGGCTGTGGCAGGCCAGCGGGGCAGCGCAGCAGTGCGGTGCGGCGGCCTGCTGCTGGCCGCGGTCATCCTCCCCGTAGCGCTGGCCGCCTGCGCCGCCGGGCCAGCCGCCATTCCGCCGGCCGGGTCGGCCGTGCCAGCCGCCGCACCCAGCGCCACCAGCCAGGCCATTCCGCAGCGGCCGGCCGCGCAGCACGAGACGCTGTCCGAATCTGGCAGCACGTTACTGATCCCGCTGCTGCACGCCTGGGCCCACGCCTACCAGCAGCAGTTCCCGCAGGTCACCATCAGCACCCACGGCACCGGATCCGGCACCGGGATCAAGGACGCGTCGGCCGGCACGGTGGACATCGGCGCCTCGGACGCGTTCCTGTCCAGCGGTGACCTGGTCAAGAACCCGGCCCTGCTGAACATCCCGCTGGCCGTGGCGGCGCAGCAGGTGGACTACAACCTGCCCGGGCTCAAGCCCGGCGTGCACCTCCGGCTGACCGGCGCCGTGCTCGCCCAGATGTACCAGGGTGCGATCCGGACCTGGAACAACCCGGCCATCGCCGCGCTCAACCCGGGGGTGACACTGCCCGGCACCCGGGTCGTGCCGCTGCACCGGTCGGACTCCTCCGGCGACACGTTCCTGTTCACCAGCTACCTGTCCACCCACGACCCCACCTGGAACCGGGCCATCGGGTACGGCACCACGGTGGCCTGGCCGCCGGTGCCCGGCAGCCAGGGGCAGCACGGGAACAGCGGCATGGTGACCGGCTGCCAGGCCACCCCCGGCTGCGTGGCCTACGTGGGCATCAGCTACCTGTCCGCGGCGCTGGCCGGTGGGCTGGGCGAGGCGCAACTGGCCAACGCGCTCGGCCAGTACGAGCTGCCGACGCCGGGCAGCATCACCGCCGCGGTGGCCGCGTTCGTCTCGGCCACCCCGGCCAACGAGACGATCTCGATGGTCAACGGTCCCGCGTCCGGCGGCTATCCGATCGTGAACTACGAGTACGCCATCGTGCGCAGCCGCCAGCCGGATGCCACCCGGGCCCGCGACATCCGGGCCTTCCTGCACTGGGCCGTCACCGCTGGCAATTCCGCCCAGTACCTCGGCCAGGTCCGCTTCCAGCCGCTGCCCGGCGCGGTGGTCACCCTCTCCGTCCAGCAGATCGCGACGATCAGGTAGCCCGCCCGATGAGCGCAATCATTAGCCGAACGCCCCCCACCGCGACTGGGCCTGGCCACCCCCCGGCCGGCGGTGCACCGGGTGTACCCGGCGGGCACGCCAGCCCGGTCCGTGCCCGGCCGGCGCCGGACCCCGCGCAGCGTGCCGGGCACCCTGCGGCTGCTGCTGGCCGGCCTGGCTGGCGCCGCGCTGGCCTGGGGCGCGCTGACCGCCTGGACGGTGAGCCAGCACGCCGCGGCGGCCGGCGACGTCGTCTCGGCCAGCGAGCCGCTCAGCCTGGACGCGCAGCGGATGTACCAGGCGCTGTCCGACGCCGACGTCACCGCGACGACCGCGTTCCTGGCCGGGCCGCGGGAACCGCTGGCCGCCCGGCAGCGGTTCCAGGCCGACATCACTCAGGCCGCCACCGACCTGACCGCGCTCAAGACCGCCGCCGCCGCGGGCGCCGGTGGCCGGCCGCTCACCGCCGGGCTGGCCGCGATCTCTGCCGGGCTGCCCAGCTACACCGGCTACGTGGCGCAGGCGCAGAGCTACTCCACGCTCGGCTTCCCGCTCACCGGCGGCTCGTTCATGCAGGTCGCGTCCGAGGAGATGCACCTGACGCTGCTGCCCGCCGCGCGCACCGCCTACGCGCAGGAGAATGCCCGGCTGACCGCGGACAGCGCGGCCGCGACCGGCCTGCCCTGGGTCGTCGTCGCGGCGGCGCTGGCCGTGCTCATCGCGGTCGCGTTGTACCGCACGCAGCGCTGGCTGGCCCGGCGCACCCACCGGATGGTCAACTACGGGCTGGTGGCCGCCTCGCTGCTGCTCGCGGTCGGCGCGATCTGGCTGGTCGCCGCGTTCCTGGTGGCCCGGTCCGACCTGCAGCGCAGCGTGGCGCACGGCTCCGCACCCACGGCGACCCTGGCCCAGGCGGGCATCGCGGTGCAGCAGGCCCGCGGGGACGAGATCCTGAACCTGATCTCGCGCAGCGGCGACGCCTCGTTCGTGCAGAACTTCCAGGCGGTGCGGCGCGAACTGGGCCCCGGCCCGGGCACCCTGCTCAGCACCGCGGCGGCCGCGTCGCAAGGCGGCCCCGGGGCGCGGCCGGCCGCGGCCGCGGTCCGCGACGCCGCCCCGTGGTACGCCGCCAACGAGCAGGTCTACCGGCTGGACGTGGCGGCCAGTTACGCCGCCGAGACCCGGCTGGTGATCGGCACCGGGCCGGGCAGCTCAGCGGCTGGCTTCCAGCGGCTGGAGCGCGACCTCAGCCAGGCGGTCGCCGCCGACCAGGTCACGTTCCGGTCGGCGGCCACCGCCGGGGCCGGGGCGTTCGGCGGGCTGGAGGCCGGGATCATCGTGGCAGCGCTGCTGATGGCGGCCGGCTGCGCGTGGGGGCTGAGCCGGCGGCTCGCGGAGTACCGGTGAGCGGGCCGGCGGTGACCGCACTGACCCGGGAGCAGGCCGAGTCGGCCACCACCGCGGCGGCCGCGCAGCGCGACACGATCCAGGCCAACCTGCTCGACCTGGATGCCAGCTTCGGCAAGCGGCTGCTCGCCGGGGCCAGCCTGGCCGGCGAGACCCGGCAGCGTTGGGCCACCGCGTCGGCCGCGCTGACCCGGCTGTGGGAGACGTTCACCGCGTATTCAGCCGTGGTCGAGCAGGCCGCCGAACTGCTGCCCGCGGCCAGGAAATCGGCCGCCGCGCTGGCCGACATCGCCGCCCTGCTCACCGGTGCCTCGGTGCAGCTGCCCACGGCCACGTCCGCGCTGGCCAGCCGGGACCTGACCAGGACCGGGACGGCCGCGGTCACGCTGGCCGCCGCGGTGGGCGAGATGAGACGCGCCTTCGCCGGCGTGGCCGAGCTGGTCACCAGCGTGGAACGGGTGTGGAACGAGCTGGCGGGCCCGGTGCAGGACCTGGCCGACCAGCTCGCCGCGGCCCGGCAGCAGGCCAGCGGCATCGCCGACGCCGCGCTGGACGAGGCGGCCGGGACGGCGGAGGCGGGCCTCGGCGAGCTGCGCGGCCTGCTCAACGCCGACCCGCTGGCCCTGGTGGCCGCGCCCGGCGGGTCCGGCGGCGCGGTGGACACGGCGCGGCTGGGCCGGCTGCGGCAGCAGGTGTCCGCGGCCGCCGCCCGGGCGGCCGAGCTGGGCCGGCTGCGGGCCGACGCGGACACCCGGATCGCCGCGGCCGGGGCGGCCGTGGCCGCCGCCCGGGACGCCTGGCAGGACGCCATGGCCGCCCGGGCCAGCGCCGAGGTCAAGATCGTGGCCGAGCTGCCGCCGCTGCCCGTGGTCGCCGGCCTGGCCGAGCGGGCGGCCGCCCTGGGCGAGCTGCGGGCGGCCGGGCGGTGGACCCGGCTGGCCACCGAGCTGGACGACCTGGACAGCCGGGCCGCCGAGCTGATCGAGCAGTGTCAGGCGGCGGAACGCGCGGCCCTGGCCCTGCTCGACCGGCGGGACGAGCTGCGCGGCCTGCTCGACGCCTACCGGGCCCGGGCGGCCCGGCTCGGCGCCGTGGAGGACAGCGAACTGGAGGCCCGGTACACCAGGGCACAGGAACTGCTCTGGACCGCGCCCTGCGACCTGCCGTCGGCGACCGCCGCGGTGACCGGATACCAGCAGGCCGTCCTCGCGCTCAGCGGGCTGGGAGGCGACGATGAGCGCGCTGGCTGACCGGCGCTGGGAACAGACCATGCAGCCGCTGGGGCCGGGAGATCCCCGGCAGGTGGGGCCGTACCGGATCCGGGCCCGGCTCGGCGCGGGCGGCATGGGCCAGGTGTTCCTCGGTTACTCCCCGGCCGGCCGCGCGGTGGCCGTCAAGGTGATCCACCGCGAGCTGGCCCGGGACCCGGCGTTCCGCACCCGGTTCCGCCGCGAGGTGGCCGCGGCCCGCGCGGTCAGCGGCGCCTACACCGCGCCGGTGACCGCGGCCGGCCCGGACGACGACCCGCCGTGGCTGGCCACCGTGTTCGTGCCCGGGCCGACGCTGGCCGCGGCGGTGGCGGAAGCCGGCCCGCTGCCCGCGGCGGCGGTGTGGAAGCTGGCCGCCGGCCTGGTCGAGGCGCTGCAGGCGGTGCATTCCTGCGGGCTGGTGCACCGGGACCTCAAGCCGGGCAACGTGCTGCTGGCCATCGACGGGCCGCGGCTGATCGACTTCGGCATCGCCCGCGCCCTGGAGCGCACCGCGGTGACCTCGACCGGGCAGATCGTCGGCACCCCCTCGTTCATGTCACCGGAGCAGGTCGAGGGCGGCCGGCCCGGTCCGGCCACCGACGTGTTCTCGCTCGGCTGCGTCATCGTGTTCGCCGCCAGCGGGACCGGGGCGTTCGGCGACGGGCCGCCCGCGTCCATGCTGTACCGGGTGGTGCACGCGCCGCCGACGCTGGCCGAGCTGCCCGGCGGGCTGCGCGAGCTGGCCGCCGCGTGCCTGGCCAAGCAGCCCGCGGACCGGCTGGCCCTGGCCGGGCTGGTCGAGGTGATCGCGGCCGGCCAGACGACCGCGCCGGGCACCGGCCTGGCCTCGTTCTGGCCGGTCGCGGTGACCGGGCTGATCCGGTCCTACCAGGCCCGGCTGACCGCCGACATGCCGGACACCCCCGCCACCGCCGACGTCCCGTACCAGCCGACGGTCGCGGCGCAGGGGGACGACCCCCCGGAACCCCCCGATCGCCGCTCCGCGCCGAGCGGCGGCCAGCCGCCGCGGCAAAGGGGTGACGCCCCCAACGCGGCGCCCAGGCGCACCGCGGGTGACGAGACCCCGACCGATGACAGCCCGGCGGACGAGCCGGAAACGCAGCTCAGCCCGCCTGAGCAGGGGCCAGGGAGCGCGCCCAGCGGGCTGGACCGGCTGCGCGCCGAGCCGGAGGCGCGGATCTCCGCCGCGGCCGGCGCCGTGTCCGCGGCCCGCGGCGCCTGGCAGAACGCGATGACCGCACGGGACCGGGCCGCGGTCCGGGTCGCCGCGACGCTGCCTCCGGTGCCGGACATGCCCGGGCTCGGCGACCGGGTGGCCGCGCTGGACGGGCTCCGGCAGGCGGGGCGCTGGACCCAGCTGGCCGCCGAGCTGGACGCGATCGAGCAGCAGGCCGCGGCCGCGGCCGAGCGCAGCCGGGAGACAGAACGCAGCGCCGTGGCCCTGGTGGACCGGCGCGACGAGCTGCGCGGCCTGCTGGACGGCTACCGGGCCCGGGCGGCCCGGCTCGGCGCCATCGAGGACACCGACCTCGAAGCGCGCTACGCCACCGCCCGCGAGCTGCTCTGGACCCGCCCCTGCGACCTGGCGGCGTCGGCCGATGCGGTGACCGGCTACCAGCAGGCGGTCCTCGCGCTGAGCGGACGGAGGCGGCGGAGCTCATGACCGTGTCCGCGGCCGCGTGCACCCGGCCCGGTTGCACCGGAACCATCGACGGCGGGTACTGCACCGTGTGCGGGCTCGCCCCGCCTGCGGCCGCCCCGCCCGCGGCCGCCCCGCCTGCGGCCAACCCGCCCTCTGCCGTCCCGCCCGGGGCCGTCCCGGCCCAGGCCGCGGCCCCAGCCCGGTCCGGGCCTGCCGGCGCAGGTCTCGGCGCCCGACGGCGCGGGATCGCCCGGGTCCGGCAGCACCGGCACCTGGTCGGGGTCGGTGCCGTCCGGCGCGCGGCGGTCCCGGCGCGGCAGCAGCCGGTCCTCCCGTGGACGGCTGGGCGCCGGCCTGGTGGATATCCCGCCGGTGCCGGCCCGTGATCCCGCCGCCGCCATCCTGGCCAACCCGCAAGTGCCGGCCAGCAAGCGGTTCTGCGGCTCGTGCGAGCGCCCGGTCGGCCGGGACCGGGGCGGGCAGCCCGGGCTGGCCGAGGGGTACTGCCCGCACTGCGGGACCCCGTTCTCCTTCGTGCCCAAGCTGGCGGCCGGCGAGCTGGTCGGCGGCCAGTACGAGGTGCTCGGCTGCCTGGCGCACGGCGGGCTGGGCTGGATCTACCTGGGCATGGACCGGCACCTGGGAAACCGCTGGGTGGTCCTCAAGGGCCTGCTGAACAGCGGCGACGCGGCCGCCCAGGAAGCCGCGCTGGCCGAGCGCCGGTTCCTGGCGGAGGTGGAGCATCCGAACATCGTCGGCGTCTACAACTTCGTCGAGCACGCCGACCGGCGCACCGGCGAGGTGGCCGGCGACATCGTGATGGAGTACGTGGGCGGCCAGTCGCTCAAGGAGATCCGGCTGGAACGGCGCCAGCTCGGGCAGTCGCTGCCGCTGCCGGTGGCGCTGGCCTACGCCATCGAGGTGCTGCCCGCGCTCGGCTACCTGCACAGCCGCGGCCTGGTGTACTGCGACTTCAAGCCGGACAACGTGATCCAGACCGAGGAGCAGCTCAAGCTCATCGACATGGGCGGGGTGCGCCGGGTCGACGACGTGGACAGCGCCATCTACGGCACCGTCGGCTACCAGGCGCCGGAGATCGCGGACCGGGGGCCCTCGCCCTCCTCCGACCTCTACACGGTGGGCCGGGCGCTGGCCGTGCTCACCTTCGAGTTCGCCGGCTACCAGGGCCGGTACGCCGCCAGCCTGCCGGATCCGGCGACCGTGCCGGTGCTGGCCGGGAACGAGTCCTTCCTCCGCGCGGTACTGCGCGCCACCGACCCGGACCCGGACCGCCGCTTCGGCTCGGCCAGTGAGATGGCCGAACAGCTCACCGGGGTGCTGCGCGAGGTGCTGGCCGTCGCCGACCAGCAGCAGCGGCCGTCGTTCTCCACGTTGTTCAGCCCGGAGGTACAGACGGCCGGCGTGCCCACCAGCCAGCCAGACGTCCCGCCGCCGGACGGCCAGCAGCCGGACGGCCAGCAACTGGCTGGCCAGCCGCTGGCTAGTCCGCAGCAGAACGCCGCCGTCGCCCCACCCGTGGCCAGCCTGGTCGTGGCCGGGCTGCCGGTCCCCCAGGTGGACAGCGCCGACCCGGCCGCGGGCTACCTGGCCACACTGAGCACACTGGACCCGGAGCAGCGCACCGCGGCGCTGATCGCGGCGGTACGCGGGGAGCAGAGCACCCCCGCCGCGGTGGCCGAGTCGGCCGAAACGCAGCTCGCGCTGGCCCGCTCGCTCATCGTCGGCGGCGATCTGGAGCACGCGGCCGTGGTGCTGAGCTTCCTGGCCGGGAGCGCCGACACGGACTGGCGGACCGTCTGGTACCAGGGGCTGCGCGAGCTCGCGGCAGGCCAGGCCGGCCGGCCCAGGCCGCGTTCGACACGGTCTGCGCCACGCTGCCCGGAGAACTGGCCCCCAAGCTGGCGCTGGCCTTCGCGGCCGAGGCGGCCGCCGACCGGGCCGCCGCCCTGCGCTACTTCCAGCTGGTCTGGACGGTGGACCAGTCCTATGTGAGCGCCGCGTTCGGGCTGGCCCGGACCCGGCTGGCCGCCGGTGACCGGGCCGGGGCCATCGCCGCGCTGGCCGCCGTGCCAGCCACCTCCAGTCACCACCAGGCGGCGCAGGTCGCCGCGGTCCGGCTGCAGGTGGTGCCGGACCCGGGCCAGTCCCTGGTCAGCGCCGACGACGTGCAGGCCGCAGGCGGCCGGCTGGGCCGTCTCAACCTCGACCAGGCCGGGCAGCTGCACCTCACCGGGGAGGTGCTGCAGGCCGCCGTGGACTGCGCCGCGGCCGGGCAGTCCCTGGGTTCCGGCACCCTGCTCGGCTGTCCGCCGGACGAGCGCGCGCTGCGGTTCGCCCTGGAACAGTGCTACCGGGACCAGGCCCGGCTGGCGCCGCACCGGCGGCGCCGGGTGGAACTGGTCGACCTGGCCAACCTGGTCCGGCCCAGGACCTGGTCATGACGGCCGCCGGGGCTCCGCCGCCCCGGGGGGACGACCCCCCGGCCGGCCCCGCCGGCCTCGGTGCGGAGCGGCGATCGGGGATCGCCTGCCCGTCCTGCGGCCGGGTAGCCGGGCCAGACGACAACTTCTGCGAAGCGTGCCGGGCCGCGCTGGCCCCGACCGTAGCCAGCGACGGGACCAGCGGGCCAGCCGGCCGGTGCCCGTACTGCGCGGGCCGGATCGGCGCCGACGGCTACTGCGAGTCGTGCGGCCGCAAACAGCCGGCCGGCCGCGATCACATCGAACTCGACCTGGGCCTGGTGGCTGGGGTCACCGACCGGGGCCTGCGGCACCGCCGGAACGAGGACGCGATGGTGCTGGCCACCGCCCAGGTGCCGAGCGGCCCGGTGGTGGTGGCGGTGGTGTGCGACGGGGTGTCCACCGCTGACCGGTCGGACGAGGCGTCGCTGGCCGCGGCGCAGGCGGCCGGGGACGTGCTGCTGGCCGCGGCGCGCGGCGGGGCGGACCTGGCCGCGGGCTCGGCTGCGGCGGTGCGGGCCGCGCAGCTCGCGCTGGCCCGGCTGGTCGGGCTGGTCGACGACCGGCCCACCCAGGACCTGCCTGCCGCCGTCTCGCTCGGCGACGCGCCGACCGAAGATCTGCCCGCCGTGGACCTGCCGACCGGAGACGATTCCCCGGCGGCGGCGGACCGGGATGGTTCCGGGGCAGCGGCGGCGGACCGGGATGGTTCCCGGGCGGCGGCGGACGCCGCGGACGCGCCCGCGGCGACGTTCGTGTCCGCGGTGCTGACCGGCCAGGCCGCAACCCTGTGCTGGCTGGGTGACAGCCGGGCCTACTGGCTCGGCGCCGACGGGTCGGGCGCGCAGCGGCTGACCCGGGACGACTCGCTGGCCGAGGAGATGGTCACCGCCGGGCTGCTGGACGCGACCGAGGCGCTGGCGACGCCGCAGGCCCACGTGGTGACCCGCTGGATAGGCGCCGACCTGGCCACCGAGGCCGCGCACGTGGTGAGGTTCGAGCCGCCGGGCACGGGCGTTCTGCTGCTGTGTTCTGACGGGCTGTGGAATTACGCGCCGGACGCGGCGGACCTGGCCGCACGGGCGCTGCCGCGGGCGCTGACCGATCCGCTGAGCGCGGCGGCCGACCTGGTCGCGTTCGCCCTGAGCGCGGGCGGTCACGACAACGTGACGGCTGTGCTGGCGCCGTTCCCGCCCGGGCGAGCGATTCCGGGGGGCTCCGGGGGGTCGTCCCCCCGGGCTAACACTGCACCTGAGCCCCCGGAGCGCACCGCGACGGCGCCCGCATGATCGCAACCCCGAGGAGACCTCACCGATGAGTCAGCTCGACTTCACCGTGGACATCTACCAGAACGAGTACCTGCCTGAGGGCAGTCAGGACGTGAGCTCCGTCATCACGGTCACGTCCGGGGAGACGGTGCCAGCGGCCGCCGAGGAAGCGGCCGGCGCGGAGATCATCATCATCGACTGTTCCGGGTCGATGGGCAGCCCGCGGACCAAGATCGCCGAGGCGCGGGCGGCCACCGCGGCGGCGGTGGACGTGATCCGCGATGGTGTCGCGTTCGCGGTGATCGCGGGCAACACCGGCGCCCGGCCGGTGTTCCCCAGCGACGGCTCGCTGGTCATCGCCACCCCCGCCACCAGGCACGCGGCGCAGCAGGCGGTGGCCGGGTTGCGGCCGGGCGGGGGGACGGCGATCGGGCAGTGGCTGCGGCTGGCGCAGCAGATGTTCCGCACCCATCCGGCCACGCTGCGGCACGCCATCCTGCTCACCGACGGGAAGAACCAGCACGAGAACCCGGCCCAGCTGGACGACGCGATCCGGCTGTGCGAAGGCGAGTTCGCCTGTGATTGCCGTGGGGTGGGCACCGACTGGGAGGTGGGCGAGATCCGCCGGATCTCCTCGGCGCTCCTTGGCACGGTGGACATCGTGCCCGACCCGGCCGGCCTGGCCGCCGATTTCGCGGCCATGATGGAAGCCGCGATGGGCAAGCAGGTAGCCGACGTTTCGCTGCGGGTGTGGACGCCGCAGCACGCGTCGGTCCGGTTCATGAAGCAGGTGGCGCCGGCCGTGGCCGACCTGACCGGCCGGCGTACCCAGTCCGGGCCGCAGGCCGGCGACTACCCGACCGGGGCGTGGGCGCCGGGCGAGAGCCGCGACTATCACCTGGGTGTGCGGGTCACCGCGGCCGGGGTCGGCCAGGAGATGCTGGCCGCCCGGGTCAGCCTGATCACCGGCGACCCGGCCGCGCCCGAGCTGCTCGGGCAGGGCCTGGTCCGGGCGGTCTGGACCGACGACGAGGCGCTGTCCACCCGGATAAACGCGCACATCGCGCACTACACCGGGCAGGCCGAGCTGGCCGAGGCCATCCAGGACGGCCTGGAGGCCCGCAAGCGGGGCGATGAGGACACCGCCACGGCCAAGCTCGGCCGGGCCGTGGCGCTGGCCGAGGAGTCGGGCAACGAGGACACCGCCAAGCTGCTGGCCAAGGTGGTCGACGTCGTGGACGCGGCCACCGGCACGGTCCGGCTGAAGAAGCAGGTGGACGACGCCGACGAGATGGCCCTGGACACCCGGTCCACCAGGACCGTACGGACCAGGAAGTAGGCGCACGATGCCAGCCTGCCCAGCCGGGCACGAGAGTTCGGCCAGCGATTTCTGCGACGTGTGCGGGATGCGGATCGGCGCCCCGGCCGCCGGGGCGGCGGGTTCCGGAGCGGGCGGTTCCGGGGCGGCCTCCGGTGCGCCGGGCGCAGGGACCGGATCTGATCCCGGGGCGCCTGCCGAGTCCTGCCCGCGGTGCGGAGGCACCCGGGCGGGCCGGTTCTGCGAGGCGTGCGGGTTCGACTTCGCGTCCGGCCTCGCCCCGCGGTCGGGCGGCATGCCCCCAGCGACCACCGTGGCGCCGGGCACCGCCGGGCCAGCCGCAGGCGCGGGCACCGCGGGCGCGGGCATCCCGGGCGCGGGCACCGCGGGTACCGGCTCGGCCGACGTGGGCGCCGCCACCGGGGCGGCCCCGGCCGGTGTCCCAGGCAACGGCCGGGTGTGGACGGCCGTGGTGACCGCGGACCGGGCTTACTACGACCGGGTCCGGGCCGCGGGCGGCCCGGATGTGGCCACGCTCGACTTCCCCGCCTACTGCCCAGAACGCCGCTTCCAGCTCACCGGGACCGAGATGCGGATCGGCCGCCGCAGCGTATCGCGTGGCCTGGAGCCGGAAATCGACCTGTCCGGCCCGCCCGCCGATCCCGGCGTCTCGCACCTGCACGCCGTGCTGATCGCCGAACCAGACGGCAGTTGGGCCGTCCTCGACCCAGGCTCCGCGAACGGCACCCAGGTGAACGGCGGTGACATTCCCGGCGGTGTGAAGGTCCCACTGCACAGCGGCGACCGGGTCCACGTCGGCGCCTGGACCCTGCTCACCATCGTCGGCGGCTGACCGGTCTCCGTTCGGTATCAACCGATCGGTGTTGGTTGTTATACGGGCGCGTGTGCGGCGAGCAGCCGCTTTGCAGGGAGGTTGCCGTCCACAGCGGACGATAAAGGGAACGGAGAACACGCACTCCCCTCCACTTTCAACGTATAGCGCACTGGGGGGCTTGCGGCAAGACCCGGGTCGTGCCGCATAATCGCTGGCCGAGGCCAGAACCGGGGGAAATGGGAGTCGCGAAATGCGTGTGCTGTTGACGACGTCAGCCGGGAAAGGCCGCCCGTGTCCGGGTGAACGTCACGCCGGCCCGGGTGCCTGGCTGCGCGCAACGTTGCCAGCGACCTCAGATCGGAGCTGATGCCGTGAATCCTCTGACGACGAGCGCGTTTGACCTTCCCGACCGCCTCTCCGCCAAGGCCGACCCGGCGCTGATCGCCGGCGACGAGCAGCACTTCGCGGCCATCGCGGAGAGCCTCGAGCAGTCGATCGCCGACCTGTCCGACCGCCTCGATGCCGAGCTCAAGGCGCCCGGCGGCATAGGCCAGGGGGCGATGGACCGGGACATGCAGATCCACCGGCTGACCGCTCGCCTGCGTGTGCTGCGTCGCTTCGGTTTGGACCTGTGCCTCGGGCGCATCGTCGGCGCAGACAACCCCGAGCCCGTATACGTCGGACGACTTGGCCTCGCCGACAGCGCGGGCCGCCGGCTGCTGCTCGACTGGCGCTCCCCCGCGGCTGAGCCGTTCTTCGGGGCGACCCACGCCAACCCGATGGGTCTGGCCAGCCGCCGCAGGTATCGCTGGACCCGCGGCCGGATCAGCGACTACTGGGACGAAGTGTTCACCGCGGACGGGCTGGCAGGGCACGCCGCGCTCGACGACCAGTCCGCCTTCATCGCCAGCCTGGGCAGCAGCCGGTCGCCCCGGATGCGAGACGTGCTCGGCACCATCCAGGCCGACCAGGACGCCATCATCCGCGCGGGATCGCGCGGCGCTCTCGTCGTCGACGGCGGTCCGGGTACGGGGAAGACCGTCGTCGCCCTGCACCGCTCCGCCTACCTCCTCTACTCCGACCCGCGCCTCGGTCACCGCCGGGGCGGCGTGCTGTTCGTCGGTCCGCACCAGCCCTACCTGGCCTACGTCGGCGACATTCTGCCCAGCCTCGGCGAGGAGGGCGTGCAGACCTGCACGCTGCGGGACCTCGTCCCCGAGGGCGCCGCGGCCGCCATCGAGGCCGACCCGGACGTGGCCCGCCTGAAGTCGTCCGCGGACCTGGTGAAGGCGATCGAGAAGGGCGTCAGGTTCTACGAGAAGTTGCCGACTAAGGGGATGACGGTCGAGACCCACTGGTCCGACATCTGGCTGAGCGCCGACGATTGGGCCGAGGCGTTCGAAGCAGCAGAGCCCGGCACTCCGCACAACGAGGCGCGCGACCAGATCTGGGCGGAGCTGCTCGCGATCCTGATGGACAAGCACGACGGCGACGTCCCACCCGACCTGCTCCGGAAGTCGCTGCTGCAGAACCGGGACCTGCGCACGGCCCTCAACCGCGCGTGGCCGCTGATCGAGGCGGCTGACCTCGTCGCAGACCTGTGGTCGGTACCCGCCTACCTGCGGCTGTGCGCTCCCTGGCTCAGCCCGGATGACATTCAGCGACTGCAGCGCGCGGACGCCCAGGCCTGGACGGTGTCCGACCTGCCGCTCCTGGACGCGGCCCGGCAACGGCTCGGCGACCCGCAGGCGTCGCGACGTAAGCGAAGGCATGACGCCGCGGTCGCCGCCGAACGCGAGCAGATGGCCCAGGTCGTCGACAACCTGATCCAGTCCGTGGACGACGAATACGGCGTAGGTCTGGTGACGATGCTGCGCGGCGAGGACTTCCATGACGCCCTGGTCAATGAGGCCGCACTGCCCGGTACCGATCCGGACCAGCTCGCCGGCCCGTTCGGCCACATCGTCGTGGATGAGGCTCAGGAACTGACCGACGCGGAGTGGCAGATGCTGCTGCTCCGCTGCCCGTCCCGGAGCTTCACCATCGTCGGGGACCGTGCCCAGGCCCGGCACGGGTTCACCGAGTCGTGGCAGGAACGGCTCGAGCGGATCGGGCTCGACCGGATCAGCCTGGCCTCCCTGAGCATCAACTACCGGACGCCGGAAGAGGTCATGGCGGAAGCCGAGCCGGTCATCCGGGCCGTGCTCCCGGACGCGAACGTGCCGACCTCCATCCGCAGCACCGGCGTCCCCGTGGTACACGGATCTGCTTCGGATCTGGGCTCGATCCTCGACACCTGGCTCACCGCGCACGCCGACGGGATCGCCTGCGTCATCGGCGACCCCACGTTCCGGGCGACGTCCCGCGTCCAGTCGCTAACCCCGGAGCTGGCGAAGGGGCTCGAGTTCGACCTGGTCGTCCTCATCGACCCAGCGGCGTTTGGCCAGGGCATCGAAGGAGGGGTTGACCGTTATGTCGCGATGACCCGAGCGACCCAGCAACTCGTCATCCTCACGACCCGGCCCTGACCGACGACCGGGACGACGGCAGGCCAGGCCAGCTACCGATCTGGTGCGTCAGGGCTGCTTGCGGGGCGTGTCGTTGCGGGTCAGGGGCCGGAGAATGGCTTCGACCTCATCGTGGCCTGGGCTGTCGAGGCATTCCTCCAGCGGGGTGCGGTGGTGCTCGGGGTCGCGCAGGTTGGGGTCGGCGCCGTGGGCGAGCAGCCGCCGGACGCTCGCGGCCCGGCCGTTGCCCGCCGCGGTGTGCAACGGCAGCCGCTGCCATTCGGCGTCGGCCTGGTTGACCGGCGTTCCGGCCGCGACGAGCTGGTCGATGACCTCCAGCCGCTGGTGGTCGGCGGCGAATACCAGCGCCCGGATCCGGCTTTGCCGGGTGAACCGGGCCAGCGGCCAGCCGCTGACATCTCCGGCGGCGGCGGCCATCTCCAGGTCGTGGATCCTGGCTCCCGCGGCCACCAGGACGTCCACGACCTCGGTCATGCCGAACACGGCTGCGTGCTGCAGCGCGGTGCCGCTGGGCACGCCGCCGGAATCGGGTGCGGAGATCGCCTCGATGTCGGCCCCGGCCTCGGTCAGCACCCGGGCGACTTCGGCGTCGCCGCAGCTGGCGGCCGTGATCAGCGGGGTTTCCTTATCCCCGGGGCGGCCGTTCACGGGCGCGCCGGCGTCGATGAGCGCTTTGGCGATGGCGCCGGTGCCCGGCAGGTCGCGTGGCAGCCCCAGCCGGTCGTGGTTGAAGCGGAGTATGGCCATGTAGCCGAGCGGGTCAGCGCCCTGTCTTTGGTCGCACCAGTGCTCCATTTTGGTGCTGGCCAGTTCGGGGTGTTCGGCCAGCAGCCTGGTCAGGCGGGGCAGCTCGCGGCCGTTGAGGATGGCGCGGCGGTCGACTTCCAGCTTGAGCTTGGCCCAGCTCGCGAATCCGTACTCGCGGGCCAGCGCGAGCTGGGCCGTGGACAGGATGAGCTGGTCAGAGACCGCGCGGATCCGCGCAGTGGCGCCGGGGTCGCCACGGCGGGCGGCGCGCAGCAGGTCTTTGGCCTGGTGGCGGAGCTGGTCCAGGTCGGGCCGGGCGGGCAGGTCAGGCATGACGTCTCCCTGGTCAACCCCGTGGCCCGCGCCGGGGCCGGAGGAGAGCGTCAGCACTGCGGCCGGTGGCTCGACGACGGAGGTGGACTCTGTCCTGCCCGCGGGCCCAGCGGCGCCCTCCAGCACCGGACATGGAGTCTACCGGGGCTACGATGCGGAAGAAATACAACGCGCTGCGTAGCCCACGGTGGGGATGTGTAAACGATGGCTCCTGGACGTATCAACGGAGATCAGTCAGCACTCGCCATGTTCGCGGCCGAGTTGCGCGCTGCCCGTGCCAAAGCAGGCTTATCGCGGGATGAGCTGGGGGCACTGATCAACTACAGCGGGTCTCTCGTGAACTTGGTCGAGAACATGACCCGCGTGCCAACCCTCGTGTTCGCCCAGCGATTGGACGAGGCATTAGGCACCCCGGGCACCTTCGAGCGGATGCAAGAGCATCTCCGGGCCGCACCATTCCCAGCCTGGTTCCGCGGCTGGGTGGAGGCCGAACGCGAGGCGACGTCGCTGCGGACCTGGCAGCCGACGCTGGTGGAAGGGCTGCTGCAAACCGAGGAGTACGCTCGCGCGCTGCTGAGCACCCGCATGGGTGCCAGCGAAGATGAGGTAGAGCAGATGGTCGCCGGGCGAATGGACCGCCAGGCGATCCTGCGCCGGGACGTGCCGCCGTTGCTGTGGGTGGTGATGGACGAGGCGGTGCTGCGCCGGCCGGTAGGCGGGCGGCGGGTCATGGCTGAGCAACTGGATCACCTGGTCGAGATGGCGCAGCGGCCGAACATCCTGATCCAGGTCATCTCGATTGAAGTCGGCGCGCATGAGGGTGTTAACGGGGCTTTTGTTATTGCGGATTGTAAGAAGGCGCCCAGTGTCGTATACCTGGAAACGGCGCTGACCGGACTCGTCGTTGAGAAGCCTGAAGACGTGGCCACCGTCACGCTGGTTTATGAGACCCTGCGGGCCGAGGCCCTGCCGCGCACAGGATCGCTCGAAATGCTGAAGGAAGTGGCGAAGTCATGGACCTGAACCGCGCCGACTGGCGCAAGAGCAGTTATAGCGGGACCAACGGCGGGGCACTGCGTCGAGGTTGCCCGCAACCTGCCGGGCGTCGTGGCCGTGCGCGACTCCAAGGACCCCCACGGCCCGGCGCTGGTCTTCACCCTGGCCGACTGGGCAGCGTTCACGGCGGTGGTCAAGGGCTGAGTTCAGTCCGTAGCCGGCCGTCGAGGGGCATCGCTGTGCTTGCGGTGCCCCCTGTCGCATACTCAGCCGGTTTCTGATCAGCCCCGCTGGTCAGTCTGGTCGTCGTGGAGTTCTCCCAGCAGCGTGGCCACCGCGCGCTCGGCTTCGGGCGGGGCCGGGAGCGCCGGGGGCGCGACGGGGATCGAGGGCAGTTCGCCCGCCGACTCGTAGCGGGCGATCAGCCGTGGATCGATGTAGGAGCCGCGGGCCACGGCCGGTGTGTCGCCGAGCCAGCTCGCCACCTCCCGGACGCCGGCCGTCACCGCCCGCTGGCGGTTTCGCTCGGCCGGTGCCGGGCCGGCGTTGGCCAGCGCCAGCGCCATCAGCAAGGTGGCGTTCCAGGTGCGGAACTCCTTGGCCGTGAAGTGTCCGCCCGCCGCGCCGGCGATGTAGTCGTTCACCTGGTGCGAATGCAGGATGTGCCAGCCGTCGCCGTGCTGGTAGCAGAACAGCGCGTCCAGGCCGGTGTCCTGGTGGGCCAGCGTGCGCACCACGGGCAGCACCGCCCGGTCCCGGACCACGATCGTCCGCTCCTTGCCCGCCTTGGCCACGTAGTCGAACCTCATGCCGTCGCGCAGCAGCCGGACGTGCGTCTTCTTGAGCGTGGTGGCGCCGTAATGGTGGTCCAGTTCGGCGTACTTCTCGCCGCCGATGCGGAACAGGCCCAGGTCGATCAGCCGGACCACCCCGGCGGCGACCCGTTCCCGGTACAGGCCGCGCCGGGTCAGGTCGTGCAGCGTGGCGTCGCGCAGCCCGGGCAGCGCGTTCGCGAACCGGAGCATGTGCGAGAACTTCTCCGCGTCGCGCTGTTCCCGCCACCGCCGGTGGTACAGGTACTGAATCCGGCCCTTGCCGTCCACCCCGGTGGCCTGGATGTGGCCCAGCGGGTCGGGTGAGATCCAGACCAGCTCCCAGGCGGGCGGGATCCGGAGCGCGCGGATCCGGTCCAGCGTCCCGGCATCGGCGAGCTCAGTGCCGGACGCGTCGAGATACCGGAAGCTGTCCCCCAGCCGGGCCCGGGTGATGCCGGGCCCGTGCGGGTCGCTGCGGATCAGTCCCGCGATCGCCGCCGCGGACGGCGTTGCCACGCCCATGTACAGGCAGCCTACGTCTAACCTGTCACCTGGACATCCACCGGCCTGGTAGCGGCCGCCCGCACCAGCCGTCAGAACCGGCCGTCAGAACCGGCCGTCAGCGGCGGCGGCTGACCCGGCGGGCAGTGCGCCGTCCGGTGCGCCTGGCAACCCTGCGTGATCCGAACATGTCGTCCTCCTTCAACTGGCGTTCGCGGCCGTCTCCATCGCGTGCAGTTCCTTGGCTTCCTCGCCGGACATCAGCCCGATCGCGACCAGGTCGAGCGGGCTGATGAAGCCGTCACTGATCCGGAAGCCACCGGCCCGGGCGATCGCGTCCCGCAGCGGCACGGCCCAGTTGTGCTCCAGCAGGATGAGCGCGGCCGCGGAGTCGTTCGGGATGTCCTCGATGACGTCCCATTCCGCGTCCTCGTCGAACACCGTTATCCCCTCGGCTCCCGCCTCAGCACCGGCCAGGGCCCCTTCCGCCGCACCCTCGTCGCCGTCGATGCCCAGCCCAACCAGCGCGCCGACCTTGCTGCCCAGTTCGATCGCCTCATCCTGGGTCAGGTTGCTCAGATGCTCGACCTCGATCTCGCCGTCCGCGTCCTTGTAGACGGCCAGCGCGTCGATCACCCGCACCGTGTCGCTCTCCCGCAGCCGCTCCAGTTCGGCGATGATCTCGCCGTGGAAGTCCGGGTGAGCGAACCCCAGGACGATCAGCTGCACCGGTCCTATCGCCATATTGCGCCTCCTTTGGCGTCCTGCTGCTGAGAATGCCGCGCCCCGGCCAGCGCCGCATCACCCCTGCCGGGGGATCCACCGGCGGTGGGCTGCGTGCGGGTAACCCAGCCTTAGCCTGGCGACCGCGGCTCCTTGGCCGAGCCGTTGGGCGCCGGCGGCTGACCGAGCGCCGGGGGCTGATCCGGCGCGGCCCCGTCCCCCGCGCCCCCCGCTGCCCGGTCGCCTCCCGCTGCCCGGTCGCCTCCCGGGTCGAACGCGCTGCTCAGCGTCCTCAGCGCGCTGGTCACCTCACTCGGGATCACCCAGAACGTGTTGCCCTCGGCCTGGGCCAGCTGCGGCAGCGTCTGCAGGTACTGGTAGGCCAGCACCTGCGGGTCCGCGTCACCCTCGTGCACGGCGCGGAATACGGTCTCGATGGCCTGGGACTGGCCCTCGGCCCGCAGGATCTGCCCCTGCCGGTCCCCCTCGGCGCGCAGGATCTGGCTCTGCTTCTCGCCCTCCGCGGTCAGGATCTTCGACTGCCGGACACCCTCGGCGGTGAGGATCGCGGCGCGCTTTTCCCGCTCGGCGCGCATCTGCTTTTCCATCGCGTCGATGACGCTCTTCGGTGGGTCGATCGCCTTGATCTCCACCCGGGTGACCCGGAGCCCCCATTTGCCCGACGCGTCGTCAAGCACGCTGCGCAGCATCGTGTTGATCTTGTCGCGCGAGGTCAGGGTCTCCTCGAGGTCCATGTTGCCGATCACGCTGCGCAGCATGGTCGCGGTGATCTGCTCGATCGCCTGAATGTAGTTGACGATCTCGTAGTCGGCCGCCCGCGGATCAGTGACCTGGAAGAACAGCACCGTGTCGATGCTCACCACCAGGTTGTCCTCGGTGATCACCGGCTGCCCCCGGAACGCCACCACCTGCTCCCGCAGGTCGATGAGCGGCTTGACCCGGTCCACCAGGGGGACGATGAAGTTCATCCCCGGCTCCAGAGTCTTGCGGTACCGGCCGAACCGCTCGACGTTCCGGGCCCGGGCCTGCGGCACGATCCGGACGGTCCTGCTGACCACGACGAACACGAGGATGACCGCGACGAGCGCGATGATAAGCCCGGCCACTTCCATGGCTACTCCCGGGGATGGACAAGTGCGGTGGCGCCCTCGATCGCGAAGACGTCAACGGTCGAGCCAACCGGGATGACCCGGGACTCGTCATAGGGGCGGGCCGACCACAGCTCGCCGCCGATACGGACCTGCCCGCCGTCGTCCGAGACTTCCTTGATGACCTTGGCGGGCCGCCCGACCAGGGCTGAGACCCCGGTGCGCAGCGGCGGTGGCTGCTTGATGTGCCGCGCGGCGATGGGCCGGACCACGCCCAGCCCGGCGCCCGTGGCCACGGCGAACGCGGCCAGCTGGATCGGCAGCCCGGCGCCCAGCGCGCCGGAGATAGCGGCGACCAGCGCACCCACCGCGATCAGCCCGAAGGCCAGGGTCGTGGTCATCACCTCGGCCACGCCCAGTACCGCGGCGAGGATCAGCCAGACAATCCACGACTCCATGGCTACTCCCGGAGCTCGGGAGCGGCACGCACGGGCTGCGCGTTCCGCTAGCCGGCCCTCTACCTGACAGTAACGCCACGGCCGACTAACCGCGACCATTGCCGAACGCCCTCCCGCGGCCGGTCCGGCTCCACCGGCGCGCGGCCGCCTAGGGCCGCTCGAATTCGAGTACCCGCCAGGGCAGCACATCGGTCACCGGGGTCTCCCGGACCAGGGCATATCCGGCCGACCCGAACAGCGCCTCGTGCTCGGCCCTGGTGCGCTCCCGGCCGCCGACCGCGAGCATCATGATCAGGTCCATCAGGTGGGCTTCGGACGGTTCCGGCCCATCCGGGAGCACCTGGTCGATCACCATCAGCCGGCCGCCCGGCAGGCTGGCCCGGTAGCAGTTGCCGATGATGGTGCGCGCGGGCTCGTCGTCCCAGTTGTGCAGCGTGTGGCAGATCACGTGCAGATCGCCCGCCGGGATGTCGCGCAGGAAATCACCCGGGACCAGCTCGACCCGGTCGGCCACGCCCGCTGCGGCCAGGTAGTCAGGCGCCGCGGCTAGCGCTTCGGGCCGGTCCAGCAGCACCCCGGTGGCATCCGGCACCGCCTGGAGCAGGTACGCCAGCAGCGTGCCCCGGCTGCCGCCCACGTCCACGATGCGGCCCCCGCCCAGCGGCCGGAACCCGGCCTTGGCCAGCTGGGACACCAGGATCGTGGTGGCCCGGCCCATGCCCTGGGCGAACCACACGGCGTCCTCGGGGTGCGCGGCGTAGTACTCGAACACGCCGCCCGGCCCGGCCGGGTTGACCGGCGCCGGGTTCCGCACCACGTCCGCGGCGGCGCCGAAGTTGGCCCAGATCGGCGGGCCGAAGAAGCCGATGGCCAGGGCCCGGGCCGAGCCGTCCACATCCGTGCGGAGCAGCTCACCGTCCGGGGTGAGCGCGAACCTGCCCTGGCTGTCCTGGCTGACCAGCCCGTAGGCGGCCGCCGCGGCCAGCAGCCGGCGCAGCGGGTCGGGAGCCGCGCCCACCCGGCCGGCCAGCTCATCCGCGGTCAGCGGGCCACTGGCCAGCTGATCCGGCACCCCCAGCCGGGCCAGCACGGAGGTGACCTGGGCCGTCATCATGCCTTCGAGCAGCCGCCCGAGCCGGCCGCCCTGGTCGCCGAGCAACGCCCCGTACAACGACAGCTCGTCAGCCACGCTGAACTCCCTTCGGTTCGGTCGGCCCCAAGTCCAGCCGAGCCGCCGGGCCGGGTCAATGCCCGGCGCGGTCAGCGGACGGTGTCCCGGGCCATTCACACCAGAGGGCCTGAACAGGAATTATGGAGCCATCAACGTCGGAGGGGTGTCATGACCGAGCCAGCCCAGCTGTCCTACAGCCACGGAACCGCGGAGCAGACCCTGCTCGGCGAGACGATCGGCGCCAACCTCACCCGGATCGCGGCGGCGTTCGGCGACCGGGCGGCCGTGGTGGACGTGCCGGCCGGGCGGCGGTGGACCTATGCCCAGCTCGACGCGGACACCGACACGCTGGCCCGGGGCCTGATCGCGGCCGGGATCAAGGCCGGCGACCGGGTCGGCATCTGGGCGCCGAACTGCGCCGAATGGGTGCTGCTGCAGTACGCCACGGCCAAGGCGGGCGTGATCCTGGTCAACATCAACCCGGCCTACCGCAGCCACGAGCTGAGCTACGCACTGCGCCAGTCCGGGGTCCGCCTGCTGGTCAGCGCGGAATCGTTCAAGACCAGCAACTACCGGGCCATGGCGGACGAGGTCCGCGGCGGCCTGCCCGGCCTGCAGCGGGTCATCTACCTGGGCTCGGCCGACTGGGACGAGCTGTTCGTGGTGGGCCGGATGCCGATCGCGGGCGGCGGGGACCAACTGGCCGAGCGGCAGGCCATGCTGTCCTTCGACGACCCGATCAACATCCAGTACACCAGCGGCACCACCGGCTTCCCCAAGGGCGCCACGCTGTCCCACCACAACATCCTGAACAACGGCTACTTCATCGGCGAGGGCTGCCGGTACACCGAGCAGGACCGGGTCTGCATCCCGGTGCCGTTCTATCACTGCTTCGGCATGGTGCTGGGCAACCTGGCCTGCACGACGCACGGGGCGGCCATCGTCATCCCGGCGGCCGGCTTCGACGCGGCGGCCACGCTGCGGGCGGTGGCCGCGGAGCGGTGCACCTCGCTGTACGGGGTGCCGACCATGTTCATCGCCGAGTTCGCACTGCCCGACTTCGCGTCCTATGACCTGTCCTCGCTGCGCACCGGCATCATGGCTGGCTCGCCGTGCCCGGTCGAGGTGATGAAGCGCGTGGTCAGCGAGATGCACATGTCCGAGGTGACGATCTGCTACGGGATGACCGAGACGTCCCCGGTGTCCGCGCAGACCCGGGCCGATGACGACATGGAGCGCCGGGTCTCCACCGTGGGCCGGGTGCACCCGTACGTCGAGGTGAAGATCGTGGACCCGGAGACCGGGCTGACCGTGCCCCGCGGCGCCACCGGCGAGATGTGCACCCGCGGCTACTCGGTGATGCTCGGCTACTGGGACGACCCGGAGCAGACCACCCAGGCCATCGACCGGGCGCGCTGGATGCACACCGGCGACCTGGCCGTGCTGGACGAGGCCGGCTACCTGAACATCGTCGGCCGGATCAAGGACATGATCATCCGCGGCGGGGAGAACGTCTACCCGCGGGAGATCGAGGAGTTCCTGTACAGCCACCCGGCCATCGAGGACGTCCAGGTCATCGGCGTGCCGGACGCCAGGTACGGCGAGGAGATCTGCGCCTGGGTGAAGCTCCGGCCCGGCCAGCAGCTGACCGAGCAGGAGCTCCGCGAGTTCTGCACCGGCCAGATCGCCCACTTCAAGATCCCGCGGTACCTGCGGATCACCGCGGAATTCCCGATGACGGTCACCGGCAAGGTGCAGAAGTTCAAGATGCGGGACGCCTCGATCGCCGAGCTCGGCCTGGAATCCGCCACCACCCCCGAAACCGCCTGACCCGCCCGGCCGCCCGCCCGGCGCCCCGCCGGCGCACCCTCGCCCGCTTTGCACGCGGTTCGTACGGACATTTCGGCGTAAATCGGACAGCTGCGCGCACGTCCCGCGTGCAAAGATGGTCCGGTGCAGGACCCGGACGATCATGAGCAATTCCGGCTGATCATCCGGCGTAGAGGCTGTAGCCCAGTTATTGCCACACCGTGACGAGCAGACCGCTCGGTAGCTTCGCTGCTGCGCGCGCTCACAGCCTGCCTCAGCTTGATTCTGATCGGACTAAAGCGTGCCTGCCGCTGGGGTCGATTGCCGCATGACGGGGTCTGTTTCGGGCAGGAGGGTTTCGGGTGCGTGCGGGACAGCGAGCACCATGGTGATCAGGCTGATGACCGCTGCCAGGAGGAGATACCAGCCCGGAGCGAGGTTGTTGTGCGTGCGAGACACCAGCCAGGTTGCCACGTAGGGGGCCGATCCACCGAACGCCGTGTAGGACAGGTTGTAGGACAGTGATGAAGCGCTGTAGCGGACGTTGGCCGGGAACAGGTTGACCACCAGCAGCGACGTGGTGGTGGAGATACCGCCCATGAAGAAGCCGAACAGGCTCAGCCCAGCGACCGCGCTACCGAAGGACCCGGCGCCGAGCAGCGCGAACGCCGGCATCACGGCGACGCCCAGGCCGACGACGGCGGCGATGCCAACGACTCGGCGGTTGACCCGCTCTGTGAGACGACCGGTGGCCAGACTGGACAGGCCGAACACCAGCAGCGCGATCACGTAGCTCAGGGTTGCCGGCGTGCTTGCGAGATGGGCTTGCGTGGTCAGATAGCTGATCATGTAGCCGGCGAGCAGGTAGAAGCCAACCGCGTTCGCGATCGCCCAGAAGAACAGCGTGATCATCGCGGCTCTCGCTGTTCGGATGGCACCGGCCAGCGGCACTTGTTCGACCAGGCCGGCATTCTGAACAGCGCGGAACACCGGGCTGTCTTCGATTCGCAGCCGCAGGTACAGCCCTGCTAGGCCCAGGGGCAGGGCGGTGAAGAAGGGGACGCGCCAAGCCCACGAGTCGAGGCTTGCGGCGCTGGCCTGCGAGGTCACCAGAAGGGCCACCAGCGCGCCAGCCGCAGTGCCCAATACGACCGAGACCGGTAGCGCGGAGGCGTACCGGCCGCGCCGGCCCGCCGGGGCGTACTCGATGACGAAGGCGTTCGACCCGGCATACTCGCCGCCGGCGGAGAACCCCTGCAGCAAACGGCAGCACAGCAGCAATACCGGTGCGGCCACACCGACGGCATGGTGAGTGGGCAGCAATCCGATCGCTGCCGTTGACAGGCTCATCAGCAGCACCGACATGGCAAGTGCGCTTCGGCGGCCGACATGGTCGCCGATGTGGCCGAAGAGTATCCCGCCGAACGGGCGGACGAAGAAGCCGACACCGAAGATGGCGAACGTCTTCAGCAGTGCCGCTGAGGGATCGCTGCCGGGGAAGAACAGGGTCGCGATTGTGGTCGCGAAATAGCCGTAGAGGGCGAAGTCGTACCACTCGACGAAGTTGCCGATGCCGCCGGCCACGACGGCCTTGCCGCGGGCCTGGGAGACATCAGGCGGGTCGCCGATGCTGGAAGCGCTGCGTGTCATGTCGTCTCTCCTTGCTCGGCGGCGGTCGTCCGCGTGGTTGAGGCCGATGCAGTGGCCGGTCGTAGCGCGGCGCGCAAAGCGCTGCGGCGCAACTTGTTGCTGGCGGTCTTCGGGATCTCCTCGACGAACCGCACAACTCGCGGATAGGCAAAACTTGAGTACCGCTCCTTGACGTACTGCTGTATCTCGCGGCCCAGGCCATCGGAGGGTTGCCAGCCGTCGGCTAGCGCCACGCTGGCGCAGACGACCTGCCCGCGTCGGGCATCCGGCAGGCCGATCACCGCAACCTCGGCGATCGCCGGGTGCTCGCGCAGGACGTCCTCAAGATCATGAGGCCCGATGCGGTAGCCAGCGGAAATGATCACGTCATCGGACCGGCTGACGTACCAGTAAAAGCCCTCCTCATCGCGCGAGGCCAGGTCGCCGGTGCGGAACCATTTACCGCCAAACGTGGCTTCGCTGGCCTCCGGCCGGTTCCAGTACCCAAGCGGGTATTGCGGGTTGGAACGCGCCCGTAGGCAGATCTCGCCGACATCACCCGAGGCGATTCCCTCACCACGGTCATCGAGGAGGGTCACTTCCCACCCAGGCAGCGGCCGGCCGATAGAGCCCGGTCGAAGTGGGTGGCCCGGGCGGTTGCCGAGCATCGGATAAGACTCGGTCATCCCGTAGTAGTCCAGCAGCGGTGTGCCGAACTGCTCGGCGAACCACCCCGCGAGCTCAGGCTGCAGCGGCTCCGACGAACAGCACGCGATCCGGAAGCGCTGCGGGAATCGGCGCCCGGCATCGGGCCCTGCCTCGCGCAGGCGGCGAAGCACTGTCGGGTTGAGCAGGACGTTGCTGACCTGGTGCTCAGACAGAGCGGCGAACAGCTTTGCGGCGTCGAACCGGGCGCCCTGGTGGACGACCAGATGCCTGGCGCCCTGGCGCCACGGGCCGATGATCTTCGCGAGAGACCACGCCCAGTCCCCGGCACCGTGGAACAGTTCGCCGCGCCGCAGATCGTGGCACGCCCTGAATTCGTTGTGCCCGAGCAGCGAGGCGTGTGCTTGGACGATGCCTTTGGCCGGTCCAGTCGTACCGGAGGTATAGAAGATCATCGCCGGCGCGTCTGCTGCCGTGGCCAAAGTGTCATAAGTTGCCGGGCGGCCGGCGAGCATCTCGGGGCTCAGGACGATGACGGCGCTGGACGTGCCCGCCGCCGCGGCGCGGACGGTCGCGACGCTGTCCGCGTCGGTGAGGATGACGGCCGGGGCGGCGTCGAGAATCCGGTACCTCAGCGCATCACGCCCCCACAGCGAGGACAGCATGACGACGATGCCCCCCATCTTGAAGACCCCCAGGACCATCGCGGCGGTCTCCGGCAGGGGCGGGAGGACGAATGCAACCCGGTCGCCGGGCTGAACTCCCTGCTCCGCTACCAGGTCAGCGAATTGTGCGGCCGTTCGCTGGATGTCGCGCCACGGCACCCGGCGCGTTGACCCGTCCGGGCCCAGCCAGATCATGGCCTCCGCGGCGGGGTCTTGACCGTCCATGACATCCGCAGCGATGTTGTAGCGGTCGGGAACCTGCCAGCGCTGCCGGGCCGCTCGCGAAAGCCAGGGACCGCTCATCGTGCACCGTCGTTCTGGTGAGCGGTGAGGAAGCGCTCCATCATCGCCTGAGGCTCGCCGGAGGCATACGAGCGGCGGTGCACCTCGCGGGCGACCCGGAACGCCTCCTCGAACGCAGCCGCATCAAGTTGACGCAGCCAGCCCTTGGTCTCCCGCACCGCTCCAGGCGGCAGCTCGGCGAGTTCTCCGGCGCGCCGTATGGCGACCTCGCGTACCGCGCCGGCATCGACGAGGACATGGATCACACCGGCAGCGTGGGCCTCCTCGGCGCTCATGAGCCTTCCCGAAAGCACCAGCTCAGATGTCCGTGAGGCCCCCAGCGCTTCACGGATCAGCCACGTGCCGGTGATGCTCGGAATGCCGTGCCGGACCTCGGGCTGACCTAGCCGAACCCCGATGTGCGCGATCCGCAGGTCCGCAAGCAGGGCGACCTGGAAACCCAGCCGGCCGCAACACCATTGAGCGCGGCGACAAGCGGAACCTCTAGATCACGGAAGCGGCGGTAAAGAACCTCAACACGATCGATCCAGCGCTCGGCACGGGCGTGGTCGCCGGCAATGAAATCCCTGGTCTCCGCAAGATCTTGACCAGCGCAGAACGCCCGTTCTCCAGCGCCGGTCAGCACGACCGCCCGCACCGCGGAATCGCCGCTGAGATCGGCCAGGACGTCGCAGAGTCGCTCACGCATGGCCTCGGTCCAAGCGTTCAACTTGTCCGGCCGGTTGAGGACGATAACCGCGACTTGGCCAGCGCGCTCGACGATCAAATCGTCGACCAGATCTTCGGTTCCCAGTCGCTTATCAGCGTGCCGCATCAGGCCCCCATCATGTGCAGGTGCTCGGCCCCTGAATGAAAGCACCGCAGACGGAGCGCGGTCCAAGACCAATCACCGCACTCTCCATACCGAAAGCGGTATGGTTCGGAGCGTGACGCCGCGTCAGCTGCGCTACTTCGTTGCGGTTGCCGATGAACTCCACTTCGGCAGAGCAGCCCAGCGCCTGCACATCAGCCAGCCGCCCCTGAGCGCGCGCATCTCGGAACTAGAAGACGAAGTCGGCTTCCGGCTGTTCGACCGATCAAGCCAGATGGTCAAGCTCACCGAGGAAGGCGCCCGATTCCTTCGGCAGGCCCGCAGGGTCCTCGGCGCAATGGAAGACCTAGAGCGCCTCGTCAGCCGTCAAGCCCCGGGCCATGGCCGGCCAGTACGTGTAGCGGTACCACCCGACACCTCGGCCAACGTCTTCCAGGACGTCACCGCTCGCCTTCATGACGAGTACCCAGCCGCTGCGATCGAGTTCGAAGAAGCGACTACGGCTGACCAGCACGCGCAGCTCCATCAAGGTCGGCTGGACGTGGTGGTGCTTCGGCACCCCTTCCCCGAGAAGGGCCTCGTTGTCGGGCCGAAACTGATCAAGACCCTCGGGGTGCTGATGGCCGCTGATCACCCGCTCGCTGAATTGCCACTGATACGACTGAACGACTTGAACGGCCAGGTCCTGGTCATGTTCCGCCGCGAAGTCTCGCCCTGGTTGTACGACCAGACGCTCTCCATTTGCAACGACGCGGGCTACCGGCCGGCCAGGATCGAGTACGCAACGCGAATCGTTCAACGGCCTACTACTCGCGGACCGAGCAATCGCATTCAGAGGTGAAGACTCGACAGCCAACAACAACAGGCTCACCTGGCGACCTATCAAGAACGAACCGCTTCGGTGGACCACCGCCGTAGCCTGGCGCCGCGGGGCGACAAGCCCAGTACTCAAAAGCCTCGGCAAAGCGCTGTGGGATGCGCTCCGATCACACGATCAGTGGGTAGCCACCTGAGCCGATGAACCGCACGCGCTGGCGGCGGTGAAGGCCTTCGAGGCCGCCTTCGGGGCGAAGTTCCCCAAGGCCGCCGCGTGATCACGTGCCAGTGACGGTCAAGCGTGGCACCAGTCCGCACCGCCCCCGGTGAGCCGACCGGTGTTACGAGCTGGCGGGGACGAGTGGGTTGGCCATACGCGTGCTGGTCACTTTGCGCAACTCGGAGTGTACGAGCCGCTATGAATGTCAGGCTGGGATCTGGGGAGTCCGTCTGGCAGCGGCCGGGCGGCCGGACCGGCCCGGGTGAGAGTCTGGGACAGGGGGTTGATGCCGTGTCGGCCAGGGACCCGCGCCGGGTCAGGTGGCGAGGCAGCGCCCGGGTGTGGCTGGCCGTTACCGGGGTCAGCGGGGCGCTGCTGGTGGCGGCCTGCTCGACGCCCGCCCAGCCAGCCCCAGCCCCAGCCCCAGCCCCAGCCCCAGCCGGTCACCCGGCTGGATCCGGCCCGCCCCGCGCGGCGGCCAGACCGGCGACTGAGGCGGCCACCGTGCGGATCGTCCCGGCCCCGTACCAGCTGCCGTCCGGGGTGTCCCGGGCCGTCGTGCTGCCGCACGGACCGGACCTGCTCATCCTGGGTGGGCTCAGCCAGCGGTCGGCGGCCACCACCACGGTCCGGCTGCTCAACCCGGTGACTGGCAGCACAACCGCGGCCGGCGCTGGCCGCGGCCACGCCGGGCGCGGCCGGGGCCACCCTGAACGGCCGGGATTTCCTGTTCGGCGGCGGGGAGCAGACCCCCGCGACCCCGGTGCAGGGAACCCCCGTGCAGGGAACCCCCGTGCGGGGAATCTCAGCGCGGCCGGCCACGGTGCAGCAGATCGGCACCGGGGGCGGCACGGCCGCCATGGCCTGCCGGCTGCCCGGGCCCCGGTCCGGCCTGGCCGCGGTGACCATCGGCGGTACCGCGTACCTGGTCGGCGGCGCGGCCGGGGCGGGCGCCGCAGGCGACGTGCTGGCCACCGCGGACGGCCGCCACTTCCGGACCGTGGCCCGGCTGCCGGTGCCGGTGCGGGACCCGGCGGTGGCCGCCCTGGGCCAGCAGATCTGGGTGTTCGGTGGGCAGGCGGCCACCGGCCCGACCAGCGACATCCAGCGCATCACCGTGCCCGGCGCGGCGCAGCCCAGCCGCACACCGCCTGGCACCGCACAGGCGCCGCACACAGGCCAGCCGCACACAGGCCAGCCGCACACAGCCCAGCCGCACACAGCCCAGCCGCACACAGCCCAGCCCCGGCCAGCGCCGGACCGGGCCACTGAACGGCCAGGCGTCCGTGGCCGGCCACCTTCCCCGGCCGTTGACCGGGGCGGCCGCGTTCACTCTGGGCGGCACCGTGTTCATCGCGGGCGGCCAGGTCGGCCAGCCGGGCCAGACCGCAGCCACGGCGATCAGCGGGCAGGTGCTCAGCTATCAGCCCGGCCAGGCGGCGGTCCGGGTGGCGGGACAGCTCCCGGTGCCGGTGGCCAACGCCGGGGTGGCGGTGACCCGCGGCACCGCGTTCCTCGTCGGCGGTGACGACGGCGTCCGCCCGGTGCCCACCGTCACCCGGATCCAGCTGGCCCCGGACCCGCCCGCGACCCAGACGCCCAGCACGCCGTGGCTGGGGCGGCCGCTCAGCGGCAGCCACCTGGCGCCCGGGTCGAACCCGGCGGCGCTGCCCGGCGACGTGCTGATCGCCGACCACAAGAACAACCGGCTGCTCATCGTCGACCCGCAGGGCCGGGTCCGGTGGCAGTTCCCGCAGCCGGGCGACCTGGCCAACGGCCAGACGTTCCCGGTGCCGGACGACGCGTTCTTCACGCCGGACGGGAAACAGATCGTCGCGACCGAGGAGGACGCCTCGGTCATCAGCGTGATCGACATCGCCACCCGCCGGATCGTCTACCGGTACGGCGTGCCGTGGCACCCCGGGTCAAGCGCCAACCACGTGTCCAACCCGGATGACGCGATGATGCTGCCCAGCGGCAGCCTGATCACCGCGGACATCAAGAACTGCCGGGTCCTGCTGATCAGGCCGCCGGCGAGCCACCCGCAGCGGGTCATCGGCCAGGCCGGCTATGGCTGCTGGCACAGCCCGCCGGTCACCTGGGGCAGCCCGAACGGCGCGTTCCCGATGACCAACGGCAAGTACCTGGTCACCGAGATCAACGGGGACTGGGTGAACGCGCTGAGCCTGTCCGGCCACGTGTCCTGGTCGGCCAACCCGCCGGGCGTCGCCTACCCCTCCGACAGCAACGAGATCTACCCGGGCCGGTACCTGACGGTTGACTACTCGACCGCGGGCCAGGTGGTGGAGTTCAACACGGCGGGCCGGCTGCTCTGGCGGTTCGGCGGGCTCAACCACCCGTCGCTGGGCCTGCCGCTGCCCAACGGGGACATCCTCGTGAACGACGACTTCAACGACCGGGTCATCGTTATCGACCCGGTGACCAACCGGATCGTCTGGCAGTACGGCCACAAAGGCGTCCGGGGCACCGCACCCGGCTACCTGAACGACCCGGACGGGGTCGATCTGACCCCGCCGAACTCACTGGATATCACGCACGCCCCCACCATGGGGGAACCGTAGCCGCGGTAACGCCCCGGGGTGATCGGCGGCGGGCACCTCAAGCCGCCCGAGCAGGTCGCGCGTCACGCGGGCGATCATGTCCACGGCCCGGTCGAACGCCTCGGCGTCGGCGGGCATTGGGCGCCGGAACCCGCTCACTGTCTGCACGTACTGGATCGCGGCGGCCTGCACGTCCTGGTCATTGACCGAGGCGGCGTAGGGGGCGCGCAGGATCTTGATATCCCGACACATGTGCCGAAGGTACGCCACCCAGGCAGGTCAGCGATAGCCCGGATACAGCTGGCTAGACGGCACGACGCGGGCGCCCAGCGGCACCAGCGAGATTGGGATGATCTTGAAGTTGGCCAGGCCGAGCGGAATGCCGATGATGGTGAGGCAGAGCAGGACGCCGGTGATCAGATGACCGAGCGCCAGTTCCCAGCCGAACAGGATGATCCAGATGATGTTGCCGATCAGCGAGCCAATGCCGGCCCTCTCGCGCCGCTCGATCGACCGGCCGAACGGCCATAGCACGTAGCCCGCGATGCGGAACGCCGCGATTCCGAACGGAATGGTGACTACCAGGAAGAACAGGACAAAGCAGATCAGCCCGGCTATCGCGTAGGCGATCGCCATCCAGAACCCGCAAAGCACCAGCCAGATGATGTTCAGAATAAATCTGAGCATGTCCACCCCCCGGTGGGCCGCGGCGGCGAGCCATTTTGCCCTTAACCGCTACCGTACCTCAAGCCGGCTGAGCAGCACCGACGTAGCCTTGGCCACGTCCTGCACGGCCTGCTCGAAGGCTTCCGCGTTGTGCTTGGCCGGGCGCTGGAACCCGCTGATCTTCTTCACGTACTGACGCGCTGCCGCCTGTACGTCCTGGTCAGTGACCTGCTCGGCGTAGGGCGGGCGGAGAGTCTTGATGCTGCGGCACATGTGATCGACAGTACCGGGGTCGTCCCCCCGACTAGAACAGCAGCGTCTCCAGGCCGAAGGTCAGGCCGGGCGGCAGCGAGCCGAGCTGGCGCACCGCGAGCAGCACGCCCGGCATGAACGAGGCGCGGTCCAGCGAGTCGTGCCGGATGGTCAGCGTCTCGCCGTGCCCGCCCAGCAGCACCTCCTGGTGCGCGATCAGGCCGGCCAGCCGGACCGAGTGCACGTGCACGTCGTCCAGCACGGCGCCCCGGGCCCCCTCGGCCGCCGTCACCGTGGCGTCCGGCGACGCGCCCAGCCCGGCCCCGGTCCGGGCCGCGGCGATCATGGCCGCGGTCCGGGACGCCGTGCCGGACGGGGCATCGACCTTGTTCGCGTGGTGCAGCTCGATGATCTCGGCGGACTCGAAGAAGGGGGCCGCCTGCTCGGCGAACCGCATCATCAGCACCGCGCCGACGGAGAAGTTGGCCGCGATCAGCACCCGCACCGAGGGCGCCCCAGCCAGCCAGTCCCGCACCTGGTCCAGCCGCGCCTCGTCGAACCCCGACGTGCCGACCACGGTGTCCAGCCCGTGGCTGATGCACCAGTGCAGGTTGTCCAGGACGACGCCGGGGTGGGTGAAGTTGACCACCACCGCGCAGCCGGTCAGGTCTTCCCGCGGGTCACCCGCGTCGACCGCGGCGCCGACCTCGAGGTCGTCCGCGGCGGACACGGCCGCCCGCACCGCGGCGCCCATCCGGCCCCGCGCGCCGAGCACCCCGACCTTGATCATCGCGCCCCGCTTCCCCGCTAGCCTGGCCCCGCCGCACTCATCACGGCGGGCTAGCCGAGCACGCCAGCGAACGCCGCACTGTCATCGTAGGGCCCGACCACGGCCAGCACCTGGGGCCGGGTGAGGATCTCGGTGGCCACCGCGCGCACGTCGTCGTGGCTGACCGCCTCGATCGCGGCCAGGATCTCGTCCACCGGCTCCAGCCGGGGGTAGACCAGCTCGGACTTGCCCAGCCGGCTCATCCGCGACGAAGGATCCTCCAGCCCGAGCACCATCGAGCCGCGCAGCTGCCCCTTGCCCCGGTCCAGCTCGGCGTCGGTGAGGCCGTGCGCCACCACCTTGGCCACCTCGTCCCGGCAGATCGCCAGCACCTCGTCGGCCTTGGACGGCAGGCAGCCCGCGTAGATGCCCCAGATCCCGCTGTCCGCGTGCTGGGTGGTGAAGCTGTACACCGAGTAGGCCAGCCCGCGCTTCTCCCGGACCTCCTGGAACAGCCGGGAGGACATGCCGCCGCCGAGCGCCGCGTTCAGCACGCCGAGCGCGAACCGGCGATCGTCGGTGCGCCGCAGGCCCGCGCAGCCCAGCACCAGGTTGGCCTGCTCCAGCGGGCGGGACACCAGGCGGATCCCGGTGCCGTCCGCCGCGGCCTCCGGCACCCCGGTGCCCGGCCCGCCCAGCCGCGGCGCGGCCGGCGTCCGGCCGTCGGCCAGCGCCGGGCCGAACGCCCGCTGCACGTGGGCGACCAGCGCATCGTGATCCAGGTTGCCCGCGGCCGCCACCACCAGGCTGTCCGGGGTGTACCGGGCCTGGTAGTGCTCGCCGATCTGGGCCTGGGTGATCGCGTTGATCGAGTCCACCGTGCCGAGGATCGGCCGGCCGAGTGGCGTGTCACCGTACAGCTGGCCGACGAACGCCTCGTGCACCGTGTCCGAGGGATCGTCGTCGTTCATGGCGATCTCTTCGAGGATCACGCCGCGTTCGGCGTCCACGTCCTTGGCCGCGATCAGCGAGCTGGTCACCATGTCGGACAGCACGTCGATGGCCAGCGGCAGGTCGGCGTCCAGCACCCGTGCGTAGTAGCAGGTGTACTCCTTGCCGGTGAACGCGTTCAGCTCGCCGCCGACCGCGTCGATGGCGGCCGAGATCTCCAGCGCGGTGCGCTGCCCGGTCCCCTTGAACAGCAGGTGCTCCAGGTAGTGCGTGGCGCCGGCGTGAGCGGGGTCCTCGTCCCGGGACCCCACCCCCGCCCAGATGCCGAACGCCGCCGACCGGACATGGGGCAGCGATTCGGTGATGACCCGGAGGCCGCCCGGCAGCGCGGTGCGCCGCACGGCCCCGGTGTCGTCATCCTCGGGCCCGGTCCGCGTGTCTCGCATGCTCACGAGTTGTCGCGGTGCCGGCGCTCGCGGTGCCGGGTGCGGTGGCTGTCTCCACCACCCTGGTCGCCGCCCGCGCGAGCCTCCCGGTCGCCACCGGAATGCTGGCCAGCCGGGCCGCCATCGCCGTTCGGGCTGCCGCCGCCGTCTCCGTCGGCCGCGGCGGCCTCGCGCTCGACCACCTCGACCGGGACCAGCGACAGCTTGCCCCGGTCGTCGATCTCGCGGATCTCGACCTGGATCTTGTCGCCCACCTTGACCACGTCGTCGACGTTCTCGATCCGGGCCCCACCGTGCAGCTTGCGCAGCTGGGTGATGTGCAGCAGGCCGTCCTTGCCGGGCAGCAGCGAGATGAACGCGCCGAACGTGGTCGTCTTGACCACGGTGCCCAGGAACCGCTCGCCGACCTCCGGCATGTGCGGGTTGGCGATCGCGTTGATCGTGGTCCGCGCCGCCTCGGCGGAGGGCCCGTCGGTGGCGCCGATGTAGATCGTGCCGTCGTCCTCGATGGTGATCTCGGCCCCGGTTTCCTCCTGGATCGAGTTGATCATCTTGCCCTTGGGCCCGATCACCTCGCCGATCTTGTCCACCGGCACCTTGATGGTGATGATCCGTGGCGCCTGCGGGCTCATCTCGCCCGGGGCGTCGATGGCCTCGCGCATGACTTCCAGGATGGTCAGCCGGGCCCCACGGGCCTGCTTCAGCGCCGCGCCCAGCACCGCCGCCGGGATCCCGTCGAGCTTGGTGTCCAGCTGCAGCGCGGTGATGACGTCCTTGGTGCCGGCCACCTTGAAGTCCATGTCACCGAACGCGTCTTCGGCACCGAGGATGTCGGTCAGCGTGACGTACTGGCCGCCCTCGCTGATCAGGCCCATGGCGATGCCGGACACCATGTCCTTCAGCGGGACGCCCGCGTCCAGCAGCGACATGGTGGACGCGCACACCGAGCCCATCGAGGTCGAGCCGTTGGACCCGAGCGCCTCGGACACCTGACGGATCGCGTACGGGAACTCCTCCCGGGGGGCAGTACCGGCAGCAGCGCGCGCTCCGCCAGCGCACCGTGGCCGATCTCGCGGCGCTTGGGCGAGCCGACCCGGCCGGTCTCCCCGGTGGAGTACGGCGGCATGTTGTAGTTGTGCATGTAGCGCTTGGTCCGCTCCGGGTTGAGCGTGTCCAGCATCTGCTCCATGCGCAGCATGTTGAGCGTGGTGACGCCCAGGATCTGCGTCTCACCCCGCTCGAACAGAGCCGAGCCGTGCACCCGGGGCAGCACGTGCGCCTCGGCGGACAGCTGGCGGATGTCGGTCAGGCCGCGGCCGTCGATGCGGACGCCGTCCCGGATGATCCGCTCGCGGACCAGCTTCTTGGTCAGCGCGCGGAAGGCCGCGCTGATCTCCTTCTCCCGGCCCTCGAACTGGCTGGCCAGCTTCTCCTGGGCGAGCGCCTTGACCCGGTCGGTCTCGGTCTCGCGCTCCTGCTTGCCCGCGATGGTCAGCACCCGGGCCAGCTCGCCGGAGACCTCCGCGGCCACCGCGTCGTAGACGTCCTGCTGATAGTCCACGAACACGGGGAACTCGGCGGTCGGCTTGGCGGCCTGGTCGGCGACCCGCTGCTGGGCCTCGCAGAGCAGCCGCAGGAACGGCTTGGCCGCCTCCAGGCCCTCCGGCACGGTGTCCTCGGTGGGCGCCACCGCGCCGCTGCCCGAGTCGGCCAGCAGGCCCAGCGTGCCGGTGGTGGACTCGGCCTCGACCATCATGATGGCCACGTCCCCGTCCGGGAGCATCCGGCCCGCGACCACCATGTCGAAGGTGGCCTCGTTCAGCTGCTCGTGGGTGGGGAACCCGACCCACTGGCCCTTGATCAGGGCGACCCGCACACCTGCGATCGGACCCGAGAACGGCAGCCCGGCGAGCATGGTGGACAGGGACGCAGCGTTGATGGCGACCACGTCGTACAGGTGCTCAGGATTGAGCGCGAGGATCGTCTCGACAACCTGAACTTCGTTGCGGAGACCCTTGACGAACGAGGGCCGCAGCGGCCGGTCGATCAGCCGGCAGGTGAGGATCGCGTCCTCGGACGGACGGCCCTCCCGGCGGAAGAACGAACCGGGAATCCGGCCGATCGCGTACATCTTCTCTTCCACGTCCACGGTGAGCGGGAAGAAGTCCAGCCCCTCCTTGGGGTGCTTGCCCGCCGTGGTGGCGGACAGCACCACGGTCTCTTCGTCCAGGTACGCGACGGCGGAACCGGCGGCTAGCCGGGCCAGCCTGCCGGTCTCGAACTTGATGGTATGGGTGCCGAAGGCCCCGTTATCGATAACGGCTTCGGCGGTATACACACCCTCCACGGGTGAGACCTCCTTGACTGAGGTCCCGCGTAAACCCCCGCCGGTGGCGTGTGGCTGATCCCAGCCTGCCTGGGCCGGCGGCCGGCCCGGTCTTCGATCGAAGCCCCCGGCCCGCCCTGCCCCGTCGGGGGCATGGTGACCCGGAAACCACTACCGAGGACCGGTCCTTGCGCCATGCGCTCCGGAACGGGGCCGCGGGATGTAGTTCTTGAGTTGTGCGGGCCTACCTGCGCAGGCCCAGTTTGCTGATGAGCGCACGGTAGCGCTCGATGTCGGTGCGGGCCAGGTACTGCAGCAGGCGCCGGCGGCGCCCAACCAGCAGCAGCAGCCCGCGGCGGCTGTGGTGGTCGTGCTTGTGCACCTTGAGGTGCTCGGTCAGATCGTTGATCCGCCGCGTCAGCAGTGCGACCTGGACTTCCGGCGAGCCGGTGTCACCCTCATTGGTCGCGTTACCCGCGATGATCTCCTTCTTGACGGCTGTGTCCAACGGCACGTGGCATCCCTATTCTTCGAGACAGTCATGAAACGGGGCTTCGCGCCGCCCAGATCACTGGAAGTACTGGAAGCCCCACGGCCAGCCGCTTGAGGGTGCAGCTAACCCTGGCCGGAACTCGCCGACCGCCATCCAAGGTACCACGTGGGCCGGTGCACCCGGGCCGCGCCGGGCGGTGGCCCCGGTCACCGGGTAATCGACAGATTACGGAACTCGGCCTGCGGCCAGGTCCCGGTCAGCGCGCCCGCCTCGATCCCGGCCAGCCCGGACCGCCAGGCCGGGTCGGAGACCGCGGCGACCTGGTGGCCGTCCACGGCGGCGGTCAGCCGCGGCCCGGACATGGCCAGCAACAGCCGGTGCCAGCGGCCGCGGCCCAGCGGCCGGGGCAGCCTGCCCGCGGCCAGCGTCACGGTCCGGCCCGGGGCTACGTCGTTGCGGATCAGTGCCCACGCCCCGGACGCGGCCACGTCGAACAGGTAGCCGTCGAAGTGGCCAATGTCCGGCTGACCGCCGCGCCGGCCCAGCCGGCCGATCAGCCCGGCCGACGTGCCCCGCTGGGTGAGCAGCGTGTCGACGCTCACCGAGTAGTTGGCCAGGCCTGCCCCGCCGACCGTCGCATAGGGGTAGCGCCAGCCGGGGGCAGGTGCGTTGTGCCAGAAAATGGGGGTGGGCACGGTGGTCTGTCTGGTACAGGAAAGCGTGCCGCCGCCGGGCCGGGGGCAGCGGGCCAGCTCAAAGGAGCCGTCCTGGGCGGCCAGGTAGGGCGGTTCGTCGTCAGCGCCGCCGGCCTGCCCGGAGCTGCCCAGGCTGCTCCGGTAGGGCAGCGGGAAGGGGGCCGGGCGGGGCCCGGCGGCGCGGCCCTTCCCCTGGCCGGACGTGGTGGTCAGCGAGTAGACCCAGCCCGGCTGGACGGTGAACGTGAACGAGCCGGTGCTGGACGGCCGGATGTCCGGCTGCCGGGCGAACCAGGCCGCCGGGCGGCTGCCGGACGCGCTGAAGTCGCTGGCCCACACGTGCACGGGCCGCCCCGCCAGCCGGTGACCGCCGGTGACCCGGACCGAGACCTGCTGCGGCGCGCTGGCCGTGGTCGCCTCGATGATCATGCTCCAGTCGGTGCCGCCGCGGCGGACCAGGGTCACGTAGGAGCCATCCGCGCGGTCACCCTGGAGGAACCCGCTGGCCGAGTCGAGATACCGCCAGCCGCCCGGGTTGCCCGGCCAGGGCGGCCAGACGACCTGGGTGAACTGCGCGATGGCCCAGGTCATCGCGTTCACCCGGTAGGCCCCGGACCAGGGCTGGTCCGCGGTGACCAGGCCGCGGTTCTCGTACGGCAGACCGGGCGGCATGCTGTCGATGACCGGCCACTCCAGGTAGCCGGTGAGCCGGGCGTCCAGGTAGCCGCGGACCACGGCGCGGTCCATCGCGGGCGCGCACGGCTGCACGCACCCCGGCTGCGCCCCGGCGTCCATCGCGCCCAGCTCGCTGGCCCACAGCGGCCGGCCGGAGGCGATGGCCGCGGCCGGCGCGTAGCAACGGGTGGCTGGCCCGGCCACCCCGGTCGGATAGCCGCAGACGTCGTGCGTGCCCAGGATCGCGATGTCCGGGTCCGCCGGGTTGGACACGTACTCCCAGGTGGGGTTCGCGTCCCCGGCGACGAGCTGGACGGACCGGTAACCCGCCGCGTCCAGCGCCAGCCGGAGCCGGTGGAACCAGGCCCGGTGCGTGCCGTCGTCCGATTCGTTCCACCCGCCCAGGTAGCTGATGGCCAGCCCGTGCCGGGCCGCGCAGCCCAGCCAGGTCAGCAGGTAGCCGATGTCGGCGCGGGTGAACACGCTGCCGCTACCCTGGCCCACCCAGCCGGGCGCGGTCCATTGCAGGCCGTACAGCCGGATGCCGGGATTGCGCACCACCGCCTGCCGGGCGATGGCGAACTCGTAGCCCGCGTCGCAGTTGACCTGGCCGCGGACCGGCTCGACGCTCGGCTCGGCGCCGTCGGTGGAGTTGGCGCCGCCGCCGATCTCCAGCTTGAGCAGTTGCAGCGCGGCGCCGTAGCCCGGCTTGAACAGGTAGTCCAGGATCTGGCCGCGTTCCGGCGCCGGGTAGTCCATGAGGTACCGGGCGTTCCCGCCGCCGCCCAGCACCGCGCCCACCCCCTGGTACACCCGGTCCCCGCCCGCGCCGGTCACGGTGACCGTGGTCAGCGGCAGCGGACCGGTGCCGGCCGGCTGCACCAGGGCGGCAGCCGGGCTGGCTGAGGCGGCTAACCCGGCGGCCAGCGCCGCGGCGGCGAGAGCACGCCGCATAACGCCAGCGCCGGGCGGCTGACCCGCGCTACGACTCGCCGACCAGGGCACGGGCGGCGTCCACGTCCCGGTACATCTGCTCGATCAGAGCGGCGGCCGAGTCGAAGCGGACCATGCCGCGCAGCCGGGCCGCGAAGTCCACCGCGACGTGCACCCCGTACAGGTCGAGGTCGTCCCGGTCCAGCGCGTACGCCTCCACGGTCCGGTCCCGGCCCTCGAACGTCGGGTTGGTGCCGACCGAGATCGCGGCGGGCCAGCGCGCCGTCTCCTGCCCGTCGTCGTCCAGGCTGGCCAGCCAGCCCGCGTACACCCCGTCGGCGGGCACGGCCGGGTAGGGCGTGGTCTCCAGGTTGGCGGTCGGGAAGCCGAGCGCCCGGCCGCGCTGGTGACCGCGCACCACCACGCCTTCCACCCGGTGCGGGCGGCCCAGGTCGCGGGCGGCACCGGCCACGTCACCGGCGTTCAGCTGGTCCCTGATTTCGCTGGAGGAGATGGTCACGCCGTGCTCGGCGAGCAGCGGCGGGGCCTCGGCGCCGAAGTCGTACTTCTCGCCCAGCTCGGCGAGCAGCGCCACGTCACCGGCGGCCCGGTGGCCGAACCGGAAGTTCTCCCCCACCACCACCCAGCGGGCGCGCAGCCGCTCGGCCAGCACCATCCGGACGAACTCATCCGGCCCGAGCCGGGAGAAGTCCAGCGTGAACGGCAGCACGCAGACCGCGTCGCAGCCCTCCCCGGCCAGCAACTGGACCCGGCGCCGGACGGTGACCAGCAGCGGCGGGTGCGAGCCGGGCCGGATCACCTCATCCGGATGCGGGTCGAAGGTGATCACGACCAGCGGCAGTTGCCGGCTGTCCGCGACCGCGCGGGCCCGGGCCACGATGCGCTGGTGACCGCGGTGCACCCCGTCGAACACGCCGACGGTGACCACGGAAGCCCCCCAGTCCCCTGGCACTTCGTCCAGGCCTTGCCAGCGCTGCACAGTGCTGCTCCTTCGATCCGTTGCTGCTCCTTCGACGCGTTGACCGGCCGCCCCGTGGCCGATACCCCGCACAGTCAAGACTGCCACGTATGGCCGGCCCCCCGGGATCACGGGGCTGAGGCGGTGGCCTGCCCCAGGACGGGCGGGATAGCGGTGCCGCGGCGGCGGCGGACCGCGTCGGCCAGGCCGCGCAGCACGTCCGCGGTGGTGTCGAAGTCCAGGCACGCATCGGTGACGCTCTGCCCGTAGGCCAGCCCGGCCGGATCGCCGGGTTCCTGCCGCCCGGCCAGCAGGAAACTCTCCAGCATGACCCCGATGATGCCGGTCTCGCCGCGGCCGACCTGGCCGGCCAGGTCGGCGGCCACGGCCGGCTGGCGGCCGTGGTCCTTGCCGCTGTTGCCATGGCTGGCGTCCACCATCACCCGCCGGGCCAGCCCGGCCCCGGTGATCCGCTCCAGCGCCGCGTCCACGTGCCCGGCCTGGTAGTTCGGCCCGGGCCGGCCGCCGCGCAGGATGACGTGGCAGTCCGGGTTGCCCATCGTGGTGACCACCGCCGCCGCGCCGGCCCGGGTGACACCGAAGAACGTGTGCCCGGTGGCGGCGGCCCGGCAGGCGTCCACCGCGACGCCGACGTCCCCGTCGGTTCCGTTCTTGAAGCCGACCGGCATGGACAGGCCGGAGGCGAGCTGCCGGTGCACCTGGCTCTCCGTGGTGCGCGCCCCGATGGCGCCCCAGGTCACGGTGTCCGCGATGTACTGCGGGGTGATCGGGTCCAGCCATTCGCAGCCCACCGGCAGGCCGAGTTCGGTCACGTCGAGCAGGAACCGGCGGGCCAGCCGCAGGCCGCGGTGCACGTCGTGGCTGCCGTCCATGCGCGGGTCGTTGATCAGGCCCTTCCAGCCGGTCACCGTGCGCGGCTTCTCGAAGTAGACGCGCATCACAATGAGCAGGTCGCCGGCCAGCGAGTCGCGCAGGGCGGCCAGCCGGCGGGCGTAGTCCAGCCCGGCCGCCGGGTCGTGCACCGAGCACGGCCCGGCCACCACCAGCAACCGGTCGTCCGCACCGTCCAATATCGCGCGCACCTCGGCCCGGGACTGCTCGACCAGCGCTTCGGCCGCGCTGCTCAGCGGGAGTTCGTCCAGCAGCCCGGCCGGTGACAGCAGCGGCTCATACCCGGCCACCCGGGTATCGCTGGTGTGCGGCATCACGCCCTCCTCGGGAAGTCCGCCCCCCATTCTGCCGGACCAGCGCGGGTGATCCTGGCGCACCACTCGCTAGGGCACGAAGACGGCGAGCGGGCGGGCCTGGCCGTCCCGCTCCTGCACCAACGCGATCAGCGCGCCATCCGGGCTGAACGCCGCGACCGGGCCGGTGTGCTCGCCGAGCCCGGGCAGCCGGCCGCCGTGCGCCAGCGAGCGCGCCTCGGCCTCGGTCAGCCGCCGGGCCGGGAAGGCCGCGGCGGCCGCCTCGGCCAGCGGCAGCACCGGCAGCTCGGGCTGCCGCTGCTCCAGTTCGTCCAGGGTGTGCGCGGCGCTCAGGTCGTACGGGCCCACCCGGGTCCGGCGCAGCATGGTGAGGTAGCCGCCGACACCCAGCGCCTCGCCCATGTCCCGGGCCAGCGCCCGGATGTAGGTGCCGCTGGAGCAGCGCACCGTCACGTCGGCATCCAGCCGGTCACCGGCCGGCCGGACGGCCTGCACGGTGAACGACCACACGGTGACCGGGCGCGGCGGCAGCACCGGGGGCGCGCCCTCCCGGGCCAGCTGGTAGGACCGCTTGCCACCCACCTTGATCGCGCTGACGGCCGGTGGCACCTGCTGGATCGGCCCGGTCAGCGCGGCCGCGGCGGCGCGCACCGCGTCGATGGCCAGGCCGGCCGCCGGGGCGCCGGGCACGATCGTGCCCTCCGCGTCGCCGGTGTCGCTGCTGGCGCCCAGCCGCACGGTGGCCTGGTACTCCTTGTCGCTGAGAGTGAGATGGCCGAGCAGCCGGGTGGCCTTCTCCAGCCCGATGACCAGGACTCCGGTGGCCATCGGGTCCAGCGTCCCGGCGTGCCCCACCCGGCGGGTGCCGGCCAGGCGGCGCACCCGCGCCACCACGTCGTGCGAGGTCAGGCCAGCCGGCTTGTCGATCACCAGGAGCCCGCTGGTGCTAGCCCGGGGAGGCTGATTTGCCCGGGGGGACGACCCCCCGGAGCCCCCCGATCGCCGCTCCGCGCCGAGCGGCGGCACGCCGCCGCGACCAGGGGCAGAGGTCCCGGAATCTTCCGATCGCCGCTGCGCGCCGAGCGGCGGCACGCCGCCGCGATTCTCGTCCGGCACCGGCTAGCTTTCCTCGGCTAGCAGCGGGCGGAGGTCGGCTAGGGCCTCGGCTGGGCCGCCTGCGGCGGTGAAGCCGGCGGCGTTGCGGTGGCCGCCGCCGCCCAGCTGGGCGCAGGCCCGGCCGACGTCCACCGCCCCCTTGGACCGGGCGGACACCTGCCACAGCCCGTCGTCGGACTGCTTGAGCACGACCGCCACGTCGGCCTCGTCGGTCCGGCGGACCACATCGATGACCGACTCGACGGCGTCCAGGCTCAGCCCGTGCGCGGCCCGGTCCGCGCAGCTGATCGTGGTCCAGACCAGGCCGTGACCGGCCGCCGCGGCCGGCTCCAGCGTGGCCCGGGCCAGCACGTCGGACAGCAGGCCGAGGTAGCTGAACGGGGCCCGGTCCCACAACTGCCGGGCGACCGCACCTGGTTCGATCCCGGTGCCCAGCAGCCGGGCCGCCACCTGGTGCACGGCCGGGGTGGTGGTGGAGAACTTGAACGAGCCAGTGTCGGTGACCAGCCCGGCGTACAGGCCGAGCGCGATATCCATGGTCAGCTCGATGTCCATGACGTCGATCAGGTCGAGCACCAGGATGGCGGTGGCCGCGGCCGCCGGATCGACCAGGTGGATGGTGCCGAACCTGGTGTTGGACGCGTGGTGGTCGATGACCACCAGTTCGCCGGCCGGGCGGCCGGCCCGGCCAGCAAGCCGAGCCGGTCGATGCTGCCCACGTCGAAGGTGATCATCAGTTCCGGCCGGTCCGGATAGGCCTGCGGCGGGCTGAGCAGGTCCAGCCCGGGCAGGAAGCGGAGGATCTCCGGGACCTCGAACGGCTGGTCACCGAAGGACACGGTGACCCGCTGCGGCCGCCGGCCGGGCGCCCGCAGCGCGTACGCCAGGGCCAGCATCGACCCGAGCGCGTCCGCGTCCGGGCGCACATGGCAAGCCAGGCAGACCTCATCCGCCCCGGCCAGCAGGGACGCAACCTTTGCCTGCGCCGCGGCGAGCTCAGTCACGTCGCCGAGTATCCCGCGCCGTGCTCACGGGCGGCACGGGTTCCGCCCAGAAGATCGCTAAGCGTCAGCATCGTCAGCGCCCGGCGGTTCCCGGTACGGGTCCGGGTCACCGGCGGGCACCGCGCCTTCGCGCACGCTGGCCAGCCGCGCATCCGCGGCGCGCGCCTGGGCCACCAGATCCTCCATCCGCCGCGCCCCCTCCGGGAGGGTGTCCGGCACGAACGTGATGGACGGCGTGTGCTTGAGCCCGGTCTGCCGGCCGACCTCGGACCGGATCACCCCGGTCGCGCTGGCCAGCGCGACCGCGCTGGCCGCCCGTTCCTCGGCTGGCCCGTAGACCGTGTAGAAGACGGTCGCCTCGCGCAGGTCCCCGGTGAGCCGGGCCTCGGTCACCGTGACGAAGCCGAGCCGTGGATCCTTGATCCGCCGCTCCAGCATTTCCGCCACGATCTGGACGATCCGGTCGGCGAGCTTCCGTGCCCGGGCTTGATCCACCATGGCTCGCTCACTCCTCCTCGGTCAGCAGCCGTTGCCGCGCGGACAGCAGCTCGATCTCGGGGCGCGCCGCCACCAGGCGCTCGCACGCCTCGATCACCTCGACCGCGTGCGCGGCCGTCGAGGACACTATCGCTACCCCGATTTCGGCCCGGCGATGCAGGCCGGTATACCCGGTCTCGGCCACCGAGACGCCCGGATGCCGGCGGCGGACCTCGGCAACCACCGAGGCCACCGCCGACCTCTTCTGCTTCAGCGACCGCACGTCGCCCAGTAGCACATCCAGGGTCAGTGCACCCACGTACATCCGGTTCGGCTAGCTAACTCGCGACCTACTCCCGTGGCTTCTCGCGCATCTCGAACGTCTCGACGACGTCCTCGATACGGATGTCGTTGTAGCCGACGCCGATACCACACTCGTAGCCCTCGCGGACCTCGGTCACGTCGTCCTTGAACCGGCGCAGCGAATCCACGGTCAGGTTGTCCGAGATCACCACGCCGTCCCGGATCAGCCGTGCCTTGCTGCCACGGTTGATCGTGCCGGAGCGGACCAGGCAGCCGGCCACGTTGCCGACCCGGGGCACCCGGAAGACCTCGCGGACCTCCGCCGTGCCGAGCTGGGCCTCCTCGAACTCGGGCTTGAGCATGCCCTTGAGGGCCGCCTCGATCTCCTCGATCGCCTGGTAGATGACCGAGTAGTAGCGGATGTCCACACCCTCGCGCTGGGCCAGCTCACCGGCCCGTCCGGCCGGCCGGACGTTGAAGCCCACGATCACCGCCTCGGAGGCGATGGCCAGGTTCACGTCGTCCTGGGTGATGGCGCCCACACCGCGGCCGATGACCCGCAGGTTGACCTCTTCGCCGACATCGATCTTGAGCAGCGCGTCCTCCAGGGCCTCGACCGACCCGGACACGTCGCCCTTGATGATGAGCAGGAGCTCTTCCCGCTCGCCCGACTTGAGCGCCGACTCCAGGTCCTCCAGCGTGACCCGGGGCCGCCGCTGGGCGAACATGGCGTTGCGCTCCCTGGACTCCCGGCGCTCGGCGATCTGCCGGGCCACCCGGTCGTCGTTGACCACCAGGAAGCTGTCCCCGGCGTCGGGCACGGCGGTGAGGCCGAGCACCAGCACCGGGCGCGACGGGGGCGCGTCCGGCACCGAAGCGCCGTTCTCGTCGAGCAGCGCCCGGACCCGCCCGAACGCCTCGCCCGCGACGATGGAGTCGCCGACGTGCAGCGTGCCACGCTGCACGAGGACGGTCGCCACCGGGCCGCGGCCGCGGTCCAGGTGTGCCTCGATGGCCACGCCCTGGCCCTGCTGTTCCGGGTTGGCCCGCAGGTCGAGCTCGGCATCCGCGGTCAGCACGATCGCCTCGAGCAGGTTCTCGATGCCGATGTCCTGCCGCGCGGACACGTCCACGAACAGGGTGGTGCCGCCGAACTCCTCGGCCACCAGGCCGTACTCGGTGAGCTGGGAGCGCACCCGCGCCGGATCCGCACCCTCCTTGTCAATCTTGTTCACCGCCACCACGATCGGCACCCCGGCCGCCTGCGCGTGGTTCAGCGCCTCGGTGGTCTGCGGCTTCACGCCGTCATCCGCGGCGACCACGAGCACCACCAGGTCGGTGGTTTCCGCGCCACGCGCGCGCATCGCGGTGAAGGCCTCGTGACCAGGAGTGTCGATGAAGGTGATCTTGCGCTCCTGGCCGTCCACCTCGGTGGTGACCTGGTAGGCGCCGATGTGCTGGGTGATGCCGCCTGCCTCGCGGGCCGCCACGTTGGTGTGCCGGATAGCGTCGAGCAGCCTGGTCTTGCCGTGGTCGACATGGCCCATCACGGTGACCACCGGCGGCCTGGGGGCCAGGGCCTCCTCGCCGCCCTCGTCCTCGCCGAACTCGATGTCGAACGACTCCAGCAGCTCCCGGTCCTCTTCCTCCGGCGAGACCACCTGGACGTTGTAGTTGAGCTCGGCGCCCAGCAGTTGCAGCGTCTCGTCGTTCACCGACTGGGTGGCGGTCACCATCTCGCCCAGGTGGAACAGCACCTGGACCAGCGAGGCCGGGTTGACGCCGATCTTGTCCGCGAAGTCGCTCAGCGAGGCACCCCGGGACAGCCGGATCGCCTGGCCATTGCCGCGCGGGATCTGCACCCCGCCGATGGCCGGCGCCTGCATGTTGTCGAACTCCTGGCGGCGCTGCTTGCGTGACTTGCGCCGCTGAGACGGCCGGCCACCGGGACGGCCGAACGCGCCCTGGGTGCCACTGCGGCCACGGCCACCGCCGCCGCCGGGACGGCCACCGCCCCCGCCCAGGCCGGGACGGGGACCAGCCCCGCCGCCGCCACCAGGCCGGGACGCGCCTGCCCCAGGACCACCACGGCCGCCGCCGGGCCGGCCCGCACCGGCCCCACCACCGGGGCCGCCGCGGCCGGGACCGCCGCCGGGGCCACCCGGGCCACGGGCGGGCCGGGGCGGCATGCTGTTCGGGCTGGGCCGGGGACCGCCGGGCCGGGCCATGTCAGCCGGGCTGGGGCGGCCGGGGCCGCGCGAGCCCGGCGGCCGCGGCGAGCCGGGCCGCTGACCGCCCTGACCGGGCGACGCGGGGGCGCCGGGACCACCCGGGCCAGTCTGGCCTGGGCGCGGTGCGTTCCGCGGCGCCGAGCCCATGCCGGACGCGACCGGAGCGAACGGATTGTTGCCCGGGCGGGGCCCGGGACGCGGGCCGCGACGGTCACCAGGCCGTGCCGGGGCCGACCGCGGGCCACCCTGACCCGAGCCACCCTGACCCGAACCGCCCTGGCCGGAACCAGTCTGGCCAGGACCCGGCCGGGACGCCGGTCGCGGGCCGGGGACCGGGCCGCGCTGCGGCGGCGCGGCCGGGCTAGCCGGCGCGCCGCCGGTGGGCACCGGCGGAACCGGGGCACGCGGGACCGGGCCAGCCGGGCGCGGGCCCGCTGGCCGGGGTCCCTGGCCGGCCGCCCCGGCTGACGCTGGGGTGGCCGACGGGCTGGCCGACGGGCTGGCCGCGGGCGGGGCTGCCGCCTGCGGGCCAGGGCCAGCCGACGGGCTGGCGGCCGGCGCCGGCGGCCGGGCGGGCCCGGGCCGCGGCGCGGAACGGCCGCCATTGCCGTCAGCCGCCTGGCCGGCCTGGCCGGCGCAGGCTGGCCCTGCGGCCGCCTGCCCTGGGCCTTCGGGCTCTGGCCGCCGAACTCATCTTTAAGTCTGCGAACTACAGGCGCCTCGATAGTGGAGGACGCCGAACGGACGAACTCGCCCATTTCGTTGAGCTTGGCCATCACGGCCTTGCTCTCTACCCCGAACTCCTTCGCGAGTTCGTATACCCGGACCTTCGCCACTGCGCTCCCTCTTCGGCCCGTCCCTCCGGGCCATCGTGGCCGATCCGGGGCAGCGCGTGCTCCGGACGGCCTCAGTATCGGGTTCTCATCGCCGCGTTCTCATCGCGCGCTCATCACAACTGATCCCGCTTTCCCGGCACTGCTGCCGTTCCTTCCGACCTGCCTGTCCAGTCCGCTGACCCGTCATCCCGCGCAGCCAGGTAGCCCGCGAGCCTGCCGGTCCCCAGTGGGGCCAGGCGCAGCGCCCGCGGGAGTGCCCTGCGGCGCTGTGCCAGCTCGAAGCATTCCTGGCTGGGATGCAGATACGCGCCCCGGCCAGTCAGCCGCGCTTGCGGGTCAGGGACGATATCGCCCCCGGCTGCCACCAAACGCAGCAAGTCAGACTTAGCCGCACGCGCCCTGCAGCCTACACAGGTGCGAACCGCATGCGCGGGCCGCACCGGCCCCAGGGACCGTCTGGCCATGGTCTAGGTAAGCTTACCTCGTCGGCGCGTCGGCGACACCGCGCCCAGTTCCGGCCGTGCCTGGCGGGCGCTCCGGTTCCGCCGAGCCAGGCTCACCGCCGGGTGCGTCGCCTGGGGGCGGCACCCCGCGCGGGTTGTCCGGCTGGATGTCGATCTTCCATCCGGTCAGCCGCGCGGCCAGCCGGGCGTTCTGCCCCTCTTTGCCGATCGCCAGCGACAGCTGGTAGTCCGGCACGATCACCTGGGCGATCCTGGCCTGCGCATCTACCACGTTGACCCGCAGCACCCGGGCCGGGGACAGCGCGTTGGCCACAAACTGCGCCGACTCGTCGGACCAGTCCACGATGTCGATCTTCTCGCCGTGCAGCTCGGTCATCACGTTCCGCACCCGGCTGCCCATCGGCCCGATGCAGGCGCCCTTGGCGTTCACCCCGGGCTGATGCGAGCTGACCGCGATCTTGGTCCGGTGGCCGGCCTCACGGGCGATGGCCACGATGTCCACCGCGCCCGAGGCGATCTCCGGCACCTCCAGGGCGAACAGCTTCTTCACCAGGTTGGGATGGGTGCGGGACAGGGTGATCGACGGGCCACGGTAGCCCTTGTGCACGCGCAGCACGTAGCAGCGGAGCCGTTCGCCGTGCGCGTAACGCTCTCCCGGCACCTGCTCGGTCGGCGGCAGGATCGCTTCGATCTTGCCCAGGTCGACGAGCACCGCCTTGGGATCCTTGCCCTGCTGGATCACCCCGGCCACGATGTCGCCCTCCCGGCCGGCATACTCGCCGAAGGTCAGCTCATCCTCGGCGTCGCGCAGCCGCTGCAGGATCACCTGGCGGGCGGTGGTCGCCGCGATACGCCCGAAACCGTCCGGCGTGTCGTCGTATTCCCGGGCCGGATCGCCTTCCGGGCCGGGCTCGCTGGCCCACACCGTGACGTGCCCGGTCCGGCGGTCGATCGCCACCCGGGCGGTGGGGGCCGCGCCCTCCGTGCGGTGATAGGCGACCAGCAGGGCATCCTCGATGGCCTTGATGGCCAAGTCCATCGAGATGTCCTTCTCGCTCTCCAGGCTGCGCAGGACGCTCAAGTCAATGTCCATCTGGCTCCCCCTCGTCCCCGGGCTCGGCTGCCGCGCCTGGGCCGGCCGCACCGCCGAACTCCACCTGCACCTGGCCAGCACCCAGTTCCCGGTAGCCGAAGTCGTGCGGCTTGCCATCGACGTCCAGGGTCACCCCGTCCGGCCTGGCCTCGAGGACCCGGCCGGTCACGGCGCCCGAGCCGCCCGGCGCGGACGGGGTGAGCGGGACCCGGACCAGACGGCCCCGGGCCCGCCGCCAGTGCCGCGGCTCGGTGAGCGGCCGGTCCACGCCGGGCGAGCTGACCTCCAGCGTGTACGCGTCCTCGCCCATCACGCCGGAGCCGTCCAGCTCGGCCGACAGCGACCGGCTGAGCACCGCGATGTCGTCCAGGCTGGGGCCGCCGTCGGCGTCTACCACCACGCGCAGCAGGCGGCGCCGGCCGGCCGTGGTCACCCGAAGCGATTCCAGGTCGAAGCCCGCGGCGCTGACCACCGGGCTGAGTACCCGGGTGAGCCGCCCGGTATCAGCCGGACGTGACGGAACGTGACGAGTATCACCACGCATCACGACCTCCTCGTCCGCGACCTGTGCTGTTGTCTGGCGTGATCTAGCCTAACCGGCCCGCGCAGGGGACTTGGCCGGTCCGCGGCCAGGTTCCGGCATCCCCTGACCGGGTGGCGCTGCGCCGGCTGGGCGCCGGTGGCCCTACGCTCGGCGGGAGCACCCGGGGACAGGGCGCCGGGGAGCGTTATCCAACCGACTAGCGAGTGCGGGCCCGGGCCTGCACTCGCTAGTCGGCGCAGATCAGGATTTGAATAACGCGACCTTGGACGAAGACACAGCGGGAGCCCCCGGGCCGCGACTGGAGGATCGGTGCGGGCAGATCTGAGGCGGCGCAGCGTGCTCGCCGCGGCCGCGGCGGCGGCGCCGCTGCTGGCCGCCGGCTGCAAGGGCGTGGGCGGGCTCGGCACCCTGCCCCGGCCGGGGCCTGACGTGGCCGTGCTACGCGGCGCGATCGGCACCGAGCGGGCGCTGATCGCGCGCTACCATTCGGCGCTGGCCGCGTCGCCGGGGCTGAAAGACACCCTGGATCCGGTGCTCGGCCAGCATCTGGCCCACCTGGCCGCGCTGCGGTCCCGGCTCATCGGGCCGGCCGCCACGCCGCGCCCGGCCCGGCCCAGCCCGGCCAGCACCGGCCGGGTGGCCGATCAGGCCAGCACGCTCGACGCGCTGGCCGCCGCGGAACAGGCCGCGGCCGGCGCGCTGGTCAGCCGGCTCGCCGCGGCCAGCCCGGCACTGGCCCAGCTGCTGGCGAGCATCTCCGCCGCCGAGGCCAGCCACGCCGCGCTGCTGCGCATGCCCCGGAGGGCGCCATGAGCGCCCCGGCGGACGCGGTCACGGCGGGCGCGCTGCAGGCGGCGCTGGCCGCGGTCAACGCGGCCAGCTACGGCTACGGGGTGGCTGGCGCGCACCTGCCCACCGCGGGCCGGGCCGCGGCCCAGCGGGACTGGGCCGATCTGCAGGCGACCCGGGACATGCTGGTGGCCATGCTGGCTTCGCGCGGCGCCCGGGCGCCGGCCGCGCGGGATGCCTACCAGCTGCCCTACCCGGTGCACTCCGCGCCCGCGGCTGTCGCGCTGGCCGGCTACCTGCAGAACCGGCTAGCCGCCGCCTACCTCGGCCTGGTCGCGCTGGACGATCCGGCGCTGCGCGCCTGGGGCGCCCGGCAGGCGCAGGCGTGCGCGGTGCGCGCGGCCGGCTGGCTGGGCCGGACGGTGGCCTTCCCTGGGCTCAGCGCGCAGGCGGCCGGCCCGGTACGGGAGGGCGGGGCGCGGCCGTCGGCCAGTCGGCCGTCGGCCAGTCAGCGGTCGGCCAGTACCTAGCCGGCGTGCGGCGCGGCCAGCACGTGCGCGATCCGGGCCGCCGCGTCGTCCAGGTCGCTGGCCGCCGCGATGCGCTCGGCCCACGACCACCAGAACCACCAGCTGCCGTCCTCGCACCGGCCGGCGTAGACGTCCTCGGCCAGCGCCGGGGCGGCCGGGTTCACCACGCGCAGGCTCGGCACCCGGCCGTCCGGCGTGACCAGGCTCGCGGTCATCCCGTACCGGGCCAGGGCGGGCCCGAGCTGGTCGAGCCGGTCGGCGCCAGGCTGGTCTGGCGCGGGCTCTGGCCGGGACATGGTGTGTGCCCGGTGGGCGCCCATCACCATCTAAATCACCTCTAGTAATCGGGCGATAGCTTAGAGTTCCGAGATCAGGATGACGGTTGCGATTGCGGTTTGCAACATGCATTCAGTATTTCGCCCGTACAGTTGCCCAGGAGAAGCATCACCGGAACGGGGGGACACCGACGGCCACCCAGCAGAGCCCTACCGTCCGGCGCCGCAGGCTGGCGCTGGAGCTGCGCAGGTTCCGCGAGGCGGCGCGGATGACCTGCGAGGACGTTGCCGAGCATCTGGAGTGCTCGACCTCCAAGATCAGCCGGATCGAGACCGGGCGGGTCCGGGTGTCACCCCGCGACGTCCGCGACATGCTCGACCTTTACGGCGTGCCTGACCGGCAACGGGACAGCCTGGTGCAACTGGCCCGGGAGTCGCGGCAGAAGGGCTGGTGGCATGCGTACAGCGACACGATCGAGCCCCGGTTCGCCACCTACATCGGGCTGGAGAGCGCGGCGTCGGAGATCCGGATCTACGAGGTCACCCTCATCCCTGGGCTGCTGCAGACCGAGGACTACGCGCGCGCGGTCATCGCCGCCGGGTCGGTGGACGGCAGCCCGGAGGCGGTGGAGCGCAACGTCGCCTTCCAGATGGCCCGCCAGCCGGCCCTGACCAGCGAGGACCCGCCGCAGCTGTGGGCGGTCCTGGACGAGGCCGCGCTGCACCGGCAGGTCGGCGGGTCCGGGCTGATGCGGCTCCAGCTCGACCACCTGCTGGACCTGAGCGGCCTGCCGAACGTCGCGATCCAGGTGCTGCCGTTCGGCGCGGGCGCGCATCCGGCCATGGGACGGCCGTTCGTCATCCTGGCCTTCCCCGAGCGGGCCGATCCGGATGTGGTGTACCTGCAGGACCTGACCAGCGCGCTGTACGTGGAGAACGTGGACGAGGTGGACCGGTACAACGTGTTCTTCAACCACCTGCGGGCCACCGCGCTGTCCTTCGAGGATTCCGCCACGCTGATCACCGCGGTGCTGAAGGAGCTGTAGCTACCCGCGAAGCGCGGCGGGCAGCGGCTCGCTGTGCAGCACGGTGAGCCGGGACACCGCGCGGGTGAGCGCGACGTAGAGCCGGTGCAGGCCGCGCGACTCGGCGGCCACGATGCGGGCTGGCTCCACGACGATGACGTGGTCGAACTCCAGGCCCTTGGCCAGCGTGACCGGGACCACGAGCAGCCCGCCATCGGCGGGGTCTGGGTGCAGCCCATCCAGCACGCGGTGCGCGAGCTGCGCCGCGCCGAGCAGCCCGGACAACGTCGCGACCTCGTCGTCGGCCGCGATCACCGCGGTGGACCCCGGGGCGCGCTGGGCGGCGGCGCACACGGTGGCCAGGGCACCGGGCAGCGACTGGCCGGTGGCGGGCAGCACGGTGAGCGCGGCTGGGTCCTGGCGCAGCGAGCCGGCCGGCGCCAGGCCCGGGGCCAGCACGCCGAGCAGCTGGTTGGCGTAGTCGAGGATCTGCCGCGGCACGCGGTAGCCGGTGCGCAGCTCGCGCACGTCGGTACCGGCCTTGCCCAGGTGCCCGAGCAGCGTGGGCCAGTTGTCCGCGGCGGCCGGGGCGGTGCCCTGGGCCAGGTCGCCGAGCACGGTGGCGGAGCCGGTGGCGCACCGCCGGCCGACGGCCCGGCATTCCATCGGCGACAGGTCCTGCGCCTCGTCCAGCACCACGTGGGACAGGCTGGGGGTGCGCTCGATGAGGTCGCTGGCCTCATCGACCAGCACCGCGTCGGCCAGCGTCCACGGGGCGCCGGCCGCCCCGCGCGGCGCCTTGCGCCAGCTGATCAGTTCCTGCTCGGCCGGGTCCAGCCGGCCGTCCGCCGCCCCGGCCAGCAGCGCCGGGTCGGACAGCAGCCGGAGCACCAGCTTCACCGGGTCGGCCTTGGGCCAGATGGCGTCCACCACGGCGCGCACCGGCCTGCTCCGCCGCACCGCGTCGTGCGTCCGGTCGTCGCAGGTCTCCCCCGCCGCTTCCATCCGGGTGAGGATCACGTGCGCGATCCGGTGGCCGAGCATGTCGCGGCCGGCCGCGTAGCGGACGCCGCGGTCGCGGAGCTCGGCCACCAGGTCGCCGAGTTCCGCGGCGGGCACCCGCCAGCGCCGTGACCCGCGGGCCAGCAGCACCGGCTCGGCCGCTGGCCGCAGCCCGGACCAGAGCGCCCGGTGCAGCACCTCGGCCATCCGGGTGTCGCCCTTGATCCGCGCGGCCGCGGCCGAGTCGGTGGCCCGCACCGGCACCCGGCCGACCAGGTCGGCCACCGTGGTCTGGCTGACGTTCAGCTCGCCAAGCGCGGGCAGCACGTTGCGGATGTAGGACAGGAAGGCCCGGTTCGGCCCGATGACCAGCACGCCGCCCCGGGTCATCTTGCCCGGGTAGGCGTACAGCAGGTACGCGACCCGGTGCAGGCCGACCGCGGTCTTGCCGGTGCCCGGCGCGCCCTGCACGCACAGCGTCTGGTCGGCGGCCGCCCGGACGATGTCGTCCTGGTCCGGCTGGATGGTGGCCACGATGTCGCGCATCGGCCCGGACCGGGGCCGCTCGATCTCCTCGATCAGGATCCGGCTGACTCCGGCGCCCGCCGGGCTGGCGTCCTTGGCCTGGCCGGCGTCCTGGCTGGTGAACGTCTCGTCCTCGTGCGCGGTGAGCTGCCCGGCGGCGAAGCCGAACCGGCGGCGCAGCGCCAGTCCCATCGGCTCGGCCGGGCTGGCCCGGTAGAAGGCCCGGGACACCGGGGCCCGCCAGTCCACCACGACCGGGCGGCCAGCCGGGTCGTGCACATGCCGCCGGCCGACGTGGAACCGGTCCCCGGCGTACTCACCGGCGGCGTAGTCGAGCCGGCCGAAGAACAGTGGCGTGTCCGGCAGATCGCTGAGCGCCTCGGCGCGCCGGTACAGGTCGGCCTTGAGGTACTCCTCGGACACCCGGTCGCCGCCCAGCGCGCGGAGTGACAGCACGTCCTCGCGCATCAGCCGGAGAAAGTCCCGGGCCTGGGCCAGGTGCTCCCGCTCAGCTCCCAGCACCGGATCGGCACTGGGGTCAGGGTCAGTGGTTTCGGCTGGCTGCGGGTGGGGCTGCGTCCCGCTGGCCGAGGGCATGGCGCATCACCTCGATGGCGTTCCGGAATGGGCACAAGAGCCAAGAGCTTAACAACGCCGCAGACCGCGGTCACCCGATTTTCCCCGCCACCGGCCCAGCGGGGCGCGCCCGGTGGTGATCAAACGATTACTGTCGCTAGAACGACACCAATCGTTTGATCACGAATCGTGATCATGGGACGCGCCGCGCTGATCCCGCTCGGCTGGCCAGGGCCATCGCGGTCATCAGCGCGATCAGCACCGAGCCGCGGCGGACGGGACGGGGCGTGCTGCAGCCGGCTGGGCGCGTGCCCTTACCGGCGGGTCCGGCCGCGGCGGGCCAGCGCGTCCGCGCTCACCGCCGCCATCAGCACCAGGGCGAAGATCAGGTCCTGCGCGGCCGCGCTCATCCCGAGCAGGTAGATGCCGTTGTAGATGGCGGCGATGACGATGCCGCCGAGCACCCCGTCGAGCGGCTTGCCGCGCCCGCCGAACAGGCTGGTCCCGCCGATCACGGCAGCGGCCACCGCGTACAGCACCAGGGTGGCGCCGTTGACGTTCGAGGACACCGAGCGCAGCTCCGAGGCGTAGATGATGCCGGCCACCCCGGCGGTCAGCCCGGCCAGGGCGAACGTCACCGTCCTGATCCGGGCGATGCTGACGCCGGCCCGCCGGGCCGCCTCCGCGTTGCTGCCGATCGCGTGCACATCGCGGCCGAAGCGGGTCCGGTTCAGCAGGAACGACCAGGTGACCAGCACGCCCAGGACGATCAGGATGACCCACGGCACGCCGCGGACGGGGCTGAGCACGCCGCGGTTGATGCTGCACACGGTGACCACCGCGATGCCCGCGACCGCGGCCACGCCGATCTTGGCCACGGTGAGGCTGACCGGTGGCCCGGTCGGCCCGCCGCGGCGGCGCTCCGCGTCGCGGCGGATGGTCAGCGCGGCGAACAGGCCGACGAACACCGCCATCAGCAGCCAGCCGGCCACGGGGGTGAGGTAGCCGTTGGCCAGGTCGTTGATGACGTTGCTCGGGATGGGCAGGGTGCCGCCGGAACCGAGGATCCACAGCAGCGCCCCCTCGCACGCGAGCAGGCCGGCCAGGGTGACCACGAACGACGGCAGCCGGAGCCGGGAGATCAGGGTGCCCTGCAGCGCGCCGATGGCGGTGGTGACGGCCAGCGCGGCGGCGATGGCCGCCCACCACGGCCAGTCCCGCGGCCCGGCCAGCAGTTCCGCGGCCACCACGCCGCCCAGCCCGGACACGAAGCCGATCGACAGGTCGATGTCGCCGAGCAGCAGCGCGAACACCTCGCCCATGCCGAGCAGCATGAACACCGCGCCCTGCACGAGCAGGTCGGTCAGGTTCACCGGGGACAGGAAGTGGCTGTTCAGCGACTGGAAGATGGCCCCGATGACGGCCAGGCCGATGATCACGGACAGCGCGCCGCTTTCGCCCGGCGCGAGGTAGGCGCGGAAGCCGCGCCGCGCGACGGCCGGCGGGCCGCTGACCGGGCCGGCGGCGCTGCTGACATCCACTCTCGTCACCGGATCACCCCCGGATTCCGGCGCGGCGGCAGGCGGCGCGCAGCGCGCCTGCGCACAACTGGGACACCGGCACGAACCCGTCCCTGACCACGGTGGCCGCCATGTTGCCGGTGGTCACCCAGACGGGCTTGAGCAGCACGGACGGCACCCGAACATGATCTTGCGGGTCGTAGATCCGCGTGTTGACGAGGCTGGCCGGCGGGGACACCCCGGCCCGCAGGTACAGCGCCAGCGCGGCGGCCGCCTGCGCCTCGGTGTAGATCGGCTTGTAGACGGTGCCGCACTGGTACCCGGCCAGGATGTTCTGCAGGCCAGACGGGGTGGCGTCCTGCCCGGTGGTCGGGAAGGTGCGCGGCGGGGTGTTCAGCGTCTTGAGGTAGGAGATGACCGCGCTGGCGGTGTCGTCGTTGGGGGTGAGCACGGCAGTGATCTTGTCGTTCGCGGTGTACTGCTCCTCGAACGTGGTCTGCGCCGTGGTCGGGTCCCAGGAGCCGGGCGGCTGCCCGGCGGTGAGGTACCGGCCCGCGGCGAAGTAGGGCTGCAGCACGCCGTCGTAGCCCTGCGCGAACAGGGTGGCGTTGTTGTCCGTGGGCGCGCCGCGCATCACCAGGATGTCTGGTTTGCGCACGTGCCAGGCCTGGATGCAGGAGATGAGCCCGCGCGCCATCAGCGCGCCCACCGCGACGTTGTCGAAGCTGACGTAGTAATCCCGTTTCCCGCCCAGCGTCATCCGGTCATAGTCGATCACCTTGACGCCGAGCGCGGCGGCCGCGGACTCGATGGACGCGCCCACCCCGGAGTCGATCGGGTCGAGCAGCAGCACGGTAGCGCCCTGGGTCATGTCCGACTGGGCCTGGGCCTGCTCGGTGGCGTCGCTGCCCTGCGCGTTGGTGATGATGAACTGGCTGCGGCTCAGCCCGGCCGCCTGAAACGCCCGGGCCAGGTCCGGCGCGTCGAATTCGGTGTACCGGGGCGACGTGGTGGTGTCCGGGAGCAGCACCCCGATCTTGCCGGTGCCCATCCGGCCCAGCCCGGTCAGCTTGCGCATCACCGAGAAGTCGTTGCTGAACGAGGCGGCGGACACCGCGGGGACCACCGAGCCGAGCGCCGCCGCGGACCGGGACTGGACGGGCTTGCTGCACGCGGTCAGCCCGGCCGCCACCGCGAGCGCGGCGAGCAGCCCCGAGGCGAGGCGGGGGGGCGCGGTCATGCCGTGGCGAACCGGTAGCCCGACCGTGGCTCGGTGATGAACAGCGGCTCGTCCCCGGCCTTCTCCAGCTTGGCCCGCAGCCGCCCGACGTAGACCCGGGTGTATTCGGTCTGCGTCTCGTAGCCCGGTCCCCACACCCGGCGCAGCAGCGTGGCGTGGGTGAGCAGCTCACCCGGGCTGATCGCGAACTGGCGGAGCAGCGCGAACTCGGTGGGGGTCAGGTGCACCAGGGCGCCGTCCTTGGTCACCCGGCGGCGTTCCAGGTCGATCTCCACGTCGCCTATCCGCACCACGCTCGGCTCCGGGCGGCCATCCGGCGACGGCTTGCTGCGGCGCAGCGTCGCGTTGATCCGGGCGAGCAGTTCCTCGATGCCGAACGGCTTGGTCATGTAGTCGTCGGCGCCGAGGTTGAGCGCCCGCACCTTGTCCGTCTCGGCGCGCCGCGCGGACAGCACGATGATGCCGACCCCGGACTGGTCGCGGATCTCGCGGCACAGCTCGAACCCGTCCCGGCCGGGCAGCATCAGGTCGAGCAGCACCACGTCGAGCGCCCGCTCGGCGAGGATCTCGCCGACCCCGCCGCCATCCTTGGAGACGATCACGTCATGGCCGCGGGCGGACAGGTTGGACCGGACCAGGTCGACGATGTTCTGGTCGTCCTCCACGATCAGGACGACCGTCTTGTCAGCCACCACGGCGTTCCTCCGGTTCCTCCACAACGTTCCAGGATGCCCCGGCTGGCTCGGCCGCGGAGCCGGGTGGCGGATCTGCTGGCAGCGACACCAGGAAGGCTGCCCCGGGCTGGGCGGGCGCCGCGACCAGCGTGCCGCCGTGCGCCTCGACGATGCCGCGGGCGATCGGCAGTCCCAGCCCGGTGCCGGCCACGTCGGTGGTGCCGCGGACCCGCGGCTCGAAGATCTTCTCGGCCAGCCCCGGCGGGATGCCCGGGCCGTGGTCCCGGATCTCGACCTCGGCCCACCCCGGGGCGCCGGACCGCACGGTCACGTCCGTGCCGCGGGATGAGGCGCCGTGGCTGGCCGCGTTCTCCAGCAGGTTCACGAAGACCTGCTCCAGCCGGTCGTGATCGGCCCAGACCGGCTCCAGCCCGGTCTCCAGGTGGATCCGGGCCGACCGCTTGCCGGACAGGCAGTTCGCCGCCGCGCCGACGACCAGCGGCAGCTCACACCAGTCCCGCTGCAGGCGCAGCACGCCCGACTCGATCGCGGTCGAGTCGAGCAGGTCGCCGACCAGGCGTTCCATCCGCGCCGACTCGGCCGCGATGGAGCCGAGGAAGCGCCGGGTGGACTCCGCGTTCCAGGTCAGGTCGGGCTGGCACAGCGTCGAGGCGTAGCCGTGGATGGCGGTCAGCGGGGTGCGCAGCTCGTGGCTGAGCGAGGAGAGCATCTCCCGCTGGATGCTCTGTGACCGCCGCAGCGCCGCCGCCTCGCGCTGCGCCGTCTCCAGCGACTCCGTCTCCAGCGCCAGGGCCAGCGATCGGCTGGCGTCGTCCAGCAGTTCCAGCGCGTCCGCGGTGACCGCCTTGCCCTCGCCCCAGCACGCGACCAGGGCGCCGCGCTGGCCGGGCAGCCGCAGCGAGCGGGCGGCCAGGCCGGGCTCGATCAGCCGGGCCGGCACGTCACCGTCCGCGCCGAGCACGGCTCCGGCCGCCTCGTACAGCCGGGGCAGCACCACCGCGGCGGGCCCGGGATCACCGTTGACGGGCCGGTGCGCGATGCACCGGCACTCCAGCGCCGCGCCGTCGGTCCCGATCACCGCCGCGCTGTCCGCGCCCAGCCCGGCCAGCAGCGCGAGCAGGGAGATCTCCAGGCCGCCCTGCACCCGTTCCGGGCCGGCCAGCGTCTCCAGCAGCCCGCGCAGCGATTCGAGCACCCGGTTGCGCCGGGACACCTCGGTGAGCAGCCGTTCCCGCTCGATCGCGGACGCGGCGTAGCTGAGGTAGATCGTGGCCAGTTCCAGCCGTTCCGGGGCCGGGTTGCCGGGCGAGGCGGCGTACCCGGAGACCGTGCCGAGCACCCCGTTGCTGCCCACGATGGGCGCGGCCCAGGCACTGCGGATGCCCGCGGCGGCCGCCGCGGCCGTGCCGGCCTGCCAGGCCGACCGGGCCTGCAGGTCATCCACCACGACCACGGCGCCGTCCGCCGCGGCCAGCCCGGCCGGGCCGCCGTCCGGGCCGACCGGCAGCGCCGCGTTCACCGTCAGCAGTTCGGTGGGCAGCCCGGTAGCGGCCATCCGGCGCAGCACCGGCCGCTCGCCGGTGGTCTCCAGCAGGTGCACGCACAGCATGTCCTGGTCCAAGGCGCCGGCCATGGCCGAGACGATCAGCGGCAGCGAGGCGGCCGGCTCGGCTTCGGACAGCTGGTCGGCCAGGCTCTGCAGCCGCCGGATCTGCCGGCTGGCGATGGAGTCCACCTCCACGCCCGACATCAGCGCGACGATGTCGCTGCGCTGCACCTCGACCGGGGAGACGTCGGCCACCGCGCGGCCGTCGCGCAGCACGATGATCCGGTCGGCCAGCGCGAACACCTGTTCCAGGTCGTGCGACGCGAGCAGGACGCTGGCGCCCGCCTCGCGGGTCTCCCGCAGGATCGACTCGACCAGCGCGGTCTCGGCCACGCCGAGCGAGGCCGTCGGCTCGTCCATCACCAGCAGCCGCGGCGGGGTGAGCAGCGCCCGGGCCAGCGCGACCAGCTGCCGCTGGCCGCGCGACAGCACCCGCAGCGGCACGTCCAGATGCAGGTCGTGCGCGCCCACCCGGCGCAGCACGGCGGCCGCCTCCTCGCGCATCGCGCTCTCGGAGACCACCCAGCGGCCGGGCCGGCCGAGGAAGATGTTCGCCACCGCGTCGAGGTCGTCGCACAGCCCGTGCTCCTGCCACACGGTCTCCACGCCGGCCCGGCGCACCAGGGCCTGCCGGGGCGGCATCGGCCGCCCGGCCAGCAGGACCTCGCCGGCGTCGGCGTCGAGCACGCCCGCGATGGTGCCGATCAGGGTCGATTTCCCGGCCCCGTTGCCGCCGGCCACCGCGACGATCTCGCCGTGGCCGACCTGCAGGCTGACCGCGCGCAACACGGTGAGCGGCCCGAACGTCTTGGTCAGCCCGCGGACGTCGAGCAGGGTGGTGCCGCGGACCGGCGCCACCACGGGCCCAGCGGGCGCCGTCGCACGGCGGGCGCGCGCCACGGCACGGCCGGACCAGCTCACCAGCGTCTCCGTCACTACCCGGGGGTCATTAGCACGCGCTTGTTACCGCAGGGTGAATGCAGCGATTACTGCGGCGTAGCCTAACCGGGCCGGCTGACCTCAGCCAGAGCTGACGGCGGCTGACCTCAGGCCGGGGTGACCACGTACTGCCGCAGGCACAGGTCGTGGAACGTCACCGGGCCGCGCGGTCCGGGCACGTGGTCCACGTTGATACCGGTCTCCGGGACGCCGCGCAGCCGGAAGCCGTCCAGCAGCCGGGTGCTGGCGTTCCAGAACGCGCCGGTCCCCCGGTAGCCGTGGAGGAACTCGGCCGCGGCGGCCGGGTCGGCGGTGACGATGCTGGCCGCGAGCCCGGAGGTGCACGCGTTGGCCAGGCCGGCCGCCGCCGCCGGGCCGTCCGCCGGGGCGATGGTCACGGTGGCCTCGTGCCCGCTGTCCAGGGCCCACTCGTGGCCGAGCGGGTGGGCGTGCGGTGGCAGCGACGGGGTCACGCCCAGGCCGCGGAGCGCGTCCAGCACGCCGGGCAGCCGCTGGTCCCACACGTCCGCGCAGATGAGCAGCAGGTTCAGCCGGTTGCACACGCCCAGCCGGTCCAGGCTCGTGGTGACCAGCTCGGTGGCCAGCGCCGGGTCGGCCGCCCGGTCCAGGTACAGCACGCCACCGCCGTCGGCATGGGCCAGCGTGCGCACCCCGCTGGCCGCCGCCGCGGCGGCCAGGGTGCGCGTGGTCTCCCCGCTACCGCGCAGGATGACCAGCGGGATCAGCCCGGGCTGGCGGACCAGCTCGACCGCGGCCTCCCGGTCCGCCGACCGGACCAGCTGGACCGCGCCGGGGTCGAGCCCGGCGGCGGCCACCGCGGGCGCGATCACCTCGTCGGTGAGCGCGGCGGCCGACCGCAGCGCCGCGCCTCCGGTGCGCAGCACCCCGGCGTTGCGCGACTTGAGCAGCTGCGAGGCGATGTCGATGGTCACGTTGGGCCGCGCCTCGAAGTTCGCCCCGATCACGCCGACCGGCACCCGGCGCTCGGTGAGCAGCAGCCCGCCGGGCAGCTCGCCAACCGGGCTGCTGTCGGGCGGGAACGGCGCCTCGGCCAGCAGCCCAAGCTGCCGGGCCATGTCCTGCAGCCGGGCCCGATCGAGTCGCAGCCGGTCCAGCAGCCCGCGGCCCAGCCCGGCCGCCTCACCCTCGGCCATGTCCGTGGCGTTGGCCGCCAGCACCGGCTCGGCCCGCTCGGTGAGCAGCGCGGCCATGCCGCGCAGCGCGTGGTCGATGATGGCGTCGGCCGCCCCGGACAGGCTCCCGGCCGCGGCCGCGGCGGCCTCGCCGCAGGCGAGCACTGCCTTCTGTGCGTCAGACACGAGGCCGAGCCTATTACGCGCTGCTCATTACCCCCACGACCAGTGGAAGCCGACCACGGAACGCTCGATCGACCGCAGGTACCGGTGCACCGAATGCTGGTTGTCCGGGACGACCAGCTCCTGGTCCAGCACACCGCCTTCCATCCCGTCCCACATCGCCCACCAGATCGCGGCGGGCAGCTGATCGGGGTGGAACTCGATGCGCATGTCGAAATTCTCCAGCGTGGACATGACCGCGCGGCGGTATTGTCGCTCGCCGCGATCGGCCGAGCCGCTGCCGTAGTGATAGGAGGTCAAGTACTCCAGGGTCAGCGTCTCGCCCAGGCTGAGCGTGCGGGTCAGCGGGATATCGGTCGCGTAAACGACATCACCGATCCGGTGGAACGGCCCGGGCGGCCCGGCGCAGCCCTGGCCGAGTTCCAGGCTTACCGCGTTGGTGTCATACAGATAGGGAATGGTGTCCAGGCCGTCCACAATGGCCTCGACCACCTGCAGCGTCCGGGTCCGGGCCGGCATCCGGTCCGCCCCGACGTAGACGTGATCGTGCAGCGACACCGTCTGGTGCCGCCGCGGGCCAAGCTCGCTGACCACCTTGGCCACCGCCCCGGAGCGCATCGCCCGCGGCCCGGCCAGCACGGTGATCCGCCCACTGCCCCGCCACAGCCGCCACAGCCGGTCCTCCTCCTGCGGCGAGAAACCGAAGGCCGCGACGAACAGGGCCAGCGTGGCCCGGCTCAGCACCCGCCCGGACAGGGCCCGGCCGACGGTGTCCTTGAGCTGCCGGGCGAGCACGTCCGAACTACCCGTGGCGCGCGGGGCATTCCACAGGTGATGCGCGAGCACATTGGCTACTGCGAGGTGGTTGATCGCGCCCGGCCGGGTGCGTTCCGCGCGCGATTCCCACACTTGCCGGTATCGCCCCGGCCGCAGCAGTAATTCGCGCAGGTAGCGTCCGGCGGCCTGGCGGCCAGCGGCAAGCTGCGGCTCAGTCACAAGAAGACCCAATCAGCACATTGCGAACTTACTGCGACTTACCCGCTCTAGCCTATGACGCAGATCTCGCCGGGGGGGATGGGCTACGGGCGAGACGGCGACAGGGGGACTGGGGGGCGGGCTGCCGCAGGCTGGTCCGCCCCCCTACCGCCGGGCTCCGCGGCTCAGAACAGCACCGACGCCAGCGTGGCCAGCTCGGTGAAACCGACCTTCCGGTAGACCGCCCGGGCGGGCGCGTTGAAGTCGTTCACGTACAGCGACACCACCGGCGCGACCGAGCGCAGCGCTTCCTGCACCACGGCCGCCATCCCGGCCACCGCCAGGCCGCGGCCGCGCAGGTCGGGCCGGACCCAGACACCCTGGACCTGGCAGGCGTGCGGGGTGACCGCGCCGATCTCCGCCTTGAACATCACCCGGCCGTCCTCGATCCGGGCGAACGCCCGGCCCAGCCCGATGAGCTCGGCTACCCGGCCCCGGTAGGCGGCGCCGCCGTCCAGGCCGAGCGGTGACACCCCGACCTCCTCGGTGAACATGGCCACCGAGGCGGGCAGCAGCACCTCGAGCTCGTCCGGCCGGACGCGGCGCAGGCGCGGGTCCGGGGCGGTGTGCGGCGGCCCGGAGATGGCCATGACCGGCTGGCTGTCCCGGATCTCCCGCGGCGAGCCCCAGTACGGGCGGAGCAGTTGCCACATCTGCGCGACCGCCTCGGCCGGCCCCACGATGGACGAGCACCGCCTGCCCTGCATCCGGGCGCGGCCAGCGAACGCGGTCGCCGCGGCCTGGGTAGCCGCCACCGGGACCAGGTTGACCCCCGCGTAACAGGCCGAGGTCAGCTTGCCGCCAGGCAGGTAGCCCCACATCTGGCCGCCTAGCCGGACCGGGTCGAGGCCAGCCTCGCGGACCCGGGAACTCACAAAGACGTTCACCACCGGGTCGCGGTCGCACAACTCCAGCACATCGCCGAGGTCGCGGTCGTTGAGCAGGCGCAGCGACGATGACCGCAGCGCCTTAGTGCGCAGCACCCTTCCAGAGTAGCGGGCGTTCCGGTGGGTCGCCCACGGGCCAGCCACGGTCAGCTGGACGCCGGCGGCGGCAGCGCCGGGCAGGTGGCGTTGACCTGCCCGGGCCGGGTGGGCAGCGCCCCGGTGGCCAGGTACCGGTTCAGGTAGCCGTTCACGCAGGTGTTCGGCGGCTGGGCCAGCGACTGCCCGTGATTGCCGCCGCCTTCCACCACGACCATCCGGGCGGTCGGCAGCAGCCGGTGCGCGGCCTGCGCGCCCGCGTACGGCGTGGCCGGGTCCAGGGTGCCCTGGATCATCAGGATGCCCGGCAGGCCGGCCCCGCGGATCCGCAGCGGCCGGGCCTGCCCGCGCACCGGCCAGAACGCGCAGGCGGCGTTGAACCAGGCGTTGTCCCAGGCCTGGAACGGCGCGGTGCGGTACACCTTGCGCGTGTCCGAATTCCAGAACGCCCAGCTCCGCGGCCAGTTGACGTCACTGCACTCCACCGCGTTGTAGACGGCGAACTCGTTCTCGCTCTGAACGCCCTCGGCTCGGTACTGGCTCACGATCTGCGCGGTGGATCCGCTGTGGGCGTACGTGGCCAGGGCCGCCGCCAGCCCGGGCCACAGCGCGTTGCTGTACCCGCCCTGCAGGAACGTGTCGTCGAAGTCGTCCGCGCCGATCACCTGGTCTACCGGGTGGGCCTGCAGCCGGGCCCGGGCCCGGTACCAGGCCTGCTGCACCTGGGCCCGGGTGGCGCCGAGCCGGTAGCTGGCGTTGTGCGCGGCGACCCAGGAGAAGAACGCCTCCATCCGGCCCTGGAACGCGTAGTCCTGGCCGATGTTGTCCGCGTACCAGGCCCCGTTGGGGTCGACCACGGAGTCCAGCACCATCCGGCGCAGCCCGTGCGGGAACAACGTGGCGTAGACCTGGCCCAGGTACGTCCCGTAGGAGTAGGCGAAGTAGCTGATGGCAGGCACGCCGAGCGCGGCCCGGATCGAGTTCATGTCCCGGGCCGAGTCCGCGGTGGTCAAGTACGGCAGCAGCCAGCCGTAGCGCTGCTGGCAGTCCGCCGCGTAACCCTTGGCCCGGTTGACGAGGAGTTGCTCGGCGCTGGCGTTAGGCGGAATGTAGTCCGGTCTGAGGCTGGTGAAGAAGGACGGGTCGCAGCTCAGCGCCGGCACGCTGCCGCCCACCCCGCGCGGGTCGAAGCCGATGATGTTGTAGTCGGCGGCCACCTGCGGGTTGAGCCCCTGGGCGACGAACGCGGCCAGGCCGCGCCCGGGGCCGCCCGGGCCGCCCGGGTTGACCAGCAGGTCGCCCTGCTGCTGGCTGGCCGGCGCGGTGGCGGCCACCCGGGACAGCGCCAGGGTGATCTTCCGGCCGTTCGGCCGTGCGTAGTCCAGCGGCACCTGGAGGCTGGCGCACTGCAGGCTGGCCCCCTGCACCAGGCAGGAATGCCAGTGCAGCGGGCCCGCCGCGGACCGGGCCGCCCCGGGGCTGGCCGCGGGCGAACTGCTGCCGCCCGCGCTGCCGGCGGTCGCGGTGCAGCCCGCGACGGCCAGCAGCAAACCGCATGCGGTGAGCCGGGACAGCCGGGAAACCCGGCGCAGCGATGTCAGCACTTAGCCATCCTGCCCGATGCAGCACGCCCCACGAGCCGGATCGCTCGCCGGGCTAACTCGCCTGCTGGCCTTCGGCCTGCTGGGCTTCCTGGCGCTGGCGCTCCTCCAGGGCCCGCCGGTACTCCTCGATGACGATGTCGTTCAGTTCGGTGACCGAGGTGTCGCGGCCATCTTGTCGAAGGTGATCTCGCCATGCTGCAGCAGGTTGATCCGGTCGCACACCTCGAGCGCCTGGCCGTAGTTGTGCATGATCAGGATCATCGAGACCTCGCCCTGCCGCTTCAGGTCCTTGACCAGTTCCAGGATCATCGCGCCTTCCTTGGCGCCCATCGCGGCCAGCGGCTCGTCCAGCAGCAGCACCTTGGCGGCGGAGGTCACCGCGCGGGCCACCGCGATAGCCTGCCGCTGGCCACCGGACAGCCTGGCCACCGGGGCGTCCACGGACGGGATGTCCACCCCGATCCGGTCCAGCTGCTCTTTGGTGGTGCGCTTCATGCTCCGGTTGGACAGCAGCCGGAACCTGGTCCGCTCCCGGTTCAGGAACATGTTCTGGTAGACGGTCAGCTCGTTGATCAGCGCCAGGTCCTGGTACACGGTGTCGATGCCGACCGCACGGGCCTCGTCCACCGTCTTGAACGAGACTTCCTTGCCCTCCAGGATGATCTTGCCGGAGGTGGGCGGCTGGAAACCACAGATGATCTTGATCAGGGTGGACTTGCCCGCACCGTTGTCGCCCAGCAGCCCGAGCACCTCGCCCTTGGCCAGGTGCAGGTTCACGTCGTGCAGCGCGCGGACCGCGCCGAACCGCTTGCTGATGTGCTCGACCCGGAGCACGTCGCCCTGGGCATCGGCCACCGCCCCGCCGGTCGTGGCCGGGGTCGGGGTTGGCTCTGCCGACATTAGTTCCTCCCTGCGGCTCGCAGCCGGGCCAGCCGGACGTTGGCGATCATGGAAAGCAGGATGGCCGCGCCGAACACGATGTTCAGTGGGTTAGCGCTGATCCCGGCGACGTTGAGGCCGTTGATGAGGGTGGCCAGCACGATCGAGCCGAGGAACGCGCCGAGGATCGTGCCGGACCCGCCGAGCATCGCGGTGCCGCCGATGACCGCGGCCGTCACCGCGTAGAACATCGGCTGGTAGCCGCCGGCGCTCGGGTCGATGGTGTTGGTGTAGAACGCGTTCTGCAGCCCGACCAGCGCGCCCAGCACCGAGGTCATCATGAAGGCCCCGTACTTGATCCGGCCGGTCTTGATGCCCGCCTCCCGGGCGCCGAGCTGGTTGCCGCCGGTCGCGATGGTGTACAGGCCCCACCTGGTCCGGTTCAGCACCACGTAGAAGAACACGGTGATACAGACCGCCCAGATGAACTGGGACCACGGCGCCGCGCCGATCCACCGGCCGGGGTTAATGGTGCCGGTGGGGATGGTGGCCGGGTAGGCGTGCGACGTGGTCAGGGTGAGACCCCAGAGGATGAAGCCGGTGCCCAGCGTGGTGATGAACGAGGGCAGCCCCATGGTGACGGTGAGGAAGCCGTTGCACCAGCCGGCGATCAGGCCGAAGACCAGCGAGAGGATGATCCCCAACGCCACCGGGAAGTGGTAGAAGTCGATCAGGTAGTGCATCAGGAACGGCGCGAACATATAGACGAAGCCGACCGACAGGTCGATCTCCCCGCAGATCAGCAGGAAGACCTCGCCACAGGCGATGATGATGATCGGCGCCGCGGTCTCGGACAGCAGGTTGGACAGGTTCGTCTGGCTGACGAACGTCGAGTTGTACCTGATGCCGAAGTAGAGCAACAGCACCAAAGCGACGACGAAGACCGTCGCCTCGCGCTGCCGGGCCAGCGCGTTCAGCCCGGCACGGAGCGGGCTCGGCGCACCACGCGCCGGCGGGGGCGGCGTCGCGGTCTGCGGTGTGCGCTCAGTGACATCGCTCATGTCAACTCCAGATTCCCTTCGCTCACCACATCAATCGGCGGCAGGACAGACTGGCGCTTTCTATGCCAGTCTGCCCCGCCGCCGGACTTACCTGCTAGCCGGGGCCGTCACGTGCTCGTGGTGGCGGTCGGGTTGCTGATCGCTCCCGACGGACGCGCGATGTACTTCTGCGACGCGGTCGAGCCCTGGAACCGGCTGCTCTTGCTGTATGGCGGGGCGTTCGACTTGGTGATGAACGTCAGTCCGGTGTCGGTGTCTGACGGGCTAATCGTGCCGCCCGAGATGTTGTACAGGTAGGTGTACATCGTGGGCAGGAAGCCCTGCAGGTACGGGTCCTGGTAGATGGTGAAGTCGGTCTTCCCGGCCGTGATGTTGGACAGCGTGGTCGGGGTGGTGTCGAATCCACCGTTCGGGATGGTCAGGCCCTCGGTGGACAGCGCCTCACCGAGCAGTTCGGTCGAGCCCGCGTCTACTGCGAACGCGCCCTTGACCGTCTTGTGCCCGCTCAGGAACGCCTTCTCCGCGGACAGTTCCTGGCCGGTGGCCGCGCCGGTGGCCACTTCGTGCACGGTGTAGGAGCTGCCGAGCACGGAGACCGCACCGTCGTACCGGGGCTGGATGTTGCCCGAGCCCGGGGTCGCGATGAAGATGGCGATTTCACCGCCGCCCGGGATCAGGCTCTTGATCCGGGCCCCCAGCTGCTGGCCGGAGATGTACAGCGCCTGGCCGACGTAGGCCAGCCGGTTGGTGCCGATGTTCGGGACGCCTTTGACGACGAGCCCGTCGGCGTTGTAGCTGAGCACCGGGATGCCCGCGTTCATCGCGTTCTTCACCGGGGTGGTGAACGACGTGGCGTCGATCCCGGCGTAGAAGATCCCGGCCGCCTTGGCCGCGATCGCCGTGTTGAAGTAGCTCACCATCTCCGAGGCCAGCGAGGTCTGCGAGCCGCCCCACTTGGGGGTGGGCAGGCCGAGCAGCGCGGCCGCGTCCTGGAAGCCGTACTGGGTGGGCACGAAGAACGGGTTCGTGGTCACGTGGTTGACGTACCAGAACTCCCAGGCCGGCGTCTTCGGGAAGTTGCCCGCCACGTTCTTCGCCGCCGCGCCACTTGGGGTGCTGGACGAGCAAGCCGCGAGCAGCCCGGCCGCCGCCGCCGAGGCACTGACCAGCCCGGCGCTGCTGAGCAGCCGGCGACGGGAGGGCCCGTCCTTCATGTTCAGTGTCTGGATGGCCTCGTCGACCGTGGGGTCGATCCTCTTCATCTATTTACCTCCAGGAGAATTTCGCAGTGCTCGGCGTGACGCCACGGCGCGGCGCGCCGGGGTGAGCGAAGGTCGGACATCCGCCTGGCGGCCCTGGCCAGCGGTGGGTACGGCAGCGCACAGCGAACCCTGGGTCCGCGTTAGCTGCATCGCGACTGCCCTCGAATCCTTGTTCGTGTGCCAAGGCTGGCAACCGCGAGCGCCGGTGCTCAGCCACACTCAGGGCATACCAGAAGGGCTGCTAGGCCCCCTAGTTAGCGCTATCAATCGGGTTGATCGACGCGGCGCACCCCTTGCTGGAGCCTTAAGCTAAAACACACAGAGTCGATCGTCAACGAACAAGATATAAAGATCCGATTCCGGCGTCATCACAGGTCGGCTGCGGTCACCGCAGGTCGGCCCAGGGGGTAAGGAAGGTCCAGGATGCTCGCCAGACACCGGCAGTCGCTGATCTTGGAGGATATCCGGCGGGCTGGCAGCGCCCGGGTGAGTGATCTCACCCAGCGCCTCGGCGTGTCGGACATGACTATCCGGCGTGACCTGGAGACGCTCGCCCGGGCGGGCCTGATCGAAAAGGTGCACGGTGGCGCCGTGCTGCCCGGCGCACCGAGCAGCCACGAGCCCGGCTTCGAGGCCAAGTCGGTGCTGGAGCAGCCGCAGAAGGAAGCCATCGCCCGGGCGGCGGCGGCCCTGGTCGCGCCCGGCACGGCCATCGCGCTGTCGGCCGGCACCACCACCTTCGCCCTGGCCCAGCAACTGCTGGACATGCCCGGCCTGACAATCGTTACCAATTCGGTACGGGTAGCCAACATCTTCGGCACCGCCCGGCCGGCCGGGCAGCTCGGCGCGACCGCCCAGGTGGTGCTCACCGGCGGGGTGCGCACCCCGTCTGACGCGCTGGTCGGGCCGATCGCCGACATCGCGATCCGGTCGCTGCACGTGGACCAGCTCTTCCTCGGCTGTCACGGCATCGACCCAGCGGCCGGGCTGACCACGCCCAACCTGGCCGAGGCGGAGACGAACCGCGCGTTCGTGCAGGCCGCCCGCCGGGTGACGGTGGTGGCCGACCACACCAAGTGGGGCATCGTCGGGCTGAGCTCGTTCGCCGCCCTGGACGAGGTGGACACCCTGATCACCGACAGCCAACTGCACCCCGAAGCAAGCGCGCTGATCGCCGACCAGGTCGGCGAGCTGATCCTGGCCGACGGCAGCCCGGACGGCCAGGCGGCGGCCGCGGCCCGGTCCGCCCCGGACGGCCGCTAGCCAACTGGGCTGGTCGCTAGCCAACTGGGCTGGTCGCCAGCCAGCCGGGCCGGCTGCCAGGCAGCCAGCCGGCCCGGGCCGCCCGCGCAGCCGCCCCGGAGAGGAGCACGGTGCAGGGATACGACTACATCGTGGCCGGTGCGGGCACGGCCGGCTGCGTGCTGGCCGCCCGGCTGAGCCGGGACCCGGCGGCCCGGGTGCTGCTGCTGGAGGCGGGCAGCGCCGCGCGGACCCGGGCCATGACCGTGCCCGCCGCGTGGCCGGAGAACCTCGGCTCCCCGGCCGACTGGGCGGACCGGACGACCAGCCAGGCCGATGCCGGGCCCGTCGCCTACCCACGGGGCCGGGCGCTGGGCGGGTCCGGCGCCATCAACGCGATGGCCCATGTCCGCGGCCACCGGGCGGTCTACGACGGTTGGGCGGCGGACGGCGCGGACGGCTGGGATTTCGCCGGCCTGCTGCCGTACTTCCGGCGCAGCGAACGGGCCGACGGGCGGGACCCGGCGCTGCGCGGCACGGACGGCCCGTTACGGGTCAGCCCGGCGGCCGACCGGCATCCGGTCGCGCAGGCGTTCGTCGCCGCGCTGACCGAGCTGGGCTGCCCGGTCACCGAGGATCTCAGCGGCCAGCGGCAGGAGGGCGTGGCCTGGGTCGACCTGGCCATCGCCGGCGGGGAGCGGGTCAGCTCGGCCGATGCGTACCTGCGGCCGGCGCTGCACCGGCCGAACCTGGTGGTGCAGACCGATTGCCTGGTCACCGGGCTGCGGCTGCGCGGAACCCGGTGTACCGGCGTGAGCTACCTGCGGGCCGGGAGGCCGTCCGACGCGGCGGCCAGCGGCGAGGTGATCCTGTGCGCCGGGGCGATCGGCTCGGCGCAGCTGCTGCTGCGGTCCGGCATCGGCCCGGCCAGCCAGGTGCGTGCGCTGGGCATCGACCCGGTGGCCGACCTGCCCGGGGTGGGCGCCAACCTGCAGGACCACCCGATCATCCTGCTGTCCTACGCCACCCAGGCGCCGCTGGCCGCCAGCCGGTACAACCACGGCGAGGCGTACGCCGCCCTGCGCAGCGGGCTGGGCGGGCGCGGCGGGCTGGGCGGGCGCGGCGGGCTGGGCGGCGACTGCCCGGACCTGCACCTGTTCCCGATCCTGCTGCCGCTGGCGCCGGACGGCTGCGAGCCGCCCGAGGCCGGGTACGCCCTGGTGGCCGCCGTGACCCGGCCCGCCAGCCGGGGCTCGGTGCGGCTGGCCGACCCGGCGCCGGACGCCCGCCCGCTGATCGACCCGGGCCTGCTGGCCGATGGCCGCGACCTGGACCGGCTGGAAGCGGGCGTGCGGCTGGTCCGCCAGGCCGCGGCCAGCGCCGGGCTGGCCGCGCTGACCCGGGCCGAGGTATGGCCTGGCCCGGACGTGCGCAGCCGCGCCGGTCTGCGGCACTACATCCGGCGCGGCGTGGGCAGCTACTACCACCCGGCCGGTACGTGCCGGATAGGCCGTGACGCCGCCGCGGTGGTGGACCCGGACCTGCGGGTACACGGACTGGCGGGGCTGCGGGTGGCCGACGCGTCGGTGATGCCCACGATCCCGAACGCCCACCCCAACGCGACCGTGCTGGCCATCGCCGAGCGGGCCGCCGAGCTGATCCAGCCGGCAGTCGGTCCCTAGGCCGCGGCCAGGAGGCCGTCCCTAGCTGACGCTCACCTCGGGGGCGGCGGGCGGCGCGTCGCCGTCCATCGCCTCGGCCAGCTTCATGGCCTCCTCGATCAGCGTCTCCACGATCTGCGACTCGGGCACGGTCTTGATGACCTCGCCCTTGACGAAGATCTGGCCCTTGCCGTTGCCGGAGGCGACGCCCAGGTCGGCCTCCCTGGCCTCGCCGGGCCCGTTGACCACGCAGCCCATCACGGCCACCCGGAGCGGCACATCGAGGCCCTCCAGGCCGGCGGTGACCTGGTCGGCCAGCGTGTACACGTCCACCTGGGCCCGGCCGCAGGACGGGCAGGACACGATCTCCAGGCCGCGGTCGCGCAGACCCAGCGACTCCAGGATCGCGGCGCCCACCTTGACCTCCTCGACCGGCGGCGCGGACAGCGACACCCGGATGGTGTCGCCGATCCCCTCGGCGAGCAGCGCACCGAACGCGGCCGCGGACTTGACCGTGCCCTGGAAGGCCGGGCCGGCTTCGGTGACCCCCAGATGCAGCGGGTAGTCACAGGCCTGGGCCAGCTGCCGGTAGGCGGAGATCATCACCACCGGGTCGTGGTGCTTGACCGAGATCTTCAGGTCGGTGAAGCCGTGCTCCTCGAACAGCGAACACTCCCACAGCGCGGACTCGACCAGCGCCGCCGCGGTGGCCCGGCCGTGCTTGGCCAGCAGCCGCTTGTCCAGCGAACCCGCGTTGACGCCGATCCGGATCGGCGTGCCGGCGTCCTTGGCGGCCCGGGCGATCTCGGCCACCTTGCCGTCGAACGCCTTGATGTTGCCCGGGTTGACGCGGACCGCGCCGCAGCCGGCGTCGATGGCGGCGAACACGTACTTGGGCTGGAAGTGGATGTCGGCGATGACCGGGATCTGCGACTTGCGGGCAATCTCCGGCAGCGCGTCCGCGTCGTCCTGGGACGGCACCGCCACCCGGACGATCTGGCAGCCCGAGGCGGTGAGCTCGGCGATCTGCTGCAGGGTGGCGTTGACGTCGGCGGTCACCGTGGTGGTCATCGACTGCACCGACACCGGCGCGCCGCCGCCGACCGGGACGGCGTGCTTCCCCTTGCCCACGATGATCTGACGCGACTTGCGCCGCAGGGCGAGCGGCTCGGCGGCGGGCTGCGGCATGCCAAGATCAACCGACATGGTGTGTATCCCCTATTGAGGTATGTGTACCGGATTAACGAGGTCGGCCAGGATGAGCAGCAGGGCGAAGCCGACCAGCAGGGCGAACACTCCCACGCTGACCGGGAGCAGCTTGCGCATGTCCACCAGGCCCGGATCTGGCCTGCGCAGCACCCGGGCGATCGCGGACCGGATGCTCTCGTAGATGACCACGGCCAGGTGCCCGCCGTCCAGCGGGAGCAGCGGCAGCAGGTTGAACAGGCCGACGAAGATGTTCAGCGAGATGATGATGAGCAGCACCACGGTCACCTTGGCCTGCCAGCCCACCGGGGCCGCGAACGCCTCACCGGTGTACTCCCCCGCGCCCACCACGCTGGTCACGTTGCCGCCCGCGGTACTGCTCCGGTCCTTCGCGAACAGGTCCGGGATGGCCTTCGGGATGTCGCCCAGGGCCGCCACGGAGCCGGTCACGACCTGGCCGAACTCCGAGCCCGCGTACCGGACCGCGCTGACCGGGCCCACCGTCGGGTACACGATCACGGGTGAGATACCGAGGTAGGAGCCCTTGCGGCCGTGGATGGTGGCCAGTGCGGGGTGCAGCGTCAGCCGGTGCCCGTCGCGCAGCACGGTGACCGTTACCGGGGTGCCCGCGGGCTGGGCGCGGATCGCCGCGCCCAGCTGGTTCCAGTTGTGCACCGGGTGGCCCGCCAGCGCGATGATCTTGTCACCGGTGCGCAAGCCGGACTTGACCGCGGGCGATGCCGGGTCGGTCTTGGCGCAGGTGACGGCCGTGTCGCTTTTCGGCACGCACGGCTCGATGGCCCCGATCGTGGCCGACGAGCTGTTCATCGCCTGGCCAATGCCCACGGCCAGGATGAACAGCAGCACGAAGGCCAGCAGGAAGTGCATGAACGACCCGGCGGCAAGCACGATCATCCGCTGCCAGCCGGGCTGGCGGCGGAACGACCGCGCCTCGTCCGCCGGGTCTACATCCTCCAGCGCGGTCATCCCGACGATCTTGACGAAGCCGCCGGCCGGCAGCGCCTTGATCCCGTATTCGGTCTCCCCGCGGACCGTTGACCACAGGGTCTGCCCGAAGCCCACGAAGAACTGGGTGACCTTCATGTGGAACTTCTTCGCGGTCACGAAGTGGCCGAACTCGTGCAGCATGATCGAGAACAGCAGCGCGAACAGGAAGATGATCCAGCCGAGCAGCGTCATCCGGCCGACTCTCCCTCCCCGCGTGCCCCGTTTCGTGCGGCACGCACGCTGTCCGATCCCGCGCCAGTCAGTTCTTGCGCGCGGACCCGGGCCCAGCGGTCCGCCGCGAGCACGTCGTCCAGGGTTACCGCGTCCCGGGCCGTGCTCTGATGCTCCGAGACTACCTGGGCCACCGTATCCACAATTCGCAGGAAGCCGATCCGGCCGGCCCGGAATGCCGCGACGCAGACCTCGTTGGCCGCGTTGTACACGGCGGGCGCGGTGCCACCGGTGCGGCCCGCCTCGCGGGCTAGCGCGACGGCCGGGAACGCCTCCTCGTCCAGCGGCTGGAACGTCCAGCTGTGCGTGCGAGTCCAGTCGATGGCCGGTCCTGCCCCGGGCACCCGGTCCGGCCAGGCCAGGCCCAGCGCGATCGGGATCCGCATGTCCGGCGGGCTGGCCTGGGCGATGGTCGCGCCGTCGGTGAACTCGACCATCGAGTGGATCACCGATTGCCGGTGCACCACCACCTCGATCCGGTCGAAGCCGATGCCGAACAGCAGGTGCGCCTCGATCAGTTCCAGGCCCTTGTTCACCAGCGTGGCCGAGTTGATCGTGACCACCGGGCCCATGTCCCAGTTCGGGTGGGCCAGCGCCTGGTCCGGGGTGACGTCGGCCAGGTCGGCCCGGCTGCGGCCGAAGAAGGGGCCGCCGCTGGCCGTCAGCACCAGCCGGGCCACCTCGCCCGCACTGCCGCCGCGCAGGCACTGGGCGATGGCCGAATGCTCGGAGTCGACGGGCACGATCTGCCCCGGCGCGGCCCGGCTGGCCACCAGCGGGCCGCCGGTGATCAGGGACTCCTTGTTGGCCAGGGCCAGCACCCGGCCCGCGTCCAGGGCGGCCAGCGTGGCGGTCAGGCCGACCGAGCCGGTCACCCCGTTCAGCACTACGTCGCAGGGCCAGGCGGCGGCCTCGGCGACCGCGGCCGGGCCGGCCAGCAGCTTGGGCAGCGGCCGGGTGACGGCCGCCGTGGTGGCCGCGGCGCGCAGCGCGTCGCGGACCGCGTCCACGGCGCCCTCGCTGGCCACCGCGACCACCTCGGCGCCGAACTCGATGGCCTGATCGGCCAGCAGGCCCGGGTTCCCGCCGCCGGCGGCCAGCCCGACCAGCCGGAACGTGCCCGGGTTGCGCCGGATGATGTCCGCCGCCTGGGTGCCGATCGACCCGGTCGAGCCGAGGACGACGATGTCCCGCCGGCGGTGGCCAGGTCCGGGCTGCGCTGCGTCCATGCCGCCATTGTGGTCTATCCGGCCCGCGAAGCTCGCGACTGACCCGACACTGACGTCAGCGTCGCGCGGCCCGACACCCGCGTCAGGTCAGGTCAGGCGAGTGCCGGGTCTGACGTCGCGGCCGTCTCCCAGTCCGGCCGGAGCGGCATGCCTGCCTGTCCGTCCGCGCTCAGCTTGACGCCCAGGATCTGGTGCAGCTGCACCACGTTGCGCTCGAAGCCGAGCCGGGAGCCGGCCATGTACAGCCGCCACACCCGCGCGGTGGACTCGCCCACCTCGGCGACCGCCTCGTCCCAGTGCGCGTCCAGGTTGGCGCACCAGCCGGCCAGGGTCAGCGCGTAATGCTCGCGCAGGTTCTCCTCATGCCGGACCTCGAACCCCGAGTTGTTCATTAGCGACAGCAGGAAGCCGGGCCCTTCCAGCTCCCCGTCCGGGAACACGTACCGGTTGATGAACCCGCCGGCCACCCGGGCCGGGCGGGTGTCGTCCGGCCGGGTGATGCAGTGGTTGAGCATCCGGCCCTCCGGCCGGAGCTTGCCGTACAGGAACGAGAAGTACCCGGGCAGCTGCGCCTTGCCGATGTGCTCGGTCAGCCCGATCGAGCTGACCGCGTCGAAATCGCCCTCGGTCACGTCCCGGTAGTCGAGATGCCGCACCTCGGCCAGCCCGGCCAGGCCCTGGTCCTCGATGGCCTGCTGGGCCCATGCCGCCTGCTGCGCGGACAGCGTGACGCCGAGCGCCTTGACCCCGTACTCCCGGGCCGCGTGCCGGACCATGCCGCCCCAGCCGCAGCCCACGTCGAGCAGGCGCATCCCGGACCGCAGGCCCAGCTTCCGGGCCACCAGGTCGTGCTTGTACGCCTGGGCTTCCTCCAGGGTGGCGTCCGGCTGGGGGTAGCAGGCGCAGGTGTAGGCCATGGACGGCCCGAGCACCCACTCGTAGAACGCGTTGGACACGTCGTAGTGGTGCGAGATGGCCGAGGCGTCCCGCTGCTTGGAGTGCCGCTTGCCGCCCAGCCAGCGGCGGTTGATCCGGACCTCCTGCGGCGGCGGCGGGATCCGGGGCAGCAGCAGCTTGGGCCCGCCCAGCTCGCGGAGCAACTGGAGCTTCCCGGCGGTGGACAGGCTGCCCTCCTGGGCCTGAACCATCCGCCGCAGCGCGGTGTACATGTCCCCCTCGACGTCCAGGTGCCCGGACACGAAGGCCCGGGCCAGCCCCAGCGTGCCGGGTGCCTGGGCCAGGTAGGACACCGCCACCGGGGACTTCACGGTGATCTGGACCGGGGCGTCCGGGATGCCCGCACGGCTCCCGTCGTAGGCCCGGAACTCCACCGGGGCATCCGGCCCCGCGATGCGCTCGAAGACGTCGGCTAGCGCCATGTTCGCTTTCCCTTCTGCCCCTGACTGCCCTACTGATCTGCCCCTGACTGCCCTACTGACCGCTTTACTGGCCGCGCACGCACTTCTCGTACAGCCCGGCCAGCCTCCCGTCCGCGTCGTACCGGCTCTTGAGCGCCGTGTAGGCGGGCCCGTTGTAGGTCGCCCAGAACTGCTCGCGCGGGTAGAACGAGGTCGAGTACAGGCCCTTCGACCCGTCCAGGGCCGCCACCTTCTCCTCGATGAGCCGGTTGTGGTAGCCGTCGGCGCGGCCCGGCGGCAGCGCGACCATGCCCCAGAAGCCGAAATTCACGTACACCTCATCCGGCGCCAGCGGGTACAGCGGCCAGGCCGCCGGACTGCGCAGCCGCAGCGGGCACAGCCAGACCGGGGCCATGCCCACCTCGGCGGCGAAGAAGCGGAGGAACTCGGCGCCCCGGCCGACCGGGACCTCGACGTCCTGGATGACCGACTCCTGCGGCGGCCGCCCGCGGCGCGCGGTCAGCACGGCGGACAGGCCGTGCCGCCGGTCGAAGGCGACCAGCGACCGGTACACGTCCGACCGCCGGTAGCGGCGCGGCCAGAGCCGGCGGATCACCGGGTTCTGCACGCCGAACGGCCGGGAGCACCAGAACCAGTCGGTGTCCCAGCGCCACAGGTAGTCGCGGATGGTGAGGAAGTCCTCCCGCGGCCCGCGCAGCGACTGGTAGAAGATCTGGCTGCCGGTGTAGTCGCTGTGCCAGGGCGCCACCTCGCTGAACGCCCCCACGGTGAGGTACAGCTCGGTCAGGCTGAACATCACGCCGTCCACGAAGTCGGCCCGGTGCCCCTGGTAGCTGCCGTCCGCGGCGATCTGCGCGATCGCGGCCAAGCACGACTCGGGGTCGGCGAACCGGAAGTGCCGCAGGTGCACGAACGGCTGCACCGGCGCCAGCTCGATGGTCAGCGACAGCGCGTAGCCCAGCGTGCCGTAGGAGTTGGGGAAGCCGCGGAACAGGTCGGCGTGCTCGTTGTCCGCGGTGGCCGTCACCACCTGACCGTCCCCGGTGAGGATCTCCATGGCCAGCACCGACTCGTGCGGCAGGCCGCTGCGCAGCGAGGTCGAACTCGATGCCCAGGCCGGACACCGCGCCGCCCAGGGTGATCGTCTTGAGCTGGGGCACCACGAGCGGCATCAGGCCGTGCCGCAGCGTGGCGTCGGCCAGATCCTCGTAGCTGGTCATGCCGCCCACCTGGGCCGTCCTGGTGTCCGGGTCGACGCAGATGACCTGGCCGAAGGCGGACACATCCAGCCCGGCCGTCGGGCCGGCGTCGCGGAACCGGAACAGGTTCGAGGTGCGCTTGGCCAGCCGGACTGTGCTGCCCGGGGGGATGGCCGCGTAGGCCTGCCGCAGGGTGGCCACCGCCGCGGCATGCGCCTGCCGCGCGGCGGGCTCCCGCTCACGTTCGCCCAGCTGAGTCACTCCGCCTCCGTTCGCCCAAGGCCAGATCCGGCCTCGGGGAGAGGATGGACGCACGAGCCCCATCAGGGCAAGTTCCAGACCGGGCCGGCCAGCGGCCACGGAAGTTTACCGCGCGGTAGATCCCGGTTTGCCCTCGGATGTACCCAGGTCCGGACGTCCGGAACCTGGCCCCGGCGGCGAGCCCCGGGCAGGTCAGCCCGCCGCGCCCGCGCCGCCGCGCCGCCGCTTGCGGCCCGGCGGCCGCGGCGCCGCCTCAGCCACCGTATAGCTGTCCGCGACCTGCTCCGGAGTCATCGGCAGCCGGGCCTCGGACGGCGGCACGCCCGCGTCGAGGATGTCCCGTAGCAGGTGGGCCAGTGAGTAGCCGGGATCCGCGGCCAGCGCGCGATCGATCGCGATGTTGGCCAGCGCCCCCTCGCCGGACTGCCAGGCGGTGAACGCCAGCAGGGACGCGGGCGCCGCCAGGTAGGCCGGCCGGGCCCGGCGCACCACGTCGGACCACAGCCGCAGGTGCGCGTCCCGGTGCCCGGGGTCCATCCGTGCCCAGGCGTCGTCCCGGACCGGCAGGTGGGCCAGCGCCACCGACAGCCAGGCCACCGGATCGGCCGCGGTGATCGGCCGGCCGGCCCGGTAGCTGGCGATGGCGTCCCGCACGGCCCGCCGCCCGGCCTCCGCGAGCAGCCTGGTCGCCGGGTCCAGGCCGCCGCGGGCGCCGAGGCTGACCAGCTTGGCCGCGCGGGCCCGGGCCCGGGTGGTGGCCCGCTCCATAGCCTGGGCGGCCGCGCCGGTGACCGGGGCCAGGGTGCCCGCCAGCGCCGCCCGGTCGGGGTAGGCGACCAGACCGGCCACCGTCATGGCGGCGGCCGCCGCGCTGGCCTGGACGTCGAAGCGCACCCCTTCGGGCGGGCAGCAGTCTGGGTTGGCGCAGAGGTAGGACCAGTACCGGCCGCCTTCGACCCGCATCAGCTCGTGCAGCCGTAAGCCGCGCTCGCGGACCGCCGCGCCGAACGCGTCGGCCACCGGGGTGACCAGCGTGCCCGGGCCGTAGCCGATGCCGATCACGGTGTGCAGCGCGCGCTGTTCGAGCACGGCGGCGGCATGCCCGGCGATCCCGGTCGCGGTCGCGGCGTCGGGCGGGTCAGGCAGGTCGTAGCGGAAGGCGAGTTCGACCCGCTGCGGTGGCCGGCCGGCGCCGACCACCACCAGGCTGCGAGCGGGATGGAAGCCGAGCAGGTGCGGCACGACGGCGAGGATGTCGCCGGGCGAGCTGACGCGAACCCGGGGCGGCCGGGAGAACTCACCGGGGCCGGGGGCGACGGGGGTGTTATTCATGCTGCCCACGGTCGCCCGGGCACCGGAAGGCGGGCCAGCCTGGAATTACGTTCTGTGGATAAATTGCCAGCTGGGGGTAATGGTAAGGGGTTTGCGCCGCGCTAACCCGCCACTTTTGTGCCGGCGCATGCACGGCGCGGAATCATGGTCTTGACAGACGCCCGCCGGTCACTCCCGGCCGTCCGATGGAAACGAAATGATCACAGAATAGCCGGAATGTCACCGTGCCGGGATAAGCTGACCCGGCAGCCGGGCTGGCGAGCGCAGCGGGCGCTCCAGCCGGTCTCGCCCCCCGGAGGTAAACCGTGCGGATAGGATCGGCCATTCTGGTGATCTGGCTGATAATCGGTGCCATCGCCGGGGCGCAGCGGCACTACTACAGCGGTTCGATTTCGAGCTGCACCAAGGCCAGCACGATTGTCGTGACGATTCTGGCCGGCCCGCTCAACTACGTGGGAGTTAATCCCAAGGTCAACTGCCACGTGCCGCAGCCCAGCAAGTAAACCCGGTACCCGGCCCGGCGCCGTCAGGGCCGCACCGGGAAGTACTTGGCGACGAAGCTGTTGCGGAACTTCCCGCCCGGGTCAGCCTCACCCAGCAACTGCTGAAAGTCGGCTGACCGGGGATAGAGCGCGCGCACCGCGTGCGGCGGCACGGTGAACAGCTTGGCCCAGTGCGGCCGGGCGCCCAGCGGGGCGAGCAGGTGCTCGATGGCGGCGATGACCGGCAGCACCGCGCCGGTGTCCTTGATCCAGGTGAAGTGCAGCGCCACCGTGTCCTGCTGGTAGCTCGGGCTGAGCCACAGGTCGTCCGGGGCCACCGTGCGGATTTCGCAGATCTGCAGCACCGGCGCCAGCACGCCGGCCAGGCTGGCCAGCACGTCGAACGCGCCGGCCGCGCGCTGCCGGGGCAGCAGGTACTCGGACTGCAGCTCCTGTCCACTGCTCGGGGTGGCCTCGGCGCGGAAATGCGGCAGCCGGTCATGCCAGGGCCCGGGCACGCCGAGCTGCTCGGTGGCGTACCTGGCGGGCTGGCCGGGGATCGGGTGCAGCGGCCGGTCGGCGAGCGTGGCGTCCATCCACCGGGGCTCCGGCCGCCAGGAATCGTCCAGGCCGACGCACTGCTTGACCCAGACCTGGCGGTGCCGGGTGCCCTGCCAGTCGGTGAACACGCTGACGCTGTAGCCGCTCCCGAAGATCTCGTCGAAGTGGCTGCCGAGCATGGCGGCGGGCAGTCCCTGGTACACGTACTGGCGGATCTCGAACACGGGCACCAGGTCCAGGGTCAGCGTGGCCACCACGCCTAGTGCGCCCAGCCCGACCACGGCGCCGCGGAACCGCTCGCCGTCGGCCTCCCGGCGCAGCGTGCGCAGCCCGCCGTCCGCGGTGACCAGCTGCATCCCGGACACCGCGGTGGCCAGGTTGCCGTTTCCGTCGCCGGAGCCGTGAGTCGCGGTGGCGCACGCGCCCGCCACGGTCAGCTGGGGCAGCGACGCCAGGGTGCGCAGCGCCCAGCCCGCCGCGGTCAGCCGCGGGGCCAGGTCCTGATAGGTCAGCCCGCCGGGTACCGTCACCGCGGCCCGGTCCGGGTCGATGCTGATCTCGGTGGGCAGCCCGTCCAGCGAAACGAGCACGCCCGGCGTGTCGGCGATCCGGTTGAACGAGTGACCGGCGCCCACCGCATGCACCTGCGGATGCTCCCGCACCACGGCCTGCAGCCCGGCTAGATCGGCGGGCTGGGCCAGCTCACTGGCCCGGTAGACAATATTGCCTGCCCAGTTGGCCCGGCGCCCGGACAACGCTGTCCCCATGCGGGGGGAACCCCTGGTCGCCGGACGCTATTCCGCTACCGTCACCGTGTGAACGAACACCTGCCACCGGCCGTGGTCAGTGCCGCGGATGAGCTGGTCGCGGACTTTCAGCGGAGCGGCGGCGCGCCCGGGGTGGCGTACGGGATCGTGGCCGGCGGCGCCCTGGTGCACACCGGCGGGTACGGCCAGCGCTGGCTGGACGGGCCGCCGCCGGACGCGGGCACGGTGTTCCGCATCGCCTCGATGACCAAGAGCTTCACCGCCGCTGCCGTGCTCGCGCTGCGCGATGACGGCGCCCTCCGGCTGGATGACGCGGTGGCCGGGCTGGTGCCGGAGCTGCGCGGGCTGCGCCAGGTCAGCGCGGACGCGCCGGACATCACCGTGCGGCACCTGCTGACGATGACCGGAGGCTTTCCGACCGACGACCCGTGGGGGGACCGGCAGCAGGGCCTGCCGCTGCCCGAGTTCGCCGCGCTGCTCCGCCGCGGGGTGCGCCAGGCGTGGGCCCCGGGCACCTGCTTCGAGTACTCCAACCTGGGTTACGCGCTGCTCGGCCGGGTGATCGCGGCGGCCGCGGGCAGCAGCTACCAGGAGTTCGTGGCCACCCGGCTGCTCGGCCCGCTGGGCCTGGACCGGACCGGGTACGAGCTGGCCGACTTCGAGCCGGGCGGGCTGGCCCGCGGGTACCAGCGCGGCGCGGCCGGCTGGGCCGAGCTGGTGCCGGACGGCAACGGCGCGTTCGCGCCCATGGGCGGGGTGTTCAGCTGCGTGCGTGACCTGGCCCGCTGGGTGACCGGGCTGGCCGCCGGGTTCCCGGCCGGCGCCGAAGAGACCGGCGGGCCGCACCCGCTGCGCCGGGCCAGCCGGCGCGAGATGCAGCTGCCCCAGGTCACCGTGCCGCCCTACCCGGCGCTCCCGCTGCCCGGCGGGGCCGGCGGGGGCAGCCAGCTCAGCTACGGCTTCGGGCTGTTCGTCGAGGAGGACCCGGCCTGGGGCCGGCTGGTCTTCCACGGCGGCGGCTACCCCGGCTTCGGCAGTCACATGCGCTGGCACCCAGCCTCCGGGCTGGCCGTGGTCGTGCTGGCCAACAGCACCTACGCGGGCGCGCACTCGCTGGCCGGGCGGCTGCTGGACGGGCTGCTGCGGGCCGGCCCGGCGGCGTCGGCCGGCCAGCCGCGGATCCGTGGCCTGGTGCCCGCGCCCGGCGCCCCGTGGCCGGAGACCCGGCAGGCCCAGCAGACGGTGGACGAGCTGCTCCGGTCCTGGGACGACGCCGCGGCGGACCGGATCTTCACGCCGAACGTGGCCCAGGACGAGCCCTACCCGATCCGCCGGGAGAAGGCCGCGCTGACCTGGCAGCGGCTCGGGCCGCCCGGCGGCCGCGCCGGCCGCCCGGCCGAGTCCGACTCCCCCGCCCAGCTGCGCTGGTGGCTGCACGGCCAGCGCGGCGACGCGGCGGTGGAGATCAAGCTGACCCCGGAAGACCCGCCGCGCGTCCAGTCGCTTTCCCTGGCCGTCCCGCCGGCCTGGGACTCCCCGCTCTGGCTCCACACCCAGGCGCTCATTTCCCTGCTCAACGCCGGTGCCCCGCACTGGCCCGCCGACCTCCCGGTGTCCGGGTTGATGGACACCGCCGTGCTGGTTCGCCGGCTGCGGATGGCCGGGGCCTGGGCAGGTGAGTGCCGGGCAGGGGCGTTCAGTAGTGGGGATGGGCAGAACTCGGTGACGGTCGAACTGGTCGGCGAGCACGCCCGGCTGAGCCTGGCCGTGCAGCTGGATCCGGCGAAGCGGGTGCTGCGCCGGGTGGAGATCGCGCTGCTGAGCTGACCCGGCGGTCAGCCCGCCGCGGCCTGCTGGCCGTCCAGGAACCGGTCCACCAGGCCGCGGATCACCGTGGCCATGGAGAAGCCGTGCTCGGTGCACCAGGCCCGCAGCCGCGCGTGCTGCTCTGCGGAGAACCGGACCGGGACCATCTGCTGGGCCTGTGATCCCGGGCTGCGGAACAGGCCGCGTACCACTTCGGCTTCGGCCTCGGCGAAGTCCTGCTGCCGGGCGGCCGGCACGTCCGCCCGCATCGCCCGGGCGACCCGGGTGATCTGCCCGGTGAGCGAGCCGGCCACGCCGCCCTGAAGCTGCAGGCTGGTGCCGAGCAGCCACGTGTACACCCTGTCCCGGTCGGCGGCCGGCAGCTGGGCCAGCGCCTGGACCAGCAGCCCGGCCGCGTCCATCGAGGAGTAGCCGAGCCCAGCCGCCGCCGCTTCCGGCGTCCCTGCGCGCTCACCAGGACCCGCGGGCTCGGCGGAACCTATGGGCTCGGCGGAACCCGTGGGCTCGGCGGAACCCGTGGGCTCGGCGGGGCCTGCGGGACCTGTGGGGTCGGCGGGTCCCGTCGGCTCGGCGGGTCCCGTCGGCTCGGCGGGACCCGTCGGCTCGGCGGAACCTGTCGGCTCGGCGGAACCTGTCGGCTCGGCGGGGCCTGCGGGCTCGGCGGGGCCTGCGGGTGCTGCGGGACCTGCGGGCTCGGCGGAACCTGTGGGGTCGGCGGAACCTGTGGGGTCGGCGGGACCCGTGGGCTCAGCGGGGCCTGCGGGCTCGGCGGGTTCTGTGGGGTCGGTCATGGTCGGCTCCGGGATCCGGCGATATCGCTTTTCGATATCACGATATCGCTGCCGTCGGCCGCCGCAAGCCCCGTGCCGCTGCGCCACGTCACACCCGCCCCGCCAGTCCCGCCAGCCACCCCCCGCACCGTCGCCAGTGCCTCCAGTCGCTCCTCCGCGGGCCACCAGATGGTGATCAACCGATTACTGCTGCTCTGGCAACACCAATCGGTTGATCACGAAGCGGCGGGCGTCAGAGCCGGGGCGGTAGCGGCGGGGCGGTAGCGGCGGGGCGGTAGCGGCGGGGGGCGTCAGAGCCCCGGCGGTGACGGCGGGGTGCCAGAGCCAGGGCGCGTAGCGGCGGGGCGGCAGCTGCCGGGCGGTGGCGGCGGGGTGCCAGAGCCAGGGCGCGTAGCGGCGGGGCGGCAGCTGCCGGGCGGTGACGGCGGGGTGCTACAGCGCGACGCCTAGGAGGGCGTCTACGGTGTCCCGGACCAGGTGGGCCGCGGTGACTGGGTCGGCGGTGCCGGGTTCGCCGTTGAGTACCGCGTCGGCCCAGCGGTCCACAGCGGCCAGGGCGCCCGGGGCGTCCAGGTCGTCGGCGAGCCGCTCGCGCACCTCGGCCAGCACCTCCTCGCCGGGCGGCGCCGGATCAGCCGCGGCGGCGGAGCGCACCGCCGCGCGCCAGCGGGCCAGCCGGTCGGTGGCCGCGGCCAGGCCGGCCGCGGTCCAGTCCCAGTCCGGCCGGTAGTGGTGCGCCAGGATGGCCAGCCGGATCGCCATCGGGTCGGCCCCCTCGGCCAGCAGCCCGGACACGAACACCAGGTTGCCCAGGGACTTGGACATCTTCTCGCCGTCCAGCCGGACCATGCCGGCGTGCGCGTAGATCCGGGCGAACGCATCCGGCTCCAGCGCGACCCGGGCGTGGGACGCGCTCATCTCGTGGTGCGGGAAGATCAGGTCGGTGCCGCCGGCCTGCACGTCGAACGCCGTGCCCAGATAGTGCGTGGCGATGGCGGCGCACTCCACGTGCCAGCCGGGCCGGCCCCGGCCGAACCGGGCTGGCCAGGACGGTTCCCCCGGCCGGGCGGCCAGCCAGACCAGCGGGTCGAGCGCGTCCTTCTTGCCCGGCCGCGCCGGGTCACCGCCGCGCTCGGCGAACAGTTCCAGCATGTCGGCGGGCCCCAGCCCGGACACCGAGCCGAACCGGTCGTCGCAGGCCCGGGAGTAATACTCGTCCGCGTCGACGTCGTAGACCGCGCCCCGGTCGGCCAGCCGGCCCGCGAACGGCTCGATGATGTTGAGCGCTTCAACCGCGCCGACCAGCCGGTCCGGGGGCAGCACCCGGAGCGCGGTCATGTCTGCGCGGTACCGGTCGATCTCCCGGTCGGCCAGCACCCGCCAGTCCTCGCCGTCCCGGTCCGCGCGCTCCAGCAGCGGGTCGTCCACGTCGGTCACGTTCTGCACGTAGGTCACCTGGTAGCCGGCGTCGCGCCAGGCCCGCACCAGCAGGTCCCAGGCCAGGAACGTGGCGGCGTGCCCGATGTGCGTGGCGTCGTATGGTGTGATCCCGCAGGCATACAAGGTGGCGGCCGGGCCGGCCGCGGCCGTCGTCAGCTGTCCGGTCGGGGTGTTGGTGAGCAGGGTCGCGGGGCCCCGCCCCGGCAGCTGAGGAACGTTCGCGGCACGCCAGGAATCCATGAGCGCAGGTTATCGCTGTGCCCGGGCGGCCTCGCCGACCCCAGCACCTTGAACGTCCGCCGTCAGCTCCGGGTGGCGCAGCGCGGACCGCGCCTGCTCGAACGCGGCGGCCAGACCGATCAGCCGGGGCTCGCTCCAGGCCGGGCCGAGGAAGGAGAGGCCGACCGGCAGCCCGTGCACCTGACCGGCCGGCACGCTGATCGCCGGGTAGCCGGCCACCGCGGACGGGCTGGAGGTGTGGAACACGTCATGATCGCCGAGCACGTGGTCGGTCAGCCAGGCCGGGTTGGCGGTCAGCGTCACGATCGCGTCCAGCCGGTGCGCGGCGAGCGGGCCGTCCAGCGCCGCCCGGGCCCGCGCGCCCGCCGCCGCCCGTGCCGCCAGCGCCGCCGGGTCGGCCGGGTCCCCGCTGGTCGCCTCGGCCTGCTCGAACAGTTCCTGGCCGAAGTGGACCAGCACCTCGTGGGCGTTATGCAGGTTGTAGTCGATGAGCTCGGCCAAGGAGCGCGGCCGCGGGCTGGGCAGGGTGGGCAGGTAGCGGTTGAGGTCGCGCTTGAACTCGTGCAGCAGCGCGGCGAACTCGGGCTCCTCCACGTCGGCGGCGCCGGGCAGGTCCACCGGGTCCAGCACGGTCGCGCCGTGCCGGCGGAGCAGGGCGACGGCGGCGTCGAGCACGGCCAGCGTGGCCTGGCCCGCCTCGCGGCAGCCCGCCCGCCACACGCCGAGCCGGGCGCCATCCAGCGCGCCGGGGTCCAGGCACGCGGTGTAGTCGGTGCGCTGGACGGCCGCCTGCGCGGTGGCCGGGTCGGCGGCGTCGGCCGCGGCCAGCGCGCTCAGCAGCGCGGCCGCGTCGGCCACGGTGCGGGCCATCGGGCCCGCGGTGTCCTGCTCCGCCGATATCGGCACGATCCCGTGCCGGCTGACCAGGCCCAGGGTGGGTTTGATGCCGACCACGCCGCACGCGCTGGCCGGGCAGACGATCGAGCCGTCGGTCTCGGTGCCCACCGCGAGCGGCACCAGGCCGGCCGCCACGGCCACCGCGGAGCCGGAACTCGACCCGGACGGGTTGCGGTCCAGGGCGTGCGGGTTGACGGCCTGGCCGCCCAGCGTGCTCCAGCCACTGCTGGACCGGCTCGAGCGGAAGTTGGCCCACTCGGACAGGTTCGCCTTGCCCACGATGACCGCGCCCGCCGCGCGCAGCCGGCCGACCAGGAAGGCGTCACCGGTCTCCGCGCCGAGCAGCGCGGGCGAGCCCGCCGTGGCGGGCAGCCCGGTCACCGCGATGTTGTCTTTGATCAGTACCGGGATGCCGTGCAGCGGGCCGCTGTTCTCGTCGCGTCGTTGATCACGGGCGGCTGCCTCGGCGGTGGCCTCCGGGCTGACCGTGATGACCGCGCGCAACCGCGGGTTGAGCGCGGCGATCCGGTCCAGGCAGCGGGCGGTCAGCGCGGCGGAGGTCAGCGTGCCCGCGGTCATGGCCTGGTGCAGTGCGGCGACCGACTCCGCGGAGGCTGGGGCGCTGGTGGCTCGCGCGCCGGAGGCTGGGGCGGCGGTGGCTCGCGCGCCGGGGGCTGGGGCGGCGGTGGCTCGCGCGCCGGGGGCTGGGGCGGCGGTGGCTGGCGCGCCGGAGGGTGGGGCGGCGGTGGCTCGCGCGCCGGAGGCTGGGGCAGGCTCGCCGGGTGCACTGTCCCTGGGGCTGGTGGGCGGCGGGGCGGGCGCGGGCATGGTGGCAGGATAACGGGGTGCAGATACAGATGGGTGAGCTCGAAACGGTGCCCGCGCTCGACCGGCCGGACCTGCTCGCGCCGGCCGTGGCCGCAGCGCTGGCCGCGCTGGACGGCCTGGCTGACCAGGTGGCGGTAGCGGAGATCGATCCGGAGCTGGCGGACACCGCCGCGTTCTGCGAGCGGTATGGCGTGGGCCTGGCCGAGTCGGCCAACTGCGTGCTGATCAGCGGGCGGCGCGGCGGGGAGACCCGGTTCGCCGCGTGCATGGTGCTGGCCACCACCCGGGCCGACGTGAACGGCGTGGCCCGGCGGGAGCTCGACGTACGCAAGGCCTCGTTCGCGCCGCGCGACGTGGCGGTGGCCGAGACCGGAATGGAGTACGGCGGCATCACCCCGATCGGGCTGCCGGCGGCCTGGCCGGTCCTGGTTGACGGGGCCGTGGCGGGGACGGCGCGGGTGGTGATCGGCAGCGGCGTGCGGCGGTCCAAGCTGGTCCTGCCCGGCGCGGTGCTGGGTCAGCTGCCGGGCGCCGCCGTCATCCAGGGCCTCGCCACCCCCGCCTGACCCGGCGCACCCGCGCACCCGGCGCACCCCGCGTACCCGGCGCGGTCGGCGCACCCCCTCGCACCCCGCGTACCCGGCGCGGCCGGCGCACCCCGCGTACCCGGCGCACCCGGCGCGCCTGTGGCCGCTGGCACGTTAGCGCGGTGCATTGTGCCTCGCGGGTGAGGCACGATGCACCGCGCTGATGGAATAGCGGGAGCTACGGGAGCCAGGAGACGTGGCCGTGCAGGGCCGCGTAGCCGACGAACGCGCCGGTGTCGATCAGCGCGTGCGCGATGATCAGCGGGGTGACCCGGCCCCAGCGGCGGTACAGCAGGGCGAAGATCACACCCATCACGGCGTTCCCGATGAACCCGCCGAAGCCCTGGTAGAGGTGGTAGGACCCGCGCAGCAGCGCGCTCACCGCGATCGCCTTGCCCGGCGCCCAGCCCAGCTGGTCCAGGCGGCGCAGCAGGTAGCCGATGACCAGGATCTCTTCCAGGATGCCGTTCTGCGCGGCGTCCAGGATCAGCACCGGGATCCGCCACCACACGGCGGGCAGGTTCTCCGGCACCACGTTCAGCGCCAGGCCGAGCTTGTACGCGATCAGGTACAGGGCCAGCCCGGAGCCGCCGATCAGCGCGGCCAGGATCGCGCCCCTGGCCAGGTCCCGGCCGGGTTCCTTAGCGTCCAGGCCCATCGCCGAGGACGGCGTCTCACCTTCCCGGGCCAGCAGGTAGAACACCAGGGCCACCGGGACCAGCGTGGTCAGGATGTTGGCCAGCTGCAGGGTCAGGTCGAGCCAGGGCCGACCGGGGGCGAGCGAGCCGACCAGCAGGGCCTGCTGCTTGCCCAGCGACTTGTTCGCGGTCAGCGAGCCGATCAGGTTGATGATGGCGAACAGCGCGCTCGCGCCCAGCGACACCCCGAACACAACGACGATCTCCCAGCCGATGAGCCGCCTGGTCAGCGGCTTGAGGCTGGATTCCTGCAGCTGGGTCACGTGAGGACTCTAGCCGCGCGGCCCGGCTGGCCCGCCCGCTGCGCGGCCCGCCCCAGGCAACCCGCACCAGCTCCACAGCTACCTTCCAGGTAAGTCGCAGCTCATCTTGGGTTTAGTTTCAGCTAACATCCAGATTCAGCGACGAACGCCCACATGGCACGCGCCCGGTACGCCTGAACCGGACAATTCAGCCACATAGGCGCACGTTTCGCGTGCTATGTCGGTGTTTGTCGCTGATCGGGACCGGGAATCGGTGATCGGGACCGGGAATCGGTGGTCGAGACCGGTACATGTGGTGGCGAGCCGGGTCTGGCGGAGACAGGGAGACAGGCTGGGCAAGACCATCCAGGCAAAGCACTGGCCGCCGTGTCGCGCAGGTACACGGCGGCCAGTGGCTAAGGGCTACGGGCTTTCGGCGGCTGATCGCGGCCCGGGACGGCCGCGCAGGCTCATATATATAGGTCGCTGGCCTGTCTCAGACCAGCAGGTCGTCGAACTCGCCGAGCTTCACGCCCTCGATGAGCGCGGCGATCTCGGCCCGGGTGTAGATAAGGGCGGGGCCCTCCGGATTACGCGAATTACGCACCGCGAACTCGCCCTCGTTAAGCCGGGCCACCTCGACGCATGTCCCCTGGGAGTTGCTGATGCTGCTCTTGCGCCAGCAGGCATCAACCAAGTCGGTGGCAGGCATTCCGTTGTATGTGTTCATCTATCCGACTTCCTCAAGCATCCCGCTCAGGATTTCTGTGGTGTGTTCCGGCGACTCGCTCTCGACACTGAGGCGTTCCATCACCTCGGTGTAGCGTTCCACGTCGTCGCGTTTGTCCAGGTAAAGGGAGCTCGTCAGCTGTTCGACGTATACCACGTCAGGCAGGTTGACCTCGGGGAACCGAAGGATAGTGAAAGCCCCGCCTTCGGCTGCGTGGCCACCAGAGCTGAACGGGACCACTTGGAGCGTGATGTTGGGCTCCTTGGTCACCTCGATCAACCGCTCGAGCTGCGCCCGCATCACCTCCTTGCCCCCAATCGGCCGCCGCAGCGCGGCTTCATCCACCACCGCCCACAAGCGCGGTGCATCGGGCTTGCTCAGCAGTTCCTGCCGGGCGACGCGCAGGCTGACCCGGCGCTCGATTTCCTCAGCAGAAGCTCCTGGCTGACCCAACCGGACCACTGCTCTGGCGTAGTCCGCCGTCTGCAGCAGTCCAGGGACGAACTGGACTTCGTAGAGCCTGATGAGAGCCGCGGCCTCTTCCAGGCCGACATAGACCTGGAACCAGTCCGGGAGCACGTCCCCATACTTGTGCCACCAGCCCGGGGAATTCGCTTCCCTGGCCAGCGCCACCAGGGTGGCCCGCTCGGTCTCATCGTTGACCCCGTATATCTCCAGCAGATCGACAACGTCGCGCTCCTTGAAGCTGACCCTGCCGAGTTCCATGCGGCTGATTTTGGAACCGGATGCGCGGATGGCGTAGCCGGCGTCCTCGCGCGTGATCCCCCTGGCCTCACGCAGCCTCCGCAGCTGGGAGCCGAGAAGGATGCGGAGCACCGTTGGCCCGCTCCCCGGCTGTACTGAGATCACTCCAACCCCCCAGCGATTCACCTCAGAAATCCGTCAGCAGCTCCTCCCGTTTGAGGCCTCCTTAACGGCCCGCACGCGCCATCGGCACTTTCATCTGCACGTGCATCCGCCCTTGCGCATGCAAGGTATATCGAGGATGATAGCGCTTGCGCGCCACACGCACGACATAGAGCCAGGAGACGGACGGGAACCCGATGACCGCACACCGGGCGGCCTCGCCAGTCACGACGGAGGTCACTAGCGTGGGCCAAGAGTGGCTCCTCTCCCCCGGGGAGCCCACCGGAATGCGCTACGCGAGCCCACTGCGCCCGCCGGTGCCTGCCCTGGATGAGCTTGCCGCGACCCAGCCGTCGGCGACCTGCGGCCTGCGCCCGGTGCCCGAGGCGGTCAAGACGGGCCGGGACTTCACCCGCAACGTGCTCCTCGAGTGGCGGCTCCCTGACCTGATGGACATGGCCGGGCTGGTCGTATCCGAACTGGTCACCAACGCGCTGCGGCACGGCATGGCGCAGGCCCGGGTGCACGCGGGCGAGTGCCCGATCCGGCTCCGGCTGCTCGGCCAGGCGCCGTATGTCATGTGCATGGTCACCGACCCCGGCAGCGGCATCCCAGTGCTGCGCGATCCAGACTTGTGCGACGAGAACGGCCGCGGGCTGAACGTGGTCGAATCGTGCTGCGTCCGCTGGGGCTGGCACTTGCTCGATGAGGGCGGCAAGGTGGTCTGGGCGCTGCTGCATCCCGACACCTAAAACCGGGCACAGTTCGGCCTAGGCAACGGTGAACCGCGCCGCTATGCTCTTGCCGCCGCCGGCCCGGTGATCCGTGGTGAGCCGCACGGCACACTTACCTTGAGTTCACTAGGGAGCAGCTATGTCGTACCAGCCGTATCCGACCGGCGGAGCCGCGGAACCGGAGCCGGAGCGCCCGGGGGCGCCCACTCCCGTGCTGCAGGCGGTCAAGCTGATGTATGCCGGCGCGGCGGTGAGCGCGATCAGCCTCATCATCACGCTGCTGACGGTTGGCAGCCTAAAGACTGCGATACATAACGCCGATCCCTCGCTGACGGCCACCAAGCTGCACTCGGCCGAGGTCGCGGCGGTGGCTGTCGCCATCATCTTCGGCCTGATCGGAATCGGCCTGTGGCTGTGGATGGCGTATGCCAACAAGGCCGGGAAGAACTGGGCCCGGATCACCGCCACGGTGTTCTTCGGGCTGGACACGCTGTCCGTACTGACCAGTTTCCGGCAGGCGGAGCCGATCCTGAGCCGGTTGATCACGATCCTGATCTGGCTCATCGGGCTGGGCGCGATCGTGCTGCTGTACCAGCGGGTTTCGAGCGCCTACTTCACCGCGTCGAAAACCCGCCGGTAGCCCGGCCCCGGTCAGCCCTGGCCAGCCCCGGGTCAGCCCTGGCTAGTGCGCGGCCAGGGCGTGGCAGGCGACGGCGGCCGCCGCGACCACGTTGAGCGAGTCCACGCCCAGGGCCATGGCCGAGGCGCTCATCGGGATGCAGATCGGCTCGTCGGCCTCGCGCATCCAGCGGGCGGACAGCCCGTCGCCCTCGCAGCCGAGTAGCAGCGCCACCCGGTCCGCCGCGCCCACCCCGGCGGGCAGCGCGGCGCCGATCGGCGTGGCTGACTGGTCCGGGGTGAGCGCCAGCAGCCGGAAACCGGCCGTGCGCAACTGCCCGAGGCCGCCGTACCAGTCAGCCATCCGGGCATACGGCACGGCGAACACCGCACCCATGGACACCTTGACCGCGCGCCGGTAGAGCGGGTCGGCGCAGCGCGGGGACAGGATCACCGCGTCGGCCCCGAACGCGGCCGCGCAGCGGAACACCGCGCCCACGTTGCCGTGATCGACCAGGTCCTCCAGTACCACGACCCGCCGGGCCGCGGCCAGCACCTGGTCCACCGCGGGCAGCGCTGGCCGGGCCACCGAGGCCAGCGCGCCGCGGTGCACCCGGTAGCCGGTCAGCCGCCGGGCCACCTCGTCGCCCACCAGATAAACCGGGGCGGCGCAGCCGTCAGCCAGCGCGGCCAGCCGGGCCAGCCCGGCCGTGGTGAGCAGTATCGACCGGACCGGGTAGCCAGCCGCCAGCGCGCGGCGGATCACCTTGTCCCCCTCCGCGACGAACAGCCCGTGCCGGGCCTCCAGGCTGGTGCGCAGGTCGGCGTCGGTCAGCGAGACGTAGTCGGCGAGCCGCGGATCGGCCGGGTCGGCGACCTCGATGGGACCAGTCACCCTGTCAGTATTAGCCGGGGGGGCGACCCCCCGGACCCCCCGATCGCCGCTCCGCGCCGAGCGGCGGCCAGCCGCCGCGATCAAGGGGAAACGACCCCCCGCTCTGCTTCCCCGGGGGACTACCCCGGAACCCCGGCCCCCGCTCGCCGCTTCGCGCCGAACGCCGACTCGGCGAGCACACGCTTCGGCGCGCCTCGGCTCGTCGGCGCGTGCCCGGAACGGCATCACTAACCACACTCATTACAACCTTAGTAACTGCCTGATCTGTACAGAGTTGCCCGGATAAAGTCGTGACGCCAGGCCGTGGGAGAACCCCGGATCGCGCGATCGAGGGATGACGTGAACGCTGGAGCCATCGGGCAGACCGGCCCGCAGGGCCGCAACCAGCGCGGGCGGCCGCGCCGGGTAGGCATCGTGATCGGGCTGAGCGCGCTGGCCGGCGTGATCGCCTGCACGCTGCTGGTCGCCTTCGGCGCGGAGGCCGTGGTGTCCCGCGCCTCCTGCACCGACCACCCGGTGGTGGTCAACCTGGCCGCCTCCCCGGACATCGCGCCGGCGATCAGCCACGTGGCCAAGTACTTCAACGCCGAGCACAACAACGTGCAGGGGCATTGCGCCGTGGTGCACGTCACCAGCGCGCAGTCGCCCACCGCGGCCGCGCAGATATCCGGCACGAAGTCCTCGGCGGGCGGTGCCGCGTTCGACGCCTGGATTCCGGACTCCTCGCTGTGGGTGAACGTCGCGCGCAGCTTCCCGACCGGTGCCCAGCTGGTGCAGCCGACCGGGGTCAGCGTGGCCCGGTCCCCGCTGATGATCGTGATGCCCAGGTCGGTGGCGGCCCAAGTGCCCGCGTTCGGCTCCTCGGTGGGCTGGCAGTTCCTGCTGCCGCAGCGGGTCGGCGGCCCGGCCACCGGGCTCGGCCTGCATGTGGAGTTCCCCGACCCGGCGCAGAGCTCGGCCGGCCTGGCCACGCTCATCACGCTGCAGCAACTGCTCGGCACCGGCAGCACCGCCCAGGCCGGCTTCGCCGACTTCGTCCTCAACGTCCAGGTCACCTCGGGCTCCGGGACGCTGACCTCGCTGGCCAGCCTGGCCCAGCCGCCGCGGGACGAGCGGCCGGTCACCATCGCCTCCGAGCAGGCCATCGCGCAGTTCGACCGGGCCCACCCGGCCGACCCGCTGTCCGGCCGGTACCCGGCCCAGGGGACCCCCGAGCTGAACTACCCCTACGCGCTCACCTCGGCCAACCAGCTAGAGCGCAAGGCGGGCGAGGAGTTCGAGAACGCGCTGAAGTCCAGCTACGCGACCTCCTACGTGCGGTACATGGGCTTCCGGTCAGGTGCCGGGTCGGCACCCGGCTGGATCGGCCAGTACGGCCTGGACACCGGCCAGCCGAAACTGACCGGGTCGGCCGCCCCTGGTGAGGCCGAGACCAGCCTGCAGGCCTGGCAACGGCTCAGCCTGGGCTCACGGGACCTGGCGCTGCTGGACGTCTCGGAGCAGATGGCCACCCCGGTCGCCCCGGACGGCACCACCCTGGAGCAGGTACTCATCCAGGCGGCCAGCCTGGGCCTGGCCCACTTCCCGGACAGCACCCAGATGGGCATCTGGGCCTTCGCCAGCCACCTGGACGGCAACCGGCCCTACAAGCAGATCGTCCCGGTCGGGCCGCTGCCCGCGCCGCTGGGCCTGATCACCCGGCGGCAGCAGATCGTCCAGGCCACCGAGCAGGGTAAGCCGGTGGCGGGCGCGCCGGCCGCCCTGTACGGCTCGATCCTGGCCGCGTTCAAGACCATGTCCGCCAGCTACCAGCCCCGGTACGTCAACGCGGTGCTGGTCATGACGGCCGGGATCGACAACGCCAAGGGCGATATCAGCCCCGCCGCGCTGGTCCGCCAGCTGCGCGCGCTGTACAACCCCAACAAGCGCGTCGAGATCGTCCCGCTCATGTTCGGCACCGCCGGCAACTTCGCGCGCGCTGCAGCAGATCGCCCGGGCCACCGGCGGGGTGGCGTTCGATATCACCAGCCCCAAGCAGATTGGCAGCGCGTTCTTCAGCGGTATCGCGCAGCGACTCAGCGTGGCGGGATGATGGCCCTGACCTGCGGAGACGTGCTCAGGTGACGAGCCGGCCAGCGGGCCAAAAAAATCTTACGGTTCGATGACAACCGCCTTCGGAGGCGGCGCGTCTTCTATGTGAGGCCCGACGAGAGCGGGGCGTCGGGCCTCGACAGAGCTTCCCCGGCAGGGTCGGCCTGGTGCGAGCATTCGCCAGGCCACTGGCCAGGGACGGGACGTGAGGTCCGGCAAGAGCGGGGTGCCGGGCCTCATTTCCGTTTCCGGGCGCGGCCCGCGGCTCAGCCAGCCTCATCCAGCAGCCGGTGCGCCCGCTGGATGAGCGACGACACCGCCGCACCCTCCCGTTCGAACCCCTCGCCGACCGTCTTGCGCTGCAGGAAGCGGGCATGAATGCCCTCCAGCACCACGGCGAGCTTGAAGCAGCCGAACGCCATGTAGTAGCCGAGGCCCGATACGTCCCGCCCGGTCGCTGCCGCGTACCGGCCAGCGACCTGCGCCCTGGTCAGGAAGCCGGGACCGGCGGTGACCGTAGCGGCCACGCTGAGCTCGATGGATTCCTGATCCCCCGGCTGTGCCCAGTAGACGAGGGCCAGGCCGAGGTCGGCCAGCGGGTCGCCCAGGGTGGACATCTCCCAGTCCAGCACGGCCGCGATCGACGGCCGGGCGCCGAGGGTGACCAGCATGTTGTCCAGCCGGTAGTCGCCGTGGACCAGGGTGCCGGGGCCCGCCGCGGCCACCGCGGCGGGGAGGGCCGCGGCCAGCCGCCTGGTGAGTTCGGCGTACCCGGGCATCTCCCGGGTGTTGGACAGCTCCCACTGGCGCTGCCAGCGGGCCAACTGCCGCTGCATATAACCGTCCGGCCGGCCGAAGCCGCTCAGCCCGGCCGCGGCCAGGTCCACACCGTGGATGGCGGCCAGCATGTCCGCGAAGTTCTCCGATAGCTGGCGGGCCTGGTCCGGGCTGACCTGCTCGCCGTCCGCCTCGGTGCGCAGCACCAGCCCGGGCACGTACACCATGACGTAGAACGGGGCGCCGATCACCTCCGCATCCGTGCACTTCCCGGCCACCGGTGGCACCGGGACAGCCGTGCCGCGCAGCGCGCTGAGCACCTGGTACTCCCGGCCCATGTCGTGCGCGGTGGGCAGCACGTGGCCGAGCGGCGGCAGGCGCAGTACCAGCAGCGGCGCGTCCGGGGCCGCGCTCCGGCCGTCCACCAGGTAAGTCAGGTTGGACCGGCCGCCCGCGATCAGCCGGACCGCGGGCGGCGCGGCCACCGGGAGGATGCCGTTGTCCCGCAGCCAGCGGCCCAGCCGCGACAGGTCGTCGATGCCGGGCACCGCGTCTGGTCCGGGGCCGGGTACGGGCACAGGGGCAGGGACAGGGACAGGGACAGGTCCCGGGACTGCACCGTCCGGCATTGCTTCTCACTCCCGTCCGCGCACTCCTGCCCACCCGCCCTGGGGGCCGGGCACGTATCAGGAAAGTATCTATCAAGATGACCGCGCCCGGGCCGGGCCGACCTGGTCACCGTCTCCGCGGCCAGTTGCGGGACTTCTGGCTCTGGACTTATTCACGCGCTGTGGCATAGGTAGTTACCATGGGCCGGCTCGGCCAAAGGTCTAGACCATTCGGAAGGATCGCCGTGACTGACGCGTGGATGCCCGGTGCCGAGCGAATCCCGGCCTCCGCCGACGGCGGCGGCATGAAGGGCGGCGCGCCCCGGGCCGTCTGGCTGCCGGTATACGCCAACCCGCTGGTGCTGTCCGCCCGCACGGTGGCGGAGCGCCTCGTCCAGCTGGGACAGCCCAGCCACCTGGTCTGGAATCCGGCCTCCGGCGACGTAGCCCAGATGATCCCGGCCGTCCGTGCGGCCCGCGCCCTCGGCTGGCCGGAAAGACAGGGCTGGCTGGACGGGCCGGCCTGGCTGGACGGGCCCGGCCCGGCGCGTGACGCGGACTGCCGCCCGGCGCCGCTGTCCTCGGCGGCCGAGCCCACCGCGCCCGCCGCCCGGGACGGGCTGGCCGCGATCAACACTGAGGGGCGGCTGTGCGTGCAGATCGCAGTGCTCAGCCAGGCGTGGTGGCCATTCTCGGAGGGCCCGGCCGAGCGGCTGCAGGACATCGTGAACTGGCTCGACTCGTGGCAGGTGCCGCGGGACTGGCCCGGCGGGCAGCAGGCCCGGTTCCCGGACGCGGATCCCGCGGCGGGCGGCCGCCGGCCGCCGCCGCGCAGCCTGGCCGGCCGGGCCGAAGCCGCCGGCACCGGCCCGGGCCGACGGCGTAACTGGGCTCAGGGTGGTCATTTCGCCGCCGTGCAGGTGCCTGGCTGCGCGGCGGCAGGCCCGGGCCACATCGACCTCGAACGGCTGGGCAGCGGTCACCCGCGGATCAGGTCCGCCCAGCCCGCGGGCGGCCGGGACAGGATCGCGGCCAGGACCCGGGAGCCGCGGCTGATCGCGGCCAGGTCGGCCGCGCCGTAGCCGAGCACCAGCCCATGGCAGCTGGCTGGGCCGGCGAAGTACTTGTCCAGGCTGGTCACGTCCACCTGCTGCGCCGCGGCGGCCGCCAGCACCTCCGGCAGTACGCCGCCGGGAAGCTCGCACACCATGTGCATGCCCGCGGTATCCCCGGTCAGCCGGCCGGGCACCGCTGACTGGCCGGCCAGGGCCGCGCCGAGCACCGCGGTCATCGCGCCGCGCCGCCGGGCGTACTCATGCCGCATCCGGCGCACGTGCCGGTCCAGGTCACCGTGGGCCAGCAGCTCGGTGACCGCGTGCTGTACTGGCTCGGGCACCTTCATCCCGAGGTCGGTGGCCGCGTCGGTGAGCACCGGGATCAGGTCGGCCCGGGCCAGCAGCCACCCCGCACCGAGCGCCGGGGTCAGCGTCTTCGACGTGGTGCCCAGGTAGATGACCACGTCGGGATCCAGGCCGAACAGCGTCGGCAGCGGGGCGACGTCATAGCGGAACTCGCCGTCGTAGTCGTCTTCCACGATGAGCGCGCCGGTGGCCCGGGCCCAGGCGGCGAGCGCCTGACGGCGCGGCACCGGCAGCCGCCCGCCGAGCGGGTACTGGTGGGCCGGCGTGGTGTAGACCAGCTGGAGATCGGCGGGCAGCTCGTCCACCACCAGCCCGTCCGCGTCCGCCCGGCAGGGCACCAGCTGGGCGCCGTGCGCGGCGAACACCGACCGCGCGGTCTGGTACCCGGGCTCTTCCACGCCCACCCGGTCGCCCGGCCGCAGCAGGCCGCGCGCGATGAGCCCGAGGCTGGCCGCTACCCCGCGGGTGATCAGCACCTGGTCAGCCGGGCAGCGCAGGCCACGGCCGCGGCGCAGGTACCCGGTGACCTGATCGCGCAGGGCGGCCACGCCCAGCGGGTCAGGCCAGCTGGACACCGGCTGCGCGGCCGCCCGCCGCCAGGCCCGCCGCCAGGCCACCTGGTCGATCCCGGCCACCCAGGGGATGCCCGGCCGCAGGTTGACCCGGGGCGGCCCGGCCGGTGCGGCCGCCACCGACCCGGGCGCGGCGCCTGCGCCTGACCCGGCCGGGCCGGCCTGGGGCGATGCGGTGCGCCCGACGGGCCACCGGGCGGCGGGCCACCGGGCGGCGGGCCACCCGGGATGCCCGGCGCGCCCGGCGCGACGTAGGTCCCGGACCCATGCCGGCCTTCCAGCCAGCCCTCCGCGAACAGCTGGGTGTAGGCCGTCGTCACCACGGTCCGGCTCACCCCCAGCAGCTCAGCCAGGGCCCGGGTGGAGGGCAGCCGCTCGCCCGCGGCCAGCCGTCCGTCGGCCAGCGCGGCGCGCAGCTGGGCGGAGATCTGCTCGGTCAGCGGCAGCGGCCCGCCCCGGTCGGTGGCCAGCGGCAGCTCGATGGGCGCGCGGGAAAGAGTGGTCATCTGTTCTTCCGGCAAAGTGGCTACAGTCATCAGTCCACTTGATAGGTACGGTAGGCCATCATGAGCGCTGACGACACCCTGGCCCTGTCCGCGACCGCCCGGACCGCCCTGCACCGGCACAAGGAACGTGGCCGGACCGACCGGGCCGACCTGTACGCCGTGCTCGACCGGGGCCTGATCTGCCATCTCGGGGTGGTCATCGACGGTATCCCGGTGGTGCTGCCGACCGCCTACGGCCGCGACGGCGACGTGCTCTACCTGCACGGCTCGTCGGCCAACCGGAGCAGCCTGGCCGCTGACGGGCAGGAGGTCTGCGTCACGGTCACGCACCTGGACGGGATCGTCTGCGCCCGGGCCGTGTTCAGCCACTCGATGAACTACCGCAGCGCGGTGGTGTTCGGGCGGGCCCGGCTGGTCACCGATGACCAGGAACGGCTGGCCGCGCTGCGGGTGATCACCGAGCAGCTGATCCCCGGCCGGTGGGCGGCAGCCCGGCCGCCGTCGCGCAAGGAGATGGCGGCCACCTCGGTGCTGGCCGTCCCGCTGGCCGACGCCTCGGTGAAGGTGCGTACCGGGCCGCCCGCCGACGACCCGGACGACCATGACCTCGCTGTGTGGGCCGGGGTGCTGCCCGCCGCGCTGACGTTCGGCGAGCCGCAGCCGGACCCGGCCCTGCCGTCCGGCACGGCGGTGCCCGAGCACATCCGCGCGCTGGCCCGGCCCCGCGGCTGACGCCCGTGCGGCGCCCGGCGAGTGGCCAGGTGGGGGACCTGGACAAGGTGACCGTGACAAGGCTCTAGTCTTGGGGGATGACTGACCGGCTCGTCTGGATCGACTGCGAGATGACCGGGCTTGACCTGGCCCGTGATGCCCTTATCGAGATCGCCTGCCTGGTGACCGACGGCAACCTGAACGTGCTCGACGAGGGCGTGGATCTCGTGATCAAGCCTCCGGCGGAGGCGGTGGACCAGATGGTGCCGGTCGTCCGGGACATGCACACCACGTCGGGCCTGATCGACGAACTGGCGTCCGGGGTCACCCTGGCCGAGGCTCAGGAGCAGGTGCTCAGCTACGTGCGCGGTCTGGTGCGCGACGCGCGGCGGGTACCGCTGTGCGGCAACTCCATCGCCACCGACCGCGCCTTCCTGGCCCGCGACATGCCCGAACTCGACGCGTTCCTGCACTACCGGATGGTCAACGTGTCGAGCATCAAGGAACTGGCCCAGCGCTGGTACCCACGGGCGTACTTCGCCAGCCCGAAGAAGCAGGGCGGGCACCGGGCCCTGGCCGACATCCGGGAGAGCATCCAGGAGCTGCGCTACTACCGGGCGGCGATCTTCGTCCCGGAACCCGGGCCGGACTCGGCCACCGCACGGGAGATCGCCAGCAAGTACGGTGCCGCCCCGCCCGGCAACGGGCACGTCGAGCCGCCCCCGGGCTGATCCGCCCGCCACCGGGTATCCGGTGCGGCGGGTATCCGGTTCGAACTGGGCCGGCCGCGCCGCTATGCTTCATGCAGCCGTCGGCGATGGTGGGCGTAGCTCAGTTGGTTAGAGCACCAGGTTGTGGTCCTGGGGGCCGGGGGTTCGAGTCCCCTCGCCCACCCCATGCGATGTCGCGAGAGAATCGGAATGGCCCCGTACCCGTATCGGGTGCGGGGCCATTGTCGTCTGACGGACATCCAGAATTCTGGATCCTTAGGGCGCCGACCTGGGAGAATCCTGCTGCACGGTTCGGAGCGCCCGGCTGGCCGGCCATCCTAGGGGCGGGGGTGACGCCGTGACAGCGCTCCGCGACCTACTGACCGAATGGCGGGAGAACCTGGCCGCCTGGGCCATCCCGGAACACATCACCGCCGCGGTGCCGGATTCGCCCTGGGTGCTGCCCCGCCAGGTGTTCGCGCGCCGCGCGGACCGGCTGCGCCAGGCCCCGGCCGGCCCGTCCTACCAGCAGGAGTGGGAAACGCTGGACCCGCCGGGCAGCGTGCTGGATGTCGGCGCCGGGGCCGGCGCCGCCTGCCTGCCGCTGGCCCCGCGGACCAGCGCGCTGACCGCGGTGGACGCCGACCCGGTCATGCTCGACCTGCTCGCGGAGCGGGCCCGGGCGGTGGGCCTGGACCCGCGGCTGTGCACCGGGCCGTGGCCGGGCGTGGCCGCCCAGACCGCACCCGCGGACCTGGTGACCTGCCATCACGTGCTGTACAACGTGCCGGACCTCGGGCCGTTCATCGAGGCGCTGACCGCCGGTGCCCGGCGCCGGGTGGTAGTGGAGCTGACCGCGGCCCATCCGCTCACGTCGCTCAACCCGCTGTGGCTGCGCTTCCACGACCTGGAACGGCCAAAAGGGCCCACCGCGGGTCACGTCCTGGCCATCCTGGACGCAATGGGCCTGCGGGCAGGGCACACTAAATGGAATCGTCCGGCTGAGGCGGATTACACCACAGTGCGTGAGCTAGCGGAAGTGACCAGGCGGAGGCTGTGCCTGCCGGCTGACCGCACGGCTGAGGTGGAAGCCGCGCTCCGGGACACCGGGCTCAGCGGCAGCCAAGCCGCTGACCTGGGGACCGCCGGGCGCGCTGTCGTCACGATCTGGTGGGAGGGTTCCGCGTGAGCAACATGGATGACTGGTTTCGCGACCCGTCGCCGCGCTCATCCGGGTCAGCGGGTTCGGGCTACCCAGGCGGCGGCCCGGCCGAGAACCTCTCCTACGGTTCCCCGGACCAGAGTGCCTGGCCGTCGCAGCCACCGGTGCGCAGCGACAGCCCCGGGCCGCGCCCCCAGCCGTACCAGGGCGGCGGCGGCGGCGGGCGCGCCTACCGCGGCGGCGGGCGGCGCTGGCTGCGGCCGCGCCGGATCCTGGGCATCGTCGGCCTGCTGGTGGTGCTGATCCTGGTCTTCACCGGGGTCATGTACTTCTACCTGAACTCCAAGCTGACCCGGGCCAACGTGCTGGTCGACTACGCCGCCGGCCGGTCGCGGGCGCCGGGCAGAACTGGCTCATCACCGGCGATGACAGCCGCCAGGGGCTAACCAGGAAGCAGCAACGCCAGCTGGCCACCGGGCCGGCCAGTTCCATCACCGGCGCCCGGTCCGACACGATCATGCTGCTGCACATACCCGCCAACGGCCTGCCCGCGGTGCTGGTGAGCATCCCGCGCGACTCGTACGTGTCGATCCCCGGCTACGGCATGAACAAGATCAACGCCGCTTTCGCGTTCGGTGGCCCCAAGCTGCTCGCCAAGACCCTGCAGAACGCCACCGGCCTGCAGATCAACCACTACATGGGCATCGGTTTCGGTGGCCTGGTCAACGTGGTGAACGCGGTCGGCGGCGTGCGGATGTGCATCCCGTCCAACCTGAACGACCCGGCATCCGGCCTGCACCTGAAGAAGGGCTGCCAGAACCTGGACGGCGCGCAGGCGCTCGGCTTCGTCCGGACCCGGCACAAGTTCGCCACTCAGGACCTGCAGCGGGAGCAGGACCAGCGGGTGTTCATCAAGGCGCTGCTGGCTAAGATGACCAGCCCGGGCAACCTGATCAACCCGCTCACCGCGTTCCCGGCCGCGTTCGGCGCGGCCGGCGCGCTGACCGTGGACAAGGGCACCCAGCTGTACCAGCTGGTCCAGGTCGCGTTCGCGCTACGGCACCCGGAGACCACCACCATGCCGATCGGCAGCGAGCCGCTGCTGGCCGTGGGGGACGTGGTGATCTGGGACCACACGAAGGCGACGCGCCTGTTCGACGCGATGAAGAATGACACGCCGGTGCCCAAGAGCCTGCTGAGCGGCTCAAAGCTGGCCGCGGCCGGCTGAGCCGAATCGTTATCCCCATCATCAATTCGCGACATCTCAGCCCCTTGCGCACACCGTGTCCGTCTTCGTACCATGCGTCGAATCAGAACCCGCTGGTAGCGCTGGCCCGGAGGTGCCTTTGAGGACCGGCAGTATGCCCAGTGTGAACCGCCCGCTCGGTTTGTCCCTGCGGGAGGCCGAGATCATGACGCTGATCGCGGCAGGTCACTCGAACGGTGAGATCGCCGCCAAGCTCGTGCTGGCGGAGAAGACGGTCAAGAATCACGTGAACCGGATTTACGCCAAATTGGGCGCGCAGTCCCGGGCGGCGGCCATCTCCCGCTGGGATGATGCGCGGAGCGCGGTGACCTGAGCTGCCAGGCATGCTGGCCTGCGGTTAGCCTGATAATGAGGTCAGCCCCAGGGGGCATTCAGGAAATCCTCAGGTTCAGGCCGGAAGATGCAGGTCATGACCATGCCGTCAACGAATGGGCGGACACAGCCGACTGCCAGGCTGCTTGTCGTCGAGGACGAGCCCAACATTCTTGAGCTCTTGTCCGCCAGCCTCCGCTACGCCGGGTTTGACGTGCTCACCGCGACCGGCGGAACCGAGGCGGTCCAGGCCGCGCAGCGGCACCGGCCCGACCTCATCGTGCTCGATGTGATGCTGCCCGACATGGACGGCTTCGACGTGGTCCGGCGGCTGCGCGGCGGCGGCGCGCGCATCCCGGTGGTCTTCCTGACCGCGCGGGACGCGATGGAAGACAAGGTGCGCGGCCTCACCCTGGGCGGGGACGACTACGTCACCAAGCCGTTCAGCCTGGAGGAGGTCATCGCGCGGATCCGCGCGGTGCTCCGCCGGACGCACGGCGACGGAGCCGAGCCCACCCCGCGGCTCAAGTTCGCCGATCTGGAACTCGACGAGGAGAGCCACGAGGTGTGGCGGGCCGGCCAGCATGTGCAGCTCTCCCCCACCGAGTTCAAGCTGCTCAGGTACTTCATGAGCAACGCCAACCGGGTGCTGTCCAAGATGCAGATCCTGGACCACGTCTGGGACTACGACTTCCGCGGCGACACCGGCATCGTGGAGTCCTACGTGTCGGTGCTGCGCCGCAAGGTGGACACCACCGAGCCCCGGCTCATCCACACCCTTCGCGGGGTCGGTTACGTACTCCGCCTGCCCTCCTCGTAGCCTGCGGAGATGACGACCGCGTCCCGGCTGAACCGCGCACAGGGGAACCTGCGCCGGTTGTCTGGGCGCACCCCGATCCGGGTCAAGATCATCGCCGCGCTGCTGGCGCTGGTCATCATCGCGCTGGCCATCATCAGCTCGGTGAGCCTGGCGGTGTTCCGCAACTACCTGCAGGGACAAGCGGACACCCAGCTGATCACGCTATACAACCAGACGATCGCCAACATGCACCAGCCGTCAGTGTTCACCCAGCAGACGCGCATCGTCGGGTCCTACCAGCCGCCGGACCTGGTCGAAGTGCTGAACGCCCGGGGCCAGGTGCTTACGCCGACCGGCATCGCCGGGGCGGGGCCGGCTGGCCCGAACGTGTCCACCAGCAAGGCGTGGCTCGCCGCGCATTCCGGGCAGCGGACCACGGTGCCCGCACTGTCCGGGGACGACAACTGGCGGGTCATCACCAGGGTCTTCAACAACGCGGTGATATACGACCCGTTCACCGGATCGAGCGGCGCGCCGCAGACCGTCGTCCTGGTCGTCGGCGTCAACCTGGGCAGCGTGAATACCACGCTCGGCTGGCTGGCCAGGATCGACCTGCTGGTCAGCCTCATCATCGTGGTCGCGCTGGCCGTGGTCGGGGTGGCCATCGTCCGGGCCAGCCTGCGCCCGCTCACCGACATCGAGCAGACCGCGCGGGCCATCGCGGCTGGTGACCTGTCCCGCCGGGTGCCCGACCTGGACCCGCGCACCGAGGTGGGACGGCTGGCCCGGTCGCTGAACCGGATGCTGGCCCAGATCGAGTCGTCGTTCCAGGCCCGCACGCGGTCCGAAGAGGCGGCCCGGCGGTCCGAGGAGCGGATGCGCCAGTTCGTCGCGGACGCCAGCCACGAGCTGCGCACCCCGCTCACCGCGATGCGCGGCTACGCCGAGTACTACCGGCAGCGCGGCGGCGTGCGGGACGACGCGGCACCCACCGCGGACGAGGCCAGCACCGCGGACGAGGCCAGCACCGCGGACGAGGCCAGCACCGCGGACGAGGCCAGCACCGCGGACGAGGCCAGCACCGCGGACGCGACCGGCACCGCGGGCGAGCCGCCCAGCACCGGCCTGGCTGGCCTGGCCGCGGAATCCGCCGCGCCCGGCACCCCGCAGCCAGGCCCGGCGCAGAACGGGACCGGCCAGCTCAGCGGGGCCGACCTGGACCGGATCATGCACCGGGTGGAGCAGGAGTCGGCCCGGATGGGCGTACTCGTCGAGGACATGCTGCTGCTGGCCCGGCTGGATCAGCAGCGCCCGATCGAGCGCCGGCCGGTGGACCTGCTCACGCTGGCCGCGGACTCGGTGCAGGACGCCCGGATCATCGCCCCGGACCGGGAGATCCAGCTCGACGTGGGCTCGGGCGCCGCCTTCCTGGTGGTCGGCGACGAGGTGCGGCTGCGCCAGGTCATCGGCAACCTGATGAGCAACGCGCTCAGCCACACCCCGGACGGCACCCCGGTGACGGTGGCCATCCTGCCCGGCCCGCGCGAGCCGGTGCCCAGCGTGGTGCTCGAGGTCACCGACCAGGGCCCAGGGATGCCCCCGGAACAGGCAGACCACGTCTTCGAGCGGTTCTACCGGGGCGACCAGGCGCGGACCAGGAGGGCCGGCGGGACCGGCCTGGGACTAGCCATCGTGGCCGCCCTGGTCGCCGCGCACGGCGGCACCGTGGCGCTGAAGACCGCGCCGGGCCAGGGCTCGACGTTCCGGGTCACGCTGCCGCTGGCCCCGGAAGCCCAGCGCGACGAGCCCGCCGACGACGAATCCTTCAGCGATAGCCAACTGCGCGGCTGATTCATTCAGGCAGTCAGAACTGCCTGAATGAATCAGCCATGCACTGTGGAGGACGGCGCTAGGCCGCGGCCAGGGCGGCGTGCGCGGCGTGGCGGACCGCTTCGGCGTAGCCGCTGCCGAACAGGCAGGCGTGCACCAGCAGCGGGTGCAGTTGGTGCAGCGGGATGCGGTCCCGCCAGCCCGCGGCCAGCGGCGCGACGTCGGTGTACGCGCCCAGGATCCGGTCCAGGTAGGGGGCGCCGAACAGGGCCAGCATGGCCAGGTCGGTCTCCCGGTGACCGCCCTGCGCCGCCGGGTCGATCAGCCAGCCCCGGCCGCCCGACCACAGCACGTTGCCGGACCAGCAGTCGCCATGGATCCGGCTGGGCGGCTCGGGCGGCCCGGCCAGGCTGGGCAGCCGGTCCACCACCTGCTCCACCAGCCGGGCGTCGGCGGTGGTGAGCGCGCCCGTGTCGGCGGCCCGGCGGAGGTAGGGCAGCAGCCGCTTGCTGCCGTACCAGCTGGCCCAGTCCCCGGCCCCGCCCAGCGGGCCGGCCACCGTGGGCGCGTCCCCGGTGCGGTCGCCCAGCGGCAGGGTGGCGATGAACCCCGGCCAGGGTGAGCCGAACCGCGGCGCGCCGGCCGCGTGCAGCACGGCCAGGTCCCGGCCGAACGCCTCGGCCGCGTGCTGATCCGGGGCCTGCTCCGGCACCCAGGCGACGGCCAGCGTGCTGGTGTCCCAGCCGAGCACCTCAGGCACCGGGACCGCGTGCGCCTCGGCCAGCCAGCGCAGCCCGCGCGCCTCGGCCTCGAAGATCCCGCCCAGGTCGTCGCGGGCCGCCTTGGCGAACACCAGCCGCCCGTCGGCCAGCGTCACCTGGTAGTGGCTCCACTGGTGCTGCGCCCCGGCCGGCCGGACCTCGCGCACCTCGGCGCCGGTGATCCGGGCCAGCCGCTCGGCCAGTTCGGACCCGGCCAGGGCCGCCGGGCTCACCGGCCACCCGGTTCGGCCGCGGGCACCTCGAGCCGCCCGGCGAGCTGCCCGGTCAGGCCGCGCACGGCCGCCTGGACCAGGTCGAAGGCGGCCGCGTAGTCGTCCGGCGGGCCGCCGTACGGATCGGGCACCTGACCCTGGTACGGGTCGTCCGCGTCGCGGACGGCCAGCGCCGGGTCGAAGGAGCGGAGCAGTAGCAGCCGCGACCCGGCCGCGTCCGCGTCCGGCGCCATCTCCCGCAGATCGGCCAGGTTGGCCCGGTCCATGGCCAGCACCAGATCGCGGTCCTCGAACCAGGACGGCTGGAACTGGCGGGCCCGGTGCGCGGACCCGTCGTAGCCGTGCCGGCCCAGCTCGGCCCGGGCCCGGCGGTCCATCGGGCCGCCGACGTGCCAGTCGCCGGTGCCCGCGCTGTCCACCTCGACCAGCCCGGCCAGCCCGGCCTCGGCCAGCTCCGCGCGGAGCAGCACGTCGGCCATGGGCGACCGGCAGATGTTGCCCAGACAGACAAAGCAAACCCGATAGGGGCCGAACGCCCGGCGCGGGGCAGGAGGGACCGGCAGCGCCGGGGTGTCAGCGGGCATGGGTCCAGCATGCCCGACCCAGGCCGTACTCACGCACCCGGCCTCGTGTCACCATGGGCGGATGCCCGACGATCAGACATACCGGTCACTGTCCTTCTGGCTCAGCTCGGTGCCAGGTCAGCTGGCCCCTGGTGATCCGCTCCCGGGTGACCAGGACGTGGATGTGGCCATCGCCGGGGCCGGTTTCACCGGGCTATGGACCGCCTACTACCTCGCCCAGGCCAGCCCGGGGCTGCGGATCGCGGTGTGCGAGCGGGACATCGCCGGTTTCGGCGCGTCCGGCCGGAACGGCGGCTGGTGCTCCGCGCTGTTCCCGGCGTCGCTGGCCAAGCTGGAGCGGATGGCCGGGCCGAAAGCCGCCGTGGGCATGTACCGGGCCATGCAGGAAACGGTGGACGAGGTCGGCCGGGTGGCGGCCGCCGAGGGCATCGACTGTCACTGGGCCAAGGGCGGCACCGTCCAACTGGCCCGCTCTCCGGCTCAGCTGCAGCGGGCCCAGGAGGAGGTGGCCGAATACCGGGCGTTCGGCTTCGGGCACGCTGACCTGCGGCTGCTGAACCGGGCCGAGGCGGCGGAGCGGGTGGCCGCGACGGGGGTGCTGGGCGCGACCTATACCCCGCACTGCGCGGCCATTCACCCGGCGCGGCTGGCCCGCGGCCTGGCCTCGGCGGTGCGGCAGCGGGGGGTGCGGCTGTACGAGCAGACCCCGGTGACCGAGATCGCACCCGGGCGGCTGCGCACCACGCACGGCACGGTCCGGGCCGAGTACGTGATCCGGGCCACCGAGGGGTACACCCCGTTGCTGCCCGGCCTGCACCGAGCGATCGCCCCGGTGTACTCGCTGATGATCGCCACCGCGCCGCTGCCCGAGTCCACCTGGGCCCGGATCGGGCTGGCCGGCCGGCCCACGTTCGGCGACTACCGGCACCTGATCATCTATGGCCAGCGCACCGCGGACGGGCGGCTGGCGTTCGGCGGCCGCGGCGCCCCGTACCACTTCGGCTCGGCCATCCGGTCCGAGTTCGACCAGGTGCCCGCCGTGTTCGCCGCGCTGCGGCGGTCGCTCGGCGAGCTGTTCCCGGCGCTGGGCGACGTCCCGGTCACGCACACGTGGGGCGGCCCGCTCGGGGTGCCCCGGGACTGGTGTGCGTCGGCCGGGCTGGACCGGGCGACCGGCCTGGGCTGGGCGGGCGGTTATGTCGGCGACGGGGTGTCCACCACCAACCTGGCCGGGCGCACGGTAGCCGACCTGGTGCTGGGGCGGGATACTGAAATCACCCGGCTGCCCTGGGTCGGGCACCGCTCCCCGGACTGGGAGACCGAGCCGCTGCGCTGGCTGGGCGCCAACGCCGGACTGCACGCGATGGGCTGGGCCGACCGCCTGGAGGCGCGGACCGGGCGGCCGTCCCGGCTGGCCCAGTTCGCCGGCCGCTTTCTCGGTGACTGAGGCTTACGGTGCGGGTGACTCACCCGGCGGAGGGCCGGCCGGGCCGGCCCTCCGCCGGGCAGCCGGCTAAGCCTTCGGCGCGAAGCTCCTGAGCACGCCGTCGAGCCCGGCCACGTAGATCGCGCCGTGCGAGACGGTCGGCGAGGCCCAGAAACCCCAGGCGGGCTTCTGCACCCACAGCGTGGCGCCGGTCGCCAGGTTCAGCACGTACAGGTGACCCGCGTTGTCCGCGTCGACTAGGACCAGCCGGCCGGGCGGCCCGGTGACCGCGGGCGACGCGTAGAACGTCGACCCGGCCAGGACGTGATAGGCCAGCATCCCGGTTATCGCGTTGAGCGCGTAGATACCGGTGTCCGAGGCGACGTAGAGCCGGGTGCCGACCAGGGCGGCGCCGGCCACATCGCCGCTGCTGCCGGTGGGGTTGCCGCCGCCGACCAGGGTGTACTTCCAGATCAGCGCGCCGGTGGTGAGGTTGAGAGCGTAGACGACCTTGTCCTTGCCGGTCACGTAGACCACGCCGCCGGCGAAGCCGTTCTGCCCGGGCGCGGAGATGGTCGGCGGTGCGCCCACGTCGGCCAGGTTCAGGCTGCTGGTCCGGTAGCGCCACACCAGCGCACCGGTGCGGGCGTTGAGGGCGTACACGGCGTCGTCGCGGTCTTTGCTGCCGAACACGACCAGCGGGACGCCGTTAGCGCCGGTGCTGTACGCGGGAGACGACCAGGTGCCACCAGGCGCAACGGCGAAACCGGTGAACTCCCACGCCTTGGTGCAGCCGCCCGCCGAGCTGCCCGGGCCGTTGACGGCCCATTCCGCGCCGGGCGCGCCGTTGCCGGGGATGGTGCCGTCGTAGACCACCGGGCCGCCGGCCGCCTCGACCACGACGGGCGAGGCCAGGATGGGCCCGCCAGCCTTGAACGAGCACATCACCGCGCCAGTGGTGGCGTTCAGCGCGTACAGGCTGCCCGCGGTGGAGCCGATGTACACGACGCCGTGGAACACCGCGGGTGAGGCCTCGACCACCCCGGCCGGGAGTTTGTAGGTCCAGACCGCGGCGCCACCGCCGGCCGGGTAGGCGTAGAAGTGATTGTTCGCGCCGGCGTAGACGAGCGCCTTGCCGAGGGTGGCGTTCATGACCACGGCCGGCGAGGTGTCGCTGGTGGTGCCGAGGGGCGCCGTCCAGGCGGCGGTCAGCGACGAGGCGGTGCTGTCGCTGATCGCGGTTTCCGGTGAGAATCCGGTATGGGTGGGGTTGGCGCGGAACATCGGCCAGTCCGCGAAGACCGGGGTAGCCGTCCCGTGCCCATGGCCTGGACGTGGCTGGGACGCCGCGCTGGCCGGGCCGGCGAGGGCGAGCGCTCCGGCCAGGGCGGCGCTGGCCGCCACCGCGGCCAGCGCTGGCCTGGATTGAATTACTTTCAACACAAACATGCTCCTAGATCGGCTGAGCAAATCGGCTGCCGGGCCCGGGCCATTTCTACGAGTAAGCCGCGGATTCCATCAGAATGGGGCAATGCTCGCGCTCCGGCCACGACCCGGTGATGGACGCCCGACAGCGTAGCCCATTCCAGTCCCCAGGAAATGAATATGCGCCATCCACCGAATTCTGCGCCCGGTAAGCGACTGTGCCGGATACACGATGATTCGTCGCTTTCGCCGGGCCGCCGCGCGGCCGTCCTCAGCGACAGGCCAGGCGGACGCCCTGGGCGCAGTGGCCCCTGCCTCGCTATCCTATTATCTCAGTCGGGAAAGTGGAAAGGGTCGGCCGTAATCCGTGCCATTACCGCCGATATTCCCGGAGCTTAGCACATATACGCTTATTGCTAGGTCCCCTGGGATATGGCACCTTAATCAAATCATCCCCCCGTAGCGATTTGCTTCCGACCTGAGTTTGCGGAATGATGCAATACCCGTTGCCATAGCCGGTCACCCTCGGCGGGAGGATTTCCTCGATCATGCAGGCTTATGATGACGATCGGCCAACTGACACAATCCATGGGGGACAAATCGATGAAAGCTGGCCCGGGATTCGGGAGCGTCATCTGGATCGTGTTCGGGATATCAGCGTGCTCGACCCTGCTCGTGACGTTGATCGTACGGCTACTCTTCCGGCGCAACAAGCAGGCGACGGATCCGTAACGGCGTCGCAGCACCGTTACCAGATCCCGCAGGTCACATTCCGGCCACGCCGGGGAATGGTGGTCATACCGGTCGCGCTCATCGCGGCCGGATCGTTTTACCTGCACCGCCGGGCCATTGGCGCCTCGTCCCCGACGGCGGACTTGATGTACTGCGTGTGGGCGGTCAGCCTCGGGTTCGTGCTGACCCAGCTCGCGCTGGCCTGGCTGCAGCGTCCGTTCAAGGTGTCCGAGGCACAGCGGGCCAAGCTGGACCGGCTGGCGGTAGCCGCCGTGGTGCCCTGCTACAACGAGGACCCCGCGATCCTGGACCGGACCATCTCCTCGCTGTTCACCCAGACCCGCCCGCTGAACTGGGTGATCGTGGTGGACGACGGTTCCACCGAGGACTACGCGGCGGTCCGGGCCCGCTGGGCGGCGAACCGGTCGGGCACCGAATTTGTCTGGATACGCCAGGACAACCAGGGCAAGAAGCACGCCCAGGCCGCGGCGTTTCAGGCGATTCCGCAAGCCGACATCTACGCCACGATGGACTCCGACTCCGCGCTGGAGCACCGGGCCATCGAGGAAGGCCTCAAGCCATTCGCCGACCGTGAAGTGGTCTCGGTCGCCGGCCTGGAGATGGCCTACAACCTGACCACCAACCTGCTCACCCGGGCCATGGGGATGCGGTCGCTGGCCTTCCAGCTGTTCGCCATGAGCGCGCAGAGCGTGGCCGGCGGGAACGTGGTAATCAACCCGGGCGCCTTTTCCCTCTACCGCGGCTGGCTGATCCACCGGATCCTGCCCGCCTACGTGGGGGAGACATTCTTCGGCATGCCGGTGACGCTGGGCGATGACACCGCGCTGACCCTGTTCGCCCTGCTGCACGGGCGGGCCGTCCATCAGCCCACGGCCGTCGCGATGCCGGTGTACCCGGAGACCCTGTCGCACCACCTGCGCCAGTGGACCCGCTGGATGCGGGCCTCCACGATCCGGACGCTCTGGCGGATCCGCTATCTGCGGCCGCGCTCCTACGCCTGGTGGTTCGTGCTGTATCAGCAGTACGCGTTCTTCGCCTCGGTGGCGGTGTCCCTGGCCGTGCCGTTCGCCTGGCCCGCCACCCGCAACCTGATCTTCGCCAGCGGTATCGCCCTGGTCGCCTGGCCGATCGCGGTGGCCATGCGGCTGATCACCGTGCACCGCTCCGACGTGCGCTGGACGGCCTGGCTGGCCTCGACCGCGCTGCTGCCGTTCGCCGCCCTGTGGTACCTGCTGGTGCTGCGGCAGATCCGCTTCTACGGCATGGCCACCTGCCATCGCCAGGGGTGGATTACCCGGAGCAAGGTGGAAGTCACCCTGGCCGGCCCCCCGGCTCCGGCCGCGGAGGTGCTCGTCAATGAATAGGGCCAGATACGTGGCCGGGCTCATCGCCAGCGTGAGTATGGCCATCACGGTGGCCGGGGCGGGGGCCTCGCTGTGGTTCTTCCGGCATGAGGCGCCGGTCGTGCGGCGGGCCCAGGTCGTCATGCTGCCTCCGGCCAGTTCGGCGCCCTACCCCCAGTCGGCCATCAGCAACCCTGGCCCACTCCATTACCTGGGCGTCGTGGAGCGGAACACCCCGCGCAGCTACCAGCCGGTGACGAGCTTCACCTCGGTAGCGGGCCGCAAACCCAACCTCACCGTGTATTACAGCCAGTGGGGCGCGCCCTTCCGGGCCCGGTTCGCTACCGCGGCCGCCCGGGCCGGCGCGGTAGTGCTGGTGCAAATGCAGCCCTGGCATGCCTCGCTGGCCAGCATCGCAGCCGGGCGCTGGGACGGCTACCTGCGCCGGTTCGCCGGGCAGATCCGGCGCTACGGTGGCCAGGTCATCCTGAGCTTCGCCCCGGAGGCCAATGGCGGGTGGTATCCGTGGGGGTGGCGGCACGCCAGCCCGGAGCGCTGGGTGGCCGCGTGGCGGCACGTGGTGACGGTGTTCCGTAACTCGGACGCGATCAACGTGACGTGGCTGTGGGATGTCAGCGGGCGGAACCGCTCCACGGGGCACATCCGGAACTGGTGGCCAGGCCCGCGCTACGTGGACTGGATCGGCGTGGACGGCTACTACTTCACTCCGTCCGACAGCTTCAAGACGGTGATCGGCAGCACCGTGCAGAGCGTCCGGAAGTTCACCAGGAAACCGATCCTCGTCTCCGAGGTCGGCATCGGGCCACGCGCCGGGCAGGCGGCGAAGATACCCGGCCTGTTCGCGGGCCTGCGCCGCGAACACCTGCTCGGCCTGATCTGGTTCGACGTCGCCCAGCACCAGGGGCTGTATCACCAGAACTGGCGGCTGGACGGCCCGGCTGCGGTTGCGGCCTTCCGCGCTGGGGTGAGATCCCTGCACTGAGCCCGGCCGCTGGCTCAGGTTGGTCGTGTTGGACTCGTCCTGGAGCACGTAGATGTGGCTGCCGGTGGCCGCGGCGCCCGCGATGTTGACCCGCTGGTACCACTCCGCGGCGGCGAACTCGGTAAGCGGGGCCGGTCAGGAGCCGGCGACCAGCGGTTTCAGTGGGTAGCGGTGAAGTTGGTGACGGCCAGGCCGCGCCCGCCCGACCAGATCTCGAAGCCAGCCTGGACGCTCCACAGCAGCGCGGACGGGCTGAGCACGCCGAGCCGCTCGGCTATCGCCATGAACGGCGCCAGCCGCAGCTTGGCCTGGTGGGCGACCGTGGCCCGGCGGAAGGAAACGTAGAACTTGCCGGGCAGAGTCGCGTGCGGTACCACGTACCATTTCGCGCCGTCCACCTTGACCGTCGGGTAGAGCTGAGTCCACCATGGCGGCTTGCTGTACTGCAGCCAGATCATCATTTCCGTGGTGCCGACTCCGCTGTGCGGGCCAAGCCACAGGTCCAGGGACGAGTTCCATACCCCGCTGCGCTTCGGCGTCTTGGTCGCCCAGCTGATGGCGTAGTTTCCCAGGGATCCCGCCTGGGGCCAGGCCGCCTCGTTCGGCCCGGCGCAGGCGCCGGCGAAGCAGCCGGTCCCGATGTAGGGGTAAGCCCGCACCTTAGGCGACGTCGGAATACCGGGTGAGCGGGTGACGGTGAACCCGGCGGACCGGGTGAGGGCGACGCACATGCCGTCGTCGTTGTGGTTGACGCTCGGCTTGTTCCGGACCACGTACGGCTGGCCGTTGGACCCGGTGACGTACAAAGCCTGCCACCGCTTGCAGGTCCTGCCCAGGGGCGCGGCGGACGCGGCGACCCTGGGCAGGACGATGGCGGCCGCGGCCACCACCAGGCACAGCATCATCCCCACGGGCACGGGACGGGGTCGGCACGTCATCTCTCGGCTTCCCTTCTGCGTTTCAGGCACCGCCCACGATATTCCCATCAATGCTGCCGGCACCACTTCCCTACACGCGTTCCATTTACTTTTCCTTAATCCGGCCGCTGGATATACGAAAAACTGTGGCGCTGCCCAGGAACGCGAATTCTAAAGTGATATAAAGGCTATAACCGGCTTTAATTCGGCGGGCGCGGCGAGCCGGGCGGCCAGCGCGGCCGCCTGCGACCGGCGCTGCATGCCCAGCTTGCCGAGCACGGCGGACACGTAGTTCTTGGCTGTCTTCTCGGACAGGTACATATGCTCGGCGATCTGCCGGTTGGTCAGGCCGTCCCCGATCAGGTCGAGCACCCGCTTCTCCTGCGCCGACAACGCGGCCACGGACTGCTCGGTGGCAGACCCTTCGCGCAGCCGCCGCATCACCCGCCGCGCGGCATCGGCGTCCAGGGTGGACCGGCCGGCCGCCACCGCCCGGACCGCGCCGACCAGCTCGGCCGAGGAGGCCTGCTTCATCACGTAACCGGCCGCTCCCGCCATGATGGCGCCGAGCAGGGCCTGATCGTCCCCGTACCCGGTGAGCATCAGGCATGCCGTGCCGGGCAGCGCGGACCGGATCTCCCGGCATACCGTCACGCCGTCCCCATCCGGCAGCCGGACGTCCAGCAGCGCGACGTCGGGCCCCAGGACCAGCATCCGGTTCATGGCGGATTCCGCCGTGCCGGCGTCACCGATCACCTCGAGATCGGCTTCCGCCTCGAGCAGATCACGCAGCCCGCGCCGCACCACCTCGTGGTCATCGAGCAGGAACACGCGGATCTTGCCGCCCGCACCGTCCGCCGCAGCACCGGATGCCTGGCTCATGGGACTCCCACCCCTCGCCGCCCGGAGACGGAAGGGTGACCGCCCGCCGCGGGCTTGATGTACTGTAAGTACACAGAATAATACTCATTGTAACGGGATAGCGGGCAGCGGCTGTCGTGTCAGCAGGGGAGGCGCCGTGGCGGCAGGGCCGGCCGGACCCCGGGTGCTCGTGGTGGATGACACGGAAGCCGTCCGCGTTCTCATCCGCCGGGTGCTCACCGGGTCCGGGTACCAGGTAGACATGGCGGGATCCGCCCGGGAAGCCCGGGCGCTGAGCCCGGCCGGCTACGACGTGCTGCTGATCGACGCCCACCTGGGCGGTGAGCCGGGCACCGCGCTGATCGAGGAACTCCGCGCCGCGAACCCGGACTCAGCCCGGCGCTGCCTGCTTGTCACCGGGGGCCCGGCCGACCGGGCTCCGGTCGGCGTGGCCTGCCTCAGCAAACCGTTCCGCCCCGCTGACCTGCTCTCGGCGGTCGATGCGCGGCGCTCAGCCGCGCGGCAAGGGCGTTCGGCCAATGAAGACCCGGCCGGGAGCGGGGGTGGCGGGACGGGCTCAGCCCCGGGACCAGGGGGCAGCGGGCGGATCGCTCAGCCTGGGCTCGGCCAGCTGCTGGGCCGGGTCCGCGCCATGCGCGCGGCCGAGCGGACCGCGGTGGCGGACTTCCTGCATGACGGCCCGGTCCAGGAGCTGACCGCGGCGACGCTGAGCGTGGAGCTGCTCAGCCGGCTCGCCCCGGACGAAATCAGGCCGTACGCCGACCAGATCCGGCGGCACCTCGACGCGGCCGCCCGGCCGATCCGGCGGCTGATGGATGAGGCCCGCCCAGCTGCCCAGGCCGGGTCCACCCTGGACGGCCACGTCCGGCGGCGTACCGCCTGGCTGCCCTTCGCCCCGGTGACCGTGCGCGATCTGCGCTCCCCGGCCGCACCCGGGCCGGACCCGGCGGCCATCGCGGACATCGTGGAACTGGCCCTGCACGCCCTCGCGGGCAGCGCTCCCCCGGCCCGGGCCGACATCGAGGTTCAGCCCGGCGAGCAGGTCCTGGGCATCCTGCTCACCATCACCCCGCTGGACGGCGCCACCGTGCGGGCCGCGGACGCGTCGGCGGCGGAGACGGCGCTGGCCCAGCTGGCCGCCGCCCTGGGCGGGCCGGTGCAGGCCAGCCTGGCGGCTTTCCCCTGGCGGGCCCGGCTCGAGCTGACCGGCAACCTGGCCCCACGCTAGCCAATCCCAACCTCGGGGGAAGCCTGGAACGGGGCCAGGGTGATCTGGTCGATGTTCGGCGCCGTTTCGGACCGGAGCGGCTGGCCGACGCCGCTGCCCGAATAGATGACTCCGATCGTGGTGCTGTCGTAGTTGTACTGCGGGTTGGCGATGAACCGGATCGTGTTGACACCGCGCCTGAGCTGGACCGGGATGGTCAGGTTCCAGAACTGGTTCCAGCTGAACGTGTTGCCGAAGTTGACGTGGAAGGTGGGCCCGCCGTTGACGCTGATATCGGCGGGCGCGGTCATCAGGTCGGGGTTGTAGTGGTTGGCGATGATCTGCTGGTTGTTGGCGAACCGGACGGTCATCTCGTACGTGCCTGGGGCCGGCGCGTGCACGGTGAAGGTCAGCGAGTTGGCTGACCCGCCGCCGATGCCGGTGACCACGCCGCCGTTGGCCTGGCTGTAGCTGTTGTCGACCTTGGCCGTGCCGGTCAACGCGGCGTCCTCGGCCTGGTAGGTGCTGACTCCAGGCTGGGCGCCGCCGACGGGAGTAACGGTCAGCTTGTCCAGCGTCACGGTACCGCCGTCGCCGGTGACCACGACCTTGTTGATGCCCGCGCTCAGGTACACCCGGTCGGTCCGCACAGCCCAGCCCGCTGACCCGCCGGCCTGCGGCCCGTCCAGCGGCCCAGCCAGCGGCAGCGTGTTGACCGTGATCCCGGCCGCTCCCCGGCCCCGGTACCGGTACCGGAAGGCCAGGTCCGAGTAGCCGTCATTGGCCGAGTAGACCCAGAACGTCACCCGCTGGCCGGGGCCGATGTCGGCCGCGCCAGCGCCCGACTGGCCCTGCGCCCGGTAGTCCGCGCGGGCCCCGGCCAGGGTGGCCTGCTCGGCCTCGTAGACGACGGAGCTGCGCACCGCCGGGTTGTCCAGCTGAAGGTCGATCTTGTTGATGATCGCGTCGCCGTTGGTCGCGGCGCCGTCCGCCCCGGTGGTGGACAGGCTGATCTGGTGCTGGCCCGCGGTCAGGTGCACGGTGGCGTCGGCGTGGTTCCAGATCACCCAGTTGTAGCCGACCGGCAGCCAGACCTGCTGCGGGCTGCCGCCGTCCACCCGGACGAAGACGTTGGTCGGGCCGGACACGTCCGAGGCGGCCGAGTCGCTGCCGTCGAAGATGGACAGGTGGTAGTCGCCGGTCTGCGGCACGTCCACGTGGAACGTGATGACGGTGCTCGACCCGGTGCGCAGGCCGCCCACGTCCTGTTCGCCCGCGGTGGCGTAGCCGCCCAGGTTGGAGGGCGTTCCCTCGGTGTTGATGTTCCACCCGGTACCGGTGAGCGTGGCCTGTGCGGCCAGGTAGCTGTGCAGCCAGGTGCTGTCGCCCGGGGTCGGCGAGCCGGTCCCGCCCGGGGCCAGGATGACCTCGTAGGCGTCCATGGTGGGCGGCACGGCGGGATTGGAGATGATCGTCCCGTTCCGGCCGTTGCCGGAGGAGTCGACCGCGGTGGCGCCGCCGGTCTCGTCGAACTTGTACGAGGCGACGTTGCCCGCCCCGGGCTGGCCACCCGCCAGCGCGGCGATCTGGCTGGCGCTCAGCGCGCTGTTGTAGATCTGGAAGTCGTCGATCTCGCCGTCCAGGTAGGGGTCGGCCGGGTACTGCGAGCGCCCGATCCAGTCCTGGGTGGTGTCGCCCAGTGCGGCTGGGTTGAGCGTCATGTTGGTGTTGGTGCCGACCGCCGTGCCGTTGACGTACAGCGTCCCGGTGCTGCCGGACAGCGTCACCGCGACGTGCGACCAGGTGTTGAGCGGCAGTTCGCCGGTGCCGTTGATCTGCTGCTCGCCGCCCGCGCCGCTGGTGGTGATGGCGAACCGGATCGGCCCGCCGCCCGCGTTGAGGGTCAGGAACATGTAGTCGTTGGTGCCGGTGCCGAAGTCGAACACCCGGGACCAGGCGGTGTCGGCCGAGGGATTCACCCAGGCCGAGATCGTGAAGTCGGTGACGCCCTGCACGATCCCTGACGGCAGGCTCACGTATTCATTGTTTCCGCACAACGCCAGCGCGTTGCCGATCTTGCCCGGCACGCGCGGTCCGGTCGCGTGGCACGAGGCGGCGTTGCCGCCGGCGCCGTCGCCCTGGTCGCCGTCGGTCACCGGGAGCGTGACCGAGCCGTCCGAGCCGACCGGCACGTCCGCGTCGAACGTCCGGGTCGGCTGGGCCGCTGCCCCGGTCATGCCGCTCCACCGGTTCTGGAAGATCGTGGCGTGCACGGTGTGACCGAAGATCGCCGGGTCGATGTCCTTGACCGTGACGCCCTCCGGCCCGGCCGGCCCGCCGCCCATGATGATCCGCGCCTGCCGCTGCGCCGGGTTCAGCGTGGCCAGGCCCTGGAGCGTGTCGTCGGTATTGCCGTCCGGCGCGGTCACCGGCACGGTGTGACCGGACATCGAGGAGTACCAGTTGTACAGCCACCACTGGGCGTTCGGTACGTTCTGCTGCGCCACCGAGTCGCCCAGCGTCCCGTTGATGTTCCAGTACGCGAGGTCCCCGTCAACCTTCTCGGCTTCGAGCGCGGACAGCCACGCCACCATCTGCCCGGGGCTGGTCAGCTGGTACCTGGCCGCGTACTCGTCCAGGTTGACCGGCAGGTGATGGGGCAGGCCGACCGTGGTCTCCAGCGCCCGGTAGGCCGCCACGTCGGTGCGCACGGTGGACGGGACCTGGAGCTCATGCCAGGTCATGACGGCGGGCAGGCAGTGGTGCGCCAGGCAGAACTGGAGGAAGGAGCCAAGCGCCGCCGGGAAGAAGCCGCTGAAGTTCGGCCCGGCGATCCGGGCCTGCGGCCACAGGCCCTTGATGAAGTCGTAGGTCTGCAGCCACTCGGCCTCGAACGCGGCCAGCGTCGTGGCATTGGTGGTCAGGCCGGCGAACCAGTTGCCGTCCGGCTCGTTGTACGGGACCAGGATGATGCGGCTGCGGTACGGCGACGTTAAAGCCTGCTCGACCTCGGTCTTCATATAGCCCTGGTACTGCGCGTACGTGGTGCGCTCGTACGGGAAGTTGCGGTACACGTCGGTCATGTAGATGTAGATGTCCCGGCCGCCGCTGGCCAGGAACGGCTTGGCGATCTCCAGCGCGTCCGACCCCGGATGCTGCTGGCCGTCCTGCGCCTTGGTGTCCGTGGTGACCAGGCCCATGCCCTGGATGAGGTTGTTGCTCGGCACCCCCTGGTCGTAGAGCCCGTACAGACTCCCCGACGCACCGCCGTCGAACGGCCCGGTGCTGGCGCCCAGATCGACCACCAGGTTGTTGGGGGTGCTGGCGGCGTTATTGGGGGTGCTGGCGGCCGGCGCTGTGGGTGCCGCCCTCGCCGCGCCCGCTGTGGGCGCCGCGCCGACCGTGGGCGCCGCGCCCGCCGTGGGCGCCGTGCTGAGCAGCAGTCCCGGTACGGCCAGGAAGATCGCCGCCACAGCGGCCAGTTGCCGTCTCATCTGTCACCTCTCTGTGACCCGGCCCCCAGCTCTGCTATGCCGACGTGCCGCAGCGCGCCGTCCTACCACCCTGGGTGGAGAAGCGCTTCCCCACTCGCCACTGATGAGGATCTTCCGCACCGGGCGCCACGTCAAGCCCCGGCCGACGAATAGCGCGATGCGGCCCGGTCGGAGCACCAGGGCGATGGGACAATCAGGACGTGACGAAACGACGCCCGGCCACGCTCATCGAGGTGGCCGAACGCGCCGGGGTATCCCTGACTACCGCCTCGAAGGCGATCAACGGCAAGAACCGGGTGTCGGAGGCGACGCGGGAGCGGGTGATCGCCGCGGCGCGGGAGCTCTCGTTCACGCCGAGCCCGATCGCGCGGGGCCTGACCGGCGGGCGGACCAGCACCGTCGGGCTCATCGTCGCGGACAGCATGACGCACCGCTTCGCGGTGCCGATCATGCTCGGGGCCGAGGCCGCGCTGGGCGAGATCGACCTCTCCATGATCACCTGCGATGCGCGCGGCGATCAGGCCCGCAGCCTGGAACTGGCCCGGATGCTGGCCGCCCGCAAGGTGGACGGGATGCTGATCGTCGGGGACAACAACGCGGTCACCGCCTCGGTGACGCGGCACGTTGACGTCCCGGTGGTCTACGTGTACGGCGAGTCCGACGAGCCCGGCGACGTGGTGCACATGCCGGACGACGACGCGGGCATCGGCCTGGTGGTGGACCATCTCGCCGCCATCGGCCGGCGGCGCATCGTGCACCTGACCGGGCCCGGGCCCAGCACCGCGGTCGCGCACCGGGTCGCGGGCCTGTCCGCCCGGCTGCGCCGCCACCAGCTGGAACTGGCCGCCCCGGTTAGATACGGCGAGTGGTCGCAGCGCTGGGCCCGGGCCGCCGCCACGGCGCTGCTGCAGCAGGTGCCGGACATCGACGCCGTGCTCGGCGGCTCGGACCAGATAGCGTCGGGCGTCCTGGTCGCGCTGGACGAGATGGGCCTGCGGGTGCCGGACGACGTGGCCGTCACCGGCTACGACAACTGGCACGTGTTCGCCCTGGAGACCGAGCCCCAGCTGACCACCGTGGACATGAACCTGGAAGCGCTCGGCGCCGCGGCGGCCCGGGATCTGTTCACCATCATCGACGGCGCCCGGCCGCGGGGCGGCATCCGGCGGCACGCCTGCGAGTTGGTAATACGCGGCTCCACCGCACGCTGACCTTGGGGTGGCGCGGAGGCGGCAACGATGCTGGAATAAGACTCCTGGATTGGACGGCATTAGGTCGTGTGGTTGTGGTCATGATCGCGGTTGGCGGGAGAAGCATCGTTATGGTTACCGGTCGGGTCATTCGGTTTGATGAGGTCAAGGGCTACGGATTCATCACGCCCAGCGATGGTGGCGAGGATGTTTTCGTGCATGCCAATGAGATCACCGATCGCGGATTGCGGGTGGGCGCGGGTACCCAGGTCGAGTTTCGCGTCCTGGAGGGCGACCGGGGGCTGAAGGCGTACGACGTTCGCGTCCTCGATGATCACGAGCCACCCGGGCCGGCCGAGGGCGGCAACGGCCATTCCGCCGGGCCGCAGGCCGAGGGGCGGCCGCAGGCCGAGGGGCGACCGCAGGCCGAGGGGCGGCCGCAGGCCGAACGGCGGCCGCAGGTCGAGCGGCGCCCACCGGCCGATGAAGAGCTATTCGAGGTCTTCGCTGAGCAGGAATTCGTGCAGCAGATCACCGAACTGCTGCTCACGACCGCGCCGCAGCTCACCGCGGGCGTGATCGTCGAGTTGCGCGGCCGGCTGCTGGAGTTCGGCCGGAAGAACGGCTGGGTCGAATAGCCGGGCCGACGGGCCGGGGCACGGCCTGGGCCGGGGCTGGGCTAGACGCGGTGGCTCTCCAGCGTCTCCGGGGCGAACAGTTCGGCGGGCTCGAACCGCCCGCTGGCCAGTCCCTGCTCATGCGAATAGCGCAGGAAGGTGCGCAGGGTGTGCTCGTTGTCGGCGGTGAGGCCGTAGGTCCAGAAGTCGGTCCCCATCACCTGCTGGGTGCGCTCCAGGTCGGCGTATAGCCAGGGCACCAGGTACCGCGTGGCGGCGGTCTCCGCCATCCGGGCCACGGTCAGCGCCCTGGCCTCCTCGAACGCCGCCTGCAGCGACCGGGCCAGCCAGCGCCGCCGCTCGTACACGTCGCGGCGCAGCACGACCACGTGCATGATCGGGAAGATCCTGGTGGCCGCGAAGTACTCCTCTTCGGTGGCCCGCGGATCGGCGAACAGCCGGGCTACCCGCGGGTCGCCCACGGCGAACGGCCGCGGCGTGCGCGGGCTGTACAGCGCGTCGATGCTGCCTTCGGCGAGCATCCCGGCCAGGGTCTGGCCCGGCGGGATTGGCGCTATCTCCACCCCGGGCGGCGCGCTGTGCGTGATCTTGTCGGTCCGGCCGGGCTGATGCAGTCCACCAGTGCGGTAACGGACGGACGCCACCGGCAGGCCGTGCCGCTCGGCCAGGATGCCGCGGATCCACACCGCCGCGGTCAGCTGGTACTCCGGCACGCCGACCAGCCGCCCGGCCAGGTCCGCGGGCTCGGTGATGCCGCTGGCGGCGTGGACGTAGACGCCGTTGTGCCGGAACGCCCGCGATGGAAACACCGGAATGGCCACGAACGGCGCGTCATCGCCCAGGCTGATCACGTACGAGGACAGGGACAGCTCCGCGGCGTCGAACTCGCGGAAGCGGGCCATCCGGAAGAAGGTCTCCTCGACCGGCAGGTTCAGGTAGGTGAGGTCGACTCCGGCTGGCCGGACGTCACCCTGGGCGAGCGGCAGCGTCCGGTCATAGTCCCAGCAAGCCAGCGTCAGAGGTACGCGCAGACTCATCCCGCTCCTTAGGCTGCGGGGCCCGGTGCGGCGCGAGCACGGCGACCGCCTCGACTTCCACCAGCTGGTCGTCGTAGCCCAGCACGGTCACGCCGAGCAGGGTGCTGGGCACATCATGGCTGCCCATGTACTCGCGGTAGACATTCCAGGCCGTGCCCAGGTCCTGCCGCCGGGTGCTGGCCACGTAGACCGTGGTCTTCACGATGTCGGTCAGCGCGGCCCCGGCGCCGTCGAGCGCGGTGACGAGGTTACGCATCACCTGGTGTGCCTGGCCCGCGTAGTCGCCCACCGCGACCGTCGCGCCGGCCGCGTCCAGCGGGCAGGCCCCGGCCACCCAGACCGAGCGGGCTGGCGTCTCGGCCGTGGCCGCGTAGGCGTAGTCCACGGTCTGGGTGAGCTGGTCGTTGCGGATGAGCCGTACTGCTGACGTCATGGGCGCTCCATCGGCCTGACCCGGGTCTGTGCTCCCTTTACCGGGTCCGTGCTCCCTTTATACGCAGACCTGTGCCGTCCGCGCAGCCGGCCGGGTCAGGCCAGCCGCAGGGTCAGGAACGTGTTATCCGGGCTGGGACGGTAACCACCGAACGGGCCGCAGGGCGTGAAGCCGACGCTGGCGTACAGCGCGCGGGCCGGCCCGAACGCCGCCATGGTGCCGGTTTCCAGGCTCACCCGGCGCATGCCGCGGTCGCGGGCGACGCCGATGAGGTGGCGGACCATGGCCCGGCCGATGCCCCGGCCGCGCGCCGCCTCGGCGGTATGCATGGACTTGATCTCGCCGTGCGTCTCGTCGAGCTGCTTCAGGGCGCCGACCGCGAGCAGCTCGCCGCCGGCCCGGAAGCTGCAGAAGGTGACGGCCGGGCCGAGCAGGCCGTCGATGTCCAGCGCGTAGGCGTGCTCAGCCGGGGTGTGCGCGTGGGCGAACGCGAGATGCCGCTGCAGCAGGGCGCGGACGTCAGCGGCCCGCGGATCGTCCACCGCGATCTCGCCGTCATTGGTCATCCCCGGTCACCGCGGCGTGGTCTGGTCATCGGGACATCCCGGGGAGATCTGGCCAGGGCACACCGAAGCCGGGGCGAGGCTGCTTCTTAGGCCGGTAAGCCCGGGCCAGGGCGCCGCGCGCCTGCTCGGCACCGTCGGTGGTGAGCTGATAGTACCGCCGCCGCGGCCGCCCTTCGGCGACATGCTCAGCGGGATCTTCCCAGCTGCTGGCCACCCAGCCGACCTGCTCCAGCCGGGCCATGATCGGGTAAACGGTGCCGCTGGGCAGCCCGGTCGCATCACGGAGCTGGAGCCCGTAGTAGTGCGCAGCCGGATCATCCAGCATGACCCGCAGCACCAGCTGGGTCGGCAAGGTCATCCGGGGGCTGTTCGTCATAGCTCGTATTCTACATAGGTAGTACTTAGCCGTAAAGACCCGGGCCTGGGCCCATCGAAACCGGCGCACCGGCGAGTTACCGTGCTCTATGGGCCAGGGCCATCCACCCCTCAGAGAGGACGGGCCATGCCACCCACCATGTACCTGCGCCGCCCGGCACGACGGGCAGTGGTGTTAGCTGCCACCCTGCTGGCCGGGTTATACGTCGTCATCGGCCCGCCACCCGCCCTGGCGATGGCGGCGACGAACCAGTTCAAGGGCGTCAACTGGGCTGACACCCGGGACAACTTCAACACCGGCTGGGTCATCCCGGACGGGCTCAGCGCGTCCGACAGCTACCCGGCCGTCTACTCCATCGCCAACGATTACATCAAGGCCTTCGAAGCCAACCTCGGCGCCAATACGGTGCGGCTGCCCATCAACGTAGCGAGCGTGAGCCAGTCCTGGTGGGGCTCCTACCGGGGCGCGATCGACGCGGCGCTGGCCGACGGGATGAAGGTCATCCTCAGCTACTGGTCGGAAAGCTCACCGGTTGGGACGATCACGGACATGAGCGGCTGGAACGCCATGTGGGACACGGTGGTCAGCGACTACGGCAGCAACCCGAACGTGTACTTCGAGCCGATGAACGAGCCGCACGGCTACACGCTGAGCCAGTGGGTGTCTATCTGCTCAGCGTGGCTTTCGGCCCATTCGAATATCCCGCCGTCAACTATCTGCAGAACCACAACGGCGCGCTCCAGCCGTCCTGTCTGGCCGCGGTGACCGACCTGGCCCGGGCGGACAGCATGGGCAGCGTCTACTGGGCCGGCCTGAAGACGGGAGACACGTTCTCGATGGAGGCGCACAGCGGCAGCGGCCTGGTCAACAACAACGCCTCCGGCGTCACCCAGGTCCGCTGGGGCTGGGGGTACTGACGCTGCCGCCCGTCACTAACGAGTCTTGATCCCTACTCCGCACAGCATGTATGCGGTCTTCTCTTTCGGCGTCCCGCCGATGCCGGAAAGCCAGCGCCGCACCTCGGCGATCCCTGGGGGTATCAGGTCAAGCCCGCCGAGAAACGAAGCGAGTTCCGCCTGCCCGTGGTTCTGGAACGGCGCCGTGGTGTGCAGCGCGTAGAGCCGGGCCAGCAGTTCCTCATCGGTGAAATGCGCGAAGGAAATCGCCAGCCACGACCCCGCCGCGAGCGGCTGCATGAATCGCGCCGTCAGCTCGCCGGCCTGCGCCGCAGGCAGGAAGTGCGCCACGGCGGCGAGGATGACGCAGACCGGCTGGGTCAGGTCGATCACACCGCCCAGCCCAGGGTCGGCGAACACAGCCGCCGGGTCGCGCAGGTCCGCGTCCGCGACGGCCAGTCCCGCGCCGTTGGCCAGCAGCGCCCTGGCATGAGAGAGCACCACCGGGTCGTTGTCCACGTACAGGGCACGCGCCCCCGGCTGGACCGCCCGCGCCGCCTGGTGCACCGAGGGGTGCGTGGGCAGCCCCGCCCCAAGGTCGATGAACTGGACGATCCCGCGCTCCGCGGCCCGCCGGGCCACACCGGTAACGAACTCGCGGTTGTCGCGGACCCGCTGCCTTAACTCCGGGTCATGCTCCAGCATCCGCGCGGCCACATCACGATCGACCGCGAAGTTTTCCTTGCCGTCAAGCCAATAGTCGTAAACCCGGGCGATGTTCGGCCTGGACGTGTCGATGGCCGGGCGGTCCTGGTCACCAGCCGGGAATTCGGGCCTGCTCCAGTCAGTCACCAGCCACCGCCGCCCTTCCGTCTACCGGACGGGCTGAGCCTACCCGGTATCGCCCGCCACCAAGATCAGCTGCGGTCGTGCCGGGGGTGGCCCAGCAGTGCTGCCCGGGCACCGTCGAGTGCGGTGGCGGCGGTGATGGGGTGCGGCCATGACTTACTCTCGCCCTGATTCCCCAGGTCAGCGATCCTTGCTGTCATCCGGGCAAACAATGGCCGGAAAAGGTCGCTTAAGGACAGAAAGAAATGCGGATTTCACGGCTGCCGGAAGGATACCACGCCAGGGTGGTAGGCCGCCTACCACTACAGTGCAGTATTATTCTTCATATGGCGCAGAAGACGAATCCGCTGATGAGCAGCGAGACTGACGAGCCCGCCTGGAAGCAGCGGGCGGTCGAGCGGTCAACTCGGGCGGCGAAACTCCGGGCCGAGCAGCGGGTGCAGCGTTTCCTCGACGCAGCCCAGGCGATCATCACCGAGAAGCGCAGCACCGACTTCACCGTGCAGGAGGTCGTTAACCGGTCCCGCCAGTCGCTGCGCAGCTTTTACCAGCACTTCGACGGCAAACATGAGCTGCTGCTCGCGCTGTTCGAAGACGCCCTGCGCCGGGCCACCGACCAGATCCGCGCGGCCGCGGCCGGCCAGTCGGACCCGCTGGACCGGCTCAAGGTCGCCGTCCAGTTGCTGTTCGAGCTGTCCCACCCGGACCCGGCCGCGCGGCGCCCGCTGTTCACCGACTTCGCCCCGCAGTTGCTGCTCTCCCATCCTCAGGAGGTGCGGGTCGCCCACGCGCCGCTGCTCGCGCTGCTGACCGAGCTGATGGAGCAGGCCGGGGCCGCGGGCGAGCTGCGTACCGGCACCAAGCCGCGCCGCGCGGCCGCTATGACGATGCAGACCGTGCTGTTCATCGCGCAGTACACCGACGTTCCCGACGACGGGAGTGGTCACCCGCTGAGCGCCGACGAGGTCTGGGACTTCTGCGCCGGGGGTTTCGCCGGGGCGTGACGCGACCGACATCGACCGCGGTCGTCACCACGGTCGCTGGTGGCGCCAGCGAGATCCTCCGCGAGATCATCGCCGAGCGCCGCCCCGGGCTCCCCGCAACCGCCCAGCCGTAAACCGGTCCCGGAGACCTGGTCAGCCGGATGTGCCCGATACCGGGGCGACGGGCTGGACGAGGGCTGCGGTCTGCTCCGCGCATATCTCGGCCAGCGCCTGCGGCGCGATCCGGCACAGACCCGGGAAGTTCAGGTAGCCGTGCGGCATGCCCATGTATTCGGTCAGCCGCACCGGCACCCCGGCGGCGCGCAGCGCCGCGGCGTAGCGGACCCCGTCGTCGCGCAGTGGGTCGTGCTCGCCCACCTGGATCAGGGCCGGTGGCAGCCGGCTGTGGTCCGCGGCGAGCAGCGGCGACACCCGCGGATCGGCGGGATCCGCCCCGGCCAGGTAGTGCGTGTGGTAGGCCCGCATCTCCGGCGCGGACAGGAACGGCGTGCTGGCCGAGGCCGGGTGTTCCGCGGTCATGTCGGTGGCCGGGTAGAGCAGCACCTGATGGCTGAGCGCCGGGCCGCCGCGGTCGCGGGCCAGCAGGCACATCACCGCCGACAGGTTGCCCCCCGCGCTCTCCCCCATCACCCCGACCGGACCCCCGGCGCCCAGTCCGGCGGCGTTCTCTGCGGCCCACACCAGGCCCGCATAGCAGTCGTCCACGGCGGCCGGGAACCGGTGCCGCGGCGCGAGCCGGTAATCCACCGAGACCACCACTGCGCCCACCGTCACCGCGACGCGGCTGCACAGCCAGTCGGACAGGCGCAGCTCACCGAACACGAATCCACCGCCGTGGAAGTTGACCACCAGCGGACGGCCGTCGCCGCGCGAGGCGGGGCGGTAGACCCGCACCGGGAGGTCCCCGCCTGGTCCCGGGATCGTCCGGTCGGTCACCTCCGTCCCCGGCGCAACCGTGCCGAAGATGAAGTTGGTGACGGCGTTGCTCGGGGCGCGCCGGGACTGCAGCGCGATGACCTCGGCCTCGCTCCGCCCGGCGATCGAGCCCTGCCGCCGCAGCAGCCACGCCCACACCTGCAGCCGGCGATCCATTGGTGCCATCCGCACTCCCTTCCTGGCCGCGACGTCCTGGCCGTCAGCTCACCGCAATCGCGTGCCCGGGGCAACTGTCCGCGGCAGCCCGGGCCGCCGCCGCGAACTCCACCGGCCGCAGCTGTCAGCTGATTGAGACAAGTTCCACGACGTCACTGTGCAGCTTGGCCATTGCCTGGTCGAACGTTGCGATCGTGGCCCGTCGAGCTCGCGCGAGCTGGGCGAGGTACGCATCAGTTACCTGGCGATGGCCAACGATTCCCTGGATGGGGACATCGGTGTATGGGACGTCATCGGGCCAGAATTCGTGCCGCGGATGGATAGCTGTCTCGGCGAGGAGCGCTCGGGCCGTAGCAGCCGACTGCCCCTCTCGGATGAGCAGGCGCATGAGGCTGCCCTGGGTGACTGGGCAGGTCGCGAAGTTCCCGCTGATGCCCGTGAACCAGTTCTCGGCAGCCTCGTGATGGACGTGATCATCCACCAGCAGGGCGATGAGCACGTTCCTGTCGAGGAGAACAGTCACTGGTCATCGTCCTCCAGCTGCCGCACGTCCTGGGTGGTGATGGTCCTCCCGAGGTGTGCGACCGGGAGTCCGGTGCGCGCGCTTGTCCCTATCTCGGCCGGGCCACCGGAGCTGAGTCCCCGGCGGATTAGCCCGGCAATGGCCTGGCTGAGGGACTGATGGGTATCCCTAGCGATCGCGACTGCCTGAGCGTGAAGGTCATCGGGAATGTCAACCGTGGTACGCATGCCATCATCATAACTTCATGTCATCATGATGCGATGATGCGCTCCTCTGATAACGGATCGCAGATCGCCACTGCTACCCGTGTGGCGGAGAGGCACCGTTCGCCGATTCGCCCGCATCGGGAGCCAGGCCAGACGACGGCCTGCTGGCGGGCATCGGCTGGCCTGGTCTGGTGTCCAGCGTCGTCCGCCAGGGCTACGCTGCGGAGGAAACATGCGCTGTGTAGCGGCTTGAGCAGGGAGTGTGACATGGCGGTGTCTGGTCGCGACAATGGTGATCAGTCCGCGCTGGCGATGTTCGCCGCGGAGTTGCGGGCGGTGCGGGCCAAGGCCGGGTTGTCCCGGAACGAGCTGGCGGCGCAGTTGAATTACAGCGGGTCGCTGGTCGGGATGATTGAGAGCATGGCCCGGGTGCCGAGCCTGGAGTTCGCCCAGCGCGTGGATACGGCGTTAGGAACGGCGGGCACGTTCGCGCGGATGCAGTTACATCTGCGGGCCGCGCCGTTCCCTTCCTGGTTCCGGCCATTTGCCCAGCACGAGCAGGACGCCACGGCGCTGCGTACCTTCGAGCACTCGCTAGTGCCGGGTCTGCTGCAGGTGCCGGAGTACGCTCGTGCGCTGCTGGGCACCCGGATGGGCACGAGCCATGACGAGACAGAGCAGCTTGTCACAGCGCGAATGGAACGGCAGGCGATCCTTGACCGGGCTGATCCGCCGTTGCTGTGGGTGGTCGTGGATGAGCACGCGCTGCGCCGGCCGGTGGGCGGCCGGAAGGTGATGGCTGAGCAGTTGGATCATCTGGTGGAGATGGCCCAGCGGCCGAGCATCCTGATCGAGGTGATCCCGTTGGACGTCGGCGCGCACGAGGGCGTGAACGGCGCGTTTGTCATCGCGGAGTTCGCTGATGCGCCCAGTATCGTGTACCTGGAGACGGCACTAACGGGACTCGTCGTTGAGCGGCCTGAAGACGTGGCGGCCGTCACGCTGAGCTATGAGACTTTGCGGGCCGAGGCGCTGTCGCGTTCCGGTTCCCTGGACAAGCTGAAGGAAGTACGGCAGACATGGACCTGACCCGCGCCGACTGGCGCAAGAGTAGCTACAGCGGAACCAACGGCGGCAACTGCGTGGAAGTCGCCAGGAACCTGCCCGGAGTCGTCGCGGTGCGCGACTCCAAGAACCCCGCTGGCCCGGTGCTCGTCTTCACCCCGGTCAACTGGCACACGTTCACGGCAGCGCTGCGCGGCGAGGAGTCCGGTCTCGGCTGAGGCCGCACGGCGGCCGATCGAGCCGTACATGAGGGCACCGTCGTGCTGGCGGTGCCCTCCCGTATGCCCGGTGGTTATGACCTGCGGGCATGTTGCCGCCCGGGCAACGTACTGGTGGCCGGGCGAGCGGGAATGACCGTCGATGAGGTCGAGTGCATCGAAGAGGGCGGCACCGAGCCGGCCGTCGCTCTACTGCGACGCCTAGCCGCAGCCCTGGACGCCGATGTGCGCCTCACCGCGGGTCACGATCTCGGCTCCGTCTGGTTCGAGTCCCACGCCGCCTGATTCTGCGACTGTCAGCGACCTCACGCTCGATGAACTCCCGGACCATCCGCCGGAAAACGTCGTGCTCCGCGGCGAAGACCTCGCGCTGCATCGTCTCCCCTACCCGGATGTCCCCGAGACTAGCGGCGGCTGCCGGCCCGGCGCTGGCGTTAGGCATCGCTGGCCCCTCGTGCTGGGCATCCTGGCTGAGCACGCGGTCGGCGATCAGGCGCTCGCCGAGCACGGCGAAGTCAAACGACTGCCGGGCCATCCACTCTCGTCGGTGAGCACGCCGACCGTGATCTCGCTCGCCGTGACGCCCTGGTCGGACGCGCTGGTCGGCTTGCCCGGGTGGCACACGTCCGTCAGGCTGCCGAAGCTGGCGAACGACGACTGGGCGGTATGGCCGCTGTTATCGGTCAGCGCGAACGCGTCCGGGCAGGTCGGCGATGACGAGCAGGGTGAACGGGCCTGCGAACCCGCCGACGAATCTCGGCGCCGGACACTCACCAAGCTGCTGAACAACCTGCTGTTCAGGGCAGCTTGAGGTCAGGTCCGCCGGTAAATCTCGGAGCGGTGATCGATGTCCGCGGCCGGATCTCGCTGATCACCCTGACCAGCGTGGTCTTGCCCACCGCGAACCCACCGGCGACCAGCACCTTGGCCGTGGTGGGCAGCACCTCCCCGGTACCTGCCGGATCAGAGCGCCTGTAGCCCATGCAGCACTTCCTTCAGCAGCCGCTCGTTGGTCACCGGTCCCCCGGACGTGGCCCGCACGTGCACGATCCCGTGCTCGCACAGGTCACTGACCAGCACCCGGACCACTCCGACCGGCAGATCCACGTCTGAGGCCAGATCCACCAGGGTGACCGGCCGCTGGCAGCGGACCAGGATCTGCCGGTGCTCGGGGCCCAGCCGCAGGCCGGGCACCGGCGGCGGGTCGGCCGCGGCCAGCACGACGTCGATCAGGCCGATGGTCCGGCCGGTGCCGGACCCGGTGCGGCCCTTGGTGACGGCGTACGGCCGCACCACTGGGCCCGCTTCCCGGTCCAGCCAGCTGTCTCTCGGGACGGGCACGCCTGATCACCCCGTGGCCGGTTCATGATCATGGAACCGGGACGGCGCGGTCAGGTACTTGCCCATCCGGCGTACGAGCATGGCCATCTCGTAGGCCATCACGCCCAGGTTGGCGTCCGCGGAGCTGAGCACGGCCAGGCAGGTACCCTGCCCGGCCGCCGTGACGAACAGGAACGCCGACTCCATCTCGATGATGGTCTGCCGCACCGCACCGCCGGCGAAGCGCTGCCCCGCGCCGCGGGCCAGGCTCTGCACCCCGGCCGCCAGGGCGGACAGGTGCTCGGCATCCCCCCGGGCCATGTTCTGCGACGTCGCCACCACCAGGCCATCCCGGGACAGGATCAGCGCCTGGCGGACCTGCGGCACCCGCCCCACCAGGTTGTCCAGCAACCAGCCCAGCTGGCCCGCCGTGTCTGCCCGCGCCATCACGAACCCCCGCCATCGTTTGCGCCGGCGGCACCTGGTGTGCCATCGGGCCAGTCGTCGTCCGGGAAATCAAGGTCATCCACGCGGCCCCGCTCCCAGCCGAGCTGGAGCGCGGACATCGTGCTCCGCATGTCGTCGGGTGAGCGCCCAGCCGGCTCTCCGGCCGGGCCTCCCGGCGATGGAGCCCGGTTGCGCAGCTGCGGGGCCAGGCTAGCCTGCCGGACCCGCCGCGGCAGCCCGCGGTGCGTCCCGTCCGACGCTGGCCCGGCTTGATCCGGCTCTGGCTCCGGCCCTGCGGCCGGCGCCGGCCCCACGCCCGGGGCGGCCGCGCCCCATGGCGGGCGCGCCGACGGCCCCGGGCGGGGTGGCGGCTCCCACGGGCCCCGGTAGTCCGGCCCGCCCGCCGCGCCGGGCCCGCCCGGAGCCGGCGGCGCGGCGTCGAACTGGTGCCGGCCGGTCAGGCTGAACGCCGGCGCCTGGTCCGGGTCCGCCGCTGGCTCGCCGCCCCCGCCGGGGTGCGCTGCACCGGCCACCCGGGCCAGGGCCGACCGGCCGGCGGGGCCGGTCTGCGGCCAGGCGGCCACGCCGTCGCTGGCGATGATGCTGCGCGGCAGCAGCACGATGGCGGTGGTGCCGCCGTACGCGGATTCGCGGAGCGAGATCTTGATGCCGTGCCGGGCGGCGAGCTGGCCGACCACGAACAGGCCGAGCTGGTTGCTGTTGGCCAGGTCGAACTCGGGCGGGCTGGCCAGCCTGGTGTTGATCTCCGCCAGCTCGCCGCTGGTCAGGCCCAGCCCCCGGTCCTCGATCTCCACCGCCAGCCCGCTGCCGACCAGGTCGGCCCGGATCTCCACCCGGGTGTTCGGCGGCGAGAACGTGGTCGCGTTCTCGATCAGCTCAGCCACTAGGTGGATGACGTCGTTGACCGCCCCGCCCACCACCGCCTCCGGCGACTCGCTGGCCGCGTCCACCCGGACGTAGTCCTCCACCTCCGCGATCGCCGCCCGCAGCACATCCAGTCGCCAGCAGCGGGACGAGGAGCAGGCCGACAAGCGTCACCCCGATCGACCGGGTCCGGGGCGGCCGGGCCTTGGCCACGTGGCTTCCACCCCGGTTGGGCTGCTCTCGGGTGTTCATCGCGGCCCCTTCACCGCTCGGCAAGGTAAAATTTCGGCAAGAGAGAACACTATTCTCATACCATTGCCTCGATTGCCAGCAGGCCGTTTCGGTGAATTAAGATCCGCGGGTCCGGGCTGAGTGGGCAGACCGCCCGGCCGAGGGTGACCGCGGGCGGTCTGGCCACCCCGACGCCGCCGACGAGCAGGGCGACGGCGTGTACCTGGCAGCGCCCGGCCGGGCGGGCTGGCCTGTCACGGGGCCCGTCAGATGGTGGAGTTAACACCACCGAGATGTGGGCCACCGACCCGCACTATGGAAGCGCTGGGACAGATCCGCAGCGGGAGGTACGGGATGAGTGATGGTACGAGCGCCTTCGGCCGGCTTGCCCAGCGGACCCTGCAGGTCTGCGTTCGCGGGCTGGTGCTAGCGGTGGCGGCGCTCGCTGGACTGCCGCTGTTCGTCGCCTCCGTGCTCTCGGTCCTCTCGCTTTCCGCGGGGATCGGGGTGCTGCTCGCGCCGATGAGCCTGCTGGCCGTGCGGAGGCTGGCCAGCACGCAGCGCGGCTGGGCGCGGCACTGGTCGGGGGTGACGATCGCGACACCCTACCGTCCCCGGCCGGTGGAGATCACCAACGGGCTGATCGGGCGGCTGCAGCGCTGCAAGTGGCTGCTCACCGATCCCGCGACCTGGCGGGACCTGCTCTGGTCGCTGGTCAACGTGCCAGTGAGCGTGGTTCTCGGGCTGCTGCCCGCGTTCATGGTGGTCGCGGGCGGGTGGACGTTGGTGGCCGATGGCGGAAGCTTGCTGTTCGGCTGGTGGAGCACGGCCCCGCCCGGTTTCTGGGGGCAGGTGTTCTTCCTGAGCCTGCTGCCCCTGGCCGTCGTGCTGGGACCGCTGCTGCTGAGGGCGCAGGCCTGGGCCGCCGCGTCGCTGCTGGCCCCGACCCGGGAGGCGATGGCCGCGCAGGTGGGCCAGCTAGCCGAGTCCCGCTCCCAGGCGGTGGATGCTTCCGCGGCCGAATTGCGCCGGATCGAGCGGGACCTGCACGATGGGGCGCAGGCCCGGCTGGTTTCCCTGGGCATGAACATCGGGTTCGCCGAGCAGGTCCTCCGGGACAACCCCGACCTGGCGCTGAACCTGCTCGCGGAGGCGCGCGCATCGAGCGGGCAGGCCCTGTCCGAGCTGCGCACCCTGGTTCGCGGTATCCATCCGCCGGTACTGGCCGAACGTGGCCTCGACGGGGCAGTGCGGGCGCTCACGCTGAGCCTGCCCCTGCCGGTGGACCTGCATATCGACCTGCCCGGCCGGGCGTCCGCCCCGGTGGAGTCGGCGGCCTACTTCGCCATCGCCGAGGCGTTCGCCAACGTGGTCAAGCACAGCGCCGCGAACCGGGCCTGGGTGCAGCTCGAGTACGATTCCGGCAGGCTGGTCGCGATCGTCGGCGACAACGGCATCGGCGGTGCCGCGCTGCGGCCCGGCGGCGGGCTGCGCGGCGTCGAGCGGCGGCTGGCGGCCTTCGACGGCGTGATCGCCGTGACCAGCCCGGCCGGGGGGCCGACCATCGTCACCATGGAGCTGCCGTGCGAGTTGTCCTTGGCGAGGACCTGACCCTCCTGCGGGACGGCCTGATCCGGCTGCTCACTGCCTACGGCATGGACGTCGTGGCGGCCGTGGACAACGCGCCCGAGCTGGTCCGCGCGCTGGTCACGCACCGCCCCGACGTGGCCGTGGTGGACGTGCGGCTCCCGCCGAGCTTCACCGACGAGGGCCTCAAAGCGGCGATTGAGGCGCGCGAGCAGGTACCGGGACTGCCGGTGCTCGTCCTGTCCCAGCACGTCGAGCCGCTCTACGCGAAGGAACTGCTGTCCTCGGCGGCCGGAGGTGTCGGCTATCTGCTCAAAGACCGGGTCTCGGACGTGCGGCGATTCATCGAGGCTGTGCGGACGGTGGCCAACGGCGGTACCGCCATGGATCCCGAGGTGATAGCACAGTTGCTGGCCCGGCATGCCCGGAACGAGCCGCTGAGCTGTCTCACCCCGAGGGAACGCCAGGTGCTCGCGCTGATGGCCGAGGGGCGCACCAACGCTGCCATCGCTGCCCGGCTGGTGGTCACGGATAGAGCGGTCAACAAGCACATCGGCAACATTTTCACCAAGCTCGACCTGTATCCCACCCAAGACGGCAACCGCCGCGTGCTAGCCGTCCTGGCCTACCTCAACGCCTGAGGCCAAGGGTCGCTTGCTGGCGGCTGAGTCAGGCTGGTGCTGGGCGGGTGTCCAGTGCGGCCAGAAAATCGGCGATTGCTGTGGCGATCTGGGGTGCCCCACGGCGGGGCAGGTGGTGGCCGATCTGGCTGACAAGCTGCACCCGGGTATCGGGCAGGGCAGCCGCCAGCTGGTGGGTCGTGCTGACGGGGATGAGCGTGTCCCCGGGGTCGGCGATCAGCAGCACCGGCTGTCTCACACCCGCCAGGGAGGCTGTGAGGCTGGCGAGTTCGTGGACCAGCGCACGCTGCTCGGTGAGGAAGCTGCGCCACAACGGCCCGTGATCGTGGTGCGCGTGGCCCCAGATGTGCCAGTTGACATGCTCACCGGCGGTGATGGGCCGCCCGCGCCGCCGGGCAAGGGCAGCCAGCCGGGCCCGGGCCAGCCAGGGAGTCAGCCACCACGCGGTGACCGCGCATACCTCCCCGGTCACCGGCGCGGCCAGCAGCCGGTCCCAGCCGGTCAGGCAGCCCGGGCCGACGCTGGCCAGCAGGACCAGCGCCTCGACCCGCCCGGGTGCCAGCTGGGCCACGGACAGCGCCACGCCTCCCCCGTAGGAATGGCCGACCAGGACCGCCTGCCCGATGCCCCGCGCATCCAGCTCCGCCAGCACCGCGCGAGCGCCGTAAGCGAAGCCGCCGGCCGCTGCCGGCTGGCTCCATACCCGGGCCGGTCCAGCGCCACGACGTCCAGCGCAGGCGGCAGAAGGTCAGCAACCTGCTGCCAGTCCGCGGCCGAACCCGGCTGGCCGTGCAGCAACACGACCTCATGCCTATCCACACCAGACGAGCGTAGGTGGCCGCCCGCAGCAACCGGACCGGCGGCCCCGATAGCGTACGGGGATGGCAGCTACGGACAAGATCGAGGCGTTCCTCGCTGAGCCGCGTAACGTCATCGTCGCCGGGATCCGCCGCGACGGGCGCCCGCACCTGAGCCCCAACTGGTTCTACTGGGATGGCCAGCGGTTCTACGTCTCGACCACGCGAGACCGGGTGAAGTACGCCATCTTCCGCCGGGACCCGCGGGCGCAGCTGCTTATCGACGATCCAACCGGTTTTCGCGCCGTGCTGGTCCCGGCCACCGTCGAGATCCGCGAGGATCTCGCCGCGGAGCTGCCCTACTTCCGTGCTATCCGGGAAAAGCACGGGTGGGCCGTGCCGGACGACGATGAGCATCTGCGGACACTGACCGCGGAGCGACGGGTCCTGCTGGCCATCACACCGGACGGGCCGCCCGCAAGCTGGACGAGCTGGGGCTTGGACTGACTGCCCAATCCCATACCCCGTCACGCTCCCTCGCCGCTCCGGGTACCGGGGGACAAGGCACCCACGTAAGCTGCTCATGGAGCAAGATCTAATACCGCACCTGCATCGGGCCGATGCAGGTGCAGGTGCGCCCGTCGCTCCGGACCCCGGCGGCACGGCCCAGCCCAGCCTGGCCATGCAAGGACGAGGAGCCGCCGCGATGTACCGGATACCAGGTGTTGTTTCCGCAGTGACCGCAACACCGGCACCGGCTGTGCCTCGGGTACAGCCGACCCGAGGTCCCCCTCCGGGCGGCCCGCAAGCACTCGAAGACAGCAACGCCGCCGACCCAGCCAAGGCCATCCTGGACCTCGTCGAAGACCACGAGCGGATCGCCCTGGGCCTGAACGACGTCGTCGTCCGCCGGTTGTTCACGGTAGGCCTGGACCTCCAGGCAGCGCTGGGACTGATGGGCGAGCACCCCGCGAACGGCAAGATCTGCCACGCCGTGGACGAGCTGGACCAGGCCATCCGGGATATCCGGGACACTATCTTCGATCACCTGGCGGATGATCGTCCCGATCGGTAGCACCTCCACGAGCACGCCCGTTGCCGTACCAGACGGGACAGGGGCGCGTATCCCGCGTAGTGTCTATCGTGGACGATCGGTGAACTAGCCGCTGGGTCAAGCCCTCGCCTTGCTGCTCATGCAGAAAGGCGCGCGCCATGTTCAGTGTGGATCACACCCGGCACGCCGGGTGACCTGCCGCAAGCCGCTCCGCAGCGGCAGGTGCCGCGGGTCTCGACGCTCACCCGGCTGATCGATGTCTTCCCTGACCCGCCGGAAGCCCCACCCTCCTCGCCCTTACCTGGCCTCGGAGCCGGATCCGCCGCGGCCCGGCCAGGAGACTGCAGTTACCGAAAGGACGGCGAGTACCGGGCCAGGGGCGATAGAGTCCACGATCGCTGTGCATCCTGACACGGAATCTAGTCCCGCCATCGAAGGCCGGCCCCGGCGCGCCCGCAACATACTGCGCACCGCGGTGTCAGCCGCCCTCATCGTGGCCATCTTCGGTGTCGCCATCCCGCATATCGCCTCTTACCGCAGCGTATGGGCCAGCATCCACGCGATGACCTGGCCGCATTCCCTGCTCATCGCCATCACGGCCGCCGCCAGCATGGCCTCCTACTGGATCACGATCCGCGCGGTCCTGCCCTGGATACGGATGCGCCAGGCGGCGGCGGTCAACCTCGCCTCCAACGCGGTGGCCAACACCCTGCCCGCTGGCGGCGCCCTCGCCATGGGCGTCAGCTGGGCCATGCTCTCTAGCTGGGGCCTGTCCACCGCCGACTACGTCCTCTACACCCTGGTGACCGGGATCTGGAACGTCTTCACCCTCCTGGGCATGCCCGTCCTCGCCCTGCTGGTCATGGCCACAGCCACCCGGCCCGATGCGATCCTGATCACCGCCGCATCGGTCGGCCTGGCCGTGCTCGCGGCCATGGCCACCGGACTCGGCCTTCTCCTGCGCAGCCAGGCCTTCACACTCCGCGCGGGGCGCGCGCTGCAGCGCCCCCTGGCCGTCGTCAGCCGGCTGGCACGCCGGCCACCACCCGGTAGTGCCGCCGAGTCGCTTTCCGGCTTCCGGAACCGGGCCGGCACCCTGCTCGCCGCCCGCGGATGGCGCATCACCGCCGCCACGATGGTCAGCTACCTCACCTTGTGGCTCGTCCTGCTGGCGTGCCTGCGTGGCACCGGCCTGTCCCAGGCCCAGGTCCCCTGGCAGACCTCCCTCGCGGCATTCGCGTTCATCCGCCTGCTCACCGCCCTGCCCATCACCCCCGGCGGCGTCGGAATCACCGAACTAGGCCTGGCAGGCGTCCTGGTCGCCAGCGCCGGCCCCACAGCCAGCGCCCAGGTGACGGCCGCAGTGCTGCTGTACCGGGCCGTCACCTACCTGCCCTCCATCCCCCTCGGCGCCCTCGCCTTCCTGACATGGCGCTTCACCCCCACCCTCTTCACCACCAGCCTGCACCGCGCCCGCCAGGAATGCCCGCACCCCCAGGACGCCAGCGGCCAGCCCCAGCCCCAGGCAATGTCACCACAAGATGAGGTGGCTGGCGCGATCAGGTAGCGAGTAGGTCTCAGCGGGCTTTTGCTAGGTGAGGTTGAGCAGCGGGGAGTCCGAGCGCCGCTCCGCCATGATGAAGGCGGCGAACGCGGCCGCGCCGACCCACAGCCCGGCGATCGTCACGGGGGCTGACCAGCCCTTGCTGCCGCCTTCGATGACGCCGAGATGGACCCGGCGATGGCGAGAGCGCCGGTGATCTGCCCGGGCCAGTCCAGGTGGCGGCCTTCGTGCGCCCTCGACTCGCGCAGCCAGGCCAGCGCGGCGGCCCCGGCGATGACGGCGAGGGTGACGGTGGGCAGGAAGATCCATCCGTACCTGGCCGATGCGATGCCGGCCGAGAGGCCAGCATTGGCGCGGCGGGCTAGCAGAATCCATCGAGATGCCCCTGCGCGCCGGATCTCGACGCAGATATAGATCAGAGCCACGAAAGCCGATCAGCTGGACACCATTGACCGCAAGCTTGGGCACGCCCTGCTGGTCGCGCTACGCGGGTGCGGTGCTACGTTTCGCGCTCAGGCGGGTGCTGCTGATCCGGCCCGTTTGAGGGTGCGGATGGTGGGGGCGGTCTCGATGTGGCGTATCCCGGCTAGCTCTCCGATCTGGGTCGTGAGGTAGCGGTACAGCTGGCCGGTGTCGGCGCAGACGACGCTGGCGAGAAGGTTGGTGGGCCCGGTGGTGGCGCCAGCAAAGGCAACCTCAGAGTGCGCCGCGATCGTGGTCCCAACCGCGGTGAGGGCCCGGGGTTCTGCGGAGATCCACAGCTCGGCGGAGATGGCGCTGCCCAGCACGCGTTCGTCGAGGTCGATGTCAAAGTACAACGCTCCGGCGCGCTGAAGCTGGGCGATCCGGCGGCGCACGGTGGCCTCGTGCCATCCGGTGCCGGCGGCCAGGGCGGCGGCGGTGGCGCGCCCGTCTTTGGCCAGCAGGGCAGCGAGGACCTCGTCCTGCTGGCTGAGTTGCACGGGAGCGCCGGAACTAGCCTCGCTTCGCAGGCCCGGGTGTTCCCCGTCGGCCCGGAGGCTCGCGATCTCATCAGGAGCTAGCGCCTGGGTGAATTCGTGCCAGGCCACGGCGCTGAAGGTGTGCAGCAGCTCGTGGGCGCTGACCCGCAGGACCCGCCGGCTTCCGGTCAGCCGGTCGAGCAGGAGAGTGTCGCGTTCTTCGGGTCCGCGCGGCTGGAACAGACAGTGGATCTCGGTACCGCCTGAGGCCAGGCGGACCCAGGAGGTATCGGGCCGCCGGGCCAGAGCTGAGCCCACCGCCACGGCGGCGTCGGGTGTGCACTGCAGCCGCAGGATCCAGTCAACGCGGCCGACGAGGGCACTGTTCAGGCGCCCGAGGACCTGCAGCCCGAGGGCGGAACTCAGGGAAACGTAGCGGCGGCGGACGGTCTGGTCAGAGACGCCCAGCGTCGCGGCGAGCTGGCGAAACGGCGCGCGTGGCGCGATCAGCAGGGCGTGCACAAGCTTGCGGTCCATGATGTCCAGCTGATCGGCTTTCACGCTCAGATCGTATGCCTGTGTCGGGATCCGGCACCTAGGGGCATCTCTATGGATCCCATCGCCGCGCTGGATCGCGCCCAGGAACCGGCCCGGACCCGGGATCCGAAACTACTTTCCGAGAGAATACTCTTGGAGTATTCTCTCGGTTGTGAGTGTTCCGCTGACGCTGCTTGGCCTGCTGGAGCGGGGGCCAAGCCACGGATACGACCTGAAACGGGACTACGACGCGTACTTCGGCCAGGGCAGGCCGCTGCGCTACAGCCAGGTGTACGCGACCCTGTCCCGGCTGGCCAGGGACGGGAAGGCGGTCGCCGGGCCCGTCGAGCAGGGGGGCGGGCCTGAACGCCGGCGGTACGTCATCACCGAGATAGGCGCCGCCGACGTGGAGCGGTGGCTGGCCGAGCCGGCCCCGCCGGAGCCGGACCTGCAGAGCGAGCTGTTCGCCAAGGTGGTGCTCGCCCTGATGCTCGGCCAGGCCGACGGCTACCTGGATGCCCAGCGGGCGGCGCACCTGCAGCGGATGCGCGAGCTCACCGAACTGAAGCGGGGTGGGGAGCCACTCGACGTGCTGCTCGCCGACCACGCCATCTACCGCCTGGAGGCTGACCTGCGATGGATCGACCACACCGCGGCCCGGCTGGACCTGCTCGCGCGAGCGGTGCGCCGGTGACCGCGGAGCTCCCCGCCGTCGCGGCGCCCCCCGGGGCTGCGAAGATCGTCGAGGCGCGGGACCTGATGAAGTCGTTCGGCCAGACGCCGGCGCTGCGCGGCGCCTGGCTGGGGGTCCGGCGGGGCGAGATCGTCGCGGTCATGGGGCCGAGCGGCTCGGGCAAGTCCACCTTGCTGCACTGCCTGGCGGGCATTCTGGTCCCCGAGCAGGGCGAGGTCTGGTTCGGCGGGCAGCGGCTGGACACGCTGAGCGACGACCGGCGCAGCGCGCTGCGCCGGGACCGGTTCGGGTTCGTGTTCCAGTCCGGTCAGCTTGTCCCTGAGCTGACCGCGGAAGAAAACGTCGCCCTGCCCCTGCTACTGTCCGGCACCCGCCGCGGCCCGGCGATGACGGCGGCCAGGAACTGGTTCGGCACGCTCGGCCTGGACGGGCTTGAGCACCGCAGGTCCGGGGAGCTGTCCGGCGGGCAGGCACAGCGCGTCGCGCTGGCCCGCAGCCTGGTCGCCGGTCCTGAGGTGCTGTTCGCCGACGAGCCGACCGGATCGCTCGACTCGGTGTCCGGGGAACTGGTGATGGACCTGCTCACCGCCGCCGCCCGCGAGCAGGGCACCACGGTCATCCTGGTCACCCACGACGCCCGGGTCGCCGCCTACGCCGACCGCGAGGTCGTCGTCCGCGACGGCAAGGTCGGCACGCTCACCGGGGCCCAGCCGTGATCGGGCTCGGGCTGCGGCTGGCGGTCAGCGGCCGCGAGGCGCTCACCCGGCTGGTCGTCCTGCCCGTCGCGGTCGGCCTCGGTGTCGGCCTGCTGCTGACCGCCGTGGCCGCGACCAACGCGGCCGTCACCTGGAACAACCGCCACGGATGGTTCTGGACCGGTGCCTCGTCCGTGCCCCCGGTCCCGGCGGCGGCAGGCGTCGCCCCGCTGTGGTGGCACCCCGGCGCTGACGCCTTCGACGGCCAGCAGATCAGCCGGTTCGATGTGGCCGCCACCGGCGCCTCGTCCCCGGTGCCACCGGGCATCCCCCGTGACCCGGGACCGGGCCAGTACTACGCCTCGCCCGCGCTGGCCGCGCTGCTGCGGTCCACCCCGGCGGGCCAGCTCGCCGGCCGCTACCCCGGCCACCTAGCCGGGGTGATCGGCGACGCAGGGCTGCCGTCGCCGGACTCGCTGGTCATCATCATCGGGCACACCCCGGCGCAGCTGGCGCACACCCCGGACAGCGTGCAGGTGACGTCGATCGCCACGGCGGTGCCCCGCAACCAGGGGAGCCAGGTGAACCCCAAGGGGCTGGACTACGTCCCGCCCGACCCGGGAGGCGGGCAGAGCGCCATCGACCTCATCTTGTCCGTCGTGGCGCTGGCCATCCTGACCCCGGTGCTGATCTTCATCGCCACCGCGACCCGGCTGTCGGCCGCCCGCCGCGAGCAGCGGTTCGCGGCGATGCGCCTGGCCGGCGCGACCCGCAGGCAGGTCTCGGTGCTCGCCGCCACCGAATCGACAGTGGCCGGGGTCGCGGGGGTGGCGGCCGGCTTCGGACTCTTCTTCCTGCTGCGCATCCCGGTCGCGGGCATCCCATTCATCGGCGCGCCATTCTTTCCCAGCGAGCTGTCGCTCAGCATGCCGGACATCCTCGCGGTCGCGATCGGCGTGCCGGTAGCCGCCGCCGTGGCGGCCCGGCTGGCACTGCACCGGGTAAACATCTCCCCGCTCGGCGTCGCCCGCCGGGCCACGCCACCGCCGCCGCAGGCCTGGCGGATACTGCCGCTGCTGGCCGGCTTCGCCGAGCTCGGCTTCTTCACCGTGCACGGCAAGCCGACGAGCCCTTTCGGGCAGGACCTGGCGTTCGTGCCCGGCTTCGCGCTCATCATCGTCGGCCTGGTCCTCGCGGGCCCGTGGCTCACCATGGCCACCGCCCGGGTCATGGCCCGGCGGACCAGCCGCCCCGGCACGCTGATCGCCGCCCGCCGCCTCGCCGACGACCCGAGGGCCGCCTTCCGCGCCGTCAGCGGCCTGGTGCTCGCCCTGTTCATCACCACCGTGGCCGTGCTGGGCATCACCACGTGGAACGCTCAGCAACTCAGGGTGAGCGTCAGCGCCGCTGAAACCAAGGTGCTGACCGATCAGCTGGCGGGCCAGCAGCCCGCAAGCCCGGGACCGGCCGCGCCCGCCGCGCCGCTCGCGGCAGAGCTGCACGGGATTCCCGGCGTCCAGGGAGTGGTCGTGGCCCGCGCGGTCCCGGGGCTGACCATCCCCGCGGCATTTCACAACCTCGGTGCCCAGCTAGGCAGCATCGGTCCGGTTCCGGCAGGCGTGGTCTCGTGCGCGCAGCTCGCGACCGTTCCCGCCCTCGGCCGCTGCCCGGCCGGGGCGACAGCGGCGGCGTTCCCGGCAGACGGGTTCGCCGGGCCCCTGTATGGCGTGGACGCCACCGTGATCACGTGGCCCGCCGCGCACGTCCCGGCCACACGGCTGGACAGCCTCGGCGTGGACGCCATCGACGTGGCCACGAACGGCACCGTGCCAGTGGTCGAACAGGCCAGGACGGTGCTGGAGAACGCACACGCCTATCTCGCCGGTCTCGGCGACGGCGCACCGTCCACCGTCGGCGAGCTGATCGCGCAGTCGAATCCCACCAGCAGCGGCTACCAGCAGCTCGCGAACACCGTGATCCTGGTCAGCCTGCCGATCGCCGGCTGCACGCTCGCCGCCGGCATCGCGGCCGGGCTCGCCGACCGCAAGCGGCCGTTCAGCATGCTGCGCCTCACCGGCGCCCGGCTCGCCACGCTGCGCCGCGTCGTCGCGCTGGAAAGCGCCGTCCCGCTGCTCGCCGTCGCCGCCGTCGCGATCGGCACCGGGTTCGGCGCCGCCGCGATGTACACCTCCCTGGAGATGCGGCACCCGATGGTGGCGCCCGGCGCCGCCTACTACCTCATCACCGCAGGCGGGATCCTGGCGGCCCTCGGCATCATCGCGGCCACCTTCCGCTGCTGGCACGCATCACCGGACCCGAGGTCGCGAGAAACGAATGAACCTGCTTCCCCGCCGGCCGACGAGCAGCGGGTCGGGCCACTCGCCTTCCGGCCGGTTCGCCATCGCCATGGTCGCCGAGCACCCGAGGCCTCCGGTGGGTCCGGTGATCAGGACGGTTCCAGAGTTGATCTCACTCATCGCGGCTCACCACGCGACCGCCGGGGCCCTTGTTCGCCCTGGTGATCAGTGTCGTGGTCATGCGTTCACCAGCCCAGCTCCCCGTCGTCTTCCTGGAACGTGCCAGTGGGCCCGTCCTTGCCGATCGTGGCCATCCGGACGATGTTCCGGGCGCTGATCTCGACCGGCCGGCCGCGGGAGTTCTGCACTCCGCCGAGCTCGGTCGCGGTGTAGCCGGGCTCGACCGCGTTGAACTTCACCTCAGGCACGGCCCGCGCGTACTGGACCGTGAGCATCGAGACGGCCGCCTTGCTCGCGCCGTAGACGATGGCCGAGACCTGCGAGGCCGGCCGCGATGGCTCGTGGTTGGCCCAGAACGAGCCGAGCGCGCTCGAGATGTTCACCACGACCGGGTTCTCCGACTTCTTCAGCAGGGGGAGCGCCGCCTCGGTGACCCGGATGATGCCAACGGCATTCGTGTCGAACACCCGCAGCGCATCCGGCCCGTTGAGCGCGACCATCCCGATGCCAGCGTTGTTGACGAGGACGTCGAGCCCGCCGTCGGCCTCGATCTGAGCGAAGGCGGCGGCGACTGAGGCGTCGTCGGTCACGTCGAGCTGAACGAACCGGGCGCCCACCTCGTCGGCTGCGCCGCGGCCACGGGCCTCGTCACGGGAGCCGGCGTACACGGTGTGCCCGGCCGCGACGAGCTGCCGGGCGGTCTCCTTGCCGAGGCCCTTGTTCGCCCCGGTGATCAGTGTGGTTGTCATGCTCGGAGTCTGCGTCGTGCGCACGCCTGCAGGAAGTGGTCCCGTTGTCGTAGGACTGCCAGGGCCACCACAACGCGCGCCGAGTCGCGCACACTGGATGTGTGCAGTCGTGGGAGTTCGGCCAGGCCGTACGCCGCTGGCGCGACCGCGCCGCCCCGGAGACGGCGGGCGTGCCGGTCGGTGGCCGGCGGCGCGCTGCCGGGCTGCGCCGCGAGGAGCTCGCCGGGCTGGCCAGCATCTCGGTGGACTACCTGACCCGGCTGGAGCAGGGACGGGCCACCTCGCCGTCGGCGCAGGTCGTAGAGGCTCTCGCCCGGGCGCTGCGGCTGTCGGACACCGAGCGGGAGCTGCTCTTCCGGCTCGCGGGCCAAGCCGCGCCGGGGCGGGATGTCGTCCCGGCGCGCATCACGCCGAGCGTGCAGCGCCTGCTCGACCGGCTCTCGCACACCCCGGTCGCCGTGCACGACGCCGCGTGCAACCTGATCGTGGCCAATCAGCCTTACGACGCGCTGATGGGCGCAACCACGTCGTGGCGCGGGCTCGAGCGCAACGGGGTCTGGCGCAACCTCGTCGGCCCCGGCAGCCGCACCGTCCACACGCCCGAGGAGCAGGCCCGCTTCGAAACCCTGCTCGTCGCCGACCTGCGCATGACCGCGGCCCGCTATCCCGCCGACCGCGAGCTGAAGCGGCTCATCGCCGAGCTGACCTCGCACAGCCCGCGCTTCGTCGAGCTGTGGGAGTCGGGCGAGATCGGCTCGCCCCAGGATCGGTCCCGGCACAAGATCATCGATCACCCCGACGTCGGACTCATCACACTCGATTGCGACGCCCTCATCGCCGCCGGCGACGACCTGCGGATCACGGTCTACACCGCCGAACCCGGCACCGAGGACGCCGAACGGCTCGCACTCGCCGTCGTCCTCGGCACCCAGGCGCTCATCGACTAGGGCGGGTTGCTCAAGGTCACGGTAGCGGCGTCGCGCGAGGCTCGGGTGGTGTCGTCGTGTCGCAGGACCTATGTTGAGTTCATTACTGGACAGTTGCCCCGGACCTATATAGAGTTCAGTCATGGTGTTCCGGATGACTGTCCAGACACAGCTGATGCTGCAGGCTCTGCTACGCGACACCGGCCGGGAGCTGTACGGGCTGGAGCTGGCCGACGAGACCGGGCTGCTGCCCGGCACGGCCTACCCGATCCTCGCCCGGCTGGAGAACGAGGGCTGGGTTTCCTCCCGGTGGGAGGACATCGACCCCGCCGCCGAAAAACGCCCCGCCCGCCGGTATTACCGCCTCACCGCCACCGGGGCCGCCCAGGCCAGGGCTGCCGTTACCGCAGCGCGACGCCCCGCCCGCGCTGCGCTGCGCCGCCTCGCCGACGAAGGCGGCCACGCCTGATGGCCCGCCGGTCCGTTCGTGAGATTAACCGGGCCAAGTTCTCCCGCAGGATGTCGTTGCCGCTGACGTCTGGATGGCGTCGAGGCCATGCCCATCACCCCCTGGACAGACCTAGCGTGCTCATGCGGCTGGTGGCGCGGCTGATGCCGCGGCAGGCCGGACGGGACTGGCTCGGGGAGGCGTCCAGCATCCTGTACGAGGCCCCGGCCGGCGCGCGCCGCGCTATCGCCCGCAGCTACCTGGCCGCTGCGCCGCAGGTCGTCGCGGCGGCCTGGGCACGCACACTGACCGGCCACCGGTACGACCCGCCCGCGCGGATGCGGGCCAGCCTGGCCACGGTCGGGGCGGCGTGGACGGTGCTGGCCGGCCTGGCAGCGGTCTTCGCGTCGTTCACCCAGACCCAGCCGTGGGTGCAGCAAGACCTCACCGGACCGCGGCATCTGGTCATCCAGTGGTCGTACTGGGTGTTCGACGCAGCCGTCGGCGCCTCAGTGCTCGCCGTCGCCGCCGGCGGCCTCCCGCTGTGGCTGGTGATGCTGCGCCAGGCCCGCCGCCAGCGCCGTCGGCGTGAGATCGCCTGGCTGCTCGCGCCGGTCGTGGTGCCCGTCGTGTACCTCGGCGTGGCCAGCGTGATCCTCGGCCTGGTCCGCCGGCCCGGCGCCGGGCCCATGCAGTCGTCCTTTATGCATGCGGCACCGTCGTTCACCGGCCTGGCGAACAACAACATCGGTCCCTGGTGGCTGATGGTCCTGGGATTCGTCGCTGGCCTGATGGCCGCTGCCGGTCCCGGCCTGGCGCTGCACAGCCTGCGTCCCCGCGGCCCGGGCGTCGCCCTGGCGGCCCGGGCCGCCGGCCTTGCCGTTGCGGCCATGGGCCTGGCCGGCGCGGCCAGCATCGTCGCCGCAGCGGGCCTGCACGCGTGGGGGGTCGCCGCGTACCGGCAGGGCTGGCCATTCGCGGTCTACCTGCTGCTGTTGCTGGCCGTTATCGCTGTCGCCGGTGCCAGCGCCATACGGGGGATCAGAGCCGCCCGGGCGCCTGCCGCCGCCGCGTAGCGCCTGCTGGCCTGATTCTGCCTGCCGCGGCCATGGCCGCGGGTTTCCTGACCGACTGACTGCCGGACCGCAGTGACTGGCGCATGCCCGCATGCCGCCGGCCATGGCAACCGGCCAGACAAGCCACCAACGGAGAAGCATATGAGGGACACGACTATCGAAGTCACCGGGCTGCGCAAGCGGTTCGGGCCGACCGTGGCGCTGGACGGGATGTCGTTCACCGTCTCACCCGGTCAGATCACCGGCTTCATCGGCCCGAACGGGGCCGGGAAGTCGACCACGATGCGGGTGATCCTCGGCCTGGACGCACCCGACGCGGGGCACGCGCTGATCGGCGGCCGGCGCTACGTCAGCCTGCGGGACCCGCTGACCCAGGTGGGGGCGCTGCTGGACGCGGCGGCGCTGCAGCCCAGCCGCACCGCCCGTAACCATTTGCTGTGGCTGGCGCACTCCCAGGGACTGAACGCCCGACGCGTGGATGAGGTCGTCGCCCAGGCCGGGCTGCAAGCGGCGATCCGCCGCAAGGCCGGCGGCTACTCGCTGGGCATGCGGCAGCGGCTCGGGATCGCGGCGGCCCTGCTCGGTGACCCTCCGGCGCTGATGTTCGACGAGCCGTTCAACGGCATGGACCCCGAGGGCATCGTGTGGATGCGCGGCTTCCTGGCTTCGCTGGCTGCTGAGGGCCGGGCGGTGCTGGTGTCCAGCCACTTGATGAGCGAACTGCAGGACTCCGCCGGCCATGTGGTGATCGTCGGTCGCGGCAAGGTCATCGCCGACACCAGCGTTGCGGACCTGCTCGCGTCGGTGTCCGGGAACCGGGTCATGCTGCGGACGGCCGCGGGTGCCCAGGCGACGGCCGTGCTGGAGCGCGCCGGTGCGACCATGGCCGTCACCGGCCCGGACGCGCTCATGATTTCCGGCCTGCCTGCCGAACGGGTCGTAGCGCTGCTGTCGGAAAGCTCCGTCCCGTTCGCGGAGGTGACCGCCCACCGCGCGACCCTGGAGCAGGCCTACCTGGAGCTCACTAGGGATGCGGTCGAGTACCGGTCCGGGGGCCAGGCCGGGCTGGCCGGGCGGGCGGCGTCATGACCACGATCACGCCCTCCCGGCCGACGGCCCCGCCGGCCCGGCCGGCTTCGCGCACCTGCTGCACGCCGAGTGGACCAAGTTCAGAACTGTTCGCGGCTGGGTCATCGCCGTCATCGTCGCGGTGCTGGTGACCGTCCTGCTCGGCCTGTTTCAAGGGAGTCACAGCCAGGTAGCACCCTGCACCACTGGCCCGAACGGCCCGGCGTGCCGTTACGTCATCCCGACCGGTCCCGGCGGCGAGTCGGTGACCGACACCTTCTACTTCGTGCACCGCCCACTGGCCGGCGACGGCAGCATCACGGCGGAAGCGACCTCGCTGACCGAGGTGGCCGAAAGCAGCCAGACCCTGCAGGGACGGCCGGTCAGCACCAAGCCCGCGGTGGTGCCGTGGTCGAAGGCCGGGCTGATCATCACCGCGGGCGCCGGCCAGGGCTCGGCGTACGCGGCGGTCATGGTCACCGGCAGCCACGGCACCCGGATGCAGTGGAACTACACCGGCGACACCCCAGGGCTGGCGGGCCGGGTGTCCGCGGCGTCGCCGCGCTGGCTGCGCCTGACCCGCGCCGGTGACGTCATCACCGGCTACGACTCCGCCACCGGCGCGACCTGGACCAAGATCGGCACCGTCACCCTGCCCGGGCTGGCGCCGACGGTCCAGGCCGGGCTGTTCGCCACCTCCCCTGGATACTCGCAGCAGACCAGCCAGCAAGTCACCAGCGCATCCGGGACCGGTGCCCCCACCGACGCCACCGCCACCTTCGACCGCGTCGGCCGCCGCGGCGGCTGGCCCGGACGTTCCTGGACCGGCACCTCCGTCAGCGGCGGCCCCGACTCGCCCTACGTCACCGGGCATGAGGCCGGATACCGCCAGGCCGGGGGCGCCTTCACTCTCACCGGCTCCGGGGACATAGCACCAGACGTCACCGACGGCGTGCCCATCGATGTGCTGCTCGCGGGCCTGTTCATCGCGCTGGTCGCGGTGCTGGTGGTCGGCGCGCAGTTCATGACCACCGAGTACCGGCGGGGCCTGATCCGCGTCACGCTCGCCGCCAGCCCGCGGCGCGGCCGGGTCCTGGCCGCCAAGGCCGTCGTTCTCGGCGCGGTCACATTCGCCGCCGGGCTGGCCGGCGCGGCCGCCGCGGTCTTGATCGGGATCCCGCTGCTGCGCGGCAGCGGCAACCCTGTCTACCCGGCGACGGCGCTTACCGAGGTACGGGTCATCGCCGGGACCGCGGCGCTGGTCGCCGTCTTCGCCGTATTCGCCCTCGCCGTGGGCGCCATCTTGCGGCACGGCGCCGGGGCGGTCACCGTCGCCCTCACCGCGGTCATCCTGCCCTACCTGCTGACCGCCGCCATCCCCGTGCTGCCCGCAGGCGCCGCGGACTGGGTGCTGCGGGTCACCCCGGCCGCCGGCTTCGCCATCAGGCAGGTCATCCCGGCCTACCCGCAGGTAGCCGCCAGCTACACGCCGTCCAGCGATTACTTCCCGCTCGCGCCGTGGGCCGGATTCGCGGTGACCTGCGCATGGGCCGCACTCGCCCTGGCCCTGGCCGCCCACTTCCTGCGCAGGAGGGACGCGTGAGGCAATCGCTGCACGCGGAATGGACGAAACTGCGGACGCTCGCGAGCACCTTCTGGCTGCTGCTCGCCGCCGCCGCGCTGACCGTCGCCGTCAGCGCCGCAGCGGCCGGGGCCACCCGGTGCCCCTCCGGGGGCTGCGCCGACGACCCGGCCAAGATCAGCCTGACCGGGATCTACCTCGGCCAGGCCATCGTCGCGGTCCTGGCCGTGCTGGCCGTCAGCGGCGAATACGGCACCGGCATGATCCGCCTCACCCTGGCCGCCACGCCCCGCAGGCTCACCGTCCTGGCCGCCAAGGCAGCCGTCCTCACCGGCCTGGTCCTGGTCACCGGGGCGATCGCCGTCTTCGCCTCGCTGCTGGCCGGGGGGCTCATACTGCCTGGCCACGGCATCGGCCCGTCCCACGGCTACCCCGCCATCTCCGCCAGTGACGGGCCGGTGCTCCGCGCCGCGTTCGGGTCAGTGCTGTACCTCGCGCTGATCGCCCTGCTCAGCCTCGGCGCCGCCACCGCCCTGCGGGAAGCCGCCGCCGCCATCGGAGCCGTCCTCGGGCTGCTCTACGTCCTCCCGATCATCGCCGTCCTCACCGGCAACGCGACCGTATCGCGGCACCTCGAGCAGATCGCGCCGATGACGGCCGGGCTGGCCATCCAGGCCACCACCGGCCGCAGCACCCTGCCCATCAGCCCCTGGGCAGGACTCGGCGTGCTCGCCGCCTGGGCCGCCGGCGCGCTGGTCCTCGGCGGACTGCTGCTCCGGAGCCGTGACGCATGAAGCCAACCCACTGGGGCCGTCAACTCCCACCTGGCAACAGCCATCCGCCGGCGCGTCCACCGCTCCGGTCACGCCGGGGCCACGCCGTCGCAGCCATTGCCAGCACGGCATTGCCCGCGCCCGCCGGCGCGACGGCAAGCAGGTGCTGATTGAGCACGCGGTAGGGAAGAAACGGCGCTAGTTCCGCTGGGATCAGGGCCTGGCCGGGTGTCGCCATGTCGGCAGCAGCCCCCATACGATCCGGCACCCGACCATTCTGCCTGTTACGGCTGGCCACGTGCGGCAGGCCGGAATCGCTCGTATCTGGCTGGACTGGCAAGCGGTGGGAGGCACGAGTTAGGCTGGGCACCGCCGGCCCCGTATCCGGCACAATTGTTGCCACTAGTTTCGCTGACGACGGGCGCCCGCAGGGGCTATGCACAGGGGAATCATGGAGGCGTTGGATGACGGTGCAGGCGGAGCGGACCGAGCAGGAATTCTTCAGTTTCCAGGCGGAGGCGGTGCAGATTCTGGACCTGATGGTCCATTCCCTGTATAGCAATAAGGAGATATTCCTGCGCGAGCTGATCTCAAATGCATCGGATGCGATCGACCGGCTGCGGCTGGAGCTGCTGTCGGGTTCGGGGCTTCCCGAGGCGGAGGGACTGCTGCGGATCCGGGTCAGCTATGACAAGGACGCGGGCACGATCACCGTCGCGGACAACGGCGTCGGCATGAGCCGCGACGAGGTGATCGCGAATATCGGCACGATCGCCAAGTCCGGGACCCGCGAGTTCCTCCGGTCGCTCACCGGCGACCAGCGCCAGGACGCCGCCATGATCGGGCAGTTCGGTGTGGGGTTCTACTCGTCGTTCATCGTCGCCGAACACGTAACGCTGACGACTCGCCGGGCCGGCCTTGAGCCGGGCGAGGGGGTGCGCTGGGAATCGGACGGCAGGGGCGAGTACACGCTGGAGACGATGGAGCGGGCCGACCGGGGCACCACGATCGTGCTGCACCTCCGAGAGGACGAAGACGACCTGCTGAACGGGTGGCGGCTGCGGTCGATCATCGAGAAGTACTCCGATCACATCAGCGTGCCGATCCTGATGCCGGGCGAGCCCGACGACAAGGCCGAGGAAGAGGCGGGCCAGCCCAAGCCGGACGTCACCATCAACCGCGCATCGGCGCTGTGGACTCGTCCGAAGAGCGAACTGGCCGACAAGGACTACAACGACTTCTACCAGCACATCGCCGGCGAGTTCACCGATCCGCTGGCCTGGGTGCACGCCAGGGTCGAGGGGATCTACGAGTACACGCTGCTGCTGTTCATCCCGTCCCGCGCGCCGTATGACCTGTGGGTGGAGACTGCCCGGCGCGGGGTGCGACTCCATGTGCAGCGGGTGTTCATAACGGAGGACACCGGGCAGATCCTGCCGAAGTATCTGCGGTTCGTCCGCGGCGTTATCGACTCCTCCGACCTGCCGCTGAACGTCTCCCGGGAGATCCTCCAGGGCAGCCGCGCAGTGGACAACATCCGCGTCAACGCGGTGAAGAGGGTGCTGCGGCGACTCGCCGAACTCGCCGAGAACGAGCCGGAGAAGTACACGACCTTCTGGAAGGAGTTCGGCCTGACCCTCAAGGAGGGCATCGCCGACGACTACTCCAACCGCGACCAGATCGCCAGGCTGCTGCGGTTCACCTCCACCAAATCCGCCACCGACGACCCGGACATTTCGCTGCCCGACTATGTGGCGCGGATGAAGGAAGGCCAAGGGCACATCTACTATCTGCTGGCCCCATCGCTGGCCGCGGCCAAGTCAAGTCCGCACCTGGAGGCGTTCCGCACCAAGGGCGTAGAGGTGCTGCTGCTCGGCGAGGGTGTGGATAACTGGGTGGTCTCCAGCCTGCGCGAATTCGACGGCAAGAAGCTGCAGTCCGTCGCCCAGGGCGACGGCGACCTGGGCGCACTGGAGGACGAGGAAGAAAAGCAGGCCACGGAGGAGGCCAAGGCTGAATACGCGGAACTGCTCGGCAGACTGAAGGCCCACCTGGCCGGGCAGGCGTGGGACGTACGGCTGTCCACCCGGCTCACGGTCTCTCCGGCCTGCATCGTGAGCAACGAACCCGAGATCGACATCAACCTCATGCAGCGGCTGCGCGGAACCGGGTTGCCACGCCAGGCCGTTCTGGAGCTCAACCCAAAGCACCCGCTCATCCAGCGGCTCAACCGCAGGCAGGACAGCAAGCACATCGGCGAGTGGGCACAGGTCCTGTTCAATCAGGCAGTGCTCACCCTCGGCGCGCGGATCGAGGACCCCACCACGTTCGTCCAGCGGCTGAACGGCCTGCTCACGGCCCTCACCGAGGAGGACGGTGCCGGAGAAGACAGCGCCAGCAAAGAACCCGGCCGCGCGGACAGCCGGGCCGCGGGCACCGAGCAGGAGAAGGAGAGGGACAGCACGGACGGCGAGGAGGCGGACTGAGCGCCAGCCCGCCAGCGCGGCTGCTGGCCGTCAGCGATCTGCATGTCAGCTTCCCCGAGAACCGGGAGTTCGTGGCGCGACTGCGGCCCGACTCCCCGCGCGACTGGCTGCTGGTCGCCGGAGACGTGGCGGAGAAGGCCGCAGATATCGAGTGGGCGCTGCGGACGCTGCGCGCCCGGTTCGCCGTCGTGGTCTGGGTTCCAGGCAACCATGAACTGTGGACTTTCAGCACGGATCCGGTCCAGCTGCGCGGCGAGGCACGGTACCGGTACCTGGTGTCGATGTGCCGCCGGATCGGCGTGATCACTCCGGAGGACCCGTTTCCGTTATGGCGGGGCGCCGACGGGCCGATGGTGATCGTGCCACTGTTCGTGCTGTATGACTACAGCTTCCGCCCACAGGGCGCGACCACCAAGGAAGAGGCACTCGCGCTTGCCTACCAGACAGGCATCGTGTGCTCCGATGAGGCTGTGCTGCATCCCGACCCCTATCCGAGCCGCGACGCCTGGTGCCACGCGCGCGTCCAGGCGACCGAACGGCGGCTCCGAGAACTTCCACCGGGAACCCCGACCGTGCTGGTCAGCCATTTCCCGCTGACCCGCGAGCCAACACTGGTCCTGAAATATCCAGAATTCGCCCAGTGGTGCGGGACTGAGCACACGGCCGACTGGCACCTGCGGTTCGGTGCCCGGGCTGTCGTCTACGGGCACCTGCACATCCCCGGCACCACCTGGCAGGACGGTGTCCGGTTCGAAGAAGTATCTTTCGGTTATCCGGAAGAAGCGGAGGGGAATCCGGGTCGGCCACGCCTCCTACGGCAGATCTTCCCGGCGTAGCTATTGGCCAGCCTGCTACCGGGCCTCCTGGCTGCTAGGTCACAGCGTCACCTCCTGCCCTGCTGGGCACACGAAGGGGGACTCAGCGTGCCATGTGGGCGGACCGGAATTTATCGCGAGGCGACCAGCTGAGCTGGTGAGCGGGCAGGGACGCGGGCTACGCTAAGCGCCGCGGGCCCCGCTCTCGGCGAAATTGGCTTCACAAATGGGTTTCTCTGCCGCCGGGCCCCGGCACGGGCTGTTCAAAGGGATCGTGGAGGCGCCGGATGACGATGCAGTCGGAGCAGGAAGTTTTTAGTTTCCAGGCGGAGGCGGTGCAGATCCTGGACCTGATGGTCCATTCTCTGTATAGCAATAAGGAGATCTTCCTGCGCGAGCTGATCTCAAATTCATCGGACGCGATCGACCGGCTGCGGCTGGAACTGCTGTCGCGTTCGGAGATTCCCGAGGCAGAGGGGCCGCTGCGGATCCGGGTCAGCTACGACAAGGACGCCGGCATGATCACCATCGCCGACAACGGCATCGGCATGAGCCGGGATGAGGTGATCCAGAACATCGGCACGATCGCCAAGTCCGGAACCCAAGAGTTCCTGCGGTCGCTGACCGGCGACCAGCGCAAGGACGCCGCCATGATCGGCCAGTTCGGGGTCGGTTTCTACTCGTCGTTCATCGTCGCCGAGCGCATGGTGCTGACCACCCGGCGGGCGGGCCTGGAGCCGGACGAGGGGGTGCGCTGGGAATCGGACGGCAAGGGCGAGTACACGCTGGAGACGGTCACCCGGCCGGAGCGGGGCACCACGGTTGTGCTGCACCTGCGGGAAGGCGAGGACGACCTGCTGAACGGGTGGCGGCTGCGGTCGATCATCGAGAAGTACTCCGACCACATCAGCGTGCCGATCCTGATGCCGGGCGAACCCGACGACAAGGCCGAGGAAGACAAGGCCGAGGAAGAGGACGGCAAGCCGCAACCGGACACCACCGTCAACCGGGCATCGGCGCTGTGGACCCGCCCGAAGAGCGAACTCACCGATAAGGACTACTGCGACTTCTACCGGCATATCGGTGGGGAGTTCGCCGATCCGCTGGCCTGGGTGCACGCAAAGATCGAGGGGATCTACGAGTACACGCTGCTGCTGTTCATCCCCTCTCAGGCGCCGTATGACCTGTGGGTGGCAGAAGCACGCCGTGGGGTGCGGCTGCATGTGCAGCGGGTTTACATCATGGAGGACACCGGGCAGATCCTGCCGAAGTACCTGCGGTTCATCCGCGGCGTCATCGACTCCAGCGACCTGCCGCTGAACGTCTCCCGGGAGATCCTGCAAGGAAGCAGGGCGGTCGACAACATCCGCGTCAACGCGGTAAAGAAAGTGCTGCGACGGCTCGCCGAACTCGCCGGAAGCGAGCCGGAGAAGTACGCCAAGTTCTGGAAAGAGTTCGGCATGACTCTCAAGGAAGGCATCGCCGACGACTACTCCAACCGGGATGACATCGCCAAGCTGCTGCGGTTTACCTCAACCAAATCCGCCAGCGATGACCCGGACACCTCGCTCGAGGACTATGTGGCGCGGATGAAGGAAGGCCAGGAGAACATCTGCTACCTGCTGGCCCCCTCGCTGGCCGCGGCCAAGTCCAGCCCGCACCTGGAGGCATTCCACACCAAGGGCGTGGAGGTGCTGCTGCTCGGCGAGGGTGTGGACAACTGGGTGGTGTCCAGCCTGCGCGAATTCGACGGCAAGAAGCTGCAGTCCGTCGCCCAGGGGGACGGGGACCTCGGCGCGCTGGCGGATGAAGAGGAAAAGCAGGCCAGGGAGCAGGCCGACGCCGAGTACGCGGAGTTGCTCGGCAAGCTCAAGGCTTACCTGGCCGGGCAGGCCTGGGACGTGCGGCTGTCCAGCCGGCTCACCACCTCCCCGGCATGCATTGTCAGCAACGAGCCCGAGATCGACATCAACCTCATGCAGCGGCTGCGCGGAATGGGGCTGCCACGCCAGGCGGTGCTGGAGCTCAACCCGAAGCACCCGCTCATCCAGCGGCTCAACCTCAGGCGCGACGGCGAGCACATCGGCGAGTGGGCACAGGTCCTGTTCAATCAGGCGGTGCTCACCCTCGGCGCGCGGATCGAGGACCCCACCACGTTCGTGCAGCGGCTGAACAGCCTGCTCACGGCCCTTACCGTGGACGACGACGCGGACCAGGAGGAGAACGGCTGAGCGCGGACACGCCGGATAGGCCGCGCGGCCTATCCTCCCCGCACCGCGCTGGTATCCGCTCCCGTGCTCACGCTCCGGCCTGCCTGCCGCTGTCCCAAGCCGACCGCCGTGCCGCCGCGGAGCGGATCGTCCGGTCGCATCCGCACATGTCTGACCGGCGATCGGCCATTCGGCTGGCTTAGCGGCGAAGACCGTGGCGGCCATCAGGAAGCGTTCAACCGGAGACGCGCCGCAGTCGAACGCACGGGTCGGAAGAGACGGCACAGCCTGGAGCATCACCAACGGGGAGTCGGTGAACACGGCATGGTAGCGCCACGCGGTGACAGCTGACCCTGCCGAGAAGCGGCCTTCTTATTGAGGTCGCGGACGCGGCGGACGATCAGCCGAGCAGTGACCGCCTGCCCCTGCGGGAGGTGCAGGCGGTATAGGTCACCTCGGCGACCTGGGCGTCAGACACCCAGCAGCGCAACTGGTCATCCCAGACAGCGCGGGGATAGCGGATCGGCGTCCATGCGTCCTCGCCGATGCCGGCGATCGCGGCGCGGACCTTGGGGTCCATGCGCACGGTGACGGAGAAATACGCTTCGCGTCAACGCGCCGTGCCCAAACCACTATTTCCGCGGCGGATCCGGGCTTAGTGACCGGCGTTCCGGAGCGTTCCGGCAGCCGTTTGCCGTCCGTGGATGTCCCGCACGGCGGTCAGCATCGCGCCTTGTTCCCGGATGGCCCTGATTATCATGCCCTGGTAGTCGAACAGCGGTGAGGTCAGCCGGTAGTCGAAGTGCAGGCGCACGTCGTGCTGGTCGCCGCGGTATCCCGCCGCGCGGGCTGCTTCGGCCATGGCTAGCGCTTGCAGCGGTCCGTGAGTGAGCAACCCTGGGTAGCCTTCCACGTGCCTAGCGTAGTCACGATCGTAGTGGATGCGGTGCGCGTTGTAGGTAAGAGCCGAGAAGCGGAAGAGCAAGGTCGGCGAGACTTCGATCGCCCACTCGCCGTCGGCGGGGCGGACCGCCGGGCATTCCTCGGAAGGAGTCGGCGGTTGCCCGGCAGGAGATGCAGCTTCTCGGTAAACGAGATCCTGCTGCTCGTCGATGACGACATGGTCGCGTTGCAGGATCTGGTGTTCCACCGTGATGAAAGTCAGTGGTCCGGACCTGCCCCGTTTTTCCTGGACGGAGACCACGCGGCTGCGTTTGGTAGCCAGGTCACCGCACCTGAGCGACCCACTGGTGCGGACGCGGCCGCCGGCCCACATCCTGCGCCGGCTTAGTCCGGGGAAAGCGGCAATCGTCCCGCGTAGCGGATGCCCGTCCGAGCCAAGCTCGGCTTGCGCGGGCCGGTCAAGCAGGTACACCCAATGCCAAAGCAGTGGCAGTCCCTCGCCGCGCGCAAGGTCCGGTACAGGCACGTCCAGCAGCGCGCCGAGCGCACGAGCCGGCTCCGGCAGCAGCATTTCCGTGCGCTCGCTGATGTCATTCATCCCCGCAGCCCCTTCCCCGGGACAGCTCGAATCCGGTGTATCGCTGACAAGGGCATCGGCCCGGTGATAGCCGAACGCATGGTCAGGCACTTCGGCGTCAACATCATGCACATCATCGAGGACTCGCCCGGGCGGCGGATCGAGGTGGACGGCCTCTGTCGGAGGCGGCCGACGACGGGCACTGCTGCCTGCCGGTGCCCAACCTGATCGCGGATGCCGCCAAGATCCTCCAGGTCCCGGCGGAGACGATCGGCCGTGCCTGGGACGAGCTGGCAGAACTCGCTCTTTCATTATAGAACTCTATGGACGTTCTTCCGCAGGCAACGCCAATCGACCTGCACCATGCTGTTACGCACCCGGAATGACAATTGAGCGAGAGGTACCGCATCGACCGAGCCTGGCTGAGAACCAAGCGAAAACCTAAGACCATGCCCGGGGCACACCAAAATTCCCTGCGGAGTTACCTCGCTATCCCGCAGGGAACGGCCCGCGTGCGGGCATCTTCCATCGAAGACATAAATTCGCCCGTTAACCCTAGCGACACCCACAGGGCGTCCGAGGACCTTGCGCACCTGGACTTTACCCGGCACGAGATCGCTTTCCCGGATCAGACCCCGCCACTTTACCGGAAGTACACGGCCAAGCATCATGACATTTATTGCCTAGCTGTCGGTTTACGGATCGACTTGATCGTGTCCGTAGTGAAGGCAGCCGACTCGGCGGGTGCGTCGGCGACGACGGATCCACTGCGCGCCGGACCACTGGCTGTCACTGATAACGCCACAGGAAAACGCCGAAATCCTGCATGCTTTCTCAAAATGGCACCTTTCCCGAATCATGCCACGCCGAAAACGAGCATCGTTCGACAAGGTTAAGACGGCCTGGGCTGCGCCGCTAACTTAGGCCCGGGCTGACCCGGGGAATCGGGTGAAGCATGTGCCCGACCCGTCAACTGCCCTCAGCCTGCTGCGCGGGCTGCTGCAGGCAGGTGACATCGTCCTGGTCAAAGCCTGTAACGAAACTTGGGGACCCCAGCCAGGCGCGCGGCAGGGTCGGCGAAGCCGGCTTCTCCGTTGTGGTGTGGTAGCTGTCAGGCGGCCTGGTCGCGGGCTAGAGTGCCTGGGCCTGGCGGGGGCTGCCCGTCGCCCGGGGGCACGAGGGTGACCTGGTAGCCGAGCCGGGCGTGCTCGTATAGTCGCGGTACGGGCCGGTAGCAGACGGCATCACGCGGCCCCCCCCCGCTGCCGGTTTGCTGTCCAGCGCGGCACGTTATACCCTTACCCGGCACCAAGCGCCGCTAGCTCAACTGGCAGAGCAGCAGACTCTTAATCTGCGGGTTCGGGGTTCGAGTCCCTGGCGGCGCACCCATCCTGACCTGGTATTTTTATCATCTTTTTACTCTGGTGATGGCCGTTCCCCGGCCATGTTTGCTCCACGTTTGCTCGTCAGTCCGGACCTAGCAGGGCAGCCGCACTTCGTGAGGTCGGCTGACACGACGAGGTGATATGGAGCCGGGACCTCGTCCGGGGCGGGCCAGACGCTTACGCTGGCGATGTGGAAGCGCCGCAGGATCTGCCTGATGTCCCGCAGAATGCTGCGCTCCTGGATTTCTTGCGGGGGCAGGCCAGCACCCCCGGCGGCCCGGATGACTACACCCTCGGAGCGTGGCAGCTGCACACGCACCCCGACCTAATAGCAGAGCTTCGCGAACTCGCGCCCGGCTGGCCGCTAACGGACGCCTATGGAGTCCCGCTGCTGGCCAATGAGGGCATCGGCCAGCAGGTCGGGCTGGACGAGACGTTCGCCGTCATCAGCCCTGCCGAGCAGGCGGGCTGATGCGCCTACCGCAGCAGGTGCGGCTGGCCAGTCCAGCCGGAACCGCGACAGCACGGCGAGTGGCCCGGCACCAGCATCCTCTGGCAAGCTGTCCATCACGGCCTTCGTAGTGATCATTGTCCTTCGGCGAGAACAAATGATCATGCGGAGGCCGCACTCACGTACCACGACACGCGGGGCACGCCAGTTCAAGATCAGCGAAATACCCAGGCGTCAGCCAGGCTGGTTTAAACGGCAAGCTTAGCAATCTTGAAACGGCCGTGGGAGCATCAGGATGCCCAGCATCAGCCCTTAAGATAGGTGACAGTCATGTATCGGCTATCAGCCACTTGCCGAAGCGAGGCAGTTCCGAGGAAGGCAGGACGCAGTGCCCGATGATATACCGCGGTCGCTTATGCACGACTATCTGACGCTGGTCGATGACAGTTATACCGCGATCCTCCCACACTTGCTTCGCGTGACAGGTGAGCTGGGCATTTGTGACACCCTCGCGCATGGTCAACTGGATGTAGCAGAACTAGCCTCTGCTCTGCAGGCCGATGCGGGCTCACTTCGCCGACTGCTCCGCGCATTGACCAGCCTCGGCATCCTCGATGAACCAGAGCCGGACCACTTCAGCGTGACCGAGATCGGTCAGCGGCTCAGGTCAGATACCGAGGATAGCATACGCGAGTCGCTGGTAAACCTTGATACGCTGCACGCTTGGATAGGAGCGGCGGACGCCATCAGGTCCGGTAACACTGCCTTCAATCACCTATATAGTGCCAACTTCTTCGCACATAAAGATAGCAATTCCGATGCCAACCGCTCATTTCTGCTGAGGATGCGCGAGCGCGCCAATAGCTGCTATGGCCAGATCAGCACATTCGCTGACTGGTGCTCCGCGCACGTGATCCTTGATATCGGCGGCGGGGATGGATATCTGCTCAAACGAATCCTTGCCTGCGCCCCGCACGTCGGCGGCATGCTGTTCGATCGCCGATCAGTTATCAGCCTAGTGGAAGATTCCGGTCACCTAGCGCACCTGAGCGGGCGGTGCACTCTAGTAGCGGGGGACTTCTTTGAGGAACTTCCGAGCGGTGCCGACGTGCACCTTATGTGTAGCATCCTCCACGACTGGCCTGACACCGCAGCTGCCGCCATACTTCGCAACAGCCGGAAAGCGCTAGCACCAGCCGGCCGACTGCTAATCGTCGAGATGATTATCCCATCAGGAAATGGATGGCATCCTAGCAAGCTCAGCGATATCGGCATGATGGTCCTCACAAGTGGCAAGGAGCGGACTGAGAGCGAGTTCGTTGAGCTTCTAGAGTCATCCGGCTACCAGCTATCTTCAGTTCGCCGCATCCCGGGATCATATTTCTCATTGCTCGAGGCGGTATGAGCCTGGCTTTCCCCATGGGCCGGGCTGCAACGCTGGTGGCAAGCCTGATCAAAGGCGCCCCCGCCCCCGCAACTGGAAGCCCTCATGAACTCAGTCACGGCCGACCACAGCCTGCACCTCTACAGCCCGAATTCGCAAACCACCGCTAGTCGGACATTGCCACCAGGACGCGGCGACTGCCGGTGAACGTGCGACGTCCGTGGGCTACCAGGACGTTGTCGATGAGGAGCACATCGCCCGAACGCCATTCCACATCGACGGCTGATTCGAACCCGCGGTCGCGGATCTGCAGCACGAAATCGTCGGGGATGGGCGTACCATCGGCAAACCGCACCGACTGGGGCATATCTTCCTCTGGCATGATTTGGGCGAGCGCCACCGCGATCTCGTCTTCGAGCGTCGCGAGGTGCCACTGGTCGGCCTGGTTGAACCAGACCTCGGCACCGGTAAGGGGGTGCCGGGTCGTAGCCGGCCGGACCTGGCTCACCCGCAGACCGCTTGTCGTCCACTCCCACGTTGCCCCGGCGGCGGACAAGTAATCCTCGACCGTGTTCCGGTCGCCGGTCTCGAAGGTGTCCTGCCAGCTTTTGCCGAGGCCGTGGCCGTTAGGAAGATTCTGGATGTAGCGGATCCCGCTGGAAAAGCCGTCTCTGACCTCACGGTCCAGGGAACTAAACCAGCGGGCCCCATCCGTCAGGGGCGTCGCACCCCCGGTTGCCGCAGCCGTCTCGCAGAAGAACAGCAGCCTGGCCGGCCACCTAGTCGCGTAGGACAGTTCGTTGTGCATTGAGATGGCGATTTCAGGCGGGTACTCAGTGGACGTGTAGATATTGTTGCCAATTTTTGTACGCGGTGAGTTACCGTGAACATAAGCTAAGCGCTTTCGCAGCAGCAGATCCGTTACGCTTTCGAGTTGCCCGGCGGATATCCCGAACCCCCGGAAGACGAGTGCTTTCTCGTCGGTCAGCAGCTTGTCAATCTTCTCTTTATCACCGAGATAGTCGCGCAGGCCGTCCAGGCCCGGAGGTGTGCCGAGGCCGCCAGGCGTTATTTCGAGCGGCATCCAACTCGCGCCGTTACTCATGGCTATATCCCTTACGCCGTCCTTCTAGTAGGAGCCGGTCACTCGGGCACACCGGCCCCAGCAGGCTGGTCCTCGCAGCGCGTTCGAGCCGACAATCAACAGACCAAGACAAGCAAACTGTGACGCCGCACGACGCCAAGCATCGTGCGGCCTGTAGCCGCACTGAACCAGTCAACGCAGCGCCGCCATTTTAGCTCCGGGCCAAGCAGGTAGCAAGCATATTGGTTGCCTCACGATAGCCGCCCAAGTGCATTACCATCTCGATGGTCACCAGATCGTGGAGCATAGCGGACGTGGCCGTTTGTGTGCCCCGAAACGGATCGTCGCCCTGCCCCGGCCGTGGCTCGCCCGCGACCTGGCTGCCCGCGCCGCACGGTGAGTCCGTCGTCGCCTCGGCTGCCGCAAGGATGCCATGCCTAGCGGGACACCGATAACATGAAGCATGGTGTGAGACTGTCGGAGAATTTATGCCGTGAGAAGGTATGAGATGAGTTCTGAAGGTGCTGAAGATGTTGATGTGGTAGTCGTGGGCGGCGGCCCGGGCGGGTTGACATTGGCATCGCTGGTCGCGATGCAGGGACACCGGGTCGTGGTCCTGGAGAAAGAGAAGTTCCCGCGCTATCAGATTGGCGAGTCATTACTGCCATCCACGGTACACGGAGTATGCCGGCTGACCGGCGTGGCAGACGAACTCGCACGGGCCGGCTTCACCCTGAAGCGGGGCGGAACGCAAAGGTGGGGATCCAATCCAGAGCCGTGGACGTTCTCGTTCTCAGTGTCAGCAAAAATGACAGGGCAGACGGCATACGCATACCAGGTCGAGCGAAGCAAATTTGATAAGATCCTGCTCGACCACGCACGCCGGATGGGCGCGGATGTACGGGAGAAGTGCGCCGTCACCGATATCGTCAGCGACGAGGACCGGATCCGCGGGGTTTCATATACCGGCCCTGACGGGCAGCCAGGCGAGATCCGCGCGAAGTATGTAGTAGACGCCTCAGGCAACAAGAGCCGCATCTACAAGCACACCGGGGGATCGCGGCAGTACTCGGAGTTCTTCCGCAGCCTCGCGCTCTTCGGCTACTTCGAAGGCGGGAAGCGCCTCCCACCGCCAAACTCGGGCAATATCCTGTCCGCGGCCTTCGACAGCGGCTGGTTCTGGTACATCCCGCTGAGCGAGACGCTGACCAGCGTCGGCGCGGTCGTGCGGCGGGAACTGGCCGCCAAGATCCAGGGAGATCCCGAGCACGCACTGCAGGCTCTCATTGAAGAGTGCCCGCTGATCAGCGATTACCTCCAGGGCACCAAACGGATCACAGACGGCGAGTACGGGCAGCTCCGGGTGCGCAAAGACTACTCGTATCACACCACGAAGTTCTGGCGGCCAGGCCTGATCCTCATCGGCGATGCGGCGTGCTTCGTTGACCCGATATTCTCCTCCGGCGTGCATCTGGCCACCTACAGCGCACTGCTGGCCGCGCGGTCCATCAACAGCGTCATGGCCCAGATGGTCGATGAGCCGACCGCGTTCCGGGAGTTCGAGCTGCGGTACCGCCGTGAGTATGGCGTGTACTACGAATTCCTCGCGGCCTTCTACGACATGCACGTCAGCGAAAGCTCGTATTTCTGGTCGGCCAAGAAGGTCACCAACAACACGCATTCCGAGCTGGAGTCATTCGTCGAGCTGGTCGGCGGGGTATCCTCCGGCGAGGCCGCCCTCGCGGAGGCAGGGCCCCTGGCGCAGCGCTTCAAGGACCGGTCCAGGGAATTCGCCGGCGCGGTCGATGAACTCGTCGCGAACGACGAGCGGAGCATGCTGCCCCTGTTCAAGTCCTCTATCGTCCGCCAGGCGATGCGGGAGGGCGCCCAGGTCCAGACCCGGGCCCTGCTGGGCGAGGACACGGGGGCCGAGGCCCCGCTCTTCGACAACGGGCTTGTCCCTTCGGCTGACGGCATGTTCTGGGGAGTACCCGAATGAGGTAAAACTGGCCGCTGATGGCCCAAGCCTGGAGCTTGGGCAGCACGCAACTGAAGGGATCGTCCCGGTCAGGGCCACGAGCGCTCGGTCACATGAGCACACGTTCCTGAAGGATCCCCCGCGCGCGCTCATAGTCGACTGGCAGCCGAGTAATCCTGTCAAGCACGCCGTAGTTAACTTCCTGGCTCTTCAGGCCACTGCCCGACACCACAATAACCACGGCGTCCTCTTGGGCGATTTCACCCGCTGCGGCAAGCCTTTTCGCCGTCGCTATCGCCGCACCCCCAGCCGCTCGGTGAATATGCCCTCCATCACCGCTAGCAGATCGATTCCTTCCAGGATCTCCTCGTCGCTCACGCCGTGGGCAGTGCCGCCGCTCTGCCTGATGATTTGCAGAGCCACAGTGCCATCGGATGGGTTTCCGATCGCGAGCGACTTTGCCAGCGTGTCCGGTGTGCAGGCCACCGGCGCGGCCTTGCCCTCCATGAACGCAGTCGCGATCGGAGCGCACCCAGCTGCCTGCGCCGCATGAATGCGCGGAGTCCGGCGGCCGGTAGACATCCCGAGCGCGGACATTTCCTCGTAGCCATAGGCCATCCGCGTCAGCAATGCCGCCCCCGCTGTTGGCACGATCACATGGTCAGGCTGCCGCCAGCCCAGTTGCTCGACTACCTCGTACGCGATTGTCTTCGCCCCCTCCGCGTAGTACGGCCGGAGGTTCAGATTAACGAACGGGATATCTTCCTCCAGGGCGAGCCGTCTGCAGGTCGCGTTGGCCTCGTCGAAGGTGCCATCGAACTCGATGACCGATGCTCCAAGCACCAAACTCATCACGTTCTTGCCCGGCTCGAGGCCCGCCGGGTAGAAAATGATCGCACGCAGACCCGCTGCGGCCGCGTGCGCTGCGACCGCGTTGCCGACGTTGCCTGTGGAGACGCATGCCACGGCGCTGGCGCCATCTTCGACCGCTCGCTGGAGCGCCAAGGCAACGACCCGGTCCTTGTATGAGTAGGACGGCCAGTTGTAGCAGTCCAGTTTCAGGTATACGTAGCCGACGCCGAGTACCCCCGCCAGGCGCCGCGCCGCGACCAGTGGCGTCCAACCCGTGTGAAGGCCCACCCTGGGCTCACCCCGGACCGGGAGAAGTTCGCGGAAGCGATAGATGTTGTGCGGGCGTTCGCCAGAATTATCGTGCAGGTTGACCGCTGTCAAGTCCGGCATCGGACGAAGGGTCGCGCCACAGGACATGCACGCCCACGGTATGGTCCCCTCCCGGCTTAAGCCGTGTATCGGGCAAGTCAGCACGGAATCCTTCGGAGGTGCCTTACTCGGCAGCATGGGTGACTCCTTTACGGACAACTCTCTACGCTGGTCAGCGGCCAGGCCCCGCTATCCCCTGCTGACCTCATGTTCAACTGCGGTAGCACATCAGTTGAACGGCGCCGGATCGCCGCCACGTGCCTGACCACTAGACCCAATGCCGCTTAGCCCAAGTTGATCATGCTGCGGTGCTGGTCAGGCTGGGGTTCGCAAACCGGATCGTGGCTGGGCCGCCGTGGCGGACGCCGCTGCCGCCGGGCTTTTTCACCCGGTAGGAGTTGTGGCGGGCCCGCTTGACGACGCATCAATACCTGCCTGGTGCGATGGGCGCGACGGAAGTTCAAGCGAGCAAAACGCTGGTGGTATGGGCTCATAGACATCTAGGACGGTCTGCCGTGGTGGTAGCGAACATTCCCATCGTCCCTAGTCGAAGGGCACCTCTCGGGGCGACGGGGCCGGAAGGACGCTTATTCATCGGTAGATCGAGGCTAGAACACGGCAGCGCCGTGGAGGTCCTGCGCTCGGGCGTGGACACCGCGGTGATCGCTCTATGGCATGGCCACGATTGGCCGGGGACCACCAGCCGTGTCATGTCCATGTGACAACTGTCTTCTCGTCCAGAATCCCAATAAAGAACGACAAGTTGGCGCGTACACCAAAGCTCACCTCCACAGCATGAACGTACGCGCCATTGAAAACGTATATGTCACCAGCTCGTACGTCCAAACGCAGCTCTTTGAATTCTGTGAGACCCGACGACGGATATGGAAATCCAGTGTATTTGACGCCCAGCCGCTCCCGGGTCGCCTCATCGGGCCGCACGTTCCAAATGACCAGACGCCCTCCTTCCCCGTTTGCCAGACACATGTTTACGGCACAAACATTATGTTCTGTGACGCGTTGGATCTCGAATCCGGTTTGGCGTGGATCCCGGCATTGAGACATGTCCTCGTGCGGGTAAAGGGCAAATGCGCCCTCGGCATCCCAAGATCTAATCAGCGCGGGGCATGCCTTTTGGCCGTTCATTTCGGCGACCCTTAAATCGACGCCGTCACGTCGCATCCTATCGCGTACAATGTCGTTGAACCAAACCCATGGGGACCCGTCTGCGCATACCAGGCTTTCGACACTCGCTGTCACCTCCGCTGCCTCAGCGAGGTACGTCTCTGCCGACTTATCAAAATGATACGTGCCGAGAAAATAGGAGGAGACGTCTGTGCGATGCTTGGTTGCTGGATTGCGCCAAAACTCCTGGAGCAGCGCACCTGAAACCCTCGGGTCGATGGCGCCACGATAGATAATCCCTAGATACTCGCCACGGAGCACGTCGATAACGCATTCAGGATCAAAAGTGGGGCGTTCTTTGAAGCTAAAATATGACTCTGCGGCAACGCTTCCACTAATCAGCGAGCTTGACGTGAACCCAGATATGTCATTCAACTTTGCACCTTCGCAGAACTCATTTTAGGTGGCATGTAGCTTCGGTGCCTTGCGTATGTCGCAGTAATCGTAATGGTTCAAACTTACTTGCGCGATGCCTTAAATGTCAATAGGACGACGAGCAATAAGTGGAATCGGACCCTTTGTCATGGTGGCCCGCGTTAGAGAACGGACTGCCGAGAACCGGCTGACCCAAGAACCACAGCCGCTGGTGAGCGACTGCCTAGGCGCAATGGCGTTAACTTAAGCCGAAATGGGTGTAAGACCGCCCGCGTGCCGAGGCCAGGACAGCAGGTAGTAGCCGGGGACCGGCTGGCGGGCCGGATCGGGGTCGGGGTTCTGGCGAGGGTGTTCCCGCCGGAGCTGGGTGGACCGGGTCGTCGATGAGACGGGTACGCGTGAGCAGCGCAAGGCGCACGCCGCCGATGATCTGCTCGGAGATCTACGGGCGCAAGATCAAGCGCCCCGGCGGCCGGTACAAGGCCACAAACCTGGCGAGAGCGCCCGGCTGACTACGCTGACCAGGATCGTTTTTGGCTGATGCCAGCGCCCGACTAACTCAATGTCATTAGCGCTAGGCCGTCAACATCACGTCAGCAGACCTAATATATAGGTTCGGCTCACTCCGCGAATGTGTCGGGGGAGTACTGGGGCAGCGGGAAGACCGGCTGCACAGTTTCCGGCAACCCGGCCCATCGGAGCATGCCGTGCCTTCTCAGGTCGAGCACGATATCGACCGCCTCCTCCATGTCGATGTCGATCTCGTCGACGATCTCACGCATCGACCGGGCACCGTCTGCCAACTCGAGGACCCTGACGCCGACCGGGGCGACGTGGGCCGCGGCCGAGGTCTCAGCCGCATTTCCCCCCCAGATCTCTAGATGGCCACCCGTCCGTCTCGTTTCGGCCTGGGCACGCACCGGGCAAAGAGCGGTGAGGTCCGGCGCCCTGATTTCGAGATCACCGATGAAGAGCCGGTCGAGTCGTGAGCCGTAGAGGCAGTCCATGGCCTCCTCCGGGCGTTCAACGATCGGCATCCCGCGCAGGTTGAACGAGGTGTTAAGTACTACTGGCAGGCCGGTTTCGTTTTCGAAAGCCTCGATCAGCGCACGGAAGGGACCGGGCGTGTCCTCGTCCACGGTCTGGACGCGGCAGGTACCGTCCACGTGGACGATCTCGCTGATTTTTTCTCGCTGACACGGCAACACCGGGCAGACGAGAAGCATGAAAGGGCTTTCCGGGGTCGGAATGTCGAACCACTTGTCGGCCTGTTCAGCCAGAACGGACCCCGCGAAAGGGCGGAACGACTCGCGGAACTTCACCCTGGCGTTCAGCCGGTCCTTCATCCCCGCGATCCCCGGGTGGCACAGGACTGACCGCGCGCCCAGCGCTCTTGGCCCGAACTCGGCCCGATCCTGAAACCAGCCCACGATCTCGCCATGTCTGATCGCCGCCGCCGCGGCGCCGGCGATCTCGGCAGTTCCCGCATGACGCCGCACAGGGAGTCGCCATCGGTCCGCCACCGCCTGGATGTCCTGCCCGGAGAGTCTGGACGGACCGAGGTAGACGTGCTTGAGCGGCGGCCCGACCACGGTCTGCTGCCCGGCCAGGTGGTGATGCGCGTAGAGTGCCGCGCCCGCGGCGTTTCCATCGTCAGTGGCGGCGGGGAAGACGAACATCCGGTCGATTTCTGTCTCGCGCATTATCCGGGTGTTCAGCAACGAATTAAGGAAACACCCGCCGGAGAGCACCAGGGACCGGCTCCCGGTTCTCGCCAGGACGTCACGTGTCACGTGCAAGCACGCCTCTTCGAACTCGTCCTGAACCTGCGCGGCTAGATCGTAGTGGAACTGCAGGTAGGGCGAGTGTGATGGGCGCGGGACCAACCGGAGCTCACCGTCCTGGCGGATGGCGAGACTGAGTTCTACGAGCGAATCGGCGGCGCGCTCGAACGACAGGCCGCCCTCGGGTGTGGTCTCGATGAAGAGATTCTCCGCAGACAGCCGCTTACCGTAGGACGCGAGCCCCATGGTCTTGCCGGCGTCGTCGTAGGTGGTGTCGGCTTCGCAGAACCCGAGTGCCAGAGTGACGACGCGGTAGATTTCGCCGATACCGCACAGCTCTCCCGGTACCCAAATGCTGCCGTCACGCCGGTAGCCTGCGATACGGTCCGCGTTGCGCAGCACTTGCAACACGCGCTCTGGGGTGGCTCCGGTACGGAAGAAGAACGCCGTCTCGCGTTCTCGGCCGGAGCCGACGCGCGAGCCGTAGGCATCGATCACGCACGCCGCCGCCTCGTCGAATCCTGACGAGTAGAACGCCGCGCTCGCATGGGCCAGGTGATGGCCGGGATGCGGGAGCTGTAGAGACCGTTCCGGCGGGGTCACCAGGCCGAGCACACCGGCCAACCGAGCCTCGTCCTCGGCATCGCGCGATTCGGTCGATGTCGCAATCCAATAATCGATGTCTGAAGGAACAAGGCCCGTGCCGGACAGAATTTCGTTCGTAAGATCAGCCATGGCCGCCGCATAGACATACAACGGGACCGTGCCTCGCTTTATCCGTGTCGTGCGCTCCAACGCTAATGCCACACGAATAATGCCATCCTCTACAAGGCAGGCGCTGCTATCGTGACTCAAGTTAAATCCAATGATGCGAACAGCCATGCAGAATACCAATCACTCGGGAAGCGGCGGGCTACTTATTTGCCGTATAGCAAAGGCGCGCCTAAACGACTTTATAGGCTTGCGGCAGCACTCTAAGCGGAGCGCTTGCGATCACGCAAGCACATTGACAATGCCTGCAGTGGTCCCGGCTGTTGACAGTAACTCAGACCCGATTCCGCGAGTAAGCGGGTGACGCGGCCCTTCAGATGCCGATAGGTGCCGCCCTGACCTGGGATGATGATCATTGCGACGTGACGATCATCTCAGCGGGGAAGGCACCTATCTGGTGGCCAGGATACGCGGCAGGAAGCGGAAGCGGCGGCAGGCGCGGATCGGCGCGCCGGATGCGGCGCTGACCCGAACGCGGGGCTGGCCGCGGTCAGCGAACTGTGTGACCGGCCGGGGCTGAGTTCCACCACCGCGGCGGGCCTGGCCCGCCGGACGACCGCCGGGCAGTGGCAGGCCGTGGAGCGGGCGTCGCGGCGGTCACGCGGCGGATGCTGGAACTGCTGCCGGCGCCGCGTACTGGCTGCCGTGCCCGAGCGGGTCCGGGCCGGGGGCCGGGTGGCGGCACGCGTGGACGCCGGTCGCAACCACCCGCATTTCTCCTGTCCCCCTGTCTCCCTTGTTCTGAGCGGTACGAGCACCTAACAACTACAGGCGCCGCACTCAAGGAGACTTTCCGTAGAACCCCATCACGTCTCAATCGGTACAACGTTACGCGGCAGGTCGGGAGACTCCGGACTACTAACCTAGTGCAGCCAGTCTTCGATCGACCAGCGGCGGCCGATGGCGTCGGCGAGAGCGGCAGGACCGGCAGCGCCTGCCGCCCAAGACCCAGCTTGGGTCGGCACGAACCAAGCTGCCTGTGGTACGGCGGACGATGCTGGCCAGGTGGGGAGGGTCGCGAGGCAACGGCAGCGTGGCCGGGGAGAAGCGCAGCGGAGGCGATGGCAGGTACGGAAGACTATGGTGATCGGTTCATCTACCTGGGGTTTTGCGAGACCAAGCGGGAAAGGCTCATTGAGCCGTAGACGATCTAGCCGGCATCAGGGCGATCTGATACGGTTTTGACCAGTACGAGGTGACTAGCAGGGAATGACGCCGACACTTTGGGTGGCAAGGCGGCTGGTTTGCATTAATGGGGTATTGTGCAGGACACCTAATTGGTATTAGTAGCCACTATCCGTAATCGAATTACATACGATCGTGCCCACGGGGGTGCGGCAGGCAAAGGTTTCGGACCACGGCGACGTGCGCTGACGAATTTATAGCCAGTACTGTTCTCGTCGCTTGCGCTTGTCCAGGATGTGCGACGGGAGGCTACTGTGGGTCATCTGGGTGCTGGTTCACGTCAGTCTGCACGTGGCGGGGCGGCCGCCGGTGAGGCTGAGCATGTTGAAGTCTCCCAGCAGGAGATCGTGGCTGTTCCGGTCTTTGCTCTGCAGCCTGGTGAGTCTCCGCGGCTGGAGGGAGAGGACAAGGCTCATGTCGCGCGGCTGGCCGAGAGCGAAACGCCACTACCGCCGATTCTTGTGGACCGTCGCACTATGCGGGTGATCGACGGGCTGCACCGTCTTCTGGCTGCCTCCTTAAAGGGGCAGGATACGATCGATGCTGAGTTCTTCGATGGAAGCTTCGCGGATGCGTTCCTGCGTGCTGTCGAAGCGAATGTTACGCATGGCTTACCGCTGTCGCAGGCTGATCGCCGGGCTGCGACAGCGCGGATCATTGCGTCGCATCCCCACCTGTCTGACCGGGCGATCGCGGAGTCGGCTGGCCTGGCGGCCAGGACCGTGGCAGCGATCCGGCGACGTTCAACTAATGGGCAATCGCAGTTGAACGCGCGAGTCGGCAGGGATGGCAGGGTCCGCCCGCTGAGCGGCGTGGAGGGGCGCCTACGGGCTGCGGAACTGATGGCCGAAAATCCCCGGGCGTCGTTGCGTGAGGTGGCACGGGGCGCGGGGGTCTCACCAGCGACGGCGCGTGATGTCCGTAAACGCCTGGAACGCGGTGAGGAGCCCTCGTCGGCCCAGCCGGGTGCGGGCAGCGGCAGTGATGGCTCCGCGGGGCACGGCCAGCCTGCCCGCCCGCCGGTCCGGCGGGCAGTGCGGATGGTGCCACCGGCTCCGGCCTTTGTGCTGGAGAAGTTGCTGCGTAACCCTTCGCTGCGTCACAACGAGCAGGGGCGGCGGCTGTTGCGCTTGCTTCAGCACAATGCAGTCGGATCGCAGGAGTGGCCCGGTGTGATCGCTGCGGTACCCCCTCATTGCACGGCTTTAGTCGTGCAGCTCGCCCGCCAGTATTCAGAGATGTGGCAGGACTTCGCGCGGGAACTGGATGAGCGTGCGCGGGTCATCGACCCGTGGGCGAATCAGCAGGCGAATGGCCGGAAGTGAGCGGCATAGCAGATGGTCGGCGTGCCCGGGTGGCCTTGATCCCTGAGCTGGGCCGAATGGTGCACTGGTGACACCGGAGCATTGAGTCCTCCAGTGTGTACTCGCCTCTGCCGTCAGACTCCCAGCGGACACCGTCGCTGGCGGCCAAGCCGGCCCGGCGGGTGGTCAGGATCACCCGCTCAGCCACGATGAACGTGGAGTAAAGCCGGCACCGAACTGGCCGATAAGAGTCGCGTCCTTGCGCTGGTCACCAGTCAACAGGTGCTGACCTTCTTGGCGCGGGACACCGGCTCTCACAACCTGGTCTACGCCAACGCCGACCTCACCAAGGCCAGCCAGAACCGTGAGGTGATCGCGTCTGCGACCACTGGAAGCACCAGCATCACCGTCGAGATCAACCCCCGCGCATACTCACCCGTCCTCCGCCGCACCGCCCTGCCAGCCGACACTCAGCACAGATGACCCAGCCAGCCGGTAACAGTTGCGGAGGCTTGCGTTGCTCAAGCCCAACAGAGTCGCCGATGGGCTCGTCCTGAGATCTGGCAACTACTGGTTGCTTTTATTCAAAATAGACGATACAGTAGCAGCATGATGATACAGCCACCCTCTCTTGACAGTCTTATCGAGCAGATCCGCGTGCATCACCCGTACGCGACGTCCGGCCCGCTCGAGCGGGTGATGGACGCGGCGGAGACTGCGACGGCGGTCAGCCAGCTCGGTGGGCATCTAGTTGACTTCTTCATCGACGAAGCGCGCCGCGACGGTGAGTCCTGGGCCGCGATAGGCGAGCGGCTCGGGATCAGCCGCCAGGCGGTTCAGAAGCGCTACGCCGCCCGCCCCAGCGACGCTGATCCGAAGCGCCCCAGCGTCTTCGACGCGATGGCCAACGACGGAAAGCGCGTCGTTAAGCAGTCCGAGGAAGAAGCTCGCAGCCGACGGTCCGGCCACCGCGGCACTGAGCACTTTCTTCTGGCCATAGCCGCCGAGTCCGAGTCTGTCGGCGCAAGGTCGCTCACCCTCTGCGGGGCGCCTCCCCCGGTCATCGTCGCGGCGATCAACGGACGCATCGGCGTCCCGAGCGGTGAGCCCAGCACAGGCAAGATCCCTCCCACGCCCGACGGATCCGCCGTTCTCGAGCACGCCCTGCGCGAATCGGTGCGCCTGGGACACGACTACGTCGGAACCGGCCACCTTGCCCTGGGCTGTCTCACCGTCCAGGACGGTCTCGCCGCCGAGATACTGAACAACCTCGGCGTGACCTACAACGACCTGCGCCAGGCCGTCATCAAGCTCGCTCCCACCGATGCGCCGAAGTTCGGCGACAAAAGGGTGGACTGGGAGCAGCCGGGCTCGTAGGCCTGCGGGGGCTGGCTAGGTTCAGACACTGGCAAAGGGGTGACCGGCGGGTCGCTCCCGTGACGGGAGCACGTGGTTCCCAGGGCTGGTACGCCGGTGAGCTCCGGAGATTCCATCCGGTGGGCGGAATGCGAAGGGCGGGCTCTGGCCCGTGCTCGCGGTCCGGCGGCCGGCGGTCCGGCGGCGCTGCCGCATGATGCGGGCGAACGCCGGGCGTAGCTGAGCTGGGAGTTGTACTGGCCGCTGGTCTCGCCCAGAGCGGCGGCGGCACGGCCATAGTTGCTGACGAACCGGCTGGCGATGGCGTTGCCACCCGCAGGATCGGCGCTTGCTCCGACGGGAGCCGTCGCCTATGCGGCCACGCTCCGCGCCGCGGTCGTGGTGATCTGCGTCCTGAGCGAGCAGGCCGCGGGCGCTGGGAGCGGTCCGAACAAGCCATTCGTAAATTCTGGCGTATTCCGCGAACCGGTTGCGGCCGGAGCGCAATAGAGACGGTGATGGACGACGATGAGCTGATCGCTGCCGCAGCCGGTCGCGGAGGTGGCGGAGCTGATGGGTGTTCCGGTGGGCACGGTGAAAAGTCGTGCGTACCGGGCCCGGCGGCTGTTGCGGGCGGCGTTGCGTGGTGGGCCGCTGGCGGAGGGAGGTGCCAGGTGATGGGTGCTGATGGGGGGCCGCCGGGTGACGTGGCGGGGGGTGCGCGGCTGGATCTGGGGGGTGGTGAGCCTGATCTGGGCCGGGTGTGGCTGGGGGTGGCGGCGCAGGTGTGGCGGCGCAGGGTGGGGTGGCTGGAGCGGGTAGCCGGGCGGCTGCTGCGGTCGCCGGGGCTGGCCCGGGCGCTGGTGACCACTCCGTCGCTGCTGGTGCCGTGGCTGATCGCCAGCGCGGTGGTGCTCGGCGCTGGGGCGGCCGCGACGGCGGGTACCGGCCAGCCGCTGGTGGCGCTGATGGCGCCTGCTGTGGCGGCGGCGGGTATCGCTTATGCCTACGGGCCTGGTATCGACCCGGCGTGGGAGTTGTCGCGCAGCATGGCGGTCAGCGACCGGATGGTGCTGCTGGTGCGTGCGCTGGGGGTGTTCGCTGCCGACGCGGTGCTCGGGATCGCCGCGTCGGCGGCGTCGGGTGCCGCGGCCGGGATCACGTTCGGCTGGCTGGTCCCGGTGACCGCGGTGTCGGCGCTGGCGCTGGCCGCCGCGACGGTGGCCCGGTCAGCGAACGTGGGGGTGGCTGCGGGGCTGGCCAGCTGGGTGATCACGGTGCTGGGCGGGCAGGCAGTGACCGGGCAGCCGGGGAGCGTGGTCACCGACACGTCTTTGTACCTGCCTTATCTGACGGTCGCTGCCTTGTGCACGGTGATCATGGTGAGCAAGACCAGGATTTTGAGAGGATCGTCATGAACGTCGAGATCACCGATCTGACCCGGCGGTTCGGCCGCAACCAGGCCGTCGCGGGGGTGAACCTGCAGACCGGGCCGGGGGTGTTCGGGCTGCTCGGCCCGAACGGGGCGGGCAAGACGTCGCTGCTGCGGATGATGGCCACCGTGATCCCGCCGACCTCCGGGACGCTGCGGCTGCTTGGCCGCGACCCCCGGTCTTATGGCCAGCGCAGGGAGATCCGGCGCAGGCTCGGGTACCTGCCGCAAAACCTCGGCTATTACCCGGGCTTTACGGTCGCGGAGTTCGTCGAGTATTTCGCGCTGCTGAAAGACATGCCGGCGGCCAGGGTGCCCGGCGCGGTGGCTGCCGCGGTCGAGCAGGTCGGCCTGGGGACCAGGGCCCGGTCGAAGCTGCGGACCCTGTCGGGCGGGATGCTGCGCCGGGCCGGCATCGCCCAGGCGATCGTGAACGACCCCGAGCTGCTGCTGCTGGACGAGCCGACCGCGGGGCTAGACCCCGAACAGCGGGTGGCGTTCCGTGAGCTGATGCGGGGCTTCGGTGAGCGGGCGACCGTCATCGTCAGCACTCACCTGGTCGAGGACGTCGGCGCCGCATGCACCGAGGTCGCCCTGATCGACGGGGGGAAGATCGTCTTTCAGGGCACTCCCGACGAGCTGACCATCCGCGGTGAGGGGCACGCCACCGGTGACGCGCCACTGGAACGCGGCTACAGCGCGGTACTCGCGAAGGCGCGGGCATGACCGCCGCCGGAACCCCCGTCCCCGCACAGCAACTGCGGGCCGGACGCCGATCCCTCCCCGCACCAGCCCGGCTACTACGCCTGGAACTGCGCCGCAACGACATCCTGTGGCTGCTGCCCTTGCTGGCCCTGCTGTTGTGGTTCACCTCCAGCACACACCAGGGGGGCGTTGGGCCATGGAACCTCCGTGGCATCAGGCTGAGTCAGGCCCTGCTCGGCCTCACTCCATTCGCGGCGGGCATGGCCGCCTGGACGGGATCGCGAGACGGCCGTCGCGGCACCACCGACCTGGTGGCTACCGCCGCACTGCCCCGCTGGGCGGGCCGACTGGCCAGCTGGGCCGCCCTCACCTGCTGGGTGGAGACGTCTTACCTGGTCTACGCGGGTGCCCTCTACTGGGGAACCGAGAAGGAGTCCGCCTGGGCGGGCTCGTTTTGGTGGCCGGTGGCCGTCGGCGTCGCGGCATCGGCGGCGGCTTGCGCCTTCGGGTTCGCCGCCGGAACGTTCTTCCCGGGCCGGTTCACCGCCGCGCTGGCCGCGGTCGGCGTGTTCCTGGCGATCGCGGTCGGCATGCTTGCGAGCCAGCACAGCTACGGGCTGATCTCGCCAGAGAACACCGGCGCGCTCAATATGGGTGTCTTCTACCCCTACCTCCCGGACGTTGCCATCGCACAGCTGATCTTCCTGGCCGGACTTGCCGCCGCGGCGCTCGGCGCGCTGGGCCTATCGCCATCTTCGGGCGGGCCATGGCTGCGCCGCACGGCCGCGGCCGTCACCGCCGCTGGGCTGATGGCCGCCGGGACCGGCGTCGGGCTGATCGGCACCGCCCACCTCAGGATTAACGGCGTGGTCATTCCCGCCGTGCACGATGCGGCCAACGACCAGCCACTTCACTACACTCCGGTCTGCAGCCATTCGTTGGTGCCGATCTGCGTGCATCCTGCCTACCGGGCCTACCTGCCGGCCGAGACGACAGCCCTCGCTCCGGTGCTCAGCCAGGTAGCCGGCCTGCCCGGCGCGCCCGTTCGCGTCATCCAGGCCCCCACCCCGGCCACCTTGGGAACGTCTGTTAGCACCACGTCCTCCCAGGGCCCCTTGATCAGCGGCAATCCGCCGGTGCTCCAGCTGCGTCTCAATGGCCCAGTGGCTGCTACCGGCAACCTCATTGATCTGGTGCGGTTGGAAGCCGGGATCGCGATCGTGGACGCTGTCACTGGCGTCGGCCACCATCGCAGCCCCGCGCAGCAGGCGATCGCGGTAGCCCTGCTGAAGGCAGCTGGCGCGCCGTTGATTGACGACGCTGCTCCCAACGGGACGCCCAGCCCAGCGGTCTATGCGGCAGCCCAGCGGTTCGCCGCACTTCCGGCTGCTGCCCGCCACGCCTGGCTCGCGGCCCACGAGGCCGCGCTGCGCGCCGGGCACCTTACCCTGAAGGAGCTGCCATGACCGCTGTGATCAGCGGCCGCTTGGTCCGCCTGCATCTGGCCAGCCGCCGCGTCCTGACCTGCCTGCTGGCCCTGGCGGTCGGCGCTGCGCTCCTGCGGATAGCGCTGCACTGGATCCCCCACAGCGGACTGGGTTCGCAGCAGCTCCCGCTGACCATCGAGGCCGGGGCAGCTGGCGTGATTGGCGTGACCACCCGCAGCCCGTTCGGCGAGCCCGAACGCGCCACCGGCCGTTGGCTGCCCTTCCTGCGGCTGGGCACCTCGGTGGCGCTGACGGCGGTCGCCGTCGCTGCGCTAAGCGCCGGGTCCGCGGCGGCGCACCTGACCAACGGCACCCTGGGCATCCTGCGCAACACCGCTGGGTTCACCGGCATCGCCCTGCTGACCGCCGCCCTGTTCGGCGGGGCCCTGGCCTGGGCCGGATCAGTGGCCTACCTGGTAGTCAGCCTCCAGGCCATCAGCGCGGCTTGGACCACACCGTGGATCTGGCCGGCCCGGCCACCCCATGACCTCGGCGCGGCGCTCTGCGCAGCCCTCGTCTTCGCCGCCGGGATCATCGTCATGACAGTGCGCGGTGCCCGCGACTCCGCCCGCGAGTAACGATGGCCGACTCAACCCGCTCACCGCCTCCGCACTCCCTCTGTGATCAGCGGAAGGACCAGCAATCCGATAGACAGGCTGACACGGGCGCCAGGACGCTAATCCGTCTGCGGCTGTGGCCACCGGGCAGCCCAACCTCGGTCAAACGAAACTACCCACCAATCGGGATACGTAGGAGTGAACATGGCTTACGGGCTGATCGCCCCGGCTGTCGCCGGGCTCGCCGCCTTCGGGCTCGAAGGATCTCAAGGGCCGACCGGGCACACTGTTCACGTGGGCCGTTCTGGGTTTCCGATCATCCTCGTGGCGGTCGTCGTCATTGTCATCGCCTGTGTCGTCTACTACACCGTCCGGCGCTCGCAGAAGCGCCGTCAGGCGGAGCAGCCGTAAAGAGAGACGCACGTCATAACACTAGAATTCAAACTCCTGGTAGTCCTCGCCGTCACTATCAGTACCAATTGTCGACTTGTTGATGGCAACAGCGAGTTCGGCGATGGTGGGCTGGTCGAAGAAGGCAGCGATCGGGAATTCGAGTTCGAACATGCTGCGGATCCGGGAGACCACCTGGATGGCGCGGAGCGAGTGGCCGCCCAGCTCGAAGAAGTTGTCGTGGATCCCGATCTGGTCGAGGCCGAGGACCTGGGCCCAGATCCCGGCGAGCAGTTCCTGGGTGGGGGTGGCGGGTGCGGTGTAGCCGGGGCCGGGGCGGGGGCGGGTGGCGCTGGGGGCGGGCAGCGCGGCCCGGTCCAGTTTCCCGCTGGGGGTCAGCGGCAGCGCGGCCAGCTCGGTGAACACCGCCGGGATCATGAACTCCGGCAGCCGCTGCCCCACGAACGCCCGCAGCTCAGCGGCGGGCGGCAGGCCGGCGGCGGGGCCGGCGGGCACCAGCCAGGCCACCAGCCGCCGGTCCTGCCCGTCGCCGTCGGCGGTGACCACAGCCGCGGTGATCGCGGGGTGGGCGGCCAGGACGGTCTGGATCTCGCCGGGCTCGATCCGGTAGCCGCGGATCTTGACCTGGTCATCGGCGCGGCCCAGGAACTCCAGCTGCCCATCCGCGCGCCACCGGGCCCGGTCCCCGCTGCGGTACAGCCGCGACCCGTCGCCGGCCAGCGGGTCGGCGATGAACCGTTCCGCGGTCAGCGCCGGGCGGCCGGCGTACCCGCGGGCGACCTGCGGGCCGCCGAGGAACAGTTCCCCGGTGACCCCGGCCGGGACCTGGCCCAGGGACCGGTCCAGCACGTGCGCCCGGGTGCCGGCCGCCGGTGACCCGACCGGGACCGTCCCGCCGGCCAGCAACGCTGGGGTCAAGGTGGCGGTGAGCACACCGATCGTGGTCTCCGTCGGGCCGTAATGATTGACCACCCGCCGGTCCCCGGCCACCGCCAGCAGCCCGGCGGCCAGCTGCGGCGGGACCGCTTCGCCGCCCAGCACCAGGGCCCGGGCCGGGACCAGCCCGGCCAGGTCGCCACCAGCGGCCAGCGCGGCCAGGTGCGAGGGCACCACCTTCAGGTAATCAATGCGCTGCCCGGCCAGGTACCGGGCCACCGCGGCCGGGTCGGTGACCATCGCCTCGTCCAGGACATGCAGCACCCCGCCGGTCACCAGGCTCGCCAAGATCACCGTGTTCCCGAAATCAGTGGCCGCTGGCTGGAGCAGCGCATACGCACCGCCCGGCTCGCCCAGCCCGGCCCGGCCCGGCACCGCGGCCACATAGTTCACCAGGCCCCCGTGGGTGACCTGCACCCCCTTCGGCGTCCCAGTCGACCCCGAGGTGTACATCACATACGCCAGCTGACCCGCCACCACCCCCGGGACCGGCGGCGGGACCGGCGGCGCCGCCGCCACCGCCGCGGCCACCGCGGGATCATCCAGCGTGATGGCCACCAGCTGGCCCGCGGGCAGCTCCCCGGCCAGGCCCGCAGCCACCCCGCGCCGGCTGACCAGCACGCTGGCGTGGCTGTCGGCCAGCATGAACGCCAGCCGCCCCGCCGGGTAGCCCGGGTCCAGCGGCAGGTACGCGCCGCCGGCCTTCCACACCGCCAGCATCGCCACGACCATGCCCGCGCCCCGCTCCAGGCACAACCCCACCACCGACTCACCACCCACCCCCACCCCACGCAGGTAATGCGCCAGCCGGTTCGCCCGCTCCTCCAGCCCCCCATAACTCAGCGACACCCCACCGCCACGTCACCGCCACCACGTCCGGGCCCACCGCCGCCCGCGCCGCGGCCAGCTCATGGACCCCGCCCGCCGCCGGCACCGGCGCCGGCGTGTCATTCCACCGGGCCAGCTCGTCACGCTCACCCGCGGTCAGCACCCCCAGCCCCGACAACGGCCGCCCCGGGTCCGCGGCCACCGCCGCCAGCAGCACACCCAGATGCCCCGCCATCCGCCCGATCGTGCCGCTGTCGAACAACGCCGTGCTGTACTGGATCCAGCCCGCCAGCCCACCGCCGCCGGTCTCCCCCATCTTCAGCGACAGGTCAAACCTCACCGCCCGCGTCCCCACCGAACCTGCCTTCGCGCCATCACCAGCGTCATCGCGGTCACCGGCCTCGCTTGCCGGGCCCTCGCCATCGCCGGGGTTCTCGGCGAGATAGTGGAAGAGCACCTGGAACAGTGGGGTGCGGGACCGGTCCCGGTCACTGACCAGGGCGTCGACCAGCTGCTCGAACGGCAGGTCCTGGTGGGCGTAGGCGTCCAGCGCCATGCCGCGGACCCGGCCGAGCAGTTCGGTGAACGTGGGGTCGCCGGACAGGTCGGTGCGCAGGACCAGGGTGTTGACGAAAAACCCGATCAGGTCCTCGGTCTCGGCCCGGTTGCGGTTGGCGACCGGGGTGCCCGCCACCACATCGTCCTGGCCGCTGTACCGGCCCAGCAGCACCGCATACACCGCGAGCAGGGTCATGAACATCGTCGCGCCGCCGTCGCGGGCCACCGCCCGCAGCCCCGCCGCGGTCTGCGCGGAGACAGTGAACTGCGTGATCGCGCCCGCGGTGGACCGCACCGGCGGGCGGGGCCGGTCAGCGGGCACCTCCAGCACCGGCGCCCCGGCCAGCTGGCCACGCCAGTACGCGAGCTGGCCCGCCAGCACGTCCCCGGCCAGCCACCGCCGCTGCCACACCGCGAAATCGGCGTACTGCACCACCAGCGGCGGCAGCGGATCGGGCTCCCCCCGCCCGAACGCCGCATACAGCACAGCCAGCTCACGCTGCAAGATCCGCGCCGACCACTCATCACTCACCACGTGATGCATCGACAGCGCCAGCACATGCCCCGCCGGGCCCAGCCGGATCACGCTGGCCCGGATCAGCGGCCCCGCCGCCAGGTCAAACGGCGCCGCCGCGTCCGCCGCCACCAGCGCCCACGCCGCCGCCACCGGATCCGGCTGGCCCGACACGTCAGCGACGGGCAGCGGGAACGGCGCGGGGGGGTCGATCACCTGATACGCCACCCCATCCGGGCCCGCGACCAGCCGGGTCCGCAGCACCTCATGGCGGGCGGTGACCGCGCCCAGCGCCGCACCCAGCGCGGCCACGTCCAGCTCCGCGCCCAGCCGCACCGGCGACGGCACGTTGTATTCCACCGACCCGGGATCAAGCTGGTCCAGGAACCACAACCGCTGCTGCGCGAACGACAACGGCAACCGCCCACCGCGGCCCGCAGGCGTGACCGGCGGCGCCGCCACCCCCGGCGCCGTCCCCTCAATCACCGCCGCCAGCCCCGCGACGGTCGGCTGGTCGAACAGCGCCGCCAGCGCCACCTCCACCCCGAACACGCCCCGGACCCGGGAGATCACCTGGGTGGCCAGCAGCGAATGCCCGCCCAGGTCAAAGAAACTATCGGTGACCCCAACCCGGTCCACACCCAGAACCTGCGCCCAGATCCCCGCCAGCAGCTCCTGCGCCGGGCTGGCCGGCGCCACATACCCCCCCGCCAGCTCCGGCCGGCCCGCATCCGGGGCCGGCAGCGCCGCCCGGTCCAGCTTCCCATTCGCCGTCAGCGGCAAGCCCAGCCAGCTCGGTGAACACCGCCGGGACCATAAACCCCGGCAGCCGCTGCCCCACAAACGCCCGCAACTCACCAGCCGGCGGGATACCCCCACCCGGCCCGGCCGGGACCAGCCACGCCACCAGCCGCGCCGCCGCGCCCTGCCCATCCACGGCCACCACCGCCGCACCCACCCCCGGATGGGCGGCCAGCGCCGCCTCCACCTCACCCGGCTCCACCCGGAACCCGCGGATCTTCACCTGCTCATCGATGCGGCCCAGGAACTCCAGCTCCCCACCCGCCAGCCACCGCACCCGGTCCCCCGTCCGGTACAGCCGCGACCCATCCCCAGCCAGCAGATCCGCCACAAACCGCTCCGCCGTCAGCCCCGGCCGCCCGCCATACCCCCGCGCCACCCCGGCACCACCGAGATACAACTCACCCGCCACCCCCACCGGCACCAGGCCCAGGTACCGGTCCAGCACATACGCCCGCATGCCCGCCAGCGGACGGCCGATCGGGACCGTGCCGCCACTGACACCCACCACCTGCTGCCAGACCGCGAAAGTCGTAGTCTCCGTCGGGCCGTAGGCATTCACCAGCCGCTGCGGCCCGCCAGACTCCAGGACCCGCCGCGCGCTCAGCGGATCAATGGCCTCACCACCCACCAGCAGATCCCGCAGCGCATGCAGCCCACCGGGAACCTCCGCCGCCACCCGGCCGAACAAAGCCGCGGTCAGGTACATGACCGTGATCCCCCGCCGCTCGATCTCGGCGCTGAGCCGCTGCGGGGACAGCAGCACCTCCCGGCCGATCCCGGCCAGCACAGCGCCATTGGCCAGCGCCCCCCAGATCTCGAACGTCGCCGCATCAAACGAGACAGTCGAGGCCTGCGCCACCACATCACCAGGCCCGACCGCGACGTAATCACCCGCAGCGACCAGCGCAGCAATATCACCGTGGCACACACCGATCCCCTTGGGCCGCCCGGTAGACCCCGAGGTATACATCACATACGCCAGCTGCCCCGCCAGCACACGCACCGCCGGCGGCCCCGCCGGCGCCGCCGCCACCGCCGCCACCACCACCCGCTCATCCAGGCCAACACTGCGGACCGGCCCCACCACGCCACGCCGGACAGCCCCCTCACCGACCACCGCCACGGCCCGGCTGTCGGCCAGCATGAACGCCACCCGCTCAGCGGGGTAACCAGGATCCAGCGGCAAATACGCACCACCGGCCTTCCACACCGCCAGCATCGCCACCACCATGCCCGCGCCCCGCTCCAGGCACAACCCGACCACAGCCTCCGCCGTGACCCCCAGCCCCCGCAGGTAGTGCGCCAGCCGGTTCGCCCGCTCCTCCAGCCCCCCATAACTCAGCGAACAGCCACCAGAAACAACCGCCACCGCATCCGGGCACGCCGCAGCCCGCACCGCGACCAGCTCATGCACACCACCCACCGCCCGGGCCGGCGCCACGGTGTCATTCCACCGGGCCAGCTGCTCCCGCTCCCCCCCAGTCAGCACCGCCAGCCCCGACAACGGCCGACCCGCATCAGCCACCACCGCCGCCAGCAGCACCACGAAATGCCCCGCCATCCGCTCCGCCGACGCAGCATCAAACAACGCCGTACCGTACTCAACCGCACCCGCCAGCCCACCACCGTCCTCAGCCAGGATCAGCCGCAAGTCAAACTTCGCGATCCCCCCCGCCCGCACATCCCCCAGCGACACCCCCGCATCCCTGCCCACGCCAGCATCCGCACCCATGCTGGCCTCATGGTGGTCACCGGCCCGGTCTTCTCGGCCTTGCTGGCCGTCCCCGGTGTAGTAGTCGAACAGTGCCTGGAATAGTGGGGTGCGGGACCGGTCGCGGCTGGTGACCAGTGCGTTGACTAGTTGCTCGAACGGCAGGTCCTGGTGGGCGAATCCGCCGAGGGCCATCTGCCGCACCCGGGCCAGCAGTTCGGTGAACGTGGGGTCGCCGGTCAGGTCGGTGCGCATGACCAGGGTGTTGACGAAGAACCCGATCAGGTCTTCGGTTTCGGCCCGGTTGCGGCCGGCGACTGACAGTGCCGGCCACGACGTCGTCCTGGCCGCTGTAGCGGCCCAGCAGCACCGTGTAGGCGGCGAGCAGGACCATGAACATCGTCGCGCCGCCCTCGCGGGCCACCGCCCGCAACTCGTTCGCGGTATCTGCTGGGACAGTGAACCTTGCGACGGCCCCGGTGGTGGAGCGGATGGGCGGGCGGGGCCGGTCGGTGGGCAGGTCCAGCACCGGCGCGCCGGCCAGCTGGCCGCGCCAGTAGGCGAGCTGGCCCGCCAGCACGTCCCCGGCCAGCCACTTCCGCTGCCATACCGCGACGTCGGCGTACTGCACCGCCAGCGGCGGCAGCGGATCGGGCTGCCCGGCCCGGGACGCCTCATACAGCGCCGACAGTTCACGCCGCAGGATCTGCGCTGACCATTCATCACTGACCACGTGGTGCACCGACAGCGCCAGCACATGCTCTCCTGGGGCCAGCCGGATCAGCGCAGCGCGGATCAGCGGCCCGGCGGCCAGGTCAAACGGGGCCGCCGCGTCCGCTGTCACCAGCGCCCGCGCCGCGGCCACCGGGTCGCGCTGGCCGGACACGTCGGCGACGGGCAGCGGGAACGGCGACGGCGGGCCGATCACCTGGTGCGGCACTCCGTCGGGGCCGGCCACCAGCCGGGTCCGCAGCACCTCGTGCCGGCTGGTGACCGCGCTCAGCGCCGCACCCAGCGCGGCCACGTCCAGGTCCCCGCCCAGCCGCACCGGCGAGGGAATGTTGTACTCGGCGGAGCCGGGATCGAGCTGGTCCAGGAACCACAGCCGCTGCTGGCCGAAGGACAGTGGCAGCGGCTCATCCCGGGCCGCCGCGGTGACCGGCGGTGCCATCACCCCGGGTGCTGTTCCCTCGATGACCGTGGCCAGGCCCCGGACGGTGGGCTGGTCGAACAGCGCGGCGAGGGGGATCTCGACGCCGAACACGCCCCGGATCCGGGAGATGACCTGGGTAGCCAGCAGCGAGTGGCCGCCGAGGTCGAAGAAACTGTCGTCCGCCCCGGCCTGGTCGAGGCCGAGGACCTGGGCCCAGATCCCGGCGAGCAGTTCCTGGGTGGGGGTGGCGGGTGCGGTGTAGCCGGGGCCGGGGCGGGGGCGGGTGGCGCTGGGGGCGGGCAGCGCGGCCCGGTCCAGTTTCCCGCTGGGGGTCAGCGGCAGCGCGGCCAGCTCGGTGAACACCGCCGGGATCATGAACTCCGGCAGCCGCTGCCCCACGAACGCCCGCAGCTCAGCGGCGGGCGGCAGGCCGGCGGCGGGGCCGGCGGGCACCAGCCAGGCCACCAGCCGCCGGTCCTGCCCGTCGCCGTCGGCGGTGACCACAGCCGCGGTGATCGCGGGGTGGGCGGCCAGGACGGTCTGGATCTCGCCGGGCTCGATCCGGTAGCCGCGGATCTTGACCTGGTCATCGGCGCGGCCCAGGAACTCCAGCTGCCCATCCGCGCGCCACCGGGCCCGGTCCCCGCTGCGGTACAGCCGCGACCCGTCGCCGGCCAGCGGGTCGGCGATGAACCGTTCCGCGGTCAGCGCCGGGCGGCCGGCGTACCCGCGGGCGACCTGCGGGCCGCCGAGGAACAGTTCCCCGGTGACCCCGGCCGGGACCTGGCCCAGGGACCGGTCCAGCACGTGCGCCCGGGTGCCGGCCGCCGGTGACCCGACCGGGACCGTCCCGCCGGCCAGCAACGCTGGGGTCAAGGTGGCGGTGAGCACACCGATCGTGGTCTCCGTCGGGCCGTAATGATTGACCACCCGCCGGTCCCCGGCCACCGCCAGCAGCCCGGCGGCCAGCTGCGGCGGGACCGCTTCGCCGCCCAGCACCAGGGCCCGGGCCGGGACCAGCCCGGCCAGGTCGCCACCAGCGGCCAGCGCGGCCAGGTGCGAGGGCACCACCTTCAGGTAATCAATGCGCTGCCCGGCCAGGTACCGGGCCACCGCGGCCGGGTCGGTGACCATCGCCTCGTCCAGGACATGCAGCACCCCACCGGTCACCAGGCTCGCCAAGATCACCGTGTTCCCGAAATCAGTGGCCGCTGGCTGGAGCAGCGCATACGCACCGCCCGGCTCGCCCAGCCCGGCCCGGCCCGGCACCGCGGCCACATAGTTCACCAGGCCCCCGTGGGTGACCTGCACCCCCTTCGGCGTCCCAGTCGACCCCGAGGTGTACATCACATACGCCAGCTGACCCGCCACCACCGCCGGCACCGGCGGCGGCCCGGCCGGCGCCGCCGCCACCGCCGCCACGGTCAGCGGGTCATCCAGCGTGATCACCCGGATCCGGCCCGCGGGCAGCTCATCCACGATCGCGGCGGTCCCCGCCAGCACGCTCGCGTGGCTGTCGGCCAGCATGAACGCCAGCCGCCCCGCCGGGTAGCCCGGGTCCAGCGGCAGGTACGCGCCGCCGGCCTTCCACACCGCCAGCATCGCCACGACCATGCCCGCGCCCCGCTCCAGGCACAACCCCACCACCGACTCACCACCCACCCCCACCCCACGCAGGTAATGCGCCAGCCGGTTCGCCCGCTCCTCCAGCCCCCCATAACTCAGCGACACCCCACCGCACGTCACCGCCACCACGTCCGGGCCCACCGCCGCCCGCGCCGCGGCCAGCTCATGGATCCCGCCCGCCGCCGGCACCGGCGCCGGCGTGTCATTCCACCGGGCCAGCTCGTCACGCTCACCCGCGGTCAGCACCCCCAGCCCCGACAACGGCCGCCCCGCGTCCGCGGCCACCGCCGCCAGCAGCACACCCAGATGCCCCACCATCCGCCCGATCGTCGCCGCATCGAACAACGCCGTGCTGTAATGGACGCCGCCCGACAGCCCGCCACCGTCCTCAGACAAGACCAGCCGCAGATCAAACTTCGCGAGCACCCCCGTCTGCACATCCCCCAGCACCACCCCCGCACCGCCGCCCCGGCCATCTGCCGCACCCGGGCTGGCATCACCCTGAACCTGGCTTCCCTGGTCCTGCCCCTCCTGCTGCCGGTGCCCGGTGAAGTAGTTGAACAGGACCTGGAACAGCGGGGTGCGGGACCGGTCCCGCCCAGTGACCAGCGCGTCAACCAGCTGCTCGAACGGCAGATCCTGATGCGCGTACGCGCCCAGCGCCACCTCCCGCACCCGCCCGAGCAGCCCGGTGAACTCCGGGTCACCCGACAGGTCAGCCCGCAGCACCACGGTGTTGACGAAAAACCCGATCAGGTCCTCGGTCTCGGCCCGGTTCCGGTTCGCCACCGGCGTCCCAGCCACCACATCGTCCTGGCCGCTGTAACGACCCAGCAACGTCACATAAACCGCGAACAACACCATGAACATCGTCGCGTCGTGATCACCGGCCACCACCCGCAGCCCCGCCACCACCTCCGCCGGGACAGCGAACCTCGTAAACGCCCCGGCCGTGGACCGCACCGGCGGGCGGGGCCGGTCAGCAGGCAGCTCCAGCACCGGCGCCCCGGCCAGCCGGCCACGCCAGTACGCCAGCTGGCCCGCCAGCACCTCCTCGGTCAGCCACCGCCGCTGCCACACCGCGAAATCGGCGTACTGCACCACCAGCGGCGGCAGCGGATCAGGCTCCCCCCGCCCGAACGCCTCATACAAAACGACAAGCTCACGCCGCAAGATCTGCCCCGACCACTCATCAAAGACCACATGATGCACCGACAGGCCCAGCACATGATCACCAGCAGCCAGCCGCACCAGCACAGCCCGGATCAGCGGCCCAGCCGCCAGGTCAAACGGCGCCGCCGCGTCCGCCGCCACCAGCCCTTCCGCCGCCGCCGCCGGATCAGCCTCCCCCGACACATCGGCCACCGGCAGCGGGAAACCCGCCGGCGGGTCGATCACCTGATACGCCACCCCATCCGGGCCCGCCACCAGCCGGGTCCGCAGCACCTCATGCCGGGCGACCACCGCACCCAGCGCCGCACCCAAAGCCGCCACATCCAGCTCCCCGCCCAGCCCCACCAGCATCGGCGCGCTATAGGCAGCCGACCCGGGATCAAGCTGGTCCAAGAACCACAACCGCTGCTGCGCAAACGACAACGGCAACCGCCCACCGCGGCCCGCGGGCGTCACCGGCGGCACCGCCACCCCCGGCGCCGTCCCCTCAATCACCGCCGCCAGCCCCGCGACGGTCGGCTGGTCGAACAACGCCGCCAGCGCCACCTCCACCCCGAACACACCCCGGACCCGGGAGATCACCTGAGTGGCCAGCAGCGAATGCCCACCCAGGTCAAAGAAACTGTCATCGGCGCCGACCCGGTCCACACCCAGCACCTGCGCCCAGATCCCCGCCAGCAGCTCCTCAGCGGGCGTCACCGGGACCATATACCTGCCCGCCAGCTCCGGGCGGCCCGCAACCGGGGCCGGCAGCGCGGCGCGGTCCAGCTTCCCGTTCGCCGTCAGCGGCAGCGCAGCCAGTTCAGTGAACACCGCCGGGACCATGAACCCCGGCAGCCGCCGTCCCACGAACGCCCGCAACTCACTGACCGGCGGGATGCCCGCGGATGGATCGGCGGGCACCAGCCAGGCCACCAGCCGCGCCGCCGTGCCGCCGCCGTCGGCGGTCACCACCGCGGTGCGGACGCCGGGGTGAGCGGCGAGGGCCGCTTCGACCTCGCCGGGCTCGATCCGGAACCCGCGGATCTTGACCTGGTCATCGGCGCGGCCCAGGAACTCCAGCTGCCCATCCGCCCGCCACCGCACCCGGTCCCCCGTCCGGTACAGCCGCGACCCATCGCCGGCGAGCAAGTCCGCCACGAACCGTTCCGCCGTCAGCCCCGGCCGGCCCCTATACCCCCGCGCCACCCCGGCACCGCCGATGAACAGCTCCCCCGCCACCCCCACCGGAACCGGGCCCAAGGACCGGCCCAGCACATACACCCGGGTGTTGGCGATCGGCGACCCGATCGGGGGTGCCTGCCCGGCACCAGGATCAACCGCCGCAGCGCAGGAAATCACCGTGATCTCAGTCGGGCCGTACACGTTGAACAGCCGCCGGCCCCGCCCCCAGGCACCCGCCACCTGCGCGCTCACCCGTTCCGCACCCGCGAGCACCGTCGTAACACTGGGCAGATCACCGGAATCCAGCAAACCCAGCAGCGACGGCGGCGCGAGGGCGACCTGGAGCCCACAGTCGCGGATCATCCCGGTCAGCAGGGCCGGCTCCGCCCGCTCGGCGGAGGTGGCCACCGCCAGGGTGCCCCCCGCCGCCAGCACCACCGCGAGATCCACTACGGCGGCGTCGAAGCTGAACGAGGCGGACTGCAGCACGGTCACGCCCTCGGTGACACCGAACACCGGCCGCAGCGCAACCGCCAGGTTCACCACCCCCCCGTGGGTAACCTCCACCCCCTTCGGATGCCCGGTGGATCCCGAGGTGTACATCACATACGCGAGCTGGCCCGCCGTCACCGCCGCGCCCGGCGGCGGGCCGGGCGGCGCCGCCGCCACCGCCGCCGCCACGACCGGGTCATCCAGCCACACCACCACCTCCACACTGGCAGGCAGATCAGCAGCCAGGCCATCCGCGCGCCCACGGTGACCCGCCAGCACCCGCGCGCCGCTGTCGGCCAGCATGAACGCCAGCCGCTCCGCCGGATAATCCGGGTCCAGCGGCAGGTACGCACCCCCGGCCTGCCACACCCCCAAGATCGCCGCCACCATCCCCGCGCCCCGCTCCAGGCACAACCCCACAATGGTCTCGCGGCCCACCCCCGCCCCCCGCAGGTAACCCGCCAGCCGGGCCGCCCGCTCCGCCAGCCCCCCATACGTCAGCCACACCCCACCACAGGTCACCGCCACCACGTCCGGGCCCACCGCCGCCCGCGCCGCGACCAGCTCATGCACCCCGCCCACCGCCGGCACCGGCGCCACCGTGTCATTCCAGCCATCCACAAGCTGGTCCCGCTCAGCCGCGGTCAGCACCGCCAGTTCCCCGACACACTGCCCCGGATCAGCCGCCACCGCCGCCAGCAAAGTGACCAGGTGCCCAGCCATCCGCCCGATCGAGCCAGCATCAAACCAGGCCTGGTCATACAGCAGGCCGATAGTGAGCTGAGACCCAGGCCCAGCCACCACCGTCAGCGGATAGCTGGGCTGCTCACGAGACAAGTTGTCCCGCACACGCAGACCAGCCGCAGCGGCCCCGCCCTGCCCCCCCTCCAGCGCCTCATCCGGGAAGTTCTCGAACACGAACAAACTGGAGAACAACGGCTGGCCAGCCGGGACGGCGCTGGCGGCCTGGATGTCCACCAGCGGAGTGTGCTCGAACCGGCGCGCCCGGACCTGTTCTTTCTGCAGCCCCCGCAGCCACCCGGCCACCGGCTGGCCCGGATCGACGCGGACCCGGGCAGGAGTGGTGTTGATCAGCAGCCCGACCATGGACTCCATCCCATCGACCTGATCACCACGCCCGGACGTGGTCACCCCGAACACCACGTCACTGCTCCCGCTGTAGACGCCCAGCAACACCGCCCACGCCCCCTGCACCACCGTGTTCAGCGTCAGCCGGTGACGCCGCGCGAACTCCCCGAGCGCAGCGGTGGCCGCCGCCGGCAGCCGCACCCGATGACGATGATGCCCCTGCCGCCCAGTGCCACTATCGACCCCCAGCGACGTCGCCGCGGTGACCCCAGCCAGCCGCTCCCGCCAGTACCCGCTGGCCCGCGCCACGTCCTGCCCGCTCACCCAGGCCACAAAATCACGGAACGGCCGGTGCACGTGATGCGGCGGCTGTTCCCCCGCCCGGTAGCAGTGGTAAGCCTCGATAAGCTCACCCAGCACAATCGGGACACTCCACCCATCCAGCAGCAGATGGTGATAACTCCACACCAGCTGATGACGCCCACCACCCAGCCGCATCAGCGCGATCCGCACCAAAGTCGGCTGGCTGAAATCAGCACCCCGGGCCCGGTCAGCCGCCATATACCCAGCAACCGCCTCCCGCTGCCCCCCCTCATCCACCCCCGACCAGTCCAGCACCTGCCACGGCAACGGCACCGACCGCGACACCACCGACAGCGGCCCAGGCACCCCATCCCACACCACCGTGCTGCGCAGCACCGCATGCCGGGAAAACACCAGCTCCCACGCCCGCCGCAACGCCGCCAGATCCAGCTCACCATCCAGCAGCAACCCGTTCTGCACCCAATACACACCCGACCCCGGCGCCAGCCGGGAATGGAACAACATCCCCTCCTGCAACGCCGTCAACGGGTAAACATCCTCGATGACGGTCATGGCACGCAGCTGGATGACGTCCACGGCGGCCTGGTCGAGGCGCGCCAACGGGAAGTCCGAGGGCGTGTACCCGCCCACGCCAGGGCTGCAGCAGTGCTCGATCAGCTCGCCCAGCACCTCGGCGTAGCGCCGCGCCAGCCGGGCCACGGTCACCTCGTCATGAACCTGCCCGGAGTAGGTCCACACCATGACCAGGCAGCCATTGGCGGTGACCTCGGCGTTGATCTCCAGCAGGTGGGTACGCTGTCCCTCCTGCGACCGCGACGTGCCCAGCGACCCGCCGAGCGGCCTGAAGTGCCCCCCCGCGCCGCCGGGGGCGCCGCCGGGCGCACTGCCGGGGCCGGGGGCGGGGGCGGGCTGGCCGAGGTAGTTGAAGCTGACCTGCGCGGCCGGAGGGAGCGCGGCGCCAGCCAGGTAACGCAGCAGTCCGTAACCCAGCCCGCGGCGCGGGATCGCCCGCAGGTATTCCTTGGTACGCCGCAGCGCCGCGCCCGGGTCACCATCGCTGGTGACCCCGGCCAGGACGACCGGGTAGAAGCTGGTGAACCAGCCGACGGTCCGTGACACATCGATGTCGGGACCGAGGTCCTCGCGGCCGTGGGATTCCACATCGACCAGCGCTGACGCGGCCCGCGACCACTCGGTCAGGACCGTTCCGAGCGCGGTCAGCAGCACGTCGCTTATCTGTGTGCGGTAGGCGCGGGGGACCTCGTACAGCAGCCGGGCGGTCTGCGCCGCGCTGAGTGCCGCGCGGACGTCCCGCGCCGAGGTGGTGGCGTTGGGGCCATGGTGGTCGCGGGGCAGCGAGCCTGCGGCCCGCTGCGCCTGCCAGTACCTGGTCTCGGCAGTGAGCTCGGGTGAGCTGGCGAGCCCGGCCAGCCGCTGTGACCATCGGCGGAACGAGGTCGTCTTGGACGGCAGCCGGACCGCCAGCCCCCGCTCGGCCTGGGCATAGGCAGCGGTCAGATCCTCGGCCAGAATCGGCCAGGACACCGCGTCCACGGCCAGATGATGCACCGCGGCCAGCAGCAGCTGGCCGCGGGCACCGCGGTTGAACAGCACGAACCGGGCCAGCGGCCCGTGTTCCAGGTCCAGGCTGGCATGCGCCGCGCTGGCGTGCGCGCCGAGGTAGGAGGTCTCCTCCCAACCCTCGGTGTCGCTGGCGTCCACGACCCACAGCAGCTCAGCTGGCTCACCGGCCGCGATCCGGGCGGCCCATTGAGTGCCGTAGCGCACATAGCGTGCCCGCAGCGCGTCATGGTGGCTGATCAGCGCGGCGATGGCCGTCCGCAGCAGTGCGGGTTCCACCCGCCGGGTGACCTCCAGCAGCAGGGACTGGTTGAAATGCGCGGGCGCAGGCAGGTCACGGCCGAAGAACCAGCGCTGGATCGGGGACAGCGGGAACTCCCCCACCACCGATCCCTGCTCGGCATCAGCCGTAGCCCGCCGGCCCGCGACCGCGGCGAGGGCGGCAATGGTCTGATGCTCGAACAGGTCCGCGGGAGTGACATACACCCCTAGTGCCCGGGCCCGCGAGACAGCCTGGATGCTGATGATCGAGTCACCGCCGAGCTCGAAGAAGTTATCGCCGGTGCCGACCTGATCCAGGCTCAGTACTTCGGCCCACACCCGGGCCAGGACCTGCTCGGCCCCAGTCTGCGGAGCGGTGAACGCAGCGGCCAGGTCCGGGCGGCCGGTACTGGGGGCGGGCAGCGCAGCCCGGTCGGTCTTTCCGCTGGGGGTCAGCGGCACCGCCGTGATGGCCGTGAACACCGCCGGGATCATGTGCTCGGGCAGGGTCAGGCCCAGGAAAGCCCTCAGCTCGCTCACTGGCGGTATGCCCGCCCCCGGGCCCGCTGGGACCAGCCAGGCCGCCAGCCGCTGCCGACCGTCGTCACCACGGACCGCGACGACCGCGGCGGCCACGCCGGGGTGCGCGATGAGCGCGGCCTCGATCTCGCCGGGCTCGACCCGGTACCCACGGATCTTGACCTGGTCATCGGCGCGGCCCAAAAACTCCAGATGCCCGTCAGCTCGCCACCGCGCCCGGTCGCCGGTCCGGTATACCCGGGACCCATCCCCGGCGAACGGGTCCGCCACGAAGCGCTCCGCGGTCAGCGCCGCCCGGCCAGCGTACCCCCGCGCGACCCCCGCGCCGCCGATCAGCAACTCCCCCGCCACCCCCGCCGGTACCGGGCCCAGGTACCGGTCGAGGACATAAGCCCGGGTATTGCGGATTGGACCGCCGATCGGCAGCGGTCCGGCAGCCGGGACGCCGATCGCCAGCACCGCGCAGATGGTCGTCTCGGTGGGACCGTAGGCGTTGATGAAACGCCGCCCGCGGGCCCATGCTGCCGCCAGGCCCGGCGGGCACGGCTCCCCCCCAGTGGCCAGGACGCGCAGGCCCGGCACAGCGGCGGGATCCAGGTTCTGCAATACAGCCGGCGGGATCTGGGCGACGGTCACCGCAGCGGACCCCAGCAGGTCCTGCAGCTGCGGCGCGGACCGGCGGGTTACTGGCCCAGCGATGACCACCAGCGCCCCGGCGGCCAGCGGCGCGAACACCTCCTGAGCGGCGAGGTCGAAGCTGAACGAGGCCAGCTGCAGCGCGACGTCGCCGCTGCCCAGGTCCAGCGCGTGCTGCTGGGCAGCGACCAGGTTAGCCAGGCCGTGATAAGTGACTGTGACACCCTTGGGCAGGCCCGTGGACCCCGAGGTGTAGTTCAGGTAAGCGGCCTGACCGGGATGGAGCAGGCAGCCAGGCGGCGGCGTACCGGGCCGTGCTCTGATCACCGCCGCGGTCTCCGGGTCATCCAGCCGGACCCGGCAGGTGACCCCGGCACCGGCCAGCCCGGTGATCCGGTGATCACCGACCAGAACCTCCGCGCGGCTGTCGGCCAGCATCCAGGCCAGCCGCTCGGCGGGGTACCCCGGATCCAGCGCCAGGTACGCACCGCCGGCCTGCAGCACCGCCAAAAGCGCCACCACCATCGCCGGGCCCGGGTCCAGGTACACCCCCACGACGGTCTCCGGGCCAGTCCCGAGCTCACGCAGGTAGTGAGCCAGTCGCGCCGCCCGGCCCACCAGTTCCCCGTAAGTCACGACCTCGCCAGCACCGGCCACCGCCGCCGCGGCCGGCCGCATCGCCGCGCTCCCCGCGACCAGTTCCGCGACACCGGCGACCGGGCCCGCGGCGCCGTGCCCCTGGCAGATCAGCTGATCCCGCTCATCAGCACTGACCATCGCCAGCACCGACAGCGGCTGGCCGGCCCCCCGGCCACCGCCTCCAGCAGCGTGACGAGGTGCCCGGCCATCCGCCCGGCGGTGGCCCGGTCGAACAGGTCCGTGCTGTAGATCAGGTCACCGCTGAGCGCGGCACCGGTCTCGGTGAACGCGAACGTCAGATCGAACCGGGCCGCGGTCACCGGCACGGCCAGCCTGCCGCACGACAGCCCGGCGAACTCCAGCGCCGCCCCGCCGCCCCGCCCGTAAGCGATCATCACCTGGAACAGCGGGTGACGGCTGCGGTCCCGCGGCAGCGACAGCGCGTCAACCAGCTGCTCGAACGGCAGGTCCTGGTGAGCGTAGTCGTCCAGCGCGCCCCGGCGGACACGGGCCAGCAGCTCACCGAACGCAGGATCACCGGACAAGTCCGCGCGCACCGCGAGACTGTTGACGAAAAACCCGATCAGGTCCTCGGTCTCGGCCCGGCCGCGGTTGGCGACCGGGGTGCCGACCACCACATCGTCCTGGCCGGCGTACCGGCCCAACAGCACGGCCAGGCCGGCCAGCAGCGTCATGAACATCGTCGCGCCGCCCGCGCGCGCCGCGGCCCTCAGCCCGTCCGCCGCGGCGGCGGGAACGCTGAACGGCACGCTGCCCCCAGCCGGGGAACGCACCGCCGGGCGGGGCCGGTCCGCGGGCAGCTCCAGCACCGCCGCGCCCGCTAGCCGGTCCCGCCAGTACGCCAGCTGATCACCCAGGACCTCACCGGACAGCCAGTCCCGCTGCCAGACCGCGAAATCGGCGTATTGCACCGCCAGGTCCGCCAGCGGCGAAGGCCGGCCCGCCCGGTAGGCGGTATACAGCACCGACAGCTCCCGCCGGAAAATATCCGCGGACCAGTCATCAGAAACCACATGATGCAGCACCAAGATCAGGACATGGTCCTCGGTGCCCAGCCGGAGCAGCCGGCCACGCAGCAGCGGCCCGGCCGCCAGGTCGAACGGGGTCACCGCCTCGACCGCGGCCAGCTCCCGGGCCCGCCCCGCCGGGTCAGCCTCCTGCGACAGGTCAGCCGCCCGCAGCGCGAACCCCCCCGCCGGGTCGATGACCTGATACCCCGCCCCGTCGATCGTGACCAGCCGGGTCCGCAGCACCTCATGCCGCGCCACGATCGTCTCCAGCGCCCGCCGCAGCGCGGCCTCATCCAGCGGCCCGGCCATCCGCAGCACGATCGGGGGGATGTTGTACTCAGCCGACCCCGGTTCCAGCTGGTCGAGGAACCACAGCCGCTGCTGCGCGAAAGACAACGGCAGCCGCCGCCCGCAGCAGGCCGGCACGATCGGCGGCGCCAGCGCGCCTGGCCCGGACATGCCAACGACAGCGGCCAGCTCACCCACGGTGGGATGGTCAAACAGCACCGCCAGCGGCAACTCCCGCTCAAACGCCGCCCGCACCCGGGAAATCACCTGGACCGCGACCAGCGAATGACCGCCCAGCTCGAAGAAATTGTCGCTGACGCCGACCCGCCGCATCCCGAGTACCTGCGCCCAGATCGCGGCGATGACCTCCTCCGCCGGGGTCCGCGGCGGGAGGAACGGGCAGGCCAGCCCACCACGGTCGCTGCCGGGCGCCGGCAACGCGGCCCGGTCCAGTTTCCCGTTCGCCGTCAGCGGCAGCCCAGCCAGCTCGATGAACACGCCCGGGACCATGTAACCGGGCAGCACCCGGCCCAGGAACTCCCGCAGCTCCCCGGCCCCCGGGATGCCCTGCCCCCCAGCGGCGGGCACGACGTAGGCGGCCAGCCGCCGGTCCTGGTCCTCCCCCTGAGCCACGACCACCGCCGAGGCCACCGCGGGATGCGCGGCCAGCGCCGCCTCGACCTCGCCGGGCTCGATCCGGAACCCCCGCACCTTCACCTGATGATCAGCGCGGCCCAGGAACTCCAGCTCCCCGCCCAGCCGCCAGCGGGCCCGGTCCCCGGTACGGTACAGCCGCGACCCGCCGGCGGCGAACGGGTCGGCGATGAACCGTCCCGCAGTCAGCCCAGCCCGGCCGTGATACCCCCGCGCCACCCCCGCCCCGCCGATCAGAAGCTCACCAGCCACCCCCGCAGGAACCGGGCGAAGATAACGGTCCACAACATAAATCTGGGTATTGGCCACCGGATACCCCAACGTGACGTCCCCCCCGGCCGTCACCTGCCCACACAACGACCAGATCGTCGTCTCCGTCGGCCCGTACAAATTCCACAGCGCCGCCGCCCGGCCACGGACCGCCTCCGCCAGCCCCCGGGGCAGCGCTTCCCCCCCGCACAGCGCAACCAGTCCCGCCGACCCAGCCCAGCCATCATCGACCAGCATCCGCCACGTCGCCGGAGTCGCCTGCAGCACCGTGGCACCCGACCGCCCGATCTCACCCGCCAGCACCCCCGGCGACCCGGCCGCCTCCCGGCCGGCCACCACCAGCCGCGCACCGGTCACCAGCGGCAGCCACAACTCCAGGCCCGCGATATCAAACCCCAAAGTAGTCACCGCCAGCACCACGTCACCACCGCCCAGCCCGGGCCGCTGCGCCATCGACGCCAGGAAGTTCACCAGGCTCCGGTGCGAGACCACCACGCCCTTCGGCTGGCCGGTCAACCCCGACGTATACATCACATAAGCAGCCTGACCCGCAGCGATCACCGCCGTCGGCACCCCGCCCGGCACCGAGCTGACCAGCGCCGCGGTGTCCGGATCATCCAGCCACACCACCGCCGCCGTCCCCACCGCCAGCTGCCCAGCCACCCGCGAATGACCAACCAGCACCAACGCCCCGCTATCAGCCAGCATGAACCCAAGCCGCTCCGCCGGATACCCCGGATCCAGCGGCAGGAACGCCCCGCCGGCCTTCCACACCGCCAGCACCGCGACCACCATGTCCAGGCCACGCTCCACACACACCCCCACCACCACCTCCGGCCCCACGCCCACACCACGCAGGTAACCAGCCAGCCGCCCCACCCGCCCGTCCAGCCCCGCATACGTCAGCGAGACCCCCCCACACGTAACCGCCACCGCATCCGGCTCTGCCGCCGCCCGCGCCGCGACCACCTCATGCACCCCGCGCCATCCCGGCACCACCGCCGCGGTGTCATTCCACCGGGACAGCTCCCGCCGCTCCCCCGCCGTGACCACCGGCAGCTGCGACAAGCACCGCCCCGGATCATCAGCCACCGCCTCAAGCAACCGGACCAGATGCCCGGCCATCCGCACCACCGTTGGCTGGTCGAACAACTCCGTGCTAAACCCCAGAGCACCCGCCAGCGCCCCGCCCCCGCCGTCCTCCAGGAACAGCGACAAATCAAACCGGGCCGTCACCCGCTCGACAGCGAGACCATCGGCCTTCAGCCCGCCCAGACGGAACTCCCCACCCCCGCCCACGCCGTAACTGAAAAGCACCTGGAACAGCGGGGTACGGGAACGGTCCCGTTCCGGGAGCAGCGCATCAACGACATACTCAAAGGGAATATTCTGATGATCAAAAGCAGCCAGCGCCACCGCGCGGACCTGGCTCAGGAGCTCGGTAAACGCCGGGTCACCCGACAAATCCATCCGCAGCACCAGGGTATTAAGAAAAAGCCCGATCAGGTCCTCCGACTCCGCCCTTCCGCGATTAGCGACCGGAGTCCCCACCACCACATCATCCTGGTCCCCGTAATAACCAAGCAGCACCGCAAACCCCGCGAGCAGCACCATGAACATCGTCGCGCCCGAATCACGGGCCAGCTCCCGCAACCGCGCGCCCGTCTCCCCCGAAAGCTCGAACCCGGTCATCTCCCCGGCCGCCGACCGTAGGGCCGGCCGCGGCCGGTCCGCAGGCAGCTCCACCGCTGGCGCCCCGGCCAGTTGCTCCCGCCAGTACGTCAGCTCCCCAGCCGCTGCCTCTCCCGCCACCCACTCACGCTGCCAGAACGCGAAATCGGCGTACTGCCACGCCAGCGGCTCCAACCAAGCCGAGTCCCCCCGCGCGAACCCCTCATACAACACGCCCAGCTCACGGAAGAAAATCCCCGCCGACCACTCATCAAACACCACATGATGCACGCACAGGCCCAGGACATGATCACCGGGGCCAAGCCGGATCAGCGTCCCCCGTGCCAGCGGCCCGGCCGCCAGATCAAAAGGCCGCACCGCATCCGCCGCCAGCAGCCGCCGCGCCCCCGCCAGCGGATCGGCCTCACCACTTAAATCCACCACCGCCAGGCAGAACCCCGCCCCCGGATCAATCACCTGGCACGCCACGCCATCAACGGCCACCAGCCGTGTTCGCAGCACCTCATGACGCTCCACCACCGCATCTAGCGCGGTCGCCAGCGCCCGCGCATCAAGATCACCGCCCAGCCGCACTGCCATCGGCGAGTTATACAATGCCGAGCCAGGCTCCAGAAGATCCAGGAACCACAACCGTTGCTGCGCGAACGACAACGGAACCGGCCCCTCCGGCCTCCCCGGCTGTCCCGGAAACGGCACCCGCTCCCCCCGCAGACGCCGCCTCATCAGTTCCCGCTTAGCCTCGGAAAGCATAGATAACCTCCGTACCGAGAAACTGAGCTAGGCCAGAACCGTCAGCAAATTGTCGAGGCTCTTCATAATTGACGGATAGTCGAAGCCGAAATCGATAAGGCAGGCGACCTCGTCAACATCCCATGCGCTCACGGTGGCCAGCCGTTCAGGCACCTCGTCTATGACGCAGATTAGACCGGTGTCGAGATATCGTGCTGTGCCGAGTGCCGCGACCGCTTTGCGGTCGAACAGGACTCATCGACGCGAGCGCATCAGCGGCGGCAGCGTTCGCGAGATTGGATTCGTCGAGTTTCATCGAGCTGACCAGATAGCGGGCCAGTTCCGACTCCGCCCGCTCGGCGGACCTGCGCGAGCCATCGAGAATATGAGTGTGCAGCATCAAAGTGACGTGGCCTGACCCGCCGCCATGTCTTTCACAGGCTCTCCGGTATGCCCTGATGTTGGATTGCAATGCGTCCGGACTTTGGCCGACGAGATGGGTTAGGACGCCCGCGCCCAGCGAGCCAGCGAACTCGAAGGTGGCCGCCGAACCGCCTGACGTCAGCCAGGTCGGCAGCTCCGGCTGGACTGGACGCGGCTGGGTCAGTACCTCTATTTCGCATCCCGCCGCGTCAGGGAAGAGCTGGGATTCGCCCCGCCAGAGCGCCCGGACTGTATCGATCCCCTCGCGCATGACTCTTTTGCGCTCAGTGACATCTGATCGGGAGAGCACGAAGTCGCGCCCATGCCAGCCGGAGGCGAACGAGACGCCAGCTCGGCCCCGCGAAAGCTGGTCGATGACTGCCCACTCCTCCGCTACGCGAGCGGGATGGTGTAACGGGAGCACCACGCTGCCGGCGCGAATACCGATCCTGCGGGTAGTCGCCGCGACCGCCGCCGCCACTACCGATGGATTTGGGTAAAGGAATCCAAAATCCCCAAAGTGCCGTTCCGGCAGCCATACCGCCTCCAGGCCGGCCTCGTCGCCGAGCCGGGCGCTGTCGAGTAGCACATCGTACGGCGACGTGGCTTGAGCCACCTCGCAGCTCGCGGCGAAGTAGGACAGGCTGATCGTCACCATGATGAGATCCCTCCAGAAATGATCATTGCTCGGTCATCTCGCTGTTTCTCCACGTCGGTCCGCACATCGCTGCCAGCGCCTAATCTCTGTGCTGAGCCAGGCGCCGATTGTCTCCGCGCCCTCGCCAAAGACCAGCGTGGTGTGCTGCCCTGGCACACTCACGATCTCCGGCTCCTGACGAAGCACAGACCGCCATTGCTCCAGGATCGCGTGCTGGTGGTTGCCGGCTCGATTTTCGTCACGGGGCATGACTCGATGGTTTTCCTCACGGGGCCTGACTCGATTGCTTTCGTCACGGGGCATGAACAGCACGACCCGGCCGCCATACGGCTTCCAGCGGCGCATGAGGCCCCGGTAATGTTCACTCGCCTCGTTATTGGCGAGCGCGACTCGCCCGATCCGCAACCACTGCTTGTCGCCTGCCCGGAGGGCGGCCAGGTCATCGTCATCCAAATTCAAGTACCGTAGGAGTTGCTCTTCATATGCTGGAAGGAGCCGCTGTCCCGGTCCGGCGGCGATCGTGTCGTCGAGATGGCGCATGAGCTTTCGCCCCGCCCGGCTCAGGGGTCGCCGGCGGCGCTTGGGGACTGGCTGGCGTGGCGGGCCGATCAGGAAGACACCGCCGACCTCCTTGCCCGTCGCGGTCGCCTGGCGTGCCATCTCGACGGCGATGTAGCCGCCCATGGACCAGCCGGCGAACAGGTAGGGGCCGTCCGGCTGCAGCCGCAGCACCTCGTGGAGGTACGCCGATGCCATCTCCGTGATCGACTCCAGCGGCCGGCCGTCGCCGGTCAGGCCCCGTGACTGCAGCCCGTAGAACTGCTGGCCTTCGCCAAGGTGACCAGCCAGTTCGGCGTACTCGGTGACCCCGCCGGTCGATGAGTGCGCGCAGAAAACCGCGGGAACGGCCGTTCCCCTCCGGACCCGGACGGCCGACCGGATATCCGGATCCTCGGCCTCGGCCAGGAGCAGCGGGGCAGCGGCCGCGATGGTGGGATGGTCAAGAAGATCGCCGACGCTGATGTCGTAGCCGCTGGCCCGGAGACGGGCCACGACCTGGGTCACCAGCAGTGAGTGGCCGCCGAGGTCGAAGAAGCTGTCGGTGGTGCCGACCTGGGTGATGCCGAGGACCTGGGCCCAGATCCCGGCGAGCAGTTCCTCGGCGGGGGTGGCCGGGGCGAGGTAGCCGCCGGCCAGCTCCGGGCGGCCCGCGTCCGGGGCGGGCAGCGCGGCGCGGTCCAGTTTCCCGTTCGCGGTCAGCGGCAGCGCGGCCAGCTCGGTGAACACCGCCGGGATCATGAACCCGGGCAGCCGCTGTCCCAGGTGGGCGCGCAGCTCGCTGACTGGCGGGATGCCCGCGGACTGGTCGGCGGGCACCAGCCAGGCCACCAGCCGCGGGTCGCCGCCTTCCCCGTCGGCGGTCACCACGGCGGCGGTGCGGACGCCGGGGTGGGTGGTCAGGGCGGTCTCGATCTCGCCGGGCTCGATCCGGTAGCCGCGGATCTTGACCTGGTCATCGGCGCGGCCCAGGAACTCCAGCTGCCCGCTGGGCCGCCACCGGGCCCGGTCGCCGGTGCGGTACAGCCGCGACCCGTCGCCGGCCAGCGGGTCGGCGACGAACCGTTCCGCGGTCAGCCCCGGCCTGCCGCGTACCCCCGCGCCACCCCGGCACCGCCGATGTGCAGGTCCCCGGCCACCCCCACCGGGACCGGGCCCAGGTGCCGGTCCAGGACCTGCAGCCGGGTGTTGGCCACCGGGCCCCCGATCAGCGGCGGGCGCCGGGACCGGTCACCGCGATGCTGGCGCACACCGTGGCCTCAGTCGGCCCGTAGGCGTTCAGCAGCCGGTGATGCTCCCGCCACCGGTCCGCCACCCCGCCGTCCAGCCGCTCCCCGGCCGACACCAGCGTGACCAGGCCCGCCAGCTCACCGGGGGCCAGCACACCCAGCAGCGACGGCGGCAGCGTCGCCACCGCTACCCCCCGGTCGCGGACCAGCCCGGCCAGCGCGCCCGGCTCGGCCCGCTCCCCCGCCGCGGCGATCACCAGAGTCGCCCCCGCCGCCAGGGCGCCGCATACCTCCCATACCGCGGCGTCGAAGCTGAACGAGGCGAACTGCAGCACGCGGGTACCGGCGGCGGCGCCGAACACCGGTCCCTGCGCGACCGTCAGGTTCACCACCCCGCCGTGGGTGACCTGCACCCCCTTCGGTGCCCCGGTCAACCCCGAGGTGTACATCACATACGCCAGCTGGCCCGCCACCACCGCCGGAACCGGCGGCGGCCCGGGCGGCGCCGCCGCCACCGCCGCCACGGTCAGCGGGTCATCCAGCGTGATCACCCGGATCCGGCCCGCGGGCAGCTCGTCCACGATCGCGGCGGTCCCCGCCAGCACGCTCGCGTGGCTGTCGGCCAGCATGAACGCCAGCCGCCCCGGCGGGTAGGCCGGGTCCAGCGGCAGGTACGCGCCGCCGGCCTTCCACACCGCCAGCATCGCCACGACCATGCCCGCGCCCCGCTCCAGGCACAACCCCACCACCGACTCACCGCCCACCCCCACCCCACGCAGGTAATGCGCCAGCCGGTTCGCCCGCTCCTCCAGCCCCCCATAACTCAGCGACACCCCACCGCACGTCACCGCCACCACGTCCGGGCCCACCGCCGCCCGCGCCGCGGCCAGCTCATGGATCCCGCCCGCCGCCGGCACCGGCACCGGCGTGTCATTCCACCGGGCCAGCTCGTCACGCTCACCCGCGGTCAGCACCCCCAGCCCCGACAACGGCCGCCCCGGGTCCGCGGCCACCGCCGCCAGCAGCACACCCAGATGCCCCGCCATCCGCCCGATCGTCGCCGCATCGAACAACGCCGTGCTGTACTCCAGCCCACCCGACAACCCGCCACCGTCCTCAGCCAAGACCAGCCGCAGATCAAATCGGGCGAGTACCCCCGTCTGCACATCCCCCAGCACCACCCCCGCACCGCCGCCCCGGCCATCTGCCGCACCCGGGCTGGCATCACCCTGAACCTGGCTTCCCTGGTCCTGCCCCTCCTGCTGCCGGTGCCCGGTGAAGTAGTTGAACAGGACCTGGAACAGCGGGGTGCGGGACCGGTCCCGCCCGGTGACCAGCGCGTCAACCAGCTGCTCGAACGGCAGGTCCTGGTGGGCGTAGGCGCCTAGGGTCATGCCGCGGACCCGGCCGAGCAGCCCGGTGAACTCCGGGTCGCCGGACAGGTCGGCCCGCAGGACCAGGGTGTTGACGAAAAACCCGATCAGGTCCTCGGTCTCGGCCCGGTTGCGGTTGGCGACCGGGGTGCCCGTCACGATGTCGTCCTGGCCGCTGTAACGGCCCAGCAGTGCGGTGAACGCCGCGAGCAGCGTCATGAACATCGTGGTGCCGTTATCGCGGGCCACTGCCCGCAGCCCGGCTGCCGTCTGCGCCGGGACGCTGAGCCGCACCATCGCCCCGGCGGTGGACCGCACCGGCGGGCGGGGGCGGTCGGCGGGCAGGTCCAGGACCGGCGCCCCGGCCAGCTGATCCCGCCAGTAGGACAGCTGCCCGTCCAGAACTTCCCCGGTCAGCCACTTCCGCTGCCACACCGCGAAGTCGGCGTACTGCACCGCCAGCGGCGGCAGCGGATCTCGCTGTCCCGCCCGGAACGCCTCATACAGCGCCGACAGCTCGCGCCGCAAGATCCCCGCCGACCACTCATCGGAGACCACGTGATGCACCGACAGGTCCAGCACGTGCTCCGTGGGGCCCAGGCGGATCAGCGCGGCCCGGATCAGCGGCCCGGCCGCCAGGTCGAACGGGGTGACCGCGTCCGCCGCGATCAGCTCCCGCGTGGCCGCCACCGGATCCGGCTGGCCGGAGACATCGGCGACGGGCAGGGGGAAGCCGGTGGGCGGGTCGATCACCTGATGCGCCACCCCGTCCGGGCCGGCCACCAGCCGGGTCCGCAGCACCTCATGGCGGGCGGTGATCGCGCCCAGCGCGGCGCCGAGCGCGGCCACGTTCAGGTCCCCGGCCAGCCGCACCGGCGAGGGCATGCTGTATTCCACCGACCCGGGGTCGAGCTGGTGCAGGAACCACAGCCGCTGCTGGCCGAACGACAGCGGCAGCCGCTGGCCGCGGCCCGCGGGCGTGACCGGCGGCACCGCCACCCCCGGGGCCGTGCCCTCGATCACCGTGGCCAGCCCGGCGATGGTCGGCTGGTCGAACAGGTCGGCCAGCGTCACCTCCGCGCCGAACACGGCCCCGATCCGGGAGATCATCTGGGTGGCCAGCAGCGAATGGCCGCCCAGGTCGAAGAAGCTGTCGCTGGCACCGGGCCGGTCCACGCCCAGGACTCGCGCCCAGATCCCGGCCAGCAGCTCCTGCGCCGGGGTGGCCGGGGCCACATACCCCCCGGCCAGGCCCGGGCGGGCATCCGGGCCGGGCAGCGCGGCCCGGTCCAGTTTCCCGCTGGGGGTCAGCGGCAGCGCGGCGAGCTCGGTGAACACCGCCGGGATCATGAACTCCGGCAGTTGCTGCCCCAGGTGGGCGCGCAGCTCAGCGGCGGGCGGGATGCCTGCGGATGGATCGGCGGGCACCAGGTAAGCCACCAGCCGCGCTGCCGTGCCGCCGCCGTCGGCGGTGACCACGGCCGCGCTGAGCGCCGGGTGGGCGGCCAGCACCGCCTCCACCTCGCCGGGCTCGACCCGGAACCCGCGGATCTTGACCTGGTCATCGGCGCGGCCCAGGAACTCCAGCTGCCCATCCGCCCGCCACCGGGCCCGGTCGCCGGTCCGGTACAGCCGCGACCCGTCGCCGGCCAGCGGGTCGGCGACGAACCGTTCCGCGGTCAGCCCCGGCCGGCCGGCGTACCCGCGGGCGACCTGCGCACCGCCGATGAGCAGGTCCCCGGCGATCCCGGCCGGGACCGGGCCCAGGTGCCGGTCCAGCACGTGCACCCGGGTGCCGGCCACCGGCGACCCGATCGGCGGCGGCTGCCCGGCAGCCGGATCCAAGGCCGCGGTGCAGGAGATCACCGTGGTCTCGGTCGGGCCGTAGGCGTTGAACAGCCGGCGCCCCGGTCCCCAGGTAGCGGCGATCTGCGCGCTCACCCGTTCCGACCCCACGACCAGCGTGCCCACCCCGGCCAGGTCACCGGGATCCAGCACGGCCAGCAGCGACGGCACCACACTGGCCGCCTGCACCCCGGTGCCGCGGATCAGCTGCGCCAGCAGCGCCAGGCCCGGCCCGCTGCGCGGCGGTGGCGACCACCAGGGTGGCCCCGGCCGCCAAAGTCACCGCGACGTCCAGGGCCGCGGCGTCGAAGCTGAACGAGGCGAACTGCAGCACGGCCACCCCGGCCGCGGCCCCGAGCACCGGCCGCAGCGCGACCGCCAGGTTCACCACCCCGCCGTGGGTGACCTGCACCCCCTTCGGTGTCCCGGTCGACCCCGAGGTATAGATCACATACGCCAGCTGGCCCGCCACCACCGCCGCGCCCGGCGGCGGCCCGGCCGGCGCCGCCGCCACCGCCGCGGCCACCACCGGGTCATCCAGCGTGATCACCCCGATCCGGCCCGCGGGCAGCTCCCCGGCCAGGCCCGCAGCCACCCCACGCCGGCTGACCAGCACGCTGGCGTGGCTGTCAGCCAGCATGAACGCCAGCCGCCCCGCCGGGTAGGCCGGGTCCAGCGGCAGGTACGCGCCGCCGGCCTTCCACACCGCCAGCATCGCCACGACCATGCCCGCGCCCCGCTCCAGGCACAACCCCACCACCGACTCACCGCCCACCCCCACCCCACGCAGGTAATGCGCCAGCCGGTTCGCCCGCTCCTCCAGCCCCCCATAACTCAGCGACACCCCACCGCACGTCACCGCCACCACGTCCGGGCCCACCGCCGCCCGCGCCGCGGCCAGCTCATGCACCCCGCCCGCCGCCGCCACCGGCGCCGGCGTGTCATTCCACCGGGCCAGCTCCTCACGCTCACCCGCGGTCAGCACCCCCAGCCCCGACAGCGGCCGCCCCGGGTCCGCGGCGACCGCCGCCAGCAGCACACCCAGATGCCCCGCCAGCCGCCCGATCGTCGCCGCATCGAACAACGCCGTGCTGTACTGGATCAGGCCCGCCAGCCCACCGCCACCGGTCTCCCCCAGCATCACCGACAGATCAAACTTCACCGCCCGCGACCCCGCCACTGCGCCAGTCAGCAGACCTCTCTGGTCCTCATCCCCGCCGTGGCCATCGCTCTGGCCCGCCGGGTCCTTGTCATCGCGGGAATCCCCGGCGGCATAGCGGAAGGATGCCTGGAACAGTGGGGTGCGGGACCGGTCCCGGCCGGTGACCAGCGCGTCAACCAGCTGCTCGAACGGCAGGTCCTGGTGGGCGTAGGCGCCCAGGGTCATGCCGCGGACCCGGCCGAGCAGCCCGGTGAACGCGGGGTCGCCGGACAGGTCGGCCCGCATCACCAGGGTGTTGACGAAAAACCCGATCAGGTCCTCGGTCTCCGCCCGGTTCCGGTTGGCCACCACGGAGCCGACCACGACGTCGTCCTGGCCGCCGTAGCGGCCCAGCAGGACGGCGTAGGCGGCGAGCAGCGTCATGAACATCGTGACGCCGTTATCGCGGGCCACCGCCCGCAGCCCGGCTGCCGACTGCGGCGGGACGCTGAACCGCACCATCGCCCCGGCGGTGGTCCGGACGGGGGGCCGGGGCCGGTCGGTGGGCAGTTCCAGGGCGGGTGCGCCGGTGAGCTGCTGGCGCCAGTAGGTGAGCTGGCCTTCCAGCACGTCCCCGGCCAGCCACCGCCGCTGCCAGATCGCGAAGTCGGCGTACTGCACCGCCAGCGGCGGCAGCGGATCGGGCTCCCCCCGGCGGAACGCCTGGTACAGCACCGCGAGCTCACGGCGCAGTATTCCCGCCGACCAGTCATCGGAGACCACGTGGTGCAGCGACAGGGCCAGGATGTGCTCACCGGCGCCCAGGCGGATCAGGGTGGCGCGGATCAGCGGCCCGGCCGCCAGGTCGAACGGCACCGCGGCGTCCGCTGTGATCAGCGCCGTGGCCGCGGCCGCCGGGTCGGGCGCGGCGGAGGTGTCGGCGACGGGCAGGGGGAACGGCGCGGGCGGGTCGATCACCTGATGCGCCACCCCGTCCGGGCCGGCCACCAGCCGGGTCCGCAGCACCTCATGGCGGGCGGTGATCGCGCCCAGCGCGGCGCCGAGCGCGGCCACGTTCAGGTCCCCGGCCAGCCGCACCGGCGAGGGCATGCTGTATTCCACCGACCCGGGGTCGAGCTGGTGCAGGAACCACAGCCGCTGCTGGCCGAACGACAGCGGCAGCCGCTGGCCGCGGCCCGCGGGCGTGACCGGCGGCACCGCCACCCCCGGGGCCGTGCCCTCGATCACCGTGGCCAGCCCGGCGATGGTCGGCTGGTCGAACAGGTCGGCCAGCGTCACCTCCGCGCCGAACACGGCCCCGATCCGGGAGATCATCTGGGTGGCCAGCAGCGAATGGCCGCCCAGGTCGAAGAAGCTGTCGCTGGCGCCGGGCCGGTCCACGCCCAGGACCTGCGCCCAGATCCCGGCCAGCAGCTCCTGCGCCGGGGTGGCCGGGGCCACATACCCCCCGGCCAGGCCCGGGCGGGCATCCGGGCCGGGCAGCGCGGCCCGGTCCAGTTTCCCGCTGGGGGTCAGCGGCAGGCTGGCCAGCTCGGTGAACACCGCCGGGATCATGAACTCCGGCAGCCGCTGCCCCACGAACGCCCGCAGCTCAGCGGCGGGCGGGATGCCCCCGGCCGGCCCGGCGGCCACCAGCCAGGCCACCAGCCGCCGGTCCTGGCCGTCGCGGTCCGCGGCCACCACCGCCGCGCTGAGCGCCGGGTGGGCGGCCAGCACCGCCTCCACCTCGCCGGGCTCGACCCGGAACCCGCGGATCTTGACCTGGTCATCGGCGCGGCCCAGGAACTCCAGCTGCCCATCCGCCCGCCACCGGGCCCGGTCGCCGGTCCGGTACAGCCGCGACCCGTCGCCGGCCAGCGGGTCGGCGACGAACCGTTCCGCGGTCAGCCCCGGCCGGCCGGCGTACCCGCGGGCGACCTGCGCACCGCCGATGAGCAGGTCCCCGGCGATCCCGGCCGGGACCGGGCCCAGGTGCCGGTCCAGCACGTGCACCCGGGTGCCGGCCACCGGCGACCCGATCGGCGGCGGCTGCCCGGCACCGGGATCCACCACCCCGGTAGTGACCATGACCGTGGTCTCGGTCGGGCCGTAGGTGTTCACCAGCCGCCGCCCCGGCCCCCACCGGCTGGCCAGCGGCGCGGTGAGCGGCTCAGCGCCCAGCAGCAGCGTGCCCACCCCGGCCAGGTCACCGGGATCCAGCACGGCCAGCAGCGACGGCACCACACTGGCCGCCTGCACCCCGGTGCCGCGGATCAGCTGCGCCAGCAGCGCCGGCCCGGCCCGCTGCGCGGCGGTGGCGACCACCAGGGTGGCCCCGGCCGCCAAAGTCACCGCGACGTCCAGGGCCGCGGCGTCGAAGCTGAACGAGGCGAACTGCAGCACGGCCACCCCGGCCGCGGCCCCGAGCACCGGCCGCAGCGCGACCGCCAGGTTCACCACCCCGCCGTGGGTGACCTGCACCCCCTTCGGTGTCCCGGTCGACCCCGAGGTATAGATCACATACGCCAGCTGGCCCGCCACCACCGCCGCGCCCGGCGGCGGCCCGGCCGGCGCCGCCGCCACCGCCGCGGCCACCACCGGGTCATCCAGCGTGATCACCCCGATCCGGCCCGCGGGCAGCTCCCCGGCCAGGCCCGCAGCCACCCCACGCCGGCTGACCAGCACGCTGGCGTGGCTGTCGGCCAGCATGAACGCCAGCCGCCCCGCCGGGTAGGCCGGGTCCAGCGGCAGGTACGCGCCGCCGGCCTTCCACACCGCCAGCATCGCCACGACCATGCCCGCGCCCCGCTCCAGGCACAACCCCACCACCGACTCACCGCCCACCCCCACCCCACGCAGGTAATGCGCCAGCCGGTTCGCCCGCTCCTCCAGCCCCCCATAACTCAGCGACACCCCGCCGCACGTCACCGCCACCACGTCCGGGCCCACCGCCGCCCGCGCCGCGGCCAGCTCATGCACCCCGCCCGCCGCCGCCACCGGCGCCGGCGTGTCATTCCACCGGGCCAGCTCCTCACGCTCACCCGCGGTCAGCACCCCCAGCCCCGACAGCGGCCGCCCCGGGTCCGCGGCGACCGCCGCCAGCAGCACACCCAGATGCCCCGCCAGCCGCCCGATCGTCGCCGCATCGAACAACGCCGTGCTGTACTCGATCAGGCCCGCCAGCCCACCGCCACCGGTCTCCCCCAGCATCACCGACAGATCAAACTTCACCGCCAGCGGGCCGGCTGGCTGCGCCCCCCGGCCCGCATCCCCGCCCGCCGCCCCCGGTCCCGGCCCGGGCCCCGAACCAGAACGGCCCGGCGGATCCGCGACAGCACCAGGGTCATAGCGGAACACCACCTGAAACAGCGGGGTGCGGGACCGGTCCCGGCCGGTCACCAGCGCGTTAACCAGCTGCTCAAACGGCAGATCCTGATGCGCGTACCCGCCCAGCGCCACCTCCCGCACCCGGCCCAGCAGTTCAGTGAACGCCGGGTCACCCGACAGGTCGGTGCGCATCACCAGGGTATTGACGAAAAACCCGATCAGATCCTCAGTCCCGGCATGGTTGCGGTTCGCGACCGGCGTGCCCACCACCACGTCGTCCTGGCCGCTGTAACGGCCCATCAGCACGCCGAACGCCGCGAGCAGCGTCATGAACATCGTCACGCCGCCGCTCACGGGCCACCCCCCGCAGCCCACCCGCCGTCTGTACCGGGACAGCAAACCTCGCCACCGCCCCGGCAGCGGACCGGGCCAGCGGGCGGGGCCGGTCAGTAGGCACCTCCAGCACCGGCGCCCCGGCCAGCCGGCCACGCCAGTACGCCAGCTGGCCCGCCAGCACCTCCCCGGCCAGCCACCGCCGCTGCCACACCGCGAAATCGGCGTACTGCACCACCAGCGGCGGCAGCGGATCAGGCTCCCCCCGCCGGAACGCCTCATACAGCACATCGAGTTCACGGCGCAAAATCCGCCCCGACCACTCATCACTGACAACGTGATGCACCGACAGCACCAGCACATGGGCACCGGGGCCCAGCCGGATCAGCACAGCCCGGATCAGCGGCCCGGCCGCCAGGTCAAACGGCGCCGCCGCGTCCGCCGCCACCAGCCCCCGCGCCGCCGCCACCGGATCCGGCTGGCCCGACACATCGGCCACTGGCAGCGGGAAACCCGCCGGCGGCCCGATCACCTGATACGCCACCCCGTCCGGGCCCGCGACCAGCCGGGTCCGCAGCACCTCATGCCGGCGCAACCACCGCGCCCAGCGCCGCACCGAGCGCGGCCACGTCCAGCTCCCCGCCCAGCCCCACCGGCATCGGCGCGCTGTAGGCGGTGGAGCCGGGTTCGAGCTGGTCCAGGAACCACAGCCGCTGCTGCGCGAACGACAACGGCAGCCGCTGGCCGCGGTCCGCGGGCGTGACCGGCGGTGCCGCCACCCCCGGCGCTGTCCCCTCGATCACCGCCGCCAGCCCGGCGACGGTCGGCTGGTCGAACAGGGCCGCCAGCGGAACCTCGACCCCGAGCACGGCCCGGATCCGGGAGATCACCTGAGTGGCCAGCAGCGAATGCCCGCCCAGCTCAAAGAAACTGTCCCCGGTACCCACCCGGTCCACGCCGAGGACCTGGGCCCAGATCCCGGCGAGCAGTTCCTCGGCGGGGGTGGCCGGGGCGACGTAGCCGCCGGCCAGCTCCGGGCGGCCCGCGTCCGGGGCGGGCAGCGCGGCGCGGTCGAGTTTCCCGTTCGCGGTCAGCGGCAGCGCGGCCAGTTCGGTGAACACTGCCGGGATCATGAACCCGGGCAGTTGCTGTCCCAGGTGGGCGCGCAGGCCGGCGGCGGGTGGGATGCCCGCGGCGGGGTCGGCGGGCACCAGCCAGGCCACCAGCCGCGCTGCCGTGCCGCCGCCGTCGGCGGTGACCACGGCGGCGGTGATCGCGGGGTGGGTGGTCAGGGCGGTCTCGATCTCGCCGGGCTCGATCCGGTAGCCGCGGATCTTGACCTGGTCATCGGCGCGGCCCAGGAACTCCAGCTGCCCGCTGGGCCGCCACCGGGCCCGGTCGCCGGTGCGGTACAGCCGCGACCCGTCGCCGGCCAGCGGGTCGGCGACGAACCGTTCCGCGGTCAGCCCCGGCCGGCCGCGTACCCCCGCGCCACCCCGGCACCGCCGATGTGCAGGTCCCCGGCCACCCCCACCGGGACCGGGCCCAGGTGCCGGTCCAGGACCTGCAGCCGGGTGTTGGCCACCGGGCCCCCGATCAGCGGCGGGCCGCCGGGACCGGTCACCGCGATGCTGGCGCACACCGTGGCCTCAGTCGGCCCGTAGGCGTTCAGCAGCCGGTGATGCTCCCGCCACCGGTCCGCCACCCCGCCGTCCAGCCGCTCCCCGGCCGACACCAGCGTGACCAGGCCCGCCAGCTCACCGGGGGCCAGCACACCCAGCAGCGACGGCGGCAGCGTCGCCACCGCTACCCCCCGGTCGCGGACCAGCCCGGCCAGCGCGCCCGGCTCGGCCCGCTCCCCCGCCGCGGCGATCACCAGACTCGCCCCCGCCGCCAGCGTGACACACACCTCCGATACCGCGGCGTCGAAGCTGAACGAGGCGAACGCCAGCACGTTCACGCCGCCGGTGACACCGAACACCGGTCCCTGCGCGACCGTCAGGTTCACCACCCCGCCGTGGGTGACCTGCACCCCCTTCGGTGCCCCGGTCGACCCCGAGGTGTACATCACATACGCCAGCTGGCCCGCCACCACCGCCGGAACCGGCGGCGGCCCGGGCGGCGCCGCCGCCACCGCCGCCACGGTCAGCGGGTCATCCAGCGTGATCACCCGGATCCGGCCCGCGGGCAGCTCGTCCACGATCGCGGCGGTCCCCGCCAGCACGCTGGCGTGGCTGTCGGCCAGCATGAACGCCAGCCGCCCCGGCGGGTAGGCCGGGTCCAGCGGCAGGTACGCGCCGCCGGCCTTCCACACCGCCAGCATCGCCACGACCATGCCCGCGCCCCGCTCCAGGCACAACCCCACCACCGACTCACCGCCCACCCCCACCCCACGCAGGTAATGCGCCAGCCGGTTCGCCCGCTCCTCCAGCCCCCCATAACTCAGCGACACCCCACCGCACGTCACCGCCACCACGTCCGGGCCCACCGCCGCCCGCGCCGCGGCCAGCTCATGGATCCCGCCCGCCGCCGGCACCGGCGCCGGCGTGTCATTCCACCGGGCCAGCTCGTCACGCTCACCCGCGGTCAGCACCCCCAGCCCCGACAACGGCCGCCCCGGGTCCGCGGCCACCGCCGCCAGCAGCACACCCAGATGCCCCGCCATCCGCCCGATCGTCGCCGCATCGAACAACGCCGTGCTGTACTCCAGCCCACCCGACAACCCGCCACCGTCCTCAGCCAAAATCAGCCGCAGATCAAACCGGGCGCTCACCCCCGTCTGCACATCCCCCAGCACCACCCCCGCATCTGCATCCACGACCGCGCCGCCACTGTCACCACCACCATGAGGGCCGGCACCCAGCGGATCGTGGAAGTTGAACAGGACCTGGAACAGCGGAGTGCCGGACCGATCCCGGCCGGCCATCAGGGCATCTACCAACTGCTCGAACGGCAGATCCTGATGCTCATGCGCAGCCAGCACCATGCCCCGGACCCGGCCCAAAAACTCCGTGAACGCGAGATCGCCGGACAGGTCGGCCCGCAGGACCAGGGTGTTGACGAAAAACCCGATCAGGTCCTCGGTCTCCGCCCGGTTCCGGTTAGCAGCCGGGGTGCGCACCACCACATCGTCCTGGCCGCTGTAACGCCCCAGGAGCACCGCGTACACCGCGAACAAGACCATGAACATCGTCGCGCCGTTATCCCGGGCCACCGCCCGCAACGCCGGCGCCAGCCTAGCCGGGACATTGAATCTCGTGGCTGCCCCGGCCGATGACCGGACCGGCGGCCGGGGCCGGTCGGTGGGCAACTCCAGCACAGGCGCTCCAGCCAGTTGCTTCCGCCAGTACGCCAGCTGGCCGTCCAGGACCTCCCCGGCCAGCCACCGCCGCTGCCACACCGCGAAATCGGCGTACTGCACCACCAGCGGCGGCAGCGGATCCGGCTCCCCCCGCCCGAACGCCTCATACAGCACACCAAGCTCACGACGGAAAATCCGCCCCGACCATTCATCGAAGATCACGTGATGCATAGACAAGGCGAGCACATACTCACTGGGACCCAGCTGGATCAGCAAGGCCCGGATGATCGGCCCGGCCGCTAGGTCAAACGGCACCGCCGCATCCGCCGCCACCAGCGCCTGCGCCGCTGCTGCCGGATCCGCCACGCCGGACACGTCGGCTACGGGCAGCGGGAAGTCTGCGGGCGGGTCAATCACCTGATGCGCCACTCCGTCCGGATCGGCCACCAGCCGGGTCCGCAGCACCTCGTGCCAGGCGCACCACCCCGCCCAGCGCTGCACCCATGGCCGCCACATCCACCTCGCCATGCAGCCGCTCCTGGGCCGGCACGATGTACCCGGCGGAGCCGGGTTCGAGCTGGTCCAGGAACCACAGCCGCTGCTGGGCAAACGACAACGGCAGCAGCTGATCCCGGCTGACTGCCGTCACCGGCGGTGCCACCGCCCCCGGCACCGTGTCCTCAATCACTCCGGCCAGCCCTGCGATGGTGGGCTGGTCGAAGAAGGCAGCGATCGGGAATTCGAGTTCGAACATGCTGCGGATCCGGGCGACCACCTGGATGGCGCGGAGCGAGTGGCCGCCCAGCTCGAAGAAGTTGTCGTGGATCCCGATCTGGTCGAGGCCGAGGACCTGGGCCCAGATCCCGGCGAGCAGTTCCTGGGTGGGGGTGGCGGGTGCGGTGTAGCCGGGGCCGGGGCGGGGGCGGGTGGCGCTGGGGGCGGGCAGCGCGGCCCGGTCCAGTTTCCCGCTGGGGGTCAGCGGCAGCGCGGCCAGCTCGGTGAACACCGCCGGGATCATGAACTCCGGCAGCCGCTGCCCCACGAACGCCCGCAGCTCAGCGGCGGGCGGCAGGCCGGCGGCGGGGCCGGCGGGCACCAGCCAGGCCACCAGCCGCCGGTCCTGCCCGTCGCCGTCGGCGGTGACCACAGCCGCGGTGATCGCGGGGTGGGCGGCCAGGACGGTCTGGATCTCGCCGGGCTCGATCCGGTAGCCGCGGATCTTGACCTGGTCATCGGCGCGGCCCAGGAACTCCAGCTGCCCATCCGCGCGCCACCGGGCCCGGTCCCCGCTGCGGTACAGCCGCGACCCGTCGCCGGCCAGCGGGTCGGCGATGAACCGTTCCGCGGTCAGCGCCGGGCGGCCGGCGTACCCGCGGGCGACCTGCGGGCCGCCGAGGAACAGTTCCCCGGTGACCCCGGCCGGGACCTGGCCCAGGGACCGGTCCAGCACGTGCGCCCGGGTGCCGGCCGCCGGTGACCCGACCGGGACCGTCCCGCCGGCCAGCAACGCTGGGGTCAAGGTGGCGGTGAGCACACCGATCGTGGTCTCCGTCGGGCCGTAATGATTGACCACCCGCCGGTCCCCGGCCACCGCCAGCAGCCCGGCGGCCAGCTGCGGCGGGACCGCTTCGCCGCCCAGCACCAGGGCCCGGGCCGGGACCAGCCCGGCCAGGTCGCCACCAGCGGCCAGCGCGGCCAGGTGCGAGGGCACCACCTTCAGGTAATCAATGCGCTGCCCGGCCAGGTACCGGGCCACCGCGGCCGGGTCGGTGACCATCGCCTCGTCCAGGACATGCAGCACCCCACCGGTCACCAGGCTCGCCAAGATCACCGTGTTCCCGAAATCAGTGGCCGCTGGCTGGAGCAGCGCATACGCACCGCCCGGCTCGCCCAGCCCGGCCCGGCCCGGCACCGCGGCCACATAGTTCACCAGGCCCCCGTGGGTGACCTGCACCCCCTTCGGCGTCCCAGTCAACCCCGAGGTGTACATCACATACGCCAGCTGACCCGCCACCACCCCCGGGACCGGCGGCGGGACCGGCGGCGCCGCCGCCACCGCCGCGGCCACCGCGGGATCATCCAGCGTGATGGCCACCAGCTGGCCCGCGGGCAGCTCCCCGGCCAGGCCCGCAGCCACCCCGCGCCGGCTGACCAGCATGCTGGCGTGGCTGTCGGCCAGCATGAACGCCAGCCGCCCCGCCGGGTAGCCCGGGTCCAGCGGCAGGTACGCGCCGCCGGCCTTCCACACCGCCAGCATCGCCACGACCATGCCCGCGCCCCGCTCCAGGCACAACCCCACCACCGACTCACCGCCCACCCCCACCCCACGCAGGTAATGCGCCAGCCGGTTCGCCCGCTCCTCCAGCCCCCCATAACTCAGCGACACCCCACCGGCCACCACCGCCACCACGTCCGGGCCCACCGCCGCCCGCGCCGCGGCCAGCTCATGGACCCCGCCCGCCGCCGGCACCGGCGCCGGCGTGTCATTCCACCGGGCCAGCTCGTCACGCTCACCCGCGGTCAGCACCCCCAGCCCCGACAACGGCCGCCCCGGGTCCGCGGCCACCGCCGCCAGCAGCACACCCAGATGCCCCGCCAGCCGCCCGATCGTGCCGCTGTCGAACAACGCCGTGCTGTACTGGATCCAGCCCGCCAGCCCACCGCCGCCGGTCTCTCGCAGCAGCACCGACAGATCAAACCTCACCGCCCGCGGTCCGGCCAGCGCGTCGGCCAGCGGCCCGGCCAGCAAAATCCCGCGGCGATCATCCCCGCCGGGACCGTGGCCCGGGCCTGCCGGATCCTCACCATCGCGGAGATCCCCGGCGGCGTAGCGGAAGAAGACCTGGAACAGCGGAGTGCGGGACCGGTCCCGATTGGGTACCAGCGCGTCCACCAGCTGCTCGAACGGCAGGTCCGGATGCGCGTACCCGCCCAGGGCCATGCCGCGGACCCGGCCCAACAGTCCGGTGAACGCCGGGTCGCCGGACAGGTCGGTGCGCATGACCAGGGTGTTGACGAAAAACCCGATCAGGTCCTCGGTCTCGGCCCGGTTGCGGTTCGCAATCGGGGTGCCCACCACGACGTCGTCCTGGCCGCTGTAACGGCCCAAAAGCACGGTGAACGCCGCGAGCAGCGTCATGAACATCGTCGCGCCGTTATCCTGGGTCACTGCCCGCAACCCCGCCGCTGTCTCCCCGGAAACAGCGAAGCTGATCGCCGCCCCGGCGGTGGATCGCACCGGCGGGCGGGGCCGGTCAGCAGGCAGCTCCAGCACCGGCGCCCCGGCCAGCTGGCCGCGCCAGTAGGACAGCTGCCCCTCCAGCACGTCCCCGGCCAGCCACCGCCGTTGCCACACCGCGAAATCGGCGTACTGCACCGCCAGCGGCGGCAGCGGATCCGGCTCCGCCCGGCAGAACGCCGCATACAGTACCGACAGCTCACGACGCAAAATCCTGGCCGACCACTCATCACTCACCACGTGATGCATCGACAGGTCCAGCACATGATCGGTGGGGCCCAGGCGGATCAGCGACGCCCGGATCAGCGGCCCGGCCGCCAGGTCAAACGGCGCCGCCGCGTCCCGGGCGATCAGCTGCCGCGCTGCCCTCACCGGGTCCGAGTCGGCGGATACGTCTACTAGAGGCAGCGGGAATGGCGACGGCGGGTCGATCACCTGATGCGCCACCCCGTCCGGGCCCGCCACCAGGCGGGTCCGCAGCGCCTCATGCCGGCCAACGACCGCGCCCAGCGCCGCACCCAAAGCCGCCACATCCAGCTCCCCGCCCAGCCGCACCGGCGACGGCGCGCTGTAGGCGGTGGAGCCGGGGTCGAGCTGGTCCAGGAACCACAGCCGCTGCTGCGCGAACGACAACGGCAGCGGCTCATCCCGGCCCGCGGCCGTGATCGGCGGCACCGCGACCCCTGGCGTGGCCTCCTCGATCACGGTGGCCAGCCCGGCGATGGTCGGCTGGTCGAAGAGGTCGGGCAGCGTTACCTCGACCCCGAGCACGGCCCGGATCCGGGAGATCACCTGGGTGGCCAGCAGCGAATGCCCGCCCAGGTCAAAGAAACTATCGGTGGTACCCACCCGGTCCACGCCGAGGACCCGCGCATAGATCCCGGCGAGCAGTTCCTCGGCGGGGGTGGCCGGGGCGACGTACCCGCCGGCCAGCTCCGGGCGGCCCGCGTCCGGGGCGGGCAGCGCGGCGCGGTCCAGTTTCCCGTTCGTGGTCAGGGGCAGGGCGGCCAGTTCGGTGAACACTGCCGGGATCATGAACCCGGGCAGTTGCTGTCCCAGGTGGGCGCGCAGGCCGCGGCGGGTGGGATGCCCGCGGCGGGGTCGGCGGGCACCAGCCAGGCCACCAGCCGCGCTGCCGTGCCGCCGCCGTCGGCGGTGACCACGGCGGCGGTGATCGCGGGGTGGGTGGTCAGGGCGGTCTCGATCTCGCCGGGCTCGATCCGGAACCCGCGGATCTTGACCTGGTCATCGGCGCGGCCCAGGAACTCCAGCTGCCCGCTGGGCCGCCACCGGGCCCGGTCGCCGGTGCGGTACAGCCGCGACCCGTCGCCGGCCAGCGGGTCGGCGACGAACCGTTCCGCGGTCAGCCCCGGCCGGCCAGCGTACCCCCGCGCCACCCCGGCACCGCCGATGTGCAGGTCCCCGGCCACCCCCACCGGGACCGGGCCCAGGTGCCGGTCCAGGACCTGCAGCCGGGTGTTGGCCACCGGGCCCCCGATCAGCGGCGGGCCGCCGGGACCGGTCACCGCGATGCTGGCGCACACCGTGGCCTCAGTCGGCCCGTAGGCGTTCAGCAGCCGGTGATGCTCCCGCCACCGGTCCGCCACCCCGCCGTCCAGCCGCTCCCCGGCCGACACCAGCGTGACCAGGCCCGCCAGCTCACCGGGGGCCAGCACACCCAGCAGCGACGGCGGCAGCGTCGCCACCGCTACCCCCCGGTCGCGGACCAGCCCGGCCAGCGCGCCCGGCTCGGCCCGCTCCCCCGCCGCGGCGATCACCAGACTCGCCCCCGCCGCCAGCGTGACACACACCTCCGATACCGCGGCGTCGAAGCTGAACGAGGCGAACGCCAGCACGTTCACGCCGCCGGTGACGCCGAACACCGGTCCCTGCGCGACCGTCAGGTTCACCACCCCGCCGTGGGTGACCTGCACCCCCTTCGGTGCCCCGGTCGACCCCGAGGTGTACATCACATACGCCAGCTGGCCCGCCACCACCGCCGGACCGGCGGCGGCCCGGGCGGCGCCGCGGCCACCGCCGCGGCCACCGCGGGATCATCCAGCGTGATGGCCACCAGCTGGCCCGCGGGCAGCTCCCCGGCCAGGCCCGCAGCCACCGCCGCGCCGGCGACCAGCACGCTGGCGTGGCTGTCGGCCAGCATGAACGCCAGCCGCCCCGCCGGGTAGTCCGGGTCCAGCGGCAGGTACGCGCCGCCGGCCTTCCACACCGCCAGCATCGCCACGACCAGCCCGCGCCCCGCTCCAGGCACAGCCCCACCACCGACTCACCGCCCACTCCCACCCCACGCAGGTAATGCGCCAGCCGGGTCGCCCGCTCCTCCAGCCCCCTATAACTCAGCGACACCCCACCGCACGCCACCGCCACCACGTCCGGGCCCACCGCCGCCCGCGCCGCGGCCAGCCCATGGACCCCGCCCGCCGCCGGCATCGGCGCCAGCGCGCCAGTCCACCGGGCCAGCTCGTCACGCTCACCCGCCGTCAGCACCCCCAGCCCCGACAACGGCCGCCCCGGGTCCGCGGCCACCGCCGCCAGCAGCACACCCAGATGCCCCACTATCCGCCCGATGGTGCCGCTGTCGAACAACTCCGTGCTGTACTCGGATCCCGCCCAGCCAGGCCCCCCCGCCATCGGTCTCCCCCAGCATCAGCCGACAGATCAAACATCGCCACCTGCATCGATCTCAGTTCCGGTGGCGCACCCGGCCACCGGATCCACCCCCGTCCCCGGGGCTGCGACGACATAGCGGAAGGACACCTGGAATAGTGGGGTGCGGGACCGGTCGCGGCTGGTGACCAGTGCGTTCGACTAGTTGCTCGAACGGCAGGTCCTGGTGCGCGAATCCACCCAGCGCCATCTCCCGCACCCGGGCCACCAGCCCGGTGAACGTGGGGTCGCCGGTCAGGTCGGTGCGCATGACCAGGGTGTTGACGAAGAACCCGATCAGGTCTTCGGTTTCGGCCCGGTTGCGGCCGGCGATGACAGTGCCGGCCACGACGTCGTCCTGGCCGCTGTAGCGGCCCAGCAGCACCGTGTAGGCGGCGAGCAGGACCATGAACATCGTCGCGCCGCCCTCGCGGGCCACCGCCCGCAACTCGTTCGCGGTATCTGCTGGGACAGTGAACCTTGCGACGGCCCCGGTGGTGGAGCGGATGGGCGGGCGGGGCCGGTCGGTGGGCAGGTCCAGCACCGGCGCGCCGGCCAGCTGGCCGCGCCAGTAGGCGAGCTGGCCCGCCAGCACGTCCCCGGCCAGCCACTTCCGCTGCCATACCGCGACGTCGGCGTACTGCACCGCCAGCGGCGGCAGCGGATCGGGCTGCCCGGCCCGGGACGCCTCATACAGCGCCGACAGTTCACGCCGCAGGATCTGCGCTGACCATTCATCACTGACCACGTGGTGCACCGACAGCGCCAGCACATGCTCTCCTGGGGCCAGCCGGATCAGCGCAGCGCGGATCAGCGGCCCGGCGGCCAGGTCAAACGGGGCCGCCGCGTCCGCTGTCACCAGCGCCCGCGCCGCGGCCACCGGGTCGCGCTGGCCGGACACGTCGGCGACGGGCAGCGGGAACGGCGACGGCGGGCCGATCACCTGGTGCGGCACTCCGTCGGGGCCGGCCACCAGCCGGGTCCGCAGCACCTCGTGCCGGCTGGTGACCGCGCTCAGCGCCGCACCCAGCGCGGCCACGTCCAGGTCCCCGCCCAGCCGCACCGGCGAGGGAATGTTGTACTCGGCGGAGCCGGGATCGAGCTGGTCCAGGAACCACAGCCGCTGCTGGCCGAAGGACAGTGGCAGCGGCTCATCCCGGGCCGCCGCGGTGACCGGCGGTGCCATCACCCCGGGTGCTGTTCCCTCGATGACCGTGGCCAGGCCCCGGACGGTGGGCTGGTCGAACAGCGCGGCGAGGGGGATCTCGACGCCGAACACGCCCCGGATCCGGGAGATGACCTGGGTAGCCAGCAGCGAGTGGCCGCCGAGGTCGAAGAAACTGTCGTCCGCCCCGGCCTGGTCGAGGCCGAGGACCTGGGCCCAGATCCCGGCGAGCAGTTCCTGGGTGGGGGTGGCGGGTGCGGTGTAGCCGGGGCCGGGGCGGGGGCGGGTGGCGCTGGGGGCGGGCAGCGCGGCCCGGTCCAGTTTCCCGCTGGGGGTCAGCGGCAGCGCGGCCAGCTCGGTGAACACCGCCGGGATCATGAACTCCGGCAGCCGCTGCCCCACGAACGCCCGCAGCTCAGCGGCGGGCGGCAGGCCGGCGGCGGGGCCGGCGGGCACCAGCCAGGCCACCAGCCGCCGGTCCTGCCCGTCGCCGTCGGCGGTGACCACAGCCGCGGTGATCGCGGGGTGGGCGGCCAGGACGGTCTGGATCTCGCCGGGCTCGATCCGGTAGCCGCGGATCTTGACCTGGTCATCGGCGCGGCCCAGGAACTCCAGCTGCCCATCCGCGCGCCACCGGGCCCGGTCCCCGCTGCGGTACAGCCGCGACCCGTCGCCGGCCAGCGGGTCGGCGATGAACCGTTCCGCGGTCAGCGCCGGGCGGCCGGCGTACCCGCGGGCGACCTGCGGGCCGCCGAGGAACAGTTCCCCGGTGACCCCGGCCGGGACCTGGCCCAGGGACCGGTCCAGCACGTGCGCCCGGGTGCCGGCCGCCGGTGACCCGACCGGGACCGTCCCGCCGGCCAGCAACGCTGGGGTCAAGGTGGCGGTGAGCACACCGATCGTGGTCTCCGTCGGGCCGTAATGATTGACCACCCGCCGGTCCCCGGCCACCGCCAGCAGCCCGGCGGCCAGCTGCGGCGGGACCGCTTCGCCGCCCAGCACCAGGGCCCGGGCCGGGACCAGCCCGGCCAGGTCGCCACCAGCGGCCAGCGCGGCCAGGTGCGAGGGCACCACCTTCAGGTAATCAATGCGCTGCCCGGCCAGGTACCGGGCCACCGCGGCCGGGTCGGTGACCATCGCCTCGTCCAGGACATGCAGCACCCCGCCGGTCACCAGGCTCGCCAAGATCACCGTGTTCCCGAAATCAGTGGCCGCTGGCTGGAGCAGCGCATACGCACCGCCCGGCTCGCCCAGCCCGGCCCGGCCCGGCACCGCGGCCACATAGTTCACCAGGCCCCCGTGGGTGACCTGCACCCCCTTCGGCGTCCCAGTCGACCCCGAGGTGTACATCACATACGCCAGCTGACCCGCCACCACCGCCGGCACCGGCGGCGGCCCGGCCGGCGCCGCCGCCACCGCCGCCACGGTCAGCGGGTCATCCAGCGTGATCACCCGGATCCGGCCCGCGGGCAGCTCATCCACGATCGCGGCGGTCCCCGCCAGCACGCTCGCGTGGCTGTCGGCCAGCATGAACGCCAGCCGCCCCGCCGGGTAGCCCGGGTCCAGCGGCAGGTACGCGCCGCCGGCCTTCCACACCGCCAGCATCGCCACGACCATGCCCGCGCCCCGCTCCAGGCACAACCCCACCACCGACTCACCACCCACCCCCACCCCACGCAGGTAATGCGCCAGCCGGTTCGCCCGCTCCTCCAGCCCCCCATAACTCAGCGACACCCCACCGCACGTCACCGCCACCACGTCCGGGCCCACCGCCGCCCGCGCCGCGGCCAGCTCATGGATCCCGCCCGCCGCCGGCACCGGCGCCGGCGTGTCATTCCACCGGGCCAGCTCGTCACGCTCACCCGCGGTCAGCACCCCCAGCCCCGACAACGGCCGCCCCGGGTCCGCGGCCACCGCCGCCAGCAGCACACCCAGATGCCCCACCATCCGCCCGATCGTCGCCGCATCGAACAACGCCGTGCTGTAATGGACGCCGCCCGACAGCCCGCCACCGTCCTCAGACAAGACCAGCCGCAGATCAAACTTCGCGAGCACCCCCGTCTGCACATCCCCCAGCACCACCCCCGCACCGCCGCCCCGGCCATCTGCCGCACCCGGGCTGGCATCACCCTGAACCTGGCTTCCCTGGTCCTGCCCCTCCTGCTGCCGGTGCCCGGTGAAGTAGTTGAACAGGACCTGGAACAGCGGGGTGCGGGACCGGTCCCGCCCAGTGACCAGCGCGTCAACCAGCTGCTCGAACGGCAGATCCTGATGCGCGTACGCGCCCAGCGCCACCTCCCGCACCCGCCCGAGCAGCCCGGTGAACTCCGGGTCACCCGACAGGTCAGCCCGCAGCACCACGGTGTTGACGAAAAACCCGATCAGGTCCTCGGTCTCGGCCCGGTTCCGGTTCGCCACCGGCGTCCCAGCCACCACATCGTCCTGGCCGCTGTAACGACCCAGCAACGTCACATAAACCGCGAACAACACCATGAACATCGTCGCGTCGTGATCACCGGCCACCACCCGCAGCCCCGCCACCACCTCCGCCGGGACAGCGAACCTCGTAAACGCCCCGGCCGTGGACCGCACCGGCGGGCGGGGCCGGTCAGCAGGCAGCTCCAGCACCGGCGCCCCGGCCAGCCGGCCACGCCAGTACGCCAGCTGGCCCGCCAGCACCTCCTCGGTCAGCCACCGCCGCTGCCACACCGCGAAATCGGCGTACTGCACCACCAGCGGCGGCAGCGGATCAGGCTCCCCCCGCCCGAACGCCTCATACAAAACGACAAGCTCACGCCGCAAGATCTGCCCCGACCACTCATCAAAGACCACATGATGCACCGACAGGCCCAGCACATGATCACCAGCAGCCAGCCGCACCAGCACAGCCCGGATCAGCGGCCCAGCCGCCAGGTCAAACGGCGCCGCCGCGTCCGCCGCCACCAGCCCTTCCGCCGCCGCCGCCGGATCAGCCTCCCCCGACACATCGGCCACCGGCAGCGGGAAACCCGCCGGCGGGTCGATCACCTGATACGCCACCCCATCCGGGCCCGCCACCAGCCGGGTCCGCAGCACCTCATGCCGGGCGACCACCGCACCCAGCGCCGCACCCAAAGCCGCCACATCCAGCTCCCCGCCCAGCCCCACCAGCATCGGCGCGCTATAGGCAGCCGACCCGGGATCAAGCTGGTCCAAGAACCACAACCGCTGCTGCGCGAACGACAACGGCAACCGCCCACCGCGGCCCGCGGGCGTCACCGGCGGCACCGCCACCCCCGGCGCCGTCCCCTCAATCACCGCCGCCAGCCCCGCGACGGTCGGCTGGTCGAACAACGCCGCCAGCGCCACCTCCACCCCGAACACACCCCGGACCCGGGAGATCACCTGGGTGGCCAGCAGCGAGTGGCCGCCGAGGTCGAAGAAGCTGTCGGTGGTGCCGACCTGGGTGATGCCGAGGACCTGGGCCCAGATCCCGGCGAGCAGTTCCTCGGCGGGGGTGGCCGGGGCGAGGTAGCCGCCGGCCAGCTCCGGGCGGCCCGCGTCCGGGGCGGGCAGCGCGGCGCGGTCCAGTTTCCCGTTCGCGGTCAGCGGCAGCGCGGCCAGTTCGGTGAACACTGCCGGGATCATGAACCCGGGCAGTTGCTGTCCCAGGTGGGCGCGCAGGCCGGCGGCGGGTGGGATGCCCGCGGCGGGGTCGGCGGGCACCAGCCAGGCCACCAGCCGCGCTGCCGTGCCGCCGCCGTCGGCGGTGACCACGGCGGCGGTGATCGCGGGGTGGGTGGTCAGGGCGGTCTCGATCTCGCCGGGCTCGATCCGGTAGCCGCGGATCTTGACCTGGTCATCGGCGCGGCCCAGGAACTCCAGCTGCCCGCTGGGCCGCCACCGGGCCCGGTCGCCGGTGCGGTACAGCCGCGACCCGTCGCCGGCCAGCGGGTCGGCGATGAACCGTTCCGCGGTCAGCCCCGGCCGGCAGGCGTACCCCCGCGCCACCCCGGCACCGCCGATGTGCAGGTCCCCGGCCACCCCCACCGGGACCGGGCCCAGGTGCCGGTCCAGGACCTGCAGCCGGGTGTTGGCCACCGGGCCCCCGATCAGCGGCGGGCCGCCGGGACCGGTCACCGCGATGCTGGCGCACACCGTGGCCTCAGTCGGCCCGTAGGCGTTCAGCAGCCGGTGATGCTCCCGCCACCGGTCCGCCACCCCGCCGTCCAGCCGCTCCCCGGCCGACACCAGCGTGACCAGGCCCGCCAGCTCACCGGGGGCCAGCACACCCAGCAGCGACGGCGGCAGCGTCGCCACCGCTACCCCCCGGTCGCGGACCAGCCCGGCCAGCGCGCCCGGCTCGGCCCGCTCCCCCGCCGCGGCGATCACCAGACTCGCCCCCGCCGCCAGCGTGACACACACCTCCGATACCGCCGCGTCGAAGCTGAACGAGGCGAACGCCAGCACGTTCACGCCGCCGGTGACACCGAACACCGGTCCCTGCGCCACCGTCAGGTTCACCACCCCGCCGTGGGTGACCTGCACCCCCTTCGGTGCCCCGGTCAACCCCGAGGTGTACATCACATACGCCAGCTGGCCCGCCACCACCGCCGGAACCGGCGGCGGCCCGGGCGGCGCCGCCGCCACCGCCGCCACGGTCAGCGGGTCATCCAGCGTGATCACCCGGATCCGGCCCGCGGGCAGCTCGTCCACGATCGCGGCGGTCCCCGCCAGCACGCTCGCGTGGCTGTCGGCCAGCATGAACGCCAGCCGCCCCGCCGGGTAGGCCGGGTCCAGCGGCAGGTACGCGCCGCCGGCCTTCCACACCGCCAGCATCGCCACGACCATGCCCGCGCCCCGCTCCAGGCACAACCCCACCACCGACTCACCGCCCACCCCCACCCCACGCAGGTAATGCGCCAGCCGGTTCGCCCGCTCCTCCAGCCCCCCATAACTCAGCGACACCCCACCGCACGTCACCGCCACCACGTCCGGGCCCACCGCCGCCCGCGCCGCGGCCAGCTCATGGATCCCGCCCGCCGCCGGCACCGGCACCGGCGTGTCATTCCACCGGGCCAGCTCGTCACGCTCACCCGCGGTCAGCACCCCCAGCCCCGACAACGGCCGCCCCGGGTCCGCGGCCACCGCCGCCAGCAGCACACCCAGATGCCCCGCCATCCGCCCGATCGTCGCCGCATCGAACAACGCCGTGCTGTACTCCAGCCCACCCGACAACCCGCCACCGTCCTCAGCCAAAATCAGCCGCAGATCAAACCGGGCGCTCACCCCCGTCTGCACATCCCCCAGCACCACCCCCGCATCTGCATCCACGACCGCGCCGCCACTGTCACCACCACCATGAGGGCCGGCACCCAGCTGCTCGTCGCCGCGCTCGCCTTCGGTGAAATAGTTGAACAGGACCTGGAACAGTGGGGTGCGGGACCGGTCCCGGCCGGTGACCAGCGCGTCAACCAGCTGCTCGAACGGCAGGTCCTGGTGGGCGTAGGCGCCCAGGGTCATGCCGCGGACCCGGCCGAGCAGCCCGGTGAACTCCGGGTCGCCGGACAGGTCAGCCCGCAGGACCAGGGTGTTGACGAAAAACCCGATCAGGTCCTCGGTCTCGGCCCGGTTCCGGTTCGCGACCGGGGTGCCCACCACCACATCGTCCTGGCCGCTGTACCGGCCCAAAAGCACGCTGAACGCCGCGAGCAGCGTCATGAACATCGTCGCGCCGCCGCCGCGGGCCACCACCCGCAACCCCGCCGCGGTCTCCGCCGCGACGCTGAACTGCGTGATCGCCCCCGCGGTGGACCGCACCGGCGGGCGGGGCCGGTCAGTGGGCAGCTCCAGCACCGGCGCCCCGGCCAGCCGGCCACGCCAGTACGCCAGCTGGCCCGCCAGCACGTCCCCGGCCAGCCACCGCCGCTGCCAGATCGCGAAATCGGCGTACTGCACCGCCAGCGGCGGCAGCGGATCAGGCTCACCCCGCCGGAACGCCTCATACAGCACCGACATCTCGCGGCGCAAAATCCCCGCCGACCACTCATCACTGACCACGTGATGCACCGACAACGCCAGCACATGATCACCAGCAGCCAGCCGGACCAGCACAGCCCGGATCAGCGGCCCGCCCGCCAGGTCAAACGGCGCCGCCGCGTCCACCGCCACCAGCCCCCGCGCCGCCGCCACCGGATCCGGCTGGCCCGACACATCCACCACCGGCAGCGGGAACGGCGCCGGCGGGCCGATCACCTGATACGCCACCCCATCCGGGCCCGCCACCAGCCGGGTCCGCAGCACCTCATGGCGGGTGGTGACCGCGCCCAGCGCCGCACCCAAAGCCGCCACATCCAGCTCCCCGCCCAGCCGCACCGGCGACGGCACACTGTATTCCACCGACCCGGGATCAAGCTGGTCCAGGAACCACAACCGCTGCTGCGCGAACGACAACGGCAACCGCCCACCGCGGCCCGCCGGCGTCACCGGCGGCACCGCCACCCCCGGCGCCGCGCCCTCGATCACCGTGGCCAGGCCCCGGACCGTGGGCTGCTCGAACAGGGCAGCCAGCGCCACCTCCACCCCGAACACGGCCCGGACCCGGGAGATCATCTGGGTGGCCAGCAGTGAGTGGCCGCCGAGGTCGAAGAAACTGTCGGTGGTGCCGACCTGGGTGATGCCGAGGACCTGGGCCCAGATCCCGGCGAGCAGTTCCTCGGCGGGGGTGGCCGGGGCGACGTAGCCGCCGGCCAGCTCCGGGCGGCCCGCGTCCGGGGCGGGCAGCGCCGCGCGGTCCAGTTTCCCGTTCGCGGTCAGCGGCAGCGCGGCCAGTTCGGTGAACACCGCCGGGATCATGAACCCGGGCAGTTGCTGTCCCAGGTGGGCGCGCAGGCCGGCGGCGGGCGGGATGCCCGCGGCGGGGTCGGCGGGCACCAGCCAGGCCACCAGCCGCGCTGCCGTGCCGCCGCCGTCGGCGGTGACCACGGCGGCGGTGATCGCGGGGTGGGTGGTCAGGGCGGTCTCGATCTCGCCGGGCTCGATCCGGTAGCCGCGGATCTTGACCTGGTCATCGGCGCGGCCCAGGAACTCCAGCTGCCCGCTGGGCCGCCACCGGGCCCGGTCCCCGGTGCGGTACAGCCGCGACCCGTCGCCGGCCAGCGGGTCGGCGACGAACCGTTCCGCGGTCAGCCCCGGCCGGCCGGCGTACCCCCGCGCCACCCCGGCACCGCCGATGTGCAGGTCCCCGGCCACCCCCACCGGGACCGGGCCCAGGTGCCGGTCCAGGACCTGCAGCCGGGTGTTGGCCACCGGGCCCCCGATCAGCGGCGGGCCGCCGGGACCGGTCACCGCGATGCTGGCGCACACCGTGGCCTCAGTCGGCCCGTAGGCGTTCAGCAGCCGGTGATGCTCCCGCCACCGGTCCGCCACCCCGCCGTCCAGCCGCTCCCCGGCCGACACCAGCGTGACCAGGCCCGCCAGCTCACCGGGGGCCAGCACACCCAGCAGCGACGGCGGCAGCGTCGCCACCGCTACCCCCCGGTCGCGGACCAGCCCGGCCAGCGCGCCCGGCTCGGCCCGCTCCCCCGCCGCGGCGATCACCAGACTCGCCCCCGCCGCCAGGGCGCCGCATACCTCCCATACCGCGGCGTCGAAGCTGAACGAGGCGAACTGCAGCACGCGGGTACCGGCGGCGGCGCCGAACACCGGTCCCTGCGCGACCGTCAGGTTCACCACCCCGCCGTGGGTGACCTGCACCCCCTTCGGCGTCCCGGTCGACCCCGAGGTGTACATCACATACGCCAGCTGACCCGCCACCACCGCCGGAACCGGCGGCGGCCCGGGCGGCGCCGCCGCCACCGCCGCCACGGTCAGCGGGTCATCCAGCGTGATCACCCGGATCCGGCCCGCGGGCAGCTCGTCCACGATCGCGGCGGTCCCCGCCAGCACGCTGGCGTGGCTGTCGGCCAGCATGAACGCCAGCCGCCCCGGCGGGTAGGCCGGGTCCAGCGGCAGGTACGCGCCGCCGGCCTTCCACACCGCCAGCATCGCCACGACCATGCCCGCGCCCCGCTCCAGGCACAACCCCACCACCGACTCACCGCCCACCCCCACCCCACGCAGGTAATGCGCCAGCCGGTTCGCCCGCTCCTCCAGCCCCCCATAACTCAGCGACACCCCACCGCACGTCACCGCCACCACGTCCGGGCCCACCGCCGCCCGCGCCGCGGCCAGCTCATGGATCCCGCCCGCCGCCGGCACCGGCACCGGCGTGTCATTCCACCGGGCCAGCTCGTCACGCTCACCCGCGGTCAGCACCCCCAGCCCCGACAACGGCCGCCCCGGGTCCGCGGCCACCGCCGCCAGCAGCACACCCAGATGCCCCGCCATCCGCCCGATCGTCGCCGCATCGAACAACGCCGTGCTGTACTCCAGCCCACCCGACAACCCGCCACCGTCCTCAGCCAAGACCAGCCGCAGATCCGACTTCGCGCTCACCCCCGTCCGCACATCCCCCAGCACCACCCCCGCATCTGCATCCACGACGGCGCCGCCACCAGCACCGGGAGCATGGTCCTCAAGGGGCGGGCTTCCCTGGTCCTGCCCCTCCTGCTGCCGGTGCCCGGTGAAGTAGTTGAACAGGACCTGGAACAGCGGGGTGCGGGACCGGTCCCGGCCGGTGACCAGCGCGTTGACCAGCTGCTCGAACGGCAGGTCCTGATGGGCGTAGGCGCCCAGCGCCACCTCCCGCACCCGGCCGAGCAGCCCGGTGAACTCCGGGTCGCCGGACAGGTCGGCCCGCAGGACCAGGGTGTTGACGAAAAACCCGATCAGGTCCTCGGTCTCGGCCCGGTTCCGGTTCGCCACCGGCGTCCCAGCCACCACATCGTCCTGGCCGCTGTAACGGCCCAGCAACGTCACATAAACCGCGAACAACACCATGAACATCGTCGCGTCGTGATCACCGGCCACCACCCGCAGCCCCGCCACCACCTCCGCCGGGACAGCGAACTCCATCACCGCCCCGGCGGTGGACCGCACCGGCGGGCGGGGCCGGTCAGCGGGCAGCTCCAGCACCGGCGCCCCGGCCAGCCGGCCACGCCAGTACGCGAGCTGGCCCGCCAGCACGTCCCCGGCCAGCCACCGCCGCTGCCAGATCGCGAAATCGGCGTACTGCACCGCCAGCGGCGGCAGCGGATCGGGGTCCCCCCGCCGGAACGCCTCATACAGCACCGACATCTCGCGGCGCAAAATCCCCGCCGACCACTCATCACTGACCACGTGATGCACCGACAACGCCAGCACATGATCACCAGCAGCCAGCCGGACCAGCACAGCCCGGATCAGCGGCCCGCCCGCCAGGTCAAACGGCGCCGCCGCGTCCACCGCCACCAGCCCCCGCGCCGCCGCCACCGGATCCGGCTGGCCCGACACATCGGCCACCGGCAGCGGGAACGGCGCCGGCGGGCCGATCACCTGATACGCCACCCCATCCGGGCCCGCCACCAGCCGGGTCCGCAGCACCTCATGGCGGGTGGTGACCGCGCCCAGCGCCGCACCCAAAGCCGCCACATCCAGCTCCCCGCCCAGCCGCACCGGCGACGGCACACTGTATTCCACCGACCCGGGATCAAGCTGGTCCAGGAACCACAACCGCTGCTGCGCGAACGACAACGGCAACCGCCCACCGCGGCCCGCGGGCGTCACCGGCGGTGCCGCCAGCCCCGGCGCCGTCCCCTCGATCACCGCGGCCAGCCCGGCAACGGTCGGCTGGTCGAACAGCGCCGCCAGCGCCACCTCCACCCCGAACACACCCCGGATCCGGGAGATCACCTGAGTGGCCAGCAGCGAATGCCCGCCCAGCTCAAAGAAACTGTCATCGGCGCCGACCCGGTCCACACCCAGCACCTGCGCCCAGATCCCCGCCAGCAGCTCCTGCGCCGGCGTGGCCGGCGCCACATACCCCCCCGCCAGCTCCGGCCGGCCCGCATCCGGGGCCGGCAGCGCCGCCCGGTCCAGCTTCCCGCTGGGAGTCAGCGGCAGCGCAGCCAGCTCGGTGAACACCGCCGGGACCATGAACCCCGGCAGCCGCCGTCCCACGAACGCCCGCAACTCACTGACCGGCGGGATGCCCGCGGATGGATCGGCGGGCACCAGCCAGGCCACCAGCCGCGCCGCCGCGCCCTCCCCAGACACAGCCACCACCGCCGTATGTACTCCGGGGTGGGCGCCCAGCGCCGCCTCCACCTCACCCGGCTCGACCCGGAACCCGCGGATCTTGACCTGGTCATCGGCGCGGCCCAGGAACTCCAGCTGCCCATCCGCCCGCCACCGCACCCGGTCCCCCGTCCGGTACAGCCGCGACCCATCCCCGGTGAACAAGTCCGCCACGAACCGTTCCGCCGTCAGCCCCGGCCGGCCCCTATACCCCCGCGCCACCCCGGCACCGCCGATGAACAGCTCCCCCGCCACCCCCACCGGAACCGGGCCCAAGGACCGGCCCAGCACATACACCCGGGTGTTGGCGATCGGCGACCCGATCGGGGGTGCCTGCCCGGCACCAGGATCAACCGCCGCAGCGCAGGAAATCACCGTGATCTCAGTCGGGCCGTACACGTTGAACAGCCGCCGGCCCCGCCCCCAGGCACCCGCCACCTGCGCGCTCACCCGTTCCGCACCCGCGAGCACCGTCGTAACACTGGGCAGATCACCGGAATCCAGCAAACCCAGCGCCGACGGCGGCATGCCTGCGACCTGGAGCCCACAGTCGCGGATCATCCCGGTCAGCAGGGCCGGCTCCGCCCGCTCGGCGGAGGTGGCCACCGCCAGGGTGCCCCCCGCCGCCAGCACCACCGCGACATCACGCACGGCAGTATCGAAGCTGAACGAGGCGAACTGCAGCACGGTCACGCCCTCGGTGACACCGAACACCGGCCGCAACGCAACCGCCAGGTTCACCACCCCCCCGTGGGTAACCTCCACCCCCTTCGGTGTCCCGGTCGACCCCGAGGTGTACATCACATACGCGAGCTGGCCCGCCGTCACCGCCGCGCCCGGCGGCGGCCCGGGCGGCGCCGCCGCCACCGCCGCCGCCACGACCGGGTCATCCAGCCACACCACCACCTCCACACTGGCAGGCAGATCAGCAGCCAGGCCATCCGCGCGCCCACGGTGACCCGCCAGCACCCGCGCGCCGCTGTCGGCCAGCATGAACGCCAGCCGCTCCGCCGGATAATCCGGGTCCAGCGGCAGGTACGCACCCCCGGCCTGCCACACCCCCAAGATCGCCGCCACCATCCCCGCGCCCCGCTCCAGGCACAACCCCACAATGGTCTCGCGGCCCACCCCCGCCCCCCGCAGGTAACCCGCCAGCCGGGCCGCCCGCTCCGCCAGCCCCCCATACGTCAGCCACACCCCACCACAGGTCACCGCCACCACGTCCGGGCCCACCGCCGCCCGCGCCGCGACCAGCTCATGCACCCCGCCCACCGCCGGCACCGGCGCCACCGTGTCATTCCAGCCATCCACAAGCTGGTCCCGCTCAGCCGCGGTCAGCACCGGCAGCTGAGAGAGCCGCTGGCCTGCATCAGTGGCGACCGCCTTCAGCAAAGTGACCAGGTGCCCGGCCATCCGCTGCATCGTCGCGCGGTCGAACAAGGCGGTGCTGTACTGGATCCCGCCTGCTAGCCCGCCGCCATGGGCATCCTCCACTATCACCGACAGGTCGAACTTCACCGCCAGCGTTTCAGCCAGCACATCCGCCAAAGGCTCGGCCGACAGCATCACCGAACCCGCATCCCGGCTGGTGCTGGCGCTGGAATCATCTTCGGCGGCATAGCTGAAGGACGCCTGGAACAGCGGGGTGCGGGACCGGTCCCGGTCGGTGACCATGGCGTCCACCAGCTGCTCGAACGGCAGGTCCTGGTGCGCATACGCACCCAGCGCAGCCTCCCTGACCCGGCTGAGCAGCCCGGTGAACGCCGGGTCGCCGGACAGGTCGGCGCGCAGCACCAGGGTGTTGACGAAAAACCCGACCAGGTCCTCGGTCTCCGCATGGTTACGGCTGGCGACCGGGGTGCCCGCCACGATGTCGTCCTGGCCGCTGTAGCGGCCCATCAGCACGGTGAACGCCGCCAGCAGCGTCATGAACATCGTCGCGCCGCTGTCGCGGGCCACCACCCGCAAAGCAGCCGTTATCTCCGCCGGGACACCGAACTCCACCAGCGCCCCGGCGGTAGAGCGGACCGGCGGGCGGGGCCGGTCGGCGGGCAGGTCCAGGACCGGCGCCCCGGCCAGCTGATCCCGCCAGTAGGACAGCTGCCCCTCCAGCATTTCCCCGGTCAGCCACCGCCGCTGCCACACCGCGAAGTCGGCGTACTGCACCGCCAGCGGCGGCAGCGGGTCCTGGTCCCCCCGCCGGAACGCCTCATACAGCACCGACATCTCGCGCCGCAAGATCCGCGCCGACCACTCATCGGAGACCACGTGATGCACCGACAGGTCCAGCACGTGATCGGTGGGGCCCAGGCGGATCAGCGCGGCCCGGATCAGCGGCCCGGCCGCCAGGTCGAACGGGGTGACCGCGTCCGCGGCGATCAGCTCCCGCGCGGCCGCCACCGGATCCGGCTGGCCCGACACATCCATCACGGGCAGCGGAAAGCCCGCCGGCGGGTCGATCACCTGATGCGCCACCCCGTCCGGGCCGGCCACCAGCCGGGTCCGCAGCACCTCATGGCGGGTGGTGACCGCGCCCAGCGCCGCACCCAGCGCCGCCACATCCAGCTCCCCGCCCAGCCGCACCGGCGACGGCGCGCTGTAGGCGGTGGAGCCGGGGTCGAGCTGGTCCAGGAACCACAGCCGCTGCTGCGCGAACGACAACGGCAGCGGCTCATCCCGGCCCGCGGCCGTGATCGGCGGCACCGCGACCCCTGGCGTGGCCTCCTCGATCACGGTGGCCAGGCCCCGGACTGTGGGCTGCTCGAACAACGCCGTCAGCGCCACCTCCACCCCGAACACCACCCGGATCCGGGAGATCACCTGGGTGGCCAACAGTGAGTGCCCGCCCAGCTCGAAGAAGCTGTCGCTGGCGCCGGGCCGGTCCACGCCGAGGACCCGCGCCCAGATCCCGGCGAGCAGTTCCTCGGCGGGGGTGGCCGGGGCGAGGTAGCCGCCAGCCAGCTCCGGGCGGCCCGCGTCCGGGGCGGGCAGGGCGGCGCGGTCGAGTTTCCCGTTCGTGGTCAGGGGCAGGGCGGCCAGTTCGGTGAACACTGCCGGGATCATGAACCCGGGCAGTTGCTGTCCCAGGTGGGCGCGCAGGCCGGCGGCGGGTGGGATGCCCGCGGCGGGGTCGGCGGGCACCAGCCAGGCCACCAGCCGCGCTGCCGTGCCGCCGCCGTCGGCGGTGACCACGGCGGCGGTGATCGCGGG
>CAVQVG010000014.1:0-191157 GCA_963717125.1 uncultured Actinomycetes bacterium
CGCGGGTATTACCGGCGGGATTCTGTCAGCCCGGTTCCCCGGGCGGCCCGCCGCGTAGCGCCATCCGGGCGTGGGCTCCTGGCCGTGGCAGCGCGGGTATTGCCCCCGGGTCACCGTGACCGTTACCTGGAGGAGTTCCGGTCTGAGCTGTATGACCTGGCCGCTGTTGGTGCTGGCTGGTGGCTGCAGTTCCGCGACGCGGCCCGGCAGCTGTCTCGCGCCTGAACGGTGGCTACCACCGCGCGGGCCCCGAGCCGCAGGCGGGCCGCGCCGTGAGACGGGTAGCGCGGGTCGCGTGGCGCGTAGCCGGGGCCCTGGCCGTTCCCGGCGTGCTGGCCGGGTTCGGGTTGACCGCGGCCGCCGTGGTGATCGGGGCGCTGATCATCTTCGCGGGGGTCGTGTGCTGGGTCCTCGCCGACGAGCAGCGTTCCGCCCGGGCCGCCCAGCTGCTCGCGGCCGCGCCGGGGCACCCCGCGGCCGGTCCGGCACCGCAGTTCCGGCCACAGTCCCTTCCCCCAAGCGCGCCCGGGCCCTGCCCAAGGCGTAAAGCGCCCGGGCAGCCACCGGCCAGCCGGACCGGGTAATAACCGCTGTATCACCCGGCCAGCGCAGCCGCGGCGACCGTGAGCACCTGAACCTTCGTGAAGTCGTCATCGAGAGACTCGGCGATCGCCTCGGCCCGGGCAGGATGCGTAAAAAGCCGACATTCGAACCATGTGATATTCGGCCCGTGCCCGGTATTTAACGGCGCCGTACGGTAGCCCCCACCTAGCCGCCCTGTGTCCAAGGTGAACACCGGTCTGGGCACCACCAGTCTTCTGGCATCGTGATGTGGTGCCACGAGTTGACTTCGATCGTCTCTCTCCCGGCGAGTACGAGATCATGGTGTCGGTGCTGCTGTCCCGGCTGCGGCAGACTCGCCGGGTTGACGGCAGCGGCGGCGACGGCGGCCTCGACTGCTATTTTCCAGGCGAGGAGGGCACGGACGCCTACGAACTGAAGAGCTTCACCGGACGCATGGAACGGACGCAGCGCCGCCAAGTCGAACGGTCCCTGGCCCGGGCGATGGGAACGAACTCGCGCACCTGGACACTGGTCGTGCCGATCGATCCGACCCCCGCCGAGCAACGGTGGTTCGACTCTCTGGGCGCCTGCCTCCCCGCGCGGCTGGAATGGCTTGGCAAGACCTGGCTGGAGGAGCAGCTAGCCCGGTTCCCGGACATCGTCCGCTATTTCTCCGGCGCGGCCGAGGAAGTCGTCCGCATCCTGACCGAGATCAGCCGCGAGGACGCGCTGCCCGACAACGCGGCCGGACTCGCCCAGCGGTTCGCCGGCGAGGCCAGTCGGCTGAACGAGATCGACCCCTACTACTGGTTCGAATTCGGCATCGCCGCCGACGTGGTCACGGTGACGGCTCATCCCCGCTACCCTGACGCTCCCCGGGACCGCCCGATTACGGTGACCGCGACCTTGCAGTTCGATGACTCCCCAGACCAGCAGAAAGCCCGCGAGGCCCTCGCCGATTTCATGAAGTTCGGGACGCCGGTAACCATCCCGGCGCCCTGCACCACAGGCTTGGTCATAGACGCCCCGGCCGGCCTGGGCGGCGATTTTCCGGACGGAACCCTGGCCCTGGACGGCACGTTCCCGCCCGGGTCTGAACAGGCGGCCACGGTCCTGCTCCGTGTCCCCCCGCAGCCGCCTATCCGCCACATGATCCACCTGGACGTCACCGAGCGCAGCGCCGGTCCAGCCGGCGGACTGCGCCTGCTCGCCCGGGACCGGTCCGGGCTGCTGACCCTGGAGCAGCGTTTCGACATCGTCCAGCGCACCTACCATGCCCATCTGGCCTACCGGTACCACGCCGACGTCCTGCCGCGAGACGCCGTCCCGGTCCTGCGGTTCTGCGCCGATGTGGCGGCCGGGCAGGAAATGGCGGTCACCGACCCGGCCGGGAATATCCTCGCGACCAGCTCGGGGGGCTGTCGGCCCTGCGACCTGGCCCGAGAGCTACATCCACTGCGCGGAAATGCTGGCCGAGGTCCAGCAGTTGACAGGGACCGCCTTCCCGCTCCCGAACGCGTTCACCGCTGAGGACCAACGGGACATGCACTACGTCCGCGCGATCCTGCGTGGCGAGGACGTCCAGGCGCAGTGGGGTGGCATGATTGCCCCTCTCGCGGCACCGGCCGTGGACAACCTCCTCACGCAGATCGAGCAGCACGGGGACCCGTTCATGTTTGCCGCCGCCATACCGGAGACGGTACAAGCGGCCGGAGGACAGCTGCCGATCGGCACGGTCCTGCACGTCATGCACTCCACGCGTATCGCCAACCTGGCCGAAGTCCGGGCATGGCGGCTGGCCGACGCGGAAGGCAGCATCGACGTACAGTTCGAGCCGGCCTGCAACAAGGACATGACGGTGCGGGCCGCACCTAGTGACGCACCTCCCGCGCCCGGCCAAAACCAGCCGTCATAACCAACTCCACGGCAGCAGCGCTGATAAGGAGAACCAAAGAAGAAGATCATCATTACCGCGGCCGCCGGAGCCGTAGCCAACTGCCTCGTTGGACACGTCGCCGACTGGTGCCTGTTCCACGCACTAGGCTTGCGTTACCCCGCGACGCATAGTGACCCGGCCTTCAGCCGATCTACGTCAGCGACCGCCCGGGACCGGGGCGGTCGCTGAGTCCCCAGAGCGAGCGATCATCTCAGGGACCATGCCGCTCCCTTTGCCGTCGGCCGCATTACCCAACGGGCCGGATCGTCTGACCGCTTGACCAAGTTCATTCCCGGCCCGATCGGCCGTGCGGAGGTGCCCGAAGGCGCCAGCCTGTGACGCCGCAACCGCCCAGTGACGCCAGAACTCGATGACAAACCGATGACAAATGATCAAGGCCCGGCCACCCAACGTGGTGACCGGGCCTGTGACCTGCTACTTCTTCAGTAGCCCCGACCGGATTTGAACCGGCGCTACCGCCTTGAGAGGGCGGCGTCCTGGGCCACTAGACGACGGGGCCAGAACTGTGTTGCCAGACACTGCATGGTAGGGCACCGCGAACGGTGACGCCAAACCGGACGCAGCGCCGCAGGTCCCCGGCTGACTTCCAGGTTTCTGGAAGCAGCCGCGGCGGCCGCATGCCGCCCCGTTCTACGGGTATCTGGCAGCGCATGTTGGCATTCATCATTGTTCTGCTGATCGTGGGACTGATCGCCGGTGCGCTGGCTCGCCTGCTGGTGCCCGGCCGCGACCCCATCGGGCTGCTCGGGACGATCGTCCTGGGCGTGCTGGGGTCTTTCCTCGGCGGGGTTGTGCTGAACCTGGTCGAGTACCACAAGCTGTTCACGCACTCGATCCGGCTGGCCGGCATCATCGGATCGATCATCGGCGCCGTGATCCTCTTGATCCTCTACCGGCTGTCCGGACACGAGCGGGGCCACCGCCGGAGCGGCTACCGCGCCCGCTGACCCACGGGGCCGCCTAGCGGCCGGGCAGGCCTGGGGCCCGCCCGGCCCGGCCGGGCTTGACCAGCCCCGGCAGGCCGCGCGGCAGGGGGATGGACCGGGCCCGGAAGTGCGTTCGGCCAAATAGGGATGTTGCGGAACCGGTGGGTGCGCGGCAGTTGCGGTAAAAGAAAAACCGGCAGGCCACTGACCTGCCGGTTTCGCAACTGCTGGGGTACCAGGACTCGAACCTAGACTAACGGGGCCAGAACCCGTCGGGCTGCCAATTACCCCATACCCCATCGCGGTGAGCGGGGGTCACCCGCGCGCCTGTGCAGTGTAGCCGAAACCGGGACCCTCCCGCGAAACAGCACCGGATCAGGTGACCGGCCCGGTCGGGGACGGGACGAGCAGGCGGCGGGTGGTTTCCAGGCCCCACGGGTCCAGGTTTCGCAGCCCGTCGCCGGACGAGCGCAGGCCGCCGTAGCGCTCGACCAGCGCGGCCCAGTCCGCACGGCGCTGCACCCCGGGCCGGGCCAGCAGGCAGTCCGGGTCGTTCACCCAGAACCGGCCCTGCTGCCAGGCCCGGGCCACCGTGTTCCGGGCCGCGGCGCGCTGCGAGGGCATGGCTGGGTTGCCGTCGGCCGGCTCGTAGTCGGCGGCGATGTCCGGGCCGACGCGCATCGCGTCGACCAGGCCGACCGAGGGCAGGATGGGCGCGCCGCAGCCGAGCAGCAGCGGGCCCGGCCCGATCGCGTCCCGGATCAGCCGCAGGCCGCGCTGGTAGGCCTGCACCCCGGTGACGTCCTCGTGGCGGCGGCCCTCGCAGGCCCCGGCGTACATGAAGTCGATCTTGAAGTAGTCGATGCCCCAGTCCCGCATGGCGCGCAGCACGCTGGTCAGGTAGGCGGCCGCGTCCGGGTGCGTGACGTCCAGCGCGGTGCATTCCTGGCGGCACACGGTGCCGGCGAAGACCGGTTCGCCGGACGGGTCGCGGACCACCCAGTCGGGGCGGTTGCGCAGCAGGTCACTGGACCGGCCGACGAGCATCGGCGCGATCCACAGGCCGGCCCGCCGGCCCGCGTCCCGGATCCGGCGCACCAGCCCGGGCAGGTCGGCGAACCGGCCCGAGGACCGCAGCCAATCCCCCGGCGCGCTCTGGTACCCGTCGTCTATTTGCACAACGCCAATGCCTAGTTCGAGCTCGTCCATGGCGCGCAGATTTGCCCGGATGTCGTCCTCGGTCGCGGTCGCGTAGTACTGGTACCAGGAGCACCAGACCGGTGGCACCGGGCGCAACCCGCTGGGCGGCATCCCGGCCCGCGCGGCGAACTCGCCCGCCCAGCGGCCCAGCGCGCCGGTCAGGCCGCCACCGCCGGTGTCGGTGCGCCGGGTCACCGGGCCGTCCGCGGACACGATGAGGTACCCGTCGCACACCCGGGCCTGGATCACCGGCACCTGCTCGGCCACGGTGACCGCGGCGAAGATCTCCACCGGGCCCTCGTCCCCCGGGTCGATGGCCAGCAGGCCGGCGCCCTGATGCACGCCGGGCGGCGCGGCCGCGCCGTACTGGCAGTCGATGGCCAGGGATTCCCGGGCGGTGACGCGATACGGCGTGGCGGTCGGGCGGAGCGCGGTGACGATGCTCCAGGACTGCCAGCCTTCGGCGTACAGCGTGCCGCGATCTGGTTCGGCGGGCACGCACGCGATGTCGCGCTGCGCGCCGCCCAGGCTGCTTACCCGGCCCCGGCTGGTCATGCGGCCCCGGCCTTGGTCGCTGGGTCGTACAGCCAGCACAGCGCCCGGTGCCCGGGGCCGGCTGGCGCGTCGGGCGGGCTGGTCTGGCAGACCGGCATGGCGTGCGGGCACCGGCGGCGGAACCGGCAGCCCTCGCCCAGTGCCGTCTCGCGCAACTCGGCGGTGCGGGCGGCCCGGTCCGCCTGCCGCTGGCGGCGGGCGCCGGCCAGCGCCTGCCGGGACGCGGCCGGGTCAGGGGCCGCACTGGCCAGGATCCGCGTGTACGGGTGGGCCGGGCGGAGGATGACCTCGTCGGCCGGGCCGTGCTCGACGATCTGGCCCCGGTACATGACCATGATCTCGGCCGAGAAGTGCCGGGCGGTGGCCAGGTCGTGGGTGACGTACAGCATGGCCAGGTTGCGGTCCCGCTTGAGCCGGTCCAGCAGGTTGAGGATTTCCAGCCGGATCGACACGTCGAGCATGGACACCGGCTCATCGGCCAGCAGCACGTCCGGGTCGGTGGCCAGGGCGCGGGCGATGGCGACCCGCTGCCGCTGCCCGCCGGACAGCTCGTGCGGGTGCTTGGCCGCCACCTCCTCGGGTGGGGTCAGGTTGACCGAGCGGAGCAGGTCGTGGATGGCCGTCTCCAGCACCGGGCCGCGTGGCTGCTCGGGGCGGAGCAGCAACGGGCGGGCCAGGTGGTGCCGGACGGTGTGCATCGGGTTCAGCGACGCGAACGGGTCCTGGAAGATCAGCTGCACCCGGTGCCGGTAGGCGCGCAGCGCCCGGCCGTGCCCGGGTGCGGGCTGGCCGTCCAGCAGGATCTGGCCCGCGGTGCGTTTTTGCAGCTGCGCCACCGCGCGGACGACGGTGGACTTGCCGCTGCCGCTCTCGCCGACCAGGGCCAGCGTCTGTCCGGCCCGCAGCGTACAGGACAGGTCGTCCACCGCTCTGAGCTTCGCCCCGCCGCGCTGGCCGAACTCCACGGTGAGGCCGGTGACCTGAAGCACGCTCACGTGTCGCCTCCGCTCCGCTCCGCCCCCACCGGGCTGTCCGCTCCCAGCGGGCTCTCTGACCTCACCACGTGCGCGGCGCTGGCTCCGTTCAGCCCGGGCGGGGGGCCGTCCGGGCGGTACCGCGGGTCGTGCAGGTGGCAGGCGACCCGCCAGTCGCTGACCTGCGCTGCGCCCGTGCCCATGCCCGTGCCTGCGGCCGTGCCCGTGGCCGCGGCGCGCGGCGGCGGCGGCAGCGCGGGCGGCGGGCGGGTGGAGCGCCGGGTGGGCGGTCGGGCAGGGCCCGAAGCGGAACTCGCAGCGTGGCTCGAACGGGCAGCCCGGGAAGTCGCTGCGCAGGTCAGGCGGGATCCCAGGGATTCCGCGCAGCTCGCGGCGGACGCTGCGGATGTCCGGGAAGGAGCGCAGCAGGCCCAGCGTGTACGGGTGCGCGGGAGCGACCCCGACCAGCTCGGCCGGGGCCCGCTCGATCACCTCGGCGGCGTACATCACGGCCAGCCGGTCGCTGATCTCCAGCAGCAGGGACAGGTCGTGCGTGATGAAGATCACGCTGAAGCCCAGCTCCTCGCGGAGCCGCTCGATCTCGTCCAGGATCTCCCGCTGGACCACCACGTCCAGCGCGGTGGTCGGCTCGTCCATGATGATGATCTCTGGCTCCAGCGCCAGCGCCATCGCGATCATCACCCGCTGCCGCATCCCGCCGGACAGCTCGTGCGCGAAGCTGCCGATCCGGGCCGGGTCGATGCCGACCATGTCGAGCAGGTCCCGGGCCCGTTGCTGGCGGGCGGCGGCGTCCAGCTCGGGCCGGTGCGCCGCGAAGATGTCGGTGAACTGCCGGCCCAGGCCGGTCACCGGGTTGAGCGCGTTCATCGCGCTCTGGAACACCATGGCGATCTTGTTCCAGCGGAATTGGCGCAGGTCCTCGCCCTGCAGGGCCAGCACGTCCACCGGCGCGCCGACGGCCGGGAAGAACGTGATCGATCCCCCGGTCAGGTAGGCGGGCGGCTTGAGCATCCGGGCCAGCGCGTAGGCCAGGGTGGACTTGCCGCAGCCGCTCTCCCCGGCGATGCCGAGGACCTCGCCGCGGCGCAGCTCGATGGTCACGTCGCGGACCGCCCGGGTCGGCCGAGGGCCGGCGTACTCGACGCTGAGCCGCTCCGCGCGCAGCACCACGTCCCCGCTTGGGTCGGCCCCGCCGCTGGGGTCGGCCCCGCCGCTAGGCCCGGCCTCGCCGCTGGGGCTGGCCCCGCTGGCGGCGGGGGCGGTCACCGGGCCGCCTCGGGGCGGCGGTCCCGGTACACCCGCAGCCGCGGGTTGAGCAACTCGTCCAGGCTGAAGTTGATCAGCGCCAGCCCCATCCCGAGCAGCGCGATGCACAGTCCGGGCGGGATGAACCACCACCACGCGCCGACCGAGAGGGCCTCGTCGTTGTACGCGATGTTGAGCATGTTTCCCCAGGTGAGGAGCGTCGGGTCGCCGAGGCCGATGAACGCCAGCGCGGCCTGGGTGAGGATCGCGAAGATCATGGCGAAGATGAAGTTGGACACGATGATGGGCAGCTCGTTGGGCAGGATCTCGACGAACACGACCCGCCAGGCCCGCTCCCCGGCGGCGCGGGCGGCCAGGATGTACTCCCGGTTACGTACCGACAGCGTCTGCGCCCGGAGCACCCGGGCGGACGCGGCCCAGCTGGTCAGCGCGATGACCACGATCAGCGGGCCGAGCCCGTTCGACTTGAGGTCGGCGATGATCACGATGACCAGCGGCAGCGTGGGGATGACCAGGACCACGTTGGACACCAGGCTGAGCGCCTCGTCTACGAAGCCGCCCGCGTAGCCGCCGCCGATGCCCACCACGATCGAGATCAGCGTGGCCAGCAGGCCCGCCCCGATGCCGATCGCGAGCGACGCGCGGGTGCTGACCACGAGCTGGGCGAAGACGTCCTGGCCGATCTGCGTGGTGCCCAGCCAGTGGCTGGCCGACGGCCCGGCCAGCTCGGTGTGGCTCAGCGCGTTCGGGTCACCGGCGAAGAACGGCCCGACGATGCCGAGCAGCACGAAGAACCCGACGATGCAGGTGCCGGCGACGAGGCGCGGCGAGCGGAACGCGGCGCGCAGCCCGGACAGCCGGCTCGCATCGGGAGCGCCCGTCTCGGCCGCGACCGTGGCGACGACGTTGGTCGCGGTCACCGGGACAGCCTCGTCCGCGGGTCGATGAAGCCGTGCAGCAGATCGACCAGGAGATTGGCGCCGAGCACGGCAAATGTGATCACCAGGAAGATCCCCTGCATCAGCGGGTAGTCATTGTTGTTGACCGCCAGCACGAGCTTCTCGCCCAGCCCGGGGTAGGAAAACACGTACTCCATCGCGATCGCCCCGCTGACCACGAATCCCAGTGAGATGGCGAATCCGGAGACGCTGGGCAAGACCGCGTTGCGGGCCGCGTAGCCGATCATTATCCGGCGCTGCGGCAGCCCTTTCGCCTCGGCGGCGACGACGTAATCGTCGGACAGCGTGGACACCATCATGTTGCGCATGCCGAGCAGCCAGCCACCGACCGAGCTGAGCACGATGGTCAGCGCGGGCAGGATCGCGTGCTGCACGGCCGACGCGAGGAACGCCAGGTTCCAGCCCGGGGTCAGCTCGGAGTTGGTGTCATAGCCCTGGCCCTGCGGCAGCACGTGCCAGACGTTGGTCGCGAACACGTAGAGCATGATCAGCGCGAGCCAGAAGTACGGCATCGCGGTGAGCAGCGTGGTGGCCGGGACGATGCTGTCCAGCCGGGACCCGCGCTTCCAGCCGGCCAGCACGCCTGCCGCGATGCCCAGCACGAAGCTGAGCACCGTGGCCGTGCCGACCAGGATCAGCGTCCAGTAGATGGACTGGCTGATCTCGACGGCGACCGGCGTCGGGAAGTTCGCGATGGACAGGCCGAACCGCAGGTGCGCCAGGCCGTCCAGGTAGGACCAGTACTTCTGGAAGATGTTGCCGCCGCCCAGGCCGAGCAGCGCGGTGAGCACCTTGGCCTCGTTCGGCGGCACGGTGCCCGACTGGTTCATCCGGCCGATCAGCGCCTCCACCGGATTGCCCGGGATGAGCTGCGGCAACAGGAAGTTGATGGTCAGCGCCACCCACGCCGCGATCAGGTAGAAGCCAAGCTTCCGACCCACATAGCGCAACGCCCCTGCTCCTTTCTGCCTGGCCGCGGTGCGTGGCCGCCCGGCCGCGGGCAAGGCCGCCCGGCGGCCGTCGTGGCCGCCGGGCGGCGGGGGTCACTTCTGCGCCGGGGTGAGCCGGGCGGAGATCCAGCCGATGTCCGGCTGGATGTACACGGCCGGGGCGCCGTAGGCGTTGGACACGGTCGGGATGTTGCCGACGAAATGCCCGTTGAACTCGATTTCGTTCTGCGACTCCCACATGGGGATCAGCGGCAGGTCCTGGGCGAAGATCTTCTCGATCTTGTAGAAGTCGGGCTTCTGCACCGCCGGGTTGGTGGTCGAGCCGATCTGCGCCAGCAGAGAGTCCACCTGGGGGTTCTTGTACCGCTCGAAGTCACCGACGGTGTCCGCCGCGCCGATCGGGCGGGTGACCTGGCTGTCGATGATCGAGTAGTAGTACGACCACGGGTCCGGCGTGTACCCGAAGCTGTCCAGCAGCAGCTGGAAGTTCCCGTTGTCCTGGTCGGAGATGAACGCGGTGTACGCCTCCTGGTCGATGGACAGGTTGATGCCGGCCGGCTTGAGCTCCTGCTGCATGATCTGCAGATCGCTGAGGTAGTCGGTGTAGCCGGCCACCATCTTGACGGTGAGGTTGAGCGGGGTCTTGATGCCCGCCCTGGCCAGGATGCCCTTGGCCGTCGTCGCGCTGGCGGCCGGGAACTTGTCGCCGGACAGCGACGGGTCGAGCACGGAGTTGTAGTTCGGCGTGATCAGCGCCTCCGGGTTGGTGGCCGGGGCGTACCCGTTGTAGACGGTGTCGCTGATGTAACTGCGGTTGACGGCCGCGCTGATGGCCTGCCGGACGGCCAGTTTGGTGGTCGGCCCGGTGGCCATGTTGGTGACCAGGAACGTGGTCGCCAGCGGGATATCGCTGACCACGAACTTCGGGTCCTTGGCCAGGTAGACCTTCTTGATGTTCGGGATGTAGGCGCCGGTCCAGTCCAGCTGGCCGGCCTCGATGGCCGCGTCCAGCGTGGTGTTGCCGCTGTAGGAGATGAACCGGACCGTCTTGAAGTGCGGCAGGCCCGGCACGTAGTAGTGCGGGTTCGCGGTCAGCTCGAACACCTGCGGGCTGAACTTGCTCAGCATGTAAGCGCCCGTGCCCACCGGGTGCTCGTTGAGGAACGTGGCCGGGTCCTTGACCGACGTCCAGATGTGCTCGGGCAGTATCTCCACCCGGCCCAGCGCGTAGTAGGCGTCGGTGTAGGCGGACTTGGTGAAGTTGATCGTGACGCCGTAGGTGCCGTCCGCCTTGACGCTGGCCAGCGGCAGGCCGAACTTGTTCAGCGCCACGGCGTGCAGCGCCTGGTCGAACGTGAACACCACGTCGGTGCTGGTGAACGGCTTGCCGTCGGTCCACTTCACCCCGTGCCGGAGTTGCACGGTGAGCGTCTTGCCGCCGTTGGACCACGCGTAGCTGGTGCCCAGCCAGGGCTTGATGTCGCCCGCCTTGGCCGTGTTGTAGAAGAACAGCGGCTCGTAGATCATGCCGTTGGTGGCGTCCTCGGAGTTCGGCGAGTACAGGTTGAAATCATCGGGGTAGGCGGTCGCCCCGGTGGCGACCGTGAGCACGCCGGTGGGCCCGGACGACGATGAGCTGGAACCGCTGCCGCTACCGTTGCTGCTGCAGGCGGCCAGCAGACCCACCGCCACAATGGTGGCGCCGGCGGCCATCGCATGAACGCGCCAGGGTCTCGACAACATTGGTGATTCCCTCTTTCCTTTAGCCCTGTTTCCAAGCGCATTGGAATAGTGAGGCGGCACGTCGCCTCCGTAGTGCGCGCAGGCTACGGAGGTCCTGGCCGCCGCCGAATCAGCGTGAGTCTTCTGTTATCGGCCCGGGGTGTGGCGTGTCGGCCGTTGCCCGGGATCGCCGGCGTTTGACTGAGCGAAGCACTATACCGGTTAAGTGTCAACCCTCGGCCGACGCCAATGTTGCGGCCGGATGGCGTAGGGGGTTAGACGGGCTGGGCTGGGTGGGCGGGGACCCTGGGGACCCGTAGGGCCCGGGGGGCGGGCCCGGTGCTGCCGCGGACGGTGAGCACGGCCATGGGCTCCTGGAAGTTGCCCACTTCGGCGCCGGCCGCCGCCTGCACCAGGGCGCGGGCGGCGTGCCCGCCGTAGGCGGCGACGTCCCTGGTCAGCGCGCTCAGCGGCGGGTGCACGACTTCGCAGAACGCCGAGTCGTCCCACGCCACGACGGACAGCTCAGCCGGCACCTCGACGCCCAGCTGCTGGGCCGCGCTGAGCCCGGACACCGCCATCAGGTCGTTGTCGTACAGGATCGCGGTGGATGGCTCGCCGCTGTTGAGCAGTTCCCGGGTGACCGCGGCGCCGTTCTCCCCGGAGTAGTCGCCCTCGCGCAGCACCCCGTGCACCCCGACCGCCTGGGCGGCCGCGCGGAACGCATCGGTGCGGATCTTGGTGTGCCAGAGCCGGGGCGGCCCGGTGACCCGCGCGATGCGCCGGTGCCCGGCCGCGGCCAGGTACTCCACTACGGCTCGGATAGCGGCCGCGTCGTCCTGCCAGATCGCGGGCAGCGACCCGGCGCCGGCCGGGTCGCCGATGACCACGGCGGGCATCCGGAGTTCCTCCAGCACCCCGACCCGCCGGTCACCGATCTGCAGGTCGACCAGGAACACGCCGTCCACCCGGCGCTGCGCCCACCAGGACCGGTACAGGGCGATCTCCGCGTCCTGGTCCTCGGCCATGGTGAACAGCAGCGCGGTGTGGTCGCCGGACAGCTCGGCCTGGATGCCGGAGATGAGCTGGGTGAACCAGGGCTCGACACCGAGCGTGCGGGCGGGCCGGTCGATGATCAGGCCGAACGCGCCGGCCCGGCCGTCGGACAGCGCGCGGGCCGCGCTGTTCGGCTGGAAGCCGATCTCCGCGGCGATGGCCAGGATGCGTTCCCGGGTGGCGGCGGACACGCCGGGCTGCCCGTTCAGCGCGAACGACACGGCGGCCTTGGTCACTCCGGCGCGGCGCGCGATGTCCGCGATGGTCGGACGCTTCACGTGTGCCTCCCAGCGGCCGCCATCCGGCCCGGCGTTCTGGCGCGGGGCCGCCCTACGGGCAACGGCGTCCGTGCGGACGGCGCTCGCGTACCCCCCGGGCCCCCGGCTCCCTGCGCTGGCCAGTGTAATCAGCCAGTGTAACCAGCACCCCGCGCGCCGTCACCGGCCTGCCCGCCTGCTCGGCGCCGCCAAACCGCAGCCGCCGCCTCCGGCGGGCCAGCATCGGCCGCGGTTGACCTAGCCGCCTGCCGCGGGCATTTAAATGGACGTTGACACTTAACCGGTATAGTGCTTCGATCACATTGGCTCTGGGGTGCGGGGCGCCAAACCGGGAACCAGGGAGAGGAGCCGTCCATCATGCAGAGGAACGCCGCCAAGCTCACGGTGGGCGGGCAGCCAGCCAGTTGGCTGGGGGTCAACTTCTGGTCCCGCACCGGCGGCCCGCTGATGTGGCGGAACTACGACGCCCAGGTGATCCGCGATGAATTGCGGCTGCTCCGCCAGCACGGGCTGACCATGACCCGGTCGTTCTTCTACTGGCCGGATTTCATGCCAGAACCCGACCGCATCGACGAGCAGATGGCCGCCCGGTTCGCCGACTTCCTCGACCGGCACGCCGAAGCGGGCCTGACTACGGTGCCCACGTTCCTGGTCGGCCACATGTCCGGGGAGAACTGGGACCCCGCCTGGCGGGCCGGCCGCGACCTGTACTCCGACGTGTGGATGGTGGCCCGGGAAGCGTGGTTCGCCGGCGAGATGGCCCGCCGGTTCGGCGGCCACCCGGCGGTGTGCGGCTGGCTGGTGTCCAACGAGATGCCGATCTACGGCGGCGAGGACCGGCCCCGCGAGACGATCTCGGCCTGGGCGCAGCTGATCATCAACGCGGTGCGCGCGGCCGGCGCGACCCAGCCGATCTCGCTCGGCGACGGCGGCTGGGGGCTGGAGGTGACCGGGGTGGACAACGGCTTCTCAGTCGCGGACAGCGCCCGGCAGTGCGATTTCCTCGGCCCGCACGTCTACCCGGTCGGTGACGATATGATCCGCCAGCACTACGCGGCCGCCTGGGCCTGCGAGCTGTCCTCCACCTATGGCACCCCGGTGGTGCTGGAAGAGTTCGGCGTCAGCTCGGATTTCACCGCCGACAGCAACGCCGCGGCCTACTACCGGCAGGTCCTGCACAACTCGCTGCTGGCCGGTGCGACCGGCTGGATGGCCTGGAACAACACCGACTACGACAACTTGCCCGGGCAGGACCCGTACCGGCATCACGCGTTCGAGATGCACTTCGGGCTCACCGACGCCGCCGGGCGGCCCAAGCCGCAACTCGGCGAGATGGCCGCCTTCGCCGCGATCCTGGGCCAGGTCGGCGGCACGCGGTGCGCCCGCGCGGACAGCGACACCGCCCTGGTCGTGCCCTCCTATCTGGACACGGTGTACCCGTTCACCCAGCCGGAGGACCGCACCTATCTGGCCCAGGTGCTGCGCCAGGCCTACATCTGCGCCCGCCTGGCCGACCTGCCGCCGGCGCTGACCAGGGAAAGCGACGGCATCGGCCACGACGCCCGGCTCTACCTGCTGCCCTCGGCCAAGCAACTGCTCACCCCCACCTGGCATGAGCTTGAGGACCTGGCCGCGGCCGGCGCGGTCGTCTACGTGTCGTACTCACCCGGACCGCACGGGGTGCACGCCGGGCCCTGGTACGCCCGGCTGAACGGCATGTTCGGGGTCGAGCACCAGCTTGGCTACGGCGCTCCCGCCCGGGTCGAGGGCCCGGACGTCACGTTCACGCTGACCCAGGACTTTGGCGGCCTCCCGGCCGGCGCCCAGCTCACCTTCCCCGCCGCGGGCACCGGGCGCAGCCGCAGCTACCTGCCGGTCCGCCCGGACGGCGCCGAGGTGCTGGCTACCGACGGCGCGGGCCGCCCGCCCTGCTCGTGCGCCGGACCGGCCCGGGCGCACTCATCCTGTGCACCTACCCGGTGGAGTACATGACCGCGCTCACCCCGGAGGTGAACCCGTCCGCGGTCAGCACTCTGTACGACGCGCTGGCCACCTACGCCGGGGTGGGCCGGCGGGTCGCGGTGGACGACCCCCGGGTGGCGGCGGACGTGCTGGTGCACGCCGACGGCCGCCAGTTCGCCTGGCTGGTCAGCCACGCCGCGGAGCCGGTGACGGTCAAGCCACAGCTCACCGCGGGCACGCGGCTGTGCGACCTGGCTGGTGGTCCGGCCAACGGGACGATTATCCTGCCTGCGTTCGGGGTCGGCGTCTTCCGCGTGGAGAGCGGGGACGCCGGGCCTGAGCAGTGACATCCGTCCCGGCCGACGTTCCGCGGAGCCGCTATGCCCTGGTTCGACCTGCCCCTAGCTGACCTGCGCACCTACCGCACCGCTACCGAGGAGCCACCCGGGCTGGACGAATGGTGGCGCAGCCAGCTGGACAAGGCGCGGGCGCTGGCCGAGGCGCCCACGGTGACCAGGTACGAGCCGGCCGGGTACGGGCCGGCCGAGGTCTACGACGTGGCGTTCTCCGGCGCCCGCGGGGACCGGATCCGGGCCTGGTACATCCGCCCGCCAGCCAGCGCGGACGGCGCCACCCCGGTGGTGGTCAAGTTCATCGGCTACGGCGGCGGCCGCGGGCTGCCCGCCGACCACATGCTGTTGCCCGCCGTCGGCTACCCGGTCTTCGTGATGGACAGCCGGGGCCAGGGCGGCCGGTGGACCATCGGGGCGACCGGGGACCAGCCCGGCGAAGGCCCGGAATACTCCGCGGTCATGACGCGCGGGCTGGACAGTCCGGAGGGCTACTACTTCACCCGGCTGTTCACCGACGCGGTGCGCGCGGTCGAGACGGCCGCCGAACTGGCGGGCGGTCCCGGCGGCGGCGCCGGCCCGGCCCGGATCGCGGTGACCGGGGTCAGCCAGGGCGGCGGGCTGGCGCTGGCCACGGCCGGCCTGCTCGGCGACGCGGTCACGGTCTGCCACGCGGACGTGCCGTTCCTGTGCGACATTCAGCGCGGCATCACCACCGCGCCGGCCATGCCCTACGCCGAAGTGGCCGAGTTCCTGGCCACGCAGGTGGGTTACGAGGCCACCGCGCTGGACACGCTGCGCTACGTGGACTGCGCGCTGCTCGCCCGCCGGATCACCGCCCAGTCCCTGCTCAGCGTCGGCCTGATGGATACGATCTGCCCGCCGTCCACGGTGTTCGCCGCCTACAACGAGATCACCGCACCGAAGGACATCGCGGTGTTCAGCTTCGGCGTGCACGCCGTGCCGCCCACCCATCTGGAGCACCAGCTCCGCCACCTGCGCACCCACCTTCCCAGCTGACCACGGGCCGCCTGACCGCGCGGGTATGACGCGCGGCGGTCTGGTCAGCTGGCCGCGGCCATCGCCTTAGCGTGCGCGCTGAGCAGCTCCGCCGCCGCGTTGGTGCTGTTGCCCGGGTCGTTGTCCCAGATGATCCGGTAGCCGTCGTAGTCCGGATAGAACGAGCCGTCGTCCACCCGGGAGGTGAGCAGCCAGAACTGGTCGCCGGCCCCGCCGTTGTCCAGCACGGCGGCGGTCCAGGCCTGGTAACCCGCGTCGCGGGCCGCCTCGTCGGCGATGCCCTGGGACGCGTCGATGGCCAGCCCGTACTCCTCGATCACCACCGGCTTGTGCAGCGCGGCTCCGTCCGAGATGTGGTTGGTGATCCAGGTGACGCCCCAGCTGACCGGGTCGGTCCCCGGCTTGGCCGACGGATTCTCGCCCCAGCCCTGCGGGTAGAGGTGCACGGTGCCGTAATCGATGGTGGGCAGCGCGAGGAAGTCCTTCCAGCGGTCTCCCTCGTAGTTGGAGTACGGGTAGTCGGAGTTGCCCGGGTCGCCGTAGAAGCCCTCGTCCCCGGTCGTGACAAGCTGCCGCGGGGCCAGTTCCTTGACGTACGCACTGGTCTCGGTGACCCAGGTCAGCAGCCGTTCCCCGGTCTTGTCGCTCCGGCTGCGCGGCTCGTTGGCCAGCTCGAACGTCATGATCGTCGGGTCCTCGTTATAGCGCCGCCCCGTGTACCGGTTGAACCGGGTCAGCACGTACCGCACATACGCGCGGTAGCAGTCCTGGATGGACTTGGTGCTGTAGAACATGTCGTGGTTGACCGCGGCGCCGTAGGAGTCATCGGGCAGGCCGAGGAACCACGTCACGTACTGGGCCATGCCGCCGTAGTCAGGCCAGTTGTTGACCAGCGCGAGGACCAGCCGGATGCCCAGCGTGCCCGCCTTGAAGACGGCGTAGTCGAGAGAGTCGAACGCGGCGTTGTCGTACACGTAGGGTCGCGGCTGCAGAGCCGTGTAGCCGTTGCCGGAGCCGTCCGCGAACGCCCAGGCCCGGACCACCGCGAGGGAGGCGGCGGCGGCGTCGTTGAGCGCGCTGTCGATCATGTAGTGCGACTGTTGATGCAGGTAGTAGGTGTTGGTGCCGCCGAACCGCCAGGCCGAGCCGCCGACGTGGAAGCTCCCGTCGCGGGCGGTGACGAACTGCGGCGGTGGATGAGGATAGCCGCCGGGGACCAGGCCGGCCCCCGGTGCCGTCGTGCGGTCCGGCCGGGCCGCGGCCACGGTGGCCGCCCCGGCCGGGAGTGCTCCGGCGCCGAGCGCGAGGCCCGCCGCGCCCGCGAAAGTGCCGGCGATCAGGGCCCGCCGGGTGGTGCCCCGGCCGGGGCCGGTCGCGTCGGGACCGGGCCCGCCCGGCCCGGGGGTTAACCGTGCAGCCATACCGCACCTCCTGCTGGTACGAAGACGGCCCGGCCGGTGCCGCGCCGTCGCGGGAACCAGGTGACCGCCGGGCAGACCCGGGGCTCAGAGAAGATGACATCACTTGACCGGTTTAGCGTCAATACCCAAAAAGGCAGTGACCGATATTTCTATACCGGTTTAGGTAGCCGGTCCCAGGACAGCCGGCCGTCCCGGGTCAGCGTCAGCCCGTGGCCCGTCCCGCCCGGTCAGCCGATCGACTTGATGGCCGCGGCCAGCCGGCGGCTCGTCCGCTCGCGGCCGAGCAGCTCGATCGACTGGTACAGCGGCGGGGAGACCCGCTTCCCGGTCACTGCCACCCGCACCGGCGCGAACGCCACCCGCGGCTTCAGCCCCAGGCCCTCGATCAGCGCCGCCTTCAGGGCCGCCTCGATCGCCTCATGCGCCCAGGGCTCGACCTCGGCCAGTGCCACCTCGGCGGCCAGCAGGACTGGCAGCGCCTCCGGGGTGAGCACCCGCTCCGCGTCCTCGGGCTCCACCGTGAACCCGTCGCCGGCGAACAGGAAGGCGAGCATGCCCACCGCCTCGGTGAGCCGGTTGATCCGGGTCTGGATCAGCGGCGCGGCCGCCTCGATCAGCGCGGCCTGGTCTTGGCTGGGCGGCGCGGCGACCATCTTGGCCCGCTCCAGGAACGGGGTGATCCGGGCGGCAAAATCAGCCGGATCCAGGGCCCGGATCTTGTCCCCGTTGATCGCCTCCAGCTTCCGCACGTCGAACTGGGCCGGGTTCTTGTTGACCCGGGCCAGATCGAACTCGGCGGCCAGGTCGGCCAGGGTGAACTCCTCCCGGTTGTCCCCGGGGGACCAGCCCAGCAGGGCCAGGTAGTTGTCGACCGCTTCGGGCAGGAAGCCTTCCTCCCGGTACCAGTTGACCGAGACCACGCCGTTCCGCTTGGACAGCCGGTGGCCGTCCTTGCCCAGCACGTACGGCAGATGGGCGAACACGGGGAAGTCGGCTTCGGCCACGCCCATGGCCCGGTACACCGCGATTTGCCGCGGCGTGGAGGACAGCAGGTCCTCGCCGCGCACGACGTGGGTGATCTTCATCAGCACGTCGTCCACCGCGACGGCCAGCGTGTACAGCGGCGAGCCGTCCGCCCGGGCCAGCACGAAGTCGGGCACGTGCGCGTGATCGAAGGTGACCTCGCCGCGGACCAGGTCGGTGAACGTGGTCGACCCCTCCGGCATGCGGAACCGCACCACCGGCTTGCGTCCCTCGGCCCGGTACACGGCGACCTGTTCGGCGGTGAGCACCCGGCAGAGCCCGTCGTAGCCGCTCGGCCCGCCGCCGGACCTGGCCGCCTCCCGCCGCGCGGCCAGTTCCTCCGGGGTGCAGTAGCAGTAGTAGGCGTGCCCGGCCCGGAGCAGGTGATCGAGCCACTCGGCGTAGATGGTCAGCCGCTCGCTCTGCAGGTACGGGCCGTACCGGCCGCCGACCTCGGGCCCTTCGTCCCACTGCAGGCCGAGCCAGCGCAGCGTGTCCAGCGCGGAGGCGATGTACTCCGGGGTGACCCGGGTCTGGTCGGTGTCCTCGATGCGCAGCACGAACGTCCCGCCGGTGCGCCGGGCGAACGCCCAGTCGTACAGCGCGGTCCGGATGTTGCCGACGTGCAGGTCCCCGCTGGGCGACGGGGCGAACCGGACGCGCACCCCGGTGGCTGGCGGCTCAGTCACGGCCGACCACCAGGTTCGTCAGCGACCCGATGTTCTCGATGGTCACGGATACCTCGTCTCCATCCTCCAGCGGCCCGGCGCCGGGCGGCGTCCCGGTGAGCAGCACATCTCCCGGCAGCAGGGTCATCACGGTGCTGACGTACTCCACCAGGGCCGGCACGTCATACAGCAACTGCGAGGTGCGGGCCCGCTGCCGCACCGCCCCGTTCACCGACGTGGTGAGCTCCAGGTCGGCCGGGTCCGCGTCGGTCTCGATCCAGGGGCCCAGCGGGCAGAACGTGTCGAATCCCTTGGCCCGGGTCCACTGCCCGTCCCGGGCCTGCAGGTCGCGGGCGGTCACGTCGTTGGCGCAGGTGTAGCCGAAGATGACCTCGGCCGCCTGGGCGGCGGGCACCTCACGGCACAGCCGCCCGATGATCACCGCGAGCTCGCCCTCGTAGTCCACCCGCTGGGTCAGCTTGACCGGGTAGGCGATCTGGTCGCCGTGCCCGACCACCGCGGTGGACGGCTTGAGGAACAGGACCGGCTCCCCGGCCGCCGCCGCACCTGGCTCGGCGCCGGCCTCCCGGCCGGACCCGGCGTAGTTGCCACCCACCGCGACGACCTTGCTGGGCAGCACCGGGGCGAGCAGCCGCACCTCGGCCAGCGGATAGGTCTCCCCGGTGAACTGGACGCCGCCCTTGCCCGGGCTGAACGGGTGACCGCGCAGCTCGGCGATCACGGCCAGGGGCGGCCGCGCGGCTGGCTGGCCGCCCGCGGCCCCGTCCGTCCGGGTCTCCCCCACTACGCCATAGGCGACGTCGCCACCTTTGGCGAATCTCGCGATGCGCACCGCTCAACCTCACCGATGAGAGTCCTGCCCTGGCCGTCCGGCGCGGGCCCGCCACGGCATGCCGTAGAGCCTACTGAGCGCGGCACGCAACCGCGCCCACGCCGCTACTGCATGTACCCCTCTACCTCGGGCACCGGTCGCGCGGCGGTGCCACCCGGGTCTTCGCCGAACTCGCGCCGGGCCCGGCGCTGTCGCAGCAGGTCCCAGCACTGGTCCAGCGACTCCTCGACCGCACGCAGCCTGGCCTGCTCCTCGGGGCTGGACAGCGAGCCGTCAGCGACCTTGGCCCGGAGCTCGTGCTCGGTCTCGATCAGCTCGTCGATGTGGCCCAGGATCTCCTTGTCGTCCATGGCTCCACCGTACGGGGAAGTGGCCGGTCCGCGGACCCTGGGTCCCCGGCCAGCCCGCCCGGGTGCGGGCCAGCGGTTACCCTGACCGGGTGCCGGATCCCGTCTTCTTGATCACGGGCGCGTCCCAGGGCATCGGCGCGGCCACCGCGCGCGCCGCGGCCGCCGGCGGGTACCGGGTGGTGCTCACCGCGCGCCGCCCCGGCCCGCTGGCTGACCTGGCCGCGGAACTGGGCGGCCCGCCCCGCGCCGTCCCGGTCGCCTGCGACATCGCCGACTGGGCCCAGCTGCGGAACCTGACCGCCGAGGTGCGCCGCACGCTGGGCCGGCTGGACGTCGCGCTGGCCAACGCGGCCGTCTCGATGGACACCTCGTTCCTCGGCCGCGGCGGCCGGCCACCGGGCGAGTGGGCGGAGATGGTCCAGACGAACGTGCTGGGCACCGCGCTGACCGCGCGGGCCGTGCTGCCCTTGCTGGCCGAGACGGGCGGGCACCTGCTGCTGACCGGTTCGGTGGCGGGCCGCGTGCTGCGCCCGGGCAACCTGTACTCGGCCACCAAATGGGCCGTGAGCGCGATGGCCGCCAGCATCCGGGCCGAGTGCGTGGGCACCGGCGTGCGGGTCACGGTGATCCAGCCGGGGCTGACCGATACCGGCCCGGTCAGCCCGGGCCGGGAGGCCGACCCGAAGCTGGCGCCGGCCGACGTCGCCCGGGCCGTGCTGTACGCGGTCAGCCAGCCCGCCGGGGTGGACGTCAGCGAGATCGTGATCCGGCCGACCGGCCAGGATCCGTTCCGCTGAGCACCGGCCGGTCCAGCCGTGACGCGCCGGGCAGGCCCGCACTATACCGGCTGGTAGCCCGCCCGGAGCAGGGCGAAGCTGACCGCTTCCTCCAGGGCGTGCCAGGACGCGGCGATGATATTTTCATCCACCCCCACGGTGCTCCACGTCCCGTCGGCCGCCCCGGTACCGTCGCTGGACTCGATGAGCACCCGGGTGACCGCCCCGGTGCCGTGCGAGCCCTCCACGATGCGCACCTTGTAGTCGGCCAGCTCCAGCATGGCCAGTTCGGGATAGAGCCGTTCCAGGGCCAGCCGCAGCGCCTTGTCCAGCGAGTTGACCGGCCCGTTGCCCTCGCCGGTGGCGACGATCCGCTCGCCCTTGGCGTGCAGCTTGACGGTGGCCTCGCTGATCACCTCGCCGCCCGGCCGCTGCTCGACGATGACCCGCCAGGATTCCACCTGGAAGTGGCGGAGCTGCGCGCCCGCCAGCTCGTCGCGCAGCAGCAGCTCGAACGAGGCGTCGGCGGCCTCGAACGTGTAGCCGCGGGCCTCCATCTCCTTCACCCGGCTGACCACCCGGCCGACGGTGCCCTTCTCGCCGGACAGGTCGTAGCCGAGCTGCTTGCCCTTGATCTCCACCGACGCGCGGCCGGCCATGTCCGACACCAGCATCCGCATGTCGTTGCCGACCAGCACCGGGTTGACGTGCTGGTACAGCATCGGGTCCACCTTGACCGCCGAGGCGTGCAGCCCGGCCTTGTGCGCGAACGCGGAGAAGCCCACGTAGGGCTGGTGGGTGCTCGGCGTGACGTTGGTGACCTCGCTGATCGCGTGGGCCACCCGGCTCATCTCGGCCAGGCAGCCGTCGGGCAGCACCACCCGGCCCTTCTTCAGCTGCAGCCCGGCCACCACGCTGAACAGGTTGGCGTTGCCCGCCCGCTCCCCGTACCCGTTGGCGCAGCCCTGCACGTGGCTGACCCCGGCGTCCACCGCGACCAGGCTGTTGGCCACCGCGCACGCGGTGTCGTCATGGCAGTGGATGCCCAGCCGCGCGCCGGTAGCCGCCGCCACCGCGCTGACCGCGTCGCCGAGCTCGCCGGGCAGCATCCCGCCGTTGGTGTCGCACAGCGCGACCACGTCCGCCCCGGCCTCGGCCGCGGTCCGCACCACCTCGAGCGCGTAAGCCGGATCCGACCGGTACCCGTCGAAGAAGTGCTCCGCATCCAGGAACACCCGCTGCCCCTCGGCCCGCAGGTGGCTGACCGTGTCCCGGATCATCGCCAGGTTCTCCTCCAGCGTGGTCCGCAGGGCCAGCCGGACATGCCGGTCGTGACTCTTGGCGACAAGAGTCACGACCGGCGCCCCGGACTCGCGCAGCGCGGCGACCTGGGGGTCGTCGGCCGCCTGCACGCCGGGCCGGCGGGTCGCGCCGAACGCGGCGAGGTGCGCGTGCCGGAGGTCTAGTTCGGTCCGGGCCCGCCGGAAGAACTCGGTGTCCTTGGGGATCGCGCCGGGCCAGCCACCCTCGATGAAGCCGACGCCGAACTCATCCAGCCGCCGGGCGATGGCCAGCTTGTCGGCGACGGTGAGGGTCAGCCCTTCCTGCTGGGCGCCGTCCCGCAGCGTGGTGTCGTAGACGTGGAATTCGTCGTCAGGCATTGACCTGGTCCGTCTCTGTCGTGGGTGTGGGCACAAAACAAAAGACCCCTCGCGGCATGCGAGAGGTCTGCGCGTCGGCTGTCCTGCTGTTAGCCGACGCGCCTGCCGATAATGAGCCGGCCGGACGTCATACCCCCAGTGTGCCACACCCCAGCGGGTACTTGCCCTCTTGTCCCAAGATCGGCGGTGGTGATCAAACGATTGCTGTCGCCAGAGCGACAGCAATCGTTTGATCACGTAGCCAGGGCCGCCGCCAAACGGTCAGCAGATCTTGTAGACCCAGCCGTGCGGGTCGGGACGGTGGCCGTACTGGATGCCGACGAGCTCCTCGCGCAGCCGCATGGTCACCGGGCCGGGGGTGCCGTCACCGATGATCCACTCGCCGGTGGCGCTCTTGACCTTGCCGACCGGCGTGATCACCGCCGCCGTCCCGCACGCGAACACCTCGGTGAGTTCGCCGGAGGCACACTCAGCCGCCCACTGGTCCGCGGAGATCTTGCCCTCCTCGGTGCGGAAGCCGAGATCCGGGCCGAGCGTGAGCAGCGAGTCCCGGGTGATGCCGGGCAGCAGGGTCCCGGTCAGCGCCGGCGTCATGATCCGCGCCTGCGGCCCGGAGCCGTAGACGAAGAACAGGTTCATCCCGCCCATTTCCTCGACCCACCGGTGCTCCACCGCGTCCAGCCAGACCACCTGGTCGCAGCCGGAGGCGGTGGCCTGGAGCTGCCCGGCGAACGCGGCCGCGTAGTTGCCGCCGCACTTGGCCTCCCCGGTGCCGCCGGGCGCCGCGCGGGTGTATTCGTGCGACAGCCACACCGAGACCGGCCGGATGCCGCCGGTGAAGTAGGCCCCCGCGGGCGACGCGATGACCGTGTACTGGTACTCCTGGGACGGCCGGTTCACGCCCAGCCCGCGCTGCGTCGCGATCATGAACGGGCGCAGGTACAGGCTGTGCCCGTCGGCCGCCGGGACCCAGTCACGATCCTGGCTGACCAGCAGCTCGATCGACCGCAGGAACGCCGGCTCGGGCAGTTCCGGCATGGCCAGCCGGGCGGCCGACCGGTTGAACCGGGCCGCGTTGGCCTGCGGCCGGAACGCCACGATCGGCCCCGCGCCCTGCCGGTAGGCCTTCAGCCCCTCGAAGATCTCCTGGGCGTAGTGGAACACCGCGGTGGCCGGCTCCAGCATGAGCGGCCCGTACGGCTGCAGGACGCCGTCGTGCCAGCCCTGGTCCGCCGTCCAGCGCAGGGTGACCATGTGATCGGTAAATACCTCGCCGAACCCCGGGTTGGCCAGGATCCGGTCACGTTCCGGCGCGGGAACGGGATCGGCGCTGGCGCGGCCAGCAAAAGCGATCTCGGTGTTCAGGCTTGCCGTCATCACAGGTCCTTCCTCTGGCCCGGCTCAACCCGGGCTGCCCCGGCCGGGCCTCCTCGCCCGGCCGTTCGTATCCGCCTACCCGGCTACCCGGGCGGCGATGTCGTCGCCGATCTCCGGGGTGACCCGGGCCGCCCAGGCCCCCTGCCGCTCGACCAGGTCGTCGGCCACGGCCTGCTCGATGCGGGCCGCCTCGGCGGACCGCCCGAGGTGCTCGCAGAGCATGGCCGCGGACAGGATCGCCGCCGTGGGGTCGGCCTTCTGCTTGCCCGCGATGTCCGGCGCGCTGCCGTGCACCGGCTCGAACATGCTCGGCGCGGTCCGCTCGGGGTTGATATTCCCGCTGGCCGCCATCCCGATGCCGCCGGCCACCGCGGCGCCCAGGTCGGTCAGGATGTCGCCGAACAGGTTGTCGGTCACCACCACGTCGAAGCGCTCCGGCTGGGTCACGAAGAACATCGACGCCGCGTCCACGTGGCAGTAGTCCACGCCGATCGCGGGGAACTCCTCGGCGATGGCGTCCACGGTCCGCTGCCACAGGTCCCCGGCGTACGCCAGCACGTTGGTCTTGTGCACCAGGGTGAGCTGCCGCCGCGGCCGCTCGGCGGCCCGCTCGAACGCGTACCGGACCACCCGGCGCACGCCGAACGCGGTGTTCAGGCTCTCCTGGGTGGCGACCTCGTCCGGGGTGCCCTTGCGCAGCACGCCGCCGGCCCCAGCGTACGGGCCTTCGGTGCCCTCCCGCACGACCAGCATGTTGACCGCCTCGGGCCGGACGCTGGCCAGCGGGGTGACCACGCCGGGGTAGAGCCGGACCGGGCGCAGGTTAACGTAGTGATCGAGTTCGAAGCGGAGCCGGAGCAGCAGCCCGCGCTCCAGCACCCCACTCGGCACGGTGGGGTCGCCGACGGCGCCGAGCAGGATCGCGTCCTGGCCGCTGATCTCGGCCAGCACGGAATCGGGCAGCGTCTCCCCGGTCCGGTGCCAGCGCTGCGCGCCGAGATCGTAACTAGTCGCGTCAACGGAGATGCCCGCGGCCTGGAGAACCTTGAGGGCCTCGGCGACGACTTCGGGGCCGATGCCGTCGCCGCCGATCACCGCGAGCTTGATCGCAGAAGATGCCATGCGCGTACCTTACTGGTCGTCCGCGGCCGGGGACGCTGCGCCGTTGTCCCGCCGGTCCAGGGCCATCTGCAGGGCCTGCTTGGCCGGCCCAGGGGGGACTGGGCGGGGTGATGGCGGGGGCTGATTCCACGGGTACATGTCATACACGGCTGGGACTCCTGACGAGGCTGGCTGCTCACCCCGGCCGCCCAGGCGGGCTCGCGCAGGATGAGACTCCTGGGGCGGGCTTACGGCCAGCACCACAACCCGCAGCGGGTGGCCGGCCTGCCCTGTCAGGCCCCGCTACGGCCGCTAAAGATGGATACGAAGCGCCGCATATTGTTGGTCATCCTAGTACCTTGCCGGCCGGTTGTCGCCCGGCCCCCAGATCCGTCTCTCATACTGAGACAGATCCGCTCGCCGCAGCCGGGGTCTAGTGCTCGTCCAGGTCCACGGTCCGGCCGACCACGGCGCCGATGGTGGACGCGATGTCATCCAGCACGACGGCCGGGATGGCCGAATCGACAGTCAGCACGATGAGCGCATGCCCGCCGCGGGCATCCCGGCACACCTGCATCCCCGCGATGTTGATGCCCTCGCTGCCCAGGATCTGGCCCACCGTGCCCACGACGCCGGGCCGGTCGGTGTAGGTGAGGAAGGACATGTGCGCGGCGGGCGCGATCTCCATGTCGAACCCGTTGACCTCGACCAGCTTCTCCAGCTGCCGCCGCCCGCTGAGCGTGCCGCCGACCGATACCACCTGGCCATCCGGCATGATGCCGCGCAGCGTGACCAGGTTCCGCCAGTCCGGGCTGTCCGCCTCGGTGACCAGGCTGACCTCGACCCCGCGGTCCACCGCGAGCAGCGGCGCGTTCACGTAGGTCACCGGGTCCTCCACCACATCGGCGAACACGCCCTTGAGCGCGGCCAGCTGGAGCACCCGGACGTCGTGCGCGGCGATCTCGCCGCGCACCTCCACATCGATCCGCGCGGCCATCCCGCCGGCCAGCGCGGTGAAGATCCGGCCCAGTTTCTCGGCCAACGGCAGGCCTGGCTTGACGTCTTCATGGACCGCGCCGCCCTGCACGTTGACCGCGTCCGGCACGAACTCGCCGGCCAGCGCGAGCCGCACCGACCGGGCCACCTGGGTACCCGCCTTCTCCTGGGCCTCCGCCGTGCTGGCGCCCAGGTGCGGGGTGCCCACCACGGACGGGAACTCCAGCAGCGGGTTGCCGGTGGCGGGCTCGGCCACGAACACGTCGATGCCGGCCCCGGCCACCCGGCCTTCCTTCAGCGCGAGGGCCAGCGCGTGCTCGTCCACGATGCCGCCGCGCGCCGCGTTCACGATGCGCACGGACGGCTTGACCAGGTGCAGTTCCCGGTCCCCGATCAGGCCGGCCGTCTCCGCGTTCCTGGGCAGGTGCACGGTGATGAAGTCGGCCTCGGCCAGCAGCTCGTCCAGGCTGGTCAGCCGCACGCCGACCTGGGCGGCCCGGGCCGCGGGCACGTACGGGTCGTAGGCGATCACCCGCATGCCGAACGCGGTCAGCCGCTCCGCGACCAGCACCCCGATCCGGCCCAGCCCGAGGATCCCGGCCACCTTGCCGTTCAGTTCCACGCCGGTGAAGGCGGACCGGCGCCACTGGCCGTCGCGCAGCGACGCCGCCGCCTGCGGCACGTTCCGCGCCACCGCGAGCAGCAGGCCGACCGCGTGCTCGGCCGCGCTGACGATGTTCGAGGTGGGCGCGTTCACCACCATGACGCCCGCCCGGGTGGCCGCCTCGACGTCCACGTTGTCCAGGCCGACACCGGCCCGGGCGACCACCTGGAGCCGGGGCGCGTGCGCCAGCGCGGCGGCGTTGACCTGGGTAGCGCTGCGCACGATGATCGCGTCAGCCGCGGCCAGCGCCGCCAGCAGCGCCGCGCGGTCCGTGCCGTCCACCTGGCGGACGTCGAAGTCGGCTTCGAGCTGGGCGATGGCGGCCGGCGACAGTTCCTCAGCGATGAGTACGACAGGTGCAGGCACGGCGGTGGCCCCTCGTGTCGGTCAGCTTCACGCTCAGTCTAGCGAAGCTTGTGAAAGCGTTCACGAAACAAACCGCCGTGCGCTCCCCGGCTGGCCGGCTGCCGGGCGCCGGCCTGCTGGCGATGGGCTGGCGCCAGTCCCGGGCCGGGTGCATGTGCCCCGGGACTGTCGCCAGCGCCCCCGACGACGGTTCAGGACCCGCCCGCGTCATCGGCCGAGTCGAGCCAGCTCATCAGCGGCCGCAACTGGGCCCCGACCTGCTCGATCTGGTCCGCGCGGGAGGCCTCCCGCCGCTTCAGGAAGTTCGGCCGGCCCGAGTCGAACTCCTCGATGAGTTCCCGGGTGAACGTGCCGTCGCGGACCTCGGCGAGGATCCGCCGCATCTCCTCCCGGCTCCGCTCGTTGACCAGCCGCGGACCCCGGGTGTAGCCGCCGAACTCCGCGGTGTCCGACACCGACCAGTACATCTTGGAGATGCCGCCCTCGTACATCAGGTCCACGATCAGCTTCATCTCGTGCAGGCACTCGAAGTAGGCGATCTCCGGCTGGTAGCCCGCCTCGACCAGGGTGTCGAACCCGGCCTTGATGAGCTCGGAGACGCCGCCGCAGAGCACCGCCTGCTCACCGAACAGATCGGTCTCGGTCTCCTCGGCGAACGTGGTGACCAGCGCGCCGGCCCGGGTGCCGCCGATGGCCTTGGCGTAGGCCAGGGTGAGCGGCCACGCGTTCCCGGTGGCGTCCTGCTCCACCGCCACCAGCACCGGCACGCCGCGCCCTTCGGCGAACTGGCGGCGGACCAGGTGGCCGGGGCCCTTGGGGGCGACCATACACACGTCAACCCCAGCCGGCGGCTGGATGAGCCGGTAGCGGATGTTCAGCCCGTGCGCGAAGAACAGCGCGTCGCCGTCCACCAGGCTGGGCTCGATGGCCTCCGCGTACAGCGCGCGCTGCACGTGATCAGGGGCCAGGACCATGATCAGGTCTGCCTCTTCGCATGCATCCTGCGGGGTGAGCACCCGCAGCCCCTCGTTGGCCGCGCTCTCCCGGCTGCGGGAGCCGTCGGGCAGCCCGACCCGGACGTCCACCCCGGAGTCGCGCAGCGACAGCGCGTGCGCGTGCCCCTGGCTGCCGTAGCCCAGGACGGCCACGTGCCTGCCCTGGATGACGCTGAGGTCGGCACCGTCGTCGTAGAAGATGTCTGCCATTGCCTGCCTTCTGTTCGCTTCTTGCTTACTGGGCCGCGCGGTCCACCGGGCGGAGCGCCCGGTCGGTGATCGACCGGCCGCCCCGGCCGAGCGCGACCATGCCCGACTGGACGAGTTCCTTGATCCCGAACGGCTCGAGCACCCGGATCAGGGCGTCCAGCTTGTCCCGGTTGCCGGTCGCCTCGACGGTGACCGCGTCCTGCGCCACGTTGACCACCTTGGCACGGAACAGCGTCACGGTCTCCAGCACGCGCGACCTGCTCTCCAGGTCGGCGCGCACCTTGATGAGCAGCAGCTCACGCTGTACCGACGCGGCCGACTCCAGCTCAACGATCTTGAGCACGTTGATCAGCTTGTTCAGCTGCTTGGTCACCTGTTCCAGCGGGTGGTCCGCGCAGTCCACCACGATGGTCATCCGGGAGATCTCGGGGTGCTCGGTGGGCCCGACCGCGAGCGAGTCGATGTTGAACCCACGCCGGGAGAACAAGCCGGCGATCCGGACGAGGACGCCTGGCTTGTTCTCCACCAGCACAGACAGCGTGTGCCTGTTCATCGTCGGCTCCTGATCGCGCAGCCGGGCCAGTCCCTGGCTCATTCGGTCACATCCCAGTCCGGCGCCATGTTCCGCGCCACGATGATGTCGTCGTTGCTGGTGCCGGCGGCCACCATGGGCCACACCATGGCGTCGCGGTGCACGATGAAGTTGACCACCACCGGCCGGTCGTTGATCTTCATGGCTTCCTCGATCACCGCGTCCACGCTGGCCGTGTCCTCGCAGCGCAGGCCGGCGCAGCCGTAGGCCTCGGCCAGCTTGACGAAGTCCGGGATGCGCGTCCCGCCGCCCGACGCCGGGTCCCGGCGCGGGGCCTGCTCCCGGCTGAGCGCCTCGTCGTAGGTCTGGGCCACCTTGTCCAGGTCGGTGTTGGAGTACCGCTCGTTGTAGAACAGCGTCTGCCACTGGCGGACCATGCCGAGGTTGCCGTTGTTGATGATGGCGATCTTGACCGGGATGCCCTCCACCGCGCAGGTGGCCAGTTCCTGGTTGGTCATCTGGAAGCAGCCGTCGCCGTCGATGGCCCAGACGCAGGCGGCTGGGCTGCCCACCTTGGCCCCCATGGCCGCGGGCACCGCGTAGCCCATCGTGCCGAGACCGCCGGAGTTGAGCCAGTGACCGGGCCGCTCGTGCCCGATGAACTGGGCGGCCCACATCTGGTGCTGGCCCACCCCGGCCACGTAGACGGCGTCCGGGCCGGCGATCTCGCCGATCCGCTCGATCACGTACTGCGGTGCCAGAGAGCCGTCCGCGGGCTGGTCGTAGCCGAGCGGGTAGGTGCTGCGCCAGGCGTCCAGCTGGGACCACCAGGCGGTCAGGTCCGGGCGGTGGCCGGCCTGGTACTCGGCGCTGACCGCGGTGATCAGCTCGGTGATCACCTCGCGGCAGTCGCCCACGATGGGCACGTCCGCGCGCCGGTTCTTGGAGATCTCCGCCGGGTCGATGTCCGCGTGCACCACCGCGGCGCCGGGGGCGAAGCTGTCCAGCTTCCCGGTCACCCGGTCGTCGAAGCGGGCGCCGAGCGTGATGAGCAGGTCCGACTTCTGCAGCGCACCGACCGCGGCCACCGTGCCGTGCATGCCCGGCATGCCCAGGTTCTGCCGGTGGCTGCTGGGGAAGCCACCCCGGGCCATCAGCGTGGTGACCACCGGGATGCCGGTCAGCTCGGCCAGTTCCAGCAGGGCCGGGCTGGCCCCGGCCTTGAGCACGCCGCCGCCCACGTACAGCACCGGGCGGCTGGCCCCGGCCATCAGCCGGGCCGCCTCCCGCACCTGCCGGGAGTGCGGCCTGGTCACCGGGTGGTAGCCGGGCAGGTCGAACGTGGGCGGCCAGCGGAACTCGGTGCTCGCCTGGAGCGCGTCCTTGGCCACGTCCACCAGCACCGGCCCGGGCCGCCCGGTGGACGCCACGTGGAACGCCTCAGCCACCGTGCGGGCGATGTCGGCCGCGTCCGTGACCAGGAAGTTGTGCTTGGTGACGGGCAGGGTGATGCCAGAGATGTCGGCTTCCTGGAACCCGTCGGTGCCGATCAGGCTGCTCGGCACCTGGCCGGTGATCGCGACCACCGGCACCGAGTCCATGTACGCGTCGGCCAGCGGGGTGACCAGGTTGGTGGCGCCCGGGCCCGACGTGGCCATGCACACCCCGGGCCGGCCGGTCACCTGGGCGTAACCGGCAGCGGCGTGCCCGGCCCCCTGCTCGTGCCGGACCAGGATGTGCCGGACGCTGGGCGAGTCGAACAGCGGGTCGTACAGCGGCAGGATGGCGCCGCCGGGGATGCCGAACACGACGTCCACGCCGAGCCGCTCCAGGGCGGCGACCAGGGCGGCCGCCCCGGACATCTGGATCCCGGCGGCCGGCCCGGGCTCGGGCTCCCTGGGCTCTGCTGGCCCGGGGGGGCGACCCCCCGGAACCCCCCGATCGCCCGGCGCTGACCCGGGGGGGCGACCCCCCGGAGCCCCCCGATCGGCGCTCGGCGCCGAGTCCGGCGCAGCCGGACGGGGCGCCGAAGGGGACGCGGCCCGGGTGGCCAGGTCACGCGGTGACGGTCCGCCGCCTTTCCGGGGTGGGCCTGCCCCGGGACCGGGGGTGGCCGCGGTCGTCTGGTCGGTCATCGCAAGTTTCCTCGTCTGCGCTGGGTAGGTGCCGGGCAACAAAAAACCCTCGACGCCGTACGGCGAACGAGGGTGGCGCGCTGGTAGCCGGTTAAGTCAGCTACTGGCGCGCCCGCTGAGTACGAGAACCATGGTCCTTGACACGGGTATCACTCTGGCCCAGTCCGGGGCTGACGTCAACTTGAGAGCACATTCGTCTCAGCTGGCGAGATCGCGCCGCCGAAAGGGGGCTCCCTGCCCGTCCGGTCGCTGCCCGTGGCCAGGCTCCGCACGCTGCCCGGCGGCAGCGGCCCGGCCAGGAAAGCGCCCATGCCGATCGCACAGCCCATCGCGGTGAGCAGGTCCCGCTGCTCGGCCCGGTCGATCCCGTCCGCCACCACCTCGATGTCCAGGTCCCGGCCGACCCGGACGATGGCCCGGATCAGCGTCTCGGCCGCGGCGCGCACCCCCAGGCCGGCCACCAGGCCGGGGCCGACTCTGATCATGTCCACCGGCAGCCGGCCGAGCCGGGCCAGCGCGACGGTGTCGGCGCTGGACGCGTCCATGGCCAGCCGGATGCCGCGCTCCCGCAGCTCGGCGAGCCCGCGCAGCACCACGTCGCCGCCCTCGGCCAGCACCGGCCAGGCCACCTCCAGGATCAGCGCCCGCGGCGCGAGGCCACTGCCGGACAGCGCCTCCAGCACCGACTCGGTGAACCGGGTGGCCCGGACCTGCCGCGGTGAGCAGCGCAGCCAGACGCTGGCCTCCCAGCCGGTGTGCCACCAGCCGGCCGCCCGGGCGCACGACTCGCGCAGCATCCAGTCGCCCAGCTCGACGATCACCCGGGAGGTCTCCGCGACGTCGAGGAACTCATCGCGCGGCACGTCCGTCCCGGCGCGGCGCCAGCGCGGCAGCGCGGTCACCCCGATGACGCGCGAGCTGGCCAGGTCGGCCATGGGCAGGTACTCCAGCTCCAGCTGGCCGTCGGCCAGGGCCTGGCTCAGCTGCCCGGCCAGCTGCAGGCGGCGGCGCACGTCGGCGTGTGGCAGCGGCGCGAAGACCTCCAACCGCCCGCCGCCGGCCTCCTTGGCCTTGGACACCGCGGCGGCGGCGTTGCGCCAGACGTCGCCGGCCGGGCTGCCGTCGGCCAGGGCCACGCCGACGCTGGCGGACAGCGCGACGGCCCGGTCGGCGGCCCGGTACGGCTCGGCCGCCAGGCTGGCCAGGATCCGTTCCGCCAGCTCGGTGATTTCCTGGGTCCTGGCCGCCCCGGTGACCAGGACCGCGAACTCATCGCCGCCCCACCGCGCGACCGTGCCCCGCGGCGGCACGACCGCGCGCAGCCTGCGCGCCACCTGGGCCAGCACCAGGTCGCCCGCGCTCGGCCCGGCCATGTCGTTCACCCCGGTGAAGCCGTCCAGGTCGACCAGGATGACGCCGGCCAGGCCCGGCTCCTCCCCGGCGGCCCCTGCCTCCTCGGGAAGCTGGGCCGCGCCGAGGCGGCCCAGGCTGAGCGCTTCCCGCGCCCGGTCCTCCAGGTAGGCCCGGTTGGGCAGCCCGGTCAGCCCGTCGTGGTAGGTCAGCTGCGCGATCTGCCGGCGCAGCGCGACCAGATCGCTCACGTCCCGCGCGGTGACCAGCAGCCGGTCCGGCGCGCCCTGGCTGCGGTGCCTGGACATGGTCGCTTCCACGTACCGCCAGGTGCCGTCGGCGGCCCGGATCCGGCAGGAGTACCGGATCTGGGTGGCCGGCTCGGTGGCCGCCTCGCGGACCGCGCGCAGCCCGTCCGGCTGGTCCTCCGGGTGCACCAGGTCGGCCAGCATCATCCCGTCCAGGCTTTCCGGCGGATACCCGTAGTCGCGCACCGCGGGGCTGGCGTAGCTGATCCGGCCGGAGTAGTCGCAAACCAGCACGGCGTCGCTGGTCCGGTCGGCCAGCTCGCGGAACTGCTGGCCCGACTCCTGCCAGAGCCGGGATCGCACGCTGTCCCGGTGCACCAGAATGATGATCCGGCCGGTCAGCGCCAGCAGCGCGGTGCCGCCGGCCACGGCCAGCACCGGCCGCGCCACCGGGCCGCCGGCCAGCGCCGCGCCGATCACCACCAGCGCGGCCAGCGCGGCGGCCACCGCGGCGATAGCCGTCGTGGCGTGCAGCCCGGCCGCGGGGAACTCGCGGGCTTCCTGGTGCCCGGCGTCCGTGGTGTCCAGCCACGGCGCGCTGCCCAGCAGGCACAGCCCGGCGATCAGCAACAGCTGAGCCGCGGTGCCCGGGTGCCCATTGGTGACCCGGGCGCCCACAGCCAGCGCGTCGCTCAGCGTGATCGCGAGCAACGCGAGCAACGGCGCCACGCCGCGCCGCCCGGCCGCCACCGCGAGCGGCAGCAGGCCCCCCAGCACCAGCAGGTCGGCCAGCGGGTGGATGAGCTCGCCGGCGAACACGCCCGGGTCGTCGCCGGACCGCGTGTACGCGGCGCTGAATACCGTGATCCAGCCGATGATGAACAGCGCGCAGCTCAGCACGTAGGCGTCGGCGCCGAGCGCCAGCGTGGCCCCGAGCCGGCCGGGGCGCTGGGCCAGCGGGTGCCGCGCGGTTTCGCGCCGCGAGCGCAGGCTGGCCACGCCCGCCACCAGGGTGGGCAGCGCGAGCAGCCCGGGCAGGTCGGCCAGCGTGAGCGGGAGGGCCGCGCCCGCGGTCGCGTTGGCCAGCGCCTGCTGGCCGATCGCGCCGAGGCCAGCCAGCAACGCGGCCACCGCCAGCAGCCAGTATCCGTGCCGGACGGGACCTGCGTGCCGGTCGGCGCCACGCCACAGGCTGGCCGCAGCGGCCAGCGCTACCGCCGCGGTAACCGCTTCTGCGCCCAGGCTCATCGCAGGCCACCCGATGCTTGCGGGGGCACCGAGTCTCCTTCCACCGCGTCCGCCGCCGATGCTGGGCCAGCGGAGCCTTGTGAGCCCCGGGCTGGCGTTCCCGGGGAACCGAGCTACGGCGGTCGGCTACCAGGGCAAAACTGGACGCCCACAGGATGCGCTGCGGGAGCCGCGAATGGGCTAATCGCGGTCATCGTCACTTCACGATCGTGCTCACTTTAGGGCCCTTAGGTCACACTTCGATTGAGGAAGAGCGTCCAGCGGGCGTCATCTGGTGCTGAATCGCGTGCGGTCAGTAACTGCCCGCGATGACATTCCGCAGCGGCTGGCCGGTGATGAACCGCTCCGCCTGGTCCCGGACGTAGGCCGCCATGCGCGCCACGGACACCGGGGTGGACGCGCCCTCGTGCGGGGTGATGAACACACCCGGCAGATCCCAGAGCGGATGGCCGGCCGGCAGCGGCTCCGGGTCGGTCACGTCCAGCGCCATCCGCAGCCGGCCCTGGCGCGCCTCCGCGACGAGCGCGTCGGTCACCGCCAGCGTGCCACGGGCCGCGTTGACCAGCAGCGCGCCGTCCTTCATCCGGGCCAGGAAGGCCGCGTCCACCATGCCGACGGTCTCCGCCGTCCCGGGGGCGAGCAGCACGACCACGTCGGCCGTGGGCAGCAGCCCGGGCAGGTCGCTGACCGGGGCCACGCCGTCGCGGGCGGACCGGGCCACCCGGAGCACCGTCACCTCGAAGCCGGCCAGCCGCCGCTCCACCGCCGCGCCGATCGAGCCGTACCCGACGATGAGCACGGTCTGGCCGGCCAGGCAGTCGGTGAAGTGGTAGCTCCACCGCTGGGCCGCCTGCTCCCGGGCGAAGAACGGGAACTCGCGCAGCGCGGCCAGCATCGCGCCGACCACCCACTCCGCCGTGCTGGCGTCGTGCACCCCGCGCGCGTTGCACAGGGTGACCCCGGGCGGGACGGCCGGCCGCAGCCGGTCCACGCCCGCGGTCAGCGCCTGCACCACCGCCAGCTTGGGCAGCTGGCTGATGGCCGCGATGGCGGGCTGGGCCGGGAAGAACGGCGGCACGTAGAACTCGACCTGGCCGGCGCTGGCGGGCAGCCCGGCACCATCGGGGACCACCACCTCGACCTCGGGGGCACCGGGCAGCCCGTCCAGCGCGGCGGCGATGTCCGCCACCGGCACCCATACCAGGGTCATCCTTGCTCCCCTGGGCCCATGCCGAGCAGCACCTCGACCTCCCGGCAGAACTTGTCAAACGACGGCGAACCCACCCGCGCCATCTTCATGTCGAAGCGAGAAGCCAGCGCGGCCTGGTCCACGGTGGGACTGTATTTGCCACCGTCGGTCCGCCTATCCGTGAGCCACTCCTTGGCCCCTCGAATCTGCTCCGGGTCAGCGGGAGCCTCCGCCTCGCCGAGGCCACAATGCCCTGCGAGCGACGGTGCTGCGGCCAGAAACCACGCTTCAAACTCCCGGTTCGCGAGCACCACGCTCACGGGGATATCGGAGCGGGCCTGCCTGGCTCGGCCGAGCAGCGCCGGGCCGAGTTCCGCAGGACAGTCGTCGTCCGCGTCGATAAGCACCAGGACACCACCAGCCGTTGACCCGACCCGGAGCGCCATCGCCTGCACCGCCTTCTCCAGGCCGCCAGGAGCGACCAGGCTGCCCCTGTTCCGTCGCCACGGCTCAAGCACGTCCAGGCTCCAGACTTCGTGGTCGAGTGCGATGCGGTGCAGAAGCTTAGGCAGGGCCTTGACCTCACCATGCCCCTCTGTGACGCACGCGATGGTCAGCCGGCCCGCAGCCATCCTCAGGCCTCCGGCCGCATCCCGGACCCGTTGCTGAGCGAATCGGGCACCAGTTGGTTACTCCGCATCAGCTCGCCCAGCGTGTACAGCTTGTCCCGGACGATCTGCCGACTGGCGGCATCTATCTCGCCGATGACAGTGAGCCCGCGCCGCATACTCACCGCGCGGACAGTTGAGACATCAAGATCTTCACGATCCAGCAAGTCTGGACTCTGACTGGTAGCGACTACCTGAACATGCTGACTGGCCTCAGTGAGCGCATCGAAAAGCACTCCAGCAGCAGCCGGATGCAGAGCAATCTCTGGTTCCTCGATCCCCACGACCGGAACCCGGCCGTCAACCACCGGTATCTGGAAGAGGGCAGCAAGCACGCCGACAGCCCGGACCGTACCGTCCGAGATGCCAATGGGATCGAAAACCACGTCGCGGCCGTCCAGACCAGTTGGAGAGCGCAGCTTGATGGCGGAGTACTGTCCTGCGAACCACGGATCAATTCCTGTCGCGTCCGGAACGATGCCTCGGAGATACGCGTCCAACCGCTGTTTGTACTGGGGACGCCTGTCTTCGAGCGCATCCAGGACATCACCAATATGTTCGCCACGCTGGCCTAGCACAGCCTGTGCAGCCACAGGCTGGAGACTCCGGAGCACATCGAGGGAAAAGTTGTAGAAGTGCATGTCGCGCAGGAGGCGGTACATCTGGGCGAAGCTCTTTTGCGTCCGTGCGACCTGGAGGTAGAGCTGGTCCGGCTCGATCGCCACCTCTGTGGGGGTGGACTGGCGGCGGGCGAAGTCCCGCACCAGGCCCGCGTTCGCTTCATAGCGCGCATGCCCACGAGGTGATGTAAGAGCACACTCCTCATGCGTCACTATGAATGAAGCTGACTCAGCAGATCCACGGGCGATTTCTATCCCGTAACTACCGGTTTGCTTCTCTACGCCGTCAGTGAAGCTGAACTCTATGTACAGGCTGAACTTGTCGGTGGGGCCGGGAACCCGACGCAGGGTTTCACCTAGACCGCCACGCTCATCAATGGCCTCCTGGGGACTGGTTGCCACCGCGCGGGCCAGGAAGGCCAGGGCGTCGAGAAAGTTGCTCTTGCCACTGCCGTTTGGCCCCACCAGGATGGTGAGTGGCCCAAGCCCCACATCGCACTCGGCGATGCTCTTGTAGTTCCGCAGCCGCACCCGGCTGATGAACGTCACGGGCCGGTCCATCACGCCGTCCCCCGCCGTTGGCCGTTCATGCCTGGCCGAGCCGGTCCAGGATGAGCTGCTTGACCCGGCTGGCGTCGGCCTTGCCCTGGGTCGCCTTCATCACGGCGCCGACCAGCGCGCCGGCCGCGGCGACCTTGCCGCCGCGGATCTTCTCGGCCACGCTGGGGTTGGCCGCGATGGCCTCGTCCACGGCGGCGGCCAGCGCCGCGTCGTCGCTCACCACGGCCAGGCCGCGGCTGGCCACTACCTGGTCCGGGGTGCCCTCGCCGGCCAGCACGCCCTCGATCACCTGCCGGGCCAGCCGGTCGGTCAGCGCGCCCGACTCGGCCAGGGCGCTCACCCGGGCCACGTCGGCCGGCGTGATCGGCAGGCCGGTCAGGTCGGTGCCCGAGTCGTTGGCGGTCCGGGCCAGTTCGCCAAGCCACCACTTGCGGGCGTCCGCGGGCGACGCGCCGGCCGCGACCGTCTCGGCCACCACGTCCAGCGCACCGGCGTTGTGCAGCGCGGACATGTCCTGATCGGACAGGCCCCACTCCGCCTGCAGCCGGGCCTGCCGGGCCGCGGGCAGTTCCGGGAGGTGGGCGCCGATCTCCGCCACCCAGTCGGCCGGCGGGGCCAGCGGTACCAGGTCAGGCTCGGGGAAGTACCGGTAGTCCTGGGCTTCTTCCTTGCTCCGGCCCGGCGATGTGGTGCCGGTGGACTCCTGGAAGTGCCGGGTCTCCTGGGTCACCCGCTGCCCGGCGTCCAGCACCGCGGCCTGCCGCTCGATCTCGTAGCGGACCGCGCGCTCCACCGAGCGGAGCGAGTTGACGTTCTTGGTCTCGGTCCGGGTGCCGAACTCGGTGGCGCCCGTGGGCGCGAGCGACGTGTTCACGTCGCAGCGCAGCGAGCCTTCCTCCATCCGCACGTCGGACACGTCCAGGGCGCGCAGCAGGTCGCGCAGCTGCGTCACGTAGGCGCGGGCCGCCGCCGGGGCCAGTTCCCCGGTGCCGGTCACCGGCTTGGTGACGATCTCCACCAGCGGGATGCCGGCCCGGTTGTAGTCGACCAGCGAGTAGTCCGCGCCGTGGATCCGCCCGGTCGAGCCGCCCATGTGCATCGACTTGCCGGTGTCCTCTTCCAGGTGCACCCGCTCGATCTCCACCCGCACCGCCCGGGGCTGCCCGTCCGGGGTGTCGTGCACGGTCACGTCCAGCCAGCCGTCGGTACACAGCGGCTCGTCGTACTGCGAGATCTGGTAGTTCTTCGGCATGTCCGGATAGAAGTAGTTCTTCCGGGCGAACCGGCACCAGCTGGCGATCGAGCAGTTCAGCGCCAGCCCGATCCGGATGGCGTACTCGATGGCCGCCCGGTTGATCACCGGCAGCGACCCGGGCAGGCCCAGGCAGACTGGGCAGACCAGCGAGTTGGGCTCGCCGCCGAACCGGTTGGGGCAGCCGCAGAACATCTTGGTCACGGTGCCCAGTTCGACGTGCGTCTCCAGGCCGATGACCGGGTCGTACCGGGCCACCGCGTCCTCGAACGGGACCACGTCGGCCACTGTCCGCACGCTCATGAGGGATCTCCTGTGTCCAGGCCGTGCGCGCCAGCCAGCAGCGGCGCGCCGCGCCGCGAGTCCAGCGCGGTCTCCACCGCGGCCGCCACCCGGTAGCAGCGGTCGTCGGCCAGCACCGGCGCCATGATCTGCAGGCCGACCGGCAGCCCGTCCTCCGCGGCCAGGCCGCACGGCACCGACAGGGCCGCGTTGCCAGCCAGGTTGGCCGGGATCGTGCACAGGTCGGCGGCGTACATCGCCATCGGGTCGTCGGCCCGTTCGCCGATCGGGAAGGCGGTCGTCGGCGTGGTCGGCGAGACCAGCACGTCCACCTGCTCGAAGGCTGCGTCGAAGTCCCGGGTGATGAGCGTCCGGACCTGCTGGGCCTTGCCGTAGTAGGCGTCGTAGTAGCCGCTGGACAGGGCGTAGGTGCCGAGCATGATCCGGCGTTTCACCTCGGCGCCGAAACCCGCCTCCCGGGTCAGCGACATGACCTCCTCGGCGCTGCGGGTGCCGTCGTCGCCCACCCGCAGCCCGTACCGCATGCCGTCGAAGCGGGCCAGGTTGGACGAGCACTCGCTGGGCGCGATGAGGTAGTAGGCGGGCAGCGCGTAGCCGAAGTGCGGGCAGGACACCTCGACCACCTTGGCGCCGAGGGCTTCCAGCAGCTCCACCGCTTCGGTGAACCGGGCCAGCACCCCGGGCTGGTAACCGTCGCCGGACAGTTCGGGTACCACGCCGATGCGCAGCCCGCTCACGTCGGCCTGCCGGGCGGCCGCGACGACCGGTGGCACCGGGGCATCCACCGACGTGGAGTCGCACGGGTCGTGCCCGGAGATGGCCTCGTGCAGCAGCGCGGCGTCCAGCACGGTGCGGGCCAGTGGGCCGGGCGTGTCCAGCGACGACGCGAAGGCGACCACCCCGTACCGGGACGACCCGCCGTAGGTGGGCTTCACCCCGACGATGCCGCAGACCGCGGCGGGCTGGCGGATGGAGCCGCCGGTGTCGGTGCCGATGCCGAGCGGCGCCTCGAACCCGGCCACGGCCGCCGCCGAGCCGCCGGACGAGCCGCCCGGCACCCGGCTCAGGTCCCACGGGTTGTGGCTGGGCCCGAACGCGGAGTTCTCGGTGGACGAGCCCATCGCGAACTCGTCCATATTGGACTTGCCCAGGATGACCACGCCCGCCTGGCGCAGCCGCCGGGTCACGGTGGCGTCGTAGGGCGGCTGCCAGCCGTCCAGGATCCGGGAGGCGCAACTGGTCGGCATGTCCGTGGTGGTGAACACGTCCTTGAGGGCCAGCGGCACACCGGCCAGCGGCCCGAGCACATCACCGGCCGAGCGCCGGTCGTCCACCCGGCGCGCCACGGCCCGGGCCCGGTCCGGGGCGACGTGCAGGAAGGCGTGCAGCCGATCCTCCACGGCGGCGATCCGGGCCAGGTGCGCGTCGGTGACCTCGGCCGCGGACACCTCCCCGGCGGCCATGGCCGCCGCCAGCTGAGCGGCGGTCAGCCGGGTCAGCTCGCTGTCCATAACTCAGTCCTCCGCCAGGATGCGCGGTACCCGGAACCGCTGCTGCTCCACCGCGGGCGCCTGGGACAGCGCCTGGCCGGGCCCGAGGCAGGGCAGCTCCACGTCGTCGCGGAACACGTTGGTCACCGGCACGGCATGGGTGGTCGGCGGGATCTGGTCGGCGGCGACTTCCTGGACGCGGGCCACCGCCGAGATGATCTGGTCCAGCTGGGTGGCGAGGTGGTCGAGTTCCTCCTCGCCGAGAGCCAGCCGGGACAGCCGGGCCAGATGGGCCACTTCCGCACGCGCAATGGACATGGATGCCATCCTAGGGCCGCGCCTGGAGCGGGCTGACGGCATTATCCGCCGGGCGCCTCCGGGGCGGCGGCCGAGGTGACCGGGGCCGGCCCGGCCACGGCTGGCTGGGCGGTGGGCCTCGGGTGGGCGGGCGGCGCCGGATGCGCGGCCAGGTCGTCGGCCAGCCACGTGGTGGCCGCGGCGGCGTTCAGCGGCCGGCTGAACGCGTGCCCTTGCGCGGCGTCGCAGCCCATCGCCAGCAGGGCCGCGGCCGTGTCCGCGGTCTCCACGCCCTCGGCCACCGAGCGGATGCCGAGCCCGCGCACCAGGTCCACCACAGAACGCACGATCACCTGGCTGTCCGGGCTGCTGGCCAGGCCGGACACGAAGGACGGATCGATCTTCACTTCGGCGACCGGCATCCGGCGGAGCCGGCCCAGCGACGCGTACCCGGTGCCGAAGTCGTCCAGGCTGAGCCGGATCCCGAGCCCGCGCAGCGCGGTCACCCCGGCCGCGATGTCGATCATCTCGCTGGTCAGCGCCCGGTCGCTGACCTCGACCAGGAGCACCTCGGGCGGCAGGCCGAGCGCGGCCAGCTCGCCCTCGACCGTGCCGGCCAGCCCCGCGTCGAGCAGGTCGCGCACGGACACGTTGACCGACAGCTGGACCGGGAAGCCACCCAGCCGCCAGGCCGACGCCTGGCGCAGCGCGGTCCGCACCACGTGCGCGGTGAGGTCGCGCATGATGAAGGACTGCTCGGCCAGCGGGATGAACTCGGCCGGCCCGATCCGCCCACGGCTGGGGTGCTGCCAGCGGAGCAGCGCCTCCATGCCGGCCGTACGCCCGCCGGCCAGGAACACGGTGGGCTGGTAGTACAGCTCCAGCTCGCCGTGGTCGATGCCCCGGCGCAGGTCGCCGAGCAGGGACAGCCGGGCCGGGAAGTGCCGGTCCGCCCGGCCCGCGTAGCGCTCCACCCCGGTGCGCCGCTCCTTGGCCAGGTACATGGCCACGTCGGCGTGCTGCAGCAACTGCTCCACGGAGCCGGCGTCATCCGGGTACAGGGCGATGCCGACGCTGGCCCCGATCTCGAATGACATGCCGTCGAGCCGGACCGGCTCGGCCAGCGCGGCGCGCAGCCGGGCCGCCACCTCACGGGCCGCATCGGTGGTGCGCACCGCGGGCAGCAGCACCGCGAACTCGTCGCCGCCGAGCCGCGCCACCACATCGCCCGGCCGCACGCTGCGGGCCAGCCGGTACGCCACGGCCTGCAGCAGCCCGTCGCCGAGCGGGTGGCCGAGGGTGTCGTTGACCTCCTTGAACCGGTCCAGGTCGAGGAGCAGGAATCCGGCCTTGCTGCCGGTCCGGGCCGCCTCGGCCAGCGCCTCGCCGGCCCGGCGCAGCAGCAGAGCCCGGTTCGGCAGGCCGGTCAGCTGGTCGTGCAGCGCCTGGTGCTCGCGCTGCATGGAGATCGCCGCGTTGGCGTAGATCGCGATCAGCGGGAGCAGGAACAGCAGCACCAGCAGCACCGAGCGATTCATCACCACGACCACCAGCGGCGCGGCGGACAGCAGGGCCAGGCTGACGAACGCCTGGTAGGGCAGGGCCCGGCGCAGCGTGACCCGGAGCGGGGTGCGCTCGTGCAGCGACACGGCGACGCCGACCAGCAGGAAGTTGACCGCGAAGTAGGCCAGCGCGGCCAGCCCGACCGTGCCCAGCTCACCGCCGGTGGGCACCCAGGGCCGCAGCGGCGCCGGGTGGATGCGGCCGATCGCCAGCACCGCGGCCGCCGCGCCCAGGCTGAGGGTGAACTGGGCCAGGTTGAACGCGCAGCGCAGCAGCGCCTTGTGCCCGGACAGCGCGACGATGAGCATAGTGACCGCGCGCAGCCCGGCGGCGACCGGGAAGCCCCAGTACAGCAACGCGGCGAAGCAGAAGGTGACCGAGGCGACGCCCGCGTCCGGACTGGACTTGCCCGGGGTGACGATGGGCTTGAGGTCGCCGAGCACGGACAGCGCGACCAGGACCCAGAACAGCTCATGGCCGCCCAGCCCGCGCAGGCCGGCCGGGGACAGCCCGGGCAGCAGCGCCGCCAGCAGGGCGCCAAGCCCGGCCACCGTGACCACGGTGCGGTAGATCCAGGATGGAGAACCGATCCGCGGACCGATATCCCTGGTGTCGCTCGGGTCCCTCATGGCGTCCTCGTGGCTGCAGCCAGCCGGCCGGATACACCTTCGCTCTCAGCAGCAGAGTACGGCGGAAAACGTACTTCACGAAGCCAATTGCACACTATCTGTTACGGTGCATTGTTCCGTGGTCAATTACCGCAGGTCAGAGGCTTACAGCCAGCTTGGACGAATTTCCAGCCGCGGGCCCGTGTCATTCCCCATCTGGCGCAGCCGTTTCTGCCGTCGCGGCGGCCGCCGCCGGGCCCGCCGCCAGCAGCACCCGGAAACCCGCCTCGTCGAGCACCGGCACGCCCAGCGAGAGCGCCTTGTCGTACTTGGCGCCGGGCTTGTCGCCGGCCACCAGGAAGCCGGTTTTCTTGGACACCGAGGAGGACACCTTCCCGCCGAGCGCCTGCACCGCCTCGCCCGCCTCGTCCCGGGTGAACCCCTCCAGCGCGCCGGTGACGACCACGCTCAGCCCGGCCAGCGGCCGGCTCGGGTCGGCCGCCGCGGCGGCCCCGGCGGCCGGGGCGGGCGGCGGCGGCGGCACCCAGCCCGGAATGGCCAGCCGCACCCCGGCCGCCCGCCATTTGTCCACGATGGCCACGTGCCAGTCCACGCCGAACCACTCGATGATCGAGCTGGCAATCTTCGGGCCGACCCCGTCGGCGGCGGCCAGGTCCTCGGCCGACGCGCCCGCGATCGCGTCCAGCGAGCCGAACTGGGCGGCCAGCACCCGGGCCGCGGTCGGCCCGGCGTGCCGGATCGACAGCGCGACCAGCACCCGCCACAGCGGCCGGGTCCGCGCCTCGTCCAGCTTGCCCAGCAGCTTGGCCGCGTTGACGGTCAGGCCACCCTGCTTGTTGGTGAAGAACGGGACGGTGGCCAGCGACTCGGCGGTCGGCCCGAAGATGTCGCCCTCGTCGCTGACCAGGCCGGAGTCGAGCAGCGCGACCACCGCCTCGTAGCCGAGCACCTCGATGTCCAGCGCGCCCCGGCCGGCCAGGTGGAACAGCCGCTCACGCAGCTGGGCCGGGCAGGCCCGGGTGTTCGGGCAGCGCCAGTCCACGCCGCCGTCTTCGCGGACCAGCGGGGTGCCGCAGGCCGGGCACACGGTGGGGAACTCGAAGGCCCGCTCGCCGCCGGTGCGCAGATCGGCGACCGGCCCGACCACCTCGGGGATCACGTCGCCCGCCTTGCGCAGCACGACCATGTCGCCGATCAGCACGCCCTTGCGGGCCAGTTCGTCGGCGTTGTGCAGGGTGGCCCGGTCCACCGTGGAGCCGCTGACCACCACCGGCTGCATCACGGCGAATGGGGTGACCCGGCCGGTCCGGCCGACGTTCACCTGGATGTCCAGCAGCCTGGTGTTGACCTCTTCGGGCGCGTACTTGTACGCGATGGCCCAGCGCGGCGCCCGGCTGGTCGCACCCAGCTGGTGCTGCAGGTCCAGCCGGTCGATCTTGACCACGACCCCATCGATCTCGTACGGCGGGTCGTGCCGGTGCTCGCCGTAGTAGGCGATGTAGTCACGCACCCCGGCCAGCTCATCGGTCACCCGGAACAGCTCGCTCACCGGCAGGCCCCAGCCACGCAGCCGCTCGTACCAGCCGGAGTGGGTGTCCGGCGCGACCCCGGACGCGGCCCCGACGCCGTGCAGGATGAGCGACAGCGGCCGGGTGGCGGTGACCCGGGGGTCCTTCTGGCGCAGCGAGCCCGCGGCCGAGTTGCGCGGGTTGGCGAACGGCGGCCTGCCCGCCTCGGTCAGCCGCTCGTTCAGCTCATGGAACGCCGCGACCGGGAGGAACACCTCGCCTCTGACCTCGAGCAGCTCCGGTACATCGGGGCCGGTCAGCCGGAGCGGCACCGCGGCGATCGTGCGGATGTTGGGGGTGACGTCCTCCCCGGTGACCCCGTCGCCCCTGGTCGCCGCCCGGACCAGCGCGCCGCCGCGGTAGACGAGGTCCACCGCCAGCCCGTCGATCTTGACCTCGCACAGGTACGGGCCGGCCCCGCCGAGCCGCTGCGCCCGGGCCGCCCACGCGTCGAGCTCCTCGGGGGAGAACGCGTTGTCCAGGCTGAGCAGCCGCTCCAGGTGCTCCACCGGGGTGAACTCGGTGGACACCGCGCCGCCCACCCGCTGCGTCGGCGAGTCCGGGGTGCGCAGCTCGGGGTAGCGCTCCTCCAGCTCGCGCAGCTCGCGCATGGCCGCGTCGTACCCGGCGTCGGACAGGGTGGGCGAGTCCAGCACGTAGTAGCGGTGGTTCGCCTCGGTGACCTCCGCGCTCAGCTCGGCATGCCGGTGCCGCGCCGCGGCGTCCACCGCCGAGCCGGGTATCCCACCGGCCTCGGCCGCGCCGGGTATCCCACCCGCCGCATCGGGCTGGCTCACCGGGACTCCTCCTCGATCAGTTCAGGCAGCATCCGGGCGGCCTCCCGGCAGCTGGCCAGCGCGGCCCGGGCGTAGCCCGGCGGCGCGCCGGCCAGGCCACAGGCCGGGGTGATCACCACCTGGGCGGCCACCCCCGCCGCCGGGCTGGTGGTCCCGCCGGACGGCCGGGCTACCGGCCAGCCCATCCGGCGCCACCGTTCGGTCACCCGGACGGCCGCGTCAGTGGCGGCCGGCCGCTGGGGGGAAGGGCGTTGAGCTGGCTGGGTGGGCTGGGTGGACGCGGCGCGGCCCGCGGCGGCACGGGCCGGTTCCGGCGCTTGGGTGGCCGGCACCGCGCCGGCGAAGATGCCCAGCCCGGCCTCGACCGCCGCTGCCAGCCCTTCTTCCTCCCCCGGGTGCAGCTGGCCGAGGTCTATCCCGGCGGCCGCGGCGCCCGCAGCCCTGATCATGCCAAGGGGCACCGACGGTGCGCAGCAGTGCACCAGCACCGGCACACCCACCGCGGCCAGCACGGTGCGCAGCCCGGACTCGGCGTCGGCCGGGTTAACGGTGCGGACCCGGTTCAGCCCGCTGGCACTCGGCACCGTGCCCGCCAGCACGGCGGGCAGGGCCGGCTCGTCCAGCTGGAGCAGCAGCCGGGCGCCGGGCACCCGCGCGGCCACGTCGGCCACGTGTGCGGCCACCCCCTCGGCCAGCGACGCGGTCAGGTCGCCGACCGCGCCGCGGTCCGCCAGCACGGGCTCCTGGCTGCGGGTCAGCTCGATCGTGGCCGCCAGCGTCCACGGCCCGCAGGCACTTATCTTCAGCACGCCACTAAAGCCCTCGGCCACTTCCTGCAGTGCGTCGAGGTCCCGGGCGAGGAGCGACTGGGCGCGGCGCAGCTCACGGCCCGGCCGGCGGCCAGCCGCCAGCCGCGCGGGGTCGTCTCGGCCGGCAGTTCGACCAGCATGGCCGCGGTGCGGCCGGTCAGGTCGGCGCCCGGGCCGCGGCCGGGCAGCTCAGCCAGGAACGGCAGGTCAGGCAGCTCGTCGGCGATCAGCCGCATCGTGTCCAGCGGGTCGGTTCCCGGCATCGAGCCAACCCCGGTCGCGCTCTGCGCGGGCCAGGGAAAAGCGGCGGCGGGGGTGGGCTCATCAGGCACGAAGCCGAGCTTAGGCGGGCCGGGCGACTTGCCCTAGCACCCGGGCCGCACGGTCCGCCCGGGCACGGCTGGCCGCCCGGGCGCGGCTACGCGTACATGTCGGTGCCCCGGGTCACGCCCGGGCCGGGGTCGGTCCGTTGCCGGACATACAGGCCGGTGAGCCGGCGGGTGCCCGCGGACAGCCGGCCTGGCGCCTGCTGGGTCAGCGACAAATTCCGTTCCTCGTGCCGGATCCCGTAGCTGGCCAGGAGCGTGACGGCGGTGACGACCCCGGCACCGAAGATGACTAGCGCGACGATGACGACGGTGGTGACCATGCCTGGACCCCCTGCTTCCTGGCTCGCGGTGGTACGCCGCCAGCTCAGCTGCCCCGTCCCCGGCAGGAGTGCCGGGGATGCTGGGAATGGGTCAGCCGAGCTGGCAATTCCCAGCGTCTGAACAATGACCCCTATCCGCACTTTCTTCCCCGTAGGGGTCAATTACTTATAGCATCCCGGCATTCACCGGGGCAACACTTTTCTTCCGCCGCTCCGCATCGCTCCGGCCGCGGCGGCCGGGCGGGATCACCGTTGGTGGCCTGGATAGGAAGAGCATCCGAACTGCAGGGACCGCTGGGGGCGGAGGGAGCGGAGGGAGCGCCCGGACCGCCGGAATATCCGCCGCCAGCCGATCTTTAAATGCCGATCTTCAGGCTAGCCGACGGGTAGCGTAACCGCCTCGATAAATTGCCCGAAAATCATCTGAATGCGCGTCTGCGCGGATGCCCACCGGCCCGTGCTCCGCAGCACGCCCCCGGCAGTGATACGGAGCACCAGCTGGCAGGCCGGCCCGGCGCCGTCCCCGCTGCTCCGGGCCGGCCTGGCTCTCGGCGGACTAGACGAACATGTCTTCCCGGCTGGGCCACAGCGGGGTGTCAGTGCGCTGGCGGACCCAGAGGCCCGTGACCCGGCGGGTCCCCTGGGTCAGTTGGCCTGGAGCCCGGCGGGTCAGCGTAAAATCCCGCTCCTCCCGACGGATGCCCCAGCTAACCAGGGCGATAGCTCCAGCGACGGCGCCGGCGATGAAGATCACTGCGATGATGACGATAGTGGCCATGACCGGTCCCCTTACTTCTGGCCTGCGGCGATGTGGCCCGCTAGCTCCGTTCCTGTCCTCTTCCGGTACGGGTGGCCGGGGCGAGGTGGGTGTTCGGACTCATCTGGCCGGTTCCTGTACGCCCAAGCAGCCCTACTGCTAGACTCATACGCATGGATCCAGCCATCCGAGTCATCCCAACCTTTGGGATCTGGTCCGGTTATACCCCGCTTGGCCCGGGTAAACCTGAACAGGTTCTAAATATTCGGATGACAGGGATGGCTAGTATGATCCTTTCGACCCCAGCGATGCCCCTGATCAGGCTGGTTGGGATCACTGGGAGGACTCATGGCTGATCCGATGTACCGGCAGATCGCCGATGATCTACGCCGCCAGATCGAGACCGGCGAACTGCCGCCCGGTGACCAGTTGCGGACCGAGTTTGAACTGAGGGAGGTCTACAACGCCTCCCGCAACACCGTCCGTGACGCGATCAAGTGGCTCATCACCCGCGGCCTAGTCGAGACCCGCCCGGGCCAAGGCACCTTCGTGGTCGAGAAGATCACGCCCTTCGTCACCACGCTGACTGGAGACCCCAAGACCGGGTTCGGCGGCGGCGAGGATGACATCTACGACCTAGAGGTCAAGGCCACCCGGCGGGAACCGACGGCCACCGATCCGCGGGTCGAGATCCAGCAGGCGAATGACGCGACCGCGACCGAGTTGCAGATTGCCGTGGCCAGTACCGTCGTGAGCAGGCATCAGCATCGGTACATCGACGGCACGCCGTGGTCGCTGCAGACGTCCTTCTACCCAATGCGCTTCGTCGAGCAGGGGGCGGTCCGGCTCATCCAGGCCACCGACATCTCGCAGGGAACGGTGAGCTACCTGCGAGACACGCTGGGCGTCGATCAGATCGGCTGGCGGGACATGATCGTCGTCCGGACGCCGAACGAAATCGAAACCGGCTTCTTCAAGCTGCCGGACGATGGGCGGGTGCCGGTCGTCGAAACCCGACGGATCACCTTCGACTCGCACGGGACACCCGTCCGGCTCACCGTCAGCGTCTACCCGGCCGACCGCAACCAGTTCGCCGTCAACGTCGGGAAGGTGCCCGACAAGATCATTGCCCCGGCTACGGCGGACGGCAGCGACCCGGATACATCCGAGCTGCCCCCGAATCCAGACGAGCCTCGCCAGCCGACCGGCGGTTCCACGGCTAGCTGACCTGACAGGACACCAATCCGATGACCCTTTTTGCCACCGACACGGGCCAGGCCGCAGCCGGGCTGACACCTCTTTTCCTGGCACCTGCCCGTTTCATCGCCCGGCGCGAGGAAACCCGCAAGGGCAGGATGAAGGAGAGCTTTCAGATCCGGCCGGCCCAGAAGAGCGACATGCGCGCCATCATCGGCCTGATCGACGAGGCGGCCCGATGGCTGAATGCGGAGAAGGGCACGGATCAGTGGCAACGGCCCTGGCCGGATCTGGCGGCCCGGAACCAGCGGATCCGGAGGGGCATCAAGCGCCACCGGACCTGGATCGTCGAGGACTGCAGTGAGCCCGCGGACGGCACGCGCCGGCTGGTCGGCACGGTCTCCTGCGGGCGCGGCGGCAACAGGAAGCTGTGGACCCTGCGCGAGCGGAACGAGCCAGCCGTGTACATCTCCCGGCTCATCGTCAACCGGCAGCACGCGAGCCGCGGGATTGGGGCCGCCCTCATCAACTGGGCTGGGCTGCGGGGTCTGCGCAACTGGGATGCGCAATGGATCCGGGTGGACGTTTGGACAACAAATGAGGAGCTCCAGGCGTACTACAAGGCACAAAAATTTACACACCTAAAAACCTGGACTTTCGACGACCCGTGGGAATATCCCTCCGCTGCCGTGTTCCAGAAGCCGACCGCCGAAATTGACCTAGCTGCTGCGAATCTCTTCCAGGAGGTGAACTAGCCTGACCTAGCTCAGCATGCGTATCGCTCGGCAAGCCGCCGTGGTGAGGGAGGCGACGGTAGGTGAGAGTATGCTGTCTATAAGGTTAGTTTTAGCTGCCCTAGCAGCGACGGAAGCCTAGCCTCGACACTGCCACAACTGGCGCCGCAACTTGCATCAGCCCTTTTCCCAGTCACATCGTGATCAGGCTGCACAGTTCCACAACGCGGGGCGCGCCCGATGCGCATTGGAGTCGATCACGGCTATTTCTCAATCGCCCAGCCTCAGCGTCTCGTGCGATACTCGTCACATCCGGCAGGAGTCCTGCTGATTCGCGATCACGCAAGATCGGCAGCCACGTCGGTAAAGGAGGTGTGATGGCTAAGCGGTTCGGTCGCCCGTCGCTCCAGTACCGTTACGAGCACTACGACCCACGGTGAGGATGCGCACCGCACCGCGCTCCCGGTCGGCGTGACCGCCCGGGACGCGCGGACGTAGTTCGCGCCGCGCATCAGCATTCTCTTAAACGCTTGCCCGAGCCATGCCATCCCCGGCCGCACGACCCTGACTGGCCCGGCCCGCTGCCGTGTGTCGCACTCCGCCGCAGCGGGTACCTTCGGGGGAGTTATGGCGACGGTCGGTGGCGTGCGCGGTGGCCCGGGTCCCAGCCGGGACGCGGGCTGCCTTGGCCGTGACCGGGCCGAGGACGGGCCGCAGGCCGAGGACAGGCCGCGGGCCGACGACGGGCCGCGACGCCGCCCCGGCGCCGGATGACCCGGCCGCAGCAGCGCACCGTCAGTGCGCCCCCGCTCCTCCCGGCGCCGCCGTACCCGAATGGCGACGGCGGGCCGCCTAGCGCCAGGCACGACGAGCCCGGCCCTAACCGCTACCGCACGCTGCTCGGCGCGGCCCGGCAGCGTGCCGACCGGGCCGCGCGGGTCCGGCGCCGCCGCCGCACCGTCACCCGGCGGCTGATCTGGGTAGCCGTTCTGCTGCTCACCGCGGCCATCGCCATCGGCGTCGCGCTGCGCACCACACCGCAGCAGACGGTGAGCGTGGCCGGCCAGGTCATCAAGGTGGGCACCACCACGCCGAGCCTGAGTGTGTCCGGGCCCGGCGAGGTCAACGTGTTCGGCCAGAGCCTGCCCACCCAGGTGCAGTTCCTCGGCCCGGTCCGGCCCAGCCTGACGCTGACCCAGATCACGATCAACAGCCAGCTGACCAACTTCGTCCAGGGTGCCGGGCCCGCGGGGGCAGAACGCATCCTGGGCAACACCCTGGCCAGCGGCTGGATCCACTACTTCCTCTGGGAAATCGCGATCACCGCGGCGGGGGCGCTGCTGCTGCTCGGGGCGCTGGCGGGCTGGCGGCGGCTGCCGCACCGGACCACCGTAAAGCTGCTGGCCGGCGGCCTGGTCGCCACCGAGGTGATCAACCTGGGTGCAATCATGCTGACCGCGTACACCGCGCCGGGCACGCTGCGCCAGGTCCGTTCGCTCAGCCAGCTGGTCGGCAGCGAGCCGCAGTACCCGGACAGCAAGAAGACCGTGCCGGTGCCACCCGGGGTGCGGGTGGTGGTGATGGGCGACTCGACCGCGGCCGGCGCCGGGCTGCCCTGGGTCCGGGACGCCTCGCAGCTGGACCAGATGTGCGGCCGGAGCGCGGACTCCTACGCCGAGGACCTGGCCCGGTCCAACGGCTGGCAGGTGATGAACCTGGCCTGCAACAGCGCCACCATCAGCCAGGGCCTGCTCGGCCCGGAAGGCCGCGGCGGGCAGAGCGTGCCCGCGCAGATCGACGCCGCCCAGCAGGCCACCAAGGCGCAGGCGGTCATCGTCAGCGTGGGCGCGGACGACCTGGACTGGGCGGCCATGGTCCGGCTCTGCGCGGTGGCCAAGACCTGCGACGACAAGGCGACCACCGCGTACTTCCAGCAGCAGCTGGCCACGTTCAGCAAGGACTACTTCCAGCTGCTCACCGGGCTGGCCAACCTGCCCAGCCACCCGCAGGTGATCATCAACCGCTACTACAACCCGTTCGACCTGCAACTGAACTGCCTGAACCGGGTCGGCCTGACCCCGGCCAAACTGGGCACGCTGAGCGCCCGGCTGGCCACGCTGAACGCGGTGCTGGCCAAGGGCGCCGCCGAGTTCGGCTTCACCTCGGTCAAGCCGGACTTCGCCGGGCACCAGCTCTGCACGGCCCAGCCCTACGTGCAGGGCCTCGGCGATCTGGCACCGTTCCACCCGACCGCCGACGGCCAGCTGGCGATCGCGCTGGCCGACCAGGCCGCGCTCAGCCCGGCCATCATGCCGTCCTCGGCGGCCGTGCAGACCCCGTCCCCGGCGCCCACCCCGCCCCGGTAACGAACCAGGCCGGTCGGGCTCAGCGCCAGGGCTCAATCCTCGGCCTCGGTGCGGGCCACGATCCCCGACCACGGCCCGAGCACGCCAGCCTCCGCCGCCTCTCCGGCCGGCGACGTGCTGACCAGCACCTCGCCCAGCTCGGCCAGCGGCTCGGCCAGCCGCACCGGCGACCCGGTGAAGTTGGCCAGCACGGTCAGCCCGCCGGTCTGGTAGACCCACATTCCGGGCGGGCTGGGCAGCTGGGTGTAACTGGCCAGCTGGCCGCCGAACTCGGCCCGGCGCAGCGCGAGCAGGTCGCGGCACAGCGCCAGCACCGACGAGGGATCGGCGCGCTCCGCCGCCACGTTCCGGCTGGCGTGCTCCCCGTACGGCAGCCACGGCGTCACGCCGTCGGCGGTGAACCCCGCCGACGGCGAGGAATCCCAGGGCATCGGGGTCCGGCTCCGGTCCCGGCTGAACTTGCCGCCCGCCCCGGCCCGCATCTTGTCCCGGACCAGCGCGGGCGGCACGGCCACGTCGGTCATCCCGATCTCGTCGCCGTAGTACAGCACCAGGGTGCCGGGCAGCGTGGCCAGCACCAGCAGGGCCAGCCGCACCTTGCGCTCGTCCCCGGCGCACCAGCGGGTCGGGAACCGGCTGATGTCGTGGTTGGACGCGGTCCACACCGGGCACTCCCCGGCGGGCAGCTCGGCCAGCGTCTGCGCCACCACCGCGGCCAGCGCATCGGCCGTGAAGCCGGTGAAGATGAACGGGAAGTTGAAGGTGAGCTGCAGCTCGTCGCCGTGGCCGTGGAACGCGGCCAGCGTGCTAAGGTCGCCGACCCAGGTCTCGCCGAGCAGCAGCCGCGGCACCGGGTAGCTCTCCGCGATCTTCCGCCAGTCCCGGAACACCCCGTGCGACTCGGGCCGGTTCGCGCTGTATACCTGGTCCAGACCGAACCGGCCGCTGATCAGCTCACCGTGGGCCGCGGGCGGGTCGTCGCGGAGTTGCGCGTCCTTGTACAGGCCGTGCGCCACGTCGATGCGGAATCCGGCCACGCCGCGGTCGAACCAGAACCGGAGGATCTCCCGGAACTCCGTGTGCACGGCCGGCTCCCACCAGTTCAGGTCGGGCTGGCTGGGCAGGAAGTTATGCAGGTAGTACTGCCCGCTGGCCTCGTCCAGGGTCCACGCGGACTGCCCGGTGGCGGCGATCCAGTTGTTCGGCGGCCCGCCGCCGGGGGCCGGGTCGGCCCATAGGTAGTAGCTGCGGTGCGCTCCGGACGGGTCGCCGACCGCCTCGACGAACCACGGGTGCGCGCTGCTCGTGTGGTTCGGCACCAGGTCCAGCAGCACCGGCATGCCCCGCTGGCCGGCCTCGGCGATCAGCTCGTCCAGGTCGGCCAGCGTGCCCAGGTCCGGGTGCACGCCCAGGTAGTCGGACACGTCGTAGCCCCAGTCGTCGTCCGGTGACGGCATGGTGGGCGACAGCCAGATGCCGTCCACCCCCAGCCAGGAGAGGTAGTCGAGCTGCGCGGTGATCCCGGGCAGGTCGCCGTAGCCATCGGCGTTGGTGTCCCGGAACGACCTGACGTACACCTGGTACAAGGTGGCCCCGTGCCACCAGTCTGACTGGGTTCCTGGCCTGTCCATCGTTCTCCCGCTGTCCTGGGCTGCTGCCTGACTTGCCCTGCCAGGATCTCAGGCGGAAACTGGGAAGATGAGACCGGTCATCGAACTGATCGGCATCGTATTGCTGCCGACCGCCCTTGGGTACGCGCTGATCCTTAGCGGCCGCCTGGCCCGCTGGGCGGCCCGGCAGCGGCCGGTGGAACGGCGGATCACCCAGCCGGTGCCCGCCGAGCCGATCGAGCGGCTGGCCGCGCGGCTGTGCCGGCTGCATGCCGAGCTGGAGGATTTGGAGAACCGCAGCGACGTGCAGGTCAAGGGAGTCCGGCTGCGCGCGCTCCGCGGCGCCTACCTCGACCTGCTCCGGGCCGCCTGCCAGCGGCTGGAGGTCAGCCCGCTGCCGCCCGGCGACCACGTGCCGCAGGCCGAGATCTACCGCGCCGAGGCCGGCCTGCGCGAGCGCGGGCTGGACGTCCGCGCCGCCGTCACCCGCTGATCATGGTCCGGGTGCTGGCCGTCTCCGACGTCGTCAACGAGGCCCTGTACGCGGACGTGACCGGGCTCCGCGACGCCCGGCTGATCCTGGCCTGCGGCGACCTGCCGTTCGAGTACCTCGGCCGCCTGATGAACCGGCTCGACGTGCCGCTCGTCTTCGTGCCCGGCAACCACGACCCCGACGTGTCCGGCTACCGGCTGTCCCGGGGCGGCCTGACGCTGCGGGCCGGGCTGCCGGCCCGCCCGCCGTGGCCGGACGGCGCGGTCAACGCGGACGGCCGGGTCGTGGACGTGGCCGGCCTGCGCATCGCCGGCCTGGGCGGCTCCCCCCGGTACAGCCACGGGCCCAACCAGTACACCGGCCGGCAGCAGGCCCGCCGGGCCCGCCGGCTGGCCGCCCGGGCCTGGCTGCGCCGCCCGCGCGGCGCGACCCGCACCGTGGACATCCTGCTCACGCACGCCCCGCCACGCGGCGTCGGAGACGGCGCCGACCCACCCCACCAGGGCTTTCCCATACTTAACGCCCTTACCCGGTGGCTGCGCCCGGCCCTGCTGCTGCACGGACACGTGGATCCCGAGCCGGCCAGCCGGCGCGACCTATGGCTCGGCGAGACGATCGTGCGCAACGTGACCGGCTGGCAGCTCATGCTCGTCGAGCCGGTGACCGGCCTGGTCGGTACGGACAAGGCGGAACCCCACCATGCCCGCTGACACCGGGTTTCCCCAGGCCGACGCGGAGAACGACTTCCTCCGTGCCCGGCGCCGCCAGGTGCTGGCCCGGCTGGTCCAGCGGCTGCGCCGGGAACCGGACGACGTCAACCTGATCCTGCCGTTCGACGAGGTGGTGGCCGCACTCGGCCAGGTCGGGGAACGGCGGCTGGGCCTGCAAACGATCCGGCTGGACCGGGTCGTGGGCACGGTGGACTCCACCCGGGACTTCGACCGCCGGTTCCGGCCCACGTCGAACCGGGTCCGGGAACGCTGGGAGCGGCTGGCGCTGGCCCAGCGGCGCGGCGAATCCATTCCGCCGATCGACGTGTACCAGGTGGGCGACCTGTACTTCGTCGTGGACGGCCATCACCGGGTGTCGATCGCGCTGGCCACGGGGCAGAAGACGATCGACGCGTACGTGACCGAGATCCGCACCGCGGTGCCCGCGAAGGGCATCCAGCACCGCAGCGACCTGCTGTTCAAGAGCTACGAACAGCTGTTCCGGTCCCGGGTCAAGCTGCCTGCGGAGGCCTACGCCAAGATCAAGGTCACCGATCCCTGGTCCTACGCCGAGCTGAGCGAGGCCGTGGAAGCCTGGGGCTTCCGGCTCATGCAGCACGAGCACAAGTTCTACGACCGCGCCGAGGCGTCCCGCCGCTGGTTCACCGAGGAGTACACCCCGGTCGTGCGGATACTCCGGGCGGCCGACCTGATCGGCACCAATACTGATGCCGAGGCCTACCTCATCATCGCCACCGAGCGCTACCGGCTGATCCGCACCCACGAATGGACCGACGAGGTCATCGAAGAACTCCAGCGGCAGTTCCGGTCACCGCGGCGGCGTAGCCGCTGACCCGGTGTCCTGGCCGGCCGCGGAATCATCGGGCGCGGCGGCCGGGGCCGCTCCGCCCGCGGGCGGAGCGGCGGACGCGGCCGACGCGCCAGAGACGCCACGGGTGAGGTTCCGCCCGGTCGCCGGGTCGAATACGTGCACCGCCCGGACGTCCACCCACAGCTCGGTGTTCTGCCCTTCCGTGATCTGGGTGGCCGGATCGAGCCGGGCCACCACCGTCTCCGCGGCCGTACCGCTGTCCGCCCGCCCGGAATCGCGGGCCAACTCGGCCAGCTCGGCGGTCTCCACCGCGCCGAGTTCCTTACTGAAGTAGACGAATTTCTCCGAGCCCAGCGACTCCACCACGTCGATAGTGGCCGGGAAGGGCATGCCGTTGTGCCGGTTCTCGGCGGGCACCAGCGCCCCGTCCTCGAAATTCTCCGGGCGGATCCCGACGATCACGTCCCGGCCGACGTTGGCACCAGCCAGATCCTGCTGCAGCTGACCGGCGATCGGGATATCGCCCAGCGCAGTGCGTAGCTTGCCTTCTTCCAGGGCGCCGGACATGAAGTTCATCGACGGCGAGCCGATGAACCCAGCCACGAACAGGTTGACCGGCCGGTCGTAGAGTTCCTGCGGCGACGCCACCTGCTGCAGTATGCCACTGCGCATGACCGCCACCCGGTCGCCCAGGGTCAGCGCCTCGACCTGGTCGTGGGTCACGTACACCATGGTGGTGCCCAGCCGGCGCTGCAGCCGAGATACCTCGGTGCGGGTCTGCACCCGCAGCTTGGCGTCCAGGTTGGACAGCGGCTCGTCCATCAGGAACGCGGCCGGGTCGCGGACGATGGCCCGGCCCATGGCCACCCGCTGCCGCTGGCCGCCGGACAGGTTGGCCGGCTTGCGGTCCAGGTGCTGGGTCAGGTCCAGGATTCGCGCCGCCTCCTCGACCTTCTGGTTGATCACGTCCTTCGGCGTCTTGGCCAGCTTGAGCGCGAACCCCATGTTCTCCCGCACCGTCATGTGCGGGTACAGCGCGTAGCTCTGGAACACCATCGCGATGTCCCGGTCCTTGGGCGTCTTGTCGTTGACGACCTTGCCGCCGATGAGCAGTTCGCCCGAGGTGATGTCCTCCAGGCCCGCGATCATGTTGAGCGTGGTGGACTTGCCGCAGCCGGACGGGCCGACCAGAATCACGAACTCGCCATCCGCGATGTCCAGGTTGAAGTCGTCAACCGCGAGCGCCCCGTCGGGGAAGCGCTTGGTGACGTGTTCCAGAATGATCTCGGCCACTGGTCTCTCCTTGATCCACTAGCCCTTGACCGCGCCGGAGGTGAGTCCGGCCACGATCCGGCGCTGGAAGAACAGCACGAAGATGATGATGGGAATGGTGATGACCACCGCCGCCGCGGAGATCGACCCGGTCGGCACGGCGAACTGCGAACTGCCGGTGAAGAACGACAGCGCGGCCGGCGCGGTCCGCGACGCGGTCGTCGCGGTCAGCGTGATGGCCAGCAGGAACTCGTTCCAGCAGAACAGGAACACCAGGATGGCCGTGGTGACCATGCCCGGGGCGGCCAGCGGGGCGATGACCCGCACGAACGCCTGGAACGGGGTGGCCCCGTCCACCTTGGCTGCCTTCTCCAGTTCCCACGGGATCTCCCGGAAGAACGCGGACAGCGTGTAGATGCCGAGCGGCAGGCCGGTCGCCACGTACGGGATGATCAGCCCGGGCCAGGTGTTGAACAGGCCGAGCAGCCGCTCGATGTTGAACAGCGGCGTGGCCAGCGCGATCGCCGGGAACATGGCGATCAGCAGCGAGACCCCGATCAGCACGCTCTTGCCCGGGAAGTTGAGCCGGGCTACCGCGTAGGCCGCCATCGAGGCCAGCACGACCGCGATGAACGTGGCGATCGCCCCGATGCCGACCGAGTTGAGCAGCGGACGCAGGAACGTGGACGTGGTCAGGATGCCGGAGTAGTTGCTCGTGGTCCAATGGGTCGGGAAGTAGGTCGGGTCGGTGATCGAGCCGGTCGTCTTGAACGACAGGGAAATGATCCACACCAGCGGGATCAGCACGAGCACGATCGTGACTATGTTCGCGACGCTCCAGCCAACCTTCTGCGGTGTCGTGGTAGCCATCAGCCTCGACCCTCCGTTGCTTGCCTAGTGGCGCTCATCGCTGGAGGCTCGTTCCCGGAGCGGCCGTACCGAAGCCCTTGATGAACAAGAAAGCGATGATCGCCACGCAGATCAGGATCAGCACCGACATCGCCGACCCGAGACCGAAGTTCAGCCCGGTGAACAGGTTGTCGTAGTTGAGTATCGACACCGATCCGGTGCCGTTGTTGCCCTGGGTGAGGATGAAGATGTTGTCGAAGATCCGGAATGCGTCCAGCGTCCGGAACAGCAGCGCGACCAGGATCGCGGGCTTCATCAGCGGCAGCATGATCCGGGTGAACCGCTGCCAGGCGGTGGCCCCGTCCACCTTGGCCGCCTTGAGCAGGTCCTCGGGCACCAGGGACAGCCCGGCCATCAGCAGCAGCGCCATGAACGCCGTGGTCTTCCACACCTCGGCCAGGATGATGATGGCAATCGCCTTGGGCTGCGAGGTCAGCGGGGCGGAGTTGTTGAACAGCGCGGACAGGTAGCCGGTGCTCGGGGTCCAGGCGTACAGCCAGCTGAACGCGGCGGCCACGGTCACGATCCCGTACGGGATCAGGATCGTGGTGCGGATCCCGCCCTTCCCCCAGATCGTCCGGTACATCAGCAGCGCCAGGCACATGCCGAGCACGAACTCGATGGCCACCGACACCACCGTGATGACGATGGTCACCACCAGCGCGTGCCACCAGAACGGCGAGCTGAGGATGGCGCCGTAGTTGCTCAGCCCGACGAACTTGCGCAGCTGCGGGGCGGACAAGATGTACCGCTGCAGCGATATGTAGATGGCATAGCCGATCGGGTACGCGGTCACCGCGACCATGACGATCACCGCGGGCGCGCACAGCATCCAGCCCAGCCGGCGTTCCGCGCGTGCGCCCTCGGAGAGCTTGGGCCGCCCGCGGCGCCCGGCTACCGGTTCCTCGACGGTGACCGGCGGAGTGGTGGTAGTCATCGGTCCGCCTCTCGGTTTGAATGCGGCGTACTCACGGAGTCAGCCCCTTGCCTTGCAGGGCGTTGTTGATCTGCGTCCGCAAGCTCTGCTCGGTGCTCACCGGGTTGATGGAGCTGGGCGGGGAGACCAGGTGCGAGATGGTCACCGACACCACCTGGTAGAGCGGCGTCTTGGGCCGCACCGCCCCGTTGTTGACCTGCTGCAGGATCAGCTTCCGGAACGGGTAGGCGCTCTGCATCTGCGGGTTGTTGTACACGCTGGCCAGCGTGGGCGGCAGCCCGCCCTTGACCGCGGCGGTCAGCTGGTTCTGCGCGTTACGCAGGCACAGGATCGCCTGCTCGGCGAGCTGCGGGTGCGGCGAGTACGAGCTGACCGCCAGGTCGATACCGCCGATCGTCACCTTGGCCGGCGTGCCCGGGATGACACTCGGGTACGGGGCCCACTTGAACACCTTGAACAGCTTCGGGTTGTCGGCCTTCATCGACGGATACACGTACGGGTAGTTCAGCTCGAAAGCCGCCGAGCCGGCTTCCATGGCCAGCCGGTTCTGGTCCTCCATCTGCACCCCGAGTGACGGGTCAGCCGAAGACGAGCTGGCCAGCGTCTTCATGATCGTCAGCGCCTTGAGCGCGGGCGGGCCGAGCTTGGCTGCCGTTGACGTCGCGTTCAGGATGCTGCCGCCTGAGCTGGCCACCAGTGTGTTGAACCAGACCACAACGCCCTCGTATTGTGCGCCCTGAATCTCGATCAAGTGCGGCTTGCCTGCCTTGGCCAGGGCCTGAGCGTCCGCGAACATTTGCGCCCACGTCTTGGGTGGCGTCTTCACCAGGTCGGAGCGGTACCAGAGCAGCTGGGTGTTGCTGTTGTACGGCACCGCGACCAGCTGCCCGCGCCAGATCGCGGTCTGCAGCGGCCCCTTCAGCGTGCCCGAGATGGCCGCCGCCTTGTTCGCGCCGGTCCACGGGCGGATCCAGCCGGCCGTGGCGAACTCGGGTTCCCAGGTGACGTCGAGCCCGAGGATGTCCATCGAGGGGTCGTGGGCGGCCAGTCGCCGCGCCATCTGCAGCCGCTGCTGGTCGGCCGCGTTCTGCAGCTTGTTGTAGGCGATGGTGTAGCGCCCGTGGCTCGCCTTGCTGCAGTTATCCGCCGCGCTCTGCACCGCCCCGGACGGGTCAGGGAAGTTGTAGAACTGCAGCGTCACCGGCCCGGTGCTGGCGTTGCTGGTGCCGCACGCGGCCAGCGCCGCGGAGAACAGGATGCCGCCGCCCGCGGCGGCGATCACCAGGCGGAGCCGGGCCGGCCGCGCTGACCCGGCCGACGGGCCCGGATGCGCTTGTGTGAGCTGGGCTTGCGATCTCTGCCACCGATCATGGTGCCTCCCGCGGCCCGGTGCTTCGTCGCACCTGTCACCCCTGCCTTGCCTGCCACGCTAGAGGCTTTCCCCCACCGCAACAAGGGATGCACTTTGCGCGAACGTTTGCTAACCTACGCGCCCCACCATGAACGATTACTGACGCGGTTTGGGGATCCTGCTGGGGTAGCTGTTATCGTGCGTGGCCCCTGGGGATATCACCCCGGCGGCAGCTCTTAAACACAGCTAACCCAGTGAATATCCGAACTTTTGACGATATGCCAAGGGATGGCCGGGCTCACCCAGCCCGCCGGGCTCAGCCGGTGGCAGCGATGGTCCCGCTGCCTAGCACCGTGTCGCCGTCGTAGAGCACTGCCGCCTGGCCACGGGCTACGCCGCGGGCGGCCGCGTGCAGCCGGATCCGGAGCCGGTCGCCGTCCAGTTCCGCGGTGGCCGGGTGCACCTCGCCGTGCGCCCGCAGCTGGACCAGGCAGTCCCGGGGCCCGGCCAGCGGCGGGCACCCGGTCCACACCGGGCGCTCGGCCACGATCTCGCGCACATCCAGGGCCTCCCGCGGGCCGACCGTCACGGTCCGGCTGACCGGCTCGATGTCCAGCACGTAGCGCGGCTGGCCGTCGCCGGCCGGCACGCCGACCCGCAGCCCCTTCCGCTGGCCGATGGTGAAACCGTACGCCCCATCGTGCTGGCCGACCAGGGCGCCGTCCCGGGTCACGATGCGACCCGGCGCGTCACCGAGCCGGCCGGCCAGGAAGGCCTGGGTGTCCCCGTCCGGGATGAAGCACACGTCGTGGCTGTCCGGCTTGCTGGCCACCGCCATGCCGCGCGTGGCGGCCTCGGCCCGGACCTCGGCCTTGGTCGAGGCGCCCAGCGGGAACATGGCCCGGTCCAGCTGCGCCCTGGTCAGCACGGCCAGCACGTAAGACTGGTCCTTGCCGTCGTCCACGCTGCGCACCAGGCGGCCGTCGTCCAGCCGGGCATGATGCCCGGTGCAGACCGCATCAAAGCCGAGCGCGACCGCGCGGTCCAGCACCGCCGCGAACTTGATCTTCTCGTTGCAGCGCAGGCACGGATTGGGAGTCCGGCCCCGCGCGTACTCGGCGACGAAGTCGGCCACCACATCCCGGCTGAACCGCTCGGCCATGTCCCAGACGTAGAACGGGATACCGATCACGTCCGCGGCCCGGCGCGCGTCGCGGGCGTCCTCCACCGTGCAGCAGCCCCGCGCCCCGGTTCGGTACGACTGCGGGTTCTCGGACAGCGCGAGGTGCACCCCGGTTACCTCGTGCCCGGCATCCACGGCCCGGGCGGCGGCCACGGCGGAGTCGACGCCGCCGGACATGGCGGCCAGCACGCGAAGGCGATCCATTGCGCTATCGAGCGTATCCGCTGTGTTGACCCGGGGGGACGACCCCCCGGAACCCCCCCGATCGCCGCTCCGCGCCGAGGCCGGCGGAGCCCGCCGTGGCCGGCGCTCGGGAGGGGGCACAGCGGGCTGCGCCGGCGAGGCGAGGCGCGCCGCAGGCGTGTCCCCGCCGAGCCGGCGCATGGGAGGACGGGTGCCTGCGCTGGCGAGGCGGGGCCCGCCGAAGGCGGGTGCTCGCCGAGCCGGCGTTCGGCGCGAAGCGGCGATCGGGGGGTCCAGGGGGGTCGTCCCCCCGGACTAATACTGCGAAGCGCGGCGGGCGCGCTGCACCACTTCGCCGATCGCCGCGCCGAGCTCGTCCACGTCCTGCTGGGTGGTGGTGTGGCCGAGCGAGAACCGCAGCGACCCGCGGGCCCGGGCCTCGTCCGCGCCCATGGCCAGCAGCACGTGGCTGGGCTGGGCCACCCCGGCGGTGCACGCCGAGCCGGTGGAGCAGGCGATGCCCTTGGCGTCGAGCAGCATCAGCAGCGCGTCCCCCTCGCAGCCGGGGAAGGAGAAGTGCGCGTTGCCGGGCAGCCGGCTGGGCCCGGCGGGCGGGCCGTTCAGGATGGCGTCCGGCACCGCGGCCAGCACCTGCCGCATCAGGTCATCGCGCAGCCCGGCCAGCCGGGCCGCCTCCTCCGCCCGGCGTTCCGCCATCACCGCGGCCGCCACCGCGAAGGCGCGGATGGCCGGCGCGTCCAGCGTGCCGGACCGGACCTCGCTCTCCTGCCCGCCGCCGTGCAGCACCGGGACCGGCTGCACGCCGCGGGCCAGCAGCAGCGCGCCCGCGCCGACCGGGCCGCCGAACTTGTGCGCGGTGACCGTCATCGCGTCCGCACCGCTGGCCGCGAAGCTGACCGGCAGCTGCCCGGCCGCCTGCACCGCGTCGGTGTGGAACGGGATGCCGTGCTCACGGGCGATCCCGGCCAGTTCCGCCACCGGCTGGACCGTGCCCACTTCGTTGTTCGCCCACATGACCGTGACCAGGGCGACCGTGCCCGGGCTGGCTTCGATCGCGTCGGCCAGCGTGCCCGGGCGCAGCGCGCCGGCCGCATCCACCGGCAGCAGCGCCTGCTGCGCGGCTTCGTGCTCGGTCAGCCAGTGCACCGAGTCCAGCACGGCGTGATGTTCCACCGCGGTGGTCAGCACCCGGCGCCGCTTGCCCGGGCCGCCCTGGCGGCCGCCCTGCCGGGCCCAGTACAGCCCCTTGACGGCCAGGTTGTCGGCCTCGGTGCCACCCCCGGTGAAGATCACCTCACTGGGCCGGGCGCCGAACACCTCCGCGATCTGCTCCCGCGATTCCTCCACGACCCGGCGAGCCCGGCGGCCGGCGTTATGCAGTGAAGAAGGGTTGCCGAGCTGCCCGAGCTCCTCGGTCATTGCGCTGAGCGCCTCGGGCAGCAGGGGGGTGGTCGCCGCGTGGTCCAGGTACACCACACGGTCCGGTGCCTGCCCCGGGCGGCCGCCCGCGCTGTCCATGTACCTCATGACGGATTTCAGCCTAGTGGGCGTTCCGGCCTGCGCATACGCCCCGGGCCAGACCGCACGGTCCGGATCTGTCCTAGTTCGCCGATCGCTGCTCGATCTGCTCGGTGAGCTGCGGCACAACCTGGAACAGGTCGCCGACTACACCGAAGTCGGCCAGTTCGAAGATGGGCGCCTCGGGATCCTTGTTGATCACCATGATGGTCTTGGCCGTCTGCATGCCGGCCCGGTGCTGGATCGCGCCGGAAATGCCCACCGCCACGTAGAGCTGGGGGGACACGGTCTTCCCGGTCTGGCCCACCTGGAACTGGTGCGGGTACCAGCCCGCGTCGGTGGCCGCCCGGGACGCGCCCACGGCCGCGCCCAGCGAGTCGGCCAGCTTCTCGATCAGCGCGAAGTTCTCCGCGTTGCCCACGCCGCGGCCGCCGGACACCACGATCGCCGCCTCGGTCAGCTCGGGGCGCTCGCCGCGTTCGGCCATCACCCGCTCGGTGATCCGGACCGCCTTGGCCGCGTCGGTCAGCTCCACCCCGGCCGGGGTGAGCTCGGCCGCCGCCGGGGCCGGCTCGGCCGCCACCGAGTTGGGCCGGACCGCGATGATCGGCGTGCCGGCGCGCACCCGGGACTGGACGATGATCGCGCCGCCGAAGATCGACTGCTCGGCGACCAGGCCGCCGTCGTCGCCGGCGGACAGGCCAACCGCGTCGGTGATCACGCCGGAGCTGGTCTTGACGGCCAGCCGCCCGGCCACCTCCTTGCCCTCGCCGGTGGCGGCGAGCAGCACGGCCGCCGGGGCGGTGCGCTCCACCAGCGCGGCCAGCACCTCGGCCGCGGGGGCGACCACGCCGTCCTCGAAGTCGCTGCCCTCGGCCAGGTAGACCTTGGCCGCGCCGAACTCGGCCAGCCGCTCCCGGCCGCCCTCGGCCCCGCCGCCCAGCCACACCGCCGACGGCTCGCCGAACTGGCGGGCCAGCGTGAGCAGCTCGCCGGTGACCTTCTTGACCGTCTCGCCATCGTGCTCGGCAAGAACCAGAACCTCAGCCATGGTGCCCTTCCGTGCTCAGATGATCAGCGCTCAGATGAACTTCTGCGCGGCGAGGAAGTCAGCCGCCTTAGCGCCACCGTCGCCCTCGTCCTTGACGACCGTGCCGGCCTGCCGCGGCGGTCGCTTCGCGAAGCTGACCACCTCGGTGGCCGCGGCGGCGAGGCCGACCTGGCCCGGGTCGATCCCCGCGTCGGCCAGGCTGAGCGTTTCCACCGGCTTCTTCTTGGCCGCCATGATCCCCTTGAACGACGGGTAACGCGGCTCGTTGATCTTCTCCACCACGCTGATCACGGCGGGCAGGCTGGCCGCTACCTTGTCGTAGCCGTAGTCGGTCTGCCGGTGGATGGTCAGCTGGCTGCCGTCCACCTCGACCTGGCTGGCCAGCGAGACCTGCGGCACGCCGAGCCGTTCGGCCAGCATCGCGGCCATCACGCCCATTCGCGCGTCGGTCGCCTCGGCGCCGACGATGACCAGGTCGAACCCGGCCCGGCTGAGCACCGCGGCCAGGGCCGCCGAGGTCTGCAGCGCGTCCGAGCCGGCCAGCCCGTCGTCGATCAGGTGGATGGCCTTGTCGGCGCCCATGGACAGCGCCTTGCGGATCGACTCGCTGGCCTTCTCGGGGCCCATGGTCAGGATCGTGACCTCGCCGCCGTGCGCTTCGGCCAGGCGCAGCCCTTCCTCGATCGCGTACTCGTCGAGCTCGTTGATGACCCCATCGACCGAGGCCCGGTCCAGCGTCGAGTCATCGGGCCGCAGCGTGCGTTCGGCCCACGTGTCTGGCACCTGCTTCACCAAGACGACGATGTTCATGCCGGTGGCCGACCTCCTGTCTCAATTCACTACCGCCTGGGGGCTGGCCCAGGCACCTCAAGGGTGCCAAACCGGTAACCCGGTTCTCCGCCCGGGGTCCGCGCCGGTTCCGCACGCGAACCCAGCCAACCACGCGCCAGCTATGTTACTTATCGGTAGCTTACCCGATGTCGGCCCCGGCGCGCAGCGGCGATCGGGGGGCCCTGTGCCGCGGCGGCCTGCCGCCGCTCGGCGCGCAGCGGCGATCGGGGGGTCCGGGGTCCCGCGCGGCCTGCCGCCGCTCGGCGCGCAGCGGCGATCGGGGGGTCCGGGAGGTCGTCGGCACGGGTGGAAATGGCGGGGGGTCCAGGGGGCGTCCCCCCGGACTAAATTGCGTCCACGACGTTGGCCAGCAGCATGGCCCTGGTCATCGGGCCGACCCCGCCGGGCATCGGGGCCAGGTAGCCGGCCACCTCGCGGACGTCGGGGGCGACGTCCCCGACCAGGCCAGCGTCGGTCCGGGTGATGCCAACGTCCAGCACGGCCGCGCCGGGCCGGACCATGTCCGCGGTCAGCAGGCCGGGCCGGCCGGCCGCCACCACCACGATGTCCGCGTCCCGGGTGTGCCCGGCCAGGTCCTTGGTGCCGGTGTGGCACAGCGTGACGGTCGCGTTCTCGCTGCGCCGGGTCAGCAGCAGGCCCAGCGCCCGGCCGACCGTGAGGCCGCGCCCGATCACGGTGACGTCGGCCCCGGCGATGGGCACGTCGTAGCGGCGCAGCAGCTCCACGATGCCGCGCGGCGTGCAGGGCAGCGGGCCGGGCTCGCCGAGCACCAGCCGGCCCAGGTTGAGCGGGTGCAGCCCGTCCGCGTCCTTGGCCGGGTCGATCCGGCTCAGGATCGCGTTCGGGTCGATGCCCGCGGGCAATGGCAGCTGGACCAGGTAGCCGGTGCAGGCCGGATCGGCGTTCAGCTCGTCGACCACCGCCTCAACCTGCTCCTGGGTGGCGTCGGCGGGCAGCTCGCGGCGGATGCTGGCGATGCCCACCTCGGCGCAGTCCCGGTGCTTGCCGTTGACATAGGCGCGGCTGCCCGGGTCGTCCCCGACCAGCACCGTGCCCAGCCCGGGGACGATGCCGCGCGCCGCCAGCGCGGCCACCCGGACGGCCAGTTCCTGCTTGATCGCGGCCGCGGTCGCCTTCCCGTCCAGGAGTTGCGCCGTCATGCCCGCTCCCCGCGCCGGGCGGCACGCCGCCCGCACCCGGCGCCACGCCCGCCGCACCCGGCGGCACGCCCGCCGCACCCGGCGGCACGCCTGCTGCTACGTGGATGATTCATTCATGTAGTCCCGTGTGTCTCGATGCTTCACTCATGTAGTTGCGAACCATGAGTCAGTGGAAGAAATGCCGGACACCGGTGAAGTACATGGTGATCCCGGCCTGCTCCGCGGCCTCGATCGACAGCTTGTCCCGGATCGACCCGCCGGGCTGCACCACGGCCCGCACCCCGGCCTGGATCAGCACCTCCAGGCCGTCCGGGAACGGGAAGTAGGCGTCGCTGGCCGCCACCGAGCCGGCCGCGCGGTCACCGGCCCGGGCCACCGCGAGCCGGGCCGCGTCCACCCGGTTCACCTGGCCCATGCCCACCCCCACCGTGGCCAGCCCGGTGCCCAGCAGGATGGCGTTGGACTTGACGCTGCGGATGGCCCGCCAGACGAAGGCCAGGTCGGCCACCAGGCCGGCGGATGCGGGCTGGCCGGTCTTCAGCTCCCAGCCGGCCGGGTCGTCGCCGGGCGCGTCGATCTGGTCCGGGGTCTGCAGCAGCAGCCCGCCGTCCACCTGCCGCCACTCGGCTGGCCGCCGCCCACTGGGTGGCGCGCACCGGAGCAGCCGCACGTTCTTGCTGCCGCGCAGGATGTCCAGCGCCTCGTCCTCGAACCCGGGCGCGATGACGACCTCGGTGAAGATGTCCTTGACCTGCCTGGCCATGGCCGCGGTGACCACCCCGTTAGCCGCGATCACGCCGCCGAACGCGGAGTCCGGGTCGCACGCGTTGGCCTTCCGGTGTGCCTCGGCCAGGTCGGCGCCCAGCGCGATGCCGCACGGGTTGGCGTGCTTGATGATGGCCACGCAGGGCTGAGCGAAGTCGAACGCGGCCCGCCAGGCGGCGGCCGCGTCCACGTAGTTGTTGTAGGACATGGCCTTGCCGTGCAGCTGCTCGGCGGCCGCCACGCCCGCCGGGCCGGCCCCGGTGTACAAGGCGGCCTGCTGGTGCGGGTTCTCCCCGTAGCGCAGCACCTCTTGCCGGGACCACACCGCCGCGGTCACATCCGGCCAGCCGGTCTCCTGGGCCGTCTCGTCCGGGGCGTAGCTGGACGCGAACCAGGACGCCACCGCGGCGTCATAGCGGGCCGTGTGCGCGTACGCCTGGGCGGCCAGCCGCCGCCGCTGGTCCAGGGTGAACCCGCCCGCCGCCACCGCCTCGGCGGCGGCCGGGTACATCGCCGGGTCGGTGATCACGGCGACGTGCTGGTGGTTCTTGGCCGCGGCCCGGACCATGGCCGGGCCGCCGATGTCGATCTGCTCCACGCACTCCTCAGCTGGCGCGCCGGAGCTGACCGCGGCCTCGAACGGGTACAGGTTGGACACCAGCAGCCCGAACGGCTCGATGCCCAGCTCGGCCAGCCTGGCCTCGTGCTCGGGCCGGCCCAGGTCGGCCAGCAGCCCGGCGTGCACCGCCGGGTGCAACGTCTTGACCCGGCCATCCAGGCACTCGGGGAAGCCGGTGACCTCCTCCACCGCGGTGACCGGCAGGCCGGCCTCGGCGATGGCGGCGGCCGTGCTGCCGGTGCTGACGATCTCCACGCCGTACTTGTGCAGCGCACGCGCCAGGTCAGCCAGCCCGGTCTTGTCGGACACGCTGATCAGCGCGCGCCTGATGGCTACTCTTGTCACCCGATCCTTGCCTTCCTGCCGGTGACGGTCCACCCGTCGCGGACCATCCGGCCCACAGTCTCCACGAGCAGCCCGCGTTCGGTCACTTTGACCCGCTCGTGCAGGGTGGCCTCGTCGTCTTCATCGAGCACCGGGACGGCCGCCTGGGCCAGCACCGGACCGGTGTCCGTGCCCGCGTTGACCAGGAACACCGTGCAGCCGGTGAGCTTCACCCCGTGCGCCAGCGCATCCCGGACCCCGTGCATGCCCGGGAACGCGGGCAGCAGAGCCGGATGCGTGTTGATCACCCGGCCGCCGAAGGCGTCCAGGAAGTGCTTGCCGACCAGCTTCATGAACCCGGCCAGCACGATCAGGCCGGGCTGGGCGGCGGCGCAGGACGCGGTGAGGGCCCGGTCCCAGTCGGCGCGGTCCGGGTAGTCCGCCACCCGGTGCACGAACGTGGGCACCCCGGCCCGGCCGGCCCGGTCCAGGGCCGGCGCCCCGGCCCGGTCCGCGCCGACCGCCACCACCTGCGCGCCGTACCCCGGGTCGGCGCACGCGTCCAGCAGGGCCTGCAGGTTCGTCCCCGCGCCGGATACCAGAACGACCAGGCGTGCCCGCATGCTGGCCACCATAACCGCACCTGGGGGATGGGCTCGCCCGCTGGCCCGCAGGAGGCAGAATGGGAGGCTGCGGCGCTGCGCACCGCTGGCCCAGTCCACTCCCATACCCCTGGAGCGTCCCGTCGATGGCCCCCAGCGTTCCCCCGCCGCCCTCCCCCGAGCAGGCTCAGACGCAGGCGGGGGCCCGGCGGACGGGGCGCGCGGACCCGGCCCACCAGCAGCGGGCGCTCGCCGCGCTGCTGCTGGCCGTGCTCAGCCTGTTCGGCCTGCTGGGCGTCAGTAACTTCCAGCGCGGCGTGTACATCGTGGGCTTCGCCCTGGTGGCTGGGGCGCTGGCCATCTGGCTCGCGGCCACCGCGCTGGCCCGGACCAGGCGGGCCGGGACGGCCGGGCCGCGTGGCTCGGTCACCGCCATCGTCATCGGCGGGATCGGGGTGCTGCTCAGCGGCATGCTGCTACTGGGCTTCGTGCTGTTCGGCCACCAGGCGAGCACGTTCTCCCGGTGCCTGAGCGGGGCCAACACGATCGCCGCGCAGCAGGCCTGCCAGCACCAGTTCGTCCACTCGATCGAGCAGGTCACCCCGTAGCCCGGCGGCGGCCTAGGGCAGCGCCGCCGGATCGGGCGGGGTGGCCGGCCCGCGCGGTTCGCCGTCCCCGTCGTCGGCCCATGGGTCCAGGTAGATGCGGTGCGCGTCATCCTGGCCAGCCACGACCCGGGCCGGCCGCCCGGGGCCGGCCGCAGCCACCGGCCGGGGCACCCGGCGCATCCGCAGCCAGTTAGCCAGGCCCGCGGTCACCGCGGCCGCGACGCCCACCTCGAGCGCGGTCACCACCGCGGTCTGCCAGCCGGACGGCCCCACCGCGGCCAGCCGGCCGCTGCCCAGCGGCCCGCCGGCGAACGCGGCCAGCAGGCCGGTCGCCACGGCGGTGGCGACACCGCAGCCGAAGCCCCACAGCGGCGCCAACTCGACGGCCGGGCTCGGCGCCGCCCGCGCGGTCAGCAGCCCGCCGAACGCCCCGGCCAGGTACGGCACGCTGAGCATGGCGGCGGACGCCCAGGCCGGGACGGCCGAGTGCGCGCCGGTGGGCAGCGCGGCCAGCATCGGCAGCAGCGGCAGCGACCCCAGCGCCGAGCCAGTCGGAGCTACCACGGTGCCGATTCCGAACGCAAAGCCCGGACCGAGGGTGTAACAGATCGACCAGACGATGGCGTTGGGCAAATAAGCGAGCTGGATGAGGAACAGCAGCGCGCCGCCGACGAAGCCGGGGGCGAGCGCCGCGTCCGCCGCGCGGAAGCCGGCCAGGTGGGTGCCGAGCGAGGCCCCGGCCAGGATCGCGCCTGCCCCGATCAGCACGGTGAGCGCGCCGAGCGTGCCGAGGAACACCGACCGGGACCTGGCCGGCAGCAGATGGACCAGGCGCCACCAGGGGGCCAGCGCCCGCGCGCCGCCCAGGCCACCCGCGACCAGGGCGAGCAGGAAGCCGGACAGCACCGCCTGGGCGAGTGACGGGGTGGCCAGCGACGACTGGCCGAGCAGGGCCAGCGCCCCGGCCAGCAGCGCATACGGCACGGCCAGCGCCAGCGCGGCGTAGCCGACCTCGGGGAGCCGGGAGACCTCGCCCTTCTTGACTACCCACCGGCCCGCGAGCCAGAGCAGCGCGCCGGGCAGCAGCACCAGGCCGAGCGGGAGCATGCCGATCCGGCCGCCCGCCAGCTTCCCGGCGCCGAGGCTGCCGCCCCCAATGTGGCTGGCAGAGTGCAGCGTGAAGCCGACGTGGTGGCCGACCAGCCACAGGTCCGCGGCGGTGCGCAGCACCCCGGGCAGGCCCAGGCCGGCGTGCGGTGCGGCGATCCAGCCGGCCAGCACCAGCAGGGTGATCAGGACCAGCCCGGTGCCCGCGACCGCGCAGGCCGCGATCGCGCCCGTGATCACGAGCGGCCGGGCCGGGCCGGACGCCGGCCCCGGTGTTCCGGCACCGTGGCCCGCCCGCGCGGACGGCGGGGCAGAAGCGGTCACAGGTCCCAATCCTCGCAACCAGCCAGCCGGGGATCAGGGAGGCGCGCCGGGGCTCGGGGGTGGCTCAGCCTGGGCGCGGGCGGGTCAGCCGGGCGAGCCAGCCGGGGCGCGGGCGGGTCAGCCGTGCGCCTGCATCACGTCGCGGACCAGGCGGGCCGTCTCGCTGGGTGTCCGGCCGACCCGCACGCCCACCTTCTCCAAGGCTTCCTTCTTGGCCTGCGCGGTGCCCGCCGAACCGGAGATGATCGCCCCGGCGTGGCCCATGGTCTTGCCCTCGGGGGCGGTGAACCCGGCCACGTAGGCGACCACCGGCTTGGTCACATGCCCCTCGACGTAGGCGGCGGCGCGTTCCTCGGCGTCGCCACCGATCTCGCCGATCATCACGATCGCGTCGGTCTCCGGGTCGTCCTGGAAAGCCGCCAGGCAGTCGATGTGCGTGGTGCCGATGATCGGGTCGCCGCCGATGCCGACCGCGGTGGAGAAGCCGATGTCGCGCAGCTCGAACATCATCTGGTAGGTCAGCGTGCCCGACTTGGAGACCAGGCCGATCCGGCCCTCGGTGGTGATGTCGGCCGGGATGATGCCCGCGTTCGACTTGCCAGGCGAGGCCACTCCGGGGCAGTTCGGGCCGACGATCCGGGTCCGGTTGCCGTTGGCCGTGGCGTAGGCCCAGAACTCCGCGGTGTCGTGCACGGGGATGCCCTCGGTGATCACGATGACCAGCGGGATCCCGGCGTCGATGGCCTCGATGACCGCGGCCTTGGTGCCCTGTGGCGGGACGAATACCACCGAGACGTCCGCGCCGGTGGCGGCCATTGTGTCGGCCACCGTGCCGAACACCGGCGCCTCGGCGCCGCCGAGGTCCACCGTCTGCCCGGCCTTCTTCGGGTTGGTGCCACCGACCACCGTGGTGCCCGCGGCCAGCATCCGGCGGCCGTGCTTCCTGCCTTCCGAGCCCGTGATGCCCTGGATCATGACCCGGCTGTCGCTGCTCAGGAAAATCGCCATCTCATGCTCCTGTCACGGGGGCGGCGGCGAGTTCCGCGGCCCGCCCGGCTGCGTCGTCCATCGTGGCCACCTGCTCGACCGTGGGCAGCGCCGCTTCGGCCAGGATGCGCCGGCCCTCCTCGGCGTTGTTGCCGTCCAGCCGGACCACGATCGGGTGCCGGACCTCCTGGCCCTGGCTGGCCAGCATGCCGATGGCCGACACGATCCCGTTGGCCACCGCGTCGCAGGAGGTGATCCCGCCGAACACGTTGACCAGCACGCTGCGGACGGATTCGTCGGAGAGCACGATTTCCAGGCCGTCAGCCATCACCTCGGCCGACGCGCCGCCGCCGATGTCCAGGAAGTTCGCGGGCCGGACCCCGCCGAACGACTCGCCCGCCAGCGCCACCACGTCCAGCGTGGACATGACCAGCCCGGCGCCGTTGCCGATGATGCCGACCTGGCCGTCCAGTTTGACGTAGTTCAGGTGCTTGGCCTTGGCCCGGGCCTCCAGCGGATCGGCCGCCTCGGCGTCTTCGAACTTCTCGTGGTCTGGCTGCCGGAACGCCGCGTTGTCGTCCAGGCTGACCTTGCCGTCCACGGCGAGCACGTCGCCCTGGTCGGTCAGCGCCATCGGGTTCACCTCGACCAGGGTGGCGTCCTCGTCGGCGAACACCGACCAGAGCCGCTCGGCGAGAACGGCGGCCTGCTCAGCGGCTTCGGCCGGGATCCGGCCGGCCTGGATGATCTCCTGGGCCTTGGCCTGGTCCACGCCTTTGAGGGGGTCGATGGGGATCCGGGCGACGGCTTCGGGGTTGGTGTGCGCGACTTCCTCGATCTCCACGCCGCCCTGCACCGTGCAGATCGCCACGAACGTCCGGGCGGCCCGGTCCAGCAGGTAGGACAGGTAGTACTCCTGGGCGATGTCCACGGCCTCGGCGATCAGGACCTTGTGCACGGTGTGGCCCTTGATGTCCATGCCGAGAATCTGGCGCGCCTTGGCGTCCGTCTCGTCCGGGCCGTTGGCCAGCTTGACGCCGCCCGCCTTCCCCCGGCCACCGGTCTTCACCTGGGCCTTCACGACCGCGAGGGGCGAGCCCTCGGCCGCGAAGCCGACCGCGATCGCCCTGGCCTCAGCCGGGGTGGCGGCGACCCCACCGCGCTGCACGGGTACCCCGTACTCGGCGAACAGTTCTTTCGCCTGATACTCAAACAGGTCCACTGACGTCCGTCCTCGGATGGCCTACGGGTGAGCAGGATTCCGCACGCAGCCTACCGGTGACCCGCACCCCCAACCCGCCCACCCCGCGCAACCCCCCGCCCCCAGCCCCACCGCTCCCTCGGAGTCCCGCCGCCCCAAGTCCTGCGCCCCCGGCCCTCCGCTGTCCCGGCCCCCGCTGAGCCAGTCCCGCGCCGTCCGGTTCGTGATCAACTGATTGGTGTCTCTATAACAGCAGTCATCAGTTGATCACGAAGGTCTGGGGCACGGTGTCGGACCCTGATGCCAGGCTGCGGCTATGGAAGGAGCGGAACCGGCTCGGCGCGCACTCGACCGGGCTCTGCGCGAGCAGGAGCAAGTCATCATCCGGGCGCAAGCACTCAGCCTCGGACTGTCTGCAGGCCAGATTCGGCACCGCATCCGCCCAGGCGGTCCATGGCAAGTTCTGCTTCCCGGCGTCTATCTGGCCACGACCGGCACGCCGACGCAACGGCAGCTAGAGATCGCCGCGCTCCGCCGCGCTGGGCCCGACAGCGCCCTGACCGGCACCGCCGCGTTACTCCATCACGGCGTGCGAGTCCCAGCACACCGGCTCATCGCCACGCTTGTCCCGGCCGGGCAGCACCGCCAAAGCTGCGGCTTCGTCCGGGTGTGGCCGACGACGCGGATGCCTGAGTTCGTCATGGCCGATGGCGCGGTTCGGTTCACTCTGGCTGCGCGAGCCGTGGCCGACGCTTCCCGGGAACTTGGATCGTTCCGGGAAGTGCGGGCCGTCAGCGCAGACGCCGTACAGCGGCGGTGCTGCCGGCTAGAGGAGCTGGTCGAGGAGTTGGCGCACGCACCGATGCGACAGTCGGCGTGGTTAAGGCAGGCGCTGGCCGAGGTGGCGGACGGTGTGCGGTCGGTGGCCGAAGGCGATCTACGGGACCTGATCATCCGGGCCCGGCTGCCGCACCCAATGTTCAATGCCCGGCTCTACCTGGGCCGCACGTTCCTGGCCAAGCCGGACGCGTGGTGGCCGGAGGCCGGGGTGGCGGCGGAGGTGGATTCGCGTGAGTGGCACTTGTCGCCGGAGGACTGGGAGCGGACCCTGGCCCGGCATGCGCGGATGAGCAAGCACGGGATCATCCTGCTGCCCTTCACGCCACGTCAGATCCGCACCGAGCCGGACCGGGCGGCGGCGGACATCAGGTCCGCGTTACAGGCCGGGCAGCAGCGGCCGGCGCTGGCGGTGCGCGCGCTGCCTGCCGCGTGATCGGGTACGGTACTCAGCTGCCCTGTTGTGCCGGCTCCGGGGAGGATTGGCCGCCGAGCGTGGCGCGGACCCAGTCCACGATCTCGTAGGTCGAGGCGCCGGGCGTGAAGATCTTGGCTACGCCCATCCGCTCCAGCTCGACGATGTCGGCTTCGGGCACGATGCCGCCACCGAACACGACGATGTCGCCGGCGCCGCGTTCGGCCAGCAAGTCGAGCACCGCGGCGAACTGGGTCATATGCGCACCGGACAGGATGGACAGCCCCACCGCATCCGCGTCCTCCTGGATGGCGGCCGCCACGATCTGCTCGGGCGTCTGGTGCAGGCCGGTGTAGATCACTTCCACGCCCGCGTCCCGGAGTGCCCGGGCCACCACCTTGGCGCCCCGGTCATGACCATCCAGGCCGGGCTTGGCGATGACCACCCGGATCGTTCCCATGCGCGCCTCCTGGCCCGCGGTGCTTGCGCTGTCCCTGGCAGGGTAACGCGGCGGCGCCGACCCACGGCACGCCCGGTCAGCCGGCCCGGTCAGCCGGCCCGGCCGGCCGGGCCAGCCCAGGGCGCGGCCGGCCGGCCGGCCCACGGCACGGCCGGCCGGGCCGGCGCGCCCCACCTGGCCGGGGGTCATATTCGGTTGCCGGGCCCTGGGACACTTCTGCTATGCAGCTGCCCATTCCGGTTGACGGCGGGGTACTCGCGGCCGACGACGGCGGTGGCGACGGGCCGCCCCTGGTCCTGGTGCACGCCGGGTGGGCCGACCGGAGCAGCTGGGCCGGCGTGGCCAGCCGGCTGGCCGGCCGGTACCGGATCATCTCCTACGACGCCCGCGGATACGGCGCGTCACCACCCCCGCAGCAGCCGTACACCCAGCTGGGCGATCTGGTGGCAGTGCTCGATCATGTCGGGGTGCCACGGGCCGCCGTGGTCGGGCACAGCGGCGGCGGCGGCACCGCGATCGGCCTCGCCCTGGCCAGCCCGGAGCGGGTCGCGGCGCTGGTGCTGCTGGCGCCCGGCGTGCAGGACTACCCGTGGCCGACGGACGATCCGTACAACGCCGAGTTCATGGCCCTGGCCACCGCGGGAGACCGCGCCGGGCTGGCCGAGCTGGGGCTGCGGACCTGGGCACGGGCGCGCCCGGATGCCGCGGCCCGGGCGCAGATCGAGGGCGCGGTCGCGGCCATGTTCGCCCAGGGCGACTTCGAGCAGCCCGACCCACCCGCCTACGACCACCTGGCTGACATCACCGCGCCGACCGTGGTCGTCGTGGGCGACCTGGAGTACCCGATGGTGGTCCGCTGCGCGGACAGCGTGGCGGACCGCATTCCCGGCTGCCGCCGGGTTCCCGCCCCCGGCGCCGACCACCTCATCCCGCTGTGCGCACCTGACCTGGTCGCCGACGTGGTCACGGAGCAGGTGAGCTGACCGCGCCCGCCCCGGCACCCGCCAGAGCCGCCACGGCACCCGCTACAGCTTTTCGATGGGGGCGTAGCGCAGCACCAAGTGCTTGATCCCGTAGTCGCCGCCGAAGTCGATCTTGGCCTCGGGATCGTCACCCCGGCCCTCGACCGACAGCACGGTGCCGAGGCCGTAGGCGTCGTGGGTCACCTTGTCGCCCGGGCTGAGCGCGGGCACCCGCCGGTTGCCCGGGGTGCGCACGCCCGGCCGCTGCGCCAGCCGCTCCCCGGCCGGCGCCACCGCGGTTCGCTCGTCGCGCCGCCATTCGAGCAGGCGACCAGGGATCTCGTCGAGGAACCGGGACTGCTTGTGATACTCCGGCCGCCCCCACCAGGCCCGGGCCACCGCCCGGGTCAGATAGAGCCGGCGCTGGGCCCGGGTGATCCCGACGTAAGCCAGGCGGCGCTCCTCCTCGAGTTCCTTGTCGTCGGTCATCGACCGCTGGTGCGGGAACACGTGCTCTTCCATCCCGGTGAGGAACACCACCGGGAACTCCAGTCCCTTGGCGGTGTGCAGGGTCATCAGGGTGACCAGCCCGCCGTGCTCGGCGCCCGCCGGGATCTCATCGGCGTCGGCGACCAGCGACACCTGCTCCAGGAAGTCGGTGAGCGTCCCGTCGGGGCGCTGCGCGTCGAACTCCCGGGCCACCGAGACCAGCTCATTCAGGTTCTCGATCCGGCTGGCGTCCTGCAGGTCGGTGGACGCCTCCAGCTCGGCCAGGTACCCGGACCGGTCCAGGATCATCTCGGCCAGGTCGGCTACCGGCAGGCCAGCGCCGGCCTCAGCCCGCAGCCCGTTCATCAGCTCGTTGAACGAGGAGATCGCCTTGGCCGACCGGGCGGCCATCCCGGGCGCGTCGTCGGGCCGGGCCAGCGCGGCCGCGAAGCTGATCCGGTCCCGCTGGGCCAGCGCGGCCACGCACGCCTCGGCCCGCTCGCCGATCCCGCGACGGGGCACGTTGAGCACCCGGCGGAGCGACACCTCGTCTTCCGCGTTCGCGGTCAGCCGCAGGTAGGCGAGCAGGTCGCGGACCTCACGGCGCTCGTAGAAGCGGACACCGCCGACCACCTTGTAGGGCAGCCCGGCACGGATGAAGACCTCCTCGAAGGCACGGGACTGCGCGTTGGTCCGGTAGAACACGGCTACCTGCCCGGGGATGGCCTCCCCCTCGTCGGTGAGCCGGTCCACCTCCTCGGCCACGAACGCAGCCTCGTCGTGCTCGCTGTCCGCCACGTAGCCGACGATCGGCGGCCCGTCCCCGGCGTCGGACCACAGGTTCTTGGGCACCCGGCCCGTGTTGCGGGAGACCACCGCATTGGCCGCGGCCAGGATGTTCTGGGTGGAGCGGTAGTTCTGCTCCAGCATGATCACGGTGGCATCGGCGAAGTCCCGGGTGAACTCCTCGATGTTGCGGATGGTGGCGCCGCGGAACGCGTAGATGGACTGATCGGCGTCGCCGACCACGCACAGCTCGGCGGGCGGCAGCGGGCCCGCCTCATCGCCGCCCGCCTGCCAGGCCCGCGCCGAGACGAGCTCCCTGACCAGCATGTACTGCGCGTGGTTGGTGTCCTGGTACTCGTCCACCAGCACGTGCCGGAAGCGCTGCCGGTAGGTCTCGGCTACCTCGGGGAAGGCCTGCAGCAGGTTGACCGTGACCATGATCAGGTCATCGAAGTCCATCGCCCCGGACGCGACCAGCCGGCGCTGGTATTCGGCGTACGCCTCGGCCAGCGCCTTCTCCCGGTAGCCCTCGGCCCGCGCGGCGAACGTCTCGTAGTCGATGAGCTCGTTCTTCAGGTTGGACACCTGGCCGAGCATGGCCTTCGGCGAGTGATGCTTGGTGTCCAAGTCGAGCTCGCGGCAGACCAGCGCCATCAACCGCTGCGAGTCGGCCTGATCGTAGATGGAGAACGAGGACGGGTAGCCGAACCTGACGGCCTCCCGGCGCAGGATCCGCACGCAGGCGGAGTGGAACGTCATCACCCACATGGCCCGGGACCGCCAGCCGGTGAGATCGGCCACCCGGGCGGCCATCTCGCCCGCCGCCTTGTTGGTGAACGTGATGGCCAGGATCTCGCCCGGGCTCACGTCACGCTCGGCCAGCAGGTAAGCGATCCGGCGGGTCAGCACCCTGGTCTTGCCCGAGCCGGCCCCGGCCACGATGAGCAGCGGGCCGCCCTGGTGCACCACGGCCGCCCGTTGCTGGGGGTTCAGGTCATCCAGCAGGGAGTCAGCAGCTGCGGCGGTCACCCATCAAGCGTAGGCGCTGCCGCCGACAGCGCAGCCGGATCGGCACGCCCGTTCCAGTCCCGCCCGCTCAGGCCCCGCCTAGGGAGGCCACGGGCGGCGCGCCCCCGGCTCAGGCCCCGCCCGCTGCGGCCGCGGGCGGCGCCACGTCCGGGTCGGGCACCAACGTGGGCGTCGACCGGGTCAGGGTCTCCTTCTTGAAGTACGCGGGCCTGGTGATCCGCATGTAGGCGAATCCGGCCACCCCGGCCACCGCGGCGAAGAAGGCGATGAGGAAGATCCCGCCAATCTCCCAGTGCAGCCCGGGCACCGTCCAGAAGGTGTAGCCGAAGGTCGCCGTCCAGTCGCTCTGCAGGCTGTAGATGCCCGCCCCCCACATGATCGCCCAGCCGAGCCCGGGGATGATGCCGCGCATGAACAGGTTGCGGACGCTGCTCGTCAGCGTCTTGCGGTAGTACCAGACACACTCGAGGGCGGTCAGGCCGTAGTAGAAGGCGATGTAGATGCCGATCGCGGTCACCGCGTCGTAGATCACGTTGCCGCCCGAAATGTAGTTCATCGGGACGTAGAGGGCGATGGACACGACGCCCATCACGATCGTGGACACGGTCGGCGTCAGGTACTTGGGGTGGATCTTGGCGAACGAGTCCGGGAGGGCCTTGTAAGCGGCCATCGAAAGGGTCGTGCGGGCGGTCGGCAGGATGGTCGTCTGGGTCGAGGCCGCGGCCGAGCTGAGCACCATCAGGATCAGCAACCTGGACAGCGTGCTACCGAGGGCACCGCTGCCGAAGATCGCGCCGCCGAGCACCGACAGCACGTCTCCTCCGTGGTTCTGGTTGGACAGCCCGATCCCACTCGAGCCGATGCCGGCGAACGACACCGCCGCGAAGATCACGATCACGTACGTGACCAGCAGCAGCACGGTGGAGATGATCGCCGCCTGGCCCGGGGTCTTGCCCTTGTCCTTGGTTTCCTCGTTGACCGAGACGGCGGTGTCCCAGCCCCAGTAGATGAACAGCATCAGGACGATCCCGCCGAGGAAGGCCGAGAGTGACAGGTGGGTGGGGAGCAGCCAGCTGGCGCTCGGAGTCACCGAAGTTTTCGGGTGGCTGCTGCCCGCGACCTTGACCAGCGCCGTCACCGAGAGGACCAGGAGCATCACGAGCTCGATGCTCAGCAGCACCTTCTGGAACATGGCCGAGACCTCGATGCCCCGGTAGCAGATGTAGGTCATCGCGATGATCCAGATGACGCCGACCAGCAGCACCCAGGGGCTGGCCGGGTTGGTCCCGATGGAGCTGTTCGGCCCCTGAATCAGCAGGAACACGTACTGACCCGCGACCTGAGCCAGGCTGGCCATGACCAGGATGTCGGCCGCGACGATGCCCCAGCCGCCGGCCCAGCCGGTCTTCGGGCCGAACGCCCTCGCCCCCCAGGTGAAGGTGGTCCCGCAGTCGGGGTCCGCCTTGTTCATCTCGCTGTAGCCAATCGAGCAGAACAGGATCGGGATGAACGCCAGCACGGCGACCGATGGCGCCTTGAAGCCGACGAGAACCACGACGAAGAGCAGGGTTGCCGCCAGGCTGTAGGCGGGGGCCGTCGAGGCCACCCCCATGACGACACTGGACACCAGGCCCAGGGCACCGCTCTTCAGCCCTTTGTCCCTGGACTCCTCAACTGGCTGAAGCTCTGACGTAGCGGTCGCCATGGCTCCCCCTCCTGGCAACTACCTGAGCCGGTCGGGTCAGGTCCTCGGTTTACGGCAGTGCTGGGGTTGGCCCGGGCCGGAGCAATCCGGTGCGCGCGGTATACCGCCAACTATAGACACGTACCACTTGCCACGGTTCTAGCATGTATGCCCTCTCTCGGCAACGATTTCAGTTGTAACGGGTACGTATCACGACTGGTCCCGTGGTCTAGCCGCACCTAGACGGCTAGGATCGCCGCTATGCGCATTCTTCTTGTGGGGGCCGGCGGGGTTGGCACCGCGTTTGCCCGAATCGCGGCCCGCCGCGCGTTTGCCGAGCTGATCGTGGCCGACTACGACCTGGCCCGGGCCGAGCACGCGGCCGCGGCCCGGGACGGTTACCGGGCCGTCCGGCTGGACGCGCGGGACGAGGCCGCCACCGCGGCGCTGCTCACCGAGAACTCCTGCGACGTCCTGATGAACGCCACCGACCCGCGGTTCGTGATGCCGCTGTTCCGGGCGGCGCTCCGGGCTGGCGCGGGATACCTGGACATGGCCATGTCGCTGTCCCACCCGCACGCAGAGCAGCCGCACCGGCGCACCGGCATCAAGCTGGGCGACGACCAGTTCGCCCTGGACGGGCAGTGGCAGCAGGCCGGGAAGCTGGCCCTGGTAGGCATGGGCGTCGAGCCCGGCCTGTCGGACGTGTTCGCCCGCTACGCGGCCGACGAACTGTTCCGGGATATCCACGAGCTGGGCGTGCGGGACGGCGCCAACCTGGAGGTGGCGGGCTACGACTTCGCGCCCACGTTCTCCATCTGGACCACGATCGAGGAATGCCTCAATCCCCCGGTCATCTGGGAAGCGGGCCAGGGCTGGTTCACCACCCCACCGTTCAGCGAGCCGGAGGTGTTCACCTTCCCGGCCGGCATCGGCCCGGTGGAGTGCGTGAACGTGGAGCACGAGGAAGTCCTGCTGATGCCGCGCTGGCTGCAGGCTCAGCGGGTGACGTTCAAGTACGGTCTGGGGGCCGAGTTCATCGGCGTGCTGGAGACGCTGCACAAGCTGGGGCTGGACCGCACCGACCCGGTCCAGGTGGCCGGGGCCAGCGTGTCGCCGCGCGACATGGTAGCCGCCTGCCTGCCCGACCCGGCCCAGCTCGGGGACAAGATGACGGGGGTGACCTGCGCGGGCACCTGGGTGACCGGAACCGGCCGCCAGGACGGCGCCCCGCGCGAGGTCTACCTGCACCACGTGGTAGATAACGCCTGGTCTATGGCGGAGTATGGCTCCCAGGCGGTGGTCTGGCAGACCGCGGTCAACCCGGTCGTGGCGCTGGAGCTGATCGACTCGGGCGCCTGGTCAGGTGCTGGAGTGCTGGGCCCCGAGGCGCTGCCGGCCAGGCCGTTCCTCGACCTGCTCACCGACTACGGATCACCCTGGGCCTGCGAGGAGCGGAACCCTGCACAATCAAACCACCCCTGAAATTCTGAACGGAGGCTCGTGGTGGAAGAACTGCGCAACTTCATCGGTGGCCGGTGGACGGACACGAGTTATGACCGCCGGGCGGAGCTGATCGACCCGAGCACCGGTGAGGTCTTTGCCAGCGCGCCAATTTCCAGCGAGACCGAGGTGGATGCCGCGTTCGCATCGGCCGCGGAGGCCTTCCCCGGCTGGCGGGACACCACACCCGCGGAGCGGAGCCTGGCCCTGCTGCGGATCGCCGATGCCCTGGAGCGCCGCGCCGATGAGTTCGTCAAGGCCGAAAGCCAGAACACCGGCAAGCCGATCGCGCTGACCCTGTCCGAGGAAATCCCCCCGATGGTGGACCAGATCCGGTTCTTCGCCGGGGCCGCCCGGATGCTGGAAGGGCGCTCGGCGGGCGAGTACATGTCCGGCTTCACCTCGTTCATCCGGCGCGAGCCGATCGGGGTGTGCGCCGCGGTGACCCCGTGGAACTACCCGATGATGATGGCGGTGTGGAAGTTCGGGCCCGCGCTCGCGGCCGGGAACACCATGGTGCTCAAGCCCTCGGACACCACGCCGGTATCCACCCTGCTGCTGGCCGAGCTGATGAGCGAGTTCCTGCCGGCGGGCGTGTTCAACGTGATCTGCGGCGACCGGGACACCGGGCGGGCGCTGGTCACGCACAAGACACCGCAGATGGTGTCGATCACCGGCAGCGTGCGGGCCGGCCGGGAGGTGGCCACCGCCGCCGCCGCCGACCTGAAGAAGGTGCACCTGGAACTGGGCGGCAAGGCGCCGGTGATCGTATTCGACGACGCCGACCCGGCCAAGACGGCCGAGGCGGTGGCGATCGCCGGCTACTTCAACGCCGGGCAGGACTGCACCGCCGCGACGCGGGTGCTGGCCGGCTCGCGGATCGCCGCCGACCTGGCCGACGCGCTGGTCGAGATGGCCCGCGGGCAGACGGTGGCCGGCCCGGAGGTGCCGGACGCCGACTTCGGCCCGCTGAACAACGCCAATCAGCTGGACCGGGTGAGCGGGTTCATCGAGCGGCTGCCGGCGCACGCCGAAGTGCGCACCGGGGGTAACCGGATCGGTGGCAAGGGCTACTTCTTCGAGCCCAGCGTGGTCACCGGGCTGCGCCAGGAGGACGAGATCATCCAGCAGGAGGTGTTCGGCCCGGTCATCACCATGCAGGAGTTCAGCGATGAGGCCGAGGCGCTGGCCTGGGCGAACGGCACCGAGTACGGGCTGGCGTCGTCGGTGTGGACGCGGGATCACGGGCGGGCCATGCGGATGGCCCGCGGGCTCGACTTCGGCTGCGTGTGGATCAACACGCACATCCCGCTGGTGGCCGAGATGCCGCACGGCGGGTTCAAGCACTCGGGCTACGGCAAGGACCTGTCCATGTACGGGTTCGAGGACTACACCCGCATCAAGCACGTGATGTCCGCGCTGGACTAAACCTTCATATCGAACGCCAGTGGGTGGCCAGTGCCACCCACTGGCGCGCGGCCGGGGCACGATGCCGGGCTTCGTAAGATCGGGATCATGCTGAGTGACTCCGAAGTCCAGCGCGCGCTGATCATCGCCGCGCACCCAGACGACATTGACTTCAGCGCCGCGGGCACGGTGGCACTCTGGACGGACGCCGGCATCGAGGTCACCTACTGCCTGGTCACCGACGGCGACGCGGGCGGCTTCGACGACTCGGTGCCGCGGGCCGAGATGGGACCGCTGCGCCGCAAGGAGCAGACCGCGGCCGCGGCCTGCGTGGGCGTGCACGACCTCCGGTTCCTCGGCTACCCGGACGGGCAGGTGGAGCCGACCCTGGCGCTGCGCAAGGACCTGGCCCGGGTGATCCGGCAGGTCCGGCCGGACCGGGTGCTCGGCCCGTCCCCGGAGCGCTACTACCAGCGGCTCGGCATCAGCCACCCGGATCACCGCGCGGTCGGCTCGGCCGCGCTGGACGCGGTCTACCCGGACGCGCGCAATCCGTACGCGTTCCCGGAACTGCGCCAGGCGGAAGGCCTGGAGCCGTGGACGGTGCGTGAAGTGTGGATCTCCACCGGCCCAGCCGCGGATCGGGCCAATCACTTCGTGGACATCACGGACACGTTCAGCCGCAAGATCGCCGCGCTCAAGGCGCACGAGAGCCAGACCGGTCAGCGGGAGGGCCTGGAGGATTTCCTGCGCACCCGGCTGGCCAGCTTGGCCGAGCAGGCCGGCCTCCCAGCGGGCCACCTGGCCGAGTCATTCCAGGTCCTCGACACGGCCTGAGGATCAGTCAGCGGCCGGGTAGGCCGTCCGGCCCGGCGGCGGGCTGCCCCCCGGATCCAGCCAGTACTCCGTCCCGTCGGCCAGCAGCCCGTCCCGCAGCCCCCAGAACGCGGCCATCCGGAACACGTCGCCCCCCGGCGCGCGGATTTCCACCTCGGCCGCGGCGGAGGACGTGTCGCCCAGCGCGCGGAGCACGGTGAGCTCCCCCCACGGCTCGGGATACTCCCGCTGGAACCGCATCACCTGCTCCCGGCCGACCAGCCGTTCCCCGGTCGCTGGCATGTCCAGCACCGCGTCCGGGTGCAGGAACGTCTCCGCGCGGGCCCAGTCCCGGGCCTGGTAAGCGGTATAGAGCGCGCGAGCAATATCAGCCGCTGTCACGGGGTAAGCCTGCCACGTAACACCCAGGTCAGCGAGACCTGGGGCTGGTGCGGGGCGGACCGCCGTCCTAGGTTGGGCACCAGGAGCCACAGCCGTCTCCTGAGGAGGAGCTCGGATGACAAGGATCACCGTCATGGTCGACGGCGTTACGTATGTCGATGACGTCGAACCTCGCCTGCTACTCGTGCACTACCTGAGGGAGCGCCTCGGCAAGACCGGCACTCCGGTCGGATGCGATACCTCCAACTGCGGCGCATGCACCGTGCACCTGAACGGAATGTCCGTCAAAAGCTGTTCTGTCCTCGCGGTCCAGGCCGATGGCGGCGAGATCACCACCATCGAGGGCCTCGCCAACGGCGAGTGGCACCCGCTGCAGAAGGCGTTCCACAGCGAGCACGCGCTGCAATGCGGGTACTGCACCCCGGGCATGATCATGGCGGCCGCCGACCTGCTCCGGGAGAACCCGCATCCCACCGACCAGGAAATCCGGGACGGTCTGGAAGGCAACCTGTGCCGGTGCACCGGTTACGAGAACATCGTCCGCGCGGTCCGCCGCGCGGCCGAGTCAGCTGAGTCAGGGGTGACGTCATGACCGCCGAGACGCAAGCGCAGCCGGCCACCGAAGTCGGCCGCGCGCGGCTCCGCAAAGAGGACGCGCGCCTGGTTACCGGGCAGACCACCTGGACCGATAACCTCACCCTGCCCGGCATGCTGCACATCGCGTTCGTCCGCAGCCCGTTCGCGCACGCCCGGATCACCTCGGTGGACGTGAGCGGCGCGCGGCAGGTTCCCGGTGTGCTGGCCGCGTACTCCGGCGCGGACTTCGCCGCGGAACAGGGCTCGCTGCCCTGCGCCTGGCCGGTCACCCCGGACATCGTCATCCCGGCCCACCCGCCGATGGCGACCGACGAGGTGCGCTACGTGGGCGAGGCAGTGGCCTGCGTCGTTGCCCGGGACCGGTACACGGCGGCGGACGCGCTGTCCGCCGTGGACGTCAGCTACGAGCCGCTGCCCCCGGTGCTGGACATCCGCACCGCCCTCAACGAGGACTCACCCAAGGTGCACGAGGCCGGCAACAAGAGCTTCGAGTGGGTGTTCGCCAACGGGGACCTGGACGCGGCGTTCCAGGACGCGCCGGTGGTCATCGAGCGCAACTACCGGCAGCAGCGGCTGATCCCCAGCGCCATGGAGCCAAGGTCGGTGGTCTGCTCCTGCGTGGGCGGCGAGTTCACCCTCTGGTCCTCGACCCAGATCCCGCACGTGCTGCGGGTGATGCTGGCCCTGGTGACCGGGATCCCGGAGCAGAACATCCGGGTCATCGCGCCCGACGTGGGCGGCGGCTTCGGCTCCAAGCTGCAGGTCACCGCCGAGGAAGTGCTGGCCATGCTGATCGCCCGCAAGCTGGGCCTGCCGGTCAAGTGGACCGAATCACGCAGCGAGGGCAACCAGACCGTGCACCACGGCCGGGATCAGTGGCAGCGGATCAGGATCGCCGCCGAGCAGGACGGCCGGCTGCGCGGCCTGTCCGTGGACCTGCTGGCCGACATGGGCGCCTACCTGATGCTGGTCACGCCGGGCGTGCCGCTACTCGGCGCGTTCATGTTCAACGCCATCTACAAGATGGACGCGTACTCGTTCCGCTGCACCGGGGTGTTCACCACCAAGATGCCGACCGACGCCTACCGCGGCGCCGGCCGCCCGGAGGCCACCTTCGCCATCGAGCGGATCATGGACGAACTGGCCGCCGAGCTGGGCCTGGACCCGCTGGAGGTGCGCGAGCGGAACTGGATCAAGCACGAGGAGTTCCCCTACACCACGATCGCCGGGCTGACCTACGACAGCGGCAACTACGAGGCGGCCACCGCCCGGGCCAAGGAGCTGTTCGGCTACGACGCGCTGCGCGCCGAGCAGACCGAGCGCCGGGCCAGCAACGACCCGGTCCAGCTGGGCATCGGCGTGTCCACGTACACCGAAATGTGCGGGCTGGCGCCGTCCCGGGTGCTCGGCTCGCTGGCCTACGGGGCGGGCGGCTGGGAGCACGCCTCGATACGCATGCTGCCCACCGGCAAGGTCGAAGTGGTCACCGGGTCGAGTGCGCACGGCCAGGGCCACGAGACCGCATGGGCCCAGATCGTCGCGGACAAGCTGGGCGTCCCGTTCGAGGACATCCGGGTGCTGCACGGCGACACCCAGGTCTCACCCAAGGGCATGGACACCTACGGCTCGCGGTCGCTGACCGTCGGCGGGGTGGCCGTGGCCGGTGCCTGCGACAAGGTCATCGACAAGGCCAAGGTGATCGCATCGGCGCTACTCGAAGCGCCGCCCGAGGAGATCGATTTCGAGGCCGGGCAGTTCCGCGCCCGGGGCAGCTACGTGACCAAAACGATCCAGGAGATCGCGCTGGCCACGTTCGCGGCGCACGCGCTGCCCGATGGCGTGGAGCCCTCGCTGGACTCCGACTCCACGTTCGACCCGGACAACTTCTCCTACCCGCACGGGACCCACCTGTGCGCGGCCGAGGTGGACACCGAGACCGGCCAGGTCACGCTGCGCAGCTACGTCGCCGTGGACGACGTGGGCAAGGTGGTGAACCCGCTGATCGTGGACGGCCAGGTGCACGGCGGCCTGGCCCAGGGCATCGCCCAGGCGCTCTACGAAGAGGCCATCTACGACGACGAGGGCAACCTGACCACCACGACGATGGCCGACTACCTGCTGCCGTCCGCGGCCGACCTGCCTTCGTTCACCACCGACCGGACAGAGACCCCGGCGCAGACCAACCCGCTCGGCGTCAAGGGCGTCGGCGAGGCCGGCACGATCGCGTCCACGCCGGCCGTGGTCAACGCGATCGTCGACGCGGTCCGGCCGCTCGGCATCCGGGACATCGTGATGCCGTGCACGCCGGAGCGGGTCTGGCGGGCCATCAACGGAGCCCGGGCAGCCAACGGAGGTGCGGCATGATCCCGGCGGCATTCGAGTACACCCGGCCCGGCTCGGTGGACGAGGCGGTGCGCGCGCTGGCCGAGGGCGGCGAGGACGCCAAGGTGATCGCGGGCGGGCAGAGCCTGCTGCCGCTGCTCCGGCTCCGGCTTGCCTTCCCAGAACTGCTGGTGGACATTGGCGATCTCCGCGAGTTGCGCGGGATACGCGACGAGGGCGACAGCCTGTGGATCGGCGCGCTCACCACGCACGCCGAGGTGGTCCGCGACCCACTGGTGCGCGAGCACTGCGGGCTGCTGGCCGAGGCGACGGCCACGGTGGCCGACCCGGCGGTCCGGCACCGTGGCACGCTCGGCGGCTCGCTGTCGCACGCCGACCCGGCCGGCGACCTGCCCGCGGTAGCGCTGGCCCTGGCGGCCACCATGACCGCGGCCGGGCCGGTCGGCAGCCGGGACATCGCGGCCGCCGACTTCTTCGCCGACTACCTGACCACCACGCTGGGCCAGGACGAGATCCTTACTGGGGTCCGAGTGCCCAAACTCGGCGCGGCTTGGGGCTATCGTTATGAGAAGTTCCACCGGACGGCCCAGGCGTGGGCGATCGTGGGTGTGGCGGCCGTGGCCCGGCGATCCAACGGGCAGGTCGCCGAAGCCCGGATCGGGCTCACCAACATGGGTTCCGTCCCGGTGAGGGCCCGGGCGGCGGAGGAGGCGGTCGCCGGGGCCGAGGCTAACCGCAGCGCCCTGCGGGCGGCCGCAGCGCACGCCGACGAAGAAACGCAGCCGCCGTCAGATCAGCACGGCGCGCCCGACTACCGGCGCCACCTGGCGCGGGTGCTGACCGCTAGGGCGCTGGCGGTGGCAGCTGGAGTCTGAGCACATGGAATTGGAGCACTCGTTCACCATCCCGGTCCCGCCGGAGCAGGCCTGGGGTGTACTCCTCGACGTCGAGAAGGTGGCGCCCTGCATGCCGGGCGCCACCATCGACTCGGTGGACGGCGATGAGATCAAGGGCCGGATCAAGGTCAAGGTCGGGCCGGTCGCGCTCACCTACGCGGGCACCGCCCGGTTCACCGAAACGGACGAGCAGGCCCGGAAGGTCGTCCTGGAGGCATCCGGCAAGGAGACCCGGGGCAGCGGCACCGCCGCCGCCACCATCACCTCCACGCTGGAAGACGCGGCCGGCCAGACCCGCGTGGTGGTGCATACCACGATGACCGTGACCGGGCGGCCCGCCCAGTTCGGCCGGGGCGTGATGGCTGAGGTCAGTGGCCGGGTCATCGAGAAGTTCGCCAGCAACCTGGCGGCCCAGCTCTCCGCCGGTGCCGCCGCTCCGGCCGCCTCCGGTCCGGCTGCGGCGGGCGCGAGTACGTCCGCTGCCGAACGCCCTTCCGCCAGCGCGGCCGACAGCAGCCCCGGGGCGGACCAGGCCAAGGTGCCGATCGAGGAGCTGAACCTCCCGGTGCGCTCGTACAACAGCCTGCGCCGGGAGGGAGTGGCCACGGTCGGCTCGCTGACCGCGCTCAGCGAGCAGGACCTGCTGGCCATCGACGGCCTCGGCCCGGCCTCTGTCAAGGAGATCCGGCAGCGGCTGGCGGACCGGGGCCTCAGCCTGGGCACGGTGGCCGCGGCCAACGGCGACACCGCCGCCCCGCCCAGCCCGGCCGCCCCGGCCAGCGAGGCCGCCGCGGCCAGCACGGGCGACCTGGCCAGCACGGGCGCCACGGCCGACCCGGCCAGCGCAGGGGCCGCGGCCGCGACGGCCAGCACGGCCACGCAGGCCGCCGCGCCGACGGGCCCCCGCCCGATGGCGGGAGTGCCGGCGGACCGGGACCTGGCCGCCTCGAACGGCCTGCTGCCACCGCAAGGCGTCCGGCCGCCGGACGAGGACGCGCTCGACCTGCTCAGCGTGGCGGGCCTGCCGCTGCTCAAGCGCGCGTTGCCGGCCATCGCCGCGGCCTTGTTCGGCGCGATCCTGTTCGGCGTGCTGCGCCAGCGCCGGCGTCGGGCCCGCGGCTAGCAGGTGACGCCCGCCCCGCCTGGCTTCCCCGGGGAGTTCTCGACCGGTCGCTCGCTGGCCGAGGACCTGGACGCCGCCGATCCGCTGGGCGGCCTGCGGGACAGGTTCGTCTGCCCCGAACCGGGCCTGATCTACCTGGACGGCAACTCGCTCGGCATGCTGCCCCGGGTCACCGCCCAGCGCATCGGCGAGGTGGTCGCCCAGCAGTGGGGGGCCGGCCTGGTGCGGTCCTGGGCGGACTGGGTCAGCCTGCCGCAGCGGACCGGCGACCTGCTCGGCGGCGTGCTGCTCGGAGCGGCGCCGGGACAGGTCGTGGTGACCGACTCGACCACGGTCAACCTGTACAAGCTGGCCTGCGCGGCGCTGCGGGCCCAGCCGGACCGCCGGGTCATCGTCACCGACGACGACAACTTCCCCACCGACCGGTACGTGCTGGACGGGGTGGCCGCCCAGTTCGGGGCCGAGCTGCGGATGATCCACACCGACCTGGACGAAGGGATCAGCCCGGCGGCGCTGGCTGACGCGATCGGGCCGGAGACCGCGCTGGTCAGCCTGTCACACGTCGCCTACCGGAGCGGAGCGCTGGCCGACATGGCGGGCCTGACCGCGCTGGTGCACGAGGCCGGCGGCCTGGTGCTCTGGGACCTGTGCCACTCGGCCGGCGCGGTCCCGGTCGAGTTGGACGCGAGCTCCGCCGACCTGGCCGTGGGCTGCACGTACAAGTACCTCAACGCGGGCCCGGGCGCGCCCGCCTTCCTGTACGTGCGGCAAGGCCTGCAGGGCCGGCTGCGCCAGCCGATCCAGGGCTGGTTCGGCCAGCGCGGGCAGTTCGAGATGGGACCGGCCTACGACCCGCTGCCCACGGTGGCCCGGTTTACCACCGGGACCCCGAACGTCCTGGGCACGGTGGCGGCAGCGGAGGGCACCCGGCTGCTCGGCGAGGCGGGCATCCAGGCCCTGCGGGACAAGGGCATCCTGCTGACCAGCTACCTGATCGGGCTGGCCGACAGTTGGCTGGCCCCGCTCGGCTGCGCGCTGGCCACGCCGCGGGACCCGCTCCGCCGCGGCTCGCACGTCTCGCTGCACCACCCCGAGGCGTGGCGGATCAGCCAGGCGCTGATCCGGGCCGGGGTCATCGGCGACTACCGGGGGCCGGACCGGCTCCGCCTCGGTCCCGCCCCGGTCTACACCCGGTTCACCGACGTCTGGGACGCGCTGAGCATCCTCCGCCAGATCATCGAGACCCAGGCCTACGCCGACCTGCCCGCCGAACCAGCCGAAGTCACCTGAGCCCGGCCACCAGCCGCGACGGGATGATCTCTACCGGGAATGGCCGTTCCGCCGCGAACGCCTCTTCGTCACAAACGTGGGCAACCTGCTCATACCGCCCAGCATGCCGCTGGAAAGCTACCAGCTCAGGCTTGGCTAGATCCGGCGCGACGATCCAGTACGACTCAACACCGAACTCCTGGTAGGCAGCCTTCTTCGCGTTCAGGTCGAAGAGCGCGGTGCTCGGTGACCGGATTTCTACTACGAGCAAGGGCGGACGTGTGATCTTGGCCCCGCCAAGATCGGCGAGCCGGGCGACAACCACGTCCGGGTCGAACTCGGTTTGCGGCGAGAGAACCAGGGCGGGCTCGGGAACGACCTGCCATTCGGCCGGGCAGGCCGCACCAAGTACCGAGGCAATCCGGTAGGCGGCGACCTGGTGGACGGTAGTCGGCCGCGGGCTCACGACCAGTACCCCAGCCAGCAACTCGTACCGGCGGCCGTCATCAGGCATCCGGTCCAGTTCGGCCACCGTGAACGGTTGTCCGGCAGCCGGCCACGCCTCGGCGATATTCACAACACTCATGGTGCCTCCATAAGGACATGGGTGCCAGTGAAGCAGCGCCTACCAACGGTTAAGAGAGGTCACTCCCACTCGATGGTGCCGGGGGGTTTGCTGGTGATGTCCAGTACCACCCGGTTGATGTCCGGGACCTCGTTGGTGATCCGGGTGGAGATCCTGGCCAGCAGGTCGCCGGGCAGCCGGGCCCAGTCTGCGGTCATGGCGTCTTCGCTGGTCACCGGCCGGAGCACCACCGGGTAGCCGTAGCTGCGCCCGTCGCCCTGCACGCCGACCGAACGGACGTCGGCGAGCAGCACCACCGGGCACTGCCAGATCGCCCGGTCAAGGCCGGCCGCGGACAGTTCCTCGCGGACGATCGCGTCCGCCGCGGACACGATGCGCAGCCGCTCCGCGGTGACCTCGCCCACGATGCGGATGGCCAGCCCGGGCCCGGGGAACGGTTGCCGCCAGACGATCTCCGGCGGCAGCCCGAGCGTCTCGCCCACCCGGCGCACCTCGTCCTTGAACAGCGCGCGCAGCGGCTCGACGAGCTGGAAGCTCAAGTCGCTGGGCAGCCCGCCCACGTTGTGGTGGGACTTGATGTTGGCCGCGCCGGTGCCCCCGCCGGACTCGACCACGTCGGGGTACAGGGTGCCCTGAACCAGGAACTCCACGGCGGTGCCGTGGCTGCCCGCGTCCGCGGCGATCTCCCGCGCGGCCCGCTCGAAGGCCCGGATGAACTCACGACCGATGATCTTGCGCTTCTCTTCCGGGTCGGTCACCCCGGCCAGCGCGGCCTGGAACGTGGCCGCGGCGTCGACCACCGTGAGATCCACCCCGGTGGCCGCCACGAAGTCCTTCTCGACCTGCTGCGCCTCGCCCCGGCGGAGCAGCCCGTGATCCACGAACACGCAGGTCAGCTGGGAGCCGATGGCCCGTTGCACGATGGCCGCGGCGACCGCTGAGTCCACCCCGCCGGACAGCCCGCAGATGGCCCCGGCCGGGCCGACCTGGCTCCGGATCCGGTCCACCTGCTCGTCGATGATGCTGCCCATGGTCCAGGTCGGGCGGCAGCCGGCCAGCTCGAGGAAACGGCGGAGCAGTTCGGTGCCGTGTTCGGTGTGCATGACCTCGGGGTGGAACTGGACACCGTAGAGCCGACGGTCCGGGTCCTCCACGGCGGCGGCCGGGGTGGCCGCGGTACGCGCGGTGACCGCGAAGCCGGGCGGGGCCGCGATGGCCGTGTCCCCGTGCGACATCCAGACCGGCTGCCGCTCGGACAGCACGGCGAGCAACTGTCCGCCGGGCCGCTCGCGGCCGTCGCCGGCGGCGGCGGGCAGCAGGCCGAGCTGGGTGGCGCCGTACTCGCCGGACCCGGTGTGCGCGACCACGCCGCCCAGGCCGGCCACCATCAGCTGGAATCCGTAGCAGATGCCGAGCACCGGGATCCCGGCGCGGAGCAGGTCGGCGCCGCCCGGCAGCGGCGGCGCGCCCGGCGCGTACACCGAGGCGGGCCCGCCGGACAGGATGATCGCGGCTGGCTGCCGGGCCAGGATCTCGGCGGCGGGCATGGTGCTCGGCACGATCTCCGAGTACACCTGGCACTCCCGGACCCGGCGCGCGATCAGCTGGGCGTACTGGGCGCCGAAGTCGACCACGAGGACGGTGTCGAAGTCCGCGCTGGGCTGCACCGTTCCCCCTTCCTGGGCCCTGGAAACCGCCAGTCTAGTGGTCCCCGAGGCCCGCCCCTTCCCGGCTCGCTCGTGATCAACCGATTGCTGTAGCTGGGACAACACCAATCAGTTGATCACGCCCCGCCAGAAACGAGAGCCTCCCGAGCTACGTCCTATTACTACGATTTGGTCGGAGATGTACTGGGGGGTGGGGATGGGGCTGCTGGGGCGGAGGAGGCGGTTGGAGCGGAGGTGGGGGGCGTGGGGGGAGCCGGCGGCGGGGCGGGGGCCTGCGCCGGGGCGGGCGGCGGCGGTTCGGGGGGCTGGCCGGCCGGGGCGAGCGGGTCAACGCGGACCCGGGCGATCCGGCGGCCGTCCATCTGCAGCACGGTCAGCACGTGCCCGGCCACTTCGACCTTCTCGTGATCGGTCGGCAGCTGGCCGAGGACGGCCAGCACGTAGCCGGCCACCGTCTCATAGGGCCCCTCGGGCAGCGCGATGCCGGTCTGCTCGGCGAACTCGTCCAGGTTCAGCAGGCCATCCACCTCGACAGCGCCGCCGCGCAGCTGCTTGGGCTGGCCCTGGTCCACGTCGTACTCGTCCTGGATGTCCCCGACCAGCTCCTCGACCAGGTCCTCCAGGGTGACGATGCCGGCCGTGCCGCCGTACTCGTCCATCACGATGGCCAGGTGCGCCCGGTCGCGGCGCATCTCGGACAGCGCGGACAGCACGGTCTTGCTGATCGGCAGCAGCTTCACCGGCCGGTAGATCTCGCCCACGGTCAGCTGGCTGCTGGTCAGGTCCGGGTCGAGCAGGTCCCGGACGTGGATGAAGCCGATCACGTCGTCGTAGGACTCCTGATAGACCGGGAACCGGGAGTACGGCTCCTTGGCCACCACGACCGCGGCCTCGCGCAGCGGCATGTCGGCGGGCAGGAAATCCACCTCGGTCCGCGGCACCAATACCTCGCGGAGCTGGCGTTTCCCCGCGTCGAACACCTCACCCACGATCTGCCGCTCGTCGGCGCTGAGCGTCTGGGCCCCCGCCACCAGGTCGTGCAGCTCCTCCTCGGTCATCACCCCACGGCCCTGCCGTGGGTCGCCGCCGAGCAGCCGGACGACGAGGTTGGTGGACCGGGACAGCAGCCAGACCAGGGGCCGGGCCGCCCTCGAGAACCGGTCCAGGGCCGGCGCGACGACCAGCGAAACCTGCTGGGTCCGCTGCAACGCGAGCCGCTTGGGCGCCAGCTCACCGAGCACCAGGGTGAAGTAGGAGATCATCACGGTGACCACGATCAGCGACACCACGGACGCCACCCCGGACGCCACGTTGTGCTGGATCAGGGCCGACTTCAGGTGCCCGGACAGCGTCGCTTCACCGAACGCGCCGGACAGCAGCGTGGCCAGCGTCACCCCGATCTGCACCGCGGACAGGAACCGGTTCGGGTCCTGAGCCAGCTTGGCCGCGCGCTGGCCCCGCTTGCCCCGATGGCTGAGGGCCCGGATCTGGCCCTCACGCAGCGAGACCAGCGCCATCTCCGCGCCCGCGAACACCCCGTTGACGAGCACGATGAGCAGGACGATGACGACGTCCCAGCCAACCTGGCTCACGTGCTGACCCCTGACCTCCGTGTCCGCATAGTCTAAGCAGTCTGTTGACCCTGAGCGGGTCTCCTGACCAGTCTGCCTTGACCATAACCGGGCGATCCGGCGCCGGCCGCCGGTGACCCGGTCACCGGGCACTACCCGGGGGGATCGGATAGGAAACCGTGGCCGGGCCAGATAGCGTATGGGTCCCGTGAGCCCTGGGGTATGGAAGAGCAGTGCCAAGCTCGCCGACGGGCGGGACATCATCTACTTTGACGAGGCGCCTGACTCCGGGCGGGCGGCCGTGCCAGACACCAGGCCACTCCCGCCGGAGCCGGGGTACGGCGCCCCGCTGGAGACCGGCACGGCGGCCGATGGCGGGCTGCGCTGGGACGCGCTGCGCGGCGAGTGGGTGGTCATCGCGGCCCAGCGGCAGGACCGGACGTTCCTGCCGCCCACCGATCAGTGCCCGCTGGACCCGTCCCGCCCGGGGCGGCCGACCGAGATCCCGGCGCCGGACTACGACGTGGTGGTGTTCGAGAACCGGTTCCCGTCGCTGCGCGGCGCGGGCCACTGGCCGCCGCCAGCCGCGGCCACGGTGGCCGGTGCGGCCCCCCTCGATCCCGGCGGACTGCTGGAATACGGCGGGGTTCCGCCCCAGCCCGGCTACGGCCGCTGCGAGGTGGTCTGCTTCACCTCCGACCACAACGGGTCGTTCGCGAAACTGAGCCCGCGGCGGGCCCGGACCGTGGTGGAGGCCTGGGCGGACCGGACCGCGGCGCTGAACGCGATGGACGGCATCACCCAGGTCTACTGCTTCGAGAACCGCGGCGAGGAGATCGGCGTCACCCTGCACCACCCGCACGGCCAGATCTACGGCTTCCCGTTCGTCACCCCGCGCACCGCCACCATGCTGGAGCAGGCCGCCCAGTACACCGGCCGGACCGGCCGGAACCTGTTCGACGACCTGGTCGAAGGGGAGATCGCCGCCGGCACCCGGATCGTCACCCGCAACGAGCACTGGACCGCGTTCGTGCCGGCCGCCGCGCGGTGGCCGTACGAGGTGTGGCTGTTCCCCGCCCAGCGGGTGCCGGATATCCCGGCGCTCAGCGACGAAGCCCGGACCGGTTTCTGCGACATCTACCTCGACGTGCTGCGCCGGATGGACGCCCTGTTCGACATGCCGCTGCCGTACATCGCGGCCTGGCACCAGGCACCGGTGCGGGTGGTGCCCGGCGCCGCCGAGTTCGGCCTGCACCTCCAGGTACTGTCGGTGCGCCGGGCACCTGGCAAGCTGAAGTACCTCGCGGGAACGGAGTCAGGCATGGGAGTGTGGATCGGTGACATCCTGCCCGAGGAGGCGGCGCTGAGGCTCCGGGAGGCCGGGTGAAGCTGCTGGTCACCGGCGGGGCCGGGTACATCGGCAGCGTGGTCGGCGCGCTGCTGGTGGCCGAGGGCCACCAGGTCACGGTGCTGGACGACCTGTCCACCGGGCACCAGGACTCGGTGCCCGCGGGCGCCGCGTTCGTCCGCGGCCGCGTGCAGGACGCCGGGCCGGTGCTGGCCGAGGGCGTGGACGCGGTGCTGCACTTCGCGGCCAAGTCGCTGGTCGGCGAGTCGGTGGCCAAGCCGACGCTGTACTGGGAGAACAACCTGGGCGGGACGCTCGCGCTGCTGGACGCGATGCGGATCGCGGGGACCGGGCGGATCGTGTTCTCCTCCACCGCCGCGGTGTACGGCGAGCCGGAACGGGTCCCGGTGATGGAGACCGACCCGCCGCGGCCGACCAGCCCGTACGGGGCGTCGAAGCTGGCCGTGGACACTGCGCTGGGCGAGTACAGCCGGCTGCACGGCCTCGGCGCGGTCAGCCTGCGCTATTTCAACGTGGCCGGCGCTCACCCGCAGCCGGACGGCGGCTGGCTGGGCGAGCGGCACAACCCCGAAACCCACCTCATTCCCAACGTACTTGCGGTGGCCAGTGCCGTCGCCCGCGGCGCGGGGGGCCAGCTGGACCTGTACGGCGACGACTACCCCACCCCGGACGGCACCTGCATCCGGGACTACATCCACGTGGCCGACCTGGCCTGGGCGCACCTGCAGGCGTTGCAGGCCTGCCAGCCGGGCACCCACCGCGTGTACAACCTGGGCAGCGAGTCCGGCTCCTCCAACCGCGAAGTGCTGGCCGAATGCCAGCGGGTGACCGGGGTGGACATCCCGGTCCGGGTGGCGCCGCGGCGGGCCGGGGACCCGGCGGTGCTGGTGGCGTCCTCGGAGCGGATCCGGACCGAGCTGGGCTGGCGGCCCGAGCGGGACCTGCACGCGATGGTCCGCGACGCGTGGACGTTCACCCAGGCGATGATCGCGGCGGGCCAGCTCCGGTGACCGGGGTGGCCAGTGCGGATCAGGTCGCGCAGTTGTTCCGCACCGAGTTCGGCGTCCCGGCGGCCGGGGTGTGGCGGGCGCCCGGCCGGGCCAACCTGATCGGTGAGCACACCGACTACAACGACGGCTTCGTGTTCCCGTTCGCGCTCCAGCAGGGCACCCTGGCCGCGGCCGGGCCGGCGGGCGCCGGCGTTCTGGAGCTGACTTCGCGGCAGATGGGCACCGGGACGGTCACCATCCCGCTGGACGGCCTGGCGCCGGGCGCCGTGGACGGCTGGGCCGCTTATCCGGCCGGCGTGGTGTGGGCGCTCGGCGAGGCCGGCTACCCGCTGTTCGGGGCGCGCGTGGCCATCGACTCGGATCTGCCGCAGGGCGCCGGGCTATCCTCGTCCGCCGCGCTGGAGTGCGCGGTGGCGCTGGCGCTGACCGAGCTGGCCGGGCTGTCGGTGCCGCGGCCGGAGCTGGCCGCGATCGCCCGCCGGGCCGAGAACGAGTTCGTGGGCGTGCCGACCGGCATCATGGACCAGTCCGCCGCGCTGCTCTGCCAGGCCGGGCACGCCCTGCTGCTGGACTGCTGCAGCGGCGAGTCGGACAACGTGCCGCTCAGCCCGGCCGCGGCCGGGCTGGCCCTGCTGATCATCGATACCCGGGCCAAGCACCGGCTGACCGACAGTGGCTACGCGGCGCGGCGTCTCGAGTGCGAGGAGGCGGCCCAGGCGCTCGGCGTGCGGTCGCTGCGGGACATCCCGGACACCGCCGGGCTGGCCGGGCTGACCGACCCGCTGTTGCACCGCCGGGCCCGGCACGTGGTCACCGAGAACCAGCGGGTGCTGGCCATGGCGGCGCTGTTGCGCCGCGGCGAGGTGGCGGGTGGTGGGCGGCTGCTGAACGAGTCGCACGCGTCGCTCCGCGACGATTTCGAGATTTCCTGGCCGGAGGCAGATGTGACGGTGGACGCGGCGGTAGCGGCGGGCGCGCTCGGCGCGCGGATGATGGGCGGCGGGTTCGGCGGGTCGGTGCTCGCCCTCGTCCCGGCGGACTACGCGGGCGTGCGCGACGCGGTGTGCGCGGCCTTCGGGGACCGGGGCTGGCCCGCGCCGGGATTCCTGGACGCGCCCCCGTCGGCCAGCGCGCAGCGGGTGTGGTGACCGGCGTGGGCCCACTCCCTGACGCCGCACCTGACCATTCGGTGCGCGCGGACGCCGCCGCGATCGCGGCCGACCTGGCCGAGTTGCGGCACCGGATCCACCAGGAGCCGGAGATCGGCCTCGACCTGCCGCAGACGCAGCAGAAGGTGCTCGGCGCGCTGGACGGCCTGCCGCTCCAGCTCACCCTGGGCCGGGCGCTCAGCTCGGTGACCGCGGTGCTGCGCGGCGGGCAGCCCGGGCCGACCGTGCTGCTCCGCGGCGACATGGACGCCCTGCCGATCACCGAGCGGACCGGCCTGGACTACGCCTCGACGGTGACCGGCGTGATGCACGCCTGCGGCCACGACCTGCACACGGCCATGCTGGCCGGGGCGGCGCGGCTGCTGTCCGCCCGGCAGCATGAGCTGCCCGGCAACGTGATCTTCATGTTCCAGCCGGGTGAGGAGGGGTACGCCGGCGCCCGGTACATGATCAATGAAGGACTGCTGGACGCGGCGGGCGGCCGTCCGGTGGCCGCCTACGCGCTGCACGTCGCCTCGGCCCAGCTCGGCCACGGGCAGTTCGCCACCCGGGCGGGCTCGATGATGGCCGCCGCCGACGTGCTCGACGTGACCGTGCGCGGGCATGGCGGGCACGCGTCACAGCCGCACCTGGCCGCCGATCCCATCCCGGCCGCCTGCGAGATGGTCACCGCGCTGCAGACGATGGTGACCAGGCGGTTCGACGTGTTCGACCCGGTGGTGATCACGGTGGGCAGTTTCCACGCCGGCACCACGGACAACGTCATCCCGGACGAGGCGCACTTCCTGGCCACGGTGCGCTCGTTCTCGGCGGCCGCCCGGGACCGGGTGCGGGCGGAAAGCGTGCGGCTGGTGACGGACATCGCCAGCGGATACGGCCTGCAGGCCAGCGCGGAGTACCTGGATGAGTACCCGGTCACCGTCAACGACGCCGCCGAGGCGGCGTTCGCCGGGCAGGCCGTGACCGGCCTGTTCGGCGACGGCCGGATGCTGGCCCAGGATCACCCGCTGCCGGGGGCGGAGGATTTCTCCTTCGTGCTGGAGCAGGTGCCCGGGGCGTTCATCATGCTGGGCGCCTGCCCGGTGAGCGCGGACCCGGCCAGCGCGCCGTTCAACCACGCCGCCGACGCGGTGTTCGACGACGCGGTGCTGGCCGACGGCACCGCACTGCTGGCCGGGCTGGCCCTCCGCCGCCTGGCGGCGGCGGGCCAGCCCGGGTAGCGCTAGAGGCTGGCTACGTCGGCCTGCTTGGCCCGGACCGCCTCGGCTGCCTCGCGCAGCGCGGCCAGTTCCGGCTCGGTCAGGTCCCGCTGCACCACGCGGCGCACCCCGGTGGCCCCGATCTCGGCCTCCACGCCCAGGTACACCCCGGAGATGCCGTACTCGCCGTCCACCCAGGCGCAGACCGGCTGCACCTGGCCGGCGTCCTCGGCCACGGCGCGGGCCATCCGGGCCGCGGCCGCTGATGGCGCGTAGTACGCCGAGCCGGTCTTGAGCAGCCCGACGATCTCCGCCCCGCCGGCCCGGGTCCGCTCCACCAGTGCGTCGATGTCCTCCTGGCTGAGCAGGCTGGCCAGTGGCTTGCCGTCCACCGTGCAGGCGGACGCGACCGGGACCATGGTGTCCCCGTGCGAGCCCAGGGTGAGCGTCTGCACCGAGCCGACCGGCACGCCCAGCTTCTCGGCCACGAAGTAGCTGAACCGGGCCGTGTCCAGCATCCCGGCCTGGCCGATCACCCGGTGCGACGGGAAGCCGGACACCTTGGCGGCCAGCGCGGTCATCTCGTCCAGCGGGTTGGACACCACGATCAGCACGGCGTCCGGCGCGTGCTTGACCACGTTCTCCACTACCTGGCGGACGATCTTGGCGTTGACCCCGATCAGGTCCATCCGGCTCATCCCCGGCTTGCGCGGCAGGCCGGCCGTGATGATCACGATGTCGGATCCGGCGATGGCCTCGTAGCCCTCACCGGCGGGCCCGGTGGTCTGCCCGGTCACCCGGGTCTCGAAGCCCTCGATCGGCCGCGACTGGTTCATGTCCAGCGCCAGCCCCTCGGGCTTGCCGTCGACGATGTCGGTCAGCACGACCTCGTCGAAGATGTCGTACTCGGCTAGCCGCTGTGCCGTGGTCGAGCCATAGAACCCGGCCCCGACAACGGTCACCTTGCCACTATGGGTCATTTCCAGCGATCTCCGTTTCCGGCCTAGCGGGACTCAGCGGACATCGCCTCGGCGAGGTTCTCGCTGAGCTCCTTCAGGAATTCCTCGGTGGTCAGGAACGGCGTGCCCGGGCCCACGAGCACCGCCAGATCCTTGGTCATCTTGCCGCTTTCCACGGTCTGCACGCACACCCGCTCCAGGGTTTCGGCGAACCGGACCAGCTCCGGGGTGTCGTCCAGTTCGCCGCGGTGCGCCAGGCCGCGGGTCCAGGCGAAGATCGACGCGATCGGGTTCGTCGAGGTCGCCTTGCCCTGCTGGTGCTGGCGGTAGTGCCGGGTCACCGTGCCGTGCGCGGCCTCGGCCTCCATCGTCCTGCCGTCCGGGGTCAGCAGCACGCTGGTCATCAGGCCGAGTGAGCCGAAGCCCTGCGCGACGACGTCGGACTCGACGTCACCGTCGTAGTTCTTGCACGCCCACACGACGCCGCCGTCACCCTTGATCACCTGGGCGACCATGTCATCGATCAGCCGGTGCTCGTACCAGATGCCCGCCGCCTCGAACTCGGCCTTGAACTCGGCCTCGTAGATCTCCTGGAAGATGTCCTTGAACCGGCCGTCGTAGGCCTTGAGGATGGTGTTCTTGGTGGACAGGTACAGCGGGTAGCCGCGGTTCAGCGCGTACCGCATGGTGGCCCGGCCGAAGTCCGCGATCGAGTCGTCGAAGTTGTACATGCCCATCGCGATCCCGGCACCGGTGAACCGGGCCACCTCCAGGTCCAGCGCCTGGCCGTCCCCGTCCGGCTGGTAGCTGATGTGCACCGAGCCGGGCCCGGGCACGACGAAGTCGGTCGCCCGGTACTGGTCACCGTGCGCGTGCCGGCCGATGATGATCGGCTTGGTCCAGCCCGGCACGAAACGCGGGATCGAGGACATCACGATGGGCTCACGGAACACCACGCCGCCGAGGATGTTGCGGATCGTCCCGTTGGGCGAGCGCCACATCTTCTTCAGCCCGAACTCGCTGACCCGGCCCTCGTCGGGGGTGATCGTGGCGCACTTGACGCCGACCCCGTACCGCTTGATGGCGTTGGCCGCGTCCACGGTCACCTGGTCGTCCGTGGCGTCCCGGTGCTGCACGGACAGGTCGTAATACTCCAGCGTGATATCGAGGTAGGGCAGGATCAGCTGGTCCTTGATGAACTGCCAGATGATCCGCGTCATCTCGTCGCCGTCGATCTCGACGACGGGATTGATTACCTTGATCTTGGGCATGCCTGCCGACTTCCTTCCTTACCCACCCTGTGCTGTCGCCCGTGGGCTGGTGTCCCACGAGGCGCTGTTATCCCGCTCGCGGCGTGATCCCGACTCGCGGTGTACTGCCGCTGGCGCTGTTGGTCCGGTCCGCCCGTTACCACGGGATCGGCAGCACGAGGCCAGCGACCAGCAGGCCGACAGCCAGGATGGCCAGCACCGTGACGTCGATGGACCGCCGTCTGCTGGCGAGCATGCCGACCCGCGGCTCCGGCAGCGTCAGCCGGGCCGCCGCGGCGACGAAAAGCGCGCCCGCCACTGCCAACGTACCTGGCCGGACGTAGTGCGCGCCCTGCCAAATCAGCGCAAGACCGGCGGCCACGCCGCCGAGCACGACCAGGTACGGCAGTTGCGCCGCGGCGCCCCCCGGCTTCCCGGCCCGCCGGGCCCGGCCGCGCCGGGACGGGCCGGCCGACGGGTCAGCCGGCCCGGCTGGCGGCCCAGTGGGCGGCCTGCCCGACGGACCAGCGGGCGGCCTGCCCGACCGACCTGTGGGCCGCCCGGCCGACGGACCGGTGGGCGGCCTGGCCGGCGGGCTGGCCATGCCGGTCAGCGCGGACGCCACCAGCCCGGCCGCGTCCAGCGACGCCGCCGCGCTGTCCTCTATGTCGCGCACTGCTCGTGCTGCTCCGTTTCCTGTCGCGCCCGGCCCGCGCCGTGCGCCACCCCCGACGCTACCGCGCGCGGGGGCCTGGCCGCCTGCTCACCATGGCCGGGGTGTCTCCATTTGCGGCACGCACCGCCCGCTCACCGCTCGGTCAGCGGAATCCAGGTCAGGCCCTGCTCGCCGACGTACTCGCTGTCCGGCCGGATCAGCCGGTTGTCCGCGTGCTGCTCCATCACGTGCGCGGTCCAGCCGGTCATCCGGCTGACCGAGAACACCGGGGTGAACAGGTCGGTGGGGATGTCCAGGTAGTGATAGACGGTGGCGGCGTAGAAGTCCACGTTGGGATAGAGGCCCTTCTCCGCCAATACGGTCTCCTCCATCGCCCGGGACATCCGGTAGTACGTGTCGTCGCCGGACCGGGTGGCCAGCTCCGCAGACATCTCGCGGAGGTGGGTGGCCCGCGGGTCTTCCGTCTTGTAGACCCGGTGCCCGAATCCCATGATCTTCTGGCCGGCCCCGAGCCGGTCCCGGACCGACGCGGCCACCGCGGCCACCGGGTCGGCGCCGGCCTGCGCCCTGATGGCCTCCAGCCCGCGCATCACCTGCTCGTTGGCCCCGCCGTGCAGCGGGCCTTTCAGCGTGCCCAGCGCGGCCACCACCGCCGAGTGCATGTCGGACAGCGTGGCCGCGCACACCCGGGCGGCGAACGTGGACGCGTTCATGGTGTGGTCCGCGTGCAGCACCAGGCAGGTATCCAGGATCTCGGCGTCGCGCTCGGCCGGGGCCGCGCCGCGCAGCTGAAGCAGGAAGTTCGCGGCCAGGCTGAGGCCGGGATCCGGGGGCAGGCAGTCCCGGCCCTGCCGGGCGGCGTGGTACGCGGCCACCAGGATCGGCTGCTGGGCGGTGAGCCGGGCCGCCTTCCGTGTGTTGGCCGCGGCCGCGTTGGAGTCCTTGTCCGGGTCGTCCGCGCTGGCCAGCGAGACCAGGCTGCGCAGCGCCTCCATCGGGCTCTGCACCGCGGAGACCTCCGCCAAGGTGGCGCTGACCAGCTTGCCCAGGGTGCGCCCGCCGACCAGTTCGTCCCGGTAGCGGTCCAGCTCGGCCCGGCTGGGCGGGGCGCCCCGCTGCAGCAGGTAGCCGATCTCCTCAAAGGTCGCGGCGCCGGCCAGCTCGTGGATGTCGTAACCGCGATAGAACAGCCGGCCCGCCTGGCCATCAATGTCGCTCAGCGCGGTGGATGCGGCGACGACGTCAGCCAGGCCCTTGGACGGCTTGTCCGCCATTTTGGCTACCTCCCGATGGCTCGCTCGGCAGTGTACTTCTGGCCGCCGCGCCCGCCTCGGGCCGGCCGGCTGGTCCGCATCGAGCCTGGCCGTACCCCCGGTAGGGTGCCCCGGGGAGACACGCTGCGCCCAGGCTCGAGCGCTACCGGTAACCAGTTACGTAAAACGGGAGTACGAAATGGGGTACGGAACGGCCCGCGAAGGGTAACTGGACGGAGAGAGATCTGTGACCACTCGGGCAATCAGGAGGAACTGTTGTGGACGGGCCCTACATTCGCATCGAGGACAGCGGAGACGTTATCCAGTTGTGCGAGGCCGTAACGACGATCGGGCGCGGCGCCGGCGTGGACATCCGGCTCAGCGACCCGAGCGTGTCCCGGCTGCACGCGGAGATCGTCCGGCGCGGTCCTTACGCTTACGTCACGGATCTCGGGTTATCGCGTAACGGCACCCGGGTCAACGGGCGGCTCGTGGCGCGGCGCGTCCTGGAGGACGGGGACGTGCTCACGTTCGGCAACGCCCGCTGCCGGATCGGCGGCCTGGCCAGCGAGGACCTGACCGCCGAGGTCGAACTGCGCCGCTCCCCCAGCCCTGAGCTGACCCGGCGCGAACTGGACGTACTCACCTCGCTGTGCCGCCCAGCCCTGTCCGACGAGGCGTTCGTGGCCCCGGCCACCGCCCGTGAGATCGCCGCGGACCTGGTGGTGACGGAGGCGGCGGTGAAGCAGCATCTACTCCGGCTCTACCAGAAGTTCCGCATCCCCGAAGGCAGCAACCGCCGGGTCCGGCTGGCCAACGAGGTGGTCTCGCTCGGCCTCGTCCGGCCGCTGCCGCCGACCGGCCGGGACCAGGTCCCGCCGTCCGGCCGGGACAACGTCCCGCCGTCGGCACCCAAGGCGCCGGGTAAATCACCGGGCCCCACGTCACCGGGTCCTCCGGTACCCGCCGGGGCAGGGCGGGTCGCAGCGGACGGAAACCTGCCTGAGCGGCGCGCCAGCTGACTTCGCACCGCCCGGATGAACCGACCTGCCCGCTCAGGGACTGATTACAGATGGGCGCGCAGGAAGTGCCGGGGCAAATGGCCGAACACACCGGGCAGATGACCCAGGCCCGGGAAGGCGGGCAGGTGCAGCAGCGGCCCGGTGGGCGCACCGAGCGGCCAGAACGCGGCCGGCGAGGTCATCGCCGTAGCGATCGCCGCGACGGCCAGCGCACCCAGCACGAGCAGGACGACCGCCCGCACCCCCGGACTGCCCACCATCGCCGAGAACACCCGGTTGAGCTGCCGGCGCGCCTTGGCTGACCCAGGGCCGTACGCGTAGCAGGCGACCAGCGCGCCGGCCGAGTAGGACATCGCGTGGGCCAGCGACGAGCCGGGCACGGTCAGGTAGGTGATCCCGGCCGCGGCCACGGCCGCGAGGAGGGCCAGCGGGGCCTGCAGCAGCGTGCCGATCAGGGCCCGGGTCACGAAGAACGGGAACGCGGCCACGTTCATCACCGCACCGCGCTGGTCCGAGCCCCGGTGCGCCAGGTCGCCGGCCCGCAGCAGGGTCAGCATGGCCAGCGCGAGCAGCGTGCCGGCGGCCGGCAGCACGATGGCCGCGCAGACCGCGATCACCATGGTGGCCAGCACCAGCAGCGGCTGCCGCCGCGGCGCCGCCCAGCCGCGGTCACTGTCCGCGGTGGCCGGCCCGGCGGGCCGGGCCGGCACCGGGCCGCGGCCGCCGGCGAACGCGTCACCGGTTGCGGCCGGGTAGCCGTTGGCCCCGGCGGGCTGGTAGTTGACCGGGGGCAGCACGTCGGCGAAGTCATCGGCGCGCAGCCGGCCTGCCGCCATCGGCTGGGTCCCCGGCCGGGCCAGCCCGGCTGCCCCGGCCGCCGAACCGCCGAACGCGGCCGGCCCTGGGCCCGCCATGCCCTGGCCCGCCAGGCCCTGGCCCGGCACGCCCTGGCCCGGCACGCCCTGGCCCGGCACGCCCTGGCCGGGCAGCACGGTGGCGGCGTGGCCACCGGCGAACGCGTCCTGGGTCGGGTAGCGCACCGGGGCATCGGCCCGGGTGCCCGGGGCCAGCAGGCCGCCAGGCAGCCCGCCAGGCACCGGCACCGGCTGCAGCGCAGCCACGTCAAGCGCGGCGGCCAGCCCGCACAGCTGGCCCGCCGCCGGCCGGGCCGCCGGGTTGCGGCGCAGCGCGCCGGCCAGCAGTTCAGCCAGTGGCGCAGGCACCCCGGCCAGGTCCGGCTGGCCGTTCACGATCCGGTAGAAGATCGTCTCGTACGAGCCGGTGCCGAACGGCGCGCGGCCGGTGGCCGCGAACGCGACCGTGCCGCCCCAGGCGTGCACGTCCGAGGGCGCCCCGGCGGGCTGGCCTTCGATGACCTCCGGGGCCAGGTAACCCGGCGTGCCCATGAACATGCCGGTCTGGGTCAGCCGGGTGGAGTCCAGTGCCTGGGCGATGCCGAAGTCGATCAGCACCGGATCGCTGTTCACCAGCATCACGTTGCCCGGCTTGAGGTCGCGGTGCACCACGCCGGCCGCGTGAATGGCGGCCAGCGCCTCGGCCAGCCCGCTGGCCAGCCGGGCCAGCCGGGCCCCGGTCAGCGGGCCGTCCTGGGTGACCGCCTCGTCCAGGGTGCGGCCGGGCACGTACCGGGTCACGATGTACGGCGTTTCCCCGGCCACGTCGGTGTCCAGCACCTCGGCCACGAACGGGCTGCGCACCCGGCGCATGGTCTCGACCTCGCGGGCCAGCCGGCGCCGGGCGTTCGGGTCACCGGCCACCGCGGGACGCAGCACCTTGATCGCGACCGAGCGCTGTTCCGGGTCACGGCCGAGGTACACCACGCCCATGCCGCCCTCGCCGATGCGGTCGAGCAGGCGGTAGGGGCCGAGCCGGTCCGGCATGTGGTCCGCTGTTGTCATCGTCCCCCCAGCCTACGAACTACCCTCGTGCTACCCCAGCCGGACGGGACAGAACGCAGGTAGAAGCGGCGCCGAAACGAGCGTAACGGACACCGCGCGGGCACTGCCGACACCGCCTACGTGCCGGTGACCAGCCGACGCAGCGCCTCGGCTGTCCGGGCATTCTGCTCGGCGTAGCCGACGAGCGCGCGGGCCAGTTCGGCGGCCCAGTCCTGCACCGGCACCGGCTGCCGGGACAGCACGACCCCGCGCACCTCGCGGAGAATCTCCGCAGTCGGCTGCCCAGCGCGCACTGCCAGCGTCATGACCTGCTCCCCCAGCCGGACCGTGATCTTCGATACCTTGCCGGGCCGCCCGTGCATCCGGTCGGAAACGGAGCGGTCCCGTTCTATGGTCACACATCCGGGCGGCAGCGACTCGCCAAGTGATTCGGTCAGCACCTGGGCGTAGATCGTCGCGTCGGCACTGTCCGCGCGCAGCGCCGCGGTGACCAGATCCAGGTCGGGGCCGGGCACCGGCTCAGTCATCGCTACTCCTCAGGTACGTAAGGCTGCAGGCCCATCCCTCCCAGTGTCACCGCCCGGCGAAGGTGGCCTTGCCAGGACCATTCTCGATGAAGCTGCGCATCCCCGTGCGCTGGTCCTCGGTCGCGAACAAGCCGGCGAACTGGAGCCGCTCGATCTCCAGCCCGGTGGCCAGGTCGGTCTCCAGGCCATCATCGATGGCCTGCTTGGCCGCCCGCAAGGCGAGCGCGGGCCCGGTCGCGAACCTGGCCACCATCGAGCGCGCCACGTCGTACACCTCGGCATCCGGCACCACCCGGTCCACCAGGCCGAGGTCGAGCGCCTCGGCCGCCTCGACGAACCGCCCGGTGAACACGATGTCCTTGGCCGCGGCCGGGCCGACCAGCCGGGGCAGCCGCTGCGTGCCGCCCGCGCCCGGGATCACGCCGAGCAGGATCTCCGGCTGGCCCATCCGGGCGCCCTGGCCGGCGACCCGGAAGTCGGCGCACAGCGCCAGTTCCAGGCCACCGCCCAGCGCGTACCCGGTGATGGCGGCGACCACCGGCTTGGGGATCTTCGCCACCGCGGTGAACGAAGCCTGCAGCCGGCGTGAGTCCGCCGCCATCTGCGCGTAGCTGGCCTCGGCCATCTCCTTGATGTCGGCGCCCGCGGCGAACACCTTGGGCCCACCGTGCAGCACCACCGCGCGGCACGCCGGGTCTGCGGACACTTCACCGGCGGCCGCCGCGATCTCATCCTGGACCTGGGCGTTCAGCGCGTTCATCGGCGGCCTGTCCAGCCGGATCGTGGCGATGGCCTGATCGATCTCGACCGTGACGAACTCACCCATGACGCACCTCCGGCCGGGCCGATGTCCAGCCGGACGGGCTCGCTGCCCGCCCAGGGCCCAGGTGGAGGCTACTCCCCGGCTGGCCGGGGCAACGGCACCCCCTGCGACTCGTCCAGGAAGGCGTGAATCTCGGCCTCACTGTAACGGCGGTGCCCGCCGAGCGTCCTGATCGAGTGGAGCTTGCCCTGCTGCGCCCACCGGGTCACCGTCTTCGGATCAACCCGGAACAAGGCGGCAACCTCAGAAGGCGTCAGGAGCTTGTTCTCGGCGTGCGTGTCTTGCTTCATGACGGGTGTGTCCTCTCACGTGGTGGGGGCGCCAGTGTCCACGGGAGGAGACACGACAGCGTCATGCAGCTGCTGCCATAACGTGTAGCGGAATCTCATGGCCCCCCCGGGCTTTGCTGCTGCAGTGCCTGAACCCTGCCCCTCCATGATGCGCCCGCAATGCGCGTTCCATGAAGAGCTCACGGGCACGTTGCCTAAAGTAGACGCACTGCCACGCACAGCGGTTTACGTACGGAACGTTATTTGACCACCACGTACCGCAAAGTTCAACCAGAACAGGCGGGAACGTTCCCGGCAATTCATTCCGGGGGGACGACCCCCTGGACCGCCTACCGCAAATCTCCTGTCGTCAGGCAGGCCGGCGCCTCGGGCAGCGTGACCAGGCCCAGCTCGGCGTCCGAGGCCAGCAGCCGGTGCCTGGGCACGACCCGGAGCGTGTAGCCGAACGGCCCCGGACGGCCCAGCTCGGCCTTGCCCGCGAACCGGGCCACCCCGTCGTCCGGCCCGGCCTCCAGGTCGAGCGAGCTGACCGCCGGGTCGATGATCTCGTCCGCGTCACCCACCCGGCCGTACACGACTTCGACGTTCACGTCCTCCGGGGCCAGCTCGCCGAGGGCCACGGTGGCCCGCACCACCAGGCTGCTGCCCGGCCCCTGGTCGCCGTCCTCGCTCTCCACGTGCCCGATCCGGACCCCGCCCCAGGCGCGGGTCACCCGGCGCTTCCAGACGGCCAGCTCGCGGGCGGCGGCGAACGGCACCGGCTGGCCGAGCGCGTCCGGGCCGTCGCCCAGCGCCCGGGACGCCCGGGCGGCCGGCCGGTACAGGCCCTCGACGTAGTCACGGACCATCCGGGACGCCTGCACCCGCGAGCCGAGCGCGCGGAGCGTGTGCCCGACCATCTCCAGCCAGCGGCGCGGCAGCCCATCCTGGCCGGTGTCGTAGAACCGCGGCGCCACGGTGTGCGCCAGCAGCTCGTATAGCGCGTTGGACTCCAGCTCGTCGCGCCGCTCCGGGTCCTCCACGCCGTCCGCGGACGGGATGGCCCAGCCGTCCGCGCCGTCGTACCACTCGTCCCACCAGCCGTCCCGGATGGACAGGTTGAGCCCGCCGTTGAGCGCCGACTTCATGCCCGAGGTGCCGCACGCCTCCAGCGGCCGGAGCGGGTTGTTCAGCCACACGTCACAGCCCTGGACGAGGGCCCGGGCCATGGCCATGTCGTAGTCGGGCAGGAATACGATGCGGTGCCGGACGGCCGGGTCGTCGGCGAACTGGACCATCTGCTGGATCAGCCGCTTGCCGCCGTCGTCGGCCGGGTGCGCCTTGCCCGCGATGATCAGCTGGATGGGGCGCTCCGGGTCGAGCAGCAGCGCGCGCAGCTTGGCCGGGTCGTGCAGCATCAGGGTGAGCCGTTTGTAGGACGGCACCCGGCGGGCGAACCCGATGGTCAGCACGCTGTCGTCGAGCACCTCGTCGGTCCAGGCCAGTTCCGCGTCGCTGGCCCCGCGCTGCCGCCACGAGGCGCGCAGCCGCTGCCGGGCCTGGGTGACCAGCCGCCCGCGCAGCGTGCGCCGGATCTCCCAGAGCCGGGCCGGGGCGGTATGCGCGACCCGCTCCCAGGCGTGCCCGTCCTCGGGCAGCTGCGCCTCGGCGGCGTCCTCGGCCGGGCCGCCCGCCAGGTCCAGCATCTCGCCGGCCACCCAGGTGGGCGCGTGCACCCCGTTGGTGATCGAGCCGATCGGCACCTCGGCGATGTCGAACCCGGGCCACAGGCCCGCGAACATCTCCCGGCTGACCTCGCCGTGCAGCTGGCTGACCCCGTTCACCCGCTGGGCCAGCCGCATACCCATGACCGCCATGTTGAATACGGCTGGGTCGCCACCGGGGAAAGTTTCCGCGCCCAACGCCAGCACCCGGTCGGTGGGCAGCGCTGGGTCCCCGGCCGCCCCGCTGAAGTGCCGCTCGACCAGGTCCCGGCTGAACCGGTCGATGCCGGCCGGCACCGGGGTGTGCGTGGTGAACACGGTGCCCGCCCGGCACAGCTCGAGCGCGTCCTCGAAGCTCAGGCCGCGCGCGGCGTACTCCCGGATCCGTTCCAGCCCGAGGAACCCGGCGTGCCCCTCGTTGGTGTGGAACACCTCCGGCTCGGCGTGCCCGGTCAGCTGGCAGAACGCCCGCACCGCGCGGACGCCGCCGACGCCGAGCAGCAATTCCTGGCGCAGCCGGTGATCACCGCCGCCGCCGTACAGCCGGTCAGTGACCTCGCGCAGAGCCGGCTCGTTGTCCTCCACGTAAGAGTCCAGCAGCAGCAGCGGGACCCGGCCCACCTGGGCCACCCAGATCTGCGCGGACAGTGCCTTGCCCTCGGCCAGCGCGACGCTGACCCGGACCGGCGCCCCGGTGCCGTCCCGGAGCAGGGTGAGCGGCAGGCCGTTCGGGTCGCTGGCCGGGTACCGCTCGGTCTGCCAGCCCTCCGGGGACAGCGACTGGGTGAAGTAGCCGTGCCGGTACAGCAGGCCCACCCCGATCAGCGGCACGCCCAGGTCACTGCCGGCCTTGAGGTGATCGCCGGCCAGGATGCCCAGCCCGCCGGAATACTGCGGCAGCGCCTCGGTAATCCCGTATTCGGGGGAGAAGTACGCGATCGCGGCGGGTGCGCCGGAGCCGGCGTTCAGCTGATACCACCGTGGGCCGGACAGGTAGTGCCGCAGTTCCCCAGCCGCCTCGTCCAGCCTGCGCAGGAAGGCCGGGTCGGCGCCCAGGCTCTCCAGCTGAGCCGGTGGCACCTCGCCGAGCAACGCGACCGGGTCGTGGCCGGACGCGTCCCAGCCCGCCGGGTCGATCGCCGCGAACAGGTCACGGGTCTCGGCGTGCCAGGACCAGCGCAGGTTGAGCGTCAGCTCACGCAGGGGGGCCAGCGAGTCCGGCAGGGCGGCGCGAACGGTAAAACGGCGGATGGCTCTCACGGGTAGCGTCCTTGTCAACGGTTGATCATGAGATCAGCAGGTCAGTATGCCGTTGTGTTCGGGAGCAGTTGGTGGGGGACCTGCCCAGGTGCTGACGGACGATCATGACAGGCGCTGGCATGGCCGGCACCCGAGAGCGGAACGGCAGGCACACCGGACTGTACCGCGACAAGCGGAGTGAGCAGCGCCGTGCGGGAACGTATCCCGACAGGCGAGACGCCACGAAAAGACCGCGATAGCGGCGCTGCCACCGGATCGAGCCGAAGACCGGTGAGGTGTATCACAGTGTTTGTTTTGCGCCTCCGGGGGCGCTTTGCCCGCTCTGCTTCTTTGCGCCTCCGGGGGCGCTTAGCCCGCTCTGCTTCTTTGCGCCTCCGGGGGCGCTTAGCCCGCCGCCTTCCCTCGTCGCTCAGTCGCTTCGCTCCCTCGCTCCTCAGTCCAGTCGGCGGCGCGCCCCCTTCGGCGCAGCAGTCCAGTCGGCGGCGCGCGCCTCTGCTTTTTCGCGCCTCCGGCGCGCTGGACCCGCCGCCTTCCCTCGTCGCTCGGTCGCTTCGCTCCCTCGCTCCTCAGTCCAGTCGGCGGCGCGCCCCCTTCGGCGCGGGAAAACTCCGCTGGTGAACCCGCCGGCCGCCGCGCATGTCAACCGTCAGACTTGGGTAGCGTTCACTGGTGATCGGACGCATTCCCATCCTGGACGTGGAGCCCGTCCTGGACTGCGGCCGCCGCCCGGCCAAGGCCGTCGTCGGCGAGAGTTTCGAGGTGACCGCCACCGTGTTCCGCGAGGGACACGGTCTGCTCGGGGCCGGCGTGCTGTTGCGCGGGCCAGGCGGCGAGCGGTCATCACTGGCCCCGATGCGCGAGCTCGTGCCGGGCACCGACCGGTACGGCGCCGAGGTCTCCGTGGGCGGCGAGGGGCTGTGGCAGTTCCAGGTGGAAGCCTGGGGTGATCCCATCGCGCACTGGCGGCACGACGCCGGGATCAAGGTGCCACGCGGCCTGGAGACCGAGCTCATGCTCACCGAGGGCGCCCTGCTGCTGGAGCGCGCCGCCCGCAGTGTTCGCCCGGGGGGGCGACCCCCCGCTCTGCTTCCCCGGGGGACTACCCCCGGAACCCCCGGCCCCCGATCGCCGCTGCGCGCCGAACGCCGGCTCGGCGGGCACACGCCTGCGGCGCACCCCGCCTCGGCCGGCGAGGGACAGGATGGCGCGCGATGGCGCGACTCCGCTGTCGCCGCCAACGAGGCGCGCACGGCGCGGGCCCAGTTGCGCGAGATCGCGGCGCTCCTACGCGATCCGGCCGTGCCGCCCTGGGACCGGCTGGCCGCCGCCTCGTCCGACCAGGTGCTGGCCATCCTGGCGGATTACCCGCTGCGCGATCTGATCACCCGGTCGGCCCGCTACCCGGTGATCGTGCACCGGCAGCGCGCGCTGTACGGCGCCTGGTACGAGTTTTTCCCGCGCAGCGAGGGCGTTGACGTCGATCCGATGGGTTACCGGGAGCCACGCAGCGGCACGCTGCGCAACGCTGCGGGCCGCCTCGACGATATTGCTGACATGGGGTTCGACGTGGTCTACCTGCCGCCGGTGCACCCGATCGGCAGCACCGCGCGCAAGGGCGCCAACAACGTGCTGGTGGCCGGCCCCGGGGATCCGGGCTCGCCGTGGGCCATCGGCTCGCCGACCGGCGGGCACGACTCGCTGCACCCAGACCTGGGCACGTTCGCGGACTTCGACGGCTTCGTCGCGCGGACCCGGGACCTCGGCATGGAGGTCGCGCTCGACCTGGCCCTAAACTCCTCGCCGGACCACCCGTGGGTGACGGAGCACCCGGAGTGGTTCACCACGCGGGCCGACGGCCGGATCGCCTACGCGGAGAACCCGCCCAAGAGGTACCAGGACATCTACCCGCTCAACTTCGACAACGACCCGGAGGGCATCTACGCCGAGGTGCTCCGGGTCGTCCGGCTGTGGATGTCGCACGGGGTGCGCATCTTCCGGGTGGACAACCCGCATACCAAGCCGCTGCCGTTCTGGGAGCGCCTGCTGGCCCAGGTCGCGCGCACCGACCCGGACGTGCTATTCCTGGCCGAAGCGTTCACCCGGCCGGCCATGATGCACGCCCTGGCCGAGATCGGGTTCCACCAGTCGTACACGTACTTCACCTGGCGCAACACCGCGGCCGAGATCACCGATTACGCGCGCGAACTGGCCGGCCCGGCAGCCGCCTACATGCGGCCCAACTTCTTCGCCAATACACCGGACATCCTGCACGAGTACCTGCAGCACGGCGGGCCGCCCGCGTTCAAGATCCGGGCCGTGCTGGCCGCCATGCTGTCCCCGTCCTGGGGGATCTACTCGGGGTACGAGCTGTCCGAGAACGCACCGGTCCGGCCGGGCAGCGAGGAGTACCTGGACTCGGAGAAGTACCAGTACCGGCCTCGGGACTGGGCCCGGGCGCAGCAGGGCCCGGCCGGCATAGCACCGTATATCGCCCGGCTCAACGCGATCAGAAAAGCCCACCCGGCGTTGCACTGGTTGCGTAATCTACGGTTCCATCACGTCGACCAGCCGGAGCTGATCTGCTTCTCCAAGCGCCTGGCGCAGGCCGAGGACACCGTGCTGGTCGTCGTGAACCTTGACCCACACCAGCCGCGAGAGGCCACCGTCTGGCTAGACCTGCCTGCGCTCGGAATGGAAAGCTCCGGCGACTTCGTTGTGGTTGACGAGCTTTCTGGCGAGTCGCACCGGTGGGGGCAAGCCAATTACGTGCGACTCGACCCGGCGAACGAGCCAGCCCACATCTTTCACGTCAAGACGTCCCCGTCTACCTGAATTACCCCGATACGTCCGCAGGAGCCGCAGTGGTCACTGAGCCTGAGCCGGGCCGCCCCGCCCCTCCCGGCCTCCCACTACCGGAGCCCTTGCCCAGCTTCCCGTCACCGCCCGGTGAGCCGATACCGGACCCGTTTTCCTTCGAGCGGCCACGCGACCCGCACTGGTACAAGCGGGCGCTGTTCTACGAGGTGCTGGTCCGCGGGTTCCACGACTCCAACTCGGACGGCACCGGTGACCTGCGCGGCCTGACCTCGCGGCTGGACTACCTGCAGTGGCTGGGCATCGACTGCATCTGGCTGCTGCCCATCTACGCCTCACCGCTGCGCGACGGCGGGTATGACATATCCGATTTCACGTCCGTATTGCCAGATTTTGGCAATATCGGCGATTTCGTGGACCTGGTCGATCAGGCGCACGAGCGCGGCATCCGGGTGGTCGCCGATCTGGTGATGAACCACACCAGCGACGCCCATCCGTGGTTCCAGGCATCCCGCGCGGATCCGGACGGCCCATATGGGGAATTTTATGTCTGGTCCGATACCGATGACCGGTTCCCCGAGGCGCGGGTCATCTTCGTGGACACCGAGCACTCGAACTGGACTTATGATCCGGTCCGCGGCCAGTACTACTGGCACCGGTTCTTCTCCCACCAGCCGGACCTGAACTACGAGAACCCGAGGGTTCAGGACGCCATGCTGGAAGTCCTCCGGTTCTGGCTGGATCTGGGTATCGATGGTTTCCGCCTGGACGCGGTGCCTTACCTGTACGAGCGCGAGGGCACCAACTGCGAAAACCTCAAGGAAACGCACGAGTACCTGAAGCGGATCCGGACCGAGGTGGACCGGTTGTACCCGGACCGGGTGCTGCTGGCCGAGGCCAACCAATGGCCGGCCGACGTGGTCCAGTACTTCGGCGACACGGAGGTGGGCGGGGACGAATGCCATATGGCCTTCCATTTCCCGCTTATGCCGCGCATTTTCATGGCCGTCCGGCGCGAGCAGCGCTACCCGATCTCCGAGATCCTGGCCCAGACCCCGCCCATCCCGGCCAACTGCCAGTGGGGCATCTTCCTGCGCAACCACGACGAGCTGACGCTGGAGATGGTCACCGACGACGAGCGGGACTACATGTACGCGGAGTACGCCAAGGACCCGCGGATGAAGGCCAACATCGGGATCCGGCGGCGGCTGGCCCCGCTGCTGGAGAACGACCGGAACCAGCTGGAGCTGTTCACCGCGTTGCTGCTGTCGCTGCCCGGCTCGCCGGTGCTGTACTACGGCGACGAGATCGGCATGGGGGACAACATCTGGCTGGGCGACCGCGACGGCGTGCGCACTCCGATGCAGTGGACCCCGGACCGGAACGCCGGCTTCTCCGGCTGTGATCCGGCCCGGCTCTACCTGCCGCTGCTGATGGACCCGATCTACGGCTACCAGGCGCTGAACGTGGAGGCGCAGCAGAAGAACGGCGGCTCGTTCCTGCACTGGACCAAACGCATGATCGAGATCCGCAAGCGGCACCCGGTGTTCGGGCTGGGCGGCTATGAGGAGCTCAGCTCGTCCAACCCGAGCGTGCTCGCGTTCGTCCGGGAGTACACCGTGCCCGGGCACCGGCCGGACGGGCTGGACGCCACCGACCGGATCCTGTGCGTCAACAACCTGTCCCGGTTCCCGCAGCCGGTCGAGCTCGACCTGCGCCGGTTCAAGGGCGTGACCCCGGTCGAGTGCATGGGCGGGGTCACCTTCCCGCCGATCGGTGACCTCAGCTACCTGCTGACCCTCCCCGGCCACGGTTTTTACTGGTTTATCCTCCCTGAGCCCAGGGGAGACCACCCGCGGTGACAGCGGCCTGACAGGTCCGGCCGCTTTGGTTACAGAAAGTAACCATCAAGATGATGATCGACATGATGCTGCATGTTCCCCGGGGACGGGGTAGACCGGAAATATGACATTTGAGGAAACGCTGGCGGAGTGGATGCCGTCGCAGCGCTGGTTCGCCGGCAAGGGCGCCAGGATCCTCGAGGTGGCCATCGTGGCCGACACCGAACTGGCCAGCGGCGACCCTGGCCTGCGTCACCTCATCGTGGCCGTGGCCCAGGGCGGTCGGCGGGTGGACACCTACCAGCTTTTCCTCGGTCTGCGCGCGGAGCTCCCGGATGAGCTCCGGCACGTGCTGATCGGCCGGGCCGGGGACGGCCGGCTGGCCTACGACGCGCTGCACGACCCCGAGCTGACCAGGTGGTTGCTGCACGCCATGGCCGACGATGCGGAGGCCGGCCCGCTCCGGTTTCGCCGCGAGCCCGGGGTAGACCTGGAGACCGGCCTGGACAGCCTGGTGCTCACCGGTGAGCAGAGCAACACCAGCCTGATCTTCGGCGAGGAGAGCATCCTCAAGGTGTTCCGCCGGCCGTCTCCCGGGATCAACCCGGACCTCGAGGTGAACCAGGCGCTGGCCCACCGCGGCTCGATGCACATCGCCGACCCGCTGGGCTGGATCGAGAGCACGCTGGGCGGCGCCCCGGTCGTGCTCGGCATCCTGTCCAGCTACCTGCGCGCGGCCGTCAACGGCTGGTCACTCGCTGCGACCAGCGTCCGTGACCTGTACGCGAGCGAGACCGAGCTCGCGGCTGACGCAGGCGGCGACTTCGCCGGTGAGGCCTACCGGCTCGGCGAGGCTACCGCTGAGGTACATCGCGACTTGGCACGGGCGTTCGGCATGGAAGAACTGCCCGCGGAAGCGATCAGCCGCCTGGCGGATGACATGTTCCACCGGCTGGACGAGGCCATCGCGGCCGTGCCTGAGCTGGGCCAGCACGCCGACCTGCTCGGCGCGGCCTTCTCTGACCTGGCCAAGCTGGACGTCTCGCTGGCCGTGCAGCGGGTGCACGGGGACTACCACCTGGGCCAGGTGCTGCGCACCCAGACCGGGTGGGTGGTGCTCGACTTCGAGGGCGAGCCCACCACCCCGCTGGCGCTGCGCCGCGCCCCGGCCTCGGCGCTCCGCGACGTGGCCGGTATGCTGCGGTCCTTCGACTACGCGGCCCGGCACCAGTTGCTGGCTCACCGTGACGAGGACTGGCTGCACGCCGCCGCCGTGGACTGGGTCCGGCGCAACCAGGACTCGTTCTGCGCCGGGTACGCCGCGGCGGGCGGAACCGATCCGGGCACGCACGGCACCCTGCTGCGCGCCCTCGTCCTGGACAAGGCGGTCTACGAGGTGATGTACGAGGCCAGGCACCGGCCCGGCTGGATCGCCATCCCCCTCGGCTCGATCGCCGATGCATAAGCGGGTAAGGACGCGTTGACCATGGTTACTCAGCGTGACCAGGCTGAGGTCAGCCTGGGAGAAATCGACCGCGTCGTGGCGGGCACCCACCACGACCCGCATTCCATCCTGGGCGCGCACCCCGGGGCGGACGGGGTGATCGTCCGGGTGCTCCGCCCGCTGGCCAAGACGGTCACGATCGTGCTGCCGGACGGCCGCCGCTTCCCGACCGAGCACGTGCACGAGGGCGTGTTCGCCGCCACCCTGCCGGTGACCGAGAAGCCCGACTACCGGGTCGCGGTCAGCTACCCGGACGGCGACGGCGGCGGGCCACTGCCCGAACTCGTCACCGACGACCCGTACCGCTACCTGCCCACCCTGGGCGAGATGGACCTGCACCTGATCACCGAGGGCCGGCACGAGAATCTCTGGCAGGTGCTCGGCGCGCACGTGAAGGACTACGGGTCGGTCACCGGCACCGCGTTCGCGGTGTGGGCGCCAAACGCCCGCGGCGTCCGGCTCATCGGCGACTTCAACCACTGGGACGGGCGCGGGCACCCGATGCGCTCGCTGGGCGGCGCCGGGGTCTGGGAGATCTTCCTGCCCGAGGTCGGCGACGGCACCCGGTACAAGTTCGACGTCTGCGGGCCGGACGGCCAGTGGCGCCGCAAGGCCGACCCGATGGCCAGCCTGGCCGAGCGGCCGCCGGCCACCGCGTCGGTCGTCTACACCTCGCGCTACGAGTGGGAGGACGCCGAGTGGGTGGGCGCCCGGGAGCAGCGGCAGACGGTCAGCGAGCCGATCAGCGTGTACGAGGTGCACCTCGGCTCCTGGCGGCTGGGGCTGAGCTACCGCCAGCTCGCCGAGGAACTGACCGAGTACGTCACGAGCCTGGGCTTCACCCACGTGGAGCTCCTGCCGGTCGCCGAACACCCGTTCGGCGGATCCTGGGGCTACCAGGTCACCTCGTACTACGCGCCGACCTCGCGGTTCGGCACCCCGGACGAGTTCCGGCACCTGGTGGACCGGCTGCACCAGGCCGGCATCGGCGTCATCCTGGACTGGGTGCCGGCCCACTTCCCGCGCGATGAGTGGGCGCTGGCCCGGTTCGACGGCACGCCGCTGTACGAGCATCCCGACCCGCGGCGCGGCGAGCACCCGGACTGGGGCACGCTGATCTTCGACTACGGGCGTACCGAGGTGCGCAACTTCCTGGTCGCCAACGCGATCTACTGGCTGGAGGAGTTCCACGCCGACGGGCTGCGCGTGGACGCGGTGGCGTCCATGTTGTACCTGGACTACTCCCGGCGCGAGGGCGAGTGGGCGCCGAACGCGCAGGGCGGCCGGGAGAACACCGACGCGGTGTCGTTCCTGCAGGAAGTCAACGCCACCTGCTACCGCCGGGTGCCGGGCACGATGATGATCGCCGAGGAGTCCACCGCCTGGCCCGGGGTGTCCCGGCCGGTGCACCTGGGCGGGCTCGGCTTCGGCTACAAGTGGAACCTCGGCTGGATGCACGACACGCTCAGCTACATGTCGCTGGACCCGGTGTACCGGCAGTACCACCACAACGAGATCACCTTCTCGCTGATGTACGCGTTCAGCGAGAACTTCGTGCTGCCGCTGTCCCATGACGAGGTGGTGCACGGCAAGGGGTCGCTGCTGAGCAAGATGCCCGGCGACGAGTGGAACCGGTTCGCCGGGCTGCGCGCCATGCTCGCCTATATGTGGGCCCATCCGGGCAAGCAATTGCTGTTCATGGGGTCGGAGTTCGGCCAGGGGAATGAGTGGTCGGCCGAGCGCGGGCTGGACTGGTGGGTGCTCGAGTACGAGTACCACGCCGGGGTGCGGAAGCTGGTCGCCGACCTGAACCAGGGCTACCGCGGCGCCCCGGCGCTGTGGGCGCTGGACAACTCGCCCGCCGGGTTCGGCTGGATCGACGCCAACGACGCGGCCGGCAACGTGCTGTCCTTCATGCGGCTGGCCGGGGACCGGGCCGACCCGCTGGGGCCCGGGACGCTGGTCTGCGTGGCCAACTTCTCCGGCGGGCCGCACACCGAGTACCGGCTCGGGCTGCCCCGGGCCTGGCCGGTGGCGGGAACTGGTCAACACCGACGCGGCCGACTACGGCGGCAGCGGCGTGGGCAACCTGGGCATGGTCGAGGCCACCGCGGAGCCGTGGCACGGCCAGCCCGCCTCGGCCGTGCTCACGCTGCCGCCGCTGGGCGTGCTCTGGCTGGTCCCAGACGCCGGCTAGCGGTACGCGCTCAGGCCGAGCCGGACCGCGAGGCCAATGCCGCCCAGCGCGATCACGACCTGGAGCACCCGGGCCGGGATGCGGCGGACGAGCGCGGGCCCGATCAGGCCGCCGATGAGGAAGCCGGCGCCCAGCGGGAGCACCGCCGCCCAGCGCACCGGGCCGAACACGGCGAAAGCCACTGCCGCGACCCCGTTGGCCAGCCCGTTGATCACGTTCTTCACCGCGTTCGTCCGGGCCAGCGGCTGGCTGAGCATGGAAATCAGCACCACGAGCATCAGGATGCCGCCGGCCGCGCCGAAGTACCCGACATAGACGGCCACGAAGAACAGCCCGGTGAGCCGGGCCGGGCTCCGCTCCCGTCCCGGTTCCGCCGAGCCTGAGCTGCGCCAGCGGGGCCATCGCCGGCCAGCGCCGGCCGTGACGGCTGGCGCTGCGCCTGGGCCTGCGCGTGGGCCTTCGCCTGCGCGTGGGCCTTCGCCTGCGCGTGGGCCTTCGCCTGCGCGTGGGCCTTCGCCTGCGCGTGGGCCTTCGCCTGCGCGTGGGCCTTCGCCTGCGCGTGGGCCCGCGCTCGCGCCTGCGCCCGGGGCGAGGGGCCCGGCCGCCTGGCCGGTGCCCGCGGGTGCCTCCCGGGGCGTCGGCTGGAGCAGCAGCACCAGGGATGCTCCGCCGATCAGCACCGGCGCCGCGGCCTCGAACGTCCGGGCCGGGGTGAGCAGCAAGATGGCCGCCCCCGCCGCGCCGCCCAGCGCGGCGACCAGGCCGAGCCGCCGCACCCGGGCGCCCTGGCCGGCCAGTTCCGGGCGCGAGCCCGCGGCCGCGCCGACCGCGGTGAAGGACAGTGACACCGTGTTGGTCACGTTGGCGGCCAGCGGCGGCAGCCCGAGGGCGAGCAGCACCGGGTAGGAGATCAGCGAGGCCAGGCTGGCTACCGTGCTGACGACGCCCGCGGCGATCCCGGCCACCACCAGCACGAGCAGGTCGGCAACGGTCACCTCCCGAGCCAAGCAACAAACCGCCGGAATCGCACCGTGAGCTACCCCACACCCGGCCCCCGGCCGGCCCCGTCCCATGAGTGCGGTGCATTGTGCCTCACGGGCGAGGCACAATGCACCGCGCTAAGCGAGCCGCCGATGCGGGAGGATGTGTGGAGAGGGGAAGGTGGAAGAGCTGTGACACAGGATGCTGAAGTACATACAAATACGGCGGAGCAGGCACCGGCGGCGGCGGTGCGCACCGCGTACCACGAGGAACTCGACCCGGGCCAGCGCAGCGCGCTGCTCAGCTGGCTGTCCTTCACCGGGACGTTCACCGCGGTCCGCGGCATCACCTACAGCATCCGGGCGGGCCGCGGGCCGTTCCGCAACCTCAGCCTGGGCGGCGAGCACCTGCATCACTACATGTGGGGTATTGGCATGCTGGCCGGCATCGGCGCGATCGCGGTGCGCGGCGAGGACCGGACGAGGCGGCACCCGGCGGTGGCGCTCAGCTACGGCGCGGCGCTGGCCCTCATCGTGGACGAGTTCGCGCTGCTGCTCGACCTCAAGGACGTCTACTGGGCCAAGCAGGGCCGGATCTCCATCGACCTGGGCGTGGGCGGGAGCGCGGTGGCCGGCTCGTACTTCGCCGCCCGGCCGATCCTGCAACGCCTGGCCCGCGACCGTGCCGCGCGGGCCGAAGGGGCGGCCCAGCCCGGCAAGCCGCCCAGCCCGCCGGCTGGCGCGGCTGGCCCCGGCCAGGCCGCCGCCCGCTGACCCCGCCAGCCCGCCGCCCGCTCAACCCGGCCAGCCCGCCGGCCGCTGACCCCGGCCAGCCGCGGTTACAGCAGGTCCAGCAGCCAGCGGGGGCCGATGACGGTGGCCCCGGCGGCCACGCAGCGGCGGCGTAGCTCGCGGTCGGCGGTCACCACCACCCGGGGCCCGCGGACGCTGGCCGCCAGCTCGGCAATCGTGTCGTCGCCGGACCGCGGGGCGGCCACCACGCGCACGCCTTCACGGTCCGCCAGCTCCGGGATGGCCGCCTTGGCCTGCCCCTCCAGCACCAGGATGTACTGCGGGAACCAGCGGTCCAGGGCGCCCGCCTGCACCCCGGGCGGCAGCGCGGTGACGCCGCGGGCGGCCAGCCCGGCCAGCTCACGCTGCAGCCGGGCCGCCGCGCCGGCCCGGTCCCGCCACCACCCGTCGGCGCGGGAGCCCATCACGTTGGCGGCGTCCACGATGATGGTCACCGGCTCGACGGCCTCACGAATGACCGGCCAGGTCACCGCGAACCCCGGATGCAGCGGCAGCGACCCGACCTGATCCACCGGCACCCAGGCCACCTGCGGCGCCTCCCGGCTGACCGCCCGGACGCCGAACGCGCGGTCCGCGCGGGCCACCAGGGTCTGGTAGGACCAGCCGCCGTGATCGTCGTCGAGCAGACCGTGGATGCGCGCCGCGCCTGGCGGCACGGCACACTCCTCGGCCGCCTCGCGCAGCGCGGCGCCGGCCGCGGACTCATGGCTGTCCCGGGCGCCGCCCGGCGGGCCCCAGGTGCCGGCGTGCTGGGTCCAGTCCGCGCGCAGCATGAGCAGCACGCTGGCCTGCCCGTCCGGCCCGGGCGCGCAGGCGAGGAGACCGGCCGCACCATGCCTCCCCCAGTGACGGTGGCCCTGAGCGCAATCGGCCCAGCCATTGCCATCCCCTTCGGCCATTACCGTCCTTTCGGCCACCTTCGACGATAGCGCAGCCCAGGCACTCAGCTCCCCGGCTCGCGGCCGGGCCGTAAGCTGCTCGCATGGTGTCTTCGACGCTGACAGACCGGATCACCACGTTCCGCCACCGGCGGACCGCTCCGCTGATCCTCGAGCTGGACCTGTCCGACGGAATCGCGGAAGAACCCCCGACCGACCCGCTGTCGGCGCTTGCGTTGATGCGCCGGCCGCGGCTGGCGGACGTGCTGGACGGGCTGCACCGGGCGCGCACCGACGACCGGGTGCGGGCGCTGGTGGCCAAGGTCGGCGGGCAACGGATGGGCCTGGCCCAGGTCCAGGAGCTGCGCGCGGCGATCAGTGCGTTCGCGGGGGCCGGCAAGCTCGCAGTGGCCTGGGCGGAGACGTTCGGCGACTTCTCGCCGGGGAACGTGCCGTACTACCTGGCCACCGCGTTCGACCGGATCTACCTGCAGCCATCCGGGGATCTGGGGCTGACCGGGATCAGCGTGCAGAACTGGTTCTACCGCGGCGCGCTGGACAAGCTGGGCATCGAGTTCCAGGTCGGCAAGCGGGAAGAGTACAAGAGCGCGGCCGAACGATTCACCGAGCAGGGGTTCTCCGGGCAGGCCCGGGAAGAGCTGCAGCGGATGGCCGCCTCCATCGTCGAGCAGATCACCGAGGCGATCGCGCAGCGGCTGGAGATCTCCGCCGAGGCCGCCCGGGCGCTGATCGACGGCGGCCCGTTCATGGCCAGCGAGGCGCTGGACGCCCGCCTGGTGGACGCGCTCGGCTACCGGGACGAGGTGTACGCGGCGGCCCGCAAGGAGGCCGGACCGGACGCCCAGCTGCTCTACCTCAGCCGCTACCAGCGGGCGCGGGCGCTGGCGGAACGGGCCCGCTCGCTGCCGAAGCCCGGCGCGGACGCGGTCGCGCTGGTCTACGCGTCCGGGCCGATCCGGCGCGGCCGCAGCGCCCGCGGGCCGTTGCTGCGCGGCCCGATGGGCTCGGACACGCTCAGCAGTGCGCTGCGCAGCGCTACTGCCGACCACCGGGTCAAGGCCATCGTGCTGCGGGTGAACAGCCCGGGCGGCTCGTACGTGGCCTCGGACACCATCTGGCGGGAGACCGTGCGGGCCCGCGAGGCAGGCAAGACCGTGGTGGTGTCGATGGGGGAGGTGGCGGCCTCCGGCGGCTACTTCATCGCGATGGCCGCCGACAGCATCATCGCCCAGCCGGGCACCATCACCGGGTCGATCGGCGTGCTCAGCGGCAAGCCGGTACTGAACGAGGCACTGCAGCGGGCCGGGGTGACCTCGGACGCGGTCACCGAGGGCGCGCACGCGGACATGTTCACGGCGTCCCGCCCGTTCCGCGAGGACGAGTGGGCCAAGATCAACAGTTGGCTGGACCGCATCTACGCCGACTTCACCAGCAAGGTCGCGGCCGGGCGCGGGATGACCCAGGAGCAGGTGCACGAGGTGGCCAGGGGCCGGGTGTGGACCGGCGCGGATGCCGCCGGCATCGGGCTGGTCGATTCGCTGGGCGGGCTGGACACCGCGCTGGAGGTGGCCAGGCGCACGGCGGCGCTGCCCGACTCGGTCCCGGTGCGGATCTACCCGCGCAGCCACCCGCTGGACCGGGTCCGGCCGCCCGCCTCCAGTGAGGAGCGGCCGGCCGCCCGCAGCCGCCTGTTCGCCGAGGCCTGGGGCCCGGTCTGGCAGCTAGCCGCGGACGCCGGGCTGCCGTCCTACGGCCCGCTGCTGCTGCCCGGCCGGTGGGTGATCCAGTGACCGGGGCGGCCAGCCGGAGGTGACCAGTTCCACCGCGGGGCTGGGCGACGCGCTGGCCGTCTTCGCCTCCGGCGTCACGCTGCTGACCATCGCCGACGGGCGGGACGACGTCGGCGCCACGGTCAGCGCGTTCTGCCCGGTGTCCCGCACGCCACCGCTCGTCCTGGTCTCGCTGATGGCCGACTCCTACCCGGCGGAGCTGCTCGGCCGGGTGGACCGCTTCGCGGTGACCGTGCTGGCCGCCGGGCAGCGGGTGCTGGCGGGCCGGTTCGCCGCGGCTGGCAGGCCCGGGGCCCGGCTGATGCTGGACGGTGTGCCGTACCAGCGCGGCCGGGAGTCCGGCGCACTGATCCCGGACGGCGGCCTGGCCGCGCTGGAATGCGAGGTCGCCGACCGGATCCCGGCCGGCGATCACCTGCTGGCCATCGCCGCGGTACGGCACATCCCCTACCTGGCCGAGGCGGGCCAGCCGCTGATCAGGTTCGCGGGCCGTTACCTGGCTACCAGCTGACCGGCTTGCCCCCGCCCGGCTGACCGGCTTGCGCCCGGCTGACCGGCCTGCCGCCCACCGGCCCAGCGGCGTCCGGGCCAGCCGGCCGCGCTGGCTATGCTGACCTCGGCTTACCGGACGACCGGGACACCCGGCCACTTTCGGCGCACCGGCGTACCAGCCGGCCCCGGACTCCCCCCTGGCGAGCCCGCAGCGTGAGAGGCACATCCCCGATGACTGGCACCGAGGTGCCGGATGGCCCGGCCAATGACGGCCCGCCACCCGCCACCAAGCTCGACCCGAGCGTGGCCCATATCGCCCGGGTTCGCGACTACTGGCTCGGCGGCCGGGACAACTTCGCGGTGGACCGGCAGGTCGGCGAGGAGGCGATGGCCGCGTTCCCTGGCCTGGTCGACTCGGTCCGGACCACCCGGGCGTTCCTGGGCCGGGCCGTGCGCTTCCTCACGGCCGACGCCGGAGTCCGGCAGTTCCTCGACATCGGCGCGGGCATCCCGACCGCGCACAGCACGCACGAGGTGGCCCAGTCGATAGCGCCGGATGCGCTGGTCTGCTACGTGGACCGCGACCCGGTGGTGTTCGGCCACGCGCGGGCCCTGCTGGCCAGCGGGCGGCACGGCCGCACCAGCTACTTCGAGGCGGACCTGCGGGACACCGGGAAGATCCTGGTCGAAGCGGCCAGTGTGCTGGATCTCACCCAGCCGGTGGCGCTGCTGCTGAACGCGGTGCTGCAGTTCATCCCGGACGACGCCGAACCGGGGCAGATCGTCTGCATGCTGCTCGACGCGATGCCGCCGGGCAGTTTCCTGGTGCTGTCCCATCCGGCCAGCGACCTCGGCCGCGAGGCACGGCCCGCGCCGGGCAGTCCGCTCGGCCAATTGCTGGCCGGACCGGTCACCCGGCGCAGCCACGACGAGGTGAGCCGGTTCTTCGGCGGCTTGCGTCTGCTGCCGCCCGGCCTGGTCCGGCTGCCTGAGTGGCGGCCGGGCGGGGCTGAGCCAGACCCGGCGGAGCTAACGGCCGGACCGGCCAGCGGCCCGGCGCTATGGGGCGGCGTCGGCCAGAAGTAGCGGCCGGTCCCGCGCGGCCAGCGGCCCGGCCCGGCCCCGCGGCCGGCTCGGCCGCGCGCGGCCGGCTCGGCCCCGCGCGGCCGGCTCGATCAGCGGCCCGGCCCGCGGCGGCCGGGGGCGGGCTGACGCCGCGAACCCGGCGAGGGCGTTGTGCACTGGGCTGTGGATTGGCCTGTGGACGGGCGGTGGACGGCCCGGGGAACGCGGGGGAAAACGGCGGGCGGCCAGTGGATTTCCTGTGGATGATCAAAGAATCTTCAAACTGCCAGCATCAGGCTCTTGTGCCGCGCGGTCGGGCCGGCGTACAACTGCTCTCACCACTGAAGACGGGCCAGCCGGGGGAGACCCCGGAACGCTGGGAGCCCTGGGTGACCGGAGCTTCCGGCGGGTACCAATGACCAGTGGGCGCGAGGCCCCTCCATCTCATACATGGAGGGGCCTCGTCGTATTGTGCCCGCTGCCAGTCACTTTCCCCGGCAGCGACACGCGAGAACCGTACCTAACTGGCCGGCCGGGCCGCAGCGTCCCGCTAGCTACAGGGTCGTCACCTGGGCTGGGCGGCCTGCCAGGCCAGCCGCCCGGCCTGCCACACCGCGCGGACCAACGGGACCCCGGGCCGGTAGGCGAGATAAGCGTGCGACGGCGCGTCCAGCAGGACCAGGTCGGCCCGGGCCCCCGGGGACAGGTGGCCGACGTCGGTGCGGCGCAGCGCGCGAGCGCCGCCCGCGGTGGCCGACCAGACCGCCTCCTCGGTGGTCAGCCGCATCTCCCGGACGGCCAGCGCGACGCACAACGGCATGCTGGACGTAAAGCACGACCCGGGGTTGCAGTCGGTGGCCAGCGCCACCGTGACCCCGGCGGCGAGCAGCCGCCGGGCATCCGGGTACGGCTGCCGGGTGGCGAACTCCACCCCGGGCAGCAGGGTGGCCACCGTGCCGGACGAGGCCAGCGCCGCGACGTCCGCGTCGCTCAGGTACGTGCAGTGGTCCGCCGAGGCCGCGCCGGCCTGCACCGCGAGCTGCACTCCAGGGCCCAGGCCGAGCTGGTTCGCGTGCACCCGCGGGATCAGCCCGGCGGCCCGCCCCGCGGCCAGCACGGCGGCGGCCTCGTCCGCGCCGAACGCCCCCTGCTCGCAGAACACATCGATCCAGCGGGCGCGCGGCGCGCATGCGGCCAGCATCGGCCCGCAGACCAGGTCCAGGTAGCCAGCCCGGTCGGCGGCGTACTCCGCGGGCACGACGTGCGCGCCGAGGAACGTAACCTCCGGCGTGACCTCGGCGGCGAGCTCGGCCGACCGGGCCTCGTCGGCCACGGTGAGCCCGTAACCGGTCTTGCACTCGAGCGTGGTTGTGCCCTGGCTGAGCATCTCGCCGGCCAGCCCGGTCAGGTTGGCGCGGAGCATGGCATCGGACGCGGCCCGGGTGGCCGCCACCGTGCTGCGGATGCCGCCGGCCTGGTACGGCTGGCCAGCCATCCGGGCGGCGAACTCGGCGCTGCGCTCCCCGGCGAACACGAGGTGGGCGTGCGAGTCCACGAAGCCGGGCAGCACCGTGCGCCCCGCGCAGTCCACCGCGTCGTCGGCGGCGGGCGCCCGGGCGGCCGGACCGGTCCAGGCCACCCGGCTGTCCTCGATGATCAGCGCCGCGTCGTGCTCCGAGCGGAACGGCCCGGGGCCGCCGACCGGGTCGGCACCCGGGCTGGCGTTGCTGACCAGCTCACCGATGTTCGTGATCAGCGTGCTCACGGCAGCTCACGCTACCGGGCGAGCGGCCGGGTCAGTTGACCTGGATGGACCGTTTGGCCAGGCCGAGCCAGAAGCCGTCGATCACGGTGCGCGCGGCGGCCAGGTCACCGTCCGCGGCGCCCAGCGTGACGAACAGCGGCGCGAAGTGCTCGGTGCGCGGGTGCGCCTGATGTGCGGCGGGCGCCTTGTGCTGGAAGTCCAGCAGCGCGTCCAGGTCCCCGTGGGCCAGCGCGTCGGCGCCCCAGTGGTCGAACTCGGTCATCACCGGCGACACCTGGCCGTCCAGGCTCATCGCCCGCAGGTTGTGGGTGAAGAACCCGCTGCCGACAATCAGCACGCCCTGGTCGCGCAGTGGCGCCAGCTTGCGGCCGATCTCGTACAGGCCCGCGGGGTCGAGGGTCGGCATGGACACCTGGAGCACCGGCACATCCGCGTCCGGGTACATCTCGACCAGCGGCACATACGCACCGTGGTCCAGGCCGCGGCCCGGCAGGTCCGCCACCGGGGTGCCCGCCGTGCGCAGCAGTTTGCGCACATCGGCGGCCAGCTCGGGGGCGCCCGGCGCGGGATAGCGCACGGTATAGTACCGGTCCGGGAAGCCCCAGAAGTCATAGACCAGCGGAACCGTGCTGGTCGCGCCCAGGGCCAGCGGGGCCGCCTCCCAGTGCGCCGAGACCATCAGCACCGACGTTGGCTTCGGCAACTGGCGGGCCCAGTCGGCAAGCTGCCCGGGCCAGATCTCGTCGTCGGCCAGCGGCGGCGCGCCGTGGCTCAGGTAGATCGCGGGCATCCGCCCGGTAGTCGCTGGCCCAGTGTTCGCTGGCCCAGTGTTCGCTGGCCCAATGTTCGCTGGCCCAGTGTTCTCGGACATCGGTTCCTCCTGCACGTGTTCCAGCCTGCCACAGTCGCCTGACTCAACAGTTCAAATTTGAACTACATTCCCGGTAGGTTGGGGAAATGGCCGACCCGACCGGACCCGCTGACCCCGCTGGCCCCGCCCCCGCTGACCCCGCTAGCGCCGGCCCCGCTGGCATCGCTGCCGCTGGCCCGGCTGGCATCGCTGCCGCTGGCGCCGCTGGCCCCGCTGGCGCCGCTGGCGCCGACCAGCGTTGGCTCGACCCGGGCGAGATGGCCGCCTGGCTGGCCTTTCTCGAGGTCAGCCATCGGCTGGACCGGGTCATCGAGCAGCAGCTCCGGCAGGACGCCGGGCTGTCCCACGCGCAGTACGAGATCCTGTCCCGGCTGGAGTCAGCCCCCGGCGGGCAGCTCCGGATGAGCGACCTCGCGGACGTGATCATCGTCTCCCGGAGCGGGCTCACCTACCAGGTCACCCAGCTGGAGAAGGCCGGCCTGGTGCGCCGCGGCAAGTGCCCGTCCGACGAGCGCGGCGTGCTGGCCATGCTGACCCCGGCGGGCCGCGCGGCCCTGCTCCGGGCGGCCCCCGGCCACCTCCGCGTGGTCCGGGAGAACCTGATCGACGCGCTCACCCCAGCCCAGCTCGCCGCCATGACCGACGCCCTGGCCGTCGCCCGTACCCGGCTCCGCCCACCCACCTAGCAGCGAACCCCGCCACATATCATCCCTGCGCACTGCCGAATCCCGGCAAACCACGCAAAACGACACGCACCTGGGGTGATAAGTGCGCCTCGCCCCGGGCCACCCGGTCACTCTTCACGGATCCGGTGCGGACAAATCGGGTAAAACGCCCGGCAGAGCGCACCAGCCGCGTGCAGAGAACTCGGGACCTCAAGGACTCGTGACTGTTGTGGTGCACGTGACTGGTGGAACGTCGCACCCCGGCAAGCGCGACACCTCTGCGGCCGGGTTTAGCTGACGAGGGGGTGGATGGCGGCGGAGAGGGCGGCCGGGACGTCGGGGACCAGCTGGTGCTGGCCATCGCGTACCACGTCACGGCCGCTGATCACCACGTTCGACACGTCGGCCGCGGTGCCGGCGAAGATCACTGACGCCAGCGCGCTCGCCGCGGTGGCGCCGGCGCAGCCGGGGCGTGTCCAGCCGAACCGTGACCAGGTCGGCCACGGCCCCCGGGACGATCTCCCCGGCCTCCGGCCAGCCCAGGCAGGCGTGCCCGGCGCCGCAGGCCGCGGCCGCCAGCGCGGCCGCGCCGAAATGACCGCGCTCGCCGCTGCGCAACCGCTCACCCAGCTCGACCAGCCGGGCCTCGCCGAGCAGGTCGATCACCGCGTGGCTATCGCTGCCCAGCGACAGCGGGCAGCCCGCGGCGGCCAGCGCGGCGGCTGGGCCGATCCCGTCGGCCAGGAACGCCTCGGTGCTCGGGCACAGGCAGGCACAGCTCCGGCTGCCGCCGAGCAGCGTGATGTCCTGCCGGGTCAGGTGCGTCGCGTGCACCATCGTGCTGCGCGGCCCGAGCGCGCCCGCGCCGTCCAGCACCTGCGCTGGGGTCATGCCGTAAGCGGCCACGCTGGCCTCGTTCTCCGCGGGCTGCTCGGACAGGTGCGCGTGCAGCGGCGCGCCACACGAGTGCGACCAGGCCACCACCGGGTGCAGCTGATCCGGCGGCACGGCGCGCACCGAGTGGATGGCCGCGCCGGCCCGCGCGTGCGGCGCCAGCGCGCCATGCTCGTCACAGCCCAGGGCGGCCACCCGCTCGGCCCACCGCTCGGCGTCCCCGTCCGAGAACCGCCGCTGCACGGGTGACAGCGGTTCGGCTCGGCCGTCGGTGGTCAGCCCCCCGGACAGGTAGCAGGTGTCCAGCAACGTGATCCGCAGACCGGCCTGCTCCGCGGCCAGCAGCAGCGCGTGGCCCATCTCGTTGGGGTCGGTGTACCGCGCCCCGTCCGGGCCGTGGTGCAGGTAGTGGAACTCCCCCACGCAGGTCACCCCGGCCAGCGCCATCTCGGCGTAGACGGCGCGGGCCAGCGCCAGGTAACTGTCCGGGGTGAGCCGCCCGGCCACCTGGTACATCCGCTCCCGCCAGGTCCAGAACGTGCCCTGGCCCTGCTCGGTCACCCCGCGCAGCGCGCGGTGGAAGGCGTGCGAGTGCGCGTTGGCCAGGCCGGGCAGGGTCAGCCCGGCGAGCCGCTGGGTGCCCGGCGGCAGCGCGCTCGCCGCCACCCCCGGGGTGACCGTGCGCAGCACCGGGCCGGCCGCCTCGATCAGCACCCCGGCCTGGACCTCCCCGGCGCCGAGCCAGGCCAGCTCGGCGTGCCAGCGCCTGGTCTCGCTCATGCGGCCAGCTCCCGTAGCACGGCGGTCAGCGCGGTCACCCCGGCCGCGCAGTCGGCCGGCTCGGCGTGCTCGGCCGGCGAGTGCGACACCCCGGTCGGGTTGCGCACGAACAGCATCGCGGTGGGCAGCCGGGCGGCCAGGATGCCCGCGTCGTGGCCCGCGCCGGTGGGCAGCACCGGCGCCGCGATCCCCTGGCCGGCCAGGGCAGCGGCCAGCCGCCCGCGCAGCCCGGCATCGAAGCTGACCGCCGGCGTCACCGACTCCCCCATCCAGCCGAACGCCACTTGGTGCGACTCAGCCGCCTCGCGCGCGGCCGTCAGCACCTGGTCCACCGTGGCGTCCAGCGGCTCGGCACCGGGGGCCCGGACGTCCAGCCAGGCGCGCACCGACGAGCTGACCGCGTTGGCCGCCCCGGGCTCGGCTGTGACCTTGCCGATGGTGGCCAGCGTGCCCAGGTCGGCCGCGGCCTGCCGGGCGGCCAGCACGGTCTGTGCGTAGGGCAGCATCGGGTCAGCCCGGTCGGCCAGCATCGCGGTGCCCGCGTGGTCGGCCCGGCCGGTGAAGTCGAGCCGCCACCGGCCGTGCGGCCAGATCCCCTCGGCCAGGCCGACCGCGGCGTCCAGATCGGCCAGCGCCCGGCCCTGCTCGATGTGCAACTCTACATATGTAGCGATGCGGCCGAGCAGACCCTGGTCCGGGCCGAGCTGACCAGGATCGCGGCCAGCCGCCCGCATGGCGTCGGCCCACGTGATCCCGTCGCCGTCCCGGAGGTCGCGCGCCGTATCGGCGCCGATCGCGCCGGTCAGCAGCCGGCTGCCCAGGCAAGCCACGCCGAACCGGCCGCCCTCCTCCTCGGCGAACGCGGCCACCACGATCGGGCGGGCGGGCTGGAAGCCGGCGGCGCGCAGCTCGTCGATGGCCGCGAACGCGGACACCACGCCGAGCGGCCCGTCGAACGCCCCGCCGTCCGGCACCGAGTCCAGATGGCTCCCGCTAGCGACCGCCGACCCTCCGCCAGGCACGTCCCACCAGGCGAACAGGTTGCCGTTGCCGTCGGCCTGGACCCGGAGCTGGCGTTCGGCGGCGGCGGTCTCGAACCAGGCCCGGCAGTCCAGCTCAGCCGGAGTCCAGCAGAACCGCCGGTAGCCGCCGGTGGCCGGATCGCGGCCGATCGGCAGCAGCGAGGCCCAGAGGTCAGCGAACGTGCTCACAGTGTCTCCCGCTCGCCTCCGGGCGCTGGGAAGCGCGCCACTCCGGCTCGCTCATGGCTGCATGGGCACCCGGACGCCGCGCTGCGCGGCCACGGCGACAGCATCTTCATAACCCGCGTCCACGTGCCGGATCACGCCCGTCGCCGGGTCGTTGGTGAGCACGCGCTCAAGTTTCTGCCCGGCCAGCTCGGTGCCGTCCGCGACGCACACCTGGCCGGCGTGGATGGACCGGCCGATGCCCACCCCGCCGCCGTGGTGGATGCTCACCCAGGACGCCCCGGAGGCCGTGTTGACCAGGGCGTTCAGCAGCGGCCAGTCGGCGATCGCGTCGGAGCCGTCGGCCATCGCCTCGGTCTCCCGGTACGGCGAGGCGACCGAGCCGCAGTCCAGGTGGTCCCGGCCGAGCACGATCGGGGCGCCGACCTCACCCCGCTCGACCAGCTCGTTGAAGCGCAGCCCGGCCAGGTTCCGCTCGCCGTAGCCGAGCCAGCAGATCCGCGCGGGCAGCCCCTGGAAGTGCACCTTCTCCTGGGCCATCCGGATCCACCGGGCCAGCGGCTCGTTGTCCGGGAACAGGTCCAGGATGGCCCGGTCGGTGACCGCGATGTCGGCCGGGTCACCGGACAGCGCGGCCCACCGGAACGGGCCCTTGCCCTGGCAGAACAGCGGCCGGATATAGGCGGGCACGAAGCCGGGGAAGGCGAACGCGCGCTGGTAGCCGGCCAGCTCGGCCTCGCCGCGGATCGAGTTGCCGTAGTCGAACACTTCTGCGCCGCGGTCCATGAAGCCCACCATGGCCTCGACGTGCGCGGCCATCGACTGCCGGGCCCGCTCGGTGAAACCGGCCGGGTCTTCGGCGCGCAGCGCGGCCATGTCCTCGAACGGCACGCCGCGGGGCAGGTAAGTGAGCGGGTCGTGGGCCGAGGTCTGGTCGGTGACGATGTCGATCGGCGCATCCATGGCCAGCATCGCGGGCAGGATCTCGGCCGCGTTGCCGAGCAGGCCGATGGACAGCGGCTGGCCCGCGTCCCGGGCCGCGATGGCCCGGCGCAGCGCGTCGTCGGTGCTGTCCGCGGACTCGTCGAGGTAGCCGAACTCGATCCGGCGGGCGATCCGGGACGGGTCGCAGTCGATACAGATGACCACGCCGCCGTTCATGGTGACCGCGAGCGGCTGCGCCCCGCCCATGCCGCCGAGCCCGGCGGTCAGCGTGATCGTGCCGGCCAGTGAGCCGCCGAAGCGTTTGGCCGCGACGGCGGCGAACGTCTCGTAGGTGCCCTGCAGGATGCCCTGGGTGCCGATGTAGATCCACGAGCCCGCGGTCATCTGGCCGTACATGGTCAGCCCGAGGGATTCCAGGCGGCGGAACTCCTCCCAGGTGGCCCACTGCGGGACCAGGTTGGAGTTGGCGATCAGCACCCGGGGCGCCCACTCGTGGGTGCGCATCACCCCGACCGGCTTGCCCGACTGGACCAGCAGCGTCTCGTCGTCGCGCAGCTCCTGCAGGGACCGGACGATGGCGTCGAACGCGCTCCAGTTGCGCGCCGCGCGGCCCGAGCCGCCGTACACGATGAGCTGGTCGGGATGCTCGGCCACCTCGGGGTCGAGGTTGTTCATCAGCATCCGCATGGCCGCTTCCTGCGGCCAGCCCAGGCAGGACAAGCTGGTCCCGCGCGGGGCGCGGACCGGGCGCGGGCCGGATAGGTCGGCGGTCATCGCTGGCTCCTCTGTTGCCCGGGGGGACGACCCCCCGGACCCCCCCGATCGCCGCTTCGCGCCGAACGCCGGCTCGGCGGGAACACGCCTGCGGCGCGCCCCGCCTCGCCGGCGAGTTGACTCGACCGGTTCCTCTCGCCGGCTCGGGGAGAACGCGACTTCGTCGCGCCTCCCCTCGCCGGCGAGATGCGCTGCGATTATCCCAGGCCGACGGCCTTGAGCCAGCCCTGGGCCACGGTCGAGTAGTTGGCGTGGTCCAGGATGACCGCCTTGTCCATGGCCAGCAGCCCGGCCGTGGTCAGCCGGGCCGAGATGGCGTTCAGCGTGCTGACCACGGTGGCGGTGGCGGCCTTCTTGTAGACCAGCGGGGTGACGTTCTGCGCGGCGAAGTTGAACTTCGGGTCGGCCAGCGCCACCAGGTGGTCGGTGATGATCTGCGGCGTGGTGGTGAACACGTCGGCCGCCTGGACGTGCCCGTCCTTGAGCGCGGCCAGGGTGAGCGGCCCGGACTCGTCCAGCGGGTCGAAGCCCTTGAACGTCAGACCGTAGTTCTTCTTGAGCCCGACCAGGCCATCCTCACGCGTCTTGAACTCGGGCGGGCCGCCGATGATCATGTTCTTGGCGACCGGCTTGAGGTCCGCGATCGAGGTCAGGTGGTACTTCTTCGCGGTGGCCGCGGTGACCGTGACCGAGTCCTTGTCCTGCGCCGAGGAGGAGTTGAGGATCTCCACGGACGAGGGGAGCTTGGCCTTGAGCGCCGCGTTCACCTCGGCCGTGGTGGCCGCCGTGCTGCTGGTGTCCACCGACGTGGTGAGCAGCGCGCCGTTGTACTCGGGGATGATGCTGACCGCGCCCTTCACGACCTCCGGGTAGTACACCTCCCGCGCGCCGATGTTGAACTTCGAGGTGACCTTCACGCCCTTCGCCTGCAGCGCGAGCACGTAGATCTCGGCCAGCAGTTCGTCCTCCGGGAAGTTGGCCGAGCCCACCACCACGGTGCCCTTGGCCGCCGTCGAGGTCAGCGGGTTGGAACTGCTCGAACTGCTGGAATTCCCGCCGCTGCTGCCGCACGCGGCCAGGATCAGGCTGGTCAGGACGGCGGCGCCGCCGACCACGATGCCGCGCAGCCGGGTGCTGCGCAGCGGAGTTGCGACCGCCGCGAACCGCGAGGTCGGGAACATAGGTGTTTCCCTTCTTTTGAGGTAAGGCCCCATCACGTCTGGCGGGCCTGCTGGCGGAGGCCGGCCGGCACGGCGAGCCTGCGCACACCGACGAACACGGCTTGGACGGCCAGCGCGAGCAGGACGACAAACAGGGCTCCCCCGGCCACCTCCCCGTAGTTGTCGGTCGCGAGCCCGTCGATGATGTAGCGGCCGAGGCCGCCCAGGCCGATAAACGCGGCGATGGTCGCGGTGGCTACCACGAATATCGCCCCAGTGCGCAGGCCGAGGATGATCAGCGGCGAGGCCACCGGCACCTCCACCTTGCGTACCTGTTGCCAGGACGTCATACCCATGCCGCGGGCCGCGTCCTTGAGTTCGGGTTCCACCCCGGCCACGCCCTCATAGGTGTTCACCAGGATGGGCGGGATGCCCAGCACGACCAGCGGGATCAGCCAGGCCAGCGGGGAGAACCCGAGCGTGACGGCGAGCAGGGTGAGCAGGCCGAGGGTGGGGATGGCGCGCCAGGCGTTGGCCAGGTTGACCACCAGCACCGCCCCGCGGCCGGTGTGCCCGATCAGGATGCCCAGCGGGACCGCGATCAGCGCCGCGATGAGCAGCGACAGGCTGGTGTAGTACAGCTGTTCCAGGATCCGGATGGGGATGCCGCCGGACCCGTGCCATTGGGCCGGCTGCTTCAGCCAGTCCCACGCGTAGCTCAGGAATCTCACCGGGTACCTCCAGCCAGCGCGGGGACCGGGTCGGCCAGCACCTCGGGCAGCTCCCGGCGGCGACGGCGCGGCCGCCACGGGGTGAGCAGCCGGCGCACCAGCACCAGGAGCAGGTCGCAGACGAGCGCCAGCGCGATGATCAGCCCGCCGCCGACCAGGATCTCGGTCAGGAAGGCCCGCTGGTAGCCGTCGATCAGCAGGTAGCCCAGGCTGCTCACGCCGATCAGCTGGCCCAGCGTGGCCAGGCTGATGCTGGACACCACCGCTACCCGCAGCCCGGCGATCACGATGGGTACCGCGATCGGCAATTCCACCTGGACCAAGCGGCGCAGTGTGCCGAAGCCCATCGCGGTGGCGGCCTGCCGGACCGGCTCCGGGACCGAGCGCAGCCCGTCCACCACGTTCGGCACCAGGACGCAGAGTGAGAACAGGGTGAGCGGGATGATCACCGTGGTGTCGGTCAGCCCGGTATACGGGATCAGCACGATGAACAGGGCCAGCGACGGCAGCGCGTAGAGCACGCTGGTCGCGGACAGCACCGGCCCGTAGAGCCAGTTGAACCGCACGCAGATGATGCCCAGCGGCACCGAGATGATCAGCCCGAACAGCGCGGGCAGGATGCCGAGTTTGGCGCTCTCCCAGACGAGCGTGGGGACCTGCGACCAGTCCACGGCGGTCAGCCCGTCCCGGTGGGCGAGGCTTCCGCGGCCGGCTCAGCGGTCCCGGCCGCCCCGCCGCCCACCCCGCGCGCCCCGCCGTCGGCCGCCCTACCGGCCGCGGCGCTGGCCGCGGCGGCGTTGGCCGCCTCGGCCGCGGCGCCGAGCCGCTCGTACGAGGTGACGCCGACCACCCGGCCCTGATCGTCCACCCCGACGGCCCGGCCGGCCGGGGACAGCAGGGTGGCGTCGAGCGCGGCGCGCAGCGAGTCGGTGCTCACCCCGAACGTGTGCCCGTACGGGGTGAGCTGAGCGTCGCCCGCAGCGGCCGCGCGGGGCAGCGACTTCAGCTCGTCGCTGGCCACCCAGCCACGTGGTTTCTGGTCGGCGTCGGTGACCAGCAGCCAGGGCTCGCCGTTGCGCGCCGCGTGCTCGGCCGCCTGCCAGGCGGGCATGCTCGCGCTGATCACGGCGGTATCGCTCAGGCTCAGCCCGGACGCGGCCAGGAAGGACAGCCGGCGGATGCCGCGGTCGAAGCCGAGGAAGCTCTCCACGTAGCTGTCAGCGGGCGCGCTGAGCAGCCGCTCCGGGCTGTCCAGCTGGGCCAGCCGGCCGCCGGGGCGGTAGATGGCGACCTGGTCGCCCACCTTGATGGCCTCCTCCACGTCGTGCGTGACGAGCACGATGGTCTTGTGCAGTTCGGCCTGGAGCCGGAGGAGTTCATCTTGCAAGGTGGCTCTGACAATCGGGTCGACGGCGCTGAACGGCTCGTCCATGAGCAGCACCGGCGGGTCGGCGGCCAGCGCCCGGGCCACCCCGACGCGCTGCTGCTGGCCGCCGGAGAGCTGGTACGGGTAGCGGCGGGCCAGGCTGTCGTCCAGGCCGACCAGCCGCATCAGCTCGTGGGCCCGGGCCCGGGCCTTGGCCTTGCCCCAGCCGATCAGCAGCGGCACCGTGCCGATGTTGTCCTCGATGGTCCGGTGCGGGAACAGCCCGGACTGCTGGATGACGTAGCCGATGCCGCGGCGCAGCGTGGGCGGGTCGGACTGCTGGATGTCCCGGCCGTCGAGCAGGATCCGGCCGCTGGTCGGGTCGATCAGCCGGTTGATCATGCGCAGCGTAGTGGTCTTGCCGCACCCGCTGGGGCCGACCAGCACCATCGTCTGCCCGTCCGGTATGTCCAGGTTGAGGTCATCCACGGCGAGCGTGCCGCCCGGGTACCGTTTCGTCACGCCCTCGAAGGTGATCACGACGTGGCCTTCCGGTCTGGCCCCCACCTGGGTCCCGGGGTCTGGCGCTGCTGACTACCCGTGCCGCCAGAAGCCATGCCCGGCAGCGACAGCAAGATCAGCGTAACCGGGTTCGGCGAGCGCAGCCACGCCGCGGCGGCGAACCGTGTCCGAGACGAGACCAGGGGTGATACAGCGGGCGACGCGGCAGTGGCCGACCAGGTGGCCGACCAGGTGGCCGACCACCTGGCCGGCCGGGTGGCCGGCCGGGTGGACCACCCGGGCCCGGGCGACGGCCGGGTGAACAGGGAATAATGGTGCCGGGCCGGAGGTTTGCCCCCGGGCTGCGGGCAAGGATGCTCTGTACCCGGCCAGCGGTGCGCCGGCCAGCGCGCACCCGAACACACTCTGGGAAATCCCACCATGTCAGTCGAGATTAGCGAACAGTACGAGGCGCATGGGCACCAGCACAAGGACGTTTCCGGTGGCTGGCTCCGCCCGGCGGTTTTCGGCGCCATGGACGGCCTCGTCACCAACGTCTCGCTGATCGCTGGCGTGGGCGCCGGGGTCAGCGTTTCGGGCGCCTCCACGCACCTGATCGTGCTCACCGGGCTGGCCGGGCTGGCGGCCGGCGCGTTCTCCATGGCGACCGGCGAGTACGTCTCGGTCTCCTCGCAGAACGAGCTGGTCCAGGCGGAGGTCCGCAAGGAGCGCCACGAGCTGGAGCACAACCCGGAGTCGGAGCGCCGTGAGCTGGCGGCCACGTTCCGCAGGCAGGGGGTCGAGCCGGACCTGGCCGACAAGGTGGCCGCGCAGATCTCGGCGCACCCCGAGCAGGCCCTGGGGGTGCACGTCCGCGAGGAACTCGGTGTGGACTATGAGGAGCTGCCGTCGCCGTACACGGCGGCGGCGGCCTCGCTGGTCACGTTCGCCATGGGCGCGCTCATCCCGCTGCTGCCCTACCTGTTCCGGCTGGACAGCCTGGCGCTGGCCCTGGGCCTGGCCGCGGTGGCCGCGTTCGTCGGCGGCGGGCTGGTGGCCCGGCTCACCGACCGGCCGTTCCTCCGCGGCGCGGCGCGGCAGCTGGTGCTGGGCGCGGCGGCGGCCGGGATCACGTTCGCGATCGGGAGCGCGGTCGGCGCCGGCGCGTCCTGACCGCGGGCCCGGCCACCGCCCGACCTACCAGGAGTCCGCGCCGAACGCGTCGTCCTCGGGCCCGCCCGGGCCGGAGGACAGCAGCTTGAGGTCGGACTCCACCATCATCGTGATCAGCTCGGTGAACCCGGTCTTCGGTTTCCAGCCGAGCTGCTGCGCGGCCTTGGCCGGGTCGGCGCAGAGCTGGTCCACCTCGGCGGGCCGGACGAACGCGGCGTCCACCGTGACGTGCTCCCGCCAGTCCAGGCCGGCCACGCTGAACGCCAGGTCGACGAGTTCCTCCACGCTGTGCGTGACCCCGGTGCCCACCACGTAGTCCTCGGGCTCGTCGGCGGCCAGCATCAGGTGCATGGCCCGGACGTAGTCGCCGGCGAACCCCCAGTCCCGCCGGGCCCACAGGGTGCCGAGCCGGAGCTGCCGCTCGTGGCCGAGCTTGACCCGGGCCACCCCGAGGGACACCTTGCGGCTGACGAACTCCGCGCCGCGGCGCGGCGACTCGTGGTTGAACAAGATCCCGGACACCGCGTACATCCCGTAGGACTCGCGGTAGTTCTGGGTCAGGAAGTGCCCGTACGCCTTGGCCACCCCGTACGGGCTGCGCGGGTGGAACGGGGTGCGCTCGTGCTGCGGTGACTCCCGCACCTTGCCGAACATCTCCGAGGACGACGCCTGGTAGAAGCGGATCTGGCTGCCCCGCGGGGTGCGCGAGGCGCTGATCCCGCTGCACACCCGGATGGCCTCCAGCACCCGGAGCACGCCGAGGCCGGTCACCTCGCCGGTCAGCTCGGCCTGCTGCCAGGACATCGGCACGTAGGAGATCGCGGCCAGGTTGTAGACCTCGTCGGGCTGCACCCGTTCCACCGCGGAGATCAGGCTGCCCTGGTCGAGCAGGTCACCGCGGACCAGCCGGATATCGCCGAGCAGCTCGCGGACCCCGCGGACCCGCGGGTTGGACTGGCCGCGGACCAGCCCCCACACCTCGTAGCCCTGAGCCAGCAGGTGCTCGGCCAGGTAGGACCCGTCCTGCCCGGTGATCCCGGTGATCAGTGCACGCCTCGTCAGCGGAGCCTCCGTCCTGGCGAGCCGGCCGCCGCACCATGACCAGGTCAGGTCAGGTCCGCGCAGCTCGGCTCATACCACCTCAGGGGTACGTCGGCGCAGCTTACCGGGCATGGCCGGGGCGCCGCCGCAGACCGCCTCGGACCGGCGCGTCCCGGCTCCGGGCGGCTCGTGTACCCGATGGTAATGTTCGCTGCTTAAGCGGCCACGCGCGCAGCGCCTCCCGGCCTGGACAGCCAGCGGCGGACGAACCGGGCAGGCAGCACCAAACGATGCAAGGGCCAGACAACGCGGTGCCGGACGAGAGGTGCGAACCTGCGTGACGACCACGGATCACCCGCTGCGCATCGCACTGCTTTCCTACCGCAGCAAACCACATTGCGGTGGCCAGGGCATCTACCTGCGCCACCTGTCCCGCGAACTGGCCGCGCTCGGGCACCACGTCGAGGTGTTCTCCGGCCAGCCCTACCCGGAGCTGGAACCGGGGCCGGAGCTCCGCCCGGTGCCCAGCCTCGACCTGTACCGGGACGAGGACCCGTTCCGCACCCCCCGGCTGGCCGAGTACCGCGACTGGATCGACGCGCTGGAATTCGCCGTGATGAAGACCGGCGCGTTCCCCGAGCCGCTCACGTTCAGCCTGCGGGCGCTGCGCCTGCTGCGCACCCGGCGGGCCGACTTCGACCTGGTGCACGACAACCAGGTGCTCGCCTACGGCCTGCTCGGCCTGCCCCGGATCGGCCTGCCCCTGGTGACCAGCATCCACCACCCGATCAGCGTGGACCGGCGGATCGAGCTGGCCGCGGCGCACGGCAAGGAATGGCTGGGCAAGTGGCGCTGGTACTCGTTCGTCCGGATGCAGGGCCGGGTGGCCCGCCGGGTGGGGCCGATCCTGACCGCCTCCCGGGCATCCCAAGCCGACATATGCCGGGATTTCCGTGTCGACCCGGCCCAGGTGCACGTGATCCCGCTCGGCGTGGACACCCGGCTGTTCCACCCCAGGACCGCGCCCCGGGTGCCGGGCCGGATCGTGGCCGTGGCCAGCGCGGACTCACCGCTCAAGGGGGTGGGCACGCTGCTGGCGGCGGTGGCCAAGCTCACCGTGGAGCGGGACGCGCAGCTGACCGTGGTGGGCAAGCCGTCCGCTGGCGGCCCGACCGAGCGGCTGGCCGGCGAGCTGGCCCTCGGCGACCGGGTCCGGTTCGTGCACGGGATCAGCGACACCGAGCTGGCCGAGCTGTGCGCCAGCGCCGAGATCGCCGTCGTCCCCTCGCTGTACGAGGGCTTCTCGCTGCCCGCCGTCGAGCACATGGCCTCCGGGACGCCGCTGGTGGCCAGCCGGACCGGGGCCCTGCCCGAGGTCACCGGGGACGCGGCCCGGCTGGTCGAGCCGGGCAACCCGGAAGAGCTCGCGGCCGCCTTGCGTGACCTGCTCGACTCGCCCGCCGAACGGGACCGGCTGGGCGCGGCCGCCTGGCAGCGGGTGCAAGAGCGGTTCGCCTGGAGCGCGGTGGCCCGCGCCACCGTGCAGCGCTACCGCGCCGCCATCGAGGCGAACGGCGCCCGGGCATGCTGACCGTCGACTTCCGCCGGCTGCCGGTCGGCCCGGGCGACCGCGTGCTCGACCTCGGCTGCGGCGCCGGGCGGCACGCGTTCGAGGCGCTGCGCCGCGGCGCCACCGTGGTGGCGCTGGACGCGGACGCGGCCGAGCTGCGCGGGGTGGCCGAGATGGCCGCGGCCATGCGGGAGGCGGGCGAGACGCCGGCCGCCGCGGACACCAGCACGGTGTGCGGGGACGCGACCGCGATGCCGTTCCCGGACGAAACGTTCGACCGCGTCATCGCGGCCGAGGTGCTCGAGCACATCCCGGCGGACCAGCGCGCGCTGGCCGAGATCGCCCGGGTGCTGCGGCCCGGCGGCCAGCTGGCCGTCACCGTGCCGGCCTGGCTGCCGGAGCGGATCTGCTGGGGCCTGTCCGCCGACTACCACAACACCCCCGGCGGCCACGTCCGCATCTTCACCCGGGCTGAGCTGGCGGCCAAGCTCACCGCGGCCGGGCTGCGGGTCGGCGCGCATCATCACGCGCACGGCCTGCACTCGCCGTATTGGTGGCTGAAATGCGCGGTCGGCGTGCACGATGACCACCATCCGCTGGCCCGCGCCTATCACCGGCTGCTGGTCTGGGACATCATGAAGCGGCCCCGGGTGACCCGGCTGGCCGAGCAGGCGATGAACCCGCTGATCGGCAAGAGCCTGGTCATCTACGCGGAGAAACCGGCCGAACGCCGCGCCGGCCGCCCCGTCCCGGCCACCGAGCGGGCGCATGCCGCCGTCTGAGGCGCTGGCCAGCTCGGTGGGCCGCGAGCCGTCCGCTGCCGCGGGACCGGCGGTGGCGCACAGCCCGGTGGCCGGCCAGCCCGTGGCCGGCCAGCCCGTGGTCGGCCGGCCGGTACCCGAGCTGCCCGGCATCCTCACCGCCGCCGAGGTGCTGGCCACCGGCGAGCACATCGCCGACCGGCAGGCGCCGTCCGGCGCGCTCAGCTGGCCGGACGGCCACACCGACGCGTGGAATCACGTGGAGTGCGCAATGGCGCTGTCCGCCTGTGGGCTGACCAGCGCCGCCCGGCTGGCCTACGACTGGCTGCGCCGCACCCAGCGCGCGGACGGCTCGTGGCCGAAACGGGTCGTCGGCGACACGGTGGCCGACGCCGGCGGGGAGACCAACCAGACCGCCTACGTCGCCGTCGGTACCTGGCACGAGTTCCAGCTCACCGGGGACGAGACGTTCCTGGCCGACATGTGGCCCACGGTGCGGCGGGCGATCGGCTTCGTGCTGTCCCTCCAGGTGCCGCGGGGCGAGATCCTCTGGCAGCGCGCGGCCGACGGGACGGCGGCCAGTTACGCGCTGCTCACCGGGTGCGCCAGCACCTACCAGAGCCTGCGCTGCGCGGCCGGGCTGGCCGAGTACCTGGGTGAGCCGCAGCCCGCCTGGGAGCTCGCCGCCTGCCGCCTGGGCCATGTCGTGGCCGACCACCCGGAGGCGTTCGCCGACAAGAGCCGGTTCGCGATGGACTGGTACTACCCGGTGCTGGCCGGGCCGGTACGCGGCCCGGCCGGGCTGGACCGGCTGGACGCGCAGTGGGCCGAGTTCGTGGTGCCGGGGCTCGGCGTGCGCTGCGTCCGCGACCAGCCGTGGATCACCGGGGCGGAAGCGTGCGAACTGGTGATGGCGCTGGATGCGGCGGGTGACTATAGCCGGGCCCGCCAGGTGTACGCCGATATCCAGCACCTGCGGGACGGCGACGGCGGCTACTGGACCGGCTGGCAGTTCACCAACCAGGCGCATTTCCCGGCCGAACGGAGCAGCTGGACGGCGGCCGCGATGATCCTGGCCGCCGACGCGCTGTCCGGCACCACCCGCGCCGCGGCCATGTTCCGGGACGTGCCGCCCCCGCCGCCGGCCGAGCCGGGCTCGCCCATGCATTGCTTCTCGGCCCGCTGCCGCCGGGGCCGTGGTTAGCCGGTGCGCTCCAGCACGCGCAGCGAGCCGTGCACCGACACCTCGGTGAACTCGGCTGACTCCAGCGCGCGCCGGTAGATCCGGTACGGGGCCTGGCCGCCGTCGGCCGGATCGGGGAACACGTCGTGGATGGCCAGCGCCCCGCCGGGGGCGACCCACGGCGCCCAGTTCGCGTAGTCGGCCTGGGCCGCCTCGTCGGTGTGCCCGCCGTCGATGAACAGCAGGCCCAGCGGGGCCCGCCACAGCCCGGCCACCTGCGCCGACCGGCCCACCACGGCGATGACCTGCTCCTCCAGGCCGGCCGCGGCCAGCGTGGCGCGGCAGGTGGGCAGCGTGTCCAGCCGCCCGGTCCGCTCGTTGACCAGGGCCGGGTCGTGGTACTCCCAGCCCGGCTGGTTCTCCTCGGAGCCGTGGTGATGATCCACCGTGATCACCAGCTGGCCGGCCTGCCGCGCCGCGGCGGCCAGGTAGATGGTGGACTTTCCGCAGTAGGTGCCGACCTCCAGGATGGGGCCACGGCCCGCGTAGGCGGCCGCGGTCGCGTACAGGGCCAGCCCTTCGGCCGGCGGCATGAACCCCTTGGCCGCCTCGGCCGCGTCCCGCAGCTCCGCTGGCATCCCCATCCGGGCCTCCGAATTCGGCACCAAAACACCGCACTAGCTCAACGCCCCCTGGTCGGGCTCACTTACCCGGGCGCGCGGTGGGCGCGGGGGCTGCCATCGGGCGAGCCGGGACGTACTGTAGCGCTGGATGTTGCGGCGAAGGAGGGCAGGGCGATGCGGGTGGTGGTCGATCGCGACCTGTGCGAGGCCAACGGTGTGTGCGCCGGGCTGGCGCCCGACGTGTTTGACCTTGACGACGAGGACTACCTGCACATCGCGGCCGGGGAGGTGCCCGCGGCGTCCGCCGACGCGGTCCGCCGCGCGGTGGCGTCCTGCCCGCGGCTGGCGCTCAGCCTGGCCGACTGAGCCGGGTCAGAGCACGCCGGCCGCCAGCGCCACGCCGACCGCGACCAGGATGGCCCCGCCGATCTGCTCGCCGCGCCGGCCGGCCGTAGCGCCGAGGCGCCCGCCGAGCTCCAGGCCGGCCAGCGACATGAGCACGCTGACCCCGCCGATGACGAGGGCCGCCTCGGCCACGCTGACGTGCAGCGTGCCCAGGGCGAACCCGGCCGCCAGGTTGTCCAGGCTGAGCGCGAACGCGGTGACGATGAGCTTGCCCAGGCCCATCGCGTGCGCCGGGTGCACCCCGGTTCCGCCCGCGGCCGGCCAGCCGGGCTGACGCAGCGCCCGCAGCACCGTGACCCCGCCCAGGACGATCAGTAAACCGGCGCCGATCCAGCGGGCCACCTGGCCGATGCCGGTGGCCAGCCCGGCCCCGATGACCAGGCCGACGATGGGCATGCCGGCCTCGAACGCGCCGAACACGAGCGCCACCCGCAGCCGGGTCCGCGCGGTGACGCCGCCGAAGCCGATGCCGATGGCCGCGGCCAGGTTGGACAGGCCAACCGAGGCCGCGACGAGCAGGAGGGGGAGCACGCGCACAGGCTAGAGCCGCCGCAGGCTCAGTGAGCCGGTTCCTGCAGCTCGACCCGGTTGCCGGCCGGGTCGTCGAGGAACGACTGCCGCCCGGTGCCGACGGGGACCGGATCGGTGACCGTGACCCCCTGCCCGCGCAGTTCCGCCACCACCGCGTCCAGGTCGGACACGGCCAGCGCGAAGTGCTGGCCGAGGGGCGGCGGGGCGTCCGCCTCGATCAGGTGAATCTGCTGGCCGCCAGCATCCAGCCAAGCGCCGCCGAAGCTGAAGTCCGGCCGGTCGCCGCGCTCGGTCAGGCCGAGCACCCGGGTGTAGAAATCAAGCGCCGCCGGGACGTCACGGACATTGAGCGAAACGTGGTGCAGCCCGTCAGGTCTCATACCGTCCAGTCTCGCAGTCAGGGCAGCTCCCGGCCAGGGTCGGTGACCCGGCCGAGGAACAGCGGCAGCCCGCTGCCCAGCTCGGTGATGGCGAACAGGAAAGGCCGGTCCACCGTCATCTCGGCCACCGGATCCGGGGCCAGCGTGCGGGCCGCCGTCGTCATCACCGTGGCCGTGGCCGCGGCCGCCTCGGTGCCTGGCTCGGCCACGTCGACGTAGGCCTGGTGCACGACCTCCCGGATGGACAGCGGCTCGGCCGCGGTGATCCCGGTGAAATCCGCCTGCGGGCTGAAGGCGAGCGGCATGCCGAGCCCGGTCAGCACCGGGCGCAGGCCGAACTGGCCGGACACCCGGAACCGCGGCAGCGCCAGGCTGACCTGGTGGGGAGCCAGCCCGGCCAGCAGGCCACCGAGGCCGGCCCCGGCCAGCTGCTCCTCGACCGGCGGCAGCGAACCGTCCGGCAGCACGATCACCATGCCGAGACGCTCGCCCAGATAGGGCAGCTCGACCGCCTGGCAACCGTTCCGGCGCAGGTACCGCAGCCGGCCCTGGAGCCGCATGATGGGCACCCGCAGCACGCGGCCCGGCTCGGGGTGAAACGGGCCGTCGCTGGTCGCCCCGGCCGGGAACGGGTGCGCCCAGGCCGCCTTCAGGTACACGGCGCTGGCCAGCACCAGCCGGGTTCCCGCGTCGAGCACACCCGCCGGGATCAGCCCCGTGATCTTCCCCGCGGTCTGCTCCGCGATCAGGCCGTTGATCTGCTGCCGGGCCGCCCCGGCCGCGCGCCGGAAGTCGGCCTCGCACAGCTGCGCGCAGGCGGCCTGGGCCAAGGCCGCGGTGAAGTCCGGCCGCACCGGCAGGCCGGCTTGCAGCCACATGGTGTTCGGCGCGCGCAGCGTGAGCGGGCCGCGCGCCAGCGCGTCCAGGACCGCGGACGCCTGCACCAGCCCAGCCGCCGCGTCCTGCGGGTTGGCCAGGTGCAGCACCGTGGCCAGCTGGCTGGCCGTCGCCCCACGGGCGCCGGCCAGCGTCATCCGCAGCGCGGTGGCGATGTTGCCCGGCGAGAACACCAGGTTGCCGCCACCGCCCAGCGCGGCGTACAGGTCCGCGGCGAACGCGTCGTCCGGCGCCGCGCCCGGCGGCACGCTAGACACGGCGCCGGGACAGCCGGGTTACCGCTTCCCGCAACACCTCGTCTCGCTTGCAGAACGCGAACCGCACCTGGCTGCGGCCGGCCGCCACGTTGTCGTAGAACACGGAACTGGGGATGGCCACCACGCCGGCCTGGTCCGGCAGCCGGCGGCAGAAGTCCATCCCGTCGGTCTCGCCGAGCGGCCGGATGTCGGTGGTCACGAAGTAGGTGCCGGCGGCTCATACACCTCGAACCCAACCTCGGCCAGCCCGGCGCAGAGCAGGTCCCGCTTGCCCCGCAGGTCGGTGCTGATCGCGGCGAAGTAGGCGTCGGGCAGCGCCAGGGCCTGGGCCACCGCGTACTGGAACGGCCCACCGGTGACGTAGGTGAGGAACTGCTTGACCGTGCGCACCGCGGTGACCAGTTCCGGGGTGCCGGTCACCCAGCCGATCTTCCAGCCGGTAAACGAGAACGTCTTGGCCGCGGAGCTGATCGTCACGGTACGCTCGCGCATCCCGGGCAGCGTGCCGATCGGCACGTGCGTCCCGTCGAAGACCAGGTGCTCGTACACCTCGTCGGAGACCACCAGCAGGTCGTGCTCGCAAGCGAGCGCGGCGATCTCGGTGACCTCGGCCCGGCTGAACACGGCCCCGGTCGGGTTGTGCGGCGTGTTCAGCAGGATGAGCCGGGTGCGCGGCGTGATCGCGGCGCGGAGCGCGGCCAGGTCGGGCCGGAAGTCGGGCGGCCGCAGCGTCACCGGCACCCGGGTCGCGCCCGCCATGGCCACGCAGGCGGCGTAGGAGTCGTAGTAGGGCTCGAACGCGATCGCCTCGTCGCCTGGCTCCATCAGCGCGATCAGCGCGGCCGCGATGCCCTCGGTGGCGCCCGCGGTGACCAGCACCTCGGTGTCCGGGTCCAGGTCCAGCCCGTAGAACCGCTTCTGGTGCGCGGCCACCGCGTGCCGCAGCTCGGGGATGCCCGGGCCCGGCGGGTACTGGTTGCCCCGGCCTTCCATGATCGCGGCGGCGGCGGCCGCGGCGATCTCGGCCGGGCCATCGGTGTCCGGGAAGCCCTGACCCAGGTTGACCGACCCGGTGGTCAGCGCGAGCGCGGACATCTCGGCGAAGATCGTCGTGCCCAAGCCGGTCAGCCGCCGGTTCAGCAGGGGCCGATTCGAGGTTGTTGCCACGCACTCAGTATCTCTTTGCGCTCTGCTTCTTTGCGCCGCCGGGGGCGCTCTACCCGCCGCCTTCCCTCGTCGCTCAGTCGCTTCGCTCCCTCGCTCCTCAGTCCAGTCGGCGGCGCGCCCCCTTCGGCGCGGCTCCTTCCCCTCCTCGCTCGTTCCTCGCTCGTCGGTCCAGTCGGCGGCACCCCCTTTGGCGCAGGCTGGTTTACCCTGCGGGTGTGCGTATCGCCTTGTGCCAGGTGCCGGTCAGCCCGGATCCTGTGGTCAACCTGGGGCGGGTGCGGGCGGCGCTGGGCAGCGCTGCCGACCATGGCGCGGAGCTGGCCGTGTTCCCGGAAGCGACGCAGGCCCGGTTCGGCACCGACCTGCGGGCGGTGGCCGAGCCGCTGGACGGCCCGTTCGGCGCCGGGCTGGCCGCGGCCGCCCGGGACACTGGGGTGTCCCTGGTCGCCGGGGTGTTCGAGCCCGCGCCGGACGGCCGGGTGTACAACACCGCGGTGGCCTACGGCCCGGCGGGCGAGCGGGTGGCCGCGTACCGCAAGATCCACCTGTTCGACTCGCTGGGCGAGACCGAGTCCAAGGTGGTCGCGCCGGGCGGCGAGCCGGTGCTGGCCGAACTGGCTGGGCTCCGGGTGGGCCTGCTCACGTGTTACGACATCCGGTTCCCGGAACTGGCCAGGAACCTGGTGGTCCGCGGCGCGGACGTGCTGGTGATCCCCGCCGCCTGGGCCGCCGGGCTGTTCAAGGAGGAGCACTGGGTCACCCTGGTGCGGGCCCGGGCCATCGAGAACACGGTCTGGGTCGCGGCCGCCGGGCAGGTGCCTGACCCGGACTCACCGCCGACCCGGGCGCCCACCGGCATCGGCCGGAGCATGCTGGTCGACCCGATGGGCGCCGTCCGGCTTGACCTCGGCTCGTTCCCCGGGGTCGGTTGCGGCGATCTGGACGCCGCGCTGACCGCGCGGGTCCGGGACCGGCTACCGTGCCTGGAGCACCGCCGCGGCGACCTGTTTGGTTAGGACGCGGCGAGCTGCCCGGCCATGTCGAGCATGGCGCCGCGCAGGCTCTCCCGTTCGTCCTCGCTGACCCGTTCCACGAACCGGAGCATGGTGATGCGCTCATCACCACCGGAGCGGAGCACCTCGGCCATCAGCCGGGAGTCATGCTCCTCCCGGGACTCCATCGGCCAATACCGCCAGGCCCGGCCGTGCTTCTCGCGGCACAGCACACCCTTGCCGTACAGGATGTTCATCACCGTCATCACGGTCGTGTACGCGACGGGCCGGTTGTACGACAGCCGCTCGCGGACCTCCCGGACCAGATAGGCCCGGTCTCCGGCCCACACCACATCCATAATCGCGGACTCGAGCTCACCGAACTCGCGCACTTTCCGCCACCTCCTGGTCATCCATGGTAGGCACGGGCGCTGGCCCGGCCTGGGGCCGTGACGGCGGCTGGGGGAGGAAATCGTCCCTGCGTGCTGTTTTCTCCACCCGGCCCGCGTTCGGCATCGGGCATACCTGTGTGCGGTGCATGGAGTCCACGGTGGCCGGCCGGGCGGGCCACAGACATCGGTCGGCTGACGGATCTGCTACGCCGGCGCCCGGCGATGCCGGCGGATCAGCCAGAACGCCGCCGCCCCGACGACCAGCACCGCTACCGCGACGGCCACGCCGGTGCCGACCGTGCGCTCGATCGCCGCGTACGCCGACCCCGCGGCGTAGCCGAGCAGGCAGTACCCGACGCCCCAGACCACCGCGCTGAGCACGTTGAAGAGCACGAACGTGCGGTACGGCAGCCGGGCGGTGCCCGCCACCGCGGGCATCATGGCCCGCAGCACCGCGATGAACCGGCCGAGGAACACGGCCGCCGCGCCCCGCCGGTGCAGCACCGTCTGGGCCCGGTCCACCCCGCTGGCCACCCGGCGCAGCCGGGGCCGGGCGAGCAGCCGCCCGCCGAGATGCCGGCCTATCTCGTAGCCGATCAGCGGGCCGACGATGGCGGCCAGCACCACCACCAGCATCAGCACCAGCAAGTCAACCCGCCCCCGGCTGGCCAGGACGCCGCCGAGCACGGCCGCTGTCTCACCGGGGATGACAAAGCCGAGAAAAATGGCCGTCTCGCCGAACACCAGCGCGGCCACCAGCAGGTAGGCCAGCGGGCCGCTCAGCCGGCCCAGCTCGGTGGTGATCGACGTCACCTGCCTGCCCCTTCCGCTGCCACCTGCCCACTGCCCGCTGCCGGCCGGCCCACCCTGACCCATTCCGGGATGACCTCGTACTATCCCGGAATCCGGGGGCTTTCGGATGCGATGCTAGCCACTGGGCCCGAGCGGTTTGCCCGGACCCGGCCCGGCAGGCCGGCCCTTCCCTCCGGCCGCCCGGCCGGCCATCATTTGCTGACAATTCGGACAGCAGCCGAGTAGCTCCCGCCGCGAACGGAGGAGGATGCCAGTTATTCCCGAGACGGGTCCTGAAGTCCTGCCATCGGCCGGATTCGTCCGCCAGGCGAACGTCTTCGCCACGCGGATCACGGGGGACGGATCGAGCGGGTACCTGGCAGAACCCGGGCGTTACCAGCTGTACGCGTCGCTGGCCGATCCGTGGGCGCACCGCGCGCTCATCGTGCGGCGGCTGCTCGGCCTGGACCGGGTTATCGGGCTCAGCCTGGTGGACCCGATCCGGGACGAGCGTGGCTGGCGCTTCCCGGCCAGCAACGGCGGGGTCAACCCGGTGACCGGCGCCCGGTTCGTGTCCGACCTCTACATGATCACTGATCCGGGCTACCGGGGCCGGTTCACCGTGCCGTTCGTCTGGGACACCCGCAGCCAGCGCATCGTGGACAACGACTTCCAGCAGATCACCGTCTCGTTCGAGACCGAGTTCCGCGGCTACCACCGGCCCGGCGCGCCCGACCTCTACCCGGCGCAGCAGCGCACCGAGATCGACGCGCTGAGCACGCTGATCTACCACGCGGTCAACAACGGCGTATATAAGGCTGGCCTGGCCACCAGCCAGGCCGCCTACGAGGAGGCGTTCGACGGGCTGTTCAGCACGCTGAGCGCGCTGGAAGAGCGGCTGCTCCGGCGCCGGTACCTGCTGGGCGGCAGCATTACCGAGGCGGACGTACGGCTCTATCCGACATTGGCCCGCTTTGATGCGGTCTATTACACGCATTACAAGTGCAACCTGAACCGGCTAGTGGACTACCCGGGTCTGTGGGGCTATGCCCGCGACCTCTACCAGACCCCGGGGTTCGGCGACACGACGGACTTCGTCCAGATCAAGCGGCACTACTACCAGACCCAGGATTGGATCAACCCGAACCGCATCGTGCCTAAAGGACCCTATGTGAACTGGCTCTCACCGCATGACAGAGAGCGCATGTCAGGGCGATCATGAGGTGGTGGCCCGGACTCCGGGCGCTACCGCGGCGGTAGCCTTATACGCCGGGGTAGGGACAAAATCAAGCGTCGAAGAGGGCGATGTCCGCCGTGTCTTCTGAGTCACCGCAGTCTGTGGATCGTGCCGAAGCCAAGCCCGCCAGCCCAGAACCGGGCCAGGCGGGAGTGAGCCGCACCCGAGCCAGCGACCCTGGCGGGGCAGCCGCCGAGCATCCCGACGGCGCGGCCACCGACTTCGGGCCCAACGAATGGCTGGTGGATGAGCTCTACCAGCGCTACCTGGCCGATCCCGGATCGGTGGACATGGCCTGGTGGAATTTCTTCGCCGACTACACCCCGCCCGCGGGCCAGCCGGCCGCCGCGCCGCCGGCCCCGGTCGCACCCCGCCAGCCCGGCCCAGCTCAGCCTGCCGCGGCCAGCGCCCCCGCCGCTCCGGCCGCACCGGCCGCCCCGGCTGCGGGGCAGCCGGCCAGCCCGCCCGCCGCGGCCCCCGCCCCGCCGGCCGGTGCGCCCACCACCCGGCTGCGCGGCGCGGCCGCCCGCACCGCGGTCAACATGACCGCCAGCCTGGCCTTGCCCACCGCGACCAGCGTCCGCTCGGTGCCCGCCAAGCTGCTCGTCGACAACCGCATCGTGATCAACAACCACCTGGCCCGCGGCCGGGGCGGCAAGGTCTCGTTCACTCACCTGATCGGGTTCGCGGTGGTCCGGGCGCTGGCCTTGGCGCCGGAGATGAACTGCGCCTACGCCGAACTGGACGGCAAGCCCGCCCTGGTCCAGCCGGAGCACGTCAACCTGGGCCTGGCCATCGACGTGACGGCCCGGGATGGGTCGCGGCAGCTGCTGGTGCCCGCGGTCAAGGCGGCCGAGGACATGGACTTCCGCCAGTTCTGGATGGCCTACGAGGACGTGGTCCGGCGGGCCCGCGGCGGCAAGCTCGCCGTCGAAGACTTCGCGGGCACCACGATCACGCTGACCAACCCGGGGACGATCGGCACCGAGCACTCGGTGCCCCGGCTGATGGCCGGCCAGGGCTGCATCGTCGGCGTCGGCGCCATGGAGTACCCGGCCGCCTACCAGGGCGCGGCCGAGGAGACCATGGCCCGGCTGGCGGTCAGCAAGGCGGTCACGCTGACCTCGACCTATGACCACCGGGTCATCCAGGGCGCGCAGTCCGGCGAGTTCCTCCGGGACATCCACGCGCTGCTGCTGGGCGAGGACGGCTTCTGGGACGAGGTGTTCCAGGCCCTCAAGATCCCCTACGAGCCGATCCGCTGGGTGCGGGACATCCCGGCCGGGCACGAGGACGACATCACCAAGTCGGCCCGGGTGCACGAGCTGATCCACGCGTACCGGGTGCGCGGCCACCTGATGGCCGACACCGACCCGCTGGAGTACAAGCAGCGCCGGCACCCGGATCTGGACATCAACCAGCACGGGCTGACCCTGTGGGACCTGGAGCGGACGTTCGCGACCGGCGGGTTCGGCGGCAAGCCGCTGATGAAGCTGCGCGAGATCCTGGGCGTGCTGCGCGACTCGTACTGCCGCACCGTCGGCGTCGAGTACATGCACATCCAGAACCCGGAGGAGCGGGCCTGGATCCAGTCCTGGGTCGAGCGGCCGCACGACCGGGCCGGGCACGACGAGCAGGTGCAGATCCTGTCCCGGCTGAACGTGGCCGAGGCGTTCGAGATGTTCCTGCAGACCAAGTACGTGGGCCAGCGCCGGTTCTCGCTGGAGGGCGCCGAGTCGCTGATCCCGCTGCTGGACGCGGTGCTCACCGAGGCGGCGGATGCACGCCTCGATGAGGCCGTGCTCGGCATGGCGCACCGTGGCCGGCTGAACGTGCTGGCCAACATCGTGGGCAAGTCCTACGCGCAGATCTTCCAGGAGTTCGAGGGCAACCTGGACCCGCGCAGCACGCACGGGTCGGGCGACGTCAAGTACCACCTGGGCGCGAGCGGCGTGTTCACCGCGAGCGACGGCGCGCGGATCCCGACCTCGCTGGTGGCCAACCCCAGCCACCTGGAGGCGGTGGACCCGGTGCTGGAGGGCGTGGTCCGGGCCAAACAGGACATCATCGACAAGGGCGAGCCCGGCTTCACCGTGCTGCCGGTGCTGATCCACGGGGACGCCGCGTTCGCCGGGCAGGGCGTGGTGGCCGAGACGCTGAACCTGTCCCAGCTGCGCGGCTACCGCACCGGCGGCACCGTGCACATCGTGGTGAACAACCAGGTCGGCTTCACCACCGCGCCCGCGGAGTCCCGGTCCAGCGTGTACGCCACCGACGTGGCCCGGATGATCCAGGCGCCGATCTTCCACGTCAACGGGGACGACCCGGAGGCCGTGGTGCGGGTCGGCCAGGCTCGCCTTCGCCTACCGGGAGCAGTTCCGCAAGGACGTGGTCATCGACCTGATCTGCTACCGGCGGCGGGGGCACAACGAGGCGGACAACCCGTCGTTCACCCAGCCACTGATGTACGACCTGATCGACGCCAAGCGGTCCACCCGCAAGCTGTACACCGAGTCGCTGATCGGCCGGGGCGACATCACCATGGAAGAGGCCGAGCAGGCGCTCCGCGACTACCAGCAGCACCTGGAGCGGGCCTTCACCGAGACCCGGGAGGCGGCCAAACGGCCGATGGACCCGGGCGCGGTGGTCCGGCCCGCCACCACGGCCCAGTTCCCGATCGTGCATCCGGACACGCCGACCGCGATCTCCGAAGAAGCCATCAAGCAGATCGTGGACACGCAGCTCAACCTGCCGGACGGGTTCACCCCGCACCCCCGGCTGCAGCCGCTGCTGGCCCGCCGGGCGGCCATGGTCGAGAACAACGCCATCGACTGGGCCACCGGTGAGCTGCTCGCGTTCGGGTCGGTGCTGATGGACGGGCACCCGGTGCGCCTGGTCGGCCAGGACACCCGGCGCGGCACGTTCGGCCAGCGGCACGCGGTCCTGGTGGACCGGCACACCGGCGAGGAGCACACCCCGCTGCGCGCGTTCAACTCGGCCACCGCCCGGTTCCACGTCTACGACTCGCTGCTGTCCGAGTACGCGGCGGTCGGCTTCGAATACGGCTACTCGGTGGCCCGGCCGGACGCGCTGGTCTGCTGGGAAGCCCAGTTCGGCGACTTCGTCAACGGCGCGCAGACCATCCTGGACGAGTTCATCAGCTCCGGCGAGCAGAAGTGGGGCCAGCAGACCAGCGTGGTGCTGCTGCTGCCGCACGGCTACGAGGGCCAGGGCCCGGACCACTCCTCGGCCCGGATCGAGCGTTTCCTCGGCCTGTGCGCCCAGGGCAACATGACCGTCGCGCTGCCGACCACCCCGGCCAACTACTTCCACCTGCTCCGCTGGCAGGCGCTGTCCGGCCGGCGCACCCCGCTGGTGGTGTTCACGCCCAAGTCGATGCTCCGGCTGAAGGACGCGACGTCGCCGGTGGCCGAGTTCTCGGCGGGGGCGTTCCATCCGGTCATCGGGGATGAAGCGGGCCTCGACCCGGCCGGCGTGCGGAAGGTGCTGCTGTGCTCGGGCAAGGTCTACTACGACCTGGCCGCGCGGCGGGACAAGGACGGGCGGACGGATACCGCGGTGGTCCGGCTGGAACGGCTGTATCCGGTCCCGGATGCGGACCTGCTCGGCGAGGTGGGCCGCTACCCCGCCGACGCGGAGATCATCTGGGTCCAGGAGGAGCCCGCCAACATGGGCGCCTGGCCGACCATGGCGCTCAAGCTGCCGGACATCCTGGGCCGCCGGGTCAGCCGGGTGTCGGTGCCGGCCAGCTCGGCGCCCGCGGTGGGCTCGGCCACCGCGCACAAGGCCGAGCACCAGTACGTGGTGGCCGAAGCCGTCGCCCAGGGGTGAGCCGTGTACTTCACCGACCGGGGCATCGAGGAACTGCAGACCCGGCGCGGCGCCGATGAGGTCAGCCTGGACTGGCTGGCCGAGCGGTTCACCGAGTTCATCGACCTGTTCCCCGAGTCTGAGGCGACGGTGGACCGGCTGGCCACCTGGCTGGCCCGGCTCGACGACGACGACGATTCTTAACGGCGCCAATTCTCAGCGGCACTGGCCGCGCTGACCCGGGCTACGCTGGGGTTCGCGATACATCTTGACTTTGGCGAAACGCGATATATCGTTTGTGTGGACCCGCAGGGAGAGGACCGCACGATGCCGCACTGGACCGTGAACACACCGACCACGCTCGACTTCGACCGCGTGGCCGCGCTGCGGGTACGGGCCATCTCCGGGTCGGTGGCCGTGCTGAGCACGGACGACCGGGCCTGTCTGGACATCGACAGCATCTCCGGGCAGCCGTTGCTGGTCAGCCACGAAGACGGCGTGCTGACCGTCAGCTATGAGGATCTCACCTGGGACGGGCTGCTCGGCTGGCTGCGACCGCAGCGGCACTCGGCGGCCATCACCGTGACCGTGCCCAAGGACTGCCCGGTCCAGCTCGGCGTGGTGAACGCGGGCGCGATCGTGTCCGGGATCGGCGCCAAGACCTCGGTGAAGAGCGTATCCGGGAGAATCACCCTGGACGGCGTGACCGGCACGGTCGAGGCGACCACGGTGTCCGGCGACATCGAGGCCCAGGGCGTCGGCGGCCGGATCGGCTTCAACTCGGTGTCCGGCGATCTCACCCTGGCCGACGGCTCGGTGGGCCGGCTGGACGCCAAGACGGTCAGCGGCCGGGTCACCGCGGATATCGACCTGGAGTGCGCAGCCCGGCTGCAGATCGGCACGGTATCCGGGGCGGTGGCCATCAGGCTGCCGCAGCAGACCAACGCCCGGGTGGCCCTGCGGTCGGCGGCCGGGCGGGTGCAGAGCGAGTTCGCCGGCCTGTCCCCCGGCAAGCAGGCCGGCGGGGCCACGCTGAGCGGCCAGCTTGGCCACGGCGAAGGCGTCGGCAAGCTGTCGGTCAGCACCATGTCCGGCCAGGTCACGCTGTTGCAGCGAGACGAGCCAGGCCTGCCGCAGGAGCCCGCGGGCAGCCCAGGAGACGTGCGATGAGCCCCGTCTTCCGGCACGGCCGGCTCCGGCTCTACCTGCTCAAGCTGCTCGACGAGTCGCCCCGGCACGGCTACGAGGTGATCCGGCTGCTGCAGGACCGATTCATGGGGGTGTACGCGCCGTCCCCCGGCACCATCTACCCGCGGCTGGCCCGGCTCGAGGAAGAGGGCCTGGTCACGCACGACGAGGCCGACGGCCGGAAGGTGTACCGGATCACCGACAAGGGCCGCGAGGAGCTGCGCAACCGGTCCGCGGACCTCACCGACCTGGAAGCGGAGATCAGCGCGTCGGTCCGGGACATCGCCCGCGAGGTGACCGAGGACGTCCGGGAGACGGTGCGCAACTTGCGCGAGGAACTGACCTGGGCGGCCCGGGACATGCAGCGCCGCGGCGGCCCGCAGGGTGCCGGGCCGCACGGTGCCGGGCCGCACGGTGCCCCCCCACGCGGTGGCCCGGACACTTGGTGGCAGCGGCGCGACGAAGCGTGGCGGGCCCGGGACGAGGCCCGCCGGGACCGGGCCACGGCGCGGCGGGCCCGGGCCGAGGACCGGCGCGAGGCGCGCCCGCGCGGCCGGGATGACTCCTGGGCGGCCGCGGCCGGTGAGCAGGCCGACCGGCTGGCCGCCGAGCAGGCCCGGCTGGACGCGGAACAGGACCGGCTGGCCGCCGAGCAGGCCCGGCTGGATGAGGAACAGGCCCGGCTGGCCGCCGAGCAGGACGGGGCGGCCGCGGCGCAGGAAGCCACGGCGGCCGAGCGGCTGGAGACCGAGCAGGACCGGCTGGGGGAGGAACAGGACCGGCTGGACGAGCAGCAGGACCGGCTGGACGAAGCGCAGGACCGGCTGAACGAGGAACGCGGCGAGCAGGACGAGGACCAGGACGGGCCGCGGCAGCGTGGCCGGGGCCGTCGCGGCAGCTGGGACTGGCAGGCCTGGGCGGACTGGCCCGGGCGGCGCGGCGGCGGCCCCGGCTGGGCCGACCCCGGGGCGTTCCCCGACCTGGAACAGCTGGCCAGGCACTTTACCCGGGAACTGCGCGAGGCGGCCGGCCACGCCCAGGCGGTCAGCGAAGAGGCCGTCGGTGACCTGCGCGGCATCCTGGACGAAGCGCTGGACCGGATCAAGGCCGAGGTGTTCGGCGCTAAGAGCGGCCTGCCGCCGCGGTCCGGCGGCGCGCCGCCTCCGGATCAGAACGGCTGATCCGTTCCGGCGCGGCCCGGGTATCTGGCCGAAAACCGGTTCCCAGCCGGAGTGCTGCTGCGCGAGGATAGGCTGCAATCTCACCCCGTGACCGCCGCCGTGCCGACCGCCGGCCTGGGCCGGTCCGGGAGCAGCCCGGGATCAGGAGGTACCCGTGCCGGTGCCGCAGGCCAGCAGGCTCAGCAATGTCCGCTACGACATCCGGGGGCCGGTGCTGCGCCGGGCGCGGCAACTGGAAGCCGAAGGGCAGCAGATCCTCAAGCTGAACATCGGCAACACGGCGCCGTTCGGCCTGCACGCCCCGGAGGGCGTGGTGCACGACGTGGTGCAGAACATCGGCGACGCGCAGGGCTATAGCGACGCGCGTGGGATCTACCCGGCGCGGCTGGCGGTGGCCCAGTACTACACCGCTATGGGTGTGGCCGGGGTGGGGCCGGACGACGTCTACCTGGGCAACGGCGTGTCCGAGCTGATCGTGATGGCGCTCCAGGCGCTGCTGAACCCCGGGGACGAGGTCCTGGTGCCGAGCCCGGACTACCCGTTGTGGACCGGCGCGGTGCACCTGTGCGGCGCCCGGGCCGCGCACTACCGCTGCGACGAGCAGGCCGGCTGGGCTCCTGACCTGGACGACGTGGCCGCGAAGATCACCCCGAACACCCGGGCGCTGGTGATCATCAACCCGAACAACCCGACCGGGGCGGTGTACTCGCGGGACACCTTGCAGGACCTGCTCGGCCTGGCCCGGCGGCACGGCCTGCTGGTGCTGGCCGACGAGATCTACGACAAGATCCTCTACGACGGCGCGGCGCACGAGTTGACCGCGGCGCTCGCCCCCGACCTGGTGGTGCTCACTCTGTCCGGGCTGTCCAAGACCTACCGCGCGCCGGGCTTCCGGTCCGGCTGGCTGATGGTCAGCGGGCCGCGCCGCGAGGCAGCCGAGTACCTGGAGGGCCTGGAGCTGCTGGCCAACATGCGGATGTGCCCGAACGTGCCGGCCCAGTACGCGATCCAGACCGCCCTCGGCGGCCTGCAGAGCATCACCGCGCTGCTGCAGCCAGGCGGCCGGCTGCGCGATCAGCGGGACTACGCGTGGCACAAGCTCAATGAGATCCCCGGCGTGGACTGCGTCAAGCCACAGGGCGCGCTCTACGTGTTCCCCCGGCTCGACTCCGACGTATACAAGATCTCTGACGACCAGCAACTGGTCATCGACCTGCTGGAGCAGCAGCACTTGCTGCTGTCCCACGGCACCGGGTTCAACCTGGACACCCCGGACCACCTGCGGCTGGTGTTCCTGGCCGGGGTGGACGTGCTGGACGACGCCATCGGGCGCCTAGCCGCGTTCCTGGACACCTACCAGCAGTAGCTAGCCCGGGGGGACGACCCCCCGGACCCCCCGATCGCCCTTCGGCCGAGGCCGGCGGAGCCCGCCGGGACCGGCTGGGGAAGCTCAACAGTTCCGATCGCGCTCCGCGCGAGGGGCGCCGGCCAGCCGCCGCCCCGACCCCCCGATCGCCGCTACACCTCGAACACGACCTTGCCGAACAGGTCGCCATTGATCATCGCGGCAAAGCCGTCCCGCGCCTGCGCCAGCGGCAGCACCCGGTCGATCCTGGGCCGCACCCCGGTCTGCTCGAGGAAATGGGTCAGCCGGGCCAGCTGGGCACGGGTGCCCATGGTCGAGCCGACGATGGACAGCTGCAGGAAGAACACCCGGCTCAGCTCCGCCGGCGGGACCGCCCCGCTGGTCGCCCCGGAAATCACGATCCGGCCGCCGGGCCGCAGCGCGCGCAGCGAGTGGGCCCAGGTCGCCTCGCCGACCGTCTCCAGCACCGCGTCGACCCGCTCCGGCAGCCGGGCGCCGGCCGGGAAGACCTGGTCGGCGCCGAGCTCCCGGGCCCGGTCCCGCTTTTCCTCACTCCGGCTGGTGGCCCAGACCCGGAAGCCCGCGGCCCGGCCGAGCACGATCAGCGCGGTCGCGACCCCGCCGCCCGCGCCCTGGACCAGCACGGTGGACCCCGGCTGCAGGCCGGACTTGTCGAACAGCATCCGGTAGGCGGTGAGGTAGGCGGTGGGCAGGCAGGCGGCCTCGGCGAAGGACAGCGCGGCGGGCTTGGGCACCAGGTTGCGCCGGGGCACGGCCACCCGCTCGGCGAACGTCCCGTCGTAGCGCTCGGAGAGCAGCGACCGGCCGGGATCCAGGGTCTCGTCGCCGTCCACCTTCGCCGGGTCGCCGATCACCGAGTGCACCACGACCTCGTTGCCGTCCTCGTTGACCCCGGCGGCGTCACACCCCAGCACGATGGGCAGCCGGTCCGCCGCGATGCCCACCCCGCGCAGGCTCCACACGTCATGGTGGTTGAGCGCGGTGGCCCGCACCGCGACCGTGGTCCAGCCGGGCTCCGGCGCCGGTTCCGGGTGCTCGCCGAGCTCCAGCCCGGCCAGCGGGACATCGGGGTCGATGCGTGCGGCAGTCACAGCGAACATGGGCCGCACCTTAGCGTCCCCGGCCCGGCCGCTGCGCGGGCAGGGCAGGTGCACATAACCTGACCATCCGCTCTGAAGGGCCGGCCGGGTAAGTAAGTCTGTGCCATACTCGGGTGCGGGGAAGCGGACCCCGATGTCCCCCAGCAGCCGAAGGACTGGAGTGGATCTCACCTCCTATGCCGAGCTGGCGGTGCGCTTGGTCAACGCAGGCGACGCTGGCGACGGCCACCAGGATGAGCTCGCCACCACCGAGGCATATCGTGCCTTGACGGCGGACCGGGCCTATCTCCGTGCCCGGATCGCAGCAGGCGACCTCGAGGCGCTCCGGCAACTGCGCACCGAGCTCCGGCTGATCTTCGCGGCCTGCATCGCCGGAAACGAGGAGGACGCGGCCGCCCGGCTGAACGCGCTGCTGACCCGGCACCCGATCCATCCGGAGATCGCCCGGCACGACGGCCAGCCGTGGCACCTGCACCATGCCGAGAGCGGCTCGGCGGCCGACCAGTACGCCGCGGGCGCGGTGCTCGGCCTGGCCCGGGTGGTCACCGAGCTGGGCACCGACCGGCTCCGCCGGTGTGAGGCCGCGTCCTGTGGCAACGTCTTCGTGGACCTGACCCCGGGCCGGACGCAGAGCTACTGCGGGGACCGCTGCGCGGGCACGGCCACGGTGACCGCGCTCCGGGACCGGCGGCGCGGCCAGGATGCCGGCCAGGCGTCACACGCGGCCATCTGATTCCCGGAACTCTCCGCAGGTGTCCCACCTGCGGTTAATCACGACCATCCGGGTCGCCATCAGATGCAGCAATACGTATCTCCGTGTCAACGGATCGTAACTCGCGTTACCGAAATGAAGCCGGCGACTTCTTCTCAGGCTGTTTGACGATCATTACCATGAGCCCTACTCCACGGCCGTATGGCCCACGTATGCGGACCGGAAAGAAGGTCTCGAGCATGGCAACTGAGGCGGTAGCCACCACTACCAAACCGACCGACGTCGGCCTCAAACGCGAGATGGGGCTGATCGGGGCTACCTGGGCGTCTGAGACCTCGATCATCGGCTCGGGCTGGCTGTTCGGCGCGCTGTTCGCCGCGCAGGCGGCGGGGACCGCAGCCCTGCTGGGCTGGATCATCGCCGGCGTGATCGTCAGCATCCTGGCGCTCGTGCATGCCGAGCTAGGTGCGATGTACCCGGTCTCCGGCGGTACAGCCCGATTCCCGCACTTCGCGTTCGGCAGCATCGCCGGCATTTCGTTCGGCTTCTTCTCCTGGCTGCAGGCGGTCACGGTCGCGCCCATCGAGTGCTTCGCCGTGATGACCTACGGGTCGTACTACTGGCACGGCCTGTACAACTCCACCACGAGCAACGTCACCGGGCTGGGCTTCGCGATGACGATCGTCCTGATGGCGATCTTCACCGCGATCAACTTCCTGGGCATGCGGCTGTTCTCCCGAGTCAACGCGGGCATCACCTGGTGGAAGGTGGCCGTCCCGGTCCTCGCCATCATCGTGCTGCTGTTCAAGTTCCACCCCAATAACCTCGGGGCGGGCGGCGGTTTCATGCCCTACGGGATCAAAGCCCTGTTCGGCGCCATCCCGTCGGCCGGCATCGTGTTCGCCTACCTCGGCTTCGAGCAGGCCGACCAGCTGGCGGGCGAGATCAAGAACCCGCAGCGGAACCTGCCCCGGGCGATCCTGCTCGCCACCGGGATCGGCATCGTGATCTACGTCCTGCTCCAGCTCGTGTTCATCGGCGCGATGCCGCACGGCCTGATCTCGGGCCCCAAGGGCTGGGGCGGCATTGCCAGCACCAACCCCATCGCGATCGGGCCGTTCGCCGGCCTGGCTGGCGTGGTGGGCCTCGGCTGGCTGGCGATCATCCTGCGGCTCGACGCGTTCATCTCGCCGTTCGGCACCGGCCTGATCTACCAGACCTCGACCTCGCGCGTCGGCTACGGCCTGGGCCGGAACAGGTACTACCCGCAGATCTTCACCAGGGTCGACAGGAACGGCGTGCCCTGGTTCAGCCTGATCATCGCGTTCCTGCTCGGCCTGGTGTTCCTGCTGCCGTTCCCGAGCTGGCACTCTCTGGTCGGCCTGGTCACCTCGGCGTCGGTGCTGATGTACGCCGGGGCGCCGCTGTCCCTGTCTGCTTTCCGCGGGCAGGTTCCCGATGCGAGCCTGGCCCTACCGGGTGCCTGCCGCCCCGGTGCTGGCGCCGCTCGCGTTCATCTTCGCCAACCTGATCATCTACTGGTCCGGCTTCGAGGTGCTCTTGAAGCTGGGTGTCGCGATCGTGATCGGCTACGCGGTAATCGGCGTGTTCATGGCCTACGACCAGAACCGGCCGCCGCTGGACTGGAAGTCGGCGGTGTGGCTGCCGGTCTACCTGATCGGCATGGGCGTCATTTCCTGGCAGGGCCAGTTCAGCGGCGCGTCGTCAAGTGATAAGCACCCGCAGGCACCGACGAACACCTTCCACCTCCCGTTCTGGTGGGACATGGCGGTCGTGGCCGCGTTCAGCCTGGTCATCTACTTCTGGGCGATGGCCACCAAGCTGTCCAGGGCGGAGATGCTCAACCTGGTCGAGCGGCAGTCCGGCGAAGAGCCTGGCGAGCGGATCCGGCACTGATCGGCTAACCGCACTCCTGGGGACCCCCGCCCGCTGGGCGGGGGTCCCCGACGTTTTACCGGCCCGGGCCGCGCCGGTAGCGGAGCAGCACCCGGCCGCTGATCAGGTCGCCGGGCACGGCGCCGAACGACCGGCTGTCCACCGCGCCCACGCCCTGATTGTCCGATTCCAGCCACCAGCCCTGGCCGGTCCGCCGCGCCGCCCGCTTGACCAGGAGGAAGTCCGTCCGGTCCGGGTGCCAGGCGACGACGAGCTGGCCCGGCCGGACCCGGGCGGCCGGCCAGGCCACAGGCCGCGCCAGACGAGCAGCCAGTCCCCGGGCCGCAGGGCGGGGGCCATGGACGGCTCCACGACCGCAACCGTCGATAGCGGCCAGCGCATCTGCCCTCCCAGGTTCGAGCGGAGACCGACGGGGTAGTGTCGGTTCCCGGGTACCCATGATCCGACATGAGAGAAGGGGATCAATGAGACTGCTGGCACGTCTCCTTGAGCCGAAGACCATCGCGCACGCACACTGTGACCTCCCGTGCGGCGTCTATGACCCGGCCCAGGCACGGATCGAGGCCGAGTCTGTCAAGGCCATCATCCAGAAGTACAACGACAGCTCGGACCCGGCGTTCCAGACCCGCGCGCTGCTCATCAAGGAGCAGCGGTCGGACCTGGTCAAGCATCACCTGTGGGTGCTGTGGACGGACTACTTCAAGCCGCCGCACTTCGAGAAGTACCCGCAGCTCAACCAGCTGTTCAACGAGGCCACCAAGCTGGCCGGCGGGGGCCCGGGCGGCACCAAGAGCAGCACCGACGTGGCCACCGCGGACGCGCTGCTGGCCAAGATCGAGGAGATCAGCAAGATCTTCTGGGAGACGAAGCAGGGCTGACCAGCGGACTGGACCGCCGGGAAATCTGGCGGTTGCCGCTTTGCCGAGGCCGCGCGGGCCACTGCCCGCGCGGCCTCTGGCATGCTGGCTGGTAGGCCGGCCCGCCGCCGTGACGACCGGCCCGGTGGCTATCTCGTGCCGGCTTGTGGTGATTGTGCCCTGGTCAGCCCGAGATTGCGTGATCACTTCACGGGGCGCCGCGTCAGCGCCGCCCGCCGCGGACGGTAGGTTGCAAGTCAACACAGCGACGGCCGCCAGCAGCGCGGGATGGCTGGTGGTACTGGAGGACGAACGTGACGGAAGAGACGACAGCACCGGCAGCCGCGGCCGTGCCCACCGCGGTACGCGGCGAACCGGCGGCCCCCGCGGCGGAAGACCGGGTGACGATCCGGATGCCCGCCGAGGGCGCCTACCTGTCCGTGCTCCGCACGGCCACCGCTGGCCTGGCCGCTCGCCTCGACTTCACGCTGGACGAGATCGAGGACCTGCGCATAGCGGTGGACGAGGCGTGCGGCCTGCTGCTCAGCCAGGCCAGACCCGGGGCCGACCTGGACTGCGACTTCACCTTGGCCGAGGACAGCATGACCATCGCCGTGTCGGTGCCGAGCCAGCGGGCCCAGTTGCCCGCCCGGGACACGTTCGCCTGGACGGTGCTCTCGGCCCTGGCGGGGAGCGTGGACGCCTGGGCCGGACCGGGCGACCGGCTGACGATCATGCTGCGGAAGACCCGCGAGCTGTCGAGGTCCGGGTGACCGAGGAAATCGAGGTCCGGGTGCCGCGGAAGATGGAGGCCGGGGTGACTGACGATATCGAGGTCGAGGTGGCCGCCGATATCGAGGTCGAGGTGCACGTGGCCGAGCCCGGCCTGACCGCCACCGCACGGATCCAGCACGCGGTCCCGGACCGGGGCCGGGCCCGGGAGCTTTTCGAGCGGCTGGCGGTACTGCCCCAGGGTGACGCGGAACGGCTGCGCATCCGCGGCGAACTGGTGGAGCTGCACCTGCCGCTGGTGGAGTACCTGGCCCGGCGGTTCCGCAACCGCGGCGAATGGCTCGACGACCTGACCCAGGTAGCCACGATCGGCCTGATCAAGTCCATCGACCGGTTCGACCTGGCCCGCGGGGTGGAGTTCTCCACCTACGCCACCCCCACCATCGTGGGAGAGATCAAGCGGCACTTCCGGGACAAGGGCTGGGCGGTGCGGGTGCCCCGGCGGCTCCAGGAGCTCAAGCTCGCCTTGACCAAGGCCATCGGTGACCTGGCCCAGCGGGAGGGCCGGGCGCCCACCGTCGCGGAGATCGCCGCGCACCTGCAGATGACCGAGGAAGAGGTGCTGGAGGGCCTGGAGTCGGCCAACGCCTACTCCACGGTGTCGCTGGATGCCCCGGACTCCGGGGACGACGACGCGCCCGCGGTGGCCGAGTCGCTCGGCATGCTGGATGACGCCCTGGAGGGAGTGGAGTACCGGGAGTCGCTCAAGCCGCTGCTCGAACAGCTGCCGAGCCGGGAAAAGCGCATCCTGCTGCTGCGCTTCTTCGGCAACATGACCCAGTCGCAGATCGCCAGCGAGCTCGGCATCTCCCAGATGCACGTGTCGCGGCTGCTGGCCAGGACGCTGGCCCAGCTCCGGGAGGGCCTGACCGCGGAAGACTGACCGGCGCGGATCTAGCGCGGCGGCTGGCTGGGCGAGGCCTGCCGCCCGCCCAGGGCGCGCAGGCTGGGCGGTACCAGCAGCGTCGTGAACCCGGCCAGCGCGAGCAGCAGGCACGGCACGCCCCACGCGTACCGGTGCCCCTGCACCAGGTAGATGCCGACGATGCCGACAAACAGCTGGGTCAGCAACGCGGGCGTGCGGGTCCACCGGCGGGCCCGGGCCAGCCCGACGGCGATCCAGGCCAGCACGCCGGCGGTAGCCACCCCGATGATGGTGAGCGCGATCCCGCTGCCGGTCTGATATGACTTGCCCGCGGCCGTGTCCACGCCGGACAGCACGCTGGCCGCCAGCACGATGACGGCCTCGGCGGCCTGTGCTCCCGCCGCACCAAGCAGGCTCGACGGCCTCTCCCGCATCTCCAGCATCCTCCGTGCCTCGCTACCCTGAGCGCGTGCGTGCGCTCCTCATTGTCAACCCACGGGCCACCTCGACGACCCAGCTACGCCGTGAGGTCATCACGCACGCCCTCGCCTCCCAGATGGATCTGGAGGTCGTGGAGACACGCTACCGGGGTCACGCGGCCAGCCTGGCCGCGGCGGCCGTGGCAGGCGGTCACGAGCTGGTGCTCACGCTGGGCGGTGACGGCACGGTCAACGAGGCGGTCAATGGGCTGCTGCTGGAGCATAACGGCCTGGTGCCCGCGCTGGCCGCGCTGCCCGGCGGCAACGCCAACGTGTTCACCCGGTCGCTCGGCCTGCCCACCGACCCGGTGGATGCGACCGGGCGGGTGATCGAGGCGCTGGAAGCGGGCCGGTCGCGCCGCCTCGGGCTGGGCCGCATCGACCCCGGCGGCCGGTCCAGCCGGTACTTCACGTTCAACGCCGGGCTGGGCCTGGACGCCGAGGTGGTCCGGGTCATCGAGGGCCTGCGGGCCCGCGGCCGGTCGGTCACCCCGCGGCTGTACCTGTGGACCGCACTCCGCCAGTTCTACACGGTCACCGACCGGCGCCACCCGGCGCTGACCCTGGAGCGCCGCGGCCAGCCCCCGGTCGGGCACCTGTTCTTCGGCATCGTGTCCAACACGGCGCCGTGGACCTACCTGGGCCGCCTGCCGGTCAACCCCAGCCCAGCGGCGGACTTCGACACCGGCCTCGACCTGTTCGCGCTGCGCCTGCTGCGCACGGCCTGGCACGCTGAAAGCGCTGCGCCAGATGTTCGCCAGCCGGGCCGACCCACCCAGCGGCCGGGACGTGCTCAGCCTGCACGACCAGCCCGAGTTCGTGATATCGGCCAGCCGGCCGGTGGCGGTGCAGGTTGACGGGGAGTACATGGGCGAGCACGAGCAGGTCAGGTTTCGTTCCGTTCCGGACGTTCTGCGGGTAATTGCCTGACACGCCAGGAACGGCGGCAGATGTGAGGCATCTGACACGGAAATCCGCCTGAACCTTTGCCAAATAGTCTTGCGTTTGATTGCTCGGCTTGACAGGCTAGAACCCGGTTCGGGTGAGCGGTGCCATGCGCCGTCAACTGCTACGTCCTGGCGTTCTACCAGCACGGGACCGCGAGCCAGAGTCCAGCGGGGGCGCTGACTCACTGTGCATAGCTATACAAACCCCGGGAGTCATACGGCTCCCAACATATGGCCCGGCTCGTGAAACCATTCACAAGCTCGTGCCGAGGCCGCTAACGAGGAGTGGTCGCATGGACTGGCGCCACGACGCCGCCTGCCGTGACGTGGACCCGGAGCTGTTCTTCCCGATCGGGAACACCGGGCCTGCGCTGCTCCAGATCGACGAGGCCAAACAGGTCTGTCACCGCTGCCCCGCCGTCGAGGACTGCCTGCAGTGGGCGCTCGAGAGCGGCCAGGACGCTGGCGTGTGGGGTGGGATGAGCGAAGACGAGCGGCGCGCGCTCAAGCGCCGCGCCACCCGGATCCGGGCCCGGGCACACGCCTAGCGGCCCTGCCGCCGCGGGGCACGCCTAGGCCTGGCGCGCCGCCGGCCCGCGAGCTGATAACGGCGCGGCCGGGTCCAGCGGCAGATCCACCTCGGCCCGGGTCCCGCCACCCGCTCTCGGCTTGACCTCCAGCTTGCCGCCCAGCTCCGACACCACGAGCGTGCGGACGATCTGAAGGCCCAGGCTGGTGGTGGAAGCCAGGTCGAACTCCTCCGGCAGCCCCACGCCGTTGTCCTGCACCGTGACGGTGAGCCGGTCCGGGCTGCGGATCACCGCGACCTCCAGAAACCCGGTGGCGCCCGCCTCCGGGCACTGGGCCAGCCCGTGCTGCAGGGCGTTCTGCAGCAGTTCCGCCAGGACGAGGGCCAGCGGCGTGGCCACCGCCGAGGGGAGCAGGCCGAACTTGCCGCGCAGCTCCGGCTTGACCTGAGCCTCAGCCGCCGAGACCTCGCCCGCCATGGCCGCCACCCGGTGCGCCACCTCGTCGAAGTTGACGATCTCCTCGGGTGCGTGGGACAGCGTCTCGTGCACGGTCGCGATGGACCCGACCCGGCGCACCGCCTCTTCCAGCGCGGCCCGGCCTTCCGGGGCGTCCATCCGCCGGGCCTGCAACCGGAGCAGCGCGGCCACGGTCTGCAGGTTGTTCTTCACCCGATGGTGGATCTCCCGGATCGTGGCGTCCTTGGTCATCAGCTCCCGCTCCCGGTGCCGCAGCTCGGTCACGTCGCGGACCAGCACCAGCGCCCCGGTCCGCAGGCCGTTCACCACCAGCGGGATGGCCCGCAACTGGACCACCGAGCCGTTTCCCTCCACCTCCGTCTCCCGCGGCGCCCGGCCGCTGGCCGTCACCATGAGCGAATCGTCGGTGGCGCGGCCCGGCGCGCACAGCCGCGCGGTCAGCGGGCCGAGCTCGCCCCCGACGAGATCGGCGCTCAGGCCGAGCCTGCGGTACGCGGACAGCGCGTTCGGGCTGGCGTAGCTGACCTTCCCGCTGCGGCCGAGCCGGAGCAGGCCGTCGCCCACCCGGGGCGACCTGACCAGGGCCGGCTGCTGCCCGGGCCACGGGAACATCCCCGAGGCGACCATCTGGGCCAGGTCATCCGCGCCCTTCAGATAGGTCAGCTCGAGGCGGCTCGGGGTACGTGCGGAACTCAGGTTGGTGCTCCGTTCGATCACCGCGATGACCTTGCCCTCCCTGGTCACCGGGATGGACTCACGGCGCACCGGGACGCCCCGGGTCCACTCCGGGTCACCTTCCCGGCAGATCCGGTGCTCCCGCTGGGCCGAGTCGAGGAACGGCCGGGCGCCGGTGGACGCGAAGCTGCCCACCACGTCGTCGTGGAACGTGGTCGGCCCGGTCGTCGGGCGCATCTGGGCCAGCACCACCCAGCCGGAAGCGTCCTGCAGCGGCGCCCACAGCACCAGGTCGGCGAAGGACAGGTCGGCGAGCAGCTGCCAGTCGGACACCAGGGCGTGCAGCCATTCGATGTCGGCACGGGTCAGCTCGGTATGACGGCGGGCCAGGTCGTTCAGCGTGGGCACCCTGTCATCATCGCGCATACCGCGCACCAGGCGGGCCGGCCGGAACCATGTTCTGCCTGCCCCGATACCCACAGGCCGGGGTCTAGCTGGCAGTATTCGTGCATGTCTGGTTACTGCGCGCATCCTGGCGGCGGGGCCACCGGATGGTGCCCGCCCGGCCGGGGGCGGTTGCGCGCAGGGCACGGCAGCGTGGATTCTGTCCACAATGCGGCATCATGTCCGGAACGCAGCTTTTGCGGGAGGAGATGACCGTGACCGCTTCCCCGGCCGCCGGCGACGAGCCGCGGCCCGAGCCCGGCCCGGCCGCCCCGCCCAGCCCGCCGGGCCCGCGGATGCCCAAGTACTACGCGGTGAAGCGGCAGCTGCTGGAGCTGACCAAGGCCATGACGCCGGGCAGCCCGGTCCCCCCGGAACGCGAACTGGCCCAGCACTACGGCACCTCGCGCACCACCGTCCGGCAGGCCCTGGCCGAGCTGGTGGTCGAGGGGCGGCTGCTGCGGATGCAGGGCAAGGGCACGTTCGTGGCCAAGCCGAAAGTGGCCCAGCTGCTGGAACTGGCCAGCTACACCCAGGGCATGCGGGCGCACGGGCTGCACCCGCAGACCAGGATCCTGGACACCAGCTACGTCCCGGCCGATCCGCAGCTGTCCGAGCTGCTGGCCATCGCGCCCGGCAGCCGCGTGCTGCGCATCCACCGGCTCCGGCTGGCCGATGGCGAGCCGATGTCAACCGACACCTCCCACCTGCCCGCCCGCCGTTTCCCCGGGCTGCGCCGCAACCTGGACCGGTACGCCTCGCTCTATGAGGCGCTGGGCGCCGCCTACGGGGTCGAGCTGGCCGAGGCCGAGGAGACCATCGAGACCGTGCTGGCGGACCCGACGGACGCCCGGCTGCTCGGGGTGGATGCCGGCATGCCGCTGCTGCTGCTGTCCAGGCAGGCCTTTGACGTGTCCGCGACGCCGGTCGAGTGGGCCCAGTCCAAGTACCGCGGCGACCGCTACAAGCTGATCACCCGGTTGCGCCGGGACCGCTGACCCCGTCGCTGGCCCCGTCGCTGGCCCCGTCGCGCAGGCCGGCCAGCCACCACGCGGCCGGGAGCAGCCCAGCGGCCAGCGCGGCCTTGATCGCGTCGCCCGCGAGGAACGGGGTGAGCCCGTCCGCGATCGTGGCCGACGCCCCGAGGTGCAGGTCGATGGCCAGCCAGGTCAGGCCGAACGCGTAGATGAGGACCTCGCCGGCCAGCATGGCCGGCACCGAGCGCAGCACGGACCGGTCCGCACCCCGCTCGGCGAGGTAGCCGCAGAGCACCGCGGCCGCGAAGAAGCCGATGATGTAGCCGAACGAGGCGCTCGCGTAGCCGCTGGAGTGATCCGCGAACCAGGGCACCCCGGCCACGCCGGCCACCGCGTACAGCAGCAGCGCGGCGCCGGCCCGCCGCCAGCCCAGTGCCGTCCCGGCCAGCAGCACCCCAAGGGTCTGGCCGGTGATGGGCACCGGGGTGAAGGACAGGTGGATGGAGATCTGGGCCAGCAGCCCGATGAACCCGGCTGCCCCGGCGACCAGCAGCGCGTCCCGGGCCAGCGCGCCTGGCAGCAGGTCGGCCAGCACCAGCGGGGGACGCCTGGGCAGCGCGGCAGCATCGGACATGAGATCGACTCCTCGGGCGGGGGAAACGGGGGGGCAGGCAGTCGAAGGGGACCCTATCAAGGCAGGCCAGAGCGCTCCAAGGGTGCGGAAGGTGACAAGAACCAGGGACAATGATGGGCATGCGGGTGATTGACACGCTGGCCTTCGTTCGCGGCGGCTGGCAGCTCGACCGGGTGCTCACCGACCACCGCTCCGGCACTCGCGGCCGGTTCACCGGCTATGCGGTGGTTGCCGAGGCCCCACCGGAGCAGCCCGGTGAGTGGCGGTACACCGAGCAGGGCGAGCTGATCTTCGGGGCGCATTCCGGGCCGGCCACCCGCCGCCTGCGCTACCAGGGCCTGCCGGACGGGACGGTCGCGGTGCGGTTCGCGGACGGCCGCCCGTTCTACGTCCTCGACCTGCGCCCGGGACACGCCCGGGCGGAGCACGGCTGCGGCCCGGACCACTACCAGCTCAGTCACCGGGTGCTAGCCGCTGACCTGCTGGAAGAGGAATGGCGGGTGCGCGGACCGGGCAAGGACTACCTGGCCTTTACCCGACTCGTGCGCAAACCATTGCACCATGCGCCAATCCATCGCACCATGGACGTCAACATCGTGACATAAGTCACGCGCGCGCCCCCCTCGCGGCTGGTGGCCTGGCGGTGGCGCGTGGCGGAACTCACGCAGGGAGACGACGCAATGGCGCACTCCAGCCCCCCACACAGGCGCACCGGCGCCTGGGTGTTAATCACCGTCCTCGTCCTCATCTCCATCCTGGGCACGCTCATCGTCCCGATCTACGCGCGCAGTACGCCCGCTATCGGCGCCTTCCCGTTCTTCTACTGGTACCAGCTGCTCTGGGTGCCGTTCGTCGCGGTGCTGATGGCCATCTGCTACCTGGTCTCCACCCGCGGATCGCGCAGCACCGCAGACGGCCCGGTGCCGCCGGCCCGTGACGGCTCCGGGGAGGCGCGGTGAGCATCGACTGGGTCTCGTTCGGCATCCTGCTCTTCCTGTTCGCGGTCGTCGCGTTCGTCGGGTTCGCCGCGACGCGCTGGCGCCGGACTGAGGACATGCTGCACCTGACCGAGTGGGGGCTCGGCGGGCGTGGCTTCGGCAGCTTCGTGAGCTGGTTCTTGTTAGGCGGTGATGTGTATACTGCGTACACATTCATCGCGGTGCCGGCTGTGGTCTTCGGCACCGGCGCGGCCGGGTTCTTCACCCTGTCCTACACGATCATGGTGTACCCGATCGTGTTCGTATTCCTGCCCCGGCTGTGGTCGGTGGCCCGGGTGCACGGCTACATAACCCCGGCCGACTTCGTCCGCGGCCGGTACGGGTCGCGTGGCCTGGCGCTGGCCGTCGCGTTCACCGGCATCCTGGCCGTGATGCCCTACATCGCCCTGCAACTGGTTGGCATCCAGGCGGTGCTGACCGTGATGGGCATCGGCGGCAGCTCGTCGAACGCGTTCGTCAAGGATCTGCCGCTGATCATCGCGTTCCTGGTGCTGGCCGGCTACACGTTCGTGTCCGGGCTGCGCGCCCCGGCGCTGATCGCGTTCATCAAGGACACCCTGATCTACGTGATGATCATCGTGGCCATCATCTACATCCCGATGCGGGTCGGCGGCTGGCATCACATCTTTGGCGTGGCCGACACCCATCTCAAGTCGACCAACCCGAAGACGGGCAAGCCATTCGGCAGCCTCATCCTGGAGCCGGCCGGCGAGTGGGCCTTCGCCACCACGGCGCTGGGCTCGGCGCTGGCCCTGTTCATGTACCCGCACACGATCACCGCCACGTTCGCCGCCCGGCGGCGCAACGTGATCCGGCGCAACATCGCCGCGCTGCCCGCCTACTCGGTGGTGCTCGGCCTGATCGCACTGCTCGGCTACGTGGCACTGGCCACCCCGGGCGTGCCCGGCCAGGTCAAGGCGCACGACTCGAACGCCCAGCTCGCGCTGCCGTTCATGTTCCGAGATCTCTTCCCAAGCTGGTTCGCGGGCGTGGCCTTCTCGGCCATCGTGATCGGCGCCCTGGTCCCGGCGGCCATCATGTCCATCGCGGCGGCCAACCTGTTCTGCCGCAACATCTGGAAGGAGTACATCCGGCCGCAGGCGAGCGATGCCGAGCAGACCCGGGTCGCGCAGACCGCCTCGCTGCTGGTCAAGCTGGGCGCCCTGATGTTCGTGCTGTTCGTGAACACGACGTACGCGATCCAATTGCAGTTGCTCGGCGGCGTCTGGATCGTGCAGACGTTCCCGGCCATCGTGGCTGGCCTGTACACCCGCTGGTTCAACCGCTGGGCGCTGCTCATCGGCTGGGCGGTGGCCATGGTGTGGGGCACCATCGAGGCGTACCGGCTGCCTTCCCCGGGCAAGCCAGGCACCCACTTCGGGGCGTCGGCCGACACCCTCCCAATCATCGGCCACACCGTGTACATCGGGCTGACCGGGCTGGTCATGAACCTGATCATCGCGGCCGTGCTCACCCTGGTATTCCGGGCCGTCAAGGTGCCCGAGGGCGCCGACGAGACGCAGCCCGGGCACTTCGTGGCCGATCCGGACCCAGCGACGGCCGGGCCGATCCCGGTCGTCGCCGGGGCGGTCGGCGGGACAGGGGCCGCCGACCGCGGCTGACCCGCTCGTGCCGGGGCCGGCCCCGCCCGGCCGGTCCCGGCACCACTCAAGCCACCGCCAAGGCCACCCAGGCCGCGTGAGCTACTAGCTGGTAACCTCGCGGCATGACTGAGCCGAACCCGGGGCCGGCCCGGCACGGCGGCACGCTGGCCCTGGCCGCGGCCCGCGCGCACGGCGTAGCGGCCATGTTCACCCTGTCCGGCGGCCACGTGTTCCCGCTGTACGACGCGGCGACCCGCGCCGAGCCGCCGATGCGGCTGGTCAACGTGCGGCACGAACAGAGCGCCGTGTTCGCCGCCGAGGCCACCGCCCGGCTGGCCCGCTCCCCCGGCCTGGCCGTGCTCACCGCCGGGCCCGGGGTGACCAACGGGGTGAGCGCCATCACGACCGCGCACTTCAACGGGTCACCGGTGGTGATCCTGGGCGGCCGCGCCCCGGACTACCGCTGGGGTTCCGGCAGCCTGCAGGAGTTCGACCACCCGGAACTTCTCCGCCCGATCACCAAGCGGGCCTGGACCGAGCACGAGACGGCCAAGATCGGCGCCGGGGTAACGGAGGCGTTCCGGCTGGCCAGCACGCCGCACCGGGGGCCGGTCTTCGTGGACATCGCGCTGGAGGCCCTGTTCGGCCCGGCCTCCGCCGGGCCAGACCGCACCGGGCCAGACCGCACCGGGGCAGCGGAGACCGCCGCGGCGCCGGCCGGGCCCGGATCCGGCGACCCGGCCGCCACGGCGCGGATCGCCGGCCTGCTGGCCGCGGCCCGGCGCCCGGTGCTGGTGCTCGGCTCGGACGTCTGGGCGGGCCGCGCCGAGCAGGCGGCCCGGACCGCGGCCGAGGAACTCCGGCTCCCGGTGGTCGCCAACGGGCAGGGCCGCGGCATCCTGCCGGCCGGCCACGAACTGCTGGTCACGCGGGCCCGGGCCGCCGCGTTCCGGCAGGCGGACCTGGTCGTGGTGGCCGGCACGCGGCTGGACTTCCGGCTCGGCTACGGCGCCTTCGGCGGGGCCGACGGGGCCGCACCGGCCGCCGTCGTGCACGTCGTGGACGCCCCCGACCAGGTGGCCGGGCACTGCCCGCTGGCCGCGTCGTACGCCGGTGACCTGGCCGCGTTCTTCGACGGCCTGATCGGCCCGGCCAACTGGCCGGCCCGGCCGGCCCGGCTGCCCTGGGAGGACGACTGGCTGCCCCGGCTCAGCGCGGCGGCGGCCGCCGCGGTGGCCGCCGACAGCGCGCTGCTGACCAGCGCGGCCAGCCCGATCCACCCGATGCGCATCTACGGTGAACTGGCCCAGTTCCTGGACGACGACGCGGTGGTGATCGGTGACGGCGGGGACTTCGTGTCCTACGCGGGCAAGTACATCGAGCCGAAGCGGCCGGGCGGCTGGCTCGACCCCGGCCCGTACGGCTGCCTGGGCACCGGGCTCGGCTATGCCATCGGCGCGCGGATCAGCCGGCCCACGGCCCAGATCGTGCTGCTGCTCGGGGACGGCGCGGCCGGGTTCTCGCTGATGGATGTGGACAGCCTGGTCCGGCACCGGCTGCCGGTCGTGATGATCTGCGGCAACAACGGGATCTGGGGCCTGGAAAAGCACCCTATGCAGGCGCTCTACGGTTACGACGTGGCCGCCGACCTGCAGCCGCAGTGCCGGTACGACGACGTGGTCCGCGCGCTGGGCGGGGCGGGCGAGCTGGTCACCGAGCCGGAGGGCATCGCCCCGGCGCTGGACCGGGCGTTCCGCTCCGGGGTGCCGTACCTGGTCAACGTGATCACCGACCCGGTGGACGCCTACCCGCGCTCCACCACCGGCATCTGACCGCGCCGGGCCACCACCCGCGGCTACTGGATGATGGCGATCAGGTCGCCTTCCTGGACCACGTCGCCCTCGGCCACAGCCAGCTTGGTGACCGTGCCGGGCTCCTCTGCCAGCACCGGGATCTCCATCTTCATCGACTCGAGGATGACCAGGGTGGCGCCCTCGGAGACGTGCTCGCCCTCGGCTGTGACGACCTTCCAGACGTTAGCTACCATCTCGGCGCGAACCTCGGCCACGTGTCCGTCCTCTCCCTCGCCGGGCCGCCGCCCGGCACCCGGTCCCCATTGTGCTGGTTTGTGCTCAGGGACGCAGCCGGCTGACCACCGACGTGTCGTAGGCGCCGCTGCTGAACACCACGCTGTCCAGCAGGTCGGCGTGGAACGGCAGGTTGGTCTTGATCCCGCCGATCCGGAAGGACGCTACCGCGTCCCGGGCCCGGCGCAGCGCCTGGTCCCGGTCCGCGCCGTGCACGCACAGCTTGGCCAGCAGCGGATCGTAGAACGGGGTCACCTGGTTGCCGGCCGTGTACCCGGCATCCACCCGGATGCCCGGCCCGGCCGGCTCGGCCCATTCGGTGATCGAGCCCGGGCTGGGCAGGAACCGGCGCGGGTCCTCCGCGTAGATCCGCAGCTCCAGCGCATGCCCGTGCGGCTGCACCGCGCCGGGCTGGAAGCTGACGCCGGCGCCCGCCGCGATCAGCAGTTGCTGCTCGACCAGGTCGATGCCGGTGACCAGCTCGGTGATCGGGTGCTCGACCTGGAGCCGGGTGTTCATCTCCAGGAACATGAACTCGCCGGAGTGCACATCAAGCAGGAACTCGACCGTCCCGGCGCCCCGGTAGCCGACCACCTCGCCGGCCCGGGCCGCGGCGGCCAGCAGCCGGGCGCGCAGCTCCGGGCCGACCCCGGGCGACGGGGTCTCCTCGGCCACCTTCTGGTGCCGCCGCTGCACCGAGCAGTCCCGCTCGCCGAGGGCCAGCACCTGGCCGCTGGCCAGCCCGAGGATCTGCACCTCGACGTGCCGGGCCGCGGTGACGTAGCGCTCCAGCAGGATGTCCGGGCGGCCGAAGAACCGCTCCGCGCGGGACCGGGCCGTCTCGAAGGCGGCCCGCAGCTCGGCGTCGTCGGCGGCGGCGCTCATCCCGATCCCGCCGCCGCCCGCCGCGGCCTTGACCATGACCGGGTAGCCGATGACGGCCGCGGCGGACACCGCCGCGTCGGCGTCGGTCACCGGTTCGGCCGTGCCCGCGGCCACCGGCACCCCGGCCGCGGCCATCAGGTTCCGCGCGCTGATCTTGTCGCCCATCTGCTCGATGGCCGCCGGCGGCGGGCCCACCCAGGTCAGCCCCGCGGCCTCGACCCGCCGGGCGAAGTCCGCGTTCTCGGACAGGAACCCGTAGCCGGGATGGATGGCCTGGGCGCCAGTGCGCTGCGCCGCCTCGATGATGGCCGCCTGGTCGAGGTAGCTGCGCACTGGGGGCGGCGGCCCGATCAGCACCGCCGCGTCCGCCTCCCGGACGAACGGCAGGTCCGCGTCGGCCTCGGAGTAGACAGCGACCGTCCGGATGCCCATCCGGCGCGCCGTGGCCAGCACCCGGCGGGCGATCTCGCCCCGGTTGGCGACCAGCAGCGATTCGATCACCGGGGCAGCTTACCGGCGCCCCGGGTAGCAGCGGTCGGTGACCTTGCTCAGCGCCTCCACCACACCAGGGTCGTACTCGGCCGCGGTGTCCAGCCGGAGCCGTTCCAGCGCCGCCACCGACCGGTCCCGGTCCGCCGACCCACCGACCAGGTCGTCGAACGCGTTGGCCGCCCGGATGATCCGGCTGCCGACCGGCGGCTGGGCCGGCCCGCCGCGCCAGGGCAGGCTCTGGCAGCGGACGATCTCGGCCACCTGGTCGAGCACCCCGGCCTGCTCGATGACGCTGGCGCCCAGGCCGGCGATGCGCCGCTGGTCCTCCGGTGAGGCCAGCACGGTGGCGCCGCCCGGGATCGGCTGGGCCAGGGAGAGCTGGCCGATGTCGTGCATCAGCGCCGCGTATTCGAGGTGCAGCAGTTCCGGCTCGCTCATGCCGAGTTCCCGGCCGACCGCGACGGCGAGCCGGCCCACCCGGTGCGAGTGCCCGTCCTCCACGTAGCCGCCGACCTCGGTGACCCGGGCCAGCGCGGCCACCGTCTGCAGGTAGGTGGACCGGATCCCGGCGTACCGGCGGAACGCGGTCTGGGTGACCAGCAGCGGCGCGATCAGCAGGGCCAGCGCCACCAGCCCCATCGCCTCGGCGGCCAGGGCGATCAGCACCGCGCAGGCGCCGACCGCGGCGCCCAGCGGCAGCTGGATTCGCAGTTCGTCGGACAGCGACACACCGAACCTGGCCCGCAGCGCGTCGGCCCTGATCAGCGCCCTGATCGCGCATTCGGCGCACCAGCCCGCCACGATCAGCACCAGCATGACCGCGACGCTCAGCCACACGTGCCGGTCGATGATCTCCAGGTTGGCGATCGGCCGGAAGGCGATGGCCACGAACGCCACCGCCAGCAGCCGGCTGGCCATGCCGGCCATCCCAGCCGGACGGCCGGCCGCCAGGTGCGGCAGCGCCCCGACGATCATGCCGACCGCGGTGACGGCGGCCACCTGGAGCGCGGGCGCCGTGGCCGGCGCGGTCCCGACCCGAAGCAGCAGCGCGTAGCCCAGCGCGCCGGCGCTGCCGATCGGCGCCGCCTCCCGGTCCCCGGGCAGCGACAGCCGGAGCAGCTCGCCCAGCGCGATCAGCGCACCGAACGCCAGTGCGGTGCGCGGCTGCACCAGGCCCGCCGCGGCCGTCTGGGCAACCGCGGCGACCAGCAGCACGCCCGCCGCCGCCACCAGCAGCAGCTGCCCGGAATCCATCGACTGCCAGGCCGTCTGCCGGGCGAGATGATGCCGCTGGCTGGTCACGGCTGGGTCCCTCAGCGGCTCTCGACGACGCGGAGCGGCGCGGTCGGGTCGTCGTGGTCCTGGGCCTCGACCACGCCGCTGAACCCGGCGGGCGGGCGCCCCGGCTGGCTTTCCCAGCCGTGCCGGCGCAGCGCGGTGATGAACGCCTCCACCAGCACGGGGTCGAACTGCGTGCCGGCCCACTTGCGCAGCTCGGCGACGGCCTCCCCGATCCCCCGGGCGCCCCGGTAGGACCGGGCCGAGGTCATCGAGTCGAACGCGTCCGCGACCGCGATCACCCGGGCGAACTCCGGGATCTCGTCACCGGCCAGCCCCATCGGGTAGCCCTGGCCGTCTATCCGTTCGTGGTGGTGCATGATGCCGTCCAGCGCCTCGGTGAGGAAGCCGATCTGCCGGACGATCTCCAGGCCACGCATCGGGTGCAGCTGGATGGCCGCGATTTCTTCCTCGGTGAGCGGGCCGGTCTTCTGCAGCACCCTGGTCGGCACGCCAAGCTTGCCCACGTCGTGCAGCATGCCGGCGTACCTGATGGCGGCGACCCGTTCCGCCCCCATGCCGATTTCGCGGGCCAGCATGGTGGCGCCCCGGGAGACCCGCTCGCTGTGCCCCCGGGTGTAGAAATCCTTGGTCTCCACCGCCTGGCAGAGCGCGGCCATGGTGGCCGAGTAGGCGCCCTCCTGGGCGGCGAACTGCCCCATGGCCCAGCGAGCCACGAACAGCGGGATGAGGACGAGGACGGCCGCGAACGCACCGACCAGATCCCACAGCGCCGCGATGAGCAGGCCCAGCGTGGCGTAGCCCAGGTCGGACACGAGCAGCAGCGGCAGGTGCAGGTCCAGCCGCCCGCGCGGCGGGGTCGACCCGGCCGGGGGCAGCAGCAGCAGCATGCCCCAGAGCAGGCCGTGGTTCACCGCGACGTGCACGGCCGCCGCCACCGCGAACGGCAGGATGACGGCCGGGAACCAGCTCGGCCGGGGCACTCCGAGATGGCCGCCCAGGGCCAGGTACGCCTCGCCCGCCGCGAACGCGCTCAGCGCGTTCATCGCCCCATTGAAGGCCCGCTCGCGCAGCCCGCCGCGGCGCAGGCTGAACAGGGACATGGCGCCGACCGCCGCCGCGCCGCCCGGGCCGAGCAGGACCACCGCGGCGAGCGCGGCCGAGGAACTCGGCGACCAGGCGGACTGCCGCGAGGTGAGGGTGGCTGGCGTAGAGTCACAGATCAGGTACAGAATGGCCAGCACCAGCAGAATCTGGGCCATCTGGGGGGTCATATCCCAGTCCATGTCCCAGTCCAGATCGGGCAGCAGCACATGGACGAACATGGAGGCGGCGGCCAGCACGACGATGGCCATGTAAAGCCAGGCAGCACGCGAGAGCTTCGGCACGCTCCCCCCTCGCAGTCAGTCCGGCCGGCAATGGCCCTGCCGACCGGACTCGTTCGCCACTCAGGGTAACGCCATCACCGCTATTCGCGTAGCCCTCATGACCGATATCTACAATCAGTAGAAACCAGGGACAGAGAGTGACACTCTTTTTGGCCGCGATTGGCTGCGGGCAAATAGGGTCATCAGCCGCGAGTGCGGCGATTACTCAACGGGCGTCTGCGCGGGTAACTCGGTGATCTCGATGGTGGCCCGGACCTCCTGGATCCGGGTTAGCACTTTGATCCGCAGATCCTGGGGTACCGCGTCGTGGCCGCAGTGCTTGTGCACCAGCCGCTTGACCGCCTCTTCCAGGCCGTACTCGCGCAGACATGGGCCACACTCGTCGAGATGCTGCCGGATCTGCGCCTTGCCGACGTCGCCCAGCTCCCCGTCCAGGTAGGAGTAGACGCGGTCCAGCACTTCGCTACATGGGGTCTCGTGTGGCTTGCCACAACTCATGACCTGTCCGCCCCCAGTTCGCCGTTCGCCTGGGAAGCCTGCTCCTGTGGAGCCGGTCCGGTCGGGTTAAGGCCGCGATCAGCCGCGTAGTCCTGCAGCATCTCGCGTAGTTGCCGGCGCCCGCGGTGCAGCCGCGACATCACCGTGCCGATCGGCGTGCCCATGATGTCGGCGATTTCCTTGTACGCGAAGCCTTCCACGTCGGCGAGGTAGACCGCGATACGGAACTCCTCGGGCAGCGCCTGCAACGCGGTCTTGATATCGGAGTCCGGCAGCCGCTCCAGGGCTTCCGCCTCCGCCGACTTCAGCCCGGACGAGGTATGCGAGGCGGCCCTGGCCAGCTGCCAGTCCTCGACCTCCTCGGCCCCGGACCGCTGCGGCTCCCGCTGCTTCTTACGGTAGCTGTTGATGAACGTGTTGGTCAGGATGCGGAACAGCCAGGCCTTCAGGTTGGTCCCGGGCTGGAACTGGTGGAACGACGCGTACGCCTTCGCGAACGTCTCCTGGACCAGGTCTTCGGCATCCGCCGGGTTCCGCGTCATCCGCAGCCCAGCCGAGTAGAGCTGATCCAGGTAAGGCAGCACGTCTTGCTCGAAGCGCTCGCTTCGCTGCTCGAGTGTTTCGGTTACCGGACCCACCCCCTCGGAGATCTCCGGTATCGGCCGGAAGTCATCAGCGTATGCGCGGGAGGATACATCCCCGGGCATGGCCGGCTCGAAGCGAGGCAGCAAGAGAGGATTGGCGCGGGGTGCGCAGTCGGCTACAACCACGCCGTGTGCAACAGGCCGCCCACCGGCTTCATTCCGCGCCTGGACCTGGGACCTGGCCATCAGGTCAGGTGAGGGTGGCACGCGGCGGGGAACATTTCCCAGGGAGGGACTGCGCGGGCATCCGGCGCGGCACTACGACACCGCCCGCGCGGGATGGAGTCATGGTGGCGGCACGTTCGACCAGCCCGCTCGCTGTTCTCGGTTCCGGCTCACTCACGGCCTACTGGCGATTCCAGCGCGCCGTCGCGGCGGCCCAGCTACAAGCCTGGCTGCCGCCCCGGGGGCGGATCCTGCTGGACATCTCCGGCCCGCAGTCCAGCGGCGCGGCCCAGGCCGCCGCGGCAGGGTACAAGGTCATCCGCGTCGTCAGCGGCCTTCCCCCACCGGCTCCCCTCGCCGGGGAGGCGGGGCCCGCCGGAGGCGGGTTCCCGCCCAGCCGACGTTCGGCGCGAAGCGGCAATCGGGGGCCAGGGGTAGTCCCCCGGGGGAACACAGCGGGAGGGCGTCCCCCCGGGCCAATACAACCTATTCTGGCCGATCCGGCCCGGCTGTCCTTCCTGGCCGACGGCACCGTCGACGGGGTGATCGCGGAGGACAGCGCGCTGTCCACGAACCTGATGGCGGAGGACATCGCGGCCGAGATCAGCCGGGTGCTGCGGCCCGGGGGCCAACTGCTGGCCTGCGTGGACTCGCTCGTCCTCGGCATGTCCATCCTGGCCGAGCAGCATCACTGGGCCGAGCTGACCGACCTGCCGCAGGCCGAGGTGGTGCTGATCCCCTGGCCGGACGGCCGGATCACCCGGTGTTTCGGCCCCGAGCAGCTCAGCGACCTGCTCGCCGAGGCGGGGCTCGAGGTCAGCTGGATCCGCCCGCGCACCGTGCTGTCCCCGTCCATGGTGGATCACGTGCTGCGCCGGGAACCGGGCGCCATCATGCGCCTGGTCCGCGCCGAGATCGCGGCCGGCCGGGAGGAATCGCCCGCGGCCGGCGGCAGCGGCTCCTTCGGCATGTACCTGCTGGTCGCGGCCCGCAAGCCCAGCTAACGCCGGTCGTCGGCCAACGTCGCGGGCCACCTGGGCCGGATACGGCTCCGGACAGGCGTCAGCGGCGCAGCCGGTCCCGCTTGGACTGGCAGTTCACGCAGCGGGACGCCTCCGGGCGGGCCTCCAGCCGTCCTTCCGGGATCGGCCGCCCGCAGTCCGCGCACGTCCCGTAGCTGCCGTCCTGGATCCGGCCCAGCGCGGCCACTATCTCGGAGCGCTGCGACATGGCCGAGGCGAGGATGGCCTCGGCCCGGTCACCCTCGGCCAGGCTGGTCCCGGCGTCGATCTCGTCCTGCGGGAAGTCCGGGCGGACGGCCGGCTGCTCGGTGCGCAGCACCGCGATCGACCTGTCCAACTGCGCGCACGCATCCTCCAGCCGCTGGCGTACGGTGAGCGTCTCCATAAGTCCTCCTGCTGGTCAAGGGCACCGGCAGCGCAACGGAACGGTCCTGGGGCCGGCCGCGCCTGGGGGGGCCTTCAGAACAACGTGCCGGGCACCGAACCGGCCAGCGGCTCGATGAGCCCCGGCCCGTTGTGCCGTACCGAATTGACCTCCGTTGAGACGGGATATGACGTCAGGTGGGACACCGCGGCCGGCGCCAGCAGCCCGTGCAGCGCGTCGCCGCCGCTGGCCGCCGGGTCGAGCCAGTCGGCCCAGCGGGCGGGCTCGATCACCATCGGCATCCGGTCGTGGATCCGCCCGATCTCGTCCTCGGCCCGGGTGGTGATGATGGTCGCCGACCACAGCCACGCCCGCGGATCGTCGTCGGGCACGCTCTTGTCCCGCCACAGCTCGTACAGGCCGGCGAAGGCCAGCGCCCCGCCGTCCTTGCGGTGGATGAAGTACGGCTGCTTCGTTGGCTTGGCCGGGTCCCCGGTCTTCTCCCACTCGTAGTACCCGTCCGCCGGGAGCAGGCAGCGGTGCCGGGCGAACGCCCGGCGGAAGGCGGGCTTGACCGCCACGGTCTCGGACCGTGCGTTGATCAGCCGGCTGCCGATCGAGATGTCCTTGGCCCAGGACGGCACCAGGCCCCAGCGGACCACGCGCAGTTCGCGCACTGTCTTCTCGGCACCGTCCGGCGTCTCGGCGCCGTCCGGCGTGCCCTCAGCCGGGCTGTCGCCGGGTTCCGCCGCGTCCTTGGGCCGCCTGGCCAGCACCGCGTAGATGGGCTTGGTCGGCGCCACGTTGTAGTCCGGCCGCAGGTCTTCCTCGACACGGTCGCGCTGCACGCTGAACTCCTCGAGGAGTTCCTGGCGCTTACGCGCCGACGCGAAACGACCGCACATTAGCTTCTCCGTCCGCTGCTAGCCAGGTCTCAGTTCCCGGGCGAGCCGGAACCGGCGAAGCACGGAATGTGGCCTTTCCTAACCACAAATCTGGTTAACCAAACCTTCACCGCGGGTCCACCCGGGCGCGCTGCCGCTGGCGGGGCTCTCACCTGCGCGGTGCCCGCTGGTTCTTTCCCTGATTCGGCTGGTTCACTCCGGGCGGCCGGCCGGGCCACGCATTACGCTCACAGCATGGAAACCTCGCCAGCGGTCTGGCCGGCCCCGGCGGCCACCGGCCCGGTCCGGGCCCGGGTGCGGCTGCCCGGTTCCAAGTCCATGACCAACCGGGCGCTGGTGCTGGCCGCGCTGGCCGCCGGGCCCGCCGAGGTGCGCCACCCGCTACGGGCCAGGGACACGCTGCTGATGGCGGGGGCGCTGGCGGCGCTCGGCGCCGGGGTGGACACCGCCGATCCCCGGGCCTGGCGGGTCACCCCCGGCTGGGCCAGCCAGGACACCCAGGTCGAGGTGGGCAACGCCGGCACGGTGCTCCGGTTCGTGCCCCCGGTCGCGGCCCTTTCCAGCGTCGCGGTGCGGTTCCGCGGCGACCCGGCCGCGGCCCGGCGCCCGGTGGCCGCGATCATCGCCGCGCTACGCGAACTCGGGGCGGTCATCGACGACGGTGACCGCGGCGCTGTCCCGTTCACCGTGCACGGCACCGGCTCGCTGCCCGGCGGCGCGGTCACCGTGGACGCGTCCGCCTCGTCCCAGCTCGTGTCCGGGCTGCTGCTGGCCGCCCCCCGGTACGAGAAAGGGCTCGAAGTCCGGCACCGCGGCCCGCGCGCCCCGTCCGCCCCGCACATCGCGATGACCGTGCAGATGCTCCGCGACGCCGGGGCCACGGTCGAGACGGGCACCGCCGGGCCGGGCGCGGCCGGCGAAGCCGGCCACCCCGACACCTGGTTCGTGCACCCTGGGCAGCTGACCGGCCAGGCGGTGGGCGTTCAGCCGGATGTGGTGAATTCCGCCCCGTTCCTGGCCGCGGCCCTGGTCACCGGCGGGAGCGTGACGATCCTGGACTGGCCCGCGGTGACCGCGCAGCCGGCCAGCCAGATCCTGGACGTGTTCACCCGGCTGGGCGCGACCGCCGTGGCTGGGCCGGACGGGCTGACCGTCACGGGCTCGGGCCGGATCCACGGCATCACCGCCGACCTGGCCGACTGCAACGAAATCTCGATGGTCACCGGCGCGCTGGCCGCGCTGGCCGACACACCGTCGGTGCTCACCGGCATCGGCCACCAGCGGACCCACGAGACCGACCGGCTGGCCGCGCTGGCCGCCGAGATCAACGCGCTGGGCGGTGAGGTGATCGAGCTGGCGGACGGGCTGGAGATCCGGCCGCGGCCGCTGCGCGCGGCCCGGCCGTTCGCCACCTACGACGATCACCGGCTGGTGATGGCGGCCGCCGTCCTCGGCCTGGCCGTGCCCGGCCTGGTGGTGGCCGACCCGGGGACGGTCGGCAAGACGTTCCCCGAGTTCCCCGACGCGTGGGCGGCGATGCTGGAGCGGGCTCCCTGAACCGGCGGCCGGGCTATGCCAACCTGGACGAGGATGACGTCCGGGTCCGCCCGGCGCGCGGCACCAGGCCGCGGACCCGCCGGCGCCCCGCACACGAAGACGCGGCCGAGGCGTTCGTGGCCTCGGTGGACCGGGGCCGGTACGGCTGCCTGATCGACCACCGGGTGGTCACCGCGATGCGAGCCCGCGAGCTGGGCCGGCGCAGCGTGGTGGTGGGCGACCAGGTCGCCCTGGCCGGGGACATCTCCGGGGCGCCGGGCACGCTGGCCCGGATCGTCCGGGTCGAGCCGCGCAAGTCGGTGCTGCGCCGGTCGGCCGACGACACCGACCCGGTGGAGCGGGTCATCGTGGCCAACGCGGACCAGCTGGTCATCGTGACCGCGCTGGCCGACCCCCCGCCGCGGCCCCGGCTGATCGACCGGTTCCTGGTCGCGGCGTTCGATGGCGGGCTGAGCCCGCTGCTCGTGCTGACCAAGTCCGACCTGGCCCCGGCCACGCCGCTCCTCGACGCGTACGGGCCGCTCGGCATCCCGCACGTGGTGCTCGGCCAGCCGCTGACCCCGGCCCGGCTCGATCCGCTGCGGGAGGCCCTGGCCGGGCGGGTCAGCGTCCTGGTCGGGCACTCCGGGGTGGGCAAGTCGACTCTGGTCAACGCGCTGATCCCGGGAGCGGACCGGGCCGTCGGCGTGGTCAGCCCGGTGACCGGGCGGGGCCGCCACACGTCCTCGTCCGCGGTCGCGCTGCCGCTGCCGCCGCCCGGCGAGGGCTGGCTCATCGACACCCCGGGCCTGCGTGGGTTCGGCCTGGCCCATGTCTCCCCGGAGCGGGTGGTGCGGGCCTTTCCGGACCTGGCCCCGGGCACGCTGGCCTGTCCGCGCGGATGCACCCACCTGGAGCCGGACTGCGCGCTCGACGACTGGGTCCGAGACCAGGGCGGGGACAGCCGGCTGGTGACCCGGCTGGATTCGCTGCGCCGCCTGCTGCGCAGCCGCGAGGGCGACGACAGCGGCTGACGGGGTGCCCGTCTAGCTGGGGCAATGGCCGGCCGGGGCATTGATCCGCTACCGTTTCGCGGCATGGCGGGATACGACGACGACCTGCGTTTCGCCCACGTCCTCGCCGACGCGGCCGATGACATCACCACGCGCCGATTCCGGGCCCTGGATCTGCGCGTCGAGGCCAAACCCGACCTGACCCCGGTCACCGACGCGGACAAGGCAGCCGAGGAAAGCCTGCGTAACGTGCTGCGCCGGTCCCGCCCCCGGGACGCCGTGCTGGGCGAGGAGTTCGGCCGCGAGGGCGGCGGCCCGCGGTGCTGGGTCATCGACCCGATCGACGGAACCAAGAACTACGTTCGCGGGGTACCGGTCTGGGCCACCCTGATCGGCCTGATGGACGGGGACAAGGTGGTCACCGGTGTGGTGTCCGCGCCGGCGCTCAGCCGGCGGTGGTGGGCGACAGTCGGCACCGGGGCGTGGACCGGGCGCAGCCTGACCAAGGCGACCCGCTGCCGCGTCTCTGACGTGTCCCAGCTGGAAGACGCCTCGTTCTCCTACTCCGGGGTGGACGGCTGGGCCGAGCGCGGCCTGCTGGACGGCTTCCTCGGGCTGACCCGGGCGGCCTGGCGGACCCGGGCCTACGGCGACTTCTGGTCGCACGTCCTGGTGGCCGAGGGCGCGGTTGACTTCTCGGCCGAGCCCGCGGTGTCGCTGTGGGACCTGGCCGCCGTGCAGGTCATCGTGGAGGAGGCCGGCGGCACGTTCACCGACCTGGCCGGCCAGGCCACCCCGGAGGGCGGCAGCGTGGTGTGCAGCAACGGGCGGCTGCACGAGGCGGTGCTGCGCACGCTGACCGGCGCTCCCCCGGACTAGGCCTTCAACCTGCCCTTATAGGACGTCCAACGAGCTGCGAACTGGGCGCAGAAGGTCGCGAAAAGGGCCTTGCTCTCCGGCCGGCTTGCGCGGATGCTGGAACTCAGTGCCTGTCACAAGGGCACAAGCGCGATATGTCCGCATGAGGCGCCACCGCCGGCCCGGGTAGCCCACGGGAAGGCGGTGGCGTATCCGGAACGGCCCAGGGAGTGATCGATCGTGAAGGTGCGAGACGGCATGACCAGGCTGGTGCTCACGATCGGGCCCGCCCACACGTTGCGCGAGGCGGCCCGGCTGATGTCGGCCCGCCGGGTCGGCGCGGCCGTGGTGACCGACGATCAGCACGCCGGGATCGGCATCCTGACCGAACGCGACATCCTGGACTCGATCGGCACCGGCCAGGATCCGGACACCGAACTGGTCGCCCAGCACCGCACCGTGGACGTGGTGTTCGCCTCGCCCGACTGGACCTTGCAGCAAGCCGCCGAGACCATGGTCCGATCCGGGTTCCGGCATCTCGTCGTGGTCGACGGCCAGGAGGTCACCGGGCTGCTGTCGATGCGCGACATCGTGCGCGTCTGGGCCGAGTCCAGCGAGCCGGTAGCCGGCGCCGAGGCCACCGCGCGCGCCTAACGCGCCAAAGGGGGCGCGCCGCCGACTGGACTGCCGCGCCAAAGGGGGCGCGCCGCCGACTGGACTGAGGAGCGAGGGAGCGAAGCGACCGAGCGACGAGGGAAGTCGGCGAGTTGAGCGCCCCCGGAGGCGCAAAACAAAACAGAGAGTGACGCAGTGATGGTTACCGCAAGTGACTAAGACGGATGAGAGCCCTGTGCGCCTCCCCAGCCGGGCACACAGGGCTCTCCGCCCCCCGAATGGGCCAGCAGTGCCGGAAACCCCCGCCCGGCCCGTGGCCAACACGTACTAGTTCACCAGATTTCCCTGGTTATGGACAGGGCCTAAGGTCCCATTTCGGTCAACTTGTTTTTTCCTCCCCGCTAGCACCACACGCCCGTCGGCTAGCCGCCGGGGGTTCCCCGCGGGCACAACGCGGCGCCGGCCGCCGTTCACCACGGGCACAGATGGTTGCTTAGAGTGTCAGCTGCTTTCGGCAGGCGAGAGTCGCCCGGCTCCAGTGTCACCCAGCGGGGTCGTCAGCCAGCGGGGTCATCCGGCGGGCGGCGGGCTGCCGTCCCGGCCGCCGTGCTCGCCCACACCGTCCGGCCGGTCACCGCCTCCGCCCGGCTCGCCGGCCGGTCCGGCGGCCGATCCGGCGGCCGGGCCGGGGGCCGGGGCCGGGGCCGACGCCGGGCCGCCGGCCGGGCCGCCGGGCCGATCCAGCACCCCGTACCCGCTCAGCGGGCGCTCGTGGCCGGTCAGCGCGGCGATCGAGGCGATGATCCCGGTGTCCCGGTCACCCACCAGCTCCCAGGCCCGGGCCACGCCGATGAGCAAGGACGCGACCAGCACGTTGCTGACGACCTCCAGCGCGGACGCGTTGCGGTCATTGATGATCACGACGAGCCCGGCCACGAGCTCGCTGCTGAACGTGGCCAGCAGCAGCCCGATCAGGCCCAGCTGGCCCCGGATCCGGCGGCGGGCCGCCGGGTCGGCCACGATGGACCGCAGCCCGGCCAAGGTGAACAGCACGCCGATGATGCCCAGCACGAACGCCGGGTAGCCGACCTTGTTCCCTGGCACCAGGCCGAACAGCGACACGGCCAGCGCGTTGGTGAACGCGAGCAGCGAGGCCGCCGCGCGGACCTGGTGGATCGGGTCCCGGCGCGTGCCCGGGGCCAGCCGCGGCGCCACCGATATGGCCACGAACAGGAGGCCGGTCAGCGCCGCCGCGGCCGCGGCGATGGCGGCGAACAGATCCCGGTACGTGCCGAACACCACGGCCGGATCACCTTCTGTCCCGTTGACTGATCAGCCACATACGGTACGGCACGCCGCCAGGCCCGCCCAGCCAGCGGCGGCCGGGGGGCGGTGACGTCAGCTGGACGAGGGGGCGTTAAGCAGCCAATGTCGTTGAACGGGGGTTCGACGGCGGCGCGGTCAGGGCGCGGGCTGCGCGGCCCGGGTCCAGCCGCGCCTGGTCCTGGTCAGTTCCTGGAAGCCCGCGGCGGCCAGGAAGGCCCGGTAGCCGGCGTCCGGTTCGTCCGGCGACGCGTAGTCCAGCAGACGGCTGACCTGCGCCAGCCGCAGCCAGCCCGCGGCCTGGCCGAGCAGCCAGGTAGCCACCCCGCGGCGCCGGTACGGCTCGGCCACGCGCAGGTTGCCGATGTCGGCCCAGCCGCCGCGCCGGGACAGCCGCTCCCCCTCGTCGAACACCTCCACCTCCACGTAGCCCAGCACGTCCGCGCCCCGCACCGCCGACAGCCTGGTTCCGTTCATTCCTACTGAACGCCGGATCGTGAGCCCGGCCACCGGCGGTTGCGCGGTCTGCGCCAGCTCGTCCAGCACGGCCAGGTAGACCAGCTCGGTGCCGCCGGTGTGCGCGAAGCCGGCCTGCTGATACAGGTCGCTGATGTGCGGCCATTGCTCGGGTATGCCGTACACCCCGCGCACCGGCAGTTCGCCGCCCGCATCCTGCCGGCTGACCTGCCACTCATCGAGTTGCCGGAGGCAGGCCGCCATGAGCTGCTGGGCGGCTTCGGTGGCGTCCGGCCAGCATGGGTTGCCGGCCGGCGCCACCGGCCAGAACAGCAGCCAGTGGATCTCCCCGCTGTCGCGGTAGGCCTGCCCGGCACGCTCGTCGGCGAAATAGCGGAGCAGGTGAGCCGCGGCCACCACCCGGCCGAGTTGCTCCGCGACCACGGTCAGCCTCTCACTGACCCACGGATCGACGATGGCCTCACCGGGCCGCCGCTCCAGGTCGCTGAGCAGGGCGCTGACCGACACGCCCAGCCCGGGGACGACAGCTGCGGCGTGCGCGTTGACCAGGTCGGTGAGCTGTTCCCGGTCGCGGCGGCGGAACGGCCGCACCTGGATGGAAGACATGAGCAGGCCTCCTAGACGCATGACGGCTCGCGATTGAAAGGCCCGCTACCAGTGCGGTACGCATAGCACTGTAATCCAGCCGGGGCCGGGCGGGGTGACCGCGCTCAGCCGTCCTCCGGGTCGGGGCCGGTGTGGAAGATCGGCCAGCCGATCTCGGTACGCCACTGGGCCGCGTCGGCGATGCTCCGCCGGTCGGTCAGGTAGTACTCGCGGATCGGCCCGTCCACCCCCAGCGCGTGCTGGGTCACGTAGCCGGCCAGCGCGCCGTAGGCCCGGTCGATGTCGGTGTGCGGCCCGTCGTGGATGATCGTGGCCAGCTCGGCGGCTGGCACGGTCAGCGGGGTCACCCGGCCGACCGGCCGGACCGGGGTGCGGCACGGCACGAACAGGGTGGCCTCGCCCTGGTCGCGGGCGAACAGGTCGGTCGCGAAGATGCCGCCGCCGGGCCCGTCGGCGGACAGTTGCTGGCTGTCCAGTGTCGCGTAGAGCTCGCCGAACGCGCCCGGGAACCAGGACTGCAGGTCCGCCTGGTCCACCACGTCGCTGATGGCGGCGGCCGGGGTGGCCGGGACGCGGCGGCGGCTGATGCTGGCCGGCTCGGCCTGGGCCGGCTGCTCCAGCAGGTCGCGCAGCGAGGCGACCGCAGTCTGGGTGCGCGCCAGGCCCTCCTCCAGGCGGCCCAGGTGGGCCCCGATGAGCTCGTTGCGGGTGTCGATGTCGGGCGCGGCCAGCACCTTCCGGACCTCGTCCACCGGCATGTCCAGGTCGCGGAACCGCCGGATGATCTGCGCCACCGGGATCTGCCCGGTGGTGTAGCGGCGGTAACCGGTGTGCGGGTCAACGTCGGCCGGCTCGAGCAGGCCGACCCGGTGGTAGTAGCGCAGCGTCTTCACGCTCAGGTGCGTCGCGCGGGCGAAGTCGCCGATCGGCAGGGCGTTGCGCATGAGCTCAGTCTGCCTCCTCCCCCCAGGGGAGAGTCAGGCCCGGTTCGTGCCGTTGACCCTCCACCGAGGGGAGCGGCGAGGGTGCTTGATGTGAGCGATTCACGGGATGCCCGGCCACCGGGGCCGGGCTGGAGAGGAGCAGCTGCCATGCACGCCACCGAGCTGACCGGGGTAGTCGCCGAGCACATCACCGCGGTCAACGCGCTGGACACCGAGGCCATCATGGCCACGTTCGCCGCCGACGCCTACGTCAACGACGCCCGCCGCGAGTTCGCCGGCCTGGACGCGATCCGCCGCTGGGTGGACCGGGAGATGGTCGGCGACAAGATCAGCATCGACGTGCGCGAGGTGCTCGATCACTACGGCGACACGATCGTGCGCGGCGCCTACGACGGCACGTTCGACACGACCAACCTGCCGGACGAGGTTGTGCTGTCCAACTACTTCAGTGTCCGGGACGGCAAGATCGTCAGCCTGGTGGTGATCCGGAACCAGCCCCCGGCCTACTGAGCCGGCGCCCCTCCCCTACCTGGCCTGCTGGCCTCAGCCTCGCCCCGTCGGATGGCGAAGGCCAGTATGGTGCGGCGCCGCGAGAGCATGGCGGGATGCGCATCCTGGTCACCGGTCACCGCGGCAGCGTCGGCCGTTCCGTGTCATCGGGTCACCTGAATTGCAACGCGCGACCGCGGCCCTTAGGCAGCGGCTGATGCAGGCCGCCGGAGCGGGCTGAGCCAATCGACCGCGATCCGGTCCCGTTGCCGCCGACGCTGAACGACCCTCCGGCCGATGGGTTTCGGGTCGCCGGGCGGTCCAACCCTCAGAACGACATCAACCATGAAAGAGAGGCCCGACATGCCTGAATGGGAGAAGCAGATCAGTGCCATGACTCTGGTAGTCGGGGACCTTGAGCGCTCGAAGACGTTCTACCGGGAGGTCTTCGGCCTGCCTCCGCTGGACGAGGAGGAGGACTTGGCCGTGTTCGGCTTCAAGAACATGTACGTCGCGTTGCGGAAGGATCCGGCTCACCAGCCCCCGGGACGCGAAGTACTCGCCCTAGCGCGGAAGGGTCTCGGGCAGTTCTCCATCTGGGTTGAGGACGTCGATGCGGTGCGCGCTGAGCTGGACGAGCATGGAGTGACATTGATCAGTGGCCCGGCGGATCGTGACTGGGGCATGCGCACGATGACCTTCGCCGATCCGGACGGTTACATCTGGCAGATCTCGCAAGACCTGCCCTAGCAACTCCTGGTACTACCACCGAGCGGTGGAGCGGAGGCTGCCAGGACCGGCATGGTTACGCGTCTGCGGAGGGCGCTGTCAGGTATCATGTCGTGCATGGTACCTAGCGAGGCATCGAAGCTGATGACCCAGATGCGCCGTGGCGCGATCGAGTACTGCGTACTCGCGCTGCTGCGCAGGAGGGAGTGGTACGGCTTCGAGCTCGCCCACGCGCTCGCTGAGGCTGACGGCCTGGTGACGAGCGAGGGGACGATCTATCCGCTGCTGAGCCGGCTGCGCCGCGACGGGGCGGTGGACAGCGCGTGGCGGGAGTCCACACAGGGGCCGCCGCGGCGCTACTACTCGCTGACCACCGAGGGGATGGCGGCTCTCAACGCGTTCGCCGAGCAATGGGCCACATTCCGCGACACGGTTGACCGCCTGCTGACGGAGGGGACGTGACATGAGCACGTCGCCGGGCTTGATCCCGCTGATTGCCCTTGTCGGCGGGTTCGTCGCCAATTATCTATTTCAACGAGGCAGGTCGAGCCAGTACGACTACAAGTGTGAGAAATGCGGTGAGACATTTAGCCTGCCCCCCTTGGCCGGAGCCATTGCCTCGCACCGCCCAGGCGGCCACAAGTGGGTACGGTGCCCGCGCTGCGGGGCCCTCTCCTGGACCACGCCTGTAAGCAAGGGCTGAGGTTGCGATGTCGCAACGGGCCACATTCCGGGACACGGTTGACCGCCTGCTGACGGAGGGCGCGTGACATGAGCACTACTGAGAGCCCGCTTGTGGAGAACTACCTGCGGCGGTTGCGGGCCGCGCTCGCGGGCCTGCCCGCCGACAGGCGACGGGAGATCATCGAGGGAGTCACGCAGCACATCGCGGACGCCAGGGTCCAGCCAGGGCAGGACAGGCAGGACAGTGACGAGGCGATCCGCGCCATCCTCGGCCAGCTCGGAGACCCGGATGTGATCGCGGCCGACGCCCTGGACGCCGAGCACGGCTCCGTCGCGGCGACCGGGCCGCCCCCGTCGGTGCGTAAGGCTGTCTGGCTGATGTGCGGCGGCGCGGCCGTAAGCCTCGCGGCGGCGATCGCGGACATCGCGACGAAGCATGAACTGCGGGAGGCGCTCGCGAGGACCCCGATGCCCAGGCACCTGATCGGCACGGTGACGACCGCGACGTTCGCCCAGGCGGCTGCCGTCAACCTGGTAGGCGTCGTCTTGTGGCTGCTCATGGCCCGCTGGAACTGGAAGGGCAGCACCACGGCGCGGACTCTCGCGTGCGTGCTTTTCGGCCTTCGCACGGTGGCTGCGCTCATCGGGCCGGGGGAACTGTCTACGCTCAGCCCATGGCCAGTGGCCGTGCGGGTCCTGACAGTTCTCGGCTGGCTGGTCGGCCTGGGCGCGATCGTGTTCCTGTGGCAGAAGAGCTCGACCGCCTTCATCAAGGCCCGGTTCCCTCGCTGAGCCAAGCCAGCCGCGCCCGTTCTCTTTCGTGTGACGCCGACCAGATCGAAGCAGTGGAGGTCATCGACCGAGGTGAACGCGCGCGACTCGAACGCGCGACCTACTGCTTAGGAGGCACACCGGCCCCAGCGCTGTGCAGACCGGCGAAGACCCACGTCACCAGCGAGGGGAAGCGCCAATGGCAGTAGTTGCCGGAACGATCATCGATCATGATCGGAACAGCCTGGTCGCGCCGGTTCCCCGGCGGGCGGTAGAAGTGAACCCCTGGCCGGTACGAGAGAAACTCCCGACAGGCGGATCACTTGACTCGAACAACCCGCACACAGTAATTGAGCCATCGTCGATTACGTACCCTGTATCGGCTGTGACTGATAATGACCGCTGGCTGTCGGGGGCAATGACCGCGCCTAGCGGAATTCAGAGCCGTTAGCCTTCTGATCCGGGCGGGTGGGGGTGGCATGCCGCCGCCTCAACGTCCAAATGACCACCACCGCTAGGATGAAGATCGCGGCTGCGCCCATGATGATTGAGGCCATCGGCCAGCGCCGCAGGAAGACTGCCCCGATCAAGAGAACAAGCGGGCTGATGAATCGGAACGCCCGAGATGTCTTACTAGAGGACACCTCCTCGTACTGCTGCCGGTACACCTGCCCCAACGTTGGTTTGCCAGACGACTCAGACATGCACCTCTGCTACCCAGACCGCACGAGGGTACTCAGTCCCAGGCGGCCCCGCCAGACCAGACAGGATACGGCCAGAACCTGCTTCGCTACCTGGGCTGACGGCTCTGACGCCGTTGTCCGGTTGGCCGCCGGAATCACTGCGATCATGGCTAAAGACGAGACCAGCGCCGACCGTGCCCTCCGGGCACGCAACGGGCACGCGCGAGGGATCGGCACGCAAGCTGCGATCTCTCGGCTGGGCGTCGCGTCAGGAGTCCTCCTTCACATCTGTTGGGACGGCGGTCATGGTGACGGCGTCGGGTTCCGGACCCGCCCCGGTGAGGGAGATTCCAGTGATTGTGAGCTGCCGCCGGGCTCCGGTGTTCTCGTACAGCTCGATCACGAAAGGTAGCTCCTCTAGCGATGGTGACGCATCGAGGGCGTGGGACACGGCGCTTAGGAACGTACCAACGGTGAGCGGATTGGCGTTTCCCTGGTTCTCCCAGATGTCGTCCCATTGATCGTCTGCGCGCCGTGCGCCCGCAGGCCCGCTAGC
>CAVQVG010000015.1:0-718352 GCA_963717125.1 uncultured Actinomycetes bacterium
ACGAGAATCGAACTCGCACTATCAGCTTGGGAAGCTGACGTTCTGCCATTGAACTACACCCGCAGGCGCCCGGCCGGGCCGAGGAGCCCCGCACCAGCGTCGTCACGACATCGTACCGGAATCCCCCGGCCACCATGAGACGCACCGCGCTTAGCCCAGTCAGGACGGCGAAACACCGGTAGGTTGCCTAGGTGCTGCTCTCTGATCGAGACATCCGGGCACAGATCGAGTCCGGCCGGGTCCGGCTCGACCCGTACACGCCCGAGCTGATTCAGCCCGCCAGCATCGATGTCCGGCTGGACCGCTACTTCCGCGTCTTCGAGAACCACCGCTACCCGCACATCGACCCGGCGGTGGAGCAACCTGACCTGACCCGCCTGGTGGAGACCGCCGGCGAGGAGCCGTTCGTGCTGCATCCCGGCGAGTTTGTGCTCGCGTCCACCTTCGAGGTGGTCTCGCTGCCGGATGACGTGGCTGGGCGGCTTGAGGGCAAGAGCTCGCTCGGCCGGCTCGGGCTGCTGACCCACTCGACGGCGGGCTGGATCGACCCCGGGTTCAGCGGGCACGTGACGCTGGAGCTGTCCAACGTGGCCACGCTGCCGATCAAGCTGTGGCCGGGCATGAAGATCGGCCAGCTGTGCCTGTTCCGGACCAGCTCGCCCGCGGAGCATCCGTACGGTTCCAGCGTCTACGGCTCGCGGTACCAGGACCAGCGCGGCCCCACGCCGTCCCGGTCGTACCTGAACTTCTACCGCAGCGAGGTCTAGCCAGCCCACGGCGCGCGCCGCCAGGCAGGCCCAGCCAGCTACGCTCCGCCGTCCGCGGTGAGCCAGTCCAGCAGCAGCTCGTTCAGCCGGCCCGGGGCGTCCAGCGGTATCCAGTGGCTCGCGTCCGGGATCTCCACGTAACACCACGGCCCGGCCACGATCTCACCGGACTGGCGCATCCGCTCGCCGTCCAGGTAGTGGTCCCGGGTGGACCAGATGCCGAGCGTCGGCGCGGTGACGGGCGGCAGCTCCAGGCGCTGCCCCGGCATCCGCGGCGCGAGGTTGGCCCGGTACCAGTTCAGCGAGGCCGTCAGGGCGCCCGGCCGGGACAGGTCGGCGATATACCGCTCGATGTCTCCATCACCGCGGGTCAGCGTGCGCAACAGCGCCCAGTCGTCAGCCTGCAACGACGCCTCGGCGACGCCCTCGAACTGGAAGAACAGCTGATACCAGGCCATCTCGCGTTGCCGCAGGGTCGGCGGGGCGAGCGGGTGCGGCACCGAGACCGCCACCAGCCGGCGCACCCGGCCAGGCTGGAACATCGCCGTGAGCCAGCCGACCGCCGCCCCCCAGTCGTGTCCCACGACATGGGCCGCCTCGATACCGAGCTCGTCCAGGAGCCCAGTCACATCGGCAACGGCGTTAAGCAGAGAATAGGCGTCAACGCCGTCCGGGCGGTCCGACTGGCCGAACCCGCGCATGTCCGGTACCACCACCCGGAAGCCGCGGGCGGCGAGGTACGGGACCTGGTGCCGCCAGAGCTGGCCGGAATCGGGCCAGCCGTGGATGAGCACGACCGGGCTGCCCTCCCCCTGCTCCGCCACGTGCAGCGAGATCCCGTTGACCTGCACCGGCAGGCCGTCGGCGGTCATGACAGGGTGGCCAGCACGTCGGCCCGGGTCGGCCCGGGGATGACGAACGCCTCGTGCTCGGCGGCCACCGCGGCGATCCGGTCGGCCAGCCCCGGCCGGCCCAGCACCTCCTGCGGCAGCGCCAGCATCGTGTTGAACTCGAGGAACGCGCGGAACAGGTCGGCGTCGTGCAGCATGGCCGCGGTGAGATCCCGCATCGCGCGCGCGCCCGGCCCCAGGGCCGGCGGCGTGGCGGGGCGGCCCGCCGCCGCGTCCAGCTGCGCCAGCCGCGCCCGGTCCAGCGCGATCGTGTTCTGGTACCAGGGCGCGATCCGGGCCTGGGTCATCTCGTCGTGGGCCAGCGCCAGCGCCAGCGGATCCCCGAGGTGCTCAAGCACCACGTCGACGGTGCCCGCGGCGTGCATCATGCCCAGCGTCATCCCCCGCCCGAGCGACGGGTTGGTGCAGGCGATCGCATCCCCCACCGATAGCACTCCGGTCGTCACCGGCGAGCCATCGATTACATAACGCCGGTACCGATCAAGCACACCGCCCATCGCGACGACGTCGGTGATCGGAACCCCGTCCAGCAGATGTGCGTGCAGCGGGCACGCGGCCACCACGGCCTGCCAGTTGTCCGGATGGCGGATTTCCTTCAGGGCCGGGTCGTGGGTGGACACGTAGACCGTCACCGACCAGGTGTCCGCGTCGCCAGGCAGGGTCAGCAGCGAGAAACACTCGAACGGGATGAGCAGCCCGGTCAGGAACGGCGGCGGCTCGGTCCCGTCCTTGGGCCGGAAGTTGCGTGTGTAGTAGATGAATCCGGAGTCTTCGGCTGCCGTGGCCGGCTCGCGGGCCCCGATGGTGGTCAGCCAGCCGGGCAGCGGCGACCGCCGTCCCATGGCATCGATGACCAGGTCGGCCCGGAGTTCAGTGGCGTCAGCCAGCTGCACCCCCGTCACGCGCGGAACGCCCGCCACCGCCCGCTCCCCGTCGAGCAGCCCGGTGGCATGCGTGCCGCGGCGGATGTCCAGCCGATCGGCGGCGGCGCTGGCCACCGCGTATTCGATCACCGGGCGGCGACCGGTCAGCGTGACGAACTTCTCGTCCGCCTCCCGCGGGCCGCGGTCGGTGATGAACGGCGGCATCAGGCTCAGCACGTCGAACCGCCTGCCCTGAGCCGCGGCCAGCGACTTGTGCACGCTGGGCAGCAGCGTCGCGAACAGCTGGCTGCCCGCGGGATGCAGGTAATGCGGCTGCCGGAACTGGGCCACGCCGGGCCGGTCCCAGTCCTGCCAGGCGCCGTCGGGTGACTCCGGGACCCGGGTCGGATCCCGTTCGACGACAGTGACCTCGCAGCCGCGTTCGGCCAGCAGCATTCCGGTACTCAGCCCGACGATCCCCCCGCCGAGCACAACGACTCTAGGCATCACAACCCCCGGCGTGCCTGACTCCGAGCGCCAGCATAGGCGTGGGGCCCTGCCGTGGCTAGATCACCAGGTCAGGGCCCAAACCTCAGTCGTGCGCCGGAAGCCGATGCATTCGAGCCAGCCGGACACTCAGCCCGGCTGACGGCCAAGAGCCGCCGACGGCTGAATCAGTGCCGCCGGCGGCTCTCTGGTTGCGCCGTGGATTACCCGCCCGCCTGGTCCTGGTACGACCGGGACTCCAGCAGTGCGCCCCGGAGCGCGTCGCGTTCGGCTTCCAGTTCGCGGACCCGCATTTCTAGCTCAAGGATCCGGCGGATGGCCGACAGGGTCATCCCCTCGTCCGCGAGCCGCACCACGTACTGCACGACCGTGATCTCGTTGCGGGTATACCGGCGCTGCCCGCCGCTGGACCGGGACGGCTGCACCACGCCGAGCGTGTCCAGCCGGCGCAGGAAGGCCTGCTGGATCTCGAGCATGGCGGACACCTGCCCGACCGTGAACAGCGGCAGGTTCTCGTCATCAAACGGCAGCGATGGCATAGCTAGCTCCCTATACAACCGCACAGCGAGCCGCCGGGCCCGGACAGGCTGGCTGTCCGGGCCCGGCGGGCGGAACTATTCGGTCAGGGCTGGCCCACAGGGACCGTTACTGACCTGTACGGTTCGTCGATCAGGCAGCGAGGCCCTTCGGCTCGCCAGCCTGGATCTCCACCTTGCGCGGCTTGGCCGTCTCGGCCAGCGGCACCCGGACGGTCAGCACGCCGTCCTGGTAGCCCGCCTCGACCTTGGCGGAGTCCGCCGCGTCGCCCAGCCGGACCCGGCGCGAGAACGTGCCGGTGATGCGCTCCAGGACAACCGGCTTCTCGCCTTCGGCGTGCTCCTCGGTCCGCTTGGCGCCGACGGTCAGCACGCCACGGTCCACCGTGACGTCGATGCTGGCGGGGTCGATGCCCGGCAGGTCGAAGCGCAGCACCAGGCCGTCCTCGGTGCGCACGGCGTCCATCGGCATGGCCGAGCCGGTGCGCCAGGACGGGCCGAACGCGCGGGTGGGGTCAAACGTGGTCAGCAACATGAGTTCGCCTCCAGGTGAAAACGAGGATTCATCCATCTATGAATCCAGGTTAATGCTCATCTCACCTACAGAAAACTTCTAACTTCAGTTGCATATTCCTCCGGCCGGACCCAACTTTAGCCAGCTCAGCTAACCCGCTCGATGATGGTCGCGTTGGCCTGGCCACCGCCCTCGCACATCGTCTGCAGCCCGTACCGGCCGCCGGTCCGCTCCAGCTCGTGCACCAGCTTGGTGGCGAGGATGGCGCCGGTGGCGCCCAGCGGATGACCGAGCGCGATGGCGCCGCCGTTCGGGTTGGTCCGCTCCAGGGAGGCGCCGGTCTCCGCCGACCAGGCCAGCAGCACCGGGGCGAAGGCCTCGTTGACCTCGAACACGTCGATGTCGGCCACGCCCAGCCCGGCCCGGCCCAGCACCTGCTCGGTGGCGGGCAGCACGCCGGTCAGCATGTAGACCGGGTCGCTGCCGGTCACCGCCAGCGCGGTGATCCGGGCCCGCGGGGTCAGCCCGTGCCGCTCGACCGCCGCCTCGGACGCGATGAGCAGCGCGGCCGCGCCATCCGAGATCTGCGAGGCGGCCGCGGCGGTCACCGCCCAGCCGTCGCGGAGCGGCTTCAGCTCCGCCATCTTCTCCAGCGAGGTGTCCCGGCGCGGGCCCTCATCCGCGGTCACCCCGGCGACCGGGGCGATCTCGCGCGCGAAGCGGCCCTCGTCGATGGCGCGGATCGCCCGCTGGTGGCTCTCCAGCGCGAACTCCTCGAGCTGGCGGCGGCTCAGCCCCCACTTCTCGCAGACCAGCTGGGCGCCGCGGAACTGGGAGATCTCCTGGGTGCCGTATCGCTCCTGCCAGCCCTGCCCGTACGGCAGCGCCATGCCCTTCTCCATCGGCAGCCCCACCGACGTGCCCATCGGCACCTGGCTCATGCTCTCCACGCCGGCCGCCACGACCAGGTCCTGGGTGCCGGACAGCACGCCCTGCGCGGCGAAGTGCACGGCCTGCTGGGAGGACCCGCACTGCCGGTCGATGGTGACGCCGGGCACGTTTTCCGGCAGCCCGGCGGACAGCCACGCGGTCCGGGAGATGTCGATGGCCTGCGGACCGATCTGGGATACGCATCCCATGATCACGTCCTCGACCGCCGCCGGGTCCACACCGGTGCGGGTGATGAGCTCGCGCAGCACGTGCGCGGCCAGGTCGGCCGGGTGCACCGCAGACAGGCCGCCGTTGCGCTTGCCGACCGGGGTACGTACCGCGTCAACGATGTAAGCCTCAGCCACGACGTCCTCCAGCATGTCCGCGGGGCGGCCGGGCCGCCACGCGGCGCCCTGGCCTACTGACAAGTAGGTTACCCGGCCCCGCGCGCGCCGTCCGGCGGGCATGTTGGCCTGGAAACGCCCTGCCCAGCTCAGGCAGTCGCTACTATCCGTGATGAGTGATTACTGTACGCATTCAACGGGGAGCCGGGGGGCACTCAGCCATGGGTAGCAGCGATGACGTCGTGGGCCTGGTCAGCATCGGCCAGCTGGCCAAGGCCGCCGGGGTGAGCAGCCGCACCATCCGCTACTACGAGGAACTCGGCATCCTGCCGGAACCGGAGCGCACCAGCGGTGGCACCCGCAAGTACCCGCGCGAGTACTGCGGCTACATCGAGACCGCGCTGGCCCTCAAAGACCTCGGGTTCCGGCTCGAGGAGGTCAAGCCGCTGGCCGGGCTGGCCCTGGGCCGGGCCATCGCTCCCGGCCAGCGGGCCCGGGCGGCTCAGCTGGTGGAAGACCGGATCGAGGCGCTGGACCGGCAGGTGGCGGTGCTGCGCAAGCTCCGCGACTGCGTGCACGACCCGGACACGGCCGTTGGCGCGGCCCCGCTCGACCTGCGTACCCGGGGTGAAGTCCAGCCGGCCTTATGCTGCTTATGAGTGGCCGGCCCGCGATCCCCCGAGCGGGCCGCCCTGATGAGCTGCGGAGGCCCGGATGGCGAGTGGGGTCATTCTGCTGGTGCTGATCGCCCTACTGCTGGCGTTCAGCGTGTTCCGGCTGCGCCGCCGCATGGGCATGGGTGGCGCCACCGGCCGGATGTGGGCGGTCGCGACTACCGGGATCGCGATCGGCCTGCTGGTGCTCTGGGTCTTCCAGACGACCGGCCGCTAGTTCAGTCGCGGCGGATCGGCATCTCGAACCAGACCGCCTTGCCGTCCGGGGTGGGCCGGGAGCCCCACCGGGTCGCGAGCTGGTTGACCAGGTACAGCCCGCGGCCGCCCTCGTCGGTCTCCGCCGCGCTGCGGATCCGGGGCAGCCGCATGTCGTTGTCGAAGACTTCTACCCACACCGCCTCGCGCCCGCGGCGCAGCCGCAGGCTGAACGTCCGGTCCGATGCACCCGGGCCGTCCTCAGCCAGCCCGGCCGGCGCCCAGCCGGCCATCAGCCCCGGCGTCGCCTGGGCCGTGGCGCTCGCCACTTCGAGGGCCAGCGAGTGCCGCGGCGCGCGCGAGGTGGCCGTGTGCAGCACCACGTTGGTCACCACCTCGGACACCAGCAGGCAGGTCAGGCCGACCTGCTCGGGTTCCATGCCCCAGGACTGGAACGTCGCCTCGGCCAGCCGCCGCGCCTCGGAGACCTTGATCGGCTCGGCCGGGAAGGTGCCTTCCCACGAGGCCAGGTCCACCGGCGAGGTGCGGATCGCGACGATGGCCATGTCGTCGTCGATGTCCCCGGGCACGGCATCCTGGGCGGCCTGCGCGATCTCCTCCACGTCACCGTGCGCCGCCCGGCGCACCGCCTGGTGCAGCATCAGCCGGGCGTCGTCCTCCGAGTAATGGCCGAGCCCGTCTGGCCGGTGCCGCCGGTCGGTGAGCCCGTCCGTGTACAGCACCAGCGCGGAGCCGGCCGGCAGGTAGCGGGTCTCCTCCCGGTAGGTGGGCAGCCCGGGCAGGCCTTTGCCCCGGACGCCGAGCAGCACCCCCTTATGCTCCATCTCGAGCTCGCCGACGTCGCCGCCGACGATGAGCAGCGGCGCGTCATGGCCCGCGTTGGAGAAGGACAGGGTGCGCGCCCACGCGTCATAGACCAGATAGGTGCAGCTCACGGTCGGCGGGTCCGGGCTGAGTGAGCCGTCCGGGCGCGCCTGGGCCGGGCCCAGCGTGCGGCACCAGTCATCCAGCTTGCGCAGGATCTCCGCGGGCGGCTTGTCGTCCTGGGCGAACGCGCGCAGCGCGGCCCGCAGCTGGCCCATCACGGCCGCGGCCCGGGCCCCGCGCCCCTCCACGTCCCCGATGACGATGCCGACCCGGCCCGCGGACAGCGGGATGATGTCGTACCAGTCGCCGCCCACCTGCGTCTGGATGCCCTGGCCGTGCGTCTCGAGCGGCTTGGCGGGCACGTAGCGGCAGGCCACATCCAGGCCGTCTAGGGCGGGCAGGTCCTGCGGCAGCAGGCTGGTCTGGAACGCGAGCGCGGTGCGGCGTTCCTCCTCGAACAGCAGCGCGTTGTCGATAGCCACCGCGACCCGGCTGGCCACCGCGCTGAGGAAATCGCGGTCGTCCGCGTCGTAGTAGGGCTCGTGCCGCTTGGTCAGCCCGGACAGGCCCAGGCTCATCACGCCGAGCAGCTCGCCGCGGGCGACCAGCGGCGCGGCGACGACCGAACACAGCCCCACCTGCTCGGCCGCGGCCAGGCTGGCCGGGCTCGGCGCCCGGGGCGGCTGGATCTCGTCCAGGTTCTCCACCAGCACGGTGTCCAGCTGGGCCATGGCCTGCTGGCAGAAGTGGCCCTCCGGGTAGCGGACCGGCTCGCCGACCTTGGCCCAGCTGGCCGGCGGCGGGGTCCAGCCGGCCGCGTTGGTCTGTACCCGGCGGACCAGCTTGTCGCCCTGGACCAGGTCGATGAGGCAGTGGTCGGCGAACTGCGGGACCAGCGTCTCGGCCACCTGCCGCAACGTCATGCTGAGCTCCAGCGACCCGGACAGCTGCTCGCCGATGCGGTCCAGCAGCACGATCCGGTCCCGCTCGCGGCGGCTGCTGCGCCGGCTGACCTCCCGCGCGATGATCACGATGCCGTCGATCGCCCCGGACGGGTGCCGCAGCGGCATCGCCTCGGCGCGGACGAACACCCGGGAGCCGTCCGCGCGGATGACCGCGAACGTGCCGTCCCCGTCCCGGCCGCGCAGCACCTGCTGGGCCAGTTCGGCGGCCTTCCTGGCGTCAGGGCCGGAGAACGCCAGGGACAGGACCGGCTGGCCGAGCAGCTTCCCGTCGGCGGGGAAGCCGAACAGCCGGGTCGCGAACGGGTTCGCGTACAGCAGGTTGCCCAGCGGGTCGGTGACCACCAGCGCCGCGGACATCTGGCTGAGGATGGTTCCGGCCGGCAGGTAGGACTCGTAGGCAGGATCGGCCCAGTCAGTCACTGGGACCGCCTTCAGCGCCTGGTGACGAAGACGTGCGACGCCACCAGACGAGGCAACTCCGCTGTGACACTGCCGACCCTGTCCTCACTGGTCACCCGCACACCGTCGTCGCTGACCGCGAGCGTGACCTCGCGTCCGGGTTGTATCCCGATCCGCTTGAGTTTAAGCATGAGCGACGGGTCGCTCTGGACTTGTTCACTGATCCGGCGCACCGTAACCGGCGCGGCCAGGCTCGCCGCGACCGTGGTCATCGCTTCGGCCATCTGCTGGCCCGCGGCCTCCGCCCGCTGCTGCGTGTCGCGCGGCACGCCGAGCTCCTCCAGCCCCGGGATGATGTTGCCGTGCGGGCAGCAGACCGGGTAGTCCAGCAGCTGTACCAGCCGCCGCTCCACGTTCTCGGAGATCACGTGCTCCCAGCGGCAGGCTTCGACGTGCACGTCTTCCCAGGGCAGCCCGATGACGCCGACCAGCAGGCATTCGGCCAGCCGGTGTTTACGCATCACCCGCATGGCCAGTGTGCGGCCGGCATCGCTCAGCGCGAGCTGACGGTCGCCCTCGACCTTCAGCAGGCCGGCCCGCTCCATCCGGCTCACGGTCTGGCTGACGGTCGGCCCGCTCTGCGACAGCCGCTCGGCGATCCGCGCGCGCAGCGGGACGATGCCCTCCTCTTCCAGCTCGAAGATGGTGCGGAGGTACATCTCGGTCGTGTCGATGAGCCCGTGCACCGTATTGGCGACCTCCCTCCTCACCTGATGCTACGGCGACAAACGCTCTACTACCCACGTCTGCCCGCTGCGCCGGAAGCGGATCCGGTCGTGCATCCGGTTGGGCTGGCCCTGCCAGAACTCCATCACCTCCGGGTGGACCCGGTAGCCGCCCCAGAAATCGGGCATCGGCACCGCGGTTCCTTCCGGCCAGCGCTGCTCCAGCTCCTGGTAGCGCTCGTCCAGTTCGGCCCGGGAGGGCAGCACCGTCAACTGCCTGCTGGCCCAGGCGGCGAGCTGCGAGCCGCGCGCGCGGGAGTGGAAGTAAGGCTCGCTCTCGCTGACCGACATCGCCGTTACGGTGCCCTCGATGATCACCTGCCGCTGCATCGGGTACCAGGGGAAAAGCAAGCCCGCCCGGGGCTGCTGCGCCAGCTGGCGGCCCTTGGTCGAGGTGCGGTTGGTGTAGAAGACGAAGCCCGCAGGGCCGTGCTGCTTGAGCAGCACGGTGCGGGCCCGGGGCTGGCCGCTCGCGGAGACCGTGGCCAGCACCATCGCGGTGGGCTCGGGCAGCCCGGCGTCGAACACGGCCGACAGCCACCCGTCGAACAGGTCCAGCGGGTCGGCCGGGACGGTGGCCTCGTCAAGGCCGCGCCACGACCGCGGCGGATGAGGGAACGGTTCCACGGGAATGATCCTCACACAATGCGGGCACTGCTCGCGGCCGCCCCGGGCCGTGGCCGTCCAGGTGGCCGTGGCGGCCGTGCGCCAGCGTGGCATGTGTCACGATGCGAACTCATAGCGGAATATGGTTCGGTCAGGGTTGACTTGACCGGAATGACCCGCGGTTGCCGTGCCGCGGCATCAGCACGGGGCCGTGCCACACCCAGGCACAAGCTCCGCACGGCTCACAAGGACACGGAGGTCCGCCTAATGTCCGATTTCGTACCTGGGCTGGAAGGCGTCGTTGCCTTCGAGACGTCCATCGCGGAGCCCGACCGCGAGGGTGGCGCGCTGCGCTACCGGGGAGTGGATATCGAGGAGCTCGTCGGCCACGTGTCGTTCGGCCATGTCTGGGGCCTGCTGGTGGACAACGAGTTCGCCCCCGGGCTGCCGCCAGCCGAGCCGTACCCGATCCCGGTGCACTCCGGTGACATCCGGGTGGACGTGCAGAGCGCGCTGGCCATGCTGGCCCCGGCTTGGGGCATGCACCAGCTGCTCGACATCGACGACAAGCAGGCCCGTGACGACCTCGCTCGGGCGTCGGTGATGGCGCTGTCCTTCGTGGCCCAGTCCGCTCGCGGACAGGGGCTCCCCCCGGTCCCGCAGTACCGGGTGGACGAGGCGCGCACCATCGTCGAGCGGTTCATGATCCGCTGGCGCGGCGAACCTGACCCGCGCCACGTCAAGGCGGTGGACGCCTACTGGACGTCAGCCGCGGAGCACGGGATGAACGCGTCCACGTTCACCGCGCGGGTCATCGCGTCGACCGGCGCCGACGTGGCCGCTGCCCTGTCCGGGGCAGTCGGCGCGATGTCGGGGCCGCTGCACGGCGGCGCGCCGGCCCGGGTGCTGTCGATGATCGAGGAAGTCGAGCGGACCGGGGACGCGGTCAAGTACGTCAAGTCCGCGCTCGACCGCGGCGACCGGCTGATGGGCTTCGGGCACCGGGTGTACCGGGCCGAGGACCCCCGGGCCCGGGTGCTGCGCCGCACCGCCCGTGATCTCGGCGCGCCGCGCTACGACGTGGCGGTGGCCCTGGAGGACGCGGCCCTGGCCGAACTGCACGCCCGCCGGCCAGACCGCGTGCTGGCCACGAACGTGGAGTTCTGGGCGGCTATCGTGCTGGACTTCGCCGAGGTCCCAGCGCACATGTTCACCTCCATGTTCACCTGCGCCCGGACCGCCGGCTGGGCCGCGCACATCCTGGAGCAGAAGCAGACCGGACGGCTGGTCCGGCCCAGCGCCCGGTACGTAGGCCCGGCGTCCCGCCCGGTGAGCAGCGTGCCCGGCGCGGACCAGGTGTTCGACGAGGTGTGAGCCGGGGGCGACCAGCAGGCGCGGGTGAGGCGAGGCACGCCGCAGTCGTGTGCTCGCCGAGCCCACGTTCGGCGCGAAGCGGCGATCGGGGGGTCCAGGGGGGTCGTCCCCCCGGAATAGCATGGCGCCGTGACCGACATCGTCATTCCCGCTGAGATCCGGCCCGCCGACGGGCGCTTCGGCTGCGGTCCGTCCAAGGTGCGCCCGGAGCAACTGGCCGCGCTCGCCGCCTCGGGCCCGCGCTACCTGGGCACCTCACACCGGCAGGCCCCGGTCCGGTCGCTGGTGCGGCGGGCCCGCGAGGGCCTGGCCGAGCTGTTCCAGCTACCCGATGGGTACCAGGTCGTGCTGGGCAACGGCGGCACCACCGCGTTCTGGGAGATCGCCGCGTTCGGCCTAGTCCAGGACAAGTCGCAGCACCTGGCGTTCGGCGAGTTCTCGGCCAAGTTCGCCGCCGTGACCGAGGCCGCGCCGTGGCTGGCTGACCCGGTGGTGATCGCCTCGGATCCCGGCACACACCCCGCGCCGCGCGCCGAGGCCGGCGTGGACACCTACGCGCTGACCCACAACGAGACGTCAACGGGCGTGGCCATGCCGGTCCGCCGCGTTCCGGGTGCCGATCCGGGCGCCCTGGTCATCGTGGACGCGACGAGCGGGGCCGGTGGCCTGCCGGTCGAAGCCGGCGAGTGTGACGTGTACTACTTCGCCCCCCAGAAGTGCTTCGGCTCGGACGGCGGGCTCTGGCTGGCCCTGATGTCCCCGGCCGCACTGGACCGGGCCGCGCGGATCGCGGGCAGCGGCCGGTACATCCCGGAGTTCTTCTCGCTGCCCGTCGCCATCGACAACTCGGCCAAACAGCAGACCTACAACACCCCGTCCGTGGCCACCTTGCTGCTGCTGGTCGAGCAGGTGGACTGGCTGCTCAGCCACGGCGGGCTGGGCTGGGCGGTGGGACGGACCGCGGACTCCTCGTCCCGGCTGTACACCTGGGCGGAGAAAGCGCCGTATGCCACCCCGTTCGTGGCCGACCCGGCGCAACGGTCGCAGGTGGTGGGCACCATCGACTTCGCCGACGGCGTGGATGCCGCGGCCGTGGCGGCCACGCTGCGGGCCAACGGCATCGTGGACACCGAGCCCTATCGCAAGCTCGGCCGCAACCAGCTGCGTATCGGTATGTTCCCCGCGGTGGACCCGGCCGACGTAGAGGCGCTGACCAACTGCGTCGACTACGTCGTGGAAAGGTTGTAGCGGGCCGGGCTGGCGGCTGGCCGGGCGACCGGCCGGCGGTCAGCGCAGCACCGCGCCGATGAGCGCCCCGGCGACCAGGATTATCAGCACCGTGGGCAGCAACCACCGGTTCGTGCGGATCACAGCTCGCAGCCTATGCCAGCCCAGCCAGCGCCGGGCGACGTCAAGGGCTGGGCGCGAGCATTCCCTCCAGCATGGCCGCCAGCAGCCGGGCGACGCGCGGTTCGACGTCTACGACCGCATGGGCGAGGCGAGGGTCGCTCCGGTAAAGCGCGGCGACCTCAGGCCCGGGCGTCGCCATCTGCCAGAACGCCCCCGACATCGCGGTCGCGGCCGCGATGAGGTCAACGCCGTCGCGCTCGGTCAGCCCGGGCAGCAGACGCCGCACCACCGCCACGATCGCGGCGACCTCGGCCAGGGTGACGAGCTTGAAGGCGCGCACTGCGGCCAGCGAAACGTGGCGCTCCAGGTTGAGCGGCGCCTGCGCCAGCAGGTCGCAGAACAACCCGCGGGCCGCCAGCGTGCTCGCGAACACTCTGGCCACGGCCGCCGGCGTCGGAGCCGCGAGCTCCTCGAGCCCCGCGCGCAGCGCCGTCGACCACTCGCGCCACCCGTCCGCGGTCAGCCGCAGGAAGATCTCTTCCCGCGTCTCGAAGTAACGCAGCAACGCCGACTTGTGCATGCCGACCGCCTCGCCGATGTCGGTCAGCGTGATCTGCCGGATGCCGCGCTCAGCCCCCAGCGTGCGCCAGAACCCCGACGGTCCCCCGGGCGACCCCGTACGCGCGGCCGGGATTCTCGTCCAGGTGGCCAAGCGCCGCGACATCCCGTACCACCTGCCGCTCGGCGTGACCGCGGCCGAGGGGTCGATCCGGCTCGACGAGCAACTCCTGGCCGAGGACCGCAACTGGCGCGCCGTCAGCCGCTCCGCCGACTCCGGCGAGCCCTACCCGGCCGAGTTCCCGCCCGACACGGCCGACTGAACCAGCCGGGGTTCACGGTTCTGGGGTGGGCACGGCCGGGACGCGCAGCGGCCAGCTAGCCAGGGTCTCGTGCCGGGGCAGGCGCGACTGGGCCCCGTCGGCCGCCGGGTCGTCGTGGCGGCCCGGCAGGTGGCTGCGGATCAGGTAGATCTGCGGCGCGGTCCACGGGCTGCCCGCGTACTCGGACAGGCCCGCCACCAGGGCGCGCGCGTCCACCGGGGCGCGGCACCGGGCCAGCGTGAGATGCGGCTGGAACCGCCTGCCCTCCTCGGCCGGGGGCGCGCCGGCCCGCCGCGCGCCGGCCGCTACTGAGTCGGCCAGCGCGGCCAGCGCCCGCCGCTCCCCGTGCACGCCGGTCCACAGCACCCGGGCCCGGGCCGCGCCGGGGAACGTGCCTGCCCCGCCCAGCGCCAGGGACAGCGACGGATGCCGCGCCGCGGCGCGCTCCAGCCGGGGCATCAGCCGGGCCACGACGACCTCATTCACCTCGCCGAGAAAGGCCAGCGTGAGATGCCAGGCTTCGCGGTGAGTCCAGCGCAGGTCGGGCCAGGCCTCGCGGAGCGGGGCTACCGCTCCCTCCAGTTCGCCGGCCACCTCATCCGGGATGCCCACCGCGACGAACAACCGCATAGGTCATTCGTAGCATCTCCGGGCCGCCGGGCTCAGGCGACCAACCGGGCCAGTTCGCGCGGGTGCACCGCGCGCAGCACGCCAACCCCTCGGCGCCGGGCCACGAGCAGGCCGATGACCGCCGCGGCCACGGCCGAGATGACGCCCCCAGCCAGCAGGCTCATCCGCGGGCCGAACTGCTCGGCCACCCAGCCGACCAGCAGCGACCCGAACGGGGCGCCGCCCAGGAAGACCAGCATGTACAGGCCCATCACCCGGCCGCGCATGTCCTGCGCGGAACTCAGCTGGACCACCGAGTTGGCCGCCGTGCTGAGCGTGAGCAGGGTGAGCCCGGTCGGTACCAGCAGGACCAGGAACAGCCAGAACGACGGCATCAGCGCGGTGGCCACTTCGAGCGCCCCGAAGGCGAACGCGGCGATCACCAGCAGCCGCAGCCCGGGCCTGCCCCGGCGGGCCGCCAGCAGCGCGCCGGCCAGGGCGCCGGCCGCGAACACAGCTGAGGCGATGCCGAACGCGGTGGCCCCGGTGTGGAACACCTGCCGCGACATCAGCGCGTTGGTCACCTGGAAGTTCATTCCGAACGTGGCCACGAAGAAGATCAGCACCATCGGCATCAGCAGGGCCGGCGTGGACCACACGTAACGCAGCCCCTCGCGCAGCTGGCCCTTGGCCCTTGGCACCGGAGTGGCCGGGTACAGCTCATCGGGCCGCATCAGCTTGAGGCCGACGAGCACCGCGACGTAGGAGGCGGCGTTGACGAAGAACGCAGCCGGAGTGCCGACCGCGCCGATGACCAGCCCGGCAGCGGCAGGCCCGGCAATCCGCGCCAGGTTGAAGATGGCACTGTTCAACGCGATGGCGTTAGGCATATCGGTCCGGCCGACCATCTCGGTCACGAAGGCCTGCCTGGCCGGGTTGTCGAACAGGGTGGCCAGGCCGAGGCCGAAAGCGAGCGCGTAGACCTGCCAGATGCGGACCGCGCCGGTGATGGCCAGCAAGCCCAGGACGAGCGCGAGCAGCCCCATGGCTGACTGGGTCAGCATCAGGATGCGCCGCTTCGGGTACCGGTCGGCGATCGCGCCGCCCCAGGGGCTGACCAGCATGGGCAGGAATTGCAGCCCGGTCGCGATGCCCAGCGCGGTGCCGCTGCCGTGGGTGAGCTCGAGGACCAGCCAGTCCTGCGCCACCCGCTGCATCCAGGTGCCGCTGTTGGAGATGACCTGCCCGGTGGCGAACAGCCGGTAGTTGCGGGTGCCCAGCGACCGGAAGGTGCGCAGCCGGGACCGCCCGTGGTTGGCGGGCTGGCTCAGGACTGGCTGAGCTTCTCCAGGATCGGGGCGGCCGCCCGGAGCGTCGCCCGCTCCTGCGGCGTCAGCTCGTTCAGCCGTTTCGCCAGCCAGGCATCCCGGCGTCGGCGCGACCTGACCACCAGTTCCCGGCCCGCTGGGGTCACGGTCAGCACGACCTGGCGCCGGTCGGTAGCATGCGCGGTCCGCGTGACCAGCTGCCATTCCTCCAGCGCGGCGATGACGCGGGTCATCGATGGTGGCTGCACCCGCTCGTGACTGGCCAGCTCGCCCGGGCTCATCGGGCCCTGCTTCTCCAGCGTCGCCAGCGCGGCGAACTGGGTGTCTGACAGCACCGGCTCCACCTGCCCGGGCGCGATCCGCTCGACCCGCAGCCGCCGGGCCAGGCGGCTCACCGAGATCCGGAGCGTTGTTGCCAGGCCCGCGTCGGACCTGGTCGGTGTGGACGTCATTTTGATTAGCCTGAGTCATTACTTTTGCTAACGATATGCGGCACGGCGGCATTCCGTCAAACCGTTAGCAAGGCGAACGGGTGGGCACCCCGAGGGGGTGTGGGACAAGTACACCATGCGAACGGGGGCTAGCCTGGACCGGTGACCAGGAAACTTCGTCCCGCGCCGTCGCCGCTCGAGGCGAACGACCGGCTGGTTACCGCGGTCATCACCGGCGCCTGGGTGATCGGCCTGATCAGCGTGCTGGTGTTGCGCCAGCACCTGGCCCCGAGCCAGCGCTGGTGGGTGTGGACCTGCTCGGTCGGCGTGTGCATGGGCCTGTTCGGGCTGTGGTACGTGCCCCGGCTGAAGCGGTCCCGGGCCAGGGCAGCCGAGCGCCGCGCCCAAGCCGAAGCCCAGGCCCAGGTCCGGGCTGGCGGTGACCAGGCGGGGTAGCTGCGGCTAGTTGTGCTCCAGCGACTCGAACACGGTCTCTTCGACCGAGACGCCGGGCATGTCCACCAGGTCGTAGCCGAGCTCGTCGATGACCGGGCGGAGCGGCTGTTCCGCCGAGGGCGCGAAGACCGCCTCGGAGTGCGCGCCGCAGCCATGATCGACGGCGACGACCCGGCCGTCATCCGGCGCGTAGGCGTTGGCGCAGACGCCGAACACCTGCCCGAGCGGGCCGGCCATCCGGACGAAGAAGCCGCAGCCCGCGCACAGCCCGGGGGCCGCGTGCGCCAGCGGGGTCTTGGGCCCGTGCTCGCTGGTGTACCAGCGCAGCGCGGTGTCATCGCGCCCGATGGCGGACAGCACCCGGGCACGGAGCGGCACGGTGTCCGGGACCGCGCTGGCCCTGGCCTCGGCCGCGAGGCGGGTGGCCCTGGCGCGAGCCGGGAGGTCGTCATCGTCGGCTGTGCCGTCGGCGTCCTCGAAGTCCTCCGCGTCCACCGTGTCGTCGTCTTCGTCTTCGTCTTCGGCGGTGGCCAGGCCAGCCAGTTCCGCACCGGGCACGGCCCAGCTGGACTCGCCCCAGTCGCTGAGCCCGTCGTCCCCGTCGAGCGTCGCCATCGGGACCAGCCGCGCGTCGTCCGGTGCGGCGGGCAGCAGGTCGCCGGGCCCGAGATCACCGGGCTGCAGCCGTTCCCGCCAGGGCACCCAGTCCGGGGCCAGGATGGCCTCCGCCCCGGGCAGCAGCAGGCCCTCGCTGACCGTCACATGCTTGGACCGGGACGCGCGGGCGACGGTGATGGCCCAGCACCAGCCGTGGTAGGCCGGGTCCAGGGACCGGAACATATGCGTCACCACGCGATCACCGTCCGCCGTGGTGGCGAGGTGCTCGCCAACCCCGGCCGGGGCCGCCATCTCTTCGGCGGCCGCCCGCGCCAGATCGACGGCCTGCGCACAGGCCTCGTCCGGCTCCTTGGTTCTTCCGCGCAGTGGGCTCACGGTGAGCAATTCTCCCCCATCCACGCACCGCTCGTGCGGTTAATATCACCCGTCGGCCCCTGGCCGGTTCTTCGCCGGGCGCTGCCGCCCTGAAGAGGCAGAGTGCGTGCGTCTACGACTTGGCTACCCGCCCGATGATATCCGCGCGACGCCCTGGCCCGGTCCGGGGCTAGCCGTAGGGACATCGAAGCCCTGGAGGCGACGGGGCACATCCTCGGCCTCGGCGATGCGCCGACCATCGAGAGCGCCGTCGATCGCAAATCGGCATCCAAGATCCTCGACGCGGTAGGCGATGCGCGAACTGCCGCTTGACATCGAGTCACGGAGGGCATCAGACCAGCGCAGCACCCGGCCCGATCCGTCATGCACCTCGACATCATGGTGATCTTCTGACCAGCCATCACCAGCGAACAGCACTGCCACCTCCCGCACCCGGCACCTAGATGTCAGCGGCAGCACGGAGAAGGACGCCAGCGGCCTAATGACGCTCAGTGCTCACGCCAGGTACCAGCGGGCACGCCACCCCATCAGCGGTCTTGTCCTCATCGCGGCCCCGGGGGCACGGTCTACGTTCAGGCATCAGATACATGGCTAAGCAAGTGCTCACCCGCTGGGCGCTACCGGACCCGAGTCTGCCCCGGCGGGCCAACCCGATAGTCCCCACTAGGCTAAGCCGACCGTTTTACAGACCGCTTCACCCGACCCATCGAAATGGCCGCTGACCTGGCCAAACTATTTTAACGATCATGTGAATAACCGGGCTTGTCCGCTATATGTCCGTACCGCCAAGGACCCGAAACGGCTGGCGCCACGGACAGGCACGGACAGCGTCCGCACAAGCAGCCTGACCTGCAGTTCCATAGTCATGGCTCCGCCGCCCCAGCGTCAGGCGGCTGACGACTCCCCAAACGATCACCAGCCCAGTCCCGCAGATCAGGCTGCCCTGTTCGCCAGCGTCAACCGGATCTGCATGATATGCGGGTGATCTTCATAGGGATCTTGGCAGGCTGACATGCCTGTCCTTATGGGGATTGGGGGCCTTCATGCCAGCTGCCGTCATCCGCGTCATCCGGTCGGGATGCGGCCGGGGATCTTGTGGACGGGCTGAGGGTGCCGCTGCTGGATGAGTACCTGGAGTTCCTGGGCGGGCGGTACCGGCCGAATACGGTGCTGGCCTTTACCGCGGTAAAGAAGACGCCGCGGCGGGTCCGCCCAGCCGATGTGCTGTCGTTCATGACCGGACAGCGCACCGGTGGGGAAGGCCGCCTTCAGGTAGCGGGGCCGAACGCCGGCGGAGTGTCGGCCCGGACGCTGCGCCGACGGCTGCCGAGCGTGTCGAGGCTGTATGGGTTCTTGCTCGCCTGCGGTGCCGACCGCTCGGCATGCCCGCCGACCGTACTAACTGCCTGGCTGCGCGGCTATACCGCCGACCCCGGTACGCGATGAAGGCCCAATTCGAAGCCACGACCGGGTTCGCTGTCACCATCGGCTGCCCAGATCGCCGGGCCGACCTGATGTGCACAGCAGGTCTGGCCACGTCGCCCCGGCCACCCTCGCCGAGTACATGCACTTCCTGATCCCCGGCTCCCAGTTCGAGCTGATCGACCGGGTGACCTAGCGCCGCTGACCCAGCACCAACGACTGGTAGCCGAGATCAGCGTGTTCCTGGCCGCCCGCCACTAGCACGCCCGGAGGACGGGGGATGCCACTACGTCACCCAACCTAACTGCCTAAAGCACGCCAGTTTTAGACCTAAGGCAGCCCGCCGTACTCGCGACGAAGGTCGATTAGCTCCGGCCGCTTTCGCGCTGGTCAAGCCGCCCTGGAGGGGAGAGCGCCGACCGTGCGCTCGCCGTCATCCACCTACGAATCAGCTAGCAACGCATAGCCATGTGACATTCGGCCCGGTTAGTTACGCCCAGGTCAGACGGTGCATTCAGCTCTACTCCGGCGTTCTCCGATCCGGCAGCGTAAGTGCCGTCAATAGAAATCATGCGCTGAAACCAGGACAGACCTGGCCTCAGCCAGGCCGAACGTTCGCCAACAGCCTCGGGCACACGGCCACCACTCGAAGGAACCGACGATGAAACTTCACCTCCGCCTGACAGTACTGACCGTGGCCGCCGCAACAGCGGGTGCCATCGTGCTCTTGATTGGCATCGGCGCCAGCGCGGCATCACAGCTGTGCACGAGCCCTAATAACACTCCCTACGTGACCACGAAGGTCACCGGCAACTACTACGTCTCGACCGACGAGTGGGGGTCCGGTGCGCCGCTGTGCGTGGCGACAGATGGTGGTCCCGATTTCACCGTGTCCCAATCGGCCATCTCTGGCTCTTCAGTCGGCGGTTACCCCAACATCGGGACCACGTTGTCCACCTCCGGCCTGCCCGTCCAGCTGTCCGCCATGGGTGATCCCACGACGAACTGGTCCACGACGGCGGCCGCCTCGGGAAAGTACGACACGGCCTATGACCTCGCCTACAGCATATCCGCCACCTCCCGCTCCTGGACTGGTGGCGCCGAGGTGATGGTCTGGCTCAACAGCTCAGGCAACCCCTATCCCGCGGGCCAGGTCGTCGCCTCGGCGTGTCGATCGGCGGCGCCAGCTACAACGTTCGCGTCGGCATCACTTCAGGGTGAACCAGCCATACCATTGTGACCTTCGTCCGGGTCGCGAGCACGACCTCGGTAACGGGGCTGGACCTGGGTGCGATCTCCCGCGCCGCGGCAACTTACGGTAACTTCCCGACATCCCTCTACCTCTACTCGGTGCAGGCGGGATTCGAGATCTGGCAAGGCGGCGCTGGGCTGGGCACCACCTCGTTCAGCTACCACAGCTAGCCCACGCCGTGCACACGGCACCGGGAAAGAAGTCCACAAGGCAGCGCCTCCTTGTCTCAGGTGATCCACCGGGGCAGGGAGGCGCTGCTTTGCCGCAACGTGCAACAGCGGAGAGCACGTGGGGTCTGTTCAGCGCTCGTAGACAGCGACGTCACGAATCCGGAGGGTACCCATGGATGAGGTGTTCGCCATGGGAGTCACACAGGAGCATTGGCTGTTAGGAAAAGCGCCACCGATCGCGAGATCAAAGATAATCATAAAGCCGTGGTCAATTGCGGTATTCCAGGCTTCCGAGCCTACCTCATGCTCGCTGACGCTGAAGAACTCCCGATGATCGAGATACCAGCGGATCGGCTCGTCAGCAGTATTGCGCCGGTCAATGATCACACCGTAGGTGTGATACCCGGTCTGGCATCCGCGACAGCGCTGTAGTCCGCTCGCCCGGCCGCGGTGCTCATGACATGGCCCGAATGTGCCGTCAGCATTGATCTTTGTCAGGTTACCGCAGTGCAGCGCGCCGGAGTGCTCGCTGATGGCGTTCACGTCCTCCATGATGTCGATCTCGCCGTAGGCAGGCCACGAGCCGCGGCCGAGCATCCAGAACGCGGGCCAGTAGCCACGCCCGTTTGCAACGTCGGGCTGCCGGAGCGACGCGATGACCCGGAGTTCACCCCCAGCCGGCGGGGTAAATGCGCGCACGGTCTGGATTCGTCCGGAGGTCCATTCACCGCCCTGGTGTATGGCGGTGATGTTTAGGTCACCATCCCCGTCAAGATAAACGTTCTTCGGGGAATCTGTCATGACCTCAACTTCATCACTACCAATGATCGTCTTACGGATCTGGTAGCGCCAGTAACGTCTGTTGATCCAGTGACCGGTGGGGCCATCGAAGTTGCTGGACCAGACCTCTTCCCAGCCACCGTGATCATTCGCCTGGGTCAGGCGAGCATGGCCAGCCCGGCCAGTCCTGCCGCCAGAAGAAATCCTGCGGTGACCAGCTTGCGTAGCCTGCTTGTATGCGCGGCCATTCTGCCTCCGGAAATGCATGGTCACGGGCCTGATGTCTTGCGCCAGACTGGGTCGGCCGCAAAGGGTCGCGGTGTGCCATGCGCGCGCTCTGAGCAAGAATCGTGATTGCCCCTAGGCGGCACGCGCAAGGTATGCAGGGAGAATGAAGCGGTGCCAGGGAAGGGTCACGCCGCGTCTCTGCCGGGGAAGACCACCCGGGCGACTGCTGCGAGGTACACCAGGCCCAGTAGTCCGGCTGCCACGAAGCGGGGGGAATGGGTCTGCGTCAGGCGCCATACGACGAGGCTACCCACGTGAGCCAAGGGTGCCGTTCCAGGCACAGACAGCCCTGCGGAATCTCCGGGAGGTGTCCTTAGGGCTGCGCGACGGATCCCAGGACATGACCCTTCCCCAGCTGTAATCCCAGATGGCGATGGCCTGCGCCCAGCCAACCGCAATGGAGAGCGGCCACGTGTGGAAAGACCAGCGGGCGTTGTGCCACAGAGGGTACAGGATTAGGCCTGTTATAAGCACCGGGATAAGCGGCAGGCAGTTCCGGAGCTGAACTTGGTCAGGTGCGAATACCAGCAGGGTGAGCGGCATGAGCGGCAATACGATGGTACGGATAGCGGTTGTAAGGTTCCACAGCCACCCGGCCATGTAGGGGAGTCGTGCCTTCCATGGCATCGGGACACGCCACATGTGATGGGTCCAGATAAGTGAGGTCGCTCCACAACACCAGCGGTACTGCTGGCGCATGAATGAATCCATCATCGATGGGCACACCCCGGCGGCCAGGACGACCGGCAAATAGACGAGCTGATATCCGGCGTAACGCATGTCCAGGCCGGTATGCGAGTCCTCTGCATACGGGATCTCAGTGAAACCCCCGGCGGCCGTGAGCCCGGTCCGCCGGTACACGGCATTGGAGCCGACGCACAGCGCGGACCCGAAACGGTCCCTGGAAACCTGCACCGCGCGGTAGAAGACCTCAAGCGTGGCACCGGCCGCCCGTTCGACCCAGGTCTGGTTCTTGTTGACTCGGAAGTACTGGGGTGTCTGGACAAGCCCGATCACCCGGTCGTCCAAATAAGGAAGGGTTTCGGCCAGGAAGTCCGGGCGCGGGCGGAAGTCTGCGTCGAAGATTACAACGTGCTCACCATAGGTGCGTTCGAGCGCGTACGCGAGGTTGCCTGATTTCTTGTGGTGGCCGACGTTCGGACGGCGCAGATACGTGAGGCCGATCGCCTGGGCGAGCCTGTGGACCTCCGCCTCTCCGGGGCCGTCGTCCAGCACGAATGCCTGGGCTTGCCCAGGATAGCTGTCGATAAGGTCACGTACCCCGAGCCATGTGTTGCGCAGAACCGAGATGGGCTCGCCGCAGATGGGCAGGAAAATATCCACAGAAGGGTACAGGCCGGCCGCCATTCCTGCACCTTGCGGACGTGCCGACTGACGTCGAAGCTGCGTCCCACGAAGTTCACCGGCAGGCTCAGCGCCTGGTAGGCGAAGTAGATAAAGGTATACATCATGAACGGCCACGCGATCGCGAGGTTGCGCAATTCGAACAGCAACTGGGCCAGCACCACGAACACCAAGCTGATGACGAGCGCAGAGGTCAGGTAGGGAAGGGACCTGCCCATATAGGAGAATTTCTCGGCGTCATCCGGCGCTTCCGGGAGCACCAAGCATGTCTTGCGGTGCATTCCCACCGCGGTGGCGGTCACCGCTGGCCCGCCCTCGCCTGGATGCGGGCCCAGATGGTGTAATAACTGACTCCGTAGGGCACATGCGCGACAATCCGGTAAGAGTGGTTGCCATTGAGGTCGGCCGCGATGCGGTGATCCAGGCCCTGCGTCGAAAGGAAGTTCAGGGCGACCAGGCTGAAGTAGTCCCGCCTTATGAACCGGGCGTAAACCCGAGGGTCGCCCTCGGCACCGACATGCACACTGATGCTGTGGCCGGTCGGCAGCATGATGCTCCGGGTGTTCGACCACAACTGCCAGCGTTTGCCGATGGGAAGGTAGTACTCGGGGATTGACGGAGACTCGACCAGGAAGCGGCCCGGGTGGACCCTCGCCATGTGCCCGAAGACCGTGTCGAACTTTGTCGCGTTCGGCCACTTGAAGAAGGCACTGCTCAACTCCGCACCCTGCCGGGCGGGAAGGACGAGGGCCACAGCGCACATCCCGGTGGCAAGCAGGCTCAACCAGCGCGGGCGGAGCCAGGTGAGCAGCTTGTCAGCCGCGTATCCAGCTGCCATCGCGGCGAACCAGGCGCCGAAGTCCAGGTGCTTGTCAAGAGACGTGAGAGTGTGAATCCGTGCCTGCTCGAGCGGGACCAGGAACGCCGCGGTAGCCAGGACGGCCAGCAGAGCCGTCTGATGCCGCTGCCGCTCTGCGAGAAGACCGACGATCACGCCGCCGAGCGGCCACCGCGACGGGCGCGGTCCAGGACCAGGAATTGCTCAGCACGTGCAGGGGAGCGTCGGTACCCGGCGCCCGGGTCAGAGTGGTCTGCCCGATCCCAGTGACGTAGTAGCCGCCTCCGATCGTCACGAGCAGGATCGCGCCAGCGGTGACATAACCGGCTAGGGCACGCCCCGCGAAACTGCTACCTTCCTGGCGACGCACTGCGCCTGTGCGTGGATGATCGCTATCGCGACAACGACGGGATCGAATAGGGCAGATGCGTATGTCGTCGCATTGGCCAGTACAAGAGCTATCGCAGCCCCGGCAATCCATCGCGTCTCGTCTCGCCGTTGCCCCGCGTGGACCAGGAGCCACACGGCGAGCGCGATCAAGCACAGCGACATGGAGTCGTAGGTGGCGAAGGCACCCAGCTTGAGCGCCGAGCCCAGCACCGCCCAGAGCCCGGCCGCGAAGAAGGCCGCGCGCCTGCCGTAGAGCCGCGAGGCCGTCGGCCACAACAGGGTGGTCGCTGCGAGCATGAAGCACAGCGACAAGATCCGTGCACCAGCCAGGCCCGCCACGCTATCCGCGAGCGCGCCAAGCGGCGGATAGAGGGCCGGGGCGCCAGAGAAGTAGGCGGGGTAGAGCGGAAAGGTTGTGCCGCTCAGCCAGTGAGCCCACTCCAGGTGACCGGCCCACAGGTAGAGGGCCTCATCTTGGTATGCCGTATTGGCCCTGACCAGACGGAAGGACAGCGCCGCCTGGACACACAGGACAACAGCCAGCGGCCAGGCTGCGGCCGGTGACCGCGCCCGTCGCCTGGTCGGCGGTCCGGGCGTCGGCCTGACCCGTTCAACGCTGATCGGCATGAGCGGCGAGGGCTGCGGAATGGGCGTTTCCAGCACTGGCATTGCCGTGCCGTTGCCGACGGGCATACCGTCAGCTGCAACGGTAAATCGGGGGGCGTTGCCGCTGTTATAACATCCTCGTCCGGATTCCCCGCACTTGTGCGGAGAGACACAACCGCAGGCAGCCCGAAAGAGATCCTCTGTGCTCAAGGAGTCCTCTCCTGATATGCGCGACAGACAACTCAGGAACTGCCCCACGGGTGCGGCCCGTGGGGCAGTGCCGCGCTGATCAGCGCTAAAGGACGTGTTTTAGCTCGTACTGCGAGCCTGCGGGGTGACAACGGAAAGTTACCATATCAATACGTCGCGTGTTTGACTCGCTGCGCGCCGTCAGTAAATCTCTGGTAAAGCCTCGACTAAAGGCACCTAGCGGTGCTGCCTGTACGACCCGAGCGTCATATAAGGGGCCAATTTCACGAGCCGGGCACACTGTACCGGAAGAATGGGGTGCTGAGTGAAAGAAGCTGCATGACGGGCATCAAGGGACGGACCTTGGACCCCACGTCACGGTCCGGGAACCCATTGGTCGTATAGCCCACCATGTGCGGTTATTCCGCCGGCCGAACAACGACGAGAGGACATGGGGTTCGCCGACGCAGCGTGGCCCATGTGCTGCGGGACGAGAAACTTGCTAGGCAGGGCATGACCATACTGTGCATCGCAGACTCACCACTTGGGCCTGAGGACATTAACGAGCCCTCTAGAAACCGGAGCGTGGCGAACAAACTCACCTGCCCTCCGGGCGGTCCACATATACCGTTCAAACGGCTAGGGGCGGAACGTGGCCGCCTGGGTGCAATGCCGTATTCATCACGTCACCGCGAAGGCGCGAGCGTTTCGGGCTGCGGCCCAGAACTGGAGGGGATGCCGTCATCACAGTCGGCCGACCGTCGTGGTGAGCGTGAATAATCAACGAATATCGCCTGGTCGCATGACGTGGACGAGGTTTTCCGCACGCACAGGTGCCGGGACCACGCGCTCGGGCACTTCGCGGTAACGCCTGATCGCGACACGTGCGGAAACATCGCTCAAGGTCAGGTCGCGGCACGGCCTGTCATGACAGAGACTTGGAGCATGCGACAGTCCGGTGCGGGGCCGCGAGCCAGGCGGGCGGCCCGTGGCTTCGCATCGGGTCTGGGCACGGCCGGGCACGCGGGGGCCAGTACGGCCCGCGGCACCGAGCGGGTCATCCGCCGGCTGACCCGGGCGTCCGGCGCCGACCGGACCGGGCTGGACCGGCTTCTCGAACTCACTGCCGCGGGCGCCGCCGCCGACGCGTTCGTCGCGGTCGCGCTGGCCGGGACGCTGTTCTTCAGCACCTCGGTGGACCAGGCCCGGGGCCGGATCGCGCTGACGCTCCTCATCACCATGGCCCCGTTCGCCGTGCTGGCCCCGTTCATCGGGCCGATGCTGGACCGGGTCCGGGACGGCCGCCGGTACATCATGCTGGGCACCCTGCTGGCCCGCGGCCTGCTCTGCTGGGGGATGGCGGGGGCGGCCCAGCACAACGACACCGTCACGCTGCTGCCGGCCGCGTTCGGCGTGCTCGTGCTGCAGAAGGCGTACGGGGTGACCCGCAGCGCGGTCACCCCGCGGCTGCTCCCGGCCAAGATCACGCTGGTGTCGGCCAACGCTCGCATCTCGCTGGCCGCGCTGATCGCGTCGGCACTGGGCGTGGCGGCGGCCGGCAGCATCTCGTTGCTGGCTGGCGGTGGGTCTACCGGCGGTGCCTGGGTGCTGCGGGTGGGCACGGTGGTGTACCTGGCCGCGATCGCGCTCGGCATCCGGCTGCCCAACCAGGTCGACGAGGCGCCCACCCCGGCGGCCGCCGAGCCGCCCGCGGCGAGCCCCCACCAGGCTGGGCCGCACGGAGCCGGACCCAATGGACCGCAAGGAGCCGGGGCCCATGGCGCCAACCCGTACCGGCCCAGCGAGTACCCCACCGACCCGCACACGGCCCGGCCGCACCAGCCGGGTTACGCCCAGCCGCACCAGCCCTACCCGCACCAGGGCGGCCCGCAGCCACACCAGGCACCCACGGCCGGGCACGCAGGAAACGGCCACCCCGGCCACGCCCCGAACGGCCACGCCGGGACGGATCGCCCAGCCGCGGCCCGACGCGGGCTGAAGCAGGCCAGGTGGGCGACGACACTGCGCAGCGTCGGCCCGATCGTCGGCGAGGCGATGCGCGGCAACGCGGCGCTGCGCGCCTTCTCCGGCTACATGATCTTCTTCCTGGCCTTCCTGCTGCGCACCGTGCACTTCGCCGGCACCTCGGACAAGGTCGCGCTGGCCGAGATGATCGCGGCCGCTGGGGCCGGCGGGTTCATCGGCACCGGGATCGGGGCCACGCTGCGGGCCCGGGCGCCGCACGTGATCATGTTCACGATGCTGTGCATCTCGACCGTGGTCACCGCGGCCTGCGCCGTGTTCTTCGGGCTGTGGGCGGCACTGATCGTGGCCCTGGTGGCCGCCTCCGGCCAGGTGCTGGCCAAGCTGGCGCTTGACTCGATCGTGCAGCGGGAGATACCGGAAGAGATCCGGTCCTCCGTGCTGGCCGCCTCGGAAACCATCCACCAGCTGGCGTGGGTGGTCGGCGGCCTGGCCGGGCTGGCCATATCCATCACGAACAGCGGGGTCGCCGGGCTGGCCGTGGCCGCAGCCGGCCTGGCCGCCACCACCGTGGCCCTCATCCTGGCCCGGCGGCGGCGCATCCTGAGCGGCCGCCGGATGACCCCGCAACCCGCGACCCGCTGAACGGGCGCTATCCGTCCGGCGCCGACCGTGTCCGCACCGCGCGTCCAGCGTTACCTGCCGACCGGAAAGTGGGGTCTCCGGCCAGAGTCAGCCTTGAGTAAGGATGTACAGCAAGGCGGCCAGGGTGGTGCCGCTGACCATCTCGCCGTTGCCGATGAGCGAACGCACCTCGGTGAGCGGCACCCACGCAATCCGCTCGGACTCGAAGCCGTCGGTGGGCGGCCCGATATAGCTGGCTTCGTCGGTGCGGTAGACATGATGCACGGAGTCGCACAGGCCCGGCGTGGGGTGGACCGACATGAGGTGCCGCAATGGTCCTGGCCGCCAGCCCGTTTCCTCTTCGAACTCACGCGCGGCGGCTTGGTCGGCGGTTTCCCCGTCTTCGACCTTCCCCATCGGGACTTCCCAGCCCCAGCTGCCGGTGATGAACCGGTGCCGCCAGATCAGTAAGACATGGTTGTCGCAGACGGCGACCACACCAGCCCCGGGCGGGGTGCAGATCATCCGGTGCGCGAGACGACGGCCGCCAGGCAGCTCAACGTCGGCCATGCGGATGTCCAGCCACTCGTCGGTATACAGCGGTCGCAGCGAGACGACCTTCCATTCCATCCAGCTGCTCTCTTCCAGCCGCCGCGTAGCTGAGAACGTTGCCACCCGCTGCCCAGGAAGGCATCCCCCTCGTATCGCTGCCAGCTGCTCATGGCGCGCTCAGCGAACCTGTACGCCTCGATGCTATCGCGGTACACACGGATCACCACGCACAGTTAGCAGACGCGCCCGGGCGTCATCCCGCATCGGGTCAAGGCTTCTCATCACCGGTCCCTGCGATGGCGGGTGGGAGGTCCAGCGCGCTGGACAGCTCGTTGAGGTCATCGGTGACGACCAGGTAGGGCCGGGCCGTCGGCGTGATGGCCCGGGCGACGAAGCGATCCGGGCGGCCGGGCCAGGTCTCGACGGTGAGGCGGTGGCCGGGCGCCCGGGCGGCCACCTGGTCCAGGATCCGGCGCTGCGCTGACCGCGCCGCCACGTCGCGGCCGGCATCGCCGTCCGGGTGCTCGCCGGCCGTCGGCTGGTTCATTCTGTGTCCTCCTCGCCAGGACGTGCGGTGCGCCCTACCGAGCGGCGCATGTGCAAGGCTGCCTCGCGGGCGTAACCTGCCGCTACCGGCTGCCTACGCTGAGGTGGGTGGCAGAGCCGATGCGAGCGAGGGGGAATTTATGACGCCTCCGCCGGAGGACGACGCGCCCACGATCGGTGTGCGGGCATTCGCCGCAGAATTAAAGGCGCAACGCGAGGCTCGCGGCTGGACGCAGGCCGAGACAGCCGACCGGATGGGCTACAGCCAGTCGGTGGTCGGCAAGCTGGAAGGCCGCACGGTCCGCCCCTCCGAGATGCACGCGCAGAAAGCGGACGAGGCATTCGGGCTGCCCAGCACGTTCCAGCGGCTGCGGGAATCCCTGCTGGTGATGCCGGCCTACCCGGATTGGTTCCGGGAGTGGCCAGGCAAAGAGGCCGAAGCTGTCGAACTGCGCTGCTTCGAGCCACTCATCGTGCCTGGGCTGCTCCAGACCGAGGCATATGCCCGCACACTGCTGCGCACCCGCATGGGTGTCACCGAGGACGAATTCGAGGCGATGGTGGCGGCGCGGCTGGAACGCCAGGTGATCCTCGTCCGGGAGAAGCCGCCAACGCTGTGGGTATTGCTGGACGAGGGCGTGCTGCACCGCCCGGTCGGTGACGTGATGATCATGCACGAGCAGGCGTCCCACCTTGCCGGGCATGGCCCAGCGGCCGAACATTGTCTGCAGGTGGTTCCGCGTTCGGTGGGCGCTTATGAAGGGCTGCGCGGGCCGTTAGTGCTGGCCAGCTTCGCTCGGTGGCCCGGATGTAGTCTTGCAGGACGCGGTCGCCTTACGGGTCGGTGGTCGAAAGTGACACAGGAGTCGCTGCGGTGCGGGCGGCCTGGGAAGCGATCAAGTCGGAGGCACTCTCCCGCAGCGCTTCTGCGGAGTTGGTCGAGAAAGTGGCAGAGCAATGGACCTGAGCCGCGCCGACTGGCGCAAGTCAGCTTTTAGCAGCAGCAACGGCGGTAACTGCGTCGAGGTTGCCCGCAACATCCCCGGCGTTGTAGCGGTGCGTGACTCCAAGGACCCGCACGGGCCAGCGCTGGTCTTCACCCCCGCTGAATGGCGGTCGTTTGCAGCCGAAGTGAAGACCGGCACTCACGCCGCAGAACGCAGCGCCTCGGTAGGCGGCAGCCGGGCCGCCCGGGCCGCCGGGTAGACGCCGGCCACCATGCCCACCAGCACGGCCACCCCGATGCCCCCGGCCGCCGCGGCAACAGGCAGCACCACGGACTGCCCGGCGGCCAGCGCGTAGCCGACCGTGGCCAGCGCACCGAGACCGACCCCACCCACCCCGCCGATGGCCGACAGCAGCACCGATTCGGTGAGGAACTGGGCGCCGATCTGACGCCGGGTCGCGCCCAGCGCGCGCCGCAGCCCGATCTCGGTCCGGCGTTCCAGTACCGAGATCACCATGATGTTGGCGATGCCCACCCCGCCGATCAGCACCGCGACCGCGCCGAGCGCGAGGAACAGCCCGGTGAGCGCCGACTTGGCCTGCGCCCGGGCGGCGAGCAGCTGGGACGGCTGGCTGACCTGGACGGCCTCGGGCAACGCTGGGTTGGCGGTGAACGGCAGCACCAGATCGACCGCCTGCACCTGATCCGGCTGGGCCCGCAGGTAGATCTCGGTCGGGTGGCCGCCCAGCCCCAACAGCGAATCGGCCACCGGGAAGCCAACCAGCGCCGCCTCGTCGATCTCCGGGGCGAGTGGCACCGGCCGCAGGATGCCGACCACCGTGAAGTACTGACTGCCCAGGTAGACCTGGGTACCCGGGGGCACCCGGCTGATCCCCAGCGTGCGCGCCGCCACCGCGCCGAGCACCACGGCCGGGAACCGGATGGTGGCCGCGTTGAGGAACGCCCCCCGGGCCACCTGCCCGCCCAGCGTGCGCAGCAGGCTGGTCTGCGCGGCCAGCACCGAGATGCCGCCGGTGTTGACGGCCGGCACCGCGGCCGTCCGGCGCACTATCGCCCCGGGCACGTAGCCCACCGCGGACACCGACTCGACCGGGGGAATCCGTGCGATCATGCCGGGCGCGGTGACCGGCAGCGGCGCGGGCGAGCCGGTGATGTCCGTGCCGGCGCCCACGGTGAGCAGGTTTCCCTCGGCGCCCAGCTCGCGAAGCAGGCTGGCCCGGGACGAGGCGGACACGCCGAGCACGGCCACGGCGGCGCCGATGCCGATGGCCACGCCCAGCGCGGACAGCGCGGCCCGCCAGGCCCGGGACCGGAGTGATCCGGCCCCGGCCCGGATCGTGTCCTGCGGCCGCAGCCGGGACCGGGGCGCCACGGCGGTCACCGGGCCACCCCCAGCCGCGGCCGGTCGGCCAGGATGCGGCCGTCGCGCATCTCCACCTCCCGGTCCATCGCGCCGGCCACGCCGGCGTCGTGCGTCACCACCACCACCGCCGTGCCGTCGTCGGCGATCTCGCTGAGCAGCGCGATGATCCCGTCGCCGGTCGCGCTGTCCAGGTTGCCGGTCGGCTCGTCGGCCAGCACCACGGCCGCCCGCCCGGCCACCGCGCGGGCGATGGCCACCCGCTGCCGCTCACCCCCGGACAGCTGCGGCGGCCGGTGGCCGAGCCGGTGCCCGAGGCCGACCCGGTGCAGCGCCTGCCGGGCGGCCAGCCGCCGGTCGCGGACCGAGCCGCCCCGGTACAGCAGGCCGAGCGCCACGTTGTCCACCGCGTCCAGGTGATCGAGCAGGAAGAACTGCTGGAACACGAAGCCGAGCCGGTGCCCGCGCACCGCGGACAGCTCGGCGTCGGACAGCGCGGACACGTCCCGGCCCGTCACCCGGACCACTCCGGTGGTCGGCCGCTCCAGCGTGCCGAGGATGTGCAGCAGGGTGGACTTGCCGGAGCCGGACGGCCCGCGCACCGCCAGCCGCTCCCCGGCCCCGATCCGCAGATCCACCGCGCCCAGCGCGGTCACCGGCGGCGTCCCCGGGTAAACCTTGCTCACCCCCGCCAGTTCCAGCACCGGCCCGGCGCCGCGCCCCTCCGGCTCGCTCACGGCGCCGGCACCTCGACGAGCGTTCCGGGCCGCAGCCCGGCCCCGCTGACCTGGACCAGGGTGCTGCCGAACAGCCCGGTGCGCACCGCGGTCAGGCGCGCGGTCCGCCCATGAACCACCTGCACCGCGTACCCGCCGCCGGCGAGCGCGACCAGCGCGTTCACCGGCACGGCGAGCACGTTGTCGGCGCGGGCGCTGACGATATTGACGGTGACCGGAGCCTGGTCCAGGTGGTCGGCCAGCCGTGGCTGCGCCAGCCGAACCGTCACCGGCACCGTGTCCGAGCCGCCGGACCCGCCCCCGCCGGAGGATCCGGGGCCGGCGCTGGCTGGCCCGCTGGACGGCCCCGGCGACGCGCTGGCCGCCGCCCCGGCGCTGGCTACCGCCGACACCGAGGTGACCACCCCCGGCGTGGTGGTGCTGCCGTCCGGCAGCGTCACGGTGACCCGGTCGCCGGGCCGGACCAGGTACTCCTGGCTCACCGGAAGCTGCGCCGTGACCACCGGCCGGTCCGACGTCGCGGTCAGCACGGCGCCGCCGGCCGCGGGCAGCCCGCCCAGGCCTGCCGGCACCGCGCTAACCCGGAGCGCGCCCGGCGCGTACACGACCTGGCCGAGCGGCACGGTCCCGGTCACCGGCAGCCCGGCCGCCTCCTGCCAGCGCGCCACGGCGTAGCCGGTGGCGTCGGTGTAGCTGTCGCTCACGGTCAGCGTGGCGGCGGTGGCGTAGCCGAGCGCGATCAGGTTCCGGTCCAGCTGCGCCACGTCCGGCCCAGGCGGCACGCCGACCGCGAGGGCGCGCCACTCCGGCCGGGCGCCGTAGCACAGCAGCACCGGGCTGCCGTCCACCTCGTACAGCCGGCCGCCGCGGCGGACCACCTGCCCGGGCTGGGGCAGGGCCGTGTACGCGGTTCCCACCGTCTGGTTGATCACGGTGACCAGGCCCGCATACCCCAGCGTCCCGCTCACCTGAACCGTGTTGACCAGCCCGGTGCGCACCACCGGCGCGGTCGTCAGCCGGGTCTGGCCGCCCGCCGCGGCGGCGGGCCGCCCGGCCAGCGTCACCGCCAGCCCGCCCGTCGCGCCGCCGAGCACCAGCACGCAACCGCCGGTCAGCAACCCCCGCCGCCACCCGAGCCGCCGGTCAGCCGTCATTGCCCAGGCTCGCCAGCGTCGAAGCGCGGATCTCCGCGGCGAACAGCCGCCCGCAGGCGTGCACGGCTTCCTGGAAGCCCTGGCTCAGCTTCCCGCCCGCCGGGACCTCGTCCGCAGACAAGCCGAACCCGTGCCCCGGTGTGTACGTCGTCCGGACGGTCGGATCCTTCATCATCGGCAGCCCATGCGCGCGCGCACACTCCGCGGAATGCACCCCGGCCTGCACCAGCTGTGGCGGGGCCGGCGGCTCCCTTTCCGGGTTCAGCCGGGCCCGGCTCATCAGCGCCCCGCACGCCGCGCGCACCTCGCTCAGCGCGGCCGGGCTGGCGTCCTGGATGCTCCGGGTGTCGCTGTACACCGCGCCGCTCGCGGTCAGCACCGGGTCGGCGTAACCGGGCACGCCGTGCTGCCGGATGCACTGCGCGGCCGCGCGCAGCTCCGCGGCCCGGCTGCCGCTCCCGCCCTGCCCACCGCTGGCCCCGCTCAGGCTGGGCACCGTGGCCGGCGCGGCCGCGCCGCCGCACCCGGCGGCGAGCACGGCCAGCAGCCCCAGCGCCAGCATGCGGCCCCTGGTTCTCATCGTCGACCTCCCTGATCGCGCTGCTGTGCAACAGCCAGAGGTCTACGCCGCTCCCCATGACACCCCCGCTACAGAACGCCCCGTCCTACCCGGTGCCGGCCGCCCGGTTGCGCGGCCTGGCCTGGCCGGGACAAGGCAGCTGGCGCTGCCGCTGTTATGTCCTTGTCACGCCGGCTGGGGCACCATGGAGCCGTGCGCGTGCTGGTAGTGGAAGATCAGAAGGCGCTGGCCAACCGGATCGCGGAGGGGCTGCGTGATCAGGGCATGGCGGTGGACGTGGTCTACGACGGGGCCACCGCCATCGAGGTCACCGGGCTGAACCGGTACGACGTGGTCGTGCTGGACCGCGATCTGCCCCGGGTGCACGGCGACGCGGTATGCGCGGGCCTGGTCGCCGGGCCGTCCCCGGCCCGGATCCTGATGCTCACCGCCGCCGCCGCCGTGGAGGACCGGGTGGACGGGCTCAACCTGGGCGCCGACGACTACCTGCCCAAACCGTTCGCGTTCAGCGAGCTGGTGGCCCGGGTCCGGGCGCTGTCCCGGCGTACCCCGTCCACCCCGCCGGTGCTCACCCGGGGCGACCTGACCGTGGACCGGGCCCGGCACCGGGCCAGCCGGGCCGCGGCCACTGTCGCTGACCCGGAAGGAGTTCGGCGTGCTGGAAGCGGTGCTGCGCGCGGACGGCGCCGTGGTCAGCGCCGAGGAACTGCTGGAGAACGTGTGGGATGAGCATGCTGACCCGTTCAGCAACACGGTGTCGGTGACGATGACCCGGCTGCGCCGCAAGCTCGGCGAGCCGCCGCTGATCGAGACGGTCATCGGCAGCGGCTACCGGCTGCGGATGCCATGACGCGGCCCGGCTGGCCGGCCTGGCGGCCCGGCCGGCGCACCATCCGGCTCCGGCTCACGCTGATCTACAGCGGGCTGTTCCTGCTGGCCGCGGCCATGCTGCTGGCCTTCACCTACGTGTTCGTAGTGCGCGGCCTGAGTACGTCGGCCGACAAGACCGTCAGCCCCACGTCGGCGACCGCGGCGGAGGCGAAGCTCAAAGGCCAGTGCGGCAAGGTGGAGGCCGCGTACAAGAACGGGCTACTGCCCACCTACCAGAAGGGCCTGCTCATAAAGTGCGAGCAGGGTTACTCCCAGGGTGTCCAGGCGGGTGCGGCCAGCCAGCGTGACGTGGCGGTGCACCAGCTGCTGGTTTACTCGCTGGCTGGGCTGGGGCTGATGGGCGTGGTGTCCGCGGTGGTCGGCTGGCTGGTGGCCGGGCGGGCGCTGCGGCCGGTACACGCCATCACCGGCGCGGCCCGCCGCGCCTCCGAGGAGAACCTGGGTGAGCGGCTGAGCCTGGCTGGCCCGGACGACGAACTGAAGGAACTGGCCGACACCTACGACGCGATGCTGGCCCGGCTGGACGCGGCGTTCGCCAGCCAGCGCCGGTTCGTGGCCAACGCCTCGCACGAGCTGCGCACCCCGCTGACCGTGATGCGCACGGCCATCGACGTCACGCTGGCCAAGCCGGACCGGACGCCGGCCCAGCTGGAAGACATGGCCGCCGAGGTGGCGACGGCCGTGGACCGGGCTGAGGCGCTGATCGAGGCCCTGCTCACGCTGGCTCGCAGTGACCGCGGCCCGGTGTCCCGGGAGCAGGCTGACCTGGCCGTGCTGGCCGAGGACGCGGTGGACGCGGCGGGCCCGGCGATCCGGGCCGGGTCGCTGCGGGTGGAGACCGCGCTGATTGCCGCGCCCACGAACGGCGACCTGGTGCTGCTCGACCGGATGGTGGCCAACCTGGTGGACAACGCCGTGCGGCACAACCAGCCGGGCGGCTGGATCCAGGTGGCCACCGGGATGCGCGGCGACGCGGCCTATCTCGCGGTGACCAACGGCGGCCCGCAGATCGAATCGGATCTGGCCCCGCTGCTGTTCGAGCCGTTCCGGCGGCTGTGCGACCCGGCGGCCTGCCCGGCCGGCGCGGGGCTCGGGTTGTCCATCGTGCGTTCGGTGGCCATCGCCCACCAGGGCGACGTCATCGCCCGCGCCCGCCCAGCCGGCGGCCTGGACGTCTCGGTACTGCTCCCCGGCAACGGCCACCCGGCCGGCGCCGCCGCACCCGCGCAGGCGGAGACCGGCTGAGGGTCAGTCTTCCAGGTCGTCGGCTACGGCGCGGAGTACGGTGGCGATCTTCTTGCCGTCCCGGCTGTCTGGGTGACGGCCCCGCCGGTAGGCGGCGGATACCCCGTCCAGCAGCTTGATCAGGTCCTCGACGATGACCACCATCTCGTCCGGGTTCTTCCGCGGAATCTTGGTCACGGTGGGCGGCGGTTCGAGCAGCCGGACCTGCAGCGCCTGCACCCCCCGGCGGCCCTCGGCGACGCCGAACTCGACGCGCTGGCCAGGCCGCAACGCTGTGGTTCCCGACGGCAGGGCCGTGGAGTGCACGAAGACCTCACCGCCGTCATCGCGGGTGAGAAAGCCGAACCCTTTGTCGGCGTCATACCATTTGACCTTGCCAGTTGGCACGGACCAGACCTCACGCAGAGAGAGCGGGCGGGGTGAGCGCATGGGGAAATGCCACCCTAGGTTATCGGTCCCACGAGGCCTGCGGCAGTGGTGGCTGCCGTAGACCGCGCAGGTGCCCCCGGCTGATGCACCGGGGCTGCACACCACGATCGCATTCGGTCGTCTGGTGCCAAGCGCACGGGCGGGTATACCCGGCCAGAATCACCGCTAACCATGAAAAATCAGACACCGCAGCGCCAGCTGAGCGGTCAGCGGCCGCTTAGCCGGAGCCAGCTGAGGGTCAGCGGCGGCGCAGCCACGGCGGGGTCTTCCCGCGCCGTGGGCCACGCCGCAGCCGCCAGACCAGGTAGCCGGCGCACAGCACGGAGCCGACCCGGAGCAGCAGGCTGAACTGATGCGTCGCCTGCGCGAAGGCGTGGAAGAAGCTACCGCCGCCGGATATCCCAAGCAGTATCAGGCAGATCACCGCGAAGCCGGGCGGCCCGGCCAGCGCGAGCCATTTATCGCGCTTGTCCCATTCTCGCGATCGCAGCGCGACGATGCCGCCGATGAGCCACAGCGGGAACGGGTAGAGCAGCCCGCCCACGCCGAGCACGATGATCGTCACCGCTTCCAGCTTGTTTTTGCGGGCCAGCGCCCACGCCTCGGTCAGCGGGGCAGGCGTGCCGAACTTCCGTCGCTCCGGCTCGTCACCCGCTGGGCCGGCCGTGTCCAGGCCGGGCACGATGGACAGCGGGCTGGTGCCGTCCGCCGGTGCCGCTCCCGGCTGGGCCGGCGGCCCGGACGTCTCGGCCCCGGCGGCCGTGCCGGGCTCGCCCTCTTGGCTGCCCGGTGCTGGGACACCCGGCGCGGTGCCGTTGCGCCCGCTATGCGCGGTGCCGTTCAGCGCACCCGGCCCAGCGGTCCCGTTATGCGTGCCCGCCCCAGCGGTCCCGTTGGGTGCGCCCGGCGCAGCGGTCCCGTTGTGCCCGCCTGTCCCGGCGGCGCCAGGGGGCATGCCCGGGCCGACCGTCCCCTGCGAGGCGAGCCAGTCGGTGGAGCCGGCCGTACCTGGTCCGACCGTCCCGGGACCGACCGTCGGCCCGGGCGGCTCAGCCTGACGAGGCGCCCCGGGGCCGACCGTCGGCCCGGGCGGTTCAGCCTGACGAGGCGCCCCCGGGCCAACCGTCGGCCCGGATGATTCAGGCTGGCGGGGCGCCGGAATGTGCACCGGGCGGCCGGGCGCGGCCGGCTCTGTCCCGGGTGACCCCGATCCGCTCCCGCCACCCGCCGCCGTCCCGGACCCTGCCGTCCCGGAACCCGGCGTGCCCGAACCAGCGGGCCCCGAACCAGCGGGCCCCGAACTGGCCGCCCCGGAACTGGTACCGGAATCAGGCGTCTCCGGGCCGGGCAGCGCCGGGCCCTCAGGCTCTGACCTGCGGTACGGCCACGGCCGCGACCGGCGTGGCGGCGAGCCAGCCGAGCCGCTGCCAGCCGAGCCGCTGCGCGGCGGCTTGGCGGCCGGGGTGTCCCGCCGGCTGGTCTTGCCTGGCGGCTTCCACAGCGTGGGCGGCGCGGCCGGGGACCCGCGCCGCCGCGCGCTGTACAGCCGCTCCCGCTCCTTGGCGGCCAGGTCGTCCGGATCCCCGAGCGCGGTCAGCGCCGCCGCCACCGCGTCCGCGTCGGCCGACGCGAGTGGGCCCACCCGAGCCTCGATGGCCGCCCGGGTCCGCCCCACGAACAGCATCCGGTCGCCCTTGGGCAGCCTGCGGGTGGCCGCGGTCGACACCTGGCCGAGATATTCGCGGATCATCTGCTCCGCACTCGGCTGCCTGGGGGAACGGCGCCTCATGCCTAGATAATCCCCCGGAATCATCACATTGTGGAGCCTGGCGCGCGATCAATGTCGCAACGCGGATGATACCGGCGCGGCACGCACTGTGTGCACACGCGAAAGGGCGGCCCCGGTTTCCCGGGACCGCCCTCCTGGCTAGTGGACTTAGAAGTCCATGTCACCGCCGCCGGGCGCGGCAGGCGCCTTCTCCTTCTCCGGCTTCTCGACCACCACTGCCTCGGTGGTCAGGAACAGGCCGGCGATGGAGGCTGCGTTCTGCAGCGCGGACCGGGTCACCTTCGCAGGGTCGATGATCCCGGCCTTGAACATGTCGACGTACTCGCCGGACGCGGCGTCGAGCCCGTGCCCCACGGAGAGCGTCTTCACCTTCTCGACCACGACGCCGCCCTCAAGGCCGGCGTTCACCGCGATCTGCTTGAGCGGCTCCTCGACGGCCCGGCGCACGATGGCCGCGCCGGTCGCCTCGTCCCCGGTCAGCTCGAGCTTCTTGAAGGCGTTGGCACCTGCCTGCAGGATGGCCACGCCGCCTCCGGCGACGACGCCCTCCTCGACGGCCGCCTTCGCGTTGCGCACCGCGTCCTCGATGCGGTGCTTGCGCTCCTTCAGCTCGACCTCGGTGGCCGCGCCGGCCTTGATGACGGCAACGCCGCCCGCCAGCTTGGCCAGCCGCTCCTGCAGCTTCTCCCGGTCGTAGTCCGAGTCGGTGTTCTCGATCTCGGCCCGGATCTGGTTGACCCGGCCGGAGATCTGCTCGGAGTCACCCGCGCCGTCCACCACGGTGGTCTCATCCTTGGTCACGACGACCTTGCGGGCCCGCCCGAGCAGGTCCAGGTCGGCGTTCTCCAGCTTGAGGCCGACTTCCTCGCTGATCACCTGCGCACCCGTGAGGATGGCGATGTCACCGAGCATGGCCTTGCGCCGGTCGCCGAAGCCCGGCGCCTTGACCGCGACGGACTTGAACAGACCGCGGATCTTGTTCACCACCAGGGTCGCGAGGGCCTCGCCCTCCACGTCCTCGGCGATGATGACCAGCGGCTTGCCCGACTGGACCACCTTGTCGAGCAGCGGCAGCAGGTCCTTGTTGGCCGACACCTTGGAGTTGGTCACCAGGATGTACGGGTCGTCCAGGACTGCTTCCATCCGCTCCGGGTCGGAGACGAAGTACGGCGAGATGTACCCCTTGTCGAAGCGCATGCCCTCGGTGAGCTCGAGCTCGAGCCCGAAGGTATTGCTCTCCTCGACGGTGATGACACCTTCCTTGCCGACCTTGTCCATCGCCTCGGCGATCATCTCGCCGATCGCGGCGTCACCGGCCGAGATGGAGGCGGTCGAAGCGATCTGCTCCTTGGTCTCCACGTCCTTGGCCAGCTTGGACAGCTCCTCGCTGACGCGCTCGACCGCGGCCTCGATGCCCCGCTTGAGGGACATCGGGTTCGCGCCCGCCGCGACGTTACGCAGGCCCTCACGGACCAGCGCCTGCGCCAGCACCGTCGCCGTGGTGGTGCCGTCACCGGCCACGTCGTCGGTCTTCTTGGCGACTTCCTTGACCAGCTCGGCGCCGATCTTCTCCCACGGGTCCTCGAGCTCGATCTCCTTGGCGATGGACACGCCATCGTTGGTGATCGTGGGGGCTCCCCACTTCTTCTCGAGCACCACGTTCCGGCCCTTCGGGCCGAGGGTTACCTTCACGACGTCGGCGAGCTGGTTCATACCGCGCTCGAGGCCGCGCCTCGCGTCCTCATCGAACGCGATCATCTTGGCTGCCATAGGCTCCAGTCCTCCCAGGACTTGGTGGCTTACGTGTGTGAAACCGGGCCGACGCCCGCGACGGACGGCTCCTTCGACGGACAGTCCCTTCCTGCCGCCGGCGAAGCCTCATCGCCCCGATTCCCGCCCTGGAGTTGTCACTCTCATGCCGAGAGTGCCAACGCCTTGTTTAGCACTCTCGGCAGGAGAGTGCAAGCCGAGTCGCCGGTCACCCTAGGCCCACGGCGGCCATCCGCGGTGCTTTCCGCTCACGGCGTAGCCGGCCCGCGCTGAGCGGCGGGCAACCCGGCCCGGAAAGCCCCGATGGCCCGGCCCCGTTACCGGGAAGCCGGGCCATCGACCAAACTGAGCGAGCTATGCTCCTACAGCCCGGACTGCCTCCGCCTGCGGGCCGCGATCGCTCTGCGTGATCTCGAACTCGACCCGCTGCCCCTCTTCAAGGCTGCGGTAGCCATCCATCTGGATGGCGGAGAAGTGCACAAACACGTCCCTGCCACCGTTGACCGCGATGAAGCCGTAGCCCTTGTCCGCGTTGAACCACTTGACGGTGCCCTGAGCCATTACCAAACAACTCCCTAACTCCGCTCGGGCCTCGGGTTCCACCCTTGCCTCCGCAGAACCCGTCGATCGCGGCGCGGGCTAGGCGTGGACAAGACCGGCTTGCCAAACTCGCCGACCGACAGCGACCGGAAACGACCTTACCCCGTGCCATGAGCCTGCGGGACGTGTTACCACCCGAACGCGACCGGGCGAGTTCGGCTGGCCGGAGCGCCAGTATGGGCACTTGCCGCATCCCCGCCACAAAGGGGATTACGCCTCAGCCGGGCCAGCTCGCTCAGCCGCCGGCCACCGCCGGGATGACCGAAATGTGCGCGCCAGCGGGCACCGGGGTGTCCAGTCCCTGCGCGAACCGCACGTCCTCCTCACCGACGTATACGTTGACGAACCGGCGCAGCTGGCCGGTGTCGTCCACGATCCGGCCGCCGATGCCGGGGTAGGCGGCGTCCAGGCCGGCGATGACCTCACGCAGGGTGCCGGAGTCAGCCGGGACCTCGGCGGCGCCCCCGGTGAACGTACGGAGGATGGTGGGGATACGGACGGACACGGTCATGCCAGGAGCCTGCCTCTCGAAACTGGTGCTGACGGCTTTCATAGTGCCGGGTCGCCCCGGCTCGCCTCAACCGGACTGCGCCCCCGGCTGACCAGCCTCGAAAGCCAGGAAGCTGTCCAGCGTGGGCCGGATCGGGGCGACGCCCAGAGCCCCATCGGCCACCGCGTCCAGCGTCTTGAGGCCGTCCCCCGAGTTGATGATCACCGTCTCGGCCGCCGGGTCCAGCTGCCCGGACGCGAGCAGGCTGCGCAGCACGCCCAGGGTGACCCCGCCCGCTGTCTCGCCGAAGATCCCCTCGGTGGCGGCCAGCAGCCGCATCGCGGACACCACCGCCTCGTCATCCACGTCCGCGACCACCCCGCCGGTGCGCCGCACCACGTCCAGCACGTAGGGACCGTCGGCCGGGTTCCCGATGGCCAGCGACTTGGCGATGGTGGACGGCCGGACCGGCTGCACCACGTCGTGCCCGGCGCGGAACGCGGCCGCCACCGGCGAGCAGCCGGTGGCCTGCGCGCCGAACACCCGGTACGGGGTGTCCTCGAGCAGGCCCAGCGCGATCAGCTCGCGGAACGCCTTGTCGATCTTCACCAGCTGGGCGCCGGACGCGACCGGGACCACGATCTGGGCGGGCAGCCGCCAGCCGAGCTGCTCGGCGATCTCGAAGCCGATGGTCTTGGACCCCTCGGCGTAGTACGGGCGCACGTTGACGTTCACGAACGCCCAGTCCTCGCGGTCGTCGGCCAGTTCCGAGGCGAGCCGGTTCACGTCGTCGTAGGTGCCGTCCACCGGCACCATGGTGCCGCCGTAGACCGCGCTGGCCACGATCTTCTGCGGCTCCAGGTCGGCCGGGATGATGACCACGGACCGGATGCCGGCCCGGGCCGCCGCGGCGGCCACCGCGTTGGCCAGGTTCCCGGTGGACGGGCAGGCCAGCACCTTGTAGCCCAGCTCCACCGCGGCGGCCAGCGCCACCGCGACCACGCGGTCCTTGAACGAGTGCGTCGGGTTGCCCCGCTCGTCCTTCACCCACAGCGCCCGCATGCCCAGCTCGCGGGCGAGCTGCTCGGCCCGCACCAGGCGCGTCCAGCCGGGCTCGGTATTGGGCGTGCTGGCCACGTCGGGCGGTACCGGCAGCAAACTTGCATAACGCCAGATGCTGGCTGGTCCGGCCTCGATGGCCGCCCGGTCGAGCGCCGGGTACTCGTAGCGGACCTCGAGCGGGCCGAAACACATCGCGCAGGCGTGGGTGGAACCGAGCGGGTAGGTCTGGCCGCATTCCCGGCAACCGAGACTGGTCGCGTAACCGAAGCGGGAGGGTGTTGCGGGCTGGGAAGTGCTCACGTGGCGAGGCCTTTCTCCTCATCTGCCCCAGCGGCCGGATGGCCGCGGGCCGGACTTGGCACCTGTCACGCGGGAATTGACCTCGCGGCGGACCCAACGTGATGGTTGCCGGGGCTTCGCAGGGCCGTATCCCTCCACCCCTCTGGATGAGCGCTATGAAGTTGTGTTCAACACTGTAACCGATGCTGCGGCGGTTCTCGGTGGCCAGCCAGGCTAGCCTCGCCTGCATGACCGTGGACGAGCGCAACGCCCGGGTTCTGATCGCCTCGAACCGGGGGCCGGTCTCGTTCACCCTGGCTGACGACGGGTCCGTGGTCGCCCGGCGCGGGGCGGGCGGCCTGGTCTCCGGGCTCGCGTCGGTGGCCGGCCAGGCGTCCGTGCTATGGGTGTGCGCGGCGCTCAGCGACGCTGACCGGGCGGCGGTGCGCAGCACACCAGACGGCCTGATCGACCTGGGCAGCGTGGCAGGCGTCGGCGACCGCGCCGGTTCGGCGGTGCGCATGCTGGACATCCCCGCCGCCACCTTCCAGCGCGCGTACAACTCCGTGGCCAACTCCACCCTCTGGTTCGTGCACCACATGCTCTACGACACGCCGGACCAGCCCAGCTTCGGCCTGGCATTCCGCCGCGAGTGGGAGTCGTTCCGCAGCTACAACACCGCGTTCGCGGCCGCCCTGGCCAAGGGCGCCGCAGAAGCGGGCCCGCCCGGCCTCGGCGCGGAGCGGCGGGCCAGCCCTACTGTCAAGGCGATGGTGCAGGACTACCACCTGCCGCTCGTCCCCCGGATGCTGGCCGAACAGTGCCCGGACGTCCGGATCGCGCACTTCTCGCACACCCCGTGGGCGCCGCCGGACTACTACCGGCTGCTGCCCGCCGAGGTCGGCCGGGAGGTGCTGGACGGCATGCTGGGCGCGGACCACGCCGGGTTCCTGTGCCAGCGCTGGGCGGACAGCTTCGTCGCCTGCTGCGCCGAGTTCCTCGGCGCCGAGGTGGCCCCGGGGGCAGCGGCGGTCCGGCACCGCGGGCATGTGACGACCGTGGGCGTGCACGCGCTCGGCGTGGACGCGGCCGGGCTGCGCGACCGGGGCGCGGCCAGCGACGTGCAGGCGCTGGTCGCGGTGCTGAGCGAGAGCACCCAGGGCCGGCAGCTCATCGTCCGGGTGGACCGCACCGAGCTGTCCAAGAACATCGTCCGCGGCCTGGCCGCCTACCGGGAGCTGCTGACCAGCCATCCCGAGTGGCGGGGCCAGGTGACGCACCTGGCGTTCGCCTACCCGTCCCGGCACGACCTGCCGGAATACCGCGAGTACACCGGCCGGGTGCAGCGGATGGCCGCGGAGATCGTGGACGAGTTCGGCACCGACGACTGGGACCCGCTGATCCTCCAGGTCAATGACGACTACCCGCGCTCCCTGGCCGCGTACCAGCTCGCCGACGTGCTGCTGGTCAACCCCATCCGGGACGGGATGAACCTGGTAGCCAAGGAAGGCCCGATCCTGGCCGGCCGCGGCTGCGTGCTGGTCCTGTCCAGCGAGGCCGGCGCGGCGGCGGAACTCGGCCAGGACGCCCTCCTGGTCAACCCGTTCGACGTGACCCAGACCGCCGAGGCGCTGCACCAGGCGCTGAGCATGCCCGACGCGGAGCGTCAGCGCCGCCGCGCCGCCCTGGCCCAGGCCGGCGCCGCGCTGCCGCCCACCGCCTGGCTGCAGGCCCAGCTGGACGCGCTGGACACCGGCGGTGCGCCCAGCGAGCCAGTCAGCCCGCCGCGCAGCCGGTGGCGGCCGCGGCGGCTGGCCGGGCTGCGGCCGCGCTCGCGGTAGCGCCGGTCACTATCGGGTGAGCAGGCTGGCCAGGCGCCGCACCCAGCCACGCGGAGACCATTTGGGGCAGTCGCACAGCGCGCACTCGCTGCCCCGGCGGTAATGACGATGTGCGTCGCGGCTATGGCCGCACCCGCAGAGCATGGACTTACTCACCGGCCGCTCCATGCATTCCTCGCCGCCCCCCAAGCGCACCGGGGCCTGACGGTATCACCCCCGACACGACAGCCGCAGCCCCAGCACGCTGCCTGCTAGCCTGGGCCGCGCTGCGCACATGCCCAGCGAGCGTTGTCCGACCGGCTAGCGAGCCCGGGCCGGCGGCCCGGGCGAGTGGCCGGTGAGGGTGACGGGAACGGGCCGGTGGCTGCTAGCCGGACAACGTGAGCTACTGAGCTGGCAGAGCCGCCAGTACTGGGGGATCGGGGTGGGGACCGCGGCAACCGGGCTGGTGGCCCTGATACTGACCGCGGCCGCGCTGCCTGTCCTGATCGCCCGGGCGCGCGGCGGCGCTCCGCCGGGCCCGGGACCGAGACTGGCCGCGCTGGCCCCGGTGGGCGCGCTGCTGGCCATCGCCGGGGCCGCCGTGGGGGCCGCCGCCGCCTGGTGGCTGCTGCTCCCGTTGCTGATCCCGGCGCTGATCCTGGCCTGGTGGCAGCGCCCGGCCCGGCGGCCGCCCGGGCCGGCCCGGCAGCCCGGCGGCACCGGCCACCTCCGCGTGCTGACGCTGAACGTCAAGGGCGGCCGGGCGGACGCCGACGCTGTCCTGCGCAGCCTGCGGCTGCACCAGGTGGACATCCTGGCCGTACAGGAGATGACCGCGGACTGGCTGCGCGGTATGCAGCAGGCCGGGGTAACCGGGGTGTTGCCGTTCAGCCATGTCGACCCGCGGCCCGGGTCAGCCGGCACCGGGCTGTGGACCCGCTGGCCGGTCACACCGCTGGCCCCGATGCCGGACATGAAGAACGCGGCGCCCCAGGCCCGGATCGAGCCGGCCCCGGGCCAGCCGGTGACGGTGACCGTGGTGCACCCGGCGGCCCCGGTGAACCGGCAGGATCGGCGCTGGCAGCGGGATCTGGAGACGATCAGGTCCGCGCTGACCGGGGCAGCCGGCCCGCACCTGGTGGCCGGGGACTTCAACGCCAGCCGGGACCACCGGGTGTTCCGCGACATCCTCTCGGCCGGGTTCGTGGACTGTGCCGACGCGGCTCAGCAGCGGCACTGGCCAGGCTTCACCTGGCCGGCCGACCGGCGCTATCCGCCGCTGATGCGGCTGGACCACGTGCTGGGCTCGCAGGACGGCTGCGTCGTGCACGAGGCCCGAACCATGCGCATCCCCGGCACCGACCACCGCGGCGTGCTCGCGGTGCTGGAGTTCAATCCCCCGAACCCTCGGCCGCGCTAGCGGCCTCGGCGCGGAGCGGCGATCGGGGGGTCCGGGGGGTCACCCCCCCGGGATACACAATCGGCTAGGCCGTTCAGCAGGGCCACTACGCCGTCCGGCCCGTCCACCACCAGGTCGGCCTCGGCGGCCAGCGCGGACACCTCGGCCGAGCCGCTGCACACGGTCAGTCCCGGGATACCGGTGGCGCGCAGCGCGCGCACGGCGCCGAAGGCGGCCAGGTCACCCAGATCGTCACCGACGTACATGACTGAGCCGCTGTGGCGTTCAGCCAGCAAGGTCTTCAGGGCTTGACCTTTGTCCATGCCGGACGGGCGCAGCTCGATGACCAGCCGGCCGGGCTCCACGGTCAGCCCGTGCCGGGCGGCCAGCTCGGTGAGCGGCGCGCGGAGCCGGTCCAGCGCGGCCTGCGGATCGGCCGCCTGGCGGGTGTGCACGGCCAGCGCGTGGCCTTTGTATTCGGTCTGGATTCCGTCCGGGGCAGCCACGCTGGCCAGCAGCCCGGGCAGCTCGGCGCGGGCCGCGGCCACCCCGGGCTCGGCCGCCGGGGAGTCCAGCGTGCCGTCCGCCCACCGCTCCAGGCCGTAGTGACCGAGCACGATCAGGCCCGGCACGGCCGCGAACCCGCCCAGCTCGGCGGCGTCCGCGGCCGGGCGGCCGGTGATCACGGCCAGGGTGCCGACCAGGGCGGCCACCCGGCGCAGCGCCGGGCCAGCCTCGGGGTGGGCGCGGGCCGCGGACGGCTCGGAAACGATGGGCGACAACGTGCCGTCGAAGTCCAGCGCGATCAGCGCCCGGCGGGGATCGCCGAGGATCGCGGCCAGCCCGGCGCGGCCCTCCGCCGTGGCCGGTTCGGGCAGGCTCACCGTGCCGTCCCGGGGGGGCGACCCCCCGCTCTGCTTCCCCGGGGGACTACCCCCGGAACCCCCGGCCCCCGGCCGGCGCTCCGCGCCAGTCACCAGGATCCGTCGCCGCGGTCCGGGCCGGCCGAGCGCATCTTGTGCCGCCGGGCCCGCTGCCGACGCAGCCGCTTGACCAAGGCCGGGTCGAGCATGAGCGCCTCCGGGCGGTCGATCAGCTCGTTCAGCAGCTGGTAGTAGCTCGTCGCGGTCATGCCCAGAACGTCACGGATCTCCTGCTCCTTGGCGCCGGGCGAGCGCCACCAGCCGCGCTCGAAGGCGAGGACCCGCACCTCGCGTTCGGACAGCGCCACCATCACTTCTCCCCATGCCTCCAGAAGCCTCATCCTAGGTCGGCTCTTTGCGCCGTGCCCAGGCGTGCGTAGGCTCAGCCATCGTGGCTTCCTATGACTGCATAACGTTCCTCACCGACTACGGTCTCGAGGACGGCTTCGTGGCCGCCTGCCACGGGGTCGCTGCCCGAATCGTCCCCGCGATCAGGCTCATCGACATCACCCACCTAGTACCACCCGGCGACGTCCGCCGGGGCGCCGCGGTGCTCGCCCAGACGCTGCCCTATCTGCCGCCGGCCGTGCACGTGGCCGTGGTGGACCCGGGCGTGGGCACGGCGCGCCGCGGGGTCGCGATCGCGGCCGGGGAGTGCATCCTGGTCGGGCCGGACAACGGCCTGCTGTCCTGGGCGGTGGCCGCGCTGGGCGGGGCGACCGCCGCCAGCCAGCTGACCAACGGCGAGCTGTGGCTGCACCCGGTGTCCCCGACATTCCACGGCCGGGATATCTTCACGCCGGTAGCCGCGCACCTGGCCGCGGGCACCAGCCTCGAGACCGCGGGCACCCCGATCGACGTGACCGAACTGGTGACATTGCCCTCACCGACCAGCCGGGTGCACGACGGCGAAGCGGAAGGCGAGGTGATGTCGGTGGACCGGTTCGGCAACGTCCAGCTGTCCATCGCCGCGACCGACGCCGACCGGCTGGGCCTGGGCTTTGGCTCCCCGGTGGTGGTCCGCTGCGGCCGGCGCCGGCTGACCATCCCGTATTTGGAGACGTTCGCGGCGGTGGCGCCGGGCGAAATCGTGGCGTACACCGACAGCGCCGGGCTGATCTCACTCGCCGTGAATGGAGGCGACGCGGCCGAGCAACTGGGCCTGCCGCCCGGCGCGCACGTCCGGCTGTCCGCCGCGATGCCCGCCTGACAGCAGCCGCCGGCCAGCTCCCGACCTGCGTAGCCTTCGCTCCTGCCTCGCCGAGTGCCCGGAACGTGGCAGAATGCCCGAGGGTCTGATGGAAGGGTTGGAGTATGACGCAGCGGCGCCGTGGCCGGGCGGCGACAGCTATTGCCGCGGGCCTGGCAGCATCCTGCGTCGCGATTGCGGCGGCAGGCCCCGCCTTCGCGGACACAGTCCGTAACAATGAGTGGTGGCTTAGTTCGCTGCACGTGACGCAAGCCTGGCTGTCTAGTAAGGGCACCGGGGTCACCGTCGCGGTGCTCGACACCGGGGTGGACTCGACACAGCCCGATCTGGCTGGTTCGGTGACCACCGGCCGCGACTTCACCGGGTCCGGCCGGGCCGCGGGCGGGCCGTTCTGGGGGGGCAACGGCACCGCCGTGGCCAGCCTCATCGCCGGGCACGGGCACGGCCCGCGGCACGCCGACGGCGTCATCGGGGTCGCGCCCGAGGCGAAGATCCTCTCGGTCCGGGTCACCCTGGAGACCAACGACCCGCTGCTGGCCAGCGCCACCACGGTGGCCGCCCTGCCGATGGCCATCGCCAGGGGCATCAGGTACGCGGTGCGGCACGGCGCGCAGGTTATCGACCTGCCGCTGGACCCGGCGGCGGAGGCGGCCGACAACGCCGCGGCCAACGGCGGGACGTCCGCGGTCACCGGCGGCAGCCCGGCGGAACGCGCCGCGGTGACGTTCGCCTTGAGCAAGGGTGTCGTGCTGGTCGCCCCGGCCGGGGACGGCGGGGCCGGCCCCAACACCATCAACTACCCGGCCGCCTACCCCGGGGTGATCTCGGTGGGCGCGTTCGGCCAGGGGCTCACCAAGGCGCCGTTCACCAGCGCCCGGCGCTACGTCACGCTGACCGGCCCGGGCAACGGCGTCATCGCGGCCAACGGGCCGACCGGGTACGCCAAGCTGAAGAGCACCTCCGCGGCCAGCGCGGTAGTGGCCGGCGTCGCGGCGCTGATCCGGGCGCAGTTCCCCACGCTGACCCCGGCGCAGGTGACGGCGGCGCTGACCAGCAGCACCGCGTTCCACCCCAAGGGCGGCCGGCGGACGGGGTCCGGTTTCGGGACCGTCGACGCGGCCGCCGCGCTGACCGCCGCGGCGAAGATCAATTCCTCGGTGTCGTCCAGCGCCTCCCCGGCCAACCCGACGCCCCCCGCTGCGCCCAAGGTCAAGGTGCACTCGACCAGCCTCTGGGATGCGCTGCGCTACCCGGTGCTCGGGCTGGCCGCCCTGCTGCTCCTCGCGCTGCTGGTGCTGATCACGGTGCGCACCCGGCAGCGGCGCAGGCTGGACGCGGAACTGGCCCCGCTGAAGGCCGCCGCGCAGGCCGCCCGGGCGCACTCGGCCAACGGGGCTGACCTGGCCTCGGCGAGCGTGGGTGCCCCCGGTGGCGTGCCGTTCGGGCCGGGCGGTGCGGCGGTGGACCTGGCGGCCTCGCCGGGGCGGCGGAGCGTGGGCCGGGCGCCGTTCGACGACCCGGACTTCGTGCCGCCCTCGTTCCAGAACGCCGCGTTCGGGCAGGGCGGGTTCGGTGCCGCTGGCCCCGAGGGGTTCGGCCGGACGTCGGCCGGACGGACGGCGGCCGGCCGGGCTGGTGGCGGGACGGCGGCCGGCCACGCTGGTGGCGGGGCGGCGGCCGGCCGCGCTGGTGGCGGGGCGGTGGCTGGCGGGGCGGTGGCTGGCCGGGCTGGTGCCGGGGCGGACGACGGGGCGGTTGACCCACAGGCGTTCGGCACCACCGCGGCGGGCCTGCCGGTGCGCGGCAGCGCCGCGGCCGACCTGCCGATGCGGGGCAGCGCGGCCGCGGACGTCCCGATGTTCGGCAGCCCCACGGGCGGCGCATTCCCGGCCGGAGCGTTCCCGGTCGGAGCGTTCCCGGGTGGAGCGTTCCCGGGCGGCGATGTGTCCGCGGACGGGGCGCCGACCGACGGGCCCGCCTTCGGCGGGTCGGCGGCGGCCGATCCCCCGGTTCCCCAGTTGCGCACCCTCGGCTCCGCACACCGGCTGAACGCGGTGCGCACGCCCAGGACCAAAGGCCACCCGCCCTGGGCGCCGGCCGAGAAGCCCCAGAGCCAACTGCCCTGGATGGACGCCCCGGCCCGGGGCGTCCCGCCCGGCCGGATGATCCCGCCCCGGCCATATCCGGGCGCGGAGCCCGGCGGCCCCAGCCAGCCGAACGCCGACCAGCCCGCCGGCGGTGTGCCGCCCGGCGGCGTGCCAGCCAGCGCAGTGCCCTCCGGCGGTGTGCCAGCCAGCGGAGTGCCGTCCGGCGGCGTGCCGTTTGCGGAGAACAGCCGCACCCAGGGCCGCCGCGGCGCCATCGACCGGGGGCCGTTCCCGGAACTGGACCCGCCGCCCGGCGTCGACCCGGACAGCCCGGGCGCGCAGCGGCCCCGGTACTCGTGGAACCCGGCGGACACCACGGAGTCGTTCCCGGCCGTCGGCCCGGACGACATCCCGCTCGCCTGACGACACGGCGGAGCTCAGCCGCAGACCCCAACGGGCTCGGTTCGGAAGATTCGGCGACGACCGCCCACACTGAGAACGAAGCGGTGTCTAAACACGTGGGCGGCGCGCTGAACCTTCGTCGCGCCATCACCGGAACCCTGCGGCTACCGAATGACTCGAAAGGAGCGGTCATGGCCAAGGTGATCTTTGGAAACCACTCGGCGGTTCGGGTCCCTCGGGCGGAAAAGGACAGGATTCGTAAATTCTATCGTGATGTCCTTGGTTGCGAGATCACGAGAGAGGGTGACCAAAAGGACGACTTCCGCATGGGAGACAACTTCTATATCGCGTTTCTCTACGAGAACGAGGGCGTCGCTCTGGATGAGAGCGGATTTTCAAAAGCGATCTATCTGGAGCTGCAGACCGACAACGTCGAAGAAATGAGGCAGAAAATTGTCGCCTTCGGTGTCACCGTACTTGAAGTGCCGGACCCGCACCTCTACTTTCAAGCCCCAGGCGGACAAGTCTTGCGGCTAGCCGGAATCGGCGAGGACCTCTCCGAATATGAGGGGACCGAGCACGGCGAACAGTTCGTCGGGGAGGTCTTCACCGTGCAGACGACCCCGGCCCGTCGCCATTGAGCTGCGCTTTGCGCACCGAGGCGTAGATGGGCGCGTACTCCTGGCCGGACAGCCCCTGGATGGCCTGCACGACCTCGTCGGTGATGGCCCGGCGGGCCCGGCCCTTGGCCGTCTCGCCCTGGTAGGCCTCGAACGTGAGCGGCTTGCCGATCCGGATGGACACCTGGTGCAGCCGCGGCACGGCGGACCCGGGCGGCAGCACCCGGTCCGTGCCGACCATGGCCACCGGAATGACCGGCAGCCCGGAGTTGAGCGCCAGCCAGGCCACCCCCGTGCGGCCGCGGTACAGCCGCCCGTCCGGTGACCGGGTGCCCTCCGGGTAGATGCCGAACAACTGGCCCCTGCGGAGCAGCGCGAGCGCCGCGTCCAGCATGTCCTGGGCCGCCCGGGAGCTGTCCCGGTCCACCGCCAGCTGCTTGGTAGCCCGCATGTACGCGCCGGTCAGCCGCTGGGTGAAGCCGGTGCCGGTGAAGTACTCGGATTTCGCGGCGAAGGTGAGCGGCCGGTCGAGCATCAGCGGGAGGAAGATCGAGTCCACGATCGACAGGTGGTTGGACGCCAGGATGGCCCCGCCGGTCGGCGGGATGTGCTCCATCCCGGTCACCTTCGGACGCCACAGCAGATGCAGCAGTGGGCCGGCCACCACCCTGGACAGCTGGTACTGCACCCGATCACTCCCGACCCTCGATCTGCGATAGCTGCTCAAAGATAACCGGGACGGCCGGCTGGTGACGAGGGAGTGCCAGGTCACGCCGGGCCCGGGCGGCCGCGCTCGCGCTGCCGGCCCTCCGCCCGCGCCGCCGCCCTCCGCCCGCGCCGCCGCCCGTGCCGCCGCGGTCTCGTTATATTGTGCCTTGGTGACGATCGTTATATCTTCGAGTGAAGAATTCGCGGCTTCTGATTGTCCAATCTTCCCGGAAGGCCTCCATCCGTGGCCGACTTCCAGCTGACCGCAGCTGAGCAGCAGTACGCCGAACAGGTTCGGGAGACCGCCCGGCGGCACCTGGTGCCGCTGGCCGGCCAGGCCGGCCCCCGGGTCAACCGGCCGCTGCTGGCCGCGATGGGCAAGCTGGGCTTGCTGCGCGGGCTGTTCGGCGGCCAGCCGGACGAGCCACCGCGGGACGCGGCCGCGGTGCAATTGTGCCTGCTGCGCGAGTCACTGGCCCAGGTCAGCGGCGAGGCGGAGACGGCACTCGCGCTGCAGGGGCTGGGCAGCTACCCGATCTTGCAGTCCGGTCCGCCCGCACTGGCCGCGCGCTGGATCCCGGAGGTGATCCGCGGCCGGGCGGCCGCCGCATTCGCGCTGTCCGAGCCGGGCGCCGGCTCGGACGCGGCCGCGCTCACCCTGACCGCGGCGCAGGACGGCGCGGGCTGGCGGCTGACCGGCGAGAAGACCTGGATCTCCAACGCCCCGGACGCGGACGTCTACACCGTGTTCGCCCGCACCACGCCGAGGGCCGGCGCCCGCGGGGTGACCGCGTTTGCCGTGGCCGGAGACAGCCCGGGGCTGGCCGGCGAGCCCCTGGAGATGATCTCGCCGCACCCGATCGGGCGGCTGACCTTCGACGGGGTACGGGTGGGCGCGGCCGACGTACTGGGCAAACCGGACGCGGGCTTCGCGGTGGCCATGCGCACCCTCGACCTATTCCGGCCCAGCGTCGGCGCGTTCGCCGTCGGCATGGCCCAGGGGGCTCTGGACGCGACCATCCAGCACGTGCGTGACCGGCAGGTGTTCGGCGGGCCACTGGCCCGCCAGCAGGCGGTGGCACACAAGATCGCCGACATGGCGACCGACCTGGAAGCGGCGCGGCTGCTCGTCTACGCCGCAGCGGCCGCCTACGACCATGCGAACCAGCCGGAGCGGCAGAGCCGCCGGTCGGCCATGGCCAAGCTGTACGCCACCGAAGCCGCGCAGCGTATCGTCGATGGCTGCGTGCAGCTGCACGGCGCCCGCGGATTGCAGCGCGGGCACCTGCTCGAGCACCTCTACCGGGACGTCCGGTCGCTGCGCATCTACGAGGGCGCATCGGAAATTCAGCGCTCGATCATCGCCCGTGACCTGATTGGCAGGGAAGCCGCCCGATGACGCAGGGAAACCACCCGATGACATCGTCCTACCGGTTCCGCGCCTCGGCCGGGCTGACGCAGCAGTGGCAGCACTTCCGGTTCGGCACCAGCGACGGGGTCGCGACCGTCACCCTGGACCGGCCGGACAAGCTGAACGCGCTGACCTTCGAGAGCTACGCCGACCTGCGCGACCTGATCGCCGAGCTACCGCACCACACCGATGTCCGGGTGCTGGTGATCCGCGGCGAGGGGCGCGGGTTCTGCGGTGGCGGCGACGTCAACGAGATCATCGGCGAGCTGATCAAGATGGAGCCGCGGGACCTGATGCGGTTCACCAAGATGACCGGGGACGTGATCCGGGCCATGCGGGAGTGCCCCATCCCGATTATCAGCGCGGTGCACGGGATCGCGGCCGGGGCCGGCGCCGTGGTCGCCCTGGCCTCGGACTTCCGCGTGGTGGGCCGGTCCGGGCGGTTCGCGTTCCTGTTCACCAAGGTGGGGCTATCCGGCGGGGACATGGGCGCGGCCTACCTGCTGCCCCGGGTCGTCGGCCTGGGCCGGGCGACCGAGCTGCTGATGCTCGGCCGGACCATCGACGCGGCGACCGCCGACCGCTACGGCCTGGTGTCCCGGCTGGTCGCGGACGACGAGCTCGGCGCCGCGGTCGCCGACCTGGCCCGCGAACTGGCCGACGGGCCGGCCCTGGCGCTGGCCCAGACCAAGTCGCTGCTCACCCGCGAGCTGGACATGCCGCTGGCCGCGGCCACCGAACTGGACGCGATGACGCAGGCGCTGCTGATGACCACCCGGGACCACGCCGAGTTCCACGCCGCGTTCACCGAGCGGCGCCCGCCGCACTGGGAAGGGCACTGACGGCCGGCTGGAGACCGCCTAGCCCCTCCCCAAAGCAACAGCGCGGTGCATTGTGCCTCGCCGGTGAGGCACAATGCACCGCGCTGATGAAAAGCGGCGCTCAGGACGGCACCCAGCGCCGGTGCGCCGTGCCGGGACGGCCCTCCCGGATCAGGTCCAGCCGCGGTTTCGGCCCTTCGACCCGGCCGGTCTGCGGCCGCCGGGCGCCCGCCTCCCACGGCCGCGGCCAGACCGCGCCCGGCCCCGCGTAACCCTGCTCGGCCGCGGCGTGCAGCGTCCAGTTCGGGTCGTACAGGTGCGCCCGGCCCAGCACGCACAGGTCGGCCCGGCCGGCCAGCAGCAGCGAGTTGACGTCGTCGTAGGAGGAGATGATGCCGACCGCCATGGTCGCGACACCGGCCTGGTTGCGGATCCGGTCGGCGAACGGTGTCTGGTATGACCGGCCGAACGCCGGCCGCTCCTCCGGGGTGACCTGCCCGGTCGATACGTCGATGATGTCCGCGCCCGCGGCGGCGAACGCGCGGGCGATCACGACCGCGTCGGCGGCGGTGATGCCCCCGTCCATCCAGTCGGTCGCCGAGATACGCACGCTGACCGGCTTGCCCGCGGGCCAGACTTCCCGGATCGCGCCCAGCACCTCCAGCGGGTAGCGCAGCCGGCCGGCCAGCGACCCGCCGTAGGAATCACCGCGCTGGTTGGTCAGCGGCGAGATGAACGAGGACAGCAGGTAGCCGTGCGCGCAGTGCAGTTCGAGCAGGTCGAAGCCGGCCTGGTCGGCCCGCGCCGCGGCGGCGGCGAATTCCTGCCGGATCTGGGCCAGGTCGCGGCCGGTCAGCTCGTGCGGCACCTGGCTGACCCCGGGCAGGTAGGGCAGCGGGGACGGGCCGACCACCGGCCAGTTGCCCGCGGGTAGCGGCTGGTCCATGCCTTCCCACATCAGCCGGGTCGATCCTTTGCGCCCGGAATGGCCGAGCTGAATGCCGATCTTGGCCTGCGACTCGCGGTGCACGAACTCGGTGATCCGGCGCCACTGCCCGGCCTGCTCGTCGGTGTAGATCCCGGTACAGCCCGGGGTGATCCGCCCGGTCTCCGACACGCAGACCATCTCGGTCATCACCAGCCCGGCGCCGCCGAGCGCTTTCCCACCCAGGTGGACCAGGTGGAAGTCGCCGGGCAGGCCGCCGGTCGCCACGTACATGTCCATCGGGGACACGACCACCCGGTTGACGAGTTCGGTGTCCCGCAGCCGGAACGGCTGGAACATCGGCGGCCGCACCTGGCCCGTGCCCATCCCGCGCGCGCCCTCGTGCCGGGCAAACCAGCGGTCCACCGAGGCGACGAACTCGGGGTCACGCACCCGCAGGTTGTCGTAGGTGACCCGGCGGCTCCGGGTGATGATGTTGAACGCGAACTGGACCGGGTCCTGACCCGTGTACTGACCCAGATTCTCGAACCACTCCAGGCTGGCCTGCGCCGCACGCTGCGTCGACAGCACCACCGGCCGGCGTTCATTCTCATAGGCCTGTAGCGCGGCCGGGAGATCCGCCTGCTCGTGCAGGCAGGCGGCCAGCGCGAGCGCGTCCTCCATGGCCAGCTTGGTGCCCGAGCCGATGGAGAAGTGGGCGGTGTGCGCGGCGTCGCCGAGCAGCACCACGTTGCCGTGCCGCCAGCGTTCGTTGCGCACCGTGGCGAAACTGACCCAGCGGGAGTTGTTCAGCAGCACGTCGTGACCGTCGAGGATGTCGGCGAACAGCCGGCGGACCACCCCGGCCGACTTCTCGTCGGACTCGCCGGGCGCCAGGTCACCGGCGGCCAGCGCACCGAAGCCGGCCCGCTGCCACACGCTCTCGTTCATCTCCACGATGAACGTGCTGGCCTTCGCGTCGTACGGGTAGCCATGGATCTGCATGACGCCGTACGGCGTCTCGCGGACGTAGAACTTGAAACTGTCGAACACCTTGTCGGTACCCAGCCACATGTACTTGCCGTGCCGGATGTCCAGCGTGGGCTGGAAGGTGTCCGCGTACCGCGCGCGCACCGCCGAGTTGGCGCCGTCGGCGGCGACGACGAGATCGTGCGTCCGGCCGAGCTCGGCCACGTCCGGGGCGGGCGCGCCGAAGTGCAGCCGCACGCCCAGCACCAGGCAGCGCTGCTGCAGGATCTCCAGCAGGCGGCGCCGGCTCATGGCCGCGAAGCCATGCCCACCGCTGGTCTGGACCTCGCCGCCCACGTGCACGTCGATGTCGTCCCAGGTGGCGAACTCCCGCTCCATCTGCGCGTAGATGGCTTCGTCGGCGTGCTCGATGCCGCCCAGCGTCTCGTCCGAGAACACCACGCCGAAGCCGAACGTGTCATCGGCCGCGTTGCGCTCCCACACGGTGACCGTGTGCCCCGGGCTGAGCTGCTTCGTCAGCGCGGCGAAGTACAGCCCACCGGGCCCGCCGCCAACGACCGCGACGCGCATCGCACCGCTCCCCCTCACCTGGGCTGCGCCGCCTGGCTGCGCAGCACGTACCGCTGCACCTTGCCGGTGGCGGTCCTGGGCAGCGCGGCGACGAACTCGATGGCGCGCGGGTATTTATAGGGCGCGATCTTTTCTTTGACGAACGCCTGCAAGTGGCCGGTCAGCTCGGCGCCACCCCGGTGATCCGCGGCCAGTACCACGAATGCCTTGACCAACTGGCCACGCGCCTCGTCGGGCACCCCGACCACGGCGCACTCGGCCACGGCCGGGTGGGCCAGCAGCGCCTCCTCGACCTCCGGGCAGGCGATGTTGTCGCCGGCCGAGACGATCATGTCGTCGCTGCGCGCCTGGTAGTAGAAGTAGCCGTCCTCGTCTTGGCGGAACGTGTCGCCGGTGATGTTCCACCCGTCTTGCGCGTAGCTGGCCTGGCGCGGGTCGTTGAGGTAGCGGCAGCCGGTGGGCCCCTTGACGGCCAGCCGCCCCGGCTGGCCCGGCGGCACCGGGCGCCCGGCCTCGTCCAGGATCGTGGCCCGGTAGCCCGGCACCGCCTTCCCGGTGGCGCCGGGCCGGATGTCGTCGTCGGCCGCGGACACGAACACGTGCAGCATCTCGGTCGAGCCGATGCCGTCGATCAGGCTGACCCCGGTCGCCTCGCGGAACGCACGCCAGGTCGCCGCGGGCAGGTGCTCGCCGGCCGAGATGGGCAGGCGCAGCGAGCCGAGCTGCCCGGCCCGGCCGGCCGCGATCATGGCGCGGTAGCCGGTCGGCGCGGTGCAGCACACCGTGACCTGGTGCTTGGCGATCTCGTCGGCCAGCTCCTCCGGGCTGGCCTTCTCGATCAGCAGGGTGGCCGCGCCGGCCCGCAGCGGGAACACCAGCAGCCCGCCGAGCCCGAACGTGAACGCCAGCGGCGGGGTCCCGGTGAACAGGTCGTCAGCCGCCGGCCGGACCACGTGCCGGGCGAACGTGTCCGCGATGGCCAGCACGTCCCGGTGGAAGTGCATGGTGGCCTTGGGCCGCCCGGTCGTGCCCGAGGTGAAGGCCAGCAGCGCGACGTCGTCGGCCGCGGTGGGCACGGCCTCGAACCCGGCCGGGGCGGCCGCGGCGCGCCGGGTCAGGTCGCTGGCCTCCGGGCCGCCGTACCTGACGATCGGAGCACCGCCCAGGTCGGCGGCGCGCAGGTCGTCATCGAACCGCCAGTCGCACAGGGCCAGATCGACCTGGGCGATCTCCGCTACCGTGGAGAGCTCGCCCGCCCGCAGCAGCGGCATCGTGGTGACCGCGACCGCCCCGGCCTTGAGCACGGCCAGCCAGCACGCCGCCAGCCAGGGGTTGTTCGGGCCGCGCAGCAGCACCCGGTTCCCGGGCCGCACGCCCAGCTCACCGGTGAGCACCCGGGCGATCTGGTTGACGGTGCCCAGTAGGTCGGCGTAGCTCCACACGTCGCCCTGCGGGGTGAGCAGGCAGCGCCGGTCGCCGCCGTGCCGCGCGATCACCGCGTCGAGCAGTTCGTGCGCGCAGTTCAGCCGCTCCGGGTAGCGCACCTCGGGCAACTCGAAGATCAGCTCGGGCCAGCTGCCCGGTGGCGGCAGGTTGTCCCGGCAGAACGTGTCCGCGTGCACCGAGCGGCTGAGCCGGGCGCCGCCCCCCATCGTCATAGTGTCACGGTATGGCGCACTAATGACGACAGTCAATACATCAGCACACCGGACCTGGGGCGTGGGTGGCGCTCGGCGTGCGCCGGACCTGGGCTCAGAGGACCGCCATGCCCTGGACCTCCACCAGCGCGGCGGCGTCCCAGAGCCGGGCCACGCCGACCGCCGCCATGGCCGGGTAGTCGCGTCCGGCCAGCCGCCGCCAGACCTGGCCGAGCGCAGCCGCGTTGCGCCGGTAGTCGTCCATGTCCACGACGTAGACGGTCAGCGAGGCCAGCTGGTCCGGGCGGCCGCCCGCCGCGGCCAGCGCGGTGAGCAGGTTGCCCAGCGCCACCTCGAACTGGGCCACCACGCCCGCGCCGGTGATCCGCCCGGCGCCGTCCAGCGCAGTCTGCCCGGCCAGCAGGACCAGCGAGCCGTGGCCGCGGACGGCGTGCGAGAAGCCCGACGGCCGGGCCAGTTCCGCGGGATTGACCCGTTCGATGCTCACGACTGCACCGCCCCTCCGTCAACGTTGATGCCCTGGCCGGTCAGCGCGCCGTTCTCGATGCAGAACCAGACCGCGGCGGCTACTTCGGCCGGCCTGATCAGGCGGCCGATCGGCTGCTTGCGCTCCAGCGCCTGCCGGGCCTGCTCGCTGCTCCGGCCGGTGCTCGCCATGATGGTCCGCACCGTGTCCTCGGTCATCGGCGTGTCCACGTAGCCGGGGCATACCGCGTTGACCGTCACCCCGGTTCCGGCCAGTTCGGCGGCCGCCGACCGGACCAGGCCCAGCACGCCGTGCTTGCTCGCCGCGTAGGCCGCGATGTACGGCTCCCCCAGCCGGGCCGCGCTGGACGCGATGACCACGATCCGCCCGTCAGCCGGCCGCCCGCATCGACGGCACCGCGCGCCGGACGCAGCGGAACGGCGCGGTCAGGTTGATGTCCAGCAGCCGCTGCCACTCGCTGTCCGGGGTCTTCTCCAGCCGGGCCGAGAACGCCGCGCCCGCGTTGGCGACCAGCACCGCGACCGGACCCCAGGCCCGCTCGACCGCGGCGAACACCTCCTCGACGGCGGCGCCGCCGGTGAGGTCCGCGGGCAGCACCAGGGCCGGTCCAGGGCAGCGGGCCGCGGTCGCCTCCAGCTCGCCCGCGCTGCGCGCGGTCAGCGCCACCTGGAGTCCGGCCCGGCTCAGCTGCTCGGCGATCGCCTGCCCGATGCCGCGTCCCGCCCCGGTGACCAGGGCGATGGGTGCCGGTGCGTCCATCGGCCCTCCAGTCCAGGCGATCGGCACGCCAGTCCGGGCAGCTTATCTCGGTAACATTACGTGGACCACAAAGGCGCGATACCGAGGTGATGGATGCGAGCCCCGGCTGCCAGCCACCCGACCGGCCGCGATGCCGGCCGCCCGCGGGAGATGATCCTCACCTTCTACGGGCTGTACCGGGAGGTCATCCGCGGCTGGATCTCGATCGCGCACCTGATCCGGCTGATGGCCGACGTGGACGTGGACGCGCCTGCGGTGCGCTCGGCGGTCTCCCGGCTCAAGCGGCGCGGCCTGATCGAGGCGCGCGCGGTGGCCGGCGCCGCCGGGTACTCGCTCTCCCCGGCCGGGCAGCACCTGCTGGCCGAGGGCGACCCGCGCATCTTCGGCCACCAGCCGGCCCAGCTCGGCGACGGCTGGGTGCTGGCCGTGTTCTCGGTGCCGGAATCCGAACGTGACAAGCGGCACGTGCTGCGGTCCCGGCTGGATCAGCTCGGCTTCGGCGCCGCCGCGTCCGGGGTGTGGATCGCGCCGCAGCAGCTCGCCGAGGAGGCCAGGCACCGGATCGGCCGCCTCGGCCTGAGCGACTACGTGGAGCTGTTCGAGGGCGCGCGGATGCCGCTGGCGCAGCTGCGGACCACGGTGGGCCAGTGGTGGGACCTGGCCGGGCTGGCCGAGGTGTACGACGGCTTCTGCGCGGCTCATGAGCCGGTGATGCGCCGCTGGTCCCGGCAGCGCCAGCCGGGCGACGCGGCCGCCTTCGCCGACTACATGCGGGTGGTGGACAGCTGGCGCAAGATCGTCTACCGGGACCCCCGGCTGCCCGCCGAGCTGCTCCCCCCGGACTGGGTCGGCAGCCGGGCCGAACGGATCTTCTTCGGGCTGCACGCGGCGCTGCGCGGGGCGGCCGAAAAGCACGTCATCTCCGTACTGGAGAGCGCGAGCGGCTGAGCCCTAGCTGGCGCAGATGTTCTGGCTCGCGGTACGCGAGGAGATGGTCGGCGACGGCGACGGCGCGGTCGACTGGGTGGATTCCGAGGCCTGCGCGGCGCTGCCGTAGTCGCTGCCCAGGACCAGGGTCACCCGGTGACTGGTGCCGGGCACCTGCTCCAGGATCGACCCAGGCACCTTGCTGGCCAGTAGCCTGGCCTGCGCACGGCTGCCCTGGTGGTACTTGATCACGGTTTCCGTCACGTCCGTGCTGGTGTCCTGCGTCTCCGCGGTCACGTTGAACCCGCTCTGCTGCAGGATCCCGCCGACGGTGTTCTGCAGCCCGTACTGCGTAGTCCCGTTGCGCACCGCGACCTTCACACTGTGCGCGGAGATCTTCGGCCCCTTGCCCGGCTTCAGTGTCGCGCCGCTGACCGGCGTGTCGTTGATGAAGTCCTGGAAGATCGCGCTGTCCCCCGGCTGCGTCCACAGCACGTTGGCCGTGTCGGTGGGCACGACCTCGGACCGCGGATAGGTGGGCAGGGTGAAGAACGTGACCGCGCTGGCCGGCAGGTTGCGCACGCTCGTGGCCAGGTCGTAGAGGCCGTGGATGCCGCCGAGCTGGCTGTCCACGGTGATCGACTTGGTCGCCGCGTCCAGGAAGTGGTAGATGGCCAGTGGGTCGAGCACCTTGCTCTTGACCCGCTCGATCAGCGACGACATGAACGCCTGCTGGCGGCCGATCCGCTCCAGGTCGCTGCCGTCGCCGAGCGTGTACCGGGCCCGCACGTAGGCCAGCGCGCCCAGCCCGTGCAGCAGGTGATGCCCGGGCTTGAGGTACAGGCCCGACTTCGGGTCGTCGATCGCGGTGGTGTTGCACTCCTCCACCCCGCCGAGGGCGTTCACCATGTCCCGGAAACCCTGGAAGTTGACCACCACGAAGTGGTCGATGTGGATGCCGGTGTCCTGCTCCAGCGTCTTCTCGGTGCACGCGACCCCGAGGTCGGTGTGGTTGCCGTACAGGTTGCCCAGGGCGAACGCTTCGTTGATCTTGTACGTGGTCGGGGCGGACATTTGCCCGTTGCCCATCTTGCAGGCTGGGATGTTCACCCACGAGTCACGCGGGACCGACATCACGTCAACCCACTTCCGGTCGGCCGCGATGTGCAGGATCATCAGCGTGTCAGACTGGGCCGTGGTCAGCCCCTGGCCGAAGCCCTTGCCCTGGTGGTTCCGGCTGTCCGACCCGATGATCATGATGTTCTCGGCCTGCGGGTGCGTGTCCACCGGCTGGCTGCCGAGGTCACCGGAGATGTTCAGCTGGTGCAGGTTGCCGTTCAGGTGCCGGTAGACCGCGTAGGCGCCGCCCAGCGCGACGAGCAGCACGACCGCGGCGCCGCCTGCCGTCCAGGCCAGGATCTTCTTCCTGCGCCCGGGATGACGGCCGGCCGGGGGCAGCGGCGCCTGGTCACCAGCCTGTTCCCCACCCGGCTGGGCCCCAGCCGCGCCGCAGCCCCAGCGGCCGCAGCCCCGGCCCCAGTTGCGGCGGCGGCAGCCCGGGCAGCGCCCGCGTCGTCCGCGTCGTCTGCGTTGTCTGCGGCACCTTCGTCCGGGGCCGTGCTGTCCGCGGCAGCCGCATCCGTGGGAGCTTGGTCAGGGGCGCGGCTATCCGGAGCGGCGTTGTCCGCGGCCGGGCTGTCCGCCGCGGCGCCGGCGACCTCACCCCCGCCATCGTGATCCCCGCCGTCGTGCCCCTCGTTAGCGGGCACATCCCCGTCGCCGGGACCAGGCTCGTCCATGTCAGCGGGCCCCATACGTTCTCACCCCATACCCCGATGCGCCTGGGGGGCCGTGCGAATCCCGCGCGCTACGCCCGGCCGTCGCGCAGCGTCACATCCCGGCGTGCAAACCATCTCATCCGGCGCAACGTGGTAGCCGCGCAGATAGTTTCACAGTCCAGTAGTTACCCACGTGAGACAGATTAGTCCGTCTTGGACAGGGGTTACTCTCCGTAATCGGTGCTCGCCGGGATCTGGACGCGGGGGGAGTAACACAACCGGGCCGGGTGCCGTTTTATCGCTGGAAGGCCTCTTCCCGCGACGGGCCCTGGCTTGCCCCCGGGCCAGGGCCCGTCACTTGCCTCCCGCGCCCCGGGCTCAGCAGCCGGCCGTCCCCGTCGGCGACAGCTCCCGGGCGGGCAGGCCGAGCGGCTCGGCGCGCGCCGCGACCTCCTCCAGGCTAGAGCCGGGCTAGAACCGCCACCGGGTCGCGCCGCCCGGCTCGATGATGCCCAGTGCCGTCGCGGTGCGCGGGGTGAGGCGGTACACGTGCCACGGCGGCGGCCCGGCGGAGGGCGCGCTGTACTCGGCGGTGAGCGCCACTCCGGTGTCGTCGACCCGGGCTGGCCAGCCTGCCGCCGCCCAGCGCGCGGCCATCCGGGCGACGGTGGCCGGGTCGGTGACCCGGGTGGCCTCGCCTGCCACGACGAGATCGAACTCCTGGGTCGCGACGCTCAGCGTGCATCGTGGGTCACGGGCCAGGTTCCTGCCCTTGCGGGTGCCTTGGCCGGTCTCGAACCACCAGCCGCCGTCGGCCCACAACGCGCCGACGCCCGGTGACGTGCGGGCTTCCGTCTGGGTTGATCGTGGCCAGCCAGCAGGTGTGCCGGTCCGGCCCTCCGGTGCCCGGGGCCTGGCTCAGGTCCTGCTGCAGCCGGGTTTCGATCCGGGCCCAGTCGAGCAGCGGTAGCCGATACAGGTCGGCCAGGTTGGTTGTTTCCATGCCTCTTTGACTGCCCGGAACGCCTCAGCTCATCGCCGGCGCAGCACAGTCACCTGGAGCCGGTGACAGGGAGCCGGTGGACGACGGAGTCGAACCTGCGACCTGCCGTTTACAAGACGGCTGCTCTGCCAACTGAGCTACACCGGCGGGAACTGGCTGCATGGTAGCCGACCTGACGCTGACATGCGCGACTGGCAGCATGGGACCGTGGGTGACGCATTCGTATTGCTGCACGCGCCGGCCCTGGGCCCGGCCAGCTGGGCACCGGTGGCGTCGGCGCTGGCTCAGGCTGGCCACCAGGTCGTAGTCCCGGCGCTGGCGCCTGGGCAGTCATAACTGCTCGTCACCGGACTGCCAGCACTGCACACAGATGATCGCGTTTGCGTCGGATAGTCGTTGGCGCTCGATCCCATCGCCGCATGTCAGGACGTGAACCTGCCGCTTGTGGGCAACGCCAGCTATGGTCCCCTCGTGGATGCCAAGACTGAAGAGCTGAGGGCTGCGCACGACGTGCTGGCTGAGTTTTACGCCGATCGCCTGGCTGGCGCTCTGGACCGCCTGCCTGCCGAGCGGGCGGTGCTCGGCCTGTTCTGCGACCTGATACTTGCCGCTGACCTCGGTGCCAACGTCGTGGACGTTGGCTGCGGGACGGGACGGCTCGAGCCCTACCTGGCAGCCATGGGCCTTTCCCCGAGGGGGATGGACCTGTCACCCGGGATGATCCGCGTGGCCCGGCGCGACCACCCCGGCTTCGGCTTCGACGTTGCCGACGTGCGTGAATTGCCCTTCGGGGACGCCTCACTGGCGGGCGTGGTCTGCTGGTACTCCCTCATGTTCCTCGCGCCTTGCGACCGGCCGGCTGCCTTCCGCGAACTGGCCCGGGTCCTCAAGCCGGGAGGCTATCTGGTGACCGCATTCAAAGCCGGTGACAGCCAGGTCCGGCGCGGCGGCCGCAGCACCGGCCTGGGCGTCGAATTCGACGTCTACTGGCTGTCCCCCGACGAGGTGGAACGCCGGTTGATCGAGGCCGGCTTTGCCACGGTGTTCTGGGGTGGGCGCCCCGCCGCGGGGCAGGAGGGTTCCCCGCAGGGATATCTGCTCGCTCAGACGTCCTGAAGCCCACCAACCGCGTTGGCGAACATCCTCAACCCGGCAAGGCCGTCGGCCGGCTACCCGGGCGCGAGGAGCGCAGTTGAGGACGTTCACCCACATGCGGCCGGGAATTATGCGCTCTCGCACGCGTTAACATGAGCGGTAGCCGAGAACCGAGTCGGTCGTCTGACGGCGACTTTCCCCGTGCCGTGGTCACCAGCCCCCCCACCGGCGGCTGAGGGTTCGTGTAAAAGGCCTGCCGGGGGCCGCCTGCGTCGATCGTCGGAGATCCGCAAGTCGGCTCGGCGTTGAAAGCACCAGGCCCGCTGCTCGGGACGTTTCTCGCCCCGGCCCGCGGGACTGTGCGGCATGCTGCCGTGGCCACCGTGTCCCGGCATTCCAAAGGAGAAGTCTGTGGCTCGACCAGGCCAGCGCCAGACGGGCGCTCGCCGTACCGCCCCGCGGAAGCAGCGGCGCGTCCACCACCGCGGCGATGTCGTCCCGGTGCTCGCCCGAACCGTCCGTGAGGTCGAGGCGGCTGCCCGGCGCGGTCGCGTGACGCCTGCCGTGCGCACGAAGTTCCAGGCCGTCGCCCTGCTGCTGCGGGACGAGCGTGCCCGCGTCCGGGCGGCGGCCGGAAGCGACAGTCGTCGGGCCGAGCAGCTCAAGCGCCTGGACGACGTCGCGGCCATCCTCGCGACGACCGCCGTCCAGGACGCCGGGCTATTGGCGCTGCTCGCCGAGGGCTCCGGCGTCTCCGACGCGGCCCGGTCGCTCAAGCGGGAGATGCTGCGGGACCTCGGGATCGAGCCGGCGCCCGAGGAGATGGCGCCTACGGAGACCGCTACAGCTTCCGCCGGCTCGGAGCGACGAGTCGTGCCGCAGCCGGTGATCTCCCGGCAACTGGCGAACCCCTTTCTCGCCCCCGACTTCTCCGCCGTTCCGCAGCGCACCTCCCGTCCGCGCCGCCTGGCCAGCTGGGAGCTGCTCGGCCCGCTGCTGAGTTCCTTCGAACGTGCCGGCGGGGGAGCCCCGGCGTGCATGGCGCTCCCGGCGCCGGCGGAACGGTTCACCCCGGCGGGCCTGGAACTGATGCCGCACCAGGGGCAGCTGGTCGCCGCGGCCGCTGCCGGTCACCGGACATTCCTGCTCGCCGATGAGCCGGGTCTGGGCAAGACGGCCCAGGCGCTGCTCGCCGCGGAGGCAGCGAACGCCTACCCGCTGCTCGTCGTCGTGCCGAACGTCGTCAAGACCAACTGGGCCCGTGAGGCGGCCCGCTGGGTTCCCCACCGCCCGGCCACCGTGGTGCAGGGCGACGGCGAGGCTGTCAACGGATTCGCCGATATCGTCGTGCTCAACTACGAGGTTCTCGACCGCCACATGGGCTGGCTCGGTGACTTCGGCTTCCGCGGCATGGTCGTGGACGAGGCTCACTTCACGAAGAACAAGACCTCGCAGCGCTCGCAGAACGTCCTCGCGCTCTCTGACCGCATCAGGTCCCGTACGGACCGGCCCCTGCTGATGGCGCTGACCGGCACCCCGCTGATCAACGACATCGACGACTTCCGGGCAATCTGGCAGTTCCTCGGCTGGATCGACGACAGCAAGCCCCTCGACGAGCTAATGGACGCGCTTGAGGACACCGGCCTGACGCCTGCGGACCGAAGCTTCTACGCCGCGGCGCGCCAGTGCGTGATCGATCTGGGCATCGTGCGCCGGCGCAAGCTCGACGTGGCCGCCGACATCCCCGCCCGCCGTATCGCGGACCTCCCCGTTGAGCTGGACGAACGGGCCGGCCGGTCGATCCGGGCGGCAGAACGGAACCTCGCTGGCCGGATGGTGGCGCGGTACCAGACCGCGCTCGCGAACCGATCCTTCGACGTCGGCGCCGAGGGCATCGACCACGACCTCGTCCGCCGGGTGGCCCAGTCAGAGCTGAAGGACGCGACGGGCGCGCAGTCTGGCGAGAACGTGTTCACCATGATGCGGCGCATCGGCCAGGCGAAGGCTGAACTGGCCGCGGACTACGCGGCTCAGCTGGCCCGCAGCGCCGGCAAGGTCGTCTTCTTCGCCAAGCACGTCGACGTGATGGACGCCGCCGAAGAGCTCTTCGCCCGGCAGGGGGTGCGCTTCTCGTCGATCCGTGGCGGCCAGACGCCCACAGTGCGGCAGGCGAACATCGAAGCCTTCGTGAACGACCCGGACGTCGCGGTCGCGGTGTGCTCGCTGACCGCGGCTGGCGTGGGCCTGAATCTGCAGGTCGCCTCCAACATCGTGCTGGCCGAGTTGTCCTGGACCGACGCGGAGCAGACCCAGGCCATCGACCGCAGCCACCGCATCGGGCAGGCCGAACCGGTGACTGCGTGGCGCATCATCGCCGCGCAGACCATCGACGCCCGGATCGCCGGGCTGATCGACAGCAAGGCGGGGCTTGCCGCCCGGGCGCTGGACGGGTCGGACCAGGAGGTCTCCTCTTCGGCCGACGTGCAGCTAGAGGCGCTGGTCGCATTGCTGACCGATGCGCTGCGTGAGTCTTTCGGACATGGCGACGCCCTGGCTTCCTGACCGTGGGGATTCCCACGCGAGACTGTGTACGAGGACCAAGGCCTAGCGATTGCGCATACTGGTTCTATCGCCCTGACCGGGGTTAGCTACAGGCTGGTCCACCAGGCGTGGATGATCACGTCGTGGGCGATGCGGGTGTCGATGGTGTGATGCAGGCCGAGGCTGACGATACGGTCATCGTGCGGGTGGAACGGCCGGGTGGGGTCTTCGCCCAGCACCGGGCCGAAGGCATCGATGAGCGGCTTCCAGAGGCTGGCCCAGTTGCGGCCCGGCCCCGTCCTCAGCGCGATTTCGAGCCCGGCCGGGCCCGGATCGATGGTGGCCGCCCGCACCGCAAGCCGATCATGGAGCTCTTGTTTCCACTGTCTGCGCTGATAGGACCCAGCCATCCGGGCCGAGAACTGCGGGGTGGTGGCCCCGGCCGTGTCTGGCTGGGCCGGTCCCACCGCTAGTGACGACGGTCCGTGGATCTTGCGGCCGAAGATGGCCGCCACCCGCTGCGGGCCTAGCCGCTGAGCGACCGGGAACAGATAGTTGTCCAGGTCATGGCCGCCATCAATTAGTGAGACGCCGTCGCTGAACCCGACGATCAGCTCGGCAGCAACCCGGCTGCTCGCAGTCGCCAGCACCGGCCCGGCTATGGCGTCCACGTGCGCCAGGAAGCGAGCCAGCTTCACCTGGCTGGGATGCCCTACCCGATCCCAGCTGGCCAGCTGTGGCTTGACGCTCTGCCGCATAACGCCCACCGGGCGGCGGTACACCATTGCCATGTCAGTCATCGTCGTCCGCGTCCACACCTGGCGGCAACCAGCCGATACCCCCAGCAAGTTGCGCGCTCACAGCGGCAGAAGAACGCATTCACTTTCAGCGCTGCCGGTGCATAAACATACGACCGCCGCCCGGGCGGTGCGCGGGAAGCAGGGGCGATCAGCCAGCCGGGACCAGCAGGCGGTAAAGCTGGCGGGCTTGAGTCCTGCTGAGCAGGTTGATCTGTTCCGCCCGGAGTGCGTTGAATCTGCGTCGTGGTTGCGGGGCCTGCCAGAGCTTGCCGGCGACGCTCATGCCGACGGCATCGCCAGAGTCATAGGCCTGCCGGATGAGCGCTGTCAACGCCGGCACTTCGGCGGTGGGAAAGGCGACCACGAATACGTGCCAGGCGGGGCCCGGTTGGTTCCGGTTGGTGGTGACCGAGGAGACCGCTGCGGAAGTGATCGTTACCGGAGTTCCGACCGGACGGTAGCACGCTACGCCCGCCGACGCCGCGGGAGGCGTGGCCGGCGTGGCCGCGGGAGTAGGGGTGGCCGCGCTCCCGGTGCCTACGGGCACGGGGACTTGCGAAGCTACCGCGGCCCGCAGCACGTTGGGCTGCGACCCAAAGAGGTTGACCGAGCCGGCCGGGCACTCGCCGGCTGGCGTGGGGGGCTGGCTGCGCATGACTTGCATGATGATCGGTGACCCCAGATCGCGTGCCGGTGGCAGGCTCACTGGCGCCGGGTCCGGCCCTAGCGGGGTGATGTGGCTGCAGCCGGCAACGGCGAGCATGAGGCCGGCGGCGGCCAGCGTGCTGGCCAGGACGGACAGCTGGCGGGGCTGGCACGGCATGTCCGTGTCCTTCCTAGGCGGCCATGGCGTGGGGATATGGCGGCGGTGCGGGCGTGGCTGTCTGGGCGCGGGCGGCGTCGGGGGCGACCAGCGCGACGGCGGCCAGCACGATGAGCAGTTCGGCCACGCTCACGGTGATCAGGTGCGGGTCGTGCAGGTAGTCGCTGAGCGTGGCGATCCGGTAAGCCCCGGCGACGGCAGCCAGCAGGGCCAGGGTCAGCGACCACAGCCCCGTGGCAGCGGTCTGGCGGGACCGGGCCCTGGGTGCGTGCGCCAGGCAGGCCAGGCTGACAAGGATGCAGCACAGCCCGGAGAAGTCTGGCAGCCAGGCGGAATTGCCGGTCGCCTGGAGCGCCAGCAGCGGCCCGTACACCAGCAGGTAGCCGGCGGGCAGCGCCAGCAGCCAGGGCCCGGGCACGGCCGGCGGCGCGTCGCGGTGGAACGCGGTCATGGCCAGGACCGGGGCAAGATCGACCAGGACCCAGAAGGCCCACGGCCCGAACGGCGCGGGCAGGACGCCGGTGAGCTGGGCTTGCAGCACGGCGACCAGGCCGGGGACGATGGCCAGTGCCGCGAGGACCCGGGCCGTGCGGTAGTGCCCGCGGGCCAGCGTCAGGAAAATCATGATCCAGGCGACGCTCACCAGGTAATACACCTTGTCCCAGACGCCGCCAGGCACGACCACCAGGCTCGCCGGCGGCGCGGGCAGCCAGCCGACCAAACGGCGGCTCCACACCAGGAACACCAGCACGTTAACGGCCAGTACCGCGTGCACCAGCAGCACGGCGAGCACCGCGCGCCGGATGGCCTGTCCCCAGGCGTACCGGCGCGGAGTGGCCGGGCCGCCCAGGTGCAGCCGGACGGCCAGGCCGGCCACGCTGGCGACCTCCGCCGAGCTGGGCCCGGCCGCCTTACTGATGTACTCATCGGCCGCTGGGTCGCCGGTCAGCCAGCTGTCCAGGAAGGCGGCGACCATGTCCTGTTCCCACTGCTGCCGGTACCAGCCGGGCAGCAGCCGCAGCACCCGCCGGTAGCGCCGCTCCAGGTCGCTGGTCATCCGGCTGCCTGCTCACCGGTCAGGCGCAGCCTCGCCCGCACCACACGAGCGGTGGCGGCGCGAAGCTCGGCCTCCTCAGCCAGCGCGCGCCGCCCGTCCCGGGTCAGCCGGTAATAACGGCGCAGCCGGCCGTCGTGCGCTTCCTCCCGGTCGGGCTCGATCAGCCCGTCGGCGGCAAGCCGCTCCAGCACCCCGTACAGGCTGCCGATCTTCAGCTTTACCCGGCCCTGCGACAGGTCGGCAACCTCACCCACGATGCCGTACCCGTGCCGCGGGCCATCGGCCAGCGCGGTGAGCACATAAAACGCCTGTCCGGTCATGGGCTTGGCCGCCATGCCAGCGAATATACTGGAAAACAAGATATTAGTCGAGGCGACGCTATGTGTGCCCGGTGACGATGACCGTGGCGCGGAACGCGATGGGCGTGTCGCAGCGGATCGGCTTGGCCGCACATACCTGCCGGGCGGAGCTGAGGTGCGCGATCCCCTGATGCAGCGCGGCGAAGAACGCACCGGTCGCCCCGACTGGCAGCATCAGGTGGCCATGCGTCAGCGGCACCAGGGATCTGGAGTCGGACTGGATCGGCGCCCACATCTGCCCAGGTGTACTGGTCAGATAGACGTCCACCCGCTCCCCGGCTGGTACGCAGAACGCGCCGCCGTTACTGGCGTTGCGCAACGTCAGCACCGCGGTACCTGCCGGGGCGGGCTGGAGACGCGCGCCACCGCACGCAGCGCTGGGCATCGAGGGCACCGGGGTAGCACCCGAGGGAGCCGGGATGTCCGGCCCACCCGGGTTCACCGAGGTGGCGGGGCTGGCCGGACCAGCGTGCGGCGTGCCCGACGCGGCCGACCCGGTCACCTGGGAACCGCATCCGGCCAGACCGGCGAGCACCACACTGGAAAGAACGACCGCGCGGAGCAGCGACCTGGCCAGCATGCCCCTTGGACGCCCCCCAGCCAGCGCCGGTTCCGGGCCAGCACCCCGCGAGCCCCGAACCAAGCCGGTCAGGACTCCCGCTCGGCGAAGATCTCCGCGCACAGCATCAGGCACTCGCCGCAGATGGCGCCAGCCTGACCGCTACCCGCGCCCGGCATGGTGGCGGCCAGGCCGGTGCAGTCCGGCCGGTACTTGCCGCAGAAGGAGCACCGTTCCCGCACGTCCCCGGCCGGCACGGCACGCAGCGGCCCAGGCTCAGCCGGGCCCTCCGTGGCCAGCGCCTCAGCGGCCAGCGCGCTGCACACCCCGCAGATGTACACGCCGGGCCCGGCGATCAGCGGCCCGGCTTCCTGCTCCGGCCGCCGGCAGAACGTGCACGCCGCGGACCGCCGCACCACGCGCCGCGGGCTCCACCGGCGGGACCCACCCGCCGACTCGACGATCTGGTGCACCCGCTGGTGGCTCAGCCCGAGGGCGGGCGCCAGCTCGCGCAGCGAGCCGCCGTGCAGGTGCAGCCGGCGGACCGCCCGGTGGAACTCCGCCCGGGCCACCTCGGCGTCGTGTTCGGCCTCGATCAGCCGTTCCTGCGCTTGCCGGGCCGCGGCCAGCAGGTCCTCGTTCATGTTGTCTACCGTACCTAGACACTAGACGCAACGGCAAGACCGGGCCGGACCGGGGCCGGGCTGGCCATGAAACATTCATCCCGCGCCAGCCCGGAACCGACCGCTGACCAGGGCGCTCAGGCCAGCCAGCGACGCCCTCCCTGGCGCCGGCCCGCAGCGCTTCGTACGATCAGGCCGCCCGCAGCACTTGGACAGGAAGGGGCCGGTCGTGGGGATGCGCCAGATCGCGACAGCCGTGCTGGCCGGCGTGGCCGTGAGCACGCTGGCCGCCTGTTCGGTGTCGTCCGGGGCCGCCCCGGAGCCGGGTGGCGCGGGCAGCCCGGCGTCAGGCGCACAGGCCGGGGCGGCCGCCGGCAACTCCGGCACCGGCGGCAAGGCCTCGGCTGGTCCCCCGGCGCCGTATTGCGCGCACGTCCCGTCCGCCGTGGTCGGCGCGGCGCTCGGGCTGTCCCTGGGCAAGCAGGTGTCCACCCTGGAGGGCCCCGTCTCGGTCTGCGCCTACCTGGGCAAGTACATGGTCATGGTGCGCTACCAGACCGGCGAGTCGGCCAAGGAGTTCCGGCAGAGCCAGCAGTCCCTGACCAGCCTGCACCAGTCGGTGCGCGCGGTGACCGGGGTGGGCGACCGGGCCTACTTCGCCTCGGTCGGCACCGCGCACGGGTCGAGCAACACGCTGGCCGCGCTGAGCGGCACGGTCGCGGTCTTCGTCACCGCTCCCCGGCCGCTGGCCCCAGAACGCTCGCTGATGAAGCACCTGCTCACCAAGATCTGATCCCGGCCATCAGGATAGATGTCGAGGACAGCGCCGGCTGCTTCGACTTACTGGTGAGGGCGCGCCCCACATGGCGCGCCATAACCAGGGAGGATGGCCCGAATGAAGTACCTCATGCTGATCTACGGCAACCAGGAGAAGTGGAACTCGTTGCTGGGCGAGTCCTGGGCGGAGGAGATCGCCAAGCAGGAAGCGTTCAACACCAGGTACCGGGAAACCGGCGAACTGCTCGGCGCGTACGGCCTGGCCGACGCGGCGGCGGCCAAGCTGATCCGCCGGCAGGGCGGCGTGCCGGCCGTCACCGACGGGCCCTACCTGGAGGCCAAGGAGTACATCGCCAGCTTCTACCTGGTGGACTGCGAGAGCGCCGAGCGTGCCGAGCAGATCGCCGCCGACATGCCCTGGGCCGACCAGGAGCCGGTGGAGCTGTGGCCGATCCTGCACGAGTCGCCGGGGCCGTGAGCCGGCCGGTGGCCAGCCTGGACCGGGCCGCCGAGGACCTGCTGCGCGAACTGGCGCCGCAGGTCCTCGGCGCGCTGGTACGCCGGTACGGGCACTTCGACCTGTGCGAGGACGCCACCCAGGAAGCGCTGCTGGCCGCCGCGCTGCAATGGCCGGCCGAGGGGCAGCCGGCCAGCCCGCGCGCCTGGCTGATCACGGTGGCCTCCCGCCGCCTGCTGGACCGGGCCCGCAACGAGCAGTCCCGGCGCCGCCGGGAGGACCAGGTGGCGGTGGCCACGCCGCACGCGGAACTGCTCAGCCCGGCCGCGGACGCCGGGCCGGGGAGCGACGGAGACGACTCGCTGGCCCTGCTGTTCGGCTGCTGCCACCCGGCACTGCGGCCGCCCAGCCAGATCGCGCTGACCCTGCGCGCGGTGGGCGGGCTGACCACGGCGCAGATCGCGGCCGCGTTCCTGGTGCCCGAGGCGACCATGGCCCAGCGCATCAGCCGGGCCAAGCGGACCATCAAGGACAGCGGCATCCCGCTGACGCTGCCCACCGGGCCGGAATTCGCGCAGCGCCGGGCGGCGGTCCTGCACACGCTCTACCTGATCTTCAACGAGGGTTATGTGACCAGCGGGGGGGAGCAGCTGACCGCGCCCGCGCTGTCCGGTGAGGCCATCCGGCTCGGCCGCTGGCTGCACCGGCTGCTCCCGGACGACGCCGAGGTGGCCGGGCTGCTCGCGCTGATGCTGCTGACCGACGCCCGGCGGGCCGCCCGGACCCGGCCGGACGGCAGCCTGGTGCCGCTGGAGGAGCAGGACCGCCGCCGGTGGGACCAGGCGCTGATCGCCGAGGGAACCAGCCTGCTCACCGCGGCGCTGCCGCGCGGCGAGCCCGGCCCCTACCAGCTGCAGGCCGCCATCGCCGCGGTACACGACGAGGCGGCCGACGTGGACAGCACCGACTGGCCGCAGATCCTCGGCCTGTATGAGCTGCTGGAGCAGCTCGCGCCCAACCCGATGACCACGCTCAACCGCGCCGTCGCGGTGGGCCGGGTGCACGGCCCGGCGGCCGGCCTGGACGTGCTGGCCGCGCTCCAGCCGGACCGCCGGCTGAGCTCGCACCACCGCTTCTACGCCACCCGCGCGCACCTGCTAGAGCAGGCCGGCGATCCGGCGGCCGCCGCGGTCGACTACCGCGCCGCCGCCCGCCGCGCGACTAGCCTGCCCGAACGCCAGTACCTGGCCGTTCAGGCCCGCCGGCTCGCCGCCCCAGCGGGCTAGCGGGCCCTGGCCGGCTGGGGTCGCTGACCACTAGCCCCGTCAGTCGCATCTCCCCCGCTGGCCCCGTCCTGGCCCGCGCCTGGCCGCCGGACCTATCAGCGCGGTGCATTGTGCCTCGCCGGCGAGGCACAATGCACCGCGCTGATGAAGAGGGCTGTCGGCGGCTTGCCACCCGGGCCGCTAAGTGATAGTTATTCACATTGTGAATGACTCTCACATTGCCGCGCCGGACGGCGGGCAGGACGCGGTGCTGATCACTGGGTGCTCGTCGGGGATCGGGCACGCGACCGCGCTGACCCTGGTCCGGGCCGGATTCCCGGTCTGGGCGTCAGCCCGGCGCGGCGCCGCCCTGGCCGAACTGGCCCAGGCCGGCTGCCGCGTGCTGGATCTCGACGTGACCGACGAGCCGTCACGGGCCAGCGCGGTGGCCAAGGTCGAGGCCGAGCACGGGGCGGTCGGGGTGCTCATCAACAACGCCGGGCACGGCGGTGGCGGCCCGGTCGAGGAGGTGCCGCTCGACCTGGTCCGCGAGGTGTTCGACACGAACGTGTTCGGCCTGGTCCGGATGTGCCAGCTGGTGCTGCCCGGGATGCGCGCCCGGGGCCGCGGGCGGATCATCAACCTCGGGTCGGCGGCCGGCCTGGTCACCCCGCCGACCGGCTGCCCGTACGCGATGAGCAAGTACGCGCTGGAGTCGCTGTGTGACGCGCTCCGCCTGGAGGTGGCGGCGTTCGGCATCGAGGTCTCGCTCATCGAGCCGGGCGCGGTGCGGACCGAGTTCCTGGCCAACAGCACGCGGCACAGCCCGGCGGACACCGGCGCCGGGCCGTACGCCGGGTTCAAGGCGAACGTGGCCGCGATGACCGCGCGCGCCCACCGCCCGGGCGCCCGCAGCGTGCTCACCGCCGACGAGGTGGCCCAGGTGATCCTGAAGGCCGTCACCGCCCGGCGGGCCCGGGCCCGGTACAAGGTCGGCGCCCAGGCCCGGGTCGCCCCGGTGGCCCGGCGGCTGCTCGGCGATCGCTGGTGGGACGCGGTCATGCGCCGCGTGGTGCCGTTCCCGGCGCCGCGATGACCGGGCCGGGCCGGCCCGCGCCGGGCCGTGGTGGCCGCCGCCGCTACCACCACGGCGACCTGCGGGAAGCGCTGATCGAGACCACCATCGAACTGCTCGGCGAGCGCGACAGCCAGGCGTTCTCGATGGCCGAGGCGAGCCGCCGGCTGGGCGTCGCGGTCGCCGCGCCGTACCGGCATTTCGCCGACCGGGAGGACCTGCTGGCCGCGGTCGCGGTCCGCGCCGCCGAACTGCTCGGCCAGCAACTGGACCGCGTGGTGGTGGCCGCCGACCCGGCCCAGCGGCTCGCCGCCGCGGCCGGTGCCTACGTCCGGTTCGCCGCGGCGCAGCGGCCGTTGTTCCAGGCGCTGGCCGGCTCCGGACTGGACAAGCAGCGCCACCCGGAGATCATGCGGGCCGCGCAGTCGCTCGGCCAGGTCTTCATGGCCCCGGCCCGCGCCCTGGCCAATGACGACCCGGTCGCGACCGCCCGGCTCAGCTCAGCCGTGGTGGCCACCGCGCACGGTCACGCGGTGCTCATGCTGGACGGCACGTTCGGCCCGCCACCGGACGCGGCCGAGCCCGCCGCCGCCCAGGCCGAGGCCGCGGCGCACGCGCTCATCGCCGGCCGCTCCTGGCTCACTAACCCGCCTCCGCCCGCTCCTGGCCACTAACCCGCCCCTCGCCCGCCTCGTGATCATGACGCTGGTGGTGCTCTATGACCAGCCAAGTCATGATCACGGGGCTTCTCGTGGCGGGGACCGGCTTGGCTAGGCCGTTTCGGCCGCGCCTGGCTCGCCGGGCGGCTCGTCCGGCTGGTCCTGGAGCCGCACCTTCTCCGGGGTGGCCGAGCCCTCCGGCTGCGCCTCCTTGGCCCGGGCCGCGACCACGCGGCGGCGGATGTTCAGCAGGCTGGCGCTTAGTGCCAGCCAGACGCTGCCCAGCGTGACGCTGTCGGGCAGGTCACCGCGGATGGTGCCGGGCGGATCCGCCTGGTCGCCGAGGGCCTCGGCCGTGGCCCGGGCAGCCTTGATGATGTCCGGGTCGGTGACCTCGATGGTCAGGCTGGTGTCGGTGACCCGGAGCACCATGTGCCGCCGCCCCCGCTCCTCGGGCTGCTCGTCGCTGGTGCCGGTCACGTCCACGCTGCGCAGCGCCTCCCGGGCCTGGTCCAGGTTGACGCCGAGCGAGACCAGCGTCCGGGCCGCCGCGCTATCCGGATCTTCCAGCGCGGCGAGCAGCAGGTGATGTGAGCCGACCGGCCTGATGCCGGCCAGCTGGATGGCCGCGCTCACGCTGGCCTCCGCGGCGGGCGTGGCCGGTAGCTCCTCGCCCGCCGCCTCCCCCGCCGCGCCGCTCAGGCTGCGCAGCCCGCGCTGGCCCGCGCTATGCCCAGTCTGTGCGGGCAGTATCTCGATGACGGCTTGGCGGATCCCGTCCAAGTCACCGCCATGCGCCGTGATGATCTGCGCGGCGACCCCCTCGGCTTCCCGGACCAGGCCGAGCAGGATGTGCTCGGTGCCGATGTAGTTGTGCTGCAGTTGCAGCGCCTCGCGGAGGGCGAGTTCGAGGGTCTTCTTGGCCCGCGGGGTGAACGGGATATGCCCTGACATCGTCACGGTGCCGGTGCCGACCCGGGCGATGACTTCCTCGCGCACCGCGTCGTGTGACATCCCGAACCGGTCCAGGACCTTGCTGGCCACGCTGCCTGGCCCGGCCAGCAGCCCGAGCAGGAGATGCTCGCTGCCGATGTAGTTGTGCTGCAGCCCGCGGGCCTCTTCCTGCGCGTTGACCACGGCGCGGCGGGCCAGGTCGGTGAATCGCTCGAACATGAGGCCAACGGTGCACCCGGCCAATGACCCCTGTCAATACTATGCTATTAATAGGGTGGGAGGCCTATATGGACTGGGAAGACCGGCTCGACGAGTGGGAACTGGAACTCGAGCTGTCCGCGCAGCTGGAGGGTTCGGAGTGGGTCACTCTGGACCGGGCCGCGGCCGACACCGGGGCGTCCCGGGCCGCGCTGCGCACCTGGTACCGGACCGGGCAGATCCCGTCCCGGCTGGTGGACGGCCCGCACGGGCCGCAGCGGCTGGTCCCGCTGGCGCTGGTCGCGACCCGGGCCGAGGCGTCGCCGCGGCTGCGCCGCACCGCCGAACGGCGACTGGCCGACCAGGCCGAGCTGGAGATCCTCCGGCACCGGATCGACCAGCTCGAACTCCGGCTGGCCGCGCTGGAACAGCGGACGCCGGACCGGTGAGTCTCGGCTGCTGGCGGAGTCTGAGGGAGGGACCTACCTGGCAATCAGCGGAGGGCGGCGGGGCATGAGCAAGGTGTTGTGGCATATCACCATGTCGCTGGACGGGTTCGTGGCCGGTCCGGGTGATGACATGGGGTGGCTGTTCGGCAGCGGCTTCGACCCGGACCCGCAATTCGTGCTGCGGACCCTGGACGAGATCGGCGCCGTGCTCATCGGGCACCGCACCTATCACGGCGGCGACGGCGAGCAGGGCGCCAAGACGGAGAAGGGCGAGCCGTACGGTGGGGCGTGGCACGGTCCGCAGTTCGTCTGCACCCGGGACGACCCAGGGTCCGCCGCGCCCGGCTTCACGTTCGTCAGTGACCTCAAGGACGCCGTGCACCTGGCCAAGGGCGCGGCCGGGGACAAGTACGTCTCGGTGCTGGGCCCCGGCCTGGCCACCAAGGTGCTCGACGCCGGCCTGCTGGACGAGATCCTGGTGCACGTCGCGCCGGTGCTGCTCGGCGACGGGAAACGGCTGTACGACCACCCGGGCGCGGCCAACATCCGGCTGGCGCCGACCGGCCGGACTCCGCAGACCACGAATATCTGGCTGCGGGTCAAGCCGGGCCAGTAACGACGCCAGACGGCGGCCACCCGTCCTGGGCAGCCGCCGTCCGGCGCTGGGCCAACTGGTAGCGGGCGCCGCCGCTACCTGGCCCCGGCCAGGGCCGGCTCCGGCTCGGCCGGCTCCGCCTCGGGCCGCGCCGGGTAGCCCGGCCGCGCGGGCGCGGCCACCCGGAGCATCCGGGCCAGCGGCGACGGCAGCCACCAGTTGGCCCGGCCGAACAGCGCGACCATCGCGGGGACCAGCAGGCAGCGGACCACTACCGCGTCGATCAGGATGCCGGCCCCGAGCCCGGTGGCCAGGATCTTCAGGTCGGTCTGCGGCCCGGTAGACATGGACAGGAAGCTGAGCATCAGGATGGCCGCCGCGCTGGTGACCAGGCGGCCGGTGCGGCCCAGGCCCTCGATGACCGCGTGCCGGGCGTCACCGCTGGCGTCGTAAGCCTCCCGGATCCGGCTGAGGATGAACACCTCGTAGTCCATGGACAGGCCGAACAGGAAGGCGAACACCATCAGCGGCACCCACATGGTGATCGCGCCGGTGGCCGGGATGCCCCACACCGCGGCCGAGCCGTGCCCGTCCTGCCACACCCAGGTGAGCACGCCGTACGCGGCGGCCAGCGAGATCAGGTTGAACAGCACCGCCTTGGCGGCCAGCAGCACCGAGCGGAACGCCCGGGTCAGCAGCAGGAACGTGGCTACCCCGATGATCGCGAGCAGCAGCGGGAAGTCGCCGTACACCGCGTGGTCGAAGTCGATCAGCGAGGCGCCGTCGCCGCCCACGCCCAGCACGTGTGGGCGGCCCAGCAAGGTGTGCTCCAGCCCGCTGATCGTGCCCTGGCCCGCGGGCACGCCGCTGTCCGCGGCGGGCAGCACGGTGACGATCGCGGTGCCGTCCCGGTGGTAGTCCGGTGTGCTGGGGGCCACGGCGGCGTACACGCCCGGCACCCGGCTGGCCGCCGCGGCCACCCGGCCCGGGCAGGCGGAGGTCAGCACCTCGGCCGGGGTGAGCACGCCGGACGGCACGCCGCCCTCGGTCAGCGTGGTCAGCGTGGCGTGCGCGGGCCCGCCGGTGGCCTGGGCCGAGCTGCCCGGCTCGCCGAGGTGCAGGGACAGTGCGGGCAGCATCAGCGCGGCCATGATGCCCAGGCCGGCCAGCGCGGCGGCCCAGCGGTGCCGGTAGACCAGGCGAGCCCAGGAGGAGAACACCCGGCTGGCCCGGCGCTCGGTGCGCAGCCGCGGCCAGTCCAGCCGCGGGCCGACGGTGGCCAGGATGACCGGGAGCAGGGTGATGGCTACCGCCACCGAGACCAGCGGGACCAGCACGCCGCCGTAGCCGACACTGCGCAGCATGGGCACCGGCAAGATGATCATGGATAGCAGCCCGATGGCGACGGTCAGCCCGGAGAACACCACGGCGCGGCCCGCGTGGTTCATCGCCTCGGTCACCGCGGCCGTGTTGTCCCGGCCCGCAGCCCGCTCCTCACGCCACCGGCTGACCACCAGCAGCGAGTAATCGATGGCCACGCCCAGCCCGATCAGCGCGATCAGGAACTCGACAATCTGGCTCACCCCGGTCACCTCGGTGAGCCCGCCGACCAGCAGGAAGGTGGCCAGCACCGAGACGCCGCCGATGAGCAGCGGCAGCACGGCCAGGAAGCTGGCGAAGACGAGCGCCAGGATGACCAGCGAGCCGACCGCGCCGATCATCGCTTCGGTCATCACCCCGGTGCCCTTGCTCGCGGCTGGCTTGCCGTTCATCAGCAGTTGCTGGCCGGTGACCCCGACGTGCCAGCCAGCCGGCACCGAGGCGGTCAGCGTGCGCTGGATGGCCGGGCCCAGGGAGCTCCCGCCCAAGCCGGTAACCGGCGCCGTGAACGCGAGCGCGAACGTGGTGCGGCCGTCCCGGGTGATGAACGCCCGGTTGTGCGTGGTCGCGTAGTCGGCGATGCGCACGTCCGGGATCACCCGGGCCAGTGCGGCGAACGCGCGCCCGGTGGCGGCGGCCACGGCCGGCTCGGTGACCCGCTGCCCGGCCGGGACGGTGATCACCGGCAGGTAGGGAGACTGCGAGCCACCGTTGCCGTACTCGCGGACGATCTGGTTGTCCACCCGGAACGCCTGGCCCGGCATGGCGAAACTGTTCGTCATCCGGTGCGTGGTGCCGCTGATGGTGGCGACACCGGCGGCGGCGATGAGGACCCAGAACAGGGCCACAAGCGCCTTGTGGCGGAGTACGAAGCTGGTCAGGGCGGTCATCGTGACCTCCGGGGTACGGGTGCCGGCGGACGGTCCACCAGCCGCAGCCAGCGTGCCGCCTGGACGGGCGGCCAGTCGTCCTGCGCCAGCCGGCACTTGGCGGTACCACCCACGGAGCAGGTCGGCCGGCCGTACTCCCGGGGGAGTAAGCGGAGGATCAACTGTGGGAGGGCGACGGCGGCCCGGATGGTGCTTACGCTGCTGGCATGCGACATGTCCGGGCGGCGTGGCGGCGCTGGGTGAACTCCCCCGCCAGGGATGTCATCTTCGCGCTCGGGCTGACCGTCGTCCTGGTCGGCGGTACGTACGGCGAGGGCCATCCCAAGTCGCCGTCGGACACGATCCAGTTCAAGGGAATCCCTATCCCGCATCCCGGGCCCGGCGCGCTGGCCCTGGTGGCGGTGGCCTGCCTGGCGCTGGCCTGGCGGGGCCACTGGCCGGTCGCGGTGCTCGGCGTCAGCACCGCCGCGGTGTGCATCTTCACCCTGCTCGGCTACGTCAACGGGGCGGCCATGCTGGCCCCGGCCATCGCGGTGTACAGCATGGCCACCGTGGTGGCGGCCTGGCGGGCGGCCGGGCTGGCGCTGGCCACCTTGACCGTGCTGATGGCCGCCACCGCCGCGGCGAACCCGTTCGGGAAGATCACCGGCGGCGGGTTCTACCTCATCCCGGGTCTGATCATCGGGGCCCTGCTGGCCGGGATCGCGGTGGCCAACCGGCGCGCGTACGTCTCCTCGATCCGGGACCGGGCCCAGGAAGACGCGCGCCGGCAGGTGGTGGAGGAACGGCTGCGCATCGCCCGGGAGCTGCACGACGTGGTCGCGCACACCATGGCCACCATCAACGTGCAGGCCGGGTCGGCCGCGCACGTGCTGGCCACCCGCCCCGAAGTAGCCGCCGAGGCGCTCCAGGCGATCAAGGCGGCCAGCAAAGACGGGCTGCGGGAACTGCGGGCCATCCTGAACGTGCTGCGCCAGGCCGACGACGCCGACCCAACCCAGCCCACGCCCGGCCTGGCCCAGGTGGACACGCTGGTCGCCGGGGCCCGCCGGGCCGGCCTGGAGACGACACTGACCGTGACCGGGACGGCCGTGCCGCTGCCCGGCGCGGCCGACCTGGCCGCCTACCGGATCATCCAGGAATCGCTGACCAACACGATCCGGCACGCCGGCCCGGCGACCGCCGTGGTGTCGCTCAGCTACACCGCCGCCGACGTGCGGATCTGTGTCACCGACACGGGCTTGGGCCAGCCGGCGGAGGCGACCGGAGCGGGTGGGCACGGGCTGGCCGGGATGCGCGAACGGGCCGCGGCTGTCGGTGGTTCGGTCGAGACCGGTCGCGCCCCCGGCGGCGGGTTCCGGGTCGCGGCCCGGCTCCCGCTGCCGACGCCGTCCGGGCCAGCCGCGGCGGCAGCCGACGGGCCGGCCGCGTCGCCTGCCCCCATCGAGGAAGGCAGGCGGTCATGATCCGGGTCGTGCTAGCGGACGACCAGGCGCTGATCCGCGCCGGTTTCCGGGTGCTGGTCGATGCGGCCGACGATCTCCAGGTGGTGGGCGAGGCCACCGACGGCGAGCAGGCGGTCCGGCTGGCCCGCAGCGAGCGCGCCGACGTCGTGCTGATGGACATCCGGATGCCCGGGGTGGACGGCCTGGAAGCGACCCGGCGCATCTCGGCCGACGAGGACCTGGCCGGGGTCAAGGTGATCATCCTGACCACGTTCGAGTCCGATGAGTACGTGTACCGGGCGCTGCGCGCCGGGGCCAGCGGCTTCCTGGTCAAGGACACCGAGCCGGCCGAACTGCTGCAGGCGGTCCGGGTGGTGGCCCGGGGCGACGCGCTGCTGTCGCCCGGCGTGACCCGCCGGCTCATCACCGACCTGGCCAGCCGCCCGGAGCGGCCGCCGCCCAGCGACCAGATCCTGGCCGGGCTGACCGACCGGGAACGTCAGGTGCTGGGGCTGGTGGCCGAGGGCCTGTCCAACGACGAGATCGCGGCCCGGCTGTTCCTCAGCCCGCTCACGTCCAAGACGCACGTCAGCCGGATCATGACCAAGCTGAACGCGCGGGACCGCGCCCAGCTCGTCGTGCTGGCCTACGAGAGCGGGCTGGTCACCCCCGGCAGCCGCGGGGCGCGCTGACCCAGCGCACCCCGCGGCTCGCGGCCCGCTTCCCTAGCTCTGCTGGCTGACCCGGTGCTGGAAGAGCCAGGATGCGCCGGCGGCCGACACGGCGAGGATGGCCACGCAGTAGCCGACAGCCAGCCAGGCCTGCGAGGAAACGCTGGCCCCGGTGGACGTGTGGCCCATCCAGAGCCCGCGCATGGTCTCCACGATCGGGGTGAACGGCTGGTGCGCGGCGAACCCGCGCAGCCACCCGGGCATCGAAGCCGCCGGGACGAACGCGGTGCTCACGTACGGGATGAACATGAACACGAACGTCACCGCGTTGGCCGTCTCGGCACTGCGGGTCAGCAGCCCGACCGCCGCCGCGAGCCAGGACAGCGCGAGGATGAACAGCACGATCATCGCGGCGGCCCCGGCCCAGCCGGCCACCGAGGCGTCCGGCCGCCAGCCGACCGCCAGGCCGGCCCCGATCACCAGTGCGGTGGCGATCAGGTTGCGCAGCAGGCTGGCCGCGATGTGGCCGGCCAGCACCGATGAGCCGCTGATCGGCATGGACCGGAACCGGTCCACGATGCCGTTGCTCATGTCGGTGGCGACGGCCACCGCGGTGCTGCCGGCGCCGAATCCGGCGCACAGCACGATCAGGCCGGGCACGACATAGTTCGCATACGAACCGCCGGTGCTCATCGCGCCGCCGAAGACGTAGACGAACAGCAGCATCAGCACGATCGGCAGCATGAGCGCGGTGAAGAACGCCTCCGGGTCGCGCCGCGAGCGCCGCACCGAGCGGGTGACCATCACGCGGGTGTCCGAGATTGTCGCGGTCATGCTCATCGGGCCATCTCCTCTGCTTCGGTACGGGCCAGGTCCACGCTGGTCAGGGACAGGAAGACGTCGTCCAGGCTGGGCCGCAGGATGGACACCTGGAGCGCGGGGGTACCGGCTGTCTCCAGCGAGCGGAGCAGGCTGAGCACGTCGGCCGCCGAGCCGTCGGTGGCCACCTCGACGGTGCGCAGCCGCGGGTCGGTATGGGTGGCCGTCAGCGAGCCGGCCACCCGCTGGTAGCTGGTGTCGTCGGCGAAGCGGAGCCGGATCACCTCGGTGCCCAGGCTGGCCTTGAGCTCGTCCGGCGTGCCCCGGGCGGCGATCCGGCCGTGGTCGAGCAGGCAGACGGTGTCGGCCAGCTGGTCGGCCTCTTCCAGGTACTGCGTGGTGAGCAGCACGGTGACCCCGTCGTCCACCAGGCGCCGGACGGTGCCCCACAGCTGCTCCCGGCTGCGCGGGTCCAGCCCGGTGCTCGGCTCGTCCAGGAACAGCAGTTCCGGCTGCTCGACCATGCTGATGGCCAGGTCGAGCCGCCGTTTCATGCCGCCCGAGTAGGTCGCGACGCGGCGCTCACGGGCGTCCAGCAGATCGAAGTCGGCCAGCAGCTGGGCGGCCCGGGGCCGTACCTGGCGCCGGGGCAGATGCCGGAGCTGGGCCATCATCTCCAGGTTCTCCTGCCCGGTGAGCATGTCGTCCACCGCCGCGTACTGGCCGGTCAGGCTGATCGACCGCTTGACCGCGACCGGGTCGGCCAGCAGGTCGTGGCCGGCCACCGTGGCCGTGCCCGCGTCCGGCCGGAGCAAGGTGGCCAGGATGCGCACCATCGTGGTCTTGCCCGCCCCATTCGGGCCGAGCAGCGCAAGCACGGAGCCGGTCTCGACGGCCAGGTCGACCTGGTCCAGCACCCGCTGGCCGCCGAACGACTTGCAGATCCCGGTTGCATCAACTGTGTATGACATACACTGAACCGTATATGCCACATACAGTTATGGTCAAGGGGACGAAAGAGCGTGCTCCGACTGGACCGACGAGCGAGGAACGAGCGAGGAGGGGAAGGAGCCGCGCCGAAGGGGCGCGCCGCCGAACTGGACTGAGGAGCGAGGGAGCGAAGCGACTGAGCGACGAGGGAAGTCGGCGGGTAAAGCGCCCCGGAGGCGCATAGAAATAGAGTCAGGGGATGGCACAGCAACCGGAGACAGAGGCCACTGGGGGGACGGCGCCGTTGCCACCCGGGCTCGACCTGCTGTGGGGACGGCGCGAGCGCGGACGCCGGGGGCCGAAACCGGGACTATCGGTAGACGCCATCGTCGAGGCAGCCGTGCGGGTCGCCGACACCGAGGGCCTGGAGGCCGTCTCCATGGCCCGGGTGGCCAAGGAGCTCGGCTTCACCACCATGTCCCTGTACCGCCACGTGACCAGCAAGGACGAGCTGCTCCAGCTGATGTGGAACGCGAGCGCGCAGGGCGCGGAGAGCCTGGTGCTGGAGGGCGACGGCTGGCGGGAGCGGCTGCGGCAGTGGGCGCTTATCCAGCGCGAGATGATGGACCGGCACCCGTGGATCACCCAGATGCCGATGGCCGCGCCGCCGCTGGCGCCCAACTCGCTGACGTTCGTGGAACGCGGGCTGGAGACGCTGGACGGCACCGGCCTGCCGGACGCCGACAAGCTCCGGGTGATCGGCCTGCTCAGCTCCTACACCCTGAGCGAGGGCCGGATGGCGCACGACGCCGCCCGGGCCGCCGCGGCTGCGCAGGCGGCGGCCGCCAGGGACGCATCCGCCACGCCCTGGACGTTCGAGCAACTGCTCCGCCAACTGATCGACGCGGAGTCTTACCCGATACTGCACCGCATCGCCTGGACGGCCGATGTCTTCGACGCCCCCTCTGGACAGGACGAAGAAGCCGAGTTCCGGTTCGGCGTTGAGTGCATCCTGGATGGCGTTCAGCAGCTGATTGGGAGAAACCGGACCGGGCGGTCCGCGGGCCACGGCGCTGCGGGCTGACCTCAGCCGCCGCGGCCCACGGTCCCGCTACCAGACCTGCTGCGTGGCCGGCGAGCTGCGCCGGACCGCGCCGACCTGCTCCGGGCGCTCGAACACGGACTGGACCGCGACCCGGCCCGGGCCTTGCAGGGCCAGCCAGGTGGACTTGGCCTGCCAGCGCGGCGAGCTGAACCAGTACTGCCCGCGCGGGTACTCGAAGTGCAGGAACATCGTCACCGTGGGGTCTTTCCAGATCAGCCCGCCGGGCTGGATCAGGATCCGCTGCCCGGCGGCCAGGTCGCGGATGAACGTGTTGCCCGGCGCGTGCAGCAGCAGCAGGCCGTTGCGGCCGGCCGCGGTGAACCGGTCGATCATCCGGCCGAGCGGGTAGTGCCACTCCTCGTCGTCGCCGTCCTTGGTGGTGAACCAGACGTTGGAGTTGTCCCACTGGTAGCCGACGTTCCCGGTCGCCACCAGGAAGCGGTGCTCGGCCACGTCCACGGCCTGGCCCGGGCCCAGCGGGACGGCCAGCGTCTCACCGGGCTCGTCGGCGCTGAACGCGATGTGCCCCGGGCCCTGCGCGCGCATCATGACCAGTGGCAGGCCGGCCCGCATCCGCTTCCAGCCGCCGCGCATCGGCAGGTTGTCCAGGTTGACCCGGGGATCGGTGTGCAGCAGCACGTGGTGCGAGAAGTAGACCCAGTCGTCGGCTTCCAGGCCCATGTCCGCGACCGGCACGTAGCTGCCGCTGATCTGGCAGGTGGACTGGCCGAACCGGATCCGGGCCATGTCCCGGATCGGCGGCTGCTCAATCCAGCCAGAGTCCGAGACGTGCCGCCGGACGTCAACCGGCGCGCCGCAGTGCGGGCAGGTCGCGTCCTGGCCTTCGCTGGGCAGACGGCAGTACGGGCAGGTGTAGGCACCCTGGGCAGGCGGCATCGACATGTCGGCCCCCTTCACTCGGAGCCGTGGTGCACGTACATGGACTGAATACCGACCCGGCCCGGGCCGGTCACCTCGGCCAGGTACATGCCGTGGCTGGTGAGCCCGGTCCTGATCTTCTGCTGGACCGTGTTCATCGTGACCGAGGAGTCCTTGTACAGGAAGCCGCCCGGCTCGATCAGGATCTGCTCGCCCGGCTGGAGCGTCTTCTGGAACACGTTGCCGTAGCCGTGCAGCAGCAGCAGGCCGGGCTGGTTCTGCGTGACGAACCGGTCCATGTACATGCCCCCGCCGCCGTGCAGCACGTTGGCCAGGCCCTTGATCCGCACGAACGAGTAGGTCAGCGAGTGCGTGCCGGCCAGGAAGGCGTGCTCGCGGACGTCGAGTTCCATCGAGGGGTGCAGCGGCAGCACCACGACCTCGCCGGCCGCGTCCCGGGAGAACGCGATCCGGCCCGGGCCGTGCGCGAGGCTCAGGATGTGCGGCATGCCGCCCATCATCCGCTTCATGCCGCCGCTCGTGTTCATCGCCGACATCGGCACCTGCGGCTCTTTCCACAGCATCACGTGATGCTCGAAGAAGACCGAGTCACCGTGGGCCAGGGCCAGTTCGGCCACCGGCACGATTTCGCCCTCGATCTGGCAGGTGGAATTGGAAAACCGGAATTCCGTCATGTCCCGCAGCCGCGGCGCCTCGGTCCAGCCGGAGTCGCTGACCTTGTCCTGCACATCCAGCGGCGCGCCGCAGGTACCGCAGTTCGTCTGGCCCATCTCATTCTGTGCCTTACACCACTGGCACTGAATCCGGTCCATTCGGGCAACCCTTTCGTGTGGGAGGCCGCACTACCGCCACGGTGGCGACAGCGCGGGAGAAATGGCAGGCCGGGACCGGGCGGGGGCGCGCCCCGGAACTGAAACGTGGGGGTATCGGTCAGGCCAGCGGCGGGCTGACCGGGGTGCCGCACTCCGCGCAGAACTTTGCGCTGGCGGACAGGTCGGCATTGCAGTTGGTGCAGTGCTTCTGCATCGGCGTGCCGCACATGTCGCAGAACTTCGCGCCCGCGCGGACCTGGCTGTGGCAGTTGCCGCAGTCCACCGTCCCGGCGGGCGGGCCGGCCTGCGGGGCAGCGGCCGGGGCTTCCGCGGCGGGCGGAGCTGACGGAGCGGCCGGAGCCTGCGGGGCGGCCGGAGCCTGCTGAGCGGCCGGAGCCTGCGGAGCGGCCGGAGCCTGCGGAGCGGCCGGGGCGGCCGGGCTGCGGGGCCGGCTGCATGTAGCCGGGACCACCGCCGGCGAAGCCGGGCGCGGGCGGCGGCTGGGGCGGGGCCTGCGGCGGCGGCTGCATCATCTGGTTGGCCACGCCGAACCCGGCGCCGAGGAACAGTGGGGTGGCCGCGGCGCCGCCCTGGGCCATCCCCTCACCGGCGCCTTGCAGCGCCTCGGCCTGCGCCGCCTGCAGGAAGCCGCCGGCCAGCCGGCTGTAGGCGGTGTCCCCGGCCAGCTTCTTGAGCCGGGCGCTGTCCTCGTCGGACAGGTTGACGTCCAGGTTGCCGAACCGGGTGATGGCCAGCCCGTAGCTGGCCAGCTGCTCGTTGGTGGCGGGCAGCGCGGCCGCCTCGATCTCCGGGTTACGCACGGACAGGCCGAGGATGGGCCAGGCCCCCGCCATCAGCTGGGTGGTAACCACGGTGCGGGTGACCTTGAGCAACTGCTGGGCGACCCAGTCGGTGATGGCGCCGTTGTTCGTCACGTCCACCGAGCCGACCAGGTTGAAGATGAGCTTGGTCGGCTCGGTGACCCGGAGCGCGTACTCGCCGAACGTGCGCAGGGTGACAACCAGGCCGCTCACCGGGTCCTGCACGTCGTCCAGCCGCCCGCCGAACCGGCAGCCGGGGAACTCGCGGGCGCCGACGAAGTAGATCTCGGCCTTGAACGCGTTGCTGTTGCTGGCCCAGTCCACGAACATGCCGAGGAACGGGATCTCGGTGGCGTCGAGGCGATGCTGGCCCGGCGGGAGCACGCCCACCACCTGGCCCTGGTTGGTGAACACGGCGGCGGCGTCTGGCTCGACGATGGCCTTGGTGTACTTGCGGATGTTCTGATCGGGCCACTTGTAGACGATCTGGCCCTTGGCACTGTCTGGCGCGGCGATGAACTCGCGGCGGGCCTCGTTGAGAATCCCCACAGGGTCGTCCCCTCATCCCCGGTGCGACCTTGGCTGGGACCCGGCCGCATTTCACCCGGATCATACGTCTGCACAGCGGTTTGCGCCGCCCCGCATGATGAACAGAGAGTCGCCATCACTAGGCGTGCGGGGGTGGCAACCGGCGAGGCCAGCGGGGGGCGGCCAGGCGCTGGGCGGCGTGCACGACGAACGCGCGGCGGCAGCCTGGGTCGGTGCCGGGCCGACCCACCGCCCGGGGATGCGGGCTATCGTCAGCCGGGGGAGGACACGGGATGACGCGGCCGCTGAGGTTCGGCCTGGTCGGCACCGGCCACTGGGCCCGCAGCGCGCACGCGCCCGCGCTGGCGGCCAGCGCGAGCGGCGCGGGCGGCGCGGGCGGCGGTATCGAGTTCACCTCGGTCTGGGGCCGCAACGCAACCGCCGCCGCAGACCTGGCGGCCGGCTATCAGGCCACGCCCTACCAGGACTTCGACCGCTTCCTGGCCAGCGTGGACGCGGTCGACTTCGCGGTGCCGCCGGACGTGCAGGCGCCGCTGGCCATCCAGGCGGCCCGGGCGGGCAAGCACCTGCTGCTGGAAAAGCCCATTGCGCTCACCGAGCCGGCCGCGGACGAGCTAGCCGCCGCGGTCAGCCGGGCCCAGGTCGCGTCCGTGGTCTTCTTCACCGCCCGGTTCCAGGCCGATGTCCGGTCCTGGCTGGCCGGCGTGACCGCGACCGGCGGCTGGGCTGGCGGCCAGGCGATCTGGCTGGGCACCGCCCTGCAGCCGGGCAGCCCGTTCAACACACCGTGGCGGCGGGTCAGGGGCGGCCTGTGGGACCTGGCCCCGCACGTGATCTCGCTGTTGTGGGCCAGCCTCGGCGCGGTCACCGCGGTGACCGCGGAAGCCGGGGCGGCCGACGTGACCCACCTCATCCTGCACCACGCGGGCGGCGCGTCGGCCGCGGTCACCGTCACGCTCAGCGCACCCGAGAGCGCCGCGGTCGCCCGCCTGGAATTGTGGGGACCGGCGGGCCGGTCGGCCGCCCCGCTGGAGACCGACCAGCCGACCGCGCCGCTGCGCACCGCCCTGGCCGAACTGGCCGCCAACGCGCGGGCTGGGCAGCTCAGCCACCCGTGCGACGTCCAGTTCGGCCGTTCGGTGGGCCAGGTCCTGGCCGACGCGCAGCACCAGCTCGACGCGCGTTGTCAGCCAGCCCAGCCCGGCACCGGCTGACCGGCGCCACGCTGGAGCACGTCAGCCGGAGTCAGGAGCAGGGCTGGAAGGACGCGTGATAGCTGGCCGGCGGATGGCCGATCAGGTACGAGGTACCGGATTGCATCAGGTACAGGGTGATCTGCCAGCTCGTGCAGGCGGAGTGGGTGGCGCTGCTGGAGGGCACCTGATGACTGTTGAAGGTGAGCGACGCGGCCGTCTTCCCGCTGGCCGTGCCGTCCAGCGCGACCAGCGTTTCGTTGGAGTCAGTAGTGGACGCGTAGCCGGCCTGGAACTTCTGCGCGCTCTCACCAGGGTCCGCGCCGGGGGCGAACAGGCTGATGTAGGCCGGGTAGTCATGGCTGTCAATAGCTGCGAAGTACCGGCTGACGAACGCCGCGACCGAGCCGGCGGTCTGACCCGACACTCCCGGTCCGAGGGCGACCTGCGAACCGCCCCCGGCCGTCGTCGCGGCCGGGGTGGACGGCGTCGGTGCGCCGGTCGGGCTGGCCAGCCGGCCGGACGGCGAGGTCGCGGCCGGTGACCCGGCGCTACCAGCGGACGGCTTGGCGCTGGGCTGCCGCTGGGCGGAAGCGGCGGGCGTGCTGCCGTGCTGGGTGGCGGCATACCAGCCGCCCAGGCCGGCCAAGACGACCACCACGGCCGCCGCCATCATGGCCCAGGCCGGGATGCGGTGGCGCCCGGGCTCGGGCGGCTCCGGGCCGGACTCTGGATCCGGGTAAGGGCCGGGGTAGAGCTCCAGATCACCCGGCCCGAGGTCGCGGCCGGGCGGCGGAGGCGGTGACGGCAGCCGGGAGTACGGGCCGGCCGCGGGCGCCGGCGGGATGCCGGTGGTGAGGGTCGGCGGCTCGGGGCGTTCCGGCCACCGGGGCGGTGGCGGCGGGGTGGCCGCACGCCGCGGCGGATCCCCGCCAGGCGCCGGGGTGACTGGGGTGTCCTCGCTGTCGGCCGCGCGCCGCCGCGCTCCGCAGTTCGTGCAGAACTGCATGGTCCCGCCCACCGGGTGGCCGCATCGCGTGCAGAAACTCACTTCGATCCCTCGTGACTGGGCCTGCGCCCGGTTGCTAGCTCATCGGGACGCTGGTTTGGCCGCCGAGTAGCTCGGCCTCCGGGTCGAGCATGCGGATGGCCACGTCAACGCCTTCGAGCATGCAGCCGTGCACCGCACCGACGCTGGCCCGGGTCGATTCGTAGCGGAGCGTCTGATAAATGTCGTTGCCGCGTCCGCTCCAGTTCTGGATCTGCCGGCCGATCTTCATCATGGCCAGCCGGAACGGGGACATGTAGATCCACAGCGACCAGCCGACGTAGAGGTCACGGCCGTGCGGGAAGCAGGAGATGTAGCAAGTGAACACACCGCGGCGCAGTTGGAGGTACTGCCGCACGCCTTCGCCTGGGAGCACCAGCCTCTTCGGCTGGAAACTGTCGTAGGGCGTGGCGTGCCGGTCTACCGCCTGGCGGATGTACTCGAACGCGGTGTTCGCGATCTCGGCGCGGAGCCCGAGCAGGCGGCTCCACTGCGACAGCAGCGCCGGCACCGGCATAAACAGGTACGCGATGAGCACCGCGATCGCGACCAGCAAACTGACGATGGAGTCCAGGCTGAGAATGGCCAGGCTCCGGGTTACCGCCGCCACGATGAGCAGGAACAGGAATATCACGATGTTCAGGACCAGGCCGGCCAGAGCGAACAGCGCGCCACGCCGGACCAGTTGCCAGCCGAACCGTTTGTTCCGCAACGGATCGAAACTCGGCTCGCCGCTCAGGTCGTAATAGCGCAGCCGCTGAGCGGCTACGCTGGCTTCCCGTACTATCTCCTCGGGCGGAACCGGCACCGCGGCCGCTGCTTGCCCGGCCACGGGACGCTCATCGATCCGGATCCGCGCCGCACCGTCCGTTAGCGGCGGCCTGGCCGCCCCATCCTGGCCGCCCATTCCGGCTGGCCGCCCGCAGTTCCCGCAGAATGCATCGTCAGCGTTCAGCGGTAAGCCGCATTCCGGGCACAGTTGTGCCATCTCTGTTCCCCCCTTGATCCCGCCCCTTCGACCGGAGGTTCCCACCCCTCCGGTCAACAGAAAGTATACGAACCACTACGCCAAATGAACAGCACCGAAATTGGGGGATGCCCGGCCAGGCCGTTAGCCGGCCACCGCTCGCCAGTGCGCCGCGACGAACGCCGGGTCGGTGGCCCAGCCGGTCAGCACGACCAGCGCCGCGGTCAGCAGCGGATCCACGATGAACAGTTCCGGCCCGGTCCCGGTGGTGAACGCCAGCGGCTCGGGCAGCAGGTGGTAGCGCTGCTTGGACAGCGGGAACGCGCCGGGCAGATGCTAACTAACCGGGGCAAAGACCCGGCGGAGGCGCGCGGGGCCCGCTGGCCACCAGCCAGCGGGCCCCACCCAGCAGCGATCAGCCGGTCCCGGTCCCCGGCGCGCCGGCCGCGGTCGGGGACGCCGACGGCGCCGGCTTACCCGGCCGGCTGCGGCGGCCCCGGATTCGGCTGGGTCCTGGTCGGGCCGACGAACAGCAGCACCTGCCCCGGCGCCCACGGCGCCGCGTCGTAGACGAACCAGCGGCCGGGGACCGAGCGCAGGTTCCTGGCGTAGCCCCGGTGCGCGTAGTTGAACAGCGGGACGCTGACCCCGCGGTGCCGCAGCATGGCTAGCACCTGGGCCACCGTCCGGCCGGTGATCCGCATGCCATGCATGACCTCACCGGGCGCGAACGCCGACGCCGTGGACTCATACTGCTCACCCGGCCGGGCCGCCCGGCCGAACACCACCTGCGCCTGGCCGTGAAAGCTGGCCGGCACCCGGACGCCGACCGGGCAGGCGGCGGTACCGCTGGCCTCGTGGCACTTCCCGCGCGCGGTGATCGGGGTGATGTCGCCGCTCAGGTAGACCACGGTGCCGACCAGCGACGGCGACGCCGGCACCAGCTTCAGCGTGATGTGCAGGTGATGCCGGGCGAACTCGGCCCGGTACCGGGCCGAGTCGGCCAGCGGGTCGCGCACCAGGACGGTGAGCGCGCCGCCGTGCCGGCTGAACGACAGCGCCTGCGCGGCGGGCGGCCCGACGGTGACCGGCCCCACCCGCTGCCCCGGGCGGCCCAGCGAGGTAACAACCAGCAACGCGACGGCCAGCGCGGCAGCCAGCGGTATCCCGATCAGCCAGCGGCCTTTTCTTACCGAACGCCCTCCCCCGCGGGCTGCCGCCAGCCGGTCCGGCGCCGCCCCGGGCGGGCTGGCGGTGATCTGCGCGGCCAGGTCGGCCAGCGTGTCCGGGCGGACCATCCGGGCCGCCTCGGCGTCACTGACCGGGGAAATCCGGGTGACGGGGTTCATGCGAGGTCTCCATTCGGGACGCGGGTGCGGGGCGCGGGCGGGTGGGCGTGACGGTCGGGCGGCTGGGCGTGACGGTCGGCCAGTTCGCGGGCGAATCGCTTGCGCGCGCGGTGCAGCCGGACGCGGACCGCGTTCCGCGAGCAGTCCAGCACGATCGCGATCTGGCCCGGGTCGAGCCCCTCCCAGGCGCTGAGCGCGAGCACCTCCCGCTCGGCGGCGGGCAGGCGGCCGAACGCCTGCGCGATCTCGGCCCGTTCGCCGGTGTACTCGGGTGGCTGGTAGCTCTGCGTCAGGTCGGCGCGCAGCCGGCCGGCCAGCGCGGACCGGCGGCGCTGGCCGCGATGGTGGTTGGCCAGCACCCGCCGGGCCACGCCGTACAGCCACAGCCGGGCCGCCGGCTCCGGCGGCAGATCCTCCAGCCGCCGCCAGGCGGTCAGGAAGGTATCGGCGATGACGTCGGCGGCATCGTCGGGATTCTCGGTCCGGCGCAGCACGTAGCCCAGAACCGGGCCGTGGTACGCGGCGTACACCGCTTCGAAACGGTGCCTGCGCGCTGATCAGCGTCTGATGGCGGACTCGGCAAGACGGCTCCCTCCGGGGCTGTGCTCTCCTGTATCAGGCACATGTCCGCCTGCCGCCGAGCATTTCACCGGCCCACTCCGTCCGTGCGCTGGCTAGCCGCAAATCGGCTGGCCAGCTAGAGTCCTGGTGAATCTGCGATCACTTCGATGGAGCAGGCGTGGATTTCGCTGAGACCGCCGAGCACCGCGACCTGCGGGCCGCTGTCGCGTCTATAGCCAGGGGCTTTGGCCCGCAGTACTACGCCGGCCACGCTGCGGCGGGCACCCCCTGCGATGAGCTCTGGGCCAAGCTTGGTGAAGCCGGATTCATCGGTGTGAACATCCCCGAGGCGTACGGCGGCGGGGGCGGCGGGCTCACCGAACTGGCCCTGGTCTGCGAGGAACTCGGCGCGCAGGGCACGCCCCTGCTGCTGCTGCTCGTCTCGGCGGCCATCTCGGCCGGGGTGATCGCCGAGTTCGGCACCGGCGAGCAGCGCAAGACGTGGCTGCCCGGGCTGGCCGCCGGCACGACCAAGATGGTGTTCGCGATCACCGAGCCGGACGCCGGCTCGAACACGCACCGGCTGTCCACCACGGCAGTGAAGGGGGATGTTGAAGCGGGAATGGGGAGGCGGGCGGGGGGTGGGACCGCGGGCTGGCGGCTGCGCGGCACCAAGTACTACATCTCCGGGGTGGACGAGGCCGAGGCGGTGCTGGTAGTCGCGCGGACCGGCACCGACCCGCGCGGCGACGCTGAGCTGTCCCTGTTCATCGTGCCCACCGACGCGCCCGGGCTGGACGCTCGCGTGCTGCCGGTCAACCTGATGCTGCCGGAGAAGCAGTTCACGCTGCACTTCGACGACGTGCCGCTCGGCCCGGGGGCGCTGGTCGGCGACCAGGGCCAGGGCTTCCGGCAGGTGTTCCACGGGCTCAACCCGGAGCGCATCACCGGCGCGGCCACCTGCGTGGGCATCGCCCGCTTCGTGCTCGCCGCCGCGGCCCGGTACGCCACCGAGCGCCAGGTGTGGCAGGCCCCGATCGGCACCCACCAGGGCGTGGCCCACCCGCTGGCCCGGGCCAAGATCGAGACCGAGCTGGCCGGGCTGATGATCCGGCAGGCCTGCTGGCAGCACGACCACGGCGAGCCGGCCGGCGAGGCCTCGAACATGGCCAAGTACGCCGCCGCGGAAGCGTCCATCGCCGCGGTGGACGCGGCCATGCAGACGCACGGCGGCAACGGTTTCGCCACCGAGTACGGCCTGGTGCCGTACTGGGGTCTGGCCCGGCTGCTCCGGGTGGCCCCAGTGAACCGGGAGATGATCCTGAACTTCGTCGCCCAGCACAGCCTGGGCCTGCCCCGGTCGTACTAGAGCCGGCCGCAGGGGCGTTAAGAAAGGAATGGGCCGTGGATCTCGCGCGCAACCTCATCCAGCGGATCAATGTGGGCGACACGCTGACCCGGTCCGCGGCGGCCCGGCCCGGTCAGCTCGCCGTGGTGGACGGCAGCCGGCGGTGGACCTACGCGGAGTTCAACGGCTGGGTGAACCAGATCGCGCACGGACTGGCCGGCCGCGGCTACACGCGGGGCGACGCGCTGGGCCTGGCCTCGGTCAACAGCGCGGAGTTCCTCGCCATCTACTACGCCTGCGCCAAGCTGGGCCTGGTCTGCGTGCCGGTCAACCTGGGCTGGCGGCCGGACGAGGTGGCCTACGTGCTGGACCACTCCGGCGCGCGCGGCCTGGCGGTGGAAACTCAGCTGGTGACCCAGGTCCGCGACGCGGTGGTCAAGGTGGCCGCGGTGGCGGACGTGGTCGTGCTGCCCGGCACCGGCGCCAGCTACCAGGCCGAGCCCGCCGACCGGGCCTGGACGACGCTGGCCGACGTGGCCGCGTCGCCGGGCACGCTGGCCGAGCCCGAGTTCTTCGTGACTGACCGGGACCCGATCAGCTACCTCTATACCTCCGGCACCACCTCGTTCCCCAAGGGCGTGGTGGCCAGCCACGTGGCCATCTACCTGGAATCCATGGGCAGCGCCCTGGACTCGCAGTGGAACCACACCGACCGGTTCGCCGCCATGATGCCGATGTTCCACACCGCTCAGCTGAACGCGTTCTGCACGCCGGCGCTCATGGTTGGCGCGACCGTCTACGTGCTGCGCGGTTTCGACCCGGCGGCCCTGCTGAATCTGATCGAGGCCGAGCGGATCACCCAGGTGTTCGGGCTGCCGATGATGTACCGGGCGACGCTCGATCACCCGTCGTTCCCGGACCGCGAGCTGGCCAGCCTGCGCCGCTGCGTGTACGCCATGGCACCGATGCCGGACCAGCTGATCCGGCGCTGCCTCGACGGCTTCGGCTGCGATTTCGCGCTGCTGTTCGGGCAGACCGAGATGAGCCCGGTCACCACCTTGTTCCGGCCGGAGCACCAGCTCTCGCACCTCGGCGCGGTCGGCACGCCGATCACCGGGGTGCAGGTGGCGATCATGGGCCCGGACGGCGAACTGCTGCCCCAGGGCGAGCAGGGCGAGATCGTCTACCGCGGCCCCAGCACCATGACCGAATATCTGCATAACGCCAGTGCCACCGACTCGGCCTTCGCACACGGCTGGTTTCACTCCGGGGATGTGGGCTGGTTCGGCCCGGATGGGGTGCTCTGGTTCGCGGACCGGTACAAGGATGTGATCAAGACCGGCGGGGAGAACGTGGCCTCGATCGAAGTGGAGAAGGCGGTGTACGCCGCGGACCCGCGGGTGGCCGAGGCCGTGGTGGTCGGGCTGCCACACGAGCGGTGGAGCGAGGCGATCACCGCCGTAGTCGTGCCCCAGGCCGGTGCGGCGATCGACCCGGCGCAGCTGCTCGGTGCGCTGCGCGGCCGGCTGGACGGCTACAAGGTGCCCAAGGCGGTGATCGTGGTGGACGAGCTGCCCAAGACGTCCACCGGCAAGATCCAGAAGAACGTGGTCCGGGATCAGCACGCGGCGCACTACGAGACCTGACCGGGCGCGTCTGGCTACTTCTTCGGCCGGTACTTGAGCCGCCGCCGGGCCTGCTCGCTCCGGCCGCTGCGCTCGTTGTCCGCGGCTACGTTCCTGGCCTGCTGCAGGTCGGCCGCCGTCAGCAGGCCGTGCCGGAACAGGAACTCGGCCAGCTCGCGCTGGTGCCCGGCCTCCTTCCAGATGAGGCCCTGGAGCAGCTTCTTGTAGTCGGACACCGCCCCTTCACCGCTCAGGTCCAGCGCGACGACCACGTCCATCATCGGCACCGGCTGCGGGGCGGGCCGGCCCAGGATGTACTCCTGGTAGTGGAAGGCCATGGCCATCCGGGCGGCCGCGTTGCGCTGCAGGTAGGTCTGCACCCGCTGGGCGGCGTCCGGCCGCGGCGGGCTGCCCCGGCGGACCAGCGTGCTGTTGGACGGCACCGGTTTCTCCACCGTGACCGGCTGCTCGTCCTGGCCCGGTTCGGCCGGTTCCTCGCTGCCCGGCGCGGCCAGTTCCAGCCGCAGCGGCAGTACCCAGTTTCCGATGCTGACCAGCCAGATCCCGGCCTCGAGCACGACCGGCAGGGTTTCGTAGTGCAGCGCGGGCGCGACCGGCAGGATGTGCCGCGCCGCCTGCTGCACACCCCGCGCGTCCAGCGGCGGCGCCGCCCCAGCCGGCGTTGCGGCAGGGTGCGCCGCCAGGTAGACCGGATAGCTGCTATCCCGGCTGAACAGCTCCCACCGGTGATGCACATAGCGCAGCCCGGCGCAGCGGGGTGAGCGGTGCAGGGTCAGGTCCTCGTTGCCGCTGAGCAGCGCCCGGTCCAGCCAGGTGATCTCGTCCCGCGGGCAGCGCACCCAGTCGCCACCGGCCGCCGGCCGGATGAAAAGCTGGCCGCGGCCCGGCGACGGCTGGCTCAGCCGATCTCTACCCGGGACTGCGGCGCGTCCTGACTCTGGCCCCACTGAATCGAGTCGCCGTCGTGCAGCGGGTGCTCCCCGGCTAGCGGGCTGCCGTTCAGGACCAGGCCGTTCAGACCCAGGTTGGCTATCCACCACTGCCCGTCAGAGTACGTGAATCTGGCGTGCTCCCTGGAGACGGTGGGCACATCGGGCAGCGCGAGTTCCACCGCGCCGCGCCCCGCCCGCGACCCGGACGTCCGGGTCTGCGACACATACTCCCCGGTGCGCAAGCGCAGCAGCGGGATCGGGCTGCGCACCGGCTCCGCCACCGTGGCCAGGCTCCCGGTGGGCACCGCCGGCGCCACCTGCGCGGCGGCGGTGATTCCGTCGTGCGCGAACGGCCACTCCCCGGCGACCCGGTTGACCTGCGGCCGGTCGCTGACCGCCTGGGGCCGGTCGCTGACCGGGGGACGGTCGCTGACCGCCTGGGGCCGGTCGCTGACCTCGGGACGGTCGCTGACCGGGGGACGGTCGCTGGCCGGGGGACGGAAGGCAGACCGCGGCTCGGCGCCCAGCGGCCGGCCCTGCCGGAGCAGGAACCGGCCCGGCGGCACGGCCGGGTCGCAGATCACGCTGACCTCGGGCGGCCCGTACCCGGCGAACCGGGCCTGGTGCTCGGTGACCTGCTCGGCGTAGACCTCAGCCGCGCTGGCGCCGACCAGGCCGATGTCCATCCGCTCGGCCAGCGACTCGTAGTCGCGCTCGTTCAGCCGCAGCTCGACCGAGTTCGGCGCGAGCACCGCCCCGCTGGGCGTGACCACGAACACCTCGGGCAGGTGACGCAGGGCCAGCTGGAGCACTTCCTGCCCGTCCCGCCAGGGCCGGTGGCCGCGCCGCGGATCCAGGGATGGTCCCGGGTGATGCCGAGCAGGCGCAGCGCGGCCACGAACCCGGCGCCGATGGCCGCGAGCAGCAACAGCAGCGCGGTCGCCCCGGTGAGGGATCCGGTGATGATGTACAGCAGCACCCAGCCGCCCGCCACGCTGCCGCCGATCACCCACCGGCGGCGACTCCGCCCGGGCACGCGGGTCAGGGGCGAGCGCCCGGCCGGACCACGGGGCGGGCGGCGCGCGTCCTCCATGCGGTCAGTCATCAGCAACCAGTCCTACGTATGTCGAGCCGCGGCGCGGCCTGCTGGATCCTCGGTCGGCGGGCCCACTGGCCCGTCTGCTAACGATGCGAACAGTGGCCCCGCCCGGTCAACGAATTCGGCCCCACTCCCAGACATCTGGAAATTGGCCCAGCCCTGGGCGGGCCGTCTGCCGCGTCCGGGAGCCCAGCCGCACATATCACCCCGGAGTGCCGGGATAAACCGGTAAAACCGGCGAATCACCGGCCTTCTGGGGTGATAAGGCCGACTGACCGCGCAGAATGGGTCATGCCCCGCGCGTCATGCGGGACGCGCGGGGCATGAGCGGGTGAGTGCCCGCCGGCCCGGGTGAGGTGAGCCCGGGCCGGCGGGCACGGTCCCGGGGCCGCCGGCCAGCCGGGGTTGCGGCCGGCGCCCCGGCCGGGGTCCGGCCTGGGGGAAGGCCAGACCCCGGTAGGGAAGGCCCAGAACCTGGGGTCAGGCGGCTGGGCCGGTGGTCAGAGTGACGGTGGCGCTGTGCGACTGGCCGGACTGGTCGGTCCAGCCGATGGTGATCTTGTCGCCCGGGTGGTGCGTGGCCAGCGTGGCCGAGATGCCGCTTGGGGAGCTGACCGCGTGGCCGGCCACCGAGGTGATCTCGTCACCCTGGGTCAGCCCGGCCTGGTCGGCGGCGGACCCGGTCACGACCCCGGCCACCACCGCGCCGTTGCCGGTCGCGCCGTCGCCGTTGCCGCCGAAGCCGGTGCTGCCCGAGGCGACCTCAACGCCAAGGAACGCGGTCTGGCCGAGGTGCACGGTGGCCGACGCCTGCCCCGCCTCGATCTGGCCGGCGATCCGCTCCGCCTTGCTGATCGGGATGGCGAAGGCCTGGGTCTTCTGCTGGCTGGACTGCCCGCTGAAGCCGGTCATCGAGATGCCGGTGGAGGCAGCCGTGTTCATCCCGACGATCTGGCCGGACCGGTTCACCAGCGCCCCGCCCGAGTCACCGGGCTGGATCGGCGCGTTGGTCTGGATCATGCCGCTGAGCTGCTCGGACGTGCCCGCGCTCTCGTCCGACGCGGTGATCGTCCGGCTCAGCCCGGTGACCTTGCCGGTGGCCACGGACGGGGTACCGCCCTTGCCTTCGGCGTTGCCCAGCGCCACGACCTTGTCGCCGACGCTCACACCGGCCGAGCTGGGGCTGACCGTCTGCAGCCCGGAGGCGCCCTGCAGTTGCAGCACCGCGACGTCGTCCTTCTGGTCGTAACCGACGACCTTGGCGGTGTAGGTGTGCCCGCTGCCCACGTCCGTGGCCTTGATCTGGGTCGCGCCGCGGATCACGTGGTTGTTGGTCAGCACCTCACCGGTGGAGGTCAGCACCATCCCGGTGCCGGCCGCCTGGCCCTGCTGGTAGCCCAGGTTGGTAACGATGTCCACCAGCCCCGGGTCCACCTTCGACGAGATCTGGGCGGTGGTCAGGGTGGTGGCGCCGAACGCGTTCGCCGCGCTGAAGCCGGCCACGGCCAGCGCCGCGACGGCCACCGCGGACCCGCCCGCGATCAGCACCCGGCGGCGCCGCGAGCGGCGCTTGTCGTCGTGGCCGCCGCCGAACGCGCCAGGACCGGTCCCGCCGGGACCACCCGGCCCGTAGCCAGGGCCACCCGGCCCGTAGCCGGGACCACCCGGTCCGTAGCCCGCGGGCCCGTAACCACCAGGCCCATACGGACCTGAGCCGTACCCGCCGGTCCCGTACCCGCCGGGACCGGCGGTGCCGTACGGGCTGTACCAGCCGCCAGCACTGCTCCCGGCCGCGTTGCCCGCGTCCGCACCCGCACTGCCCGCAGCCGGGTTGCTGCCGGCGTCCGCGCCCGGCCGGCCGGCGTCCGCCGGTGAGCCACCGCGCTCATCCGGGTCAGGACCGCCCTGGACCGGCTCACCAAAGTTCGTGCTCATCTGGGATCGCTCCCTCGCTACGACATGCCCCTGTTAGCTGACGTCCTGATACTCACCGGTAGACCTGGAAGTAGACTGAAGGCTCACTCGGTGCTACCCGATGATTTCCTGAATACTTCCTGACCGTGATTGAGCCCGGCGGGACAATCCGTGGCGAGACGGGCAGGATGCTGAGCTACGGCCATGCTCACCGGTCAACCTGGCCATCCGCTGGAAGGAACTCGTGTGAACGGTGCTCAGGCGCTGCTCCGGACCCTGACCGGGTGCGGGGTGGACACCTGTTTCAGTAACCCCGGCACGTCCGAGATGCATTTCGTCGCCGCGCTGGATGCCGTCCCGGAGCTGCGCGCCGTGCTCTGCCTGTTCGAGGGCACCGCCACCGGCGCGGCGGACGGCTACGGACGGATGCGCGACCGGCCCGCCACCGCCCTCCTGCACCTGGGCCCGGGCCTGGCCAACGGGCTGGCCAACCTGCACAACGCGCGGCGCGCACACACACCCCTGCTGACCATCGTGGGCGACCACGCGACCTATCACAGCCGGCTGGACGCGCCGCTGGAATCCGACATCGAGTCGCTGGCCCGGCCGGTGTCGCGCTGGTTCCGCAGGACTGCCGCCGCCGAGCTGACCGGCCCGGACGCCGCAGACGCGGTGGCCGCGGCCAGCCGGCCGCCAGGCGGCGTGGCCACTCTGGTGCTGCCCGCCGACGTGTCCTGGTCGGACGGCGGCGAGCCGGCCCCGGCCCGGGTGGGCCGCCCGGCCGCGCCGGTCCCGGCCGCGGCCATCGACGCGGCCGCGGCCGCGCTGCGCAGCGGTGCGCCGTGCCTGCTGCTGCTCGGCGGGACCGCGCTGCGCGCCGCGGGCCTGGCCGCCGCCAGCCAGGTCGCCCAGGGCACCGGCGCGCGGCTGCTGGCCGAGACGTTCCCGGCCCGGCTGGAACGCGGCGCGGGCCTGCCCGCCATCGACCGGCTCGCCTACCTGGCTGAGTTCGCCGCCCCCCAGCTGGCCGGCGTAAAGCATCTCATCCTGGCCGGTGCCCGGGCGCCGGTCTCTTTCTTCGCCTACCCGGGCCAGCCCAGCTCGCTGGTGCCGGCGGCTGCCAGGTGCACGTGCTGGCCGAGCCGGGCGAGGACGTGCCCGCCGCGCTGGCCGCGCTGGCCAGCGCCGCCGCCGCCGCAGCCCGGCCGCTGCTCCAGCCAGCGCAGCGCCCGGCGCTGCCAGATGGCGACCTGACCGCGGAGAGCGCGGCGGCCGTTCTCGGTGCCCTGCTGCCGGAGGGCGCGATCGTGTCCGACGAAGCCAACACGTCCGGGCTGTGGCTGCCCGGCGCCACCGCGGGCGCTCCCCCGCACGACTGGCTCACGCTGACCGGCGGGGCCATCGGCCAGGGGCTGCCGCTGGCCACCGGGGCCGCGATCGCCTGCCCGGACCGCCCGGTGCTGGCGCTGGAGGCCGACGGCAGCGCCATGTACACGATCTCCGCGCTGTGGACGCACGCCCGGGAGCAGCTGGACATCACGACGGTCATCTTCAGCAACCGGTGTTACGCGATCCTGGGCATGGAGTTGCACCGGGTGGGTGCGGCGGTGGGCGGGCGCGCGGCGCGGGACCTGCTCGACCTGTCCCGGCCCGAGCTCGACTTCACCGCGCTGGCCACCGGGATGGGGGTGCCGGCCAGCCGGGCCCAGACCGCCGCCGAGTTCGCCACCGCGCTGCGTCACGCCCTGGCCGAGCCCGGCCCGCACCTCATCGAGGCGCTAATCCCCCCGCTCGGCCCGTGACCCCACTACATGGCTGAATCGTTCATGCACTCCGGTGTGTATGGCTGAATCATTCACGTAGTGGCAGCGCCGCTAGGCAAAGCCGCTAGGCAGAGCCGGTCAGCAGCTGTTCCGGCCGCTTCCGGGTCCGGCCCGCCGCCAGCCGAACGTGATAGATCGACCGGTACCCCTTCCCGGTGAGCAGGAACTCACCAGAACCCGGCAGCGCCGTGATCCCGTTGAGGATGGCGTGTGGATCGCGGTGCCGCTCCGCGGCGGGCTTCGCGTCCACGATGTCCACCACCTCACCGGTGGCCGGGTCGATGCCGGCCAGGTAGGGCCGCTGCGCGACGTTGGCCCAGATCCGGCCGCCGGCCCAGGCCAGATCGTTGAGCTCGCCGATGCGCCGCCCGCCGCAGCGCACCATGATCAGGCCGAGCGGTTGCAGCGTCCCCGGGTCGCGCACCACCAGCTCACTGCTGCCGTCGCTGGTCAGCAGCTGGTCGCCCAGGGTGCAGATGCCCCACCCCTCGCGGTTGTAGGAGATGGACTCCAGCAGCGTCAGGCTGCGCGCGTCCCAGCGCAGCGCGACCCGCTCCCGCCAGGTGAGCTGCCAGATGTGCTCGGCGACCAGGCAGATCCCCTCGGCGAACAGTTCTGGCGGCAGCGCCGCGGTGTCCGGCGCCTGGTCCTGGCCGAGCTGGTAGCGCCGCAGTGCGGACTGGCCGTACTCTCCGGTGCTCTCCCAGACGGTGCCGCCGGCGGCGATCAGGCCCTGGGTGAAGGCCCGGTCCGGATGCGGCAGCCGGCGCAGCACCTTGACGCGGTGAAACCTGGGCAAGGCCGCACACCTCCGGTCGTGATCCCCGCGGCAGACAGGTTACGCCGCAGCACCCGCCGAAGGCCCACCTCTCCGGGCAACCCGGTCGCCGCCGCCGCGGCCCAGCCGGCTGCCCGCCTGGGCCAGCCGGTTACCGAGCCGGGCCACCCCGGGCCGCAGCGGCCGGTCGGTGTACCCGCCGTCGGCCAGCCCGGCCCGCCGCTCGAAGATGTTCCGCGCCCCGAAGTCGCCGGTCAGTCCCCAGGACACCCCGGCGGCCAGGAAGTACAGCGGCAGCATGGGCAGCCCCGCGCAGCACGCGTACTGCGTCGCGTGCCGCGCCTCGTGCGCGACCAGCGGCGGCATCGTGCTTAGCGTGGCGTGATCGCCGCGGGCCAGGATCACATTCCCGATGCAGAACGCCGGTGCCACCGGAACGGGCAGCCGGTAGCCGGCGCCGACCAGCAGGCCGTCGTGCGCCCGGGCCAGCCTGGCCTGCCCGGCCGCGGCCACCAGGACGCCGGCCAGGGTGGACCCGTTCACCAGGTTGGCCACCAGCCGTACCCGGTAGGCGACGCGCATGCCGGGTCAGCCTCGAGTCCTGGTCAGCTCCCGGACCCGTTCAGCGGATCGGGGTCGGGCGCCACCATCCACGGGCGAGGCGCGGTCAGCGCCGGGGCCTTCTTGACCTGGGGCATGCTGACCGGAACCTGGCCGTGCTCACGGTGCGCGACCGCCGCACCCGCGTGATACTCCTCCAGCCGCTGGACGAGCCCGGGGTCGGCGTACGCCCGGCCGTCCACGAACGGTCCCGGCCGCTGCTCGATCACGGCCACCACGTCGTCGCCGCTCAGCGTCTTGTGCGTCTCCAGCGCGTGCGCCAGGCAGAGCACCCGGTCCCGGTCGGTGCGGATGATCTGCTCGACGCGGCCGAGCAGCCCGTTGAGGTTGTCCTCGATCCGGTCGGCCAGCGCCCGGCGCATCTCCGCCTCCGGGTCCTGCCCCTTCTTGTTCCGGCCGCCCTGGCCGCCGCCGGGCGAGCCGACCTCGAGCCGCTTGGCCGTGGAATACGAGGACACCGTGGACCCCATGCCCCAGAAGCCCTCCATGAACGACGCCACCGTAGTGGCCGACTCCAGGTCGCCGGACACGCCGGAGGAGCTGTCGTCGTCGAAGAACATCCGCTCCCCGGCCAGCGAGGCGAGCGACACCAGGATGTCGGTCTGGTACTCGCTGCGCCACCGGGTGAACTGGTCCTCGGGCGGGATGCTGGCCACCATGCCGAGGTAGTCGCTGCCCTTCTCGATCGTCGCGATGTCGATTTCCATATGCTGCCGGGTGCGGTAGGCGACCAGCGCATGGCACGCCTCATGGATGGCCACCGCGTGCCGTTCCCGCTCGATGTACTCCACATCCTCGGGCGGGCCGAGTTCCTTGAGCTGCTTGGCCTTGATCACGTCCGCCCACGTGATCACGTCCCGGCCGTCCCGGATGGCCTGGATGAGTGCCTCGTTGACCAGGTCCTTGATGGTCGCGCCGGTCGCATACGGGGTGATGGTGGCCAATTTGTCCATCTGCTCCGCGGACAGCTCGTGCCGCACCTTGGCGAAGTAGCCCTCGTAGGTGCGCACCCGGCCGGCCTTGGACGGGTAGCCGACCTTGTAGATCCGGTCGATCCGGCCCGGCCGCAGCAGCGCCTCGTCCAGCGCCTCCGGCAGGTTGGTCGCCATCATGACCAGGATCCGGTACTTGGGCGGTGGCTTGGGGCGCATGCCGAGCAGCCGCCGGACGTGGCGGTTGATGAAGCCGCGCGGCTTCTTCAGCCCAGAGATCTCGGTGAGCAGCGCCTCCAGCGTGCCCATGCCGCCACCGCCACCGCCACCCATGCCCATGATCTGCTTGTTGCGCCGGGTGTCCGGCTCCTCGCCGGCCGACGAGCTCAGCGCCCGCTGGGCGAGCCGCCACTGCACGTCGTACGACAGGTAGGAGAAGCCGTGGCAGCCGCCGGCCTGCCAGGCGGCGGGAGTGGCCCGGCCGGGCACCGGCGGGCCGCCACCCGGGGCCAGCGCGCCGCGGCGGCCCAGTGAGTCGGCCTCGTCGAAGAACACGATCACGCCGCCATAGCGCAGGGCCAGCCGCCGCAGCTTGCGGAACAGCGACTTGACCTTGAGGATGCCGACGCCCATGAACATGTTGATGAACGCGCCCGGGTCCACGAACACGTACGGCTTACCGGTCTCGCCCGCCACCGCCTCGGCCATCAGCGTCTTGCCGGTGCCCGGCGGCCCCCAGAGCAGGATGCCGCCCGGCACGTAGCCGCCTCGCGACTCGATCTGCTCCGGGTCCTCCAGATAGAGGATGTTCTCCTTGACCCGCTCCAGCACGTGGTCCTGGCCCCAGACGTCGACGAACCGGGTCTTGATGTCGTCCGGGAAGTACACGTCCACGCCGCCCCGGGACAGGAACCAGAACAGCGCGCCAAACTGGATCACGACGAAGATGACGCCGAACATGAGCTGCAGCACGAACGGCAGCGCATGCCAGATGTAGGCCGGCGCGGATATCAGTGCCGACACTGGGTCCTGGTCCGTGACCTTGCCGATGACGACCGCTATGACAGCGATCCAGAAGACCCATTTCAGCAGCCGGGTGAGCCGGAACCTGGTCCAGTCGGACATCTTGCGGTGCGTCGTCCGCTCGAAGCCGCCGAAGAACTTGACCGTCCAGAACCGGTGATAAGCAGCCCAGTGCTCACTGACCAGGAAGTGGACCTGGCGCAGCGCCTCCAGTCCGATCAGCACGAACACCCAGACACCGGACCGGGCCTCGATGCGGAACGCGTCGGACCAGCTGACCAGGGGGTTGTTCGATCTGGTCGACCAGACCAGGATGAACCACACCAGGACCAGCAGCAGCAGGAACTTGATGCGGTCCCAGATCGGGAGCGGCTTGCGGGTCGGCCGGTCGTCGTCCCGTGGCCGCCCGTCGGGCGGCCGCAGTCCTTCCGGGCTGCCTGCCGGGGCCATCGTCATCATGGGCTCCTGACCGTGAAGGATTTCATCACCGTGTCGATCTCGCCTTGGTGCTTGCTGTAACAGCTCGCCAGGCAGTGCAAGAGAAGCAGGTAGACCTCGGTGTCATCCGCGTTCGTCAGGGCGACCTGGTCGAAAGTATTGACGCTCCCGTCCGGGTAGGAATAGTCGTAGATCTCCCGGACGCCATGCACTCCCTGTGCCAGTTCCAGCATGGAGTCGTTCAGCAGGCGGAAGTTGGTCAGCGGGAAGCCGCTCTTGGCCGCGCTGGCCCGGGCGGTGGCCGTCACCGGCAGGAAGAAGTCGCGTAGGTCGTTGTAGGACAGCTCGTTGGTCGTCGTCTGGTTGACGGCCGCGACCACGGAATACGCGAAGGGCTGCTGATTCTCCGCGCCGAGCACGTGGTCCGCCGCTGGCTGGGTGCTGCCGTCGTAACCCACCGTCCAGACCCCGCTCTGCGGGGTGGAGTTGCCCCCGTTGACCGCGGTGGCCAGCGCGGACGCGCCGATCTGCCGCCAGCCGGACGGCACCTTGAAGTAGGTGTGCTGGCTGGAGTTGGTGACGTAGGTGAACTGCGGCGCGGCGCAGCCGGCGACCGCTAGACCGAGCAGGACCACCCACAGCCCGACGATGCGGCCCCTCCTCATGCACCCTCTCCTGTGTATCGCGCGACGTTGGCTACCACGCCGTATATCAACCCGTTATAAGGGAGTATCGCCCGCGCACCATCGCGCGGGAAAGATGTGACCGCGATTGGCTACACGCCCGTAACACGTAACACCCCGGCGGCTGGCTCACGGGTGAGTGAACGAGCAGAGCCCCGGCCACCGGGAGAAAGGTCCCGTGGCCGGGGCTCTGGGGGGATCCGCGAGCCCGGCAGTGCGGAGGGTTCCGCGGGCCGGGCGCCGCTGTGGTCGCCTGCCCGGCCGGGGGATCAGACCCAGCCGGGGCCCAGGTATGTGTGTGTTTGTTTGGTCCGGGCCAGCCAGCCGGCTCTCGTCGGCTGGCTGGCCCGGTATTACGGTTCAGCAGCCGTCGTAAGGTGCCCACGGCGAGGTGCCGTCCTGCGCATAGAGCTGCTGGAACGCCTGCGTCTGCTGAGCGACGGACGCCTGGCCCGCCGTGCCCGAGTAGCCCAGGCTGGCCCAGGTGCTGGGCAGGATGCCGTACAGGCCGGCCGACGACGCGGTCGGGTTGTTCCCCGACTCGCGCCAGGCCACGCACTGCTGGAACGAGGACGGCGAACCGCCACCGGTGCTTGTCACCGGGCTCGAGCTGCTGGTGCTGGAGCTGCTCGTGCTGGAGCCGGTCGTGCTGCCCTCGCTAGCCGCCGGCTGCGACGTGGTCGAGGACCCCTCGTCCGACGTGGCCGGCGCCGACGTTGGCGCAGGCGCGGCCGGCCCCGAGATGGGGCTGGCCCCGGAGCGCCCGTCCGGCACGTTCACCGGCTGGTTCACGTAGATGAGGTTCGGGTTGTGGATCTGGGGGTTGGCGGCTTCGATGGCGGAAAGCGAGACACCTGACCGGGCGGCGATCCCGCTCAGCGTGTCGCCTGACTGCACGGTGTACGTGCTGGCCAGGGCCGGCCCCGCGGCCAGCCCAGCCATCAGCACGCCAGCACCCGCCGCCGTGAATATCCGCGTTTGTACCCTCATACATCTCCTTGTCCGGATTGCGACCACAGCGGCCCAACGTATGCAAGGTCGCCGAGCTGTGCAAGTCCGGATTGTCCGACGGCAGGGCGCTGAGCAGCAGATTCTCCCGGCGAGCCAGGGGATGCGAGCGGCTGAGCGGAAGTTTAAATTCCTGACCGGCCGGGTATTGATCGTTGCCCGTCGTGATCGGGAAACTCCGGTCCGCCTGGCCGCCAGAGGCTGCTGAGGGCAACCGGAATGCGCCAGCCGGCCTGCTGGCGGACGCTGCTCAGCGCGATGCCGCCGAGGATGGCCGCGGCGCCGCCGAGCTGGGCCGGGCCCGCCGGGTCACCGAAGATCATCACACCCGCCACGGCGCCGACCAGCGGTTCGATGTTCAGGAACGCGCCGGCCACCTCGGCCGCGAGCCGGCTCTGCCCGTAGGCGAACAGGCTGAACGGCAGCAGCGTGCCGCCGATCGCCAGTGCGACGACCGTCGCCACCGCGCCCGCGTGGCCGGGGGCGGCGGGCATGCCCTCGGTCAGCACGCTGAACGGCAGCGCGATCAGGGCGGCCCCGAGGAACTGGACAGCGGTCACCGCGACCGGGTCGCGGTCGCGGAGCAGCCTTGCCTGGGTGACCGTGAACCCCGCGGACAGCAGCACCGAGGCCAGCACCATGCCGTCGCCGGCCAGGTCGGCGTGGCCGCCGCCGCCCGCCGCGATCACGATCACACCCGCGAGCGACACCGCGAATCCGGCCCACGCCACCGGGCGGGCTACGCTCCGGTGCCAGACCGCCGCGATGATCGCCACCATCACCGGCGCGGTGCCGATCAGCAGCGCGGCGTGGCTCACGCTGGTCCGGGCGATGCCGGCGTTCTGCAGCAGGACCGTCGCGCCGTACCCCACGGCGCCCGAGGCCAGCAGCGCCGGGCTGAACGCGGCGCGGACCCGGGGGCCGATCGCCACCAGCAGGATGGCGGCGGCCACGCCAAAGCGCACCACGGTGAGCCAGCCCGGCGGCAGCCACTCCAGGGCCAGCTTGGACATCGGCACGGTGGTGCCCCAGAGCAGCCCGGCCGCGGTGAGCGCGGCGAAGGCGGGGCGGCGGTTGATCTGCATGTATCTATCATGCGAACCGCAGGCCGAATATTTGCAGTTGAGCGATCACAACGATATATTGTTTGGTGATATGGCTGTCAAACTTGATGAAGTTGACCTGGAACTGCTCGATGCGTTGCAGGCGGACGCGGACCGGACGAACGTGGAACTGGCCCGGCTGGTCGGCCTGTCCCCGGCCGCCACCCTGCACCGGGTGCGCTACCTGAAGGAGTCCGGGGTCATCCGGATCATCACCGCGCGGGTGGACCCGGCCACGGTCGGCTTCCCGCTGCAGCTCTACGTGGCCGCCACTCTGGGCCGCCACGACCCCCGGTTAACCAAGGTCTTCGAGGACCAGGTCCGGGCCCTGCCGCAGATCATCGCGGCGGACAACGTGGCGGGTGAGATGGACTACATCCTCACCGTGGTAGCCCGCGACGTGCACGAACTGCAGGAGGTGCTGGCCCATCTGTCCACCCGGGGCGGCCAGCGGCTGATCACCTACCTTCGGCTGGCCGAGGTGAAGCCGCCCGCCGGCCTCCCCCTCACCCGCGAGCCGCCGGCGCCGTCCCCGCCGCCCCGGCCGCGCCGCGGCTCAGCTGCCAAGTAGAACGGGGGGCTACGACCGGAACTGGTCGATCTTGTCGCGGAACAGGGTGGTCGCGATGGTGGCTTTGCGTGGCTGGCCGCGCAGGAACGCCTGGGCGAACTTGACCGCCTGCTTGTATTCGACCTTGCCGGGCAGCGGCGGCTCGTCCGGGTTGACGTTCACGTTGACCAGCGCGGGCCCGTCGTGGCGCAGCGCCTGGCTGATCGCTGGCCGGACCTCGGCCGGGCCGGTCACCTTGATGCCGAGCGCCCCGTTGGCGGTGGCGATCGCGGTGTAGTCCACGAACGGGTCCGGGTGCCGGACGCCGTACTCGGGATAGCCCAGCACCATCTGCTCCCAGAGGATTTGGCCGAGCGAGTTGTTGTTGTTGATCACGATCTTGACCGGCAGCCGGTGCTTGATCGCCGTGATGAACTCGGCCATGAGCATCGCGAACCCGCCGTCACCCACGTAGCCGATCACCTGGCGGCCCGGGAACGCGTGCTGGATGCCGATGGCGTACGGCATCCCGGGCGCCATCGTGGCCAGGTTGCCGGACAGGTAGAACTGGCGGCCGCCGCGGATCTGCCAGTGCCGGGCCGCCCAGGTGGCGATGGTCCCACTGTCGCAGGTCAGGATGGCGTCCTCGGCGGCCAGCTCATCCAGCACGCCGACGACGTACTCCGGGGCGATCGGGTCGCGCTTCTCGTCCACCAGCGCGGCCATCTTCTTCCGCCAGCCCTCCATCTGCTTCTGGTACTTGGCCAGGAACGCGGTGTCGGACCGCGGCTTGAGCAGCGGCAGCAGCGCGGCCAGGGTCTCCTTGGCGTCGCCGACCACCGGCACCTCGGTCGGCACCCGGGCGCCCGCCCGGGCCGGGTCCGCCTCGACCTGCACGATCCGCGCCTTACCCGGCTCCGGCATGAAGTGGGTGTACGGGAAGTTGGTGCCCACCATGAACAGCGTGTCCAGGTCGCCCATCAGCTCCTCCGACGGCGCGGTGCCGAGCAGCCCGATCCCCCCGGTGGTGTACGGCGAGTCATCAGGCACCGTGGCCTTGCCGGACAGCGTCTTGATGATCGGCGCGCCCAGCGTCTCCGCCACCGCCAGCAGCTCTTCCGGGGCGTGCAACGCCCCCGCACCGGCCAGGATGGCTGGCCTGGCACTGGCGTTCAATACGTCGGCGAGCTGTTGCAGGTCCTCGGCGGCAGGCCGGCCCGGGGCGGCCAGCCGGATCGGTGCGGTGGCCGGCGTCCGGGCCGGGCCCACCTCGGCGTACGGGTTCTCCCCAGCCTTGGCCACCTGCAGGTCGTTGGGCAGGGTCAGGTGCGCCACCCCACGCCGGGCGTAGGCGGTGCGGATCGCGATGTCCACCACGGCCGGCAGTTGCGCCGGGTTGTAGATCATCTGATCGTAGACCGCGACGTCGGCGTACAGCTTGTCCAGGTTGACCTCCTGCTGATACCCGGTGCCCAGCACCGAGGTCTCCTGCATCCCGGTGATCGCCAGCACCGGCATGTGGTCGAGCTTCGCGTCGTACAGCCCGTTCAGCAGGTGGATGCCGCCCGGTCCCGAGGTGGCCAGGCAGACCCCGATCTGGCCGGTGGCCTTGGCGTGCGCGGTGGCCATGAACGCGGCCGCCTCCTCGTGATGGACCAGGACGAACTTCACCCGGTCCTGGTGCCGCCGGAAGCCCTCCATGATGCCGTTGATGCCGTCCCCGGGCAGCCCGAAGACGGTGTCCACTCCCCAGTCCGCCAGCCGCTCGACCAGGGCTTCGGATGCGATCTGTGCCACCTGCGGGCCTCCAAATGCTCGTTTATTTCCGCGTGTAGTCGCGTACTCCCGGCTGTCCAGCAATCCGGTGGTCAAACATCCGGCCGAGGTTTGGCCGCGCCGGATGCAGGTAGCAGGACGGGGCCGGACGAACGGCAGGGAGGTGGGCGACCATGAGCGGATCAGGCAAGCCACTGACCGGGCCCGGGTCGGGCGGGCCGCCGGTGCGGGACGTGACCGCCGCGGTCTACGTGATACCGACCGACGCGCCGGAAGCGGACGGGACCCTGACCTGGGACCAGACCACGCTGGTGCTGGTGACCGCGCGCGCCGGGGAGCATCAGGGCATCGGCTGGAGTTATGCGGCCGGGGCGGCGGCGGCCGTCCTGACCGAGGTGCTCGCGCCGGTGCTGACCGGGTGGGACGCGCTGGATGTGGCGGGCGCCAGCGAGGCGATGACCCGCGCGGTGCGCAATATCGGCCGGCCCGGGATCGCCGCGACCGCCATCTCCGCGGCCGACATCGCGCTCTGGGACCTGAAGGCCCGGCTGCTCGGCTGCGCGGTGACCGACCTGGCCGGCCGGTCGCGGCGCGCGGTACCTATCTACGGCAGCGGCGGTTTCACCAGCTACGACGAGAGCCAGACCCGGGATCAGCTGGCCGGCTGGGTGGACAAGGACCAGATCCCCCGGGTGAAGATCAAGATTGGTGAGTCCTGGGGCAGCAACGAGGGCCGCGACCTGACGCGGGTCGCCCTGGCCAGGTCGGTCGTCGGCCCGGACACCGAGCTGTACGTGGACGCCAACGGCGGGTACCGATCGGTCGCCCAGGCCATCCGGGTGGCGTACCGGATGGAGGAGTTCGGCGTGACCTGGTTCGAGGAGCCGGTCTCCTCGCAGGATGTGGCCGGGCTGGCCGCGGTGCGCAGCCAGGTGCTGGCCGACGTGGCCGCGGGCGAGTACAGCTGGACGCTGGCCGATTCTGCCCGGCTGCTCACGGCCGGGGCGGTGGACTGCCTGCAACTGGACGTCACCCGGTGCGGTGGGATCACCGAGTTCCTCCGCGGCGCCGCGCTGGCCGCCGCGCACAACGTGCAGGTGTCCGGGCACTGCGCGCCGAACCTGCACGCCCACTGCGCGGCCGCGGTGCCGAACCTGCGGCACGTGGAGTACTTCCACGACCATCAGCGGATCGAGCGGATGTTCTTCGACGGGGTGCTGGACCCGGACGGCGGCGTGCTCACCCCGGATCCGGGGCGGCCCGGACTGGGCCTGGAGTTGCGCACCGCCGACGCGGAGCCGTTCCGCCGCCGCTGAGCGGTTCCGGCGCCGCTGAGTCGTTCCGGCGCCGCTGAGCGGGGCATGTTTACCTGCTGTCCTGCGGGCACGGCCAGAAGGGAAGCTACTCCCAGCGCAGGATGCAGAGGTGATCAACGTGCCGGCTGTGCCCCCTCAGCCCGCCACCGACGTTTCTGACCAGCCCGATGGTGATCTGCTGGACATCGTGCACAGCCAGCCGGTGAAGTCCGGCCGGCGTGCGGCCGCCTGCGAGGCGCTGGTGCTCCGCTACAAGTCGCTGGTCCGCTCCTGCGCCCGCCGGTACCGGGATAGCCCGGAACCGGAGGAAGACCTGATGCAGGTCGGCTACGTCGGCCTGCTCAAGGCGATCAACAACTTCGACCCGGCCCACGGCGGCAACCTGGCCGCCTATGCCCAGCCGTGCATCACCGGCGAGATCAAGCGCCACTTCCGCGACAAGCGCTGGCAGGTACGCGTCAGGCGCCCGGTCCAGGAGTTGCTGCTGGAGGTGCGCCGGGCCCGCGGCACGCTGACCCAGGACCTCGGCCACCTGCCCAGCGACGCCGAACTGGCCCGCCATCTCCAGGTGAGCGCCGCGGACATCCGCGACGCCGACCAGGCCGACCTGGTGTTCCACCCGCATTCGCTGGACGCGCCGGCCGGGGCGGACGACGAGTCGGCGACCCTGGGTGACCTGCTCGGCGAGGACGACCCCCGGGTCGAGCACACGCTGGACATGCAGGCCGTGACCACGCACTGGAACGAGCTGTCCGAGCGGGAGCAGCACATCCTGGCCATGCGGTTCTACGGCAACATGACCCAGGCGGAGATCGGCCGACGGCTCGGCGTGTCCCAGATGCACGTATCCCGGCTGCTCGCCCGGGCTCTCGGCTACCTGCGGGAGTGCCTGCTCGGCGGCGAGCCGCAGGTCAACGACGGCTGACGAACTGCAGGTCAGCTACTGCTGAGACGCTGTGCAATTGAACACTGTGCAACTGAACGCCGTGCAGCTGAACGCCGTGCAGCTGAACGCCGTGCAGCCCGCCCGCACAGGGATCATCATCGACCGCCGTGCGGGCGGGCTACTGAGCCCGGCCCGGGCGCTCAGCCGCTGACACCCGGGCCGGACGTCTATCCCGCTCTGCCCTACCGCTACCCCGTGGTCGCGGCTCAAACAGGTCAGCCGGACGGCACCGGGCCGGTCCCGTGGCCGGCGCCCGCCCCGCCGGTCAGGGTGGGTCAGCGCCCGCCCCGCCGGTCAGGGTGGGCCGGCGCGCGCCCCAGCCCGGAGCAGGCCGGCCGCGCGGGCGGCCACCGCCATGATCGTCAGCGCCGGGTTAGCGCTGCCCTGGGTGGGCAGCACGCTGCCGTCGGTGAGGTACAGGTTGGGTACCGCGAAGCTGCGGCAGGTCTCATCGACCACGCCGTGGCGTTCATCAGCCGCCATCCGCGCGCCGCCGACCAGATGCGCGAAGCGCTGGATGGTGATCACCTCATCCGCGCCGGCCGCGTGCAGGATGTCTTCCATGACCTGCTGGGCGGCGCGCATCAGCTGGGTGTCGTTGTCGCACTGCGAATAGCTGAACCGGGCTACCGGCAGGCCGTACCGGTCCTGCTCAGTGTCCAGGGTCACCCGGTTGCCCGGCTGCGGCAGGAACTCGCACAGCGCGCCCAGCGTGCACCAGTGCACGTAGTCGCTCATGTAGTCGCGCAGCGGCCGGCCCCAGTGCCCCTGCGCGGCCACGTGCTCGGCCCAGGTGATGGGCAGCGGGGACACGTTCTGGATGGCGAAGCCGCGGCGGTACGGCTTGGCCGGGTCGGTCTCGTAGAACTGCTCCGAGCTCACCTCGGGCGGCGGCGCCTTGTACATCCGCACCTCGTCGCCGAACCGCCCGGCGGTCTGCGGCGCGCCCTGCACCATCAGGTACCGGCCGACCTGGTCGAAGTCATTGCACAACCCGTCCGGGAAGCGCGCGGAGGCGGAGTTGAGCAGCAGCCGCGGTGTCTCGATCGAGTAGCCGGCCACCGCCACCATCCGGGCCCGCTGGAACCGCTCCCGGCCGCCGCGGACGTAGTGCACGCCGGTGGCCCGCCCAGTCCGCTCGTCCACCGCGATCCGGGTCACCATCGAATCGGCGCGCACCTCGGCGCCGCGGGCCAGCGCGTCCGGGATGTGCGTGATCAGCGGCGAGGCCTTGGCGTTGACCTTGCAGCCCTGCAGGCAGAACCCGCGGTAGATGCAGTGTGGCCGGTTGCCGAACCGGCCGTTCGGGATCGCCACCGGGCCGACCTTGGCCGTGATGCCCAGCCGCCGCGCGCCGCGCAGGAAGATCTCACCGTTGCCACCGACCGGATGCGGCCGGTGCGGGTAGCCGTGCGGGTCGCCCCACGGCCAGTGCTCCCCGGCGACCGGCAGTTCCTCCTCGATCGCCGAGTAGTACGGCAGCAGGTCGGCATAGCTGATCGGCCAGTCAGCGCCCACCCCGTCCTGGGTCCGGGTGCGGAAGTCGCTGGGGTGGAACCGCGGCGTGTACCCGGCGTAGTGCACCATCGAGCCGCCCACGCCGCGCCCCGAGTTGTTCGAGCCCAGCGGCACCGGGTCGGCGCCGTCGATGACCCGCGGCTCGGTCCAGTACAGGTGGTGCGACCCGGCCTCGTCGCTGACCCAGTCGGTGTCCGGATCCCAGAACGGCCCCGCGTCCAGCGCGGCCACCCGCCAGCCCGCCCGGGCCAGGCTCTGCAGCAGCACCGAGCCGCCGGCCCCGCAGCCCACGATGACCAGGTCGATCTCGTCCTCGTCCGCGAACCTCCGCATGTCCCGGCGCAGCCCGTGGTTGGTCCGGGTGCCGTCGTTGGGGATCAGCCAGGCGGAGGCGTTCCGCTCCTGGACCCGCGTCATCCGTCCTCCCCCACCGGGTCCTGGGCCGGCCTGGCGTCGGCCACCTCGAACGGCTCCCGCTTGCCCACACCGATGTTCTTGTAGCCGCGCGGGTAGGCCGGCCCGGGGAAGCCGATCTCGTTCCACGCCCACGGGTGGGCGTAGAAGGCGGTGCAGGCGTACCGGGTCCACAGGCTCCACACCCGGCTGGCCGGCAGCCCATGCCAGTCACCTGAGCCGGTGTCCTGCACGATCTGGATCAGCGCCGCCTGGTCGCTGGCCGGGCAGTCGGCGAAGCCGCGCCCGTGCTTGGCCTGCGCGTCGGCATCCAGGAAGGCCAGCGTGTCCCGCCACGCCTGCCCATCCTCCGGCATTCCTGCATAACGCCACCCATCCGTCTCGGCCGCCGCCAGCCGGCTGTCGATCATGGCGGTCACCGGGATCCGCGGCCGGCCCCGCTGCTGGTCCGCATGCCGCGCGCCGAGCACGGTATGCGGATCAGGGTCTTGCTGGCCGAGCAGCAGGTCGAGCAGCGGGGTGGCGATGGCCTCCTCGTCGGTGGTGAAGAAGCGCAGGTCCGGCGGTGGCCCGAGGCGGCCGGCCAGCACGGCCGCGGTGACCGGGTCCCAGCGGCGCTGCTCGCTGAACACGTCGAAGCCGGGGAACCGGTCCGGCCCGCCCCGGGGAACCGTCCCGCCAGGTTGGCTCGGCCCGCCGGGTTGGCTCGCCGCGCCGGGTTGGCTCGGCCCGCCGGGTTGGCTCGCCGCGCCGGGTCGGCTCGGGCCGCCGCGGGGTCTCAGCCCGGTTCGCGAGCGCGGCAGCCTCACTGCTCCCGCCGCAGCACGGCGGCCAGCAGGCCCATGCCGCCGACCATGGTGACCAGCAGCGGGGCCAGCAACGGCGGGCCCATCTCGATGTTGTACCGGGCGTTGGCCCAGCCGCCCGGCTTCTGCGCGATGCCCCGGGCGTGCAGGTAGGTGCCCTGCACCCCGTTCGCGACGATCGCGGCCGAGGCCACCGGCAGCGCCGTCTTGGCCAGCCGCCGGCTGAACACGCCCGCCACCCCGGCGACCGCGCCGACCGGGCCGAGCGCGACGGGGACCCACATCATCTTGTTGCCGAAGCTGGCGCTGTCGTGCTCGAAGAAGATCTCGGCCGCGGTGACCACGGCACCCACCGCGGTGAGCGCGGCCAGGCTGCGCTCGAAGTGCCCGGTGCGGATGTTCCGCACCAGGTGGTCGATGCCCTGCAGACCCGGCTGTGTTCGCAACGAAATCTCCTTCCCACGGTCCTCGCGCCCGGCTACCCACCCCGCGCCCGGCTAATCCCCGCCGCGCAGCCGACCAGCGCGGAGCAGCCGGTCCAGCCGGGCGGGCACCTTAGTGGTTACTGTTCCTGTCTGGACGTCGCTCACGGTCGTCCTCCTCCGTCGGCGAGGGCGGCCGGCGGCCTGCCCTCACCGAGCCGCCGGCCGCTTCGCCCCGCTACCCGGAAGTGGCCGTCTTACTCGGGCGCCTGATTTCCGTTGCCCCGATCAGGTGCCCCGGTCAGATCGTGAGCACTGAGCAGAAACTCCGCGCAGAAAGGCCGTACATGCTGACCGAGACAGAGGCAGAAGAATTCAGGATCCGCAGGCTGATCGAGACCTGGGCGATAGCCCGTGACTCAGCCGACTGGGCGTCGTTCGCGTCGGTGTGGCACGACGACGGCTGGATGACCGCCACCTGGTTCCAGGGGCAGGCCGCCGAGTTCGTCCGGGTCAGCCAGGCCGGATTCGAGGCAGGCGTGAACATTCTGCACTTTCTCGGCGGGTCGATCTGCACCCTGTCCGCAAACACCCTGTCCACCAACACCGTGCCGGCAAACACCGTGCCGGCAAACACCGTGGCCGCGGACCGCGCGATCGCGCAGACCAAGATGCAAATCCTGCAGCGCGCCGAGGTGCACGGGGTGACCGCCGACGTCACCTGCACCGGCCGGTTCTACGACTTCCTGGCCAAGCGGGACGGCCGCTGGGGGCTGGTCCGGCGGCAGCCGATCTACGAGAAGGACCGGCTCGACCCGGTCAACCCGGCGGCCCAGCTCAGCCTGGACCAGAAGCTGCTCGGCAGCTTCCCGGCCGGCTACCGGCACCTGGCCTACCTGCAGTTCCAGCTCGGCTACCAGATCGCCCCCGGCCTGCCCGGGCTGCGCGGGCCCGCGGTCAACGTGCTCTACCAGGAGGGACGCGACTGGCTGGACGGCTCACCGCGGCCCGGCGTGCCCACGGCGGACAGCCTGCGCTCGCCGGGATCCACGGTGTAACCGAAGGGCCACGGCGTAGCCGAAGAACATGGCGTAGCCGAACAACAGGACCGAACAGGGCTCAGAGGTCGATCACCGCGCCCACGTCCACCCGGCTGAACGCAGTGTCATCCTTGCCGCACATCGGCAGGAAGTTGTCCAGCACCGCGAGCCCGATCTCGTTGAACAGCCCCTCGTGGATGACGTAGCCGCGCTCCGGGCCGACCGCGCGGGCATAGTCGATCATCTCGCCGGTCTTCAGCCACGGCCCACTGGCCGGCAGCAGCAGGGTCTGCACCGGGTCCTGCGGCACGGTGAACGAATCGCCCGGATGGAACACCATCCCGTCCACCAGGAACCCGGTGTTCTCGATCACCGGGATGTCCCGGTGCAGCACCGCGTGCAGGTGCCCGTACGCGTGCACGTCGAAGCCGGCCACGCTGAACGCGTCCCCGTCGTCCACAAGGTGCACCTGGTCCTGGCTGAACCCGGCGAACTGGCTGGCCACCGACGCGTTGGTCCATAGTTGCAGGCCGGCGTCCACGGTCAGCGCGGCACGGAGCCCGTCCGCGTCGAAGTGGTCGAAATGCTCATGCGTGACGAGCACCGCGCTGGCCCCGTCCAGGGCCCGCGGCATACTCCACGCGGCCGGGTCGATGACCAGGACGACCCCGTCCTTCTCCAGCCTGACACAGGCATGTTCCAGCTTGGTGAGCCGCATCTGTTCTCCCAAAATTAAGCCGATATCCGCGACCTTACCGGCCGCATCTCTGCGCACCAGGGGGCACCCGTGCCACCATGGTTGCCGTTTCGCGGCATCTCAGGGGAGCGCCGCAGGGTCACCTCGAATCTCAACCTCGAACGCGGGTCAACGGAGGCTGCGAATGACGCCAGGTGGAACCAACCTGTCCGAGGTCCAGCACGTCGTCGTGCTGATGCTGGAGAACCGGTCCTTCGACCACATGCTCGGCTACCTGTACAGCGGCTCGGGCAACGTGTCCCCGGCCGGGCACCCGTTCGACGGGCTGTCCGGGACCGAGACGAACTCCCCCGCCTCGGGGCCGCCGGTCAGCGTGTTCAAGATCGAGCCCAGCACGCCGAACGCCTACTTCATGCCGGGCGCCGACCCCGGCGAGGGGTACATGGCCGCCAACAGCCAGTTGTTCGGCAGCGTGAACGGCCCGGCCACCCCGGCTGCGGTGCCCGCGATGGACGGCTTCGTCCAGGACTTCGCCTACACCCTGACCTGGCAGTCCCGGGAGGGCACCTGGTCCATCCTGCCCGGCACCACGGCCAGCGACATCATGGGCTGCTTCACGCCGGAAGCGCTGCCGGTGCTGTCCGCGCTGGCCACCGGGTACGCGGTATGCGACCAGTGGTTCTCCTCGGTGCCCACGGAGACGCTGCCGAACCGGGCGTTCGCCTGCTCGGCGACCAGCCAGGGGCACATGGACGACAAGACGCACACGTTCACCACGCCGTCCATCTTCGGCCTGCTCGGCTCGCACAGCCTCGGCTGGGCCATCTACGGTTACGACACCCAGCCGCTGACCAAGGACACGTTCACCGACATCACCGGGGCGGACCCGAGCCATTTCGGCGTGTTCAGCGACTTCGCCGCGGCTGCCAAGGGCGGCACGCTGCCCGCGTTCACGTTCCTGGAGCCGAGCTGGAGCTCCACCGGCAACAGCCAGCACCCGAACTACGACGTCGCGCTGGGCGAGCAGCTCATCCACGACGTGTACGAGACGCTGCGCGAGGGTCCCGGCTGGCCGCAGACCCTGCTGGTGATCACTTACGACGAGCACGGCGGCTGCTACGACCACGTCCCGCCGCCGTCCGGCGCGACCCCGCCGGACAACGACGCGGGCGAGTTCGGCTTCGACTTCACCCGGTTCGGTGTGCGGGTGCCCGCCGTGCTGGTCTCCCCGCTGATCGCGCCGGGCACCGTGTACCGGGCGCCCGCGGGCAGCGCGCCGCTGGACCACACCTCGATCCTCAAGACCGTGCAGCAGCGCTGGGGCCTGCCGTCGCTGACCGCGCGGGACGCCGCCGCGCCCGGCTTCGGTGACGTGCTCACGCTGACCGCGCCGCGCACCGACGACGTGCTGGCCGCGGTGACCGTGCCGACCTCCAGCGGTCCGGGGCCGTCCGCCGGAATGCCCTCGCACCTGCAGGAAGTCCAGGCCGAGCTGGTCTCCCGCCAGTTCCCGGCCGGCCGGTCCGCCATACCGGGCGCGGCGGGCCCGGCACCGGTCACCGACGCGGCGCTGGCCAGCTACATCCGGGCCAACGCTTAGTGCTAGCCCGGGGGGACGACCCCCCGGACCCCCCGGGCTAGCCGCGCTCAGCGGACGCGGCCGCCGACCGCCATCCGGGTGGCCAGTTCGGCGTCGATCTGCCTGGCCGCGTCCTGCAGCCGGGGCAGGAACTGCTTCTCCAGCGTGCGCATCGGCACCCGGGACGCGTGCGCGCTGGCGTTGATGGCCGCGACCACCCGGCCGGAGCTGTCCCGGATCGGCACCGCGATGGACCGCACCCCGGCCTCGAGTTCCTGGTCCACCGCGGCCCAGCCCTGCGCCCGGACCCGCGCCAGGATCTCACGCAGCACCGCCGGATCGGTCACCGTGTGCTCGGTCAGCTTGCGCAGGGTGGTCCGGCTCAGGTGCGCGTCGAGTTCCGCCTCCGGCAGCCAGGCCAGCAGCACGCGGCCCATCGAGGTCGGGTACGGCGGCAGCCGGGTGCCGACGGTGAGCGCGATGGTCATGATCCGGTTGGCCGAGGCGCGCGCCACGTACACGATGTCGTCGCCGTCCAGCACGCTGACCGAGCAGGACTCGTGCAGCTCCTCGGCCAGGTCTTCCAGGTGCGGCTGGGCGATCTGGGCGACGCTGAACGACGACAGGTAGGCGTAACCGAGCGCCAGCACCCGCGGCCGCAGCGAGAACTGCCGGCCGGAACTGCCCACGTAGCCGAGCTCCTGCAGAGTGAGCAGGAACCGGCGGGCCGCCGCCCGGGTCAGCCCGGTCCGCTCGGCCACCTCGGACAGGGTGAGCGAGGGCCGCTCGGAGGAGAAACACCGGATGACGGCCAGCCCGCGGTCCAGGGACTGGACGAAGTCAGTGCGGCGCCCCGGGGTTGCGGTGGTGGCAGAACCGGGTTTGGTGTCGCTGATGGCCTCGTCCGGGGGCGTGCTGCCAGGTTCGCTGCCGTCAGTGTTCACATTGCGAACGATAGCGCGCTTAGCGGCAGGAGGCCAGCAACCGGTCAGCGCGCGCCACGCACCGGCAGCTCCGCAGCCTGGTACACCGCGTCGATCACGAGCATATTGGCCACCGCGTCCTCGGGCGTGGTCAGCACCGGATCGCCGTGCAGCACCGCCGCCGCGAACGCGCGGAGCTGGTGCGTGTAGCTGGACTCGCCGTGGACCCGCTCGTGCCGGGTGTACCCGTCCGCGCTCACCGTAAGCCGGTTGTACCGCTGCGGCGACACGTAGTTGAACACGCGCATCACACCGCGGTCGCCGACCGCCTTGGCGTCCAGCCGGAGCAGCTGGCCGGACCACAGCGAGGCGGTCATCCGGCCCAGCACCCCGCCCGGGAAGCGGAACGACGCGGACATGGCCCGGTCCACCGCCGGGCTCTGCAGCTTGGCCCGGGCCGCGACCACGTCGGGCTCACCGGGCCCCAGCATGCGCAGCCAGTTGATGGCGTAACAGCCCGCGTCCATGGTGGCCCCGCCGGCCAGCTCGTAGGAGTAGCGGATGTCGGAGAAGCGGGGCAGCGGGAAGCACAGCGAGGCCTCCAGGTAGCGCAGCGGGCCGATCTCGCCGTCCGTGCCCGGCCGCCGGCCGACCACCACGTCCTGCATCCGGCGGGCCAGCGGGTGGTAGCGGTAGTGGAACGCCTCCATCACGACCAGCCCGGCGGCCTTGGCCGCCGCCGCGACCTCGGTCGCCTCGACCGCGTTGGCGGTGAACGGCTTCTCGCACAGCACGTGCTTGCCCGCCTCGATGGCCCGCAGGGTCCAGGCCGCGTGCAGCGCGTTGGGCAGCGGGTTGTAGATGGCGTCGATGGCCGGATCGTCGAGCAGCGCCTGGTAGGAGGGGTGCACCCGGCGGATCCGGTGCCGCTCCGCGAACCGCCGGGCCCGTTCCGGGTCCCGGGCCGCGACCGCGCTGACCGTCACCTCAGGCAGCTGGCTGGCCGGCTTGATCAGCGCGGCCGACGTAATCCGCGCGGCGCCCAGCGTCCCGATCCGCAACCGGTCCACGGCCACCTCCGCTTCCCCTCAGTGTGACCTCGGTGCCCGCCTGGACGGCTCATCCTCGGCGGATGAGTCAGCCAGACCGGCGGCCCGCCACCGCGTACAGCGCGACGCCCGCCGCCACGCCGGCGTTCAGCGACTCGGTCTGGGCCGCGATCGGGATGCGGACCAGCACGTCGCAGCGCTGCGTGATGAGCCGGGACAGCCCGCGCCCTTCCGACCCGACGACCAGCACCAGCGGCCCGGCGGCTAGGTCGAGTTCACCGAGCGGGGTCGGGCCCTGCGCGTCCAGGCCGGCCACGAACAGGCCGGCCTCCTGGTAGCTGGCCAGCGCCTGGGCCAGGTTCGGCGCCCGGGCCACCGGCACCCGGGCCAGCGCCCCGGCGGACGCCTTCCACGCGCCGGCGCTCACCGATGCACTGCGCCGGGCCGGAACCAGCACGCCATGCCCGCCGAACGCCGCCACCGAGCGGACGATCGCGCCCAGGTTGCGCGGGTCGGTGACCGAGTCCAGCGCGACGATCAGTGGCGGCTCGCCCCGCTCCCGCGCGCGGTCCAGCAGGTCGGCCGGGTGAGCGTAATTGTAGGGCCGGATCTTCAGCGCCAGCCCCTGATGCACCGCGCCGCCGGTGAGCCGGTCCAGCTGGGACCGTCCCGCCTCGATGAGCGGGATCCCGGCGTCCGCGGCCAGCCGGATCGCGTCGGTCACCCGCTGGTCGGCGTCCAGCCGCGGCCCGGCGTACAGCACGGTGGCGGGAACCCGGGCGCGCAGCGACTCGAGCACCGGATTGCGCCCGGCCACCACCTCCGGGGCGTCACCGGCGCCGCGCGCCCGCTCGGCCGTCACCCGGTCCCGGCCCGCCGCCCCGGCTGTTCCTTCACTCTCTGCCGAACGCCCGCGCGTGCCCCGTGCCGTCGCGCCACCCCGGCCGCCAGTGGCCGGCCGGGCCGCCTGAGCGGCGCGCCGCTGGGCCGGATGCCCGGTCCGCATGTGCGCGGGCGGCGTCGGCCCCTTGCCTTCCAGCCGCTTCTTGCCGTAGCCGCCCGTCCCCGGCCTGGCCTTACCCGACTTGGTCCGGCCGCCTTTCCCGGACCGGCCCGCCCCACCGCTCGATCCCGCACTCATCGCTTCAGCTCCCAGCGTGGCCCTTGCGGGGTGTCCTCGATGACCACGCCCGCCTCGCGCAGCGAGTCGCGGATCACGTCCGCGGCCGCGTAGTCCTTCCGCTCCCGGGCCGCCTGCCGCTGCACCAGCGCCACCCCGACCAGCGCGTCGACCACGGCGTGCAGGTCATCACCCGGGCCCGCGGTGGCCCACGGCTCGCCCAGTGGGTCGAGGCCGAGCACGCCGAGCATGGCGCGCACCTCGGCCAGCCGGGTCTCGGTCGTGCCGATGTCCCCGGCGGCCAGCGCGTTGTTACCGGCCCGCACGGTCTCGTGCAGCACGGCCAGCGCCTGCGGGATGCCCAGGTCGTCGTCCAGCGCGTCGGCGAACGCGGCCGGCACCAGGGTCAGCGTGGGTGCCACCCCGGTGTCGGGACCAGCGTCCGCGGCGCCGGCCGCCTCGGCCTCGGCTAGTGCCGCGGCCAGCGCGGCCGGCTCGTCGCCGGGCTCGCTGACCGGGCCGACCGCCTCGGTCGCCCGGGTGGCGAAGTTCTCGATCCGCCGGTACGCGGCCACCGCTTCGTCCAGCGCCTCGGTGGAGTACTCGATGCCGGACCGGTAGTGCGCCTGGCCCAGGTAGTAGCGCAGTTCGACCGGCCGGACCTCGGTCACCATGGCCTCGACCAGCAGCGAGTTGCCGAGCGACTTGCTCATCTTCTCGCCGGCCAGCCCGACCAGGCCGTTGTGCAGCCAGTACCGGGCGAACCCGTCGCCGGCCGACCGGGACTGGGCGATCTCGTTCTCGTGGTGCGGGAAGACCAGGTCGAGCCCGCCGCCGTGGATGTCGAACGTGGCGCCCAGGTACTTGGTCGCCATGGCCGAGCATTCCAGATGCCAGCCGGGCCGGCCGGGTCCCCACGGGGTGTCCCAGAACGGCTCGCCCGGCTTGGCCCCCTTCCACAGCGCGAAGTCGCGCGGGTCCCGTTTGGCGTCGTTGGGCTCGGTGTCCTCGGCGGCCCGCATGTGATCGAGCCGCTGCCCGGACAGCGCGCCGTACTCCGGGTAGGAGTGCACGTCGAAGTAGACGCCGCCGCCGACCGCATAGGCGTGGTCGCTGTCGATCAGCCGGTGCATCAGAGTGATCATCTCGGGCACGTGCCCGGTCGCCCGCGGTTCCACGTCGGGTGGCACGCAGCCCAGCACGTCGTACGCGCGGGTGAACGCCCGCTCGTTCCGCTGCGCCACCAGCCACCAGGGGACGCCCTCACCGGCCGCCACCCGGATGATCTTGTCATCGATGTCGGTGACGTTGCGGCAGAACGTGACCTGGTACCCGCTGGCCCGCAGCCAGCGGGTGAGCAGGTCGAACACCACACCGGACCTGATGTGGCCGATATGCGGCGGGGCCTGCACGGTGGCACCACACAGGTACAGCGACACCTGTCCGGGGATGACCGGGGTGAACTCGCGCACCGAGCGCGCGGCGGTGTCGTAAAGGCGTAGCGTCACGCAGCAAGGTTACCGGGACCTGGACCTAGCCCGGCATTCTTGGACCATGCAGATAAGGGATGCCACGGCCGAGGACTGGGCCGGGATCTGGGCCTTCATGAGCCGCATCGTGGCCGCGGGTGACACGTTCTGCTGGGACCCCGGTACCACCTCGGAGCAGGCCCGCGCGATGTGGTGCCATGAACCGCCCGGCGCGACGGTGGTCGCCGTCGGCCCGGACGGCGCCATCCTGGGCACCGCGGAACTGCATCCCAACCAGGGCGGCGGCGGCGCGCACATCGCCAACGCGGGGTTCATGGTCAGCCCGGAGCACGGCCGCCGCGGCGTCGGGCGGGCCCTGGCCGAGCACATCCTGGACCGGGCCCGGGCCTACGGCTACCCGGCGATGCAGTTCAACGCGGTGGTGGCGACGAACACCGGGGCCATCGCGCTGTGGCGGTCGCTCGGCTTCGAGGTGCTGGCCACCGTGCCGGACGGCTTCCGGCACCCCACCGAGGGCTACGTCGGGCTGCACATCATGTACCGAAAGCTGTTATCCAACACGCCCGAGACCTGCGCTTGCGATGAATTTCCGCAAGTCGCAGGGCCATCGGGCATATCGTCTCCTTGACATCGCCAGTTCCTGGCCAGCGGGAGGGATTGACGTAGCACCGCCGCAGGAAGGACCAAGTAGGTTCGATGAACGACAGTCCCGCGTCCGGGCCGCGGAGTCCTGATCCGTTCCCCGCACTCCGGGTGGTCGCGCTGATCGCCGCGATCCTCGGCGTGCTGGTCCTGGCGGCGGCTGCGTTCGTGCTGTCCTATCCCGGCATCCACCAGCTGGCCCGGACCGCGGGCATGTCGGTCACCCTGGCCCGGATCTTTCCGGTCATCTTCGACGCGCTGCTGATCGTGTCCATCGCCGCGGTGCTGTCGCTACACGGCGCGGGCTGGTGGCGCCGCGGCTACTCGTGGCTGATCACGCTGCTGCTGCTGGCCGCGATGGCGGCCGGCGGCGTGCTGCACGCGCTGCACCCGCACGTCCCGCACCGCCCCGCCGCGGTGGCCGCGGCCGTGCTCCCGTGGGCGCTGCTGCTGATCGCGTTCAGCCTGCTGCTGTCCATGCTGCGGCAGTTCCGGCAGGCCCGGCTGAGCCCGGCCGCCGAGCCGGCCGCGCCCGCCCCGGCGCCCACCGGATCCCGCGCCGGGCTCGACGGGATCTTCGGCACCGGCACCGGCACCGGTGGCAGCCGCATCGTCCCGGCCCAGCCCAGCCGGGCCGACCGGGGGCCGGGCCCGGCCACGCCGGCCAGCCCAGCCCCGGTCCCGGCCACGCCCGCCCCGGCCACGCCCGCCCCGGCGACGCCTGCCCAGGCCACGCCTGCGCCAGTCGCCGCCCGGACCAGCACTGTCCCGGTAACTCGCCCCGCGCCACCCCGTCCCGCCCCGGACCGCACCCCGGCCGATCAGCCAGCCGCCAGCCCGGCGGACACCAAGGCCACCGCCGCGGCCCCAGCCGACACCAAACCCGCCGACGCCCAACCCGCCGACGTCAGCCCGGCCGACAGCAGCCGCCCGGACACCAGGCCGACCGGGACCACGCCCGCGGAACCCGGTTCAGCCGGCCGCAGCCGCCCGGACGCGGGGCCAGCGGACAACAGCCGCCCGGACGCGGGGCCAGCGGACAACGACCGCCCGGACGCGGGGCCAGCGGACAACAGCACGCCTACCGGGACCGGCTGGGCCGAGAGCAGCCGAGTCGGCGCCGGGACCGCCAGCCCTGCGGCCGCCGGCCCTGCGGCCGCCGACTCCGGCCGCGCCGGGTCGCCGGATCCCAAGCCAGCGGACGCCGGGCCGGCCGACCCCCGGACGGCCGAGCGCAAGTCCGCTGCCGCCAGCCCAGCCGGCCCCGCCGCGGCCGATACTGCCCCGGCCGGCACCGACCCCGCGGACGCCAGCGCCGGCCGAGGCGGCCTCGCCGAGACCAAGCCCGCGGACACCGACGCAGCCAGCACCGCGCCTGCTGACGTCGCGCGCAACGGTACCGGCCCGGCCAGCGGCCCGGACCCGGCCAGCGCCCCGAACCGGGCCGGCGCCGCCCCGGCCAGCGCCGCCCCGGCCGACGCCGCGCCAGGCCCTGACCCGGCCGCGGCCACGCCGGAGGAGACGCCGGCGGACGAAGCCGAATCCGCGCCGCCGCGCGCAGCCCGGCCGGCCAGCCCGGGCGAGCCGCCCGCCAGCCCGGGCGCGGGCGCCATCCACGTGCCACAGCAGCCGATGCGAGCCCCGGTGCCCGCGCCGTCCCCGCACTTTGACCGGCTGCGCAGCACGCCGACGCCGCCCGAGGACGACACCGACGCCGACTCCTGATCCGCCGCCTTCGCAGCCACCTCACCACCCGGTGACGCCCGCCCGCAGCAACGTCCCCACCCGGTGACGCCCGCCCGGAGCAGCGTCCCCACCCGGTGACGGCGCCCGCAGCAACCTCCCCACCTGGTCACGACCGCCTGCAGCAACGTCCCCACCCGGTGACGGCTGCCCGCAGCAACGTCCCCACCCGATGACGCCCGGCCGCAGCCACGTCACCACCCGATGACGCCCGCCCGCAGCAACCTCCCTACCCGGGGACGGCTGTCGGCGGGGACGACGATTTAGGCTGAACAGAACCAGCCCCCGCCAGCCTAAGGATCCGCCGATGCCCAACACGTCCGAACTTGTCGAGGTGACCTCGGAGGCTGAGCTGCGCGAGATGCTCGGCGGGCCGAGCCAACGGTCCGCCACCAAGGTCCGCTCGGTGCTGCACGAGCGCGACAAGGAGTGGCTGGCCGCGTCGCCGTTCTGCCTGATAGCGACCGCCGCCGCCGACGGAAGCTGCGACGTGTCACCCAAGGGCGATCCGCCGGGCTTCGCCCGGCCGCTGGACGACGCGACGATCGCCATCCCGGACCGGGCGGGCAACCACCGCTTCGACGGGTTCCGCAACATCCTCAGCAACCCGCAGGTCGGGCTGCTCTTCCTGGTGCCCGGGCGGCCGGACACCCTCCGTATCAACGGCCGGGCCCGGCTGATCCGCGAGGCACCGTTCTTCGACGACATGACCGTCCGGGGCAGCCGTCCCCAGCTGGCCCTGCTGGTCGAGGTGGACGAGGCGTTCTACCACTGCCCCAAGGCGTTCCTCCGCTCCGAGCTGTGGGACCCCACCACCTGGCGCCCCGATGCGCTGCCCTCGACCGCCCGGATCGTCAAGAGTGTCCAGGGGGACATCGAGGAGACGGTGACGGACCTGGAGCGGCACTACGGTCCGGGCTACGCGCGCGGCCTGTACCCGCACTAGTCCAGGGCGGGCGGCCGGACGAAATAGCTGACCGCGAAGTCGCGGAAGCGCCGGGCGGCGGATAGGTAGGCGTCCCGCCGCCAGGCGATGACTGGCCGGGTGAACCAGGGCTCGGCAGGCTACGGCGCCGTGGGTGCCGGGCCGGGGGTGAACACCAGCGCGGTGGCGATCGCGGCCAGGCCTTCGCCGCGGCCGGTCAGGCCCAGACCATCGGTGGTGGTGCCGGAGAGGCTGACCGGGACGCCGCCGAGCGCCCCGGACAGCACCTTCTCCGCTTCCGTCCGCCGCGGGGCCAGCCGGGGACGCTCTCCGATGATCTGGATGGCGACGTTCCCGATCACGAACCCCGCCCCGGCCACCAGGTCGGCCGTAGCGCGCAGCAACGTGGTCCCAGCCGCGCCCGCCCACCTGGCCTGGGACGTGCCGAAGTTGGCGCCAAGATCGCCGAGACCGGCCGCGGACAGCAGCGCGTCGCACGCCGCATGCGCCACCACGTCGCCGTCGCTGTGCCCTGTCAGCCCCCGCTCTCCTGGCCAGAGCAGTCCAGCCAGGTAGAGCGGGCGGCCAGGGTCAAACGGGTGGACGTCTGCGCCGACCCCAACCCGCGGCAGTGCACCGGCCACCTGTGTGTCGAGCCTGCGCTCAGGAGGCGAGGATCTCGTCGAGCAGCGCCTCTGCCTTGTCCTCGTTGGTCTTCTCGGCGAGGGCGAGCTCGCTCACCAGGATCTGCCGTGCCTTCGCCAGCATGCGCTTCTCGCCGGCCGACAGACCACGCTCGCGGTCCCTGCGCCACAGATCGCGGACGACCTCGGCTACCTTGTTCACGTCGCCCGAGGCGAGCTTCTCAAGGTTGGCCTTGTACCGCCGTGACCAGTTGGTCGGTTCCTCGGTGTGCGGGGCGCGCAGCACCTCGAACACCCTCTCCAGCCCTTCCTGCCCGACAACATCCCGTACGCCAACCAGCTCGGCATTGTCTGCCGGAACGCGTACGGTCAGGTCACCCTTGTCAACCTTGAGGACCAGGTACGTCTTGTCCTGGCCCTTGATCGAACGGGTCTCGATCTCTTCGATGCGAGCAGCCCCATGGTGGGGGTAGACGACCGTGTCGCCGACCTTAAAAGTCATGTGGCACATACCCCTTCCGCTAAGGCAATCTTAGCACGACTAACCGGGCACTTGATCTGACCTTGACGGTAAACGTGCAGGTCAGTATGCCTTTTGAGTGGCTCTAAAGCGGCCCCTGGGGCGTGTCGGCCGGGCCGCTGACCTGCCGGTCATGCCTGCCGGATACGCGGATTCTCAGCCGGTTTCGGCCAGATGACCCAGTCAGACCGGGTCTGGGTGCGCCCGCACCTGGGCGAATCCGGTTCCGCGCAACAGTGCCCACAGCGGGGGCGCGGGCACATACTGGAGAGCAACGAGGCAGCGCACGCCGGAGAAGATGCTCGTGAGCAGAGGTGGGGAACCGGAGCGGGACGATTACGGCCTGCCCCCGGTCAACATCGAGATCCCTGACGATGCCAGGGAGCTCGAACACGATGTGCAGGCGTATCACCGCGAGGTGCGCACGCTGCGCAGACAGCGGCTGCTCCGGCGGCTGGCTGGCCCCATCGCCCGGGACGGGATGGTCCTGCCGCTGCTGGCCAGTTGCCTGGCGCTGACCCTGCTGGCCGGGACGCTGCTCACCATGTTCACCACCCGGCGGGCGGATGCCCCGGTCACCCAGGTGCAGCCGCCGAGCACACCGCAGTCGGCCAGCCCAGGGGTGGGCCAGATCGGCGGCCCGCTGCCGGCCAGCACCATGCAGGCCAACGGCGAGATCGTCGCGCTCAGCGCGGTGCGTACCGCGGTGCTCGCACTGGTCCCGGCCGGCTGTCACTGCGCGGCCGCGGCCAAGCGGATCAGCCGTCAGGCCAGCGCGGCTGACGTCGTGGTCTACCTGGTCGCGGTGGGCGATTCACTCAGGCAGGTCAAGGCCATGGCCCGGCCGCACCGCACCTCGACGGTCCTGGTCGCCAGCGACACCCACGGGGCGCTCAGCGGCGCGTACCACCCGTCCGGGCTGACCGTGGTCCTGGTCGACCAGGTCGGCTCGGTCCGCAGCGTGCAGCGGAACCTCGGGCCAAGCGTCCAGCTCGGCGACAGCCTGCGCACCCTGGGCCACAGCACGCCGCAGGGCCTGGACCACTCCGGCGCCGCGTTCCTGGCCGCCAATCAGCCGGGTGGCCGCGCCGCCTGACCGGAGGGCGGCAGGCCGGCCCGCGCCCCGGCAGGGCCGGCGGCGCCGGCCGGGCCAGATGCCGATACGCTGTCCGGCGTCCCACGTACCTGACCCGAATTCTGAGGAGAGCAGGTCATGCTGCTCCGTGGCCATAGCCTCACCACCACAGTGCGGCGTGCCTGCGCCATCGCCGCGGCGGCGGCCATCCCGCTGCTCGCCGGCTGCGAAGCGGGCGTGAACGCGCCGGTGCTGCAGTGGCATTCGCCCAATGCCGGGGCGAACAAGTCGGTTCCCGCCGCCACCGGGCGCGGCTTCATCGCGATACGCGACGTGTTCGTCCTCGGCGCGCCGCTGAACGCCTCGCTGCCCGCGGGCAGCTCGGCCAGCGTGTTCCTGGCCTTTGTCAACACGGGAGCGCGGGATCGCCTGGTCAGCATGTCGGCGCCGGGCACGGCCACCTCGGTCACGCTGCCCGCCGGGGGCGTCACCCTGGAGCGGAGCCGCATTGTCCTGCTTACCGGCCCGCAGCCGGAAGTGGTGCTGACCGGCCTGACGCACACCCTGGCCAGCGGCCGCAACATCCGGCTGGTGCTCAGGTTCCAGAACGCGGGCACCGTGACGTTGTTCGTGCCGGTCATCCCCAAGGGGTCCTACTACGCCACGTACTCGGCGGCTCCGTCGCCGACACCGACGCCGACCGCGACGAAGAAGCACCGGCATCACGGCCAGGCCGCGGCCACCGCGACGCCGTCCCCAGGCGCCACAGCCAGCGCGACGGCGACCGCCACCCCGTAAGGGCGTTAGGCAAGGAAGGGCCCGGGGGTCAGGCCCCCGGCTCGAACTTGTAGCCCAGCCCGCGCACGGTGATGATGTGCCGCGGGTTGCCCGGGTCCAGTTCGACCTTGGCCCGCAGCCGCTTGATGTGCACGTCCAGGGTCTTCGTGTCGCCGACGTAGTCGGCGCCCCAGACCCGGTCGATGAGCTGCATCCGGGTGAGCACGCGCCCGGTGTTCCGCAGCAGCACCTCGAGCAGCTCGAACTCCTTGAGCGGCAGCTGGACCTGGCTGCCGCGGACGGTCACCACGTGCCGGTCCACGTCCATCCGCACCGGCCCGGACTCCAGCGTGGCGATCGCGGCGTCTTCCGGCTCGCCGCGGCGGCGCAGCACCGCGCGCATCCGGGCGACCAGCTCACGGGAGGAGAACGGCTTGGTCACGTAGTCGTCCGCGCCGAGCTCCAGGCCGACCACCTTGTCGATCTCGCTGTCCTTCGCGGTCAGCATGATGACCGGCACGTTGGACCGCTCGCGCAGGGTGCGGCACACCTCGCTGCCCGGCAGCCCGGGCAGCATCAGGTCGAGCAGCACCAGGTCGGCGCCGTCCCGGTCGAACGCGTCCAGCGCGTCGGGGCCGGTCGGGCAGACCGCTACCTCGAAGCCCTCCTTGCGGAGCATGTAGGACAGCGCGTCGCTGAACGATTCTTCGTCTTCGACAACGAGCACCCGGGTCATTTCTGGGCCTCCCTGGCCGATGTCGTTGCGGGTGGCTGGGAGTTCCCGGCCGCAGCCCGTGGCCGATTCGCGATAGGCAGCCGCACGGTGAACGTCAACCCCTCGCCCACCTTGCTCCACACCGTGACCTTGCCGCCGTGCGCCGCGGTCACATGCTTGACGATGGCCAGCCCCAGCCCGGTCCCCCCGGTGGCCCGGGAGCGGGCCGGGTCAACCCGGTAGAACCGCTCGAAGATCCGCTCGATGTCCCGCTGCGGGATGCCGATGCCCTGGTCGGCGACGCTGATCTCGGCCAGGTCGTCGGCCACCCGGGTCGTGCTGACCACCACCCTGGTCTGCTCCGGGCTGTACGCGACCGCATTCTCCAGCAGGTTGCGCAGCGCGTTGACCAGCAGGTCCTCGTCACCCAGCACGACCAGCCCGGGATCACCGCGGGCTTCCAGCTCGATGCCGTGCGCGCTGGCCTTCATCCGGCACCGGTCCAGCGCCTCGGCCACCACGATGGACAGGTCCACCGGGATCGGGTCGGGGATGGGCTCGGCCGCCTGGATCCGGGACAGCGTGATCAGGTCCTGGGCCAGCTTGGTCAGCCGGGACGCCTCCTGCCGCATCCGGCAGGCGAACCGGCGCACCGCGTCCGGGTCGTCGGCGGCGTCCTCGACCGTCTCGGCCAGCAGCGCCAGCGCGCCCACCGGGGTCTTGAGCTCGTGGCTGACGTTGGCCACGAAGTCCCGCCGCACCTCTTCGACCCGGCGGCTCTCGGTCTGGTCCTCGGCCAGCAGCAGCACCAGGCCACCGCCGCCCACCCCGGACCCGAGCGGCGCCACCCGGACCGCGAAGCTGGTCGTCCGGCCGCCGAACCTGGTGCCGGCCACCTCGATCTCGCCTTCGCGGATCTCGCCGTCCCGGCGCACCTGACGGGCCAGGGCCAGCAGCTCGCCGACCATCAGCCGGTCACCCTTCACCAGGCCGAAGGAGCGGGCCGCCGCACTGGCCCGGAGCACCCGGTCCTCGCTGTCGATGACCACGGCGGACGAGGACAGCACGGAGAGCACAGCCGCGATGCCAGCCGGCAGCCGGGCAGGCGGGCGGCGCTGCGTGGACAGATCCTGGCCAGGGTGAGTCTTGGCCGCTTTACGGATCTTCATGCCGCGGGGGCTCCCGTCATGTACACCGCCACCTGCACGCACACAGTTTGATGGTATGCGGGAGCGGGCCGCAGCGCTTCCGCCGGTCGCGGCGGCGGGCCGTGTTCCCCATCAATTCACACACCGGCTGGGACCTGGCCATCCTGGATTTAACCGGCATACAGCCAAGGATCCGGATGTAACGCGCCGTATGGGTCAGCGCCCCTGATTTGCCACGGCCGTGGCCGCGGCCACGGCGGCCTGCGGGTCCAGATAGCGGCCGCCCGGCACCTTGGGCCGGTAGTCCGCGCCGAGCTCGTAGACGAGCGGGATCCCGGTCGGGATGTTCAGCTCGGCGATCTCCTCGTCGGAGACGCCGTCCAGGTGCTTGACCAGGGCGCGCAGCGAGTTGCCGTGCGCGACGACCAGCACGGTCCGGTCCACGGCCAGGTCGGGCACGATCGCGTCCAGCCAGTACGGCAGCATCCGGCCGAGCACGTCCTTGAGGCACTCGGTGCGGGGCAGCAGGTCCGGCGGCAGCAGCGCGTAGCGGGCGTCGGCCACCTGGGAGTACTCATCGTCGTCCGGCAGCCGCGGCGGCGGCACGTCGTAGGACCGGCGCCACAGCATGAACTGCTCGTCGCCGAACTCCTCGCGGGTCTGCGCCTTGTTCTTCCCTTGCAGCGCCCCGTAGTGCCGCTCGTTCAGCCGCCAGGACCGGTGCACCGGCAGCCAGAGCAGGCCGGCCGCCTGCAGGGCCAGGTTCGCGGTCTGGATGGCCCGGGTCAGCACCGAGGTGTGCACCACATCGGGCCGCAACCCCGACTCACGCAGCAACTCGCCGCCGGTCACCGCCTCGGCGGCGCCGCGCTCCGAGAGCCCCACGTCCACCCACCCGGTGAACAAGCCCTCCGCGTTCCACGTACTCTCCCCATGCCGCAGCAGCACCAGCGTCGTCATGACGCCGAGCCTATCCGGGGGGTGGGAACGGCACGCCGGGGCCAGCGCAGCATCTCGCCGGCGAGGCGGGCCGCGCCGCAGGCGTGTGCCCGCCGAGCCGGGGACTCGGGGGGTCGCGGGGGATCTCCCCCGCCGCGGCGCCGAGGCGGGCCGCGGCGAAGCCGTGCGCCCGCCGAGAAGCCGTTCGGCGCGAAGCGCCGATCGGGGGGCCCGGGGGGTCGTCCCCCCGACTAACACCGCGCTCGGCGCGAAGCGCCGATCGGGGGGCCCGGGGGGTTCGTCCCCCCGGTCAACACCGCCCCCCGGAATACTTCCCTTCGGGAATCACCCGTCATAGCCGGTGGTTCTGACATCGGAGGTGCATGCCAGTGCCGCGACACTTCCCCCGGCGGATCGCGACCATCAGTGTGCACACGTCGCCACTGGAACAGCCAGGTACCGGGGACGCCGGGGGCCTGAACGTCTACGTGGTCGAGGTGGCCAAGCGGCTAGCTGACCGCGGCGTCGAGGTCGAGATCTTCACCCGGGCGGTCTCCCGTGACGCCCCGCCCGAGGCTGAGCTCGTGCCCGGGGTGCTGGTCCGGCACGTGCCGGCCGGGCCGTTCGAGGAGCTCGACAAGGCCGATCTGCCTGCGCAGCTGTGCCACTTCACGTTCGAGGTGCTGCGCGCCGAGGCGGCTTTCGCGCCCGGCCGTTATGACCTGGTGCACGCGCACTACTGGCTGTCCGGCCAGGTGGGCCTCGTGGCCCGGCAGCGCTGGGGGGTGCCGCTGGTGCACTCCATGCACACCCTGGGCCGGGTGAAGAACTCGGCCCTGGCTCACGGCGACCAGGCCGAGCCAGAGGTGCGGCTGCGCGGCGAGACCGAGGTGGTGTCCACGGCAGACCGGCTGGTCGCCAACACCGACGAGGAGGCGCACCAGCTGGTCGGGCTGTACGGCGCCGACCCGGCCAAGGTGTGGACGGTGAACCCTGGGGTGGACCTGTCGGTATTCCGGCCGGGGCCGGTGGCCGCGACGCGCCGCCGGCTGGGCCTGCCCGCCGATGGGGTGGTCGTGGTGTTCGCCGGCCGGGTGCAGCCGCTCAAGGCCCCCGACGTCGTACTGCACGCCGCGGCCCAGCTGGTACGGGACGACCCGGAGCTGGCCAGCCGGCTGCAGCCTGGTGTTCGTCGGCGGCCCGAGCGGGACCGGCCGGGCCGACCCGGACGGCCTGACCGAGCTGGCCCGCAGCCTGGGCATCGCCGGCCTGGTCCGGCTGGAGCCGCCATGCCCGCAGGCCGAGCTGGCCGACTGGTACCGCGCCGCGACGGTGGTCATGGTGCCGTCGCACTCCGAGTCGTTCGGGCTGGTCGCGGTCGAGGCTCAGGCCTGCGGCACGCCGGTGATCGCCGCCGCGGTGGGCGGCCTGCGCACCGCGGTCAGGCACGGCGAGTCCGGCATCCTGGTCGGCGATCACAACCCGGCGAGCTACGCGCGGGCGCTGCGCGAGCTGATCGGCACGCCGGGCCGCCGTGAGGCGCTATCGCGCGGCGGCGTCGCGCACGCGTCCAGGTTCGGCTGGTCGCGCACGGTGGACCGGCTGCTCGGCGTCTACGCCGGGGCGATGAGCAACGCGCCCGCCCCGGCCCGCGCCATCCCGTCCTGACCGCCGCCACTGTGCCTGGCTGAGGCAGCCGAGGTCGCCGCGCTCCGGGGGGCCAGCGGCACTTATCACCCCGAGAGCGCGGGACTTAACCGGTAAACCCGGTATTTCCGCAGGGTTCCGGCGTGATAAGTCAAATGTGGGCTCGGCGCGCCGGTACTCGTGTGACTGGTGGGATAGGGGTGTGACGCGAAATGTGGGGTGCGCCGCCTCGCGGCCACGCTCCGGCGCACGTTTGGGGCGGAGAGTGCGGGTGAGGTGAGTTCCGGTGACGGCCGACCGCGCGCGGAGGGTGGAAGGTGCTGGTTGGATGGTGAGGCATGAGTGAGCCGGGCCCAGCGCCCCAGGAACGCGCGGCTAGGGCCATCGAGAAGGCGCTGGGCGAGCTTGGGCTGGGCTGGCAGAGCCCGCAGCCGGGCAGCTTCCTGGTCCGGCTGGAGGGGCAGCACAAGCTGGCCACGATGACCTGGCTCATCGCCGGGCGGCACAGCCTGCACGTGGAGGCGTTCTTCTGCCGCCAGCCGGACGAGAACCACGCCAGGTTCTACCGGTTCCTGCTAGAACGCAACGGCCGGATGTACGGGGTGCACTTCGCGCTCGACCCGACGGGTGACGTGTACCTGGTCGGGCGGCTCCCGCTGAGCTCGGTGGACACGGCCGAGGTGGACCGGATCCTGGGCTGCGTGCTGACCTACTCGGACGACAACTTCGACCCCGCGCTGGCCATCGGCTTCGCCTCGTCGATCCGCCGCGAGTGGGCGTGGCGGGTCAAGCGCGGCGAGAGCCTGGCCAACCTGCGCGCGTTCGCCCGGCTCGCGGACCCGGAGCACGACTGGGCGCCGGACGCCAAGCCCTGACCAGCCCGCCGCGGCGGCGCGCCGGCGCTCGGCGCGAAGCGGCGATCGGGCGGTCCGGGGGTCGCCCCCGGACCAGCACCGTCAGGACTTGACCAGCCGCGAGATGGCCTCGGCCGCCTCGCGCACCGACTCCCGTCCCTCCTCGCCGCCCGCCCGGACGGCCTCGCTCACGCAGTGGCCAAGGTGTTCTTCGAGCAGCCCGAGGGCCACCGCCTGCAGGGCCCGGGTCACCGCCGAGACCTGGGTGAGTACGTCGATGCAGTAGACGTCCTCTTCCACCATCCGCTGCAAGCCGCGCACCTGGCCCTCGATGCGGCGCAGCCGCTTGAGGTAGGCGTCCTTGTCCTGCGTGTAACCGCGCATGCAGCGAGAATACGCTGCGGCTCGGACGTTTCCGCGTGACTACGGCGCCGGGCTGACCGATCCGGGCGGGGGTATCGTGCCCGGGCCGCTGGCGCTGCACGCCAGCGCCCCCGGATCCGTGGCCAGCAGCGGCTGGGCCAGCGGAGGCGGGGTGCGGAACGCCGGGTAGCGCAGGTCGATCATGTCCAGCATCGGGTTGGCGTTGGCGTCCCGGAACGTCATCGCGGGCAGGTTCCACTTGGCCTCGATCAGCGCGCAGATGCTGGTGTGGTCCTTGACCTGGTGCGAGACGTAGTCCCGGCGGGCCCACGGGGAGACCACCGCGCACGGCACCCGGAAGCCGTACCGGTGGAAGCCGTCATACGCGGACTGCCCGGCCGGCACCGCGGGCGGGATGTCATCGGGGGCCAGCGCGGGCGGCGGCGGCACGTGATCGTAGTAGCCGCCGTGCTCGTCGTAGGTCCAGATCAGCAGCGTGCGCTCCCAGGCCTGGCCCGGACAGCACCGCGTTGATCACCCCGGCGGCGAACTGCTCGCCGACCGCGATGTTCTGCGGGTTCTCCTCGGACTGGGTGGAGTAGTCCGGCTCGACCAGGCAGACGCCGGGCAGCGTGCCCGCCGCGGCGTCGGTGTAGAACTGGGCGATCGGCACCACCTTGGTGCCCGCGTTCTTCAGGTACAGCGGCGGGTACAGCTCGACCGTGGGCAGGTCGGTGTAGTAGTCCCGCCAGGTGATGCCCTGCGCGTCCAGCCGGTCGAAGATGGTGCCGTTCGGCGGGTAGTCGGTGATCGCCGGCGTGGTGTCGTTGACCTGGCCGATCGACGTCGCCGAGATCAGGAACCGCCGGTTCGGGTAGGTCTGGCCGAGCACCGAGCAGAAGTACCGGTCCGAGATCGGGAAGACCGAGGCCAGCGAGTAGTAGAACGGCTGGTCCGCCTGCTCCCAGTAACCCATGGCCACCGGGCCGCTGCCGGACTCGACGAAGCCGTCCAGCTTGCCGCCGTCGTACTGCACGTGGCTGGCGAGCCAGTCCTGGGCCGGATGGCCGGACTGCTGGCAGGTGGTCGGCATCCGGAAGGCGTGCTGGATGTCGCCGTTGGCATAGGGGTTGCTGGCCAGCGGCAGGCCGCCGCGGCCGAGCCGGAACCCGTCGGCGCCGCGCCGCCGGAGCATGCCGAGCCTGTTGTCGTAGGAGTGGTTCTCCATCATCAGCACGACGATGTGCTCGATCTGCGGGATCGTGTCGGTGCCGGCCGGCAGCCGGGGATACGGCAGCGAATCCGGCTGGCGCAGCCGGCCGAAATGCCGGCCGGTGGCGGCCGCGCCCGGCGCGAACCGCCAGGCCCCGGTGCCCGCTAAGGCGCCGGCGGCCAGGCCGCCTTTGAGCGCACTGCGTCTGGTCGGGCTGGGCCCGCTCGGGCTGGGTGTGCTCGGGCTGGGTGTGCTCGGGCTGGGTGTGCTCGGGCTGGGTGTGCTCGGGCTGGGTGTGCTCGGGCTGGGTCTGGCCTGCCACGGGCCGCCCGATCCGCTGGCCCCCTGCCCCGCTCGCTCGGAAGTCATCGTGGTGCTCCCTTCGTTTCGTGGCCGGCGCACGGTTCGGCCGCCGGGGCCCCGGCCGGAAAGTGTTCCAGCCCCGCCGTACCACGAAGTAGCCGGCGGGTGAAGAGCCACGAAACACCGGCCCCGGACCGCGCACTAGGCTTCGGCCGAGGCGGCAGCCGGACGAGCGTTGAGCAAATAAAGGGGTCGGTGGATGGGACCACTGCACGGAGTGCGCGTGATCGAGCTGGAGAGCCTGGCGCCCGCGCCGTTCGGCTGCATGGTGCTGGCCGATCTCGGCGCGGACGTGCTGCGGGTGGACCGGCCGGGCGCGGCCGGCCACCCGGTGGTGCGGCCCAGCGATCCGCTGGTCCGGGGCCGCCGGTCGATCCGGCTCAACCTCAAGGACCCGGCCGGCCTGGCCGTGCTGCTGCGCCTGCTGGACCGCGCCGACGTGCTGGTGGAGGGCTACCGCCCGGGGGTGGCAGAGCGGCTCGGCTTCGGCCCGGACGTGTGCCTGGACCGGAACCCGCGGCTCGTCTACGCGCGGATGACCGGCTGGGGCCAGGATGGGCCGCTGGCCGGGGCGGCCGGGCACGACATCGACTACATCGCGGTGGCCGGCAGCCTGGATCCGATCGGCCGGGCCGGGGAGCGGCCGGTGCCGCCGCTGAACCTGCTGGGCGACTTCGGCGGCGGCGGCATGCTGCTGGCCGTGGGCGTACTGGCCGCGCTGCTGGAGCGGGAGCGGTCCGGCCGCGGCCAGGTGGTGGACGCGGCCATGGTGGACGGGTCCGCGCTGCTGGCCACGTTCATCCATGGCCTGCGGGCGGCGGGCGCCTGGCGGGACGAGCGGGGCAGCAACCTGCTGGACGGCGGGGCCCCGTTCTACGACACCTACCCGACCGCGGACGGCAAGTTCATCGCGGTCGGCGCGCTGGAATCCAAGTTCTACGCGGAGCTGCTGGACCGGCTCGGGCTGGACGCCGCCGAACTGCCGCCGCAGCTGGACCGGTCCGGCTGGCCGGTGCTGCGGGAGCGGCTGGCCGCCGCGTTCGCGCAGCGCACGCAGGCTGAGTGGGTCGCGCTGTTCGACGGGTCGGACGCGTGCGTGACCCCGGTGCTCAGCATGGCCGACGCCCCCGGGCACCCGCACAATCTGGCCCGCGGCACGTTCATCGAGGTAGGCGGCGTGTGCCAGCCCGCGCCCGCGCCCCGGTTCAGCCGGACCCCGGCCGCCACCCCGGAGCCGCCGCCGGTCCCGGGCGGCGACACCGAGGCGGTGCTGACCAGCCTCGGGTACTCACCAGAAGAGATCACCGCCCTGCGCGAAAGCCAGATTGCCTGCTGACTAACCCTTGGGCCACGCCGCGCGCGAACGTGATCAACTGATTGGTGTCGCTGTAGCGACACCAATCAGTTGATCACGGACAGCTTGCCCGGCGGTGGACCTCAGTAGGGCAGGGCGAGCTGGACGATCTTGACGATGACCAGCGAGATGGCGACGATCAGATACAGCCGCAGGGTGAGCATGCCCAGCTTGCGGCCCGGCGACCAGACCGGCCTGGGCAGCGCGGAAAGCGGCGGCATCCGCCAGGTCAGCCGTTCTGGCGGCCTGAGTGAGTGCCGGCCAGCGGATTACTTGCCCAGCTGGACCGCCTTGACGACAAGCAGGACGACCGAGATCACCAGGTAGCCGCGCAGCAGCAGCACGGCGAACTTGGTGCCCGGTGACCATTGCACCGGCTTGAGCAGGGCCAGCGGCGGCATCCGCCAGTTGAGCCGCTGCTGTGCGGTGAGCCGCGGCACCTGGGGCCGCGGGTGCCCGGTGCGCCGCTGGGTGAATTCCAGCACGACGATGGCCAGGCCGCCCGACACCAGCAGCGCGATGGCCAGCACAATGGCCACCAGGATGACGTTCAGGTGGGGGAACACCGTGCTGACCACCAGCGTGCCGGACAGGGTGAGCAGCACGCCGATGATGGTGGCGGCCAGCACGTTCAGCCACCGCTTGTTCCGCCAGGGGCCGAGCACTTCCGGGTCGTTGCACAGCAGCAACAGGAACACGCTGGCGCTGGGCAGCAGCACCCCGGCCAGCGCCTGCACACTGGTGGTGATCAGGCCGAGCGGGGCGCGCGGGATGAGCACGATGGCCGCGGCCACCACGACCAGGGCGGTGTAGCTGGCGTAGAACTGCTTGGCGTCGCGCCAGCTACGGTTCAGCGAGTGCCTCAGGCCGAATACGTCGCCGAACGCGTAGCTGGTGGACAGCGTCACGGCCGAGGCGCCGATGATGCTCGCGTCGAGCAGCACGATCGAGAACAGCGCCCCGTACCAGTAGCCGTGCATCTGCAGCGCGCGGGCCACCCCGAGCGCGTCGGTGAACTTGCCGACCAGGTCGGTGCCGCGGACCGCGAACACCGCCACGATCATGATCGCGATGGCCCCGATGACGACCACGAATGCGCCGAACACCGTGTCGGCCCGCTCGTAGCCGATGAACCGGGGCGTGATGCGCTTGTCGATCACGTTGGACTGCTGGAAGAACAGCTGCCAGGGCGCCACCGTGGTGCCCACGATCGCGATGATGAGCAGGATGGCGGTCGAGCTGGCGCCGCCCTGGATGCCCGGCACGAACAGGTGATAGCCGACCGCGGCGTAGTGCGGATGCGACAGCAGGGCCAGCGGGTACAGCACCAGGCTGGTCCCGATGAACACGAAGATGGCCCGCTCCCACTGGGCGAAGCTGCCGCTGGCCGTGATGACGACCAGCACCACGGCGGTGATCGGCACCGAGATGTACGGGCTGATGCCGAAGTAGCGCAGGGCCAGCGAGACACCGATGAACTCGGTGACGATGGTCAGGAAGTTCAGCAGGAACAGGTCGCCGACGCTGAACCAGCCCCAGAACCGGCCGAACCGCTCGTTGATCAGCCGAGCGTGGCCGACCCCGGTGACCGCGCCGAGCCGGACTACCATCTCCTGGTTGACAACCAGCACCGGGATGAGCAGCAGCAGCACCCAGAGCAGGCTGTAACCGTAGTTCTGCCCGGCCTGGGCGTAGGTGGACACGCCGCCGGCGTCGTTGTCGCCGACCATCACGATCAGGCCAGGGCCCATGATGGCCAGGAAGGTGACCAGCCGGCGGCGCAGCCCGGGCCGGCTGCCGTCGTCCTGGTCCATCCGCACCGAGCCGAGTGCGCCGTGGATATCGCCCAGGTGCGCCTCGTCCAGTACCGCGCTCGGCCGGGTCAGGCTGGGGCCTGGCTCGGCCGGCCGGGCGGGCTCGGCCGGGCGGGCGGCGGGCTCGGCGGGGCCGGCGGGGCGGGCGGCGGGCTCGGCGGGGCCCGCTGGCTTGGCGGGGCGGGCGGCGGGCTCGGCGGGGCGGGCGGGACCGTCAGGGCCGGCGGGGCCCGCTGGCTTGGCGGGGCGGGCCGGGTCGGCCGGGCCGGGCGGCTGGCGAGGGGGCGGGGTGCTCACCGCTCGGCGCCGCTTACTGGTCGCCGCCGTCGTCAGTGCCGCCGTGGTGCGCGTCCGGCGGCTGCGCGGTCTCCCGGCGCCGCCAGTCCTCCGGCAGCGTGACCTCCAGCACGTCGTCCACCGTGATCAGGCCGATCATGCGCCGGTCCCCGTCCACCACCGGGACCGTGATCAGGTTGTAGTCGCTCATCAGCACGGCCACGTCAACCACGTCGGTGTCCGCCCCGACCCGTACCGGGTCCCGGTCGCAGACGTCCAGCAACGGGGTGCCCGGGTCGGCCTGAACCAGCCGGACCACGGTGGCCACGCCACGCAGCCGGCCGCTCGCCCCGACCGCGTGCACGGTGGTCAGCGCCTCCGGCTGGACGCTCTCCGCGCTGGCCACCGCGGCCAGCGCGTCGGCCACCGCGACATCGCTGGCCAGGGTCAGGAAATCGACCCCCATCAGCCCGCCCGCGCTGGTCGGGTTGAACCCCATCAGGGTCAGCACCTTGGTCCGCTGCGGCGCGGGCAGCAGGTCGAGCACGGCCTGCCGCCGCTGCTGCGGCAACTCGGCGATCGCGTCCGCGGCGTCGTCGGCCCGCATCCGGGCCAGCACCGCGGCGACCTCCGCGTCGCTCCGCTCGGCCAGCAGGCGGGTGGCCTGGTCCTCGTCCAGCTCCTCGAAGACGTCCGCCTCCAGCTCGGGATCCGCGTGCACCTGGCCCAGGATCTCGGACTCCTCGTCCCTGGACGCGTCCTCCAGCAGGTCGGCGATCTGGGCTGGCTTCAGCCGCCGGATTCGGGCCAGCGGGCCGCGCAGCCCGGCGCTGCCGGCGTGCCCGATCAGCGGCTCGAACCGGGACCAGTCGCGGAAGACGTGCTCGTCCTGGTCGGCCCCGGGGTGCAGCAGCCGGAGCAGGCCGCGCGGCCGGCGGCGGACGTCCACCCCGGCCAGCACCCACTCCCCGTCCGGTTGCTCACGCAACTCCAGGTCGGCCGCCCGGACCAGTTGCGCGCTCGGCACGTCGATCAGCCGGTGCCCGAGCATGTCGGAGCGCAGCAGCACCTCGCCGTCCCGCCGCTCGAAGCGGCGCAGGTCCAGCCGGGGGCTGGTCAGCTTCAGCTCGCTGCCGTCGAACCGCCCGGTCTGCTCGACCGGCACGAACACCTCGCGCCCGCCCACCTTGGCCACCAGGCCGGTGACGACCGGGTGGCCGGGACCGTGCAGCCGGACGATCACGTCCTGGACCCGGCCCAGGGACTCCCCGTTGCTGTCCGTGATCGGGCGTTTGAGCAGGTCCATGAGGTGGATAGTGCGGCCGCCCTGGGCGGCGGCCGGGGTATCCGGCTGTGTCGCGGCCATAGGGGCCAGTGTTCCACCGTGCACCAGGTTCTCCGCTGGCGGCCCGGTGAACACCAGGTCGCCAGAGAGTGAACAGAATCGTGCGGCTTGACCGCCAAGATTCCGGGTAGCGGCGTAGTCCGGGGTACTGTCACGGGGTACGGCAATCAGCCGGAACACACGCAGCGAGGCGAGGAGGTGGCGGCCGTGCTGGGTGATCCTTCCAGTACCACCCCGGCGATCACGGCCCCCGCCCCGGGCCGGGTCGCCGGGTGGCGCTTGGTCCCATCCCGCCTATTGTCTGCCGCCTGCCCTCTGCTGGGGCCTGTGCCCTAGCACCGGCCGGGCCGGCGGCCGGAGGAGGCTGCTGTGTCCGAACGGTTTTTTGGAGCTAACCGCGACCCCGCCCGCTGGCGGCGCCGCGACGGGTCCTCGATCACCCGGCGCCTGATCCAGCCGTCCGAGCGCACCCTGGCGTCCCGCCAGCTCCGGCAGGACATCGTGTCGCTGGCCGGGCTGATCACCCGGCCGGTGCTGAACCAGGCCGGGGACGAGGTCGGCCGGGTGGTCAACCTGGTGGCCATGGTCCATGGCAGCGGGGAGACCTACCCCCTGATCACCGGGATCGTGATCCGGGTCGCCCGCCGCCGGGCGTTCCTGGACAGCTCGGCCATCGACCGGCTGCGCCGCCGCTCGGTCACGCTGCGCACGGCCCGGCTCGACCTGCGCGAGTTCGCGCAGCGGGACGGGGAGGTGCTGCTGGCCCGGGACATTATGGATCATCAGCTGGTGGACACCGACGAGATCCAGGTGATCCGGGCGGCCGACCTGTACCTGGCCCAGGTCGGCGAGCAGATCCATCTGGTCGGCGTGGACGTGAGCCTGCAGACCCTGCTGCGCCGGCTGGGCCCGCGCCGGTTCCGCTGGCATCCCACCCCCGACCGGGTGATCGACTGGGCCTCGATCGAGTCCTTCGGGGGTGACTCGCCCGCGGAGCCCGCCGCGGTGAAACTGCGCACCCCGCACGCCGCGCTGCGCCGGCTGCGCCCGGCCGAGCTGGCCGACGTGCTGGAGGGGCTGGGCCGGTCCGGCCGCCAGGAGGTGCTGGACAGCCTGGACGACGATTTGGCCGCGGACGCGCTGGAGGAGATGGAGCCGCACGAGCTGACCGCCCTGCTCCGCGAGGTGGCGCCATCCCGGGCCGCTGAGCTGATCGCCGGGATGGAGCCGGACGAGGCGGTGGACGCGCTGCGCGACCTGGACGACGAGGAACGGGCCGCGCTGCTCGCCCAGATGCCCCAGCCGGTCCAGCGTGAGCTGATCAAGCTGCTTGGCTACCCGGGCGACGAGGCGGGCGGGATCATGACCAGCGTGCTGGCCACGGCCGGCCCGGCTGAGACCGTAGCCGAGGTGAGCCAGCGGCTGGCCGCGCTGGCCGGGCACCGGACCGAGATCGACTCGGTGGCGGTGCTGGACGAGGCGGGCGTGCTGCTGGGCGACGTGTCCGCATTCGATCTGCTGGTCAGCGACCCCGGGCGGCGGCTGGACGAGCTGATCGACCCGGACAACCCGCCGGTCACCCTGCCCCCGGACGCCGACCTGGACCTGGTGGCCACCGAGCTGGTCGAGTCGCGCCGCTCCTCCTTGCTGGTGGTGGACGACGACGGGCGGCCGCTGGGCCGCATCCTGGCCGACGACGTGCTGGACGCCCTGGTCCCCGGGCACGGCCGCCTGCACTTCCCGAGGCTGCTGCAGTGACCGAGCCCGCGCCGAAGGGGGGCGCCGCCGACAGGACTGACGCGCCGAAGGGGGGCGCCGCCGACTGGACTGAGGAGCGCGGAGCGAGGAACGAGCGACAAGCGACGAGGGAAGGAGGCGGGTCAAAGCCCCCCGGAGGCGCAAAGAAAGCAGAGCGGCGGGTCCAAGCCCCCCGGAGGCGCAAAGAAGAACCGGCCGAGCTGGCCCGGGCCCGATCCGGGTTTACGTCGCTGACCCGGGTGCGGGCCGGCGGGGTACGGCTGATCCGGTCCCGGCGCGGCCGGATCTGGATGATCCTGGCCATCGCCGGGCCGGGCGTGGTGGCGGCCAACGCGGGCAACGACGCGGCCGGCATCGCCACCTACGCTTCGGCCGGGTCCCAGTTCATCTACCGGACGCTGTTCTTCATGGTGCTGGTCACCATCGCCCTGGTGCTGGTGCAGGAGATGGCGGTCCGGCTCGGCACGCACACCGGCAAGGGCCTGGCCGCGCTGATCCGGGAGCAGTTCAGCCTGCGGCTCACCGGGGTCGCGCTGTTCTGCGTGCTGCTGGCCAATACCGGCCTGGTGGTGGCCGAGTTCGCGGGCATCGGTGCCGCCTTCCAGCTGCTTGGCGTGAGCCGGTACGTGATCATCCCGGCCGCCGCGGCGGCCATCTGGGCGCTGGTCGTGTTCGGCTCCTACCGGTACGCCGAGCGGATTTTCCTGATCTTGTCGCTGGCCTTCCTCGCGTACCCGATCGCCGCGGTGCTCGGCCACCCCGACTGGGCTCAGGTCGGCAGCAACCTGGTCATCCCGCACTTCCTGTACACCAAGAGCTTCCTGCTGCTCGGGGTGGCGCTGATCGGCACCACGGTCAGCCCGTACATGCAGCTGTACGCGGCGGCCGGCGTGGTGGACAGGGGCGCGGACGCGGCCGACTACCCGCGGGCCCGGATCGACGCGATCTCGGGCGCGCTGTTCGCCTGCGTGATCTCCATCACCATCATCATCGCGACGGCCGCGGCCATCGGCGGCACCGGCCCGCTCACTTCGGCCAAGGAGGCGGCCCAGGCGCTGCGCCCGGTGGCCGGCCCGGCCGCCGAATGGCTGTTCGCGTTCGGCCTCATCGGGGCGTCCGCGCTGGCGGGCGCCGTGGTCCCGCTGTCCAGCGCGTACGCGATCAGCGAGGCGGTCGGGGTGGAGCGGTCGGTGTCCCGGCGGTTCACCGAGGCCCGGCTGTTCCTCGGCCTGTTCACCGTGCAGGTGATCATCGGGGCTAGCCTGGCGCTGACCCCGATCAACCTGATTACGCTGCTCATCGGCACCCAGGTGCTGCAGGGCCTCGTCACGCCGGTGATCCTGGTCTACATCCTCATCCTGACGAACCGGCGCAGCGTGCTCGGCGCAGCGGCCAACGGCACTGGGTTCCGGGTGGCCGCCACCATCTGCACGCTGGCGATATCCGCGATGAGCCTGCTGCTGCTGGCGTTCACCGTGCTGGGCTGGTTCGGCATTGGCTGACCGGCCAGCCTGCTAAAGCTCCGCTAAGACCCGGCTACGTGGCAGACCGCGGGGTATCAGGCAAATGCCCCCTTGGCCTGAGCACGCCGCCACGGTGGTACAAAGGCCAGGTCAAGCACTGAAAGGCAGACCAGGTGGCAATGCGGCGAGCGGTAGGCGTCCTCGGCAGCAGGGGCGATGACCTGCGCGAGGGCCTTGGATACACGCTGAAACGCAGGCTGCTCGGGCCGCCCATGGTCAACGAGCAGCTGGGCGAGCAGCGGTTGTCCAACGTGCTGGCCCTCGGCGTGCTCGCCCCAGACGGCATCTCCTCCTCCGCCTACGGCACCGAGGAAATCCTCATCGAGCTGCTCAAGGGCGGCCTGGCCATCACCGCGTTCACGCTGATCCTCCCGCTGACCGGGGTCGTGCTGTTCGTGATGGCCCTGGTCGTGCTGTCCTACCGCGAGGTGGTCTCGGTGTACACCCGGGCCGGCGGCTCTTATGTCGTCGCCCGGGACAACTTCGGGCCCCGGGTCGCCCAGGTCGCTGCGGTCGCCCTGCTCATCGACTACGTGGTCACGGTGGCGGTGCAGGTGGCCGCAGGCACCGCGGCGGTTGCGTCGGCTCTCCCCGGCATCCGGCAACTGAGCGACCCCGCCGTCATCACGATCATCTCGATCATCATCGTGATCTTGATGTGCTACGGCAACCTGCGCGGGATCCGCGAGGCGGGCAAGTCGTTCGCCGTGCCCACCTACCTGTTCTCGGGCGTGGTGATCGTGATGATCATCACCGGCCTGATCCGCGAGGCCTTCGGCACGCTCGGGCATTATCACTATCCAGTGCAGGGCCAGTATGGGTTCGGTACCGCGCACAACTACAACTCGCTGATCTCTTTTGCCCTGATCTTCGTGCTGCTGCGCGCGTTCGCCAACGGCGGCTCCTCGCTGACCGGCATCGAGGCGGTGTCCAACGCGGTCAGCGCGTTCAGGCCGCCGGAGGGCATCAACGCCCGCAAGGTGCTGGTCACCGAAGGCGTCATCCTCGGCTCCCTGGTGGCCGGGATCTCCTGGCTGGCCCATGTCACCCACGCTGCGCCTTACACCCTCGGCGTGCCGACCGTGCTGTCCCAGGAAGCCCGGATCATCTTCGGCCACTCGGCCCTGGGCGACATCCCGTACATCCTGGTCCAGGCGGCGACCGCGCTGATCCTGTACACCGGCGGTAACACCAGCTTCAACGGGTTCCCATTCCTGGCCAACTTCGTGGCCGAGGACGCGTTCCTGCCCCGCTGGCTGACCAAGCGGGGGCACCGGCTGGTGTTCTCCAACGGCATCGTGGTGCTGGCGGTGCTGTCCTGTGCGCTGCTGGCTGCGGTTGGGGCCAACGTGAACAACCTGGTGCCGTTCTACGCTATCGGCGTGTTCACCGCGTTCACCCTGGCCGGGTTCGGCATGGCCAAGTACCACCAGACACATCGCGAGCGGCACTGGCGGCGCAAGCTGGTGATCAACTTCTCGGCCGGGGTGACCTCGCTGGTCGTGGTGCTGATCTTCGTGGTGGTCAAGTTCACCGAGGGCGCCTGGCTGGTGCTGATCCTGTTCATCGTCGGGGTGCCCGCGCTCATCCGGCTGAACCGGGAGTACCGGGTGGAGAGCCAGGTACTGGACCGGATCGGGGACCGGCCCAGGCCGCCGGAGCCGCCGAAGTACACCCGGCGCACGGTCTTCGTCCTGGTGGACAGCTTCGACCTGGCCACCATCGCCGCGCTGCGCTACGCCCGCAGCCTGCGGCCGACCACGCTGCGCGCGGTGCACTTCGTGATCGACAACCAGCAGGCCGAACTGCTGCGCGAGGACTGGTCCCGGACCGACCGCGGTGTGGTGCTCGACTTCATCGACTGTCCGGACCGGCGCGTCGCCCGGTGCGCCGCGGAACTGGCCAGCGAGGAGGCCTGCCAGCCCGGGACGCACGTCACCGTGGTGCTGCCGCGGCGCAGCTACGCGCCGCTGCTCGGCCGACTGCTGCACGACCGCACCGCGGACCGGATCGCCGGCGTGGTCAGCCGGATCCCGAACGTGACGGCTACCATCGTCCCGTTCGACGTGCGCAGCCGGATCGAGGTGCTGCACGAGCGCCAGCTCGCCGCCCAGGCGGAGAAGGCAGCCGCGCTGGCCGGCGCCAGCACCGGGACCAGCCTGGCTGAGCTGGCCGCCGCGCAGGCCAGGACGGGCGCACCGCCCGCCGAGCCAGCCGCGGCCGGGGCAGCCGGGGCAGCGAGCACGGAGCCGGCCAGCGAGTCGGCGCCGGCTGATCCGGCCCTGACCGGGAGCACGACGGCCGGGGCTGGTGACGGAGACCAGCCGGCCGCCGTCCCGGACCCGGCCAGCACGCTGCCGCCGGTGATAGCGGCACCACCGGCCGGGCTGCGCGGACGGCTGCGGCCCCGGCGGCCGCGCCGCGGCGCGGCCGAGGGCCAGCCGGCCGCGGCCACGCCCGGCGGCGATAACCCGGGCTACAGCCGGCCCACACCGCCGGCCGGAGTGAACCCGATCGGCTCGCTGACCGGCCCGGGCCGGGCCACCGTCGAGGGCCGGGTCCGCGCGGTGGAGATCCGCCCGGTCGAGCGGAACTCGGTGCTGGCCGCCGAGATCACGGACTCCACCGGGAACCTGACCGCGCTGTTCTACGGCCGGTCGCACATCCCGGGCATCGTCTGCGGGGCCCGGATCCGGTTCCGTGGGCCGGTGGGCATCCGCGACGGCAGCCCGGTCATGATCAACCCGGCCTACGAGCTGCTGTTCCCGGGTATGCCTGACCCGGGGGACGGCACCGGCGGGGACCGCGACGACCAGGCTGGCACCTAGCCGGACGAGGGAGCTGTCAGCGGCGATGACGGCCGGACACGGGCATGACCACGGGTCTGCGCTGACCGCGACCGGGCGGCACGGCGGCAGGCTGGCCGCCGTGCTGGCGATCACCGCCACGATCGCCATCGGCGAGGTGGCCGGCGCGGTGCTGTCCGGCTCGCTGGTGCTGCTGGCCGACGCCGCGCACATGACCGCCGACGCCGCCGGGGTGGGGCTGTCCCTGCTGGCCGCGTACTTCGCCAGCAAGCCGGCCACCGAGCGGCGCACGTTCGGCTACGCCCGGCTGGAGATCCTGGCCGCGACGGCCAACGCGCTGCTGCTGCTGGGCATGGCCGGCTTCATCCTGTTCGAGGCGGCCCAGCGGCTCGCCACCCCAGAACCGGTGAGCACCGGGCTGATGGCGTTCTTCGGTGCGGTCGCGCTGGCCGGCAACGGCGTGTCGCTGGTGCTGCTGCGCCAGGCCCAGGCGGAGAGCCTGAACGCGCGGGGCGCGTTCCTGGAAGTGGCCTCGGACACGTTCGGCGCGGTGGCGGTCATCGTGACCGCCGTGCTGATCACGCTGACCGGCTGGACCCGGGCCGACCCGATCGCGTCGCTGCTGGTCGGGGTGCTGATCCTGCCCCGGACCTGGCGGCTGCTCCGGGACGCGGTGGACGTGCTGCTGGAGGCCAGCCCGCGGGGCATCGACCTGACCGAAGTGCGGCGGCACATGATCGAACTGGACGGCGTCATCGACGTGCACGACCTGCACGCCTGGACGATCACGTCCGGCCTGCCGGTGCTGTCCGCGCACGTCGTGGTGGACGCGGGCACGCTCGGCCGCGGCTGCGGCCCGGGCATCCTGGACGAGCTCCAGGAATGCGTCCGCGGCCACTTCGACGTCGAGCACTCCACCTTCCAGTTGGAGCCGTCCGGGCACGCCGACCACGAGCCCTCGGTGCACGACTAACCGGGTCCCTCACCCGACGTGCCGCACCGACCACGCCCCGGGGATTGCGCCCGCCGTAGTTACTGGGTAGTAATGAAGACAGGCCATACCCCGGGCGCTGGAGGCCACCGTGAGCACCTACGACCACTACGCCACCCCGGTCGAACCCGGCACCTGGGACGTGCCCGCCGCCGGGACCACCAAGTTCAGCTGGGAGTACGACGACGGCCGGAGCCGCCTGCTGGACCTGTACCAGCGCGGCAAGGACAAGCAGTGGGACGCGGCCAAGCGGATCGACTGGGATCTGCCGGTGGACCCGACCAACGTGATGGCGACGCCGGATGACTTCGTCCCGATCTACGGATCGCGACAGTGGGACGTGCTCAACGAGGCCGAGCGCCAGGAACTCGGCCATCACCTGGGCGCCTGGCTGTTCAGCCAGTTCCTGCACGGCGAGCAGGGCGCCCTGACGGTGGCGGCCAGGATCGTCGAGTCGGTGCCGGACATGGACTCGAAGTTCTACGCCGCCACCCAGACCATGGACGAGGCCCGGCACGTGGAGCTGTACTCCCGGTTCATGCGGGAGAAGGTCGGGCTGTACTATCCGGTCAACCCGGACCTGGCCAAGCTGCTGGCCGACGCGCTGAGTGACTCCCGCTGGGACATGCCCTACCTGGGCATGCAGGTGCTCATCGAGGGGCTGGCCCTGGCCGCGTTCGGCGTGCACCGCGACATCGCCGCCAACCCGCTGGTCAAGCAACTGCTCGCGTACGTGATGCAGGACGAGGCCCGGCACGTGGCGTTCGGCCGGCTCGCGCTGCGCGACTACTACGCCGGGCTGACCGAGGCCGAGCGGGCCGACCGCGAGGAGTTCGTAGTCGAGGGCTGCTATCTGATGCGCAACCGGTTCCGCGCCCAGGAGGTCTGGGAGCGGCTGGGCTACGACGTGGCCGAGTGCCTGGAGTTCACCGAGCACTCCCCGGTCCAGCAGGCGTTCCGCACCCTGCTGTTCAGCCGGATCGTGCCGTGCGTGAAGGACATCGGGCTGTGGGGCCCGAAGGTCCAGCACGCGTACGCCGACCTGGGCGTGCTGGACGCGGCCAAGACCGACCTCGACGTGCTGATGCGCGACGACGAGGACATCGCGGACCGGATCGACCGGCAGAAGGCGGACGACGCGCGGTACGCGGCCGAACTGGCCGGCCGCCAGGCCGAGGTGACCGCCGCAGTGGCCGACGGCGCCAGCTGAGGTTGCCAAGTCGTTAGCGCGGTGCATCGTGCCTCGCCGGTGAGGCACGATGCACCGCGCTGCTGATTTCTTGAGTTACCAGCAGACGGCCGGGGACGCCGGGCCGGCCGGACCAGCGTCCAGTCCAGGCGGCCGGCCCGGATCACCTCCTCCATGGCCCGCACGCCGGCGAACGGCTTGGCGAAGATGCGCGGCAGGATCAGCTTGACCAGCCCGCGCCGCCCAGTTCAGCACGTGCCCGCCGATCCCGCCGGTGGCGCCCAGGATGGCCAGCCGCATGGGGGCGTTCTCCGGGTAGCTGGCCGGCTGGTCGGCCGCGGTCATGCCGCCGCTCCCGGGCTGGCTGGGGCCAGCGCCCGGTCCCCGTCCGGTTCCTGGGCCGGCTCCGGCGCGTGCTTGCCCGCCCCGGCCGGTATCGCGAACATCAGCAGGAAGCTGAGCACGAACACGCCGACCTGGAACCACAGCGTGCGTACCAGCGAGCTGGCGAAGTCGGCGCGCAGCGCGGTCCCGCCCGCGCTGGCCAGCACGGGGTGCGCGGCGGCGGGCAGCACCTGGCCGTGGGCCGGCTGGCACACCGCCGGGGTGACCGTCGGGTCGGTGGCCACCAGCCGGGCGTGCAGGCAGGCACCGAACCGGTTGACGATGGGCCCGGTGTACTGGGCCGGCACGCCCGCCGCGGCCAGCCCGCCGCGCAGTTGCGGGGCGACCGTGCGGGCCGCCGCCGCGGACTGGCTGCCCAGCAGCGCGAAGAAGATCACGCCGATCAGCGCGATGCCGATCGAGTTGCCGAGCTGCAGACCGGTGTTGAACACGCCGGACGCCGAGCCCGCCTCCCGCTGCGGCACGTGGGCCAGCACGATGTCGGCCAGCGGCGCGATCACCGCGCCCAGGCCGAGGCCCGCGGCGGCCAGCCCGGGCACCAGGTCCCAGGTGGTCACGGCCCCGCCGTAGTGGTGCACGGTGCCGATCAGGGTGGCCATCCCGGCCGCGGTGAACAGCGCGCCGGTCATGGTGACGCCGCGGCCGAACTTGGGCGCCAGCCGCGCCGCCGCCCCGGCGGACACCAGCACGCCGGCCGAGAACGGCAGGAAGGTCAGCCCGGCGTGCAGCGGCGTGAAGCCGAGGCCGAGCTGGAGGAACAGGGTGAGCACCAGGCCGAACGAGGCGATGCCGAGGAAGAACGTCAGGGCCACGGTCATCCCGGCGCTGAACGCCCGGTCACGGAACAGGCTGAGCGGGACCAGCGGGGAGCCGTCCCGGCGGGCCTTGATCCGCTCGTAGCCGACGAAGGCGGCGAACACCGGCAGCGACAGGGCCATGGACACGAACGTCCAGGTTGGCCAGCCGAACTGGCGGCCCTGCACCAGCGGGTAGAGCAGGCCGTTCGCCGCCAGCGACCCGGAGCGGGCCCAGCTGGCCACCGCGTTCGCCGCGGCCATCCGCCGGACCGGTTCGCTGATGCAGTTGATGAATCAGGCCGCGGCCGACCGGATCGGCATCAACTCGACGGACCTGAATTGCCTGAACATCCTCAGCTTCCGCGGCCAGCTGACGGCCGGCGAACTGGCCCGGGAGACCGGCCTGACCACCGCGTCGATCACCGGGGTGGTGGACCGGCTGGAAGAGGCGGGCTTCGTCCGCCGGGAGCGGGACCCGCGGGACCGCCGCCGGGTGGTCATCCGGCTGGTGCTGGAGCGCGCCATACGGGACGTGGCCTCGGTGTTCCTGCCCATGGTGCGGGACTGGGGCGAGATGGCCGCGCGGTACAGCGACGACGAGCTGCGGGTGATCGTGGACTTCTATGACGAGATGCAGCAGGTGCTGCGCAGGCACCTGACCCGGCTCCGCGAGGGGGCCCGGGCGCCACGCTGACCGGGAGCGCCCCCGGCCTGCGCGTGCGCGCCGGTCAGCGCGTGCGCGCCGGCCTGCGCGTGCGCCCCGGTCAGCGCGTCAGCCCGGCCCGCAGGTCGGCCAGCGCGGCGCGGGCCGCCCCCGCCCCGCACATGCCGTGCACGCCGCCGCCCGGCGGGGTGGACGCGGAGCACAGGTAGACGCCGGGCAGCCCGGTCCGGTACGGGTTCCACCGCACCGGCCAGGGCCACGGCGGCCCAGACCAGGGTGGCAGCGGGCCGAGCAGCGTCTGGCGCAGCGTCCCGGCCCCGCTGTTGATGTCCCCGCCCACGTAGTTCGGGTTGTCCTGCTCCAGGTCGGTCGCGGTGCGCACGGACCGGGCCAGGATCAGGTCGCGGAACCCGGGGGCGAACCGTTCGATCTGCGCCTCGATCCGGCCGGATGCGTCGGCCGGGCAGCCCGCGGGCACGTGGCAGTACCCCCACAGCGTGTGCTGGCCGGCCGGGGCCCGGCTGGGGTCCACCACACCCGGCTGGGCGACGAGGCAGTACGGGCGTTCCGGCAGCCGCCCGGCGGTCACCTCCGCCTCGCTCCTGGCCACCTCGGCCAGCGTGCCGCCCAGGTGCACGGTGCCCGCCTCCCGGCAGGCCGCCGCGGCCCACGGCACCGGCCCGCTGAGCGCCCAGTCCACCTTGCACACTCCCGGCCCGTAGCGGTACCGGCGCAGCGCCCGGCGCTGCCGGGCGGGCAGCCAGCCGCCGGCCAGCCGCAGCAACTGGCGCGGCGTGACGTCGAGCAGCACCGCCCGGGCCCGCGGCAGGCTGTCCAGCGACGTTACCCACCGCCCTGTCTCCAGCTCTCCGCCCAGCGCGGCGAGCTCGGCGAGCAGCGCCTCGGTGATCCGCCCGCTGCCGCCCGCCACCACCGGCCAGCCCACCGTGTGCGCTGTCATCATCAGGATCAGACTGAACGCCCCCGTCCCCGGGCTGGTAAGCGGCAGCATCGAGTGTGCGGCCGCGCCCGCCAGCAGGGCCCGGCCAGCCTCGGTGCGCAGCCGCCGGGCCAGCAGGCTGGCGGGCAGCAACCCAGCCGCGCCGAACCGGCCCAGGGCCAGCGGATGGGCCGGGACCGAGCTGAACGGGGCCAGCACGTCGGGCAGGATCAGCCCGGCATCGCGCACCAGCGGGCCGAGCAGCCGCCGGTAGCCGGCGGCGTCGGCGCCGAGGCTGCGCGCCGTCTCCTCGACCGACCCGGACAGCGCGGCCGCCTGCCCGCCGTCCAGCGGATGGGCGAACGCGACCTTGGGAGTGCACAGGGTGACGCCGTGGGCGGACAAGCTGGTGCCGCGGAAGAATGGGGACGAGGCGGCCAGCGGATGCACCGCCGAGCAGATGTCGTGCTGGAACCCGGGCCGCGTCAGCTCCGCGGTGCGGCAGCCGCCACCCGGGGTGCCCGCACCCTCGATGACCCGTACCGCCAGGCCCGCCCGGGCCATGGTCAGCGCCGCGGCCAGGCCGTTCGGCCCGGAACCGACCACGATCACGTCGGCGGCCCCGGTCATGGCCCTGATTATCCCGCGGCCAGGCGGGCAGCGGACGGCGCCCCTGGCCCGGGGGGGTGAGGAACCAGAGGCGCCGTGGCCAGGCCGGCTGCTGGGGCGCCCGCACGGTGCTGCTGAGGTGACTCGCCCTGGCCAGACGATGACCCGGCCAGGGCGAGCCTGATGAGCCGGTCCCCCGTATCATCGTTGGGTCCCCCAGGACATGATCGCACGTCAGGGCGCCGGTGCCGGGTTGGGGGTGCGGCGAGCCGGCCATGGATGGGAACAATGCGACCCTTGGACAGTCAGCTGCGGTTCCTGCTCGAAGCGGACCAGCTCAAAGGCGTGCTCCGGCAGAGCCGGATCATCGACGGCAGCAGGCGGGAAAACTCCGCGGAGCACTCCTGGCACCTGGCGCTGATGAGCCTGGTGCTGGGCGAGTACGCGCCGGCCGGCACCGACCTCAGCCGGGTGACCGCCATGACGGTCCTGCACGACCTGGTGGAGATAGACGCGGGCGACCTGTTCGCCTATGCCGGTGCGCCGGCTCAGGCCCGCCAGGAGGAAGCCGAGCGCGCCGCGGCCGACCGGTTGTTCGCGCTGCTGCCGGCCGGCCAGGCGGCCACGTTCCGCGCGCTGTGGGATGAGTTCGAGGAGCGGCGCACGCCGGAGGCGAAGTTCGCCCGGGCGCTCGACCGGCTTCAGCCGATGCTGGCCAACTTCGAGCTCGGCGGGGGCACCTGGACCCAGCACGGGGTCACGGCCGGCCAGGTGCTGGCCAAGGTGACGCTGATCGAGGACGGCTCCGCCGCGCTCGGCGCGTTCGCCCGGGAGCTGGTCGCCGCCGCCGTCAGCCGCGGTTTCCTGGCGGGCTAGTTTCCTCGCTCCTTAGCGGCGCTGGGTTAGCAGCACTGGGTTAGCAGCACTGGGTTAGCAGCACTGGGGTTAGCAGCACTGGGCCGCCGTCCCCTCGCGGCCGCCGGCGGCGCGCTCGATCAGGTCCGCGGCCCGGCGCAGGCCCTGCCGGGCCTGGATCTGGGCGGCGCCGGTGGCCAGCCGGTCCCGCAGGGCGCGGTCGCCGAGCAGCCGGCGGAGCGCGCCGTGCAGCTCGGCGTCGGTGAACCGGTAGGTATCCAGCCGGACGCCCAGCCCCAGCTCCGCCACCCGCTGCGCGTTGTCGTGCTGGTCCCAGAACAGCGGCAGCACGATCATCGGCTTGCCGAAGTGCAGGCACTCCGTGGTGGTGTTGTTCCCGCCGTGCGTGATGACCAGGTCCGCCTGCGGGATGACCGAGGTCTGCGGCAGGAACTCGGCGCCAGCCATGTTCGGGGCCAGCTCCAGCTCGGCGTGCAGCGGGCCCATGGAGACGATGTACCGGTACGGGGTGGCGGCGAGGCCGTCGATCAGCCGCCGCATCAGCGGCACGTCGGCCGAGCCGAGCGAGCCCAGCGAGAAGTAGATCAGCGCCCCGTCCTGGGCGGCCAGCGGGGCGGGCACGGTGTACTGCTCGTCAGTCTCCCGGACCGAGGAGTCCAGCCGCTGCCAGCCCGGGCCGAGTGGCCTGGCCCGCGGGTAGTCGGCCAGTTCCGGGTAGACGTACAGGTTGGCGTGGCCAGGGTGGATGAACTCCAGGTCCGGCAGTGGCGGCGCGCCCTGGCTGGTCACCCAGCCGTTGAACTCGGTCCACAGCGCCCGGTGCACCCGGTCGTACTCGGCCCGGAATGCTGCCCACCCGGCCTGGTCCGCGACGGGGTACCCGGAGAACGCCGGGGGCAGCCCGGGGTCGGCGATCTCCAGTGGGTTGCAGGACACGATCCGGACGAACGGCGCCCCTGCGGTGAGCAGCGCCGGGAAGCAGATCACGTTGTCCTCGACGATCACGTCCGGCCGGGTCCGGGCCACGATCGCGGCCAGCTGGTCCTGGCAGTACCGCGCGCCGCCGATCAGCTCTTCCCACACTGGCTTGATCCAGGTTTCCAGCTGCCCGATCGTGGGCTTGCGGAACTCCGGCGCGGTGCTGGCGATGAAGTCCTTCCAGAACTGGCCCGCGTCCTGCGCTCCGTCACCCTGCTCGCCCTGCTCGCCGGCGGCCGGAGCAGGGGAGGACAGGTCGACCAGGTCCTCCTCGAAGCCGAGCGGCTGCAGGCGGCCCTTCCAGGACGCCTCGGCGGCGAACACCACCCGGTGCCCACGGCGGCGGAGCACGTCCCCGATGCCAATGCAGTTGTTCGTGGGGCCGTACGCGCTCTCCGGCATGAACAGGACGGTCAGCGGCCTCCCGGCCATGGCGGCTCCTTCCGGGCAACACTCACCGGAGCCACGAACCTAGCAGAACAGGTAGTCGCGACTGAGAGGCTAACCGAGCTGGGAGACGGCCCGGTCCACAGCGTCGTCGACCATGCTGACCGGCTCCGCGGCCTCGTCCGGCGGCCGGCCGCCGGGCCGGGCGGCGGGCCGCCGCTCGCCGTCCGGGCCGCCGTCGCTGGCTGGGTGCTCCACGAGGGCGAGCACCCGGCTGGCCATGAACCGGGCGGTGCGCACCACCGCACCGCCCCGGGTGACCTCCATGACTTCGACCACGCCCCGCCCGGTGACCACCTCGACCCGGCGGCCGGCCTTGGTCGCGGTCACCTCATAGGTGCGCGCGGACCCGCCCGCGTCGATCACGATCTCGACCCGGTCCCCTCTCATGCCAGCTCTGTACCCGTTACGGCCGGGATGACGCTACTGGGCCGCACGGGCCGACCAGCGCCCACCGTGCCGCTCCAGGATCAGCGGCAGGCCAAAGCACTTGGCCAGGTTGGGCTCGGTGAGCACCTCGTGGACCGGGCCCGCGGCCAGCACCGTGCCGCGGCGCAGCAGCATCACGTGGGTGAAGTCCTCGGGCACTTCCTCCACGTGGTGGGTGACCATCACCGTGGTCGGGGCCAGCGGATCGCGGGCCAGCAGGGAGATCCGGCGGAGCAGGTCCTCCCGGCCGCCCAGGTCCAGGCCGGCCGCGGGCTCGTCGAGGAGCAGCAGCTCGGGGTCGGGCATCAGGGCCCGCGCGATCTGCACCCGCTTGCGCTCGCCCTCGGACAGCGTGGTGAACCGGCGCCTGATCAGGTGCGCGCAGCCGAGCGCGTCGAGCAACTCGACGGCCCGGGTGACGTCGGAGGACTCGTAGTCCTCCTTCCACCGGCCGACGATCGCGTAGGACGCGGTGAGCACCAGGTCGATCACTTTCTCGCCGGGCGGCACCCGGTCGGCGACCGCGGCGCTGGCCAGCCCGATACGCGGCCGCAGCTCGAACACGTCCGTCTCGCCGAGCCGGCTGCCCAGCAGCTCGGCACTGCCCTCGGAGGGAAACAGCTGGCACCCGGCCACTTGCAGCAGGGTGGTCTTCCCGGCGCCGTTGGGCCCGATCACGACCCACCGCTCGTCGTCGTAGACGGTCCAGTCCACGTCGCGTAGCAGCATCGACCCGCCGCGCCGGACCCCGACACCGCGCAGCCGCACCACCTCGTCGGACATCCAGCTCCTTCCCGCAACCCACCGTGTCAGACCCGAACTTACGGCATGGCGGACCAGCCAGCCCACCGGTGCGCGCCGGCGGCCCGGCCCCGGTAGCGTTAAGCACCGATGGACACGCAGACGACACTGCTGGTCACCCTGACCGGCCGGGACCGGCCCGGGGTGACCTCCCGGCTGTTCACCGCCCTGACCGGGCAGGAGCTGACCGTGCTGGACATCGAGCAGGTGGTGATCCGGGGACGGCTGGTGCTCGGCGCCCTGCTCGGCTGCGGCGGCGATCCTGACCTGACCGCGATCCACCGGGCGATCCGCGCGGTCGCCGCCGACCTGGGCCTGGACGCCGAGATCACGATGGGTTCCGGGGAACAGGCCCGGCGCCGCGGCCGGCTGCATGTCACCGTGCTGGGCAGCCCGCTGACCCCGGCCGCGGTGGCGGCCATCGCGGGCCGGATCGCGGCCAGCGGGGCCAACATCGACCGCATCGACCGGCTCGCGCACCGCCCGGTGACGTGCATCGAGCTGGACGTCTCGGGCGCCGATCCAGGCGCGCTGCGGGTGGCGCTGGCCCAGGAGGCGACCCAGCAGGGCGTAGACGTGGCGGTGCAGCGCAGCGGCCTGCACCGGCGGGCCATGCGGCTGGTCGTGCTGGACGTGGACTCCACGCTGATCGCCGGCGAGGTGATCGACCTGCTCGCCGCCCGCGCCGGGTGCGCCAGCCAGATGGCCAAGATCACCGAAGCCACCATGCGCGGTGAGCTGGATTTCGCCGCCTCGCTCCGGGAACGCGTCGGCATGCTGGCCGGGCTGGACGAAGCCGTGCTCGACACCGTCCGCGGCGAGCTGCCGCTGGCCCCCGGCGCGCAGACCCTGATCCGCACCCTGCACCGGCTCGGCTTCCGGTGCGGGATCGTCAGCGGCGGCTTCACCCAGATCACCGGCCCGCTGGCGGCCGAGCTCGGCATCGACTACATGGCCGCCAACACGCTGGAGATCATCGCGGGCAAGCTGACCGGGAAGCTGACCGGGCCGGTCATCGACCGGGCGGGCAAGGCGGACGCGCTGCGCCGGTTCGCCGCGCAGGCCGGGGTCCCGGTCAGCCAGGCCGTGGCCATCGGGGACGGCGCCAACGACCTGGACATGATCGCCGCGGCCGGCCTCGGGGTGGCGTTCAACGCCCGGCCGGTGGTCAAGGACGCGGCCGACACGTCGGTCAGCGTGCCCTATCTCGACTCGGTGCTGTACCTGCTCGGCGTGCCCCGCGACGAGGTGGAGGCGGCGGAGGAAGGCGACCCGGCGGCGGGACCACGGTCAGCCCGGCGGGAAGACTGACCCGCCCTTGGGCGTCCACAGCGTTTCCAGCGTCCCGGACCCCGGCGCGACCCCGGCCCAGCCGCCGCCAAACCCGATGACAGCCAGCGCCGAGGTGGGGAACCTCAGCTCGCGCCGGCCGGCCAGGGCGAGCACCAGTTCGGCGGATCCTGGGTTGTGCCCGACCAGGGCCAGGATGCTGACCTCGTCCGGGGTTTCCTGGACCACGGTGAGCAGGTCGCCGGGGCTGGCCTCGTACAGCCGGGGGTCGTAACGCAGCATCCCGGGCTCGTCACCGGCCCAGCCGAGCTGGTCGCTGACCAGGTCCCAGGTCTGCCTGGTGCGCTCGGCGGTGGAGCAGACCACCTGATCAGGCGTGAAACCCTGGTCGCGTAGCCACCGCCCGGCGGCGGCCGCGTCCCGCTGCCCCCGGGCGGACAGCGGCCGGTCCACGTCGGCGGTGCCCTCCGGGTAAGCCGACTTGCTGTGCCGCAGCACCAGCAGCGTGCGCTCGGTCATGACGTCCAAGTATGATCCCCCGGCCACGCCACGATGGCCGGGGGATCATCTCGCGATGCGGGAGCGGTCCCGGGCGGTCAGCCCGGGGTGCTCGCCGGGGCCGGGCCGGACGGCTCGGCTGGCTCCGGGGTGGCCGACTCGGCCGGCGCGGCAGGCCCGCCCGAGGACACGCTGGTGGACCGCCGCTTGGAAATCACGACCGCGGAGACCACGATGGCCACCGCCACGATGGCCACGCCCGCGCGCAGCCCGGCGTTGTGGCTGTACTTGACCACGCTGGTGGCGATCAGCAGCGAGACCAGGTTCATCACCTTGATCAGCGGGTTGATGGCCGGGCCCGCGGTGTCCTTGAACGGGTCACCGACGGTGTCACCGATGATCGTCGCCTCGTGCGCCTCGGACCCCTTGCCGCCGTAGTTGCCGTCCTCGACCAGCTTCTTGGCGTTGTCCCAGGCACCACCGGAGTTGGCCAGGAACACGGCCATCAGCGCGCCGGCCGCGATGGTACCGGCCAGGTAGGCGCCGAGCGGCGCGTAGCCGAACGCGAAGCCGACCGCGATCGGGGTGAGCACCGCCAGCAGGCCCGGGGTGGCCAGCTCACGCAGCGAATCCTTGGTGCAGATGTCCACCACCCGGCCGTACTCGGGCTTCTCGGTGAAGTCCATGATCCCCGGGTGGGTGCGGAACTGCTCGCGTACCTCGTAGACGACCTGGCCGGCCGCCCGGCCCACCGCCATGATCAGCAGTCCGGCGAAGTAGAACACGACGCACGCGCCGATGATGACGCCGACCAGAACGTTGGGCCGGTCCACCGACAGGCTGAAGGTGCTCCCCGCCTTGCCGAGCGCGCCTACCACGGTGGTACGGAACGAGCCGAACAGGGCGGTGGCGGCCAGCACCGCGGTCGCGATCGCGATGCCCTTGGTGATGGCCTTGGTGGTGTTGCCCACCGCGTCCAGCTTGGTGAGCACCTGGGCACCGTCGCCGCTAACGTCGCCGGACATCTCGGCGATGCCCTGCGCGTTGTCCGAGACCGGGCCGAACGTGTCCATGGACACGATGACACCGACCGTGGTCAGCAGGCCGGTGCCAGCCAGGGCCACCGCGAACAGGGCGATGGTCGCGTTACCCGTGCCGAGCAGGAAGGCCGCGTAGACCGCCCCGCCGATGAGCAACGCCGAGTACACGGCCGACTCGAGCCCGATCGAGATGCCGGACAGGATGACCGTGGCCGCGCCGGTCAGCGAGCTTTCCCCGATCTCCCTGACCGGCTTGCGGTTGGTCTCGGTGAAGTACCCGGTGAGCAGCTGGATGGCGCTGGCCAGCACCAGGCCGATGATGACCGCGCCGATGGCCAGCAGCCGGGGGCTGCCGCCGTGGCTGAGGATCGCCGCAGCGCCGGCCCCGGTCACGCCCTTGAGCTCGCTGAAATGGGCTGGCAGGTAGAGGAACGAAGCGCCGATCACCAGCACCAGCGAGATGACCGCGGAGATGAAGAAACCGCGGTTGATGGCGGTCATCCCGCTCCGGTCGCCCTTGCGTGGCATGGTCACGAAGATGCCGGCCACCGCGGTGATGACCCCGATCATCGGGATGATCAGCGGGAAGACGAGGCCATCGTTACCGAACGCCGCCTTGCCCAGGATGAGCGCCGCCACCAGCATGACGGCGTACGACTCGAACAAGTCGGCGGCCATCCCGGCGCAGTCGCCCACGTTGTCCCCGACGTTGTCGGCGATGGTGGCCGCGTTCCGCGGGTCGTCCTCGGGGATGCCCTTCTCGACCTTGCCGACCAGGTCGGCACCCACGTCGGCGGCCTTGGTGAAGATGCCGCCGCCGACGCGCATGAACATGGCCAGCAAGGCGGCGCCGAAGCCGAAGCCCTCCAGCACGTTCGGCGCGTTCTCCCGGTACAGGATGACCACCAGCGCGGCGCCGAACAGGCCCAGGCCGACGGTGAACATGCCCGCCACCCCACCGGTGCGGAACGCGATCCGCATCGCGGGCCGCTCGCCATCGAAGCCGGCCCGGGCCGCCGCGGCCACCCGGACGTTGCCGCGCACCGCCAGCCACATGCCGGTGAACCCGGTAGTGGCCGAGAACAGCGCGCCGACCAGGAAGAAGATGCTGCGGCCCCAGCGCACCGATGATCCGTCCGCGGGCAGCAGCAACAGCACGAAGAAAATGACAACAACGAAAACGCCCAGCGTGCGGAACTGGCGCCGCAGGTACGCGGCCGCCCCTTCCTGCACCGCGTGGGCGATCTCCTGCATCCGCTCGGTGCCCTGGCTGGCGGCGAGTACCTCACGTACCAGCACGCCGGCCACGGCCAGGGCGAGCAGCGCGATCACGGCGACAACGATGACCCATGTCAAGTTGCCGCCGCTGACGCTGACCGGCCCGCTCCCCGCGGCGAGTGTGAGCCCAGACATCCTTGTTCTGTCCTCCTAGACAGTGGCACGCGGCCGCCCGGCCCGCGCTTGGCTGTTCCCGGGACGCACAGGATGGACGCAGTGCCAAAAAAGCAGTGCCGGGAGTCTACGCATGTCGGCCGCCGGATGCGAGGCGGGGTCAGGCCCGCTGCAGGGCCGCGCTGCTCCCCCGCACAGGTAATCACATTAGGGCTGGGGCTGGCAGAGATGTCCACACATCGGCTGCCAGCCCGGCTGCGGTGGCCGGTCAGCCGGCCACGCCGCCAGATGGCCAGCTCATCCTGATACTGAGCCCGGCGGATGTGCGGGTGAACTGGACGTCGTCGGCCAGGCCCGCGATGACCGCGAGACCCAGGCCTTCCTGCGGGTAACCACCCGCAGTGTGAGCACTATCACCGTTGGCCACCCCGTTGCCGGCCCACTCCCCGGGCGGCGCGACCGCACCGGTCCCGGGGTCGGCGGCGGCGATCGCCGCGTCGGTGACGACAACCTCGAACCGCCCGTCCGACCCGGTCAGCTCGATCCGGACCGGCTCGGCGGGGCATTGCGCCTGGTGCGCCTCGACCGCGCGGGAGCAGGCCTCGCCCACCGCGAGGCGGACCTCGTCGAGGAGGGCCTCCTCGACGCCGCTTCGCCGCGCGACGGCGGTGGCGACCAGCCGGGCCGTGCGCACGTGCACGGGCAGCGGCGTGAAGCTCATTTCAACAGTGGCCATGACGGGATGAAGAGCGCGCAGCCGCTACTTCTCCGACTTCCGGGCCGTGATCGCCTCGTTGACGCTGTCGTGAATCCCGAAGACCTTGGTCAGCCCGGTGATGCGGAAGATCTTGAGGATGCGCTCCTGGGTGCACACCAGGTCGAGCGACCCGTCGTGGGCGCGGACCCGCTTGAGCCCGCCGACCAGCACCCCGAGTCCGGTCGAGTCCAGGAACTCGACCTTCTCCATGTTCACCACGAGCTGATAATGACCGTTGTTCACCAGTTCGATGAGCAGCTCACGGAGCCGCGGCGCGGTGTAGACGTCGATCTCACCCTCGACGTTGACAACCTCGATCCCATCCCTGGTGTGGTGGTCAAGCTTCAGATCCACAAATCCTCCAGCGCCATGCAGCCCTCATCAGTCGGGCTTCGTCTATCTCGTCAGTGGCCGGGCGGCCCGGGGAGGACCAGGTCCCTCCGCGGAGGCATCTGGTCCCGTGGCGCATTCAACCACGCTCTGACGTCATGTCTACACGAGTTCACGCTTCGAGGCACCTCGGGTACAGATGTCACACTGGGAGCCGATGACTACCCTCACTCCGCTCCGGGCGGGCGAGCCCCCGCTCCCGGCTTCCTCCCCCGCAGACCTCGTGCTGCGCCACGGCGCGCAGTCAGGACGCCTGATCCACGTAGAGTACATGGCCGGCCGCGAAGGGCGGCGGGTGACCTGGCCCAGCTGGGCGCCGGCCGCGGTGACCGAGGGCTTTTCCCGGCTGGGCGTGCCCGCGCCGTGGGCGCACCAGGCGGCCATGGCCGAGCAGGCCCGGGCCGGCCGGGATGTGATCATCGCCACCGGCACCGCGTCCGGCAAGTCGCTGGGCTACCTGCTGCCCGCGCTCACCGCGGTGCTGGAGGCGGGCACCGTGCTCTATCTCGCGCCGACCAGGGCGCTGGCCGCGGACCAGCTGCGCGCGGTCGGTGAGCTGGGCATCCCCGGGGTGCGCGCGGCGGTGCTGGACGGCGACACGCCGGCCGCCCAGCGGGACTGGGCCCGCAGCCACGCCAACTACCTGCTCACCACGCCGGACATGCTGCACCAGACGCTGCTCCCCCGGCATGCCCGGTGGACCGGGTTCTACCGGCGGCTGCGCTACGTCGTGGTGGACGAGTGCCACAGCTACCGCGGCGTGTTCGGCTCGCACGTGGCCCAGGTGCTGCGCCTGGCTGCACCGGATCGCGGCGCATCACATCGAGGCGGCGGCCGGCGGGCCCGGCAGCACTACGGCAACCGGCCCCGCGTTCCTGCTCGCCTCGGCCACGGTCAGCGACCCGGCCGGCTGCGCGCGGCTGCTCACCGGGCGGCCCGCCGCGGCGGTCACGGAGAACGCCGCGCCCCGCGGGCCGGTCACGTTCGGCTTGTGGGAGCCGCCGCTGACCCGGGTGGACGGCGCGGCGGACGCGCCGGTCCGGCGCAGCGCCACCGCGGAAGCGGCCAGCCTGCTCGCCGATCTGGTGGCCGAGCAGGTCCCGGTGCTCGCCTTCACCCGGTCCCGGCGCGGCGCCGAGGGGGTGGCGCTGGCCGCGCGGCGCGCGCTCCGCGAGGCAGGCGCGGCGGCCGAGAGTGAGCGGGTAGCGGCCTACCGGTCCGGTTACCTGCGCGAGGACCGCCGGGCCTTGGAGGAGGCGCTGCGCACCGGGGCCATCACCGGGCTGGCCACCACCACCGCGCTGGAACTGGGCGTGGACATCACCGGCCTGGACGCGGTGCTCATCGTCGGGTGGCCGGGTACCCGGGCCGCGCTGTGGCAGCAGGCCGGCCGGGCCGGCCGGGCCGGCCGCCCCGCGGTGGTGGTGCTGATCGCCCGGGACGACCCGCTGGACACGTACCTGGTGCACCACCCCGAGGCGCTGCTGCAAAGCCCGGTCGAGGCGACCGTGCTGGACCCGGACAACCCGTATGTGCTGGCCCCGCATCTCTGCGCGGCGGCCGCCGAACTGCCGCTCACCGAGACGGACCTGGCCACGTTCGGCCCCAGTACCAGCGAGATCGCCGGCGCGCTGACCCGGCGGGGGATGCTGCGCCGCCGCGGCGGCGCGCTGTACTGGACCAGCCGGGGCCGGCCGCGGCAGACCGGGCTGCGCGGTACCGGGACCCGCCCCGTCAAGATCGTTGAGCTGCCCACCGGCCGGCTGGTGGGGACGGTGGACGAGCCGTCCGCACACCTGCTCGTGCACGCCGGGGCGGTCTACCCGCACCAGGGCGAGATGTACCTGGTCGAGGAGCTTGACCTGGCCGGTGGGGTGGCGCTGGTCCGGCCCGCCGACCCCGGGTACGCGACCGCGGCCCGCCAGGTCACCTCGATCGAGATCACCCGTGCGCTGCGCAGTGAGAGTTGGCAGGACGCCACGGTGCATTTTGGTGACGTGCAGGTGAGACGGCAGGTGACCGGGTACGTCCGGCGCAGCGCCCGGACGAACCGCCCGCTCGGCCAGGTCCCGCTCAGCCTGCCGCCGCAGACGCTGCGCACCCGGGCCGTATGGTGGACGATCTCGGCCCGCCAGCGCCGCCATCTGCTGGACCGCGGGGTGGACCTGGCCGGGGCCGCGCACGCCGCTGAGCACGCCTCGATCGGGTTGCTGCCGCTGTTCGCGGCCTGCGACCGGTGGGACGTCGGCGGCGTGTCCGCGGCCGAGCACCCGGCGACCGGCCAGCTCACCGTGTTCGTGTACGACGGGCACGACGGTGGGGCGGGCTTCGCGGAGCGCGGCTTCCAGGCCGCCAGGGACTGGCTGCCGGCAACTGCGGACGCCATTCGCAGTTGTGCGTGCCAGACCGGCTGCCCGTCCTGTATCCAGTCACCCAAGTGCGGGAACGGCAACGAGCCGCTGTCCAAGCAGGGTGCCCTGCGCCTGCTCGACGGCCTGCTGGCTACGGCCGCCGCGCCCGGACAGTAGTGCCTCGGACAGTTCTGACGGCGAGCCCGGCACCCCGGCCTGACCAGGGCAAAGGCCGGCAAAGCAGCAGTAAGGGGGCGACCCCCGCCGGGGGGAGAGCGGGGGTCGCCAAACGGTCCGGCCCCGGGGGGCAGAGCCGGTCCCGTCACTCAGCAAAGCCTACGTGTATCCGGGCCAAGTTACCAATTGGTCATGCTGAGCTGCCAACGATTGCACGCATTCGGCCATAGGCTCCGGTGGTGTGACTAGTTCCGTCGCCGGCGGTGGCCGGCCGGTCGCGGCGTTCTTCGACCTGGATAAAACGATCATCGCGAAGTCGGCCACACTCGCCTACGGGCCCTCGTTTTACCGGAATGGCCTGATCAGCCGGGGTGACGCGGTACGCGGTGCGGCGGCCCAGCTGCTTTTCAGCCGGCACGGCGCCAGCCACCAGCGGATGGAGCGGATCCGTGAGCAGGTCGGCCAGTTGTGTCGCGGCTGGCCGGCCGAGCGGGTGCGGGACATCGTCACCCGGCACCTGGACGAACTGATCCTGCCGTACGTCTATGACGAAGCCCGGGCCCTGCTCAGCCGGCACCGCGCCGCGGGCGAGGACGTGATCATCGTGAGCACGTCCGGGCAGGAGATGGTCGGGCCGATCGGCGCCCTGCTCGGCGCGGCCCTGGTCATCGCCACCCGGATGGAGATCGCCGAGGGCTGCTACACCGGGCAGATGGAGTTCTACGCCTACGGCGAGGCCAAGGCGGAGCAGGTCCGGGAGCTGGCCGCGGAACGCGGCTACCAGCTGGCCGACTGCTACGCCTACAGCGACTCGGTCACCGACCTGCCCATGCTGGAGGCCGTCGGCCGGCCGCACGCGGTGAACCCGGACCGGGCCCTGCGCCGGCTGGCCCAGCAGCGCGGCTGGCCGGTGCTGGCGTTCCGTGAGCTGCCCGCGGCGGGACTGCCACGGCCCGGGGCCTGACCGGGCGGACCGCGCCGCCCAGGAATGCGACCGGGCGGATCGATCGAGATAACGAATCCTGCCCGGCCAGCTCTTTTCCTGCCCGCTGATCCGCCGTAGAAAGGTGTGTAGTACGGAAGTCCTGGCACGGCAGCCGGGTACCCACGCGACCAGCAGCCGCGGAAGGCGGCGGAGGTAGGCCCAGGTCCAGGCCACGTCAGCACCTAGCGGCGGGCCAGGGACTACCCGGGATGATGAGGTGCACGCTTGGTAGCCCGCCCTGCCGTGCCAGGCTTCTTTGCCTGGGTGGCGGCGGCCCCCCGGACCCCTCGCTGGTACCGCCTTTCCGCGCCCTTCCCGGACTCTGGGCACTCGGCGGAAAACCGCTGTGGGCTGGTCATTGGTGATGCTCCCGCGCAATAGCGGAAGGCCGCGCTGAAGTGCGGTCAGGTAATCCCGTAAGATCGCGTCCGGGGGGACTGCTGTTCCCGGGATTTAGCGGCAATTCCTGGCGCCTCGCGCCCGGACTGACCTGCTGCCCACCCTGTGCGAGTGAATCACAGGAAAAGTGAGCGGCACCGATCGCGCGAGGGGAGTGCGGATGGCCAGGCCCGCAGTTACGCGGTCGCTGGGCAATGCCAGCGAGCCGTCAATCGGTGATCTCGTCTCGCAGGCCATCAAGGACGTCACCACGCTGGTCAAGTGCGAAATTGACCTGGCCAAGGTGGAGTTGCGCGGGGACGCCCGCCGGGTCGGCCTGGCGGTCGCCCTGGGCGGCACCATCATGTTCTTCGGCGTCCTTATCCTGGTCATGCTCAGCTTCGCCTACGCCTACGGGCTGATCACGGCGGGCATCTGGACCTGGGCTGCGTTCCTGATCGTGGCTGGCACCTGGGGTGGGCTGGCCATCGTCTGCGCCCTGGTCATCTGGCTCAGGTTGCGCGGAATCAGCGGGCTGCGCCGGACGCGTGAGTCCGTCCGGGACGACCTGGCCATGCTCAAGCAGGACGAGGAGACGCCGGGGCGGCCGGCGGTCGAGGCGGGCTGACCCCATGACCCTGCGGGGCGAGTCAGCCATCTACGTCGATGGCCCGTGGTCGCACCGGGCCATCAGCGCGAACGGCACCCGGTTTCACATCGCCGAGGCCGGCGACGGCCCGCTCGTGCTCTTGCTGCACGGCTTCCCGCAGTTCTGGTGGACCTGGCGCAGCCAGCTGGTCACGCTGGCCGACGCGGGCTACCGCGCGGTGGCCGCGGATCTGCGTGGCTACGGCGGCAGCGACAAGCCGCCGCGCGGCTACGACCTGATCACCGCGGCGTCCGACGCGGCCGGGCTGATCCGCTCCCTGGGCGAGGCGAACGCGGTGGTCATCGGGCACGACTGGGGCGGCCTGGTGGCCTGGACCATGGCGGCCTACTACCCGAAGGTGGTCCGGCGGCTCGGGGTCATCTCGATGGCGCACCCGCTGCGGATGCGTTCCGCGCTGCTCACCGACCCGCTGGGCCAGGGCCGCCGCAGTGGGTACGCGTTCGGCTTCCAGGTCCCGGTGCTGCCCGAGCACAGCCTGGTCCGGGACCACGCCCAGCGGGTCGGCCAGATGCTGCGCGCCTGGTCCGGCCCGGGCTGGCCGGATCCGGACACCGAGCGCCGCTACCGGACCGCCATGTGCATCCCCTCGGTGGCGCACTCCGCCCTGGAGTACCACCGCTGGTTCATGCGCTCCCGGCTGCGGCCGGACGGTCTGCGCTACGCCCGGCGGATGCGCGCCCCGATCCAGGCGCCCACCCTGCATCTGCAGGGCTCGCTGGACACCTGCGTGCTGCCCGCGACCGCGCGCGGCGCCGGCCTGCACGTGGATGGGCCCTATCGCTGGCGGCTGCTGGACGGGTCCGGGCATTTCCCGCACGAGGAGCAGCCGCAGCGCTTCGACACCGAGCTGCGCGGCTGGCTGGCTGACCCAGAACCCGAGCGATGACCGGAGGGGGCCCGGAACCTGGGCCCAGCCGGGACCGGGACAGCTCCGGGCGGCCGCGGAACGCGCGGCCCCGGGACGAGCTGGGCCGACCGCTGCCACCCGGCACGCCCGGCGCGGACCGGATTCCGGACGATCTGTCCCTCCCGCCGGCCGAGTCACTGGCGCTGGCCCAGCAACTGCTCGACCGCGGCCGGGCGTTCCAGGCGCACGAGGTGCTGGAGGCGTCCTGGAAGCAGGCGCCCACCACCGAACGTGAGCTGTGGCGTGGCCTGGCCCAGCTTGCGGTCGGCCTGACGCACGCACAGCGCGGCAACGCACGCGGCGCGACCGGGCTGCTCCGCCGCGGCGCGGAGCGCGTCGGCCAGTACGCCGGGACCGCCCCCTACGGCATCGACGCGGCCGGGCTGAGCCAAGCCGCCACGGCACTTGCCGACCGCATCGAGGCCAGCGGCCTGGCTGGGCTAGAAGTCCCCCCTCTCACGCTGACCCACTGACCACTCGGTGCCCCGAGGCCAGTGGTGCCCCCGTGACAGGTGCAGCGCCGCTGGTCAGCCGCGACGCCTGCCTGCCATTCGTGATCAACCGTCTACTGTAGCTATTGCGACACTGGACGGTTGATCACGAACATCTGTGCCGCGGACCGGCGGCCGGGAACGCTGCGACGGCCGCCGGGCGGCACTGGCGTTCGGCTAATTAATCACAGGCTTGGGTGGACGTGGCGGACGTGGCGGTCGCGCCCCGGCTGGCGTCCGACCTGACCTCGGACGCGGTCAGCGCGTAACCGGTGTCCTTGACGCCGACAGCGGCGGCGAACACCACCCCGTCAACCGTGCCGTTCGGGTTCAGCAGCGGGCCGCCGGAGTTGCCGGCCCGGACGTCGGCCCGGATCGAGTAGATCTGCCGGGTGACTTCCCTGGCCTGGTAGATGTCCGGGGCCTGGGCGAGCTGGTCGTCGCCGACCCGGGCGGGCACCACGGTGAAGTTCTCATCCAGCGGGTACCCGGCGACGATCGCGCTGGCCCCCAGCGGGGCCGGGCCGGCGAAACCCAGCGGGGCGGCCCGCAGGCCGGGCACGTAGAGCACGGCCAGGTCGCGCTCGGGGTCGAACAGCACCACGGTGGCGGGCAGGTGGCGGCCCAGCCTGGTGATCACCGTCTGGCCCTGGGTGACCCCGGCCACCACGTGCGCGTTGGTCAGGATGTGCTGCGGGGAGATGACGAACCCGGACCCCTCGATGCGCCGGGAGCAGCTCGGCGCGACCCCGATGACCTTCACGATGCTGTCCCGGGCGCTAACCAGCCCGGCCGCCTTGAGCACCGCGGGGTCCGGCGCGGCCACCGTCAGCGCGGGCTCCGCGCCCAGCGCCCCGAACACCTGCACGTACGGCCCGCTGGCCAGCAAGCTGCGGAAGTCGGAGAACATGGTCCGCGCGGCGGACGGCATGACCCCGTCCACCGCGCGCAACACGGCCGAACGGTTGACCTGGCTGGTGACCATCGCGAACGGCGCGTTGACCACGGCCGAGCCGATCAGCCAGGCGATGAGCAGCACGGACAGCACGCTCACCGCGGCCCCGGCCACCGAGTCGATCAGGGTCGCCGGGCGCCAGTTCACCCGGGAGCGCACCGCGGCGCCGACCGCGGACGCGAGCAGTTGGCCGATCATGGCTGCGACGAACACGGTCACGATCGCGACCAGGGCCTGCTGGGTCGTGCCCTGCACCAGTGAGCGGGCCAGCTTCGGCGCGAAGGTGGCGCCGATAGCGGCCCCGCCGAGAAAGCCGGCGAAGCTCAGGATGCCGACAATGAAGCCCTGCCGGTAGCCGGCCACGGCGAACGCCGCGGCGAGCGCTATCAAAATCAGGTCAAGCACGTCACCCGACACCCGCCCACCGTATAGCGCCCAGCCCGGTGGTTGGCTCGCACTGTGCTAATAGGCCAGGCCCTAACCCCACGCGGCCTGGGCATCAACTCCCGGCGGCCAATGTCTCCGGGGGAAGGTCCTCGACCTGGCCGCGGTCCCAGGGCCGTTCCCAGCCGCCGAGCGTGAGCAGCCGGTCGACCAGCGCCGCGGTGAATCCCCAGACCAGCATGCCGCGCACCCGGAAGGCAGGCCCGGTCATCCCGGACGGGTGCCGGATGCGGAGCCGGCGGGCCGGGTCGGCCAGCTCGCTGAGCGGGACCCGGGCCACCGCGGTCACCTCGGGCGGGTCAGCCGGGGCGACCGGGACCGGCCGGCGCCACCAGGCCAGCACCGGGGTGACCGCGAACCCGCTGCGCGCGATGAACAGGTCGGGCAGCACGGCCAGCACCTGCACCCCGGCCGGGTCCACTCCGGCTTCCTCGGCCGCCTCGCGCAGCGCGGCCGGGACCGGGCCGCCGTCCGAGGGGTCGATCGCGCCGCCCGGGAACGCGGGCTGGCCGGAATGCCGGCGCAGCCCCGGGCCGCGCTGCACCAGCAGCAGGTCCGGACCCTCGGGACCGTCCCCGAACAGGACCAGCACAGCCGACGCACGGCCACCGCCCGGCGGTGGCCGCAGTGGGGCCGGCACCGGGCTGTCCCGGACGGCCACGGCCAGGTCACGCAGCCAGGACGGCGGCCCGCCGTGATCGCCGCTGGCCGGCCGTCGCGGCGCCTCGGCGCCGCTCGGCGCGAAGCGGCGATCGGGGGGGTCCGGGGGGTCGTCCCCCCGGGCGGGCACCTTCATGAGAACGGGCCCGATTTCACCAGGGCGCGGGCTGTCTTCTCGTCGGTGGGGCCTTCCCCGAAGGACGGGCACAGCCGGGCCAGCGTGCAGGCACCGCAGGCGGGCTTGCGGGCGTGGCAGACCCGCCTGCCGTGCCAGATCAGCCGGTGCGACAGGATGGTCCACTCGGACTTCGGGAACAGCGACCCGACGTCCTGCTCGATCTTGTCCGGATCGGTCTGGGTGGTCCAGCCGAAGCGCCGGGACAGCCGGGCGAAGTGCGTGTCCACGGTGATGCCGGGCACCCCGAACGCGTTGCCCAGCACGACGTTCGCGGTCTTGCGGCCCACCCCGGGCAGCGTGACCAGTTCGGCCAGCGTGCCCGGGACCTGGCCGCCGAACCGGTCGCAGAGCGCCTGGCCCAAGCCGATGAGGCTGTTGGTCTTGGCCCGGAAGAACCCCGTGGACTGGATGATCTTCTCCATCTCGGCACGGTCGGCCGCGGCGTAGTCGGCGGCCGTCCGGTACCGGGCGAACAGCACCGGAGTGACCAGGTTGACGCGCACGTCGGTGGTCTGCGCGGACAGCACGGTCGCGACCAGCAGTTCCAGCGGGGAGCTGAAGTTGAGCTCGGTGTGCGCATCGGGATAGAGCACCGCGAGTTCCCGGTTGATGCGCCGCGCCCGGCGGACGAGCGCGGTCCGTGAGGGGTTATCGGAAATCACGGGGTCAAGCCTATTGAGCGGCGGCAACCCCGTGTACCGCGCAGCGGTCCAGCCGGAACGGCTGGCCCAGCCCGGCCGGCAGCCGGGCCACGTGGCGGCCGAGCACCACCACGGCCACGTGCTGGGCGCCCGCGGCCCGTAACGCGACCGCCGCCGCCTGCGCGCTGGCACCCGACGTCCACGTGTCATCGAGCAGCAGCACGGCGGCGCCGGGCAGCGGGCAGGTGGCCCGGAACCGGCCCGGATCGAGGTCGTGGCCGCCCGGGCCGCCCGGGGTGGCCACGGCCAGCCCGGCCCAGGGCAGCGCCAGGTACGGCCTGATCAGGGCGGCCAGCGGATGCGGGCCTGGCCGGCCACGGCCGCTGGGCACCACGGCGACGTGGCTCGGCGGCGGCATCGCGGCCGCGCGCCATACGCACGGCCCATGATCGCGCAGGAAGACCAGCAGCAGCACGCGCAGCCGGCGCTGCGCCCCGGGGCGCCCGGCCTTGTACTGCCACAGTTGCCGGGCCAGGCGGCCGCCCTTAGCGGCGTACCCGACCGGGACCACGACGTCCGCCAGGCTGCCCGGGGCGCTCTCGGCGTGCAGGCCGCACTGGAAGCAGCGGGGGTAGCCGTCCTGGACCGGGCCGCGGCACGTGCGGCACTGCCCCGGGCCCGGCGGCCGGGGCGCGGCCAGCCCGGCCGCGTGCAGCCTGACCTGGGCACGCAGTGACGCCCAGGACTCCGACCCCGGGTGCGCGGGCGAGGCGGGCATGGGGAGATGCTAGGCACCAGGACTGACAGCCCGGGCCGGCGCTGGCGTCCGCCCAGTCGGCCGCCGGCTCGGCGGCCGGCCGGCCGGCGGCCGGCCTGGCCCGGCTGGCGAGGCGGATGGGGGCCCGGCCGCTAGGCTGCTGCAGGAGTTACGAAGAGTTCAGTTACGCTTACCAAGAGCTTCCGGGGGGACCATGCGAGCGATTCCTGCCCGGGTCCGCGCCGATCCGGCCTGCCCGCGGGCCGGGACTACCGCCAGCGCCGGCCCCGGCAGCCTGGGCCGCCTGGCCGCCGCGCTGCGCCGCCACTGGCTGATGGTCATCCTGCTCGCCGCGGGCCTAGCGTTGCGGGTGCTCACCCAGGTCGCCTACCGGCCGGCCCTGGTCTACATCGATTCGATCAAGTACCTGTTCGGCGCCTACCCGGGCAACGACCCGCCCGGGTACCAGCTGGTGCTGCAGGCGTTCCTCAAAGTGGGCTCGCTGGCCATGGTGGCCGCGCTGCAGCATCTGGCCGGGCTGGCCATGGCCGTCGTGCTGTACCTGGTGCTGCGCCGCCGCGGGGTGCCGAACTGGCTGGCCGCACTGGCCACCGCGCCGGTGCTGCTGGACGCGTACCAGCTCCAGATCGAGCAGTCGATCATGCCGGACACCGCGTTCGAGGTGCTGATCGTGGCGGGCCTGGCCGCCCTGCTCTGGGAGCGGCGGCCACCGACCGCGCTGGTGCTGGTGGGCGGGCTGGCGCTGGGCGCGTCGGCCACCGTGCGGCAGGTCGGCGAAATCTTCATCCTGCCCGCCCTGCTCTATCTCCTGGTCGCCGCGGGTGGCTGGCGGCGGAAGCTGGTCCAGGCGGTGGCGCTGGCGGCCGCGTTCGCGCTGCCCATCCTGTTCATCAGCTACCGCAATTACGTGACGATCAAGCACTTCGCGCTGGCCCCGTACGCGGCCGGCACGATCTACGGCCGGACCGCCGCGGCGGCCGACTGCGCCACCCTGACCCTGCCCAGGTACGAGCGCCCGCTCTGCCCGCCGCACCGGCAGCAGGTGCTCGGCCCGGACTGGCTGGACCACGGCGCCGGATCGCCGATCAAGACGGCCGTCCCGCCCAGGGGCATGCCGCACATCACGTTCGCCGACCACTTCAGCCGCCAGGTGCTGATGCAGCAGCCGCTCCGGGTGGCCGCGGCCTGGGCCCGGGACGCGGTCAAGCTGTTCGCGCTGCGCCGGGTCACCGCGGCGGGCGACGTGTCCATCACCCGGTGGCAGTTCCAGCGGGACTACCCGGTCTACCCGCCGTACATCAGCCTGCGGCACGGGCGGCTGCAGTTCGTCCACCTCACCCCGGCCGGCGAGGCCCGGGTGATCCGGGCCGGGCACCGGTACGCCGACCGGCCTGCCGTGGCCGCCGGGCTCGCCGGCTTCCTCCGCGGTTACCAGCTGGCCGGGGGGTACACGCCGGGCCCGCTGTTCCTGCTGGCCACGGTGGCCGGGCTGGCCGGCTGCGCCGGGCTGCTGCGCCGCCGCGCCAGCCCGGACCGGCGGGCCACGGCCGAGGCCTGCCTGCTCGCCATGGCCAGCGCGGCCGCGGTGCTGCTCGCCTCGGACTTCTTCGAGTTCAGCTGGCGGTATCAGCTGCCCGGTCTGGTCACGCTGCCGCCTGCGGCGCCCTCGGCATCATGGTCGTGGCCGGCTATATCGCGGACCGGCGCCAGCCAGCCGAGGCCGGCCGGCACCAGGCAGCCCGGGACGCGGACTAGGACTCGCTGGACTGGCTCGACTGGCCGGGCGGGCCGGGCTCGCCCGCGACGGCCGGACGCGGCCCGAATCGGGCCGACGCCAGCCAGATGACCAGCGCGATCGGCGCCAGCACCACGATCGGCAGCAGCACGGGCGCCTGCATAGTGATGAGCGCCGAGAGGATCGCACCGGTCACCAGCGCGCCGAAGATGCCCAGGCTGCGGCGCAGCCCATCGGGCGTCCGGCCGGTAGCCAGCGCCGAGATCAGCCCGGTCAGCGTGCCGGTCAGGTACGTGGTGGAGACCTCGCCGAGCTGGCGGACGGTCGCGGCCTGGATGCCCAGAGCCACCCCGGCGGCGGCCAGCAGCAGCCGCTCCGCCACGCCCGACGGCCGCCCGCTGGTCAGTTCCCAGCCCAGCGAGAACAGGGCCAGTATGCAGAACTCCACGGCCAGCGCGACGGTGATCCAGGACGGCCAGATCTCGTGGTGCCTGGTGGCCCGGTGCCAGCGGCGCACCGGCCAGCCCTCCAGCCAGCGGCCCGCCCGGCGGACCGCCAGCGGCGTCCCGGCCACCACCCCCACGACGTAGCTGACCAGGGCCACTCCACAGTTCAGCGCCAGCCCCGGGTTATGGGTGCCGACCGAGATGCCGAGCAGCACCATGGTCCCGGTGATCACGCTGCAGAACACGTGGCCCAGGTACAGGAACGAGGCCGCGTCCACCGCGCCGGTGGTCACGGTGAGCAGTACGACCAGCCCATCCCGGGCGCTGGCGCGCCAGTCCGCCGACATGCCCGCGCCTAGGCCGCGCGGTTGCTGGCCAGCAGCCGCTGCACGTCCCGGATGGCGTCGGCCACCGGCCGGAGTTCTTCGCGGTACGGCAGTGGCTTGGCGGCCGGCGGCCGCCCGGCCCGGATGCTGTCCGCCATCGCGCGCAGCGCAGTCACGAGCTGTTCCCGGGGGGCGGCCGCGGGCCGCCAGCCCTCTTGCTCCGCGTGTACCGACGTAGCGATCACCGTGTCCATGACATGCTCCAGGCCGATCAGGGCCGGCCACAACCGGGCGGCCCGCCTGCTCACTGACGGAGGCTCTGCCATGGTCCGCTGGAACTCCGCGCGGAGGTCAGAGAGGGCCCGGTAGGTATCCCGCCGCAGCGCGGAATGGCCGGGCGCGACGAGCAGTGCCTGGTCCGTGTACCGGGCCACCATATCGAGCGCGGTAGCTAGCTGCAGCGGCAGGTGAGCGTGCCAGCTCGACGGCCAAGGCGCGTACCCGACCAGCAGCACGATGGCGCAGCCGAGCAGCGTGTCGATGAGCCGGTCCAGGGCCAGCCCCCAGCCGACCGGCCGCAGCAGGTCGATGAGCAGCACCACCAGCGGGGTCAGGAACGTGCTGAACAGCCCCCAGTTCCGCTCCCGGCCGTACGGCAGCAGCGCGGCGAGCACGGCGACCGGGACCAGCAGCAGCGGCCCGGCGGGCAGCAGCACGAGGATGACCGCGCCCAGCACGGCGCCGACTACGGTCCCGATGCCACGCTGCAGGGCGCGGGCGAACACGGAGCCCAGGTCGGGGCGGAGCACGATGGCCACGGTGAGCACCACCCAGTACGAGCGCTCTACCGGGATGGTCTGTCTGATCACCTCGGCCACCCCGACCGACGCCATCAGCCGCAGCGCGAAGATCCGGGTCAGCCGGCCGCCCACGGTCTCATCGACCGTGTCGCGGAGCCGGTCCCGGAGGCGCGGCCGCGGCACCCGGGCCATCCGGCCAGGCCGGCGCTGGCCAGCCAGCACATCGGCCGCGCTGGCGACCGCGGTGGCCAGCGCCCGACCACCCGGGCTGTGCCCGGTCACCGGCGGGGACGCCGGCACCGCCGTACCGAACTGGAGGGCGTCGGCGATCCCGTCCATCGCGTCGAGGATCTCCGGCGCGACCTGGATCCCTTCCTGCACGGCGGTCACCGCGGCCTCGGTGAGCGGGTGGGTCAGGTTGAGCAGCGCGGCGATCCGGACCAGCCCGGGATCCTTGCCGCTGGTCCGCGCGCGGCGCGAGGCGAGGTCGTCCCAGGCGGCGTTCAGCGCGGCCACGACCTCCTGATGCGCGGCCGCGAAGTCCGACGTCCCGGCGGCCCGCAGCGCGTGCGCGAGGGCCCGGTAGACGGCGGCGGTGCTGCGCTGCTCGGCGGCCAGTGGACTGGCCAGCCAGCCGGGCAGCAACAGCAGCAGCGACCAGGCCACCCCGGCCAGCATCAGGGCGGGCGGCCACCACCACGGCCGCAGCGCGCCCAGCGGGCCGGTGCCGAGGATGGTGTAGACGAGCAGTTGCAGGCTGGTGGTGGCCGCGGTGGCCCCGGCTACGGATAGCACCGCCGACAGGCCGGCCACCAGCACCAGGACCAGCACGGCCAGCCAGCCCCGGCCGTGCACCAGCACGCCGAGCAGCAGCCCGGCCGCGCCGCCGAACACCCCGGCGCAGGCGACCCGCTTGATCCGGGCCGGATAGGTGCCGCCCCGGTCCACCACCGCACCGAGCAGGCCACCCATCGCCCCGAGCAGGCCTGCCACCGGCGCGCCGAGAATATGGCCCAACGCCAGTGGCCCGCAGACGGCGACGGCGGCGCGCAGCATTGCGGCCCACGGCGGCTTCGCCGGGGCGGGCCGGACCACCTCGACCAGCCAGGGCGGTGGCATGGCCGCGGCGGGTACGCGCGGCGGCTTCTTCAGCACGGCCTGCCGACGGCCCGGCAGGCCGACGGCCCGGCAGGCCGGCGAGCATCCCCGGCGTACCGGAGAGCAGACAGGCATGACCGACGTAGCCATGCCTATATGACTACACGCCGGGCAAATCCAGCTGAAGGTCAGGCGGCGTGCTCGTCGCGCGCGCCTGCCCGGCTGGCGATCAGATCCCCCACGCTGCTGATGGTGCTGCTCAGCCCGCCCTTGGCCGCGCGGCCGGCCACGCCTTGTGCCACCGTGACCGCGTCCGACACGAGGCGGTGGAACTCGGGCGAGTTCCTGATCGCCTGCACCGAGGCGCGGGCCCGTTTCAGGCCGTCCCGCCCCTCGCTCATACCGGTCAGGTAGCCGACGATGAACCCGATGATCGTTTCCATAGTTCTGCCTGCCTTGTCGGGCCGGGCGCGAGGGCTACATCTCGCGCAGTTCGAGATAGCGCTTGATGTCCGGAAGCGACTGGATGAGCAGCGCGAGAAGCACGGCCACCACCCCTGCCTTGACGAGCCTGCCGATCATCCTGGTCCTCCTCTGCCAGATGGATGGAGTTGCCTGCTAGCTCGTGGCCCCGAGCGGCGCTACCTCGTCCGGGCCGAAATACAGGAACCTGCCGTGGCTGCGTTGCAGGTCGGCGGCGGGGTCGTCGTCCGGGACGAGAGCCAGGTGCACCTGGCCGTCCACGTCGAACAGCACCGCCTCGACCAGCGCCGTCCGGCCGGCCAGGAAGAGATCCTGCGCGTCGGCCCGGCGGCGGCCCGGGCACATCCGCACCCGGCTGCCGCGGGCGATCCGGACACCCGCGATGACCACGTGGTCGGTCTCCGGGGATACCGACCGGTCCGCCCCCGGGTCCCACCACGGCGCCTGCCCGGCGACAGCTGGATCCGGCCCGCTGTCCGCGGCCGCCGCGGCCGCCAGCGCGTCGTCCCGGCCCGCCGCTGCGTCCCGGCCCGCCCCGGCGTCCCCGCCCACGGCGGCGTCCCGGCGCGTGGCCGGCTCCCGGGCGGGCCGGAGATACCGGATGGCGCCGTGCATCCGCTCCAGCATCTCGGGCGGCAGGTCGTCCAGCCGGTCCATCAGCTCGGCCGCCCGCGGGTCGGTGGCCCGCGCCTCCTGCTTCTCCGCGTCGGTCAGGGCCAGCGTGCGCAGGGTGAGGATCTCGTCGATCTCGGTGGAGTCGTACAGCTGGCCCGCGCTCTCCGCGGCGATCTCCGGGTGGTCGTACAGGATGACCGGCGAGGACAGGATCAGGTCGGCACAGCCCACCGGGCCGCCCAGGACGGGCCAGGTGCCGGTGTTCACGCAGGAGCTCACCGCGGCCGCGGCCCATTCCGGCGGGTCGGTCATGGACAGGAACCGGCCGCCCGGGACGGAGATCAGCGAGTGCGCGGCGACCATGGCGAACGGCAGCCCATCGGCGCGCCGGGTGAGCGGCCCCGCCGGTTCGGTCCGGTTGGCCAGCACCAGCCGGAAGCGGAGCGCGCCATACGGCCCGGGCAGCCGGTCCGCGGTCAGCCGGATCACTCCGGACAGGGTCTCCCGGCGGCGCAGCAGACGGCCGGCCAGCTGCCCGTCCGGCCCGGCCAGGTCTTCGGAGTCCACCCCGCCCGGCACGGTGAACGGGAACTCCACCTCGCCGGACAGCAGCTCGCTGAGCGGGGCGGTGACCTGCTGCTCGCGTTCGGCTGCCTCGTCCCATGGCGTGTGCTCGGTGCCGCCCACCCGTAGCGAGCCGACCGCCCCGAAGCCGGGCGCGGCCAGCACGGTCCGGCGCTGCACCTGGAGGAACCGGACCGTCGCGGTCAGCTCCGCGGTGGCCTTGGCCTCCAGGATGCACTCGGTCTGGCTGGCAGCCGGCTCCTCGGGGTCGACCTGGGCGTACCTGGGCGGCATGAGCACGCCGAACTGGAATCGCTCCTGGTTCTTCTGCGCCGAGGCCCGGTACGGGTAGAGCAGGTAGCCCTCGTAGAGAATCGCGTCGGCCACCTGCCGGGCGTGGGCCAGGGCAGCCGGATCCGGCGTCGTCATGTCTCCTCCTGGCCGGCCCGGGCGAGCAGCGCCGCCACGGTGGCATCCCAGGTAGGCAGCGCGTGGCGGGTCTTGAACTGGATCAGCTCGTCCAGCGTGTGGCGGTTCATGGTGATCCACGCGGCGTCCGGGAAGTGCACGTCCACCGCCTCGCGCCACAGGCTGACCGGCAGCCGGAACGTGGTCTCCTTGCTCCAAGGCACCTGCTGCACCCGGAGCCGCCCGTCCGCCTGGCCGAAAATGGTGCCGCTGAACAGCAGCAACAGCGGGATCTCCCCGTCGTCCAGCGAGCTGAAATATCGCGTTGAGGCGATTTGCAGGTCGTAGCTGAACGGCACCGGCAGGTCGATCTCGATGCTGCCGGTGAACCCGGGCACCATGGTGGAGAGCATCGCGAACTGGACTGGCTTGAGCGTGTCCGACCAGCGCTGCCGCTCGCCAAACAGGTCGTGCAGCCGCTCCGCCTCGGCGTCGGAATAGCGGCGCCGGAATGGCTCGATGCGGAGCTGCACGCGCAGCGCGATCGCGTCCACCGGCTCACCGGATGTTTCGCTGATCCGCAGCATCAGGCTGAACGACGGAACTACCGCGTAACGCTCCGGCCTGGCGCCGACGCAGTCGAACACCAGCTCAGCCATGGCTGGGATCCCGCGGCGCGTCCCTGGCCCGCTTGCGGACACCGGCCAGGAACTCCGCGATGCTCTGCCGGGCCTCGCTGCCGCCGTCGAAGCCGCGCCACAGCATCCGCATCCGCCCCGCCAGCTCGTAGCAGGCGTCCACCGGCACGATGAAGTACTCCACGCCGGCTGACTTGTCCTGGCTGATGAGCACGGCTTCCACGTCCGGCTCAGCCTGGCCCAGCAGCGGGTGCGCGGCCGTCAGCCGCTGCCAGGCGGGCAGGTCCAGCGCGCACTCGGTGGCACCGGCCGGGCTCGGGTAGAAGCAGCTCAGCTCGCCCGGATCCGAGCGGTACAGGAAGAACGCCAGTCCGACCGGGATCTGCAGCTCATCCCACTCGGCCATACCGAGCACCCGGTCCGGGTCGCGCAGATACCGGTCGGGCACGCTGCGATAGCGCGCTGAGCCGCGGCGAGGCGGCGTGCCGCCGCTCGGCGCGGAGCGGCGATCGGGGGCCGGAGGCTCCGCGGAGTCGTCCCCCCGGGATGACCGCGTAAAGAGCAGATAGCAGGGCCGGCAGGCGCACATCAGGCTGGACTGTTCCAGGTCGGCCACGTGGCCGTGCCCGGCCGGGATCCCGGCCGCGCAGAACTCGCAGTGCTCCTCGCCGGCCCCGCCTGGCTGGCCCACCCGAACGGGCCCGGGAGCGGCCGGGGGTGCCTGCGGCGTGGCCGCCGCCGGCCGGGCTGCGGCCTGCTGCGGCGGCACGGCAAACCGGCGCAGCCCCGACGGCCGGCTCACGACCGAATCGCCTCCTGCTGGGTGATCACCGCGACCCGCACGCCCTGGCTGTCGGCCAGCAGCGGGAGCGGGTCGAGGTGGGCGGCCGGGTCGCCGGTGCTCCGCCCCGCCGCGCGCACGTCATAGCGGGTGCCGCAGCTGGCGCAGGCCAGCTCGCCCACGGTCAGCGTCCCGTCGGCCAGCGATCCCGCGCACACCGCGCACGCGTCCCGGTAGGCGTACAGGGTGCCGCGGACCGCGCAGACGAGCACCGGCACACCGGCCGCGACGGTGCTGACCGGCTTGCTGCTCGGCGGCCCGATGTCCGGCAGCGTGACCCAGGACGCGGCGCCCAGGAGGTCCCCGGGCACACCGGGCGGAGCGTCCGGGGTGGCTTCGGGGGCCGGGCCCGCCTGCCGGCTGCCGATCTGCAGCAGCGGGCCCGACCCCGCCGAGGTCATCCCCTCCACCACGACCTCGGTGACTTCTGGTGCGGCGTCCTCGACCGCGCCCTTGATGGCCAGCTGCACGGTCACCGTGGACGATGGGCAGCCGTGGCAGCTGCCCTCGAGCCGGAGCCGGGCCACGCCCTCCCCGGTGACGCCGAGGTACTGCACCCCGCCAGCGTGCGAGCCCAGGTACGGACGCACCTGGTCGAGCGCCCGCTGGATGCGGGCATCGACATCCAGCGGGTGCAGGTCATGCAGCAGCAGCAGGCTCTCCACCAGCGGGTCGGCGAGCAGCCGGTCCAGGATGTCCGCGCCCGCGTCGCCTTCCGCGCGGAGCGCGGACATGATGTGCCGGAGCCCGTCGCCGTACAGCCCGAGCAGCAGCCGGACCAGTTCCTCGGCGGCCTGGCCGGTCGCGGCCCCGCCCTCGGCCTGCAGGACGCCGAGCAGCTCCTCTACCCGGGCCCCGACCTGGCGCGCGTCGGCCATCAGGTGGCCAGGGTGGCAGTCATCGGCGAGTGCACCTTCTCCAGGAGCTTTCCGTTGCCGAGGTACATGTGCACGCCGCAGGGCAGGCACGGGTCGAAGCTGCGGACGGCCCGCATGATGTCGATGCCCTTGAAGTTGTCCGGCGAGTTTTCCTCGAAGATCGGCGTGTTCTGGACCGCGTCCTCGTACGGCCCGGGCGTGCCGTAGCTGTCCCGGACGCTGGCGTTCCACGGCGTGGGCGGGTACGGATGGTAGTTCGCGATCTTCCCGTCCCTGATCACCATGTGGTGCGACAGCACGCCACGCACCGCCTCGGTGAAGCCGCAGCTGTTGGCCTCGTCCGGGACCTCGAACGGCTCCCAGGTCTTGGTGTGCCCGGCACGCACCTCAGCCAGCGCCTTCTCCATGAAGTGCAGCGCGCAGGCCGCCGCGTAGGCCTGGAAGTAGGTCCGCGCCCGGTCCCGCTCGATCGCGTTGGACAGCGGCTTGCCTTCTTTGTCCGTGGGGATCTTCCACTCGTAGGTGACCTCCGGCCGGGTGACCGTGCGCGGCAGGTTGATCAGCACGCTGTGCCCGGTGGACTTGACGTAGCCGAAGTTGACCAGGCCGCCCAGCGCGGTGGCCCACAGCCGGGCGATCGGCCCGCCGCCGGTGTCCGCGGCCAGATAGTTGGTGCCGTCGAACCAGCGCGGCGACATCACCCAGCTGTACTTGCTGTCGAAGTCCCGCTTGGCCGGCCGCGGGATGGTGTGCTGGTTCCACGGGTGCCTGCGGTCCACCGGGTTGCCCAGCGGGTCGCGGGTCACGAACATCTCCTGGTCTTCCCAGTCCTCGTAGTACGAGCTGCCGAGCAGGATCCGGATGCCCAGGTTGATGTCGACCAGGTCGTTGGTGAGCAGCTGCCCGTCCCGGATGACGCCGGGGCTGACGAACATCTTGCGGCCCCAGTCGGTCATGTGGTCGTAGCGGAAGTCGCAGTACTCCGGGTCGTTCAGGCTGCCCCAGCAGACCAGGTCGGCGCGCCTGCGGCCGACCTCTTCGTACCCTGGCAGCGCCTCGTAGAAGAAGTCGAACAGGTCGTCGTGCATGGGCACCACGCGCTTCATGAACTCCACGTAGCGCATCAGCCGGGTCAGGTAGTCGGTGAACAGCTGGACCGTGGGGGTGGTGCCCACCCCGCCCGGGTACAGCGTGGACGGGTGCACGTGGCGCCCTTCCATCAGGCAGAACATCTCCCGGGTGGATCGGCTGACCTGGAGCGCCTCGCGGTAGAAGTCACCCTCCAGCGGGTTCAGCGAGCGCATGATGTCGCCGATGGTCCGGTAGCCGTGATCGCCGGCGTGCGGCGCCTCGGTGCTGTTCGCGCGCTCCAGCACGCCGGGGTTCGTCTCGCCGACCATCCGCTCGCAGAAGTCCACCCCGACCAGGTTCTCCTGGAAGATGTTGTGGTCGAACATGTACTCGGCGGCCTCACCCAGGTTGATGATCCACTCGCCGAGGTGCGGCGGCCGTACCCCGTAGGCCATGTTCTGGTTGTAGACCGAGCAGGTCGCGTGGTTGTCACCGCAGATGCCGCAGATGCGGCTGGTGATGAAGTGCGCGTCCCGCGGGTCCTTGCCCTTCATGAAGATGCTGTAGCCACGGAAGATCGACGAGGTGCTGTAGCACTCGACGACCCGCTTCTGCTTGAAGTCGATCTTGGTGTAGATGCCCAGGCTGCCCACGATCCGCGTGATGGGATCCCAGTTCATCTCGACGAGGCCGGTGTCCTCGGCAGTAGTCATCGCTCATCCCTCTCGCTGCTAGCCGGCGCCTGCCCACGGGCTGGCGCTTGTCGGTACTACCGGGTACTGCCGGTCACCAGGGCTTCTGGTAGCCCGTGAGCAGGTCGTTGCCCTTCTTCCGCCACTTGGGCTCTTCGTCGGCGGTCTTGGCGGTGAAGCCGCGGAGGGTACGGATCACCGTCCCGTAGAGCGTGGACGCCGTCGTGGACACCCGCGCGCCGGGCGGCTCGTCCATGAACGGCATGAACTTGTCCGGGAAACCCGGCATGGTGCAGGCGATGCAGATGCCGCCCACGTTGGGGCAGCCGCCGACGCCGTTGATCCAGCCCCGCTTGGGCACGTTGCACTTCACCACCGGCCCCCAGCAGCCCAGCTTGACCAGGCACTTGGGCGATCCGTACTCGGCCGCGAAGTCGCCCTGCTCGTAGTAGCCGGCCCGGTCACAGCCTTCGTGCACGGTCGCGCCGAACAGCCAGTTCGGCCGCAGCGCCTCGTCCAGCGGGATCATCGGGGCCTGCCCGGCCACCTGGTACAGCAGGTACAGGATGGTCTCGGACAGGTTGTCCGGGTGCGTCGGGCAGCCGGGCACGCAGACGATCGGCAGGCCTGCCTTGGACCGCCAGTCCCAGCCGAGGTAGTCGGGCACGCCCATGGCGCCGGTCGGGTTGCCGGACATGGCGTGGATGCCGCCGTAGGTAGCGCAGGTCCCGGCGGCCAGGATCGCGGTTGACTTGGGCGCGAGCCGGTCCAGCCACTCGTTGGTCGTCATCGGCTGCCCGGTGGCCGGGTTGTTGCCGAACCCGCACCAGTAGCCTTCGGACTTGATCGCCTCGTTCGGGATCGAGCCTTCCACGACCAGGACAAATGGGTCCAGTTCGCCGCGGTCCGCCTTGTGCCACCACTCGATGAAGTTGTCCGCGCCCTGCTCCGGCCCGCATTCGAAGTCGATCAGCGGCCAGTGCACCGCGACCTTGGGCAGCCCGGGCAGCGCCCCCAGGACGATCTCCTCGATGCTCGGCTGGGTGGCGGCCGTCAGCGCGACCGAGTCCCCGTCGCAGCCGAGCCCTCCGTTCATCCAGAGAATGTGCACGACCGGCTCGGTGGCCGACCCTGCCGATGTGTCGCTGGCTTGTGCGGCTGTGGCCATTGCCCAGCCACCCCCTCGCTCTGGTTCGGAAACCTCACTGTGATCCGGGACCGCGGGTGCGCGTGCGGGGCGTGCGCCGGTGCAGAACGTCCGGCCGCGGTGTCCTGCCACCGGGAATGAGCCGTCTGGCGGGCCCCACAGACCGCCGGACGGCCGGGACCGTGGTGCGCAGGTCAGCGCTAGGGAAATAGGTCATGACCGGCCTTACCTGCATCCTGCGCAGGTGCCGTCATGTTAAACCCCTCCACCATGCGTATCAAGGTAGTAGCGGCAGGTTGCCGGACAGATCTGTCTGACCGCTGGGACAGACTTGGCCACGGCCGCCGGCCGGACCGGCGTGCCACCTGGCACAATGGGCCAAACCCGCCTTTCCGTTAGCACGCTCCGTCGTAAGGACGCGTACGCTGTGCTCAAGTCGGCTGGATTGCGGTCTGCGGGTAGTAAGGGAGATATCGAGTGCCTGAGCTGGGCAACGGGCACGGAGATGGTCCGATCGAGGTCGTCCCCGTCGTGGTCCTGTCGCAGACCTTCCCTGCCCGGCCATCCTGGATCCCGGAGATCCGCGACTTCGTCCGCCGCTGCCTGGCCGAATCGCCGCTGACCGACGAGGGCAACCGGGAGGTCGGCGAGACCGTGTTCCGCGCCCTGCTGGACGCGGCCGGGCCGACCGGTGCGATCCAGGTCTCGTTCCGCATCTTCCCTGAGCATGTCGAGGTCAACGTGCTGCACTCCAACCAGCCCCCGGAGGAGCTGGTCAACAGGAACGCCACGATGGCGCCGCGGGCGTCGGCCAGCGCCGGTCCGGCCGACGCGCCCGCTGCTACCCAGGCCGCGACGGCCAAGGACGCCGGCGGGCGGCCCGCCACGTTCGCTGACTGGATGTCCACCGCGCTGCGCCGGGAGGGACTCACCCAGGAGGCGGCCGCCCGGCAGCTCGGGGTCTCGGTCAAGACGGTGGGCCGCTGGGTCGGCGGCGAGACCGAGCCGCGACTCCGCGACCTGCGCCGCATCCAGGAACTCTTCGGCGAACTGCCCTTCCCGTGACGTCCGGGGGGGCGACCCCGCTGGACCCCCCGTTCGCCGATCCGCGCCGAACGCCGGACAAACTTCATTAACCCGACAGGTCAGATCTGTCTACTTGGTTTGGGCTGGACGTCCCCCCACAAGTGTCCTACGGTTCTGCCATGGCAGTTCCTACGGGACGCTACCGGCTGGGCACGAAGAGCGGCCGGATCGTCCTGCGCACTTATCGCGATGGGCTGGCCGCCACCGCCGGGCATGATCTGATTATCGACCTGCCCAGCTGGTCTGGCGAGCTCACCGTGGACGACGACAAGGCCCCAGAAGCGCTCGAGGTGCACATCGACATCGGGGCGCTGAGCGTCCGCGACGGATCCGGCGGCCTCAAGCCGCTGACCGACCGCGACCGCCACGAGATCGCCACCACCGCGCGCCGCCTGCTGGCCACCGAACGGAACCCGGAGGCGGTGTTCACCGCCACCCGGTTCGAGCTCGGTGGTGAGAGCGGGGTCATCGAGGGGAACCTGTCCTTGCGGGGGGTGACCCGGCCGTTCCGGCTCGAGGTAACCCAGAGCGAGGTGGGTACGTACCGGGGGACGGGCACAGTCGTACAGTCGGCTTACGGCATCAAGCCGTACACGGCGTTCTTCGGTGCGCTGAAGGTCCGCGACACGGTCGATGTCGAAGTCGAGGCCACGATTCCGGCGCCGGGAGACGGCACGGCCTGAGACTCTCCCGCAGGATAGCGGCGCAACAGAGCGGAGGAAGTGACCCCCAGGACATGACCACAGTGCCGCCGGCGCCATTGCGGGACGATGACGTCGCCAGGTTGTTCGACCGCCGGACGGCTCCGCTCAGGGAGTTCGCGGAACGCGCGGGCACCGTCGCCGCTGCCTGTCATGACATGGCGGTCCGCTTCCATTCCGGGGGCAAGCTCGTCGTGTTCGGCGCCGGGGCATCCTGCCCGGACGGCCAGCATGTGGCGGTGGAATTCATGCACCCGGTGATCGTCGGCAAGCGGGCCCTGCCGGCCATCTCGCTGACCGCCGACGCGGCCACCGTCACCGGCATCGCCGAGCGGGACGGGCTGGGCGCGATCTTCGCCCATCAGCTCCGCTACCTGGCCGCGCCAGCCGACATCGCGCTGGGCATCTCGGCCGACGGCAACTCGGAAAGCGTGCTGAACGGGCTGCTCACCGCCCACGGCATGGGGATGCTGACGATCGCGCTGGCCGGCGGGGGCGGTGGCGCCATTGGCGCCAGCCCAGCGGTGGATCACCTCATCGCGACGACGGCGACCGACCCGCGAGTCGTCAAGGAGGTACAGGTGACCGCCTATCACGTGCTGTGGGAGCTGGTGCACGTGTTCTTCGAGCAGCCCGGGGTGCTCGGTCCGGCGGTGGTGTCATGAAGCCTGCTGAGCACTGCACCGGCGAGGTGTGCATCACCTGCTCGGACACGGCTGTCCAGGTCCGGGTGGCCAAGCTGCTGCCGGACGGGCTGGCCCTGGTGGACACCGGCGCGGGCCAGGAAGAGGTCAGCGTCGCCCTGGTCAGCGCGGCCGTCGGGGACACCATCCTGGTGCACGCCGGCGAGGCCATCGGGGTGGTGAGGGACGAGTGACGACCAGCCAGGGCAGCCAGGACAGCGCGGCCGAGATGGCCTCGCTGTACCCGTTCCTCTACGCCGGGGAAGAGGCCAGCCTGGACTCGGTGCTGGCCGGGGTCCGCGAGTCTACGGTGGCCAAGGCGGCCGAGATCATCGAGCTACGATCCGTCATCGCGGGGCGGGACGCCAGCCGGCTCATCTCCTGCGCCCAGGCCATGGCCGGCCGGTTCGCCGCGGGCGGACGGCTGCTCACGTTCGGCAACGGCGGCAGCGCCACCGACGCACAGGAACTGGCCTCGCTGTTCCTCGACCCGGGCGCCGGGGAGCGGCCGCTGCCCGCGTTCTGCCTGGCCAACGACACCGCGGTGATCACCGCGCTGTGCAACGACATCGGGGTCGAGGTGGTCTTCGCCCGGCAGATCGCCGCGCTCGGGCAGCCGCAGGACATCGCGGTCGGCCTGTCCACCAGCGGGAATTCGGAAAACCTGCTGCGCGGGATAGACGAGGCCACCCGGCGCGGCCTGCTCACCGTGGGCATCGCCGGCTACGACGGCGGGAAGATGGCCGAGCTGGACGACCTGGACTTCCTGTTCGTCGCGCCGTCGCCCTCGGTGCACCGGATCCAGGAAGCCCAGACCACGATCTATCACCTGCTCTGGGAACTCACCCTGCGGGCGCTCGGTGATGCGTCGTGACCAGCACGCAGACCGGCCGTACCCTGGTCGCCTGCCTGGGCAACATCTTCCTCAGCGACGACGGCTTCGGGGTGGAGGTGGCCCGGCGGCTGGCCCGTCACCAGCTGCCCGCCGGAGTTCGCGTCACCGACTACGGCATCCGCGGCATGCACCTGGCCTACGACCTGGCCGAGGGGTTCGACAGCACCATCCTGGTGGACGCCACCCAGCGCGGCGGCGAGCCGGGCACGGTCTACCTGATCGAGCCCGAGCCTGCCCCGGACGACGTTCCCGCCAGCATGAGCTTGCTGAACGCGCACGGCATGCAGCCCGACCTGGTGCTCAGCCTGGCCGGGACGCTGGGCGCGGACGCCGGGCGGGTGCTGGTGGTGGGCTGTGAGCCGGCCAGCCTGGAGGAGGGGATCGGGCTGAGCGCGCCGGTGGCGGCGGCCGTGGACGACGCGGTGCGGATGGTCACCCGGCTGGTGGTAGAGGGGAACCCTGAGACAGACGTCAAAGCGGAGAGCACGGAGGGGTGATCGTATGTGCCTTGGCATACCCGGCGAGGTGATTGAGCTGCTGCCGGAACAGCCCGACCTGGCCCGGGTGGACGTGAGCGGGGTGAAGCGGGTGATCAATATCGGGCTGCTCGCGGACGACCCACCGAGCCCCGGCGAATGGGTGCTCATCCACGTCGGGTTCGCGCTCTCCAAAATCGACGAAGCGGAGGCCGCCGCCGCGCTGCAGTTCCTGGAGGGGATCGGCCAGGCCTACGCGGACGAACTGGCCGCGCTACAGGAATCCCGGATCGAATAGGAAGCGGTCTGCGATGCGATTCGTTGATGAATTCCGGGACGCCGACAAGGCGCACGCGCTGGCCGCGAAGATCGCGGAGCTGTGCGAGCCGGGGCGTCAGTACAAGCTGATGGAAGTGTGCGGCGGGCACACGCACACCATCTACAAGCACGGCCTCGAGGACTACCTGCCCGAGTCGATCACCCTGGTGCACGGCCCGGGCTGCCCGGTGTGCGTGATCCCGATGGGCCGGGTGGACGACGCCATCGCGCTGGCGTCCGAGCCGGACACCATCATGACCTCGTTCGGCGACATGATGCGGGTCCCGGGCAGCAAGGGGTCGTTCTTCGACGCCAAGGCGGCCGGCACGGACATCCGGATGGTGTACTCGCCGCTGGACTCGCTGAAGATCGCGCGGCAGAACCCGGACAAGCGGGTCGTGTTCATGGCCATCGGCTTCGAGACCACTACCCCGTCCACCGCGATGACCGTGCTCCGCGCGGCCGCCGAAGGCCTGACGAACTTCTCGGTGTTCTGCAACCACGTCACGATCATCCCGGCCATCAAGGCCATCCTGGACTCCCCCGACCTGCGGCTGGACGGCTTCATCGGCCCGGGCCACGTGTCCACGATCATCGGCTGCCGGCCCTACGAGTTCATCGCCCGGGACTACGGCAAGCCGGTCGTGGTGGCCGGGTTCGAGCCGCTGGACATCCTGCAGTCGATCTACATGCTGATGCAGCAGCTGTCCGAGGGCCGCTCCGAGGTGGAGGACCAGTACACCCGGGTGGTGCCCTGGGACGGCAACCTGGCCGCGCTCAAGGCCATCACCCAGGTCATGGAGCTGCGGCCGTACTTCGAATGGCGCGGGCTCGGCTTCATCTCGCAGTCCGCGATGAAGATGCGCCCGGAGTACGCCGCGTTCGACGCCGAACTGCTCTTCGAGGTGCCCGGGGTGCGGGTCGCCGACCCCAAGGCGTGCCAGTGCGGCGAGGTGCTCAAGGGCGTGCTCAAACCGTGGGAGTGCAAGGTGTTCGGCACCGCGTGCACGCCCGAGACGCCGATCGGCACCTGCATGGTGTCCCCCGAGGGCGCCTGCGCCGCCTACTACAACTTCGGCCGGCTGCACCGCCGCCGTGTCGTGGAAGTGAGCATCACATGACCGACGGGGCCACCTGGGTGGACGAGGCGCTCCGCGAGCACGAGCAGCACGAGCAGCAGGCCAGGTCAGCCCGCGGCCGCCCGGCGGCTACCGGCGCGGAACGCGAGCAGCAGGTGCTGGACCGGATCGACCGGGCCCGGCGGCGCCGGCCCAAGGTCCGCGAAGAGCGGATTACGATGGCGCACGGCTCCGGGGGCAAAGCGACCCGGACCCTGGTCGAGGCCGTGTTCCTCGAGGCGTTCAGCAACGTCCTGCTGGAGCCGCTGGAAGACGCCGCGCAACTGCACGTGAACGGCTCGCGGGTGGCGTTCACCACCGATTCCTACGTCGTGTCGCCGCTGTTCTTTCCCGGCGGGGACATCGGTGACCTCGCGGTCAACGGGACCGTCAACGACCTGGCCGTGTCCGGCGCCACCCCGCTGTACCTGTCGGCCGGCTTCATCCTGGAGGAAGGCTTCCCGGTCGCGGACCTGACCCGGATCGTGACCTCGATGAAGGCGGCCGCGGAAATCGCCGGCGTCCAGGTGGTCACCGGCGACACCAAGGTGGTGCAGAAGGGCAAGGCGGACGGCTGCTACATCAATACGGCCGGCATCGGTGTGGTGGAGCACGAGGTGTCCCTCGGCGTGGCCAACGCGCAGCCCGGGGACGTGATCATCGTGTCCGGGCCGATCGGCGAGCACGGCGTGACGATCATGCTGGCCCGCGGTGAGCTGGACATCGAGGCCGACCTCACCTCGGACACCGCCCCGCTGAACGGCCTGATCGCCGACCTGCTGTCGGCCACCACCGGGGTCCGCGCGCTACGCGACGCCACCCGCGGCGGAGTGGCCACCATCCTCAACGAGGTGGCCACCTCGGCCGGGGTGGGCGTGCAGGTCAGCGAGGACGCGATCCCGGTCTCCACCCTCGTGCGCGGGGCCTGCGAGTTGCTCGGCATCGACCCGATGTACGTGGCGTGCGAGGGCCGGCTGGTCGCCGTGGTGGCCCCCGACCAGGCCAGCCGGGCGCTGGCCGCGCTGCGCGGCCACCCGCTCGGTGCGGCGGCCGCGGTCATCGGCGAGGTCACCGCGGAGCCGCCGGGCGCCGTGCTGCTGAAGACCGCGTTCGGCGGCACCCGGATCGTGGACCTGCTGGTCGGTGACCCACTGCCGCGGATCTGCTGACCACGGGGCGCGCATGCACGAACTGGCCATCACCGAGAGCGTCGTGCAGGCCGTCACCGAGCGGCTGCCCGACGCCACCGTCCGCTGCGTGTACCTGGAGATCGGCGCGCTGTCCGGCGTGGTCGCGGACTCGGTGCGGTTCTGCTTCGATCTGGTGACCGAGGGGACCAACCTGGCCGGCGCCCGGCTGGAGATCAGCCAGCCCAGCCCCCGCTGCCAGTGCGCGGACTGTGGCCGGGAGTTCGAGCCGGACGGGCCGATCCCGGTGTGCGGCTGCGGCAGCCCGGCCGTGTCCGTGCTGACCGGCGCCGAGTTGCGGATCACCGCCGTGGAGGTGGCTTCCTGACATGTGCGCGACCTGTGGTTGCGGCGACGAGGCCAGGGTCCGGGTGCTCGGGCCGGACCGCCTGCACCAGCCCAGCCACGACCACGACCACGAACACGACCATGACCATGACCATGAGCACGGGCATGAGCATGAGCATGAGCATGAGCACGGTCGCACCATCGTGCTGCAGCAGAAGGTGCTGGCCAAGAACGACCGCCTGGCCGAAGCCAACCGGGCCTGGCTGGCCGAACGCGGCATCCTCGCGATCAACCTGATGAGCTCGCCGGGGGCCGGGAAGACGACGCTGCTCGAGCGCACGGCCCGGGAAGGCCGGCCCCGAACTGGGGCTGTCGGTCATCGAAGGGGATCAGGAGACCACCCTGGACGCGGCCCGGATCGAGGCGGCCGGCTGCCCGGTCGCGCAGATCAACACCGGGGCCGGCTGCCACCTGGACGCCAGCATGGTGGCCCGCGGGCTGCGCGCGCTCGGCCCGGAGCCTGGCTCGCTGCTGGTCATCGAGAACGTCGGCAACCTGGTCTGCCCGGCCCTGTTCGATCTGGGCGAGGCGGCCCGGGTGGTCATCTCCTCGGTCACCGAAGGCGCCGACAAGCCGGCCAAGTACCCGCAGATGTTCCGGGACGCGGATCTCGTCCTGCTCAGCAAGGTGGACCTGCTGCCCTACCTGGACTTCGACACCGCGCGGCACGCCGCCGACCTGGCCCGGGTCAGCCCGCGGACCCGGATCCTGCCGGTCTCGGCCCGCACCGGCGAGGGCCTGCCCGGCTGGTACGACTGGCTCCGCCAGCACCCCGCCGGCCTCGCCAGCCGCGGCCTTGATCGTGCTCAAAAAATCGGCGTTAACTGGCATTTAACGCCCACGAGCGCGATGCGGCACGGCCTGCTGGGCCAAATCGACTCACCCGTGACGGGTGATGCCGCGTGTTGCCCGCGCGCCAATGCTGAACGTACCGGGCCTCCGCCCAACCGCCTGAACGTGGAGCGTCCAGGCGCAAAGGAGACAGAATGCCACTCGCCGTTGCGTCCAACTATCCGGTACTGGATATTTTCTGGACGATCATCGAGTTCTTCCTCTGGGTGATCTGGATCTGGATCCTGATCATGATCTTCATCGACATCTTCCGCAGCCATGATCTATCCGGCTGGGCCAAGGCCCTGTGGTTCCTGTTCGTCCTGCTCATCCCGCTGGTCGGGGTGCTGGTCTACCTGATCGTCCGGGGTGGCTCGATGCATGATCGGCAGGTCAAGCAGGCGCAGCGCGAAGCCGACGCGTTCTACGCCAGCTACGGGCGGCACGCGGCCCCGTCGGCCGCCGACGGCGGCGGGGACGGGAGCACCGCGGACCAGCTGGCCAAGCTGGCCGACCTGCGCGACCGCGGCGTGCTCAGCCCGGAGGAATTCGAGCGCGAGAAGGCCAAGGTCCTCGCGGCCTGAGGGCTGCCAGGGCAGGGCGCTGGGGCGGGCCATCGGGCCCGCCCCAGCGCCGCCTTCGGCACCCGCTCAGAGCACGCCGATCTCCCGGCCGCGCCGCACCGCGTCGTCCCGGCTGGACACGCCCAGCTTGCGGTAGATCGCCTGCGCGTGCGTCTTGATCGTGTTCGGCGACACGTACAGCTCGCGGCTGATCTCACGTAGCGACAGCGAGCCGCGGAGCAGGCGCAGCACGTTTTCCTCGCGTTCGGTCAGGCCACCCTCCGGGCGGGCTTTCCGGGCCGGGACGGCCTGCCGCCGGAGCCGGCCCAGCCGGGTCTGCAGGCAGCCGGTGCCGTCCGGGAACAGGGTGAGCACGCCCTCCGCCTCGCTGAGCAATTCCGCGGCGCCGTCGCTGTCGCCCAGCGCGAGCAGCACGTCGGCGAGCCGCAGCGTGGCTTCCAGCGTGGCCCACGGGCTGAGCCCGGGGAACCGGCGGCGGACCCGGACGGCGTGGCGCAGCTCGTTCCGGCTCTCCTTCACCGGCCCTCAGCGGCGTACACCGCGCCGGTCGCGGTGTACGCCAGCGAGCTCTGCGGGGTCTCGGCCAGGTCATCCTGCACGGCCAGCCGCCGGGCGGCCAGGGCCAGCTCCCGGGCCCGGGCCGGCTGGCCGAGGTCCAGCGACGCCAGGGAAAGCGCGGCGTAGGCGAGCACGCCGATCAGCGTGGCCGACCCGTCGCTGGCCACGGCCTGCTCCAGCGGCGGCACCGCCGCCTCCAGCTCGCCGGACAGGTAGAGGCAGAACCCGTGGGCGGCCAGGGCCAGCGTGCGCCACGGCGAGCGCGGGTCGTCTTCGGCGCTGACCGCGGCGTCGGCGCACTGCCGCATGATGCCCAGCCCGTCGAACCCGTACACGCCGCGGAGCAGCGCGGCCGAGGAGGCCATGGACTGGATGCCGTCCGGCAGCATGCCGTGCTCCGGCGCCGCCTCGATCACCGGCAGCCAGCGGCGGACCGGTTCCGGCTCACCGGACAGCGCGGCGGCCCAGGCCGCGCAGTGCGCGGCCAGTGGGTTGGCGGCGATCTGGTCGTCGCTGAGCGAGCCCAGCCAGCCGCGTACCGTCCCGGCCCGGCCCTCGTTGACGTAGGCGTACCAGTGCTGGGCAACCAGGCCGACCGCTTCGGCCGCGTCCCCGGCGGCCAGCGCGTGCTGCACCGCCTCGCCCACCGAGCCCGACGCGCGGTGCCAGGCGGACGCCCGCTGGTGCAGCACCGGTACCTGATCCGGCTCGGTGCCGGCCAGCTCGGTGCGCAGCACCTGCCGGAACAGGTGGTGGTAGCGGAACCAGTGCCGGGTCTCGTCCAGCGGCACCACGAACAGGTTCTCCCGCTCCAGCACGTCGATGATCTCCGCCGCGCCAGCCGCGCCGGTCACCGCCTCGCACAGCGGCGCGCAGAACCTCTCGAGGACCGAGGTCCGGGCCAGGAACTGGCGGATTTCCGGTGGCTGCTGGCCGAGCACTTCCTCGGCCAGGAAGTCCATGATGAACCGGTTGTCGCCGGTGAAGTCGCGGATGAAACCGGCCGGCGAGGGATGGTTGCGCAGCGACAGCGCGGCCAGGTACAGCCCGGCCGGCCAGCCCTCGGTCCGGTCCACGATCTGGGCCAGCTCCGGCCGGTTCAGTTCGATGCCGCCGACCGCGTGCAGGAACGCGGCCGCGTCCGGCCCCGCGAAGCGCAGCTCGCGCATGCCGATCTCGACCATGTCGCCGGCCGCCCGCAGCCGGGCCAGCGGCAGCGGCGGGGTGGCCCGCGTGCTCACCACGAGCTGGACCGTGGCCGGCAGATGGACCAGGAACGACGCGGTCTGCTCCAGGCAGGCCCGTTCCCTGATCACGTGGTAGTCGTCGAGGACCAGGACCACCTCGTCGGGCAGCGCGGCCAGCGCGTTGATCAGCATCGGCAGCACCGTGTGCTCGATGTCCGGGGCCTGCCTGCGCAGCGCCCGCAGCACCTCCGCGCAGTCCAGGCCGGGGCACGCCCGGTACAGCGCGCACGCGATATGCCACCACAGCCGGCCGGGGTCGTCGTCGCCCCGGTCGAGGGAGAGCCAGGCAAACGGGCGCCGCTCGGTGGGGCTGGACCACCACTGCGCGATCAGCGTGGTCTTGCCGAACCCCGCGGGCGCCTCGACCAGCACGAGCTTGGCCGGGGTGGCCGCGAGCTGGCTGACCAGCTCCCGCCGCGGCACCCACTCCACCCGCGCCGTGGGCGGGTGCAGCTTGGTCTCGATCGGGACATCGAGGTCGGGACGGGTGCGCCGCGAGCCACCGACCGCCCGCAGCGCGCGGGGCGGCCGGTCAATCCGCTGCACCGGGCCCGTCTCGGACACCCGGACACTATGACCCACGGGACCGGACATGCCCAGTGCCAATGGTCCCTAGTTAGACCGGCCGGTCTCACTATGCAACAGGGTTCCAGTCCAGCCGGAACCAGACGGCGGTACCCCGGGCGGCGCCGTCCCGGTACAGGCGGTGACCCCACCACGCGGCCAGCGTCTGCACCGCGAGCAGGCCGTGACCCGACTCGGCCAGCGTCCCGGCTGTCCTGGCGGTCGGCACCGGCGTGCTGTCCGACCCGTCGTCGAGCACGGCCACGCACGCCGACGCCCGGCCGCGCCACACCACGACCTGAAACTTTCCGCTCCGGCGGCCGGTCCTGGTGTGCCGGATCGCGTTGCTGGCCAGCTCGGACGCGCACAGCTGGGCATCGTCGGCGACCGGGCAGCCGTCCAGCATCCGGGCCACGAACCGCCGGGCCTGGGCCACCTGATCGGGCCGCCCCGGGAACACCCGCCGCTTCGGCGTGGCCACCAGCCAGGCGCCCTGCCCCGCCAGCTGCGCCATCGTGCCTGCTGGGCGGGCGTCCGCGGGGGCGCCGCGCGGCCAGGCGGGCAGGACCATGGTGGCGGTGTCCGGTGCCGCGCGGAGGGCGGGCGGGCTACTGCCGAACATGGCACCTCTCCCATCACGGTGCGGTAGAACCCCGAATGGCACCCCCCACTCTGCCGTTACCAGGTGAGATCGTGCTAGGGCCAGAACACCACAAGTAGTGCCTGACCGGGTAAATTCGGCCACCTGCCAGATGACCCTTACCTTCAGGAAAGTCAGAGGCCCTCGCCCCCGCGGACAGACCGCACCCGGGGTAATGGCCCGGATCAAATAACCTAATGGCCCGGCGATCATTTTTCTGAACGCCCTGCCCGTGTACTGCCGCCGCCGGCCGGCCCGGCGGCTGCGGGCGGACCGGGAAACCGGGCAGACTGGGTCCGTGACCAGCACGGTCCGGGCGTCCATCCGGGTAGAGGGCGTGGTCCAGGGAGTCGGGTTCCGCCCGTTCGTCTACTCCCTGGCCACCAGACTGGGTCTGGCCGGCTGGGTGGGCAACGACGCCGATGGCGTGTTCGCCGAGGTGGAGGGGCCCGCAGCCGGGGTGCAGGACTTCCTGGCCGCGCTGGTCCGGGACGCGCCGCCGCTGGCCCAGGTGGAGCGGGTGACCGCGCAGCCCATCGCGCCGGACGGCCGCGCCGGGTTCGCCATTGTTGCCAGCCAACCGGTGCCCAGCGACCCGGTGGGCCGCCGCCGCGCGCTGGTCTCCCCGGACACCGCGACCTGCGCGGACTGCCTGCGGGAACTCGCCGACCCGGCGGACCGGCGGTTCGGGTACCCGTTCATCAACTGCACGAACTGCGGACCGCGATTCACCATCGTCCGCGACGTGCCCTACGACCGGCCGCTGACCACCATGGCCGGTTTCGCGATGTGCGCGGCGTGCCGCGCGGAATACGACGACCCGGCCAACCGGCGGTTCCACGCCCAGCCGGTCTGCTGCCCAGACTGCGGGCCGCTACTCCGGCTGGTCGATGCCACCGGCACTCCAGCCACCCACCCCGACCCGGACTCCCACCGCCCGCCCCACCAGCCGGGCAGGGGCGTTAAGCAAACTAATGATCCCCTGGCTGGGGCGGTGCAGGTCTTGCAGGACGGGCAGGTGCTGGCGGTCAAGGGGCTGGGCGGGTACCACCTGGCGGTCGATGCGCGCAGCCAGCCCGCCGCGGCCCGGCTGCGCGCGGCCAAGCACCGCGAGGACAAGCCGTTCGCGGTGATGGTGCCCGACCTCGCCGCGGCCCGCCAGTTGTGCCACGTGGATGAGCTGGCCGAATCCTTGCTGACCAGCGCGCGGCGGCCGATCGTGCTGCTGCCCAGGCGGGCCGCGGCCGCGGCCGGCCCAGCCCGGTCGCGGACGCGGTCGCGCCGGGCAACCGGCAGCTCGGCATCATGCTCCCGTACACCCCGCTGCATCACCTGCTGCTCCGCGACTTCCCGCACCCCATGGTGCTGACCAGCGGAAACGTCTCCGACGAACCGATCGCGTATCGCGACGACGACGCGCTGGCCCGGCTCAGCGGCATCGCCGACCGCTTCCTCACCCACGACCGGCCGATCCATGTCCGGACCGACGATTCGGTGGTCCGGCCGTTCCGCGGCCGGGCGACCGTGCTGCGCCGGTCCCGGGGTTACGCGCCGGAGCCACTGGCTGTCCGGCACCGGTTCGCCCGGCCGGTGCTGGCCTGCGGCGCGGAGCTGAAGAACACGTTCTGCCTGGGCCGCGAGCAGCACGCGTTCCTCTCCCAGCACATCGGGGACCTGGAGAACTACGAGACGCTGCGCTCGTTCACCGAGGGCATCGAGCACTTCCAGCGGCTCTTCGACGTCACCCCGGAACTGGTCGCGCACGACCTGCACCCGGAGTACCTGTCCACCAAGTACGCGCTGGACCGGCCCGGCGCCGAACTGGTCGGCGTGCAGCACCACCACGCGCACGTGGCGTCCTGCCTGGCCGACAACGACGCGGCCGGGCCGGTCATCGGGGTGGCGTTCGACGGCACCGGGTTCGGCCCGGACGGCACGATCTGGGGTGGCGAGTTCCTGGTCGCCGACCTGGCCGCGGCGGAGCGCGGCGGATCGCTGGCCGGCCTGCCCATGCCCGGCGGGGCGGCCGCGATCCGGCAGCCGTGGCGGATGGCCGCGGTGTACCTGGACGCGGCCTTCCCCGGCGCGCTGCCCGACGGCCTGGCCGTGGCCGCGCGCAACGAGGCGGCCTGGGCCGACGTGCTGGCGATGGCCCGGCGCGGGGTCAACTCGCCGCTCACGTCCAGCGCCGGGCGGCTGTTCGACGCGGTCGCCGCGCTGCTCGGGGTGCGCGACACGATCAACTACGAGGGCCAGGCCGCGGTGGAGCTGGAGCAGCTCGCGTGGGCCAGCCCGGCGCAGCCCGGCTACCCGGCCCGTCTCACCCCCGGCCGGCCGTTCAGCGTGGCCGGCGGCGACCTGGTCCGGGCGGCCGCCGGGGACCTGCTGGCCGGGCAGCCCGTGGACGTCATCAGCGCCCGGTTCCACCGCGGGGTGGCCGACCTGATCGTGGCGGCGTGCCTGCTGCTGCGCGAGTCGTCCGGGCTGGGCACGGTTGCGCTGTCCGGCGGCGTGTTCCAGAACCTGCTGCTCCTCGGGACCGTGACCAGCCTGCTGGAAGCGGCCGGGTTCCGGGTGCTGACCCACTCCCGGGTGCCGCCCAACGACGGCGGGATCAGCCTGGGCCAGGCCGTGGTGGCCGCCGCTCGCGACCGTGCCCGCTGACCCGGCCCGGCCGTTAGTGCGGTGCATCGTGCCGCACGGGCGAGGCACAATGCACCGCGCTGAGGTAATTCAGCGGAGCTGCCACACGGTGGTGTGCTTGACGTCGGCGTCTTCCAGGGCGCGCGGCACCGGGACCTCGTACGCGGCGACCTCGGTGCAGCGGTCCCGGGGCAGGTAGGCCCGGCCCGGGTCGCCAACCAGCACCTCTACACCGGCCGCCCGCGCCCGGGCCAGCCAGGGCAGCAGCCGCTCGGCGAACGCCCGCTCGTAGAACACGTCCCCAGCCAGGAGCAGGTCCACCGCCGGAGCCGGGCCGTCCAGCAGGTCGCCGAGCGCCGCGTCCACCCGGACCCGGTTCACCGCCGCGTTGAGCCCGATGGCCCCGATGGCCAGCGGGTCGGTCTCGCTGGCCCGGACCGCCGCCGCGCCGGCCCGCGCCGCGGCGATCGCGACCAGCCCGGAGCCCGCGGCGAAGTCCAGCACGGTCCGGCCGCGGACCCGGCCGGGGTGGTCGAGCAGGTACCGGGCCAGCGCCTGGCCGCCGGCCCACGGGAAAGCCCAGAACGGCGGCGGCAGCTCCGGCGGGGCGGCCCCGTCCGGCGCGGCCGCTTGCTGCTCGGTCCGCTCCCACAGCTCGATCGCGTCGCGGGCCACGTAGACCTGGATCTCCGGGAGCAGCGGCGGCGCGGCCAGCCTGGTGTTGGCCCGGATGAACGCGCTGTCCGCGGCCTCCCGAGCCGGCAGGCCCGGCCGCCCCTGCCGCCCCTGCCGGGCCTGCCGGGCCTGCCGGGCCGCCGGGGTCCTGGTCATCGACCCGGGCGCCGGGCCTCCGCGGTGGCCTCGGCTTCGATGAGGCCGTAGCTGACCGCTTCGGTCACGGTGAAGAACCGCCCGCGCCGGGCATCGCCGCGGATCTCGTCAACCTCGCGGCCGGTCACCTCGGCCAGCCGGATGTACAGCGTGTCCAGCATGGTCGCGACCTGCTCCTGCTGCGTGGACACCTCGGTGGCGGTGCCGTCCAGGTTGAGCCTGGGTTCGGCCAGCGAGAGCACCGCACTCGGGTAGGCGAGCCGGTGCGTGCAGGCCGCCAGCACGCCGATGGCCGCGCCGCCCAGCTGGCCGGCCACGTACCCGGTCACCGGCACGCGCAGCACGTCGAGCACGCCCATCACGGTCAGCGCGGCCGGCAGCTCGGCGTCCAGGCCCTGGAGTTCCAGCCGGACCGGGCTGTCCCCCTCGGCGTCCAGGGTGAGCAACTGAGCGCACAGCACGGTGGCCGCCTCGCCGTCGAGGTGCCCGGACGCCAGCACGATGCGCTGCTCCAGCAGCCGCTGGTAGACCCGTCCCGGCCAGTCCCCCTGGTCGGTCCGGCCGCGGGATGGGGCGGCTGGCAGGTAGGCCGGCGGCCCGGCGGGCGGGTGGGGCGGCGCCGGCCAGCCAGGTGCCCCGGGCGGCGGCACCGCGCCGGGACGGCCTGGCTGCCCCGGGTAGCCCGGCTGACCGGGGTAACCCGGCTGACCGGGGTAACCCGGCTGGCCTGGCTGGCCCGGGTGGCCCGGGTGGCCCGGCACACCCGGCCGCCTTGGGAACGAATCGGCGCGCGGGACTCTCATCGGGTACCTCCTGACTCTCCGGAGGCGGGCTGATCCGGCATGCCCGCCTGCAGCCGCCAGCTCAGGTGGCTGCCTACCGCCGCGGCGTACCGCTCCAGCGTGGAGGCGCGCACGTCGGCGCCGGCCGCCTCGATCCGGGCGACCGCCGACTGGGACGTACCCATCCGCGCGGCCACCTGGGTCTGCGACAGCCCAGCCGACTGCCGCTGCGCGGCCAGCTCGGCGACCAGCCGCCGCCGCTCACCCGCCATCCGGCGCAGCGCCATGTCGCGGAACCCGGGCAGCATCGGCAGCGGCCGCTGCTCCTCCCCGGCCCCAGCGGCCCCCACGGCCGCAGTGGCCGCAGTGGCCGCAGTGGCCGCGGACGGCTCAGCCTCGGCACTCACGTCCATACCCCCCACGATATCTCACCGATGAGATCGCACCATCGCGATGGGCGGTCCCGCTCTCGGCTACGTCACCAGCGGTGCCGCCCTCGGACACGTCAAAAGCGCCGCTGGGGAAGGTGCGCTGTTCCTCCCCCAGCGACGCCGATCGGTGGATGGCCTCTCCCGGGTGTCCGGGCCGTCGCCACCAGGCGAAGCGGGTGCCCAGCGGCGGGCGCCAGCCCCCCGGAATTGTCCTCCCTCCGGCGGCCGGGCCAGGTCCCTCACGCGCACACCGCCACGGCTCCCCGGCACCCAGTTCCCCGGGCACCCACCGCGGCGGTGGTGCAACCTGGCTGGCGGATGCCTGCGCGGCAGCCACCCGCCCCAGCACGCCGGTGTACCTGCTCCCGCACGCCATCTTGGTATGACTTGAGGTAACAGTTACTTTTGGTAGCATGCAGGCTTGTGGCCGGAGGTGTCAAGCTTAAGGGTGAGATGAGCGACGGCCGGAAGGACAGGTGGGACGCGCACCGGGAACGGCGCCGGGCCGAATTCGTCGCGGCCGGCCTCCGGGTGCTCCGCACCGATGGCCCGGACGTGCTGATGGACGCCGTGGCCGCCGAGGCCGGCGTGACCAAGCCGGTGCTGTACCGCTACTTCGCCGACAAGGCCGCTCTGGTCGAGGCGCTGGCCGAGCACGGCCTGGTGATGATCAAGGAGCGGGTCATCCCGCCCATCCTGGCGGACGGCCCGGCCCTGGCCCGGGTCCGCGGCGGCGTTGGCGCCTACTTCGCGTTCGTGGACGAGAATCCCGAGCTGTACCGGCTGATCATCCGGCAGGGCAACACCGAGGGCCCCGGGGAGCCGAGCGCGGTCACCCGGCTGCGCGAGTCGATCGCCACGACGCTGACCGCGATCTACGGCGATTACCTGCGCGCGTTCGGCCTGGACTCCGGCGCGGCCGAGCCCTGGGGATACGGCATCACCGGGCTGGTCCGGTCCACCGCGGAATGGTGGCTGGAGCGGCGCTCGATGAGCCGGGCCTACGTCACCGAGTACGTCAGCCAGCTCATCTGGTCCGCGCTGACCGGCGTACTGCACGAGGCCGGGATCAGGCCCGACCCGAACGCGCAGGTGCCCAGCGGGCGCCCGCTGCTCACCCTGCGCACCGGCGAGCGCGCGAGCGGGCCGAAAGGGAGCAGGTGACCGGCGCGGACCCTGCCCCGCTGCCGGAACACGTGCGGGTCGCGGTCATCGGAGCCGGCTTCAGCGGCGTAGGCGCCGGCATCCGGCTGCGCCAGGCGGGCCGGACCGATTTCGTCATCCTGGAGCGCGCCGCCTCGGTCGGCGGCACCTGGCGGGACAACACCTACCCGGGCTGCACCTGCGACATCCCCTCGCACCTGTATTCGTTCTCGTTCGCGCCCAACCCCGGCTGGTCGCACAGCTTCTCGCGGCAGCCCGAGATCCGCTCCTACCTGACCCATCTTTCCGAACGCCACCAACTGGCCCGTCATCTCTAACCGGCGGATGCACCAGCTGGTACCTGGCCGCCGACGGGCGGAACCCGACGCTCTGGCCCGGGTCGGTGCGTGGCTTCCGGCAGGCCACCCGGCGGGTCAGCCTGGATGAGTACCAGCTCATCCCGGCCGGTGGTGCCGGCTAGGCCACCTGCGCCTCGCTGGCCGCGAAGGCCGCGGCGGAGGTGCGCAGCGACGTCTCCAGGGTGGCCGCGCGGCGGCTGGGGTCCATCATGTTCACCCCCATCGCGGCCAGGTCCTCCGGCCCGGGGGTGAGCAGGGTGACGCGGATGCCCTGGGCCCGGAGCGCCTGCGCCTCGCGCAGCAGCGACCGGGTGACCAGCCCGCGCAGCCGCCGCTCCAGCCGCTCCAGCCGGGTGGCGGGCCGGTCGGTGACCAGGCTGGCCATCGGGGTCAGCACGTACGCCTCGGCCACGCCGGCCCGGGCCAGCACGGCCAGCGAGGTGGGCGACCGGACGCCGCCGTCGACGTAGCGCCGCCCGCCGATGTCCCGGGGCACGTACCAGCCCGGGATCGAGCACGAGGCCACCACGGCGTCCGCTAGTTCGGCCTCTGGGGCGCGGTCCCGGCCGAAGATAACCCGCCGCCCGGAGTCGTAGTCCACGGCCACGATCCAGGTCGGGGTGCCCACCCAGCCGGCCACTGGCCAGGGTGCGTGCTGCTGCAGCGCCTGGACCATGGCGTGCAAGGTCTCGTGCCGGGCCCGGCCGCGGGGCAGCCACGCGCTGACGCCCACCCCCGGGTGCACCCGGTGCGGGGCCCGCAGCGTGTGCAGGATCAGCCGGGGCGAGCCGGCTCGCCACTGCGGCCGCGGCGGCAGCGGCCCCTCGTCCAGGTCGCCGACGCCCGCCTCGCGCAGCCAGCGGACCTCGTCACCACGCTGCAGCGCGATCATCTCGTCCAGGCTGACCCCGCAGCGCAGCGCGGCGGCCAGCACGCTGCCCGCACTGGTGCCCACGATCAGGTCGATGTCGTTGATCGCCCGGGGCAGCCGGTCCTGGACGGCCTGCAGCGCACCCGTCATCCAGGCCGCCCCGACCACGCCCCCCGCCCCCAGCACCAGCCCGACCCGCTCCCGCGGGTGTGTGCCGACCGGGCCCACCGGGCCCGCCGGGCTGGGGGCGGCCGGGCGGACCGGGCCGACCGGGCCGACCGGGCTGGCCAGGCTGGCCACGCCGGCCTCGGCGCGCAGGGCCGATCGCGGGGTTCCGGGTGCTCGACCTCCCGGGCCAACACCGCCGGCTGAGCCAATCCCCCGTTCCGGACCCATCGGTCACCTCCTGGGCCCCGGCGCTGACCAGCCGTCCTGCGGAACGCCCCTGTTACCGCCGGGTAAACCACAGGTATACCCAATTTGACCAGCCGATATACAAACCCCCGCACCACCCCGGCCGCAAGTTGTTCTGCTGCCCCCAGCCAGCCCGCACCGCGATCAAGAAAGTCGTGATCACCACGTAGGTGGTTCAGCGGCCGCGGGCGACGCGCTCGGTGGCCTCGTCCAGCCAGCCAGAGCCGGACCGCGCGCTCTCCACCCACCAGGTGGCGCCGGCCGTGATGTAGTCCGGCGCCAGGGCGGCCACCTCGCCCGGCTCCTGCTCCAGATCGGCCCAGACCACCAGGTCGAAACCGGCCGCGCTGCCCCGGGCCAGCTGGGCCTGGCCACGGACCCCGGCGATGTCGTCGGGGGACGGCCGGCCCAGCCCGTCATCGTGCCAGCGCAGCGGCACCATCCCGTCCCACCGGCAGGCGCGCCGCACCGGCCCGGCCGCGGGCAGCACCCCGCCGACCCAGATCGGGATGCGCGGCTCCTGCACCGGCACCGGGCGGAACCGGACCGGCTCGACGGTGAAGTGCTCACCGCGGAACGCGAACCGGTCCCCGGTCCACAGCCCGGTCAGCACCTCGAGCCCCTCGTCGAGCAGTTCGGCGCGGACCCGGTTGCTGGTCGGCTCGTGGAAGATGCCGAAGTCGGCATAGGGAGGCGAGCCGATGCCCACGCCGAGGATCAGCCGCCCGTCGCTCAGCCGGTCCACGGTGACGGTCTCCTTGGCCAGCTGCCATGGCCGGCGCCGCGGCACCGGGGTGATCAGGGTGCCCAGCCGGATCTGCGACGTCTGGCTGGCCAGCACGGCCAGCAGCGGCCACGGGTCCAGCACCGGCGGCCCGTCACCGGTGTCGTCGTGCACCAGGTGGTCCCAGAGGAAGAACCCGTCGAAGCCGCCCTGCTCGGCGGCCAGCCCAAGGCCGATGATGTCGGCCGGGTCGGCGGTGAAAGGCGGCACCGCCAGCCCGCGCCGCAGTCCGGCCAGCCCCTGTGTCACGGGCGGCCGCTACCAGATCCGGCAGACCGGCGACAGCCCGGCTGCCTCGGCCAGCATCTGCTTGAGCTGCGGTATGCCGCCGCGGGACACGGCCAGATGCGGCCCGGTCAGGTCACGCTGCGCCGCGATATCCCCGCCGAACGCGGCTACGCACCCCTCCGGCGCCACGTTGGCCAGGGCCAGCAGCGCACCGGCCGCGCCCATCGGCCCGGCCAGGGCCAGGAAGCCGGCCGAGCCGACGTAGGTGTCACCGGAATAGCTGGCCAGCTCGTCCAGCAGCCGGTCCGGGCGGCCCGAGGAATCCTTGAGGCCGACCACCGGCAGCGCGCCGAGGTCGGCCACCGGGATCGCGGCACTGGTGATGAACGGGTTGTGGTACGCGAGCACCGGGCGGTCCGCGGCCGCGTCGGCGATCTCGGCGTAGAAGCCGGCCAGCGCGGCCGGGCTGAGCGGGCCGCCCGTGCTGACCGGGCACCAGGTCAGCACGGCATCGGCCCCGGCGGCGACGGCGGTCTTGGTCAGCGTGACGGCCTGCCGGGCGGACGGGGCGCCGGTCCCCGCGATCACCGGCACGCTGTCCGGCAGCGCCGCGCGCACCGCCTCGATCAGCATCACCCGTTCCGCCTCGGTCAGCGTGGCCGCCTCCGCGGTGGTGCCGCACACCAGCACGCTGGTCACCCCCCGGGTGGCCAGGTCGGCCGCGTGCTTGCCGGTCGCGACCGGATCGATCTCGCCGTCCGCGCCGAACAGCGTGACCAGGGCCACGCCCACGCCACCGAATACGACTGCCATCGTGTGCCTCACTCCAGGGAAGGCCAGCGCGCCGTTTCCGGCACCCGAGGTTTCAGGCTACGTGGCTGCCCTGCCGCAGGCGAGATCTACCTGCGCGGTCTACCGTGAAGAGATGCCAGGGACGGGTGAGATTCGCTGGGGCATCATGGGCACGGCCGGCATCGCGCGGAAGCAGTTCCTGCCCGCGCTGCGGGAGGCGGGCGGGACCGCCGCCGTGGTGGCCGGCCGGGACCTGGCCCGGGCCCAGGACTACGCGGCCAGCCAGGGCATCGGGCGCGCCGTCCAGGGCTACCAGGCGCTGCTCGACGATCCCGGGGTGGACGCGATCTACCTGCCGCTGCCCAACGCACTGCACGCCGAGTGGACGATCAAGGCGCTGCGCGCGGGCAAGCCGGTGCTCTGCGAGAAGCCGCTGTGCGGCACGCTGGCTGAGACCCGGCACGTGCTCGCGGTCGCCCAGGAGACCGGGACGCTGCTCTGGGAGGCGTTCGTCTTCCCGTTCCAGGCGCAACTGGCCCAGCTGCGCGGCCTGCTCGCGGACGGCGCCATCGGCGAGCTGCGCGAGATCCAGGCCAACTTCCACTTCGAGCTGACCAACCCGGACAACATCCGGCTGCGCCCCGACCTGGCCGGCGGCGCGCTCAACGACGTCGGCTGCTACCCGGTCCGGCTGGCCGGCGAGCTGTTCACCGCCCCGCACGAGTCGGCCTGGGCGGCCTCCATCGAGGGCGGCGCCGGGGTGGACGTGGAAACCCAGGGCAGCCTGGGCTTCCCGGGCGGCAAGCGGCTGCTGCTGTCCTGCGGGTTCCGCCGTGCGGATGACACGTTCGCCCGCCTGCTGGGCAGCCGCGGGCAGATCAACATCACCGCGCCCTACCACCCCCGGGCCGAGGACACGTTCCAGGTCGCCGCGGCCGGGAAGCCGCCGCGCAACTACCCGGCCGCCGGCGGCGAGCAGCCGTTCACCGCGGCCATCCGGCACATCCAGGCCGTGCTGCGCGGCGAGGAAGAACCCCGCTCGCTGGCCCTGGACACCTCGCTGCGCACCGCGCAGGCCCTGCACGACCTGCACGAGAGCGCCGCGGCCCAGCAGCCCCCGGCCGGCCCGGCCCCGGCCGCCGCCGCCCCGGCGGGCACCGCCCAGGCCAGCACCGGGCCCGCCCAGGCGAGCACCGGACCCGCCCCGGTCACATGAGTGAGCTGCCGGACGCCGAGATCCGGGCCGCGCTGGACGCCGAGCGGGCCGCGACCCTGGACCGGATGGCCGCGCTGCGCCGTGACTTCGAGGGCATCGTGGACTCGGCCGCGCTGGTCGGCGCCGACGACGAACACGATCCCGAGGGCGCCACCATCGCGTTCGAGCGGGCGCAGCTGGCCGCGCTGCTCGACCAGGCCCGCGAGCACCTGGCCGACCTGGACCAGGCGCTGGCCCGGCTGGCCGGGGGCCGCTACGGGATCTGCGAACGGTGCGGCCAGCCGATCGCCCCGGCCCGGCTGGCCGCCCGCCCCGCGGCCCGCACCTGCATCAGCTGCGCGGCCGCGGGATAGTGCGGCCCGGCGGCCGCACGTTAGCCTGCCCAGCATGCGCCAGTACCGTAATGCCCAGTGGTACGCGGGCCCGGACCGCGGCTCCTACATCCACCGCGCCTGGATGCGACGCGGCCTGCCCGGCGAGGCGTTCAGCGGGCGCCCGCACATCGCCATCGCCAACACCGCCTCCGACCTCAGCCCCTGCAACAAGCACCTGAACGAGGTGTCGGCCAGCGTGCAGGCCGGCGTCTGGGCGGCGGGCGGCATCCCGCATGACATGCCGGTGATGTCGCTGGGCGAGACCCAGGTCCGGCCCACCGCGATGCTCTGGCGCAACCTGGCCGCGATGGCCGCCGAGGAGATGATCAGGGCCAACCCGGTGGACGGCGTGGTGCTGCTCGGCGGCTGCGACAAGACCATCCCGGCGCTGCTGATGGCGGCCGCCTCGGTCGACCTGCCCGCCGTGGTGGTGCCGGGCGGCCCGATGCTCACCGGCCACTTCCGCGGCACCCCGCTGGGCTGCGGCACCGACGTGTGGCGGCTGTCCGAGGAGGTCCGCGCCGGCACGCTGTCCGAAGCCGACTTCCTCGCCTCGGAGTCGGCCATGATCCGCAGCAAGGGGCACTGCAACACGATGGGCACCGCGTCCACCATGGCCTGCATGGCCGAGGCGCTGGGCATGACGCTGCCCGGCGTGGCCGGCACCCCGGCCCCGGACAGCCGGCTGCTGGAGGCGGCGCACCGCTCCGGCCGGCTAGCCGTGCAGCTGGTGCAGGATGGCCGCTGCCCCTCCACCGTGCTGACCCGGGCTTCTTTTCATAACGCCATCGTCGCGCTGGCCGCCATCGGCGGCTCGACGAATGCGGTGGTGCATCTGCTGGCCATCGCGGGCCGGGCCGGTGTCGATCTGACGCTGGATGATTTCGACAAGATCGGCTCGGCGGTGCCGCTGCTGGTCGATCTGGCCCCGGCGGGCAAGTACCTGATGGATGACTTCTTCCGGGCCGGTGGTCTGCTCGCGGTGCTCCGCGAGGTGGCCGACCTGCTCGACCCGGCCGCGGTCACCGTGACCGGGCGGCCGCTCACCGGGCAACTCGACGAGGCCCGGATCTGGGATGAGACGGTGATCCGGCCGCGCACCGACCCGCTGCTGGACCAGGCGGGCATCGCGGTGCTGCGCGGCACGCTGGCGCCCGGCGGCGCGGTCATCAAGCCCGCGGCCGCCTCCCCGGAGCTGCTCCGGCACCGCGGCCGGGCCGTGGTGTTCGACAGCATCGAGGACCTGCGGCGCCGGCTGGACGACCCGGACCTGGACGTGGACGAGTCCAGTGTGCTGGTGCTCCGCGGCTGCGGGCCGCGCGGCTACCCGGGCATGCCCGAGGTGGGCAACACGCCGCTGCCCACCAAGCTGCTCGCGCGCGGAGTGCGCGACATGGTCCGGGTCAGCGATGCCCGGATGAGCGGGACCGCGTACGGCACGGTCGTGCTGCACGTGGCGCCGGAGGGCGCGGCGGGCGGGCCGCTCGCGCTGGTCCGGGACGGTGACCCGATCGTGCTGGACGTGCCCGGCCGGCGGCTGGACATCGACCTGCCCGCGGCCGAGCTGGCCAGCCGGTCGCCCGCGGCCGCGATGCTCGCCGCGCTGCCGGCCCCGCGGCGCGGCTGGGAACGCCTGTACATCGACCACGTCATGCAGGCCGACCGCGGCGCCGACCTGGACTTCCTGGCCGGCTCCACCGGCCACGAGGTCACCCGCGACTCGCACTAACCACCGGGCCGGCTGACCAGGCCCTGATTTCTGGGATGAGACGCTGTCCTTGACGGGCGACGATCGGAGGGGACGCGGATGGCCGGACAGGACCGGCGGCCGGACTGGGTGGATCCCGAGCTGGCCACGCTGACCAGGGACAGATTCTCCGACCTGGCCTGGATCTACGAGCGCAAGCTGGACGGCGAGCGGTGCCTGACGTACCGCGACGGCGCGGACCTCCGGCTGATGACCCGGAACCAGAAGGTGGTCAGCGGCACCTACCCGGAGCTGGCCGAGGCGCTGGCCGCCCAGCAGGCCAGCGATTTCATCGTGGACGGCGAGGTGGTCGCGTTCGAGAACGGGCAGACCCGGTTCGCCGAGCTGCAGCAGCGGATGCAGGTCGTCCACCCAGGCCCCGAACTGCTCCATCAGGTGCCAGTGACGTACTACATCTTCGACGTGCTGTGGGCGGACGGCACGGACCTGCGCCCGCTGCCGCTGCTGGAACGCAAGCAGCACCTGCGCGACCTGCTGTCGTTCGGCGGCCCGCTGCAGTACACCGAGCACCGGGTGCGGGACGGCGAGCAGTACTACCTGGAGGCCTGCCGCTTGGGCTGGGAGGGGCTGATCGCCAAGCGGGCCGACGCGCCGTACCGGTCCGGCCGGACCAAGGACTGGCTGAAGTTCAAGTGCGAGAACAACCAGGAGTTCGTGATCGGCGGCTGGACCGACCCGCAGGGCACCCGGATCGGCCTGGGTGCGCTGCTGATCGGCTACTACGACAGCGACGGGCAGCTGGTTTACGCGGGCAAGGTGGGCACCGGTTTCAACACCGCCACGCTGCGCCTGCTGCACGGCGAGCTGACCAAGCTGGAGCGGGACACGCCACCGTTCAGCCGGGGCGAGCTGCCCCGGCCGAACGGCGTGCACTGGGCCGAGCCGCAACTGGTCGGGCAGGTCGGGTTCAGCGAGTGGACCACCGCCGGAGAGCTGCGCCACCCCCGGTTCCAGGGCCTGCGCCGGGACAAGAGCCCGGCCGAGGTGATCAGGGAGGTGCCACAAGACGATGGCTGACACCGCGGCTCGCGAGCAGCTCCGGGTGGGACGGCAGACCGTCCCGCTGTCCAACACGGGCAAGGTGCTCTTCCCCGCGGACGGCATCACCAAGGGCGACCTGATCCGGTACTACCGGGACATCGCCGGGGTGATGCTGCCCTACCTGCGCGACCGGCCACTGTCCCTGGCCCGCTACCCGGAGGGGATCACCGGGGAGCGGATCTTCCAGAAGAACGTCGGCCGGCACTTCCCGGACTGGATCCCGCGGGCCGCGGTGGACAAGGCCGGCGGCGAGCTATGCCAGGTGCTCGCCGAGAAGCCAGCCGATCTGGTGTACCTGGCCAACCAGGCCTGCATCGAGCTGCACGCGCTGCTCAGCCGGACCGGCTCGCTGCACCAGCCGGACCAGCTGATCTTCGACCTGGATCCGCCCGGCGAGGACCGGTTCGGCGACGTGCGCACGGTGGCGCTGCGGCTGCGCGCCATCCTGGCCGACGACCTGGGGCTGACCTCGTACGTCAAGACCACCGGGAGCAAGGGGCTGCACGTCCTGGTCCCGCTGAACGCCCGGGAGGACTTCGACGCGGTACGCGAGTTCGCCCGCCAGGTGGCCGGGGTACTGGCCGCGGCCGAGCCTGACCTGGTCACCGTCGAGCAGCGCAAGGACGCCCGCGGGGACCGCATCTACGCGGACATCATGCGGAACGGCTACGCGCAGACCGCCGTCGCGCCCTACTCGGTCCGCGCCCGCCCGGGCGCCCCGGTGGCGGTGCCGCTGCACTGGGACGAGGTCGCCGACCCCGGGCTGACCGCGCGCGCCGTGACCATCCGGAACATCGCCGCCCGGCTGGACGAGCTGGCCCGCTCGGGCGACCCGTGGGCCGGGATGACCCGGCACCGGTACGGGCTGACCCGCCCGCGCCGGCTGCTGCGCGGGCTGTCGTAGGGTCATACCCACGGCCGAGAAAGCGAGGAACCGGGATGACCCTTGGTGATCTGCTGGCTGATACGTTCGGCCGGGTCCGCGGCGTCGTGCACGACGTCTCCCGCGGGCTGACCGGGGACCAGCTGGCCTTCCGCCCGGCCGGGCAGGCCAACTCCATCGCCTGGCTGGTCTGGCACCTGACCCGGATCCAGGACGATCACGTGTCCGCCGTCGCGGGCACCGAGCAGGCCTGGATCGCGCAGGGCTGGGCCGACCGGTTCGGGCTGCCCTACCTCCCCACCGACACCGGCTACGGGCACAGCCCCGAGCAGGTCGCGGCCTGCCGTGTCCCGGCCGAGCTGCTGACCGGGTACCACGACGCCGTCTACCGCAACAGCGTCAGCTACGTGCAGGGCCTCACCGAACCAGAACTGGACCGCATCGTGGACCGGGCCTGGTCGCCGCCGGTCACCCTGGGCGTCCGGCTGGTCAGCGTGATCTCGGATGACCTGCAGCACGCCGGCCAGGCCGCCTACCTGCACGGCCTGGTGGTCAAGGGCTGGGACGCCGCGGACGTGTGATCCGCGCCCGGCTTAGGCCGGGCCGAACAGCGAGTCCAGCGCGGCGTCGATGGTCGCGGCCAGCGGCCCGATCGTGGGCACCAGCGGCTCCGGCGGCGTGGCCTGCACCGGCTCGCACACGGCCTGCGCGGCCGGGGTGAGGAACCGGGTCAGCTGCGCGTACCCGTGCCGGTCGTCCGCGGACATCCGGTGCAGGTGCATCCGCAGCGGCGCGTACAGGTACAGCTCGTCCCGGGCCCGGGTGACCGCCACGTAGAACAGCCGCCGCTCCTCGGCCAGCCCCTCCGGGCTGCCCAGCGCCATGTCGCTGGGTACCGCCCCGTCCACCAGGTGCATCAGATGCACCACCGGCCACTCCAGCCCCTTGGCCGAGTGGATCGTGGACAGCACCAGGTAATCCTCGTCCAGCCGCGGTGGGCCGGCCAGGTCCGACGCCGACACGGGCGGGTCGAGGGCCAGCTCTACGAGCGCGTCATGCAGCGACGGCCGGGTGGCCGCCGCGTCGGCCAGCCGCGCGAGATCATTGAGCCTAACGCCAGCATCCGGGTATCGGCCGCGCAGCGGGGCGTCCAGGGCCGCCAGGATCGCGGTCGCCCGGTCCGCCGTCCGGTCCAGGGCCGCCGCCCCGGCCAGGGCCGACAGGGTGGCGGTCACCGCGGCGCGGGACTTGGCCGGCATCGCGGCCGCCGCCTCGGCCCACCGGCCGAGGGGGTCTGACCCGGCCAGCTGCTGTATTGGCCCGGGGGGACGACCCCCCGAACCCCCCGCCATTTCAACCCGTGACGACGAACCCCCCTGGACCCCCCGCTCGCCGCTTCGCGCCGAACGCTGGCTCGGCGGGAACCCGCCTGCGGCGGACCCCGCCTCTCCAGCGAGTCCCGGTTCTGTCAGCCCCAAGGCATCCATCGCGCGGCGGGCGTGTACCGGGCCGACGCCCTCGTGCAGCCGGAGTACCCGGAACCACGCGATGTCGTCGGCCGGGTTGGCCACCACCCGGGCCGCGGCCAGGAAGTCCTTCACGTGCGCCGCCTCGGTGAAGCGCAGCCCGCCGTACTTGATGAACGGGATGCCGCGCACCGACAGCTCGACTTCCAGCACGTCGCTGTGCCCGGCCGCGCGCATCAGCACGGCCTGGTCGCGCAGGTCCGCGCCGGCCTCGTGGGCGGCCAGCACCCGGGCGCAGATCTCCCGGGCCTGGGTGGCCTCGTCGTGGCAGCGGACCAGCTGCGGACGGCTGCCCGGCCCACGGTCCGAGGTCAGCGCCAGCTCCAGGCCCGGGGACTGCGGCCGGACCGTGTTGGCCAGGGTCAGCACCGCGGCCTTGGACCGGTAGTTCCGGGCCAGCCGGACCACCTCGAGGCCCGGGTAGTGCTCGCCGAGTTCGCGCAGGTGGGCCGGGTCCGCGCCGCGGAACGCGTAGATCGCCTGCGCGTCATCGCCGACGCAGGTCAGCCCCTGGCCGTCCGGGCGGAGCAGCCGGACGATGTCCGCCTGCACCGCGTTGACGTCCTGGTATTCGTCCACCAGCACGGCGTCGAACATGCCGCGCAGCACCGGCCCGGCGGCCGGGTCGGCCAGCGCGGCCCGCCACAGCAGCAGCAGATCGTCGAAGTCGACCAGGCCATGCTGCCGCTTGTGCGCGACATACCCGCGGAACAGGCCGCCCAGCTCCGCCTCGTAGTCCGCGCACCACGGGAAGCTGGCCTTGATGACCTGCTGGACGGTGGCGTGCGTGTTCACGCACCGGGTGTAGATGTCCGCGCACGTGGCCGCCCGGGGCGCGCGCCGCTGGGTGCCGACCAGTCCGTGCTCGGCCCGGGCCGCGTCCATCAGGTCGTTCACATCCGGCGGGTCGATCACGCTGAACGCGGGCGGCAGCGAGAACGACTCGGCGTGCGCCCGGATGATCTGGTGCGCGACCGCGTGGAACGTGCCGCCGCACACCCGGTCCGCCGCGGCCGACCCGGCCGGGGCGACCCGGGCCAGCATGTCGTCCGCGGCCCGCCGGGTGAAGGTCAGCAGCAGGATCCGGCTGGCCGGCACGCCCTGGGCGCGCAGCCAGGCGGCCCGGGCGACCAGCGTGCGCGTCTTGCCGGTGCCCGCCCCGGCCAGCACCAGCAGCGGCCCGCCCTGGTGCGTCACGGCTTTGCACTGATCTTCGTTCAGCCCGTCGAGCAGGCCGGCCGGTTCGAACATGGAGACGAATGTATCGGCCTCGGCACGGACCGGGCCAGATGCCCCGCCGGCCGGCTCATCCTCCAGCTGGCCAGGCCTTCCGGCGCGGCAGGTCCATCGTGTCGTGTGCTACTGGATCCGCGGCTTTAGCAGTTCATCGACGTCAGCGCGGATCTCTTCGGGTGTGACGCTGGGCTCGTACCGGCGGAGCACGGTCCCGTCCCGGTCGATGAGGAACTTGGTGAAGTTCCATTTGATCTCGTCGGTGCCGACCGCCTCGGGCCGGGTGTTCTTCACGTGCTCGTAGAGCCTGCCGTAGTCCGGGCCGAAGTCCCCGGGCGCCGCGGCGCGCAGGTAGGTGTACAGCGGGTCGGCCTGGTCGCCATTGACGTCGATCTTGCCGAATACCGGAAAGGTGACCGCATAGTTGCTGCTGCAGAATTCCTGGATTTCCGCATCGGTGCCGGGTTCCTGGCCGCCGAACTGGTTGCTCGGGAAGCCGAGAACCTGCAGCCCACGGTCCTTGGTGTCGCGGTACAGCGCCTCCAGGCCCGCGTACTGCGGGGTCAGCCCGCACTTGCTCGCCACGTTGACGATCAGCAGCGGCTGGCCCGCGTATTCTCGCAGCTCCTGGCTACCACCGTCGGCCGTCTTTACCTGGAAGTCGTACACGCTCATGAGCCATTCCAACCGGTTAGCTGGGGGTACCCGCGGTCGGGTGCGGTCAGCCCGACTCTAGCCGTCCGCCAGCCCGCTCCGGTGCCAAGGGCCGCCCAGAATGGGATGGTGGCCGCCGAAGGACTGAATCCGGCGGCCGCGGGCGCGGCGTCAGGTCCGCGGCGTCAGGTCTGCGGCTGCAACCGGGACAGGTTGCCGACCACGTCCGGGCCGATCCGCAGGCCCTCCTCGGCGGCGACCGCCGGGTGGATGTCGATGTCGAACACGTCACTCCACTCCAGCTCGAGCTCCATGACCTGCTCGAAGCTGTCGGCAGCGAAGATGCTGACCACCTGGACCGCCGACGACAGCGGCCAGTATTCGGCAATCACCCGGATCCCCTTCGGGTACTGCCATGCGGCCCGGCGCATCAGCGCCGCATCACGTTCGGCAGCCGACACCGATGAGCGGAATTTCAGCAGCGCGATGTAATCCACGATGATCCCCCCAAGCACTCCGTGATCCCGGCCCGTCCCCCGGACCGATGCCCCCGCACCGGCACCCCCAGCCAGCCCGGGCGGGATTCAGCCCATCACACTCCGGCACGGGCGTCAACGGGTGCGCAGGCAAGGGCGTTGATCAGCTAATCTCCCGGTCGTGACGTCCGGGCCAGAGGGTGGCGCAGAGCTTGACCGGCAGCACGCCGAAATCGACGCGGTCTTCCGGGCGCAGTGGGCACCGATCGATCGTGGGCCGCGGGTCCTGACCGCGCCGGGATACGCGGAAGCGCGCCGGATCATCGGCCAGCCGGGGCGGACGTGGCTCGACCCAGTCGTCACCCTGGCCGTCCGGGATGGCGCGCAGCCGGGGGATGAGCTGCCGCCGCTGCAACCGGATCCGCATACGGGCCGCCTGATCACGGAGGCCGACGTCAGGATCATTGGCAGCGGCGAGGGGCAGCGGGTGGCGGTTCTGTTCCCCGATGCCGACTTTCCCGGGGCCCGCTTCGGGCACCGGTTCGAGCCTGCTCCGGCTGGCGGCGGGGCGGCCCGGCAGCTCATCGACGAGATCAAACGGGGTGCCCTGCACCGCATGATGGGCCAGCCGCCGCCCGGCGACAGCGCCGGCATCGTCTGGACGACGTGGGGCACCCCCAACAGCGACCCGGAACTGGAGCCACAGCTGACCAGGATCGGCGCCGCGTGCTGCACCGGATGATGAACCGCCAGCCAGCCGCCGATGGTGCTGGCGTCATCTGGACGACGTGGGGCTGCCCGGCCTGGTAGGGCGGTGGGCGGCCGGGCGCGAGGATGCTCTGGGCCGGTGCGTCAGCGGCCGCGACGGGGCCGCGTTGGTCCGCTTCCAGATGAAGAACGTGCTCGGCTCGGAGCCGAACGAGCCGAAGCCGCTGTTGACCGGGCCGCTGCTCACCAACCGGTACTGCGGATCTTCCTGGAGAGCCAGGGCGAAGTCATAAACCCCCGGTGTCGGGGTGTTGGCGGCGGCGACCCGCGCCAGCCGGGCTCGCGTGTCCTTTCCCGCCCCCAGCATGTTGAACACGTCGGCGGGCAGCGACTGGGCCTTCACGAAACCGGGGAAGAGCAGCACCACCAGGCCGGGCGCCCGCTTGCGGATCTGGTTCCGGTAGTAGGCGATCGGCGACCCGGGCTGGCCCGACGGGTCCAGCGAAATGTCTGACCTCCAGGTCACCTGGCGCAAGCTGGCCGGCCACGTGTAATAGTCCAGGTAGCTCGGCGTGGCGCCGATATACAGGTCGCCGTGCTCCGACGCGGTGAGCGGGCGTACCGCCGCGACGAGGGTGCTCATGTCGGGCCAGCTGCGCTGAATCCCGTACGCGCTGAACCAGCCGTCGAAAACCGGGACGGCCAGTGCTAGGCAGGCGGCAGTGGCCAGGGCCGGCCGCTTCACCCTGGGCCAGGAGATCGAGGACAGGCCCAGGCCGGCCACCAGAACCACGCACCACAGGCCGCAGGAGAGGTGCTTATCGAGCGCCCAGCCAGTCTTCGCGATCAGGATCTGGTAGACGGGGACGACGAAAGCAGCCCCGAGCAGAGCACACCGGAGCAACCGGGTGGAAAGATCCTTCGCTACCGCTATCGCGACCACCGCGGCGGCGGTCGAGACGACCGTGAGCAGCCCCGCGTACGTCCACGCGGTCTGCAGGATGGACGCGACCGTTTCATGGTCACGGGAGATATCGCGGTGAATGGTGGTGAAAGAGACGCCGTGCCATACGTGAAGCACGGTCGGGATCAGCGCGACGAGTATGCCTAGGCAGACGATCATCCCAGCCAGTGAGATCAGTGCCCTTGGGTAGCCACGGTCTCTGGCCCACGCGAAATATCCGATGACCACGACCACGGGCAGGTAAATGGCATACGAGTAGGCCGTCACGCAGCCAATGGCCGCGGCCACGGCCGACAGGCCGACCAGCTCGACGTGGTGTCTGCTGTCCGCCGCCCTGACCGCCGCCCACAAAGCCAGGCAGATGCAGAAAATGGCCATGGGGTCATAGGTGGCATACGCACCCATGCGGAGGTTCGGCTCGCAGGCCAGCCACAGCGCGCAGGAGAACAGGGCGGCCCGGCGCCCGGACAGGCGGTTCGCGGTGGAATAGAGCAGGATCGTGGTCCCGAGCATAAAGACCAGCGACAGGATCCGGGCTGCCAGGAGACCACCCACGCTGTCCGCCAGCGCCGCCAGCGGCGGGTACAGCTGCGGCGCACCCGAGAAGTAGTCGTCAAAGGTCCGCAGCGGGAACGCCACATGGTTGAACCAGTGCGTGAGTTCGACGTGGCCCGCCCACATATACAGAGCTTCGTCACCGAAGGCCGTGTTGCTCTTGGCCAGGAGCAGTGAGAGGCACGCCTGCGCGGCCAGAATGACGATAAGCGTGCGCGGTATACGGCGCCGTGCGGGCTGACGGTCCTCGCTGAACACCGAAGCATGAGGCAGCGTGGATGCTGAAGCATGAGACAACGTCGGTCCGTACCTTCCCGTGCGTGATCGGTTCAGGAGAGCCGTAGCGGTGGGCGGATGCCGCGTTCATCGCGAACGGCGCGGCCGACTGACGCGCGCGAGCCCGGTGGCTACGCTACACGTAGTTATCAAGGAACTACGCCGAGTTCTGGCTACTCGTCGCAACCATGACGGCTAGAACGGACTGCTTTTGTTCATTTTCGATTCATATGTGTTCACCCGGCTGGTTCGCCTCGCCCGTCGAGAGTCATCGGAATGAGACGCTCCAGGCTGATGATGGCCGGGCTGGTACCCGTCGTGGCCACCGTGACAGCAATCACGTCAGCGACCGCGGCGACCACGGGCACCCACCGGGCGGCCACCGTATCCGCGGGGATCCCGGACTCGCCGATCAAGCACGTCATCGAGATCATGATCGAGAACCACACCTTCGACAACCTGTTCGGCACCTTCCCCGGCGCTGACGGGATCCCATCGACCGCGTCGTTCCTGAACCCCAGCGCGTACTTCGACTCGGCGCCGAACGTGTCGCCGGTCTGGGCCACGCCCAATGAGGGTGATGTGCAGGGCGCGATCAACAACTCCAGGGTCGCGGAGCAGATGGCCATGGACTACGTGCCCGTGAAGGGCTACCAGATGGACCACTACACCGTGTTCCCGCAGGACGGGATGTCCGCCATCACCGAGTTCGGCCCGTCGTTCGACCCCGACGAGCAGTACCTGGCGTCGAACTTCGAGCTGGCCGATCACAACTTCCAGCCGGTCATCGCGCCGACCCAACCGAACGTGATGACCGCGCTCAACGGCACCGCCCATGACTGGTACTACAACAACCTGGAGCCAGGGTCCACGCAACCCTGGAACTCGATCTTCGACGAGCTGAGCGCACACAGCCGCACGTGGAAGATCTACTACGCGCTGCCCACCTCCATCCTCACTGGCACGATCTGGGACCAGATCATTCCGCCCGCGGACACCGCCGACCTCACCACCGGCGACCAGTTCTTCACCGACCTGGCTGACGGAACCCTGCCCGACTTCTCCTTCGTCCGTCCTGGCGTCGGCTACAGCACCGAGCCACCTGAGGACGTCGGCGAGGGCGACGCCTGGATCGGCCAGCTGGTGAACGCCGTCGCGCACAGCCAGTACTGGAACTCGACCGCGATCTTCGTCAGCTACGACGAGGGCGGCGGGTTCTGGGACCACGTGGCGCCGTCCTACCCCAGCGGCTACGGGACCAGGACTCCGTTGATCATCATCAGCCCGTATGCCCGCAAGGGCGTGTTCCACGAGCAGACCACCAACGTGTCGATCCTGTCGTTCATGCAGCAGCTATGGGGGCTGCCCCCGCTGACCGAGCTGAACGCGCGGCAGAACGACCTGATGTCCGCCTTCGACTTCAGGCAGGCACCGCAGCCCGCTCCCAGCGTGCCCGTTGCGCCAGCCGACACGATCGGCTTCCATGGCGCGGGCGGCATCCTGACCGACATCGGCACGCCGTCGCCTGGCAGTTCGCTGACGATCAACCTGGAAGCCGAGACCGGCGGCCTGTCGCTCGACCCCACGGTCAGCGGATCCGTGGGGCTAACGGTGACGCCACCGGCTGGCGTGCCGGTGCCGTCATCGTTCCCGGCGTCGGCCACGCTGGTGAACGGACAGGCAAACATCACGGTCAAGTTCTCCACCGCCGGCTATTACCGCATCGACGCTCAGGGGCCCGACGGCAGTGCCGGCTGGGTCACGGTGGACGTCGGCGTTACGCCCAACACCGCACCGTAAAGCGCCTTTTACTTACCGGTTCAAGCGGTGGGGTCAAGGGCCGCGAGCTGCTCGGCGGCGGACCGGCGCACCTCGTCGCCGACCGTCTCGTCGCGGGCGATGGCCAGGCAGGCCGGGCCAGCTACGCGCGGATCCACGTCGGCGAGCAGCTCCGCGGCGGACAGCCGCACCTCATCGCCCACCGCCTGGTCACAGGCGATGGCCAGGCAGGCCGGGGCGGTACTCTGCGGGTCGACGTCGGCGAGCAGCTCGGCGGCGGACAGGCGCACCTCATCGCCCACCCCTTCGTCGCGAGCGATGGCTAGGCAGGCTGGGCCAGCTGCGCGCGGGGCGACCTCGGCGAGCTGCTCGGCGGCGGACAGCCGCACCTCATCGCCCACCCCCTGGTCACAGGCGATGGCTGAGAAGGCTTCGGCGGCGACGTGGGGGTTGTGTTCCGCGAGGTGCTCGGCCGCGTCAATGCGGCCCTCGTCGTCTTCGTACATGGCTGTGTCGGCTTTCTCTGCTGGGCGCTGGGGCATTTGATCCTGTGTCCGACCTGCATGAGCCCAGTCTGGCGGCGCAAACCAGCCTCCGGCCATGGGGGAAATCCCTGATTTAACCCTGAAGATGACCGAGCTGGACCAGGTATGGACCATGCAACGCGATGCGGGTCGCACGTCAGACAGGGATTACCGGGCTTGCCGCCGCCCGGGTCGCCGCCGCATCCGCAGGGCGGCCAGAAGAAGGGCCCCCAGCAACACGACAATGCCGATGAACAGCAGGTACAACAGGCCCTTCACGGCTACGCCGACGATACCCAACCCGATCGCCACGATGACCAGGAGTAGAAAGAGGGCAATCATCCGATCCTCCGCTCAGTCCGCGGTTCAGCGGCGGGCCAGCCGCCGCTCACCCCCACCGCCCGTCTCGTAGGTCAGCCCGTAGTGCTTGAAGATCGCCTCTTCATCCTCTGCGAGCAGCTCGCCGTCGGTGCCGATCGACGGGGCATCCTTCACTTGCTTCTTGTCGTAGCGGACCTTGAGGTACCCGGGACCCACAGTCGCCTGGTCGAGCGGCACGAACACGAGCCGGTGCCGGGTCGGCAGGCCGACCTTGACCGTGCCGAACGATGGCAGGTCGGTACCGGTGTCAACGTAGACGGCCTCCAGCTCACCGATCTTGTGATCATCGGCGTCAACCACGTCGTGGCCACGCCATTCCCGGATGTCGGCAGCCTCGAACACCCTAGCCTTCCTCTCGGGGCGCTACACTGCCCCTCCGTCTAACATAACTCACACCGCTACTTCGCCACGTGACCAGGCGCCAACCGAGCCTGAGGCGGCCGGGGGACGTCGTTAGCGCGCAACGATCGCAGCCAAGTGGCTCAGCGAGTTGTCGAGATGGTCTGGGGTGAACGGCGGGAACTGAATGTGCTGGCGGGGAATCGGCCCTACCGCCGACCAGTCATAGGAGAGTGTGACCTTGGTCTCGTCTGGACCGAGCTGGGTCAGGTCGTAACGCCAGATCCAGCCGCCGAACTCTAGCTTGCCTGTTGCCGGTGAGACATAGCCCGGCTGCCACGAAATGACGCGCGGCGGCTCGAACACGAGGACCTGGTTGGCCATCTCGTAGCTGCCGTCCGGGTGGTTCTCGTGGTACATGGCGACCCGGAAGATCTGACCTGAGCCGGTTAGCCGTTCGCCATCGAGGGAGTCGCGAACCCGGCCGGTGCCGTCAATGGCGGCATGCCGGGATGGATCGGCAAGCACCGCGAACACGGTTTCGGCCGATGTGCCGATCGTGGTCGTCGCGCTGACGGTCTCCTCGGTCATAGTGGCTGGTCTCCGATTCCTCTGGTTCACACGGTTTTGCGTGGATGGGTGGAGCCGCCTATCGGAATCGAACCGACGGCCTGTAGGCCGGGTCTAGATCTTGGGTCGCTGCGATCTGACCAGAAGAAGCAGGAGCCCGCCGATCAGGGCGACGAAGATGACGACGCTGCTCCATAGCGGCGCCAGAACCCACCACCAGGACCAGCCGATGATCCCGGCCAGCTTCAGCGCGATCAGAGGAATCACTGCCAGGGGCAGTTGGCCGGGAAGTGACAGCCGCCACGATAATCCCTGTCCGCTGGTCACGCTACGAGGGTATCCGGCAGGTGGCAGCCGGAACCAGAGGGAGCCGAGTCGAGAGGGCTCCCGCCCGTCAGGGCTCGGCATGCCGCCCGTCCCGGAGTCGGCGCGGTGCCTGCCGACCCGTCAGGCTCTGGCACAGTTCCCGCGTCAGCTCGCGCTACCCGCTCGGTGGTCTCGCGTTCCCGCGGTCGAACCTGACCAGGTCCGGTGTGCCGCTCCACGTCGTCGCGGCCCGGCGCGGCCACGCGACCCGGCCCGCTAAGCGGGGCGGGCGGCGGACGCCGGTCGAGTGCGCGTGCCTGCCCGAGCCACGCCGCATCCAGCTCACGCCCAAGCAGATCGAAGACGGTCCGATCATCTGCGGCCTGTGCTGCGCCCCGTTCGAAGAGCCCGGCGACGACCCACCGAGCCGGCGCCGGCCGGCAGTCACGTAGTCAGCCAGACTTCGCTGCGGAGATTTCGACTCCTTGGGCTGGGCCGAGACAGAGATGTCAATCGGCAGGCGCGTCTCTAGCTCGCGAATCTTCGCCTCAGCGAGGTCGAGGTATTGCCGTGACACGTCTACGCCGACGAGTCGGCGGCCGAGCGTGAGTGCAGCGACGGCCGTATTGCCGGACCCGATGAAGGGATCCAGCACAACATCACCGGGATCGGTCGAGATCGCGATGCACCGGCCCGGAAGCGCCACTGGAGCGCGCTGCAGGTCCTCGCCTGGACGGCACGCGGCCTCGACCGGATCCTTCGTGATGTCCGCGTGGTCGCACCCCTCCTGGTTGGCCGCGTTGAGACGCCCGTCCTCGCCGTGATCAAGGTGGCATCGACGGAACTGGCGGGAGTTCAAGCCGTTCGCTCTGATCGGCTCGATCTGCGCGCGCTGGCGAGCTCAGGACGACCCTGGTCGGCACTCGCCACGATTGCAGAGTCGCTGATGCGAGCCGAGACGGATCTTGAGTTTCTGGCCTTCGAGTTGATCGAGCCTGACGCGGAGCTTGAGTGGCGGCTGTTCCACCTCTCGGTGCTCGGAGAGGTGCTAGCCGCGGTCCGACAACTCGGCGGCCGAGTACGGTGGAACGCGCCACTGAGCGCGGCCGAGTCGTCGGGCCGCAGTTCCATGTCACGGTTGGCCAGGACCGCTGGGACCTCTGGTTCGAAGCATCCGCAGCGGCTCGCTATTACGCCGTAACGTCGCCATACAAGGCAGCGACCGCAGGAGTCCTGAGCGCTCAGCGCATCGGAGCGGACGTGATGCTGTGTCTGCCGGGAAAACGTGCGCTGATGTTGGAGTGCAAGTGGAGCGCCTTTGGGAACTACGTCGGCCGCGCCGGATACCACCAGGCCTCGTCGTACCTCGTCGAGGCGCGCTCCGGGATGGTCATTGACGCCTGGTTATACATCGTCGGTCCCGCAGAAATTGTGAGCGAATGGACCAATGCTGAGCTGAACTGGCCAGAAGGCGTGGCAACAGTAGGCGCCTGCAACATTCAGCACCTTGATGCACTGGTTCGATCGATTGTGCTCGTCTCCGACGAACACCCAGAGAACTGATGGCCAGCGATCCGGGCTAGGCCAATCGAAAGGTTCATGCGTTGTGCCCCTCGCGGCCTCAGCGGCCGGCAAGGTGCGGTCACCAATGGCCAGTGGCAGCCACTTGCCGAGCTGGGCGGCGCGAAGCACCGATCCGCTTCATGTACTTCCGCCGGAAGTAGAGACACGGGCACCGCAAGTTCACGTGTGTTTTTGGTGGAGTGCGCGTACGCTCGGACGCGTGGGGGGGAAGACCCGGTTTCCCCGGGTGAGACAGTGGCTGACGATCCTCAAGGATCCGCGGCTTGGCGTGGGGGTCGGGACGCTGCTCGCCGGGGCCTTCGCAGCCCTCGCGACCTGGATCGCATGGCTCGTGGCCCCGAAGGTCGTCCCGTTCTGGCCGTTCTGGCTATCGGTGGGTGTGGCTGCGATCGGCTTCGTCATTCTCCTGTTCGCTCGTCCAGAGGGAGACCGGGCCCACCCTGAGCGACCAGTCGTGCCCCCCACCAACGGGCAACAGTCGCCTCCACCACCGCCAACAAAGCGGCGGCTACGACTCCCGACCGCTGAAGCCCTTCGCGAGGGCCTGCGTGGTGGTCCGTCGAGAGGCGCCGACACGACCTCGTCCACTCCCACACACGACGGGATGAGGTGACGATGAGGTGGCCTTCCTCTTCCGACGTTAACCTTCCCCAGCACCATCGGGAGCACCAGCCATGCCTGACTCGCCGAATTCGGACCAACAGACCGCGGCGCCGGTGATGGTAGCCAGCGATGGCGCGGCGCCAGCCGAACAGCATGCCCCGTCGGAGGACGGCCAGAAGCCGGGAACGTTCGGCCTCTACCTCGAGCTGTTGGGCGAAAAGAGTGTTCCGCTGGTCCTCATCGCCCTGGGCCTCAGCATTGTGGCCGCAGACGACGAGATCGAGGTCACTCGAATCCCAGGGTGGGGCGAGCCGCAGTACGTCGGAATGCTGGCCTTCGCCGCCCTGCTGGTGGTGCTGGGCTGTATTGAGCGCATCGTGGAGTTGCGGTCTCCGCGAGCACCATTGGCGAAACGACCCCGGCGCAGAACAAGCGGTCGTCGGCGGGGGGGTCGTCCGCGCAAAGCCGACGAAGCCCTTCCGCCGGACGGTCAGACGGCTGTGCGCGGATGACCCGCTGAAGGGCTTCGTCGGCCCAGGGTGATCGAGACAATACCCAAGAAAGCACGACACAACACAACACAGCGAGACTAATGAGAAGTCCTAGATGACGACTTCTGCGCCTGTGACGGCAACCCCAGGGGAGCGACGATATCCGACAGCCTGGGCCTATTTTGCAAGCAAAGGATCAGATCGACGAGAACAGCGTCGCCGCCCGCCGCTGGGGCAGAAACCTGGTCGCGCGCCTGGCCGAAGCGCGATGTCGAGGCGATCGTGGCGCTGTACGCCGACACTGCGGTGCATCGCTCGACCCCATTCCGCCAGCCGGGCCTGGGTGTGGCTGGCGTCCGCCGCCGTGCACGCCTGCGGTATGGTGCTCGCTCTTCGGGAGCCTGCCGCAAAGCCTTGAGCACTTCTTCAGCGCCGTGTACAGGCTGTCGAGGGAGTCGGCGCCGAGCTTGCGAACCTTCACGTCCCCGAGAACCGGCCCGATGGTGCGGCGGATGTAGCCCTGATGCGCCTCTTTGGTCGACAGCTCCAGATCGGTGACTTCCAGGTACTTGTCGAGGGCCTGGCTCAGCGTCGCGGCCCGATTGGGGAACCGGCCACCGTCAGCCTCATTTAGCAGGCGCCCGAGCGTCGCGGCGGCGGCCGCCTCGTCCGGGCAGGTCTCCCGGAGGCGGCGCGGCCTGCCGGTGACCGGGTCGGTTCCGGCGTAGACGTGCACGCGGAAAGAGCCGCTTGGCAGCTGCTCGATGTGGCCGCGGAGGGTGTTGGCCATGGCGGAACGATAACCCGAACCACAGTCATTCGTTCCATGACCCGTTCCACGACTGCGAACGGTTCGTTCGAAAAACTTCCCTGACTTGGAGCCGCCTATCGGAATCGAACCGATGACCTACGCATTACGAGTGCGTCGCTCTAACCGACTGAGCTAAGGCGGCATGCCGCCCGCGGCGGCCAGTCGAGTCTACCGGTCCCGGGCGTCCCGCCGAGCTGGCACCGCCAACCGGTACAGCTCACGGGCAGACGGTGCCGCTGCGGGGTACGGCCAGCGAGATCAGGTACCTGTTCACCACGTTGTCCACGCACGAACTGCCCATCATGTACGCGGTGTGGCCGTTGCCGTCCCAGCCCAGCAGCACGCCGGAGGCCAGGTCCCGGGACAGCGCCTGCGCCCAGCGGTACGGCGTGGCCGGGTCCCGCAGGTTGCCCACGACCAGGATGGGCGGCGCACCGGCGCCCAGCACCGACCGTCCACCCGGCCCCAGAGCCAGCTGACCGCTGCCCGCCGCGCTCAGCGTGTCAGGCAACGGATACGACCGCACCCGCCAGTACGCGCACGCCAGGCTGCCCCACATGATCGCCTGGCCGAACACCGGCGCGGCCCGGCCGGCTGCCGCAGCGGCCGCCCGCCAGGTGGCCAGCGAACGAGGCCAGGGCCGGTCCAGGCAGTCCACCGCCGTCTCCGCGTCGGCGAGGTTGCTGTACTGACCGGACGCGTTCCGCTCGAACAGCGCGTTCGCCAGTTCTACCAGCAGGGTCCCGTTCCCGCCCAGCGCGGCCGCCAGGGCCGAACGCAGCGTCCCCCAGTACGCCTGGTTATACAGCGCGGTGGCGATCCCGTTGAGCAGCATGGCCCCGTTGGCCGGCTGGGCGTCCAGATCGTTGGCCAGCGGATGCGCCGAGGCGCGGGCCAGCAGCGACTGGATCCGGGCCAGCCCGGCGGCCACGCCGGATTGACCCAGCGGGCAGCCCGCCGACGCCTCGCAGTTGGCGATGAACGCGCGCAGCGCCACCTCGAAGCCCTGCGCCTGCACCGTGTTCATGGCGATCCCGCTGCTGGCCGGGTCGATCGCCCCGTCCAGCACCAGCGCGCGGACATGGCTGGGGAACAGCCGCGCGTACCAGGTGCCCAGGTAGGTGCCGTAGGACTTACCCAGGTAAGTCAGCTTGGCCTGGTCCAGGGCGGCGCGCAGCACGTCCATGTCCCGGGCCGCGTTCCGGGTCCCGACGTAGCGCAGCAGCACGCCCGAGGACCGCTCGCAGCCCCGCGCGAACAGCCGGGACTCCGCGACGATCGCCGCCACCTGCGCCGCCGACGCGGGCATGTCATCGGTGGCGAAGTACTTGTCCAGCTCCGGGCCGGTCAGGCAGTGCACGGCCGGCTCGCTGCCGCCGACGCCGCGCGGGTCGAAGCCGACGATGTCGAAGCGAGCCCGCACCGGCGCCGCGATCACCGAACGCGCCTGCAGGGCGTAGGCCACCCCGGATCCCCCCGGACCGCCCGGGTTGACCAGCAGCGAACCTATTCGTTGCGAAGGATGGGAGGCCGGCAGCCTGATCACGGGCAGCGAGAAGCGGCGCCAGGCCGGCCGGGAGTAGTCGAACGGAACCAGCAGCCGCGCGCACTGGAACACCCTGTCGCAGGTCACCCACCGGAGCTTCTGCGCGTAATAGCCGGCCAGCGTGGTCGGCGGCGGCCCAGCCGGGCCTCGGATGGCCGCGCTGCTGCTGGCCGGGCGGGATGGCGCCCGCGCCGGGCGCGCCGCAGCGCTGGTGCTGCACCCGGCGGCCAGCACCGTGCACAGGACGGCGGGCAGCGCCCGGCCCAGCTTCACCCCCCGGCCTGGTCCCCGTACTTCGCCTCGTAAGCCTGCCGCGATCCGCAGACACTTGCTTTCGGGCAGGCGCACTTGCGGCCATCTCTCGTCAGTTTCACCACGACCTTGTCCCCCGGAACGCTATGCCCGGTCACCACGCCGGGCCCATCCGGGGTGTCCACCGACTCACCGATGGCCGGGGCGTCCTTGCGGAAGTCCTGATACAGCGGATGTTCGTACTTCAGGCAGCACATCAGCCGGCCGCAGGCACCGGCGATCCGCAGCGGGTTGACCGGCAGGTCCTGGTCCTTCGCCATCCGCACCGACACCGGCTCGAAGTCCTTCAGGAACGTGGCGCAGCACAGGTCACGCCCACACGGCCCGATGCCGCCCTGCAGCCGGGCCTCGTCACGCGGCCCGATCTGCCGCAACTCGACCCGGCCGCGCAGCCGGCGGCCAGGTCGCGGACCAGCGCGCGGAAGTCCACCCGGCCCGGCGCGCTGAAGTACACCGTGAACACGCTGGGCGAATCCACGTAGTCCACGCCGATGACCTTCATCGGCAGGCCGTGCTCCCGGACCAGCCGGCGCGCCGCCACCCGGGCTTCCGCCCGCCGTGACCGGTTGGCCTCGTCCCGGCTGAGCTGCTGGTCGGTGGCCAGCCCGGCGCACACCGGCAGCCCGGCCACGTCGTCATCCACCCACTGCGGGGCCCAGATGCACACGGCCACCTCGGGGCCGGCGTCCGTGGGCACGAGCACCTTGTCACCCACCGCGGGCGTGTACGAGCCGGGATCCAGGTAGTAGAGCCGCCCGTACCGCTCGAAGCTGACGGCCATCATCATGCCCATCGCCCCAGGTTACGGTGAGATCACGAAGATTGCTGCCCCCGCCCTCCCAATATCCCTGCATAACGCCCACACGTGCGTACTGAGCTGCCCAGACGCGCGGCCATACCGGGAAACTCGTGGTTTCACCACGCCTGGTCAGCCTCCCGGCCGTCGGCCGGGTGCAGCGGCACCAGCCGCCTGTCGTGGATCCACCCGTTGGCCCCGTCCGTGCAGTGCCCCACGCACAGCCCGATGTTGAGCAGGAAGTGCTGGCCCGACGCGTCCTGGCCAAGAGCGAGGAAGTCGGGGGCCCCGTTCACTTCCGGGGTGTCACCCAGGCGGCGGTGGTACAGCACGGTCAGCGGCTGCCCATCGGCGGCCGAAATTCGCGCCACGAACAAGTCCTGGGGAACCACGCCACTGATCTGGCGGTTGCCCAGAACCTTTCCCTGCAGCATGACGGTCGTGAGCGTGGCACCGTCCGGGCTGATCAGCGCCTGTACCGGGTAAGGTTCCCGGGACGTCCGCGCAAGCAACAAGCGCCCGCTGTCCACCCGGCCGCCCCCTGACGCCGGTTCCAGCGCCCTGACCTCTGCTCACCATTGCTGGAAAAGCGGAGCGTGGTGAGTTGTGGGCCACCGTGACCACAAAGGCATCGCACTGTTGCCTGCGGACCATTTCCCGCGACCCGCCTGCAGGCTACGGTGCCACCATGCCATTCGCTACGGCCGTTCGCAGCCCGGGCTGACGGGCCGTCATGACCGGGGTTCCGGCCGTCGGCCGGGTGCTCAGCCCGGCCGCCGAACCGACCCAGCGGGTCGGGAAGCGCTGGATCACGCTGATCGCGCTGGCCAATCTCGGGCTGTACCTCGGGTATTTCGGCCCGCTCGAGGTGCTGCTGCCCAACCAGGTCCAGGCGGTGGCCGGTTCCGCGCACAAAGTGGCCGTGCTCGGCTGGGTCACCGGCATCGGCGCCGCCGTGGCGATGATCTCCAACCCGGTGGCCGGGGCGCTGTCCGACCGCACCACCGGACGGTTCGGGCGGCGGCACCCATGGACGGTGTGCGGCGCGCTGGCCGGGGCCGCGGCGCTGGCCCTGCTGGCCGGCCAGCACACCATCGCCGGCCTGATCATCGGCTGGTGCCTGGCCCAGGCGGGCCTCAATGCGATGCAGGCCAGCGTGACGGCGGGTGTTCCGGACCACGTGCCGGTCGCGCAGCGCGGCGCGGTGTCCGGCTGGATCGGGCTGCCACAGACGTTTGGCGTGGTGCTGGCCGTGGCGCTGGTCACGGTGGCCGTCACCGGCAACGCCGGCTACCTGCTGATCGCCGTGCTCGTGGTGGCCTGCGCGCTGCCGTTCGCGCTGACCACCCCGGACCCGCCGCTGGCCCGGGCCGACCGGCCGCCGTTTGCCTGGCGGGCCTTTGCCCGCTCATTCTGGCTGAGCCCGCGGCGGCATCCGGACTTCGCCTGGGCCTGGCTGACCAGGTTTGCGGTCAACCTCGGCAACGCGATGGCCGTGCTCTACCTGCTGTACTTCCTGCGCGACCGGCTGCACTACAGCCGGCTCTTCCCCGGCCAGACAGCCCAGGACGGCCTGCTCATCCTGATCTCGATCTACCTGGTCACGACCGTGCTGACCGCGGTGACGGGCGGCATCGTCTCGGACCGGACCGGACGGCGCAAGGCCCTGGTCACGGTAGCCGGGCTGGTCATGACGATCCCGGCGGTGCTGCTCGCGCTGTGGCCGAGCTGGCCGGTAGCCATCGCCGCCGCCGCGCTGATGGGCCTGGGCTACGGCGTGTACCTGTCGGTCAACCAGGCGCTCGTGACGCAGGTGCTGCCGTCGGCCACGGCGCGGGCCAAGGACCTGGGCATCATCAACATCGCCAACTCCGGGCCGCAGGTGCTGGCCCCGGCGATCGCCGCGCCGCTGGTCAGCCAGCTCGGCGGGTACCCAACTCTCTACCTGTCGGTTGCCGTCAGCACCGCGGCGGGCTCGGCGTTCGTCTGGAAGATCCGCTCTGTCCCGTGACGGCCGGGGGCTGGGCGGGACCGCGTGCCCGGGACCGGCGTTAGGTAGCGGGCGGCGCGGCGGGGAGCACGGCCGCCAGCACGTCGCGGTGCGTCGGGGCCGCCTGGGCGTGCCGCTGCTGGCCGGCCGGGGTCAGCGTGACGTAGATGCCGCGCCGGTCCTCGCCGCACAGGCACCGCTCCACCAGCCCGTGCTTCTCCAGCCGGTCAATCAGCCGGGATAGCGCGCTCTGGCTCAGGTGCACGGCGCCTGCCAGTTCCTGGGCCCGGAAGTTGCGCTCCGGGCGCTCGGCCAGCCGGTCCAGCACCTCGAACTCGCTGACTCCGAGCCCGTGCTCCTTGCCCAGCTCGTGCTCGAGCGCGGCCCACGCACCCGCGTAACTAGCCGCCAGGGTGCGCCAGGCGCTCACCACCGGGTCTGTGCCCGCCCCGGCCGCCCCGGCCGCGGCGCCGGCCGGCAGCTCCGCGCACACCGGCACGGCGGCCGGTGCTCCGGCCAGGCCAGGCTGTGTCACGCTCACGGGCGCAGCATAGCGTGCGACCCGATTAGATGCAACTACATTAATTGCACTTGCATCTAGTGCGCGTGCATGCATAGTCTCTGGACCCATGGAGTCATCAAGCCGCACCGCAGCTTCCGACGCTGCAGCTTCCGACACTGGGGCATCCGACACTGGAGCATCCAGCCGCCTCCCGTCCGCACCGCCACCGGCAGCACCGGCCCTCGCTGCCGCGACCCAGCGCTGGAGTCCCCGCCTGTGGGCCATTCTGATCGTGCTCTGCGGCGCGCTGTTCCTCGACGCGCTCGACGTGTCGATGGTCGGCGTGGCGCTGCCCGCTATCCGCACCGACCTGGGGCTGACCACCTCCTCGCTGCAATGGGTGGTGAGCGGCTACGTGCTCGGCTACGGCGGCCTGCTGCTACTCGGCGGCCGGGCCGCCGACCTGGTCGGCCGGCGCCGGGTGTTCCTCGCCGCGCTGGCCCTGTTCGCGGTGGCGTCGCTGCTCGGCGGGCTGGTCAGCAGCCCGGCACTGCTGATCGGCGCCCGCTTCATCAAGGGCATCGCGGCCGCGTTCACCGCCCCGGCCGGACTGTCCCTGCTCACCACCACGTTCCACGAAGGCCCGATGCGCAATCGGGCGATCAGCATCTACTCGGCGTTCGGCGCCAGCGGCTTCTCGCTCGGCCTGGTGCTGTCCGGCCTGCTCACCGAGGTGAGCTGGCGGTTGACCCTGCTGGTGCCCGCGCCGATCGCGCTGCTCACGCTCATCGCCGCGGTCAAGGTCATCCCGCGCGGCGAGCGGGCCGTCCGCGGCGGCCGCCGGTTCGACATGCCGGGCGCGGTCACCGTCACGGGCGCGATGCTGCTGCTCGTCTACACCGTCGTGTCGGCTCAGCAGGCCGGCTGGGCATCAATCCGCACTATCGGCTCGTTCGCGGCCGTCGCCGCCCTGCTGACCGGGTTCGTGGCCATCGAGCGGCGCAGCTCCGACCCGCTGGTGCCGCTGGGCATCTTCCGCTCCGGCGCGCTCACCCGGGCGAACATCGGCGCGCTGACACTGTTCGGCTCGTACGTCTCGTTCCAGTTCCTGGTCACCCAGTACCTGCAGAGCCTGGCTGGCTGGAGCGCGCTGTCCACCGCGCTGGCCTTCCTGCCCGCGGGTGTGGTGGTGGCGCTGCTGTCCACCCGGATGAGCGCGATCATCGGGCGGTACGGCCCGGCCCGGGTCACCGTGCTCGCCTTCACCAGCCTGGTGGCCGGGTACGCGGTGTTCCTCCGCGTCGGCGTCAGCCCGGACTACCCGGCGGTGATCCTGCCCGCGGTGGTGCTCATCGGGATCGCGTTCGGCCTCGGCTTCTCCGCGCTCAGCCTGGCCGCGACCGCGGGCATCCCAGACCGGGAGCAGGGCCTGGCGGCCAGCCTGTTCCAGACGTCCTTCCAGGTGGGCGGCGCGATCGTGCTGGCCATCGTGACCGCGGTGGTGGACGCGGGCGGGGCCAGCCGGATCACCTCCCCGCAGGCCACGCTCGGCGCGTACAAGCCAGCCCTGGCCGTCATCACGGCGGTCTCCGCGTTGGGCGCGCTGACCGCGCTCAGCGGGCTGCTGTCCGCCCGCCGCCAGCCGGTCGTCAAGGAAGCCCCGGTCCGCGTCCCCGCCCAGCCGGAGCCGGTCCTCGCCCCGGCGCCGGTCCTCGCCCCGGCGCCGGTCCTCGCCCCGGCGCCGGTCTGCGTCGCCGCCGCGGAGCCACCCCAGGTCCCCGCGGGCGACTGCGCCGACGCCTGAATCCATTAGTGCGGTGCATCGTGCCTCGCCCGTGAGGCACGATGCACCGCGCTGATGCCATTGGCGGGTTATCCACAGGCGGGAAGGTTGGTCTTCCCGGGCGCCGCGGTGTTGGCCACGCTGGCCACATGCCACGAAAACTTCCCGACGACTGCCTCGACATCCTGGATCGCCAGTGCGGTGTGCTGTCCCGGGGCCAGGCTCTGGAATCCGGGGTAGGGCCCAGAACCGTAAGTTCCCGGCTGGTGGCGGGGCGCTGGCAGCGGCTGTACCGCGGGGTCTACGCCACCTTCACCGGTGCGCCAGGCCGGGAAGCGGAGCTATGGGGCGCGTTACGCCGGGCTGGGCCCGATGCCGTGCTCAGCCACTACACCGCCGCCGAGCAAGCGCGGCTCACCACCCAGCAGTCTCGCGCCATTCACGTCACCGTGCCCCGGCATCAGCACGTGCGCCCTTTCCCGGGCGTCGTCGTGCACCGGTCCAGCCGGATTGAGTTCGCCTTGCACATCGGGACGTTGCCGCCGCGCACCCAGCTTGAGGAGACCACGCTCGACCTCACCCAGTGCAGCAAAACCCTGGACGACGCGCTGGCCTGGCTGGCCCGGGCCTGCGGCGCCCAGCTGACCACGGCGGCCCTGCTACGCGCAGCCATGGACAGCCGGGCACGGGTGCGCTGGCGCCGGGAACTCGCCATCGCGCTGGACGACATCGCCGACGGCGCCCACTCGATCCTCGAACTGCGCTACGTCCGGCAGGTGGAGCGGCCGCACCGGCTACCCCGCGCACAACGACAGGTGCGGACGGTCAGCGGCGGACGGATCCGGTACCGGGATGCTCTGTACGCAGATTTCGGCGTGGCGGTGGAGACCGACGGCCGGGTGGCGCATCCGCTCGAGGAACGTTGGCAGGACCACCACCGGGACAACGCTGCCGCCGTCGATGGCCTGGTCACCATGCGGTACAGCTGGACCGATGTCACGCAGCGCTCGTGCGTTGTCGCCGCCGAGGTCGCGGCAACGCTGCGTCGTCGCGGCTGGCGCGGCATCCCCCGCCCGTGCGGCCCAACGTGCGCCATCCATTAGCGCGGTGCATCGTGCCTCACCGGCGAGGCACGATGCACCGCGCTGAGAACGTGGCTGGGTTGAGGGGGTGGCTCGGGTTAGCCGGCGAAGAGGGACAGGGTCATTTCCTCGACGGCGAGCAGGGGGGCGACGTTGAGCTCCAGGCGCTCCCGGCAGGCCATGATGGCCTCGATCCGGCGCACCGTGGACTCCGGGCGGCCCGCGGCGGCCAGCTGGCGCAGTTCGTCCTCGTAGCCCGCGCTGGCCAGGTCCAGGTCGGCTTCGGCGCCGAACTGCAGCACGAGCACGTCGCGGTAGAACGCGGCCAGGTCGAGCAGCGCACGGTCCAGCGCATCCCGCTTCAGCCGGGTGGCCCGGGACTTCTGCCGCGCCTCCAGGTCGGTCAGCGCGCCGGACGCGCCGCGGATGGCTTTGGCCACGCCCTTGCCGGTGGACCCTTCGCCAAACGCCTGGCGCAAGGCCGCCTTCTCGGGCTCGTTGAGCTCCTCGGTGATCGCGGCGGCTTCCTGCTCGGCCGACTTGACCAGGCCGGCCGCGGCGGTCAGCGCGGTGCCGAGGCTGACCACCCGGGTCGGTACGCGGAGCACCTCGGCCCGGCGCTGCGCGGCGTCGGGATCGGTGGCCAGCCGCTTGGCCCGGCCGACGTGGCCCTGCGCGGCCCGGGCGGCGGCCAGCGCGCGGGCCGGGTCGACGCCGTCCCGGCGGGTCAGCACCTCGGCGACGGCCTCGGCCGGCGGGGTGCGCAGGGTGACCAGCCGGCACCGGGACCGGATCGTGGTGACGAGTTCTTCCGCGGACGGGGCGCAGAGCAGCCACACCGTGCGCGGCGAGGGTTCCTCGATCGCCTTCAGCAGCGCGTTGGCGGCCTGCTCGGTAGCCCGGTCCGCATCCTCGAACAGCACCACCTGCCAGCGCCCGCCGGATGGGGCGCCCGCGGCCCGCAGCACCAGGTCCCGGGTCTGCTTCACCCCGTAGGACAGGCCGTCCGGCCGGACCAGCCTCAGGTCAGCGTGCGTGCCCGCCCGCACCTGGTGGCAGCTCGGGCAGTGCCCGCAGCCCTGGTCCGGGCAGAGCAGCGCGGCGGCGAAGGCGCGCGCGGCCACCGACCGGCCGGACCCGGGCGGGCCGGTGAACAGCCATGCGTGCGTCATGCCCAGCGCGGTCTCGCCGCGGAGCAGCCCGGCCGCGGCGGCCGCCGCCTGGGACAGCTGATCGACCACCCGCTCCTGGCCGACGAGGTCGTCGAAGACCGGCGCGGCTGTCATTCGCCGAACCAGTCCCGGCTGGCGGTGCCAGCCCGGGGGCGCGACCCGCGGGACCCCCGGGGCCCGCGGGACCCCCGCGACCCCCCGGACCCCTCGGTCGGCGCTCCGCGCCGCGTCATCGACGCACCCCGTCGTTGACGATGGCCGGGAAGCTGCCGGTGTTCGCCTCGGCCATCGGCGGCACCGGGTCGGGCAGCAGCTCGCGCATCCGGTCCTGGATCTCCCGGCTCAGCTCGGCGGCCGGGCGAGTCGCGTCCAGCACCAGGTAGCGCTCGGGCTCGGCGCGGGCCAGGCTGAGGAAACCCTCGCGGACCCGCTCATGGAAGTCGAGCGGCTCAGCCTCCAGCCGGTCCGCGGACCGGGCCCGGCGGCCGAGCCCACCCATCGGCGGCAGATCCAGCAGGATGGTCAGCTCGGGCACCAGCCCGCCGGTGGCCCACCGGTTCAGCTTGGCTACCTCGCCCGTAGGCTGCCTGCGCCCCCAGCCCTGGTAGGCGAGCGACGAGTTGACGAACCGGTCGGTCACCACGACAGCGCCGCGGTCCAGCGCGGGGCAGATGACAGTGGCCACGTGTTCGGCCCGGTCGGCCGCGTAGAGCAGGGTCTCGGCCCGGGCGGACAGGCCCGCGTGCGCGGTGTCCAGCAGCACGGCGCGCAGCCGCATGCCGATCTTGGTCGCCCCGGGCTCCCGGGTGTTGACCACGTCATAGCCCTGGTCCCGGAGCCAGATGGCGAGCAGCCGGGCCTGGGTCGTCTTGCCCGCACCCTCGCCGCCCTCCAGCGCGATGAAGACGCCGCGGCGCGGCGCGGGCGGCTCCGGCTGGTTGCCGTTGACGTGCCCGGGCACCGGCTGGAAGTCCTCGCCGCGGGCCACCGACATCAGGTCCTCGCGCAGCGGCACGCCGCGCCGGTCGTCCATGTGCCGGTAGGACAGCCAGCCCACCCACAGCGCGATGACCGCGGCCAGCAGCAGCACCAGGTTGTACCCGATGCCCTGGTAGCTGACGTGGGCGATGTGCAGGTTCCCGGTGCCGGAGATGCCGCGGACCAGAGCAGTGAGGCCGGCCGCGACGAACGGTGCCGCGGCGATCACGGTGAACAGGACGACCCGGATCGCGGAGTACAGGAACGCGAACGTCCGGCCGCGGGTGTCGTCGTCCACCTCGCGGCCGACGATCGTGTACCCGGTCACGTAGGCCACGCCGGCGCAGGCGCCGAGCAGCACGACCAGCACCACCACCACGACCAGGTTCGGGATCAGCGCGATCAGCGCGAGCGGGATGGCCGAGGCGGCGATGCTCAGGCCGAACAGCCGGCGCCGGCTGAAAGCCGCGCAGGATGCGCAGGCCGAGGAACATGCCGCCGGCCAGCCCGACGAAGATCGCGGCGAACACGACCCCCCAGCCCGCGTCGCCGCCGTTCAGCGTGTGCTTGATGTACGGCTGGCCGAGCCCGACCACCACGCCGCCGGCCGCGAACGCGCCGACCATGCCGATGATCAGCCCGCGGACCACCGCGGTGCGGCCGATGAACTTCCAGCCTTCCCAGATGGTCCTGGCCACCGAGGGCGCCGAGATGTGCGCGCTGAACTGCCGCTTCGGGATCTCCCGCAGCGCGTAGATGGTCACCGCGGACACCACGAACGTGACCGCGTTGAAGTACAGCGCCAGGTTCACCGGGTTGGTGGTGAAGTAGTGCGAGATGTTGCCCAGTGCCCGGCTGACCAGCGAGAGCAGGGTGAACACCAGCCCGGCGATGGGGGCGGTGCCGAACGTGGTGAACAGGCTGTACTGGTTGGCCTGCTCCAGCTTGTCCGGTGGCACCAGGTTCGGGATCGAGGCGTCCTTGGCCGGCGTCCAGAACAGCGACACGCAGGACGCCACGAACTGGACCACGTAGACCCAGGTGAGCTGGTTGACGAAGTGCAGCGACAGGTCGAGCGGGATGGTCAGGTACAAGGCGGCGCGCAGCACGTCGCCGATGATCATGTTCAGCCGCCGGTCCATCCGGTCCGCGACGGCGCCCGCTACCGGGCCGAGGACCAGGGCGGGCAGCAGCGACGACAGCCAGACCCCGCCTACGGCGCTGTACTGGGCCGCGGCCCCCGGCCCGGCCAGTGCGGACGCCAGCGCGGCGAGCGCGACCAGGCTGAGCCAATCCCCCAGGCTGGACAGCGACGTGGCGATCCACAGCCGGCGGAACGGCTTGATGGACAGCACACCGTCGTGGCTGCGCCCATGAGAAGAAGGGGATCGGAGGTTCACGGGGTCAGAGTACCGATAGAGGTGCCTGTCGCGTGGGCGGCAAGCTCGCGAAATGTCCGCATGTACAGCCTAAGACAGTCGCGGCGCCCAAGATCCACGCGACACGCCCTACGGCCGCGCGGGCGGCTTCTTCGCCGCCGGCTTCTTCGCCCCCGGTTTCTTCGCGGCTGACGTCTTGGCGGCTGACGTCTTCGCGGCCGGCTTCCTGGCCGCGGTCCGGCGGCGGGTACCGGACGGCGCGGCGGCCCGGCGCTCGGCGAGCAGTTCCGCGGCCCGCTGCGAGGTGATCGACTCGACGGCGTCACCCTGGCGCAGCGAGGCGTTGGTCTCCCCGTCGGTCACGTACGGCCCCCAGCGGCCATCCTTGATCACCACCGGGCGGCCGCTGGCCGGGTCCTCACCCATCTCACGCAGGGGCGGCGCGGCCCCAGCGCGGCCCCGGCCGCGTGCCTTGGGCTGCGCGAACATCTCCTTGGCCTCGGCCAGGGTGAGCGTGAACAGCTGCTCCTCGGACTCCAGCGAACGGCTGTCCGTGCCCTTCTTCACGTAGGGGCCGTACCGGCCGTTCTGCACGGTGATCGGCTCGCCGTCCAGCTCGCCGATAGTGCGCGGCAAGGTGAGCAGGCGCAGCGCGTCGTCCAGCGTGACCGTGTCCAGCGACATGGACGACAGCAGCGAGCCGGTGCGCGGCTTGCCGGTCGCGCCCTCCGCCAGCACCTCCGTCACGTACGGGCCGAACCGGCCCGCCTTGGCCACGATCTCCAGCCCGGTCGCCGGGTCGGTGCCCAGCTCACGCTCGCCGCTGGGCTGGGCGAGCAGTTCCTCGGCCTTCTCCGGGGTGAGCTCGTCCGGCGCGACGCCCTCCGGCACGTTCACCCGCTGCTCGCCGCGCTCCAGGTAGGGCCCGTACCGGCCGACCCGGACCACGATGTCGGTGCCGGCCAGCGGGAACGAGCTGACTTCCCGGGCGTCGATGTCGCCCAGGTCGCTGACCAGTTCCTTGAGCCCTTCCTCGCCGTCCTCGCCGAAGTAGAACCGGCGCAGCCAGGGCACCCGGCCCGCCTCGCCGCGGGCGATCGCGTCCAGCGCGTCTTCCATCCGCGCCGTGAAGTCGTAGTTGACGAGCTGGCTGAAGTGCTGCTCCAGCAGCGTGATCACGGCGAAGGCCAGGAACGACGGCACCAGGGCGGTGCCCTTCTTGAACACGTACCCGCGGTCCAGAATCGTGCCGAGGATGTTGGCGTACGTGGACGGCCGGCCGATCTCCCGGTCTTCCAGCTCCTTGACCAGGGTGGCCTCGGTGTACCGGGCGGGCGGCCGGGTGGCGTGCTCGGCCGCGGCCAGCTCCAGCGCGGTGAGCGGGTCACCCTCGGCCAGCGGCGGCAGGCGGCGCTCCCGGTCGTCGCGTTCGGCGTCGTCGTCCGCGTCTTCCACGTACGCCTTGAGGAAGCCGTAGAAGCCGATGATCTTCCCGGACGCGCCGAACTCGGCCTCCTCGTTGGCCGCGGACCGGCCGCTGACCCGGACCGTCACCGACTCCCCGGTGGCGTCCTTCATCTGCGAAGCCACCGTGCGCTTCCAGATCAGCTCGTACAGCCGGAGCTCATCACCGGACAGCCGGATCTGCGCCGGAGTCCGGAACGAGTCCCCGGCCGGGCGGATCGCCTCGTGCGCCTCCTGCGCGTTCTTCACCTTGCTGGCGTAGACCCGGGGGGCGTCCGGCACGTACTCCGCGCCGTACAGCTCGCGCGCCTGGCGGCGGGCCGCGTCGATCGCGGTCTGGGACAGGATCGTCGAGTCGGTCCGCATGTAGGTAATGTGGCCGTTCTCGTACAGCCGCTGCGCCACCGACATCGTGTACTTGGCCGAGTAGCCCAGCTTGCGGGACGCTTCCTGCTGCAGGGTCGTGGTGCGGAACGGCGCGTACGGGGACCGCCGGTAGGGCTTGCGCTCCACCGACTTGACCGAGAAGCTCGCCCCCCGCAGCCGGTCCGCCAGGTCCGGGGCGGACAGCTGGTGCACCACCCCGGGCGGCGGCGCGCCGCCGGCGGCTGTGGGGTCAGCCGGCGTTCCGAAGAGATAAAGGGTGTCGGGGTTGCGGAGTTCGCCGGACGGTGCGAAGTCACGGCCCTGGGCGACACGGCGGCCGTCCACCGAGATCAGGCCGGCCGGGAACGAGGCCACGTCCGGGCCGGCGGTGCTTTCGGCGCGGGCGAAGACCGCCTGCAGATCCCAGTACCGGGCGGTGCGGAACGCGATCCGCTCCCGCTCCCGGGCCACCACCAGCCGGGTGGCCACCGACTGAACCCGCCCGGCCGACAGCCGCGGCATGACCTTCTTCCAGAGCACCGGCGAGACCTCGTAGCCGTACAGCCGGTCCAGCACCCGCCGGGTCTGGTAGGCGTCCACCAGGCCGCGGTCCAGCTCGCGCGGGTTGTCCACGGCGTGCGCGATGGCCTCCGGGGTGATCTCGTGGAAGACCATCCGCCGGGTCGGCACCTTGGGCTTGAGTTCTTCCAGCAGGTGCCAGGCGATGGCCTCGCCCTCGCGGTCCTCATCAGTGGCGAGGAGCAGTTCGTCGGCGTCCTTGAGCAGCGTCTTGAGCTTGCTGACCTGGGGCCTCTTGTCCGCGTGCACGACGTAGAGGGCCTCGAAGCCATGGTCCACGTCGACGCCGAGCCGCGCCCACGGCTCCTTGCGGTACTTCGTTGGGATCTCGGCGGCCCGGTCGGGCATGTCCCGGATGTGCCCGATGCTGGACTCGACGACGTATCCCTTGCCCAGGTACCCCGCGATGGTGCGCGCCTTGGCCGGGGACTCGACAATGACCAGGCGGCGTCCACCACCGTTCGCCGCGGCCCCGTCCTTCCCCGTCACGCGCTTCGCGGCGGGAGCTGTCCTTGCTGCCACGCATTCACCTTCTAGCCCGGCGCCTCAGCCCCGGCCGTGTTATGTTGCCCGGCTCGTGCCGCCGGGCGCTGTGCTTGCCTCGTCCTACTCCGCGGCCCAACTACCCTCAACTGCCGGCCGTGGCACGCGTGTTCCCTTACCCCGCTTTCGGTGCCCCCCGGGACCGGCCGCGGCGAATATTTCACCACTGCCGATTGAACCACCGGGATCACCGCGCACAATAAAGGGTGATGGCTGAGTACTCCTACCTCGTGCTCCATCTGCCGCGAGGAACGTCACGTGACGCCGCACGGCGCATACTGACGGACCACGCTGAGTACGGGGACTGGGAACTGGCCAGACTCCGGCTGAATGCAGACGGCAGCAGGAAGGCGACCCTGCGCCGGCCGATCATACGCCCCGTACTGACCCTTTGACCACCGCTGACCCGGCAAAGACATCTGACCTGCCGGTTCAGCAGAGCTTCGCCCGGGCGGCCACGGCTCCAGGCGGACACTGCGGGTCAGTCACCGCCTCGCGCTGCGGGTCCGGCAGGGATCTGCCCGCACAGCGACCAGCCTCACACAATTGGTAAGCATAACACTACCCAATGTGCCATCCGGTGATTTGCCGAAAACTCAGCAGCGGTCCAGGAAGCCGTCCAGGACGCGGGTGCCGAACTGGAGCGCGGTGACCGGCACGCGCTCATCCACGCCGTGGAACATGCCGGAGAAGTCGAGGTCGGCGGGCAGTTGCAGGGGCGCGAAGCCGAAGCAGCGGATGCCGAGCCGGCTGAACGACTTGGCGTCGGTCCCACCGGACAGGCAGTACGGGATGACGTTGCCTGCTGGATCCTCGGCCAGCAGCGCCGCGGTCATCGCGTCGCACAGTGGCCCGTCGAACGTCGTCTCCAGGGCGATGTCATTGTGGATGAACTCCCTGGTGACATGGGGCCCGAGCAGACCGTCCAGCTCGGCGAAGAACTCCGCCTCGTGACCCGGCAGGAACCGGCCGTCCACGTCGGCCGTCGCCACCTGGGGGATGACATTGACCTTGTATCCAGCGTTCAGCATGGTGGGGTTGAGGGTGTTGCGCAGGGTGGCGCCGGTCAGCTTGGACATCGAGCCAACCTTGTCCAGGATCTGCGGCAGCGCCTCCGCGCTGTACTCGATGCCGAACGCGGCGCAGGCGGCGGCCATGAACGCCTCAACCGCGGGGGTGAGCCGGACCGGCCAGTCGTGGCGGCCGATCCGGGCCACCGTCTCGGCCAGCTCGGTGATCGCGTTGTCCGGCTGCAGCATGGAGCCGTGCCCGGCGGTGCCGCGGGCGGTCAGCCGCATCCAGGCCATGCCCTTCTCCGCGATCTGGATCACGTAGAGGCGGCGGCCGGCCAGCGTGACGCTGAACCCGCCAACCTCGCCGATCGCCTCGCTGACGCCCTCGAACAGGTCCGGGTGGTTGTCCACCAGCCAGCGCGCGCCGTAGGAGCCGCCCGCCTCCTCGTCGGCCAGGAAGGCCAGCACCACATCGCGCGGCGGCCGACGGCCCTCGCGCATCCGCTGCCGGACGACGGCGAGCATCATCGCGTCCATGTCCTTCATGTCCACCGCGCCGCGGCCCCAGACGCAGCCGTCCTCGACCTCCCCGGAGAACGGGTCCACCTGCCAGTCCGGCGCGTGCGCGGGCACGACGTCGAGATGACCGTGGATGAGCAGGCCGGGGCGGGTCTGGTCCTCGCCGGGGATGCGGGCGACCACGCTGGCCCGGCCCTTGTCCGACTCGAAGATGGTCGGCTCCACGCCGACGTCGGTGAGGAGGGCGGCCACGTGTTCTGCTGCCCGGCGCTCCCCGGGGCCGGCGTTGTCGCCCCGGTTGGACGTGTCGATCCTGATCAGGTCGCTGCAAAGAGTGGCGACTTCGTCCTGGGCGGTGGGTGGGTTCTCCGTCATCAACCCATGGTCGCATCCGCTAGCTGACCGCCGCGGCCCGGTGCCAACTGCGCCGAGCAGGCTGCCTAACGCCCTCGCGTGGCCGGTGCCGACACGGATCGCCGAGCACGTTGCCTAACGCCCTAGCGTGGCCGGTGCCGACACGGATCGCCGATGCCGCTGGGGGTTGGCGCGGATGCGGGCTGGTGCCTGGTGCGGATGCGGAGGTGGTGCCGGGGTGGCGATGCCGGGCTGGTGCGGGGGCGGGCAGGAGCATCGACTCTCTTCGCCGGAACGGGCCGGATTTGCTATCGTGAGGCGGCCGGTCCGGTGGATACCGTGACCTGGCACACGTCCGGGTGGCGGAATAGGCAGACGCGCTAGCTTGAGGTGCTAGTGCCCTGAAAGGGGCATGGGGGTTCAAGTCCCCCCTCGGACACGTTAGAACCCTATGGCGGGCCGTTTCCGGGCACGCCGGGACGTCACCCGGGCGCGGGCTCCCGCCAGCGCCGGGCGACCGGCGGTTCCTTTTTCCCTCCTTCCGGTGCGGGGCTGTCTGGCCCGGGGTTAGCTTGCTTTTCCCGTGGCAGTCTTGATGGGTCCGGTGCCGCTTGCCTGCAGGGTGGCCACGGCCGGGTCCCAGGTGAGAGTGATCCCGTGCTCGCGCAGGTACCCGATCACGTCCTCGGCGCTGGCCGGCGGGGGCACGTCGATCCCGCGGCGGGTCCGGCGCCTGCGGCGCGCGCCAGGGTCAGCACCGGTCAGCAGGAGGTATAGCGCGGGCAACTGCGGCAGGATGCGGTCCTCGCGAACGTAGGCGTTCCCCGGCTGGCCCGGGCCGGGCGGGGCGGCGCTGGTATGGCCGTGGCGGCACCGGTAGGCGGCCTTGCCGTTGGACCAGGCTGATTCCATCCGCCGCCCGCATATCCCACAGGCCAGCAACCCGGCCAGCAGGTACCGCCGCTTGTGCGGCGCGGCCGGGCCGGCCTTGGGCGCGGGGCCGCGGGCGGCGCTGATGCCCTGGGCAGCGATGAAATCAGCCTCGCTGACCAGCGCCGGATGCGCAGGACGGTTAGAGATGACCCACCCGCCGGGCAGGTTCCACCGCTGCACCTGCTTGTGGCCCAGGGCAATGTCGGCCGGGTCGGCCAGGTCGGTGTCGGTGCGCTGCCGGTTCCATACCTGACGGCCGGTGTAGCGCGGGTTGGCCAGGATCGTCGCCACCGTGCGCAGCGTCCATGCCGCGCCGCTCCGGTGCCGGTTCCGTCCGGGGTCGGCGGCCGACGGGCACGGGACGCCCGCGTCGTTCAGCGCCCTGGCAATCCGCGCCACGGAATGCCCGGCCAGCCGCTGCCCGAACATCCACCGCACGACATGCGCTGTGCCCGGGTCGGGCTGCAGGCGGTGCGCCCGCCGGCCCCAGGCGGCGTGCGCCTTGTTCGGATGCGGCCCGGCATCGGCGAGCCGGTACCCGTACGGCGGCCGACCGCCCAGGTAGCGTCCCTGCTCCCGGGTCTGAGCCGCCATCGCGGTGCGGACCCGGATGCTGGTCCGGGTGATCTCCCGCTTCGACGACAGCCCCAGCACCGTCATCGCCTGCTCGTGGTGCTCCGACGCGTAATCGACCCGGCCTCCCGCCTCCGGCATCCACAGCTGCACCCCGTAATGCTCGAACAGCGGCGCCATCAGGCTGTACTGGCTGCCGTAGAACGCGCGCTCGTACTCGCCGATCACGATCGCGTCCCAGCCCCGGCCCGGATCCGCCAGCACAGCGACCAGCGCGGCGGCCTGCGGGCGCCGCGCCCACGCCACCGTCCGGCTCTGCCCCACGTCGAAGAACTCCGCCACGATAATCCCGTGCCCGCGGACCAGCGCCCCGGCCTGCTCGCGCTGCCTGGCCCGCGACGTGACCGGGTCCTGCCAGTCCTCCGTCGACACCCGCCCGTAAAACACGAACCGCAGCCCGCCCCGGCCATGCTGGGCAGCCTGACCGTGCCCGGCACGCTGCGCCCACTGCACCAGCCCGCCATCCCCACCCGTCACGGTCATTCCCTCTCCCCCAGGAACGGCAGAACGTCTCCCTTACCCAGCATCCCGGAAAAAGCTAGCCACGTCCCGGGAAAGGCCAAGCTGCCAGTAATCGCAACTCTAATTATCAATTCCCGGGATAGGTAATGCTTTAAATTTATGGATCAGGTTATTTCATGAATTCGCGCGGCCCGGTGCAGTCCGGACACCGCACCCCGGTAGCGCGCAGCTACCCAGTCTGCGAGCAAGGAGCCGCGGGGCGCACTGCACACGCTTTGCCGGTCCTGACAATGACCCGGGCCGCCAATACCAGCGGCCACATGTTGGCCACGTCGATGGGCACCTTACCCAGCGCGGCCAGCCCGTAGCCGGGCGGCGACCTGCGGCCGCCGCCCGGTACGGTCGGCGAAACACCCGGCGGTCACCTTCGCCACCGCGGCGGCGCCCTCCACGAGGCCAACCACGTGGCATGGTGGTTTCCTCGCTGGTGACCTGTCAGGTTCCGGCCGCGAGCGCGATGGCCACCATGATGAGCGTGGCGGTCTGGGTGGCCGCGCGGGCAGCTGACCAGCGGGTGAACCGCGTCAGCAGCGGTGCCAGTGCTGCCGGGTCATCCCCGGCCCGGCCGATCTGGAACATGGTGGGCGCGGCCCGCCCGGTCATGGCGCTGTGCACTAGCGTCAAGATCGCGGCGGCGGCCAGGAGCACGGTCACCGCTGCTGGCGCTCCCAGGCCGGCCGCTGTCCCGAACGCGGCCAGGGTCAGTACCGCGGCGCCCACGCCTGCGGCCGGGTAGAAGGCGATGCCGTTGCCCAGGTCAGCGGCCCGGGCGTAAGCGGCGTAGGCGCTCACGCCGATCCGCTGCCGGGCGGGGAGCTGGATGATGACCTTATCCAGCGACAACCCGGCCAGGATCCCGTCGGCCACCAGGGCGGCCACGGTCAGGCTGGTCACGGCAGCATCCACGCGATTTCCTCCCGGAGACGTAAGCACCTGCCGGTGGTCAGGTGCTGGTGGCATGGCGGTAACTGGTGATAGCGGCCGGGACGGTGACGGCCAGCAGGCCCGCGATCCAGGCGGTGGCCTCGATGGCTGGCCGGGTGGTGGGCCCGCCGAGGCACAGGGCCCGCAGCGCATCGGTGATGACGGTGATGGGGTTGGCTTTGGCGAAGGCCTGCAGCCAGCCGGGCATGGTGACCACCGGCACCAGGGCGGAGCTGGTGAAGAACAACATGGTGACCGGGAACAGGCCGGCCAGCCCGGCGGATTCGGGGTCGCGGACGGCCAGGCCGAGCGCCAGGTTGAGCCAGGAGAACGCCAGCCCGGCCGCGACCGCGAGGGCTACGGCGGCGAGGGCGGCCGCGGGCCCGGCGTGGAACCGGAACCCGACCGCGGCCCCAACGACGATCATTAGCCCGGCGACGAACAGGTTGCGCAGCGCGTCGGCGGCGACCCGCCCGGCCAGGACCGCGCCAGCGGTGATGGGCAGGGAGCGGAACCGGTCAATCATCCCCGTCGTGAGGTCTTCGGCGATGGCCACCCCGGTCTGGGAGGCGCCGAACCCGATGGCCAGCACGATGATGCCTGGCAGCAGGTAGTCGATGTAGCGGGTCACGCCGGGGACGTGGATGGCCCCGCCGAAGGCGTAGGTGAACAGCAGCACGAACAGCACCGGCTGCACGGTGGCGAACACCAGCAGGGTGGGCACCCGCAGCAGCCGCCGCAGGTTGCGGCCGGTGATGGTAGCGACGTTTCCCAGGATCAGGGCAGCCTTGCCAGGGTCGGCGGCGGTGCCCGCGGCGATGGTCATTGAGTGTTCCGTGTTGCCTGGACTGGCTGGGTCGGAGCGGCCGGGGGGCCGCTGCCATCGGGCTGTGCCCGGGAGGGGGGCTGGCCGGTGAGGGCCAGGAATGCCTCTTCCAGAGTGGGCCGGCGCAGGGCCAGCGCGCTGGCGTGCAGGCCGGCAGCAGCGAGCCGGGCGGCGACCTCCGGGAGGATTGCCGCCCCGCCGGCGACGGGCAGGACAACCCGGCCTGCTGCCGCATCGATGGCCGGTTCTGCGCTGCCGAGCGAGGCGAGCGCAGCTGCCAGTTGCCGGGGGTCTTCGCCGGGCGGGGATTGCAGGTCCAGCCGGTCTCCTCCGGCCCGGGCCTGGAGCTGGCCGGGGGTGCCGCTGGCGATGACCTGGCCGTGGCCGAGGATGACGATCGTCCCGGCGAGCCGTTCGGCTTCCTCGATGTACTGGGTGGTCAGCAGCACGCTGGTGCCCTGTGCGGTCAGGCCGCTCAGGACCTGCCACAATGCCAGGCGCCCGCGGGGGTCCAGGCCGGTGGTCGGCTCATCGAGGAACAGCACCGGGGGTGCGGCCAGCAGGGCGGCGGCGGCGTCCAGGCGGCGGCGCATGCCCCCGGAGTAGGTGCGCACCAGGCGGCCGGCGGCGCCGTCGAGGCCGAGCTGCCCGGTGAGTTCCGCGGCGCGCTGGCGTGCCTGCCGACGGGCCAGACCGGAGAGCCGGCCGATCATGACCAGGTTCTCCCGCCCGGTCAGGAAAAGGTCCACCGCCGCGTACTGCCCAGACACGCCGATCCGCCTGCGCACCGCCTGCGGGTGCTGCACCACGTCGAACCCGGCGACCCGCGCCCGGCCCCGGTCCGGTTTCAGCAAGGTGGCCAGGATCCGCACCAGGGTGGTCTTGCCCGCCCCGTTGGGTCCCAGCAGCCCGAGCACGCCGCCCGCCGGCAACTGAAGGTCCACGCCGCCCAGCGCGGGCACCGGCCCGAAGCTCTTGCCCAGCCCTTCGGCCGTGATCGCCGCGTCCGCCATCTGCCCGCCTTCCTCCCGCCAGCCCGTCTAGGTAGGTTAACTACCTATAGGCTGGAGGGTAGCATACCTACTTATGAAGGCGGAGGCACAAGTGCTCAAAGGGCACCTGGACACGCTGCTGCTGGCCAGCCTGGAAAGTGGCCCCCGGCACGGGTACGCGGTCAAGGAGGCGCTGCGGGTAGGCGGCGGTGCCCGGTTCGACCTGCCCACCGGCACCATCTACCCGGCCCTACGCCGGCTGGAGGCGGCCGGGCTGCTCACGGGCACCTGGTCAGAAGCGGGCGGGCGGCGGCGCCGCACCTACGCGCTTACCCCGGCCGGGCGGCGGCGGCTGGCCGGAGACCGGGCGGCCTGGCGCGACTTCTCCGCCGCCGTAACCGCGATCCTGGAGCCAGCGCCATGAGCAGCACGCTGGTCACGGACTACCTGGCGGGCCTGCACCGGCGGCTGCCCAGCGCCATCGCCGAGGAAGCAGCCGCCGGCCTGATCGAGACCTACGAGCATCACCTCGCCACCGGAGCCGGCGACCAGGAAGCCGCCCGTGCCGCGCTGGCCGACTTCGGGGACCTGGCGCTGGTCGTCGGAGAGTTCACCCGCCAGGCCCCGGGCCGGCGCATCGCCCGGTGGCTGCTGGCGACCGGGCCGGTTGCCGGCTCGTGCTGGGCCACCGCCCTGATCCTCAGCCACGCCTGGACCTGGCCGGTGCCAGCCATGATGCGGATCAGCCTGGGCGCCGCTCTGCTGCTGGCGGTGCTCGCGCTGCTGGCCGCCGCGACCAGCCGGCACAGTTACCGGCGGACCAGGCTCGCCGCCGCTGCCAGCCCGCTCATCCTGGCCCTGGACGCCACCGCAGCAGCAGCCGTCATGGCTGCCGCCCCGGCCCTGACCTTCGCACTGAGCATCGCTGTGATCGTCAGCCTCAGCCGGATCGCGTTCACAGCCTGGATGCTGCCCCGCCTGGCCGCCCGTTAAGACCGGGGAGGGAGGTCTTCCTGTGCACGCCGGACGTCTGCTGCGGGAGGAACGGGCGGATTTCGCGGCGTTTCTCTCCACCCTGACGCCGCAGCAGTGGCAGGCGCCGACCCTGTGCGCGCAATGGCGGGTACGCGATGTGGTCGCGCACGTCATCAGCTACGACAACCTGGACATGCGTGCCCTGCTCAGCCTCGCGGCCCAGGGCCGGTTCCGGCTCAGCCGTATCAACGCCGCCGCGCTGGCCCGCTACAACACCAGCAGCCCTGAACAGCTGCTGGCACTGCTGAACGATCACCTCCAGCCACGAGGGCAACCCGCGGCGCTGGGCGGACGAGCTGGCCTGGTGGAGACGCTCACCCACCACCAAGACATCCGCCGCGGGCTCGGACTGCCGCGGCCCGTACCATCTGAGCGGGTGCTGCCCGCGCTGCGCACCGCCTTGATCGCGCCGGACGTCGCCGGGCCCTGGCGGATCCGCGGCCTGCGGCTGATTGCTACCGATCTTGGCTTTTCCGCCGGGCTGGGCCCGGAAGTGCGGGGAGCAGCCGAACCGCTGCTGATGGCCATCGCCTGCCGGCGCGCCGCGCTCAGCGAACTGTCCGGCCCCGGCCAGGCAAAGCTTGCCCGCCGCATCGGCGGCCGATGACCACTTCGGCACCTCGGCCCATGGACACCGGGCGAACTTAACCCAAGCTCTGATCACAGACCGCCGCTATGAGCGAAGCGTTGTCCCCTGCCTCATCGCCTGAGCGAGCCTGAATGATTGATCCTGAGTGCGCGCACCGACGGTCAGGGCAGTTCTACGCGCGCCGAGTCGTTCCATTCACGTCGGGCAGAGCCGGGCCCTGGCGTGGGCGGGCCGACCACAGGCCGCCGCCCTGGTCGCCGCGATCGCCGACCCTGGCCGTGGCTGGGACGCGATCGTGATCGGGGAGTATGAGCGGGCGTTCTAACGGCGGCCAGTACGCGGCGATGGCGCCGCTGTTCGAGCACTACGGTATCCAGCTGTGGACCCCGGAAGTCGGCGGGCGGGTTGACGCCGGCGCTGAGGATCACGAGCAGACGATGCTGGCAATGACGAAGAACTCGGCCACGATCTGCCCCTGGCCAGCCACCAGCGCGGCGGCCTGCTCGCGCTGCCGCGCCCGCGAGGTGACCGGGTCCTGATGATCCTCGGCCGGCACCCGCCCGTAGAACGCGAACCGCAGCCGGGCGCGGCCCTGTCCGGGGGCGCTGCGGCGGCCGGTGCGCTCCGCCCACACCGCCAGCGCATCCCCACCCGCTCCCTGCCCGGCATGACCCGCACGGCGTGCTGCGGCCACGGCACTCACCTCCTCCCAGCATGGTGGCCCGAGACTCTCAACCATCTGTCTCATTTCTGGACAAACACCCGAGAAGGTGGATACTGGGCGGCCCCCTGACGCGGCCTGACCGGCAGCTCACACCCTGCTGACAGACAGCACCCGGGCGTTGCGCCAGGCACGGCCAGAAAGCCCCGCATCAGCCGGCGACCTGCAGCCACGCACACTGCTCTGCACTTAACTCACATGAGCGAATAGCGCGTGTTGCCTGTTCGCAATGCTTATGCGCTGACACGCATGTTCACCCGGTCTCCTGAGGGCCGCCGCGATTTCGTGAGATCAGCGGCCTGACCCTCCGGCGAGCCAGATCGCAGACTATGCGCCAGGACGTGCGCGCCGCCCGGGGCGGGCCTGAGCGTGCCTATCACGCAGTTTTGTGGTGCGATGGGCTGGCTAGCCGGCAGGTGTGACCTCTGCCGCCCCGGAGTGCGTTGCTTGAGCGGGCGTGGCAGCCGTCTGCGAGGGGGATGGCTGTTTGCGTGTGGCGCGGGGCTGTGCTGGCGAGTTCATTTCCGCTGGTACAGCAGGACGGTGAGCGGCGCGAAGACCGCGATCAGCGCTCCGGCCGCGGCCACCGCCCACAGCACCTGCGACGTGGTGGCGGTGCCGGCCATCAGCGTTCGCGTGGCGGTGACGAGGTGACTGACCGGGTTGACGTCGCTGACCGTGTGCAGCCAGCCAGGCATGGTGGCGGGGTTGACGAAGATGTTGCTCATGAACGTGACGGGGAACAGGATCACGAAGCCGATGCTCATCACGGCGTTCGGTGAGCGGAGGACCAGCCCCAGCGTGATCCAGGCCCAGGACAGGGCCGAGGCGAACAGCACGACGATCGCGATCGCGGCGAGCACCCCGGTGGCGCCGCCGGCCTGCCGGTAGCCCATCGCGAGCCCGAGCCCGACAACAAGCCCCCCGGCTAGCAGGTACCGTCCGATGTCGCCGATCAGCGCGCCGATGATCGGTGCGGGCCGCCAGACCGGCATGGACCGGAACCGGTCGAATGCGCCGGTGGCGAGGTCGGTGTTGAGGGTGACGCCGCTGTAGACGGTGACGAACACGACGGCCAGCGCGAGCGTGCCGGGCAGCAGGAACTGCAGGTAGCCGTGTGTCGAGCCGGCCAGCGCACCGCCGAACAGGTAGGTGAACAGCAGCGTGAACAGTACCGGGATGCCGATGACGTCGCCGAGCTGTTCCGGTACGTGCTTGATCTTGAGCAGGGACCGCCACGCGAACGCGAGTGATGCTGCCGCCGGGCCGGCCGGGACCGGGCGCTCGGGCCATGAGATCGCGGTCATCGGATGGTCTCCGTTTGTGCCGGTGCTGATTGCGCCTGTTCCGGCTGTGCCGCCGTGGCCTGCTTGCCGGTGAGCGCGAGGAAGACCTCGTCGAGGCTGGGCTGGCCGAGCGCGAAGTCGCTCACCCCGATTCCGGCGCCGGTGAGCCTGCCGAGTGCGTGCGCGGCGAGCTCTCCGGCGGCCCCGGCGTGTTGCTGTGCCGGGATCCGGGCGGAAATGACGGCTGGGTCCGGCTCGTCGTGGACGACGATCTGGTGGTCAGCGATCAGGTCGCGGGCGCGGTCCCGGTGAGCCGGGTCCAGCAGCCGGATCCGGATGCCGGCGCTGCCCACGGAGTTCTTCAGCTCGCCGCGGGTGCCCGCGGCGATCACCCGGCCACGGTCGATGACCGCGATCCGGTCGGCCAGCTTATCGGCCTCGTCGAGGTACTGGGTGGTGAGCAGTACCGTCGTCCCGTCCGCCACGATGCCGCGGACGATCTCCCACAGTGCGTTGCGGCTGCGCGGGTCCAGGCCGGTGGTCGGCTCGTCCAGGAACAGCAGGTCGGGAGTGACGATGATGCTGGCCGCCAGGTCCAGCTTGCGGCGCATCCCGCCAGAGAGCCGGGCGGCCTGGTGGCGCGCGGCGCCGGTGAGGTTAAACGCTTCGAGCAGCTCGCCGGCACGCCGCCTGGCCCGGCGCCGGGAGTGGCCAAGCAGGCGGCCGAGCAGCAGCAGGTTCTCCTCGGCGGTGAGATCGGTATCCACGGACGCGAACTGCCCGGTCAGGCTGACCAGTTTCCGCACAGCCGCGGCCTCGCGGACGACGTCGTGGCCGAGCACGCGGGCGGTGCCGGCGTCGGGGCGCAGCAGCGTGGCGAGGATGCGGATCGTCGTCGTCTTGCCGGCGCTGTTCGGGCCGAGCACACCGTAGAGGCTGCCGCGGGGGATGGTGAGGTTCACGCCGTTGACAGCCCGCGCCGCGCCGAAGGTCTTGACCAGCCCGTCCGTCTCGACAGCCAGGTCGCCGATAATGCCAGGTGTTGGCGTGGTCATGCGGGTCAGCCTAACACTAGATTGGGCCAGATGGACAAGTCAGATGGACAGGCCGGACGGACAGCGGCGTCCGCGCCGACCCGGGAGAAGCTGATGGCAGCGGCCGCCGAGCTGATCGCCGAGCTCGGCTGGGGGCGGGTGACCACCCGGGCGGTCGCCGAGCGCGCCGGGCTGCCGCACGGCGCAGTCAGCTACCACTTCCGCGGCAAGCAGGAACTGCTGATCGAGGCGGCGATGTTCGCGTTCGAGCGGGCTATCCCGGCGGATGAATTCGCGGCGCTGGCCGGCGTGGAGGATCTCATCGGGCTCATCTCGGCCGAGGTAGCCGACCACGACGCGATCGATCCGGTGCTCTCCCGGCTGATGTTCGAGGCGATGCGCGAAGCCGAGCGCGACGCGGCGCTGCGGGAGCGGATGGGCGCGATGCTCGCCCAGTACCGCGAGCTGATGATCCAGACGGTCCGCGCCGAGCAGGAGCGCGGCGCGGTCTTCACCGGTGCTCCGGCCGACGCGATCGCCACGCTGCTCGGCGCGGTCGGCGACGGGCTGCTGCTGCACGCACTGCTCGATCCCGAGCTCGACGTGCACGCCGCGCTCAACGCGCTCCGCGCCTTGCTCGCCCCGCGACCTTCCTAGGCACGTGGGCCCGTAGCAACACAAGATCGCGGCAGCCCAGATCGCGCCCGCCCACCACGACACCAGGCGTGGCCATGCTTCCCCCGGCCTTCACTTCCCCCGTGCGGCGCCAGAGCGCTGCCATGCATCCGCAATCAGAACGCCCTGATCTGGAGGCACTCAGCCGTCTGAGAAGTCCGGCGAGTACTCGGCAATGCGCGTGTTCTTACCCAGGACCTCTCGTCACTCTCTGTAGTGACACATGGTTACATGTCCTCACGCTGGGAGAGAGCCTTCCGGACCGCCGGGACGGCCAGTGGCCGACCGGACAGGCATGCGCGGGCTCCAACGGACCGCTCTGTCCGCGGCAAATGGGCGTGTCATGTGGAACAGCAGTTGCCGGTTGGTCCACCTGGTCCCATCCGACGGCCGCCGCAGCTGGGCGGGAGCCGCGTTTATCTGGACGATTTTTGTTCAGGGTTGTCCGATTTCCGGCTAAACCGGGCTGCCGTGACAGGTGAATCAGGCCCGATCCTCGGGCGTGTCGCCGTGGGTGAGTGGCCTGAAGATGGCCTCGACCTCGCGGTGTCCCGGGCTGTTCTCTCGCTGGCATTCCTCCAGCGGTGTGGTGTTGTGCTGGGGGTCGCGGAGGTTGGGGTCGGCACCGTGGGCGAGCAGCCGCCGGACGCTTGCTGGCCTGCCGTTGCCCGCTGCGGTGTGCAGGGGCAGCCGCCCCCATTCGGCGTCGGCTTCGTTGACCGGGGTTCCAGCCTTAATGAGCTGATCGATCACGTTCAGCCGCTGGTGGTCGGCCGCGAATACCAGCGCGCGGATCCGGCTCTGGATGTCGAACCGGCCCAGCGGCCAGGCGCTGACGTCTCCCGCGGCAGCGGCCATCTCCAGGCTGTCGATGCGGGCTCCGGCGGCCACCAGGACATCGATGACCTCGGTCATCCCGAACACAGCCGCGTGCTGCAGGGCGGTTTCGCTGGGGACGCCGCCGGAGTCGGGTGCGGAGACGGCTTCGATGTCGGCCCCGGCCTCGATCAACACCTTCGCGACGTCGGCGTCGCCGGAGCTGGCCGCAGTGATCAGCGGTGTCTCCTTGTCCCCGGGGTGCCCGTTGACTGGGGGCGCCCACGTTGATGAGGGCCCTGGCGATGGCGCCGGTGCCGGGAAGCTCGCGGGGCAGGCCAAGCCGGTCGTGGTTGAAGCGCATCATCGTGATGTAGCCGAGCGGCTCGCCGTGCTGCCGGTCGGCCCAGTGTTCCATCGGCCTGGTGGCCAGCTCGGGGTGCTCGGCCAGCAGCCTGGTCAGGCGGGACAGGTCGCGGCTGTTGAGGATGTCGCGGCGCTCGACTTCCAGCTTGAGCTTGGCCCAGCTTGCGAACCCGTACTCGCGGGCCAGCGCGAGCTGCGCCGAGGACAGGATGATCCGGTCAGAGACTGCACGGATCCACGCTGTGGCGTCGGGGTCGCCGCGCTGGGCGGCGTGCAGCAGGTCTTTGGCCTGGTGGCGGAGCTGGTCCAAGTCGGGCCGGGCAGGCAGGTCTGGCATGACGTCTCCCTCGGCACCCCGCTGCGGGACCAGATCCTGCGCGTCATCACCGACGGGCTGCGCGGTCCTGGCTGAGGAGCGCCAGCCAGGCCCGGCGCTATCCCTCCGGCGCACCCCGCTCGCCGGTCAGCCGGACATCACGGGAAGCCAGACTGTCCGCGGCATGACCGGACGTCATCCCAGGGCGGCGCTGCATAGACATACAGTCGGGCCGGTCGTTGCGTTGGGCTATCACCAGGCCGCCAGCGACGCGAGGCTCGCTGGATAACCGCGCGCCGACCCGCCGCTCTGCGCGGCAGCGCTGGTTAACAGGCTGGCCGTGTTAACCACTCCGAACAGGGTTGTCTGTGTTGGCGTGCCGACATCGGTGGGTAAGTAGCCGGGCATGCGGCCGGCGGGACAAGCGTCCGTCGAACGCGGCGTCACTCGGCGCCATGCCGCGAGCAGAACGGTCCTGAACTGACTGACCTATTCACCGCCAGTGATCATGAACGTACTCGCAAGCCTGTCTGAGGTTGGCCATGGGGTGCGATGCGTTACCTTTACGCATGAAGAACTCCGCGGGGCCACCCTTGGTGGCGAGGAAGATGGGCCGCGGGGACCGGCTGACGTCAACGCGGCAGATCTGGATGCTGCTGGTATAGGGAAATGAGAGCGACACTAGCTGGTTCGGGTCGGGCCCGAGATTCGCAGACAGCGCATCACGGAACCTCACCTCGAAGCCGTCGACGGTCTTATTCGCCGAGAAGTCCTGTAGGTCATCCTCGAGGCCTTTCGGTTCTCCCGTGTCTGCCATGCCGATCAAGAGCGTTCCGCCTCCACTATTGAGGAAGGCGCAGACGGTCTTCATGCATGCCTTGAGAACTTCCGCGCTGCGCTTTTGCCGCTTCGTGTCCCATCGCATCGTTTGCTTGAACTCTAGGGAGCTGGTCTCACCACTAGCTATGAGAAGCCCGAGATCGGCTGTCCTTTCGATGTCGGGGCACTGGCGTCCTGGGCCGCGACGTAATCGGCCTCGCTGATGATCGCCTGGTGGGCGGCCCGGTGGGAGATAACCCACCCGGCTGGCAGATTCCACCGCTGCACCGGCCGGTGGCCCAGCCCGGTGTTGGCCGGGTCAACCAGGTCGGAGTCGGTGCGCTGCCGGTTCCACACCTGCCGGCCGGTGTACCGCGGGTTGGCCAGGATCGACGCCACCGTGGCCAGGGTCCACGCCGTCCCGCTGCGGTGCGGATTGCGCTTCGGGTCAGCCGCCGACGGGCACGGGATCCCGGCGTCGTTGAGGGCTCGGGTGATCCGGGCGACGCTGTGCCCGGCGAGGCGCTGGGCGAACATCCATGCCACTACCGGTGCGGTGGCCGGGTCGGGTTCCAGCCGGTGCGCCCGCCGCCCCACGCGGCGTGGGCCTTGTTCGGGTGCGGCCCGGCGTCGGCCAGCCGGTACCCGTACGGCGGCCGCCCGCCGAGGTAGCGGCCCTGCTCGCGGGTCTGGGTGGCCATCGCGGTGCGGACCCGGATCCTGGTGCGGGTGATCTCCCGTTTGGACTGGTACCCCAGGGCCAGCATCGCCTGCTCATGGTCCTCAGCGTGAAAGTCGATCCGGCCACCGACCTCCGGGGTCCACAGCTGGACGCCGTAATGCTCGAACAGTGGCGCCATCGAGGCGTACTGGCCGCCGTAGAACGCCCGCTCGTATTCGCCGATCACGATCGCGTCCCACCCGCGGTCCGGGTCCGCCAGCTGAGCCACGAGCGCGGCGGCCTGCGGGCGGCGTGCCCACGCCAGGACCCGGCTCTGCCCGACGTCAAAGAACTGCGCCACGATCCGGCCCCGGCCGGCCACCAGCGCCGCAGCCTGCTCGTGCTGCCGGGCCAGGGATGTGACCGGATCCTGGTAATCCTCCGTCGATACCCGCCCGTAGAAGACGAACCTCAGACCGCCACCAGCCGGCTCCGTTGTACCGCGGCGGCCGGTGCGCTCCGCCCACCCTGCCAGCGCATCTGCGACCGGGCCCGGCCCGTCGCCAAGTTCCCGGTGACGCGCTGCGGTCACAGCACTCACCTCCTGCCGTCAGGGCGGCACGAGACGCGCCGTCATATGACCCGATACCCTAACATTCCGGGATGAATCACCCGATCAGTTAGATACCCGGCACGCAGGTGCACAGCCGGGCAATGGGCGGCCGCCGACGCGGCTGTCGTGGATGCGCCACAGGCACCACCGCCCAGCATTGCCGCAGAACCTAGCCTCGATTCCGCCCGGGCCCGGCAGCCCGTGGCGATCACCCCGGACCCTGCATCCACCCACCCGTGCCCGGTCCCACAACCGGCCACACGCAGTCACCGCCGATAGCGATTCCAAACCGCCACCGGCAGCAGATCGCCGACTCGGCGCCTCTTTCCGCGGTTGAGTGAGCGGCGATCACCAAACGCAGATCTGCCAGTTCGGGGCTGCTGCCGCGGGACCAGATGCGGGCCTGGATGTCTGCGGCGAAATGCAGGCACAGGCCGAGCTGCGTACCAGTCGGTGTGCTCGGCTGGGCGGGGTGAGTGGTGTCATTACGTTATCGCCGGAATGCCAGCCGGGCTTGCTGGCGTGCTCTGTTGAGCCTGGGGTCAGGCTCACTCGCTGGCGCGGGGTTCGTGGGCCGCGTGCACCGTGATGACCGTCGTCCTGGGGTGGAGACCGGCGCGCCGCAGGTGGCTGCGCCGACGTAGGCTCTGCAGACGTGGAGCCTGGGCTGAGGTTCGCCGACTTGCTGAGGCAGCTGCGGACCGAGGCGCGGCTGACGCAGGAGGAGCTGGCCGAGCAGGCCGGGCTGAGCCCGCGGTCAGTCAGCGACCTGGAACGGGGCATCAATCGGACTGCGCGCAAGGACAGCGCGCTGATGCTGGCCAGCGCGCTCAAGCTGACCGGCCCGGTGCAGGAGGCATTCGTTGCCGCCGCCCGCGGCCGCGCCGAGCCGGCGCGGGTGCTGGCGGCCAGGAGCGAGGACGCACCGGAATCGTCAGCGGCTGCCGCGACGCGGACTCTGCCGCGTGACATCGGCGGCTTCACCGGCCGCGAACGCGAGCTGACGGGCCTGGAGAAGTCGCTGGCCACGGCGGTGGGTGGCGGCCTGGTGGGCATCTACGCGATCGACGGGATGGCTGGCATTGGCAAGACGACGTTCGCGGTGCACGCCGCGCACCGGCTCGCCGGGCGCTTCCCTGACGGGCAGTTCTTCCTCCCGCTGCACGCGCACACCGCTGGTCAGTCACCCGTTAACCCGGCCGATGCCCTGGCGAGTCTGCTGATGACGGCGGGGGTGGCCGTTCAGCACATCCCGCCTGGCCTGGAAGCGCGGGCAGCGAAGTGGCGAGACCACGTCGCGGGCAAGAAAGTCCTGCTGCTCCTGGACGACGTTGCCGGGCACGAGCAGGTGCGGCCGCTGCTGCCTGGCGGCGCCGCCAGCCTGGTGCTGGTCACCAGCCGGCGGCGGCTGACCGCGCTCGAGGACGCCATCGTGATCAGCATCGACACCTTGTCTCCCGATGAGGCGTGGGCGCTGCTCGTCCGGCTCGCCGGCCGGGCCGATCTTGAACTGGACGAGGCCGCCGGCCGGGAGATCACCCGGCTGTGCGGGTTCCTGCCGCTGGCGATCGGAATGCTTGCCCGGCGGCTCAGGCATCACCCGGCCAGGACCGCTGCCGAGCTCGCGGCTGAGCTGGCCGCGGCGCGCGATCGGCTGGCGGTGATGCGCGCGGAGAACCTGTCGGTCGCGGCGGCGTTCGACCTGTCCTATCAGGACCTTACGGCGGATCAGCAAAGGCTGTTCCGGCGGCTCGGCCTCACGCTGGGACCAGACATCGACGCGTACGCGGCCGCCGCGCTGGACGACACGAGCCTCGAGGATGCCCGGCGCCAGCTGGACGAGTTCTACGATCATCATCTGCTCACTGAGCCGGCGCCGGGCCGGTACCTGCAGCACGACCTGCTGCGCGAGTACGCGCGAGAGCTCGTCGCGGCCGACCAGCCGATACAGGCGCGTGCAGCCGTCGAACGGCTGATCAACTTCTACGCTCACGTGGCCGCCGGCGCGTGCCGGCACATCGCGACCTGGACCACGGCCGGCGGACGGCTGCCGCCGGCCGATCCGCCCTCCTGCGTGCCGCGGCTGACCACGTCACAGGAAGCAGCCGGCTGGCTGGACGCCGAGCGTCCCAACTTGCATGCGGCGGTCAGCTACGCGGCAGCCGAGGGGATGCCGCTGCACTCGATCGCGATCGCCGCGGCGATGGGCGGCTACCTGCGCGCGCGCGGCCACTGGCCGCAAGCGACGGCCCAGTACCGGACGGCGCTGCGCGCGGCGCGGGCGGCTGGGGACCGCCGCGGCGAGGCCGGCATGCTTGACGAGCTTGGCTTGCTGCAGCAGCTGACCGGCGATTACCAGGACGCGGCAGCCACCTTGACGCAGGCCATCGAGTTGTTCCGCGAGCTGGGCGACAAGCCGGGTCAGGCCTATGCGCTCAATCACCTTGGCCTGGTCTACGGGCACACCTCCGACTTTCGGGCCACAATCGACTGCCACCAGCAGGCGCTGGAGCTTGCCCTGGCGGCGGGCGACAAGCTGGCTGAGGCGGTCTCGCTGACCGGCGTCGGGATGGTGCTGCTGTTGACCGGCGACTACCCGGCTAGTGTCGAGGCCTACCAGCGGGCGCTGTCGCTGTTCCGTGTTCTTGGGTCAACCTTCGACGAGGCCGACGCGCTGACTGAGCTTGGTCTCGCGTGGCGGCTGACCGGAGACCATGCCGCCGCCTTGGCGCACGAGCGCGAGGCGCTTGAGTTGTGGCGTCAGCTCGGCGACCGGCTCGGCCAGGCCTGGGCGCTCGGCGACCTCGGCATGGTGCACCAGGAAACCGGGGAGTATCCAGCGGCCGCCGCTTGCCTTGAGGAGGCCCTGGAGTTGCATCGCGACCTGGGCTCGCGGCACGGCGAAATCATGGTCCTCAACGACCTCGGCGAGCTGGCTGCCCGGACGTCGGCACCCGAGAAGGCCAGCGAGATTCACCGCGAAGCGCTGGCCAAGGCGATCGAGCTGGGCGCACCTGCGGAGGAAGCCAGGGCGCTGGCCGGCCTCGGCCGCAGTCAGCTTGCCGGCGATAGCGCCGAGGCCGCCAGGAAGCTGCGCGAGGCGCTCGCGATCTATCAGCGCATCGGAGCACCACAAGCCCGGCTCGTCCAGGACACGCTGGATGAGCACGGCCTCTAGGCAGCCACAGGTCACCCTGCCCGCCGGCCAGCCATACGCCGCCAGTCATCTTCGATGCCGGCCACGTCCGTGGCCGGGCCGCTGAGCAGAGCCTGAGCGTGCAGGAGTGCCCACAGCCGCCCCCTGGGCCGACGTCGCATGCCGGGCGAGCCGGGACCGGCGCCCCCGCCGAGCGGGGTCGAAGTCTGGCCATCGGTCGCGCCGTTCGGGGAAGCTAGCCGGATCAGTGTGTCGATCATCGTCCTTGCCTTCCTGTGTTCTTCAGCTGGCTCCACTTTTGCCAGCCCAGGCGGCCAGAACCACACGTGGCCGCCCACAGCTCAGACCACAGGATCGGATCAGGTCGTTCCCGCCCTCGGCGCCCCCAGCATGGGGCCCTCATGCCCCAGTGGGTGGTTGCGAACGTGAGGCCACAGGGCGCGCCGCCTGCGGACGCCGCCATAGACCTCGACGCGCTACTGCGAAGCCTTGGACGGCGGTCGCCGCGCTCTCGGTGATGCCGGCGGGCCGAGCCGTTCGCGGCGGCAGCGGGCTGCGTGCTGCGCAACGGGCGCCGATGGGTCACAATCGGTGCGTGCTACCCGACCGGGCCGCGCAGTGGGTAGCCGATGTGATCGGCCGCGGAAGCCGGATCACATCGGCACGGCGCCTGCGCCCCGGCGGCTGGCACGTCAATCACGCGGTCGCGGTCGCCGACCGGCATGGCCGCACCCACCGCCTGGTGCTACGACGATGGGCCCGGCCCGGCTGGGAGGCCGATGACCCCGACTACACCGTCGAACGCGAAACCCGCGTGCTCGAACTGCTGCACCCCACGCCGGTTCCCGCGCCCGTCGTGGTGGAGGCCGACCCGGCCGGCGACCATTGTGACGTGCCGGCGATCCTGCTGACCCGACTGCCCGGCCACCCACCCCGCCCGGCCGACGCCGGCGACGGGTTCTGCCGCCAGCTCGCCGAGACCCTCGCCCTGATCCACGATCTCGCCGGCGCCGGGGCACACCTTCCCCGCTACCGCCTCTATTACGACCAGGCGCACGCGGCCCCCGCCCGCTGGATGCCCCGCGCGCCAGTCTGGGAGCAGGCCACCGCCGCGGTACGCCAGCCGCCCCCGTCAACAGCCATGACACTCATCCACCGCGACTACCACCCCGAGAACACCCTGTGGGCCAGGGGCCGCCTGTCCGGAGTGGTGGACTGGACCCAGGCATCGCACGGGCCGCGTGAACTCGATCTCGCGCACATGCGCTGGAACCTGGTCGCCGACCACGGCCAGCAGGCCGCCGACCACTTCCTCGCCTGCTACCAGGCAACCACCGGCACGCCGCTGCGTGACCAGCCCTACTGGGACCTGGTCGCCCTGCTCGACCTCCTCCTCGACATCGGCGACTCCACCGGCCCCGGCGACATCGAACCAGACGACCTGCACCGCCTCGAGAACTACGCCAGAACGGCCCTCACCAGCCGGTCGTGACAGCGCTTCCACCTCGATCGTGGACTCGTCCGCGCCCCACGATCTTGAAACGGCCGTGTGAGCTAACACACACGAACCGGCTCATGTGTCCGCCCTAACTATTCGATGACCGACATCGACGCGACGCGAAGTGCCAGCGCTTCCCCGGTGAGGTGATCCCGACCGATCGCGTCGGCGCATAATCGGCAAGGCGGAATCGCCTACCGCCAGGCCAGCCGAGCCAATCACGCTCCGTGACAAACTGGCTGGCCGTGAAAGCAGCTCCTGGCCGCCCCGTCACGAATGAGCGTTGCCGTTGATCACCGATCCGTGGCCAGATAATTAGGCCGATAACACCGGGACGTCGTCACTGCCCGATTACTTTGAGTGGCGTCGGGGCGTTACTGCTCGACCTGGGAGCCGAGCTCGACGGCGCGGTCAACGAGGTTGGTGGTGTCCGCGGTTGTGGCGAGAGAGGACAGCGTCACGCCAAATTTCATGACGTTCCTCCGTGGTGGCCCTCGGGCTCGGCTGACTGTGCGGGCCGCCTGTGGAAGTAGTGGCCCTTATCGAGGTCGTCGATGAGCCCGGGATGGGCCGGCTGCCAGCCCAGCAGCTCGCGGGTCAGCGTGCTCGAGACCGGGTTGTCGGCCGCGAGGAAGCCGGCCAGAAAGCCGAAGTGCCCGCTCGCCTCGCCGGCGGGGACGGGGACCACCGGGACGTCGAGGTGCCGCCCGATCACCTCGGCGATGGCGCGGATCGGCACACCCTCGTCCGCGACCGCGTGCAGCCGCGATCCCGCCGGTGCCTTCTCCAGAGCCAGACGGAACAGGTGTGCCGCATCGAGCCGGTGCACGGCGGTCCAACGTTGGGAGCCGTCGCCGATGAAGCCGGAGACTCCCTTGTCACAGGCAATACCGACGAGGGCCGCGAGGAATCCGTGATCCCCGTCGCCGTGACACGTCGTAGCAAGTCGCACAGCCGACGAGCGGACGCCGAGCGAAGCGAGCGACAGCGCGACCTCCTCCGAGGCCGCATGCAGGGCCCCCGGCCCGTCGGCCGCAGCCGGGTCAAGCCCGGGCGCGGCCGGGTCAAGACCAGGCGCGTCCTGTTCGGTTCCCACCCGCCGCGGTGCTAGCACGACCGTCGCGGAGGCGATGACCAGCGGCCGGCCAGAGCCGGTGAGGGCCTCGCCCATCGCCTCGACCGCGCGCCGGTCCGCGTCAACCGCGCCCTGGAAGTCCCCGGAGCGCACCATGTTGACGCTGAACGCAAGGTGGATCACGCCATCCGACGCCCCGGCCGCACCGCGCAGGCCGCCGGGATCGTCAAGATCGCCGCGATGCACCCGGACCCCGGCCTCGGTGAGCGCAGCGGCCGAGGCGTCCGAGCGGGCCAGGCCGGTGACCTCATGGCCCGCACCGATGAGCTCGGGAACAACGGCGGAGCCGATCCAGCCGGACGCGCCAGTGACAAAAACGCGCATGCCTGACCTCCATATATGCCGATCACCCTCGCCTCAGCGGATGCCGGGGCTGTACCGACCTTGGATCACAGTACAGACTGTAATCCACTCTTAGATCACAGTCCAGACTCTGATCGAGATCACGGGCTATAATTCACTGCATGAGGAGGCCACCGCCCAAGCTGGTCCAGCGACTGGTCAGTGCGAGCGAACAGGTGCTGCGCCCCGACCAGGCACTGCGGCTGGAAGACATCGCCACACTGATCGGCTCAGCCCGCGCCACGCTCTACTACCACTTCTCCGGCCGCGACGACCTAGTCGCTTTCCTGCTGGAAGAGCACCTGCGCGCCGCCGCCCAGACAATCGAGCTCGCCGTCACCACCACCGGGCCACCACCCGCCGCCCAGCTGCGCTCAGCGATAACCGCGCTCGCAGGGTTCCTCGGGGGCCAGCCCGGAGTATGCGCCGGCCTGCTCTCCTTCGCGGGAGCCACCGGACGGCTAGGAACCCTCATGGCCGCGAAGGACACGGCGCTCGCCGCGCCACTTCGGGAACTCCTCGACGAGGGCGCCGCCACCGGCCAATTCACGATCTGCGACTCCCGCGACGCTGCCAACGCCATCCTCGGGGCGGCACTGATCGCCACGCTCACCCGCTGGGAAGACGGCCGCGACACCCAAGACCCCGAGTTTCAGCAGGCACTGACAGACCAACTCGTCAGCAGCGTCACACGCGCCTGAACAAGCGCACCCCAACAGGCCAAAGAGCAGGACACCGACGCCCGGCAACGGACGACGTGACTGACCCGCCCGCCTTCGGGGGTGCCGGATAACAACGGGCCCGTCAGCACCGCCACAGCGTCCAGTTTCGCGCCGGTAGGCCCGTACCGTAGCAGGCTGTCGGAATGGGCTACTCGCCGAGCGCTCGGACGATGACATCAGCGGTATCGGCGCCACTGTAATTCTGCTGTCCGGTGATGAGGTTGCCGTCACGGATGGCGAAGCCCTTCCACAGACCAGCTTGGATGTAGTTGGCCCCGAGCTTGTTCATTTCGTCCTCGATGCGCCACGGCATGACATGGGTGCCCCTCGGCAGCGCGCCGGCCGACCAGATCGCCTCATCGACGAAGTCCTCCTCGATGTTGGTGAAGCCGGTGACGGTGTGACCCTTCACCAGCGGGTCGCCGTTGGACAAGGTGGCGTAGCGAAGTACGGCGACGCCGTGGCACAGGGCGGCGGCGATCTTGCCCGCCTCGAAGAACTCCGCGAACTTGGTGTGCAGATTCGTCGCCTTCTCCATCGTGAACATCGGGCCCTCCCCCCCGGCAACCATGATGGCGTCGAAGGCGTCCAGGCTGATCTCGTCCACGGTCTTGGTGTTCTGCACGAGATTCATGAAGTCCGGGTCGTGCTTGTAGCCACGGCTGATGACGTCCTCGGCCTGCCACTGTGAGGCGTCTTCCGGGTCGCTCCTTGCGTCGGCGGCGCACGCACCACCCTCGGGGCTGAAGATCTCGGCCTGGTAGCCGAGTTCGGTGAACCGGAAGTACGGGTGGCTGAGCTCGGCCCACCAGAAGCCAACCGGCCAGTTGGTGGTCGTCGAGACGACCGGGTTCGAGATCACGATCGCGACCCGCTTCGGGTTCTTCCGGTCAACCGGGTTAAGGTCCTTGTGGCTCATTGTGGTGTCCTGTCCTGTCCTGATCGTCAGAGCAACGCGTCGGCTGCGGCAAGCGCGCCAGGGTCGCAGCGAGCCGCAGCGCTGCTCCTTCTTGAATAGCCCGATAGTCCGGCGGCCCTGGTGCCCACCGGCCGGGTCAGACCGGGAACGTGACCCCGGTCAGCTCTTCGGAGACTGTCCACAGGCGGCGCTGGATGGCCGTGTCGTGGGATCGCCTGCTGGACTCGGCCAGTTTCGGGTAGCCCCTGGTCCCGAAGAATGCGCGCGGGCCGTAGTACTGGCCGCCGAGCACGCCGGGGTCGGTCGCGGCGCGCAGCGTGGGCAGTGCGCCCATCGCCGCCTTCTGGCTCACCCGCGCGTAGCTGAATGCGACGATCGCGGGGAGGTTGCGCCCCAGCTCGGTGCCGGCGAAGCCTGGGTGGGCGGCGACCGCGATGGTGGTGCCCGCGGCGGACAGCCGGCGTTGCAGCTCGTAGGTGAACATCAGGTTCGCCAGCTTGGATTGGCTGTACGCGGCCACCCGGCTGTAGGACCGCTCGCCCTGCAGGTCGCCGAAGTTGATCCGGGCCCCGACGCGGTGCGCGATGCTGCTGAGCGTCACCACGCGGGAGCCTGGCACCGGCAGCATCTGCTCGAGCAGCAGCCCGGTGAGGGCGAAGTGCCCCAGGTGGTTGGTTCCGAACTGCAGCTCGAACCCGTCCTGGGTGGTCTGCCTGGGCGTGAGCATCACCCCGGCGTTGTTGATCAGCAAGTCGATCCGCGGGTGCCTGGCCCGCAGTTCGCCTGCCGCGGCGCGGATGGAATCCAGCGAGGTCAGGTCGAGGGGCTGGACCATGACGTTCGCGCCCGGGGCGGTGCCGGCGATGCGGGCGGCGGCGCGCTTGCCCTTCTCGATGTCCCGCACTGCCAGCACCACCGACGCGCCGCGCGCGGCGAGGACCTGGGCGGTCCCGAACCCCAGGCCAGTGTTCGCGCCGGTGACCACGGCTAGCCGTCCCTGCTGGCCTGGCACGTCATCGCTCGTCCATTTCGCACTCATGGTCCCTCCATATATGCCGATCACCCTCGCCTCAGCGGATGCCGGGGCTGTACCGACCTTGGATCACAGTACAGACTGTAATCCACTCTTAGATCACAGTCCAGACTCTGATCGAGATCACGGGCTATAATTCACTGCATGAGGAGGCCACCGCCCAAGCTGGTCCAGCGACTGGTCAGTGCGAGCGAACAGGTGCTGGGTTCCGGGAATACCTGACGGGCTGCTGGCACCGCGGGGACCGGAACAAGACGCTGACGGCGCTGGCCGGGGCGGAGCCGGTGACCGGGACGGGCCACCCGGGGTTACAAGCCTGCCGGCACGCCGGGAAACCTGAAACCTGCCAGCCGCTGCCCACCTTGTGACACCAGCGCACAGAACTAGTGCATCTGTACGCACCGCCGCGTCCGCCAACTGCTCAGATCCAGTCGCGCGTAATCGGCAGGACTGTTCGGGTACCACGGACGCCGTCGTCGCGATTACCTTGCGTGGCTGTCCGCTGGGGCGACTCTGCCCGCTGGGGGAGTCTCCGGGCACTCCCGGCATCGTTGTAGCCCGGCCTGGTGCTGGTGTTGGCCTTGTTGATGGTCACCTGCCCGGTTCGCCTGCCGTCTGCGGCTGGCGGGGGACCAGAACTGCTGGCCATACGGATGCCGACGTACCGGGCTCGGCAAGGGGTCCTTCGTGGACGTGTTCGATGTACGGATTCATGCCATCCGCCGCAGGTCAGGCCTGCGGGTGCCGAAAACCTTTGCCAACCTGCGCAGATTCGCGGGAAACGCCTCGGCCTGGGCCTGCGCCAGGTGGCCGGTGGGCCGGTCTGCACCCGGCTGCGCGTGCGATGACCTTCGGCTTGTGGGCCTGAACTGATCTTCCTCATCGTCACCCGCGCCGTGTCGCTGCTGAGCTTGTCCCAGCGAAGGTGTGGTGGAAGAACGCCGAGATCTTGATCCTGCACCATCAGCTGGCTGTCGCCCAGCGCGAGCAGCCACGGGCTCATGCGAGGCTGACGTGGCCGGATCGGGCGTGGCTGGCGCTGCTGGCCGGGACGCTGCCAGTCGGGCGCCTCGCCGACCTGCGGCTCATCGTCACTCCCGGCTCCATCTTGCGGTGGCACCGTGACATCCTCCGTCGCCGCTGGGCACGCCGGTCCCGCTGCGACCGCACCGGACACCCGCCGACCCGCCGCAATGCCGTGCCGCTGGTACTGCGGCCGGCGCGTGAGAATGAGTCCTGGGTATACCGCCGCGTCCACGGCGAGCTCGCGGCGCTCGGCGTACGCGGTGTCTTCCGGTCCGCAGGGATGAGAGTCATCCGCTCGGCGGTCCAGACGCCGAGGATGAATTCGATCATGGAGCGATGGAGCGTTGGAGCGGCAGCTGCCGTCGCGAGCTACTGGACCGGACCCTGATCTGGAACCAGCGCCACCTGATGATCGTGCTGCGCGAGTACGGGGACTTCTACAACACACCGGCCGGACCGCACCCTGAAGCAGGCCGCGCCTTTCCGCCGCCTGCCCGATAGCGTTACTGATCTGGATCATTTCCGCGTCCAGAGGCGTGACCGCACTGGTGGCGTCGTCCACGAATATCACCTGGTGGTATAGGTTTTCGGCACCCACAACCAGCATGACGCGTCCCCTTCATTCACCGGACGGGGGCCCCAGTCTGCCCCGCTTGCCTCAGCATGTTCACTATTCGCGGCCCTTGTGCGTGCTGTGGGTGCCGGGCAGATGATGCGAGGTATGGGTGTGCGGGCGGCCGGTGGCCGCGTGGCGGGCCCGGGCGGTGGTGCGGCAGCGCGGGTTCTCGCCGGGCTGCTGGCCGACCCGCTGGCGGGGTACGTGCGGCTGTCCGCCAGGTATGGGGACGCCGTGCAGGTGCCGTTCGCGCCGCGGCGCTCTTTCTTCCTGCTGAGCAGGCCTGAGCATGCCGGGCATGTGCTGGCGGCGAATCAGGATAACTACGTGAAGGCGTTCACCTACCGGCCGCTGCGTGCGCTGGTGGGCAACGGGCTGCTGACCAGCGAGGGCGAGTCCTGGCGGCGGCACCGGCGGATGGGTTCAGCCGGTGTTCTCCCGCCGGGAGGTGATGGGTTTCGGCCCGCATATGACAGCGGCGGCGCGGCGGATGGTGCGGCGCTGGGATGGCCTGGCCAAGGGGTCGCTGGTCAACGTGGCGCGGGAGATGGGCGCGCTGACCCTGGAGATCGTCGGCCTGGCGCTGTTCGGCGCGGACCTGACTGGTGATGCGGAGCGGATGGGCCGGGCGATGAGCGCAGGCCAGCGAGTCGCTGTCCTGACCACGCTGCTGCCCATCCGGTGGGGCCCGGTCTCCACCCGGATGGTGAAGACGGCCACCCACCGGCTCGGGCGCACCACGGAAGGCGTGGAGAGTCCGGCCGGGCGGCTGATCGCAGCCCGCCGCGGGCGCGGCCCGGCCTCCGGGCTACCAGGTGACCTGCTGGATGTGCTGCTACAGGCGCGGGACGAGCAGGGCAGGGCACTGACCGACCCGGAGATCACCGATGAGGTGGCTACGTTCATGATGGCCGGTCATGAGACCAGCGCGAACACGCTCGCCTGGTCGCTGGCGCTGCTGTCGGCGTACCCTGCCGCCCGGGAGCGCCTGGAGGCGGAACTCGAGGTGGTGCTCGGTGACCGTGACCCGGATGCTGGCGATGCAGCGCAGCTGCCCTGGACGCGGGCTGTGGTATCGGAGGCACTGCGGCTGTACCCGCCGGCGTGGACGATCGAGCGTGACGCGCTGGCGGATGATGATGTCGCGGGAGTGCCTGTCCCCGCGAGGAGCCTGGTCGTGATCTCCCCGTACCTGGTGCACCGGCATCCCGAGTTCTGGCCGGACCCGGCTGGGTTCGACCCGCGCCGCTTCCTCCCAGGAGGCGGTGGGGACATCGCCACCAGGGAGCGTTATGCATTCATCCCGTTTGGCGGTGGCCGGCGGGCTTGCGTCGGCGCGGCCTTCGCCGAGCTAGAAACGGTGCTCGTGCTGGCCACCGTCGCGCGGCGCTTCCGGCTGGAGCTGACCGCCCGGGGGATGCCTTCCCCGGTGGCCCAGGTGACGTTGCGGCCAGGCCGGGACCTGCCCATGTACCTGCGGCGGCGCACCTGACAACGTCCTCTCGGAGCACCAGCGGTTCGCCGACCTGGTAGAGGAGCTGAGCCAGGTCAGCGAGGCGATCGGCGTCCGGGCCGGTGACGGCCGGGACGGCGCCCCTTCCCACGGAGGGGAAAGGGGGCTCGCGGCGCGCCTCGGGGAGATCGATCCCGCCGAGATAGGCAGGCTGGCCGGGCTCGCCGCCGGGAGGCCACCGTCGTCCGCGGAGGTCGAGGAACTCGGGCTGAGGGCGCGCTGGGCCCGGACGTGACTCTGGTGCACGGCACGGACATGTCCGAGCTGGCCTGGCGGTGCATCGCCGACAGCGGCGCGCACGTCACCCTGGCGCCGACCTCGGACGAGCAGCTGGGCCTGGCCGACGGCGTGCCGCCGGTCCAGCGTGCGGTTGACCTCGGTATCCGGCCCAGCCTGAGCATGAATGTGGAGATCTCGCTGTCCAATGAGATGTTCAGCCAGATGAGCTGTGTCCTGCTCACCCAGCGGATGCACGCGACGCAGCGCCGGTACCGCGGGGACACGTCCGCGCCGCGGTTCATCAGCCACCGCGACGTGCTCGAGTTCGCCACGGTCGCCGGTGCCGCTGACGTTGGGCTCGGCGGCCAGATCGGCAGCCTCACCCCGGGCAAGCAGGCCGACATCGTGGCCATCCGCGCCGAGGACGCCAACGACCTGCCGCTCAACAACGCGGTCGGCACGGTCGTGCAGGGCACCGACACCAGGAAAGTGGACACCGTGTTCGTCGGCGGCCAGGTACGCAAGTGGTGCGGCGAGCTGGTCGGGGTGGACATCGGGCGGGTTCGCCGGCTGGCCTACGAGTCGCGGGACTATCTGGCGGCCCGGGCCGGGTTCTCCGTTGACCCGGTCACTCCGCCCGCCCGGCGTGAAATCCAGGACCCGTATCTGCGCGGCTACTTCGCATCCCGCGAGCGGCAATAACCCACCCTTCATACTTAACGCCCGTGCGTGGCACCCCGCGCACCCAGGCAGTCAGCCGTCGGTGGCTGGCCGACCCGTTCGGGTTGCCGGGGCACCGCGTATCCGTTCGGCGGACGGATGGCTGTAACTGCGACGGCGCCCGGCGGTTGCCAGCGGCTACGGCGCCGGTTGGCGGCTGCCGGCGTGCCAGTCTTCCTCCACTGCGGCTGCGCCGGGCTGCACGCCGAAGCTGCGCAGTTGGGGCCGCTCGCGCAGGCTCCGTTTGAGTTCCGCGAAGCCTGGGAAGCCGGCCAGGGCGGTGACGTGGTCCCACAGCCGGACGGCTTCCCCGGGACCGGGGAGTCTGCTGATCACTGGGCCGAAGAACGCCGCGCCGTCTGGCGGGCTGAAGTGAATGATCGGCGTGCCGACGTCCCTGCCGGTCAGTGACAGTCCCTCGTCGCCTTCGGCCCGGATCTCGCTGTCCCACCGCGTGTCATCGAGGGCGCCCGCCAGTTCGGTGGGCAGGCCCGCCGTGGCGAGCAGTGGCTCGACGAAGTCCCGGCTGCCCCTGGTGGTGGGCTTCAGCTGGGCGCCGCCGGGAGCGTCGAAGATCTCGCTGCTGACGGTCTTGTAGAACGAGCCGACGGCGGCCCGTCCGTGCTCGGCCCGCGCCCGCGCCGCGACCCGCAGCAGCCGCAGTCCCGAAGTGTGCCCCTCCTCATAGCCGGCGGGGAAGTGACTGTTGTAGTCGATCTGGGAGTTGATCAGGCGGAGTGAGATGAACCGCCAGTCGACGGTGTAGTCCCGCTGCGCGGCCACCATGCGCACCCACTTGCTCGTCATCCAGGCGAACGGGCACACCGGGTCGAAGTAGAAGTGGATGTCCGTGTCCGTCATGCTGGCATCTCCTGTCCTGTCACGCCGTCGCGGAGGCCGAGTGCTCGCGCAGGTAGCGGACCAGGCCGATGACGTCGTCGGGGACGAGCCGCCCGATCGCGCCGCTGGAGTACACACTGACCACGACGTTGCCCGCGGGGTCGAGCACGAAGCCGGTGGACTGCAGGTACACCGGGTCCGGGTTGACGAAGGCGCCGGTGAGCGCGGCGACGGCTGGAGCAGCCGCGCCGTAGCCGACGGGGAAGGTCAGCTTGTGCTCGGCGACCAGCGCGGCGGTGGTCTCCTTGTCGTCGACCGAGAGGGCCACGGCGCGGATGCCGGCATCCGCCAGCGCCTGGCTGGCCCGCTGGAAGGCGCGCAGCTGCGCGTTGCAGTACGGGCACCAGGCGCCCCGGTAGAAGAGCACGACGCCGAAGTCGCCGGCGAACGCGTCCGGGATGGTGAGCACCTGCCCGTCGGTGGTGGTGATCGTCAGCTGCGGGAAGGGGTCGCCGGGGTTGAGCAGAGGCATTGCGGTTCTCCTGCACGGTTGCCGGGACGGTGCCGGACGGGACTGCCCGGTAAGTAAGCGTCGCCTCCACTCCCAGGTCTTACCGGTGGGTTTACGCGGGCGTGCGCCTGGTAAGAGATCGCCGCCGTGCGCCGCTAACTGGAAGTTCGAGGGCATTCAGCGGAACGGTCACCCGTGGTTGCCTGCCGTCCCGCTCGCACCGTCAACCGTTGAGGAGACCGCAGTGGCAACTGACTTCGCTGGCAAGACCGCGCTGATCACGGGGGCCGGGCGTGGCATCGGCCGCGCCGTCGCGCTCAGGCTGGGTGGCGCGGGCGCCCGCGTGGTCCTGCTCGCGCGCAGCACAGGCCAGCTGGGCGAAACCCGCGCCCGGCTGCGGGAACAGGGCGTACCTGCCGGGCGGATCCGCGTGGTGCCGGCCGACCTGGCCGACGGGGAGCAGCGCGGCCAGGCGGCGGCGGCCGTGCTCACGGCGGGCCGCGTCGACATCCTGGTCAACAACGCGGCCACCGTCGAGCCGCTAGGCGCTACCGCCGGCATCGCGGCGGCGGACTTGCGCCTGGCCGTCGAGATCAACGTCGTCGCGCCGGCCGCGCTGACCGCCGCCGTCCTGCCCGGCATGCTCGACGCCGGCTGGGGCCGCGTCGTCAACATCTCCAGCGGGATCGCCGCCCACCCGGAAGGCATGGTCCGCGGGAACGCCTACGCCACCACGAAGGCCGCGCTCGAGGCGCACACCGTGAACCTGGCCGCCGAGCTGTCCGGCACCGGCGTGACCGTCAACGCCTACCGGCCGGGCGGGGTCGACACTGCCATGCAGGCCTGGATCCGCCGGCAGGACCCCGAGCGCATCGGCGCCGGCCTGCACGAGCGGTTCAACAGGAATTTCGCCGACGGCTCTTTGATCACCCCGGCGCACTCCGCTGCGGCGCTGCTCACCCACCTGGCCAGCGAAGACACCGGGGCCATCTGGGATGCCAGCACCGCCCGCGCTCGGCGCCTGATGCCCGTCAGCCGGCGGCCAGCGCCGCGGGCAGGAGGCCGAGGCCGGGCACGGTGAGGTCTGGCTGTGCGCCGATCGTGTCGAACGGGGCGGCGGAGCGGTTCACCCAGGCCGTGCGCATCCCGGCCGCGGCGGCCCCGGCACTGTCGAACGCGTTGCTGGTGACGAGCCGAAGCTGCCCGATCGGCAGGGAAAGCCGCCCGGCCGCGTGCCGGTACACCACGGGTGACGGCTTGAACACGCGGGCCTCATCGACGCTGATCCGGTTGCCGAAGAAGTCCCCAGGCCGCTGTCATCAGGCAGTTCCTGATCATGGCGCGGGGCCCCGATGGGAAAGCGCCGCGAGCTCGTACCCCATGCTGGCGAGCGTCCGCAGCGCGGGGACGGCGTCGGGGAACGGTGGCAGATGGTCATAGAGGCCGGCGAGCCGCTGGGCCTGCCCGTCCGGCAGGTCTGCCCCGATGGAGATGAGGGCGAAGTCAAGCGCCCGTGACGTCACGCCAGCTGTTTGAGCCGCCAGAACCTGGCCGCCTCGCGGCCGTCACAGCCGCCGGGAACCCGGCTGAGCTCGGTGGAGATGGCGGTCGGATCAACCAGCGTCCCGTACAGGTCGAACGCAAGTGCCTCGCGGCCGCCCGCCGCGCCTGCCAGGTTATCTGCGGCGCTAGCCGTTGGTGACCGCCAGGAGGAGCCCGGTGAAGTCCTCATCGCACGGACCGCAGGCCAGCAAGTGAGCGGCGACCCCGGGATAGCGCCCGGCCGCGTCCTCGCCGGCGGCCACCAGGTCGACGTAGATGTGCAGGACGGCCATCGCCTCGTCGCAGCCGGCGTCGCGCGGGTCGGTCCGCAAGAACCGCTCCAGCCTGCCCTGCTCTCTCATCACCGCTCCACGTCCGGCTCTTCCAGGTACCCGTTAGCGACCAGCGCCCGGCGGATCTTACGCCGCGCATCGAAAATCACCTTGTAGATGGCATTGCGCCGCAGGCCCAGCTCGGCGGCCAGCGCGTCCAGCGGTATCCCGTCGACCACGGTCGCCACGAAGACCCGCCGCTGGTGGCTGGTCAGCTCCTCCTCGACGACCCGGCGCACCTCGGCCAGGATGCCCGCTACCTCCGCGTGCTGCGCCGGATCGATCCCGAACCGGCCGGGAAGCCGCTCCCACTGACCGGCGTCCAGCGCGACCGGCGGGTTGCGCCAGTAATGCCTGCCGAGCTTGCTGGACACCTCCAGGATGACAAACCGGTACGCCCACGTGAGGAACTGGCTCTCGCCGCGAAACGCGTCGAGCTTGGCCAGGATCGCCAGCATGGCGTCGCCAGCGGCCTGGTGCGCAACGTCATCGAGTTCCGGGCCGGTCACCGGAGTGCTGGCCGACCGGCGCCGGACCTCGGCAAGCGCGATGCGCACCAGCCTCGCATGAAGCTCGCGCTCGGCCTCATGCCGCTCCCCGCCCCCCCCACCCAGGCGGCGCAGCCAGACCGACGACTCCTCGTCCAGGTCCTTTGCCGGCAGCCGGGCAGGTTCCACACCGGACAGGCTACCGCCGGGTGCAGCCGGCTCCGCTCTCCGGAAATCATCCCGTCAGTACTGCACGCACCGCATGCCAGCGGATGGGTGCCGCCCCAACGCACTCAGCGACCCGGCTACCGCTGGGACAGGAGCCCGGAGATGACCAGCCGGTCCACGATACCCGAGCACGTCGCCGAGATGCACGCCACCTTGGCGGCTCAGCCGCCCAGCGAGGCCATGGGCGCCTTCGCCAGTGAGAAGGCCGAACTGACGGCCGGCGTCGCCCCCGCCGGGAGGGTCCTTCCCGACGCGGGCCTGGTCGACGTGCACGGTGCGGCCACCAGGCTGTACGCCGCGGCCGGCAGCGGCACGTCGGTCCTGGTCTTCTACCGGAGCCCCTAGTGCCGTACTGCAACATCGCTCTGTCCGCCTACCAGGGCCTCGCCCGGTACGGCGGGCCGGACCGGGCCAATCACCTGTGGTTCTGCGCCGCGACCGACCCCGCCGGACGGCAGACCCACATCGCGCTGACCGCGCCCACGCCCGCCCACCGGGGCTAGCCCGGAGTTGTCCCCTCATCCGGCCCCGGGAGTTGTCCGGCCGGCCAAACCGGAGTACCGAAGGTGGAGCAGGATGGACAAGGCAAATACCGGCGCGGGTGTGAGCGAACTGGAGGGGCGCGAGGTGAGCACCACGGACGGGACTTCCAGCGCGCCCGCCGGCCGGGCGGCCGGCTGGTGGCGGGCCGGGAACCGGCGCTGGCTCGCTGTGGCCGCGCTGATCCTGGCTGTCGCCTGCCTGGTGCCGCCGGTCAGCTCGCTGGCCGGGCAGTATGTGACCGCGGAGACCGCCCAGTTCGCGGTCTTCGCTATGATCGCGCCCGGTCTGCTCGTGCTGGCCGCGCCATGGCCGCTGCTCGGCCTGGGCGGCACGGCGGCCCACCTGGCCCGCAGCCGGCTGCGGCACCCGTCATTCATGCGGTCCGCAGGAGTCTTCGCCATTTTCGCGGTGGCTGCGGCGTTGTGGCGGCTGCCCGCGGTGATCGACGCGGTGGCCCGCCATCATGCTCTCGTCCTGGCCGAATTGGCCAGCCTGCTGGTGGCGGGCACGGCTTTGTGGCTGGAGCTGGTGCCGTCCGGCCCGCTGCGCCCGCGCGGGCGCGGCCTGCAGGTGGCTGTCATCGCGGCCTGCGCCATGTGGGTGATCTGGATCATCGCCTACATCCTCGGCCTGGCCACGCACGGCGTGTTCCTCGCGTTCCGCTACCCGCCGGGCGGCCCGCTGAGCGCGGTGGCCGACCAGGAACTGGCCACCGCCGTGCTGTGGGCTGTGGCCGGGGTGTGCTTCATGCCCGTGGTATTCCTCAGCGCACTCCGCGGGCTGCACGAGGACGAGGATGTGGACTCCGAACCCGGACGGGCAGCCACCGGGCCCGCGCTGCCACCGGTCCGGGGCTGGGGCTAGCCCCAGCGGGGCAAGGCCCGCTCGATCTGAGCCCGGCCTGTTAAGCCGGGCCCTGGCCATTGCCGGGCCCGGGTCGGCTGCTTTTCTGGCTGTCGCGCCCGGCCGTCGGGTCGGGCGGGTCACCGGTCCCGAACGGCTCGCTGGCCGAGCCTTCCGGCCCAGTCAGCGCCTGGTACGAGCCGCTCAGCGGCGCTCATGGCCGGTCGGTGTGGCAATCGAGCAGATGATGCCGGTGCCCTGGTCACCCACCAAGGCGCTCCGCCCGGCCACGCGCCAGCGGGCCGCAGGGAGCTGACACGCTGGGTGCGATCAAGATCCCTTCCGGCAATGCTCTCCACGACAGCAGCCCATGCTGGTTCCTGGGGCGTCCAATGGTGCGTGGCCGGCGGGTGAGGTGGTTTCAGCCCGTGGCCTGGTGCGGCCCTGACCGGGGCGCGAACCGGTGCCCGGCGTACGGCATCGAACAGGCGCCAGTTCCTGTCCCGGTATATGTGAACCGGTTTCATTCTTCGCCGTAAGGCAGTTCCGCCGCCTTCGACAGCGACGGCAGGCGGCAGTGTTCGAGACTGCCGCAGCCGCAGCCGAGCGCGGTGACCAGCGCCCGTTCGATAGCCTGAAGGCGGCAGATGTCGCGCTGGACCTCAGTCAGCTTGCTGCGGACCAAGGACCGGCGGGTCTGCGCGCCGGAGCCTTCGCGCCCGAGCAGTACCCGGATCTCTTCCAGGGTGAACCCGGCCTTCTGCACCTCGGTGATCACCCGGAGCCTGTGCACGGCCCCGGGCGCGAACCGTCGCCGTCCGCCCTCACGGGCAAGCGGTCCCACGAGCCCCCGCTGCTCGTAGTAGCGGATCGCGGGAATGGTAAGGCCGGTACGGCGGGAAACCTCGCCGATCGGCAAGAGCGGGCCTGCCGCCCGAAGTGGCGTTGCGCTCACCTTCCGCTCGCATGCGCGGCCAGCAGTTCAATGACAGCATCGGCTCCGGCGGACCCTGATGAGATCTCGAGGCACACGAGGTGACCGTCGCGCCGGATGCTGAATTCGAGGAACTGACAGCACGCCGCCTCCCGCTCGGCCACGGCGCGGAGCTGGCATTCTGCGGATTGCTCAAACCACAGCACGGCGCGTCCCGGTGTTCGCTCGGCCCGTGCGCAGAAAGGCTGCAGAGCCATCCAGTTGCTGAGCTGGTCAGTGGCATCGGCGGCGTTGAGCGTGCAGGCAACAGGAAGGCGCGCTCTGGAGTGACTGCTCATGCACGTTACGGTAGGACCTCAAGCCGGCTCGAGGTCAAGCACAGACCACGGGCAGTGGCGCCAGTCCCGCGATGCCTGGCATGCGGGCAGGGGCTGGGTGGCGCGGCGCGGCCGGGACGTCGCCTTCCTCGCTGGAGAACTCGTTGATGAGGAGGGCGCCGTTGTGGCGGTGGCCACCCACGCCGCAGATCCGGGCCCGCATGCTCGGGCGCCCCGGCTGAGGGGAACTGAAGCCTGCCCGGCGCGCACAGATCAGTCATTCTGGCCGGTATCGGGCCACGACTTGTGGCCTCTCATAATTTGAGTCCGGGTTGGCGGGTGTTCAGCCGCAAGCTGACCGGCCCGGTGGCAGATCTAGCTGGCGGGACATGCCACCGAGGATGAAGTCGGCGCTGGCCAGGAAGTCGTGCGGGAAGCCGCGTGTGATGTGGCTGGCCTGATCGAGCCGGGCCAGAGCGTCAGGCGGCAAGTTGACGTCCAGGCAAGTGAGGTTGTCGGCGAACTGCTGGGCGGTCCGGGCGCCGCCCGGCCAGTGGTCAACTATTCGATTGCATGTTGGGGGTGTGGTTTGCTGTCCCGGCGGGGCCCGTACCGTTGCCGGGTGCCTCGCGGGTAAGCAGGCTGATTCGGTCACCGGGGGCCAGCACGAGGTCTGGATGAGGTTCGTGCAGGCGGCGGCCGTGCAGGACGGCCACCGGCAGGTAGCCGCGGGGCCAGGCGATGCTGCCCATCGTTTTGCCCACGCCGGGTGATCCTGGGCCGATCGTGATCTCCAGCACCTGGTAGCCGGGCAGCGGGGTGGGTGCTTCCGCGGCCTGATCCGGAGGGCCGGCCGCGGCGGCCTGGCCTGCCGGTGCACCGGCTTGCGGTGGGGCGGTGCCGATTTCGCGGGCGATGGCGCGCAGCACGCTGTCGTTGGTGATCCAGCCCGCTGCGTGGCCGCCGTCGCCGGCCAGCACCGGCAGGCCGTCCCGGCCGTAAGCCGCCAGTTGGCGCAGCGTCTGGGTCAGGGATTCACCGGCATAGACGGCGTGCAGGCCGCTGCGGTAGGTGATCGTGCCGGGCAGCGGCGCCGGGCCCACGGCCGCGCCGCCATCACTACTGCGGGTGCGGCTGCCACGGCCGTCCCGGCCAGCCGCAACCGTGAGCGGTGCCGGGAAGGGGCGCATCGCGTCGGCGACGGTCATGTCGCCGAATGCCCGCCAGGGTGCGGCCCGGTCAACGTCGTAGCCGCGGCGCAGCAACTTGGTGGTGTAGATCGTGCCGTAACTCAGCGCCCGGGACGTGGCGGTGGCGATCGCGACGGCCAGCATGACCGGCAGGGTCAGGGCGTAGTCACCGGTCATCTCGACCACAGAGGCCACCGAGGTGAGCGGGGCACGGGCGGCCGAGGTGAACACCGCCCCCATGGCCACCACGGCGTACAGCGCGGGCTGCCCCGCGCCCGGGCCGAAGATGTGGCCGGCGATCTCGCCGAACGCCATCCCGGAGGTGACGCCGACGAACAGCGACGGCGCGAACACGCCACCCGACCCGCCGATGCCCAGGGTCAGGCTGCAGGCCAGGATCTTCCCCGCCGCCAGCACGAGCAGGAACCACAGCACATAGTCCCCGGCCACCGCCTTGTACATGACCGGGTAGCCCACCCCGTACATCTGCGGCAGCGCCAGCAGCACCAGCCCGAGGGCAATGCCGCCGATGGCGGGCCGGGCCCACTCGGGCCGGTTCTTCCAGGCCAGGTCCCAGAGGTCTTCCATCTTGTACACGGCGTTCTTGAACACCAGGCCGATCAGCCCGGCCACCACCGCCAGCACCGCGACCAGCAGGTAATCGCCTGGATGGTGCAGCGCGATGCCCGGCGGGAGCCCGTGCAGGAACGGCCGGCTGCCCAGGAACGGGATCGCGGTGATGTCAGCCAGCATCGCGGCCAGCAGCACGGTGAACATGGCGTCGATGGAGAATTCCCGCAGCACGATCTCCACGCCGAAGAACACGCCGGTGATGGGCGCGTTGAACGTGGCGGAGATGCCACCCGCGGCGCCGCAGGCGACCAGGATCCGCATCCGGTTCTCCGGCATCCGCACCCACTGCCCGAAGCTGGAAGCCAGCGCGGAGCCGATCTGCACGATCGGCCCCTCCCGCCCCACCGACCCGCCGGTCCCGATGCACACCGCCGACGCCAGTGCCTTGACCACGCTGACCTGGGGCCGGATCCGCCCGCCGTTCTCCGCGACCGCGAGCATCACCTCCGGTACCCCGTGACCGCGCGCCTCACGGGCGTACCGGTAGATCAGCGGCCCGTAGATGATCCCGCCGATGACGGGGATCACCACGAAGAACGCCAGCCCGAGCCACGGCAGGTGCGCGCTGCCGGTGTAGCCCGCCTGGCCGAACTGGACGTGGCCGGTGGCCAGCCAGGTGAAGAAGTAGATGAGGTAGCGGAACGCCACCGCACCCAGCCCGGCCCCGACACCGACCAGCACGGCGATGATGAACAGTCCCGCCCGCGAGGCGCGCAGCCAGCCGGCCGTCCTGCCCGTCCACGGCTGGGGCGGCACCCGCGCTGGGGCCGGGCCCGCGGTCATTTCCGTCCCCCCGCTGCGGCGCCGGCCCGGCCGCCCGGCCGGATGCCGCCGCGGCTGGCCTGCCGCCCGGCAGGTCCGGCTCCACGGCTGGCCACAGGCGGTCCGGCACCTCGCCGGCGGCCGCCGCGAACGTATCCAGCGCGCTGGCCACCGCGGCCTGCTGCGCGGCGGGCAGCCTGCCCAGGATCTGGGCCAACAGTTCGCGGCGGCGCGCGGTCGCCTGATCCACGACAGCCCGCCCAGCGGCGGTGATGGTCACCTGGACCGACCGGCGGTCCGCGCGGCTGCGGTGCCGCCGGATCAGCCCCTTACGCACCAGCCGGTCACCCATCCGCCCGGCGGTGGACGGCGTGACCTCCAGCGCCGTAGCCAGATCGACCAGCCGCTGCGGGCCGCGGGAAGCCAGCACCACCAGCGCCCGGTACTGGGCGATGGTGGTCTCCTCCGCGGCTGCCCCCAGGGACTGGGTGGCCACCGCGATGAGCGTCCGGCTCGCCGTCAGCACCGCGTCCACCACCGTCTCATCCACCGCGTACCGGCTCACAGCCCACCGAATTCCTTGCATAGTGCGATTATTACCCTATGAGTCTATCAGCCTGTGCTGGTAAGTGACCTGCCCGGCCCGGGCCGGCCAGGTAGGCGCCGGGCAGAGGCGGCCCGGCGGTTGCAACATTGCTGTAGGCAAGTATTGTTATCAGCAATGCTTGCTTATAGCAAGCTCACTGCCCGGCGGCCTGGCCGCATGCGTGCTGGCCGGCGGCCGCGGCTGGCCCGCACGCGTTAGGAGGCATGTCATCATGAGCCAGGTCTGGGTCATCGTGCTGTGGAGCGCCATCCCCGTCGCCGTGCTGCTCCCGGCGTTCACCGTCGGCACCTACTGGTTTTTCCGGTATTTCAACCAGCGGCGGCGCCCCCGGGAGCTACCGGTGGAACGGGCCTACCGTGAGGCGAAGACGCGATAGATGGCCGGCCGGGAGCCGGGAATGCCGGGCGGGCAGGCCGCCTGGCTGACCGGCCTCCTCACCGCCCTTGCTATCCGCCGATGGCCGGCCGAGTAGCGGCGCAGCACCGGGGTCCTGGCGGCCCGGCAAGGTCTCGTAACACCTACCCCCGGGCGACGCTAGTGCGATGACCGGCACGTTCCGCTTGCAACCGGCGGCCGCGGCGAGGCACTGGCGTTCAGTATGAGATTTCTGCCTCCTAGGCCGATGCCGCGGCGTGGTCGCGCAGGTAGCGGACCAGGCCGGCGACGTCCGCGGGGACGAGCCGGCCGATGGCTCCGCTGGAGTAGACGCTGACCACGACGTCGCCTGCCGGGTCGAGGACGAAGCCGGCGGACTGCAGGTACACCGGGTCCGGGTTGACGAAGGCGCCGGTCAGGTCCGCGATCGCGCGGGCGTCGGCGCCGAAGCCAACCGGGGGTACTGCCCGCAGGACCCGGTGGTCAACGAGAACCTGACCGTCGGCCAGCACCTGGCCTACTTCGCGGCCGCCTACCGGCTGCCCTCGCTGCGGCGCGCCGACGAGCTGGCCGGCCTGCTTGGTTTGCCGGGTTCCGGGACGTGACCGCGGGGGCCCTGTCGGGTGGCACCCGGCAGAAGCTCAACCTGACCCTGGCACTGCTGCACGACCCTGGTGTGCTCCTGCTGGATGAGCCCTATCAGGGGTTGACTGGGAGACCTACCTTCGGTTCTGGGATGTGGTCAGCGACCTGCGCAGCCGCGGCAAGGCCGTAGTGATCATCACGCATCTGGTGTTCGAGCAGGACCGGTTCGACGTGCTTGCCGACCTGGCTGTGGGACGGCTTACCCGCCGCCAGCCAGCCATGGGGGAATCCCGTGTCAGCAGCTGACCTGGCCCACCCGGCCCCGCCCTCGCCCGGCCCGTCCCGCCCGGCGTTCAGGCAGCTCCCGACGGCCTGGCGGTTCGCGGTGCGCAACCAGACTCGCAACCGGCTCGCAGGCCTGGTGCTGGCCATCTTCGTCCCGGTCTGGTACCTGCTGACGCTGGCTATCGCCCAGGCACCAGCCGCTGGCCTTCCGGCTGTATGCCACCGGCCAGGTCCTCACCGTGGACGCCGGACGCCTGACCATGATCAGCGCCGGGCTGAACTCGCTGACCATCATCGTCGGTTTCGCGGTCTTCGCCGCCATCCGCAAGACACTGGCCTTCGACAAGCGCCTAGTCTTCGCAGGCTACCGGCAGGCCATCCTGATCGCCGCCAAGACCCTGGCCATCGCCATCCTCGCCACAGCGGTGGCCTGCTACACGGCTGTCGTGCTGCTGGCGTTCTGGCGTCCCGGCCTGGCGGCCTGGCTGGCCATCGTGGCTGGCGGGCTGATGATCTTCTAGGTCAGGACCCGCAGCCGCAGACACCCGGCCGGCTAGCGGGGAAGCCTGTGCTACAGCCAGCTGTCGAGGTAGTAACAGCCGGCATGGTCGTAGCTGGGGTTCTCGCCCGCTTTCATCCGCGTCATCAGCCCGAGAGGCTGGTAGCCGCGTTCGGTGAGCGCGTCGATGGTGTGCCAGCTGGAGCTCGACGCCCGGGTGAACAGGGCGGTCTTGCCGCGCTCACGGCTGAGGTGCTCGGCCGCGCCGAGCAGCCTGCCGAACGTGGTGCGGGTGGCGGCGGCCAGGAACGGCACGTATCCCATGCCGGGGGGCTGGACGGTCGGCTCCAGGTGCACGATCGCGACGCCATCGGCTGCGGTGAGCGCGAGCCCGGCCCCGTACGCACGCGCGGCGGCCGCCTCACCGGACACGTCCAGGCCCGGGTACAGGAAGCTGAGGTCGGGCACCTGGCCGCCGCGCTGGATGCCGCCGGGCATGCTGGTGGTGGCCAGGCCGGTACGGAACCCGATGCTGCCGCAGGACGGGCGGAACCCCATCTTGCGGTAGAAGCGCCGGTGCAATTCGCTGCCCGGAAACGTCGCCAGCCCCATCAGGCGCACGCCACGCTGCCGCCAGCTGTCCACGCACGCGGCGACCAGCCGCGTACCCACACCAGACCGCTGCGCTTGCGGGTGCACAGCGAGCGGGCCGAACCAGCCGAGTGTGCCCCGCGCTGTGGACAGCAGCGCACCGGTCACCTGCCCTGGGTCACGCTTGCTGACGGCGACGAAGCATCCAGCCGGGTCGGCGGCGAGGCGCGTCCTGATCAGCAGGGCCGGGATCGCGGCCGTGGCTGGGTCCGCCCGGCCGTCCCGGGGGTGCAGCGCCGCGAACGCGGCGTCCATCACTGATGCGACATCGGGGAGATCATCGAGGGTCATCGCCCGGACCACGCTCGCCGCGACGGCTTCCTCACCTCTACCTGTCTCATCTGTGCCCACCGCACCAGGGGGGCGGGCCTGTCCCCTGGATTCCGTGCTCACACTGGGCCCCATCGCCCGGCTGGCTACGGCTCGGTGGTGAAGAACACCCGGCGTGAGATCACGCCGCGGCCGATGTCGTGGCCATCCACAAGGTGACCTGCTGGCCTGGGCCGAGGAACGCGCTGGCCTGGTCATCGGCCACCTCGATGGTCACCACCACACCGGCCTCCCCCGGGGCCAGCGGCCGGTCATCCGGCCGGTAGATCGCAGCGGGAAAATACCGGCGCTGAGCCGGCGTCGCGCAGTTGCTGCACCGGATCATGACAGCGTGCGTTCCGCTTGGATACTCCCTGGCCGGCGCGTTGCCCGCGGCGCCGTCCAGGGAGACAACCGCCCGGTACTTGTACTGCCGCACAGCCTGCACCTTCTTCCCCGGCGGGCGCCGTTACCGCGAGCGGCCCAGGCATCATTTGATGGCAGCCGTCGGCAGGCGCGGGCCGCAGCCTTGCAGGAAGCAAATATTTCCTCATACAATACTTCGCTATGGGAACATCCTCAAGGGCGGCTGCGGACGAGCCGGAACTGGCGCCCGGCAGCATCGAAACCCTGCAGGCGGCCACCCGGGTTCTCACCGGGGTGGCGCTGCGGAGTGTGGATGTCCTCGGCGGAGCAGTGACGCTGCCGCAGCTCCGAATGCTCGCCGTGCTTGCGCAGCTGGGCCGCGCCCGCTCGGTGCAGGTGGCCCGGGCCCTGGGGCTGGAAGCCTCCACCGTCACCCGGCTGGCTGACCGGATGGTCACCGCAGGCCATGTGGCCCGGGGAAGCGAACCAGGGCACCGCGGCGTGGTCACGCTGGAACTGACCGCCTCCGGCCAGGAACTGGTCCGCCAGGTCGCCACCTGGCGGGAGCAAGAGCTGACCCGGATCTTGCGGCAGCTCCCGCCGGCCAGCCGGGCCCAGCTCACCACCGTGCTCCGCCAGCTGGTCGAAGCCGCAGGCGAGGGGTACGGGAACATTTCCCACACCCTCGTGCCCGTCTGACCAGGCCGGAGCAACGGGGGCTCAACCATGCCACCGGCATCCGGGTGGCGGAACCGGGGCAGGCGAATCAGTGACCGTGCCGCGCCCCGGCGTGACCGCGCAGCGGCTGAGACGGACCAGGTGGTGGCCGGGCTGTATCGCGCGCATTACCGGTCCCTCACCCGGATCGCGGTGCTCCTGGTCAGCGACGTAGCGGCAGCCGAGGAAATCGTGCAGTCCGCCTTCGTCTCGCTGCACCGCGCACTGCCGTACCTAGCGGACGAAGACAGGGCCCTGGCCTGCCTGAGAGGGGCAGTAGTCAGCGGGACACGCTCCCATGATGCGGCCCCCGCCGATTCGCGCAGCAGGCCGAGCGGCGTGCCGCATGCCTCCTGGCCAGGCCACAGCATCCCGGAAACGCTTCTGCTGGCGGCGCTGCAGGCGCTCCCAGCCAGGCAGCGCGAAGCGCTGATCCTCAAGTACTACGCCGAGTGGCCCGACGCCCAGATCGCCGCGGCCATGGGCGTCAGCGGCCGGGCCGTCGTGCGCCACACCGAACGCGGCATATCCACCCTTCGCGCGTGCGGGGTACTGGACTGACCAGGGCAGGACGCACCGGCCTCAGTGCCAGACACACAAGGATGGGCCGCGGGCAGGTGCGCGCCGGGGTGAGGCCCGGTCAGTGAGCCGTGCGCGGGCTGACCTTCATCGGGAACGCGCCGGGCAGCGGGGCGTCGTCATCTGCCTGGCTGGGTGCTGGCGACTGCCTTGGAGCGCAGGGTGGCGGCTTTGGCGGTTCGCACGGCCTCGGTGAGCGCGCCGATGTCGTAGCTGCCGTAGTGCCTGCGGCCATTGATGAAGAACGTCGGTGTGCCGCCCACACCGGAGAGGTCGGCGGAGTCAACGTCCTCGGCGATCCTGGCGGCGCCAGCCCGGCCGCTGAGGTAGCTGCGGAACCTGCTGGTGTCGATGCCGAGGTCGCTGGCATAGCCGATCAGATCGCGCATCTGGAGCGCGTTCTGGTGGCGCAGCAGCAGGTCGTGCATGGGCCAGAACGCACCCTGGTCGTCGGCGGCCTCGGCGGCGAGCTGGGCGTGGGGGTGCACGTCGTTGAGCGGCAGGTGCCGCCACACGTAGCGGACGTCGCCGTGGCCGGCCAGCAGGCCCCTGATGGCCGGCTCGGCCTGGCCGCAGTAGGGGCATTCGAAGTCGCCGTATTCGACGATGGTCACCGGCGCTGTGGCCGGGCCGCGGATGTGATCCCGGGCGGCGTTGACGGGCGCGGCGAGGTCGGTGATGGTTTCGGCGCTGCCCAGCAGGGCGCGGATCTGCAGCCGCGGTGGCAGCAGGGCGGTGGCGCGGAACAGCAGCCAGCTGATCGCGGTCGCGGCGAACACCGTGCTGAGCACGCGAGCTTGGCTTCGTGCAGCTGGGGGCCGGTGAAGGCGAGGGTGGCGATGAGGATGGAAACGGTGAAGCCGATCCCGGCGATGGTGCCGGTGCCGGTGACTGCCGCCCATCCGACCGGTGGGCGGAGCTTGCCCCGGCTGAGCCGGGTCACCAGCCAGGACGCGCCAGCGATACCCAGCGGCTTGCCCAGGGCATAGCCGAGCAGGATGCCCAGGGTGAGCGGCGAGGTGTAAGCGTGGGCCAGGAATCCGGGGGTGATCACGATCCCTGCGTTGGCCAGTGCGAACAGCGGCACTATGACGTAGCTGGACCACGGGTGGTACAGCAGCTGGAGCCGCTCGTTCGGTGACAGCGCCGAGGTCAGCCCAGTCGCGGCGGACCGGGCCAGCTCGGGGGTGGGCTGCTCGCGGAAGCTGCGGAACAGGTCGCTGGCCCGTTCCAGGTCAGTGCGCGTGGCCGGGTGGGCGCGCACCGCGAGGCCCATGGCCAGGCCCACGACCACGGGTCGATACCTGACTTCAGCACGGCGACCCACGCCGCGACCCCGAGCAGGGCAAAGATCGTCCCGTACCGGATCCCGGCCCGCCGCAGCACCAGGACCACGGCGAAGATCCCGGCCGCGGCCGCCAGCGGTACCCACCGGACGGAGCGCGTGTAGACCGCCCCGATGACCACCAGCGAGACCACGTCATCCACCACGGCTACCGACAGCAGGAACGCCCGCACCCGGTCCGGGAACCGCGGCCGGGTCAGCGCCAGCATGCCCAGCGCGAACGCGGTGTCGGTGGACATCGCCGCCCCCCAGCCACGCGAGGCCGACCCGGCGTTGAAGGCGAGAAAAATAGCGACCGGCACTAGGAGGCCAGCCAGGCCGGCTGCTACTGGCAACGCCACCCGGCGCCGCTCGCGCAGCTCACCCATGTCGAACTCGCGGTGGGCCTCTAGACCGAAAACGAAGAAAAAGAACGTCATCAGGCCGCTGTTCACCCAGCCCCGCAGATCCAGCGATACGCCCATATCCCCCACCCGGACCGGCAGCTGCGTCCCCCAGACGCTGTGGTACGAGGAGGCGTTGATGTTGATCCAGGCCAGGGCGGCCACGGCCATCGCGGCCAGGATCGCGGCGCTGCCGGTCTCGGTTCGCAGGAACACCCGCAGCGGCGTCTGCAGATTCCGGGCCCACGCCGTCCGCCCGGAAAAAGGGCCAGCCGGGCCGGCTGAATGCTCACCGGTCATATCAGGCCCCACACAGCCACCACCCGCCGAAGGGCACGTTCAGGGGCAGCCGGCCACCGAGCCAGCCGTTCCAGCCGGTGAGAACCGGCGCAGGTCATGCGGCTCTCCTCTCACCTGGGTGGGCTGGGCTGGTCACCGATGACCTGTTCGGCGGTCAGTGTCCGGTGGCGCAGCATCCGGGCAAGACGGCCATGCCCCAGTTCGCGGGCCAGTTCGGGCGGCGGGACGGTCAGGACCGGGCACTGGGCGTGGGCCAGGCAGTACCGGGTCACTTTGGAAAATGTCATCCAGCCCGCGGCGCTGCGCCGGCCGGCCCCACGAGCAAAACATCGGTGGGTTGGCAGGCCAGGCTGACCAGCACCCACCCGGCTGGGCCCCGTTCAACGTGGGGCTCCACCATCGGGTCGTCGGGGATCTGCCCCCACACCGCGACAAGCGCATCCTGGAGCCTGCGGCAGGCCAGGTTGCGGACTTCCTCCCGCAACGGCCCCGACGGCGTGATCCGCTCGGCCCGCTCACCACCGGGCGGTTCCCAGGCAATGACCGGCATCAAGACGGCCTGGTGCGCACGGGCCAGGAACTCCCCATAGCGAAGGGCCCGCAGACTGCTCGGTGAGCCGCTAGTGCCGGCGATGAGCCGGCTTATGCCCGGCACCATGGTGTGCCTCCAAGCCTGCGAGCTCCAAGATCATGAACATCGCCGACCAGGCTTCCCGGCACACCTGCAACGATGCTAGACCGCACCTGGACTACTGCCAAGAACACCAAGATCAGCAGTGCCCGGGGGACGATCCAGTAGTCAGTCTGTTTCGCTGCGGAGCCGGGCTAGTTCCAGGTCAAGGGCATGCTGGAGCCTTTGCCGAGTTGTTGCGCTGATGGTGCCTGCGGCGTACAACCCGGCCAGTTCGGCATTCTCCGCAGCGATCACGTCACGGTGGATATCCCGCCCGGACCGGGCGTCTTGCGCGGCGCCGGCGTCTTGGTCGAGGCGGGCCCGGGCCTGCCCGACCCGGGCGTTCAGGGCGCGGCGTATCCGGTCGATCTCCACGTCCGGGACTTCTTCGCCGGCCGCGAGTTCGTCGAGGCGGGCGATGCCCGCCTCGGCCAGCCGCAGCCGCGCCGCGGCCTCCTCCTGCTGGGTACTGGCCGCTGGCTGCGCGACTGCGGTGCGGCGGACCAGCGGCTCAAGGGTCAGGCCTTGCACGATGAGCGAGATCACAATGACCGTGACCGCGACTACCAGCAGCAGGTCGCGTTGCGGCAGCGGCGCCCCGCTGCCGGTGGTCAGCGGGATGGACAAGGCCGCGGCCAGCGGCACGACCCCGCGGGTGCCGGCCCAGGAGATCACGGCCGGGACCGCCCACGACGGGCGGCGCCGGCCCTGCCGCCACTGCCTGCCCGCCCACAACGGGAACACCCACAAGACCCGGGTAACGATGAGCGTGGCGGCGATCGCGAGCGCGACCAGTGGCCACGGCCCGGCGTGGCCCAGGTCGCTGACCAGCGTCGGCAGTTCCAGGCCGATAAGGCTGAACACCACGCTCTCCAGCAGGAAGATCACCGTCTGGTAGACCGCATGCACCTGCAGCCGGGTGGCGGCCGTGGTGAACCGGGCCCGGCGTGTGCCGATGATCAGGCCCGCGACGATGACCGCGGTCACCCCGGATACGTGCAGCGCGGTGCCGACCACGTAGGCCACATACGGCGTGATCAGCGCGGCCACCGACTCCAGCACCGGGTCGGTGATCCGGCTGCGCACCAGCATGACCACGCCCGCGACGAGCCCACCCGCCACCGCGCCGCCACCAGCCAGCAGCACGAACTGAGCGGCGGCATGCCACAGCACACGGCCTGGGCCCATGCTGGCCGAGCCGCCGACGGCGAAGGACACCGCGATCTGGAACAGCACCAGGCTGGTGGCGTCGTTGAACAGGCTCTCGCCCTGCACCAGCGCCTGCACCCGGGGTGGCAGCGAAAGCCGCCGGCCCAGGGCGCTGACCGCGACCGGGTCGGTGCTGGCCAGCACCGCACCCAGGACAAACGCCATGGACAGCGGCACCGCGGTCAGCGCGGTGAGCACCCCCGCTACCGCCCCGGCCGAGGCCAGGACCAGGCCCACCGCCAGCACGGTCACCGGCCGCCAGACCGCCCGCAAGTCACGCCACGGGAGATCGTCGGTGGCCGCCCACAGCAGCGGCGGCAACACCACGAAACTGACCACATCCGGGCTGACCCGCACCGCGGGGACCCCGGGCAGCAAGCCGACAATCAGGCCTGCGAGTACGAGAAGAGATGGCGGCGGGACCCGCAGCCGGTTCGCGAACGCCGCGCCGACCGCACCCAGTGCGACGAGAGCCAGGACAATCTCACTGCTGCGCACGCCGCTTCCCCTGCCTGCTCGACCTCCAGAAACGATGCCGACCAGACTTCCCGCCGCGCCTCCCGCCATCCTAGCCGGGCCGCCACGAGCAAACCATGTCCGCAGTAGCCCAGCCCATTCCCGCAAAACCCGCTTGGCCACACGCCTGGACGCCCGCGGCAGCCCTCTGCCTACGGCGCAGATGCTGAAACGCGCCCATGCGCCGATGGACGGGTCTCATCGGCAGCCAGGCTTCTCTCGCATATCCGCCAGCCGGGGTGACAGCAGCCGCCAGAGTCGTCGGCCGGGCCGGTCAATTGCCGTGACCCCAGTTGCTGGGCGTCAGCCGGGGACCTAGACCTGGCCACACCCGGGGACTTTCTCATGGCCACGGACAACTGCGACGCGCCATGTCCTGCTTGACGTAGCGCGCTCTATGCGGCATGCAATTGAGGACGTTCCCGTGCCGGTGCGAATCGGGGCGCGAGCAGGGGGGTCAGCGGGCTGGATGAGCCGGTGTTCCCGGTCCATTTCCCGGCTGTTCCCGCCATGGGCACCAGCTCTGTCTCCGTGGTTGACGTGGGGCAGGTGGTGGCGCGGGTCAGGCGGGCGTGGTGTCGGCCAGGGCGGCCACGATCGCTGGCCGGTCCTGGTACTCGCGCCACCGGGTGATCCTGCCCTGCTCGTCCACAGTGATGACGACGAGGAACGGCGCCGATCGCACCTGCCCCGCCACCTGCCCCGACAGCCGGTACTCGACCACGGCCGTCGCGGGATCCTCGGTGCGGTGGACGAGCACGTCCTCGAAGCCGGTGAACCGGAACGGGAGGCTGGCCCGGCCTGCTCGGACGAACTCGGCGTAGGCGGCCAGCCCTTCGATCCGGTGCGGCTGCCCGGTGCCGGTGAACGGTGCCTCGACCACGACGTCGTCGGCGTACAGGTCCGCCGTCAGGTCGGGAGAGTGGGCGAGGACCTCCTGCTGCCAGCGTGCGAACGCGGCGGCCGGATCCGGGGTGTGGACCATTTTGGCCGGCGGCATGGGGGACCTCCAGGGAGACTAAGATGAGTGCGGACTCATATTGACAGAATAGTGAGTGGCAACTCATCTTGTCCAGGAGGCTGCATGGGCGGCGCTTCCGCAAGGCGGTCGCCTCCGCGGGCCGACGCCGTCCGGAACCGGGCGGCGATCCTGGCGGCGGCCGGGGCGGTCTTCGCGGAGCGCGGTCCCGTGGCGTCCACCGAGGAGGTCGCCCGGCGGGCCGGGGTGGCGGTGGGCACGGTGTTCCGGCACTTCCCGACGAAGCGCGATCTGCTCGTCGCCATCCTCAAGGATCTGCTGGCGCGCCTCGACGCCGAGGCTCGCCAGCTGGCCGCGGATGACCCGGCGACAGGCCTCTTCCGGTTCTTCCGGACCGTCATCGACGAGGCGGCGGCGGGTACCACCGTGCTCGCCCTGCTCCGGCCGGCCGACGACGTCCGCGCCGGGCACGCCCTGGCCAGCCTGCAGGAGCCGATCGCCGAGCTGCTGCGGCGGGGGCAGCAGGCCCGCTCGGTGCGGCCGGACCTCGACATCGCCGAGGTGATCGCCCTGCTGACCTCCGTCACCGAGGGGGCACTCGCCGGAGGCTGGGACGTGCCGCTGCGGGACCAGATCCTGCGCGTCATCACCGACGGGCTGCGCGGTCCTGGCTGAGGAGCGCCAGCCAGGCCCGGCGCTATCCCTCCGGCGCACCCCGCTCGCCGGTCAGCCGGACATCACGGGAAGCCAGACTGTCCGCGGCATGACCGGACGTCATCCCAGGGCGGCGCTGCATAGACATACAGTCGGGCCGGTCGTTGCGTTGGGCTATCACCAGGCCGCCAGCGACGCGAGGCTCGCTGGATAACCGCGCGCCGACCCGCCGCTCTGCGCGGCAGCGCTGGTTAACAGGCTGGCCGTGTTAACCACTCCGAACAGGGTTGTCTGTGTTGGCGTGCCGACATCGGTGGGTAAGTAGCCGGGCATGCGGCCGGCGGGACAAGCGTCCGTCGAACGCGGCGTCACTCGGCGCCATGCCGCGAGCAGAACGGTCCTGAACTGACTGACCTATTCACCGCCAGTGATCATGAACGTACTCGCAAGCCTGTCTGAGGTTGGCCATGGGGTGCGATGCGTTACCTTTACGCATGAAGAACTCCGCGGGGCCACCCTTGGTGGCGAGGAAGATGGGCCGCGGGGACCGGCTGACGTTGACGCGGCAGATCTGGATGCTGCTGGTATAGGGAAATGAGAGCGACACTAGCTGGTTCGGGTCGGGCCCGAGATTCGCAGACAGCGCATCACGGAACCTCAGCTCGAAGCCGTCAACGGTCTTATTCGCCGAGAAGTCCTGTAGGTCATCCTCGAGGCCTTTCGGTTCTCCCGTGTCTGCCATGCCGATCAAGAGCGTTCCGCCTCCACTATTGAGGAAGGCGCAGACGGTCTTCATGCATGCCTTGAGAACTTCCGCGCTGCGCTTTTGCCGCTTCGTGTCCCATCGCATCGTTTGCTTGAACTCTAGGGAGCTGGTCTCACCACTAGCTATGAGAAGCCCGAGATCGGCTGTCCTTTCGATGTCACGTAGTTCGTCGAGGACGGCCTGCGCGCTCCGTGGCCGGTCTTCTCGGTCGGAGGCCAGCATGGAGACGATGAGTGTGTCCAGGCGCGGAGGAACGTTCTGGCGCAACTGGGAGGGCGGGAGTACCTGGGCCGGAGTTCCTCCTGCGGAGGGTGGGGCGCCAGTCAGGAGCTCGTACAGCACGGCGCCCAGAGCATAAAGATCCGCCCGCTGATCGGGCGTGGCACGACTCAGCAGTTCCGGCGCGGCAAAGCCCTCCGGTGTGAACGGAACGAGGGCGGCCACGGACATCTCGTCGGCCGAGATCGCCTGATCGAAGTCTCCAAGGTGGGCGACCCCCCGCTCGTCGAGCAGGATGTTCGTTGCGGCGACGTCTCGGTGGATAACGCCGCGTCCATGCACGTGAGCAAGCGCCCGGCACAGTTGCCGGGCTGTGCGGAAGAAGTCGGTCAGGGGCACCTGTGAGTCTCTGGCCAGGAGATCTTTGCAGCGGTCGCTGAGCCTTCCGCCAGGCAGGTATTCGTAGACAAGGTATGGGCTCAGCGAGTCAAGGTCGAAGTAGTGCAGCGTAACGATGCAATCGTGTGATCCCACCTTGCCCATCATTTCTACTTCTCGCTGGCTAGCGCTGGGTTCAGAGCCTGGCTCCATGACGGCAAGGGCAACCTGACGATATCCATGCGCTTTCATATCCGACGCGAGGTAGGTCCACTTACGCTCGCCGTGGGCAATGACATTTCCGATCCGGTAGCGGTCAGCGAAGACCGATCCCGAAGGAAGAGGGGCATCCACGCTCGGTCACCTTCTCATCAGTTCTTTCTTGAGCCCTCCGCAGGCACCAAGCACTCAGGTACCTATCCATTCGACGCTGAGACGGCCGTCACGGTTGACACCAAGCGCCGGTGCCGCGCCGCCGCCGCCTGTTCGCCGCCTCCTTACTCTGCTTCGCTGTCGCTGGGAAGAGGGGCTCTGACTGCTCATCCATGGATGCTGGTGGCCAATGAGCTGCACGCGCACGACTTTGTTGACAGATCGTTAGCCGAGGGAGACCGACGCTTCATTCGCCTCAATAAGCCCATGGGCATCCCGGGTCACAGTGGCCTGCTCGGCAGGCTGCAAGCGCTCTACGCTAACTGCGGAGGTGGAGTGAGCAGCGTCCAGGCTTCCAACTCGTCGAACATTCCCCAATCGATCCCTGATAGGGCTGGTGAGGCAATGGCTAACGCTGCTGCAAGGTCAAGCGCAAACAGGCTGTTCTGTATGCCTAAATCAATAGAGAGTGATGGTCGCCGCCACCTACCTATTCGGCGATCTGCACGCGATGGCCCGGCTGCGGCTGCGCGGTCGGCCACTTTACGTGACGAAGGTCTCAGGCCCCTGGCAAGGGGTGCACGGCCCGGAGTTCAGGCTGGCGATTCGCTGCCGGCAGGCCGCGGTCCGTGGGCGTTGCCCCATGGGGGTTCAAATCGGTTGCCATGGGGGTTCAAGTCGGTATCACCGGGGCAGATGCCGTAACCCCGGGGCGCCTGTGAACCCGCGGTGCCAGTCTTGCGATGCCGGGCGGCCCGGTCTGGGTGCCGCGCCGGCCACGGCTGGAGGGAGCGTCCCGCCCGGGGCCGGGGGAGCCGGTGAGCAGCGGATTCCGCCCTGACACCGGCGGGGAGCCGGCCGGTGAGTTCTCCCCCGCCGGGGGCAAGGCTGCGGTCGCGGCGTAATGGGGCAGGGCGCCGGGCACCTGGCCCGCCCGGCATCAGCCCGGGCGCAGGGCTACGTCACCGCCCCCGGCTCTGGCGCCGGGAGGCTCACCCGCACCAGGCGCGGGCGGTGCGGCGGCCTGGCCGGCCGCCGCACCAGGTGCCCCTGCCCGCGCCACCGCGGGCCAGCCCCGGCTGCGCGCCCTGGGACACGGCCGCCGGCGCCGCGAACACGGCGACCTGCCGCCTGCGGCAATGACGGGCTCATGGCCGGGAGCCTTCAGCCTGCGAAGCGGCCTGGCCATTTAACCCTGGCCGGGCCGGCTTGACACCTGATGGCATTCCCCGGCTATCGTGTCCGTATGATTTCCCCGATCTGGGGAGATCGCACCCGGGCGTGTGTTCAAGTCCCTCGGACACGTTAAATCCCCATGGGCTGCCGTTTGCGGGCACGCTCGGTTGTCACCCGCGCTTAGCCTCCGGCTGCGGCGGGTGCTCTCTAGTCTCTGTTGTCGCTGGGCGCCGCCTTTCCTGGTTGTGGTGTGAGCGTCAGTGGTCCTTGCCGATGGTGACGGATGGCGCGTCGTGGCCAGCGGCGCGGAGGGTCCGGTCTTGCGGGTCGTAGGTCAGGACGATGCCGTCGGCGCGGAGCTGGTCGATCAGGCCTGCCGCATCCGCGGGGCCGGTCACCTGGGCAGGACCGTGGCCGCCGCGGCCGGGTTTCCCGGCCGGGCCGGCGAGCAGGATGGCGATAGCGGCCAGGTGCGGGAGGATCTGGTCCTCGCGGACGTAGGTGTTCTTCGGCCGGGCGGGGCCGGGGCTGGCGGCGCTGGTGTGGCCGTGGCGGCACCGGTAGGCGGGCTTGCCGTTGGACCAGGCGGATTCCAGCCGCCGCCCGCACCGCCCGCAGGCCAGCAGCCCGGCCAGCAGGTAGCGCCGCGCAGCCGGGCCCGCCGGGCCGCGGGGTGCGGCCATGTCCTGGGCGGCGATGAAATCGGCCTCGCTGACCAGCGCTGCATGGGCTGGGTGCCGGGAGATGATCCAGCCTTCGGGCAGGTTCCACCGCTGTACCTGCTTATGCCCCAGGGTGGTGTTGGCCGGGTCGGCCAGGTCGAAGTCGGTGCGCTGCCGGTTCCACACCTGCCGGCCCGTGTACCGGGGGTTCGCCAGGATGGCGGCCACGGTGCGCAGCGTCCACGCCGCCCCCGTGCGGTGCGGGTTCCGGCCCGGGTCCGCCACGGACGGGCACGGAATCCCGGCATCGTTCAAAGCGCGGGTGATCCGCGCGGCGCTGTGCCCGGCCAGGCGCTGCGCGAACATCCACGTAACGACCGGCGCCGTGGCCAGGTCGGGTTCGAGGCGGTGCGCCCGGCGCCCCCACGCGGCGTGCGCCTGGTTCGGGTGCGGCCCGGCGTCAGCCAGCCGGTATCCATACGGCGGACGGCCACCCAGGTACCGGCCCTGCTCCCGGGTCTGAGCGGCCATCGCGGTCCGGACCCGGATCCGGGTCCGGGTGATCTCCCGCTTGGACGACAGCCCGAGTGCGAGCATGGTCTGCTCGTGGTCCTCGGCGTGCCAGTCGACCCTCCCGCCGACCTCGGGCATCCACAGCTGGATGCCGTAATGCTCAAGCAGCTGCGCCATCGACGCGTACTGGCTCCCGTAGAACGCCCGCTCGTACTCCCCGATCACGACGGCGTCCCATCCCCGGTCCGGATCCGCGAGCTGCGCGACCAGCGCAGCGGCCTGCGGACGTCGGGCCCACGCCAGGGTCCGGCTCTGCCCCGCGTCGAAGAACTGCGCCACGATCGCGCCGTGCCCCGCCGTCAGCATCACCGCCTGCTGCAGCTGCCGGGACCGCGACGTCACCGGGTCCTGCCAGTCCTCGGTCGAGACCCGCCCGTAGAACGCGAACCGCAGGTATCCCCGGCCGCGCCTGGCAGCCCGGCTGCCAAGGCCCTCCGCCCACACGCCGAGCGCGTCACCGTCCCGGCCTGCGCCAGATCCGCCGTCCAGCTGGCCCGCCGCCACCACGGCAGACAGGTCCCGCTGCTGACGCACCAGGCCCGACGTAACCACACGCCCCAGTTACCACCCCCGCCCGAAGCCAAACATCAGCCCGTCCCCTCCCCAGCCTCGGGCCGTGGTGCGACTACTGATGGCCTGTAGGGTTCACAGCACCTTGTCATGGTCGTCAGCGCCGAGCAGCTCTATGAGATCTGCCTGAAAGAACGGGCGGAAGAGGAGGCAGCGCGATGAGGAGCTACGCCAAGTGGGACCGTGCCGCCTACATCGTGCGTGCCGGTGGCCAGGAGGAAGCCGAGTGGGGGCGGAAGGCGGCGATGGCCCGCCAAAGCGGCCAGCGGCTCGCCGAGGAACGCAAGCGCCACGGACTCACCCAGGCCCAGCTCGCCCAGGCCATGGGAGGTCTCGCCCGGCCGGATGTCCCAGGTTGAACGCGGCGAACTTTCCACCATCGACGCCGTCGCCCGCCACATCGACGCACTTGGCGGACGGCTGGACCTCATCGCCAGCTTCGGCGACCACACCTTCACCGTCACCACGACAGAGGCCGGACTCGGCGCGGATCTCGGCGAGCAGGACGGCGACCTCGGTCAGCGGCTTCTGCCTCCCGGTCAGCACCTTGGCGTCGCTGATCGGCGCCGCCAGCGGCAGGAAGGCCAGCGATAGCGTGACCGACGAGATCGCATCGGTACTGGAGCGGCCATGAGTTACCTCCCCGGCTCGGATGATATGGCCGGTCCAGCGGGGCGCTGCCCCGCTCCCCGGTGAGTCAGGAAAATCAGGAGCTGAAAGCGGCCAAGAGTTATCTGCTGAATATGTATGATATATCCGGCATACGGCATAAAAGGGAACCAAGGGAGGTAGCAGGGCCCCCAGACGGACAGTTCCTCGGCAACTGGCAACCAGCTGACGCCATTGTGATCCTGGTCGGCATCAAGCCGGAGATCTGTCGTTGCATGGTGACGCGCAGGCTTCCTATTACCGCAGCCAACTTTGCTCGAACTAGGTTAGGACTGGGAGGCAAGAAAGTGCGCATCAACATGCTCGGTCCACTCGAAGTGCGCCACGGCGGTGAGCTGATTCCGCTGACCGGAATGAAGCAGCGGGTATTTCTGTCGTCCCTGGCGCTCCATCCGAGGGCTGCCGTGCCGGTCAGCGTGCTCATAGAAGCGCTGTGGGGTGCTGTTCCGCCACGAACGGCCAGGATTAAGGTGCACACGCACGTCAGCGAGCTGCGGAAGAGGCTGGGGGCATACCAGCCCAGCCGGCCTGAAGGCTGGCCGGTGGTGACCGGCCCCGGCGGATACCAGCTGAGCAGTGACATCGAGCTGGATAGCTGCGAGTTTGAGGATAATGCCAGCCGCGCTCGCCAGGCGTCTCGCCTTGGCCAATACGCCTCGGCGTCCGAGCTTTTCGCGCGTGCGATGGCGACGTGGCGCGGTCCGGCCCTCGCCGACGTGGATTCGGATGCCATTCGGGCCGCGGCGAGCGCCCTCAACGCGGAACACTTACTGGCGATTGAGGGCAAAGCCGAGGCTGACCTCCAGCTTGGCTGGCTTGACGAAGTGGTCGCTAACCTCGTACCCGTCGCGGCCGCGAATCCGCTGCGTGAGCGGCTACGCGGTCAGCTCATGCTCGCTCTGTACCGCCGGGGCTCCCGGAACGAGGCGCTGGCCGTTTATCGCGATGGTCATCAGGCGATATCGCGCGAACTTGGCCTGCCGCCTGGCCCTCAGCTCCGCCGACTGCAGCAGTTTGTCTACCGCGACGATCCTGCGCTCTGGACTCAGCCCCCGAATAGCCTGCTCACGATGGGCACCATAGCTGGCGAGGCCTGACCGGTCACCGGGCCGGGACCTGCTGGTCGCTCCCGGCCTGATAGCCGCTCGCCTGCATCATGAACAGCCGGCGGTACTCGCCTCCGGCGGCCATCAGTTCCTCGTGCGTGCCCTGCTCCGCGACCCGGCCGCCGGACAGCACGTAGATGACGCTGGCGTCCCGCATCGAGCTGAGCCGGTGCGAGATCAGCACGCTGGTCCGGCCGGCCCGGAGATCATGCAGCTCGCGCTGGATGGCGTGCTCGGCCTCGGCGTCCAGCCCTGAACTCGGCTCGTCCAGGATCAGCAGGTCCCGGTCGGCCCGCATTAGCCCGCGGGCCAGGGCGAGCCGCTGCCACTGACCGCCGGACAGCACCACACCGGTCTCCGGACTCTCCTTGTTCGTCTTGCTCGCCGCGGGCAGGAACATCCGGCTGAGCAGGGTGTCGTAACCCTGCGGCAGCCGGGAGATCGCGGCATCGGCGCCGGAGTGCCGCGCCGCCTCGCGTACCGGCCCGTGGTCGCCGAGCCGGGCGAGATCGCCCATGCCGATGTTCTCGGCCGCGGTCAGGTCGTAGCGCATGTAGTCCTGGAACACCGTGCCCATGCGCTGGCGCAGCGCGGCGGGGGCGACGTCCCGGATATCGACGCCGTCCCACAGGATGGCGCCGCGCTCCGGGTCGTAGAACCGGCACAGCAGCTTCACCAGCGTGCTCTTCCCGGCCCCGTTCAGCCCGACGACGGCGGCTGACTCACCGCACGGGATGAACATGCTCAGCCCGCGCAGCACCCACGGATGGTCGGCGTCGTAACGGAACCACACGTCCCTCACCTCGATGCCCCGGCACAGCGCGGGCAGCGGCCGCGGCGGCTGCGCCAGCGGCAGGTCGGGACCGCTCGACACGATGTCCCCGTAATGACCGAACATCAGCGTCGACTGGGCCAACTGGGCCAGCGAGTTGACCAGGCCCGCGATCGAGCCCTGCACGCCGAGGACGGCAATGGCGAACATCGTCACGTCGCCGATCGGCAGCCGACCGCCGGCGACCTGCGCGACGACCCAGATCAGCCCGCCGCCGGCGATCAGCGAGGACAGTAGCGCAAGCAGGCTCTGAACGCACAGGACCTGGCGGTTCAGCCCGCGCTGCTGGCGGTTAATGGACCGCATCTCGGCCAGCATCCGGCCGTGCAGGAAGTCGCCCAGGCCGAACAGCCGCACCTCTTTCGCCGCCGCCTGGTCGAACAGCAGCCGGCCATAGAACATCTGGCGCCGCGACGCTGGAGTAGTGCGCCAGGTCAGGTCGGCCTGCCTGCGGCTGTTGCGCACCTGCGCCCAGATGGCCGGCGCCGCCGACGCCGCGACGAGGCCGGCCATCGCGGGGCTGATGGCGTACAGCGCGATACCCAGGCTCGCCGCCGTGATCAGCGTCTGGCCGACCCCCAGCACCGAGGAGACGAACGAGCTAGCGGTGCTGCCCGCGAACTGCTGGACGAGCTGAAGCTTGTCGGAGAAGCTGGGCGACTCGAACCGGCTCAGCCCCGTGAACGAGTTGATCGCCCGGTACACCCGGTCCAGGGCCAGCAGCCCGAGCCGCAGGCGCAGCTCCGCGCTGGCGTACCGCTGGGCATACGTCACGGTCGCGGTCACCAGGCCGACGGCAGCGAGGATCAGGGCCAGGGCAATGACGTGGCTGGCGCTCGCCCCCGGCAGCCCGGCTGCTGAGCGGTGACCACCAGGCCGGCCGGCCGCCAGCTCGTCGAGGATGGCGCGCTGGAGCCAGGCGGTGACGGCCGGGGTCACGCCGCTGATCGTGACGAGCAGCACCGAGATCAGGCAGATCAGCGGCGCCGCGGCCCAGGCCAGTCCGGCCGCCAGCCGGACGGACCGGACCGCGGCATGGCCTGGCCTCACGCCGGCGCGGCAAGGCCGACGATCCTGGCCACCGTGTGCGCGCTCGCCTCGACCCGCCCGCTGGCGTCGATAACGATGAAGCTGGGGAACTTCGACACCCCCAGGGCCGCGGCCGCCGTCCCGGCCGAGGGGTCGCTGACCACATCGGTCGCTTCCGCGAGCTGACCGGCCAGGAAGGCCCCGCCATCGTCGGGGATCCCGGCCGGGCGGCGGCCGCCGCAGATCACCGCGAGCGTCCTGGTCACGCCGCCCGGCCGCGCCCGGGCAAAGGCGGCGAAGGCCGGAGCCTGCTCATGACACGGCCCGCAGCCGGGCGAGAAGAAGGCGATCACGCTCCGGTCGCCGCGAAGATCCTCGGCTGAGACGGTCGTGCCGGCCACCGTCGTGACCGTGAAATCAGGCACCTCGGTCCCCGGCGGGAGGCCGGTCACCGGCCGCGGCAGGGAGCCCTGGTAGGCGGGTTCTCCCCGGTGGCCGCGCAGCTTGCGGGCCAGGGCGATGATCAGCCACGTGTTGACCAGGCTGAGCGCGGCGACACCGATCACGGCGGCCGAGAGATAACTCATGACAGACCCGCCCCACTGGCACGATCGGCGCGATCGCCGCCGACCAGGAAGACCACGTCATCCAGGAACACCACGAACGTGGCCAGCGCCACCGCGGCCCACAGGCTCAGCCCGATCGCCGCCGGCCGCGGGCCGGCCGCTCCGGCGCTGAATGAGGTGACCACCGCCAGGCCGGCCACCGCCAGGACCAGCAGGAAGCCGTTGCGCACAACGTGGTGAGACGCCAGCTCGGTCCGGGATGGCCCGAAGCATTGGCAGGTCACCCGGGCACCGCGACGAACCGCGAGGGCGGTGCCGGCGGTCAGCGCGGCCAGGGTCGCCGCGGCCAGCGCCAGGCCGGCCACCGCCGTTGCCGGGACCGCCACCAGCACCACGATGGCGGCCTCGGCCCCGGCGAGCACCGGCGGCAGTGTGCGTTTCCTGGCCAGCGGCACCGGCACGCTGGCCAGCCACGACGCGAATTCACGGTAGGCGGTGCCATTGCGGAGCTTGGACAAAGCCGAGACCGCGAACACCAGGCCGACCACGGTGCGGCAGATCAGCGCGGCGTACACCATTACCTGCGCCCTTCTTACGGAGTGCCGTTACTACTCGCCGTTAGCTCGCCACAGACCAAATCGCGGCCTATTCGCAGACAACCGTACTGGTCAGTTTCTCGCAGATAGGCCTCCCGTGGCAGCTGTAATGGCAGAGGTCGATCCAGTAACAGCAGGTCTGGCCTGTGCACTCATGGGCGTTTGACTCCCAGGTACTCTCCCCGACGCAGGCTCCAGCCGTCGCCTGGGGCAGGAAGCCGGTCACCGGCTTCGGCAGCAGACTCGCAACGTGATCGGCGAGCCATGCGGAAGTGCCGTTCATCTTGTGACCTCCTTGAAATCACGGCCCAGCACGGCGCTGTGGCCAGCCGCATCCTCGCATCGCCGGGTACCAGGAACCTGCCGGGCGAATACCGGCCCGCTACCGATCCGCTACCTTCTCCTTAATGGCGGCCCGTCCCGCGTGACACGATCTCCGCTATGCCAAGCAGCCCTCCGCGCGAAACAACCTGCGAGTCCCCGGTTTTCGTGCTGACCAGCAGCCGCTCCGGGTCGACCCTGCTGCGATTCATCCTGGACAGCCACCCCGAGCTGGCCTGTCCGCCGGAAACCACCGTCGCGTCCGCCTGCGCGTCGCTCCTGCGATCCTGGGCGGTCCTGGAGGAAGCCGGCTGGAGGGCCGGCCGCTGAGCCAGGTCGGCCAGGTGCCGGCGGCCGGCATCGCGGTGGTCCAGTCGGCGATCGACGGACTATTCAGCTCTTACCTGGCCCGCCGGGGGAAGCAGCGGTGGTGTGACAAGTCGCTGGACAGCCACATGTTCGCCGGCCTGCTGGCACAGGCCTACCCGCAGGCCAAGTTCATCTGCCTGTACCGGCACTGCATGGACGTCATCGCATCGGGGGTCGAGGCATGTCCCTGGGGACTGCACCGGTTCGGCTTCGACCCCTTCGTCGCGCAGTACTCGGGCAATAGCGTGGCCGCCGTCGGTGCCTACTGGAACTCCTGCGCGCAGTCGATCCTCAGCTTCGAGCAGGAGCATGCGGGGTCCTGTCACCGGATCCGGTACGAGGACCTGGTGACCGCGCCCGAGCAGACCGTGTCGGCGATGTTCGACTTCCTGGGCGTGGCACCGGCACCCGGCATCACCCGCGACTGCTTCAGCATGCCGCACGAGTCCAACGGGCCAGGCGACGAGAAGATCTGGTTCACCGACGAGGTAACGCCGACGGCGCTGGGCCGTGGCGTCCGGGTTCCGGTGCGCGCCCTGCCGCAGCCGCTGCAACAGGAGATTAACGGCGCGCTCACCAAGCTGGATTACCGGCCGATCGGCCCCGAGTGGAACGAGGTGACCGGCCCGTTCGACCCCCGCGGCGCTGCCGAGGCGATCCCCACCAGGGCGACCACCAGTTCGCCGATAAGCGCAGAGGTCGGGAGTGCCTTGCGTGCCCTGGACGAGCGGCTGGCGACACGGACCGACGACGATCTGGAAATGTTCGCCGCCCACTGGCCCACGCTCGCGGACCAGACGCTGTCCCTCGTCGTCGACGGCGGCGAGCCGGCCGAGCGCCGCTGGAGCCTGGCCTCCGCCGCGAGCGCAACGGCTCCCGGCCAACTGGAAGGGGAGGATCCAGTGGCCAGGCTGATCGCCGGGCCAGCCGTCTGGGGATCGCTGCTGGGCGGCGAGTCCAACATCGTCACCGAGCTGTCCGCGGGACGCCTGCGCTGTGTCAACAAGCGCGATACACATCGTCTGAGGTCCGAGGAACTGCACGCCATGACGTGGCTGCTCGGCCTTACCCAGATACCGGTGGAGCGCACCCCGGCGGCTGTGGGCAGCGAGCGCGAATGACCATGCTGGCGGTAGCGGCCGCCGTATTGCTGGCCGCCTGCGTCGCGGGCATCATGCTGGCGCGACAATGGTTCGCGCTGATCACGGTTGCGGGCGCCAGCATGGAGCCGACGCTGCGGCCGGGTGACCAGGTGCTGGTCCGGCGGCATGCCGCGAAGGCGCTGCGGGTCGGTGCCGTCGTAGTATTCCGGGAGCCGGGTGGCCAGCACCGGCCCGGCACTCCGGCCTCCGGGCTGGCGAGCCAGCCATGGGTGATCAAGCGGATCGCCGCTATGCCCGGCCATGTTGTGCCCAGTTCGGTGCAGTCGGCCGTCGGGGGCACAGATGTCGTCCCGGAGGGCATGCTCGTGGTGCTCGGCGACGGGGCTCGAAGTGGCGACTCCCGCCAGTGGGGTTTCATCCCCGCCGACCAGACCCTGGGCCTTATGGTCCGGAACCTCACGACGAGGCGAACCCCCGGCAGGCCGAGTGTCAGCGATCATGAAAATGAGCAGTGAGGGGCGTGCTGCGATCACGTAATTGACCACCCTGATCACGTTATTGACCATGGTCAGTGCGTGCGCGTCGGGTGGGCCTGGTCATCGGGAAGTGAGAATCATGCCCTTCGTCCTTGAGGCGAGGGGAGCCGATGGCGAGGAGGACGTTCGGCGTGATTGATATCTGCGAGATTTTCGTGCACTGGCATGCTGGGCGGCCGGAGAACGAGGTGCCGGGCAGCCTGGGCTTGTCGCGGAACACGGTGCGCAAGTACGTGGCCGCGCGCCCGCCGGCCCCACGCCGCGTGCGCCTTGTTCGGATGAGGGCCGGCGTCGGCGAGCCGGTAGCCGTAGGGCGGCAGGCCGCCGAGGTAGCGGCCCTGTTCCCTGGTCTGTGCGGCCATCGCGGTGCGGACCCGGATCCTGGTGCGGGTGATCTCCCGCTTGGATTGCAAGCCGAGCGCCAGCATCGTCTGCTCGTGATCCTCGGCGGCGAAGTCAACCCGGCCGCCGACTTCGGGAGTCCACAGCTGGATCCCGTAGTGCTCGAACAGCGGAGCCATCGACGCGAACTGGCTCCCGTAGAACGCCCGCTCGTACTCCCCGATCACCACCGCATCCCAGCCCCGGTCCGGGTCGGCCAGCCCGGCGACGAGGGCAGCGGCCTGCGGGCGGCGCGCCCAGGCCAGCGTCCGGCTCTGGCCGATGTCGAAGAACTCTGCGACGATGCGCCCGTGCCCGGCCACCAGGGCCCCCGCCTGGCCGAGCTGCCGCGCCCGCGACGTTACCGGGTCCTGATGATCCTCGGTCAACACCCGCCCGTAGAACGCAAACCGCATCCCGCCACGACCCGGCCCGGCCGCCGGGCGGTGCCCAGCGCGCTCCGCCCACGCCAGCAGCTCTTCCCTGTCCAGGCGCCGGGCTTCCGTACTTTGATCTCGCGGTGCTGTCATGATGCGGGCCCCGTCGATGTCCATGTCAAGGTCTGTGCGCTTCTTCGCATCAGGAGCTTCATGTGTCCCGGCCGCAGCACCTGAAACACAGCGCACCCGGTCAGCCTCCGGCCATCCGCGGGCCGCGAGCCTTACCCGGTGGCACCCGGTTCCTGCGTGCCTGATCAAGACGGCCGGTACCGCGCCGCCGCCAGCACGATCTCCGAGGCTGCGCGATTCCTTCTCGTCGGCGCGATGAGCAATACTCGACCCGCGGCAGATCAGACGTTCACCCTGCGGGCGCCACTGCATAAAAGTACGGTCGGCCTGCTTGCGTTGGGCCATAACCAAGGGGCGGCCAAAGCGGCCAACTACGCGAATGTGTCGGTCGATAACCGTGCGCCGACTCGCCGCTCTGCGCGGTCCTCCCAATCTGCTGGCCTGGCGCCGCTGCCGTGCTGTGATGGCTGATCTGGGCTTATCCCTGCGCCCGGGCGTAGCTGGCTTATGTAATCGTTGCTGACAAGAGAGCCTGGCCCTGGCTCATGACGCGCCCGGGCGGCTGGGCAGGTGGCCCGGGCGGTCAGCCGCGGCGGCATCGCCACAGCAGAAACACCGGAACCGCTGCTGGTGGCTCGGCAAAGAGCTCGGCGTGCAGCCCGGTCAAGGCCGCGGAACAGCTCTTCGACCTCGGTCTTGCTGCTCGCTCTCATGGGTATGCCGTTGGCGTTGTAGGCGGCTATGATCGCGCTCACCTCCTCGGGCGCGCTGTCGGCCGTGGCGGTCGACAGCGCCAGCGCGCTGCCCGGGGGCAGCGCGTCCATCAGCGCGCCGAGGATCCGGCGCACTTCCTTGTCGTCGGGGATGAACATCAAGATCGCGATCAGGCTCAGCGCGACCGGCTTGCCCAGGTCGAGAGTCTCCCGCACCTGGGGTGCCTGGAGGATGGCCGCAGGGTCGCGCAGATCGGCGTCGACATAGGCGGTCTTCCCCCCGGGAGTGCTCGTGAGCAGTGCCCGCGCGTGCGAGAGCACGATGGGGTCGTTGTCCACGTACACGATCCGCGCCTCCGGCGCGATCCCCTGCACGACCTCGTGCAGGTTCGGCGAGGTCGGCAGCCCGGTACCGATGTCGAGAAACTGGCGGAAGCCCAGCTCGCCCGCCAGGTAGCCGCCAACGCGGCGCATGAAGCCCCTGTTCGCGCGCATGGAGACCGGCAGGCTGGGCCAGCCTTCGACCATGTCTGCCGCCGCGTCCCGGTCGGCCTGGTAGTTGTCCTTGCCGCCAAGCAGGTAGTCATAGACCCGCGCCGCGTGCGCCACGTCCGTATGCAGGGCCGGGATGTTCGTCTCGGCGTCGTCAGGCATCAGTTATCACCCGTCGTCTCGTGGCGGACCCTTCGGTCATTTGGGGCGCCTACCTGATGCCGATGTTGGCGACGCCTTGGGCGATCTGGCGCTGCAGGAGCAGGAACACGGCGATCAATGGCAGGAAGCCCAGCACCGATGACGCCATCGTCTCGGCGTACTGGATCGCCGCCCCGCCGATCAGGCTGCTCAGCCCGACCGTGATCGTCTCGGACTTGGTCTGGGTCAGCACCAGGAGCGGCCACAGGAACGCGTTCCACGTCGTGATGAAGGTGAGGATCGCGACCGCCGACACGGCAGGACGGCACAGCGGCATGCAGATCCGGTAGTAGATACGCCACCAGTTCGCGCCGTCCAGCCGGGCGGCTTCGACGAGCGACACCGGGATCTGCCGCAGGAAGGCATGGAAGACGAAGACGGCCACTGGCGCGGCGATGGCCGGCAGGATTATCGCCCAGTAGGTACCCAGCAGGTGGATGGTCCGGAACTCAATGAACTGCGGCAGGATCAGGGCCTCGGTTGGCAGCATGATTCCGGCCAGGATCACGGCGAGCATCGCCGTTTTGCCGCGGAACCTCAGCTGCGCCAGGGCGAAGCCGATCATGGAGCAGACGACGACCGTGAAGATCACCGACAGGGTGGAGATGATGAAGCTGTTCAGGTACCACCAGCCGATCGGATTGGTGGTCAGTGCGCTGGCGTAGGCGTGCAGGGTCCAGTGATTGGACCAGAGTGTGACGGGGTTCGCCGTGATCTCGTTGTCCGGCCGCAGCGAGGTGATCAGGGCCCACAGGAAGGGCAGCAGCCAGATCAGGGCGAACAAGGCCAGGCAGCTCGCGGTGAGCCGGTTGAAGGCCTTCAGGCCGAGGTCCCGGCCTGAGGTGGTTCGGCGGGTGCGCTTGCGGGCGGGCAGCGCGGCGGTCGCGGTCATGGTCGCGGGCTCCCTTCACGCGTCCGCGGTCGGGCGGCGGCGGCGGATGAGTGCCCAGGCGGCCGAGATCACGACGAGGAGCACGAAGTAGACCATCGTCGCGGCGGCGGTGTAGCCGCCCCGGTAGGAAGTGAACCCGGTGTCGTAGATGTATTCGATGACGGGCCGGGTGGATTCGTTGGGGCCGCCGGCCAGCAGGATGTAGATCTGGTCGAACACCTTGAGCGAGGCCAGGATCTGCAGGATCAGCACGAGGCTGATCGTGGGCGCGAGCAGCGGAATCGTGATCGAGCGGATCTGCTGCCACGGGGACGCGCTGTCGATGGTCGCGGCCTCGTAGGTCTCTTCAGGGATGTCCTGGATGGCCGCGGTATACAGGATGAAGTTGAAGCCGAAGGTCCACCACAGTGTCAGCAGGGTGACGGCCAGCCAGGCGCCGGGGGTGCTGCCGAGGAAGTTCGGGGCGGGCAGGCCGACCCAGCCGAACGCCTTGGTAAGGAGGCCGGTCTCCGGTGTGTACATGAACGCGAAGATGAGGCAGACCACCGAGGAGGGCACGACGTAGGGGGCGAAGAACGCCAGCCGGAAGAACCACCGGCCACGGGAGATCCGGGCGGCGAGGATCGCGAACAGCAGGGGAAGCAGCACCAGCGGAGGGGTGGTGAGCAGCGTGAACAGGGTGGAATGCCACATCGCGTTCCAGAAGTCGGAGCTCTTGAGCACGTCGGCGTAGTTCGCCCCGCCCACCCATTGGCCCAGTCCGGATTTCACCGTGGCCGTGTTGAAGAGGCTGATCACGAGGCCGATCACGACCGGCCCGATGAGGAACAGGACGTACAAGGCCAGGAACGGCGAGGCGAACAGCCAGGCCGCCCGGTTGTCGCCACGTGTTTCCCGCCTGCGTCTGGTGCCGCGCGCCCGGACTGCCGGGGCGGCCGGGGCGGCTGCGGTCGTCGTCATGGAGCCTCCTAGCGCACCGGGGGGATAGCGGTCGAGAATGTCTTGAGGCTGGCCGTCATCGCGCTGACGCCGCTTCGCGGGCTGATGGTGCCGGCCAGGACCTCGGTGATCACGCCGCCCATGGCGAGCTGGAAGTCTAGCCGGCCCCGGTATACCAGCCGGGCGGGTCGTACACAGCGTTGAAGGCGGCCCGGATGTAGTTGCTCTGCGGTTTCTGGCTGAGAAAGGCTTTGCTTGTCTGGACCGGCAGCCAGGCCGGGATGTGGCCGCCTCCGGCCCAGATGGAGCTGCGGTCCAGCAGGCCCTTGATGAAGGCCACCGCGTCCGCCGTCCGTTTGGCGGGCCGCGTCGAACTCTTCGGGATCACCAGCGAGTGAGAGTCGGCGTAGGCGACCGGCCGGGGCCCGAGGATGGCCGGGAACGGCACCACGTTGAAGCGGAACGGCTGCCCGCTGGGCAGCTTGACGCCGCGATAGGTCGGGATCTGCCACTCGCCGTCGAACAGGAAGCCGACCTTCCCCTGGCTGAACAGCTGGGACACCGTGGTGGGGGCAGCATTGCCGGGCATGAGGCCGAGCTTGCCGGTCAGGCTCTGCATGAAGGCGAAGGTTTCCTCCAGCGCGGCGGCGTCGACGGTGACCTTCGTGCCCTGCGCGGAGACGATTGGCCCGGCCAGCCCGGAATACAGGGTCATGAACCACCGCCACGTGGTGGCCGGGTCGGTGGTGTTGGACGAGATGGCACCGTACTGGCCGCTGGCCTGTTTCATCGCCTCCAGCGCGTGGACGAAGTCGTCGCGGCCCTTCATCGGCCGCAGGTTGTCGCCCGCCGCGTTCAGCAGGCCAGCCTTCTTGGCCAGGTCCACGTTGTAGAACATGACGAAGGGGTGTGTGTCGAGCGGCACCGCGTAGACCGTCCCGTGTACGGTGGCCTTCGCCCAGGCGGCGGGCGTGAACTTGTCCCTGGTGATGCCGGCGGCGGCGGTGCCCGCCTCCTGCACCGGTTCCAGCAGACCGGCGTCGGCGAGTAACGGGAGCCGGGACAGGTGCGAGATCGCCACGTCCGGCGGCCGTCCGCTCGACGCCGCGAGGGCCAGCTTAGTGTAGTAGGGGTTCCCCCAGGGAAGCAGCGTCGATTCGACCGATATGTGGCTGGAGGCCTGGAACGCCTGCACCATCCGCGTCATGTTGATACCGTCGCCGCCGCTGAACAGATTCCAGTAGATGACATCGGCCGGGTCAGGCTGGCCTCCGGTGATACTCGTGAGCACCGGCGAGGCGCAGGCCGACAGGAGTCCGGTGAGCGCCAGGCCGCCACCTGTGGCCAGGGCTGTACGGCGCGAAACAGGTCTGGTCATGCGATCTGCGCTCCTCACCCATCTGGCTTGCGAGCGGAAGTACAGCGCGACTGTCGCACAAAGTTTGCATCGATGCAAGAGTGTGAGCTTGGTGTTCTTTGTAAACCAGACATCGAACGACCTATTTCTTGCATCGATGTAAGGACCAGGTCATGCTGGCGGGAGAGCGCCGAAGGGAAGGGATGGTCGGTTGAGAGCGACCCGGCAGGACGGTTCGTATCCGCGCCCGATGCTGTGCCGCGAGCACTGGGTCAGCCTGGACGGCACCTGGGAGTTCACCTTCGACGATGACGACGCGGGCATGGCAGCCCGCTGGTTCGCCCGGCCAGGCACGGGGCCATTCACCCGCCGGATCGCGGTGCCGTTCCCACCGGAGTCGGCAGCGTCCCTGATCGGTGACCGCGCTATCCATCCGGTCGTGTGGTACCGCCGGCGGATCCCGCGGGAATTGCTGAGCGCCGGGGAGGGACGGCGGGTCCTCATCCACTTCGGGGCCGTCGACTTCCGGGCGCTGGTGTGGTTCGACGGGCAGCTCGCCGGCTGTCATACCGGTGGCCAGACCCCGTTCACAGCCGACGTCACCGATGCGACGGCCAGCGGGACCGACGACCACGTGCTGGTCGTGCGAGCCGAGGATCAGGCGGCCGACCTGGAGCAGCCGCGCGGCAAGCAGGACTGGCGCGAGAAGCCGCACGGGATCTGGTACGAGCGCACGACCGGAATCTGGCAGACCGTGTGGGCCGAGACCGTCCCGGAAGACCACATCGCCGACCTGGCCTGGATTCCCGACGTGGCCGCCGCGGCGATCCACGGCGAGATCACCCTGGCGAAACGCCCCGGGCGTGACTTGACGGTCGCGCTGACAGTCCGTCTTGCCCACGAGGTCCTGGCCGAACTGTCCGTGGTAATGCGGGACAAGGCAATCGATTTCGACGTCCCGATCACAGCCTTGCGGCACGGCCAGGACCGGGCCCGGCTGCTGTGGACGCCGGAGCACCCGACGCTGCTCGATATCGAGGTTGAGCTGCGCGACCGCGGCTCGGCCACCGTGATCGACGCGGCAGCCAGCTATACCGGAGTCCGCACGGTCTCGGTGGGCACGGGATCGTTCCAGCTCAACGGGCGGCCGTACTACGTTCGTGCCGTACTCAACCAGGGCTACCGGCCGCAGACGCACCTGGCCGCGACGGGATCGGCGCAACTGCGAGCCGAGGTCGAGCTGGCCAAGCAGATGGGATTCAACGCCGTCCGCGTCCACCAGAAAGCCGAGGACCCGCGCTTCCTGTTCTGGGCCGACCGGCTCGGGCTGATGGTCTGGGCCGAGACCGCGGCCGCCTACGCGTACTCGGCCACCGCCGCCAGCCTGCTCGTGACGGAATGGATGGACCTGGTCCGCCGGGATCGCAGTCATCCTGCCGTCGTCGCCTGGGTGCCGGTCAACGAGAGCTGGGGAGTCCCGGACATCGTCACCAGCGCCGCCCAGCAGAACTTCGCGCGGTCGCTGGCCAGCCTGACCCGGGCACTGGATCCCAGCCGGCCGGTGCTGTCAAACGAGGGATGGGAACACGTGGACAGCGACATCGTAGGGCTGCACGACTACGCGGCCGACCCTGACGAATTGCGCGCCCGGTACGCCACGAGCCTGGCAGCCGGCGAGGTGGTGCGCTCCGCGCACGGCGCCCTGCAACATCGCCCGGTCATCGGCGAGCATCAGCTACAGGCCTACGCCAGCGGAAACGCCCCGCTTATGATCACCGAGTTCGGCGGTGTTTCGCTGACCAGCACGAACGACGGGTGGGGGTACGCGAACGCGAGCTCCGACACCGAGTACGCGACGCTGCTGCGGCAGCTGTTCGACGCCCTGCGTGCCAGCAGCGATGTAGCCGGGTTCTGCTACACCCAGTTCATGGACACCGGGCAGGAAGCCAATGGCCTGCTGTTCGCCGACGGGACTCCCAAGCTCCCGCTGGAGACGATCCGGCAGATCGTCACCGGCGTCAAGGACGACGACCGCCAGGCGCCGATGCCCACCTCCGGCTGGCATGACTAGCAGGAGGCTTACCCTCGTGGGCCCGCAGGCAAGGCCGCCTGCCCGCCGGCGCCCTTGTGAGAAGATGACGCCGTGGCTGTGACGCTGCGCGATGTCGCCCGGCACGCCGGGGTGTCGGCGCGCACGGTGTCCAACGTGGTCAACGGCTTCCCGCATATCTCGCCCACCATGCGAGCAAAGGTAGAAGCGGCACTAAGCGAACTGAACTACACGCCGAATTTGCTCGCCCGTAGCCTGCGGCAGGGCCGCACCGGGATCATCACGCTACTGCTGCCCGAGATCGCCGTGCCCTACTTCGGGGAGCTCGCCCACCAGGTCGTTGAGCGCGCCGGCGAACGGGGCTGCACCGTCATGATTGACGAGACGGGAGGCCGGGCCGACCGCGAGCGAGCACTGCTGGACGCGGCGGCCCAGTCGAGCTGGGTGGACGGCGTACTGCTCAGTTCACAGGGCCTGCGAGGCCGCGCCCTGGCCGGACTGGCACCCGGCAGGCCGGTGGTGCTGCTCGGCGAGCGAACGGCCGGCACGGCACTGGATCACGTCGGCATCGACAACGTGCAGGCGGCTCGTGTGGCCGTCCGCCATCTCATCGATTCAGGCCGCCGCCGGATCGCCGCCATCGGCGGCAGCGACAGCGTGTCGGATCCGACCTCACGGCTCCGGCTGAAGGGATACCGGCAGGAACTGCGGGCCGTCGGCCTGGATGCCGACCGCCTGTACGCCCGCACACCGGACTACAAGCGAGCCAGTGCGGCCGCCGCGGTGCGCTCACTGCTCAACCGGGACGACCCGCCGGAAGGCATCTTCTGCTTCAGCGACGAACTCGCCGTCGGCGTGCTCCGCGAACTCTACGATCAGGGCCTGCACGTGCCAGCCGACATCAGCGTCGTCGGCTTCGACGACATCGAGGAGGCCTGCTTCACCACCCCCTCTCTCACCTCTATCAGGCCGGACAAGCCCCAAATCGCGGAAATCGCGCTGGATATCCTGGTCCAGCGGATTCAGGGCTCAGAGGCCAAACCACGCGACGTGCGCGTCGGCTATGAGCTGATCATGCGGGAAAGCAGCACGTACTCGCGGCCAAGAGCCTACTCCGGAGGAGCGCGCAGACAGCTTTGAGCTCCACCGATCCGCGCAGCCGATCGCAGCGCTTCCGCGGTCATAGCGCGAGATCTGGGAAGTAACACACAGGCGCACACGGCCTTCAGTCAAGCCGATGTGCCAAGCGAACAAGGTTATGCGGATACATCGAATCGCGATGCTGAAGAAGCTGATGTGGGGAGAATAGCTGAGTGTGTAGCAGCCCACGTTGGTACAGCACTGGGGTGACCCACTCGAGTGTCCGACCGCTGGTCCCTATGATTGCCGCCCGTCCGCTGAACACCGCCCCGCCGACCCCACGGCCACGAGCTATTGCATCCCAGAAGCCGCGTGAAAACGCAAGCGCATCTGGGTCTGAGATCCCGTATTGCATTGCGACGACTGCCCCCCTTGCACTAACGTTGCTGCTGTTCCTGAGAACAGGCCCCCGGTCCCGGTGAAGGCGCCAGCACAGGAGTTGAGGACCACGAGACGGGGTATCGGCCGCGCCTGCCTGAACAAATCCACCAACCGGCTCGCTTCCCACCCAATCAGGCGAGCCGTTCTCACCGACAAAAGCAAGCGTGCCCTCGCCGCAGGCCGCGTCGAAGCCGCCGTGGCCGATGATGTGCACTACGGGCCACTGACCCTCTAACGGGTTGGGCATGTTACGGAAAATCCCCCACCGGCTGTGGAAGGTATGCATTGCCCGCCATCTCGAGCGGGCTGAAAGCTAGAGCTGCCCACACGGCGGGCCGCCACCGTCGCGACAGCAGCCGCCCTTCCGGGAAGACCATGGTCAGCACAAGGCTAAGGCTCAAGGCAGGGGCCGACGCCCACGTGTTTACCCAGAACATCGGTGCCGCGAACGGCAGCGAGCCGGGCGCGTGAACGATTGCGTACCGTGTCCGTGCCCCGCTGGCTGGCTATCAGTCCGCCGGGTCCGGTTCCCGTACCGGCGCAGCCGCCCGGCAGCGCGGGTCCCGGACTGGGCCGTCATCGGACAGATAGTAGATACAACTTCAGTGGCCATTGCTCACCAAATCCGGAATTGCTCTAGGATCCGCGGATCCTACACGTACAGGTCCTCTGCTAGTGCACTGAGGAGGGCAGCGGCGTTTGGCTGTGGGGTGGCCTGATATGTGAGCTGCAGCGATGGCCGGGCCCGGTGGTAGGGCATCATGACCAGCCGTGTCTTTCCGCCTGCTCTACCTGATCTTCGTCCAGCTCTGCGGCTGGCTGGTCCTGCTTGGTCGCTCGTCGGCGTACAGGAACGCCGAGTTGCTGGTTGGGGCGGTTTTGCGTCTCCGGCGTCGTTACTGCTTTCGTGCCATGCCCGCCCACTGAGCGGTGGGGGACTGGGCCTCCACGTCTGAGTCCGGCCGCCACGCCGGGAGCTTGACCACGCCGGGCTCGACCAGCTGGAGTCCGTCGAGGAATCGGCACACCTGGTCGTAGGTGCGGAACGTGGCCTTCTCCGCGGCCAGCTCGTTGTACCGCCGGACGAACTCGGCCATCGCCTCAGTTTCGAGATCGCATGCCGGCTGGGCGAACGTCAGGTAGCTGCCTGGCACGGTTGCGCCCATCAGCTCGGCGACGATGGCGCGGGGATCCTCCTCGTCGGGAATGAACTGGAGTATCCCGATGAGCATGATGGCGATCGGCCTGCCGAAGTCAAGCGTGTGCGCTGCCCGGGTAAGGATCTTGCCAGGGTCGCGGAGGTCGGCGTCGATGTAGGCAGTGGCGCCCTCGGGGCAGCTTTTGAGCAGCGCCCGGGCGTGCGAGAGCACGACCGCGTCGTTGTCGACGTATACGACCCGGCATTGCGGCGCGATGGACTGGGCGACCTGGTGCACGTTGTTCGCCGCGGGGATGCCGGTGCCGATGTCGAGAAACTGCCGGATGCCCGCCTGTCCTGCCATGTATCGCACGGCCCGCCCGAGGAAGGCCCGCTGGGCCCGGACGGCCTGACCGATAGCCGGATAGGCAGCCCTGGCCTGCTCGGCAGCGTGCCGGTCGGCGGCGAAATTGTCCTTGCCGCCAAGCCAGCAGTCATAAACCCGCGCGATGTGCGCCACGCGCGTGTCGACCTCGGCCGGGATCTTCTCCGTGCCTTCTTCCGCGCCGTGGGCCCACCAGTCAGCCATTCAGGCCCTCTTTCCAGATCAGGACTGCGCAACAGGCCGTTCCCGAAACCGGGCATATGATCGCTGCCGCTAGTCTCCATAGAATACGCACTGCGCCGCCTTTTGCAGCGGCGCAGCGGACCCGGAACGGAGAGACAGGCCGCCTTTGCCGGCGCACGTGTGGCGCTGGAGCAGCGGCCCATCGCCCGGACCGGCCGCTACCTCCACCAGCAGCGGGGCAGCGGCCGGGTCCAGCACGGTCAGCGAGCGCACGCGAACCAGTCCGCCTGCAGCTAGTGATGGGCCAGCGAGGGCTTCTTCGCGAGGGTGGTCCGGCGGACAGGCGGGGATGGCTGGCGTGGGCTGCCCGGAAGCGAGGGCGGAACCGGCCCTGGTCGCCGCTGCGTGGCTGGGTGGGGTGGGATGCCGGGGCCGGTATCGGGGTGCTTGAACACCATCCACAGGGGGATCAGTGTCCAGGCCAGGAAGCAGAGGACGGCGGGCGGGATGTTCATCCAGAACCAGGTCACGGTGGCCTCCAAGGTGCAGCTCATCTATGCGACAGATTTGTAGCATACATAGGTCAGCCGTAGTACGCAACAAAGTTGTCGCATAATTGGGTTATGCAGGAAGCCGGCAGGCGCCTCGATCCCCGCCAGGCCCGGACCCGGGCGCGGGTCTATGCTGCTGCACTCGATGTGCTGCGGCGGCTGGGGATCGGGGCGACGACGTTCGACACGATCGCCCAGCAAGCCGGCGTGGCACGGAGCACCCTGTACCGGAACTGGGCCAGCCGGGATGAGCTGCTGTATGAGGCCATCGAGGAGCAGGCCCCGTTCCCGGCAACTTCCCCCGGCGACCCCACCTCCGCCCGGCTGGAGTCGGCACTCGCCGAGATCGCCATCGCGCTGAGCACCACCAGTTGGGGCTCAATACTCCCGGCCGCGCTTGCCGCTACCGACGCGAGCCCCGCTCTGGCAGAGGGTTATCAGCGCTTTATGACTACTCTCCGGACCACCTTCACCACGATCATCGCCGACGGGAAGAAAGCCGGTGAGCTTCCCCCCGGCCTCAACGGCGAGGAATTCATCGACGCCCTGATCGGCCCGCTGTTCTTCCGGCGCCTGATCCGCAAGCTCCCCACAGATCGCACCTGGATCGGCCGCCACATCGAGCACACCCTCGCCGCCTTTGACGCAGCCCCCCGGCCCGCACCAGCCCCGCCTCTCAGTAGGCGCCGGGAGCGCGAGGGTCTCCCAGACACTGCGGGCAATCCCGACCGGCCTGTCTGACGTCCCTGCCGCGGGACCGCCCAGCCCAGGGCGTCCGGTTGATGACCCGATGCCCGTTCTGGCACTGTCCCCGCACGTACCCGCCCGGCCCACCGGGATCCGGACACGTTGCAGTACTTCCTGCTGTAGTCACCGGGAGGCCCACCGCAGTCAAGGGATCTTGCAGTACCTCGCCATTGCACCTGCCCAGAGACTCCCCGCAGTCACGGAGCGAGCCGACTGACACCGGGCCGATAGCCGTCTTCGAACCTCCGCTGACCGTGCCCAAGACAGTCGTCTAGACCCTGGGCCTGGATGGGATACCCGCTTGCCAGCCGGGCGCCTGCTGGCCGGCGCGGCGCAGCAGATGCTGCCACAGGCGCGGCAGCAGTTCATCCCCGGCCGCCCGCCACGACGCGATCTCCTCGTCGGACAGCGGCGTGACCGGGCCAGCCGCCCGGGCGGCGAGGAAGACATCACAGGCCGCGGACAGCAGCCACATGCGGGCCACCGCCAGGCCCGGTGTCGCGCCGAGGGTGAGCGCGCCGTTCCCGCGCAGCAGCAGCGCTTCACCGGCCGCGAGGCTGCGGGCGGCGCGGGTGGCCAGTTCGGCGCTGCGGAGCAGCCGGGCACTGTCGTGCACCGGGACCGACGGGCCGAGCCAGGCGGCCTGGCCGTACAGCGGAGTCAGCGAGGTGGCCGTGGCCGCGACGGCGAAGGCACTGGCGGGCTGGGCGCGGGCGATCGCGGCCGCGTCGCCGCGGGCGCGGTAGATGGCGAGGTGAGCCCAGGCCTCAGCGGGAGCGCCCGCGGGCAGCGCCGAGGCCGCCAGGGGCACCTCCACCAGCCCGGATTCCGTGACCGTGGCCAGGTTGACGGCGGGCGTGATCAGCATGTCCAGGCCGGCCCGGGCGGATACATGACCGTATGAGGCGACCAGCCCAAGAGCGGACAGCACATAGGCCGCCTCAGTCAGGTCGCGCCGCATGCTCTTCCCAGGCCGCCGGTTCATGCCTAAACTGTATGCAGTTTCGCTAGGAAGGGCCAGAAGGGGGTAGAAGTGCCGTGATCTCAGGGCTGCATCATTACGCGCTGGAGGTGCCGGACCTCGCGGTGGCCGAAGGGTTCCTGCAGGACTTCGGCCTCGAGACCGGGGAGAAGGACGGGTCGCTGGTCGCCCAGTGCCCCGGCCGCAACCAGGAGCAGGTCCGTCTCGTGCAGGCGCCGGCCAAGCGACTGCACCACGTGGCGTTCACGCTGCGCCCGGGCACGCTGGGCCCGGTCCGCGACGCGCTGGAGCGGGCGGGCACTCCGGTCATCGAGCCGCCGCCGGGCGCGACCGGGGACGGCCTGTGGATCCGCGATCCCGACGGCACGGCGGTGCAACTCCTCGACGAGGCGCCAGCGCCGCCCCGGCCCGCTGCTGAGGCGCGGTTCAACGTCGGCGGCAGCCAGCAGCGGATCGGCGTCGCCCAGTGGCGGCAGGCCACCGAGGATGTGCTGCCGCGCCTGGCTCGGCCACACGCTGCTGTTCACCGCGCAACCCCAGCAGATGACTGACTTCTACACCCAGCTGCTCGGCCTGCGGATCAGCGACCGGATCCGTGGCCTGGTGACCTTCCTCAACGCCGGGCCCGGAGACCATCACATCTTCGGCTTCATCGCCAGCACCCACCGCGGTTTCCATCACGCCAGCTTCGAGGTGCCCTCCATCGACGCCATCGCGCTCGGCGCGGACCGGATGCGCGCCAAGGGCCGGGACGCCGGCTGGGGCCTGGGGCGGCACACCATCGGCTCGAACTTCTTCCACTACAACCCCGACCCGTGGGGCTCGTGGATCGAATGGTTCTCGGACATCGACCAGATCGACGACTGCTGGGTCGCCTCGGACTGGGAGGTCCCCCCGCACCTGTGGGGCGCGCCGCCGCCCGGCACCTTCCTGGCCAACCACGAGCCCGCGAGCTGACCGCCCCGGCCATTGCGGACTCCCTGACAAACTGCATACACTTTCGGCGGGCCTACCACCTGCCGGCCTCCGATTAGGGAGAGCACCATGAGCCGAGATATAGCCCAGGCCTTCGCCGACATCGACGCCTTCGACCCGGACAAGTTCGTCGCCCATCTCACCCCGGATGCGAAGTTCCGCTTCGCCAATGCCGACCCGGTCACCGGGCGCGCCGCCGTCAGGGAGGCCGTGGCGGGCTTCTTCTCGACGATCGACGGCCTCACCCACCACATCAGGAACGTGTACGAGTTCGGCGAGACCGTCGTCGCGCAGATCGACGTGGAGTACCGGCGCAAGGATGGCAAGACGGTCACCGTGCCCAACGCCGACATCCTGGTCTACGACGGGGACCTGGTCCGTGACTGGCAGATCTACATCGACGTCGCCCCGGTTTACGCCTGAGCCGAGCCGATGATCACGCTCACCGACATCGCGTATGTCCGGTCCGGCGTAGCCGACCTCGGGGCCGCCACCCGGTTCGCCACCAACATCGTCGGCCTGGAACTGGCCGCACCCACCGAAGCCGGCGTCTCCCAACTGCGCGCCGACCACCGGCATCACTGCCTCGCTCTCGTGGAGGGCCCGTCCGGGGTGATCTCCTCAGGTTTCACTGTGGCCGACTCGGACGCGCTCGCCGCGGCCGAGACCGAGCTCGAGCGCTCCGGCATCATGGTGCGGCGCGGCTCCCCCGGCGCGGCCCGGTCCCGCCGGGTCCGCGAGTTCATCAGCTTCGACGACCCGTTCGGCAACCGGCTGGAACTGGTGAGCCAGCAGGAGACCATCACCCGGCCCGTCGCGTTCACCCGGCCGGCCGGGATCACCGAGTTCGGCCACCTCTGCCTGGACGCGCCGGACGTGCACGAGGCCTATCGGTTCTGGAGCACCCGCTTCAACGCCCGGGTGTCGGACTGGATCGGCGATGCCGCCTGCCTCATCCGGATCGACCCGGTGCACCACAAGCTCGCGGTATTCCGCGCCGACCGGCCGGGCCTTTGCCACATGAACTTCCAGGTGGCCACCATCGACGACGTGTTCCGCAACTGGCATTTCCTGGTGGACCACGGCGTCCGGATCGAGATGGGCCCTGGGCGGCATCCCCAGTCCACCGCGATCTTCCTGTACTTCCTCGGCCCGGAGGGATTCACGTACGAGTACTCCTTCGGCGTACGGCGCATCGAGGAGGATGCGGCCTGGATTCCCCGCACCTTCGACCCGGACGAGCGGGGCTCTATCGACATGTGGCTCGGCCCGGTCAGCCGCCCTTCCTCGCAGACCCAGCTACCGCGCGCCGCGCAGCAGGCACTGGCCGGAAGCGGGCGTTCAGCATGATCATGAGCGGCCTGCACGCTGGCACGCTTGACGTGGCCGGGGTGCGCACCGCGGTCATCGACACGGGGGCGCCCGCCGGTGGCGGTGCCGCCGCGCCGCCGGTGCTGCTCCTGCATGGCTCGGGCCCGGGTGTCACCGCGGCGGCGAACTGGCGCCCGGTGATCCCGGCGCTCAGCGCCCGCCGCCGCGCGATCGCGCCGGACCAGCTCGGCTTCGGCGGCACCGCCACCGGCGAGCACCGCACCTACGGCCGCGCGGCCTGGACCGAGCATGCCCTGGCGCTGCTCGACACGCTCGGCGCAGGCACCGTCAACATCATCGGCAACTCCATGGGCGGGGCGATCGCCCTGTCGATCGCGGCCGCCCGGCCCGCCGCGGTGCGCCGCATCGTGCTGATGGGCTCGATGGGCGTGGCGATGGCCCTGCCCAGGGGACTGGACACGGTGTGGGGCTACACCCCCGGGGTGGCACAGATGCGCGAGGTCATCGGCCTGTTCGCGCACGACCGCAGCCTGATCACCGACGAGCTTATCGAGATGCGGTACCAGGCCAGCCTCAGCCCGCTGGTCCGCGATTCCTGGCAGGCCATGTTCCCCGAGCCGCGGCAGCGCTGGGTGGACGACCTGGCGCTGCGCGGCGCTGAGCTCGCGGCCATCGGTGTCCCGGTCCTGCTGGTGCACGGTCGCGACGACCGCGTGGTGCCCTGGCGGGTCTCGTCGGCCCAGCTGCTGGACCTGCTCCCGGACTCGCGGCTACACGTGCTGTCGGGCTGCGGGCACTGGACCATGATCGAGAAGACAGCTGACTTCCTGGCCGCCGTCCAGCCGTTCCTCGCCGCCTGACCGCCGGGGCCTGACCGCCGGGCACCGCGGTTCAGGCGGAACCGGTCAGCCGCAGCGCGGCCGGCGGCTGGCGGTCGATGAGCGCGACCGCGTGCGGCACCGCCACCGGCACGTACTCGGGCGCGCAGTCAGTCAGCACGCGCAGCGCCGTGCGCTCCAGGTGATGTGCCATCCCGGTCAGCGCGCCGCGCTCATCGCCGGCGATCAGCGCCTCGAGGATCTGGGCGTGCTCGATGTCACCCGCGGCCTGCCAGCTGACCGGATCGGAGAGCTGGTAGATGCGGATGTAGCGGGTCGTCCGGTCGGCGAATGCCCGCAGCTGCCGCTGCAGCGCCTCCCCCGCGGCCGCGGTGACCAGCCGGTGGTAGTCGGCGTGCGCGGCGAACCACGCGTCGAAATCCCCGGTCCTGGCCGCTCGCCGCATCGCGGCCAGCAGGCGCTTCGCCTCCTTGCGGGACGCCGCCCCGAAGTTGCCGATCGTCATCGACAGGGCGAGCGTCTCCAGCAGGATCCGGCTCGCGTAGACGTCGTCGAGCTCCTGCGGATCCAGGCCGGAGACCCTGGTGCGCTGGTTCGGCTCGATCTCCACCAGGCCCTCTTCCTGCAGCATCCGGAGCACCTCGCGGAGCGGGGTGCGGCTGATGCCGAGCTGCTTGGCCAGGCTCACCTGGGACAGCTTCGTGCCCGGTGTCAGGGTGCCGTCGAGGATGCACTCCCGCAGGTAGGCATGCACGTGCGGGATGGCCTGCCGGGCTTCGGGGAGGTCGACCTTGCGGATGTGCGGGACCTGGACGGCACGAGGCATGGCACTCATTGTCCCTGATCCGAGATCATCTGCATACAGTCCCCGGCACTGACGCGCCCGATCGCAGCGACAAACTGCATACAGTTTGTCCGCGAACGCTTGAATGCTCGCGAGAAACTGCATACAGTTTATCGGGTGAGCGGTCAGGGCAGGGCGACGCCGGCGGAACCTCCGGGGCTGCCCCCGGCGCCCCGGCTACTCGACCGCGACTACTGGCTGATCCTGTCCGCCCCCGTGGCGGGCACCGGCCAGGCGGCCATCGACGCCCGCGCCGGGGAGCACGTCCGCTGGCTGCTCGGGCTGGAGCGGGACGACGTCCTGTTCCTCTCCGGGCCGCTGCTGTCCGGCCCCGGGACCGGGCCCGGCTCCGGGGTCACCGTGATCCGGGCCGCCGATGCCGCCGCGGCCGAGTCCATCGCGGCGCGCGACCCGTTCGTGCGGGCGGGCCTGCGGACATTCACGGTGCACCGGTGGCGGCTCAACGAGGGCAGCGTCAGCGTCCGGATCTCGCTGGGCGCCGCGACCCATGACTGGCGATAGCCCGGCAACTGCCCGCGAGGAGGCGGCGATGTACCGAGTCGGCATGATCGGCCTCGGCAAGATGGGCCTGCCGATCGCGCACAACCTCATCGAACGCGGCTTCCAGGTCACCGGCTACCGGCGCCAGGGCTCCCCTGGCCTGGCCGCCGTCGGCGGCAGCGTGGCCGGCTCGGCGGCCGGCGCCGCCGCCAGCGCCGATGTGCTGCTGTCGATCGTCCCGGATGCCGCCGCCGTCCACGAGGTGATCTGCGGCCGCGCCGGCACCCTGACCACGCTGCGGCCCGGCACGGTGCACATCGAGATGAGCACCATCGACCTGGCGGACAAGAGCCGGCTCCGGGATGCCGTTCGGGCCAAGGGCGGGGACCTGCTGGACTGCCCGATCAGCGGCAGCCCGGAGATGGTCGCGCCCCGGCTGGCCACCACGTTCGCCTCCGGCGACCCGGCCAGCATCGACAGGGTCCGGCATGTGCTGGACGCCATCTCGGGGCCCTGGGTGTATACCGGCCCGTTCGGCACCGGCGCGCGGATGAAGTACATCGCCAACCTGCTCCTCGCCGTGCACACCGTCGCGGCCGCGGAAGCGCTCGCGCTGGCCCGCCGCAGTGGCCTGGACCTGGAACTGGTGCAGCGCACCCTGGACGGCTCGATCGCCGAGTCGGCCATCTGGCGCCAGCGCGGCCCGCTGATGCGCGACCGGGCCTGGTCACCGGCCCCCGGGCCGGTGCGCACCCTGCATCCCGTCCTCGAGCAGATCGAGGGCGCGGCCGCCGCGGCCGGTCTGTCGTCCCCGGTGTTCACCGCCGCGAAAGAGGTCTTCGACAAGGCGCTCGCCGACGGCTGGGGCGACCTGGACATCGCGTGTGTCCACGACCAGGTTTGCGGTGCGTCCGCCCGGCCACCGGAAGAGCCCACATGACCTGGTCGCTCGTCACCTATCAGCACAACGCCAGCACCGGGCTGGCGGTGCTCCGCGACGACGGGACACTCGTCAGGCCGGTCGATCTCAAGCGGTGGGCCAGCATGCTGGAGTTGCTGGCCGACTGGGCCGCGGTGGAACGCGTGGTGCGCGGCCTGGACGTCGCCGATGCCCCGGTGATCGCGTGCGACGCGCTGCTCGCCCCGCTGCGCTGGCCGCGCAAGGTGGTCTGCGCCGGCGTCAACTACCGTCGGCACATGCGGGAGATGGGCGGCGAGATCCCGGCGCGGGGCTGGCGGCCGTTCTTCTTCCTCAAGGCCCCGACCACGACGGTGATCGGCCCGCGCGACCCGATCATCGTCCGCTCCCCCGAGCAGGCCCGCTACGACTGGGAGGCGGAACTCGCCGTCGTCATCGGCGCCGGCGGGCGGGACATACCGCCGCAGGACGCACTGGCTCACGTGGCCGGTTACTGCGTGGCCAACGACGTGACCGCGCGGGGGCACCACCGGCGGGAGGCCGTGCCCGCGGACGCGTTCGTCTACGACTGGTTCGCCGCCAAGTCCATGGATGGCTCGTTCCCGCTCGGGCCGGGCATCACCCCCGCGTTCCAGGTGCCCGATCCGCAGGACCTGCGGCTGCGGCTGTGGGTGAACGGCGAATTGCAGCAGGACGAGTCCACGTCGGACATGATCTGCCCGGTCGCCGGGCTGGTCGCGGCGGCGAGCGAGGTGGTCACCCTGGAGCCCGGCGACGTCATCGCGACCGGGACCCCGTCCGGGGTGGGCGCGGGCCGCGGACTGTACCTGCGCCACGGCGATGTCGTCCGCACCACCATCGACAGCCTCGGCACCTTGGAGAACACCGTGATCGACCCATCGGAGGGAAACCGATGATCTTCGTAACCCATCAGCTGCCCGTCAATATGCCCGGCGAGCCGAAGCTGGACCGCGCCGCCGTCTGGGCCGGCCTCGTGCTCAAGGCCAACAACGCGCTTCCGTTCGTGCCCAGCATGACCTTCTGCGAGGTCACCCAGCGGCACGGCGACACCGTCTTCGACCGCGACATCGACTTCCGCGGCGAGCGCTTCACCGAGCGGATCACCCTGGAAGCCCCCCACCGGGTGATGTTCACCCGCATCGCGGGCCCGGTGCTGGGCACCATCGCCAACGAGATCGAGGGGACCAGCGACGGCCTGCGGCTGCGGTTCAGCTTCGCGCTGGTGGTCGCGGGCGTGCCCGGCGGGTCCCTGGCCGAGCGGGAGTACGCCGACTCGATGACCGGCGACTACCTCAAGGCGGTGGCGGCCACCCTGGCCGCGATGCGGCGGCTGGCCGCAGACCCAGCGGAGGGCCAGAACACGGCAGGCCAGAACACGGTGCCGGCGTGAGCGGGCGACTGACCGGGCGCATCGCGGTGGTCACCGGCGGGGCGCGAGGCATCGGCCGGGCCTACGCCGCCAAGCTGGCCGCCGAGGGCGCTTCGGTCGCGGTCCTGGATATCGCGGACGGCTCGGGCACGGTGGCCGACGTTGAGGCGGCCGGGGCCAAGGGCGTGTCGATCGTCGCCGACGTGACGGACCCCGGTCAGGTGACCGCGGCCGCCGATGGCGTGGAAGTCATGCTCGGCGCGCCCGACATCCTGGTCAACAACGCGGGCATTTACCCGAACCAGCCGTTCAGCGAAATGTCGATCACTGACTGGCGGCGGATGTTCTCGGTCAATGTCGAGTCGATGTTCCTGACCTGCCAGGCGTTCACGCCGGCGATGAAACGGCGCGGCTGGGGCCGCATCGTGAACATGACCTCGAACGCGGTGGGCCTGGTCATCCCGGGCTTCACGCATTACATCGCGGCGAAGATGGCCGTCATCGGGCTGACCCGCGGGCTGGCGACCGAGCTGGCCGAGTTCGGCGTGACCGCCAACGCGATCGGGCCCTCGCTGGTGCGCACGCCCGGCACCGAGGCGGGCCCGGAGATCTTCTTCGACGTGGTCCCGCAGATGCAGGCCATCAAGCGGGTGCAGGTTCCCGCCGACCTCGTCGGGACGCTGGCCTTCCTGGTCTCAGATGACGCCGCCTTCATCACTGGCCAGACCTTCTACGCCGACGGCGGCCTGGTGCGGGCCTGCTGAGCGGCCCCGCACCTGACCGGGCCCTCGTCGTGGAAGAGCTGATGCAGGGCGCGCAGCGAGATGTGCTGCGCGGCGGCGGGTGACAGCCGCGGATCACCCAGCTCAGGCCCCAGTAGACGGCTACCCGGCGCGCGACGGGTCGGGCACCGCCTCCGGTGCCGGCACCGTTTCCGGCGCGGGCACCGCTCGCGACGGGTCGGGCACCGCTTCGCGTGCGGCCGCAAGTACAGGCGCTACCTCCGGGACCGGCGGCAACCGCTTCAACACGGCGGGCGTGATGCGGTGGTACGCCGCGGGGTCCACCGGAATGAGCCAGTGCGACGCGCGGACCGCGGCGCTGATGTTGACGTCGAGATCGCCAAGCACCTCATCCACGTTGTGCAGCGAGAACGGGATGATCTTCCCGCCGTGGCAGTGGTGAATGTCGGTCGCCTCGTCCATGAACGCGAGCTGGCCGACGATCTGCTGGCGCATGTCCGCCGGATTTGGCAGCGCGACTGCGCCGGCCAGGTCGGCCGCGATCCAGACGGCGGCCATCTCGGCGTTGAGCGGGCTGAAGAACGAGGAGTTGTACCCGTTGAAGTACAAGTCAGGCACGTCGGCCGGGCGGATCTGCCGGTAGAGCATGAAGTTACCGCGCTCGTCGAGCACCCGCCCGGTGACCTCGGGGGGCAGGAACGGCACGCCCTGGCTGAACCCGGTCGCGCAGACGATGAGGTCAGCAGGCAGCCGGGTGCCGTCGTCCAGCTCGGCGGCAGGCTGATCACCGTCGGCCAGCAGCCGCGCGATGGTCCGGTTGGCGTGCACGACGATGCGGCCGTCCGCCACACCCTCGAAGAACCCCTCGGTGGCCAGGCCGATCGCGCCGCGCACGATGTCCTCCATCTGCCCGGGAGGCACCAGCTGCACCCGCCGCAGCCCGAACTGGCGGACCGACGCCGACCCGATCGAGTTGACCATCCGGCCGCGCAGGCCGTTGGCCGGGCCGTGCAGGAACTTCTCCACGCCGCCCGGGCGCAGGTACTTGAACAGCGCCTCGCCCATCCGGGTCAGCAGCAGCATCTTGAAGTTGACGACGCCGCCGATCCGGCGGGGCACCTTCCACAGCAGGTGCCGGGCGACCACGTCGGTGCTCAGCGCCACCTGACTGATCGGCACGGTGATGTCGCAGGCCGATTTGCCGTACCCGACGACCAGCGCCCGTTTGCCCCGGGCCTGCTCCTCGTCGTGCATTCCGGTGCCGGGCAGCACCTGGCCGCCGGCCGCGGTGAACTCGGCCGTGCCGGGATAACGCGGCATGGCCGGCTCGCAGAACACCCCGTTGGCCACCACAAGCTTGTCGACGTGCTCGGCCAGGCCGTCCCCCGTGGTGATGGTCCAGCCACCGCCCCCGGCCGGCGTGGCCGACGTCACCCCGGTGCCCAGGCGCAGGGCCGGGCCAAGGCCGAAATGGCTGGCGTACCCGGCCAGGTAGGCCTGGACCTGCGCCCCGGTCGGCCACTCCGGATAGTCGCGCGGCATCGGGTAGTCCGACAGCGAGTATTGCGCCTTCGGGCTCTGCGTGGTCAGGCCCGGGTACCGGCGGGTCCGGCTCCAGACGCCCCCCACGTCGGGGGCCTTCTCGTAGACCGCGACCTCGTGCCCGGCCTGCTGGAGCACCTTCGCGGTGGCGAGGCCCGCGACACCCGCCCCGATGATCCCGACCCGCATGTCAGCTCGCCCCCGGCAGCTGCAACTGGATGCCGAAGTCAGCCATGATCTGCTTGATCTTGCCGATGTCCTTGGGCCCCGGCGGCATGTCGGCCAAGGCCTGGTAGTAGCCCTCTAGGCCGGCCGGGGAGACGACCGAGATGACGCGGGACTCCTCATCGTAGGTGTTGCGGAACGTGTGCACGACGTCGCGGGGCAGGTACAGGTAGTCGCCGGGGCCGATGGTGAAGTCCTGGCCGCCGAGGAACACGTCGAGCTTGCCCGTCAGGCAGATGAACGACTCGTCCTCACGGGTGTGGATGTGGGCCGGCGGGCCGTCGGTGCTCGGCGGGATGGAGTACTCGAACAGGGAGTACGCGTCGTGCGTGGACTTGCCGTCCGTCTTCATGGTGATGCCGAGGCCGATGGCCGCGATCTGGTGCCCTTCGCGTGAGGGCAGCATGTATCCGCCGCCAAGAGTCATCGTCGCCTCCTCGTATCGCACACCCGCGAAGTCGCGCGTGTTTAATGTCACAGCGTGCGGCGGGGCGGCCAGCGCCGCAACGATCTGTCCCGCTCACTGGGACGGCAGTCGGGGGCGGCTGGTGTAGACCCGGGACGCGGCGGCCGCCGCCATCCGCACCGCGGGCCCGATGCGGTCGGCCCGCACCAGCTGGCTGGGCCCGGTCACGGACAGCGCGGCGGCGATTTCGCCGAGCGGGCCGAAGATGGGCGCGGCGACGCAGCTCACGCCGATGTTGCCCTCCTCCCGGTCGATCGCCCAGCCCCGCTCGGGCACCGCGGTCAGGTCACGCATGATGGCGATCGGGCTGGTCAGCGTGCGGGGAGTGCGGGCGGCGAGCGGTCCGGCCAGCGCGGCGTCGATGACCGCCGGCTGGGAGTAGGCGAGAATCGCGCGGCCTAGCGCGGAGCAGTACGCCGGGATCATGCCGCCGACCTGTGACAGCATCGGCATGGCCCGGTGCCCGGTGATCTTCTCGACCACGAGGATCTGCGTGCCGTCGAGCACGCCGAGCTGGACGGTGATCTTCGTGGCCTGGTGCAGGTCCTGCAGGAACGGCAGCGCCGCCTCGCGCAGCTCGAGCCGGATCGGGGCCAGGCTCGCGATCTCGAACAGGCGGTTGCCGATGCGGTAGCGCTCGCCCGGCTTTTCCAGCCAGCCGAGCCGGATCATCCGGTCGGCGGTGCGGTGCGTGGTCGAGCGGGGCAGTCCGCACCGCGCGACCAGCGTGGCCAGCGTGAGCTCGCGGTGGGCGGCGTCGAACGCGCCGAGGACGGCTGCCGCCCGGTCGAGCCCGCTCTCCGGCGGCGCGCCGTCCCGCTCAGTGGGACTCACGGTTGGTTCCGCGGGTGCATACGGGTCAGGCTAAGCCCGTCAAGGCGTTACGCACGAGTCCCCGGGAGGCCCACCATCAGGACCGCGCTGATCGGCGGCGGCGCCACCGGCATCGGCTACGCGATCGCCGAGCGTCTGGCGCCCACCCACCGCGTCGTCATCACCGGCCGCCGCGCAGGGCCGCTCGAGACGGCGGCGGCGCGGCTGCGGGAGGCAACGGGCGCGATGGTCGGCACCCTGGTCAGCGACATCGCGGCCGCGGACGCGGCGGCAACCGTGGTGGACGCGATGACGGCCCGGTACACCCCGCCGGACGTGGTGATCCTCAACGCGGGCGGCCCGCCGCCTGGCCGGATCCTCGACGTCGCCGACGACGCGTGGCGAGCCGCTGCCGAGTTGCTGCTGCTCGGGCCGCTGCGATTGGCCCGGCTCGCGCTGCCGGCCATGGCCTCCCGCGGCTTCGGCCGGCTGGTCTTCGTGACCTCGACCGCGGTTCGCCAGCCGCAGCCGGACCTGGCCATCTCGGTCGTGCTGCGGGCCGGGGTGACCGCCACGGCGAAGCTGCTGTCGCTGGAGTACGCCGCAGCCGGTGTCACCGTCAACTGCGTCGCGCCGGGCGCCACCGACACCCAGCGCCGGCGCGACGTGCTGGCCAGCCGAGCCGAACGGACCGGCCAGCCGGTCGCCAGGCTGGACGCGCAGGACACCAGCCAGGTGCCCGCCGGCCGCCCCGGCAGGCCAGACGAGGTGGCCGCGGCCGTCGCGTTCCTCGCGTCCGCCGAGGCCGGCTACATCAACGGGACCGTGCTCACGGTCGATGGCGGAAGGACGGAGACGTTCTGATGGGACTGTCTGGCGCGGGCTTCGACATGGCCGACTTCCTCGCCGCGATCAGCGACTCGGTCCGTCCGGGCCGGGCCCGGCCGATCGTGGTGCACGCCGCCGAACTGGAAACGCTTCCGGCCGCCGGGATCCACAACCCGACCACGCTGGCCATCGCCGGGCGCCTGCCCACCACCACGTTCGAGCTGTTCCGGCAGACGATTCCGCCAGGCCAGAGCTCGGACATGCAACGGCACTACCACGAGACCGTGCACTACGTCATCTCCGGCCGCGGGCACAGCGAGGTCGAGGACGACACCGAGGCGTGGGCGGCCGGCGACTTCATCTACACCCCGCCGTGGACCTGGCACCGGCACTACAACGATTCGGCCGACGAACCGGCCGGGTTCCTCACCATCGAGAACTCCCGCCTGCTGCAGGCGCTGGGCATCGTCCGCCGGCAGAGCGCCGGCCTGTGCACGGTCGCCGAGGCGCGCGCCCGATTCCCGGAGGACCAGTCATGACCGAACTGCCCGAGCACATCAGCATCTGGGGCGAACTGGCCGACACCGACCACGAACTGCGTCACATCACCGTGAACGGCGTGCGCACCAGGGTGCTGCGCGCCGGATCAGGCCCGGATCTGGTGCTGCTGCACGGCACGGGCGGCCATCTGGAGGCTTATGCCCGCGACATCGCGGGCCTGGCCCAGGACTTCCGGGTGACCGCCTACGACATGGTCGGCCACGGCTGGTCCGACCTCCCGGACCGCCCGTACACCATCGACGTGCTGTGCGGCCACCTCATCGGGCTGCTGGACGCGCTGGGCATCGGAGCGGCTCACCTGTCCGGCGAGTCGCTGGGCGGCTGGGTGGCCGCGTGGGCCGCCGCCCACCACCCCGGCCGGGTCGGCCGGCTCGTGCTCAACACCCCAGGCAACATCGCCAACAAGCCCGAGGTGATGGCCCGGCTGCGGGAGAGCACGCTCGCCGCGGTCCGTGACCCGAGCGATGCGACGGTACGCCGGCGCGTCGAGTTCCTGTTCCATCACACCGAGATGGTCACCGACGAGCTGGTCACCCTGCGCCGCGCTGTGTACAGCCGGCCCGGTTTCCTGCGCGCGATCAGCAACACGCTGGTACTGCAGGACCCTGAGGTCCGCAAGGACTTCGCGTGGGATCCGGGCTGGGTCGGCAAGATCGGCGCGCCGACGCTGCTCCTGTGGACCGACCACGACCCGACCGGCGGGCTGGACGAGGCGGCGATGCTGCTTGACTGGCTGCCCGACGCCCGCCTGTACGTGATCGAGGACGCGGGGCACTGGCCGCAGTGGGAGAAGCGCGAGGAGTACCTGCGCGTCCATCGTGACTTCCTGCTGGGCGGCGCCCCCGGGCAGGCGGCATCGTGAGCGAGATCATCGGAATGGTCGGCATGTCGCATTCGCCGTTCGCGACGATGCTGCCGCCGCCGGACACGGCCGCGCCGGGCGGCCGGTTCCTGGCCGCCGCGGCCCGGGTCGCCGCCGCGGTCGAGGTACTGGCCCCGGACGCGCTGGTGGTCATCGGCCCGGACCACTTCCACGGAAACTTCTATGATGCGATGCCGCCGTTCCTGCTCGGGGTGGAAGAGGTGGCGGCCATCGGGGACTTCGGCAGCCGCTGCGGCCCGCTGCCGGTGGCGTCCGCGCTGGCCTGGGCGGTGCGCGACAGGCTGGCGGTCAACGGGTTCGACATCGCGCTGTCCTACGCGCTGACCGTCGACCACGGCATCGTGCAGAGCTACGACATGGTCCGCGGCCAGGCCGATCTCCCGCTGGTCCCGCTGGTCATCAACACCGCCGCCCCGCCACTGCCGTTGCTGCCGCGGTGCGCGGCCCTCGGCCGGTCGCTAGGAACTGCTATCCAGAACGCCGATGCGGGGCGGGTGCTGGTCGTGGCTAGCGGCGGCCTGTCGCACTGGCTGCCATCCAACGACCCACGGGACGAATCGGTCCCGGCTGAGCGGCGGGCGGCGATGATCCACGGCCGACGCGACGTGCGGGCGTTCTCCGCCATCCGCGAGCCCGGAGTCCGGGCACTGGCCGGCAACCCGGACGCCCCGGTCAACGCGGCCTGGGACGCCTGGTTCCTCAAGCAGCTCGTCACGGCCGACCTCGACCCGGTGACCGGCCTCGGGGACGAGGCGCTGGAGCACCACGCCGGCCGCGGCGGCCACGAGATCCGCACCTGGCTCACCGGCGTGGCCGCGGCCGGACAGCCGCTGACCTGGACCAGTTACGAGCCGGTTCCGGAATGGATCACTGGCATGGGTATCGGCACAACGTTCGAGGTGGCCTGATGTCGCTCGCGATACCGTCCCTGGACTCTCCGGCCACTGCCGCGCTGGAACGGCTGGCCAGCGCCCGTGCGGCTGGCCGGGCCTGCGCACCGGTGCGCACACTGCTGCCGGCCGGCGACGTCCGGAGCGCATACGCGGTGCAGGCCGCCTGGGTCGCCGGCCAGGTCGCGGGCGGGGCCGCGGTCGTCGGCCGCAAGATCGGCCTCACCAACCCGGTGGTGCAGGCCCAGCTCGGCGTCGACCAGCCCGACTTCGGCACGTTGCTGTCCACGATGGACTGCCCGCCGGGCGAGCCGGTCAACATCGGGCGGCTGCTGCAGCCGAAGATCGAGGCGGAGATCGCGTTCGTGCTCGCCTACGACCTCGACGCCCCGGACATCGGCCCGGACGAGGTGCTCGCCGCGACCGGCGCGGTCGCCGCAGCGCTGGAGATCGTGGACAGCCGCATCGCTGACTGGGACATCTCCATCGCGGACACCGTGGCGGACAACGCGTCGTCCGGGCTGTTCACGCTGGGACCGGACCGGCACAAACCTGCCCAGCTGGACCTGGCGGCCTGCCCCATGTGGCTGTGGCGTGACAACGAGGAGGTGTCCACCGGATCCGGCGCGGCATGCCTCGGCCACCCGGCCACCGCGGTCGCCTGGCTCGCCGCCACCGCCCGGTCGTACGGCCAGCCGCTCCGGGCCGGTGAGATCGTGCTGTCTGGGGCGCTCGGGCCCATGGTTCCCGTCCGGGCCGGCGACCGCTTCACTGCCGAGATCGGCGGGCTGGGCCGGGTAACGGCCGCGTTCACCGGGGACCCACAATGATCGGCGCGGCGGTCCTCGGCTCTGGCAACATCGGCACGGACCTCATGATCAAGCTGCTGCGTGCGACTGGCCCGCTGCGGATGAGGGCGCTGGCCGGCATCGACCCCGCGTCGGACGGGCTGGCCCGTGCGGCGCGACTGGGCGTGGCGACCACCGCCGACGGGGTCAAGGGGCTGCTCGACCTGCCCGGCTTCGACCAGATCCGGGTGGTCTTCGACGCCACCTCGGCGGCAGCTCACCTGGCGAACGCGGCCGCGCTGGCGCCGTACGATCTCCGGGTCGTGGACCTGACCCCGGCGGCGCTGGGCCCGTTCGTCGTGCCCGCGGTCAACCTCGGCGCGCACCGCCATCAACGCGAGGTGAACATGGTGACCTGCGGCGGCCAGGCCACCATCCCGATCGTCGCCGCGGTCGCGTCCGTGACCACGGTGGCGTACGCCGAGATCGTCGCGTCGATCGCCGCCCGCTCGGCCGGGCCAGGGACACGGGCCAACATCGACGAATTCACCGAGACCACGGCCCGCGCGATCGAGACCGTCGGCGGCGCCCGGCGGGGCAAAGCGGTCATCATCCTCAACCCGGCTGACCCGCCGCTCATCATGCGGGACACGGTGCACTGCCTGGTCGCCGCTTCCGATGTGTCGACACGCGCGGCCATCGCCGATGCGATCGCCCGGATGGCCGGCCACGTGGCCGGCTATGTGCCCGGGTACCGGCTCAAGCAACCGGTGCAGATCACCGAGATCGACAGCCCGGTGACGATGCTCGCCGAGGGTGTGACCCATCAGGTCACGGTCCTGCTCGAAGTCGAAGGGGCCGGGCACTACTTGCCGGCGTACGCCGGGAACCTGGACATCATGACCTCAGCCGCGGTCCGGGCCGGCGAGCGGCTGGCCATCCCATGAAGCTCTACATCCAGGATGTGACGCTGCGGGACGGCATGCACGCCACCCGCCACCAGCTCACCCCCGAGCGGGCCGCGACGATCGCTGCCGCACTCGACGCGGCCGGGGTGGACGCGATCGAGGTCGCGCACGGCGACGGGCTGGGCGGAACCAGCGTCACGTACGGCGCCGGCAGCCACAGCAACGCCGACTGGATCACCGCGGTCGCCGCCGTCATCACCCGGGCGCGGCTCACCACCCTGCTGCTGCCTGGCATCGGGACGGTCGGCGACCTGAAGCATGCGCACGCGCTCGGGGTGCGCTCGGTCCGGGTCGCTACCCACTGCACCGAGGCGGACATCGCCGCCCAGCACATCGCCACCGCACGGGAGCTTGGCATGGACGTCGCCGGCTTCCTCATGATGAGCCACCTGGCCGAGCCGGCCACGCTCGCGGCCCAGGCTGCGCTCATGGAGTCCTACGGCGCCCAGTGCGTGTACGTGACCGACTCCGGCGGCCACCTGACTCCGCGCGGCGTGCGTGACCGAGTCCGCGCCTACCGTGACGTACTCGACCCGGCCACTGAGATCGGCGTCCACGCCCACGACAACCTGTCCCTCGGGGTGGCCAACTCGCTGGCGGCCATCGAGACGGGCGCCGTCCGGGTGGATGCCTCGCTCGCCGGGCACGGGGCGGGCGCCGGCAACTGCCCGCTGGAAGCGTTCGCCGCGGCCGCCACGCTGGACGGCTGGGAACACGGCTGCGATCTGTTCGCTCTGCAGGACGCCGCCGACGATCTGGTGCGGCCACTTCAGGACCGGCCGGTGCGAGTCGACCGGGAGACGCTGACGCTCGGCTTCGCCGGCGTTTACTCGAGCTTTCTGCGCCACGCGGAGGCCGCGCAAGCCCGCTACGGCGTCGGCGTGCGCACCCTGCTGCTGGAGGCCGGCCGGCGTCGGCTGGTCGGCGGCCAGGAAGACATGCTCGCGGACATCGCCCTCGACCTCATCGCCCTCGACCTCATCACCCAGCGGCCGGCATCACCGAGCTAAGACTCAGCCTGCCCAGCCCCGGGCGGAGCACGGTGCCGGGGCGGGCCCCGGTGAGCTGGCCCCCTCCTGGACGACGGTGCCTCCGACCACCGCGCAGCGGTAGCCGCCCGGCGGCCGCCGCAGCCGCTGCGCGCCTTCCGGGTTGCGGGAGCAGGCTGTTGCCGGGCCAAGGGGCCGTGGTGGCCCCGCTGGCCCGGTAGCAGGGGCGCGGGCGTCAGCCGGTGGCGCCGGCTGGAGTGGAGGTGGTGGCCTGGTGCTGGTAGCGGCGGGGTTTGTCGCTGGTCAGCTGGGCCTGGCCCACGGCGGTGAGCTTGTCCAGGGCGTTGGCGACGGCGCGCGGCAGGCCGGCAAGAGCACGCTGGCCCGGCTCACCGCCCAGGCCAGTCCTCGTTCACTCATCCACCTGCTCGACGATCCTGCGACCCTCCGGGCAGCCCGCGACGACCCGGCAGGCTTCGTCGAGCACGACGGCCTCCTGGTGATCGATGAGGCTCAGCTTGCCCCGGAGCTGTTCCGCTCCATCAAGGTGGAGGTGGACACCGGTCCAAGCCCAGGAAGGTTCCTGCTCACCGGATCGGCGCAGATACTGGCGCTGCGCCAGCTTCCCGTGCTCTACGCGATCGACGGGATGGCCGGCATTGGCAAGACGACGTTCGCGGTGCACGCCGCGCACCGGCTCGCCGGGCGCTTCCCTGACGGGCAGTTCTTCCTCCCGCTGCACGCGCACACCGCTGGTCAGTCACCCGTCAACCCGGCCGATGCCCTGGCGAGTCTGCTGATGACGGCGGGGGTGGCCGTTCAGCACATCCCGCCTGGCCTGGAAGCGCGGGCAGCGAAGTGGCGAGACCACGTCGCGGGCAAGAAAATTCTGCTGCTCCTCGACGACGTTGCCGGGCACGATCAGGTGCGGCCGCTGCTGCCCGCCAGCGCCGCCAGCCTGGTGCTGGTCACCAGCCGACGGCGGCTGACCGCGCTCGAGGACGCCATCGTGATCAGCATCGACACCTTGTCTCCCGATGAGGCGTGGGCGCTGCTCGTCCGGCTCGCTGACCGGGCCGACCTTGAACTGGACGAGGCCGCCGGCCGGGAGATCACCCGGCTGTGCGGGTTCCTGCCGCTGGCGATCGGAATGCTTGCCCGGCGGCTCAGGCATCACCCGGCCAGGACTGCCGCCGAGCTCGCGGCTGAGCTGGCCGCGGCGCGCGATCGCCTGGCGGTCATGCGCGCGGAGAACCTGTCCGTAGCGGCGGCGTTCGATCTGTCCTATCAGGACCTTACGGCGGATCAGCAAAGGCTGTTCCGGCGGCTCGGCCTCACGCTGGGACCAGACATCGACGCGTACGCGGCCGCCGCGCTGGACGACACGAGCCTCGAGGATGCCCGGCGCCAGCTGGACGAGTTCTACGATCATCATCTGCTCACTGAGCCGGCGCCGGGCCGGTACCTGCAGCACGACCTGCTGCGCGAGTACGCACGCGCGCTCGTCGCGGCCGACCAGCCGATACAGGCGCGCGCAGCCGTCGAACGGCTGATCAACTTCTACGCTCACGTGGCCGCCGGCGCGTGTCGGCACATCGCGACCTGGACCACGGCCGGCGGACGACTGCCGCCGGCCGATCCGCCCGCCAGCGCCCCACAGCTGACCACGTCACAGGAAGCAGCCGGCTGGCTGGACGCCGAGCGTCCCAACTTGCATGCGGCGGTCAGCTACGCGGCAGCCGAGGGGATGCCGCTGCACTCGATCGCGATCGCCGCGGCGATGGGCGGCTACCTGCGCGCGCGCGGCCACTGGCCGCAAGCGACGGCCCAGTACCGGACGGCGCTGCGCGCGGCGCGGGCGGCTGGGGACCGCCGCGGCGAGGCCGGCATGCTTGACGAGCTCGGTTTGCTGCAGCAGCTGACCGGCGATTACCAGGACGCGGCAGCCACCTTGACGCAGGCCATCGAGTTGTTCCGCGAGCTGGGCGACAAGCCGGGTCAGGCCTATGCGCTCAATCACCTTGGCCTGGTCTACGGGCACACCTCCGACTTTCGGGCCACAATCGACTGCCACCAGCAGGCGCTGGAGCTTGCCCTGGCGGCGGGCGACAAGCTGGCTGAGGCGGTCTCGCTGACCGGCGTCGGGATGGTGCTGCTGTTGACCGGCGACTACCCGGCTAGTGTCGAGGCCTACCAGCGGGCGCTGTCGCTGTTCCGTGTTCTTGGGTCAACCTTCGACGAGGCCGACGCGCTGACTGAGCTTGGTCTCGCGTGGCGGCTGACCGGAGACCATGCCGCCGCCTTGGCGCACGAGCGCGACGCGCTTGAGTTGTGGCGTCAGCTCGGCGACCGGCTCGGCCAGGCCTGGGCGCTCGGCGACCTCGGCATGGTGCACCAGGAAACCGGGGAGTATCCAGCGGCCGCCGCTTGCCTTGAGGAGGCCCTGGAGTTGCACCGCGACCTGGGCTCGCGGCACGGCGAAATCATGGTCCTCAACGACCTCGGCGAGCTGGCTGCCCGGACGTCGGCACCCGAGAAGGCCAGCGAGATTCACCGCGAAGCGCTGGCCAAGGCGATCGAGCTGGGCGCACCTGCGGAGGAAGCCAGGGCGCTGGCCGGCCTCGGCCGCAGTCAGCTTGCCGGCGATAGCGCCGAGGCCGCCAGGAACCTGCGCGAGGCGCTCGCCATCTATCAGCGCATCGGAACACCACAAGCCCGGCTCGTCCAGGACACGCTGGATGAGCACGGCCTCTAGACAGCCACAGGTCACCCTGCCCGCCGGCCAGCCATACGCCGCCAGTCATCTTCGATGCCGGCCACGTCCGTGGTCGGGCCGCTAAGCAGAGCCTGAGCGTGCAGGAGTGCCCACAGCCGCCCCCTGGGCCGACGTCGCATGCCGGGCGAGCCCGGACGGGCGCCCCCACCGACCGCAGTCGAAGTCTGGCCATCGGTCGCGCCGTTCGGGGAAGCCGGCCGGAACAGTGTGTCGATCATCGCCCTTGCCTTCCTGTGTTCTTCAGCTGGCTCCACTTTCGCCAGCCCAGGCGGCAACAACCACACGTGGCCGCCCACAGCTCAGACCACAGGATCGGATCAGGTCTCAGGCCCTCGGATCGATGGCCGGCAGCCTGGGACACCAGCTGGCTGACCCTGATCGCCAGCAGTGGCCGCCACATAATGCGCAGATCTGTGCCGCCGGCGCCGAGCGCGGCATCGACGCGGCCACCGCGCCGAACGGCGGATCTCTTGCGCAGGCCGCCGACCAGCCCGATCACTCAGCGTGGACGGGCTTCGAGCCTGGCGTAGCGCCGGATCGCCGATTCCGGGCGGCTGACGCTGGCAGGATCGCGCAATGGCACTGAGCGCAGATCATCCGTTCCCGCGCGCGTGGCTGAATAGCTCACGACGGGCGGCGTCGGCTAATGCCGCTGGTGTGCAGCGAGGCGGCGGCGCATGATCGTGGCCTGTTCGGCCACGGCGAGCCGTAGGACGTTGTCCGGTGGCTCTGCGGCATTTGCGGCCTCGATGGCTGCCTCGGAAACGAGAGTTGCCGGGAACAGCAGGCGGCTCAGCTGTGCCTTTGGCCGCTGCCTCCTGGTGACGAGTGCGGGGAGGGCCTCGGTGAAGTACCGGTCGAGGTAGCCGGTCATCAGCTCCTCCTGCCCCGGCACCCAGATGCCGGCGGCGCAGGCCTGCGCGATCCTGGCCGGCTCGCCGGCCGAGAGGGCCACGGCCCAGGTGGCTTCCTTCGCCGCCAGGTCCGGCTGCAGGGCCAGGCAGGTCGCACGGCTCACCTCGCCGGTGACGGGGTCGAGCCGCGGCAGCGCGTCGATGTCCTCCCCGCGCGCCAGCCCGCGTGCGGCGAGGGTGAACAGGATCCGCGCCCGCAGCTCGGCGTCGAGGGTGAGCCCGCCTGGCAGGTCCTTGCCGGCCAGCCAGGCGCCGAGCACGGCGAGCTGATCGTCGGCCTGCGCGCTGGCGGCGAAGCCGATCAACAGCTTGCGTGCGTCTCCGGCCGCGGTCCGGGTCGCGGCGGCGATCTGTTCCCTCAGGCCCGCTCGCTGGCGCGGCGGGGCCCACGCGTCGGCGGCCTCGACAGCGCGGGCGAGCAGCGTCTCGATGCCCACCTCGGGCAGGCCGCCGGCCTGCAGTCGGCGGCAGACCATGTCGGTGAACTGCGCGGCCGGCAGCTCGCCGCTGGTGACCAGCAGCCAGAACCCGTTCCAGCACACCGACTCGCTGAGCGGATCGCCCACCTGGCAGGCGGCCGTGGCCAGCGCTCGCGCGGACCGGACGTCGAACCCGGTCCGCGTGTAGGAGAGGTCCTGGTCGTTGAGCACCACCGCGTCCGCGGAGGTCAGCCCGGCCACCACGGTCCGCTCCCCGTCGAGCTCCGCATGCACCAGGCTGCGACGGTGCAGCTGGCCGTCTCTGTCCAGGTCGTAGAGCCCGATGCCGATCCGCTGCCGGCGCGGTACGTCCTGGACGACGGCGCCGTCTGCGTCCAGCCGGATCGTGGTCGTGCCCTCGGCGCGCAGCCACTGGTCCGCCCAGCCGGCCAGGTCCTGCCCGCTGGCCCGGGACCAGCATCCGACCAGGTCGTCCAGCGTCGCGCTGCTGAAGGCGAACGTGGTCAGGTAGTCGCTCAGCCCGCGTCGCAGCGCGTCGTCGCCGATCAGCGCGGCGAGGGAGCGGATGACGCTGGCGCCTTTCACGTAAAGGATGCCGAACGGCTTGTCCCGGCCCTGCGTGGCCGTGCTGACCGGGGACGAAACCGGCTCCCGGCTCGGCAGCTCGTCTGCCTTATAAGCCTCCGGCTTGTCCGTGTAAGCGAATCCGGTCCACGACAGCGATTCGCTGACCCCGGCGACCGCGGCCAGCGCGGCGTACGACAAGTAGGTGGCGATCGCTTCGTCGAGCCACACGTCGTCCCACCACCGCGGCCCCACCAGGGCGCCGAACCACAGGTGTGCCACCTCATGCGCGCAGATCATCGCGCTCTGCTGGTCGCCAGCTGTGTCCGGCCGCCCGAGTAGCTTCTCGTTCACCACCATCAGGCCGGGGACCGACAGCGCCATGGGGGCCAGGTCCGGCATGAACACGATGTCGTACGCGGGGTAGGGGCACGGCACGCCGAGGCTGCCGGCGTACCAGGCGATGGCATCGCGGGCATAGCCGGCGAACCGGGGCAGGGAAGCCACCGCCGCCTGGCCAAGTAGCGACTGCCGGTGCCGGACGGTCACTTCCGTCCGGCCCGCCTTGGTACGCGCTGCCGTCGGGAACGGCCCGGCGCAGAACGTCAGGTCGTATGGCCGCATCCCGCTGACCGGCGTGAACGTGCACACATCGCCCTCGCGCCGGGCGAGCTGGCCGTTCGCCACGCACTCCCACCCGTCGGGGACGCGCACCGCGAACCGGAACGTCGCGGTCAGGTCCGGCTGGTCAAAGCAGCAGAACAGCTCCGGCCCGCAGTCCGGGTAGCAGAACGCCATGACGTAACTCGCGCCGTCCGCCGGATCGGTGAACCGGCTCAGGCCCCGCCCTTCTTGGGAGTACCCGGCCTCGGCCTCCACCACCAGGACCGCCTGATCACGGCCGCCGGCCCGGCTCAGCCGCAACCGGCCGTCCTCGGGTGGCGGCAGGGTCACCCCATCGAGAGTCACGCCGCGCACGCCCTGGGTGCGCAGCTCAGCGAACGTGCTCACGCCCGGCCGCAGCCACCTGAACCGGACCTCGGTCCTGGAAAGCACCGGCTCGGCCGCCAGGTCGAGAAACACATCATACGAATCGACTTCGATAGCCCGCGCCCGCTCAGTCGCCTCATCCTGGGTCAGATCCGCCACCGGGCGAGCCTAACCCGGTCATTGGCCGTGGCCAGCATCAGATCATGGGACAGGCTGCCAGCACCGACGCATAACAGCCAGTTCTGGTGCGGGGTTGCCTGAACCATCCCGGCGACTGCGGCGTGTTGACCGCTAGTGCCTGTATGCCGCTGTCGGGAAGTCCTCCGCCGAGGGGTATGAGGGATCCAGCTTCGCGAACGCGCCTGAGCGCGCCAGCACTTTTTCTACCTCGGTGAAGTCCTTGCGCCCGGCCCGGCCCCAGTGCAGCAGGATGGGCTTGCGGCCGGGAATCTCGCATCGGAGCGAAGCTCCGTACTTGCCGGACCGGTAGCTCAGGATCCGCAGATCCGCGAGCGGCACGTCGAATGCCGTCCGCCCTGGCGTGCCGCGAAGCCGGGACACCCGGCTGCAGATCAGCCGCCGGTCGGTCACCACGAGATACATCGGCCGGGGCAGGAACTGAGCGCCCAGTCCCAGGACTAGCGGCGCCAGGCCGACGACGGGACTGGCTGGCAAAGGGCCGAGCAAGCTCAGCAAGCCCGCCGCAATCAAAGCGAGCGCGACCACGAGCATGACGCCGACGCCCCAGCGTGACGGGTCGGAAGTCACCGCCGAGCCGGCAGCAATGCGCTCGCCCGGCTGGAGGTCGTGCCGGAGCCTATCCTCTGCCTGCTGCCTGAGGACGACCTTGTTCACGTCAGCGGAACCTCCTGTGCCATGCCGCCCGGCGGCGAGACTTTTCATGAGTCAGCCCCACGTACACATTGTGCGGCTGATCCTTAGATGACGTTCTCCCCTTCGAGCCACGTAATGACCTAATCTGCGCGCATCCTGGATGACGCCGACCAAGCGGGCGAGCCGCCCCGAACGGCGGCTCGGCGAGCGCTCTGCGGGCTCTTCGGATGTTGCTCAGCCGCTATCTCGCGGTCGCCGCCGGGTGCTCAGCTTTTGTTTCCTGCGGTGTGCAGGCGTTCCACCCCTTTGGGGATCGAGCAAGGGGCGCCGCCGGCGTAAGTCTGCCCGGGAGGGATCAGATCCCACGCGGTGCCGGTGTCGATGATGTTGTCCGCGAAGCGGTTGCCGTACGAGGCGCACTCGCGGTACTTTTTCGGGCTGGCGTTATTCACGCACTGCTGATCGCAGAAGTCGTCCAGGTAGGCGGCGACGCCACCGGTCGCCTTGAACGTGTTGCCGGAGATGTTGTTGTCGTTGCTGCGGTCCCGCACCTTTACGGCTTCGCCGTTGGTGTTCTCGAACAGGTTCTTGTTGACGGTGTTGCTGGAGCTGAAGTGAGTGATGTACAGCGCGTGGAGCTGGTCGGTGTCGCCCGAGTTATAGATGTCGTCGAAGGTGTTGTTGTAGATGCCATCGTCTGACGAGTCCGTGAACAGGATGGCGCCGTAGCCGGTCTGTGAGGGGGCGAACGAGTCACCGATGTCGTGGAATGTCATGCCGGACACGTCGTTGCCGTTCACGCCCGTGCTGGGCTTCACGTCAAAGGTCTCGTTGTGCCATGAATGGCCGGCCTGCCCGTTGAACGAGATGCCCTGGGTGTAGTCCTCGATGTCCAGGTAATAGAAGCGCAGGCCGGTGTTGCCGCCGTCGTGCAGCGGGGAGGGCGCAGGGGGAAGTATCGCGGTGAACCACGTCTGGCCGATGTGTGTCCCGTTGCTGGCCGGGTCGGCGAACACAGGGTCCCCGCCCGGGGGCCGACCGCCACCGGAGTAGTTGGCGGGCATAAATGAGATCGTGTGGCCAGGCACGTAGAACGACCACGTGATCGCGTTGACCACGTAGGTGCCCTGCTTGATCCGGACCGTGACGTTGCCGGCCGGGTTCAGCCCCGTCAGCACCTGCTGTGCATGTGCCAGGGTGAGAATCGGGCTCGACGACGTCAGCCCGGTGTTGCTGTCTTTCCCGCCCTGCGAGGCGGGTGCTAAGTAGATGGTGACGTTCCCGGCCCTGGCCGCAACGCCGGCCTGGGCGGCAGCCGCCGCGAGGGCAGGCCCTCCGCCGACGATCGCAGCCGCAGCGAGCGAGACGAGGATCCGGTAACGGCGTCCTGCCATCGGGCGGCTCCCTGAATAGACGACTGGCCATCATGGCCAGCGTGCAGCGGATCCATTCCGGCCGTTGCCAGCCTCAGCCACGACCGTGATCGTGATCGTGTCATATTAGGAGTTCTGTAATTAGAATTTTCATAATTTGACTGACATGGCACCTGACCGGATCGCGGCCCCGGCCGCGACGGCAGCGTGCGCCAGGACGCACTCGCCGACCACGCGCCCGTCCGGATCCAGCAAGGATGAATGCGATGGTGCCGCCGCGATCGCGGGTGCTTGCGGGTGGCCGAAAGGTCATGCCACCAGGCGGTATTCGTGAACACGCCGCCGGGGCCATCTCACCGCCGGACCCGGAACCGATCCAGGTCAGCGACGCCGCTGGGCATGCGGGCACAACGGCGCGGCCTGGTGTCGCTGGCCAGCTCGATGGGACCAGGGTGCTGCCACGGGCCCGTGGCAGAAAAGCCCTCAGAGTGGTCCCATGACGCTGGCAGGCGACACCTGGCCAGGGTTCGATGGAGTCGGCGGGTGCTGGATAAGCCCTCGAACTCGCGCAAGACGATCATCAGGTGCCACTGGTTCGCGGCCTGGCAGATCGAGCACATACAGCGGGCCGCCGTACCGAGCGACACCTGCATGCTCAAGGTGATCCTCGCCCGGCTGTCAGCGACAAGTCCACCGAGACGTCAGATCGACCTGATCTGCGCGCCTCGGTCTGGGGGCGCCAAATATCCCGCGACCCGCACCGAACGGCGGCTACTTGCGCGTCGGCCACGGGAGCGCCCACCACGCTCTGTGATCGTCGTCGGGCCATCGAGTGCAGCGAGCGCGTGTGATGCCGCACGTGATCGGGAACCAGGCCTGCGGGCTCCCGTCAAGGTTCCGCCACGCTCTTAGCCGATGCGAAGTACCTCATCGCGGCATGACCGGTCGTCTTGATGTCCCGCTCGCGAGAGCAGGTGATGCCCCCCCCCGGTTGTGCTGGATAGTCGGGCTGACCGGAAGCGTGAGTTCAGGCTGGCCCCCGGCGGCATGCGCCGGCCACGGTGCGTCGTGCATCCCGCCACGCGATCAGCGCTGTCCGGGCCCGCGGCGAGGCCACCGGCTGGCCCTGCCGCCGGGCGCGGAGCTGCTCTTTCAGCCAGGCCGGCGCATGCGCCCGCTCTATCGCCTGTGTCTTGGTCAGCAGCTGGCCCGTCTGCAAAGCGTGGCGGCCACGTGCCATCGACGTCAGCCCCAGGTCCGCGATCACCGGGTTCAGCCACCACAGCGGCCGGCGCGCGGCGTGCCCCCAGTACCCGCACAACTCCGCGCGCGGCGCGGCGGACGTCATCGTCGGTCATCCCCGGTAGCACAGCGGCTGGCGGGCGGCCCAGGACGGCGAAGCCGTGCCGGACGAGCTCGGCTCGCGTCACCCCCGACAGGCTGCGCTGGATAAGCGAGCCGTGGGTCCACGTCGGGTGCAGCGCCCTGAGCTCGGCCAGCCTGCCCGCGTCCACGTATACGCAGCCCAGGTCCAGTCCGTGAGCGGCCCCCTGGTCCAGCTCGCGGTGCAGGCTGGCCAGGATTTCCTGCCGTGCCGGGCCGACCGGGCCCCCCGTCAGGGCAACCAGGTCGAGATCACTGACACCAGGGACGTAATCTCCGGTGGCCGCCAGGTGCGGTTAGCGGACGCCGGTTCACGTCGTGCCGTGGCGTCCGAAGACGATACAGAATGGGTGGCCGACGGGGTCAGTGAACACCAGGAACCCTGTCTCCCGTTCGCTCCGGCTGCGTCTGGCCCCCAGGGCGAGTAGTTCCTGCTCGGCCCGGTCAGGATCACTGACGCGAATATCGAGGTGCAACTGCTGGGGATACGCCGAGTCAGGCCAGCGCGGCGGAACCCATTCGGTGACCCGCTGGAAAGCCAGCTCGCGGAGGCCGGGCTGTGAACCGATGACCACCCAGCCGTCGATGTCTTCGTTGATCCTCATCCCGAGTACCTGGCAGTAGAACCTGGCCAGAGCGCGTGGATCAGGGCAGTCGATCACTGTCTTCTCGAGACGTCCGATCACACTGGAAGCATGCCAGCATCCCGACGGTCTGACTGCTTTCCGATCTTCGGGACAATGCGCTGCCCGCGCACTCAGAGCGGCATGAGCGTGCGTTCGTAGGCATTGGGTCAGGATGGTTTGCGGGCTTTCCAGATTTCTTCACTGGGCCATTGCCGGGCCCAGTCCAGAGTGGCGATCGGGTGCCTGGTGGTTGAGCCGGGCGGGGGCTGGATCTCAATGAGATCGGTGATTTCGAGCCCGCAGTGACGCAGCAGCCGGATCATGTCGCCGTGGCCGAGGTGGAACTCGATCGCATCGCTGCCCTGCCCGGTCTTGCAGCGCCGCGGCGGTGGCCAGCTGGGCGGCGGAATTGTCCACGCCGACCGGCCGGGCGCCGCGGCGCGCCAGCCATGCGGAGACATAGCCGGTGCCGCAGCCCAGTTCCAGGGCGTCGGTGCCGTCCAGGCGCGGCGGCAAGACGCCAAGCTGGGCCTCGGGGACCTTCCAGATTCCCCAGGCCGGTTCGCTGGCCGCCCAGTTGTCCAGGCCTGGGCCGGCGTAGTCTGCAGCCAGCCGGTCCCATGCCGCCCGGTTGCGGAGCACATGATCAGCAGCCCTCGTCACACCAGCCAGCGTCCGCGGCCCCGGCCAGCGCGTCAACCACCCTGGCGCCACTCCGCGATAACACGCTCTGGGGCAGAAGCGGGCGTCAACGCGGGGTCTATGACGATGCAGACCAAGAGCCAGTCAACTAGTCTTGCCGCGTGTATGCACGGGCAGCGCGCTGAGGAGCGAGAGTCATGAGGAGATGGGGCTCGTAGTTCGGTCTAACCGATCAGCAATGGGGCGAGGCCGAGACAGAAGTTGCGGCTAGGAGTGCCCTGTGGAGGACCAGCGCATGATGCAGGACATGATAAAGGCGTACCTTGTGGGGATCGCAGGCGCCGCTGGCATCAGTACCTGGAAATTAATTAGAAAATACTGGTGCATTCTAACTCTACTGTTTGTCAGCGTGTTGGCTCCGATGGCTATCTCAGTGATTACTCAGGAAGTTCCAATCGTTCCGCCTTCAGGTATGCACGGCCCTGGGGCAGCTTCGGTAAACATTTCTGGATATATAACCGAGACTCTAGTTGGCGACACTGCTAGATGCAGCGCAGGAGGTGCCTCATGGTCAGCACAGCGCGTAGAACTCAAGGCTGATACTGTTACCTTGCTTTGCATTGCTCCGTAATTTGAGTTCGCGTCCATTTCTTCATGTCGTGTTGCTCGGCGGCCCATTCGTAGACCCGGTCCAGTGGTGTGCGGTAGTACCATTGTCCTCGACCGCGACGACTCAGTCATTCTTTGCGAGGTCGGTAGCGTTTTCACGAATGCATGAAAGCCCTCATCTCGCGCACTCTAGGTCACCGGAATATTTTCCGATGAGAGCACACGCTCATCGGCTACGGACGGGCACAGCCACAAGTACGGAGACCATCTTCGCCTTCGGCTGATCATGGTCAGGGAACCTCCAGCCGTCCTGGCGTCCGGCTGGAGATCGTGCCTGCCCGCCTCCCGCCACGCCCGGTGATCAGGCGGGAATTGCCGCGGAAAGGCCGGGGAAAGGCGGCACGGCGCCTGGCAGTCACGGGCCAGGCCGGGTAGCATGGCTGGCATGATTTCCCCGATCCGGGGAAATCGCCTGTGTTTGCGTGTTCAAGTTCCCCCCTCGGACACGCAATTCCCCATGAGTGCCTGATTTCAGGCATGATGCGGCGTCACCCGGGCCCGGCCTCCGGCCAGGGCGGGTGCTCTGGCTGTTAACTCAGCTCCTTCCTGCCTTCCCGGGAGGCTTCTGGGACGTTTGCCTGTGCTGTCAGATGCTCCAGAGTGCCTGGGTGGGTGACAGGCGGGCGGCGCGGATGGCGGGCAGCAGCCCCGCGGCGGCACCGATGAGCAAGGTGGCGGCCAGCCCGCCGGCCCAGGCGTCGGGCGGGATGACGATGGCCTCGCCATGGGCGTGGGCGTAGACCGAGGTGGCGACCGCGCCGGTGGCGACGCCGGCGACACCGCCGGCCAAGGACAGCAAGATGGCCTCGGCCAGGAACTGGATCCGGATCTGGCCGCGGGTGGCGCCCAGCGCCCGGCGCAGCCCGATCTCCGGCCGGCGCTCCAGCACCGAGATGACCATGATGTTCGCCACCCCGACCGCGCCGACCAGCAGCGCGACCGCGCCTAGCCCGAGGAACAGGTCATTGAACGCGCCGGCCGTGTCGGCCTGGGCGGTGAGCACGTCCGACGGCTGGGCGACGTCAACATCGCTGGGATTCTCGGGGTTGGCCTGCGCGCCAAGCAGGCTGTCAACGCGAGTGGTGGCGGCCTGGGTGTTCACGGTACGGATGTAGATCTTCGACGGGTGGCCGTCGAAGGACAGGTATTTCTCTGCGGCCGGGAAGCCGACCAGGATCTCCAAATCGACCTCGGGGGCCAGCACGGCCGGGTTAAGGATGCCGGTCACGTAGAACCACTGGCCGCCGACCACGATCCGCATCCCGGGCCGGATCCGGTCGATGCCCAGCAGCTGGGCCGCAGCGGCGCCGAGCACCGCGACCGGCAGGCGGGAGGTAGCGGCGTTGAGGTAGCGGCCCTGCGCGAGGCTGGTGCCCGCCGCCGCGGGCAGGCCCAGGGTGGCGGCATCCACGCTCAGCGCATTGGTGTCGATCACCGGGATGAGCGGGGAACGGTAGGCGTTGACGTCGGGGACGGTGCCGGTGCCCTGCACCGACGTGACCCCGGGCAGCCGGCCGATCATGCCCGGCGCCGCTACCGGCAGCTCGGCGGCGGCGCCGGAGAAGTTCTGCCCGTTGGTGACGGTCAGCAGGTTGGTGCCAAGCTGGGCGATCTTGGCCAGCAGCGCGGCCTGGGAGGAGCTGGCCAGGCCGAGGACGGCCACGATCGCGGCCACCCCGATCGCGATGCCCAGCGCTGACAGCCCGGCGCGCAGCTTGCGGGTCCGCAGCCCGATGCTGGCGAGGGCGGCCAGGTCGGCGGGGTGCACCCGGGCCGCAGCCGGGGCGGCCGGCCGCGGCGAGGTGGTGGTCATGATGGTCCTTCCTGCGCGGGCTGCCGGCGAGCGGGCCGCCCGCCGTGGCCGCCGCCTGCGGCCACGGGGACAGGGCTGGTGTCGGCGATGATGTGACCGTCGAGCATCTCGATGCGCCGCCGCATCCGGTCGGCGATCGCCTGGTCGTGGGTGATCACGATGATCGTGGTGCCGGCGGCGTTGAGCTCCTCCAGCAGCGCCAGGATGGACGCGCCGGTGGCGGAGTCGAGGTTGCCGGTGGGCTCGTCGGCCAGCACCACCGGCGGGCGTCCGGCGATCGCCCGGGCGATCGCGACCCGCTGCCGTTGCCCGCCCGACAGCTGGGTCGGCCGGGCGCCGGCCCGGTCCCCGAGCCCGACCCGGGCCAGCGCGGCTGCGGCCAGCCGCCGTCGCTCGCTGCGGCGGACCCCGGCATACAGCAGCCCGTCGGCCACGTTGCCCAGCACGCTCTGGTGCTCGGCGAGGAAGAACTGCTGGAACACGAACCCGATCCGGGACGCCCGCAGCGCGGCCAGCTGCCGGTCGGCCATCCGTGCCGCATCCAGGCCGGTGATGCGCACGGTCCCGGCGGTCGGCTTGTCCAGGGTGCCCATCAGGTGCAGCAGCGTGGTCTTGCCTGACCCTGACGGGCCCGCGATGGCGGTCAGCTCTCCCGCGTTCACCGCCAGGCTCAGCCCGGCCAGCGCGCGCACCGGCGGCGGCCCGGGATATACCTTGGTCACCTGGTCCAGCTCCAGGACCGGGACCGGCGGCGGAAGCCGGTCCGCGGCTACGGCGGCCGGCAGGGCCGGCTGCGCGCCGGCGGTCACGTCGCCGGCACCACGACGCGCTGCCCGGGCGCCAGCGCCCCGGTCACCTGCACCAGGCCATAAGCGTCGTCGAAGATCCCGGGCATCACTGGCACATAGCGCCGCGTGTTCCCCGGCCCGGCGACCTCGACATCGTATCCGCCCGGGGCCTGCGCCAGCAGCGCCCCCACCGGCACCACAAGTGCGTTCTTCGCGCTCGCGGTGGTGATGTTCACCGTCACCGGCGCCTGGTCCAAGGTTCCCGCCGCCCCCGGATCGGTCAGCGTGACCATCACCGGGATCGTCGCATTGCTGCCCGACCCGGACGCCACCCCGCCCACCGAGGAGACCGTCCCCGGCGTGCTGGACCCGTCCGGCAGCGTCACGGTCACCTCGTCGCCCGCCGTCACCTGCGACTGCATGGCGGCATCCAGCGGGATCGTGACCACGTGCCGGTCTGAGGTCGCCACCAGCACCGGCCCCGACGCCGGGCCGCCCAGGCTCCCCGTCACCTGGCTGACCCGCAGCGCCCCCGGCTCGAACACCACCTGCCCCAGCGACAGCGACCCCGACGGGGAGGAGGTTCCCAGCGCCGACTGCAGCTTCTGCACCCCGGCCGCCGTCTCCGCAGAGAAGTAATCCCAGCCCAGCGCGGAGATCTCCGCGCTGTTGGCGTCCCTCAGGGCCACCAGGTCGTGGTTGAGCTGGGTCACGTCCGCGCCGGTCACGCCCTCGTCCAGGGGCCGCCAGTCCGGCACGCCGCCGTACAGCAGCACCACCGGGGATCCGTTACCGGTCTTGTACAGCGCCTGTCCCTGGCTGATCACCTGCCCGGCCGACGGCAGCCAGGTCAGCGTCCCGCCGCCCCGCCCGGTCACCGGGTAGGACCCGGCATACCCCAGCGTCGCGTTCACCGGCGTCGTCGCCGTGATATCCCGTCGCGTCACCGCCGCCGTCGCCGGTGCGGGCGCCCCTTGTTCCCCGGCCCCGGGCGAGGCGGCCGGGGAAAATACCCCCGCCTGCCACCCGGCCACTGCCCCGGCCACCACCACGACCACGACGCCCAGGGCCACCCAGCGGCCACGGCCGCGCGCCCCCCCTGCCTCCGCGGACACCAGGCCCTCCGCCCGCTGCCCGGCGTCCCGCTGCCCGGCCTCCCGGCCCCGCGAAATCGTCCTGCTCATCGCGAGCCCACCGGATTCGCCCGCTCGCACGCCTGCACGGCAGCCTGGACCACCGGCGAGTTCGGGTTGACGCCAGCCACTTTCAGGTTATCTACCGAGGTGTTGGGGGCGAGGACGCTGTAAGGGTTGACGTTGGGGTTGGGTTCGGGGTAGGTCGGCACGCCGTGCGCATGCATACACTGGGCGAACTTCAGGAGCTGGGGGCCGTCCTGCTGTGCCTTACTCACGCCACCGGCCGGGAGCAGGTGCTTGCAGGCATTAAAACTCGCTGCGAAATGTGGGCTGTCCTCCATCTGGGCCGAAATTGTCGGGAACTGGCCGTTAGAGCCGGGGTCGGGGAAATCCGTCACGCCGTCCGAACGCATGCACTGGGCGAAAGCAAGATTCGACTGTGCCTGCGTTGACCCTCCAGCGTTCGATGAGCCGCCGGAACCGGCAGATGAGACAGCCGTGCTCGATGAGGCGCCCGTGCTCGGTGAGCCGCCCGTGCTCGATGAGCCGCCTCCGCATGCCGCCACCAGCAGCACGATGCCGGCCGTGACGGCCACGACGCCCGCCCGCCGCGGCCGCGGCCGACACCAGCGGACGCCTGTTGTCTCGTTCACAGTGTCGTCCTCATGGTTGGCTGAATGACCTCGGCCGCGCAGCCGGACGCGGGTTCAGAGCGGCGCGCCATTGCGATCTTCATGTCGGACCTCCGAATGCGCTGTTGTGCACCTGGATCCGTTGTAGAAGACAGCACCTACCACGGCCTTTACACCGCCTGGTAGGCGCCTGGTAGGTCCCCGCGGTCATGATGGTTCACGACAGTCGCGAAATCATCGCAACCTAGTCGCGATAGAAAACCAGGGAGCCAGCATGAGCCTCATGCGGCCAGCCCAGACCCTGCGCGGCTGGGCGCGGAATCCACACCTACCGCTGCGTACCGTGCGCATGCGCCTCACGTTGCTCTACGGCGCGCTGTTCCTCCTGTCCGGAGCGGTGCTGCTGGCGATCACCTACGGCCTGGCCTGGAAGGCCACCAAACCCCAGGTCGGCCGACACAACCCAAACAACACCGTCATCATGTCGAAACACAACCGGGCAGAGCTCGCGCAGCAGAATGCTACTGAGGTTCACCAGCGGGCCGCCGACATGCACCAACTGCTGGCCAGCTCCGGGATCGCGCTGCTGATCACAGCCGCGCTGTCCATCGCCTTGGGCTGGCTCGTCGCTGGGCGAGTGCTGCGCCCGCTGCGCACCATGACCGCAGCCACGCAGCGCATCAGCGAGCAGAACCTGCGCGAGCGGCTCGCCGTCGCCGGCCCCGACGACGAGCTCAAGCGGCTCGGTGACACCATCGACGACCTGCTGGCCCGCCTCGAGGCGGCTTTCGACGCGCAGCGCCGGTTCGTCGCCAACGCCTCCCATGAGCTGCGCACCCCGCTGACCGTCATGCGCACTGCGCTGGACGTGGCCACCCGCAAACCCGGCCCGCCGTCCCCCGGCGTAACGATCCTGGCCGGCAAGATCCGGGCCGGGCTCGACAAGGCCGACCGGCTGGTGGAAAGCTTCCTCACCCTCGCCCGCGCCCAGCACGGCGGTGCCGTGCGCCGCAGCACGGTCGCACTGGACAAGCTCGCCGCCACAGTCCTTGCCGATCACTTCGTCGCGATCAACGACATGCACCTCACCGTTGACCAGGACCATCACGACGCGCTAGTGCCCGGCAGCGAGGCGCTGCTCACCCACCTGATCGACAACCTGATCGACAACGCCATCCGGCACAACCAGCCCGGCGGCTGGATCCGCGTCGCCACCGGCACCGACACCGGCCCGGCGCGGCTCGTTGTCGAGAACAGCGGGCCGATTGTCGACCCGGGCAGGGCCGGCGAGCTGGCCCAGCCGTTCCGCCGCGCGGCCCCGGACCGCGCCGGCCCCGACAACACCGGCGTCGGACTCGGACTCTCGATCGTCGCCGCCATCGCCACCACTCACCAGGGCACCTTGGACCTGCACGCCCGCCCGCACGGCGGGCTGCGCGTCACCGTCACCCTCCCGCTCGCTGCCCGCCCCGCCCTAACCACTGCGCCGACACCATGAGGATCCTGGTCGTCGAAGACATGCACGGCCTGGCCGACGACATCGCCGAAGGACTTCGCGACGAGGGCTTCGCCGTCAACGTCGCCTACGACGGACTCGACGCCGCAACCAAGCTCGACACCAACGCCTACCAGGTCGTCGTTCTCGACCGCGACCTGCCCGGCATCCACGGCGACACCCTCTGCCGGATGATCACCGAAAACGACCGGACCGCTATGACTCTCATGCTCACCGCCGCCGGCACCCCCGACGATCGCATCAGCGGGCTCGGCCTCGGCGCCGACGACTACCTGACCAAACCCTTCCACTTCACCGAACTCGTGCTCCGCATCCGCGCCCTGGCCCGCCGCCAGCCCACCGCCCGGCCCCGCATCTACCACGCCGCTGGCCTCACCCTCGACCCGCAACGCCACATCGCCACCCGCAACGGCCGGCCCCTCGACCTGTCCGTCAAAGAGTTCGGCGTCCTCGAAGCCCTGCTCCGCGCCGCGCCCGCCTTCCTCAGCACTGAAGAGCTGCTCGAACAGGTCTGGGACGAAAACACCGACCCCTTCACCAACACCGTCTTCAACACCCTCAGCCGGCTACGCCGCAAACTCGGCAACCCCTCCCTCATCGAAACCCGGCCCGGCGTCGGTTACCGCATCACCAACCCTTGCCGAAACACCGCGGTGACGTAATGAACGCACGCAGGGAGCGGGGCAGTCAGCCTCGAGACTAGGCGTCCATAACGACACGGCGCCACCGAGCCGAGTCGGAAGGCATCGCCGGGGAGGGCCCACGGCCGGAGCGCGTGATAGGCCCTGGCCAGGGGACTGGTTTACGCTGATCAAGGCCAAGGTCATGGAACGCCACCAGATATGACCACGCGGTGTCACTGACCTTCCGCTGATCGGCCCAGCTAGGCAGCGGTGACGAAAACGACTGAGGGCGTCATGGAAGAGCGTTCGCACCCGGCTCAGACCTCGCGGCCCGGAACCACGCACGCGGCGGCCTCCACCTTCGCGTCCGCATGGAGGCGGGCCCACCTGACCGTGGATGAGCGGGTGGCCAGAGGCCGGGCCGCCCGCCAGCAGGCCCCAAGGTCGAGTCACGGGCGGTGGGCACCTGCACCGGACCGCCCGGATCCGATCGCGCTGCTCGAAGAGCAGGCGGCGAGCAGGGTCCCCAGCCTGGTCCCCATCCGGTACGGGCGGATGGTGGTCTCCCCCTTCACCTTCTACCGGGGCGCCGCGCTGATCATGGCGGCCGATCTGGCGGCGACCCCTCAGTCCGGGGTCACCGTGCAATTGTGCGGTGACGCGCATCTGTCGAATTTCGGCCTGTTCGGCTCGCCCGAGCGGCGGATGCTGTTCGACATCAACGATTTCGATGAGACCCTCCCCGGCCCGTGGGAGTGGGACGTCAAGCGCCTGGCGGCCAGTTTCGAGGTGATGGGACGCGACCGCGGCTTCAGCCGCGCCGACCGCCGGGGCATTGTCATGGCCGGGGTCAAGGAATACCGGGACCGCATGCGCGAGGCGGCCGGGATGCGCTCCCTGGATGCGTGGTACGAGCATCTGGAGGCCGGGATGCTGCTCAAACTGGTCCACAAGGAGGTGCGCGTCAAACGGGTCAGCAAGAAAGAGGCGCGGGCGACCGAGGAGATGGTGGCCAAGGCGCGTACCCGTGACAGCACACGGGTGTTCGCAAGGCGGGCGGACGAGGTCGACGGTGAACCGCGGATCGTCGCCGACCCGCCGCTCATCATCCCGATCGAGGACCTGATCCAGCCCGGGTCGGAATGGGAGAACCCCGCGCCGCTGATCAAGAGCCTGCTCGCCTCGTACCGGCGCACGCTCGGGCGCCAGCACCACCCGGTCGAGGAGTACCGCTATGCCCACGCGGCCTACAAGATGGTGGGCGTGGGCAGCGTCGGCACCCGCTGCTACATCATGCTGATGCTCGGCCGCGACGACAACGACCCCTTGTTCTTGCAGGTCAAGGAGGCGCAAGCGTCTGTCCTCGAACGCTTCCTGGGGGCGAGCGCCTACACCCACCATGGCGAGCGGGTGGTGGCCGGGCAGCGCCTGATGCAGGCCGCGACCGACATCTTCCTGGGCTGGCAGCGCATCAGGGGCATGGACGGTGTGACCCGCGACTACTACGTGCGCCAATTCCAGGACTGGAAGGGCAGCGCGGACGTGGATACCATGCTCCCGCCCGGGGCCACCCTGTATTCGCGTATCTGCGGAGCGACCCTGGCCCGGGCCCACGCCCGCTGGGGCGACCGCATCGCTATCGCCTCCTACCTCGGTAAGGGAGATACTTTCGACCGCGCGATCGCGGACTTCTCGGCCGCGTACGCTGACCAGAACGAGCAGGATTATGCCGCGTTCAGGGCAGCCGTTGACTCGGGTCGGCTGACCGCCCAAACCGGGCTGTAGCCGGGACGCCGGCCGGAGCACCTGCTCACGGCCACCGGTGCACTAACTGTCTGTGGCTGTGCTCGCCGGGTAGCCCGCATGCCTTGTACCTAAATTTAGCGCCAGCTCCGCGACCACGAACAGCGCCTGCTGATGGCGACCGCGTCGCTGGCGTCTGTGCTCAGGGACCTGGACCTGAACCAGAAGGCCCCCGGGGGAGCAAGGCGGTCGCGGCCAGATTTGGACCGTTGGGTCCATAATGGGGTACCGTTGCCACGTGGCACTTACTGCGAAGGGGCGGGCTACCAGGGAGCGCATCATCGAGGGCGCAGCGGAGTACCTGCGCGGCGACAGCCCTGGCGAGGTGACGCTGGACGACATCCGGGCCATCACCGGCACGAGCAAGAGCCAGATCTTCCACTACTTCCCGGCGGGCAAGGAGGAACTGCTGCTTGAGGCTGCGCGGTACGAATCTCAGCGCGTCCTCGACGACCAGCAGCCTCACCTCGGAAGCCTCACCTCCTGGGCCGCGTGGAATCGCTGGCGGGATGCCGTCGTGGCCCGTTACCGGGCACAAGGACGGAACTGCCCGCTTGGCGCGCTCATGGCCCAGGTCGGCAGCACGCCGGGCGCGGCCGAGGTCGTCACTATTCTCCTAGCGCAGTGGCAGGCGCACCTCATCCAGGGCATCACCCAGATGCAGGCCGCGGGCCTCGTCCGCCCGGGGCTGGACTCCGCTCGGGTCTCGGCGGCCTTCATCGCGGGCATTCAGGGCGGCGTCCAGGTGCTTCGCTCGACCGGGAGCACGCGGCACCTCGAGGCGACGCTCGACGCGCTGATCGATCACCTCCGCGGCGTATGAGACGCCAAAGAGAATTGGACTTGCCAGTCCAAAAATACGTTTCTAGCATCGCTGCCATGACACGACGACTTGAGAACAAGACAGCCCTCGTCACGGGTTCCACGAGCAACATCGGCCGGGAGGTCGCCGTGGCGTTCGGCGGCGAAGGCGCGCACGTCATCGTTTCCGGGCGCAGCGACGCGCGGGGACAGGCGGTGGTCGCGCGCATTCGCGACGCGGGCGGCAAGGCGGACTACGTGCACGCCGACCTGGACGGCGCGGTCGCGAGCCGGGCGCTCGCCGAAGAGGCAGCAGGGCTGCTGGGCGGTCGCATTGACATCCTCGTGAACAACGCCGGTATCTTCCCTGGCCACACCACGCTGACGACCGACGAGGACACATTCGACCGCGTCTACTCGGTCAACGTCAAGTCCGCGTTCTTCCTCACGCAGGCCGTCGCGCCCGAGATGATCCGCGCTGGCGGCGGGGCCATCATCAACCTCGGCTCGTGGGTCGCACGGCTCGGGCTGCCGGTCGGCGCGCTCTACAGCTCGACCAAGGGAGCAGTGGAAACCCTGACCCGGGCCTGGGCGGCCGAGTTCGGCCCCCTGGGCATCCGCGTCAATGCGATCTCGCCAGGGGTCATCCTGCCGCCGGACTGGGATCCGGACACCGAGTACCCCGGGGCGGTATTCATGCGCGGTGCCCCGGCGAGCGCGCCCGGTCACCCGGCTGCGATCGCCGCCGCGGCGGTCTATCTCGCCTCAGACGAGGCCGCCTTCGTCCACGGCGCGGTCCTCGACATCGACGGGGGCCGGGTGAACGTGCTCACATCCGCGGACGCCGCCGCCGTCCGTCCCTAACGGATTCCCCAGCCCGCCCGGGATGCCGAAGATGCGCGCCAGGCACATCGCGCGCATCGCGCGTCCGAGGACAATCCGAGACTGTGCTCGCAGGGCGCGCGCCAGACCGACGCCGAACAGAACCGCCCGCATTACGCCGACCCGATCAGCTGCCCGGTCCTGGCCGTCGGCGCGCAGGCCTATCTCGGGGACGAAGTATCCAAACAGCTCGCGCAAGTGGCCCGCGACGTCCGCGCGCCGTCATCCCCGCGTCCGGTCACAACATCGCGCTGGAGAACCCAGCCGCCCTGGCCCAGGCCTACCTCGACGCGGGGTTACTGGCCGACGCGGCCGTCGATCCGCTCACGGAGCAGGTCGGCATGGCCGAGGTGGCGGGCGTACTCCTCGACCATGTGGAGTATCACCTCGCGCAGCGCGACGGTGGTGCCGTCTTGCATGGGGCTGCGGATGGCGAGGTCGGGCGCGCCGGCGACGAACTGCTCCGCGAAAGCGACCTCCTCACGCCAGGCCCGCCAGGCGCCAGCCACCACCGCCGGATCAGCCACCGCCCCTGCCCAGTCAGCGTCCTCGGCATCATCAGACCAGTACAGCGGCGGCGCGTCGGCCCGGGCCATCACCCGCCGGAACCAGTTGCGCTCCACGTCGGCCATATGGCGGACCAGGCCGAGCAGGGACATGGTGGAGGGCGGCACCGAGCGCCGGGCCAGCTGCTCCGCGTCGAGGCCGGCGCACTTCAGTTCCAGCGCCAGCCGGTAGGCGCGCAGGTAGTCCAGCAGCGTCGCCCGCTCGCCGTCCAGCTCTGCGCCTGCCGCGAACCTCGGGTCCTGCGCCGGATCCATCCACATGTTGGACTTCGGGCCAACCGCGTTCCAGCGTCCGGGTACCGCGTCCCCCGTGCTCTGCTGCGTCACGGCGACCAGCCTGTCATCCCGTGCCCGGGGTGGCCAGCAGAATGACCCCGCAAGACAAACCCGGGTTCTGGCGCTGGTCCGCGTGCCGGGACCGGGGAGACTATCAGCGCGGATACCTGTAATGGCTCACCGCTATGCTCATGAATCGCTGACTCGGAGGCCGCGCGACAAGGAGACGCGATGCCAGAAGGACTGCCCGGCGACCAGCCGCAGACCAGCGCGTGCCCCGGCTGCGATGAGGTTGTAATCCACAATGACCCAGAGAACACTCGGTCGTACCACTCGGCCGGTTGGCGCGCGCCAGAAGACCATGGCGGCACGGACGCTGGCAGGGACCCCGGCGATTTAGAGTTCTGGAAGCCCGGCAGTGACGAAGCGGACGGCTTCTGGGACGGCGGCAAGGACTCGCCCCGCAGAGGCACCAGGTCACCCGGGCGTGACCTCTCCCCCGCGAGCCAGCCGTCCCTGCTCATGCGCTCCCGCAGGGTAACCATCGCCATCGCCCTCGCCATCGCCGCCGGCGAGGTCGCACTGGGCCTGATCTTCACCCAGCCAGGCACGCGCCATCCGCTGGCCTCCAATGCACAGCTGCACCCACCGGCCCCGTCATCTGCATCGTCGCCGCCATCGCCCAAGCCCTCGCGGTCACCCAAGCAGCCTGGCCTGGTCCCGCGCGGCCTGATCAGCTTCGAGGGCGGCGCTGACGGGTGGAAACCGTTGTTCGGCAGCATCCGCTCATCGCAGACCACCCAGGTCGCCTACAACGGCACCCATTCGCTGCTGATCACCACGCGAAGCACCTACAGCGCCGTCGGCGTGGAAAACGGCTTGGCGGACCTCCGGCCTGGCGACAAGATCACGTTCCATATCTACTCCGACGGCCAGAACGGCGGCAGCGTGTTGCCGTTCGCAGAGCGGTGGAATCAACCCGAGGACTTGGCGGACAAGGTCCAGCTCCCGTCCCATCCCGGCTGGTTTACCCTGACTTGGGTTGTTCCCCCCGTCTCCGAGGTCAACGCGATCGGCCTCCAGGTCGTCCATCACGGCAGCGGCCAGCTCACCCTGGCCATCGACGCCTTGACCTGGCCCGGCTCCTGACCATACTGGTGGGCGGAGCGCGAGCGCAGGCGGGCATGCCGGTACCGGCATGGTGCCGGACCGGCCATCCCAACTGCCAGGCGATCTTGCCCGCCCATGCCCTCAGCCGAGGTTGACATGGACGTGCTTCGCCTGGGTGTAGGACTCGAGTTCGTCGATGTCCTCCTCGCGGCCCAGGCCGCTGTCCTTCACCCCGCCGACTTGCACGGCCACTGAGGCCCGCGCCGCCCCCCTGTTTCAGGGCTTTATTTAAAAGTCGTAAAAACACTAATCCAGATCTTGGAGCTCCGTCGCCCCTAAGAGATGCTGTCGGACGGAGCACGGCAGCAGCGGTGCTACTGGCAGAAACGGACCGCGATGAACCTGAGACACCCACAGACCACCAGTCACGTGCGCCGCGGCGCAATACTGATGGCGGCGCTGCTCGCGGCGGCGGGGATGTCCGCCGCCCCGGCCTGGGCCGCCCCCAAGCGGACCGTCGCACCGGCCGCCCAGGCCAGCGTCGCCCCCGCCGTGCACCAGGCCGGTGAGCCCGGCCTTAGGCCCGAACGTTTACGTGTTCACTCCGAACATGCCGCAGAGCCAGATCCAGGCCACCGTGGACTCGATCGCGGACCAGCAGATCTCCAACCAGTTCGGCACCCAGCGGTACGCGCTGCTGTTCGAGCCGGGGACCTACGGCTCGGCAACGAACCCGCTGTCGTTCCAGGTGGGGTACTACACCGAGGTCGCCGGCCTGGGCGGCTCGCCCGGCGACGTCACTATCAACGGCTCGATCAATGTCTACAACCAGTGCTTCGCCGCCGATAACTGCATCGCGCTGGACAACTTCTGGCGCTCGATGTCCAACCTGACCATCAACGTCACCGGCCAGACGGGCTGCGAGGCCGGGACCGACTTCTGGGCCGTCTCCCAGGCCGCGCCGATGCGGCGGGTGAACGTCACCGGTGGCAACCTGTCCCTGATGGACTACTGCAACGGCAGCCCGGACTACGCCAGCGGCGGGTTCATCGCCGACTCGGCCTTCTCCGGCGGCACCGTCATCAACGGCTCGCAGCAGCAGTTCATCGTGCGCAACAGCAATCTGGACGGCTGGAGCAACGGCGTCTGGAACCAGGTCTTCTCCGGGGACATCGGCGCCCCGCCGACCACGTTCCCGCCGGCGACCGTCAACGGCAACACGGTCGGCCCTTACACCACCCTGTCCACGAGCCCGGTGACCCAGGAGGAGCCGTTTCTGCAGACGGACGCGTCCGGGAACTACAGCGTGTTCGTGCCGGCCCTCGAGCACAACTCATCAGGCACCTCCTGGCAGGGCGGCCCCGCAGCGGGTATGTCCGTTCCTATCAGCAAGTTCTTCATCGCCACGCCGTCCACGCCGGTGCTGGCCATCGACGCGGCGCTGGCCCTGGGCCGGAACCTGATCCTGACTCCGGGCGTCTACGATCTAAAGGCACCGATCGTGGTCAGCCGCGCGAACACGATCGTGCTCGGCCTGGGCTTTCCCACCCTGGTCCCGCAGAACGGCACCGCGGCCATGCAGGTGCTGGGCGTGCCCGGGGTCAAGCTCTCGGGCATGATCTTCGACGCGGGCCCGAAGAACTCCGCGGTGCTGCTCCAGGTGGGCGGTCCGCTGGCCGCCGCGACCGGCAGCGCGTCCAACCCGTCGCTGGTCCAAGACGTGTTCTTCCGTATCGGCGGCGCCACGGCCGGCTCGGCCACGGACAGCCTGGTGGTAAACAGCTCGCACGTCATCCTGGACGACATCTGGGCCTGGCGCGCGGATCACGGCGCGGGCGTGGGATGGACCAGCAACACGGCGGCCAACGGCCTGACCGTCAACGGCAACGACGTCACCGCCTACGGCCTGGCCGTGGAGCACTATCAGAAGAACGAGGTGGTCTGGAACGGTCAAGGCGGCGAGGACATCTTCTTCCAGAACGAGATGCCCTACGACCCGCCCAGCCAGGCAGCCTGGATGTCCAGCTCCACGACGGACGGCTACCCGGCCTTCCTAATCTCCCCCAAGGTAACCAGCTTCTCTGGCTACGGCCTGGGCAGCTACTGCTTCTTCGACCTAGGGATACCGATCCAGTCAGACACCGCGTTCTCGGTGCCTGACACCCCCGGGGTCCAGTTGCACGACCTGCTCACCCGGTTCCTGAACGGCTCGGGCAGCATCAATCACGTCGTCAACGGCACGGGCGCCGCGGTGGACACCGCCAACCCCGGCCCAAGCTACATGGTCAGTTACCCCTGACCAGCAAAGGCAAGGCCGGTCCGACCCCGAACCATTCAATCAGGAAACGCCAGAACAGCCCCGCAGCCTCATCGGCGGACGACGTGGTCGTCCAGATCGCCGAAGTCCCCGCCAGCCTCTCAGAGCCTTGAGTGATGCCCGACGATGAGTTGGAGGATGCGGGTGAGTTCCGCCCGGTCAACCTCTGACAGGGGGGCGAGGAGCTCTGCCTGCGCGTCCGCTATCAGTACGTCAAGGTGTTTCAGGTGGCGGCGCCCCTCGTCGGTGAGGGTGATGGCGTTGCGGCGGCGGTCGGCCGGGTCGGGGGCTCGTACGACGAGCCCCCGCGCGGTGAGCTCGTTGATGGTCGCCACCAGGTCGCTGCGGTAGATGCCGGTTCGGTCGCTGAGTCCCGACTGGCTGTCCGGGCCGAACTCCTCCAGTGCCGCGAGAGTGGCGTAGTGCCACTTGCGCGAGTCCAAGGTCGCCAGCCTCTCTCCCACCTGCCGTTGCGCGTCGCCGGCTGCCAGGTTGAGCAAACGGCTGGGCAGCGCCCGTAGCCGCTCGGGTGCGTTCGCCTCGTCAGGGCTGTGCCCGCCTTCCATGCGCCCGATCATACCTCTTGCGTTAGTCGCACTAACAGTCTAATTTCGTTAGTGCGACGAACGTTAGAGCCTCTAACGTCATGATCAGGGAGGTACCACATGTCCGCGATCACGCCCTTCCGCGTCGAGATCCCGCAGGCCGACCTGGACGACCTACACGACCGGCTGGACCGCGTCCGCTGGCCCGACGAGCTGCCCGGCGTCGGCTGGGACCTCGGTATCCCGCTGGAGCGGACTCGCGAGCTGGCCACCTACTGGCGCGAGAAGTTCGACTGGCGCGCTCAAGAGGCCGCGCTCAACCGGTACCCGCAGTACACCACCGAGATCGACGGCCAGAACGTCCACTTCCTGCACGTCAGGTCGGCCAACCCCGACGCGCTGCCACTGGTCCTCACCCACGGCTGGCCCGGTTCGGTCCTGGAGTTCCTCGACGTGATCGGACCCCTGTCGGCCGACTTCCACCTGGTCATCCCGTCCATTCCCGGCTTCGGCTTCTCCGGCCCCACACAGTCGAAGGGCTGGGACATCCACCGGGTCGCCCGCGCCTGGGCCGTCCTGATGAAGCGGCTCGGTTACCAGCGCTACGGAGCACACGGCGGCGACTGGGGCTCCGGCATCTCCCGCGCCCTGGGAGCCGTCGCGCCCGCGCACGTCGTCGGGGTGCACCTCACCTATCTGGTCACCCCGCCTCCCGGCGCCGACGAGCCCTCGCTGTCCCCCGGCGACCAGGCCCGCCTCGCCAAGATCAAGCAGCTTCAGACGCGCCAGCCCGCCTACCAGGCGTTGCACGCCACCAGACCGCAGACGATTTCCTACGCCCTGACCGACTCGCCGGCCGGACTGCTCGCCTGGATCGCCGAGAAGTTCACCGAGTGGGCCGATCCCCGCTCCACAATCACCCTCGACCAGATCCTGGCTGACGTCTCGATCTACTGGTTCACCGCCACCGCTGGTTCCTCAGCCCGCCTTGCGAACGAATCCCCGCGCGGGATGGTGCCCTGCCCGGTGCCGGTCGGGGTGGTCGTCCTGCCATACGACATCCTCCAGTCCGTCCGGCCCTTGGCCGAACAGGACTACGACATCGTGCACTGGACCGAGTTCGACCGCGGCGGACACTTCTCCGGACTCGAGGTCCCCGACCTGCTGGCCGCCGACATCCGCGACTTCTTCCACGAGCTCCAGGTGCCTTAGACGCCCCAATGAGAGCTAACGGGTCCCTCTCGGGCAGCCTCGGTGCCTGGTAGCCGATCGTGGGTGAGCACTCAGTACCGCAAACAAGAATGATGTTTAAAAGTCGCTTTACGAACAGCTTGCGTGTTCGTCCGGGCGGTGTTCAATCGCGGCATGAGCAACGCAGACCGGCACCGGCTGATCGCCCAGGCTGTGCAGGACTCAGGCAGTGCCACGGTCCCGGAACTAGCCGAGCTGACCGGCGCCTCGGAGATGACCATCCGGCGCGATCTGGACACCCTCGCCGCGCAAGGCGTCCTCGAACGATTCCGCGGCGGGGCGCGCACGCTGCTGCTGCGGGGCGAGGAGCCGCCCTTCGCGCTACGCGCCCACGAGGCTGTCAACGCCAAGCGCCGGATCGCCGCCGAGGTCTCCCGACTCATCGCGGACGGCGAGACCGTCCTGCTCGACAGCGGCACCACCTGCCTGGAGGTCGCCCGACTGCTGCACGGCCGACAGGTCACCGTGATGCCCCTGTCGTTGCAGGCCATCCACACGCTCAGCGACGCCGCCACCCCGACCACCCTCATGGTGCCGGGTGGACGGCCCCGCAACGGTGAGGGCGCCCTGACCGGCCCCCTCACCCTCGCCTCCCTCGCAGCGCTGCGCTTCGACACCGCGGTCCTCGGCTGCTGCGGCCTGAGCGCCGCCGAGGGTTTGACCGCTTACGACCTCGACGACGCGGCGGTGAAGAAGGCGATCATCGCCTCGACGCGTCGCATCATCGCCGCCGCCGACGGCAGCAAACTCGGCCGCACCGCCCACGCCTACGTCGGCCCCTCCACCCTCGTGCACACCCTCGTCACCGACACCACCGCGCCCGCCGACGAAGTAGCAGCGCTCGAAGGAACCGGCACCGTCGTCACAACCGCCTAGATTCGAGGGTCTCCTCCATGCCATCCGCACTCGCCGCTGCCGAGGTTGCGACCACCCCGTCCGCGGCGCGCTCGGTCTGGGCCTCGCCGCTCTACCGCGGAGCGACCGTCGCGCTGTTCCTCTCCGGGCTAGGGACGTCCGCCGCCGCGCCGCAGATCACCCTGTTCCTGGTCAACGACCTGCACGTCTCGCTGACCACGGCCGGGCTGTTCTACCTCACGAACATCACCGCCCCGCTCGCCGGCTACCTGATCGGCGCACGCTCGGACCGCTCCGGAAAGCGGCTCGGGCTGTTCCGGTGGTGTGCTCTGGCGGGATGCCTCGGGTGGGTCGCGATGGCCTTGGCCGACCAGGTGTGGATGCCCTTCGTGATCAGTGCCGTCGTTCTGGCCTTCTCGGGCGCTGCCGGCTCGCAGCTGTTCGCCGCAGTCCACGACGACCTGCAAACGACCGCGAACCCCGTGGCCGACGGGGTCGTCTCCATCGTACGGATGGCGTTGACGGCCGGATGGGTCGTCGGCCCCGTCCTCGGCTCGATCCTGGCGACTGCCGCCGGTTCGCGCGTGATGCTCGCGGCCACCGGGTCGTGCGCCCTCGCGCAGATCGTCCCCATGGGCTTCGCGCGCACCGGCCCCGCTCGGCCCGGCGCGCACACCGCCTCCGAGTCCGAAGTGCAGGCCGAGCGCCTCGCGCGGCGCCCGAAGCTCCGGGAGATGCTGCCGCTGCTCGCGTTCACCGGGCTGTACGTGTTCGTCTACGCGGGTGAGCCGATCAAGTACGGCTACCTGCCGATCTACATGCGCGACGACATGCATCTGCCGACGGCGGTCAGCGGCGTGGTCATCGGCATCCAACCTCTGATAGAGCTGATCCTGATGCCGGTAGCCGTGGTCGTCGCCCGCCGTCTCGGCATGATGCACCTGATGATCCTCGGCGCGGCGTTCGGCGTCGGCGCGAATCTCTGCTTCGCTCTGACCGGCGACGCCGCCGGAATGTTCGCCGGGCAGATCCTCATGGGCGGGGTATGGGGTGTGTTCGCGGCCCTGGGCATCATCGTCGCCCAACGACTACTGCCCCAAGCCGTCGCGACCGCCTCAGCCGTCTTCATGAGCTCCACGGCGATCGCCAGCGCCCTCGGCGGGCTGACCGGCAGCCTCGGCGTCAGCGTTCTCGGCCTGCCGCATGTGTTCTTCGCCCCGGCTCTCTACGGACTCATCGCCACCAGCGGGATCGCCGTCATGAGCCGCCGACCTGGGGTGAGGCGCGGCATCTCACGGACGGGTGATGTCACAGCCGCGGGCGAGGATCGCAACTAGGGATATGAGCACTGAGGCAAGAGCACGGGTGAGGACGATCCGAGAGCCGCCGGTCGCGGTGCGGGCGCGGTCGCGTGGACGGCCGCCGAGCTCGCCGCTTGAGGAGTTCGAGCAGGTGTACCTGCGCAACGTCAACGTCCTCATGGGCTACTTCGCGCGCCGGTGCCGCGATCCGCAGACGGTCGCCGATCTCACCTCCGAGACGTTCGTCCGGGCCATGGATGGCTTCGCCGGGTTCGACCCCCACCGGGGATCGGACCGGGCGTGGCTGTTCGGCATCGCCGCCCGGGTGTTCGCCCGCCATTGCGAGCGGTCGGCGGGTGACCGGGACGCGGTTGCGCGGCTCGGCGGCCACCGGGCGCTTGACGAGGACGAGATCGAGGAGCTCGCCGAACGGATCGATGCCGCGCGCGAGGGCGCCGCGCTGATGCAGCGGTACGCACGGCTGCCCGCGGTCGAGCGGGCGGCGATCGAGCTCGTCAACCTGGAGGGCTTCGCCCCGAAGGAGGCGGCGCTGGCCCTCGGCGTCTCTGGTGTCGCATTCCGCAAACGGCTGTCCCGGGCGAGGTCCCGGCTGAGAAAGGAGCATCAAAGCGATGACTAAGTTCACAGATAATCTCTGGCGTGATCTCGCTCAAGAGCACGGCCCGGCTCTCGCGCAGGCCGGCCGTCCCGGACCGGGCCGGGCCCGTAGCCCGCGCGTGATCGCGGGCAGCACGCTCGCGCTGGCGGGCGCCGGCGCGGCGATCGGGCTCGTCCTGACCTCAACCTCGAGCACGCCGGCGTCCGCCGCCGTTACCGTCGCGAAGACCAGCGATGGCTCGATACTGGTGACGCTCAATCAACCTGGATCCCAGGCGATCTCCCAGGCAGACCAGAAGCTCGCCGCAATGGGGCTCCACGAGGGGATCGTGATTTACATGGGGTCCGGTCCGGCAGCCGTCAACGGTCCGGTCACCTGCACGCCGGAGCCGGGTATACCGAAGCAGCCGACGGTGAAGGTTCTCGTGGGCACGAACGGCACGGAGGTCATCAACCCGGGCACCCCGGACAACACAGGCGTCGGCACCTGGCACCTCAAGTCCTGCCATCTCGCGAGTGACACCGGCGGCACCGGCAACACCGGCGCCGGGTGATCTGGTGAGGACCGCCGACGCCCGCCCGGCGCGGGCGTCGGCGATGACCCGGCTGGCGGTTCGGCCCCCGGCTGATGGCGGGGGCCGGACCGCTGTGTGGTGGCCGTGGTCGATCGTCGCCGCCGCGGCCGGATGGAACCTCGTGAACCTACGGGCGCTCACGCTCAACGTCCCGTACTTCAACGACAGCACGATGCACGAGCAGATGGTGCGGTTCGCGACGGCGCGGCTGCGCGCCGGGCACCTGCCGCTCACCAGCTGGTTCCCGTTCCTCGGGGAGGGGTCGCCGCAGTTCCTGCACTATCAGAGCCTGCCGGCGATCCTGACCGGGCTGGCGGGCCTCGCGGTCGGCCCCGACGTGGCGTTCCGCTGGTCGCTGTACCTGCTTTTGTCGCTGTGGCCGATCAGCGTCTACCTCTCGGCCCGCGCGTTCGGGGCGGGCAGGGCGGCGGCGGCCGCCTCGGCTGCGATGGCTCCGTTCCTGATGAGCGTCACGGGGGTCGGCTACGAGCAGGTCGCCTACGTGTGGACGGGATACGGCGTCTGGACGCAGCTGTGGGCGTCGTGGACGCTGCCGCTCGCGTGGGGCTGGAGCTGGCGAGCGATCCGCGACGGGCGCGGCTACCTCCGGGCGATCGGTCTGACCGCGCTCACCGTCGCGCTGCACTTCGAGACCGGCTACCTCGCGCTGTCGGTGCTGCTCGTCTGGCCGCTCGTCGCCGGAAGGCCGCTCGTGTCCCGGTTGCGGCGGGCCGCGGTCCTCCTCGGCGGTTCGCTGCTCGCGTCGGCGTGGGTGATCGTCCCGCTCCTGGAGCAGCGGCTGTGGGCGGCGGTCAACGAGCCGCTGCAGGACAGCGGACTCGTCAACGGCTACGGCGCGCGTGACGTGATGCACTGGCTGCTCTCGGGGCAGATGCTCGACTCCGGCCGACTGCCCGTCGTGACCGTGTTCGCGGCGCTCGGGTTCGGACTGGCGTGGCTGGCCTGGTCCTCGTCCCCCGACGCCCGCGCCCTGCTGGCCGCGCTCGCGGTGTGCCTGCTGTTCGCGTTCGGCCGCACGACGTTCGGGTCGCTCGTCAACGTGATCCCGGGCAGCGCCGACATCTTCTTCCGCCGCTTCATGATGGGCGTGCAGCTCGCCGCGCTGCTGCTCGCCGGCCGGGGAGCAGCGTGGCTGGCGGCGAGATGCGTGCGGCTGCTCGAAGCCCGAGTTCCACATTGGACGGCCATCCTCACCCCGGCGGCCGTTCTCGTCGCGGCGGTCGCGGTGCTCGCGCCCGCGTGGTTTCAGCTCGGCGCCTACGACCGCCACGACAGCGCCGCGATCGCGGCCCAGCGCCGCGCGGACAACACCGAGGGCACCGACCTCGATCGCCTCGTCGCGGTGATCGAACGCGACGGCGGCGGCCGGACGTACGCGGGGATGCCGTCGAACTGGGGTCAGGACTTCACCGTCGGGGCGGTGCCCGTGTTCAAGTACCTGGAGAGCCGCGACGTCAACGAGGTCGGATACACGCTGCGGACGGCGTCGCTGATGACCGACCCGGAGTACTTCTTCGACGACCGGGACCCCTCCGACTACCGGCTGTTCGGGATCCGCTACCTCATCCTTCCCGCCCGCGACCAGCCGCCGGTGCCCGCGCGGCTGGCGATGCGGTCCGGCCCCTACTGGCTGTGGACGATCGACGGCGGCTACATCCAGGCCGGCCAGATCGTCGGCGAGCTCCCGGCGAACCGGACGAACGTGGGTGCCCGCAGCGTTCCGCTGCTTCACTCCGGGCTCGCCGCGGACGGCGCTTATCTCGCTGTCAGGTACGGGTCCGGCCGTGGCGGGGATGACCCGCCACCGCCGATGCGAAGCCGGCCCTCCGCCGGCGCGGTCAGCACGGAACGCGCCGACCTCGATGATGGCGAGGCCTCGGCGACGGTGCGGATGCGCCGACCCGGAGTCGCGGTGCTCACCGCCTCCTATGACCCCGGGTGGACGGCAACCGTGAACGGCCGGCAGCGGCCTATCCGGATGGTGGCGCCGGCGCTCGTCGCCGTTGACGTCCCCGCGGGCACAGACCACGTCGTGTTCCGCTTCCACGGGTACGGCGACTACCCAGCGTTGCTCGCACTGAGCTGCCTCACCCTCGCCACGGTCGCCGCCGCGCCGGTGTGCGTGCAGTACGCAAGGCGGCGCCGCGACGCTAAAGAAGCGCCGCGTGCCGCTGAAGGCCGACGAGATCATCAAACCGATTGAGACTGACGGCTGCTATCTCATGGCGACCAGAGGAAGCCACCGGCAGTGCAAGCACCCGGATAAACCTACCGGCGAGATCTATCGAGTTGCCTGCGCTGCGCCGGTTCCAGCAAGCGCCTGCCAGATTTCTAGCAGCCCCGACTTCTTTGTGATTGCTAGCTGGACCTGCCTGCCGCCGGCCTCTCCGGTGATGATTATCCAGTCGCGTTTAGCCAGCCGGTACCGTGCCTGTCTGAACGCGACGGATGATTCGCGTCCGGTGAATGCAAACTCGCGGGAGGCCCCCGGCAAGGAGATCATGAATGCGTCAGCGCCGACGACCAGCCGCTTCGGGCCTTTAAAGCGGATCCACTGGCCGCGGGTGCCCTCGAATCCGCCCGTCCCGAGAATGCTGACATGGTCAAGCGGTGTTGAAAGACACACCCGCGCCTGTATCTCGCCGCGCAGGGGAGCGTTCGTGAAGCGCTCACGGTTCCGCCGCATGACCAGATACATTATGCCGCCGATGACGGCGAACGACGTTAGAGCCGAGAGCGCCTGCATGCTCACATCCTATCCCCCGGTGGACTTATTACAGTTATTCCGTCTTACAAGTGCCACCAGCGCATGCGCTAGGCGTTCGGATCGGGGTACGTCGGCGGCCCTGCGCGTGCTCGTACGTCTCGGTGCCGATCAGCGGCTCGTGTTGTCCAGGATCGCGGTGACGGCGCCCCATAACCACGCAATGCCGCAGCGATGCCGGTTGCGGCCCCGGTCGTGCGCGGACGGGCAGGCGATGCCATCACTGGTCAGGGGCCTTCGGCTATCGCCTTCAAGCTGCGGCCGACCGGGTATTCGGCGAAGATCCGCCGGACGACATCGGCCGTCTCAGACGCGCAAGCTCTTCGACGCCGACGGAGTTACCGGGCCCCATTACGCCATGACCGAACCTCCTCAGCGTCACGCGGTGGAGCGAGGCTCGTGTCCGGGGGACTGGCCGCCGTCGATGTGAGCGATTTCACCGGTGATCTCGGCATTCACTCGGACTCCTCGGCGGGCGTACTCGACGGCCAGTGAGCGGGCGACCAGTCACCCTCTGGGTCCGTGGTTTGCCCCACTTCGATCAGATGACCGTCGGGATCGCGGATGTAGCAGCGCTTCTCGAACTGGTGCTGTTTCGGCGGCGTCAGGAATTCAGCACCCCGGGCGCTCCATTCGGCGTACACGGCCTCGATATCTTTAACCCGGATATTAAGGAAGCTGCTGACCCGGTCGGGATCACGCGGCGTCTCCAGGATGACCGTAGGCTTGTCGTCGGTCGGTCCTCCGCCGCCATTGATGACGATCCAGCTGTTGGCCAGCGCAACATTGACCGGATCTCCGGGAAAGGCCACCCTGCCGCCGAGTACTTCGGTGTAGAAGCGCCGAGAGCGCTCGACATCGTCCGAGACGATGAAGTGGGTCAACACAATTCCCTCTGGGGGCGATGGGAGCTCGGCCATCCGGGCACCTCCGCTGGCTAGGTCTCACACCCCGCTTTGCGGCGGGGCCCGCAGCCGACGTTACTACGAGTTAAGCGTTCGATCTCCTGCCACGTCCGCGTGGGGATCCGGACCGCAGGCGGCGGCAGAGGCGGTGCTGTCTCCGCGGTGCCGAAAGTTAAGCGCGACTCAGCCGCGATGACGCACGTATGCAAGGGGACTCCGAAACGTCGCCGCTCCGGCGAGCCGCGTTCGCCGGTACCGTCATTTCTGTGCCTGCCAGCCAGCCACCCGGCCGGGCCACTGTGACCCCCAGTTCGTTCCGGGAGATGTTCCCTGCCCTCGCGCGGCAGGTGTGGCTGGACACTCCTGCCAGCGCGCCGGGTGCGATGCCGGTGACGGCCGCGCTGGCGTCGGCCATCACCGGCTGGCAGGAGGGATCGCTCGGCGCGGCGGACTGGGAGGATGCCGGACCGCGGGCACGGTCCGGCTTCGCTCGTTACCTCGGGGTGCCGGAAGCGCATGTCGCCCTGATGGGCTCAATGCGGCGCCAGGCCAAAAAAGGGGCAGGTTCAAGGATTATCGTCTGCTCCGCCCAAGGCGCGCAGGTCCGCGGCCAGGTTGTTCGCGGAGGTCAGGGTGCTGGGGTGGTCTTCGCCCAGTACCCGGCGCTTGCGGTCCAAGGTGTCCTGGTCCAGGTCCCGGGCGGCCTGTACCTCACCCAGCGCGCGCAGGTCGTTGGCTAGGTTGCTCGCGGACGTCAAGGTGTCGGGGTGGTCTTCGCCCAGTACCCGGCGGTACCGGACCAGGGTGTCCTCATCCAGCTCCCGCGCCGCCTGATGCTCACCCAGGTCCCGCAGGTCTTCGGCGAGGTTCTTGGCGGACATGAGCGCGCTGGGGTGGTCGTCGCCCAGTACCCGACGTTTCCGGGCCAGGGTGTCCTCGTCCAGCTCCCGCGCCGCCTGATGCTCACCCAGCTTGGACAGGTCTTCGGCGAGGTTATTGGCGGATATGAGCGCGCTGGGGTGGTCGTCGCCCAGTACCCGGCGTTTCCTCGCCAGGGTGTCCTCGTCCAGCTCCCGCGCCGCCTGAGGCTCACCCAGCGCGCGCATGCTGACGGCCAGGCCGTTGGCGGAGGCCAGGGTGTCAGGGTGGTCCTCGCCCAGCACCCTGCGTTTCCGGGCCAGGATGTCTTCGCTGAGCTGGCGTGCCTCGCGATAGCGGCCCATCTGCCGCAGGGCATGCCCGAGATGGTGCCCCGCCGACAGAGTGTCCGGGTGGTCGGGGCCGAGGCTGTCCCGCCACTGCCCGTACAGGCGGCTGGCCAGGTCGTGGCCGCCGGAGGCGTCACCGCGCACGATCAGGTACCGGGCCGCGCCGAGGGCCAGCCGGCGCAGATCGGGGTGGCTGGTGGCGCCGGGCTCTAGGGCCAGCAGGTGGGGCAGCAACCGCCCCCACGCGGGCCAGGTGCCGGGCGTATCGGTGTCGCCCGGGCTGCTGGCGGCCAGGATGGCCTCGGCCAGGTCCCGGGAGACGGCAGCCTGGCCCCGCGGCAGGCTGCCGCGGATGATGGCCTGAGTGAGCCGGTGCATCACCAGCCCGGTGGCGTCAACACGGGCCAGCGCGCTGCGGCCCAGCGAGGCCAGCACCTGCCGCCAGGCCAGCGGGTCCACAGCCGACCCGGCCAGCACCGGGGACAGCGCCGCGGCCGCGGCCGGGAACCAGTCCGGGGGCACCGGCTCGGGGGCCAGGAACGCGCACACCCCGGCGAGCTCGGCTGCGGCCAGGTCCTGGCCGTGCAGCCGGTCCAGCGCCAGCACCGTCACCGCCGCCAGCGGCCGCGGGTACGACGGCGGCCGCCCCTCGCCCATCAGCTGCGCCGCCCGAGTCCCGAGCAGGCCCGCGTACTGCCCAGCGGGCATCCTGGTCTCGGTCAGATAGGCCGCCGCCTGGGCCAGGGCCAGCGGCAGGTCCCCCACCGCGCCGGCCATCTGGTCCGCGTCAACCTCGGGCAGGCCGGGGACCCGGTCCCGCAGCAGCGCCACCGACTCGGACCGATCCAGCACGTCGACCTCCACCGGCACCGCGACCTCGGCCCACCGGGGGGCCCGGGAGGTAACCAGCACGTGCCCGGTCCCGCCCGGCAGCCACGCCTCCAGGTCCTCGGGATCCTGGGCGTTGTCGAACACCAGCAGCCATCGGTCCCGGCGCCGCAGCTCGCCCAGCACCGCCGCCCGGACCACCTCGGTGGCCGCGCCCGGCTGCACGCATCCCAGTGCCATCCCGAGGGCGGCGAACTGATCGCCGATCAGGCCGCCCTGCTCGGCGTTGACCCACCAGGCCAGGTCATAGCCGTCGGCGAACCGGTGCGCGTACTCGATCGCCAGCTGGGTCTTGCCCACCCCGCCCATGCCATGGAACGCCTGCACCACCGCCGTGTCCCCGGCCACCAGCCGTTCCCGCACCGCCGCCAGCAGCCCATCCCGCCCGGTAAAGCCCGGGTTGCGGGCCGGGATGTTCCACACCCGCAGCATCCGCTCCCGCGAACCCAGGCGGTTGGCAGCCAGGTCTCGCAGCGAACGTTCCGCCAGCCGTCCCAGCATGTCCGGGTTCGCGAACGAACCCGTGACCAAGCCGCTGTCTTGGATCCGGCGGCGGAATGCGTCCTGCCTGGACCCGAACTCGCGGTCCAGCAGCGCCGACAGCGGGATACCCACGTCGGTTGCGCTCTCATCCAGCAAGAACACCAGCCGGTCCAGGTTCTCATCGGTGGCCGTCTCGAATTCCAGCTCTGTGTACGACACCTCGGGCCGGTCCCGCACCGGCGAACCGTACCGGGTGCCCAGCACCCCCACATACACATCGCACCCCCGCACCCGCTCCGCGCACAGCGCCGCCGGAGGCTGATCCGCGGCGGGGAAGTCGGCCATGTCAACGATGACGTGCCCGTCCGCGGCAACGGCCCGCTCCACCGCGGCCACATACGACATCCCCTCCGGGAAGGCTCGCATCTCGGAGGTATGCGAGATGAACACCCGCAACCCACTGCCCGAACCAGCCATTCCCATCCCCCGTCCGTAGGCATCTGCAACCGGCACAAGCAGGGCACCGCCGTCCAGCAGGTAAGCCGCCTGGGGCGGTGCCCATGGTAGTCCCGTCATTCCAGGCCAGAAAAGCACCGCAAGAATCCCAGCAGGCCCCTGGGCGGGCGGCTAGCTAACCTCCATCCGCGGCAAGCTGCAAAAAGTCGGCCGGGCGGGCCCAGGGCGGGTCTGGAATGGCCCCTGAATTGTGCCGTGGCCGCCCTCAGCACCGCCTAAGCCGTAATTTTTGCACAGTCCGCAAAAATTTCACAGCGGCCCTTGGGGCCGAACCTCCGGGGTCTATCTCCCGAACGGTGTTTCCGGCGTGGTCGGTTAGTAGGTCTCGGCCGCCGGCCAGCGGTCACCGAATGTGATGGCGAAGGCGTTGATCACGGGTTTCCAGCGCATCGTCCACCGGGTGCGGCCTGTCCCGGTCGGGTCCAGGCTGCGGGTCACAAGATACAGGCACTTCAGCGCGGCCTGCTCGCTTGGAGAGTGGCCCGGGCCCAGGCCGCGCACTGGTAGCGGGCGTTCAGGGATTCGATCGCATTGGTGGAGCAGATTACCTTCCTGATTTCGGTGTCGTAGTCGAGGAACGGAATGAATTCGTTCCATGCGTCTACTGCTTCCATGGTCAGAACCGGCCTCAGGGCGGCGCTATGTCACCGGTCCCATGAGGTACCCCGGGTGACTCAGCCGCTGATAACCCGTGCGCCCCAGACGCCTCGAGGATCCCGCGCGGGCCCTCCGCGTCGGCTCCGCCGCCGACCACTTACCTGGGCGACAACGCAGGCTAAGTGGTGTGGCGGAGACTTGTGAGGGCCAGGAGATATAGTCGGCCGTCCCCGCATCAGCGAGTCCAGAGACCGGGGGGTGGCGATGACACCGGAGCGGGCCAGCGGACCGGAACACCTCACGACCGCGCTTCAGCAGCCGGCGTGGCCTGATCATGATCGGCTTGATGCGGTCGTGGAGAGACTGGGAACCCTGCCTCCGCTGGTGTTCGCCGGGGAGTGCGACCAACTCAGGGAGCGACTGGCAGCCGTAGCGCGGGGGGAGGCGTTCCTGCTGCAGGGCGGCGACTGCGCGGAAACGTTCGCCGGGACAACGGCCGCCGGGATTCAGGGGAAACTGCGAATGCTCCTGCAGATGGCGGTAGTCCTCACCTACGCCGCCAGTGTGCCGGTGGTGAAGGTCGGCCGAATGGCGGGCCAGTTCGCCAAGCCCCGGTCGGCTGCGACGGAGGTCAGGGACGGCCTGGAGCTTCCGGCCTACCGGGGAGATGCGGTGAACGGGCTGGAGTTCACCGCGGGGGCGAGGACCCCCGACCCTGGACGGCTGCTGGAGGCCTATCACTGCTCGGCCGTGACGCTGAACTTGTGCCGGGCGTTCGCCGGCGGCGGGTACGCGGATCTGCGGCAGGTGCACGCCTGGAACCAGGACTTCGTGGCGGCCAGCCCCGCCGGGCAGCGCTACGAACGGCTGGCGGGCGAGATCGACCGGGCGATCGCGTTCATGCATGCCTGCGGCGTCAATCCCGAACAGTTCCGGGCGGTCGAGTTCTACTCCAGCCACGAGGCGTTGCTGCTGGATTATGAGCGGGCCCTCCTCCGCCTCGACTCGCGTACCGGCCAGCACTATGACCTCTCAGCCCATCTGCTGTGGATAGGCGAGCGCACCCGCGACCTCACCGGGGCGCACGTCGCCTTCGCGCGTTCCATCCGCAATCCGCTGGCCGTGAAGATCGGCCCCACCACTACGGCAGAAGACATCCTCGCCCTGGCCGAGGCACTGGACCCGAACCGCGAGCCTGGCCGCCTTACCCTGATCACCCGCATGGGTGCGGACCGGATCGCTGATGTACTGCCGCCTCTCGTGGCGGAGGTCACCGCTCGCGGCATCCCCGTGGCCTGGGTGTGCGATCCGATGCACGCCAACACATCCACCACCGCTAGCGGCCAAAAGACCCGTGACTTCGACGACATCCTCGCCGAAGTCACCGGCTTCTTCGAAGTCCACCGCGCCCTGGGCACCCATCCCGGTGGCATCCACCTCGAATTCACCGGGGATGACGTCACCGAATGCACCGGCGGCGGGCACCATCTCACTGAGAGCGACTTGCGTCACCGCTACGAGACCGCGTGCGACCCGCGCCTCAACCGGAGCCAATCCCTCGACCTGGTGTTCCTCGTCGCTGAACACTACCGCCAGCACACCGCCGTTCACCCGGCGCCCGCCGCCAACCCAGCCTGACAGCGTCATGGGCGGGACTGTCCTGAGGCAGAGCCGGCAGACGATCAATTCCAGGGAGGAGGAGAGGTGGCGAGGGTATCCAAGATCACTTTGTGATGACAGATCTGGACACCTCGCGGATCTGGTGGCCCTATCTCGCGTCGATCAGGATCCCGGCAAAGAAGCCGACCAGCTCGTCGGTTGCGTCCAACGGCAGCACATGTGAGACGTACTGGTCCGGGCGGACGACGACCAGGCAGCCGGTGACGCGGTCGATGCTTCGCACGTCGAAGACATCGCCAGCCCCTGGGTCGGGACAGAACGCCTTCTCGTAGTCGATCAGGCCGAACTTGCCCTTCGTGGGCAGCAGAACTGCTGGCATCGAGTTGACCGACAGGTCGCGATGTCCCTGCTGGAAAACGGCGCGGACGTCGATCACCGAGTCGGGGCCGGTGCCTTCGGGCGTGAACCGTGCGATCGGTGACTTCTCCGAGGCGAGGAACTCGCACAGCTGCCGGGCCCGGGAGCTCGGGCTCGTCGGATCGGTGCGGTCGGCGAAGACGTAGAGGCGCCAGGCGCCGTCGGCCCGGGCGACGTGGCCCAGGTGCATGGGCTTGGCGTCCGCCAGCCGGACGACTGGGGCAGAGTGGAAGCGCATCCCGACCGGAAAACCCTTCGCCAGGTGCTGGTAGGCCGCCTCGGCGGTGATCATCGATGGGGCGTACCGTGTCGCGACGCCCGCGGTGAAGCGCCCCTGCTGGACGAAGTGACGCTGGAACTCCTCGGGAACAACCCCCTCGCCCTCGATGTCTGAGGTCTCTTTCGGTCGAGCGCTGAACATCCTGGCGAACTCGCGGTCGAATTCGATCAGTTCCTGGGCGACCTGCTGGCGTTCGCCGGAGTAGGTGTGCAGCAGCTCCGGCTTGGCGGTCCCTCGGACGACGGCCGCCAGCTTCCACCCGAGGTTCCAGGTGTCGCTCATGGACACGTTCATGCCCTGACCGGCTTTGGCGCTATGGGTATGGCAAGCATCGCCGGCGATGAAAACCCGAGGCAGGCGCGTGGCCAGCTCGGTCACCGGCACGTCATCGAACTTGTCGCACAGCCGCTGGCCGATCTCGTACACCGACCACCATCCGACGTCTTTCACCTCGAGGGTGTACGGGTGCAGGATCCGGTTGGCGACCGCGACCAGCTTCGCAGGGGTGACGCTCCGATTGTGCAGCATCTCCCGGTCGTGTTCCTGGTCCAGCTCGATGTAGAACCGGGTCAGGTAACCGCCCTCACGCGGGATGATCAGCAGGTTGCCCTGATTCGCCGAGTGGATGACACATTTGAGACGGATGTCGGGGAAGTCGGTGACCGCTAGGACGTCCATGACGCCCCAGGACTGGTTCATCGGGTCGCCGGCCAGCTGACGGCCGATCGCGGCTCGGACACCGCTGCGGGCACCGTCGCAGCCGACGACGTACTTCGCCCGGACGGTCGAGGTCTCCCCGGTCTCCTGAAATCCCTCGACATGCTGAAGGGTAACCGTCACCGGGTATTCCGCCCGGCCGGTGGTATCGACCCGGACATCGGTTGCGTGCAGGCCGTACAACGGTCGCAGCCTGCTGGCCGACCGCTCCATGTGATCCCGGAGGTAGGCCAGCATCCGCGCCTGGTTGACGATGACGTGCGGGAACTCCGACAGACCCTCCTCGACGTCCTGCACGCGCACCGTCCGCATGATCCTGGACCGGTCCTGCGGGTCCGGGCGCCAGAAAGAGACTTCGTTAACCCAGTAGGCCTCGGCGACCAACCGGTCGGCCAGCCCGAACGCCGCAAAAATCTCCACGGTGCGGCAGGCGACCCCGTCGGCTTGGCCCACCTCGAGCGGACCGTCCCTTCGGTCGATGACCACCGTCTGGATGTCGGGGAAGTTGGCCATCTGCGCGGCCAGGACGAGACCGGCTGGACCGCACCCGATGATCAGCACATCGGCCTCCCCGGGGAGACCTCCTGGCCGCTCTGCCACGGCAGGATCAGAATCCTCGATGAGGGGGTCACCGGTCTTGTAGCCGTTCAAGTAGAACTGCATCATTCGTCCTCTTCAGTGCGGAGCACGCCGGTCACGTCCGCAGCTGCCCTGGGAACGCGATACCTCTTCTGACGGTGCCACACCGAAGCTTTACAAGAACCCGGGGTCGGAGCACAGGGCCATCAGCCCCAGGTGAGCGGGAATCAGGCGGCAGCGGTGCGAAACCGCAGGTCACGGTCATGGGTTCAAGTCCCTCGGCCAGGTGCCTTGGCAGCCCAGGGCATCAGCCCTGGGCAAGGCCATGAGATTGACCGGCCGGGGACCCACACTTGCCTCGCCAGCTGCGCACTAATCGTTCCGGCCAACCCGATGCCAAACTGGGACGAGGGGCGCCCCTGATCCGGGCCAGCCCCCGGTCATCGCTGGGCCGGTCAAGCTAACTGCAATCTTTCCATCAGGCTCGGTCAGGCACGCTGGGTTGACGAACTGGGCACGCCAGCCCCCGCCACGCTGGCGGGTTCCTTAAGGGAAGTGGCAGATCCCAGCCAACCTGGTCCTCGGACGTGATCAAGAAAACTGCGGGCCGCCGTCCGCGTAGCGCCGGGCGCGAAGCGACTTGCGGCCGGCCAGCTACCTCCGCGGCGCTACCACACCCTGATCATGACCAGGAACGAGCTGGGTAATCCAGAGGCGTCCGGCGTCCCCGATGGCTCCGGTAGCGGTAGCCGCGGGGCCCCGGAAACAAGCCGCGCCAGCGACGACTCCCCTGCGCGCGCCGAGCAGGCCAGCCGGCCAGATGCCCGCCGGGCCAGGCAGGGAGCTGATCGCGTCCCGGCCGAGACGCTGACCCGCGAGGAGTACGGGGACAGCATCCGCGATGAGGGCGCGCCCATACGGACCACGGATGCTTTTCGCCACGAAAGCTCCGGGGCCGTTGAGGGCGACAGCTCAGCTGGCAACCGGGATGACGCTGGCACGGCCGAAGACCGGGCCGAGCCGCGCGGCCCGGAGACCTACGCGGACCACATCCGCGCCGGGCAGCACGACCCGATCCCGGAGCGTCCAGTCACCGGTCTCGAACAGGGCCCCGAACCATCCAGCGCAGCCATCGCAGCCGACGCTGGGGAGCCAGGCATGGGACTGGGCGAACCGCGCAGCCGCGATGAGTATGCCGACACCGCCGCCCGCGCAGCAGCATTCGATGAACAGATCGAGGCTGTCGCGACCGCCGACCACGACGCGCCTGGGGCCCGGCAGTACGGAACTGCTGCGGACAACGCCGAACGCGAGATGTCATTAGCCGGGCCACTGCTGGGCTCAGAGGGGGATGCCAGGGCACCTGGTGATCCGGCGGCCGACCCGGGTGCTGCCAGCGGCCAGGCAAGCCGCGCGCTGGACAGCGACACCGCAGCGGCGAGCGCGCCGGCGGAGCTACCGGCGGCCGCAGCGGCGGGCAGCGAGCAGCCAGAAAACCCAGGTGACCCCACGGACCCGGGAGAGCAGGGCCATGGGGTAGTCGGCCCAGGGCAGATCACGCATTACTACAGCGAGTTCAAGGGCCGCCCGGTTGACCTGTATACCGACGGTTCCCGCTGGGCCCCCGGTGACCGGGCGCACGGGCAGGACGTGAGCCACGAACCGCGCAGAACTCACGGCAGCATGGGCGACCTGCCGCACACGGCCGAACGGGTTCCCGGCGCCGACCGGGGGACGGCCAGTGAGCACGCTGAGACCTCGCCGGGGACGGTGTACGTGCAGGGGAAGGAAGTCGAGGTAAGCGGCATCGCCGCGGATGGGATATGGGTCGGCGGCCTTCCCGGCGAGATGCCCGGGACTCCCTACGGTGACCCCTACGGCGCCGCGAAGGTTGGCGACATCCTAGCCAGCACTGATACCGAGAAGTCGGTAGCTGAAGGGCTGCGCGATGTATTTACGGAACGGGCGGAAGACATCGTTGACGCCACGGAAAAAGATTTGAACGAAGCACAGCAGCTTTTCAGACCAGGACCTACACACAGCGAAACCGCAGTTCCGGCGGCCCATGCGAGGGCCGACACCCCCTATCATGAAATCGGCGCCGGGAACGCGGCGACCGCGGTCCTGGCAGTTGGCTTCGCAGCCTGGGCAATCCACCACGCCTGGCGGCAATGGAACGACCAGCGACGAGACCGGGAGGCACATCTTCATGGCGGTGACTGATGAGCAGGCCGCAACCCTCCGTGCCTACCTGGCAGGCGACTTCGCCACCCACGCCAGACTGCGCGATCAGCTCGACCGGGAGGCCGCCGCCACCGGCTACTCCGCACTCATCTCCGCGGCGTTCTGCGTAGCGGTCCTACAGCGGTTCGCCAAAGATCATAGCGCCGCTGCAGTGATTGAGTTTATCGGTGCAGTTCGATCCCGGTCCGAAGGGCTCAGCGATAAGATCGAGCCGCGCGTAGCCGAACGCTTGATCCAATCAGTGTTCACTTACAAAAAGGTCGCTGACGTCAGCCAGGAGACACGGTTCCGGCTCCAGTTCTTGCTCGTCGCCGCACTGGTCGTCGATGAGCACATGGACGACGCAGGACTGGATGAATTCATGATGGAATCACGCAAGCTTGCTGATGGATGGCTCCGCTGACGGGCTGGCTGGCGGGCAGGTGCACCTCATGGCAGTGAGCGACGACCAGGTGGCAGCGCTCCGTAGAAGTCTTTCCGTCGCCAGTGACCAGGACGCAGCCGACGCGGAACGGCAGCTGATGCAGCTGGCCACGCCGGACGTTGCGGAGGGCTTCGGTCACCTGCTCTATGCAGCCTTCGCGCTAGCCGCCCGCCGGAAGTTCTCCCCAGCGTGGACTCGCGCTGACGTCGTCCGGTTCGTTGCTGACGCACGGGCACACGTCGGCAAGGACCCCGACGACCTCGATCCGATTGCCGCCGAGCACCAACTCCGCACCGCATTGGGCGAGCGGATCCCTGGCTATCCACCCGAGGAAGCCCGGGCTCGCGCGCAGGTAATCCTGCTGACGGCACTCAGCCGTGACCTGACCGACGCTGAGCTAGACGGCCTGCTGGCGGAAGCCCGCACGCTGGCCGATCAGCTCATCAATCGCCAGCACCCATCAGGAGACGCATGAGCCAGTGCTATGGCTGGTTGACGAGCCGGGGCGCCGGGTCGCGAGCGCCGGGCTCAGCCAGAGTGGGGCAGGTTCGAGAGCACGGCCCACGACGATGTGTCACCGCTGCCGTCGTTGGCCAGCGCGATGCATCCGGCCGCGACCGGGCAGCTGAAGTAGACCACGTTGCCCTGCGTCACGTTCGACGCCGTCAGGGGCGTCGATGTCCAGGTCAGCCCATGATCGCGGGTCGCCTGGAGCAGGTTCCCGGCCACCATGAAGCAGTCGCTGCCGGTGGCGCAGCTCACCGCGGACAGGCCCGGGCCCCGGCTGCCCGGGACCGTCTGGACCCGGATGCCGGCGCGGCCGCTGGCGGCGGCGTGCATCCAGGCCAGGTAGCCGTCGTTGGAGCCGACCACGCAGTTGCGTCCGTTGCCGCAGGACACCGTGTACTGCTCCATGGACACGATCGAGGCGGCAGCGGACATGGTCCAGGTCCGCCCGCCGTCGGTGGACGTCACGGCGGCCACCTGCGGATTGTCGGCACCGCCGGCGATTATCGCGGTGATGCACGCTCCGGCCGGATCGCATCGCAGACCGCCGATGACATCAGCGGCGTTGATCGCGGGCGAGCTGGCCGAGGTCCAGGAAGCGCCGCCGTCGTCGGAGTAAGCGAACGTCGGGCGGTTACCGCTAGGGAAGAACGCGGCGACGCAATGCTGCGTGGTCGGGCAGGAAACGGCGGAAACCAGGCCGGACGGGTTGGCTGGCGTGCTTACCGGCACGACCTGGAAGTGCGCGAAACCGTCGTCCGTTTCCAGGATGTCCGTTCCCCACGGCAGGAAGCACCTCAGCGACTGCGGGCAGGACACGGCCGCCTGGCTGTCGAACTGGCCATTGGTGGGCGGCAGCGGCGCACTCGACGTCCAGGTGGCTCCGCCGTTACTGGTGCGCGCGATGTCGCCGTTGTTGCCGCCGAGTGATCCGAGGGTGTAGCAGACCGAGTTGGTTATGCAGGTCAGGAAGTTGTCGTTGCTGTTGGCTGCGCCGATGGCGCTCAGGGCCCCGGCCTGGCTCACGATCCGCATGGCTGTCAGCCACGTCGGCGGCGCGGCCGAGGGCTTCGTCGTCGGCGGTGTCGCCCGGACGCTCTTCGGTCCCGACGGGGCAGGCGCGGACAGGTGCCGGGCGGAGTGCGGTGCCCCGGTGAGCTGGACGACGCCCGCCACCGCCAGCGCGACGGCCGCGGCCACGCCCGCCGCGAGCCAGCGTCGCCGGCCTGACCGCATCGGCCGCGGGTTGGCCAGCCGGCCTGGGCTTGCCGCGGCACCGGCCACCGGGTCGGGCACCGCAGCCTGCTGCCCGGCGGCCGCGGCGACGCTCATCGCGATCCGGTCGCCGGCCTCGTCGGCGGGCCAGTCGATCTCGCCCAGCCGGGCGAGTTCCACGAGGAGAGCCTCGTCCGGGCCGAGCCGGCCCGGTGCCGGATCCCAGGCGGTGCCGGCGGCCCGGCGGCGGGCGGCGACCCGGTCGATCAGCAGATCGACGCGCAGGTCGGCGCGGTTGCTATCCATGTCGGTCATGGTCAGTCCCTCCCGAGATCGGTGATCATCGCGCCGAGCTGCTCGTCCAGGGCGGCGCGCAGTGCGGCGAGCGCTCGCGCGCTGAGCTGGCGCACGGCCGCCGGGCTGCGATTGGTCAGGGCGCCCACTTCGGCGGAGCTCCGGCCCTCCAGGATGCGGAGCCTGAGCACCGCCCGCTGGTCGGGTCCGAGCCGGTCGAGGGCGCGCAGCAGGGCGGCGCGCCGGTCACTCTGCACGGCCAGGACATCCGGGCCCGGCTCCGGGGCCGGGCGGTCGGGGAGGTCACCGACCGGCACGACGCGCATAGGTCCCGCCCGCCAGCGGTCACGGGCCAGGTTGGCCGCGATCCGCAGCAGGTAAGCCTGGTACGGCGCGCCCCGGTCGGCATACTGCGGCAAGGCTCGCAGGGCGCGCAGGAACACCTCCTGCGTCAGGTCCTCGGCTTCGGCCGGGTCTTTGGTGTACCTGGCGAACGACCGGTAGACCGGGCGCCACGTGCGCTGGCACAACGTCTCGAGCGCGCGCTGATCACCGGACCTGGCCCGCGACAGGAGCGTCGAATCATCGAGACGATGATCGGAATCGGCCAGCTCCCGGCCGTTCCCCGCGCTGAACCTGTAGTCCAAGGCGCTTCATCTCCGTTCCGCAGCTCAGGTAGCCAACGCCCCGCCTGACGCCTAAGGAAACGAGCCCGCGCCAGATCTGTGACGAAACCGGCGCGGCACCTTCCCTTCGGCCGGAAGCCACCTGAGTCCCGATCCCGACCGTCACACATCGGCGTCGCACTCGTTACCTCGTAGCGGGAACACATCCGGATATTCGTCACCGCAGCACTAGGGAGCGTTTTGTGAATCTGAACGCGTGGACGCGCAGCGCCCTGGCCGCGCCGTGTGCCGCGGCCGTCGCGGCGACCGTCGCGGCGACCGCGATGGCAGCGGCGGCGCCCGGGGCCCGCGCCGTGCCCGCCCCGGCCGCGCGGTCGGCCCCGGCGACCGCGCGTCCGGCTGCGATCGCGAAGCTGGCGGCTGTCGCTCCGGCCGGGGCGGGCGTGCCGGTGGGCAGCCAACCGCGTTCGTTGCACTTGGCTCGGGGAGTGCGGCAAGTCTGTGGCGCGCCGGAACCCGGCCAGGCGCAGTGCCTGGCGCTCTTGCGTACCGGTGTGCATGGTGGCGCTGGTCCTGACCTGAGCGTTCCCGAGATCTACGGCCCTGCCGACCTGGAAAGCGCATACAGGCTGACATTTGCATCTGCCGCCCGCGGGATCGGCGAGACCGTCGCGGTCGTGGACGCGTACGACGACCCGCACGCCGCCCGCGACTTGGCTGTCTACCGCGCTGCCTGGGACTTGCCGGCCTGTGACAGCGCCACCGGGGCGGGTTGTGTCACCGTCGTCGACGAACGCGGTGCCAGCCATCCGCTGCCGGCAGTTGACCCGACCGGTAGCTGGGAGGTTGAAGAGTCGCTAGACATGGACATGGTGTCGGCGATCTGCCCGAACTGCCACATCCTCCTGGTCGAGGCCAGCTCGGCTGAGCTCACCGATGTCGGCGAGGCCGAGGACACCGCGGTGCGGCTCGGCGCGAAGTTCGTTTCGGACAGCTGGGGCTTCCCCAGCGACGTAGCCGCCAACCACTACTTCAATCACCCGGGCGTGGCCATCACCGCCGCCGCTGGTGATAGCGGGATCGGGACTTACTCTCCCGCCTCGACGCAATTCGTCACCTCGGTCGGCGGCACCACGCTGGTGCCCGCCAAGGGCACGGCGCGGGGGTGGCGAGAGACGGTGTGGAGCGCGCAGCCCGGTTTGCCGGACGGGGCGACGTCGTCGGGCTGCGGCTTCGACCCGCACGCCGACGCCAAGCCGGCCTGGCAGGCCATTGACGGTAACGCCGCGCACGGCTGCCTGAACCGCACCGATAACGACGTCGCTGCGGTCGCCGACCCGAACACGCCGGTCTGGTCCTACGACAGCTACCCCTACGCCGGAAGGCCGCCGGGCTGGAGCCCGGTCGGCGGCACCAGCGTGGCATCGCCGATCATCGCGTCGGTCTACGCACTGGCCGGCCCGCCCAGACCCGGCACCTACCCGGCCTCCTACCTGTACCAGCCAGGTCATGCGGCGGAGCTGTTCAAGGTCACCAAGGGACGTGACGGGTACTGCGCGCCCGCGTACCTGTGCGATGCCGCCGATGACTACCCCGGAACCAGCTACAACGGGCCTGGCTGGGGGACGCCGGATGGCACCGCGGCATTCACTGACACCGCGACGGGCCATACGATCACGGTCATCGACCCTGGCACGCAGGATTACGGGGTCGGAGCGAAGCTGAGAGTCCCGGTCAGCGCGGTCGATTCAGCCCCGGGACAGACGCTGGCTTTCTCCGCCGCCGGACTGCCCTCTGGCGTGCACATCAACGAGGAAGCCGGCATCATCTCTGGCCTGGCTGCCCGGCCGCGCCGGGACCAGCGTGGTCACCGTCACGGCGACAGACTCATCCGGCGCCAGCACGTGCCTGAACGACCCGCACAACAGCGACCAGCGCGGGCAGGCGGACGCCAGGCCATGCAACGGCAGTGCAGCGCAAAAGTGGGCGGTGTTCTCGGATGCGGCTGCCGGGGGCGCCCAGCACAACCGTCTTTGCCTGGGGATGACAGTGGAAGTCGACGGGGCGCCGGCCGTGATCAACGGAAGCCCGGCCGAGCTTGAGAGCTGCGATCTCACCGGCCAGTACGAGGGGTACTTCGACTGGTTCCCGCTTCCGGACGGCATGGTGCAGAATTTCGACAGCCTGCTGTGCCTGGACAACCCCGGCCGCGGTTCCGCCAAGCTCGTCGCAGAGCCGTGTTACGGAACGGCGGGCGAGATATGGGCCGAGGGTTAATACCGTGACAACCCCCACTTGACATGACAACCTCTAGTTGTCATACTGGCTGCATGGCAGACAAGAAGGCTGACATCTCGGCCCACCAGGAGACGTTCCGGCGCGTCAGGGAGGTCCGCGACGAGGCCCTCCGGCACGCGCGCCTGGCGCACCAGCTGCACGCCGAGCGCCGCGACCTCCTGCGCTCCCTTATCGGGGAAGGCTTCTCCCAGGCCGAGATCGCCCGGGAACTGGGAGTCACCCGCCAGGCCATACAGAAAATGCTCGCCGGCTAGCCAGCCGTACCCCTGGCATCGCCGCAGCGGCTATTTCCCCTTTCCGGGGACAGCGCCTCCCGCGATTCATGCGCGCCAAAGCGCGCCTTACGCGCAAGCATGACACGCTCCCCGCCGCACCGCACCGGGCTGAACTCATCTCAGAAAATAAAGGAGGCAGGGACAGTGAAGAGCACCCAAAGATCTCCTGCCGCATGCATCAGACAGGCTCCCGCGTGGCGTCTCATGTCCGGCGGGATATGCTGGATCGCCACGCTCGAATTCTTCGCGGCGCAGGCTATCGCGCAGGCGGCCTGGAAGGGCTCTGACTACAGCCTGGCCGGCAACGCGATCAGCGACCTCGGGGTAACGGCCTGCGGGAGGATCACTATCGCCGGGCAGCCCGGCTACTACTGCTCCCCCCTGCATATCCTGATGAACGCATCTTTCGCGGCAACGGGCATCCTCATGCTGCTCGGACTGTATCTGACACTGCCGATTTGGCCGCACCGCCGCCTGACCCGCTGGGGAATCGCCCTGTTCACCCTGGCGGGAATCGGCAAGATCCTCGTGGGGCTCGCACCAGGCAACATCAACTACGGGCTGCACTCCCTGGGCGGCCTCGGCATTATCTTCGCGAACATCGGAATGATACTCCTTGGGCTGGCGATGTCCGGGACGAACGGCCGTTGGATACCCCGGCTGTCAGTATCACTGGGAATTCTCGGGCTTATCGGCGAGGTCTTCTTTATCGCCCACCGGGCTCTGGGCGGCGCTGGCGCGGCGGAAAGGATCGCTGATTACCCGGTATTCGCGTGGATGATCGTACTCGGCATCTGCTGCGTGCGCTGGCGGCCGGGTAGCACGCTGGCGGGAGCTTGCCGAGTGCATGCCAGCTAGCCAGGATCCGGCGGGTGACGCTAGCCGGGGGGATACGTGGGCGGTGGCATCCATGACCGCGACGAGCAGGCGCGAAATCCTGAGCTAAATCACCGGGACCGGCAAAGGAAGAGACATGGCAGTGTGCCTCCGGGGGGAGTTCGTCACCGCCGCCGCCAGGTCGGGCCAACCGCTTCGGCGCACGCTGGCCGGATATGCCCTCGCTGCGACCCTGGTGCCGTTGCTCATGCTCCTGCTCACGGTGCTCCGCGGCCGGCTGAGCCCGGCCATCGATGCGCTGGCCCTCCTGATCGCGGTGATCGCGGTCGCGCTGGCCAGCACCGCCGCACGCTGCGCCCGGCAGGCCGCGACGGCGAACGCCGAGGCCGAGGCGTTCCGGCCGATCGCGGAGGCCGACCGGGCACGGACAACACTGCTCGCAGCGGTGAGTCACGACCTGCGCACTCCGCTGGCGGCGGCGAAAGCAGCCGTCAGCTGCCTGCGCTCCAGTGCGCTTCGGCTGACCACAGAAGATCATAATGAGCTTCTGGCCACCGCCGATGAGTCCCTGGACGTGCTCGCCCAGCTCGCCGCCAGCCTGCTCGACGTGAGCCGACTGCAGGCCGGGGCGGTGCCGGTGTTTCCCCGCCCGGCCGATCTCGGGGAGATCATCACACGCTCACTGGAGAGCATCGGGCCCCCGGCCCGGGCGGTCATGGCAGGGATTCCAGCTGGCCTGCCCCAGGTCACGGCCGACCCGGCGATCATGGAACGGGTCATCGCGAACGTGACCGCCAACGCGCTGCGCTATTCCCCGGCCGGATCGCCGCCGCTGCTGACGGCCAGCGCCCGTGGCGACTGGGTGGAAGTGCGCGTCATCGATCACGGGCCGGGCGTGCCCGAGGCCGACAGGAGCCGGATGTTCGCACCCTTCCAGCGGCTTGGCGACACTGGCACCACTACCGGCGTCGGGCTCGGGCTCACGGTGTCCCGCGGTCTGACCGAGGCGATGCGCGGCACGCTGGAACCGGGGGAAACTCCCGGTGGCGGCCTGACCATGACCATTTCGGTGCCCGCCGCACCCGCTGATCACTGATACCAGTGCGGCTGGCGCGGCTAACTGGCCCGGGTGATCCTGGCGGAACTTGCTCCGCATGCCAGCCGGCCCATGTAGTGCAGGCCCTTGAGGTGTTGCTCCATCTCCTGGGCCGCGCCGTCGGCGTCCCAGGCTCTCAACTGGCGCAGCAGCCTGCGGCGCGAGCTCAAGATGATGCCGTCGGCCGCCGGGCCGACCGTCAGGACCAGGCCGTGCAGCCGCCCCGCGGCCGAGCTCACCAGCCGCGCCAGGTCGCCGTCACCGGCCAAGTCACCCAGCACGTTGAACAGCTCGGCGTGAGCGGTGGCCTTGCGCTCCCAGTCAGGCCTGGCCGGCAGGCCGGACGCCTGCTCCACGCTGGCGTGCAGGGCGGCTAAATACTGCGGGGTCATCTGTCTGCAGGCGATGCGCGTGAGGGCTGACAGCACTGAGATCACCGCGTCGTCTGTCATGGCCCTACCGTCGCGCACTACGGACAGCGTGTCATCCCGGCAGACGGCCAGCTCCCATACCAGCTAGCAGGTATCCGGCGGATCGGGTTAGCGGCGATGTGCGGCGCAGGCCCCGCCGCCATGATGGAGGTGACGACCCGGATGCCCGCCGACGGGACGGCGGCCGGGAGCAGGAAATCAAGTGGAAAGGAGCTGTTATGGCAGGGGTGAATGGCAGTAATGCCCGCACAGTGGTGGCGGTGCTCGGCGCTGGCATCATGGGGTCCGCGATGACCCGGAACCTCGCGGCCGCGGGCCTGGACACGCGGGTGTGGGACAGGTCACCTGCCGCGACCGCTGCCCTGGCCGACGCGGGCGCGGTCGCCGCGACATCGGCGCAGGACGCAGTACGGGACGCGGACGTGGTGATCACGATGCTGCCCACCGCCGCGGCCGTGGAGTCGGTCATCTTCGACGCAGACGTGGCCGCCGCGTTCGCCGAGGGAAGCGTGTGGGCGCAAATGGGCACGATCGGCGTCGAGGCGACCCTGGGCTTCAGGGATCGGCTGGCCGCGGCCCGCCCCGGCGTGATGTTCGTCGACGCCCCGGTCTCGGGCAGCAAGGGCCCGGCTGAACAGGGCCAGCTGCTCATCCTGGCCTCCGGCCCCGAAACCGCGGCCGACGCGCTGCGCCCGGTCTTCGACGCCATCGGCCGCAAGACCGTATGGCTGGGTCAGGCCGGCCAGGGCAGCATCGTCAAGCTGGTCGTCAACGCCTACCTGTCCATCCTTATCGAAGGCGTCGCCGAGACGATGGAACTCGCCGACCGCCTTGGCATCAGCCACCAGCAGCTCGCCGACGTCATCGAGGGCGGCCCGTTGGATGCCCCCCTGGCCGGCGCCAAGCTTCACAAGATAGACCGCGGCGACTACGCCCCGGAGTTCCCGCTGGAATGGGCGCTCAAAGACGTCGACCTCGCGATCAGCGCCGCAGGCGGCCAGCCGCCGCCACTTCTGGCCGCGCTGTCTGGCCAGTGGCACGCGGCCGTGGCCGCCGGGCACGGCCGCCAGGACATCAGCGCCGCCCGCCTCGCCCTACCCACCCCAAACGAGGCGAACTAGCACCGCTGCGCTGGTCGCCGCCGCACCGGCGCGGTTTACGCGCTGGTGCCGCCGATGACGATGTCGTGCAGTGCCTCGTCGCCGTCGGCGATGATCTCGGAGTCCACCCGCAGGCCGGTGAGCGGGCACAGGTACTCCCGGTACCGGACGAGGTAGCCGACCCGGCCTTCCCGGGTGGCGAACTCCGGGGCGATCGCGCGCAGCGGGCGTTCCAGCACGGCGCAGCCGTCCTTAAAGTTCCCGCTGGCCGGGGCGAGCACCGCGCGGCCGGTGACGGTCACGAACGCCTCGGGGCGGCCGTCGCGTTCCACCAGGGCGAGCTCGCCGGCCAGCACCCGCAGCGGCACCCCAGGCGGGACCACGGCAGGTGGGGAGGCGGCTGGTACGGCCTCGGCGAGCCGGGCGGCCAGCCGTCCGGCGCGCAGCTTCTGGGTCGCCCCGTCACCGGGCAGCACGCCGTACACCCGCTCGGCCGCGTCAGCCGACAGCGCCCCGGTGGCGACGTCGGTTTCCACCAGGCCGGGATCCCGGGCCAGCGGGTCGCCGAAGCCGGGGGCGTTCGCGCCTGTCCATTCCCACGCCGCGTCGGCGCCCATCATGAGCATCGGGCCCTTCGCCTCGACCTCGGCCTCGGCGCCGCCGATCGCGTCGAAGTCCTGCGGCACCTCGCCGGCGGCTAGCCGGACGACGACGTCGGTGCCATGCTTCAGCCGGAAGTGCCCGGCCGAGGCAGGATTGGCGCCGAACGGCCCGACGGCCTTGGGGAAGGACTCGTCCACGTACACCGCCGCGGCCAGGCCCGGGACAGTCCACGGGATCCCTGCTTCGACGAAGCCGCGCCCGCCGCGGAACCGCCCGGCACCGTCCGCGCCGGCCGTGAGCGCCCGCCGGTAGAGGATCAGCATCGGCCAGAGCAGCTCGAGCTCCTCGATGTTGCTCGCGGTGCCCTCGGGAATCCAGAAGTGGCCGCCGAAGTCGACGCCGTCGCCCGCCGGCGACGCGGCCAGCGAGCCGATCATGTTGTCGGCGTTGGTCGCGACGAACGGCTCCCCAGTTGGGTGAGCGCCGCCGGAAATGAAGCCGTAGAACACCGGATGGGCCGGCCCGATCGCGAGCCTGGCCACCTCCGGCTCGGCGCACGCCAGCATCTTGCCGATCACCGCCCCGGACAGGCTGATCAGCGTTTCCATCGTGTAGATGCCGGCCGGGCTGACCGCGGCGGGAAAGTCCGCGCAGGACAACGTGCCGGGTACCGGTTCGAAGTGCACCCGGCGGTACACGCCGCCGTAGGCGCCTGCGAGGTCGGCGGTAAGCGACGCGGTGAGCGCGGCGAGGAAAGCACCGGAGAAACCGGCGTAGGTGACGTTGATGGAGCCGGCCTGCGGGTCGGTTCCCGCATTGTCGACGTAGAGGTGCTCACCCTGCTTGCGCACGGTGACCTGGTAGGTGTAGATGCCACCGTCACCGGTGCGCGCGGCCTCAGCGTAGAGCCGGTGGCTCCACCGGCCGTCAGGGATCTTCGCCAGCCGCTGCGCCACCGTCCGCTCGCCGGCGTCGAGCACCCGGTTCATCACCGCCTTCACCGCGTCCGCGCCATACCGGTCGACCAGCGCGGCGATCCGCCCCACGGCGACCCGGTTCGCCGATATCGCGGCGCGCAGGTCCATGTGCACCTCGGTCGGCACCCGTGACTGGCGCAGGAACATCCCCTCGAGATCCCGGCGCACTTCCCCGCGGCTGACCAGCTTGAACGGCGGGAACGCCGGGGGGTCAGTGAAGATGTCGGCCGCGTCCACGCAAAAGCTGCCCATCACCGAGCCGCCGACGTCGGCGTGGTGCATGACGTTCGCGACCCAGCAGAACAGCTCGTCGCCGACGAACACCGGAGCGGCCACGATCGTGTCCGGCTGATGCGGGGTGCCGACATACGGGTCGTTGGACACGAACATGTCGCCGGGCTCAATGCCGGGGTTCTCGGCTCGGTTCTCCAGGATCCATTTGATGGTCAGCGCCTGGGCGTTGGAGAAGTACTGCAGGTACGGGCCGAGGAACACCAGGTCGGCGGACTCGGTGAGGATGGAGGGCTGGAAGTCCCTGGTGATCATCGTGACCGGCGAGACGGCCAGCCGCTGGATCGTCTGCCCGTGCTCGAGGTTGGTGTTCATCAGCGAGTAGCGGATCACCTCGAAGGTCACCGGGTCCACGTCAGCGGTGCCGGCGTGCAGCTTCAGCGTGCCGGGGATGCGCAGCGTCTCGCCGGGGATGTAGCCGCGCTGCACGCCGTCCCAGATCGTCATCAGAACTCCTTCAGTCGTAGCTCGCCGAGCGGGCCGGCGGACAGTGACGCGCCGAGCGGCACGGCGACGGTGGTGTGCGCCAGCTCGATGAGGGCGGGGCCGGCGACGGTCCCGGCGGGCGCGCCGCGGTACACGTCGGTCCCCGTCCAGCCGCGCCCGGGCCAGTAGACGCCGGCCTGCTCGGGCTTCTGGGTCTCGGCCGGTGTCACCAGCTCCGGCCGGGCGACAGGGATGCCGGCCGGGACGGACACCCGGGCCCGCAGGGCGAAAACCTCGACCGCCTGGAATAGTGCCGTGCCGCCTTCGCCGTAGCGCCGCTCGTACTCCTTGTCGAAGTCGGCCAGCAGGGTGTCGGGGTCCGCGGACGGCGACACCGGGATCTCCAGGCTGTGCATGAGCTGCTCGCGGTAGCGCATCAGGGCGTCGATCTCCACCACCGGCTCCCCGGTGACACCGGTGGCCGCCAGCTCGGCCAGTGCCGCGCCGCGCACCCCGGCCACGGCGGTCGCGAGCGCTGGGCCCCCGAACGGGGCCAGCAAAGAGCCCTCCAGCTCGTGGTACAGCACCACATCACCGGATGCGATGCCGTACGCCGAGAGCGTGGATGCGCCGTTGCCGAGCGGGATCACGACCTCGCGGACCCCGGACTCGGCGGCGTACCCGAAGGCGTGCACCGGGCCCGCGCCACCGAACGCGTACAGGACGAAATCGCGGGGATCGAGGCCGCGCTCGAGCGTCTGCTGGCGGATCACCGTCGCCGCCTGCATGTTGTTGATCCGCAAGATGCCCGCCGCGGTCTCCTCGACGGTCAGGCCGAGCCGCCCGGCGAGCCTGCCGACGGCGGCGATGGCGGCGTCGCGGTCCAGCGGCATCCGGCCGTCGAGGAACCTGTCCGCACGGACGAGGCCGAGCACCACATCGGCGTCGGTCACGGTCGGCTCGGCGCCGCCGCGGCCGTAGCAGGCCGGGCCCGGCTCGGACCCGGCGCTCGCCGGGCCGACCCGGAGCCCGCCGGTCGCCTCGTCGAACCAGGCGATCGAGCCGCCGCCGCAGGCGATCGAGCGCACGTCCAGGTTGGGCAGCCGGTAGGTGTACTGGTCGATGACGTTCTGCTCGGCCACCACCGGCTTGCCGTCGATCACCAGGCCGAGGTCGAACGATGTGCCACCCATGTCGGTGCCGACCACATGGTCGTGACCGTAGGCGCCGGCCAGGCTGGCGACGCCGATCAGGCCGCCGGCCGGCCCGGAGTTGATCGTGCCCAGCGGGGTCGCGGCGGACGCGGGCAGCACCCCGCCGCTGGACTGCATGACCAGCAGCGGGGTTGCGAGCCTGCTCTCCAGCTCACTCAGGTACCGCGAAGAGGCCGGACCGACGTAGCCGTTCAGCACCGTGGCCACCGTGCGCTCGTACTCGCCGAGCCGGGGAGACACCTCCGACGACCGGGACACGAACACCTCGGGGATCGCCTGGGTCAGCGCCTTCTCGTGCGCCGGGTTCGCGAACGACCACAACAGCGCGATGGCGACGGAGTCGAGCTCGTACTCCGCGATCATCCGGGTGATCCGCCCCACGGCCGCGTCGGTGTCCAGCTCGGCCACCACCTTGCCGCTCGCGTCGACCCGCTCCTGCACCTCGACGACGGCACCCGGCACGATCAGCGGCGCCGGCAGCCTGCTCCCGTGCACCGAGAACACGCCTTCGATCGACCGGCCGGCGACCCGGCCGGCGCCGCGCATCATCGCGAGCGCGTCACCGTGCCCGGCGGTGGCGACCAGCCCGACTCGCGCACCCCGGCGTTCCAGGACCGCGTTCGTACCGATGGTGGTCCCGTGGCCGAAACGCCCGGTCCGCTGGAGCATCGTGGGCAGGTCGACGCCGACGGTTTCAGCCAGCCGCCGCAGCCCTGCGAGCACCCCGGCCACCGGATCGTCCTTGGTGGACAAGACCTTCGCGCTGCGGTGGTTTCCTTGCCGGTCCACCAGAGCGCAGTCGGTGAACGTGCCACCGATGTCCACGCCGATGTAGTACATGAGTCACTTCCATCAGGTAGCTGATCCGTCTTCCAGTGCGGGCCCGGCGCCGCCCGGCGCCGGGCCCCTGCTATCGCGGATGCGATCTGGTGGTCAGGACTGTCCGGTGCGGACGCCCTTCTCGACCCGCTCGCCCAGTTCCTTGTCCACGTTCCCGAGGTACCAGAAGGCGCGCTGGAGGACGGGCTCGGTCACGCCGGCGAGCAGCGCTCCCACGATGTTGCTGACCAGCCGGTCCCTGGCCGCGTCGTCCATGACCTCGCGGACCAGCGTGCCGGGCTGGCTCCAGTCGTCGTCCTCGGCGTGCTGCTCGTAGGCGGTGTGCACGAGCTCGCCGTCGGCGTACCAGCTCGGCGCCTGGTTGTGCTCGCTGTCGGCCTGCGGGCCGCCCTTGGAGTTCGGGAAGTACACCGGGTCGCTGACGTTGTGGATCCGCCCCACCCCGTCCTTGCTGTAGGCGTGCACCGGCGCGACCGGGGCGTTGACCGGGATCTGCGTGTAGTTCACGCCGAGCCGGGCCCGGTGCGCGTCGTTGTAGGAGAACAGCCGGCCGAGCAGCATCCGGTCCGGACTCGGCCCGATGCCCGGCACCAGGTTGCTTGGCGCGAACGCGGCCTGCTCGATCTCGGTGTGGTAGTCGGCCGGGTTGCGGTCGAGGGTCATCTTGCCGACCTCGATCAGCGGGTAGTCCGCGTGCGGCCACACCTTGGTCATGTCGAACGGGTTGAACCGGTAGGTCTTGGCGTCCTCGTACGGCATGATCTGCATCTTCAGCGTCCAGCTCGGGTGGTCGCCGCGCTCGATCGCCTCATACAGGTCCTTGGTGTGCAGGTCGGGGTCGGTGCCGGCCAGCCGGTCGCCCTCGGCCTGGGTCAGGAACTCGATGCCCTGGTCGCAGATGAAGTGGTACTTCACCCAGTACCGCTCACCCTCCGCGTTGATCCACATGTAGGTGTGCGAGCTGTACCCGTTCATGTGCCGGAAGTCCTTCGGGAAGCCGCGGTCGCCCATCAGCCAGATCACCTGGTGCGCCGTCTCCGGCAGCAGCGTCCAGAAGTCCCACTGCATGTCATTGGAGCGCAGGTTGACCTTGGCCAGCCGCTTCTGCGACCGGATGAAGTTCTGGAAATGGATCGGGTCCTTGATGAAGAACACCGGCGTGTCGTTGCCGACCAGGTCGTAGTTGCCCTCGGTGGTGTAGAACTTCAGCGCGAAGCCGCGCAGGTCCCGCCACATGTCGGGGCTGCCGCGCTCCCCGGCCACGGTGGAGAACCTGGCTAGCATCCGCGTGGTGGTCCCCGGCTGGAACACCGCCGCCTTGGTGTACGCGCTGACATCGCCGGTGACCTCGAACCGGCCGAACGCCCCGCTGCCCTTGGCGTGCGGCTGCCGCTCCTTGATTCGCTCCCGGTTGAAGTTGGCCATCTGCTCGATCAGGTAACTGTCCTGCAGCAGGATCGGGCCGCCAGCGCCGACGGTCAGCGAATACGTGTCGCTCTGGACCGGAATGCCGTGATCGTTCGTCTGGATCGGGTTGGATTGCGTGCTGGTCATCTAAATTTCCTCCTGTCGTGGATGGAACCAAGAGTTGCGACGAGCCCAAGGCCGTTCAGGCGTTCGAGCCGGTGGCTGCTGGCACCGGGTCGGATCGGGCGTCGCTGGCCTGGTTCGGGCCGCCGGTGTACTGGCGCAGCCACCCATCGCCGGGGTTGAGCGCCAGGAACGCCAGCCCCGCCACGACGCCGGCGGCGAGCTCGACGACCAGGTAGACCCAGATCGTTGACCAGGCGAACACGCCGGCAGTGGCGCCGCCGAGCGCGACGGCCGGGTTGAACACGCCGCCGGAGATGCCGCCGACCGCGAAGGCGCCAGCCGTCACGGTGAAACCGATCGCCAGCCCGAAGAACCCGTTGCCTGGCTGGTCCTTGCTGGTGGCCACGTTGAGCATCACGTAGCACAGGGCGAAGGTGAGCAGCAGCTCCACGATGGCGGCGGCCGCCTCGGTGTGACCGGACAGGGTCAGGGCCCTGACCGCTGGGGGGTTGACGACAGCCCGGGCGATCACCCCGGCAACCACGCCGCCGACGACCTGCGCGATCCAGTAAGGGACGGCATCGCCGATCCCGATCCGGCCGCGGACCAGCGCCCCCATGGTTACGGCCGGGTTGTAGTGGCCGCCGGAAATGTGGCCGCCGGCGTAGATCATGACCATCAGGGTCGCGCCCGCCGCCAGTGGGGTGAACACGCTGTGGCTGAGCACGCTTACCGCGACCACCAAGGTCAGGAAGAACGCCCCGATCGCCTCGACCGCGTACTTCCTGGTCGCTACCCCCCACTGGGGAGCGGCGGCGACCGCTACCGATTGTGGTTCGCTTGTGATGACGTTCGCCATCTGCTTTCCTCCTTGAGTTTCAAGTGGTTCACTCAACGATTGCGCGGATGCGTTTCCGCCGTCATCGTGGCCAGCGGCCATTTATCCCCCCGGCCAGCCGAACTCACCGAATTCCTGCTAGCTGCAACCATGCTGGTAACCCGGCTCTCGCGCAGGCGGAGGCGGGCCTGCAGCCAGTGCTGGCCAGGCGCAGAAAAAACAGTGAGATAGTGAAAATGCGTGCGCAGCCTGCTTTAGGAGAAGGCGACCTTAATTCGCCGTGCTGCCTGAATCCCCTGATGCGCTCCGCCGCCTGCGCTTGTGCCGTTCCTCCTCGGTGGTGCCGCCCCAGACACCAGCAGCGCCGATATCCGATGCCCATCGCAGGCATGGCCCGCACACCGGGCACGTTCGGCAGATCTGCTTGGCTTCGTCGATCTGGAGCAAGGACGGACCCGAGGTGCCGATGGGAAAGAACAGGTCGGGATCCGCGTCGCGACAGGCGGCATGGTCACGCCAGTGCGTACCCGCGGCGTTCCGTGGCCGCTGGAGAAGGCCTTGGCTCGTCTCACTCATCGGGCCACGCCACCTTTCCTTCTCGCGGGCGTGTGTGCCGCGGCTCACGCCCTGGCCATCCAAGTGTTTCGCGTAGCTGGCTGGCTGCCACTACGGCGAACGCCCATCCGTGCCCCCCGCTAGCCGAACCACCTGAATTCCTGCTAGCTGCAATGTGCGATGCCCCGGCTGGCGGTTCACGGCGCGTGGCCGAGGATCCGGCTGATCGCCCGCGCAGACAGCTCCGACTTCGCCAGGAACCCGGCCGCCGGGCTATCGGCGATCAGGTCCGCGTAGTCCGTTTCGGCGTACGACGAGATCAAGATCACTTCGGCGCGGGCGCCCTGGTCGTCCTGCGCCAGGAGCCGGGCCAGGTCAAAGCCGCTCTCGTCGCCGAGCCCGATGTTGACGAGGATGACGTCCGGCCGTAGCGCGCGGGCCTGCCGGAGGGCCTCGGCGGTGTTCGAGGCCACCCCGGCGACCGTCACGCCCTCTCGCTCGAGGAGAACGCTCGCCGCCTCGAGGAAGCCATCGTTGTCGTCAACGAGCAGGGACCGCAGGAACATACGATCAGGACGCTGGGGGTAAGGCACCCTCGCATCGCGGCTGGCAGGAATTCCGCCGCTGCTCACGACCCCGCATCCCCCCTGGGCACAGCTAGCGGGCTTCGAGGAACCGGAGAACCGCCAGCACCCGCCGGTGCTCGGTGTCGCTCTCCGGCAGGTCGAGTTTGGTCAGGATGCTGCGTACGTGCTTCTCGACCGTGCCCTCGGTGACGAAGATCCGGCGGGCGACGCCTGCGTTGGACGCGCCTTCGGCCATCAGGGCGAGCACGTCGCGCTCCCGCGGCGACAGGATATCGAGCGGATCACGCCGCCGGCGAGCCTTGACGAGCTCCTGCACCAGGGATGGATCCACCACCGAGGCGCCCGCAGTGATCCGCTCGACCGTGTCGATGAACTCGGCTACGTCGGTCACCCGGCTCTTCAGCAGATAGCCGAGACGCTCCCCGCCGGCCAGCAGCTCGATCGCCTCGTCCACCTCCACATGCGCGGAGAGCACGATGATCGCCGTGCCGGGCAGTTCCTGGCGGATCACCTGCGCCGCCTGCAGGCCCTCGGTGGCGTGGGCCGGCGGCATCCGGATGTCGATGATCGCCAGGTCGGGCTGGGCCGAGCGGACCAGGGCGAGCAGCCTGGCTCCGTCCCCCGCCTGGCCGACGACGTCGAACCCCGAACGGTCGAGCAGGCTGGCCAGGCCTTCGCGCAGCAGGACATCGTCATCGGCGAGCACGACCCGGGGTGCGCGCCCGCTCTCCGGTGCCGTTTCTGGTGTCACTGACGGCGACAGCACGCCACGATTGTCAACCAAGCGAGGGACCTGCAGCATCACCGCCAGCGTCCGTCGTTCCTGGGGGCTAGCTGCAATCCCCGCGGTACCGCCAGCAGGGTGGGCGCCGAATTACCACGACCGGGCAGTGGCAGTGGGTGATGCAGTGCTCGCTGACCGAGCCGAGGAGCATGCCCACGAACTCTCCGTGGCCGTGACTCCCGACGACGACCAGATCAGCGGTCTTCGAGAGGGCCTCGAGCACCGGCGCCGCATGCCCTTCGATAACTGATCGCCGGACCTCAACCGCATCATCCGGGGTCAGGACGGCGCTGACGGTCTTGTCGAGTTGCCGTCGCGCCTCGTCAGCCGGGTCGTAGTCGGGCGGCGTGGGAGTCTCCCACCCCGAATAGCTCACTGGCCACTCCTTCTTCCGCTCCGCACCACATCATCATACGACTTGTGCAAGTTACTTTAGGAGTTTGCTATCCTGGCGGGCATGGACAAGTCGCGATCTCAGAGTGAGGCGAGCGACGCCGTCCGCCTGGCGATGGCGGTCTCCCGGCTGCGGTCGCGGATCAGGATCGAGGCCGGGGTCCGCTCGACCGGCATCCCGATCTCGCAGCTGGCCATGCTGGCACGCATCATCGACGAGGGGCCCACTACGGCGGCGGCGCTGGCGGCCGGCGAGCACGTGACTCAGCAGGCGATCGCGCAGAGCCTGGCGACGCTCAAGGAGCGGGGCCTGGTGGAGAAGCAGGCCGATCCCAGCGACGGCCGCAAGAGCCTGGTGAGCGCGACCGCGGCGGGCCGAAAGCTCAGGGAGTCCCTCGAGGTGTCGCGCGGGGAATGGCTGACCCAGGCCATCGACGCGGCGGTCAGGCCCGGGGAGCGCCCCCTGCTCCGGGAGGCGATCGGGCTGCTCGAGCGCATCGCTGACGTGAAGCTGCACCCCGGCGGTGAGATCCGGTGACGACGAAGACCGAATCTCACCAGCGCGTGGCGGCCCCGTTCGGGTGGCGGACCGTGACGCCCCTGGTGATGGGGTCAGCGCTGAACCCGATCAACAGCTCGGTGATCGCGCTCGCGCTCGTGCCGATCGCCGCCGCCCTGCACATCCCGGTCGGGCGCACGTCGATCCTGGTCTCGTCGCTGTACCTGGCCTGCGCGATCGCCCAGCCGACCGCAGGCAAGCTCGCTGAGGAGTTCGGCCCCCGCCGGGTCTTCCAGGTAGGGATCGTGTTGGTGCTGCTCGGCGGCCTGGTCGGCGGCCTGGGCAATGACCTGGCCGTCCTGGTCGTGGCCAGGATCCTGATCGGCATCGGAACGTCGTGTGGCTATCCCTCCGCGATGGTGATCATCCGCCGCCGCTCCCACCAGGCCGGACTGACCGAGCCACCGGGCAGCGTGCTCGGGAGCCTGGCGATCGCCGGCTCGGCCACCGTGGCGATCGGGCCGCCGATCGGCGGCCTCCTGGTCGGCGGCCTGGGGTGGCGCTCGGCATTCCTGCTCAACGTTCCGCTGGCCGCCGCCGCGCTGGCGATGACGTTCGCGTGGGTTCCCCGCGACGCGCAGCCGGCGGCCGGACGGAAGATCGCAGACCTCGCCACCCGGATCGACCTGGGCGGCATCGCGGTCTTCGGCGGGATGCTGGCCGCTCTGCTGGTGTTCTTGATGTCGCTGCCGCACCCAGACTGGGTGGCGCTCGCCATCTCGGCCATACTGGCTGCGCTCCTGGTGGCCTGGGAGCTCCGGGCCGCCAGGCCATTCATCGACCTGCGGCTGCTCGCATCTCAGCGCGCGCTAACCCGGACGTACCTGCGCTTCGGGCTGACACTGCTCGGCGTGTACGTCGTGCTCTACGGGATCACGCAATGGATGGAGGCGGCCCGGGGGCTGTCGCCCGAGCAGGCCGGCCTGGTGCTGTTGCCCATGGGCGCCGTCGCCGCCTTCGTGTCGTATCCGGTGTCGCGCCGCAACCTCGTCCGTGGGCCGCTGATCGCCTGCGCGTTCTTCATGCTCCTGGCATCGGTCGCCACGCTGTTCATCACCGGTCACAGCCCGGTGATCGCGCTCGTCGGGGTGATGGTCCTGTTCGGCGTGGTCGTAGGCACGACGTCGGTGGGCAACCAGACCGCGTTGTACCTCCAGTCACCGCCGGAAAGTCTCGGGACCGCCTCGGGCCTCTTGCGGACCTTCGGATACATCGGGTCGATCGCCTCGGCGACGATCACCAGCATCGTCTTCCACGCTCGCGTCAGCGACACCGGGCTGCACGACATGGCGATCATCCGCGCCACGTGCGGTCGAGCAGCGCAGAGCCGCCGTGCTCGAGCAAGACGTTCGCCAGCCGGCGGCCGAGCGCGTCGCCGTCGCAGACCGGACCGGTCAGCTGCGCCCGGATCACCGAGGAGCCGTCTGGGGCGGCGATGACTCCGGACACGCGCACCGCTGGTTCGGCCTCTTCAGCCCCGTTATCTCCGGCCTCGGTGGTCAGCTCGGCCAGGGCGCCGACCGGCGCGCTGCAGCCGGCGTCGAGCCCGGCCAGGAAACCGCGTTCGGTGATCGCCGCCGCCCGGGTTGGTGCGTGGTCCAGGATCCTGAGCTGAGCCGAGGTAACCGGGTCGTCGGTACGGCACTCGACGGCCAGCACGCCCTGCGCCGGGGCGGGCATCAGCAGCGACGGCGCGAGGGGCGTGGTGCGTGCGTCGAGCAGACCGAGCCTGGACAGTCCCGCCGTCGCCAGTACCAGGGCGTCAACCTCGCCGTTGGCGAGCTTGCGCAGGCGGGTGCCGACGTTGCCCCGCATCGGCACGATCTGCGGGTGGCGGCCGGTGGCACGCAGCAGGGCGGCCCGCCGGGGTGATCCGGTGCCGATCCGCGCTCCGGGCGGCAGTGCGTCCAGGGTGGTCCCGCCCGGCCAGACCAGTGCGTCGCGCGGGTCCTCGCGGGCCGGGTACGCGGCCACCTGCAGCCCCGGCACGGGCGCTGTCGGCAGATCCTTCCCGGAGTGGACGACGAGGTCAACGTGGCCGCGCAGCAATGCCTCCCGCAAGGTGGTGGTGAACACCCCGGTCGTGCCGAGCCGTTCGATCGGCGCGGTGGACTCATCTCCCGGCGTGGCCACCGTGACCAGGACGGCCGGCCGGCCGCACTGCTCACGCAGCTGTCGGGCGAGCTGGCCGGCCTGGGCCAGCGCGAGCGGGCTGCCGCGGGTGCCCAGCCGCAGCGGACGGTGGTGCGGCCAGCTCATGCTCTGGCCTCATCGGGGTTGAGGTCGAAGAGTTGCCGGAGCGCGTCGAGGTAGAGGGGCCCTTCCGGGCCAGCGGAGACCTCCTTGGCCCGCACGGTCGGCCGGTGCAGGACCTTGCGCAGGATGCGGTGGACGGTGGCCGCGGTCTCGGCCCGTTGCTGGTCGCTGAGCCCCGGCAACCGGTCTTGCAGCCGGGCCAGTTCGGCGTCGGCGAGCTGCCTGATCTGCGCGTGCATGGCGGCGATAACCGGCGCCGCGGCGGCCTGGTCCTGCCGGTCCATGTAGGCGGCGGCTTCGGCGGCGACGATGGCGCGGACCTGGGGCAGCTGGCTTGGTACGTCCAGGCCGCCCAGGTGCCGGCCCAGTGTGGCGAGGTCGGCGAGCGTGACGCCGGCCAGGCGCCCGACGGCCGGTTCGACGTTGGCGGGCATGCCCAGGTCCAGGACGAACAGCGGCCGGCCTGCGGCCGGTTCCCTGGCCGCCCGCACCTGCCCGGCGCGCACGACGGGTACGGCGGACCCGGTGGCGGTGACCAGGATGTCGGTGTCGGCGATCGCGGCGGGCACGTCGCTGGCCGCCAGCGGCCGGCCGCGCACCGCCGTGGCCACCGCCGCGGCTCGCGCCGGGCTACGGCTGGCCACCCCCAGCCGTCCGACGCCGGCCTGGCGCAGCAGCCGGGCCGCGAGCTTGCCCATGCTGCCGGTGCCGAGCACGACCGCGTGGCGGGCGGCGAGCCCGCCCAGGTGCCCGGCGGCGAGGTCGACGCCCGCCCGGGCCAGCGAGATGCCTTCGGTGCTGATCGCGGTCTGCGTCCGGGCCCGCTTGCTGGCCCGCAGGGCCGCGTCGATCAGGCCGGTAAGGGCAGCGCCGGTGGTTCCCGCCGCGGCGGCCGCGCGGGCCGCGGCCTTGATCTGGGCGACGATCTGGTCCTCACCCACGGCCATCGAGTCCAGCCCGCACGCCACCGAGAACAAGTGCTCGGCGGCCGCGCTGCCGACCCTGACCTGGGCCAACCGCGGGATCTCGCCGGCCTGGACCCGCCCACGAGCGGCCAGGAGGTCCGCGACGGCCCGGGTCGCCAGTCCGGACGGCCCTGACGCGGCCGCGTAGACCTCGACCCGGTTGCAGGTAGACAGGACGGCCACCTCGTCGATACCCGGCACGGCGTGCAGCCGGGCCAGCACGCCGCCAAGCTCTGCAGCCGGGACGGCGAGCTTCTCGAGCACCCCGGCCGGAGCAGTCCGGTAGGACACGCCGACGTTCACAATCGTCATCGTGGTGACCGTTCAGTTTAGTCGGGGATCGCGCCGCGTACTCGTCCAGCTTCGCGGCCAGGGCCGCGTACGTCTTCGCAGCCAGCGTCCAACTCGACTACCGGCCAGCAGGAATCAGCCGTTGCCAGGAGCTCGGTGCTCGGCGGCCCGGCAACGCCGGGGGCCACGGCACAGCGGCCGGAATCATCTCTCGGCTGATGGCGATGGGCTAGGGCCCGTATCCGGCTGGCCGGCGCCGGTCACGACCGGAAGCTCGCAAGACACCGTCGTGCCGGCGTCCGCCGGACTGTGTATGGCGAACGTGCCGCCTAGCGCCTCGATACGGTCCTTCAGCCCGACCAGCCCAGACCCCCCTAGCGGGTCGGCGCCGCCGGTGCCGTCGTCTCGCACGCATACTCGCAGCGCGCCGCCCGAGACTTCCGCGCTTACCCCGGCCACCGACGCGTGCGCATGCCTGGTCGCGTTGGTGAGCGCCTCGGAAACGGCGTAGTACGCGGCCACCTCGACCGGCTCCGGCAGCCGCCCGATCGCGGGAACGTCGAGCTCGACGGCGATCGCGGCCCGCCTGGCCAGCGTGCGCAGGGCCGGCCCCAGGCCGCCCTCGGACAAGATCGCCGGGTGGATGCCGCGGGCGATCTCCCGCAGATCCTCCACCGCCTCGTCCAGCTGGCCGGCGACCCGGCCGATCTCGGTCTCCAGCCCGGCCAGCCCGGCCAGCCCGGCCGCACCATGCCCTGGGCCAGGCGCAGCTCCAGGCCGAGCGAGACCAGCCGCTGCTGGGTCCCGTCGTGCAGGTCCCGCTCGATCCGCCGCCGGGTCTCGTCGGTGGCGGCGACGATGCGGGCCCGCGAGGCGGCCAGCTCCGCCCGGCTCTGGGCGTTCCCGACCGCCGTCGCGACCAGCTCGGTGAAGTCCGCCATCCGGCCCGCGGTGCCGGAAGGAAACGGCTCCCGCCTCGTCAGCACGACCACCATGCCCCACAGGCGGCCTTCGACGACGATCGGGCTGGCCACCACCGACCGGATGCCCAGCTCGCGCAGGCCGTCGGCGGCCGGGTCCGACACCCTGCTCCACGCGTTCTCGTCGACCCGGGCCGGGCGGCGGGTCCGCCACACCACCGCGGGGGCCAGATAGTCGCGGAGTTCCAGGCGCCTCCCGGCCGGCCACGCGACCAGGTCCTCGTCTCCTGCGCCGCTGATCACGACCGCGGTGCCATCCGGCTCGTAGCTGCCAATGCCGGCGCTGTCCGCGTCGACCAGCCGGCGGACTTCCTCGGCGACCGCCGAGAAGACCTCGCCGGGGTCGGTACCGCGGGCCACCAGCGTGGCCACCCGGCGCAGGGCCGCCTGCTCGGCCAGCAGGCGGCTGAGCTCGTCCCGGCTGGCCTCCAGCGCGGCCCGGTTCTGCGCGTTGGCGACCGCGGTGGCGACCAGGTCGGTGAACTCCGTCATGCGGTGCTCGGTGCCGTCCGGCAGCGGCCCCTCCCCCGACCCCACGGCGATCGCGCCCCACAGCCGGCCGTTGACGTGGATCGGCAGGGCGACCGCGGACCGCAGCCCCTCCCGGAGATACGGCTCCCCGCCCGGGATGTCGCGGTAGTCGTCAACCCGCGCGGCCTGGCCGGTCCGCCGGACGGCTGCGGTCAGCCCGGCCTGCGGATAGCCCGCCCAGCGTTCCCCAACCCGCACGTGCGGGCCCGTCGTGCCCTCGTTGGCCAGGAGTGTCGCCGTTCCGTCGGTTTCGTACCGGATCATCCGGGCGGTGCCGCCGCCGAAGTACTGCAGCGCCTCGTGGGTGGCGGCCGCGAACACCATCTCAGGCGGCTCGCCGCGCGCGACGAGCATGGCCAGCCGCCGCAGCGCCGCCTGGGTATCGGCGAGCTTGCGTAGTTGCTCCTCGGCCTGCGCGTTGGCGATCGCCGTCGCGGCAAGCTCGGTGAAGTCCGCCATTCGCGATTCGGTGCCGGCCGGGAAGTCCTCCCCCGCGGTCGCGACCACCGTCACGCCCCAGAAGCGGCCCTCCACCAGGATCGGCGTGGCCATCGCGGCCCGCAGGCCCAGCCCATGGACCACCTCGCCGAACGGGCCCGAAGTCAGCATGTCTCCGCTAATCCGGGCCGGGCCGCCCGTTCGGAGCGCTGCCGTCATGGCCATTCCCGGCTGTAGCTTCCGCCGGAAACCCACCGGTACTTGATCACTGACCCGGCCATAACACCCGAGGACGGTGGCGTACCTCTCGATCTCCCCGCGCTCCGCGGGCAGTTCATCGACGCGAGAGACAAACGTCGCCTCGGCGCCGATCAGGCGGCCGAGCTCATCCGCGACCGCGCCGAACACCTCGGCCGGCTGCGCACCTCCGGCGACCAGCGTGGCCACCCGCCGCAGCGCGGCCTGCTCGTCCGCAAGCTCACGCAGCCGCGCCGGGCCGGGTGGATCATGGGCCGCGTTACCGGCCGCGGCATGGGCCGTGTCGGCGCCGGTATCTGGCGCGCTCATAAGGCTGACGGTAGCCCGGTGCACGGCCCGCTAGCGCTGGGGTGGCGGCCGTGGCCTCCGGCTGATTCGGCAGACGCAGGCGCAGGCGCCTATTCCGGCCAGTCGGAGTTCAAGATGATGTCCACGAAGTTGCCACGCCGGTAGCCGGGGACGTACCGCTCCAGGACATCCGCCTTGACATTGCCGAACGCCGTTTCCGGTTTGGGCGCGATGCCTTCGGTGAATGCCGCCAGGATGCTGCGTTTGAAGTCCGGCCGCGGGTGCAGAGCGGTGACGGCGGCCCGGTCGGCGTCGCTGATGTCGTGGTAGCCGATGCCGAGAACGTCGTATTCGACGCCGGCGGTGACGAGGGCGACCTCGGGTTCCATGAACTCCGGGATGCCGGGCGTGGTGTGCAGGGCGATGGCCGTCCAGACCCGGCGGATGCTGTCCTCGGGCACGCCGTGGCCCTGCAGGAACCGGCGCGCTTCGCCGGCACTGTCCACCTCGAAGCGCCGGCCGCTGTCGCGGAACTCTATGTTCAGGCCAAGGTCGTGGAACATCGCCCCGATGTACAGCAGTTCAGGGTCGAAGCTGAGCCCCCGGTTCCGGCCCTGCAGGCTGCCGAACCAGAAGACCCGCCGGGAATGGTGGTACACCAGGTCGGTGGCGGACTCGCGCACCAGCTCCGTGGCTTCGCGGGCCAGCTTCGTGTCGGGGACCGTCACCCCAGCCGCAGTCTGTCCATTGGCAGACATCGCTGCCTCCTCGTGTCTCTGAAAGGCCCGGCGCCCGGCGCGGGGCCGCATGTGGTTCACGCTGGCGCATAAGCGTGGCCCGGTCTGCCCGGCAGGCGGCCAACTGCCCTACCGGCTAGCTGGAAACCTCTGGGCCTGAGGCCGCCACCGTCGACAGGCGGGAAGCGGGGACGTATGCTGCGTTCTGTTCGTCAAGGTCGAGCCCGGTCGCGCCTGAGCTACGTGACGCTGAGCTACGTGCGAGATCGGACCAGGCGGCGGGAGACCGGTTCGCCGGGCTGGAACGTGGCCTTGCGCTGGCCTCTCTGCGTGGAAGTGGGAATATGCAGAGCACCAGGCACTCCCCGCAAGCTACCGGTACTACTTTCGGGCCGCAGCGTCACATTTGCGCGTTCTTCAACAGCATCGACGAGCAGCACCGCGTGCTGCGCCCGTTCATCAAGGACGGATTCGACCGCGGGGACAAGGCCTACCACTACGTGGACCCCGAGCGACAGGAAGAGCATCTCAGCTGGCTCACCGACACGGGCATCGATGTGCAGGAGGGGATGGCCACCGGCCAGCTGGAGGTGTGGCCGTGGGAAGACAGCCCGCTCCGCGGCGGACGCTTCGACCTGGACACCTGGCTGGCGTCGTTCGAACAAGTGCTCCAGTCCGGGCCGGCGGCGGGATACGCGCAGACGACGTTCCTGGGCCACATGGAATGGGCGCTCCTTGACTTGCCGGGCGTCGGCGACCTGATGGAGTACGAGACGCGGGTCAACTACGTGATTCCCAAGTACGACGGTCCGGTGATCTGCACGTACGATCTGACGAAATTCGGCGCGAGCGTCGTGATGGACGCGTTGCGGACGCATCCATTCGTGATTATCGGCGGCCTGCTTCAGGAGAACCCGTTCTTCGTTCCTCCTGATCAGTTGCTGCTCGAGATCCGGGAGCGGCGAGACCGCAAGAACGCAAGCACGGCGGAGTGAATGCCTGTCGATACCGATGCCGAGATCCGCGCGCTGCGAACCGTGCTCAGGGATCTCGTGGCGCTTTCTGCCATTCCGGTGGCCTGGATCGGCAGAGAACCAACTACCGTGGCGGCGGGGCTCGCCGATGTGCTGACCGGATTGCTGCAGCTTGATTTCGTCTTCGTTCGTTTGTGCCTGCCCGGTGTCGATGGCACAGTCAACGTCACGCGGGGGAACGCATGGAAGGCGTTTCCGGAATGGCTGGACAATCATCTCGCCGAGAGTGGCCGGTTCTCGGGCATGCAGGTCATTCCCGACATCGGCGGCGGCGTTGAGCCTTACCGAGGCGTGGTCATCCCCATCGGTGTCAATGCGGAGGGTGTGGTCGCCGCGGCCTGTGATCGCGCCGGCTTTCCCGCGGAGACCGACCAGCTTCTGCTGCGCCTGGCCGCCAATCACGCTGCGACAGCATTTCAGAGCGCGGCCCTCGTTCACGAGCGGATCAAGGCCGAAGAGGAACTCCGCCAGGCCCGGGACGGCCTGGAGATGAAGGTGGCCGAGCGGACGGCCGAACTGCGGACAAGCGAAGCCTACTTGTCCGAAGCGCAGCGGCTGACCCATACCGGCGCTGCCGCCCTGAACGGCGTTACCGGGGAGGTAATCCATTCCTCCGACGAACACTCCCGACTGTACGGCTTCGATCCTGCCCAGGGAGTCCCCTCTTTCGAAGAGTTCCGGCAGCGCGTTCACCCGGAGGATCGCGCGGCGTGGACCGAATCGCTCAAGAGAGGAATGAAGAAAGCAGCCACCGTCGAAGGAGAGTTCCGGGTCGTTCCTCCCGGGGGGCCGGTCAAACACCTCCGTGCCATCGTGCATCCCGTCTTCACCGCGAGCGGGGAGCTCGAGGAATTCGTGGGCACCGTCGTGGATGTGACCGACCGCAGGCGTGCCGAGGAAGAACACCGGGCGCAGCTGTGGTTCCTCGAAAGCCTGGACGCGATCGACCGTGCCATCCAGGGGACCAGCGACCTCCAGCAGATGATGGGCGATGTTCTCGACGTCGTGCTCGCCACCTTCAGATGTGATCGGGCCTGGCTGGTCTCTCCCTATGACCCGGCCGTCGGCTCCCCTCAGGTGCGAATCGAGCGTACGCGGCCGGAATACGCCGGCGCTCCCGGTGCTGGCGTGGGCACGCCAGACGAGCTAGCGGTGGCCAGGCTCTCCGACGTCGTGCTCGGCTCGAGCAGTCCCGTGCGATTCGATCCCGAATCAGGGTCTCCGCTTCCGCCGCAACTGGCGGAGCGTTCCGGCATCAAGTCGATGATCGCCATGGCTGTTTACCCAAAGATGGACAAGCCCTACATGTTCGGGCTGCACCAGTGCTCTCGCCCGCGGGTCTGGGCGCCGCACGAGGAGCGTCTGTTCCATGAGATCGGGCGGCGGCTGGCCGACGCGCTGAATACGCTGCTGATGTTTCGTGACCTGCGCGAAAGCCAGCGCAAGCTCGAGGGGAGCCGGGCTGAGCTCGCCGCCTCGAGGGCGCGGATCGTCACCGCCGCCGACCAGACGCGGCGCCGGATCGAGCGGGATCTGCACGATGGAGTGCAGCAGCGGCTCGTCTCGCTGTCCCTCGGACAGCGGAGGGCATTGGCGATGGTCCCGGCCGAGTTGCCCGAGTTGCAGGCGCAGTTGTCCCGGGTGGCGGACGGCCTGGCGGGCGCGCTGGAGGAACTGCAGGAAATCTCACGCGGCATCCACCCGGCCATCCTCGCCCGGGGCGGACTGGCGGCCGCCCTCAAGACCCTGGCCCGGCGCTCAGTCGTTCCGGTACGGCTTGAGGTGCGCGCCGAGGCGCGGCTGCCCGAGCCGGTGCAGGTGGCCGCCTATTACATCGTGTCGGAAGCGCTCACGAATACCGCGAAGCACGCACACGCTTCCGCCGTGCGCGTCGCCGTCGAAGCCAGTGACGGCGTTCTCGGGCTCTCGATCCGCGACGACGGCCGCGGCGGGGCCGATCCGGCCCGAGGTTCCGGACTCATCGGCCTCACCGACCGTGTTAACGCGCTCGGCGGGACGATCGAGGTGGCGAGCCCCGTCGGAGCGGGGACGACGCTGCTCATCAGGCTGCCCATCGAAGCGGGCTGATCGCCCGTCCCCGGGAACTCGTGACTACCAGTCGAGGATCTGGTTTATCCGCTGGGCGGACAGCTCGGACTTGGGCAGGAACCCGGCGGCCGGGCTCTCGGCGATCAGGTCGGTGTAGTCGGCTTCGGCCTGCGCCGAGATCAAGATCACGTCGGCGTGGGCGCCCTGGCCGTCGGCGGCCAGCAGCCGGGCCAGGTCGAAGCCGCTCTCTTCGCCGAGCCCGATGTTGACCAGAATGACGTCCGGGCGCAGCGCGCGGGCCTGCCTCAGCGCCCCGGCGGTGCTGGAGGCCACCCCGGCCACCTGCACGCCCTCGCGCTCCAGTAGGTCACGCGCCGTCTCCAGGAAGGCGTCGTTGTCATCGACCAGTAGGCAGCGCAGCGGCATGCGATCAGGGTGCCAGGTAGACGGCGCGACCGCATTGCGGCTAGCAGGAAATCCCGCCGCGGCCCGCCATCGCGCGGAACTAGCGTGCTTCAAGGAACCGCAACACCGCCAGCACCCGCCGGTGCTCGGTGTCGCTCTCCGGCAGGTCGAGCTTGGTCAGGATGCTGTGCACGTGTTTTTCCACCGTGCCCTCGGTGACGAAGATCTGCCGGGCGATGCCCGCGTTGGACGCGCCCTGGGCCATCAGGGCCAGCACCTCACGCTCCCGCGGCGACAGCGCATCCAGCGGGTCACGCCGCCGCCGCGCCCGGATCAGCTCGTTCACCAGCGACGGATCCACTACCGAGGCGCCCGCCGCGATCCGTCCCACCGTCTCGATGAAGTCCGCAACGTCGGTCACCCGGCTCTTCAGCAAGTACCCGGTGCGCTCCCCGCCGGCCAGCAGCTCCATCGCCTCCTCGACCTCAACATGAGCGGACAGCACGATGATCGCCGTGCCGGGCAGCTCCGCGCGGATCACCCGCGCTGCCGCCAGGCCCTCGGTGGCATGACCCGGTGGCATCCGGATGTCGATCACCGCCAGCTCCGGCCGCGCCGACCGGACCAGCGCCAGCAGCTCCACCCCGTTCCCGGCCTGGCCCACCACCTCGAACCCGGACCGGTCAAGCAGGCTGGCTAGCCCCTCCCTCAGCAGCACATCGTCATCGGCCAGCACCACCCGCAGCCCGCGCCCGCCCTTCGCCGCCGCCTCCGGTGCCCCTGATGATCTCGCCACCCTCCGATTAGACCACCCGAGCGGGCCGTGAGAGTGTGCCCGTGCCAGGCGGTCGACGCGGTGCTGGCCGGGCTGCCCGGGCGGGACAAGGAGGATGGCCGATGGAACAACGGCCTGTGTCACCGCAGACCCTGGCCGCCCAGGGGCTGGGCGAGGCGGACCCGGCATCGGGCGGCCTGGCCCCGGTCATCAACCTGTCCACGAACTACGAACAGCAACCGGACGGCTCCTACCCGCAGGGCCGGGTCTACACCCGGGCCGACAACCCGACCTCCGAGCACGCCGAGCGGCTGCTGGCCGCGCTGGAGGGCGGCGGCTGCGCGTGCGCGCTGTTCGGATCCGGGATGGCGGCGGCTACCGCGGTGTTCCAGTCGCTGCTGCCCGGCGACCACGTGCTGGTCTCCCGGGTCCTGTACTGGGGCGTGCGGAAGTGGCTCGCCGAGTTCGCCCTCACCTGGGGCCTGGACGTCGAGTTCACTGACACCACGGACCTTGACGCGCTGGCCGCCGCGATCCGGCCGGGCCGCACCCGGCTGCTGTGGGTGGAGACGCCAGCCAATCCGATGTGGGAGATCACCGACCTGGCGGCCGTCTGCGCGCTCGCGCATTCGGCCGGGGTCCGGGTGGCCGTGGACAACACGGTGGCCACGCCGGTGCTGACCCGGCCGTTCGAGCACGGCGCGGACCTGGTGGTGCATTCGGCGACCAAGTACCTCAACGGGCACGGCGACGTGCTGGCCGGCGCGGTGCTGACGGCCCGCCGGGATCCGTTCTGGGAGCGGATCAGGTCATGGCGGCGTAACGCCGGCGCGATGCCCGGGCCGTTCGAGGCGTGGCTGCTGCAACGTGGCATGCGCACCCTGTTCCTGCGGGTGCACCGCGCATCCGAGACCGCCCTGGCCATCGCCACCCATTTCGACGGGCACCCCGCGGTGCAGGCCGTGCTCTACCCCGGCCTGCCAGCGCACCCCGGGCACCAGATCGCGGCCCGCCAGATGACCGGCGGTTTCGGCGGGATGCTCTCGCTGCGGCTGGCGGGCGGGGCCGGGCCCGCGCGCGCGGTGCTGGGCACCGTGCGGGTGTTCAAGCGGGCCACCTCGCTCGGCGGGGTGGAAAGCCTGATCGAGCACCGGCGCAGCCAGGAGGGGCCGTCCTCCCCGGTACCGGATGACCTGTTGCGCCTGTCGGCCGGTATCGAGGCCGCCGCGGACCTGGTGGCCGATCTGGAATCGGCGCTCGGCGCGGCGGGCAGTCAGGCTGCCCGGTGAGTGACCTGGCCGGCGAGGTCGCCGCGGCGCTCGAACGGAGCATTCTTCCTTCGGTGATCGCGCGGGGCGGCACTATCCGTGTCATTTCCGCTGGCGACGGCGTGGTCACGCTGGAGGTGAACGGATCACCGGGTGCCGCGCTCCCGCTCGTCTCCCGCATCGAGGCGCTGGTCCGTGCCGCCGTCCCCGGGATGACCGCCGTGCGGCTGGTCACCCCGGGCATGGGACCATCCGGGTCAGTCCGGTCGGGGGAAACTGGCGGGGACCTCGCCGAGGCCGCCCGCCGCATCCTGGACGCCGAGGTCAACCCGGCGATCGCCGCCCACCGCGGCCACGTGACCGTCGCCGGCGCCGGCCAGGGCTGGGTCCGTATCCGTCTCGAAGGCGGATGCCAGGGCTGCAGCCTGGCCGAGGTGACGATCCGGCAGGGCATCGAGCCGCTGCTGCGGGCACGCCTGCCCGCCATGACCGGCCTGGTGGATATCACCGACCACGAGGCGGGGACCGAGCCGTTCTTCTCCCCCGAGAAGCGGTGACCGCGGGCCCGGCGCGGCGGCGCGTGCTGCTGCTGGTGCCCGCCCGCAGCTACCGGGCCGCCGACTTCCTGCTGGCGGCCGCCCGGATGGGCCTGGACCTGGTCGTCGGCAGCGACGGCGCACTGCCGCTGGGCGGCCGCCCCGTCATTCCCGCCAATCCCGGCGACCCGCAGGGCAGCGCCGATGGGATCATCGCCCGTAGCGGCCCGGTCAACGCGGTCGTCGCCGCGGACACCCCGATGCTCGTACTGGCTGCGGCCGTGGCCGCCCGGATGGGGCTGCCGCACAACCCGGTCGATGCCGTGCACGACGCCACCGACAAGGCCAGGCAGCGGCTGCGGTGGGCAGCCGCCGCCGTCGCCCAGCCGTCGTTCCAGATCGTGCCTGGCGCGGCCGCGGTGGACGCCGTCCGGCAGGCGTCGGAGACGGTGGGGTTCCCGTGCGTGGTCAAGGCGGTCTCGCTGAGCGCCAGCCAGGGCATCCTGCGTGCCGACGACCAGGCTGCCGCCGTGACAGCGGCCCGGCGGATCCGGCGCATGCTGGCAGCGGCCCGGCGCCCGCCTGGGGAGCCCCTGCTGGTCGAGGAGTATCTGCCCGGCCCGGAACTCAGCATCGACGGGCTGCTGACCGGCGGCGGCCTGACCGTCACCGCCATGTTCGACAAGCCCGCCACACCCGACGGCCCGACGTTCGAGGAAACGCTGCTCGTCACCCCTTCACGGCTACCCGGGCCGGTCCGCACCGCGGCCATCCGTACCGCCGGGCAGGCAGCCCGCGCGCTCGGCCTGACTACCGGCCCGGTGCACGCCGAACTGCGCGTCAGCGACCGCGGTGGCCCGGCCATGCTCGAACTGGCCGCACGCTGCATCGGCGGCCTGTGCTCACGCGCGCTGCGGTTCCCCGGCGGCAAGAGCCTGGAAGAACTCGTGCTGGCCAACGCCCTGGGCTACCCCGCCCCGCCAGCCGGCCACCAGCAGGCCCGGCCCTCCGGCGTGTTCATGCTGCCCGTACCACGGCCCGGCGTGTTCCGCGGCGTCGAGGGCCGCGGCAGCGTCATGGCCGTGCCCGGAATCACCGGCCTGACCATCACCATCCCCGTCGGCCAGCAGGTGCGTCCCCTCCCGGAAGGAGACAGGTACCTGGGTTTCATCTTCGCCGAGGCCGGCACGCAAGAGGACGTCGAGAAGGCGGTCACCGCCGCCAGCGAGCGGCTGCGCGTGATCATCCAATGACCAGCCCGGGCCCAGGACGCCCGTGATCTTCACCCGCCTTCAGCGATCATGACCTTCTCGGCCATGGCATTGTCGCCATCGGGGATATTCATCCAGAACCCGCTGACGTAGGGCTGGACTTCGGCGGCATCCGTCTCGAGCTCGCTAACGGTCGGGCTAGCAGGTGTATTCGGGCTGGTCGAGAGGCCAGCCAGGACCACGATGCTGGAATTAGCGTTCTTGGCCTGCTCCGACGCCTTCATTACAAAGGTCTTGTAGGCGCTCGTGTCGGTTTCCAGCGACTGGGCTTGAATATCTATGACGTCGACGCCCTTAATGGCAGCCATCTTCCCCGCCATGTTGTAGTTGAGATAACACTGGTCGAGGGTGCTGCTGCAGGGCAAGGTGCCGGTGCCGTCGAACAAGTCGAGCGCAGGCGTCACGATCATGGTCAGCTTGGCGTTATAGGTGGCCGCTGCCGCCTGGGTCGCGTACTTGACCGGGTTGTCCAGGTCGGACGTCGGCGTGCAGGTTGCGGATCCCTGGCAGCTCCCCTTCCAGTCCTCCTGATCCAGGACGATGGCCCTGGTCCCGGTGGGGAGATTGCCTCCTTTCACGTCGCTGGCCGCCTGAGCACCGCCGTACTCGTGATACGAGATGACGGCATTGCTGGTCACCGCCGTGTCGGTGGCTCCCGGATTGCTGACCTGGTACACCGTCTCAGACTTGAGGCCCGCGGCGACGGTGGCGTTGGCCGTGACGCCGGCCAGCGCGGTCCTGCTGAGCATCCAGACGGTCGGCTGCGAGCCGGTCTGGGCCCCCGCCGCCGACAGCGGCAGGAGCGCCGAGACCGCGGCTAACGCGAGCCCCGCTACTGGTCCTCTTGTTTTCAACGGTTCGTCCTCCCTTGGCAGTGATTGCACAAGCCGGACGATCATAGGAACAGTCCCGTAGCGCGCAGGTAGCACAATCAAGGGGTGACCACGCTACCGACGCTGACCCGCCGCCGCCTCGACCTGGCCGGGCTGGACATCCCAGCCCTGGACATCACCGGTAGCCGGGACGGGCCGCAGCTGACCGTGCTGGCGGGCGTGCACGGTTGCGAATACGCCCCGATGGCGGCGCAACGCAGCTGGGCCCGGAGCCTGGCCGCCCGGGAGCTACGCGGCCGTGTCCTGGCCATACCGGTACTGAACCTGCCCGCGTTCTGGGCGCGGAGCCCGTTCGTGGTTCCCGATGACGGCAAGAACCTGAACCGCTGCTTCCCGGGAAACCCGTCGGGCAGCCTCGCCGAGCGGCTGGCCTACGACACCTTCACGAAGGTCATCGAAGGGTCGGATGCCCTGATCGACATGCACGCCGGGGACATGGTCGAAGCCCTGGAGCCGTTCGCGCTCTACGACGCTGGCCCGGGCGAGGCGCGGGCCCGGGACATGGCCGAGGCCTATGGCCTCGGGTACGTCGTCCGCCAGGAACCAGGACCGGACCGCGCCGTGGCCGGCACGACCAGCGCGGCTGCCGCCGAGATCGGCATCCCGGCAATCATCGCCGAGGCGGGCGGGTGCGGCCTGGTGGAGCAGGCGGCGGTCGACGCGCACCTGCGCGGCCTGAACCGGGTGCTGGCACTGCTGGGCATGTCCGGTGACCCGGCCGGGCCACCGGACGGGAACGGGCCGCCGCCCCGCTCGCTGCGGCGGTTCCTGTGGCTACGCTGCGTGCACGAAGGCTGGTGGGCGCCCGCGGCGCCGGTAGGCGGCGCGGTGACCGAGGGACAGGTCCTCGGCACCGTCAGCAGCATCGACGGCAGCGAGATCCTGGAGACCATCACGGCGCCGTCCGATGGCGTCCTGATCTTCGTGACCAGTTCGCCGGCGGTGGCCGCGGACGGGCTGCTGCTCGGCCTGGGCGCCTGATGATCACGCGCACGTCACGGTAGCGTCCCAGCTGAGACTATCCGCGACCACGCCACTAGACGGGGTAGATCACGGCGTGCTGGGCTGGGGTGCTAACGATTGCGTTCCGACGGTCGCCGGAAGGAACCGCAGCCATGAGGTCAGTGCCCGCACAGCGAACCACATCACGGTCCAGGCTCCACGGCCGGCTGCTGGCGGCGGCTGCGGCCGCGCTGGCGCTGGTCGCGGCGGGCTGCGGCGGCAGCAGCAGCCCTACGTCGTCGGGGACCACCCCGGTCAAGGGCGGCACCGCCGTCTGGGCGGAACCGCCGTCCAGCCCGCCGACGTACATCTTCCCGTACGTCAACAGCGCCAACATCAGCAACCTGAACCTGTTCGATTTCCAGTACCTGATGTACCGGCCGCTGTACTGGTTCGGCCAGAACGGCCAGCCGGTGGTAAATCCCTCGCTGAGCGTGGCCAACCTGCCGACCGTGAGCGGGCGGAAGCTGACGATAACGCTGAAGCACTACATGTGGTCGAACGGCACCCAGGTGACCGCGACGGACGTGATGTTCTGGCTGAACATGGAGCTGGCCGAGCCGGACAACTACGGCGCCTACACCGGCTTCCCGAAGAACGTATCGGACATCAAAGTGGTCAGCCCGACCAGCCTGACGATGACGATGGACAAGTCGTACTCCTCGACCTGGTTCCTCTACAACGAGCTGAGCCAGGTGACGCCGATGCCCGCGGCCTGGGACCGGACCGCCAGCGGCCCGAGCAGCTGCGCCACCAAGGTCAGCGACTGCGCCGCCGTCTATAACTACCTGAACGCGCAGGCCAAGGACGAGAGCACGTACGCGTCCTCGCCGATCTGGGGCATCGTGGACGGGCCGTGGCGGCTGAGCGCGTTCAACGCCGACGGGCACGTCACCTACGTGCCGAACAAGTCCTACTCCGGGCCGGTGAAACCGAAGCTGGCGGCGTTCCAGGAGGTGCCGTTCACCACCGACGCCGCCGAGTTCAACGTGCTCCAGTCGCCGAGCCCCAGCACCAAGATCGACTTTGGCTACCTGCCGGACCAGGACGCGCCGGCCAAGCCGGCCAACGCGGCGGCCGGCAGCAACCCGCTGAAGGGCTTCACGCTGGCCCCGCTGTACCCCTGGGGCATCGACTACTACGCGATGAACTTCCAGTCCACCGTCTCCGACCACGCCGCCATCTTCAAGCAGCTGTACTTCCGCCAGGCCATGGCGTACCTGATGCACCAGTCCGCGATCATCTCCGGCCCGCTGCGGGGGTACGGGTCGGTCACCGTGGGCCCGGTCGCCGCCACCCCGGCCACCAAGTGGCTCTCGTCCACGGGCAAGCAGGGTGACCCGTTCCCGTACAACCCGGGCAAGGCCAAGAGCCTGCTGGCCAGCCACGGCTGGACCGTGGTCCCGAACGGCGTCAGCACCTGCACCGACCCGGCCAAGTGCGGTCCGGGGATCACGAAGGGGACCGGGCTGAACTTCAACTTCGCCTACGAATCCGGGGTTTCCTGGGTCGGGTCGGAGATGACCCAGCTGCAGTCCAACGCGGCGGGGGTCGGCATCAAGCTGAACCTCGATCCCAAGCCGTTCGCCGAGGTGATCTCGGTCGCCGGTGGCAACTGCGTGGTCACCAAGTCCTCGTGCGGCTGGGACCTGGCCAACTGGGGGTTCGGCTGGTCGTTCTCGCCCGACTACCTGCCCACCGGCGACGAGCTGTTCGAGTGCGGGGCGGTCGCGAACTCCGGCGGGTACTGCAACACCACCAACGACGCGATGATCAGCAAGACGCTGACCAGCGCCAACCTGCAGTACATGTACAACTGGCAGGACTACCTGGCGCCCCAGCTGCCGGTCGAATATCAGCCGAACGCCGCTTACACCCTGACCGAGGTGGCCAACAACCTCAAGGGCGTCCTGCCGCAGAGCCCGACGCTCAGCATCAACCCGGAGAACTGGTACTTCGTCAAATGAGGGTGTTTGACGCCAACTGGATGCAGATCGAGGATTACCTGACCCGGGACGACCGGATCGTGCTGCCCACCGGCTCGACCGAACAGCACGGCTACCTTTCGCTGGGGACCGACGCCATCCTCGCCGAGCGGGTGGCGGTCGAGGCGGCGGAGCCGCTCGGCGTCCCCGTCCTCCCGGTACTCGCGTTCGGGATGGCTCCGTACTTCGCGGCCTTCCCGGGCAGCATGAGCTTGCGGATCACCACCTACATCGAGGTGCTCAGGGACCTCCTCGACGGGCTCGCGGCGCAGGGCTTCCGCCGCATTGCCATCATCAACGGGCATGGCGGCAACTCCCCGGTCACCGGGTTCATCCGCGAGTGGATCTGCCAGCCGCGCCCGGAGCAGGTCCAGGTGCTGTTTCACAGCTGGTACAACGCGCCGCAGACGGCGGCCGCCGCCGCCCAGTTCGACCCCGATCAGCTGCACGGGGGCTGGGTGGAGAACTTCCCGTGGACCCGGGTGGCAGGCGCCGAGCTACCCGCTGGCGCCGCGCCGGTCATTCCCCCGGAACTGGCCGGGCGGCTTGATCCCGAGCAGATCCGGGCCGCGGCGCCCGACGGCGTGCTGGGCGGCGCCTACGCGCGCCCGGACAGCGACATGCAGGCCGTCTGGGCGGCCGGGGTAGCCGAGGTCCGGGCCCTGCTCGAGGACGGCTGGGTCCGATGACGGCCGGGCTCGCCGGAAAGACCGCGGTGGTGACGGGCACGGCGCACGGCATCGGTGCCGCGATCGCCGAGGCGCTGCGCGGCGACGGCGCCGCGGTGCACGGGGTGGACAAGGACGAGGCCGACCTCACCAGCGCCGCTGAGGTACGCCGGTTCTTCGCCGGGCTCGGCGGCGTTGACATCCTGGTCAACAACGCCGGCGGGGTCTGCGGGCAGGTTGGCCACCCCGTGGAGGAAGTCACCGAGGACGACTGGCGAGCGGTGGTCGACGCCAACCTGACCAGCACCTTCCTGTGCACCCGCGCGGTGGTGCCGGGAATGAAGGAGCGCCGCTGGGGCCGGATCATCAACATCTCGTCGGGAGCTGGCCGCACCGTCAGCCTGACCGGGATCCAGGCGTACGCCAGCGCTAAGGCGGGCCAGATCGGGTTCACCCGGCAGATGGCGCACGAACTCGGGCCGTTCGGCATCACGGTCAACTGCATCGCCCCCGGCTTTGTCCTGTCCAACCCGACCACCGAGCGGCAGTGGGCCAGCTACGGCGAGGCGGGCCAGGCGGAACTGGTGCAGGGCATCGCGATGCGGCGGCTGGGCGAGCCCGCGGACATCGCCAACGGCGTGCAATTCTTCGCCGCGCCGCGGTCCTCCTGGGTGACCGGGCAGACGATCTCGATCGACGGCGGACATGCTTTCCTTTGACCCCGACGACGCCGGCTACCTGCGGGAGCTCGCCGGCTTCGTCGCCGTGCCCAGCGTCAGCCGGGACGCGAGCCCGGAAACAATGCGCGCCGCGGCGCAGTGGCTGGCCGGGCAGCTCGCGTTCGCGGGCGGCCGGCTTGTCGAGTCCGACGGCCATCCCGTCGTCCGGGGCGAGTGGCGGCACGCCGGCGAGGCACCCACCATCCTCGTCTACGGGCACTACGACGTGCAGCCCACGGGCGCGGCGGCGGAGTGGCTCAGTCCCCCGTTCGAGCTCACCGTGGACGGCGACGTCGTCCGCGGCCGGGGCGTCACGGACGACAAGGGACCGGTGTACATCGTGCTGAAAACCGCCCAGGCATTCCTGGCCCAGGAGGGCGCCCTGCCGCTCAACGTCAAGTTCCTGTTCGAGGGCGAGGAGGAGATCGGCAGCCCGCACCTGCCGGCGTTCCTCCGCGAGCACGCCGGAGAGCTAGCGGCTGACCTGGTCATCTCCGCGGACGGCGCGATGTGGCGGCCCAGCGAGCCGTCGCTCGCGCTGGCCTCCAAGGGGCTCGTCTCGATGGACATCACCGTCGAAGGCGCCAGCACGGACCTGCATTCCGGGCGGTACGGCGGGACGGTCGCCAACCCGCTGCACGCGCTCAGCGAGATCCTGGCCAGCCTGCACCACCCGGATGGCACGGTCGCCGTGACCGGTTTCTACGACGGCATTCCCCGGCTGAGCCCGCAGCGCCGGCGGGAGATCGCCAGTGTCCCTTTTGACGAAACGCAATACCTCCGTGAACTCGGCCTGACCGAGGCGCACGGCGAGGCCGGGTTCACCACCCTGGAGCGCCTCTGGGAGCGGCCGACGCTCGAGGTCAACGGCGTCCGGGGCGGCGGGAAGTACACCGTGATCCCTCATGTCGCGGTGGCCAACGTGTCCTGCCGCCTGGTGCCCGGCCAGGACCCGGACACCGTGATCGAGGCGATCGTCGCCCATGTCGCCGCGCAGCCGGCCACCGGCGCGCGCGTCACGGTGCGCCCGGACGACGCCCGGGTGCCGGCCTACACCATCGCCGCCGATCACCCGGCCATCCGCGCGGCCACCGCCGCGCTCGAGGAGGTCTACCCCGGCCAGCAGGTCCTGCTGGCCTGCATCGGCGGCACCCTGCCCGCCACCGCGCTGTTCGAGCAGGTGCTCGGGGCCAAGACGCTGTTCTTCTCGTTCTCGACCGCGGACGAGAAGCTGCACGCGCCCAACGAGTACCTGCGCATCCGCCTGCTGCGCGAGGGAATGCGGGCGTGGGAGCAACTCTGGCGGCTGCTGGCCGACGGCCCGCACCGCCTGGCCGGCGCCGGAGACGGGGCGCAGCGTGGCTGACCGCGGCTACACCGCCTACTCCTACCTCACCGCGGGTGCGGACTTCCGCAGTTTCGAGCTGGCGCCCGAGTTCGGCCGGGTGCCGCCGTACGCCGCCGGCCTGACCGCGGAGCAGCAGGAGCGAGCCCAGCGGCTGCTCCGGGACAGCCTCGTGATCAGCCTGCACGACCATCCCGCCCGCTTCCCGCTGCGGATGGAGGAAACCCCCGAGTATTACCGCACTGGCCGTCAGCACGCCGGCTACGCCGGCCTGGCCGCATCGGGCATGACCGCCGTGTTCGACAACATGATGGACGGCACCGCCTGCGTCACCGGGAAGGCCCCGTGGCGCTGGGACGACATCATCACCGACCTCGGGATGCGCCAGGCCGACCTCGCCCACGCCAGCGGCGTGCTGGCGATCCGCACGGTGGCGGACATCGACGAAGCGCACCGCAGCGGGCGGGTGGGCCTGGTCTTCGGGCTGGAGGCGGCGACGCCGATCGAGAACGAGATCGACCGCCTCGACGTGCTCTACGGCCTCGGCCTGCGGCAGATCGGGATCGCCTACTCCGACGCCAACGCGCTCGGCAGCGGGCTGGGCGAGGAGACCGATGGCGGCCTCACCGCCCTCGGCCGCCGGGCGGTGACCCGGATGAACAAGCTCGGACTGGCCATCGATGTCTCGCACTCCTCCGACCGCACGGCCCTCGACGTATGCCGGCACAGTGACCGGCCGGTGCTGCTGACCCACGCCGGCGCCCGGGCGGTCTGGGCCACTCCCCGGATGAAACCCGACGACGTGCTGCGCGCGGTGGCCGGGACCGGCGGCGTGATCGGGATGTCGGCCGCCCCGCACACGACGCTGTCGGCTGCGCATCCGCGGCACACGATCGAGTCGGTCATGGACCACTTCCGCTACTGCATTGATCTTGTCGGCATCGACCATGTGGCGTTCGGGCCGGACACGCTCTACGGCGATCACGTGCAGCTGCACCGGATCTTCGCCGGCCTGCTCGGCCTGGGAGGGGCCACCCGGGGGCCGGATTTCGACCCAGTCGCCTATGTCGACGGGCTGGAGAATCCCACCGAGAACTTCGCCAACATCTGCGGCTGGCTGGTCCAGCACGGGTTCGGCGACGAGGCGGTGCGCGCCGTCATCGGCGGGAATGTCTACCGCGCGCTGCAATCCATCTGGATCGGCTAGCCAGCGCTGGACCGCGCTGCTGGGACGCGCCGCTCGAAGGCAAGGGCGTTCTCTATAAGGCTCGCCGCCGCGAGCAACCGCAGGTCAGCGTGCAGCGGTGCGGATAGCTGCAGCCCGATCGGGAGCCCGTTCTCATCCCACCCGCACGGCAGCACCAGCGCCGGCGCCCCGGTGACGTTGAAAACGGCGGTGAACAGCCCCTCCATCGCTCCCGCTGGCGTATCCACCGGCGGGGTCGTGGCCGGGGCGGTGAACGGGGCGGCTGGGGTGAGCAGCACATCCGCACCGCGGTACACGTCCGCCGCCAGCGGCAGCAGCTCATCGCGGCGCCGGCAGGCGGCCTGGTAGGCGCCATAACTGATCGTGGCGGCCGTGCTCAGCAGCCGGAGCGTTTCCGGCCCGTACCGCTCCGGGTGACGCTCCACCTGGCTGCGGTGGAGCTGCCAGGCCTCCCACAGCAAGATGTCGTCGAAGGTCCCGGCTACCTCGGCCAGGACGGACCCGTCCACCTCGGTCACCGGAAACGCCCGGTCCAGCCGGTCAACCGCCTCCCGCAGGGCAGCAGCCACGGCCGGCTGGATGTCCGGGTGCTCCAGCTGCGGCTGGGCGACCGCCACCCGCGGCGTGGCCCACGGCCCCATAGCCGCGGCGCCGGTGACGGCGGCGAAGACCCTGGCGGTGATCGCGACGTCAGCGCCGAGGATCCCCACATGATCGAGTGACGGCGCGAGCGGCTGAACGCCGGCCACGTCGATGGCCCCGAAGGACGGCTTGAAACCGACGATCCCGCAATAGTGCGCTGGAATGCGGACCGAGCCCCCGGTGTCGGTCCCGAGGGCCACCGCGCATGCACCGGCGCCGACCAGGGCAGCCGAGCCGCCGCTGGACCCCCCGGCGGTCCGTCCGGGGTCGAACGGGTTGCGAGCCTCGGGCACATCCGGGTGCGTCGCCCCGGCCGCGTACTCCAGGAGGGAAGTCGTCGCGAACACCTCCGCCCCCGCTTCGCGCAGGGCAGTGATCACCGGGGCGTCACTGGCCGCGGCCGGGCCGCGCATATCGTGCGGGTTCCCGTTACCGCGTGGGTTCCCGGCGATGTCGATCAGGTCTTTCACCGCGATGGGGACGCCGTGCAGGTCGCCGCCGGGCCGGCGGACGGGGGCGGGCAACACGCTGACCACGGCGTGCAGCGGCCGGCCCAGGCGGATCGCTGCCTCGTAGGCGGCCAGCAGCTCGAGGTTGGCGACTTCACAGGTCCGCTCGCCGCGCTCGATCGCCCGGATCAGCTCCGCGGTCAACGAGGTCAGCGGCCCCTTCAGGTCGCCGAGCTGGCCATCGACCTCGGTCTTGCGCTTGCGGACCATCAGATCGCGGTAGATGCCGCTGTGCGACTTCGCGCTCTGCTGGTTGAACACGACCAGCCGGGCCAGGGACCCCTCAAGATCGTCGGGCTCGAAGCCGTCGAAACCCTCGGGCCGGACCGGCGCCTGGGCCAGCACCTCCCGCGCGATCGCGAGCATCAGCGGCCGCCACTTCGGGTCCTCCAGGGAATCGGCGATCGACAGATCCGATACCGCGCCAGCCCACAGCATGGCCCCGTAGGCCTCTTTGCCCCAGAGAAAGCCCATGATGTTGTCGGTGGCCTGCGCGTAGGGCAGCGCGCCGGCCAGTTCCAGCACCCGCTCGCTGATGCCCCCACCGGGTTCGCCGACCCGGAAGGTGCCGACATTGCCCTGCATGATCCGCCCCGGCTCAAGCACGTCCGCGCCGAAGTTGACGAAACTGGCGATAACCCGGCCGGGGCCTACCGCCGCGGACAACGCGTCGGCCGTCAGCCCGTTCTGGAAGCTGACGACGTACCCGTCAGGATCGAGCCGCCCGCGCAGCAACTCGGCCGCGGCCGGGGTGTGGTGGCTCTTCACGGCAACGGCCGCCCGCGCCAGTGCTGCCGGGAGGGCCCCCGGCAGCACGGCCCTCGCCTGCACCGTGAAGTTCTCGACGGGTCCGCAGATAGTGAGGCCGCGCTGGTTGATCGCCTCGACGTGGGCGGGATCGGCGTCGCACAGCAGGACGTCGTGGCCGTCACGGATCAGATGGGCACCGATCGTGCCGCCGATGGCACCGGCACCGATAATCGTCAGCTGCAATGAAGCTCCTCCCGCCCTCCGAGCGCAGGCTACGCCTACCGGGTAGCTGACCCGGATTCCGGTAGGACGCGGTCGAGCTGGCCGCGCGAGCTGATGCCGAGCTTGGCGAACACCTTGTGCAGGTGGTACTGGACCGTGCGCGGGCTGATGAACAGCCGGGTCGCGATCTCCGGGTTCGAGAGGCCGTCCCGGGCCAGCCGCGCGACCTGGGCCTCCTGGGCCGTCAGCTGGCCAGCCGCGGCCACCGTGCGTTTGCGCACACTCCCGCCGGTAGCCAGCAGCTCGCGGCGGGCGCGATCGGCGAACGCCTCCGCCCCCATCGAGGCGAACATCTCGTGGGCGGTCCGCAGCTGCGCCCGGGCGTCAACCCGCCTGGTCTCGCGGCGCAGCCACTCGCCGTACAGCAGATGGGCGCGGGCGACCTCGGTGCGCAGCCCGGTCCGGGTCAGCCGCCCGATCGACTCGCGGTACCGGCTCTCGGCGGCGGCACCGTCGCTGAGCAGGGCATATACGCGGGCTTCGATCCCCAGCACCCAGTCGGTGGGCCTGATCTGGGTTCGCTCCGACAGCCACGCGAGGGCCGCCTTGACCAGCGCGACGTCACCGGTCCGGGCGGCCGCCTCGGCCAGCTCGGGGACGATGAACGGCCCGTATCCCACCGGGTCATCCTCGAAGGCGCGCCAGGCCGCATCCCGGGCGGCGTCGGGCCGCCCGAGCCCGTTATAGAGCACCGCGCTCGCGCACGCCGCCAGGTCGAGCAGCCTGCCCTGACCGCGCGCGGCGGCGTCGCGCATGGCGGCCTGAATCAGCTCCGCGGCCGGTTCCTCCTGGCCACGCCAGGCCGCGAGCATCATCGCGGTATAGGCCACGGCCGGATTCCTGGTCGCGTCGGCGATCAGGCGATCCTCGTCCAGCAGCTGCGCGGCCGCGCTCAGCTCCCCGGCGAGCAGGAGCGGCATGGCCAGGAAGTTGAGCACGAACTGCAGTTGCACGAGCGCGCCCGCTTCCCGGGCGACCCGGGCGGGCCCGGCCGCCAGGGCATGCCAGGCTTCGGCGTCCCAGAGTTCCTGGGCGGCGATCTGGCTGGCCTTCCCGCCGGCTGACCACAGCCAGTGGCCGGCTTCCGGATCGGTGCCGCCGGGCACCTCGAGGACGGCCTCAAGCGCGCGGGCCAACGGCGGCCCGGCCGCCGCGTAGCCGTGGGTCACCCGCGTCGCGAACGCGTCCAGCAGCAGGTCCACCGGGCGCGGCGGCTGCGGGCCGGGGGGCGCGGCGAGCGCGGCCGCGGCTGCCTCCCGCAGCTGGCCGGGGCGGTCCAGGTCACCCGCCCACATCGCGACCACCAGCGCCTCGAGATGGGTCTCCCGGGCCCGGCTGGCGTTGAGCGGATCGAGGTGGCTGGCCGCGCTGAGCAGCAGCCGGGCACCGTCGCTGCTGCGGCGCTGCTCCGCCGCGATCTGCCCGCGCAGGTACTCCACCTCGGCGGTCCGCAGCGTGTCGGGTGGGCCGGACTCGACCGCGACCAGCAGTCCCAGGGCCGCCTCCAGCGTGCCTGCGTCGCGCTGGGCCCGGGCCGCCGCCAGCAGGCGCCACGCCCGGCGGTCCGGTTCCGGGGTCAGTGTCGCCGCGCGTTCCAGGAACGCGGCCGCCGCGGCCAGGCCGCCGCGTGCCTGCGCCCGGCCCGCCGAGCGCTCGAGCTCCGCCGCGACGTCCTCGTCGGGCCCGGACACGGCCTGGGCATGGTGCCAGGCGCGGCGGTCCGGATCGAGGCGCGGGTCGGTGACCTCCGCCAGGGCGCGGTGCGCGGCTTGGCGGTCCGGCAGTGACGCCGCCTGGTAGGCGACCGAGCGAGCCAGCGGATGCCGGAACCGCACGCAGGTGCCGAACTCGAGCAAGCCCGCCGCGGCCGCCGGGGTCGCCGCCTGAACCGGGATCCCCAGCCGCCGGCGGCCCGCCACACGAGCAACGGGTCACCGGCCGGGTCGGCCGCCGCGAGCTGCAGCAGGCGCTGGGTCTGTTCCGGCAGGGCGGCGAACTGCCGCCGGAAGCTCTCCTCGATCTGGCCCGATAGCGGCACCGCGCCGGGAAGCCCGAACCCGCCCGCCAGTTCCGCCGGCGTCAGCCCCCGGGGCAGCTCCAGCAGGGCGAGCGGGTTGCCGCCCGTCTCGGCGACGATCTGGTCGCGGATCCGCGCGTCCACCGGCCCGGTGAGCACCGAGTCCAGCAGCGCCCGCGCATCGCCCGGCGGCAGGCCCCCGACCAGCAGCTCCGGCAATCCCACTGGATCCTCCGGGGCCCGGGTGGCAAAGACGACGCCGACCGGCTCGGCCTGCAGGCGGCGGGCCACGAACGCCAGCACCTGCGCCGAGGTGCGGTCGAGCCACTGCTGGTCGTCGACCAGGCAGATCAGTGGCCGCTCCCCGGCGGCGTCGGAGAGCAGGCTCAGCACGGCCAGGCCGAGGAGGAAGCGGTCCGGCGGCGGCCCGGGACTGACGCCGAACGCGGTCCGCAGCGCATCGCGCTGCGGACCCGGGAGACGCTCGATGCGCTCGAGCATCGGCGCCAGCAGCTGGTGCAGCCCGGCGAACGCCAGCTCCATCTCCGACTGGACGCCGGCGGCACGCAGTACCCGGCACCCGGCTGCGTTCCCGGCCAGGTAGTCCAGCAGGGCCGTCTTGCCCACACCCGGCTCACCACGGACCACGAGCACCCGGCTCTGCCCGCCGCGGACAGCGCTGATGAGCGTGTCCAGCACGGCAGATTCGCTGCCCCGGCCGGTGAGCCCCGCCGCTCGCTCCGGGAGGGGGGACGGTATCGCCATCAGTCCGGCACCGCTACCGGCCTGGCCGACGGCGCTGGCTGGCCACTGGCGGATGCGAACGCGGCCCGCCTGACCGCAGGCTTATCTGCATGACCCGCACGTCCACTCGTCGCTGCCGCTAGCGCCGGGCAGCCTGCCCAGCGCCCTCACCTCAGGCTCAACACCCACGAGAGGTCCATCATGCCCGACCGCACGCTGCCCGAGCCCAGCACGACCCATGCTTCTGAACGCTACTCACGGCTGCCTGACGAGCAGGTGCTCGCGGACACGGTGCTGGCACTCGAAGAGCACGGGTTCAGCGTCGAGGCCGTCGATAGCCTCGACGCCGCGCGGGACGCGGTGCTGGCCCGCATCCCGGCCGGCTCCTCGGTGATGACCAACACCTCGGTGACGCTGACCAAGACCGGGATCGCGGACGCGGTCAACGACGGCGGGCCCTACGAATCGGCGCGGAACAAGATGTTCGCGCTCGACTTCGCGACGCAGGCGCAGGAGATGAAGGTGATCGGCGGCCAGCCCGACTACGCCCTGGGCAGCGTCCACGCCATCACCCGCGACGGCACGCTCGTCATCGCCTCGGCGTCGGGCAGCCAGCTCGCCTCCTACGCCTGGGGCGCGGCCAGCGTGATCTTCGCCGTCGGCGCGCAGAAGCTCGTCCCTGACCTGAAGGCCGCGCACGAGCGGATCTACACCCACAGCCTGCCGCTGGAGGACGCCCGCGCCCAGGCGGCCTACGGGCAGCACAGCTCGGTCGGGAAGATCCTCGAGATCCATCAGGAACTCCCCGGCCGCATCCACATCGTCCTGATCCGGCAGGTGGTCGGATTCTGAGCGGCCAGGCCCAGCCGGGTTCGCCGCCAGCCAGCCCACAGCAGGAGATCCGCCATGACGCGCAGCGCACTGCCCGGGGAGTCCCGGCCGCTCCTTGAGCCGCTGGACGAGGCAGTTGATCACGTCCGCGGCTCGCCAGCGGGCCGCCTGGTCATCGAGTACGGCGACTACGAATGCCCGTACTCGCGGCAGGCGTTCCGGCAGATCGAACTGGTCGAGGGCCTGCTCGGCAACGGTGTCCGGTTCGCCTTCCGGCACTTTCCGCTGACCGGGATCCACCCGCACGCGCTGGCCGCGGCCGAGGCGGCCGAGGCCGCCGCCGCCCAGGGCCGGTTCTGGGACATGCACGACCGGCTGTTCCACCGGCAGAAGGCGCTCGAACACGCGGACCTGCGCCGGTACGCGGCGGAACTCGGGCTCGATGTGGCGCGGTTCGACGCCGACCGGGCCGCCGCCGCGACGGCGGCCCGGGTACGCCGTGACGTGGACAGCGGCAAGGCCACCGCGGAGGTGCTGGGCACCCCGACCTTGTTCATCGACGGCGTGGTGTACCGGGGCCGTCACGACGCCGCCGCGCTGGTGCGGGCGCTGGTCCCGTGAGCCTGCCGGAGCTGCACCTGGCCGGCTGGCGCCGGACCAAGGACACGCTGCACCTGTACGGCCAGATCATCGGGAAGATCCGGCTGGCCAGCACGGCGCCGCGCAACCACTGGTGGAACGTCCCGCTGTACGTTGACGTCCGCGGGCTCACGACCCGGCGGCTGCATCACCACGGCACCACGTTCGAGATCACGATCGACTTCATCGAGCACGCCGTTGTGGTACGGACCGCGGACGGGCGCACCCGATCGTTCGGCCTGGGCGGCGGAGTGCCGGTCGCCGACTTCGACGCCCGCGTCCACGCGATCCTCGGCGAGCTGGGCATCGACGTCACGATCAGGGAAGAGCCGTTCGGGGTCCCCATGACCACGCCGTTTACCCAGGACGTGACCCACGCCTCCTGGGACCGCGAGGCGATCAGCCGGTTCGGCCAGGTCCTGGACTGGTCGGATTCGGTGTTCGAGGAGTTCAGCGGCTGGTTCAACGGCAAGATCAGCCCGGTGCACCTGTTCTGGCACAGCCTCGACCTCGCCGTCACCCGGTTCTCCGGCCTGCCGGCGCCCCCGCTGGCCGCTGACCGGGTCACCCAGGAGGCCTACACCCACGAGGTCATCTCGTTCGGATTCTGGCCCGGTGACGACACCCTCGGCGACGCGGCCTACTACTCCTACACCGCCCCGGAGCCCGCCGGGCTGCGTGATCAGCCACTGCCGGCTGGCACCTGGACCGAGTCGGGCTCCGGATCGCTGGCGGTCCTGCCCTATGCGACGGTCCGCGCCGCCCGCGACCCCCGGACCACCCTGCTGGCGTTCTGCCAGAGCGCCTACGAGGCCGGCGCGCGCCTGGCCGGCTGGGACACCAGCAGCTTCGCCTCGACCTGGTGCCCGGCCCCCAGCCAGCTCCAGCACCTGCGCGCGAGCGCGGCCGCCGACCTCGGCCGGGCCAGGAGCGGGGGAGCATAGCTGTACCCAAGGCCGCCAGGCCGGGTCAGACGGCGATCCGGCCGCCATCGACGGGCAGGACCGCGCCGTGCACGAAGCTGGCCGCGTCGCTAGCCAGGTAGGTGATGGCGTCGGCGATCTCCTCTGGCAGGCCGGGCCGACCGGACGGGGCAGCCGAGGCGAGCTGGTCCAGCGCCTCACCCATGGCCGCGGTGCCTTCGGTGCGGGTGGGGCCCGGGCTCACCGCGTTGACCCGTACCCCGGCCGGGCCGTACTCGGCCGCCCAGGACTTGGTCAGCAGGACCAGCGCGGCCTTGCTGGAGCCATACAGCGCCATCTCCGGCGCGCCGAACTCGGCGACCATGGTGGTGACGTTGATGATCGCGCCGTGCCCGCGCTTGGCCATCGCGGGCGCCAGCTCGGCGACCAGGAAGAACGGGGCCTTGACGTTGACCGCGAACACACGGTCGAAATCGGCCTCGCTGGCCTCGTGGGTCGGGCCGAACGGGAAGATGCCCGCGTTGTTCACCAGGATGTTGACGTGCCCGCCGCCGAGCTCGGTCGCCCGCCTGGCCAGCTGCCGCGCGCTGGCTTCATCGCCCAGGTCGGCGGCCACGAAGTCGGCGCGGCCGCCCTCGGCGCGGATGGCCGTGGCGGCCTGCTCGCCGCGGCCGGCGTCGCGCCCGGACAGCACCACGTGGGCGCCGAGCCGGGCGAGGCGCAGCGCGGCGGCGCGGCCGATGCCGCTGTTGCCGCCGGTGACCAGGGCGGTGGATCCGGTCAGGTCGTTCGTCATATCAGTGGTTCCTCTTGGGTGGATCGGGTGCGCACGGCTGTGCGCCGATCACTGGAACCAGGAGCCGCCAGCCGCGATTGCGTTCCGGTCAACGGCATTACCGATGTCGGTCATAAGCCCGGCTTCATCCCGGCGGCCCGGGCCGGCTACGTGACGTCGAGCGCCGCGACCAGCGCGGCCAGGTCGCGGCGCCGGGAGCTGGCCGTCCAGACCGCCCAGGTCCGGCGGACGAGAGGGCTACCGATCAGCGGCCGCCAGGTCACGCTCTCCGGCAGCGTCTGGGCCCAGTCTGGCGGGGCCAGTGCGAACGCGCGTCCGGTGCCTACCGCGGCGAATTTGACCTCGGCAATCAGTGATCCTTCCCCGGGCGCAGACTGGTGATCCAGTGCGATGCCGTGCACGCGCAACGTGGCGACGATCTGGTCATACCAGACCGGCGCCTCGGACCGTGGAAACCCGGTCCAGTCCAGCCCGGCGAGCCGGTGCAGCCGGATACCGGAATTGTCGGCGAGCTTGTCGGCCTGGACGGTCGCGAGGACAACGCCCAGCGCTTCTTCGACGGCGAGCACCGCGTCATACCGGGGATCGGCGGGGCACTCACGGGCCAGGGCGACGTCGAGCTGCCCCAGCTCCAGCTCAGCCAGCTGGGCGGTGCTCGAGGCATGGCTTACCTCGACGCGGGTCAGCGGAAACGTGGTACTCAGCTCCGCGAGCACGCCGGGCAGCAGATCGGCTGGCAGTTCCAGCGGGATGCCCACCTTGAGGATGCGGGGGCCGGCTCTGTCCCGGCGGGCGACGCCCGCGAGCATCTGGTCGTACTGCGCCAGCAGCGCGCGGCCCTCGCGCAGCAGGATCGCCCCGGCCTCCGTGGCGGTGACCCCAGTGCGGCTGCGCAGCAGCAACTGGACGCCGAGCTGGCGTTCCAGGGACTGGATGGTCTGCGACAGCGCGGACTGGCTCAGGTGCAGCCGGCGCGCGGCCGCCGACAGGCTGCCTTCTTCGGCGGCTACCGCGAAGGCCCGCAGCTCTCGTATCTCCACGCTCATCAGTAAACGGGCCGGGACTGTGCATCGGCCGCTGGGGTTGGCGCCCGGAGCGGGCAAGGTCGCGCAGCACGACGCCTGGCACCTTGATGGTGAAGGGCGACGGGAGCGCCTTCGAGCTCAGTCGCCACCGAGCGCCTCGATCCATCGCGTGAGCAAGGCACCCAGGGCTTCGAGCTCTTCGGGCGAGAAAGCGTCCGTGACGCGCCGCTCCACCGGTTCGACTCGGTGCCGCGCCGCATCCAGCACCTCGCAGCCTGCGTCGGTGATGTGCAGCTCGAGCACGTTCGGATGACGCGGGTGCGGCGAGCGCACGATGAGCCCTTGCTCCTCAAGTGACCTGAGCACGACGATCATCGCCTGTGGGGTGACCAGGGCGGCCCGCGCGAGAGTCGCGCCGGTGATTCCCGGTTGCCGGGCGAGCTCGGCGAGCGCGACGTACTGCGCCAGTGTCAGGCCAGCGGGCTTGAGCGCGGCGCTCTTGGCGCGCAGCATTGCCTGTTCGGCCCTTTTCAGCACCATGCCGATGGGCCGGTCCGCTGGTGTTGACATGCCCGGCGATCTCTCAGCCTAGGGTTTCCACGGCACGACCGTCCCGGACAGCACGAGCTCGCCGTAGAACCCCGGATCCGGGTCCGGGCCGAGCGCGAGGTCAAGCAGCCCCCCGGCGGCCTCGGCGGGGGTTTGCGCGCGGGTCATGTCCAGCCACAGCCGCGATGCGCCGGTGTCGATGAGGCCGGGGCATACCGCCGCGATCAGGATGCCCCGGCGCAGGTCGTCCCCCCGCCGCTGCCGTGCGAGGACTCGCACGGCGGCGACCTGGCCGATCTTTGAGGGAATGTTGATCCACGCCGGCCACGCCTCGCCGGCCGCGCGCCCCTCGCGCACCGCGTCTCGCCACGTGCACACGGCAGAATCGACGTCGTCGAGTGATTCCAAGTCACCGTCGAAGCGAGTGTGCAGCACCGGAGCCAGCACGCGCAGGCTCCCCGCCCTGCTCGCGACGACCAGGAGCCGGGCGCCGTCGCGCAGCAACGGCGCGAACGCGCGGAGCACGCTCGTCGTGCCGAGGTTGTTGACAGCGACGTAGTGATCGACCATCTCGGCCGGGTCGTCATCGGGCTGGATCCGCGTGTAGTGGTTGGAGAAGACGATGTCGACGCCGCCGTGCCGCCCGGCAAGCGACGCGGCGAAACAGGCAACGGCGTCGGGTTCGGAGACGTCGACCACCGCACCGTGAACCTCGGCCCGGGCCGCCGTGACCGTCTCCAGCGCTTCGGAGACCCGCGCGGGATCCGGGCCCGTCAGGTAGACGACGTCGTCGGCTTCCAGCCGCTTCGCCAGCCCCTGCACGAGCGCAAGCCCGAGGTTGCGAGTGGCGCCGGTAACCACAGCTACCGTGTTCATTAGCTGATATGTATCAAGTAGCTGATGCACAGTCAATACCTGAGAGCCCACTCTGCGAGGGTGAGGCACCCGCTGATCCCGACATTGCCGGGTACCTGGCCGCCACGCTGACCGTTGAAGGGTGACGCCACAAGCGGACTTCAGGTCCCCGGAGGCGCTGCGGCCGGCTGCCGCGTCGCGGGTGCCTTCTGGGGGCGGTGCATGAGGAGGCCGGCGAGGGCCAGGGCGGCGAGCACGACGACGGCCGATCCGTACTCGCGGGCCGTCGCCTGCAGGCCGTTCACCTGGGTGACCAGGACACCGGCAATGACGGCTGGCACCCCCAGGCCGAGGTAGACGACGACGTATAGCAGGGACAGCACTCCGGCCCGGTCCTGCTCGCCGGCGAGTGGGACGACGAGCCGGATGCTGCCCTGGAAGCCGCTGCCAAAGCCGACGCCAGCGATGGCCGTGCCAGTGAAGAAGGCCACCGCCGAGCCGGCCGACGTGGCCGCCAGGGTCACCGCGATGCCCGCGGTGAGCGCGGCGATGCCCAGGTAGAGGACGGATCGGGCGCTGGCGCGGTTGAGTGCGAGGGCCGATCCTGAGGCGGTCCCGGCGAGGATGAACAGGCCCAGCCCGCCGTACACGACCGAGGAGGAGTGCAGGACGAACGCGGCGAGAGCCGGGCCGAGCGAGCCGTAGAAGCCCGCTAGCGCCCATACCGCGAACAGCACCGGCGCCGCGATGGCCACCTCGCTGCGCAGCGCTCGCGGCAGCCTGATGTCGGGAACCAGGCTGCGCAGGGCGCCGGGCCGCGACGGCGCGGTCTCCCGCATGCCTAGCACGCCGGCCGCCTGAGCCGCGAATGCACCCAGCAGGACCAGGTAGATGAGGTGCGTCGGCGCGGGTAGGTACTGGACCGCGAGGGCCGAGATGAGCGCGCCCGCGGCTGTGCCGGCGCCGGGCGCGGCGGAGTTGGCCAGCGCTCCGCGCCGCCGGTCCAGGTCGAGCAGCGCGGCGCCGGCCGCTGCCAGCACCGCTCCGGTCGCGGCGCCCTGCACGATCCTGGCGCCTAGCAGCGTCCCGAGTCCTCCGGCGGTCGCGAACTGGACCATGGACACGGCTTCCAGGACGAGCGCGGTGAGCAGAACCGGACGCCGGCCGACGTGGTCGGACAGCTTCCCGAACGTCAGCAGGCTGGCCAGCACCGCGAGCGCGTAGACGCCGAACACGACCGTTGTCGCTAGCGGCGAGAAGCCCCACTGCGCGGCGTAGCGCTTATACAGCGGGGTCGGGACGCTCGAGGCGGCCAGGAACGAAACGACGATCGAGGCCAGCAGCAGCAAGGTCAGGCCGCGCCTCGGCGCCCGTCCGGCGCCCTTCGCTGGTCGCATCACGTCTTGGGCGGTGGCCAGGGCGGCGACGCTGGTCTGATTGAGCATCTGTGCTGCCGTTACCTTCCGCTCGAATCCGGAGCTGGGCAATTACCGCAGCCACCTTTCGACTCTGCGCCGGCTCCTGGCGGTTGGGTATCCGCATGCTGACTGCATGGCCCGGCTCCGCGGAGGCGGCACCCTAGATCGTTGATCGGTATTTCGTGGCTGGAGGGCGGTGCGGCGACACGCCGTAGGGGTGCGTGACCTGCCGCTTCTTGATAGGACTTGACCGGGCGCCTGCTCAGGCGTGGCCGTTCTCGCTGAGCACGGTCTGCAGCGCTTGCCGGAGTCCGGCCGCTCCAGTGTCGCCTAGCGTTGCCGTGAAGTCCCGCTCGGTCTCGGAGTACCGGCTCTCTGCCTGCCGGAATACCTCCCAGCCGTGGTCGGTGAGCGCGAGGATGTTGCACCGCCGGTCTTGTTCTGAGGGCCTGCGCGCGACGATTCCCTGGCGTTCGAGCGCGTCGAGGAGCGCGACCATCGAGGTGGGGTCAACGCATAATATCAGTAAGCTGACCATCAGCTCTACTGATGATTTGTCAGACCGACGAAAGGAACGCGATGATTCTCGTCACTGGAGGGTCCGGGTTCATCGGCTCCCACACCGTCCGCGCGCTGCATGGCCTCGGCGAGCCGAGCGTCGTGATGCAGCGCCGCAGCGGCCAGGTCCCCCCGCATCTCGCGGACCTGCCCGTCGTCGCGGAGCAGGCCGACGTCGCCGACCTGGACTCGCTGCGGGCGATCGGCGGGCGCCACGAGATCACCGGCATCGTGCACCTTGCGGGCTACCCCGCGCCGCGGGGCACGGCCGGGGGCATCGAGGCCACCCAGGGCCTGCTCGACGGGCTCCTCAACATCGCCCGCGTCGCCGCGGAATGGGGCGTGCGCCGGGTGAGCCTCGCCAGCACGCTCGGGGTCTACGGCGGCATCCAGCACAGCGGCCCGCTGACGGAGGACCTGCCGGTGCTCCTGACCGCCCCGCACCCGATCCCGCGGTCGAAGAAGATCGCCGAGCTTCTCGGGGAGCAGCTGGCGGAGGCGACCGGCACGGAGATCGTCAGCCTCCGGATCTCCGGCACCTGGGGCCCCCTCGGCCACGAGGACCCGTTCTTCGCCGCACCCGCGCTCATCCACGCGGCCGCCAGCGGCAAGCCCCTGGACCTGTCCGCCCTGCTCATCGCGCCGCACCTCGGCGACGGGCTCGACCTGTGCTACGTCAAGGACACCGGCCGCGCGATAGCGCTGATCCAGCTCGCCGGGCATCTCCAGCACCGCACCTACAACATCGCGTCCGGGCGGGTGACCACGAACGCAGAGGTGATCGCAGCCATCCGCGAAGCCGTGCCCGAGGCCGAACTCGACCTCCCGGCCAGCGCCGGCCGGCCAGGCGCCGCTCTTGACATCACCCGGCTCCGCCAGGACACCGGGTTCGAGCCGGAGTACGACACCGTCCGCGCGGCCGCCAGCTACATCGCCTGGCTCAGGGCGGGCCACGAACGCTGACCCGCACCGGCGGCAGTCCCGCCGCCACGTCTCCGGCATCAGCCCGGCGCGGCCAGAACGGGCGGACACCGGCTTTGCCGGATCGCGGGCGCGGCCGTCCGTCACGAGCAAGGGCGGGCCGCATCCCCGCAGGGCTCTGGGCACGGATCATCCAGCGGCTCCTCGCCCTCAACGCCTGCATCTGGCACAACTGGCTCATCGGCGCCCCGGTCAAGCGGTCCCTGATCGCCTACGACCACATCTGAACTGCCCGCATTTCCCGATCAACGATCTAGGTCCTTAAAGCGGAGTCACGCTTTCGGGGTTTTCGGGTGCTGGCGCCGGCGTGCTGGCGCGGGCGATCACGTCGCGCAGCTGGTTTCGGCCGGCTACCCCAAGCTTGGGATAGGACCGGTAGAGATGCGAGCTGACCGTGCGCGGGGAGAGGAAGAGCCGGTCACCGATCTGGCGGTTGGTCAGGCCGTCGCTGGCCAGGCGGACGATCTGGCGCTGCTGGGGGGTCAGCTCCCACAGCGCATCGCGCTCACTGGACGCCCCGGCGACCGTCACCCCGCATGCCCGCAGCTCTGCCTCGGCCCGCTGCGCCGATGACCGGGCGCCTAGCCGCCGGAAGGTTCCCAGCGCCTCCGTCAGCACGGGCTTGGCGTCGTTGATCCGGCGGCGGCGCCGCAGCCATTCGCCGTGGTCCAGGCGAAGCTGCGCCCGCTCGAATGGCCACTGGTCCCCGGCCGGGTCGGCGAGCGCGTCGCGGAAATAGGCGGCCGACTCGGCTGGGCCGGCGAGGAGGCCGCGGGCGCGGGCGATGAGCTGCCCGAGCCGGGGGGAGGCCATTCCGGCTAGCTGGCTGAGCGCGTGCTCGACGACGTCGCGTCCTTCCAGCCGCTGATCGGCGCGGACCGCGGCGGCGGCGAGATCGGCCACGCCCAGGTAGGAGGCGTAGTTGTGCAGAGGCATGCCATCGTCGCTGAACATCCCGCGGAGCTGCGTGAACGCCGAGAGGTAGCGGCCGTCGGCCAGAGCCGCGACGCCGAGGGCCCGCCGGGCCCAGGTGGTTATCAGTCCGTTTTCGGCGGGGTCGGTGGTGGCGAGCGCCCTGGCCGCATGCCTGCGTGCCGCGCCGGAGTCGGCGCGCATGGCCAGGATCATGGCTGTGATCACGTCAGCGGACCCGGCAATGGTTTCCATGTGGTTCGCCTCAGCCAGGTCGGCGGCTTCGGCGGCCGCTTCCAGCCCCTCGTCCCAGCGGCCGGTGTCGGTGTAGGCCCACCCGAGGGCGGTCAGGCCCGGGGCGCTGGTGCCCCGCACCCCCGGTGCCCGGAGCCGGCGCATGGCGTCCTGCAGCAGATGGATCGCCAGGTCCGATTCGTCCAGGAGCCAGGCGGCGGACCCGGCTCGCCACAGAGCCGGCTCGTCCAGATCAGAACGCGCGATGCGGTGCAGGTACGGGACGACCTGGTTTCTGCTGCCGGACGGGTCGATACAGGCCCGTATCCAGAGGCGCCGCGGGCCGACATCAACGCGCGGCGCATCGCCGGGCGGCGGCCCTTTGTGTTCCAGGAATTCGAGCATGCGGCCCACGGCCTGGCGGCTGGCGGGCGCACCTGAGAGGTAGGCGACGGAGGCCGCATCCGCGAGGGCCTCCCAGGCGAGGGCCGGCCGGTCAGCCGGTGCCTCTTCGGCGACGGAGATGAGCACTGACAGCGCGGCTGAGCGCCGGCCGGAGTAGGCGAGTGCCCATCCGGTGTCGTGGCGGGCGGCCAGCTGCAGTTCTGGATCCGTCGTGACGGCGAGGGCGCGGGTGGCGAGTTCCTGGACCCAGTCCGCCTGGCCGGTGGGAACGGCGGCCGAGGCGGCGGCTACCAGTCTGCGGGCCTGGCCGGCGGGGTCGGGGCTGAGTTCGGCCGCGCGTTCCAGCGCCAGCGCGGCGGCGGCCGCGCCGCCGCGCTGTTGCGCCTGGGCAGCGGTGGCCTCGAGCAGCGAAGCCACGTGCTCGTCCGGGTTCAGGGCCGCGGCGGCCAGGTGCCAGGCGCGCCGGTCGGGCTGGTCGTGCAGCGCGCCGGCGAGCTGGCGGTGCGCCGCGGCGCGCTGCGCGAACGGCGCGGAGTGGTAGATCGCGGAGCGGACGAGGGGATGGGAGAACTGCAGGCCGGCCCGGTCTATCGTGACCAGGCCCGCTTGCTCGGCCGGCGCGAACGCCTGCGCGTCCGGCCCCCCGCCGCGGCTGGCGGCCGCGCTCAGCTCCGGGCCGTCGGCCACGGTGGCCAGCAGCAGCGCGGCTCTGCGCCGGCCCGGGCAGGGCGGCGAACCGGGCGGTGATGACGGCGCTCAGCCGGTCAGTCAGGGGCAGCGGCTCCGCGGCCCACCGCCGGCTGGCGGCGGGATCGGCGGCGATCACCTTGGCCAGCTCGATCAGCGCCATGGGATTACCCGCCGCCTGAGCGAGCACCTGCGCCCGGGCCCGCCCCTGAGGTGGGCGGGGCTGCCCGTCGAGCAGGCGGCTGGCGTCTGCAGTTGACAGCGGCTCCAGGTGCAGCTCCGGGAAGCCGCGGTCAAAGCCGGGGGGCGGGGCCTGCCCGCGGGCGCCCAGCAGCAGCACGACCCGGTCCACGTCCAGGCGGGTACCGGCGAAGGCCAGGGTGTCCAGCGTGCTGCGGTCCAGCCAGTGCGCGTCGTCGGCGACCACCAGGACTGGGGAACGCCCGGAAAGGTCCGACAGCAAGGTCAGCACAGCGACCCCGGTCAGCAGCGGGTCGGGAGCAACCCGGTCCGCCGTCAGCCCAAGCGCCCCCAGCAGGGCCTGGGCCTGCCGGCCCGGCAGCCCAGCCGCGCTGGGCAGCACCGGCCGCAGGAGCTGATGCAGCCCGGCGAACGCCAGTTTCGACTCCGATTCCCGGCCTGTGACCGGCAGCACCCGCATCCCCGCCGACCGGGCCCGCCCGGCGGTATCCGCCAGCAGCACGGTCTTGCCCATGCCAGCCTCACCGATCACCACCAGCACCTGGCCCGCCTCGGGGACCGGATCCACCAGCCCACGCAGCCGCGCCAGCCCGCCCTCCCGGCCGATGATGCGCACAGGCGGCTGCGCCGGCACTTCCCCGGGGCCTGGCATACGCCCGTCCTCTCCGCCACTGCGGCACGCTGACTCCAGGCTAACCAGCGCGATCGTGGTCCGAGCCGCGGGCGGCGCGCGGTCATGGCCTGGGGGAGCTACCCGGCGACCAGGTCGAACTCGTTGCCCTCGATGTCGGCGAAGGTGATCCAGCGGGACTTGTCTCCCTGCAGGTCGCGGAGTCTCCGGGCGCCCAGGCTCAGCAGGCGCTCGGTCTCCGCCTCGAAGGTGTCGCTGATGAGGTCGAGGTGGAGACGGTTCTTGACGATCTTCCGCTCCGGCACCTGGTTGAACACGAGATGTGGCTCGCTGCTGTCCCGGTCGCCGGCGACCAGGACCACGTGCCGGGAAGTGGAGTCTGCCAGGACCTGCCACCCGAGGACGTCGGCCCAGAACCGGGCCAGGCCAGGGGGGTCAGCGCAGTCAACGGCGACGGCCAGCAGCGAATTGCTCATGCGGGCATTCCCTTTCCCGAGGTAAGGGCCGGCCATAGCCGGCGTCAGGACGGCACGGTCAGATGGCGGTGCGGCCGCCGTCGACGGCGATGACCGCGCCGGTGATATAGCTGGCCTTCAGGGAGGCGAGGAACGCGATGACGTCGGCGATCTCGCCGGGTTCGGCGGGCCGGGCCAGCAGGGTCGTGGCGCCGAGCGCCTCGATGCGTTCCGGGGTGGCCCCAGCGGTCAGGACCGGCCCCGCGGCGATGGCATTGACCCGGACCCCGGCGGGACTGAACTCGGCCGCCCACGCACGAGTCATCGCCACCAGGGCGGCCTTGGTCGCGGCGTAGGCGGCCGAGCCGGCCAGGCCGATCTGGCCAGCCATGCTCCCCAAGCTGACGATGCTGCCGCTCCCGCGGGCGGCCATCTTCGGCGCCAGCGCGGCGACGAGGAAGTACGCCGCCCGGACGTTGGCGTGAAAAAGCCGGTCATAGGTCAGCATGTCCAGGTCCGCGGTTGACCCGAACCAGGAGAACCCGGCGTTGTTGACCAGCACATCGACCGCGCCGGCCTGCTCGACGAGGTGATCAAGCTGGGCCGGATCGGCAAGGTCGGCGGCGACGAAGCGGGCCTTCCCACCCTGGACGGTGATCGTGTCGACCACCGCGGCGCCGCGGGCCGCGTCCCGCCCGTGCACGATTACCTCGGCGCCGTGCCGGCCGAGCTCTTCGGCGGCTGCTTGGCCGATGCCCGAAGTGGCCCCGGTAACGAGGGCGCTGACGCCTTCGAGGTCTCGCTGTTCGCACATCTCGTGTCCCTTCGGCGGAGTACCTCCACCTTGGGCCGCACGAGGCCCGCCTGGGTATCCGAAGCATGACTGCACATTGCGGGCGGCGAGCTCACTAGCCCAGACCGGCGGTGGCCAGCGCATCGCGGCCACCGGCTGATACCAGCGCCGCGGCGGGTTCGCCCGCTGGCTGGGCGGCTGGGGACGTTGCCTCGAGCAGCAGCAGCGCGACGTCGTCGGCGAGCCGCGACCCGGTATGCGCCGAGAGCCGGTCGAGCAGCTCGTCCGCGGCGGCCTGCAGGTCGGGACGGCGCAGCGTATCGAGGCAGTCTTCCAGCCGGAAGTACCGGCCCGCCCGGTCGCGCGCCTCGAGCAGGCCGTCGGTGTAGAAAACCAGCCGGTCGCCCGCGCCGACCGAGAACGTCGATGGCCGGATATCGGGGTGCAGGCCCAGCGGTGTCGCGTACGCGGCCGGGCTCAGTGCCTGCAGGCCGCCGTCCGCAGTGAGCCGCAGCGGCGGCGGGTGCCCACAGGTGATGAGCTCGAGCCAGCCGCGCGGGTCGAGTTCGGCGAACACGGCCGTCACGAAGTCCTCGTCCCCCGCGGCTCGGGTGACTGAGCGGTCCACGGCGCGGGCGATCTCGGGCAGCGACAGGCCGGGCTGGGCGCAGGCATCCCGGAAGCTGGTCATCGCGACACTGGCCAGGTGCACCGCCGGCAGTCCCTTCCCGCGGGTGTCCCCGATCAGCCAGCGCGGGCGCTCTCCCCCGGCGGCGACCTCCAGGATGTCCCCGCCCACCCGCGCCTCCGCCGCGGCCGAGACGTAGCGCGAGGCCAGCTTGCCCGCGGCGATCCTGGCCGGGACCTCGCGCAGCACGGCGCTCTGCGCGACCCGGGCCACGGCCCGGATCTGGCCGAGCCGCCGCTGCGCCGCCGCGCGCAGCGCAGCGTTGGCCACCGCGAACCCGGCCAGCAACACGAGCACACCCAGGTGCGATGCGAGCGCGCCTGGCCGGCCCGGCTGGTGCACCAGGAGCCCGGCGCCCAGCAACGCCGCCCAGCCCGCGAGCACGGCCGTGAACCGCACGGGCAGCACCAGGGACGCCACCAGCGGGCCAACCGCCAGCCACCCCGCCGTGATGAAGCCGCCGCCCGCGCGGTACTGGACCGCCGCTGCCGCCGTGATGGCCAGCCCGAGCAGTAGCGCGACCACCCCTTGCCTTTGCATCGTCGTCTCCTCCCACCCGCTGGCAACAACGATGCGGGCCAGTTCCGGGCCGCGGCTGAACGGGGGCTCAGAGCAGGCTCAGAGCGGCTTGGCGGACAGCTTTCTCCCGGCGGGCAGTCAGCGCATCGCAAGGTTGTGCGGCGAGCGTCGGATCATGGATTCTTCTGCTTCCGGAGCGGTGGTTCCGGCGGGCCGCTGCGAGGCCCGGCTGCTGGTCGTCGAAGATGAGCCGACGATCCTGGAACTGCTGTCGGGGTCGCTGCGCTACGCCGGCTTCGACGTGCTGACCGCGGCCAGCGGCCGGGAAGCGCTGCGGGCCGCGGCCGCTTCGCGGCCGGACTTGATCCTGCTCGATGTGATGCTTCCGGATGGTGACGGCTTCGACGTGATCCGCGCCATCCGGGGCGGCGGCCCGCGCGTGCCGGTCATCTTCCTGACCGCCCGCACCCACGTCCACGAGCGGGTCGCCGGGCTGACCCTGGGCGGAGATGATTACGTCACCAAGCCGTTCAGCCTGGACGAGGTGCTGGCGCGCATCCGTGCGGTGCTCCGGCGCTGCGGCGGAAGCGGGGCGGACGGTTCCCGGCTGGCCGTCGCTGACCTGGAACTCGACGAGAACAGCCACGAAGTACGGCGTCATGGCCAGCTCGTGGCCCTGACCCCGACCGAGTTCAAGCTGCTGCGCTATCTGATGCACAACGCCGGCCAGGTACTGAGCAAGACGCAGATACTCGACCATGTCTGGGACTACAGCTTCAGCGGGGACGGCAACGTCGTCGAGCCCTGCGTCAGCTATCTGCGGCGCAAGGTCGATCAGGGCGAGCCGCGGCTGATCCACACCGTCCGCGGCGCTGGCTACATGCTGCGGATCCCGCCGCCGTGAGAGTTCCGTGCCGACCCCGGCTTCGTGCGGCGCTGGCGAAGGCGTCGCTGCGAGTCCGGGTGATGGCGGTGGCCGCGGTCCTGGTCACGATCACGTCGGTGGTGATGGGCTCGCTGGGTACCGCGCTGCTGCACGGCTACCTGCTCGAGCGGGGTGACCAGCAGTTGCGGGCGTTCGCGTCGGTGGCCAGCCGCAACCTGGCTACGTCGCGCCCGCCTGCCCACGCCCGGCCGCACGGTCTGCCCATCGAGTTCCTGGTCGAGGTCATCAGCGCCGGCGGCCAGATCCGGGTGGCCGGTGACCCGCTGCACGATACGGCCCCGCCCCGGATCAGCGCCGCGGAGCTGGACGGCCCGGCCGTCCCGTTCACCGCGGCGGCAGCGGGCGACGCTGGGCATTCCTGGCGCGCGCTGGTCCGCGCGCTGCCGGACGGGCAGCACATGGTAGTGGCGTTCAGTCTGGATGACCTGAACAGCACCGTCAGCCGCCTGCAGGTAGCTGACGCGGTGGCCGGGGCCCTGGCCATCGTGCTGCTGGCCGGGATCGGCCTGCCGCTGGTGCGGATCAGTCTGGCGCCGCTCGGCAGAATCGAGAGCACCGCGGCGGCGATCGCCGCCGGGAACCTGTCGCGGCGCATCGATCCTCCGCCGCACAGTACCGAGGTGGGCAGGCTGGCCGAGGCGCTCAACACGATGCTCGGCCGGATCGAGGCCGCCTACCGGGCCCGCGAAGAGGGCGAAGCACGCGCCCTGGACTCCGAGGACCGGATGCGGCGATTCGTCGCCGACGCCAGCCACGAGCTGCGTACCCCGCTGACCTCGGTCCTGGGGCTGGCTGAGTTCTCCCTGCAGCAGGGCGGGGACGCCACCCGCGCTGAGCTGATCCGGCTGATGGCGCTCATCCAGCAGGAAGCCACCCGGATGGGCCGACTGGTCGAGGACCTGCTGGTCCTCGCCCAGTCCGACGAGGGCCAGTCACTGGACCTGCGCCCGGTCGATCTGTCCAGCATCGCGGCTATGGCTGTCCAGGCGGCCCGCCTGGCCCAAGCTGGCCGCCGGGTGACGCTGCGGGCCGACGAGCCGGTCATCGTGCACGGCGATAGCGGGCGGCTGCGCCAGGTCACCGACAACCTGATCAGCAACGCCCTGCAGCACACACCCGGGGGATCGCCGGTCACCGTCACCGTGACCGGCCGGGCCGGGTACGCCCAGCTCACCGTGGCCGACGACGGTCCCGGCATGACGCCAGAGCAGGCGTCCCGGGTGTTCGAGCGTTTCTACCGGACCGACCGGGCCCGCAGCCGCGCCCACGGCGGTACCGGGCTGGGCCTGTCCATCGCCGCCGCCCTGGTGGCCGCGCACGGCGGGACCATCACCGTCGACACCGCGCCCGGTCACGGCGCCGCCTTCCGGGTCCGGCTGCCGCTGGCGGACCACCTGCGGGCAGCAACCTCGCAGCCGGCCGCAACGAGATCGCAAACCCCACGCCGTTGACTGCAGGCGGCGGGGCATCTGGCCCTGCCCGGCGCCCTGTCCCGCGGGCAGGTGCCCGCCGCGACCTCAGGGAGACAGCATTGATCAGCGTGTTCCACCGGCCGACCGGGCGGCGTGCCTGGCTGCCTGTTCTCGGGCCCGTTCTGCTGGCGGCGACCGTCACGGCCGGGTGCTCCGCGAGCAGCGCCGCACCATCCCCCGCGTCCTCCGGATCGCCGGGCGCCCGCAGTGCCTCCTTCAGCCAGTGCCTGAAGCAGCACGGTGTCACACCACCGCCAGGGTTCGGGCCGGGCCGCGCCCCGGGTGCCGGCAGGCCCAGCGGCCAGCCGCGCACGAGGCCGACCGGCGCCGCCGCGTCCGCGTTCCGCAACGCCATGAAGGCGTGCGGAGCCAAGGGATTCCCCGGCGGCCCTCCGGCCGGCTGAGCCACCGGCCACCAGCAGCGCGTTCTCAACTGAGAGGAACACCACGACATGTTCGTCATCTACCTGCGGCGGGAACTGCGCCGCAGGATGCGCCAGGCCATCTTCATCGCCCTCGGCCTGGCCCTGGGCATCGGCCTGGTCATCACTGTGACCGCGGCCTCCGCCGGGGTATCCAGCACCCAGGGGACGGTGCTGCACGCCCTGTACGGGGTGGGCACCGACGTCACCGTCACCCAGGCACCCGCGGCGGGCTCCGGCGGCCCAGCCCGGTTCGGGTTCGGCGGCGGCAACTCGGGCCGCAGGCCGGCCGCGGGCACGAGCTTCAGCCGGAGCATCCTGACCAGCGGCGGGCTGGGCGAGCTGAAGTCCTCAGCGGTCACGCAGATAGCCGGCCTGAAAGACGTATCGGGCGCGGCCGGCGGGCTGAGCCTGACCGACCTGAAGGTGTCCGGCACCATCCAGACCGGGGGCACCGGCCAGGCGGGGGGCACTGGCGGCCAGCCCGGCGGCGGCGGCAACTCGACGATCAAGACAAGCACCTTCAGCGTGACCGGGGTGAACCCGGCCACCGGCTCGCTGGGCCCGCTCAGCTCCGCCGCGATCACCTCGGGCCGCAGCCTCAGCCCGGCCGACGCCACCGCCAACGTGGCCGTGGTGAACGCCGACTACGCCAAGGCGGCGAACCTGAAGACCGGCTCGGCCTTCAAGGTCGCCGGGACCAAGTTCACCGTCATCGGCATCATGACGCCCGCGCAGGGCAGCAGCGCCACGGACGTCTACCTCCCGCTCGCCCGCGCCCAGGCCCTGGCCAGCCTGAAGAACGAGGTCAACACGATCTACGTGTCCGCGGCCAGCGCCGCGGACATCAGCGCGGTGTCCAGCGAGATCTCCAGTGCGCTGCCCAAGGCCACCGTGACCACCTCGAGTGACCTGGCGAGCGAGGTCACCGGCTCGCTGTCCAGCGCTTCCAGCCTGGCCAACAACCTCGGCAAGTGGCTGGCCGTCGCCGTGCTCGCGGCCGCGTTCGGCCTGGCCAGCCTGCTCACCGTGGCCGCGGTGTCCCGCCGGGTCCGCGAGTTCGGCACGCTCAAGGCGCTCGGCTGGCGCAACCGCCGGATCCTCAGCCAGATCATGGGCGAGGCGCTGGCCATCGGCCTCATCGGCGGCGCGGCCGGGGTAGCGCTCGGTTTCGGCGGCGCGGCCCTGGTCCAGGCGCTGGCGCCGCCGCTGACCGCCACCACCCCGACGGCCAGCGGCCCGGCGGGACCGGGCGGGGCGGCCGGCCCCGGCGGGGGCGGCGGCTTCGCGCGCGCGGCGGCATCCACCGCGCACACCGTCTCCGTGCACCTGACCGCGCCCGTCACGATCGGCGCGGTGCTGCTGGCCGTGGCCCTCGCGATCGCCGGCGGGCTGGTGGCCGGCTCGTTCGGCGGCTGGCGGGCGGTCCGCCTCCGGCCCGCGGCGGCGCTGACGCGGGTCGTCTGACCAGCAGATCTTCGAAGGGAAACCACATGTACCAGCTCAGCGGCGTCACCAAGGACTACCACCCAGGCCGGCGCACGGTGCACGCGCTGCGCGGCGTGGACCTGGTCATCGAGGACGGTGACTGGCTCGCCATCCAGGGACCCACCGGCCACGGCAAGAGCACGCTCCTGCAGATCCTCGGTGCGCTGGACCGGCCCACCTCGGGCACGGTCCAGTTCGGCGGCCACGATCTGACCCGGCTCCGGGAGAGCCAGCTCACCCAGGTGCGCGCCGCCTCGATCGGCTTCATCTTCCAGACCTTCAACCTCATCCCCACCCTGTCCGCCCAGGAGAACGTCGAGACCGCTCTCGTGCCACTCGGTGTGGCCGCGGCGGAGCGGCGGGATCGCGCCTCCCGCGCGCTGGCCGACGTGGGCCTCGGCGACCGCGCCCGGCACCTGCCCTCCGAGCTGTCCGGTGGCCAGCAGCAGCGGGTCGCCATCGCCCGTGCCCTGGTCAAGCAGCCCCAGGTGCTGCTGGCCGACGAGCCCACCGGCAACCTCGACGAAGGCACCAGGGACGAGATCATGACGCTGCTGGAACAGCTGTGGGACCAGTTGGGGCTCACGCTCGTCATGGTCAGCCACGACAGCGCCGTCGCGGGCCGGGCCCAGCGGACCGGCCGGATGGAAAACGGCCTGCTCACCGTCGGGGCCCGACCCGGGCCGGGTCCGGACCCGGGCCGGGGGGGTCCGGACCCGGCTCGTCAGCCCGGTATGAGTGAGGGGGTGCCGACCCGGTCGTCCTGAGCTGGAGCCCTGCGGCGGGCCGCGGCGGCGGCGCCCGGGATGGCCGTCATGAAGGCGCCGGCGACCGCGGCGGCCAGGACAGCAGCGATCGCGAGAACCGCGACCGGGGACCACTGGAGGATGCCCGCACCCGCGGCCGCCAGGACGTGCGCGGAGCGGCCGCCGGCCAGCGCGCCGAGGACGAATCCGGCGATCGCGATGACGGACGCGGCCGCGGACAGGCCAGCGTGCGGGTCGGCACTGAAGCCGAGGAACACCACGTTGCCGGTCATGTTCGCGACGAACACCCGGCCCAGCCGCAGGTAACTGACGGCATCGACGAGCCCGGTGACCGCGGTCAGGGTCAGCAGGGCGGCCGCGGTCTGGCGGGGGGTGAGCGGGGAGGGAACAGCCATGGGATGTACGGCCTCCTTGCTGTTTAGATACTGAACTCATCGTTTCGTATGTGAGCAACCAGGAGGGCGGACGGGCTATTCCCGGCCCCGGGGCCAGACCCGGCCGGATGCGGCGGGGAATAGCGGGGGCGGCGCGAGTGCTATCCGAAACTTCCAGTGCTATCCAAAACTGGTAGTACAGTTTTGATTGACAGGGCACGCATCCCGGGAGCAACGGAGGAGTCATGTACAAGACACAGCTTCGGACCAGTCCGCTGGGCAGCACCGGCCTGGAGATCACCCGCGTCGGCTTCGGCGCCTGGGCGATCGGCGGCGGCGGCTGGGAGTTCGGCTGGGGCCCGCAGGCCGACGATGAGTCGATCGCGGCCATCCACCGGGCACTGGAGCTCGGGGTCAACTGGATCGACACCGCGGCCGCCTACGGCTTCGGCCGCTCCGAGCAGATCGTCGGCCGCGCGCTGCGGGGCCTGGCCGAACGGCCCTACGTGTTCACCAAGAGCTCGCTGCTCGACGACGGCACCCGGCACGTGAAGCACGTCCTCAAACGCGACTCCATCCTGCGCGAAGCGGAAGGCAGCCTGCAGCGGCTCGGCCTCGACGCGATCGACCTGTACCAGATCCACTGGCCGGTCCCCAACGAGGACATCGAGGAAGGCTGGGCCGCCATGGCCGAGCTGAAAGAGCGCGGCCTGGTCCGGCACATCGGCGTGTCCAACTTCGACGCCAGCCAACTGCGCCGCATCCAGTCGATCGCGCCGGTGGAGACGCTGCAGCCGCCGTACTCGCTGATCGACCGCGCGGCCGAGGCGGAGATCCTGCCGCTCGCCGAGCGCGACGGGATCGGCGTGATCGTCTACTCGCCGATGGGCTCCGGCCTGCTGACCGGGGGCATCACCCGGGAGCGGATCGCGGCCATGCCCGCCGACGACTGGCGTAAGACCGATCCGCGGTTCACCGAGCCGCAGCTCAGCCGGCACCTCGCCCTGGCCGCCCGGCTGCGGGCCGTCGCGGACCGCCGCGGCGTCACCCCCGGCGCGGTCGCGGTGGCCTGGACGCTGCGCCATCCGGCGGTGGACGGCGCGATCACCGGCTTCCGCCGCCCGGACCAGGTTGACCCGATCCTCGCCGCCGCGGGCCTCGAGCTCACCGACCAGGACATGACTGAAATCGAAGCGACATGACCACCGAGGCCGCCCCCCGCGGACGGCCACGCGCTGACGCCGGGGCCTCCGGCGCCCCGCAGCGTGGCCGGCCGCGCAGCGAGAAGGCACGCACGGCGATCCTGGCCGCGGCGGCGGAACTCCTGCTGGCCCGCGGCCTGTCCGCGGTGAGCATGGACGCCGTCGCGGAGCGGGCCGGGGTCAGCAAGGCCACCATCTACCGCTGGTGGCCCACCAAGGAATCACTGGCCCTGGACGCGCTGTACACCGAGTGGGCCGCCGCCCGCCCCTATCCCCGGGACACCGGCACGCTGCGCGGCGACCTGTTCTCTCTGCTGCGCCCCTGGGTCCGGCTGGCTAGCAGCCGCCCCTACGGCCGGGTCATCGCCGCGCTGCTCACCGAGGCCCAGACCGACCCGGTCTTCGCCGCTGAGTACCGGCAGCGGGTGCTCGAGCCCCGCCGCGACCAGGGCCGGGCGATCTTCCGCCGGGCCATCGAGCGCGGCGAGATCCCCGCCGACACGAAGATCGAGGTGGCGCTCGACCTGCTGTACGGCCCGTTCTACCACCGGTTGCTGCACGGCCATGCCCCGCTGAATGACCGGGTCGTGCGCGATGTCATCGACCTGGCCCTCAGCGGCATCCAGCCGGCGCCGGACAATGCCGCCAGTGCACCGTCTCGGTCCACGGCGTCAGAACCATTCCGGGAGAACTTTTTGGATTGAAAATTGAGGCTTCCCGCCGACGGTAAAATTGACCGGCATCCAGACTATTCTTCGATAGCCGTCCGCCAGGAAGTCGAACTTGATCGTCCCTCCCTGCGATCCCCGAAGTATGCGCAGGCCGGCGAGATCGAGTACGGCAAGTTGCCGAACTGATTGCCCGTGAATCAAAGCAGCCGGGTCACCATCCCATTGCACCGCCTCGATATCCGTCTCGTTGGCGAATTCGTTAACAACCCAGCCCGCCCGCTTAAGATCTTGCGCCGCACCGGCGAATGCCATTCCTTCCAGCCCGACGACGATCGCCAGACTTTTCGCTGGATAAAGGCTATCATTACGCACGGAGATGGTGCCCACAGTCTGTTCGGAGCGCTCAGCCTTGAGCCATCCATTCTCAGCTACCGCCTTGAATACGGGCCGGTTCGGACGTGAAGACTCAAAACGGATCTGCAGCTTGAGGTCAGGACGGCCCGTCAACACGGCATACGCCAGCAACGCAACCAGCGCGGCAACGACGGTCAGCAACAGCGTGGCGCCCGCGAAGACATCGCTGATTTCAGCCGTCCGGTCAGCGAGACTAGCGCTGGACACCGACAAGGCTATTACCGTAGCTGCCGTTGCCAAGCCCGCTATGAGCACGAAGGTTCCGGACGCGATGAGGATGACACGTCGCCGGAACCCTGCGTCACGACGAAGGCGGCCGGCTGTCGAAAAGACAAGCAGTTCCTCCGTATGCGCAGGAGAGTCGTCAAGAGCCTTGTCCATGCCGTCAGAATCCTGTTCGGTCACGCTCGGGCACCCTACCTCGCATCGAAGTATGCTTTGGTCAACTATACTTCGGTCATGAATGCTTCACCAGGCAGGGAAGTGCGGAAGCCGGCTCACCTGTTCGACCGGGATGCCGAGTGGGATGGGCTGGTCTCCTTCGCCGCCGCGGCCCGCCCTGGCGCCACGCTGGGCGTGGTGAGCGGGCGCCGCCGGCAGGGCAAGAGCTACCTCCTCCAGGCCCTGGCGACCGCCCTGGGCGGGATCTACTTCCCGGCCCTGGAGCTGACCAAAGCGGTCTCGCTCCGGCTGTTCGCCGACGAGCTCATCCGCCACAGCGGATCTCCCGTCCCGCCGTTCCGGGACTGGCTGGACGCCATCCCTTACCTCTTGCGGCTGACCGGGGACCGGGCCGTCCCCGTAGTGATCGATGAATTCCCCTTCCTGGTCAGGGCATCACCCGAGCTGCCCTCTATCATCCAGCGGGAACTTGGCCCCGGGGGGAGCGGGGCCGCGAGCCGGGCCCGGCTGCTCCTGTGCGGCTCGGCCATGTCGGTCATGGGCGGCCTGCTGTCCGGGCGGGCACCGCTGCGAGGGCGGGCCGGCCTGGAGATGCTCATTCACCCCTTCGGCTACCGGGACGCCGCGCGATTCTGGGAGATCTCCGACCCGAGGCTGGCCGTGCTCGTACACGCCGTCGTGGGAGGCACTCCGGCCTACCGCCGGGAGTTGGTGCGCGAAGACACACCTGCGGACCTGGCCGACTTTGACGCGTGGGTGATCCGGACCGTGCTGAACCCGCAAACCCCGCTGTTCCGGGAAGCCCGGTACCTGCTCGCTGAGGAGACAGAGATACGCGACCCGTCGCTGTACCATTCGGTGCTCGCTGCCGTTGCCGAGGGAAACAACACCTCCGGCGGGATCGCCAGCTACATCGGCCGCAAGTCCAACGAAATAGCGCATCCGCTCCGCGTTCTCGAGGATTCCAGGCTGCTGATCAAGGAGCCCGACCTGTTCAGGTCGGGACGGGCGAGGTACCGCATCGCTGAGCCACTCATCACCTTCTACCAGGCCATCATGAGCCGTGAATGGGCACGCCTCGAACTCGGTGGCGGGTCGGCGGTGTGGCCCGGAGCCCGGGCACGTTTCCTATCCCAGGTCACCGGACCGCATTTCGAAGCTATCTGCCGCGACTACGCGATCACGGCCGATCCCGGAGTCTTCGGCGGCCTGCCCGGCGAGGTGGGATCCGGGGTCGTCCCCGACCCGGCGAACCGGACCCAGATCGAGGTGGACGTCGTAGTACTCGCCCCGGCCGAGCCCGGCCGCCCGCGCAAGATCCTCTCCCTCGGCGAGGCGAAATGGGACCGGGTCATGGACGTCCGCCACGTCCAACGCCTGCGCCGGGCCCGGGGTCTGCTCGCCGTTAAGGGATTCGACACCCGGGACACGGTGCTCAGCTGCTATTGCGGCGCAGGCTTCAGCCCTGAACTGCAGGCCGCCCAAGACCCGGACATCCGTCTTGTCAGCCTCGACCAGCTCTACGCGGGCTAATACGCCGCGCGGCGGGCTCGTCAGCTGGACCCGCTGAGCGCGGAGCGGACGCCGGTGAGCTGCCCGGAGACAGCCCGGTCGCCAGGAGCCGAAGACAGTGATCGTGGCGGAGCCACGTGCCAGCCCGTTATCCGGTACGCTCGCCTTGGCGGTATCCGCGCCGCTCCTGGGTAGTTGCCTAACTGGCAACTACCCAGAAGCATGGTTACCAGCCGGCCGTGTTCCGTGGCAGGCTAGCTACAACGATGCGGCACAAGTAGCCCTGGACAGTCATGATGGGGCGACGCATCCACAACCAAGAAGGTCAAGATGACGCAGGGCACAGTGAAGTGGTTTAACGGCGACAAGGGTTACGGCTTCATCGCCGTCGAGGGTGGGCCGGACGTGTTCGTGCACTTCAGCGCGATCGCCGGCAGCGGCTACCGCAACCTGGACGAAGGCCAGAAGGTCGAGTTCGACATGACGCAGGGCCAGAAGGGCCCCCAGGCGGAAAACGTCCAGGTCATCGCCTGACGTTTAGCGGGGGACGTGCCATCCGGCGCTCTCGCCGGGTCGGTCAACGCCCTTAACGCCTTAATACGCTCACTAGCCGTCTGGCGGTCGGCCGTTCCCGCATCTAGCTACCCGGTGGTAGCTACCCGGTGGGGCGGCCGCCGCCAGGGCGCCTAGCCGCCAGCGGCGCAGGCAGGGTGAGCGTCCGCCGGGATCGCGGACGCCGATCCCGGGTCCGGCGCACGAAGTCCCAGACGGTGTGCGCTGGCTGCCCGGTGAGCTGGATCTCGTCTCTCGCGGGAACCAGCGTCAGGACAGGGCGAGGACGATGGCGTGCAGGGCCAGCCCCACGGCGGCCCCGACCACCGTGCCGTTGATGCGGATGAACTGCAGATCGCGCCCGAGAAGCAGTTCCAGCTGGCTCGATGTCTCGCCGGCGTCCCACCGCTCGATGGTCCCGGTGACCAGCCCGGCCAGCTCGTCGTGAAACTGGTCGGCGAGGGCCCTGGCGCCGGACTCGACCACCCGGTCCAGGCCCTCCTGCAGGCGGCGGTCCGACCCTAGCCGCCGTCCGGCGCCAACCAGGGCCTCGGCCAGCCGGCGGCGCAGCTCAGACTCTGGGTCCGCGGCCTGCACCCGCAACCCCTCCTTGGCCTTCTGCCACAGCGACGAGGACCAGTCCCGCAGGCCGGCGCTGCCCAGGACGTCGCGCTTGAGGCGCTCGCCGCGCTCACGCAGCTCCGGGGATGTCTCGAGGCGGTCGGGGAGCCCGGCGATCCACGCCTCGAACTGCTGCCGCACCGGGTCGTTGGGATCGGCGGCCATCGCCACCAGCCGCTGGCGCAGGCGGGTGTACAGGCGGTCGAAGACCCGCCGGTAGACGGCGTCGGGCACCCAGCGCGGCGACTCGGCCTCGAACAGCTCACGAAGCTCCTCGTAATGACCGGCCAGATAGCCTTCGGCGCCGGACATGATGGCGTTGATGAACTCCGCGTGGTGGCCGCCCGCGATGATGACCCGCAACGCCCGCCCTGCCAGCGGTGCGACCTCGACCGCGTCTACCGCCCGGGTTAGCTCGGCGGTGAGGACGCGCTGGACATCCTCGTCGCGGAGCGTCTCGGCCACCGTGACGACCAGATCCGCCGTGCGGCCGGCGAAGCGGGCGGCGTTGGCCTCGTCGGCCAGCCAGTCCGCCAGGCGGGGAACCAGGCGCGCGGAGCGGAGCCGCTCGGCCAGCACGTCGCCGGTGAGGAAGTTCTCCTGGACGAACCGGCCGAGAGTGGCCGCGAACTGGTCCTTGCGCTCGACGATGAGAGCGGTGTGCGGTATCGGCAGGCCCAGGGGATGGCGGAAGAGGGCGGTCACCGCGAACCAGTCGGCCACGCCGCCGACCACGGACGCCTCTGCGCCGGCCTGCACGTAGCCGAGCAGGACCCCGTGCGCGCCGACCGCGGTCACGACCGCGAACAGAACGACGGTCCCGGCGAGCAGCGCCGTGGCCCGGCGGCGCGCCGCGGCCAGACCGCGGGCCCGCAGTTCCGGCGACTCACCCCCGGGCGCAGGTACCGGCGAAGCGGACATAGGCAGAATCCCTTCCCCGAAGACGGCAACATCTATACACCACCACCTTCGGCCCAGGAGCGGCGGTGAAGATGTCACGGCTTCGGTCCCGGGTGCGGAAAGGCGGTAACGTGACATAGGGTGCGGAAGCCGCTCCGGAGGGGGCACGATGACAGCCGAACAAGCTGGCCCGGGGCCTAGGACGTCCCGCCGGCGCCGCGCGCAGGCCGGCCGCCGCGAGCACGCCGGGCCGTCGCACGGCGGGCCCGATCTCGACGTCGGGATCCTCATCACGATCCGGTCGCTCCTGCCGGACCTGGCCCCGGTCGAGCAGCGGGTGGCCCAGGCGGTGCTGGATGACCCGGGCGGGGTGGCCTGGCGGAGCATCTCGGAGCTGGCCCGCTCGTGCGGCACGTCGGCCACCAGCGTGGTGCGGTTCTGCCGGGCGATCGGGCTGCGCGGCTACCCGGAACTGCGGCTCGCGCTGGCCGGCGCGGTGGCGCACGACGACGCGTCGGCGGTCGCGGCGGCGTCCAGCGACATCGATCCGGACGACGACCCGGTAACGGTGATCAAGAAGATCGCCTACGCGGACGCGGCCGCCGTCACCGAAACCGCCAGCCGCCTGGACACCGGCACCCTGGAAAAGGTGGTCGACGCGCTGTCCACGGCGGGCCGGATCGACATCTACGGCGTCGGGGCGAGCGGTTTCGTAGCCGTGGACCTGCAGATGAAGCTGCAGCGCATCGCCAAGCCGGCGTTCGCCCTGCCGGACCCGCACCTGGCCATCCAGTCCGCGGCGCTGCGCAACCCGGGCGATGTGGCGATCGGCCTGTCGCACACCGGCACCACGGTGGACACGATCGACGCGCTGGCCGAGGCCCGGGCGCACGGCGCGACCACGGTCGCGGTGACCAACTTCCCGTGGTCGCCGATTACCGAGGTAGCCGACTTCACCATGCTCACCGCGGCTCGCGAGACCGCGTTCCGGTCCGGCGCGATGACCAGCCGGATTGCGCAGCTGACCGTGGTGGACTGCCTGTTCGTCCTGCTGGCCCGGCGCGATCTGCCGGCCACGATGGACGCGCTGGAGCGGACGTTCGCCGCGGCTCAGGACAAGCGGGTGCGCCGCCCGCGCCAGTCACGGTCGTTAACGCCCGAGCCGGACTGGCCGCGCAAGCTCAGCCTTTGACCGCGCCGGCGATCGCGGTCCGGATGATCTGCCGCTGCGAGACGGCGAACAGCAGCACGACCGGCAGGCTCGCGATCACGATCCCGGCCGCCAGCACCGTCCACTGGCTCTCGTTGGACCCGAAGAAGTTGTAGACGCCCCGGGTGACCGGGAACAGGCTCGGGTCGGCCAGCAGCACGACCGGGCCGATGATGTCGTTCCACACCCCGAGCAGCCCGTACAGGAACGCGATGAGCAGCGCGGGCCGGGTCAGCGGGACCACGACGCGCATCAGGTAGGTCAGGTAGCCGGCCCCCTCCATCCAGGCCGCCTCGTCGAGTTCGGCGGGGATCGAGCTGATGAACGCGGTGAGCAGCAGCACGGCCAGCGGCAGGCCCGGCTCGACGTGCAGCAGGATGTACCCGGGCCGGTTGTTGTACAGGCCCAGCAGCCGGGCCTCGGCGAACAGCGGGATGACCGAGAACGGCAGGAACAGCCCGACGAACAGCAGCGTGTACAGCGCCGAGTGACCACGGACCAGGCGGCGCGCGATCGGGAACGCGATCAGCAGGCCCAGCAGCGTGGACAGCGCCGCGGCGACGACCGAGTAGAGCACCGTGTTGAGCAGCTCGGTGCCCAGGTCGGCCTGGGACCAGGCGCCGCTGAAGTTGCTCACGTCGGGCGAGCCCGGAGTCAGCGGCGAGTTCAGGAAGTGCGCGGGCGACTCGAACGCCAGCATCACCGCGTACAGCACCGGCAGCAGGAAGAGGATCACCACCAGCAGCCCCATGGCCACCCCGCCGATCAGCCTCGGACGGCGCACCGTGTAGCCCCCTTCATCCGAGCAGCCGCCGCTCGCGCAACCGGAGCAGCACCATCAGCGGCAGCGCCACGATCAGCGTGATGGCGAACAGAGCCACGCTGACCGCCGCGCCGTAGCCGAGGTTGGCCTGGAACGTGCCGAACGCCGCGTTGAACGCCAGCATGCCGAGCGTCTGCGTGCCGTACTGGCCGTCGGTGAGTACGTAGATCAGGTTGTAGGTGGTGAACGCGCCGACCACGGCGAGCAGCACGTTGGCGGTCACGGCGGGCGCGAGCAGCGGGAACGTGATGCGGCGCAGCCGCGGCCAGGCGCGCACCCCGTCGATGCCGGACGCCTCGTAGATCTGCGGGTCGATGGCGCGCAGCCCGCCGATGAACACCAGCGTGGAGAAGCCGGCGTTCTGCCAGATCTGCACGAAGATGACCAGCACCATGGCCCAGTTGTCGGCGCCGAAGAACGCGGAGTGCACGCCGAACGCGCCCAGGAATGCCTCGGCTGGCCCCCCTTGCGGGTTGAAGATGAGGATCCAGAGCAGGCCGACGACGGTAACGCCGAGCGCGATCGGGAGGAAGACCAGCATCCGGCCGACCGCCGCCGCCCGCCCGGACCCGGACAGCCGGTGCGCGAGCAGCAGGGCCAGGGCGTTCTGCCCGACGGTCACCCCGAGCACGAAGACCACGGTGGCCACCAGGCCCTGCTCGAAACCGGGCGCCTGGCTGGTGAACATCGCGGTGTAGTTGGCCCAGCCGATGTTGTTGACCGGCGCGTTGGGCAGCGCGGTGTAGTTGGTGAACGAGATGACGACGTTGCCGACCATCGGGACGAGGCCGAACAGCGCGTACACGGCCAGCCCGAGCAGCAGGCCCAGCCACATGGCCAGCCGGGAACCCCGGCTGAGCAGCCGGGCCGGGCGGCGCCGCCCCGGTCGGCGCCGTCCCGGCCGGCCGCGCGGCACCCAGTGCCGGGTGCTACGCCTGGGCTGGGCTACCGGGGGCCCGGCGGCGGGGCCGGGCCCCGGTAGCGTCTGCGGTGTGCCCACGCCGCTATGCCGGTGCGGGCTTGGTCACGATGCCTTCCAGTCCTTCTGGTAAGTGGCCGCTGCCTGCTGCGCCGTCATCTTGCCCTGGATGACCTGGAGTTGCAGATCCGGCCAGTTGGTCTGCTGGTCGTAGTAGCCGTTGTTGGGCGACAGCACCGGGTACATCACGTTCCGGTTCACGCCCTTGCCGAACCACGACCCCATCACGTTGGCCGCGTACCCGTTGAACGTCCCGCCCGACTGGCTCGGCGAGATGCCGGTGATCTTCACGTACTGCGCGTACACCGACGGGCTGGAGTAGAACGCCAGCCACTTCATCGCGGCCGCCTTGTTCTGCGACGAGTTCAGCACCGAGAACGTCAGGTCGTCCTGGGCGTAGGCCTGGTTGTCCGCGGCGGTGTTGCTGAACGGCAGCGGGAAGTAGCCGACCTGCAGCTTCGGGTTGGCCTGCTGGACGGTGGCCAGGTCCCAGGAGCCGTCGAGCAGCATCGCGCCCTGGCCCTTGGCGAAGTCACCGGGCATGGCCTCCCAGGGCACGCCGGTGTAGTTCGGCTCCAGGTACTGCCCGATCGCCTTCTCCTCGTTCATGGCCTGCACGAAGTTAGGGTCGGTCCACTTGACGCTGCCGTTCTCCAGCGCGGTGGCCAGGTTCCCGTTCGGCGCGTGCGGGTACCACAGGTTGACCATGGCCTCGTAGTAGATGAACTGGAGATACACCGGGCCGACGTTGCCCAGCGCGGTGAACAGCGGTTGCACGCCGTGCGCCTTGAGCGTCTTGCACACGGCCAGGAACTGGCTGTAGGTGGTCGGCACGCTCAGGTGGTACTTGGCGAAGACCGCCTTGTTGTAGAACACGCCTTCCTGGTAGTTACCGGAGACGACGCCGTACGTCTTGCCGTTGAAGGTCTCCGCGGACAGCGCCGAGGGCGAGTAGGCCTTGAGGAAGGACTGCCCGTTCAGCGGGGCGAACGCATTGTTCGTCGACCAGTACTGCCACGGCGTCTCGTTCGACCGGGAGGGGTGCAGCGGCAGCGCCTGCAACTGGGTCACCGACGTGACGATGTCGGCGCTGCCCGAGTTGACCGTCTGCTGCAGCAGCGTCTCGTACGGGCCGTTCACGTTGACCGCGGTCTGCAGCTTGACGTTGATGTTCGGGTACTTCTTGTGGAACTCGGCGTCGATGGTGTTGATCGCCTTGACGGCGGGCGGGTTGACCCAGGTGATGATCTTGAGGGTGGATGACCCGCCGCTCCCACCGGATGAGCCGCTCGAGCAGGCAGCCGCGGTACCGGCCACCGCGACGGCTAGTAAACCGGTGACAAGCTTCCGCATGCGCATGAGCTGCTCCCTAAGAATCGAGCTGACCGTCAAGTAAAGATCTTACGTTGGTTGGGTAGATGAGGGAATTTCCTTACCAAAACGTAACAGCGCGATGTTTGTCCGGGTCACGGCTCGCCGGCGGCTGGCCGCTGTTATCCGGGTCACGGCCGGCCAGCAGGGCCGCCGCCCAGGCCAGCTGCTGGCCGCGCACGGTGGCCAGCACCGGGAGCGTGTAGTCCGGCAGCCCGGCGGGCAGCCTGACCGCCGCGCCCGGCTGGGGCGACACGCCAAACCAGGCCGCGCCGCGACGGCCCCCCGCATCGCGGAGCGCCGTGAGCCCGGACGGCCTGCCATTGCCGAACGCCAGTACGGCGAGCCCAGGTGCCAGCGCAGCCGCGGGTCCCCGGCGGAACTCGCCCACCGGGTACGCGGCCGCCAGCACCGACGTGGTCTGCGTGAGCTTGACGGCGGTCTCCCCGGCCGCGGCCTGCAGCGGGCCGTCGCCCAGGCAGATCACGCCGCGCGCCGCGCTCAGCGCGGCCGCCATCTCTGCCGCGGGCACGTCATCCAGCGCGCTGGCGACCTGGTCCGCCACCGCCTCCAGCGCGCCCGCACTGACCGCCCGCGGGTTCAGCGCCCGGGCCAGCAGCGCCAGCGCGAGCAGCTGCGCGGTCACCGTCTTGGTGGCCGGGGCCCACTCTGGCCCCGCGGCCAGGCCGAGCACGGACTGCGCGACCGCGGCGAGCGGGCTGTCCGGGTCGTTCGTGACCGCGATGCCCCGCGCCCCGGCGTGCTGCAGCCGGTCCAGCGCCGCCGCGACCTCCGGGGTCTGGCCCGAGCGGCTCACCGCGATGGCCAGGTAGCCCCGGTAACCGTGTTGCGGGTTCGCGGCCCGCTGATCCGGCGGCTCGTCCAGGCTGAGCAGGCCGACCGGCAGGCCGGTGGTGGCCCGCAGCACCGCGCGGCCGTAGCGGGCGGCGTGCCCCGCGGAGCCGCGGCCGAACACCAGCACCCCGGCCGGCGCCGGGCAGACCCGCGCCACCAGTCTGGTGATCTCTTCCTCGCGGGCCGCGAGAGCGCGCAGCACGGCAGGCTGCTGCCGCATCTCAGCCGCCATCAGCTGCCCGCCCGCGGGCGGCGCGGCCGGCGGTGTCGCCCCGAGCACGGTCAGCGCGTCGCGGACGCTGCCGTCACCCGCGGTGAGCGCCTGCCGCGCCGCCAGCCGGCCGGCGCCGCCGAGCAGCATGACGATGGCCACCCGCAGGTCGCCGTCCGCCTGGGCCAGCGCGGCCGCGCTGGCCTCCTCACCCGCGCCGGAGACGTCGCTCAGGATCCGCAGCGTCCGGGCGCGCAGCTTGCTGTTGACCGCCCGGACCTCGACCATCAGGTTCGAGTAGGTCTTGCCGAGGCGGATCATGAGCGCGGTCGAGAAGCTGTTCAGGATGAGCTTCAGCGCCGAGGTCGCCTTCAGCCGGGTGGAGCCCGCGATGGCTTCGGGACCGGTCTCGGCCGCCAGGACGGCCCGGGCCAGCGGCCGCAGCGGCGAGTCGGGGTCGCAGGTCAGCAGCGCGGTGAACGCGCCACACTCGGCCGCGGCGGCCAGCGCGCCCGCGACGTACGGGGTCCGGCCGCTGGCGCTCACCCCGATGACGAGGTCCGCGGCGGTCACCCCGGCGGCGTCCGCGCGGCCGCGGGTGTCGTCGTCCTCCGCGCCCTCCACCGCGCGGGTCATCGCGGTGTCCCCGCCGGCCAGATGCGCGGTGACCGTGCGGGGCGCCAGGCCGAACGTGGGGATGAGCTCCGCCGCGTCGAGGACCGCGATCCGCCCGGACGACCCGGCGCCGAAGTAGTGCACCCGGCCACCCCGGCGAATCCGGTCCGCCGCCTCGTCCACCACCCCGGCGAGCGTGCCGAGCAGCGGCCGCACCACGGCGGGAACGAGTTCGTCCTCCTGGTTCAGCCGCCCGAGGATGGCCCGGGTGGGCAGCAGGTCGATGTGCAGGGTCCGCGGGTTGCGCTGCTCGGTCGGCGATGCGGCGGAAGGGTCCGGCACCGCGGCGGTGTCAGCCGTGGCTGTGCCCGGCTCATCAGGGAAAGCGGTCATTGGCTGTTACGATATGCCAGAATGCTCAAGAGACTCGTACATGAATTACAAACCCTCCCGTCCGCCCAGTTTCGCCCGCGCCGGGGAGATCATCGATGCGGCGGTGGCCGGCGGGCGCGTCCCCGGCGTGGTCGCCGCGGCCGGCCGCGGGCCGGCCACGCTGGCCACCTGGGTGGCCGGCCAGGCCGACACCACCCCAGGTTGTTCCCGGGCCATGTCCGAGGGCACCGTGTTCGACCTCGCGTCCTTGACCAAGGTGGTGGCCACGACGACCGCCACCCTCGCGCTGGCCAGCCAGCGGCGGCTCGGGCTGAGCGACCCGGTGACCCGCTACCTGCCCGGCTTCACCGCCTGCCGGGAGGGCCCGGTGACGGTCCGGCACCTGCTCACCCACACGTCCGGGCTGCCGGACACCCGCAAGTTCTACGAGTGGTGCGGCACCCGGGAGGAACTTCTCGAGGAGCTGGCCGCCACCCCGCTGGCCGCGCCGCCGGGTTCGAAGGTCACCTATTCCGATCTCGGCTTCATGGCCCTCGGCGAGATCGTCGCCGCCGTTGCCGCCGAACCGCTCGACGCCGCGGTCCGCGGGCTGGTCACCGAGCCGCTGGAGCTGACCCGCACCGGGTTCACCCCGGCCGCCGCGCCGGACCGCTTCGCCGCGACCGAACGCCGGGCCGACGGCACGTCCTGGACCGGGATCGTGCACGACGAGAACGCGCGGCTGATGGGCGGGACCGCCGGGCACGCCGGCCTGTTCTCCACCGCGGCCGACCTGGCCAGGTTCGCCGGCTGGTGGGTCAGCGACGCGGACGGCCCGGTGCCCGCCGCGCTGCGCCGGGCCGCCGAGTCCGGCCAGACCGCGGGGCTCGGCGGCGGCCGCGGGCTCGGCTGGGTGCGCACCGGCGACCGCTACGACATCCTGGGCGGTCACTGGCCCGCGTCGGCCGTGTCGCACACCGGCTTCACCGGCACCAGCCTCGCGCTGGACGCGCCGAGCGGCGGCTGGGTCGTGCTGCTGGCCAACGCCGTGCATTTCGGCCGGGACAACACGGCCATCAAGGCGCTCCGCCGGGACGTGCACGGCGCGGTCGCGGCCGGTCTGTTCGGCGGTGCCGCTGGCTGACGCCGCCGCCCGGCGGGCACGGGTCACGTCAGGCGCCCGGTGTCCCGGCGCAGGCGTACTGGGGCGCGGCCGCGGCCGGCGGGGTGGTGACCCCGGGCGGGAACGAGCCGTGCACCGCGTAGTAGGCAAGGTCCGTGCTCAGCGCGGCCGAGTCCGCCGCGCTCTGGCCCGCCCCGTTCTCGTAGATGTTCATCGGCGGCAGCGAATCGCCCGGCCCGCCGGCGTACGCGAACGGCGTCGATCCGGCGCCCAGGCCATCGGGCGCGGTCCAGCCGCAGACGTTGTAGTAGAGCGCGTCGTCGGCCGGGCCGCCGACGGCGATGACCAGGTACTCGCCGCTGGACGTCTGGTCCCACGCGGTGCTGAACGACTGGGTGACCTGATCACTGGGCAGACCGGCCGCGCTCGCCGCCGCCAGCGCGGCCTGATAGTCCGCCGGGTCGGCCGCGTACAGCCGTACGTCGTACCGGAACAGGCTGGGCACCGCGGTCAGCAGGAAGTTCTCGAACACCCCCTCGCCGACCACCTCGGGTACGGCGCTGGCCTGGGCGTAGTAGCGGTCGAGCGCCGCCGCGGCGGCGCCGGTCGGCGCGCCGGCCTTGGCGGCGAGCAGGAACCGGACGGCCGCCGCGCCGGCCAGGCCGTAGGCGTGGAACTTGGCCAGCCACGGCCCGGTCTCCGCGGTGAAGTCCTGGTGCGGGAGCAGCCGCTCGACGATGCCCGGCGCGGCGGCGATGCGCAGCCAGGCGGCGGTCAGCCGGGCCGCGGCGGCGCGCAGCCCAGCCGCGGCGGCGCTGCCCTGGCCGGCGTGGTACGCGGTCCAGAACGCGGTGCTGTCCGCGGCCAGTTCCGGCGCCTCGGGCAGCGCGGCGATCCGCGGCGTGGACTGGTTGTCCGCCGCGAAGACCTGCAGCGCGGCCGCGGCCGGGCCGCCGTAGCCGGCGATGCCCGCGGCCCACGCCGCGTCCGGTGCGCGGTCGTACCCGGCCGGGTTCCAGGTGTAGGCGGCGGTGGTGAACTCCGGGATGGTGGACGCGGCGGGCTCCTGCATGGGGTTGGACGTGAACCCGGCCACCTGGGTGTTCAGGTCGGCGGCCCGGCCCACCAGCGGGCCGAGGAACAGCCGGGTCGGCTGGTAGTCGTTGACCGGGTAGTTGTCCCAGACCACGATCTGGTGGCCGAACTCGGCCGCCGTCGCCTGGGCCTGGGCCGCCGTGATCGTCTGCGGGATCACCCCGACCCCGGTCCAGTAGACCAGCACGCCGGGGTCGAGACTGGCCCGCCACACCTGGCGGTAGGCGGAGTCGGCATCACCGGCGTAGTCGGTGGGCACCGTGATCAGCTCCTGCGCCCCGGGATGGGTGTCGATGAAGCCGGTCACGAACTGGTTGAGCAGGTAGGCCTGCGCGGCGGCCAGCGGGTCCGGCGACGAGCCGAACCGGCTGCTGTCGGCGGGGCAGTTGAACCCGGTCCCGATGTCGTCGAAGAACAACGCGAACTGGCGCACCCCGGCGTTCCACAGCTGCTGGTCCTTCGCCTCCAGCTCCTGCAGGTCGGCCGGGTCGGAGTAGCAGATGGACAGGCCGGGCGAGAGCGCGTACACGAAGTTGACGTGCGCCGCCTGCGCGGTCGTCACGAGCTGGCTGAGCGCGCTGAGCTGCGCCGCCGGGTACGGGTCCGGCCAGTCGGCCCGCAGGTACGGGTCGCCTTTGGCCGAGTAGACGAACGTGTTCATCTTGTTCGCGCCGTAGAAGCGGAGCTGGGCGGCGATCTCGGCGTCCGGCCAGGACGGCCCGTAGAACCCCTCGATGACCCCGCGGACCGGCATCGACGGCCAGTCCCGGACCAGCACGGCGTGCAGCGTCCGGTGCGTGATGAGCTGGCGCAGGGTCTGCACCGCGTAGAACGTCCCGGCCGCGTCGGTTCCGGCCAGCACCACGGAGTCGCCGGCGCCGCCGTGGCCGGCCGCCAGCACGTAGCCGCCGGCCGGCAGGCCCGCGGGCGTCTGCGCCCGCAGCGCGGCCAGGGCCGGGGGGATGGCGGAGTTGCCGGCCGGCGTGCCCACGTACAGCGTGAGCCCGCCCGCCGGGACCGGGTCGCCCGCGGTCACCTGGTTGATCGTCTGCACGCCAGCCGCCCGCAGCACGCTGGTCAGCGCGGTCAGCGCGACCTGATCCGTGGCCAGGCTGGTGACCTCGGTCACGGCCGCCGGGATGGCGACCGCGCCGGGCCGCGCCGTGACCTGCTGCGGGGTCGGCCAGACCGGCGGCAGCGGCCCGCTGGCCGGAGCCGCGCCCGCGGCCGGTGCGGCCGGTGCGGCCGGTGCGGCTGCCGCCGGGGCCGCCGCGGCCATCCCGGCCACTGCCACCAGCGCGGCCAGCACCGCCGCCGGGCCCCGCATCCCGCGGCCGGTCATGACGGCGACCCGGCGCAGGCATACCGCGGGCCTGCTGCCGCGGGCAGCGCGGTCACCCCTGGTGGCAGCGTCCCATGGACGGCGTAGTAGGCGAGGTCAGCCGCCAGTTGCGGGGTCTGCGCCACGGCGGCGGCCGCCGCCTCCTCGTAGCCGCCAGCACCGGGCAGCGTGTTGCGCGGCCCGGCCACGGTGTAGAACGGGGTCGATCCCGGGATGTCGCCCGACGGGTTGGCCCAGCCGCAGACGTTGAAGTACAGCGCGTCGGTGGCGGCCAGCCCCACGGAGATCACCAGGTAGTTGCCGCTGAGCGTGTCCGCCCACGCGGCGGCGAAGGACTGGGTGACCTGGCTGGCCGGCAGCCCGGCGGCCTGGGCGGCGCTGAGCGCGGTGGCCTCGTCGGCCGGGGTCGCGGCGTACAGCACCACCCGGTCCGGGAACGTGGCCGGCGTCGTGGGCAGGCTCACCGCGGTCCAGGGCCCGGCCGGCCCGGCGCCGCTGTCCGCTACCAGCGCCCCGGCCGCGCCGGACAGGAACAGCTGGGACGGCTGGCCCGGCACCTGATACGCGTTCGCGCCGATGATGCGGCCGGCCGGCGCGGCAGGCAGCGCCGCGGTCTGCCAGCCCTGGCCGGCCGAGAACGTGACCGCGGGCTGGCCGGACCCGGTCAGGTAGTACACCTCCTCGCCGAGCGGCCCGGCGGAACCGGCGGGCAGCAGGTAATTCGTGGCCGCCAGCGCCGTCCCGGGCGCGGGCGCGCCGGGCAGCTGACCCAGCCGCCACCGGCCGGCCCCGGCCTCGGTGAGGCCGGCCAGCGCGCCGCGACCGGTGCGGAAGATGACCCGCGCCTGCCCCGAGGGCGTGGTCACCGCGGTCAGCCAGCTGCCCGGCGCCGCCCGGGCCGGCAGCGGTGTGGTCCGCCATCCGGCGCCCGCTTGGCTGCTGACGGTCAGCGCGCCGTCGCGGCCAGCGGCGAAGATCCGCAGCCCGCCGGCCGTGCCGGCCAGCGCGATCGAGCCGGGGCTGGCGGCGGGCGCGGCGGGCAGCGTGCGGGTCAGCCAGCCGCCGGGCTGCTGGGCCGACTCGGCCAGGTGCCCGCTGGTATCGGTGAAGAACACGGCCGGCTCGCCGCTGGCCGTGGTGGCCGCCACGATCGCGCTGCCAGCCGCCGGCTGGCCCGGCAGCGGCTGGGTGACCCAGCCGGCGCTGGCCAGGTAGGTCTGGGCCAGTCCCCCGCCCGCGGCGCGGAAGTAGGCGTGCGGTGTCATCGCGTCGGCCGCGGCCGGATCCGGGTAGCTGAGCGCGGCCAGCCCGCCGCCCGCCGCGGGCTGGCCACCCACGGCGAGCTGCAGCCAGCTCGCGCCGTCATACGTCTCCGCGGCCAGCCCGCCCGCCGATGGCAGGAACAGGTATTCGTCCACCGGCGTGGTGGCGAACCAGACCGCGTCGGACGGCACCGCGGCCACCGCGCCCGAGGTGCCGAGCACGGTCACGTTCCAGGTCCGCGTCGTGGCCGTGCCGAAGCCGGAGGTCACGGTCACCGTCACCGTATAGCGCCCGGCCTCCGTGAAGACGTGGCTGACCCGCGGGCCGGTGGCGTTCGTCGTCCGCCCGTCCCCGAACGTCCAGTAGTACTCGCTGATCGACCCGCCGGCCTCGCTGGCCCGCGCGTGGAACGTGCCGGCGGTCCCGGTGACCGCGACCCGCGGCCCCGCGGCCGACGCGGCGGGCGCCGGCTGCTGGACGGCGGACGGCGGCGTGACGATGACCCACTGCTCGCCCGCCCCCCAGATCGCCGCGGCCCAGCTCGGCAGGCTGATCCCGGTGTCGTACTGCGCGCTGATGTTGGCCGCGCCGAGGAAGTCGCCGTTGACCATGTTGATGGTGCCGTCAGCGTTCACCCCGGTCACGATGCCCACATGGTCGGCGTAGCTGGTGGGGGTGATGGCGCCGGGCGGGAAGAAGACGATGGCGTCCCCGGCGGCCGGGGTCCCGCCGTCCACCGGCATGGTCTCGCCCTGGTCCAGGCCCCAGTCGTAGAACGACACGGAACCGGCGTTGAGCGTGTTCGTGTCCGCGGTGACTCCCGCCCGCTGCCACACCCACTTGCTGAAGTCGGAGCACCAGGCCTCATTCTCGTTTTCCACCCGGAAGCCCTGGTCGTAGCCGCACCCATCGGAGTTCGCGGAAAACCCGGCCACCAGCGTGCTGTACGGGTCACAGTCCACCCCGGCGAAGCTGGTCACCGCCGGAGTGTCGCTGATCCCGACCTGGCTGAGCGCGATGGCCGCGATCCGCGGCCCGAGCCCGATGGCCGCGGTGGGCGCCGCGCGGCGGGCGGCGGCGCGCTGCCCGGCGGCGGTCGCGGCGCAGCTAGCCGGGGTGGCCAGGCCCCAGTCCCGGCGCAGCCCGGCAGGCAGACCCGCCCCGCAGCCGTAGGGGCCGGTACGCACCAGCTGCCAGGCGCCATGCCGCCAGGTGAACACGCCGGTGGCGGCGCCGTCCTGGAACCCGGCCGCTATCCCCTGGCCGGCCGACGCGGATGGGATGAAGGTGGCCAGCGCCCATCGGGTCCCGGCGGCCGAGGCTACGCGCAGCGACCCGGCCCGGATGCCGCCCATCGCCGAGCCGGGGATGTGCCGCGCCGCCTCGAACGCCTGGATCAGCGGCCCAGCCACCGAGGCGGCCGGCCCGGCCACGGCCCGGGTGCTGGATGCGGCCCGGGTGCTGGATGCGGGCTGCGTGCTGGCGGCGGCGGCCGTCACCGGACCCACCGCGCAGCCCGACGCCACGGCCAGCGCCGCGAGTGCCGCCCCGGTGCGCCTGGCCGAGGCGGCCAGCCCGACGTCGTGACTGACTTGCTATGCAGTCAGTCAGTACGTAACTTTCTAACGATCTTTGCGCCCCATCTACCCGGCCTCGTCGGCCTGACAGCACGGTCATGCGTCACATATTGACATGGACGGAGGCTGTTCCGTAAGAACCTTGCCCAAGCTCCGCGCGCCCGCGTTCCGGAGTGGCGGCCTGATTCAGACCTGGACCGGGTCAACCCGGCCGAGGTGGGGGGCGGCGTGGCCAGAAAGCCGTGCCGCGGCGTCCGCCCGGGCGGCTGAGCCGCCCGGGTGGGCGGGTTCCGCCTGCAGCCCCTCCTCGATCTCCGCGACGAGTTCTTCGAGCCGGTCGGCGGTCCCGGCGCGCTGCGCCTGCTCGGCAGCCAGGCTGTCCGCAGCCTGGCTGATCTGCTGGATCGCCACATCCACCTGATCCGCCGCCGACTTCTGCTGCTGAGTAGCCACAATCGACTCCGCCAGCATGGCCGACGTCAACGTCATCAGATCAGCCACCTCACGCGTACCCTGACTGCCCTGCTCAGCCGCCATGATGGTGGCATTCGTCTCATCCTGCACCGCCGTGATGATCTCCCGGATCGAATCAGTCGACGCCACCGACCGCTCAGCCAGCTTCCGCACCTCCGCCGCCACCACCGCGAACCCCTTACCCGCCTCCCCCGCCCGGGCCGCCTCGATCGCCGCATTCAGCGCCAGGATGTTCGTCTGCGCGCCAATGTCATTGATCAACCCCAAAATCTCCCCGATCTTCTGCGCCCGCTCCCCCAGCGACAGCGACTGCGCCGCGATCGTCTCCACCTTCTCCCGCATATCCACCATCGTGCGCACCGTCCGCTGCGCCGCCTCCGCCACCGCATTCGAGTTCTCCGCGATCGAACCAGCCGTCGCCGCCAGCTCCTGGATAGTCGCCGACGTCTCCGTCACCGCAGCCGACTGCTCACTCGTCGCCGCCGCCGCATTACGCGCCGCCCCCCGCAACTCACCCGCCACATCACTGAGCACGCCTGAGGTAGCCCGGAGCCGGGCGAGCAGCCCCTCGCGCTCCGCGTCGCGGTCCGACAGTCGGCCGAGCGTTTCCCGCAGCTCGGCCTCGCGGTCCGACAGGCGGGCCAGCGTTTCGCTTAGCTCGGCTTCCCGGCGCGCCGACCGCCCCACCATGCGGACCACCGCGACGCAGAACCCGGCGCCGGCGGCCATCGCGAGGACGGCCGCGATAATGCCGATCACCAGGGCCTGCTGCCCGGCCGAATCGGCCGAAGCCTGCGCATCCGACGCGACCTGAGCCTGCGCCGCCTGCACCGCGTCCAGTGGCCGCAGCACGCCCGCGGCGGCCGCCTCCAGCTGGGCCACCGCGCGCAGCTGAGCCGACGGGGTCGTCCTGGGCGTCGCGCTCAGGCCGGCGAAAACGGCGTTGAAGTGCCGCTCGCCGGCCGCCACCTGGTCCAGGGCCAGGCTGTTGGCGTCCTGCGTGTCGGCCCGGATGTCGGCCAGCTGCGCCGCAACACCAGCTCGCGCCGCGCCGACCGGCTGCCGGGCCGCGGCCGACGGAGCGAACAGGTACTTGGTCGCCGCATCCTTCTCGTCCTGGAAATGGATCTCCAGCTGATCTCCGTCCCGGGACGCGGTGACCGCGGTGAGCGCGGCCTCGCTGCTGGTGATGGCCGATTCATACCGCCAGATCGTGACCCAGATGGCCGCCGAGATGACGGCCACGATCGCCACGCTGGCCGCGGTCAGTTGCCCGGGCGTCCCGCGCAGGAACCCATTGCGCATGTCAGGTACCCCGTCCCCCCATGGGCTGCTGACTGGTCCCTACCCATCGACGCCGGTACGCATTCAATTAGTTACTTTGCGTAAGAGCAGCTCGCCTGGACGCAGCCTGCGGGCTGGGCTAACAAGATGGCCGGGGCGCCCGGCAGCACGGCCGGGGCGAAGTGGCGGGCGAGCAGACCGTCGAACTCCGCGGCCCGCAGCGGCGGCGAGTAATAGAAGCCCTGCGCTACATCACAGCCGAGCCGGCTGAGCTCGGCGACCTGGTCCCTGGTCTCCACTCCCTCGGCCACCGTGGCGATGCCCATGGCGTTGGCCAGATCGATGACGGCCCGGACGATGGCCGAGTCCACCGGGCTGTCCGCGATGCCCTGCACGAAGACCCGGTCCACCTTGACCTCGTGCACCGGGAACTGCTTGAGGTACGCCAGCGAGGAGTGGCCGGTGCCGAAGTCGTCGATGGCCAGCCGGACACCGAGCCGGTTGAGCCGCTTCATGACCTCACGGGCCCCGGCCAGGTCCTCCATGACCATGGTCTCGGTGATCTCGAAGATGAGCAGTTCCGAGGGCAGGCCGCTGGCGTCGAGGGCGGCTGCCACCTGGGACAGCAGCCCGCTTTCCTGGAACTGCCGGGGGGACAGGTTGATGCTGATGGGCAGGTCCACGCCCAGCCGGTCGCGGATCGAGCGCACCTGCTCGCAGGCCCGCTCCAGCACATAGCGGCCAACCGGCAGGATGAGCCCGGTCTCCTCGGCCATCGGGATGAAACTCGTCGGGTCGATGAGACCGTGCTCCGGGTGCCGCCACCGGACCAGTGCCTCGGCGCCGACGATGCATCCCCCGGCGAGCGAGAAGAACGGCTGGTAGTGCACCTCGAGCTCGTCGCGCATGAGCCCCTTGCGCAGGTCAGCCTCGATTTGCAGGCGCCGCGACGAGCGCGTTCCCATGGCGGCCTGGTCGAATACCTTGTAGCTGCCGCCCTTGCCTTTCGCCTTCGCCTCATACATGGCCACGTCCGCGTCGCGCAGCACGTCGTCGGCGGTTTTGCCCGGCTCGGTGAGCGCGATGCCGACCGATACGCTGGCCACCAGCTCGTAGCCATCGGGCAGCGACATGGGCTGCTCGACGGCGGCGCAGATACGCCGGGCCGCGGCCACCGCGACCTCCACGCCGGCCACGTCCTCAAGCAGCACCACGAACTCGTCGCCGCCGAAGCGGGCCAGCAGGTCATTACTTCGCACCACGCCCTTGAGCCGAGCCCCGATCGCCACCAGGAAGCCGTCCCCGGTCACGTGCCCGAGGCTGTCGTTGATGCTCTTGAACCGGTCCACGTCCACGAAGATCAGCGCGTGTGTCTTGCGGTCCAGCGCGGACCGGCGCAGCGCCTGATCGAGCCGCTCCACCAGCAGCCGCCGGTTGGCCAGCCCGGTGAGGCTGTCGTAGCAGGCGTGATGGTGCAGCTCGTCCTCGAAGGCCTTGCGTTCGGTGATGTCCCGGAAGGCGATCACCGCGCCGGACGGCCGCCCGCCGCTCAGCACCGCTGAGGCGGTGTAGGCGACCGGGACGGTGCCGCCATCCTTGCCCCGGAACCGGGCGTCATCCTCCCGGATGGTCCGGCCGGTTCGCATGGCTTCCCGGGCCGGGGTGAGCAGGAAATCCGGGGCGGCGAGCGCGCCGTCGCTCACCGGATCGTCGATGGTGATGTCCAGCGAGGGCAGCTCGATCATGTCGGCCGCGGCCCGGTTGACGAACGTCAGTTTCCCATCCGCGGCTATCGCGCAGACGCCCTCGCCGATGTTCAGCGTGATCGAGGAGAGCCGCTCCCGCTCGAAGTGCACCTGCTGGTACAGCTCGGCATTGCTCAGCGCCGCGCTGCCCACCGCGGCCACGGCCTTGAGCAGGCCCTGGTCGGCGTCGTCGAACGGCTCATCCCGGCGCCGGCCGGAGGCCACCAGCCACTGCGGGTGGCCGGCCACGGTCATCGGCGCCGCCAGCCGGCCATCCCCCGGGTCGGCCGCGGCCAGCGCGGCTTCCGGGCTGCGTAGCAGCCGTCGCACCGATTCGAGGATCGTCTCGACGACGGCCTCGCGGCGCAGCCCGCGGTTCGCTTCCAGGGTGACCTCGTAGAGCCCCTCCATCCGGGCGCGGTCATACAGCGCCAGATAGCGCGCATTGATCAGCCGCCGGTCCAGGATGACGACCGGGATGGCCAGCGCCACCGCCCACACGTGGGCCCGGATCGCCACCGCCAGCACGGCGCCGACCAGCGCTCCGGCGCCGGCCAGCATGACCTGGATCGGAAGATCGGTGCTGAATTCATGCCAGCCGGTACCCATGGAGACCATCACGCCGTCCACCAGGAACGTGCTGACCGAGAAGCACACGCCCACGCCGAGCAGGACCGCCGCGATCTGCCCCGCGGTGAGCGCACCCGACGGCGCGGCCACGGTGCGGCTCACCGCCAGTCCCAGCCCGGCCGCGACGAGCACCTGCCCCGCGTTGAACGCCGACTTGACCACTGGGCGGCGCCGGACAGCCTGGGCGACCACCGTGGCCAGGGCCAGCGTGCCCAGCGTGACCAGCGGTGGCTCCAGCAGGGCCAGGATCACGAAGAAACCCTCGTCCATGTTGAAGGTCTCGGATTCGCCGCCGCGGAACACCACCACCGGCCGTACCTGGCTGCCCAGCACGAGCGCGCCGATGGTGGCGGCGACCACCCACTGGCCCGGGCTGACCGGCGCGACGGCGGGCTGCCACCAGGTGGCCAGGACCAGGGCGGCCGCCCCACCCACGACGGAAGCCGCGACGAACGCCAGGGTCACCCGCGGTAGCTTCATGATCTGGCCGCCGCGTCAGCCGCCGTTCCAGCTCTTGGTGTTCCAGTACGGGCCCCAGGCCGCGCCGGCCCAGGGGGAGCCGCTCCAGGCGCTCCCGTCCCAGGCCGAGCCGCTCCACGTGGAGCTGTTCCAGAGCGCGCCGTCCCAGGCCCACCGGTTCCAGGCCACTCCGTTCCACGTCCAGCCGTTCCAGGCGGCGCCGTTCCAGGCCACCCCGTGCCAGGTCCAGCCGTCGGACGGCGCCTGGCCCGGGGCGAGCCCGGACCACAGCTGGGCGTTCCACGTATCGAACGGGCGCGCCGACGAGAGCGAGACCGGGAGGCCCGGCAAGGCGGGCAGCACCAGGCCGGACTGGTTGAGGCTCATCGGTCCCGAGGTGGCCGCGGCGTAGGCATTCAGCGCGCCGTGACCGTCCACGAACGGGTTGCCGAGGGGACCGGGATTGGTGTTGCCGAGCAGCCGGGCCTTCACCTGGTCCGGGGTGATGCCCGGGTTGTCCGCCAGGATCAGGGCCACCGCCCCGCTGGTGATGGCGGCGCTGAACGAGGTGCCAGAGCCGGTGAAGTTGGCCGCGCCGATCTGGGCCGACGGGTAGGTGCTGACCAGCGTCAACCCGGGTGCGGCCAGGCTCACCACCGACCGCCCCGAGGTGACCAGGTCGGGCTTGACCCAGCCGTCCGGCGTGGTGGGCCCCACGCTGCTGAAGTTGGTCATCTCGTCGCCGTCGGTCGAGGCGGTGGCCGCGCCCATGTCGTCCAGCGCGCCCACCGTGATCACCATCGGGTCATCGCCCGGGGACAGAATGGTGCCGTTGAACGGCCCGGCGTTGCCCGCCGAGGCCACCACCGTGATCCCCGCGTTCCACACCGCCTGTACCGCCAGGTCCAGCGGGTTGACGACGGTGGATTCGCTGGACTGGAAGCCCAGGGACAGGTTGAGCACTTTGATCTGATAGATGCCCTGGTGGTCGACCGCCCATTGCAGACCCTGGATCAGCGTGCCCAGGTCGGTCAGCCCGTTCCCCCCGGCGACCTTGATCGACACCAGGTTGGCCCCCGGGGCTTCCCCGGAGTACTGCCCGTTCGACGAGGCGCCGTCGCCGGCGATCAGGCCCCCCACGAACGTGCCGTGCCCGTAGTTGTCCTGGAACGGGTTTCCCCCGCCGGTCAGGTCAACCCCGCCGATCAGCCGGCCGGCGAAGTCGGGCAGCTGGTCGATCCCGGTGTCCACCACGGCCACGGTGACCCCCTGGCCGGTATCGCCGGCCGCCGCCAGCTGGCTCGCCCCGGTCTGGGCCAGGAACGCGTCCGACGGCGCGTGCGGCCCGGTCAACTCCGGGACATCCTGCAGGCTCACCTGGCCATCCGGAGTCACCGTGATGCCCGGCAGCGCGGCCAGCACGGCCGCCTCAGCCGTCGGGATCGACGCCACCACCCCGTCGATCAGGTGGAACTGGCTCAGCACGCTGCCGCCCACCTGTAGCACGGCCGTGACCGGGCTCAGCAGGCCGGACGCGGTGACCACGACCGTTTCCCCCGGGTCCGCCGATGCGGCCGGAACGCCCGTTATCGAGGCGGCGGTCATTGCGGCGAGGGCGGCACCTGCGGCGGCCAGCCGGCGCTTCTTCGCCGGCCAAACCGAGCCCGGTAGCCGACATTTACGCCGAACACGACATTACACCACATTGGGCAGCCCCTCCCCTAGCATGCCTTTTAGTCGTACCAACCGTACGCTGGGGGGCCATCTCCGGGAGGAAAATCCGCAACACCGGCACACGTTCCAGTAATAAGTATTCGATTTCATTACCGCAATTGCGTCCGGTTACGGAAATTACTTAGTGAATTAGTAGAGCCACGGGCTCAGCGGCCATTCTCCGGTCGGGGCGGGGGCTGCTCGCGGGAGCACCACCAGGTAGACCGGCCACCGACGATGCCGTGCGCCATCGGGGCGCCGTCGCGTGGGCAGGTGCCGCCGGGGTGCCGGGCCGCGATGATCTCGCCGGTGTGCGCGCCACCGTTGGCGATGGCGTCCGCCAGGGTCGACTTCAGCTCCCGGTAGAGCCGGTTGACTTGGGCCCGGGTGAGGGTGCCGGTGAGCGCCAGCGGCGACACCTTGGCCCGCCAGAGAATCTCGTCGGCCAGCAGGTTGCCCACGCCGGCGAGCTTGGACTGATCGAGCAGCCGCGCCTTGACCGCGATCCGGCCCTTGGTGATCAGCGAGCGGAACTCAGCCGGGGTGACCTGTGCCGCGTCCGGGCCGAGGGCGCTGAGGTCGGGGTTGAGCCGGACCCGGCCCAGCCGCCGCGGGTCGCGGAGCACCAGCCGGCCACCGTCGGCGAACGTGAGCGTGAACCGGTTCCACCGGACGCCGCGCGGCCCGGTGTCGTAGCGCCGTTCATCGCCGGCCTCCCGTTCCGCACCATCCCGGTCGGCGACCAGGATACGGCCGCTCATGCCCAGGTGGATGCCGAGCTCGGGGCCGGCCCGGCCGGGTCGCCAGCCGCCGAGGTGTCCAGCCACATCGTCTTGCCGCGGCGGTGCGCCGCGGTCAGGCTGCGCCCGATCAGCGCGTCGCGCACTTCACCGGCGGCGTGCGGGCGGCCGACATAGCGGTCCGAATCGTTGACGTCCACGATGCGCCGGTGCAGGGCCCGGTCGGCGATCAGCCGCCGGGCCGCCTCGACCTCGGGAAGCTCAGGCACCTACCCGTTGTACCCGGCCGCGGGCCAGTCGCATCAGCCGGCTACCCCGGTGCGGGCAGCACGGACAGCTCCGCCGCCCACACCGGGGCACCCACGGCAGGACGCCGCCACCGTCACCCGCGCGCGTATTGAGGCCGCAGGGTGGCCGGCGCTGCCACGACAGCCGGCGCAGCCGCCAGCCCGCCGAAGCGCTTCAGAGGACACTCGCGGGGGCTGCCGCAAGACATTGATAAGGGGGCGGCAGGCCTGGAGATGACAGCGCTATTGTCACTGGAGATATATGACGTTTGGCTATGCGGCCGCTCGTTCAGCGAGGGAATGCGAGCAAGCCGGGAGCGCGTATGCCGCCGAATACGATGGGGTTAATAAATCCAGGGCTTGGGCTTGGATGTGAGGACGTAGCCGGCCCGGTGAGCGTGACCGCGGGCTTGCTGATGTGCGGTCATCTGCGCCGGGTGAGCGCCACTGTGCCCAGGCTGGGCCAGCACCGTGGCGGCGATTCCGCCGCCCAGGGCGAGGGCGGCGGCGAGAATTCCGCGCACCACGCGGACACGAACGGTCCCGGTTCAACGGAGCCCGGCGGTGACTGCCCGCCGACCTACTGCCGTACCTTAAACTATGATTGGCCATCGTAGATGTTCCCCTTCATTAGCTATTTGACGTGTGGCCAGGTGAGACTGGAGACCATCCGAGACTGCGAAGCTACACCACAATCCATCGCCGTATGTGCCAATTGCACAAAATCCGGACGGCGACTAAATACGAAGAATGGTCGTAGAAAGCGGCGCTCGACCGGCGCGCCGGGGCTGGGCAGGCGGCCGACACTACGGCCCGGCCGGCGCGCCGAGCGCGGGGGGCCCGCCCGACGCGCCAAGCGCGACGGGACCGGCGTCTGCCGGGCCGGGCGGCCGGCGCGCCGGGCCGGACGGACGGGCTAGTCCCGCCAGACCCCCGGCGCCCGGTAGCCATCAGTCAGCCCGTCAGTTATCCCAGACCACGTCACCCTCGCCGTGACTCTCCCGCCCCTAACACCGCAGAGGTCCCGGCCATCACAGGAATGTCCACACGGAATGGTATTGCGGGCCACCGGGTGAGGGCGTTGTGAAATCTGCACGGAAAATTGCATAACCTGCGCCATCATTTCCCCTTCCCGTGCAGTTCTTCCGGAATTTGAGTGAGAAGCGCCTATAACGGGTATCAGCTTTTTAACCCAGCAAGTGAGCTGGCCCGCCAGCCAGAACACGCGAAGGCGATCATGGAATTCCGGGTGCTCGGGCCGATTGAGCTATGGTCAGCCGGACAGCAATACGATCTTGGGCCGACCAGGGCGCGATGCGTCCTGGCCATCCTCATGCTGACCCCGCGCACAATTGTGCCGACCGACGTTCTCATTGACCGGATCTGGGATACCGAGCCGCCGCCGAAGGCTCGGGAGAGCCTGGCGGTCTACATCACCCGGCTCCGGGCCGCGCTGCGCCTGGCCGTGGGGGACAGCGTCCGGCTGGTCGGCCGGTCCCGGGGCTACGAACTCGACGTCGATCCGGACGTCGTCGACCTGCACCAGTTCCGCCGCCTGCGCCGGCAGGCGGACGCGCTGGCGGGCAACGGCGACGCCGACCATGCCGCTTTACTGCTGCGCGAGGCGGACCGGCTGTGGCGCGGCCAGGCGTTCGCTGGGATCCGCGGCGACTGGATGGCGCGGATGCGGGCCAGCCTGGAAGAGGAGCGCCGGGCCGCCATCCTGAAGCGGGTCGAGTCCGAGCTGGATCTCGGCCAGCACGCCGACCTGGTCGGTGAGCTCGGCAACCTGCTCGCGCAGTACCCGCTGGACGAGGCGTTCATCGCGCACCAGATGACCGCGCTGTACGGGAGCGGCCGGGCTGGCGAGGCGCTCAGCCTGTACCGGGACACCCGCAGCCAGCTCGTCGACGAGCAGGGCACCGAGCCCGGGCCGGTGCTGTCCGAGCTGCATCAGCGCATCCTCAGCCAGGACCCCGATCTGGCCACCGGGCTCACCGGCCCTGGGCGGCAGCTGAGCCGGACCGCGCAGCCGGACACGCTGCCGCCCGAGATGGTGGAGTTCGTCGGCCGCGATGAGGAGCTCAGTTTGCTCGCCCAGGCGCCCGGCGACGGCCCACGGATCAGCGTCATCGAGGGCATGGCCGGGGTGGGAAAGACCGCGCTGGCCATCCACGCAGCCCGCGCCGCCGCCGCGCGGTACCCGGACGGCACGTTCTACCTCAACTTCCACACCCACGATCCCGGGCTGCCGTCGCTCGACGCGGCCGAGGCCCTGCACCGGCTGCTCCGGATGCTCACCGCGCCGGCCACCCGGATCCCGGACGCCACCGGCGAGCGCGCCGCGCTGCTCCGGGCCCAGCTGAGCCGCCGCCGCGCCATCGTGATCCTGGACGACGCGCCCGGGCCGGACCAGATCCAGCCGCTGCTGCCTCCGTCGGGCCAGAGCCTGATCCTGATCACCACCCGGCGCACCCTGTCCGGCCTGCCGGGCGCCCGCGCGCTGACCCTCGACGTGCTGACCATGCCCGACGCGATCACGCTGTTCCGCCGGGTCGCCGGGCATGGGCGGGCGCACGACGAGGACGCGGCGGCGATGGCCGTGCAACTGTGCGGGCGGCTGCCGCTGGCCATCCAGCTGGCGGCTGGCCGGCTGGCGCACGACTACCCGCCGCGGCTCGACGACCTGGTCGAGGAGCTGTCCCGCTCGCCCGAGCCGGTGACCGGCGCGGCCAGCCCGCAGGTGATGTCGGCGTTCGACGTGTCCTACCGCTCGCTGGAACCCGACCACCAGCGGTTCTTCCGGCGGCTCGGGATGAGCCCCTGCGCCGCGATCAGCCCGCAGGCGGCGGCCGCGCTGGGCGGCGTCACCCTGGCCGAGGCGCAGCAGGCGCTCGCCGCCCTGCTCGATCATCACCTGCTGGCCCGGGCACCGGGTAGCCAGTTCCGCTTCCACGACCTGATCCGTGAGTACGCGGCGCTGCGCGCCACCCGGGAGGACTCCGGGGCGGAGCGGCGGCGCGCGGTCGGCCGGCTGCTCGACTACTACCTGTCCACCGCGGACCAGGCGGACCGGGTGCTGCACCCGTTCCGCCGCCGGATGCCGGTACCGGTCAGCCACCGAACCCCGGCCAGCCCGGTACTGGCCACGACGGACGGCGCGGCCGGGTGGCTGGAAACCGAGTGGCGCAACATCCTGCAAGCCGCGCAGTACGCCGGGCGGCACGAGTGGAAGCAGAAGTGCGCCGACCTCATCCACGTGCTGGGCGGCTTCCTGGAGGTCAGGGCCTACTGGGATGAGGCCATCGCGGCGCACACGCTGGCCGCGCAGGCCGGGCGCGACCTGGTTGACCCGGCCCGGGTCGCACGGGCGTCACTGGAGCTCAGCGAGGTGAGCCAGCAAACCGGCCAGCACGACGCGGCGCTCCCGCTGGCCGAGGAGGCCGCGGAGATCTACCGGTCACTGGGCGACCGCCGCGGCGAGGCCGAGGCCCTGGACCAGACCGGCCTGGCCCACCAGCGGGCCGGACGATCCCGGGACTCGCTCGCCTATTTCGCCGAAGCCCGGGCGCTGTACGGCGACACCGCCGACTCGCACGGCGTGGCCGATACGCTGACCCATTCCGGGATCGCCTCCTGGCAGCTCGGACGGTATCCCGACGCGATGGGCAATCTGCGCGACGCGCTGCTGCTCTACCAGGCGGCCGGGGACCGCCGGGGCGAAGCCAAGACGCTGAACAACCTGGGCCGGATGCAGCTGAACTTCGGCTACCACCGCGACGCGCTGGACGGCTACCAGAAAGCGCTGCAGATATTCCGGGAAATCGGCGTCGCGCAGAGCGAGGCCATCCTGTATCACAACATCGGCGCGCTCTATTACTACAAGGGCAGCTACGACGAGGGGCTGGCCGCGTACCGGCGGGCCCTGGCCATCTACCGCGAGATCGGCGATCTGCCCAATGAAGCCGACGTGCTCAACGACATCGGCGCCATCTACCAGAGCGCGGAGTGCTACGACGAGGCACTGATCTGCCACGAGAAGGCGAGGTCGATTGCGGAGGACGTCGGGAACCTGCCGCAGCAGGTGACCGCGCTGCGCGGGATAGCCGGGGTGCGCCGTGGGTGCGGCGTGTACGGCGAGGCGTTCGATCTGTATCACATCGCACTGAAGCTGGCCCGGGAGATCGGTGACCCGTACGAGGAGGCCAAGATCCTCGAGGGCATCGCCGAGACCACGCTGAGTACGCTCCGGCCGGACGCGGCGCGGATCGTGTTCCGGCAGGCGCTGGACATCTTCGAGCGGCTGGGTGTGCCCGAGGCCGAGTCGGCCCGGATCCGCATCGAGGCCATGGATCCCGCCTTCAGCTGCCGCGCCTAGTACCGGGGCAAGCAACGTTTGCTCGGTCGGGCTGCAGCTGCCGACTCCAGCGGTTATCCGTCAGTCGTTGAGGGTTGAGAGGTGAGAAGCGATAGTCCTTGCGCAGTCGGCGGCGCTGGCGGCAGTGGTGTCCACGACCAGGTCGTAGACGACGCCCTCGTGTACCCGCGCGGCCTGGAGACGGGCCATTCCGCCAACCCGGTCCGACCGGCCGTGCTCTCGGGCACCGGCGACCTCGGGGTCGCAGCGAACCCCGACCCACACCACCGGAAGGCCTGCCAGAGCTGACGCCAGCCGCTCCTGCGACGACCGGCCGCCCATGAAGACCTCATCGAGGATGAGGCCCGTCCCGCCGCGGCCTATTGCTGCGACGCCTGCGTACCAGGACGCTTCGGCGCGGCGGAAGTCGTCGCCAACGGTCACAGATCCGTCCGGCCCGAACTCGATGGAGCCTTCAGTGCCCACCGGCTCGTCACCGTCCTGTTGCGCCCGGATGAGGTCATCGACTTCGTCACCGCCCGGCAGTGCCCGGACGAGGTCATCGACACCGAGCGTCAGCCACGTCGGGCCGAGCAGCCGTTGGAGGCAGCGAGCGATGGAGGTCTTGCCCGAGCTCGAGCCTCCGTTCAGAACGATCACCGGTTTCACCCGCTCGACGATAGCTGGCCCCAATGAGGCGGCACCTGGCGTCCTTCAGGGTCGCGTAGCTGCTGCCCGAGCACCGGCCGTGTCACGGCCGACCCAGCCGGCGTCTCAGCGGGCGGCATCGGCTGGCGTCATGCGGCGGCAGCGTGGGCCGCGGCGCCACCAGCGCATGTGAGGATGTTCAGGTGTCACCTCGCGCACATGCCGTGGATCCTGCCCGCCTTGCCCAGTGGTGCATGGAGCATCTCGGCAGCCCGCCAGCGGATGAGATCTTCAGATCCGGGTACCTCTCCGTAGTCATCGGCCTCCGGCTGGCTGACGGCCGCGAGGTCGTGGTCAAGGTGCGTCCGGACTCGCCGCGGATAGCGGCTTGCGTCGAAGTCCAGCGCCGCATGTTCCAGGCCGGTTATCCGTGCCCTCAGCCGCTCACCGGCGCCGCCGCTTTCGGCGAGGACGTCGCCACCGCGGAGGCCTACGTCCCCGGCGGCGCCATGCTCCCGAGCGCGGACCACGCGGCCCGGGCCTTCGCTGAAGCGTTCGCGCGGCTGATCAGGCTAGCCCCCCGGCCGGCTGAGGTGTCCACGCTCGACCCGGCGCCGTCGTGGGCGGCCTGGAACCACGCCGGGGACGGACTGTGGCCGTGTCCCGAGGACGACCCCGACGTCAACCTCAACGAGGTGGCCGGCCCGGAGTGGATCGACGATGCCGGGCGCCGTGCCCGTGACCGGCTGCGAGCCAGCGAGTCCGAAGCTGTGATCGGCCACTGCGACTGGCTTGCCGGTAACCTGCGCTGGAGCGGAGACGCGCTGCTGGTGGTGCATGACTGGGACAGCATGACCGCTGATAGCGAAGCCGTCCTCGTCGGCTTCGCTGCCGCCCTGTATTCGACGGTCAGCGCGGACGAGCTAGCTACCGTCGAGGACACCGAGCGGTTCCTGGTCGCGTATTGCCATGCGCGTGGCCGGGAGTTCAGCGCCGGCGAACTCGAACGGTCGTGGGCGGCTGGCGTCTGGACCAGGGCCTACGACGCCAAGTATCAGCACGCGGCCGGGCAGCCCATCACCTCACTATGCGAGAGTGAGGCCCGCGAGCGCCTCCGTCGTACTGGGACCGGCCCGCGGAGGCCATAAACGGCCCGCTGCGGAACCCACAGGGATGCAGGCGTTGAAGCCTCGGCGCTCAGCCAAGGGCCATCGTCGGCAGGTGCGCCAACGGCTCCCGCATGATTCTCGTCGGCGAATAGTGCGGAGAAGAAGTAACCGCACACGCGGGGGCCCACGGTCGCCGGGTTCTTACGCCCCCTGACCTGGACGGCAAGGCAGGCATCAAGGCGGCTGCAAGAGGCCCGTCCGGGTGCACGGCACACGCTGGTACCGCCATGAGGTACCTGATTTCCCCCACTGCCTGGGGCATGCTGACCTCACCCACCGGGTGGGGCCTGCTGGCCGGCCTGGTCGGCCTGGCCGGGTACCTGCCCTACCTGCGCGACGCGTGGCGGCGGACCAGCCACCCCGATCCGGCCGCCTGGCTGATCTGGACGGTCGAGTACAGCGTGCTGCTGGTGGCCCAGGCCGCGCAGCATCCGCCGTGGGCGGCGCTGTGCCTGGCCGGCCTGCAACTGGCCGGCACCATCGCGGTGCTCGGCGTGCTGGCCGCCCGCGGCGAGTGGCGCTGGGGTTTCGGCCGCGGCGTGCTGCTCGGCGGCTCCGTCGCCACGATGGCCGTGTGGCCGTTCACGCACACCCCGGGCACGGCCATGTGCCTCGTGCTGGCGGTCGAGGGGGCGGGCATGGTCCTGGTCATCCTCGGCGCGTACCGCCGCCCGGGCAGTGAGACCACGCTGACCTGGAAGGCGTTCACCCTGGCCGGGCTGCTCGACCTGCGGGCGCTGGCCGGCATGACCTCCCCGCTGCTGTACGCGTACCCGGCGTTCTTCGTGGTGATGGGCAGTGCGGTGCTGATCGCCATCGGGCTCGGCCGGCGCCGGGCCCGGGTGGCGGCAGGCCGGCTCCAGCGGCACCCGCAGGACGACGCGGACCGCGTGATCACCGTCTGCCACGAGGCCCATGGCGCGCACGGCCACTGGGTCCTGGAAGCTCCCCGGCCGCGGCTCGCCCCAGCCCGGCCGGGGCACCCGGCGGCCGCCGGGCCGGCACCCCCGGCGGCCGCCCCCCAGCCTGCGTTCACCGCCCAGCCTGCGGTCTCCGCGACCGCGGTTCAGCCCGCGCTCCCGGCGACCACCCGGCGGCGCGCGATCCCGGCGGCCCGCCCGGTTCCCGCGGCCCGCCCGGCGCTGCCTGCGCCCCGCCCGGTTCCCGCGCCCCGCCCGGTTCCCGCGCCCCGCCCGGCGCTGCCTGCGCCCCGCCCGGTGCTCCGCGCATCCGGCCCGGTACCCGGGCCCTGGCGCCGGCGCCCGGCGGAAGCGCCGCCGCTGCGCCTGACCGAACGCCGGGAGCGGGCCCGCTGACATCACGGCGGCCCGATGACGACGCCCCCCCCCGCGGCCGTGTCCCGTGCTGATGGTGGCGTTCGCGTAGCCAGCGAAAAGGCCGCTCCGCCTTTCCCGGTCCCAGCGCGCACGTGGGTTCAGGCCCACCTCACTTGGGGGTCTGGGTCACCGCGAATAGGGGTCCCGGCCCATAGCGCAGCGCCAAATGCGGAGGCCAGGATTTTACCTGCCGGCCTTTAAGGCCGCATTTACCGGTGCCGGCCGGGAGCCCCGCTTTCCCGGGATCAACCGGAAGCCCCGCTTTCCCCCCGATGAAAGAGGCCAGTTGTGCCTATTCCGGTACGGCTCCGGCCGGCCGCCATTGCCATCCGGTGCGCCGAGGCCGCACTGGCCGGCGGCCTGGCCGCGGCGGTATCGGCGGCCACGTTCGCGCTGATGTCCTGGGCCGAGGCGCCGGCGCAGGCCGCGTCGCACCATCGGGCCGCCGAGGTCAGCCAGGCCAGCCGGCCGCCAACCGCCGGCCCGCGTCCGCTGACGCACGCGCTGGCCGCGGCGCCCAGCCACGAGCACCGGGCCTGCGCGCCACACGCCGCGCTCACCGCCGCCCTGGCCGCGGTGCGGCGCGGCCAGACCGGCAGCCTGGCCGTCGGCGTGACCGACCTGAGTACCGGCGTCACCGCCAGCTACCATCCCCGCGAGCTGTTCCACACGGCCAGCATCGTCAAGGCCGGCATCCTGGCCACCCTGCTGCTCCAGGCGCAGCGGCAGCACGCTGGGCTGGACCCGGCCGAGCAGGAACTGGCCACCGCGATGATCGAGGAGAGCGACAACGACGCGGCGTCCGCGCTGTGGGACACCATCGGGGGCGCGCCGGGCCTGGCCGCCGCCGACCGGGTGCTTGGCCTGCGGTACACCGAACCGGGCCCCGGCGGCCTGTGGGGCCTGACCGCCACCACGGTCACCGATCAGCTCAGGCTGCTGGCCGCGCTGACGTCGGCGCGCTCACCGCTGGCCGCGACCGCCCGGCACTACGAACTGGGCTTGATGCGCAGCGTGGAGCCGGGCCAGAACTGGGGCGTGACCGCGGCCGCCGATCCAGGGAGCGACCCGGCGGTGAAGAATGGCTGGCTGCCCGACGGCCCATCGGGCCTGTGGGTGATCAACAGCATCGGCGTGCTCCGCCGGGACGGTCAGCGGCTGCTGGTGGCCGTGCTGTCCAGCGGCCAGCCCACCCAGGCGGCGGGCATCAGCCAGGTGCAGGCCGCCGCCACAGCCGCGGCGGCCTCGGTCACCCGGCCAGCGTGCCCAGCGAAGGCTGGCTAAGCTCACCTGGCGCTACCTGACGATCGGGGAGAGAGGGTCAGGACGAGATCGTGTCCGCGCGGTGCGGCAGCTTCCAGTTCGGCCGCACGTAGTGGCAGGTGTACCCGTCCGGGTACTTCTCCAGGTAGTCCTGGTGCTCGGGCTCGGCCTCCCAGAACGGGCCGGCCGGGGTGACCTCGGTGACCACCTTGCCGGGCCACAGCCCGGAGGCGTCCACGTCGGCGATGGTGTCCTCGGCGACCTTCCGCTGCGCGTCGCTGGTGTAGAAGATGGCCGACCGGTAGCTGGTCCCGATGTCGTTGCCCTGCCGGTTGACCGTTGTCGGGTCGTGGATCTGGAAGAAGAACTCCAGCAGGTCGCGGAAGGAGATCTGCTCCGGGTCGAAGATGATCTCGAGGGCCTCGGCGTGGCCGTGGTGGTTGCGGTACGTCGCGTTGGCCACGTCGCCGCCGGTGTACCCGACCCGGGTCGAGATCACGCCCCGCAGCTTCCGGACGAGGTCCTGCACCCCCCAGAAACAGCCGCCCGCCAGGATGGCCTTCTCGGTCTGGCCGCTCATCGTCATGAACTCCCCTTCTCGGATTCCCCCGTGGTTACGGATTCAGTGCCCTCGAACAGCGCCCGGTACTCGCCGTAGCCTTCGCGCTCCAGGTCGTCGACCGGGATGAAGCGCAGCGCCGCGGAGTTGATGCAGTACCGCAGCCCGCCCTCGGACGCCGGCCCATCCGGGAACACGTGGCCGAGATGGCTGTCCCCGTGCGCGGACCGGACTTCGGTCCGGACCATGCCGTAGGTCTTATCCGACCGCTCGACCACGTTTCCCCGCTCGATCGGCACGGTGAAGCTCGGCCAGCCGCTGCCGCTGTCGTACTTGCTGACCGACGCGAACAGCGGTTCTCCGGACACCACGTCGACGTAGATGCCCGGTTCCTTGTTGTCCCAGAACTCGTTGCGGAACGCAGGCTCGGTCGCACCCTCCTGGGTGACCTCGTACTGCTTGGCCGAGAGCCGGGAAACCGCCTGCGGGTCCTTCTGGTAGCTGGTCGCCACCTCAGCTCCTTCGCTGATTTCTGACCCCGGATTGCGGGGCCGTCCACATACCACAGCGTCCGGGCGGCCGCAACTATTTCGCCCGCCCACCGGCCCCGGCCGAGCCCGCGGACGCCCGGTAACCTGCTGCGCATGAACCAGCCGGCCGACAGCAACGCGGCGATCTGGCAATCCACGGAGGCGGTCAAGAGCTGGGCGGCGGAGGCGGGCACCCGCGAGCGGCTGCACGCCGGGCCGCGCCAGTTCCTGGCCAGCCTCCTCCCGTTCGGCGAGCAGGACACGTTCACCGTCCTGGACCTGGGTGCGGGCACCGGGGCGGCCAGCCGGGCGGTGCTCGACGAGTACCCGCAGGCGACCGCGATCCTGGCCGACTTCTCCGCCGCCATGCGCGGCGCGGGCGAGCCGGAGATGGCGCCGTACGCCGGGCGGTACCGGTACGCCGAGTACGACATGGCGGCCGGCGGCTGGCCCGCGGCCATCCCGGCCGGCCTGGACGCGGTGATCAGCTCGCTGTGCGTGCACCATCTGCCCGACGACCGCAAGCAGGCCCTGTTCGGCGAGATCTTCGCGCACCTCAGGGCGGGCGGCTGGTACCTCAACTACGACCCGGTACGCGCCGACGACCCGGTCGTCGAGGCGGCCTGGGAGCGGGTGGCCGACCGCGCCGACCCGGCCGCCGCCGCCCGGCGGCACCACCGCACCGCCGAGGAGCAGGCCCGCTGGGACAACCACGTCCGGTACATCATCCCGCTGCCCCAGCAGGTCGGCTACCTGCGATCAGCTGGCTTTCACGGGGTCGATGTCTACTGGAAGCGGCTCGAGTACGTCATCTACGGGGGCTGCCGCCCATCCTGAACGCCCGTACCCGGCACGGCCGCGTGCCCCTGCCCGGCCCGCGGCGGCCGGTCAAGCCATCCGGCGCCGGGTCGCCTCGGTGAGCAGCCGCAGATCGACCGGGCGATCCGGGGACGCGAACGGGGTGCCGGGGGCGCTCACGTCGAACCGGCCGCTGTCCGGCACGTAGTCCCGGCCCTGGGCGACGACCCGGCGCAGCGCGCCGAGCGCCGCGATGTCGGCCCGCGGGTCGCCGTCCACCACGATCAGGTCGGCCTGGTAACCCGGCGCCAGGCGGCCGGTGACCGCGCCGACGCCGAGCGCGGCGGCCGCCTCGGTGGTGGCCATGGCCAGCACCTGCTCCGGTGTGAAGCCCAGCGTGACCAGGTACTGCAGGCCGCCGACGTACTGATGGTGCGGGGTGTTGTTGACGCCCGCGTCGGTGCCCGCGATGATCCGCACCCCCAGCTCGTGCAGCGCCTTGACGTGCGCCCCGACGCTGATGCCGGTGAGTTCGGCCACGTAGGGCGCGTTCACGTTGATGGTCGGGCAGACGAACATGCCCCGGTCCGCGATCCGGGCCGCGAGTGGCTCGCTGAACCGCCGCTCGTTGGTCTCGGTGACGAACGAGCAGTGCTCCAGCGTGGTGACCCCGGCCTCGACGGCCCGCTGGATGCCCTCGATGCCGTGCGCGTGCGCGGCGACCGGCTTGTCCACCCGGGCCGCCTCCTCGACGATCACGGCCAGCTGCGCGCGGCTGAACTGGGCGTACCAGGGCGCTGACCCGGTCGTCATGAACCCGCCGGTGGACATGACCTTGATCAGGTCGGTGCCGTGCTTGTGGTGGGTGCGGACCATCCGGCGCAGGTCGTCGTCGCTGTCCGCCTCGCCGCCCATGAACCAGCAGTGCCCACCGGTGACGGTGACCGGGCACCCGGACACGACCAGCCGCGGGCCGCGGGCCAGGCCGGCCGCGATGGCGTCGCGGACCACGACCGAGAGATAGCCCCGGCCGCCCAGATCCCGTGCCGTGGTCACGCCCACGCCGAGCAGTTCCCGCGCGCTGTGCAGCATGAGCACCAGTTGCTGCTCGTCGGTCTCGGCGCGCATCCGCGCGGCCGGGGCCGGGCCGCCGTCGAAACCGAGATGGACGTGGCTGTCGATCAGGCCGGGCAGGATCGTCGAGCCGGGATAGCCGGTCCGCGGCAGCGGCGCGTACCCGGCGGGCAGCTCGGCGGCCGGCCCGACCCAGTCCACGACGCCGTCGCCGAGCACGAGGGCGCCGTCGGTCACGACGGCGTCGCCGGTCAGCACCCGGGGCGCGGTGAGGACTTCCGGCACACCGTTCACCCCGCTAAGTGTTGCAGGATAGCGACGTGCCAGAAAGCCTCCGCGATGTCTTCGACCGCACGACCGTGACCATGCTCCGGGCCCGGGGCAGCTTCAAATGGACCGCGCCCGGCCCCGGCGGCCTCGGTGCGGCCGTGGCCGAGATGGACTTCGGCGCCGCACCGCCGATCCTGGACGCGCTGGCCGGGCTGTCCGCGACGGCGAACTTCGGCTACCTGCCGCCGCCGCTGGCCGAGGAACTGGCCGGCGCCTGCGCCGGGTTCGTGGCCCGCCGCTACGGATGGCGCGTGGACCCGGCGGACATCCACCCGATCCCGGACGTGATCAAGGGGCTGGAGGTCGCCATCACGCACTTCTCCCGGCCCGGCTCGCCGGTCATCCTGCCCACCCCGGCGTACATGCCATTCCTGATCGTGCCGCGGTTCCTCGGCCGCGAGATCATCCAGGTGCCGATGCTGGACGACGGGACCGGCTTCTTCACCCTCGACCTGGCCGGGATCGACGCCGCCTTCCGGGCCGGCGGCCACCTGCTCATCTTCTGCAACCCGCACAACCCGCTCGGCCGGGTATTCGGCGAAGCCGAGATGACCGAGCTCACCGGCATCGTGGACCGGCACGCCGGCCGGGTGTTCGCGGACGAGATCCACGCCCCGCTGATCTATCCGGGGCAGCGGCACATCCCGTACGCGGCCACCTCGGCGACCGCCGCCGGGCACACGCTGACCGCGACGTCCGCGTCCAAGGCGTGGAACCTGCCCGGACTCAAGTGCGCCCAGGTGATCCTGACCAGCGACCCGGACCGGCAGCGCTGGGCGGACATGGGCGTGTTCGCCTCGCACGGCGCGAGCAACCCCGGCGTGGTGGCCAACATCGCGGCCTTCCGGCACGGCGAGCCCTGGCTGGACGAGGTCCTCGGCTACCTGGACGACAGCCGCCGTCTGCTGGCCGATCTCGTCCGCCGCCACCTGCCCGGGGTGCGCTACCGGCCGCCGGACGGCACCTACCTGGCCTGGCTCGACTGCACGGCGCTGGACCTGCCGCAATCCCCCGGCGGGCTGATCACCGACCGGGCCCGCGTCACGGTCGTCGATGGACCGGCTTTCGGCACCGGCGGGGCAGGGGCGTTCCGCTTCAATTTCGGCACGCCACAGCCGATCCTGGAGCAGATGGTGCGGCAGATCGCGGCCGTGCTTACCGGGAGATAAGCGGATAAGTTTCTCAGCTGGCCGAGGATGCGGGCCAGGTCGGCGCGGTCAGCCGGGCTGAGCCGGCCGAACAGGCGTTCGGCCTCGACGCCGCGGGCGGCCCGGACCGCGGCCAGCACGCCGGCGCCGTGCTCGGTGAGCTGGACCAGGGTGGCCCGCCGGTCGCTGGGGTCAGGCTGCCGCTCAATCAGGCCGCGAGCTTCCAGCGCGTCGGCCACCTCGGTGGCCGACCGGGGCGCGATGCGCAGCTGATCCGACAGCCGGGACAGCCGGATCGGGCCGTGCCGGCTGAGCACCCGCAGCGCCCGCAGGTGACCCGGGGTGATGTCCCACGGGGCCAGGGTTTCCTGGGACGTCTCGCGCAACTGCCGGGCCACCGCCCAGAAGCTGTCGGTCAGCGCCTCCTCGCCCGCCGCGTCGCGCCCGTCGCGCTCTTCAGTCACTGGAATAGGGTATCAAGACTTTGCGTTGTAGCCTCATAGTGAGGTAACCTCAGCATAAACTTCAGCCCGGTCCCCCGACAGAAACGAGTAACTTCTTGGCTGCACCAGACAACAACCGAGACACCAGTGCCCGCCGGGAGCGCGGATCGCGCACGGTCACCGCCGCCGAGCGAGCCCAGGCCCGCGACGTATCACTACGCCGCATCGGGCGGCTGTTCATCCCCTACCGCTGGCCGCTGGCCGTCGTCACCGCCATCATCGTGGCCTCCTCCATCGTGGGGCTGGCGTCGCCGTTCCTGCTCCGCGCGGTCATCGACACCGCGCTGCCGGAGCGGAACGTTCGGCTGCTCGTCCTGCTCGTCGCGGGCATGGTCGCGGTGGCCGCGGTGACCTCGGCCTTCGGCGTGGTCCAGACCTGGATCTCCACCAAGGTCGGCCAGCACGTCATGCATGAGCTGCGCACCGGCGTCTTCGCCCACCTGCAGCGGCAGTCGATCGCGTTTTTCACCCGCACCCGGACCGGTGAGGTCCAGTCCCGGATCAGCAACGACATCGGCGGCATGGAATCCGTGGTGACGTCCACCGCGACGTCCATCGCCAGCAACCTGACCACCGCCGTGGCCACCGCGGTAGCCATGGCCGTGCTGTCCTGGCGGCTATCGCTCATCTCGCTGGTGGTCATGCCGCCCGCCATCTACCTGACCCGCAAGGTGGCCAAGATGCGCCGGGCCATCACCGCCGAGCAGCAGCGCGAGCTGGCCGACCTCAACGTCACGGTCGAGGAGGGGCTGTCGGTCAACGGCATCCAGCTGGCCAAGACCATGGGCACCAGCCCGGCCCTGATCAAGCGGTTCACCGCCTCCTCGGCCCGGCTGATCGACCTGGAACTGCGTTCCCAGCTGGCCGGGCGGTGGCGGATGGCCTCGCTGAGCATCATCTTCGCGGCCATCCCGGCCGTCATCTACCTGGCCGCCGGCCTGCCGGTCAGCGCCGGGACCATCAGCATCGGCACCCTGATCGCGTTCACCACCCTGCAGAACACGCTGTTCCGGCCGATCACCGGGCTGCTCAACACCAGCGTGTCGGTGATCAGCTCGCTGGCGCTGTTCGCGCGGATCTTCGAGTACCTGGACCTGCCGGTCGAGGTGGACGAGCCGGCCCACCCGGTCGACGTTGACCCGGCCCAGGTCACCGGTCACGTCCGGCTCTCCGACGTCAGCTTCGCCTACCCCGGCGCGGACCGGCCGGCGCTGTCCGGCGTCAACCTGGACATCCCGGCGGGCAGCACGCTGGCCCTGGTCGGCGAGACCGGGTCCGGCAAGACCACGCTGGCCTCGCTGGCCGCCCGGCTGTATGACCCAGGCAGCGGCAGCATCCGCATCGACGGCATCGACCTGCGCGACATGCGGCTCGCCGACCTGGCCGCGATCGTCGGCGTGGTCAGCCAGGAGACCTACCTGCTGCACACCACGGTGCGGGAGAACCTGCGCTACGCCCGGCCGGACGCGACCGACGCGGAGATCGAGGCGGCGGCGCGGGCCGCGCAGATCCACAACCTGATCGCCGGGCTGCCGGACGGCTACGACACCATGGTCGGCTCCCGCGGGCACCGGTTCTCCGGCGGCGAGAAGCAGCGCATCGCGATCGCCCGCACCCTGCTCCGCGACCCGCGGGTGCTGGTGCTGGACGAGGCGACCAGCGCGCTGGACACCGAGACCGAGCGCGCGGTGCAGCAGGCGTTCGACGCGCTGGCCCGGGGCCGGACCACGATCACCATTGCGCACCGGCTGTCCACCGTGCGCAACGCCGACCAGATCGTCGTCCTGGACCACGGGCGGGTGGCCGAGACCGGCACACACACCAGCCTGCTGGCCGACGACGGCCGCTACGCCGCCCTGGCCGCCTGACCCGGGCACCAGCCGTGCCGGGTGACGGTGCAGTGTGGCAGGTTGGGCCTATGCCGACGCGACTGGTTCATCTGGTGTGGGATGCCAACGACCCTGGTGCGCTGGCCCGGTTCTGGGCCAGCGCGCTGGGCTGGGTGATCGCCGACGAGGCCGAAGACGAGGTGGACGTGTGGCCCGACGGGTATCACTACCCGGACCCGGGCGCCGTGCCGCTGGTTTTCGTGCCGGTGCCCGAGCCCAAGACCGGCAAGAACCGGGTGCACCTGGATCTGGCCACCGCCTCCCTGGCGGAGCAGGCGGACCTGGTCGAACGGCTGCGCGGCCTCGGCGCCAGCCCGGTTAACCTCGGCCAGGGCGACGTGCCCTGGGTGGTGCTGGCCGACCCGGAAGGCAACGAGTTCTGCGTGCTGGAGCCGCGGGATATCTACCGCGGCGCCGGCCCGGTGGCGGCGATCCTGACCGACTGCGCCGACCCGGCCGCGCTGGGCCGGTTCTGGTCCGCGGCGGCCGGCTGGCCGGTGGTCTACGCGGAGGAGCACATCACCGGCTTGCGCGCGCCCTCCGGCGTGGGACCGTACCTGGAGTTCCTCCGCGTCCCGGAGGGCAAGACGGTGAAGAACCGGCTGCACCCGGACATGGCCCCCTATCCAGGTGAAGACCCGGCCGCCGAGGTGGCCCGGCTGGGCCAGCTCGGTGCCACCCCGGCCAATGTGGGCCAGAGTGGCGACGAGAACTGGACGGTGCTGGCCGACCCGGAGGGCAACGAGTTCTGCGTGCTGTCCCCGCGCTAGTTACCCCCTGACTACAACCGCATAGCCAGGCCATTGTCACTCAGTGCCGCGCCGTGTGAACCAATCGCATATCTCGGGCGTGACGTATATGTGGGGATCGTTGCGGGTCGGCTCCGCTGACCGGGCCGGCGCGCCCTGGATGGGGACGGGGCTGATCATGCCAGCCTGGCGGATGACTGGCCGGGCGGCGGAGCTTGCCCAGCTCGATGCGGCCATCGGAACCGGCGGCTCGGGCGGCGTGGTGCTGGCCGGGAGGGCTGGCGCCGGCAAGACGCGCCTGCTGCGCGAGGCGCTGCACCGGGCCAGGCAGGCCGGCCGGGACGTGGCCCAGGTCGCGGCCACCCGGTCCGCGGCCGCGATACCGTTCGGCGCGGTGTCCGGCCTGCTCCCGTCCGGTGGCCCGGCCGCCGGGCCGTCCTGGGAGCTGCTCCGGCGCGCCGCCGATCACCTGGCCCGGCCCGGCGCCCAGGCCCCGCTGGTGGTCGGCGCGGATGACGTGCACCTGCTGGACCGCGAGTCCGCGGCGCTCCTGCACCACCTGGTGGTGCACGGCGCGGTGTTCCTGCTAGCCGCGGCGCGGGCGGGCGAACCGTCCCCCGACGCGGTCGCCGCGCTATGGAAGGACGGGCTGACCGGGCGGCTGGCCGTGCACCCGCTGCCCACCGCGGCCATGGACGACCTGCTCCGCCAGGCGCTCGGCTCGGCCGTGCAGGACAGCGCCCGGCAGCACATCCACTGGGTCACCGGCGGCAGCCCGCTGCTGCTCCGCGAGCTGCTGGCCGGCGCGCTGGACGAAGGCGCGCTGGTGCGGCGGGAGACCGGCTGGGGCTGGAAGGACCAGCCGTACTACGGGACCGCGCTGGTCGAGGTGGTGGACGGCTGGCTGGCCAGCCTCGGCGACGGCAGCCGCACCGCGCTGGAGGTGGTGGCCTGCGCCGAGCCGCTGCCCGCCGAAGTGCTGAACGAGCTGGCCGATCGCGGCGCGCTGGACCCGGCCGCGGTGGAGACGGCCGAGCGGCGCGGCATCATCAGCTCCGGGTACTCCGGCTCACGCCAGGTCATGCGGCCGGGCCACCCGATCTACGGCGAGGTCATCCGGGCGACTCTGCCGCGCGGCAAGGCGCAGCGGATCGCGGGCTGGCTGGCCGCGGTCCGCCCGCCGCGGCCCGCGTCCGCCACCGCCCCGGCGGCGGACGGGCTGCCGCTCACCCGCCGGGAACACGAGATCGCGCTGCTGGCCACGTCGGGGCTGACCAGCAAGGCCATCGCGGCCAGCCTGCAGCTGTCGGTGCGCACCGTGAACAACCATCTGGCCCGCACGTACGCCAAGGCCGGCATCTCCGGCCGCGCCGAACTGGCCGCCATCATGACCCGGACCGCGCTGGCCAGCACCCCGTCCCCGGTGGCCGGGCTGCCCGCCGAGGGCGCCGCCTGACCGCACCCGCGGGCCGCCCCGGGTGGCAGCGGCTACTGCGGCCGGGTGCACCCCCCGGTATAGAAGCCTGGGCCGGCCAGGCCGGGCCCGGTGATGCGCGGCCGGTGCGCGCCGCCGCCCTTCGGGTAGACGGTGTCGAACCACTGCCGGAAGAACTGGCCGAGCCGGCTGGCGCAGGCCGCGCTGCGGTTCGGCAGCCGCCGCGCGAACGCCGCCTCCAGTTGCTGCTCGGTGATCGAGCCGCCGCCGTACTGGCGCTGGATCTGCTCCAGCGCGCGGGTGAAGTTGGCGTGCCCGAGGATCTGCCGCAGCGCGATGTAGCTGATGCCCGGGCGCAGATAGGTGTTGGGCGTGCCGAACAGCGCCCACGGCGTCGGGTTGGACGGCGCCACCGTCCAGAACCCGTCCTTGCTCGCGTACGCGCCGTCGAACGCCCGGACTAGGCTCTGCTGGAACGCGCGGCGGCCCGCCCGGGTGCCGGGGCCGCCGGCCTTGGCCTGCGCCGTCCGGGCCGCGAACAGGAACTCGGCCAGCGTGGCCAGCCCCTCTTTGTAGAACGTCATGGTGTAGCCGGCCTCGGTGACGTGGTCACCCCACCACTGGTGCATGTTCTCGTGGTACAGCGTGTCGGTGTCGATCGTCCCGCCGGCGAACGTGATCATCGTCTGCATTTCCTCCTCGAAGGAGGCCGACGGCCGGCCGACCACCACCCCGTCGGAGCGGAACGGGAACGGCCCGCTGAACATGCTCTCGAACCGGGTGATGTCCGGCTGCATGTTCATGATCGCGCGGTTCCTGGCCTTCCGCGCCGCGCTCAGCGAGCTGGCCTGGGCCTGGTAGAACCGGATCCCACCCACGGTCCGCTGGGACAGATCGAAGCTGCCCACGCTGTCCTCGACCAGGTAGCTGGCCACCGGGGCGGTCGAGTCCCAGTGCCAGGTCACCGAGCCGTGCGGGAACTCCGCGTCCGGCGGGTGGGTCTGCTTGCCCAGCAGGATCCCGTTGGCCAGCACGGTCTTGCCCGCGTTGACGGTGTCGTTGACGTCATAGGTCGGCTTCGCGCTCGGGTAGTCGTTGAGCGGCATCCAGTCCTCGGTGCCGACCGGCTCGGTGGTGACGAAGCTGCCGTCGCCCTTCGGCTGGTTCGACCGGAACCAGCCCTCGGTGGTGCCGTCCCCGTCGTTGTGCACCCCGGGACGGCCGGTGTAAGCCACCATGACCTGGAACACGCTGCCGTCCCTGATCGGCTGGCTGGGCGTGATGACCAGCTTGTTGGCCGGGCACTGGGTGCCGTTCAGCGACTCCTTCCCGGCCGGGTTGGTGGACAGCAGCTCCGGCGAGCAGGCCGGCGGCAGCGGGTTGTGCTGCGGGCCACCGACCGGGTTGACCTGTGACGCCTCATGCGCCCGCGGATCGGGGTCGCTGCGCCCGTGCGGGTCACCGGGGTAGGTGGGCTGGACGAACGTGAACGCGGCCAGCGGCCGTTCACCTGTACCGACCGGACCGTCATGTCCGGGCCGGCCGACGTGTTGGCCGACCGGCGCTCGAAGTCCAGGCTGAAACTGGTCAGGCACTGGGTGGCCCGGTCGGTCAGCGTGACGTGGTTGCCCGGCAGGAACTGGTTGCTGGTCGCGTCGTAGACCAGGTCCACGTCGGTGTGCAGGCTGGTGTACCCGCCGTTGCCGGTATCCGGGTACAGGTGCGAGCCGGGCGGCGCCAGCGTGTGCGCCCCGGCCGAGCACCGCGCACCGTGCGCCGCAGCCGTAGCTGGGGCCGCCCCCGCCGCCGTCCCGCTGCCCAGTATTAAGGCGGCGGCACTCGCCGCCGCCGCCAGAGCGCCCACCCGTCCAGCCATCATCCAGCCTCCTCCCACCTGACCCTCATGTACCCAAGCTGGGGCGGATCTTGCTTAGCGCGGTGCATTCTGCCTCACGGGCGGGCTGTTGCAGAATCGGCTGGTGTCCTGCGGCGTGTTGTTTGTGCTGGTAGATGATGTTTTGGGATGATTTTCCCATGGCGAAGGGCTACAGGCCGGTGCAGCGGGATCAGCCGTTCCTGCTGCCGCCGGATATGCGGGAGTGGCTGCCGGCGGATCATCCGGTGTGGCTGGTGATCGGGGCGGTCAGCGATCATCTGGACACGTCGGTGTTTCATGCGCGGCGGCGGACCGGCGGGCCGGGGACGGCGGGGTATGACCCGGACATGCTGGTGACGCTGCTGATGTGGGCGTATGCGCAGGGGGTCACCTCCTCGCGGCGGATCGAGGCGGCGTGCCTGGCCGATGTGGCGTTCCGGGTGATCTGCGCGGGCAATGCCCCTGATCACGTGACGATCGCCCGGTTCCGGGCGGCGTTCCCCGGGGCGGCAGGGAGCCTGTTCGCTGAGGTGCTGGTGCTGTGCGCGAAGCTGGGGATGGGGAAGCTGGGGACGATCGCGCTGGATGGCACGAAGGTCACCGCGAACGCGTCGAAGGCGGCGAACCGGCGCGAGGAGACGCTGCGGAAGCTGGCCGCGGAGGAAGCAGCCAAAGCGGTGGCGGCGCACGCGGCGGCGGATGAGGCCGAGGATGAGCTGTTCGGTGAAGGACGGCGTGGTGACGAGGTGCCGCCGGATGCGGTGAACCCGGCGGCCCGGGCAGCCCGGATCGCCGCGGCGCTGGCGGACCTGGAAGCAGAACGCCAGGCCGCGGAGGCGGCCCGGGAGGCGCAGGCGCAGGATTACCTGGCCCGCGGGGGCCGCGCGCCGGGGCCGCCGCCACTGGCTGCGGCGGTGGCCGCGGCCCGGGCGCGGCTGGACCGGGCCCGCGCTGACCGGGCGGCGCAGATCACGCGGCTGGAAGCGCGGGCCGCGGGGCCGCGGGTGCCGGGCAGCCGCCGGGACGGTCCCAGGAGGGGCGTGGAGGACTGCGGGCGCGTGCGGGCCGCCCGCGCCCGCCTGGCCAGGGCAGAAGCCAGGGCCGCTGAGGCGCAGCGCAAGGCCGCCGCGAGCTCCTGCGGGCCGGTCCGCAACATCACCGACCCGGACTCGCGGCTGATGCCGGTCCGCGGCGGCGGGTTCATCCAGGGTTACAACGCCCAGAACATGACCAGCGAAGACGGGCTGATCATCGCCACCGAGCTCACCTGCGACACCACCGATACCGGGTGGTTCACCCCGATGCTGCGCCAGGCCGAAGACGCCGCCACGCTGATCACGGCCCACCAGCCGGCGCCGGCCAGCGCCACCCAGGACGACGACGGCAGCAGGATCGGGCTGGTGCTGGCCGACGCCGGGTACCTGTCGGGGGACAACCTCACCGCCGCTGGCCCCGACCGGCTGATCGCCGTCGGCAAGCACCGCGACCTGGAGAAAACCGCACGCCAGGCCGCCACCGCCCAGGACACCACCGCCTGGGACGGTGAGCGGGACGCCCACGACGATAATGGCGGGCCGATCGCGGCGATGGCCGCCCGGCTGGCCGCCAGCGAAGGCATCACCGCCTACCGCAAACGCGGCCACATCGCCGAGACCCCCCACGGGCACATCAAGCACAACATGGGCATCCGCCAGCTGGCCACCCGCGGTAAACCCAAAGCCAGCGCCGAATGGCGATTCACCGTCACCGTGCACAACCTCTTCAAGGCCATCACCACCGGGAACCTCACCCCCGCTGCCCTCGCCGCCCTGCCCGGCTGACGACCAGGGCCCCGGCCGCCCAGCCCGGCCCGCCCGCCCAGCCCGAATCCCGGCCGCCCAGCCCAGCCAGCCCGGCAACGCCACCTCGCGCCCCGCCAGCCAAAACGAATCCGACACAGCCCGCGGGCAGGGCACAATGCACCGCGCTGATGAAAAGGCCGCCGTTACGGCTCGGCGCTGGGGGCCGGGGCGTCGGCGCCGTCGGTGGCGTAGGGGATGAAGCTGCCGTGGTGCGGGTTGGCGTCCAGCGGCTTGCCGATGGCCGGGAAGGCGCGCTGCGGGCAGTTGACCCGGTCGCACACCTTGCAGCCCGGGCCGATCGGGACGAGTGAGGACGGGCTGGTCAGGTCGAGGCCGCGGGAGTACACCAGCCGCTGGGCGTGCCGCAGGTCGCAGCCCAGGCCAATGGCGAACGTCTTGCCCAGCATGCCGTGGCCGCCGTAGCGGCGGTGCACCGTCCGCGCGATCCACAGGTAGCTGCGGCCGTCGGGCATCTGGGCCAGCTGGACCTGGATCTCGGTCGGCCGGGCGAACGCCTCGTACACCGTCCACAGCGGGCACGATCCGCCGACCCGGGAGAAGTGGAAGCTGGTCGCGGACTGGCGCTTGGAGATGTTGCCCGCCCGGTTGACCCGGACGAAGATGAACGGCACGCCGCGCGCCCCGGGCCGCTGCAGCGTGCTGAGCCGGTGCGTCACGGTCTCGTAGCCGACCCGGAACCGCTGCTGCAACAGCTCGATGTCGTAGCCGAGGCTCTCCGCGGCGGCCAGGAACGGCCGGTACGGCAGCACGAGCGCGCCCGCGAAGTAGCTGGCCAGGCCGATCCGGGCGAGCAGCCGGCTCTCGTCGCTGGACAGGTTGGCCTCGGCCACGATCTGGTCGATCTTCCCGGTCATCTCCAGCGAGGCCAGCTGGGTGGCCAGCTGGAACGCGCGCTGGCCCGGGTTGAGCAGTGGGGACAGCGCCAGCACCCGGCCGGCCGGATCATAACGCCGCTTGACCGGCTGGTCGCCGCTGGGCAGGTCGGTGACCCGGATGCCGTGCTGCCGGGCCAGCAGGTCGGTGATCCCGGCGGCTGGATCGCCGATGGCCAGGTCGGCCTGGGTGAAGATCTGTTCGGCGGCGATATCGAGGGACGGGAAGTAGTTCCGCCGGGCGTAGAACAGCTCCTGCACTTCCTCCTGGGCCAGCGGCGGTGGCACCGTCATCGAGCCCACCCCACCGGAGTCGATGCGGTTCACCAGCGCCTCATTGACGTCCCGGCCGTGCCGGAACCCCCGGTGCAGCTCGATGACGTAACGCCCGACGGCCGGCATGGACACGGCCAGCTCGCGGATCTCCGCCATCGAGACCTGCTCGCTGACGGACGGGTCGGTCAGCACGTCCCGGAGCTGGGCTACCAGCCGGTCCGCGTCTTCGGCGGAGAACTGCTGCAGGTCGGCGTCGAATACGGTGGCCAGCTTGAGCAGCACGGAGGCGGTCATCGGGCGCTGGCTGGATTCCAGCTGGTTCACATAGCTGGGCGAGATGTCGAGCGCGCTGGCCAGCGCGGCCTGGGTCAGGCCGCGTTCCTCACGGAAGCGGCGCAGCCGGACGCCGACCCGGGCTTTCGTGACCGCCATCACACTCCTGGTTTCCGGCCGGTAACGCGCCGCTGAACACTGTCCGCAACCGTGCAGCGCAGCCAGCTGCGCCGGCCAGGTCCGCAGGTCCAGCGGTCGTTCGCGTTGCTAATCGGTCTAGACCATCGCTGGTTGTCTTCACAAGTGTCACAAAATCGCGAGGTGAGCACCACAAACCTCCACACATGCAGGGTCTACCACTTCACCCCTCAGCCGTGCATCTTGTAAAGATAGGTTAACGGTGTCTCGATGGACCCGACGTGGACGAGCTGCGGGTACCCGCCGGCGATGGAAGGACATTCTGTGAGCGACGCTATCCCCGGGCTGAATCAGCCTCCGACGGCACACGGCGGCCTGATCGCGTGGGTGGAGGAGATCGCCGCGCTCGCTCAGCCTGCCCGCGTGCAGTGGTGCGACGGGTCGGCGGAGGAATGGGCCCAGCTCACCAGCCTGCTGGTGGAGCAGGGCACGCTGCTGCCGCTCAACCCTGAGCTGCGGCCGGGCAGCTTCCTGGCCCGCTCCGACCCGTCGGACGTCGCCCGCGTCGAAGACCGCACCTTCATCTGCGCGGAGCGGGAAGAGGACGCGGGGCCGACCAACAACTGGATTGCGCCCGGCAAGATGCGCAGCACGTTCGCCGAGATCTTCGCTGGGGCGATGGCGGGCCGGACCATGTACGTGGTGCCGTTCTGCATGGGCCCACTCGGCTCGCCGATCTCCCAGCTCGGTGTAGAGATCACCGACTCGCCGTACGTGGCCGCCTCGATGCGGGTGATGACCCGGATGGGCGCGCCGGTGCTCGCCCAGCTGGGCCGCGACGGGTTCTTCGTCCGGGCCGTGCACTCGGTGGGCGCCCCGCTGCAGCCGGGTCAGCCGGACGTGCCGTGGCCGTGCAACGCGACCAAGTACATCTCACACTTCCCGGAGACCCGGGAGATCTGGTCCTACGGGTCCGGGTACGGCGGCAACGCGCTGCTGGGCAAGAAGTGCTACGCGCTGCGGATCGCCTCGGCCATGGCCCGGGACGAGGGCTGGCTGGCCGAGCACATGCTGATCCTCAAGGTCACCCCGCCCGAGGGCGAGGCCAAGTACATCGCCGCGGCCTTCCCGTCTGCGTGCGGCAAGACCAACCTGGCCATGTTGCGGCCCACCATCCCGGGCTGGACGATCGAGACGGTCGGGGACGACATCGCCTGGATGCGGTTCGGCGCGGACGGCCGGCTGCGCGCGATCAACCCGGAGGCCGGCTTCTTCGGCGTGGCGCCCGGCACCAGCGAGCTGACCAACCCGAACGCGCTGAAGATGCTGACCAGGAACACCGTCTTCACCAACGTCGCGCTGACCGACGAGGGCGACGTGTGGTGGGAGGGACTGACCGACGAGCCCCCGGCCCACCTGACCGACTGGCGGGGCCAGGACTGGACGCCGGGTGCCGGCCGCCCGGCCGCCCACCCCAACTCCCGGTTCACGGTGGACGCCGCGCAGTGCCCGTCCATCGCCCCGGAATGGGACGACCCGGCGGGCGTGCCGATCTCGGCCATCCTGTTCGGCGGCCGCCGGGCGACCGCGGTGCCGCTGGTCACCGAGGCGTACTCGTGGCAGCACGGCGTCTTCCTGGGCGCGACCATCGCCTCCGAGAAGACCGCCGCGGCCGAGGGCACGGTCGGCGAGCTGCGCCACGACCCGTTCGCCATGCTGCCGTTCTGCGGCTACAACATGGGTGACTACTTCGGTCACTGGCTGAAGATCGGCGGCATGACCGACCCGGGCAAGCTGCCCCGGATCTACGCGGTGAACTGGTTCCGGAAGAACGCCGCGGGCAAGTTCGCGTGGCCCGGCTTCGGCGAGAACAGCCGGGTGCTGAAGTGGATCACGGAGCGGCTGAACGGGCAGGGCGAGGCGCAGGCCACCGCGATCGGCAACCTGCCGGCCGAGGGCGCGCTGGACACCGACGGGCTGGCCATCAGCGACGCGGACCTGGCGCTGCTGCTGTCCGTGGACACCGGCACCTGGCAGGACGAGGCCGACCACACCCGGGAGTACTTCACCATCTTCGGCAGCCACCTGCCGGAGCGGCTGTGGGACGAGCACGAGTCCCTGCTGGAGCGGCTCAAGGCCGCGAGCTGACCGGTGACCGGTGACGTCACTGCGACGGCGGACCTGGTTGACGAGTACGGGGCGGAACTGCGCGTCTGTGACGTGCAGTTCCGCCAGTTCGGCGGTCGCCGCGTGTTCGCTGGGCCGGTCCGCACGGTGTCCTGTCACGAGGACAACGGCCTGCTCCGCGACCTGGTCCGGACCCCCGGCGCGGGGGCCGTGCTGGTAGTGGACGGCGGCGGCTCGCTGCACGCCGCCCTGGTCGGCGACATCATCGCCGGGTCCGCGTATGCCAGCGGGTGGGCCGGGCTGATCGTGCACGGGGCGGTCCGGGACAGCGCCACGCTGGCCGGGATCGACCTCGGCATCAAGGCGCTGGGCGCCAACCCACGCAAAGGCGGCAAGACCGGCGCGGGCGCGATCGACGTGCCGGTGGCGTTCGGCGGGGTCACCTTCCAGCCCGGGGACGTGCTGCACGCCGACGATGACGGGATCGTCCTGCTGCCTAGTTGACGCAGGGGATGCCGTCCTTGGGGGCGACCACCGCCCCACCCTGCGGCCCGGTGCTGGGGATGATGGACGACGGTGACGGGCTGGCGCTCGGGGCCAGGGCGCCCGGGAACACGGTGCTCGCGCCGAGCAGGATCTGCACGTTCCCCGCGGCGGTCGCCGTGCTCGGCGTGGCGGTGACCCCGAACAGCTTGGCGATCACGGCCGCGCTGGCCGACGCGCCGGCCCCGTACACCACCGAGGTGGCCGCCTGGGCCGGGGTGTTTCCTACCGTGCCCGCCCGGAAGCCCTTCTTGACCAGCGCGGCCGACACCCGCCCGGCCAGGCCCGTGGTGTGGCCGCCGTTGAGCACGTCCACCGTCGTCCGGCGGGCCGCGGCCCGGCTGATCGTGGCGGCCGTGGGGTGCGGGGTGGCGGCCCGGCGTACCGGCGCCGGGAAGAACGCGGCGTGCACGATGCGCTGGATGTACGGCACGTCGATCGCGTTCGCGTCCTGGCCGCCGATGGTCGCGAAACCCTTGATCGGCAGCGTGTGGAACACCAGGTCCCGGCTGGTCAGCCCCCGCATCTGGGCCGCGAAGTCGAGCAGGTTCCAGCCCGCGTCGGTGATCACGTAGCGCTTGGCCACGGACAGCAGGGCGGACACCTTGCTCAGGTCGTTCAGCGCCCCCTCGGTGCGCAGCTGGTACATCACCGAGTCGATGAACGCCTGCTGGCGGTGGGTGCGGTCCAGGTCGCCGTTGGTCAGCCCATCCCGCTGCCGGACGAACGAGAGCGCCTGCGCGGCGTCCAGGTGCTGGTAGCCCCGGTGGAAGTGGGCGCCGGACTTGGGGTCGTAGACGTTGTGGTTGAGGCAGACCTCCACGCCGCCGAAGACCTTGGCCAGCTCGAAGAACCCGTCCAGGTTGACCTCGGCGAAGTGATCCACGTGCACCCCGGTGAGCCGCTGCACGGTGGCCACCGCCGCCCGGCGGCCCGCCTCGTTGCCCAGGAAGGCCAGCTGGTCCTGGCCCATGCTGGGGTTTTGCTGGCGCAGCTTGGCCTGCTCGTAGAACATGCTCACGCCGTAGGCCTGGTCGATCTTCCCAGCCTGCTGCGGCCCCACGGTGCCGGCGAAATTGACCCAGTCGTCGCGTGGAATGGAGAAACCGACTGCCTTCTTGCCACCCGCGAATACGTGGATGAGGATCAGCGTGTTGGTGTCATTTCCGCCGGTGCCATTCGCCACCGCCTGCGCGTTTCCGGCGTGCAGCTTGGCCAGGATACTGTTGGGCAGGATGTTCCCGTTCCAGTCCCGCCTACTCTCCAGCCCCATCAGCAGGATATTCTGCGCGCCCACCGACGGGCCGCTGGCTATTGCGTGCGAGCTGCCGATACTGGCCACGTCATGCACTACGAAGTAGGAAAAGCCGCTGATTAGCATGACCCCCGCGGCGGCCAGGCAGGTCAGCGCGTACCACACCCCGGTCATCCGGCGACGCGGCGTGTACCCGGCATCTGGCCTGCTCAGAGCGCCAGTACGGGACCGCGAGCGGGCCGAAGGTGGCCGGCCGCCGCCGTCCTGGCCGCCTGTTCCCCGCTCTGACGCCGTACCGCTGCGCACCCGCTTCCCCTCCGGGGCCGGCTTGCTAGTATTGGGCCGAAGGCTACCCTCACTTCTCCATCAGTAAGCTTTGCCGGCCAAACCATTAGGAGTTGTTGGTGGAGCCACTGCCGCACGAGGCAAGTTCCGGCCCGCTGTATCGCGGTGTGTCCGGGCCTTACGACATAGGAGCGTACCGGTATTCCGGCCAGCGGGATTCCGCCGGCACCAGGAAATCCGGCGCCAGTCGGCCCGCGCCCGGCCGGGCCCCGCGCTGGTGGGGGTCCCGGCCCGGCCGGCTCGGGGTGCTGCTGGTCATCGCCGGGGCGCTGGCCGGGCTGATCGGCACGGTGCTGACCGGCAGCGAGCCCGGCTTCCTGCTGGGCGCGGGCCTGATCCTGGGCACGGTGTGCGGGACGGTGGCCGTGCGGCCCCGGTCCGCCTACCTGATCATCCCGGTGCCGGCGCTGAGCTACGTGGTCGCGGCCATCGTGGCCGGGCTGATCCACGACCACGCGATCGACACGTCCCGCACCGTCCTGGCCGTCGGGCTGGCCCAGTGGGTCGCCAGCGGGTTCCTGATCATGATCACCGCCACCCTGCTGGCCACCGCGATCGCCGCGATCCGCTGGCTGGGCAGCCGGGCATACCGTGCTGTGACGCGGCCCGCACTATCGGCTCGCCGACAATTCGCGGCTAGCCCGGCGCGTCTCATCCGGGCCGGATGAAACGGGCCGGCCGCGGGTCATAACCCGCCGCGCGGTGGCAAAACGCCACGCCGCCCTCAGCCACCGGGGTGCGTGGCCGTGCTCGGCCCGGTGGAACAGCAGCCACGCCACGGCCAGCGCCGCCGCGAAGGCGGGCAGCCAGGCCAGCCGCTCGGCGATCCACAGCGGGGTGGACGGGGCGGTGAGCAGGCCGGGCAGCCGGCCGATCAGCGACCCGGCCAGGTTCACCGCCACGAACGCGGACTGGTGCCAGAGGAAGAGCGTCATCGCGGACAGGTTGGCCAGCGCCACGGCGGCCCAGGCCAGCGGGCGGCGCATCAGCCGGGCCAGCGCGGGCCGCAGCAGCAGGACCAGGCCGACCTGGGCGATGCCGAACGTGACCGCGGCCAGGGTGGGCGGGTTCAGGTTGGAGATGCGCGCGCCGTTCACCCCGACCATGCTGGCCGGGTACCCGGCCCAGGTAACCAGCGCCGCGGTGGCGGCCGCCCCGCCGGCCAGCAGCAGCGCGGGCACCTTCCAGCCGCGGAACGAGCCGCGGGCCCACGCGATGCCGAGCAGGTAGGGGACCAGCCAGCCGGCGGCGACGTTGACCCAGCCCAGCCAGGCCGGGCCGCCGAGGCCGAACCGGGCCGCGTCCACCCCGGCCACCACGGCGGCCGGCAGCACCGCGGCCCAGGCGCCCATCCGGCGCACTAGTGCCACCGCGAGCGGGGTCAGCGCGGTCAGCCCGGCGAACACGCACAGGAACCACAGCGGGTCGAGCACCAGCGTGACCACGGTGTGCACGGTCCCACCCGGCACGCCGCCGAGCACCATGGCCACGGTGAGCGGCACCCAGACCGCGGCCAGCACGGCCACCGGGCGGCACAGCCGGGTCATCCGCTTGCGCAGCCAGGCCAGATAGTCAGTGCCAGCCCGGGGGGACGACCCCCCGGAGCCCCCCGATCGCCGCTGCCCGCCGAGGCCGCTACCGCGGCCGGTGAAACTCACCGCGGCGGAGTAGCCGCCGACCAGGAAGAAGATGGCCAGCGTCTGGAAGATCCACGAGACCGGGGCCAGCGCGTGCATGGTCGCCAGCGGGCTCGTGTCGCGCAGCTTGGTCCCGCTGTGCGCGGGGGTCAGCACCAGCGCGGTGACCAGCCAGTGGCCCAGGATCACGCCGCCGATGGCCAGCGCGCGGAGCGCGTCCACGGTGCGGTCCCGGCTGGCCGGGGTGGCCGCGTCGATCCGGCCCGCAGCCGCCCGGATGCGGTGCACAGCGCTGGCGGTCATCGGGTCACCTGCCCGGTCTCACCCAGCGCGATGTAGGCCAGGTTGCGCAGCGCGACCCCGCCCGGGCTGAGGTAACTGCTGTGCCCGTCGCGGCCGCAGCTGAACTGGCGGGCGCCGAACGACGGCGACATCGGGTCGGCGCCGAAGCCCAGGCCGAGCAGCCGGATATGGGGCACGTCGTGGATCCAGTCACCGGACTCCCGGCCCGCCCACACCCGGGCGGTGGTGTCCAGCGAGCGCACCGAGGACACGTCCATGCCCGGGCTGCCGTACACCGCGATGTCGGTGACCGGCAGGTGCGGCGCGGCCAGCCCGCAGACCACCGAGCCGTAGCTGTGGCAGAGCAGCGCGACCTGGTCGCCGTCGCGGGCCAGGCTGGTCACCAGCGGGCGCAGCGCCTGCGCCCCCTGCCCGGCGTTGCCCGAGGTGAGCACGGCCGGGCCGAGCAGGCTGGGGGTGCGGTAGCCGAGCCAGGCGATGATGGCCAGGTGGGCGTGCGGGTCCAGCCGGGCGGTCTCGTTGGCCAGCGCCCGGGCTCCGCCATAGGGCGAGGCGGCGCCGCGGGACGCCCAGGTGGCCAGCGAGGTGTCCGAGCCGGGCACCATGATGACCACCCGCCGGGCGGTGGCCAGGTCGCCGAACACCTGGACGGCCTCACCCTGGCCGGCCGCGTCGAAGGCGAGGAAGTGACCGCGGCGCATCGCGGCCAGGCTGGCCGCAAGGCTGGTGTTGCCGTCCCGGGTGGCCGCCGTCTCGGCGCGGGCGATGGCCCGCGAGCTGGCGGTGTACCGGGCGGACAGCGCCTCGGTGGTGAGGGCCGGCAGTTTCACCGGCGGGTCGGGCGGGGTGCTGGGCAGCACCGCAGCGGTCAGCGCCAGGATTCCAGCGGCGGCAGCGGCGGCGATGCCCACGATCCGGCGGCGTCTCATGGGAGGGTCCTTCCTGGTCCAGCGGGGTTGCTGGGCAGGACGCTACGGAGCCGCGCGTGTGGTCCGCGTCACTCTGCGGAGCCGTTTGCCCGGCTGCCCCGCAGGTACCGCCGGCTGGCCCGGCCGGGTTAGACCACCCCCTACCGGAGTAGGGCCGGCCAGATCCCCCGTGCGGGGCACGAAATCGGGCCGTCCCGCACCTACGCTGAGGGCATGACCAGTCGGGAGCCGCTCCGCTTCCTGCGCGGGCTGGAGGCGGGCATCAGCAGCCCGCCGCCGCCGCGTTCGCCGCGGCTGCGGCGCGGGCGCTTCGACCTGGTCGAAGTGGCCGACGTGGTTATCGCCTTCCTCTGTCTCGTCCTTACCGCCAGCACGCTGGACGGCCAGGACCAGGCGCACGGCAACCCATACAGCCACACCACGCTGCTCTTCTTCGCGGTCATCGTCAGCGTGCCGCTGGTCGCGCGCACCCGCTTCCCCGCGCTGGCCTGGGCCGGCTCCGCGCTGACCCTGATCATCACGTCCACCGGGATCGGTCCCCACGCGCTGTCGTCGGCGGTCTACCTGCCCGGAGGCGTCGTGGTCTACGTGCTCTGCCTGTACGCAGTGGCGGTCCGGTGCAAGACCTGGTTCGCGCTCTCCGCGGGTCTGGTCACCGTGGTCGGCGCGATCCTGATCGACGCGCGGACCGCCGTGGGCGCGGTGCTCGCGGCCATCCCGTTGCTGGCCGGGGCCTACGTCCGGTCCCGGCGCAGCAGCCGGGTCGAGCTGGCCGAGCAGGCCAAGCAGCACGAGGGCGAGCGCGCCCTGCTGGAGGAACGCCAGCGCATCGCCCGGGAGATGCACGACATCGTGGCGCACCATATGTCGGTGATCGCGATCCAGGCCGAGGCCGGCCCGCGCAAGATCGCCGACCCGCCGCCGGAACTGGTGGAGAGCTTCCGCGACATCCGGGCCAGCGCACTGGACGGGCTGGGCGAACTGCGCCACCTGCTCGGCGTGCTGCGCACCGGCACCCCGGACACAACGCCGCAGCCCGGGCTCGGGCAGCTGTCCGGACTGCTCGACTCGGCCCGCAGCGCCAACGTGCCGGTCATCCTGTCGGTCAGCGGCGCGCCCCGGCCACTGCCGCAGGGCATGGACCTGTCCGCCTACCGGATCTTGCAGGAAGCGCTGAGCAACGCCATGCGTCATGCGCCAGGATCGACCGTACGGGTGGAAGTCGCCTACTTCCCCAGTTCGGTGGTGATCAAGGTGCGGAACGACCCGGCCGGGCCCGGCCCGGCCGGCAATGGGAAACGGCCCCGCCCGGTGACCGCGGTGACCGCCGATGGGGCCAGCCCGGGCAGCCCGGACGGTACCGGGACCGGCCCGCTCGTCGCCGGGCACGGCATCATCGGGATGCGGGAACGGGCCGCCATGCTGGGCGGCCAGCTCGAGGCCGGGCCCACCGACGAGGGTGGCTTCCTGGTCACTGCCGTGCTGCCCGACGCCAAGGATCATGCGAAGGACCCGAGGTGACCGTCCGCGTGGTGATCGCCGATGACCAGGGCATGGTCCGGTCCGGGTTCACCACCCTGCTGAACAGCGAGCCGGACATCGAGGTCATCGGCGAGGCGGTGAACGGCCAGGAGGCGATTGTCCGCGCCGCCCAGCTCCGCCCGGACGTGATGCTGATGGACGTGCGGATGCCGGTGCTGGACGGCTTGCAGGCGACCCGGGAGATCACCGCCATGCCGGGCGCGCCCAGGGTCCTGGTGCTGACCACGTTCGATCTGGACGACTACGTGTACCAGGCGCTGCGCTGGGGCGCGAGCGGGTTCCTGCTCAAGGACGCCTCGGCCCGGGAGCTGGCCGAGGCGGTCCGGATCGTCGCGGCCGGCGACGCGCTGCTGTCGCCCGGCGTGACCCGGCGGCTCATCGCCGAGTTCGCCCGGATGGGCGCGCCCCGCGGGCCTAGCCGGGACAGCATGGACGGGCTGACCGAACGCGAGTGCGAGGTGCTCGCCCTGGTCGCCCGCGGCCTGTCCAACGCGGAGATCGCGGGCCACCTGATCGTCGCCGAGCAGACCATCAAGACGCACGTCAGCCGGATCCTGATGAAGCTGGGCCTGCGCGACCGCACCCAGGCCGTGGTGCTCGCCTACGAGACCGGCCTGGTCCAGCCCGGCGCGTGAAGAGGAGGGAGGCGGCGTTCGCCGCGGTGGTGGGCGGGGTGCTTGCGGCCTACAACAACACCGGCGGCGAGCAGCCGTGCCGCCAGCGCTGGTACCCGGTCACCAACCTGGGCGCGACCGGCGTGCTGCTGGCGGCGTCCGCCGCCAGCGGGCTGACCGCCGATGACCTGGGCCTGTCCGCGAGCCGGGTGCCGGCCGGGCTGCGCTGCGCGGCCGGGCCGGCCGGTGCGCTGGCCGCGGCCTGGATGGCGCTGGCCGCGGCGCCGGCTACCCGGCCGGTACTGGCCGACCAGCGGATCACCGGGCTGACCTGGCCCCAGGTGGCCTACCAGGTCACGGTGCGTATCCCGGTCGGCACCGTGCTGTGGGAGGAGACCGCGTTCCGCGGCGTGCTGGAAGCGGCGCTGCGCCGGGTGCTGCCCGGGCCGGCCGCGATCGGCGTGACCAGCGGCGTGTTCGGCATCTGGCACGTGCGGCCGACGATCGCCGCGCTGCGCATCAATGGGGTCGGAACCAGCGGCCGGGCCGGGTGGACCGGGGTGGCCGCGGCGGTGGCGGGCACGGCCGCGGCCGGTGGGGTTTTGTCCTGGTTTCGGCATCGTTCGGGTAGCCTGGTCGCGCCGGTGCTGCTCCATCTGACCGCGAACTGCGGTGCTGCGCTGGCCGCCCGCGCCGTGGCGGGTGCGCGCCGGGTTCCGGCTCCCCCGTAACGCACAACCTCCAGGAGATCGACGCCATGCGTGGTTCCACCGATGCCGGGGCCGCGGGCGGCCCAGCCCCGTGGGCACCGGGCAGCATCCACCCCCCGTTCTGCGGTGACGAGTATCCGCCGCTCAAGGGGTCGCCGGGCGCGGTGGTCTGCACCAAGCCGTGTCACCCGGCCGCGGAGCTGCATCTGAACCACGAAACCGGCTGGGCCTGGCGGACGCGCTGAAGGGCCGCGCGGGTTCAAGCACCCCGGCGGCGCAAAGCAAACACTCCTAGACCTCTTCCGGATGCTTCGGCGCGCCGGTCGCCCGGTCCAGACCGTCGTCGGCACGCTGCGGACCGCCATCCGGCGGCTTCGGCACGGGCAGCACCCGGCCCGCGGTGCGGCGCAGGTCTTCGGTGGCGGTACGGCGCAGGTCCTGGCTCTTCTCCCGGAGGTCGCTCAGCGCGGGCGCGCGGGCGACCAGGATCACGCCCGCGATCAGGGCCACGATCCCGGCCGCCTGGAGCGCGATCGTGGCGGGCGTGATGCGGATCACGTCGCCGAAGACGACCACCCCGAGCAGGATGCCCACTACCGGCTCGCCCGCGGTGATGCCCGGCAGGGAGGCGTGCAGCGGCGCGGCGGTGAACGAGCTCTCCATCAGCCACAGGGCCAGGACGGCCGCGGCGGCCAGCGAGTAGGCGGGCCAGGTGGTCAGCGCCGCGACGATGCCGTGGCGGTCCACGATGAGCAGAGTGCTCCGGGTCAGCGCGTCGGAGATGCCGAAGATCAGGCCGGCCGCCAGCCCGGTGAGCGTGGCCCGCCGCTGCCCGGTCCGGCGCAGCCCGGCGCGGACCAGCAGCAGCGCGATGGCGCCGATCGCGGCGGCGGCTGGCCAGTACGCCGCGGACCCGATGTGATCACCGCCGGCGCCGACCGCGCGCGCCGCGGACAGCGCGCCGACCCCCGAGGCCAGCAGCACGGCACCGGCGATTTCCGACTTCCGCGGCCGCACCCCGGCCAGCGGGATGGCGACGACCAGGGCCCAGAGCAGGCTGGTGGCGAGCAGCGGCTCGGCCACCGACAGCTGGAGGTTGTCGAAGGTGTAGGCGGACAAGATGTAGCCCGCCGTCATCACGCCGATGCCGGCCAGCCAGCGCGGCTTGCGGATCAGCTCCGCGATCAGCTTCAGGTGCAGGAAGTATTTGGTCGGCGCCTGCTCGGCGGACTGCTGCTGAAGCACCAGCCCGGTCCCGACCAGCAGCGCGGCGCACAGTGCGATGGCGATGTGCATCAGGCCACCACGTCAGGGTTCACCGTTTCGTCCCTGCCTGGGCACCACCGTCGGATGCTCCCGCCTTCATTCTGCCCCCCGTCCTTCATTGTGCCCCCCATCCGGGCATGCTTGCCGCAACACCGGGTCACGCGGCGCTGACCTGGTGCTCGATCCGGCTGAGCAGGGCGCGCAGTTCGGCCACATCTCCCTTGGTCGCGGCCTGCTCAGCGGGCTTGAGGCTCAGTACCAGCTGGCCGCCTGGCTCGAGCGCCCCGGTCTGCACGTCGCTGACGTCGTCCCCGTTCTGCAGCCGCACCGCGTTGTCGAGTTCGCTGCGCCGCAGGCCCAGGTGCACGAGGGCGCGCTGCATGACATGCCCGTCGCTGATGACCGTGGTCGGCTGGCCGTCGAAGATCCGGGCCGCGGTGGCGCTGACCGCGATGAGCCGGTTGACCGCGGTGTTGACCGCCACCAGGGTGACCGCGCCCACCGCCCCGCCGGTCAGCGAGGAGTCGTTGCCGATGACCGCGTTCTGCACCACGTTCGACAGCAGGAAGATCACCACGAAATCGAACGTGTTCATGGTGGCCAGGCCGCGCTTGCCGGTGATCCGGAAGAGCACGGCGATCAGCGCGTACACGGCCACCGTCCGGATGATCTTCTCGGTGAGCGGGATCTGCTCGGCGAACATGGCGTGCCACATGCTGGCCTCCAGGGCTGCTCGGCAACGGCCCCGGGCCTGTCCCGCCCGGTACCAGATCCGGCCAGCTACCCAGCCGGCGGTGGTGTATCCGGCCCGCGAAGTGCTGGCCGGCCTGGGACGCTGGCCCCAGGCCGGCCAGCGGTCATCCGCTCGTTAACCTGCGCCGCGCACCCGGAAGAACATGGTCGGGTGCCACCACGCGTTCGTGGCGTGCCAGCCGATCAGCGTGCCGGCATCCAGCGCCCCGAACGTGTGGCCAGGCCGGACGAAGAACTCGACGTGCCCGGTGCCGTAGAAGGCCAGATCCCCGCGGCGCGCCTGGCGCTCGCTCTCCCTGATCAGCTTGCCGGAGGCCAGCATCTGATACGTGGTCCGGCCGAAGTACACGTGTTCCCGCGCGTACGCGGCGGACACCAGGCCGGAGCAGTCGTAGCAGCCAGGGCCGCTACCGCCCCAGCAGTACGGATGGCCGGCCGTGTGGTGGTACGCCCACAAATAAGCCGCCAGTCGCGAGGGTCTGGTGCCCGCGCTGGCGGCCTGCGGGGCGGTAGCGAGGGGAATCGCCACCAGTGCGGCCAGAGCCAGGGGAAGGAACAGGAAACGGTGGAAAATGCGATGCTTGCCCACGAGGGGGCTCCCATATCGCAGGGTGCTTCCGCTGCGCCGGCCACAGGTTCAGGGTGACGGGCGAACTCAGCCGGAAAGCCCGACAAAACGTGGACCTTAGCGGAAAAGGTCTGGCAAAACTGGTATTTGCGGACATCCGAAGTGTCGCCGGCCACCCGGCGGCCGCTGACCGGGCGCTGGGGGCGGTGGACGAGGCCGGTCGTGTGCTCGGTGACGCCGCCGCCCGCACGTCGCACGACGAGGACATCGGCGTCGTGCGGCCCGGCGAAGGCCTGGAACCACCGAACGCGGGGCCGACCGGACCCAATGTCACCCTGGGTAAGCGATACACACTCACCGTTCAGGTGTGGCACCCCGCCGAGCCCGGCACGTAGCTAACCGGCGAGGTGCTGGCAGAGGGTTAGCAGGTCGGCCACGCCGGGCACGGTCAGGTGCGGGCGGCGGCCTGGGGGCAAGTGGTCGAACGCGCCGATCGCACCGATCCCGGTGCCCACCGCGACGGCCAGCGCCCGGCCGCGGTGCGCCATCGGCACCTCCAGGTCCGGGTCGTCGCCGACCACCACGACCCGCGGCCCGGGCACCCCGAGACGGCCGGCCGCGCAGCGGAACGCGTGCAGCGACGGCTTCCCGACCAGGTGCAGGCGGCTGCGGGTCATGCTCTGGATCATTACCGAGATGGCCCGGGAGGTGCCCAGCGCCCGGCCGTCCGTGGTGGCGAAGAACTTGGACTGGGAGCAGGAGTACAGCGCGGCGCCGGCCCACACCGCGTGGCAGGCGGCCTCCAGCGCCGGCATGGTGAACTCGGGATACCAGCCGACCAGCACGGCATCGATCCGGTCCGGCCGCCCCACCGGCGGCACCGGCTCCACGCCGGCCTCGCGCAGCGGGCCGGCCAGGCCGTCGTGGCCGAGCGTCAGCACCCGGCGGTACCCGGCCCGGCGGAACAGTCCGGCCGCGCTGCTGGCCGGGGTCAGCACCGCGTCGTCAGCCAGGCCGAAGCCGATCTCGCGCAGCGCCCCCGCCAGCTCCCCCGGCGTCCGGGTGGTGCCGTTGGTCAGCACCACGAACGGGACGCCGCGCCGGGTCAGCCAGCGGGTCAGGCCGAGCGCGCCGGGCAGCGGGGCCAGCCGGTGGTTCCTCCGGTCGCCGAGCACCAGCGTGCCGTCCAGGTCGAGCACGAAGCCGTGCGCCGCGCGCAGCCGCCCGGCCACCTCGGCCGGCAGCTCACCGGCCAGCACGCCGGCCCGCCGGCGAAGGGCCGAGCTCCAGCGTGCCGCCCGGCTTCTCGATGATCAACCGGGACGGGGCCAGCTCCCGCAGCTCACCCAGTCCGCGCAGCAGGTCCAGGACCCCGGTCAGCTCCGGGTTGTAGTGCTGGGCCGCGGGCCCGGCGGCCAGCATCGCGTCCACCTGGTCGGCCGGCATCGTCGCCCGGAGCAGCAGTTCCTCGTCCGGCAGCCCGGCGCCCAGCCGCCGCCGCAGCTCGGCGGGCGACGGTGGCGGCGGCTCCGCGCGCAACTGGGCGGCCCGCAGCCGGGACAGGATGCGGTCCGCGACGTCCGGGGCCACCGGCACCGCGGGCCGCCCGAAGCTGCCCAGCACGTACCGGATCAGCTGGTCCGAGACGTTCCCGTAGCGCTCGGCGCCGATCACGTTGGACAGCGCCTGGGCGCAGACCAGCTGCGGGAACGGGGTGACCATGATCGGGTAGCCGAGCTCGGCCCGGACCTGGCTCACCTCGGCCAGCACCGCGCCGAACCGGTGCTCCAGGCCCAGCTCGGCGAGCTGGCGGCGCATGGTCGTCATGACCCCGCCCGCCACCTGATGGCGCAGGAACGCCGCGTCGTACTCCTGCGGAGTCCCGGCGGGCAGGCTCTCGGCGCGGGCCAGCGCGGTGAAGTAGCCGGCCACCGCGGCGAGCAGCCGGTCGTCCACGGGCACGGTGTGGCCCAGCGAACGCAAGTTGGCCACCAGCCGCTGCGCGTCCGGCAGCGAGGTGCCGTTGGCCAGCGCCCCGCAGGCCACGTGCAGCGCCGCCACCCCGAGCGAAGCGGCGGTCAGGCAGGTGAGCGGGGACAGCCCGATCGTGCAGTGCGAGTGCAGCTCCAGCGGCATATCCCCGAGCCCCGCCCGGACCGCCGGGATCAGGGTGCGGGCCCGGTCCGGGGCGAGCAGCCCGGCCGGGTCCTTGATGTAGACCCGGTCGATGTCCGGGCATCCGGCCAGCTCCGCCGCGACCCCCGCGTAGTAGCCGTCGTCGTGCGCGTCGCTGATCGTGAAGACCAGCGCGGCGATGATCTCGGCCGCGCCGGCCCGGCGGATCAGCCGCGCCGAACGCCGCATCGCGCCCAGGTCATGCATGGGATCCAGCACGACGAACCGGGACAGGCCCGCCTCGACCAGCCGGTCGTAGGCCAGCTGCATCAGCTCGGGGTGCACCGGCTCCCAGGAGATGAAGCGCAGCCCGGACCCGATGAACTGGAGCGGCGTGCCCGGCATGGCCGCGTGGGTGAGCCGGATCCGCTGCCACGGGTCCTCCCGGTGGGTGCGCACCGCCACCCCCATGTGCGTGCTGGAGGTGAAGTCCACCGCGCGGAACCCGACCCGGCCCAGCACCGGCGCGATCTGCACGATCTGCCGGGTGGTCAGCCCGGTGGCGCCCCACAGGCTCTGGTTGCCGTCCCGCACCGACACGTCGACCAGCTGGATGTCAGCCATCACCGGCCACCCGCCGCAGGAACCGCCCGGCCCACCCGGTGTCCACGCCCCCGGCGGCGAACTCGGCGTCCGCGGCCAGCGCCGCGTGCAGCCCCAGGTTGGTCGGCACCCCGGTGATCCGGCACCGGGCCAGCGCGCCGCGCAGCCGCCGCACCGCCTCGGCCCGGTCCCGGCCGTACACGATCACCTTGGCCAGCAGCGAGTCGTAGTACGGCGGCACCCGCGTGCCCGGCTGCACGTGGGTGTCCACCCTGACCCCCTCCCCCACCGGAAAAACAGCTTCCCGTATAACGCCGGGGCCGGGCCGGAAGCCGTTGGCCCAGTCTTCGGCGTTGATCCGGCACTCGAGCGCGTGCCCGCGCACCGGCACCGCGGCTGGGTGTGCGGCAGAGTGTGCGGCTGCGGTGTGCGGCAGAGTGCCCGGGCCGGAGTAGGCGGCCTTCGGCCAGGGCGATCTGCTCGGCGACCAGATCGACGCCGCAGACCGCCTCGGTGACCGGGTGCTCGACCTGGATACGGGCGTTCAGCTCGAGAAAGTAGAACGCGCCGCGGTCGCAGTCGACGAGGAACTCGGCGGTGCCCGCCCCGTGGTAGCGGAGCTGCTTGCCGAGCGCGGCCGCGGCCTGGTCCAGGCCGGCCCGCAGCCCCTCGCCCAGCCCGGGCGCGGGTGCCTCCTCGGCCAGCTTCTGGTAGCGCCGCTGCACCGAGCAGTCCCGGTCGCCGAGCCGGAGCATGGTGTCGCCGTCGCCGAGCAGCTGGACCTCGATGTGCCGGCCGCGGGTCACGAAGCGCTCCAGGTAGACCCTCGTGTCGCCGAACGCCGCCCCGGCCTCGGCCATCGCCCGGTGCACCGCGTCGCCCAGCTCGCCCGGCTGGGTGACCAGCCGGATGCCCCGGCCGCCGCCACCGCCGGCCGCCTTGACCAGCAGCGGCCAGCCGATCTCCGCGGCCAGCCGCCGGGCCTGGGCGGGGTCGTGCACCTCGCCGCCGGGCAGCACCGGCAGGCCCGCGGCCAGGGCGTGCTCACGGGCGGCCAGCTTGTCGCCCGCCGCCGCCAGCACGTCCGCGCTGGGCCCGATGAACGTGATCCCAGCCGCGGCGCAGGCCCGGGCGAGCCGGGGGCTCTCGGCCAGGAACCCGTAACCGGGGTGCACGGCGTCGGCCCGGGCGGCCCGCGCCGCGGCCACCACGGCCACCGCGTCCAGGTAGCTGGCGGCCGGCTCGGCCGGGCCGAGACAGATCACCGCGTCGGCCAGCCGGGCGGGCACCGAGTCCAGGTCGGCCGCGGAGGCACCCAGAACCGCCTCGATGCCGAGCCGGTGGCAGGTACGGATGATGCGCACGGCGATCTCGCCGCGATTGGCGATCAGGATCCGGCGCAACGTCATGCCGGGCCGGGGTCGATCCGCATCAGCACGGTGTCCTGGGCGGCGAATTCCGCGTCGGCCACGCAGAGTTCCGCGACCGTGCCGCGCTGGCCGGCGCAGACCGAGTTCATCAGCTTCATCGTCTCCACGATGCCGACCACGGTGTCCGGGCCGACGAGGCTGCCCACCTCGACGAACGGTGGCGCGCCGGGGCGGGGCGCGCGGTAGAACGTGCCGGGCAGCGGCGCGCGTACCTCGGCCAGCCCGGCCCTGGGCTCCCGATCGGCGGGAGCATCAGTTCCGGCCGGCGTGCCCTGGTCCGGGACCGGGCTGGCCGGCGGCAGGATCTCCGGTTCCGCCGTGATCTCGGTCGTCTGGGTCCATTCCCCGTCGGCGTCGCGGCTCAGGGTGAGCTCGAAACGGCTGGTGCGCAGCCGCAGCTCACCGAACGGCAGCGTGTCCAGCAGTTGCAGGATGTCCTGCACGTCGTCGCTGGTCAGGAACATGGTCTCCGGGCTCCGGGGTTGGGCTTGCGGTCAGGTGGGCTGGTTCTTGCTGAGCAGGTCGAGCACGTGGCCGAACGGGGTGGCCTGGGGCGAGGACAGCGGCCCGGCCTGGCGCTGCGCCCAGACCGTTTCCGGGCGGCTTTGCAGCAGGAACAGGCCCGTACCGGGCGGGCTGCCGCTGGCGATGGCCCATTCGATGTCCTGCGCGGCGCCGTAGTGGTCTTCGACGCGCCGGCCGAGCTGGGCCAGCGCCCGCACCTCCGCGTCGGTCAGGCACGGCTGGCGCTGCTGGCCCGGCGGGACGTCGGCGGCCAGCACCCCGGGCCCGTCAGGTGCGGGCACGTGCTGCCGGGTCTTGACCGCCACCTGGCGCCGGACGATCCCCCCGGTCACCTTGCTGACCAGGAAGCTGTCCGGGGTCACCGCACCGCCGACCACGGCCGAGCCGAGTCCCCAGGCCGCCTCGATCGCGATCACCGACCGGTCGCCGCTGGCCGGGCTCCGGGTGAACATGACCCCGGAGCAGCGCGCGTCAACCATCCGCTGCACCAGCACGGCCATGGCCAGCCCGGCTTCCGGCAGGCCGCGGTGCTGCCGGTAGCTGACCAGCTCGGGGCGGTAGAGGCTGGCCCAGCACTTGCGCACGTGCGCGGCCACCGCGTCCGCGCCGCGCACTCCCAGGTAGCTCTCCGCGGTGCCCGCGAAGCTGGCGACGGCGCTGTCCTCGGCGGTCGCGCTGGACCGCACCGCTACCGGCGGGCCGCCCAGCGCGCGGTAACCGGCGGCGATCGCGGCGTCCAGGACCGCGGGTGGCTCGGCGCAGGCGGGCGCGGTGACCACGTACCCGTCCGGCACCGGGAAGCCGGCCTGGATCAGCTCGCCCAGGCTGGCGCCCTTCCCGCCGGCCAGCAGGCGGTCCCCGATGCCGAAGTCCCGGAGCGGCCGGACCGTGGTGCTCGCCATGATCTGCCGGCCGTCAGCCGAGGATCCGCACCACACCGTGGTCGCCGTTGACGCGCACGGTCTGGCCGGTCTTGATCAGCTTGGTGGCGTGGCCGGTGCCGACCACCGCGGGCATGCCGTACTCCCGGGCGATGATGGCGGCGTGCGACATGGTGCCGCCGATGTCGGACACGGTTGCCTTGATCTTGCCGAACACCGGGGCCCAGCTCGGCGCGGTCACCGGGCAGACCAGGATCTCGCCTTCCCGGATCTGGCCGATGTCGTTCACGTCGCGCAGCACCCGGGCCACGCCTTCGGCCACGCCGGGTGAAGCGGCGTAGCCGTGGATCTCGGCCGGGTCCGCGGTGTCCGCCGCCTGCGACCAGACTTCCAGCGTCTGGGCGGTCACGCCCCACAGCATGCGAACCGCCGGGTCGTTCAGCGCCTCGGGCATCGGGCCCAGCGCGGGCGGCGGGGACCAGTCCCGGAGTACCTCGAGCATCCGCTTGCGCTCGGCCACCAGCGGCTGGAAGTGCCGCGCGCCGAGCGGCGTCCCGCCTGCCGCCCAGGCCAGCATGACATCGGACAGCGCCTGGTCGATCTCGGTGTGATGCAGGTGGAAGATGTCCTCGCCGTCGGCCAGCACACCGGCCTGCCGGAGCAGGCCGCCGAACTCGCGGATCCGCTGGAAGAACTGCGTGGTGAACCAGTGCTCGCAGTAGAACTTGTGGTCCTCCACGTAGGGGAAGACGAGCCGGCACAGGCCAAGCATCTGGTCGAACGCGGCCCGGTCCGCGTCGCTGGCCAGCAGCCCCCGGTACTCGGCCGCGATCCGGTCCCGGTCGGCCCGCAGCGCCTCGGTCGGCCGGGCCGCGGGCTGCCCGGCGCGTTCCAGCGCCACGTAGCGGGGCAGCGCCGCGAACGGCACCGTGAGGTCGTCGTTCCAGCTCCGGTGATGGTGGTAGAAGCCGTCGCCGGTGGACACGTTGAACCACGGGTCGCGGGCCGCCGCGAACCCGGCCAGCCAGCGCTCGCCCGCCTCGCCACGGCCGTCCAGCGCGGCCAGCACCGCGGCCGGCTCGCAGTCCTCGGTGAACAGATCGGCCACGCCGCAGTCCACCGCCAGCCGGGCCAGCCGCCGCAGTTCGTCGTCCGGCCGGTACATGATCACATCGATGCCGGCCACCATCTGGGCGACCGCCTGGTCGCCAATCTCCGGGAAGGCCTTCTTGCAGAACTCGAAGAACACCACGTAGGCGCCGTAGCCGAGCATCAGGAACTCGGTGTGGTGGTGCCACATCTTCGAGTACAGGTCGAGGCAGCGGTGGAAATTCTCCCGGACGTAGTGGTTCTGCGCCACGCCGGTGGACTCGGTGACCACCGCCGGGTCGTCGAATTCCGGCAGTTGCGGCACCTCGATGGCGCTGATCTCCTGGATCAGCCCTTCCATCCGGGATTTCCAGCCGTTCTGCAACCGGTCCCAGTTCTGGTAGTAGTAACCGGCCCGCTCTTCGAAGATCGCGGCCCGGCGGCCGATCTCGGCCGGATCGGTCACCGGGATGGCGGTGATGTACACCCGCCCGTTCACGATCCGGTGCTCGATGCCGAGCGTGGTCGGGAAGACGAACACCCGGGCCGTGTTGGCGCCGATGGCGCTGTACGGGATCTCCGCCGTGATCGTGTCGAAGACCGGCATCGGCTCGGGGAAGTGCATCGAGTTGTAGAACCAGAAGCGCTGGTCGTCTTCGGGCTGGAAGCGGGTGAAATACGGGTACATCGAGCGCCAGCCCGCAGCGCCGGGAACGTCGGCGATCTGGGACGGGAGCGGGAAACTGGGGGCTGCGCCGTCTCCCTCCATCGGGGTTTCTCCTTGCCGGGATCCGGGCCGCCGGGCCACTGCGGCGGACACCGCTGACGCTGGCATGCGGGTGCGAGCAGCACAAGGACGGATTGGTAGCTTTTCACCTGGTGAAAAGGTGCGCGCACCAGGTTGTCCCGGCCGCGGCGCCGCGATGGGATAAGGCTGATGCGGAACTACAAGGTCAAACCCATTCAGGCGCTGGCCCGCGGCCTGGACGTGCTCAGCGCGCTGCAGGAAATGCGCGCGGCGAGCCTGAACGACCTGTACCTCGCGACCGGGATTCCGAAGAGCACGCTGACCCGCATCCTGGCCACACTGCACGGGCAGGGCCTGGTCTGGCAGCGGCTGGCTGACGGCGCGTTCCTGCCCAGCCACACGCTCCAGGAGCGGACCCGGCTGGACGACGCGGCCTGGCTGGGCGAGATCGCTTCGCCGGTGCTGTCCCGGCTGTGCCAGACGGTGCAGTGGCCGTCCGTGCTGTCCGTGCCCCGGCTGGACTACATGGAGGTGCTCGACACGAACAGCCGCCGGGCCTACTTCGACGAGATACCGCCGCGGCCGATCAAGTTCCGGGCCAACATGCTGCGTTCCGCGTCCGGCCGCGCGTACCTGTCGTTCTGCCCGGACCAGGAGCGCGAGGCGGTGCTGGCCCGGCTGCGGGCCCGCGACGTGCCCGGCCACGAACTGGCGCACGACGGCGCGGCGCTCCGGCGCGTCGTGCGGACCACCCGGCAGCGTGGGTTCAGCGTCCGGGCGCCGGACTTCGGCGGCGACTACGCGCGGACCCGGGCCGAGTGCGACGATGGGCGCAACTCGATCGCGATGCCGATCCGGGCCAACGGCCAGGTGCTCGGCTGCGTGAACCTGACCTGGCGGATGACGGTGCTGACGCTGCGCCAGGTGACCGACCGGCACCTGGGCCCGCTGCGCGACGCGGTCCGGGCCATCGAGCGGCGGGCCACCGTGGCCGGCGTGGGCACAGACAGCAGACAATCGGGCCGGCGTGGGGCCAACAACGATGGAGTGCCGTGAAAGCCATCCTGTGTAGCGAGACCGGCCGCGCCTCTGTGCTGCGGCTGGCCGACCGGCCCGTGCCCGAGCCGGGCCTGGGCGAGGTCCGGGTCAAGGTCGCGGTGTCCGGGGTGAACCCGACGGACTGGAAGTCCAGGTCCGGCCGGGCCGCCGGGGAATCGCTGGCCTTCCCGGAGGTGGTGCCGAACCAGGACGGCAGCGGGACCATCGACGCGGTGGGCGACGGCATCGACCCGGCCCGGATCGGCCAGCGGGTCTGGCTGTGGGAAGCGGCCTGGCAGCGGGCGGATGGCACCGCGCAGCAGTATTGCGTGCTGCCCACCCGGCAGGCCGCCCCGCTGCCGGATGGGGTGTCCTTCGACGTGGGGGCCAGCCTGGGCATCCCAGCGCTGACCGCGCACCGCTGCCTGACCGTGGCCGACGGCGGCCCGGACCGGCTCGGCCGGGGCGCGCTGGGCGGGCGGACCGTCCTGGTCGCCGGGGGCGCCGGCGCGGTGGGCCACGCGGCCATCCAGCTGGCCAGGTGGTCCGGCGCGCAGGTGCTGGCCACGGTGAGCAGCCCGGCCAAGGCGGAACTGGCCCGGGCCGCGGGCGCGGACCACGTGTTCAGCTACCGGGAGCCAGGCACGGCGGACCGGATCCGCGAGGCCGTCCCGGCCGGGGCCGACATCATCGTGGAGGTCGCCCCGCACGTCAACGCGGACCTCGACCTCAGCGTGGTGGCCGGCGGCGGGACGGTGTCCTGCTACGCGAACGACGGCCCGCGCCGGGACCTCACCGTGGCCGCCTGGGACCTGATGTGGCGTAACGTCCGCTACCAGTTCATCCTGGTCTACACGGTCCCGGCGGTGGCCAAGGACCACGCGGTAGCCGACGTGACCGCCGCCGCCGCGGCCGGCGCCCTCCCGGTCGGTGCGGCGGCCGGCCTCCCCATCACCCGGTTCCCCCTGGACCGCACCGGCGACGCGCACGACGCCGTCGAGCACGGCACCACCGGCAAAGTCCTCATCGACATCCCATAACGCGGTCCGTTTCAACAGCGCGGTACATCGTGTCACCTATGCGTGTCACGATGTACCGCACTGACCAAAAGGGACTGCAGTGGCCCGGGCTCAGCCGCCGGGGCTGCCGCGCAGCAGGTAGGCCGACCTGAGCAGTTCGGGCTGGTCGCGCAATTGGCGGGCCGGGCCGGAGAAGCGCAGCCGGCCGCCCTCCATGACGTAGGCGTGCCCGGCCAGGCCCAGCGCCAGCGTGGCGAACTGCTCGATCAGCAGCACCCCGGTCCCGGACCCGGCGACCGCGCGGATCACCGGGATGAGCCGGTTCACCACCACCGGCGCCAGCCCCAGGGACAGCTCGTCGATCAGCACGTAGCGCGGCCCGGACACCAGGGCCTGGGCCAGCACCAGCATCTGCTGCTCGCCGCCGGACAGGGTCCGGGCCGGTGCGCCCAGCCGCCGGCCGATCTCCGGGAACAGGTCGAGCGCCCGCTCCCGGCCGGCCCGGGCCTGGGCGGCCGGCATGGCGTACGTGGCCACCCGGAGGTTCTCCTCGACGGTCAGGTCACCGAGCAGCCTGCGGCCCTCGGGGACGATCGCGACACCGGCCCGCCGGATCCGTTCCGGCCGGCCGCGGGCCAGGTCACGCCCGTCCAGCAGGACCGACCCGGCGCGCGGCCGGAGCACGCCGCCGACCGCCAGCACCAGGCTGGACTTGCCCGCCCCGTTCGGCCCGAGCAGCGCGGTCACCGCGCCGGCCGGCACGTCCACCGACACGTCCTGGACCACGGTGCGGCGGCCCCGGTCCACGGTGAGACCGCGCAAGCTGAGCAGCGCGCGATCCGGCCCCGTCATGACAGCTCCGCCGTACCCAGGTAGGCCTGGATCACCTGCTCGTCGCGGAGCACCGCGGCGGTCGGGCCGACCGCGATGAGCCGGCCGAAGTCGAGCACGGCGGTGCTGGCGCAGCACGCGGACACCAGGCTCATGTCGTGGTTGACCAGGATGACCAGCGCCCCGGTGCGCGCCGGGATGTCGCGGATCACCCCGGCCAGGTGCCCGGTCTCCGCGTCGGGCAGCCCCGCGGCGGGCTCGTCGAGCAGGATCAGCTTGGGCGTCCCGACCACGGCCCGGGCCAGCTCGACCAGCCGGCGCTGCCCCACCCCCAGCGTGCGCACCGGGGTCTGCGGGTCGGTGTCCAGCCCGGCGAAGGAGATCGCGCTGAGCACGTCCGCCCGCCGGGACCGGCTCACCAGGTGACTGTGCTCGTGCACCATGGCCACGTTGTCGTAGACGGACAGCTCCTGGATGGCCTGCTCGGTCTGGAACGTCCGGCGCAGGCCCCAGCGCGCCCGGCGGTACGCGGGCATGGCCAGCAGGTCGGCGCCGGCCGCGCGGACCGTGCCGGCTGACGGCCGGACGAACCCGCTCAGCACGTTGAAGAACGTGGTCTTGCCGGCCCCGTTCGGCCCGATCAGCCCGCAGGTGCCGGCCTCGAACCGGACGCTCACCGCGTCCAGCGAGGTGACCCCGCCGAACCGGACGGTCAGCCCGGCCACGTCGATCATGGCTGCGCCCTCCGCCCGCGACGGAGCCGCCGCCCCAGCCGGGCCAGGTCCCGCGGGACCTGGTCGGCCAGCCCGGCCGGGGCGGTGGTCAGTACCTGGAGGACGCCCAGGCCGAACAGGATGGTCAGCCAGTCCGCGGACACCCCCCAGTTGTTCAGCAGCGCGGGCAGCAGTTCGAGCAGCAGCGCGGCCACGATCGCGCCGTACCACCGGTACACCCCGCCCATCAGGACCACGGCCAGCAGCGTGATCGAGTCCTGGGTCGGGAAGTCGATCGAGTACAGGTAGCGGACGGCCCCGGCCAGCACGCCGCCCGCCACCCCGGTGATGAACGAGGCCAGCGCGAACGCCCACAGCTTGTACAGCGTGGTGTTGATCCCGGCGGCCAGCGCCGCCGCCTCGCTCTGCCGGATGGCCGCCCAGGCCCGGCCGGGCCGGCCTCGCAGGTGCACGGCCACCAGCGCGAACATCAGCACGGCGACCAGCACCGCGTACCGGAAGTAAGCCGGGTCGCTGCCCGCGATGCCAGGGCGGCGGATCGGCGGGATGTGCACCGAGGCGCCGTTGTAGCCGAGGAAGCCCGCCCCGCCGTTGGGAAAGTTCGTGCTGGCCAGCGCCACCGTGATGGCGCCGGCCAGCATCAGCGTGATGAGCGCGAGGTACAGCCCGCGCAGCCGCAGCGCGGGCAGCCCGATCAGCGTGCCCGCGGCCATGGTGAGCAGGCCCGCCCCGAGCAGCACCAGCGGATAGGGCAGCGTGGTGGCGAACAGCAGCCGGGCCGCCACCCAGGCGCCGATGGCCAGCACCGCGACCTGGCCGAGCGAGACCAGGCCGACCCGGCCGACCAGCAGGCCGAGGCCGAGCGCGACCACCGCGTACACCGCGACCTGCGTCATCGCCTGGACGTAGTACAGACTCAGCAGTTCGGGCAGGGCCAGCAGGACGAACAGCAGCAGCGCGGTCAGCGTCCCGGCGCGGGCCAGCGCCCGGCCGCCCGGCCGGCGCAGCGCGGAACGCGGCCACGCCGCGGTACTGCGCCCCGTGGTGTCGATCACCGGCGGCTAGCCCTCCTCGCGGGACAGGGTGAGCACCCGGTGCCGGGACAAGACCAGCAACGCCACCGCGGCCAGCACGAACGGGGTCATGTCCCGGTAGCTGCTGAGCGCCTGGATCGGGGTCAGCAGGTCATGGACCAGGCCGATGACGAGCGCGGCCAGGAAGGTGACGGTGATCGAGCGCAGCCGGGCGATCAGCGCGGCGGCCAGCGAGGAGATGATCAGGAAGGTGAGCGTGGTGGCGTCCAGCGCGACCAGGTCGGCCAGCAGCAGCCCGGCCAGGCCGCCGAGCAGCCCACAGCCAAGCCAGGCGGCTGCCTCGACCCGGCGGACCGGCACGCCGAGCGTGGCGGTGATCTCCCGGTCGTTGGCCATCGCCCGCATCGCGGTGCCCAGCCGGGTGTACCGCAGGAACGCGCCCGTGCCCACGGTGATGAGCACCCCGGCCGCCAGCGCGACCACCTGGGTCCAGGTCACCTGAACCTGGCCGACGGTGAAGCCGCCGTTGTCGGTGGGTAGCGTGATGGCCCGGGATTCGCCGCCGCTGGTCGTCCAGATCAGGTCCATCGCACCGAACAGGACCAGCGTCAGGCCCAGCGTGGCCACCGCCTTGACCAGTGGGTCCCGCCCGGCCAGCGCCGGGCCGAACAGCAGCCCGTAGGCCAGGGTGACCAGGCCGCCGAACACCACGCAGGCCAGCCAGCCCAGCCAGCTGGGCAGCCCCGCGCTGGCCAGCGACCAGGCGATCAGCGCGCCCATCGCCCCGACCGCGCCGAACGCCAGGTACACCACGCCGGTGGCCCGGTATAGCACGACCAGGCCTACCCCGGACAGCGCGTACACGCCGCCCAGGGCCAGCCCGCTAACGATGAATGGCTGGAAGTCGGCCCAGCTCATGATGCGGCCGCGGCCACGCCCGCCACCTTGCGGTAGCTGGCGATCTGCGGGTCGATCGAGGAGATCTGGGTGCAGCCCTGGGCGGTGAGCATCTTGCCGTTGTCCGGCGTGACCGTGTAGTCCTCGTTGTTCGGGATGTGCATCGGGTAGCTGCCGTACGTCCAGAGCTGGCAGAGCATGCCGGTGTTGAAGTTGCTGACCGCCTTGAACGCGGCGTTCACGCTCTTGACCGTGTAGCTGCCCTTGATCGTTTCCAGCGCGTGCACCGCGATCTCGGCCTCGGTGAAGCCCATCTGGCTGAAGCTGCCGATGCCGCCGGAGACGGCCTTCCCGTACTGCTTGTAGATCGCCTCGTAGAGCTTCATGGCCGGGGAGCTGACCGAGTCCGGCGGGGCCAGCTCGGCGTTGACGAACAGCTTGTGGTTCCACTTCGGGCCCAGGGACTGGGCCAGGAAGTCGGTGTTGCACGGCGTCGAGCAGCCCCACAGTTTGACCCGGTCCTCCAGGCCCAGCTTCTGGGCGGCCTCCAGGATGACCAGCGCCTCGGGCGGGGTGAAGTTGAGCACCACGGCGCCGTTCGGGCCGGCGTCGTCCACTTCCTTGAGGGCCACCGACTCCGCGTCCGAGATCGGCACGTTCTCGGTCAGCTGGGTGATCGGCACGTGCGCGGCCCCGGCCAGCGCGGCCGGGCCGGCCGCGATGTACCCGGTGCCGGGCACGTTCGACTGGTCGAACACGATCTTCGAGACGTGCTGGCTGAGCGCGTACTGCACGGCCCCGTCCGAGCTGTACCGCGGCCCCATGTTGACCGCGGCGCTGTTCGGGGTGGACCAGCATTCCGGCGCGATGCCGGAGTCGATGATGTCGTACCCGAGCTTCTGCCAGTAGGCGTGGTCGACCGAGCATTCGATAATGCTCGTGTTGCCGACGATCCCGACCACGTGATCGGTCTGGACGAGCTGGCTGGCCTCCCCTGATATCTGGCCCGGATTGGTCTGCTCCTGCTCTATGTAATACTTAATAGGGTGACCGTTGATCCCCCCGTTGTCGTTCACGCAGGTAAAGTAGGCGTTCGCCATATTCGCGATATCGGTAAACGACGTCCCGGGCTGATTGGTGACGATGCCACCGAGCGGGATGGGCGTGCCGGTGGCCTTCACCCCGGGCTTGGTTCCGCACTGTGACGTGCTCACCGTGGTCGCCCCCGGGCTGGTGGAAGCGGCCGCACTGGACGACGAGGGCGCACCGGCGGATGAGGGATTGCTGCTGCATGCGGCCAGCGCGAGCAAACCTATTGTGGCAATGACGGCGAACGGCGCCCGCGCATCCGCGCGGTGCCTGGAGAATCCCACCTGCCCCCACCTCCTGGTGCAGACGGTGTAAACCCGCCCGGATGAGCAAGGTGAGCCGATATTAAAGTTCTGCCCTGGGTGGCACAAGGTCCCGGCCGCCACCCCGGACGGCAATGGCCCCATCTTGTGGCGGTACCCAAGAATCATGCGTTATGTATTGTGTGGCCGCACAATAATCCGGGCGTAACGGATGGCCGCGGCCAGCTGGCAGCCGCGGCCATCCGGTGTTCCTAGTGGGTGCTGAACGTGGCGGTCATGGTGATCAGCATGCTGCCCAGCCGCAGCACGTGCGGCCCGGGCTTCAGCCCGAGCAGGGATGGCTCGATGAGGTACGTGACCGTGCCGAGGTTGGTGGCGGGCAGCGTGGCGACCAGGTGCCCGTCGATGGACAGCCGGACCGGGTGGCCGGGCAGCAGCCCGCCGGCCAGCAGATACGACCGGCCGTTCGCCGCGATGCTGGTCGACGACAGGCTGATGCCGTGCTCCAGCGTGGTCAGCGCGGCATGGGCCTGCTGCCGGACAGCCGCGTCCTGGCCCGCCGCCTGGGTGGCGGCGACCAGGCTGGGCACGAAGGCGGCCGCGTTGACCGTGCCCCAGCCGGTGGCCACGTCGAAGCCGGGTGCGGCGGTGAAGCCCGGGACCCGGGTCTTACCGTTGCTGCCCGGCACCGAGTCGTTGCCGTGGATCACGTCGGCGATCCCGGCGCTCGCCCCGCGCGGGCCAAGCACCTGGTAGAGCACCGGGTTGATGGGCCCGATGTTCTGGCCGTGGTTGAGCTGGGTGGCCAGCGCGAGCACGCCGTTCAGCAGCGGCGCGGCCTCGGACGTGCCGTTCTGGGCGTCCATGGTGATGTCCGGCACCGAGCGCATCCCGCTGCCGGTGATGGCGGCCACCCCGTCCTGGTAGCCAGGCCGGGTGAACACCGAGGAGAAGCCGGCCCCCTCGGAGAACACGCCCTGGTGCCAGACCGGGTCGGGGCCGAGCCGCTGGCCGGTGCTGGTGCTCAGGTTCGGCACGCTGCCGCCGACCGCGGTGACCCAGGGTGAGTCGTCCCACGCCGCGGTGTCCGGGCCGGCGGACGTGTCCGCGCACTGCCCGTTGGCCACGGCCAGGTTCTGCACCACGCCGCAGTCGCCGGTCGCGACCAGCACCGGGATGCCCGCCGCCGCGGCGGCCAGCTCACCTGGGTTCTGCGCGGTGATCTCCTCGGCGCCGCGGCTGTAGGTGATCTCACCGGTGCCGTCGCTGATCGAGATCACGTTGGCCAGATGGCCGCGGGCGATGGCCTCCAGCGCCTTCATCATCTCCGGGGGCGCGACCTGGCTGGCGGCGTCGTCGGTCTCCTGGGTGTCCGCCGGGGTGGCGGAGATGACGATCTTGGCGTACGGCGCGATCAGGTGCGCGGAGATCACGTCGAGAGTCAGCTCGCCCTGCCAGGCCGAACATGATCCGTAGCCGCCCAGCTTGACCATGCCGGGCGGGCACTTCTTGGGCAGCTTGCCCGCCGGGTAGATCGTGGTGATCTTCGGGTTGGGCAGGCCGAAAAGCTTGTCGTAGCCGGCCACCTGCTTGGCGATGCCCGGGTAGTTCCAGCCCTCGATGACCGCGATCGTGGTCCCGGCCCCGTCGATGCCCTGCTGCCACAGGCTGCCGATGCCGTAGTCGAAGATGTCCTGCGGGCCGGGGGTGATGAACGCCCACTTCTTGTAGTTCTTCTGCATCCGGTGCAGCACCCGGGTCAGCACCTTGATCTGGTTCTGCTTGGACGGCAGGCCGGCCGGGGCCGCGCTGGCCTGGGCCGGTCCGGCGATGCTGGTGCCGGGGATCGCCCGGCCGGTGACCCGGGCCCGGAGCGGGCCGCCCGGGCTCGGGGAGTTGGCCGCCGCCGCGGTGCCAGCGGCCGGCAGCCAGGCCGCCGCTAAGGACAGCGCTAGTAACGGGGCGACCCGGACGAGAAGCATGTTGCGCATATCGGCTCCCTCCTGAGGCGAATGTGTGCCGAAACCGTCGTGGCGGCGACGCTTTCGGCACACACTCTGCCAGCCACCTATGACACGGCCCAGCCTGGCGCGCGGACGGCGTGGCCGGGTGGCGCCAGGTGCCCGGGTTGACATCGCAGATTAGTATGCGCAGACTAGTTTGCTGTGAATCTAAGCCGTCTGATGATTCTGGGCGTGCTGGCCGGCCACGGCCCGATGCACGGGCACCAGATCCGGCGCACCGCCGAGCTAACCAACGCGGAGACCTGGGGCGGGATCACGGGCGGGGCGCTGTACGCGGAACTGCGCCGACTCGACGGCGAGGGACTGATCGAGCCGGTCCGCGAGGAGCGAGTCGGTCGGCGCCCGGCCCGGACTGTCTACGCCATCACCGACGAGGGCCGACTGGAACTGGTCATCCAGCGGGAGGCGGCGCTGGAGGTCATCTTCGGGTCGGCCGATCCTGTGTCGGTGGTGCTGCTGTTCGCGGCGGGCGGGGATCCCGCGGACCTGGCCGGGCAACTGGCCGCCCGGCGCCGCCGGGTAGCGGCCCAGCTCGCGGCGATGACCGAGGAACGGCAGCGGCTCACCCGGCAGGATCTGTTGCCGCCACTGGCCATCGCCGCGTTCCGCCGGGGAGAGCTACGGCTCGAGGCCGAGCTGCGCTGGCATGAGGAATTCGAGCGCGACGCCCGGGCCAGGCCGGTCACTCCCTCCCCGGTTCGGGTGCTGGGCGCCACCGGGGAGACTAGCGGAGCCCCTGGCCGGCGGGCTGGCCGCGCTGGCGGGGAGAAGGCGTGATGGACCGGGTCGCGGTGGTCGGCGCGACCGGGCAGATCGGCCGGCCGCGCACGGTGCTGGTCGCGGCGTCCTCGGTCGGCTACTACGGTTACGCCGAGAGCACCGACACCCCGGTCGATGAGAGCCAGCCGGCCAGCACCGACTGGTGGGGCCAGGCCAGCGCGGCCATCGAGGAGCCCGCCCGGGCCGCCACGGCGCACGGCATCCGCAGCGTGCCGCTGCGCACCGGGTATGTGCTCACCCGGCGCAGCCTGGCCACCCAGGTCGCCCAGTTCCGGCGGCACGCCGGCGGCTGGATCGGCACCGGCCGCGGCTGGGTCCCCTGGACCCACATCGCTGACGAGGCAGGCCTCATCGTATTCGCGCTGCACGAGCCCAGGATGGAAGGACCGGTCAATGCCACCGCGCCCCGGCCGGCCCTGGCCCGCGAGTTCGCCCGGGCCCTCGGCCGGACCACCGGACACCGGGCCTGGCTGCCGGTACCCACCCCGCTCGTCCGGCCCGGCCTCGGCGTGATCACCGACATCCTGGTGCACGGAAAGCCGGTCGTCCCGGCGAAGGCGACGGCGCTCGGCTACCCGTTCGCCTTCCCGGCCCTAGACGGCGCGCTGCACGACCTGCTCAGCCTGGAACCTGACCACGCACCCCACGGAGCGTAGATGCCACCAACCGCCGGCCCGGCGCAGCCGCCCCGCGCGGCCCGACTCATCGCGGTTAATCTCACTGCCTGCCTGCTCCTGCTGGCGCAGTACCTGCTCGGCATAGTGGCCAACCTCTACGTCACGCTGCCCGCGCACCATCCCGGGGCCGGCGCCAGCAACTACTTCGCCGGAATCGGCTCCGGCCTGGGCTGGCTGATCGCGCACGGCCCCGGCTGGGCGGCCGCGCACGCCGCGCTCGGCCTGGCGCTGGTGGTGGCCGCGCTGGCCAACATCGCCGTCACCTGGCGCCGGGGCGGCCGGCTGGTCACCACGACCGCGGTGCTTGGCGCGGTGTTCATCGTGGGCGCCGGATTCAACGGCGCCAGCTTCCTCAACTACGGGCACGACATCAGCTCGCTGATCATGGCCGTGTTGTGGGCGCTGGCCCTGGCCAGCTATCTCGCGGGCCTGTACCTGGTGGCCCGGCCCGGCAGCCGGTAGCGCCGGGTTGCCGACGGCGGCCGCCCGGCGCAGACTGGTGTTGATGCGGCCCTTCGGTTGAGCCTGACGCTCTGATCTCTGCGCCCGGGCCGCTGGCCGACCAGGCCAGCGGCTGGGTGGCTGTGTCGTCGGTCGGCACCGGGCCGACCGTGAGCCCGGGGCGCCCCGGGCACCGCCTGGCACCCGGGGGCGTCAGCCCCCAATCCGGTCAGCTACCCGGACGTCCGGCTGGGGAGACACGTCATGACCAATCGCAATGAGGAGCTGGTCCGCCAGGCCTATGCGGTGGCCGGCCTCAGCGAAGGCTCCTAGACCTAACGCCAGCGCCAGCCGGTCAGATGCTGACCCGCGCGGCATTTTAAAAGTAATATGGACACCCGGACGCCGCCAAAACTGACTTTTTTTAATGGCGGCCAAAAATGCAATACTCGGCGCATGACGCAAGCCACTAGTTTCGAACTTCGCCCTGCTGCAGCCAGCAGCCGAGCGCGTAGCCGGGGTGGTTGCCGGTGTCCCAGCCGCGGTGCCGGTTGTGGGTAACACCGAAGGCCGCGGCCTCGTCGTAATGCCGGCGGAGCTCCTCCAGCAGCTTCGGATCCAGGGCGGTACTGCAGCCTCACGCCCGCGACCACCCTGCGAATGGACACAAAGATTCTCCCGAGCGCGGGTGTCGAATTCTCGGTGGCCGTTCGTGGACATGGTGAGCGGCGCAGATGGCGCCGCCGCGAAAGGAGCCGATCATGTCCACCGTTACCGCCTCTCCCGGCACCACCGTCACCCGGCACCGGCTGACCAGGACGCTGCCGCGGGCCACCGCCTCCGCCGGTGTGCTGGCCGCCGCGGCCACCACTGCCGTCGCGGCTGTCCTGCGGGGCGGCGGAGTCCCGCTGGCTGTGCACGGCAAGATTCCGCTAGTGGCGTTCGCCCAGCTCACTTTCCTCGCGGCGGTGGGCGGCGGGGTTCTCCTGGCCGTGCTGATCCGGCGCGGCTCCGCCGCTCGTCAGCGGTTCATCCGGATCACTGCCGGGCTCACCGCGCTCTCCTGCGCCGCCCCTGCGGCGTTCGCGGACACAACCGCGAGCAAGATCGCCCTTGTCGCTCTGCACCTTCTTGCCGCGGGGATCATTGTTCCTGTGCTCGCACGACACGCTGACTGACCCACCCGACCCGATCCGATCCGATATAACGAGGAGCAGCCACGATGCCGCAATACCTGATCTCCGTCTTGCACGACGACACCTACGAGACCGACTTCTCCACGCCTGACGCGCAGCGCCGTGTCGCCCAGGTGGGAGCGTTCAACGAGGAACTCATGAAGGCAGGCGCCTGGGTGTTCGCCGCCGGCCTGCAGCCCGCGTCATCGGCCACGGTCGTGCGGTCCTCCGGAGGAGAGGTGTCGATGACCGACGGTCCGTATGCCGAAACCAAGGAGCAAATGGGCGGCTTCTGGGTCATCGAAGCGCCCGACCTCGACGCCGCCCTGGAATGGGCCGGCAAAGCGGCCGAGGCCAGCGGGGAAACCGTCGAAGTTCGCCCCGCCCAAGGATGACCGGCCCGCTCGATGAGGTCTTCAGGCGCGAAGCCGGCCGCTGCACCGCCACCTTGATCCGGGTCCTCGGCGATATCGATCTCGCCGAGGACGCGGTGGCGGAGGCCTTGGCTATCGCCGCCGAACAGTGGCCCAAGACGGGGACACCGCCCAACCCGGGTGGCTGGATCACCACGACCGCCCGCAACCGCGCCATCGACTGGCTGCGACGCGAATCAACCCGCGGCGAGAGGCATCTCGCTGCCCACCGGCTACGGATCGACAGCATGGAACCGGACCACAATCCCGAACTTGACAGGCTCGACGAATTCGTCGATGTCGTCGCCGACGACCAGCTCCGGCTCATGTTCCTCTGCGCTCACCCCGCCCTGGCTGCTGATGCCCAGGTCGGTCTCATCCTGCGGCTCCTCGCCGGTCTCTCGATGGGCGATATCGCCACGGCCTTTCTGGTACCTGAGGCGACGATGGCACAACGGATCGTACGGGCCAAGCGCAAACTTCACGACAACCACGCCTCCTACCGCGTACCTGGTGCCGCGGAGCTCCCGGCCCGGCTGCACGCCGTCCTCGCGGCGATCTACCTCATCTTCACCGAAGGTCACACCGCCACCTCAGGGCAGACGCTGATGAGAACCGACCTGTCCACCGAAGCCATCCGGCTTGGGCGGACCCTCGTCGAGCTGATGCCCGACGAACCCGAAGCCATCGGACTGCTCGCCTTGATGCTGCTATCGGAGTCCCGCCGTGCCGCTCGCGTCGCCGCCGACGGGACGATGGTTCGTCTCACCGACCAGGACCGCACCCGATGGGACCGGACGCTCATCAGTGAAGGCCACGAGCTGGTGCGCGCGTGCCTGCGCCGCTACCCGCCCGGCCCGTTCCAGATCCAAGCGGCCATAGCCGCGGTCCACGCCGACGCGGCCACCGCCGAATCCACCGACTGGTCGCAGATCATCGCCCTCTACGACCAGCTCTGCGCTCTCCGTCCCAGCCCCGTCGCCGCCCTGAACCGGTCGGTGGCCATCGCCGAACTCCACGGGCCGGCCGAGGGGCTCGACGCTCTCGCCGAGATCGACCCGGCCGCGCTCGAGAACTACCAGCCGCACCACGCCGCCCGCGCCGACCTGCTCGCGCGTGCAGGCCGCCGTGACGAGGCGGCAGCCGCCTACGACCGCGCCATCGAACTCACCACGAACACAATCGAGCGCGACTTCCTTGCCCGGCAGCGCGCCGCCCTCTGAACGGACGACCACTCCGGAGTACGCCACGGGTCTGATCACGGTGGGGCCGATCCGGTTGACAACTCAGCGGGCTGGTCGGGCAAAGGTGGAGCGTTGCTGACGACGCGCCCTCATCAGGTGGATCGGCGGCAGCAAGTGAGCGGCGAGACCGACGACGACCAGCAGTATGGCGACTCCGAGCGGGAGGGTGAACTTGCTGGTCGTGCAACCAGCCGGCGCGTGCAGGGCGGGAACGTGCCGCGGACAGCCAGCTGGCGCGGACAATGCGGTCACGAGGCCGAAGAAAAGAGCCACCAGGCCGGCGGGCGGCACGAAGGTGGCGATCAGCTGGTCGCGCCGGCTCCATGTCGGGGAGGTCCACAGGATCAGCACCCCGGCGATCCAGCCCAGCCCGCTCGCGATGGGGCCGAAGATGATCAGCCACGGCGCCCACGCGTCCCAGCGGCGGCGCTGGACGAGCTCGTCGGCCTCGCCGGCGGATGGTCTGGAAGTCACTCCGGGCTCCCTTCGCTGAGGATCTCCCCGGCGGCGTCGCGAAAGACCCGCCACTGTTTCCTGAAGCTGGCGACGGCTAGTTCTCCGTCCCTCGTGAGGTGGTAGTAGCGGCCACGGTGGCTCGGGCGTTGTCTGGACCGTGGCCGGCGTCCGGTCACCGAGCATCGTCATCGCCGCGCCGCCGAGCCGTGCCGCGCCGGGCTGGTGTGCACGGTGACGAAGTGGCAGCCGGAGACGCAGACGACGATCAGTGCCGCCAGGATGAGCGCGGCGGTAAGCCTTCGTCTCATGATGCGGAAACCTGCGCGCAGGACCACGTGTCGCTCACTGACGTCTCCTTTCTGTCCACCGCCAAAGGTGCACGCCGCGGCCCGCACCTGTCGTCGGGCGCATGACCGATGCCCGGACTCCGTCTCGCGACCGATACGGCTGGCCTGCCGGGCCGGTTAGGATCACGGCATGTCTTCCGGCGCGCCGCCGAGTAGCCGCCTCGGTCTCAGGCAGTGGAAGGCGATCGATGCGGCGGTCTCAGTCGCGATGCTTGCGGTGCTCGTGGGGGTCGCCGTTTCCAGGCATTTCCACCAGTCAGGCGGGGAGCGTACGCTCGCGCTGCTGCTTCTGGCACCGTTCGCCTCGCTGCCGCTAGCGGTGCGCCGCCGCTGGCCGGTCCCGGTTTTCTTCGTCGTGCTGGCCGCATCGGTGGCCTACGGGGTCCTTGGCGCGAGGGTCTCCACGGTGACCGGTCCTACCTACGCGCTGTACACCGTGGCCGTTCAAGCCGATCGCACGTGGTCGCTGCTGGCACTGGCAGCAGTTGAGGCCGCGGCCCTGGTGAACGGCACTGAGGCCGGGTTCGGGGTGAACGTCACACTCGCCACGACGAGCAAGGGCAACACGGTGAACGCCGCGTTCACCGCGCTGGTGCAGCTGACCGTCTGGATCGCCGCCGGCAGCATACGCCGCCGCCGCGCTTACTCCGCCAGCCTGCGCGAACGCTCACTTCGCGAGGCGCTGGCCGAGCAGCGCCTGCAGATCGCGCGGGAACTGCACGACATCGTGGCGCACGCGATGAGCGTCGTCGCGGTACAGGCCGGGGTGGGCAGCCACCTGATCGCCACCCGGCCGGACGAGGCAGCGAAGTCCCTGCGCGCGATCGAGACCACCGCCCGGGCCGCGCTGTCGGAGACGCGGTCCCTGCTCAGCGTGATACGCGACGACGACTACGATCTGGCCAGCCGGTCTCCCGTGCCCGGGCTGGATAACCTGCACGCGCTGGTGCAGCGGGTCGCCGACGCCGGGCAGCCGGTGACGCTGCGCGTGGAAGGCAGAGAGCGCGCGTTGCCGCAGAGCATCGAGCTATCGGTATACCGGGTTGTCCAGGAAGCGCTGACCAATGTGGTCAGGCATGCGGCGCCGCCGGTTACGGCCACGGTCGTGATCCGCTACGACGACGACGACGAAGGCGTGGTCGTGGAGGTTACCGACGACGGGCGCGGCACCGGGAACAAACGGAGTGGCGGCGGTGGCCATGGCCTGGCAGGCATGCGGGAACGGGTCGCACTGCTCGGCGGTGAGTTGTCCGCGGGCCCGCGCGCCGGAGGAGGCTACCGGGTGGTGGCGCGGGTGCCGGCCCAGGCCGCGGCACAGTGAGCATCCGGGTCGCGGTCGCCGACGACCACGCGCTGGTGCGCGCGGGCTTCCGGGCGCTGATCGAGGCGGAGCCCGGCCTTGAGGTGGTCGGAGAAGCCGCCGACGGAGCTGAGGCCATCGAACTGACCCGGACGGCCGAGCCCGACGTGGTCCTGATGGACATCAGGATGCCAGGGACCGACGGGGTCGCCGCGACCGGCCAGATCACCAACCAGCAGACGGCTGGGCGGCCGGCTCGGGTTCTCATCCTGACCACATTCGACCTCGACGAGTACGTATACGCGGCACTGCGCGCCGGGGCCAGCGGCTTCCTGCTCAAGGACACGCCACCCGCCGAACTACTCGCCGCCATCCGGATCATCGCGGCGGGCGAAGCCCTGCTGGCCCCGAGCGTCACCCGTAAGCTGATCCGCGAGTTCGCCCGCCAGGCGCCCGCATCTCCCCGCCCGGCCCTCGACGTGCTCACCGACCGGGAGCAGGACGTGCTGGCCCTGGTGGCGCGAGGGCTGTCCAACGCTGAGATCGCGACCGAGCTGTTCATAACGCTGGCCACGGTCAAGACCCACGTGAGCCGGCTGCTGACCAAGCTGGCCGCGCGGGACCGCGCGCAGCTCATCGTCATCGCCTACGAGTCCGGGTTCGTGGCCCCGGCTTAGGCCGGGCGATCAGTACGGCAGCTGATCAAGCTGTACCGCGACTAGAACAGGTTCTAGTCTGAGCGCATGCGGCACGGCATCGTCCTGTTCACCTGCGATCGCGGGGTCACCCCCGCCGAGGCCGCCAAGGCGGCCGAAGACCGTGGCTTCGACACGTTCTACGTGCCGGAACACACGCACATCCCGGTCCGGCGGGCCGCCCCGCACCCGCGCACCGGCGGCGCGGCGCTGCCGGACGACCGGTATCTGCGCACCCTCGACCCGTGGGTGTCGCTGGCCACCGCGGCCGCGGTGACGGCCCGGATCGGGCTCGGCACCGCGGTGGCGCTGCCCGCCGAGTCCGATCCGATCACGCTGGCTAAGACGATCGCCACCGTCAACCACCTGTCCGGCGGCCGGGTGACGGTCGGCGCCGGGTTCGGCTGGAACACCGACGAGCTGGCCGATCACGGCGTTCCGGCCGGGCAGCGGCGCGTCGTGCTGCGCGAGTACGTGGAGGCGATGCGTGCGCTGTGGACCCAGCCGGAGGCCGCGTACGACGGAACGTTCGTGTCGTTCGGGCCATGCTGGGCGTTCCCCAAGCCGGTGCAGGCGCACCTGCCCCTGATCATCGGCGCCGGCGGCGGTCCGCAGACGCTGGGCTGGATCGCCCGGCACGCCGACGGCTGGCTGACCACCCCAGGGGAACGGGACATCGGCGCCAAGGCCGCGGAGCTGCGCCAGGCCTGGGCCGCCGCCGGGCGGGCGGGCACCCCGGACATCCGGGTGCTGATAGCCAGCAAGCCGTCCGCCGGCGACGTCGCCGCCTGGGCCGGGGCCGGGGTCACCGAGTGCGTGTGGGGGCTGCCGGAGGGCCCGGCCGGGACGGCCGAGGCGTATCTGGACCGGCTGGCCGGCCGCGTGGCGAACTGGCGGTGACGGCCAGATGAGCGGGGCCAGATGAGCGCGGCCGGATGCCAGCTGCCGGCCACGCTGCCCGCGTCGGTGCTGGCCCGCGGCTGCGACCGATATGACGTAGCGATCATCGGCTTCGGCATCGCGGGCGGCTGCGCGGCCCTGGAGGCGGCCCGGGCAGGCGCCCGGGTGCTGCTGCTGGAACGGGCGGCCGTGCCCGGCGGCACCACCTGCCTGGCCGGCGGGCACTTCTACCTGGGCGGCGGCACCCCGGTACAGCAGGCGACCGGGCACCAGGACTCGCCGGAGGAGATGTTCAAGTACCTGGTCGCGACCGCGAAGGAAGCGGACCACGACAAGATCCGCGCCTACTGCGCCGGGTCGGTCGAGCACTTCGGATGGCTGGAGTCGCTGGGCTTCCAGTTCGAGCGGTCCTACTTCGCCGGCAAGGCGGTGATCCAGCCCGGCACCGAAGGGCTGATGTTCAGCGGCAACGAGCAGGTGTGGCCGTTCCGGGAGCTGGCCAGGCCCGCGCCCCGCGGGCACAAGGTCCCGGTCCCCGGGGACACCCAGGGTGCCCGGCTGGTGGTGGACCTGCTGCGCGACCGGATCGCGGCGACCGGCGCCGAGGTGCGCTACGAGACCGGCGCGACCAACCTGGTCACCGACGAATCGGGGGGCGTGGCCGGCCTGGCCTGGCGGTCCTTCGCCGAGACCGGGCTGGTCCGGGCCGGTGCGATCGTGATCGCCGCCGGCGGTTTCGTGATGAACTCCGACATGGTGGCCGAGTACACCCCGGCGCTGGCCGGGAAGATCATCACGCTCGGCTCCAGCTACGACGACGGGCTCGGCATCCGGCTCGGGATGTCGGTCGCGGCGGACGTCCGGCACATGGAGGAACCGTTCATCACCGCCCCCTGCTATCCGCCCGCGCGGCTGATCACCGGGCTGATCGTCAACTCACGCGGCGAGCGTTTCGTGGCCGAGGACTCCTACCACGCACGGACCTCGCAGTTCGTGCTGGAGCAGGCCGGCTCGGCGGCGTACCTCATCGTGGACAGCGCGCACGTGGAGCAACCGCAGATGCCGCTGGTGCCGCTGCTCGACGGCTACGAGACCGTACCCGGCATGGAGCAGGGCCTCGGCCTGCCGGCCGGCTCGCTGGCCAGGACGCTGGCCCGGTACAACCACTACGCCGCCCGGGGCGAGGATCCGGACTTCCACAAGAACGCCAGCTGGCTGGCGGCCCAGGACCAGGCCCCCTGGGCGGTGTTCGACCTGCGGCTGGGCCGCGCCCTGTATGCCGGGTTCACGCTCGGCGGCCTGCGCACCACGGTCAACGGGCAGGTGCAGCGCGGCGATGGCTCGGTCATCCCGGGGCTGTACGCGGCCGGCGCGTGTGCGTCGAATATCGCCCAGGACGGCAAGGGGTACGGCTCAGGCACCCAGCTCGGCGAGGGGTCGTTCTTCGGCCGCCGGGCGGGCCGGCACGCGGCTCAGGCGACGCGGCGGCCGGGCTGAGCCACGCGGCCTACGGTGCCTCCGGGTCCGGGCCCGGGCCCGGCTTGCCCTGCTGCCCGGCGGGCCGACCATCCATGCTGGCTGGCGCCGCCCACGCGCGCGGATTGAGGGTTCCCGCGACGGCGGCATGGGCGACGTCGGTCAGGCGGAGGTTGTTGTTGCGGGCATAGGTCCGCAGCCGGGAGAAAGCCTCGGACAGGTCGGTGCCCGCTCGTTCTGAGATGACGCCCTTGGCCTGCTCGATCACCACCCGGCTGGTCAGGGCGGAGGAGAGCTGCTCGTTCAGGCGCTGGGCTTCAGTGCTGGCCCGGTGCTGAGCGATGCTGAGCGCGGCCAGGTCGGCGAAGGCCCGGGCGACGATGAGATCGGCCTCCTGCATCGGGGTCCGGGTCACGCTGAGCAGGTTCAGCGCGCCTAGCGTCACCTCCCGCAGCCGCAGCGGCAGGGCGAACGCCGACTGGAAACCGGCCTCGCGGGCGGCGGCGGCGAAGGAGGGCCAGCGATCGGACTCCACCGCCAGGTTCACGTACCCGACTGCCTCCCCGGTGCGGAAAGCGTCCAGGCACGGGCCTTCCTCGGCCTGGAGCTCGAACAGTTCCAGCAAGCGCATCGCCTCGCTGGAGGAGGCGATCAGCCCGAGGCCCCCGGCCGGGGAGGCCAGCATCACCCCGGCGGCGGAAACGCCCAGCAGGCTGACGCACCGGTCGGTGAGCCCGGTCAAAAGGTCGACGACGTCATAGTCATCGACGAGCGTGTCGGCCATCTCCACCAGGGAGCGGACCACATCGGCTTCCCGGGTCATCGCAAACCCCAATCTCCTGCGGCACGAGCCGGCTCATTCCAGCCTGCTGAGCGCCGGACCCTTGCCCGGGTTGTAACTCCGATCTTAACGGTGGGCCTGGCCGCTGCGGCGGGTCCGGGCAGGCCGGGATTCATCCGATCTGGAGCCTGCGCTCGACGATGTCGCGGGCCACGTCGGCGAGCAGTCGGCCGTTGCTGAAGGCGTATGCCCGCAGCCTGATGAGCGCTTCGGTGACGCTGATCCCCTCCTGGACGGAGACCATGCCGGCCGCGTTGTGCACCAGGAAGTGGAAATCGGCGCCGATCTCCAGCTCCGCAGCCACCGTGTCCGCGGGCGCCCCGGCCTGGGCCTCCAGCACCCAGCGGGCGACTATATCCGCCATGACCAGCGCATTCGCATGCTGTTCGGCGCCGAGCACGCCGATCCGGGTGCGATACAGGTTCAGCGCCCCGAGGCGCACCGTGCCGACCCGCAGCGGGAACCCGAACACCGCCCGCACACCCGCCGCCAGCACCGGCGCGCTGAACGCCGGCCACCGGCGGGTCACCGGGTCCGCCAGGTCAGGCTCGGCCACGACCGTGTCCTGCGTGTAGGCGTCCACGCAGGGGCCCTCCCCCAGGGTGTACTGCAGCTCCTCGATGAGCTGGCTCACCTCGTCGCTGCTGCACAACGACCCGCGCGGTATGTCACCCGACATGAGCATGACCCCAGCGCCGTCCACCTGCACGATTCCCGGGCAGGCCACACACAGCCGGGCCGCTGACCAGGCGTCTCCGCTGGCCGCCACCTCAGCCAGTACCCGCTGCAGCCTGCCGCTGGGCACGTCAGCGATCCGTTCCCCGCCGGGGGCCCTGGATGCGGCCCGCGGCATGACAGCGATCATTCACCTGCCGGCTCCTCCGTGAGATAAGGAAAGCGTCAGCAGGGCTGGGGTAACGCCGTTCCAGGCCCGGCGCGGCAGGCCTCTCCCGGGCCACGCTACGCCATCAGCGGGCCGGCGGGCCGAGATCGAAGACAATGCATGGTCGCGCTCCCTGGTCCTGGCCAAGTGCGGGGTCAGGCCGTGCCACCAGGGTCCGGAGCGGGCAGTCCTAGGCGCAACGTTACGCCCCCGGCGCCGTCACGGGTAGCCGGGGCGGTCATAACTGCCTGGGCCAGGCCCTTTCCATCGGCGCCGGCGCAGGGTACCGTTGATCACGCTGCTCCGGACCCAGGCAGCTATATCCGCAGGCACACTGCGAGATATAGCGCGTTGGGGCCGGTTTTTTTGTGCCCGAAGCGCACTGGCAGGAGCAGTACGGGCGCGAGGGTAAGGGCTCGGGGGGGCCTGCGTGCGCGGTCGGCCGGCCAGGCCGGCCGCGTACGCCGACGCGCCTGCCGCTTGAGCGGTCAGCACCCGGACAGCGGGTAGTCCTGCTGGGTCCGCGCGTAGCCGGTGAACTCCTGTAGCGCGGCCGGGTTGGCCATCGCGTTCACATTGGCCGCCGCCTCCGGGGCCGTGCCGAGCAGGATCCGGCGCACCGGGACCTCCATCTTCTTGCCGGTCAGCGTGACCGGGATGGCGGCCACCTGGATGATCCGGTCTGGGACGTGGCGCGGGGTGTACTCGCTGCGCAGCCGGGCACAGATCTTCTCCCGGAGCGCGTCGTCCAGTTCCTGTCCGCTGGCCAGGGTGACGAACAGCGGCATGAAGAAACCGCCGCCCGGCAGGTCCAGGTTGACGATGAGGGCGTCCTCGATCTCGGGTACCGAGGCGAGCACCGCGTAGATCTCGGCGGTGCCGATACGTACCCCGTGCCGGTTCAAAGTGGCGTCGGACCGGCCCAGCACGAAGCAGCCACCCCGGTCGTTGACCCGGAAGAAGTCGCCCTGCCGCCAGGCCCCGGGGAAGTCGGCGAAGTACGCGGCCCGGTACCGGCTGCCGTCGTGATCACCCCAGAAGCCGACCGGCATGGACGGCATCGGCGCGGTGACGACCAGCTCGCCGACCTCATCGGTCACCGGCTGGCCGCGCTCACTGAACGCCTGCGCCGCGACCCCGAGGTGCGGCGCCTGGATCTCCCCGGCGTACACCGGCTGCGTCGGCACGCCGCCGACAAGGCCGGTGCACACGTCGGTGCCGCCGCTGCCGGTGCACAGCCACAGGTCGGGCTTGACGTTGCGGTAGAACCAGGCCCCGCAGGCCGCGGACACCGGCGAGCCGGCCAGCATCACGGCGTGCAGTCTGGGCAGGGCGAACCGGTCCCCCGGCACGATGCCGGCCCGCGACATCAGGTCCACGTAGGCCGGGCTGGCGCCGAACAGGGCGACCTGTGCGTCCTGCGCCACCTGCCACAGCACGTCCGGCTGCGGGTGCGCCGGGCTGCCGTCGAACAGCACCGGGCACACCCCGAGCAGCAACGAGCTGACCAGGAAGTTCCACATCATCCAGCCGGTGGTGGTGAAGAAGAACAGCCGGTCGCCGGCCCGCAGGTCCAGGTGCAGGTGCTGCAGCTTGAGCTGCTCCAGCAAGATCCCGCCGTGCCCGTGCACGATCGGCTTGGGCAGCCCGGTGGTCCCGGACGAGAACAGGATCCACAACGGATGGTCGAACGGCACCTGCTCGAAGCGGAAGTCCTGGGCCGGCACCGAGGGCCGGCCGAGGGTGGCCGCCCAGCTCACTGCCCACGGGACCGGCGGCTGCAGCCGGTCCGGTTCCAGATAAGGCAGGTAGATGACGTGCTGCAGACTGCCCAGCGCGTCGATGATCTGGCCGAGCTGCGCGGTGCGCGGGAAGTCCTGGCCGGCGTACCGGTACCCGTCCGCGCAGAACAGCACCCGGGGGGCCAGCTGGCTGAACCGGTCGATCACCCCGCGCCAGCCGAAATCCGGCGAGCAACTGGACCAGATGGCGCCGATGCTGGTGGTGGCCAGCATCGCGATGACCGCCTGCGGGATGTTCGGCAGGCAGGACGCCACCCGGTCGCCGGGGCGGACACCCAGCTCGCGCAGCCGGGTGGCGAGCACCCGGACCTGGCCGGCCAGCGTCTCCCAGGGCAGCCCGGCCAGCGGGGTGCGCTCGCTGCGGTAGAGCAGGGCGTCCTGGCCGGGACGCTCGTTGCGCAGCACGTGTTCCGCGTAGTTAAGCCGGGCGCCGGGGAACCACTGCCGCCCGGAAAAGTACGCATCCCGGCCCGGCTCGTAGTCGGCGCCGGGCTGGGCGGTGCTGGCCAGCACCCGGCTGGGCGGCGCCGAGGCCTGCACGCCGAACCTGTCCCACACCGCCTGCCAGAAGCCGGCCAGGTCGGTGGTGGACCAGCGCCACAGCGCCTGGTAGCTGTCGAACCGCAGGCCGCGCTCCCGGCCGAGCCAGCCGGTGAACGCGGCCAGGTTCGTCTCCGCGATCTCGGCCGGGCTGGGGGCCCACAGCAGGTCGCCGTCCGCGGCGGTAGCCGGGGGCCCGGGAGGTTCCGGAGGGCGTTCAGACGAAGAGGGCATTGTTGACGGGTAGCCCGTGCTCCTTGCAGTAGCTCAGGTAGTGGTCGATGTACCAGAACACGTCGAAGGTCTCGGTCAGGTTGTCGTCGTCATCGTAGAACTCGAGCGAGCCGTTGAGCCAGAAGACGGTTTTCATCCCGTTGGGGTCATCGGAGACCAGCGTGTGAATGACGCCGGGGCTTTCGTGCACGTAGCCGCCCGGCGTGGCCACCCAGTCGTATTCCAGGTACCGCCAGCTGCCTTCGAGCACGAACCCGGAGACCGGGCCGCGGTGCTTGTGCCGCCCGAGCATGCCGCCGCCTTCCACCCAGAGAATGTTGGTGAAGGAGTTGTTGCGGACGTCGAAGGCGAGATGGCGGATGAACGCCTTGTCCCCGAACGGGACCCAGGGGGAGGCGTCCTCGCCGCCCGGGATGAACAGGTCCGGGCGCTGATACTCGCGCACCACCCGGTCGAGACTGGTTCCGTCACTCATGGCGTTTCCTCCTGAACTATTGGCCATCGATGGTGACCAGGACTTTGACGGCGTCGGCGGCCGTGACCACGCACTCGATGGCCGCCTGGGCCTGGGCCAGCGGGAAGCGGTGGGTGAGCAGCGCGGCCAGCAGCCCGTGGTGCGCCTGCACCAGCCGGGCCGCGGCGGCGAAGTCGGCCGCGGTCGCGCAACTGGACCCGACCACGTCGATCTCCTTCTCCGGGAAGATGCCAGGCCGCAGCGGCGCGGCCGGCGCGGACATGCCCACCACCACGACCCGGCCCGCCGCGCACACCGCGTCGGCCGCCTGGGCCAGCGCGGCCGGATCGCCGGTGGTGTCGATGACCCGCGGCGGCCCTTCGCCGCGCGCCCACCCCCGGATGACGCCGGTCACCTCGGCCGGGCTGCCCCAGGCCACCTGCTCGGCCCCCAGCCGGGTGGCCAGGCAACGCCGCCCGGGCAACGGATCGACGGCCAGCACCCTGGCCCCGGCGACCCGGGCCGCCAGCACCATGGCCAGCCCGATCGGGCCCGCGCCGAGCACCGCGACCCGCTGGCCGGCCCGCAGTTCGGCCCGCTGCCGTGCGTGCACCGCGACGGACATCGGCTCGATGAACGCGGTGGCCTCCGCGCTCAGGTCACCGACGCGGAACACCTGGCTGGCGGGCAGGCAGAGCCGCTCTTGCAGCCCGCCGTCCCGGTGGATGCCGAACAGCTCCAGCGACACGCAGACGTTCGGGCGGCCGACCCGGCACGGGTAGCAGCGGCCGCAGGCGCGCAGCGGCCACACCGCCACCCGGTCCCCGGGCCGCAGCCCGGCCGGGCAGTCCTGGCCGGCCGCCTCGATGATCGCGGAGAACTCGTGCCCCTGGACCCGGGGGAAGAACGACCGCGCGCCGGACAACGCGCCCACCTCGCCGTGGTAGACGTGCAGGTCGGACCCGCAGATGCCGACGACCTCCGGCCAGATCAGCACCTCCTGCGGGCCGGGCGGCCCGGGGTCCGGCAGCTCGTCCAGGGTCAGCACGCCAGGGGCCTGGGTCACCGCGGCCAGCATCGGCGGTTCGCGCTCCCTCCGTGTTCACCTGGAGGGTCGCACCGCTATCCGGCCGGCACATCAGGGCTGCGGCCAAACCCGCAGCCTGGTTCCTGTGCCCGGCCACAAGGAGGTCACGCCCAGGTGGTCAGCCCCAAACGCTCAGCCCCAGACGCTCAGCCCCAAACGCTCAGCCCCAAACATCACGGGCGACGTTGACGATGAGTTCGAGCTTGGCGACCTGCTGGTCGTAGGTCAGCTCGTTGCCCTCCACCGTGGAGGAAAACCCGCACTGCCCCGACAGGCACAGCTGCTCCAGCGGCACGAACCGGGACGCCGCCTCGATCCGCCGCTTCAGGCCGTCCGGGTCCTCCAGCACACCGCTCTTGGTCGTGACCAGGCCCAGCACCACCATCTTGCCCGGCGGCACGAACCGCAGCGGCGCGAACCCGCCCGAGCGCTCATCATCGAACTCCAGGAAGAACCCATCCACGTCCAGCCCCCCGAACAGCGCCTCGGCCACGAAGTCATACCCGCCCGAGGCGGCCCACGAAGACCGGAAGTTCCCCCGGCACAGATGCGTCGTCACCGCCAGCCCCGCCGGCGCCCGCCAGCGCCGCGTTCACCTGCCGGATATACCGCAGATGCAGATGCTCCGCGTCCTCCCCCCGCGCCGCGATCTCCGCCCGCTGCGCCGGGTCGTTCAGGTACGCCAGCGACGTGTCATCGAACTGCAGATACCGGCAGCCCAGCCCGGCCAGCCGCGCCACCTCACCGCCATACGCCGCCGCCAGATCCGCCCAGAACTCCTCCATATCCGGATACACACCCGGATCAACCGACGCCGGCCCACCCCGGTAATGCACCATGTTCGGCGACGGGATCGTCAGCTTGGCCACGGACGGGCCCGCTACCGACTGCAGGTAGCGGAAGTCGTCGCCGAAGATCGTCTTGTCCATCCGGAGCTTGCTGCCGACGTGCAGCGCCGCCGGGGTCCACTCGATGTCGCCGGCCGCGTTGTGGAACTTCACGGCCAGGTTCCCGGGCGCCTTGCTGATCCCGCCGATCTGGTAGATGAAGTCCATGTGCCAGGTGGCCCGGCGGAACTCGCCGTCCGTCACCGATTGCAGCCCGGCCCGCTGCTGCATGGCCACGGCGTCGGCGATGGCCGCGTCTTCCGCGGCCCGCAACTGCTCGGCGCTGAGCCGGCCAGCGGCGTGCTCGGCCCGCGCGGCGACCAGCGACGCCGGGCGCAGCAGGCTGCCCACGTGATCGGCGCGGAACGGGGGAACCGTGCGGGCACTCATCTGGACTCCTTCGGCTGGATGCTGAGCCACCGTCACGCTCATATATATGACGATTGTGGGTCCGCCGTGTGCTGAATTCAATTGACGAACCGTACGTCCGGCGTGAGCTAGAAAACAGCCTGTCATCTGACGGCTACCGTAGAGAAACCGCTAAGCTGGGAAAATGGCCCGAACTACGCCGCTACTGGCCAGCCTGGACACACCAGGCCTGGCCGATGACGAGCTACCCGGGGCGTGGCCAGCGGGCCCGGCGGGCACGGTACAGCGGCCGCCGCGGCTGCTGCTCACCCTGCTCGGCGACTACTGGTGGCGCCGCTCGGAGCCACTGCCCTCGGCGGCGCTCGTCGCGCTGCTGGCCGAGTTCGGCGTCAGCGACTCGGCGGCGCGCGCCGCGCTCAGCCGGCTCACCCGGAACAAGCTACTGGTCACGGCCAAGAGCGGACGGCGCACCGTGGTCCGGCTGAGCGGCCGCGCCGCCCGGGTGCTGGACGACGGCGGCCAGCAGATCTTCTCGTTCGGCCGGGCCTCGCAGCCCTGGGACGGCATGTGGAGCCTGGTCGCGTTCTCCATCCCGGAGCAGAACCGGGCCGCCCGCGACTCGCTGCGCAAACAGCTCCGCTGGCTCGGCTTCGCCCCCCTCTACGACGGGCTGTGGGTGTCCCCCCGCGATCACGCGGGCGAGGTGCTCAGCCAGCTCGCCGCGCTGGGTATCAGCACGGCGACCGCGTTCCGGGCCCGCACCGTCCCGGGGGTCAGCCCGGCAGGCCTGCCGCAGCAGGCCTGGGACCTGGACAACCTGCGGGCCAGGTACGACCACTTCATCGGGCAGGCCGGCGTGCTGCGCGAGCGCACGCTGGACGGCCAGCTCTCGCCGGACGCGGCCCTGGTGACCCGGACCCGGCTGATGGACGAGTGGCGCGCGTTCCCCGAGCTCGACCCTGATCTGCCGGACGAGCTGCTGCCCGACGGCTGGCCCCGCGCGGCCGCCCGCGAGCTGTTCACCACCACCTATGACCTGCTCGGCCCGCTCGCCTCGCACCGGATCCGGCAGATCATCGCCCGGTACAGCCCGGATCTGGCCCGGTTCGCCACGCACCACAGCTCCGAGCTGCAGACCGCGCCCCCACCCGGGACGGCGCCGGACGCGCCCGCCAGCAGTCCGGCTGGCGGCACAAGCGGCGGCCCGGTTTCTTGGCCCCGCGCACAATGACCGCGGGGCGATTGCCGCGCACCATGTGCTCATGAAAACCCGGGCGGCTGTGCTGCACGACGTCGGCCAGGACTGGGAGGTCATCGACCTGGACCTGGACCGGCCGAAAGCCGGCGAGGTGCTGATCCGCTGGGTGGCGGCCGGCCTGTGCCATTCCGACGAGCACCTGCGCACCGGTGACATCCCGGTCCGCTACCCGATCGTCGGCGGCCACGAGGGCGCGGGCATCGTCGAGGAGACCGGGCCCGGGGTCACCCGGCTGCAGCCGGGCGACCACGTGGTCTGCTCGTTCCTCCCGGTGTGCGGGCACTGCCGGTTCTGCTCGCGCGGGCTGACCAACTTGTGCGACCTGGGTGCGCTGCTGGTGGACAACTGCCTGCCGGACGGCACGTTCCGGTTCCACGCCGGGGGCCAGGACTTCGGCCAGATGTGCCTGGTCGGCACGTTCGCGCAGTGGGGCACGGTCTCCGAGTACTCCTGCATCAAGGTCGACCCGGACCTGCCGCTGGAGACCGTGGTGCTGGTCGGCTGCGGCGTGCCCACCGGCTGGGGCACGGCGGTGAACGCGGGCGGCGTGCGGCCGGGCGACACCGTCGTGGTGTACGGCATCGGCGGGGTCGGCATCAACGCGGTGCAGGGCGCCGCGTTCGCGGGCGCGCGGCACGTCGTGGTGGTGGACCCGCTGCCCGGCAAGCGCGAGCTGGCCTGCCAGCTCGGCGCCACGCACAGCGCACCGGACGCAGCCACCGCGCAGCAGATGATCACCGAGCTGACCCAGGGCGTCGGGGCCGACCAGGCCCTGGTCACCGTCGGCGTGGTCACCGAGGACGTGGTGCAGGCGGCGTTCACCGCCATCCGCAAGCACGGCCTAGTGATCGTGACCGGGCTGGCCGGGCCGGGCCAGCAGAACATCCGGCTGTCCAGCTTCGAGCTCACCCTGTTCGAGAAGCGGCTGCACGGCGCGCTGTTCGGCGGCGGCAACCCGTTCGACGACATCCCGCTGATGATCGACCTGTACCGGTCGGGCCGGCTCAAGCTGGACGAGCTGATCACCAGCCGGTACGGGCTGGACGAGGTCAACCAGGGCTATCAGGACCTGCTGGACGGCAAGAACGTCCGCGGCGTCATGCTGCTCGAGCACTGAGCCGCAGCACGGGCCCGCAGCACGGGGCCGAAGGTCAGCCCCGTGCGGCGGCTTCGTGCAGCGCCCGGGCGGTCAGCACCCGGGCCAGGTGGCCCCGGTACCGCGCGTCCCCGTTGAGGTCGTCCGGCGGGCTGGTGCCCTCGGCCGCGAACGCCGCCGCGTCGCGCGGCCCGGCCCCGCTGGCCAGCGCCTGCTCCACCGCGCTGGCCCGGACCGGCTGCTGGCCCATGTTGACGAGGGCCACCCGGCGGTCCTGCACCGCCACGCCGACGATGGCCCAGTCGATGGCGCGCTTGGTGAACTTCTGGAACGACCAGCCCGCCGCGGCCGGCCGCGGGATGCGGATCTCGGTCAGCAGCTCACCGGGTTCCAGCGCGCTCTCGAACAGGCCCTGGAAGAAGTCCGCGACCGCGATCTCCCGCACGCCCGAAGGGCCGCGGGCTACCAGCACCGCGTCCAGGGCCAGCACGACCGCGGGCAGGTCGGCCGCGGGGTCGGCGTGCGCCAGCGAGCCGCCGATGGTGCCCAGGTGCCGGACCTGTGGGTCGCCGACCTGGCTGGCCGCGCAGGCCAGCAGCGGCAGCTCCCGGGCCAGCAGGCTGGACCGGGCCAGGTCGTGGTAGCTGGTCAGCGCGCCCACCGCGATGTCCCCGCCGTCGGCGCGGACGTAGCTGAGCTCGCTGAGCCGGCCGATGTCCACCAGCACCTCGGGCACGGCCAGCCGCAGCTTCATCAGCGGCAGCAGAGAATGACCGCCGGCCAGGAACTTCGCGTCATCGCCACCGTCGGCGGCCAGGGCCAGGGCCTCGTCCACCGAGCCGGCCCGCCGGTAGCTGAACTCTGCCGGGATCAACTCACCTGCTCCTCTTCCTTGCTGACGGCGCGGCCCGCGGTCAGGACGCCCGCCGCACTGGCGGCCAGGATGGCCCGGACGATGTTGTGGTAGCCGGTGCACCGGCACAGGTTGCCTTCCAGGCCCAGCCGGACTTCTTCCTCGGTGGGTGACGGGTTCTCGGCCAGCAGCGAGACCGCCGCCATGACCATGCCCGGGGTGCAGAACCCGCATTGCAGCCCGTGCTCCTCGCGGAACGCGCGCTGCACCGGGTGCAGTTCGCCGTCCGGGCTGGCCAGCCCCTCCACGGTGGACACCTCGCGGCCGTCCGCCTGGGCGGCGAGCACGGTGCAGGACTTCACCGACTGCCCGTCGAGCAGCACCGTGCACGCCCCGCAGGAACTGGTGTCGCAGCCCACGTTGGTGGCGGTCAGCCCGGCCTGATCCCGCACGAAGTGCACCAGCAGGGTGCGGTCCGGCACCTCGGCGGCCACCGGACTGCCGTTGACGGTCACGCTGACCTTCACATGCCCTCCCTCGCCTGGTCGATCGCGGCCCAGACCCGGGACGGGGTGAGCGGCATGTCGATGTGCCGGACGCCGAGGTGGCTGAGCGCGTCGATGACCGCGTTCTGCACGGCGGGCACCGAGCCGATCGTGCCGGCCTCGCCGATGCCCTTGGCCCCCAGCGGGTTGACGTCGGTCGGCGTCTCGCTGCCGACCAGTTCGAAGCTGGGCAGCTCGGCCGCGCTGATCGCGGCGTAGTCGGCCAGCGTGCCGGTCAGCGGGTTGCCCTCGGCGTCGTACACCATCTCCTCGAGCAGCGCCTGCGCCACGCCCTGGGCGATGCCGCCGTGCCGCTGGCCCTCGGCCAGCAGCGGGTTGACCACGGTCCCGGCGTCGTCCACGGTGATGTGCCGGATCAGCTGGACCTTGCCGGTCTCGGTGTCCACCTCGACCACCGCGACATGGCTGCCGAACGGGAACGTGGGCGCGCCCTCGGTGTACTGGACCGCGGCCACCAGGCCGTCCGGCCCGGCGTGGCTGGCCACGTCGGCCCAGCTCCGGCCCGTGGCCGGGTCGCCGCGGACCCGCCACGCGCCGGTGTCGGTGTCCAGCTCCATGTCGGCCTCGGCCGCCTCGATCATGTCCGCGGCGACCCGGCGGGCCTGCTCCTTCACATCCTGCGCGGCCTTGTGCACGGCCACCCCGCCGAGCTGCAGCGACCGGGACGCGTAGGTGCCGACCCCCTCCGGGATGAGGTCGGTATCGCCGTGCACCACCGTCACCTGGTCCATCGGGATGCCCAGCTCGGCCTGGACGAGCATGGCCCAGGCCGTGTGGTGGCCCTGGCCGTGCGCGGAACTGCCCGTGTAACAGGTCGCCGTGCCGTCCCCGTGCACCACCAGCCGGGCCGTCTCGCCGGCCGCCGCGTCCGCCGCCGTGATCTCCACGTAGCTGGCCAGCCCGATGCCGAGCTGCAGCACGTCCCCGCGGCCGCGCCGCCGGGCCTGCTCGGCCCGCAGCTCGGGGTAGCCCGCCGCATCCAGCACCTTGTCCAGCCCGGTCACATAGTCCCCGCTGTCGTACACCGCCCCGGTCGGCATGGTGTGCGGGAAACTGTCCGGCGGGATCAGGTTCCGCCGCCGCACCTCGGCCGGGTCCATGCCGATCTCGGCCGCGAACAGGTCGATGGCCCGCTCGATGGCGGCCGTCGCCTCGGGCAGGCCCGCGCCGCGGTAGGCGGAGATCGGGGTGGTGTTGGTCAGCAGCACCTGGTACGCCGTCTGCACCTGCGCGATGTCGTACGGGCCCGCCGCCATCAGGCTGGTCAGCGTGGGCAGGAACCCGCTCATCCGCGGGTAGGCCCCGGTGTCCTGGATGATGTCGATCCGGTAGCCGAGGATCCGCCCGTCCTTGGTCCCGCCGATCGTGACGGTCTGCCGCTGGGCCCGGCCGTGGGTCATCCCGACCAGGTTCTCGCTGCGGGTCTCGGTCCAGCGCACCGGCCGCCCGGTGCGCTTGGCCGCCCAGGCGACGGCGAGCGCGTCCCGGTCCACGCCGACCTTGGCGCCGAACCCGCCGCCCACGTCCGGGGTGATCACCCGGATCGCGCCCGGGTCCAGCCCGAGCACCCCGGCCAGGATGAACCGGGTGATCTGCGCGTTCTGCGTGCTGACCCAGACGGTCAGCTTGCCGTCCGCCCACCGGGCGGCCACCGCGCGCCCTTCCATCGGCACCGGGGCCAGCCGCTGGTTGACGATGTCCTGGCGGAGCACCACGTCACACCCGTCGAACGCGCTGTCGTCGGCGGGCGCGCCCATCGCGACGGCCACGTTGGAGCCCGTCCCCGGGAACAGCAGGGACCCGGTGTCCGCCGCGCCGCCGAACCCGATCGACACCGGCAGCGGGGTGTAGTCCACGCTGACCAGCTCGGCCGCGTCCTCGCCCTGATAGCTGTCGTCGGTGAGCACCATGGCCACCGCCTCGCCGACGAAGCGCACCCGCCCCACGGCCAGCAGCGGCTCGGCGTACGGGCCGCCCATCGGCAGCGGCGCGCCCTCGCTGCCCGGCCCGCTGGCGGGCGGCGGTGGCGGCAGGTCGTCCAGGTCCTGGGCGGTGAACACGGCGACCGCGCCGGGCACGGTCAGCGCCCCGGACGGGTCGATCCCGGCGATCTCGGCGTGCGCCATCGGGCTGCGCACGAACGTGACCCGGGCCGCGCCGATCAGTTCCGGCAGCCGCAGGTCCTCGACGTAGGTGCCGCCGGCGGTCAGCAGCTTCGGATCCTCGGTGCGCACCACGCGGGTGCCAAGGATGCTCACATAGCCTCCTTCAGGCCAACGCTGGTCCGTTTGTACCGCAACACACGCCGCGGCGCGATGTCCTCCTTGTCACGGAATGCGTGCGGTCCGCAGCTCAGGGCGGCCCGCGGCGGCCAGCAGCGGACCCAGCGCGGCCGCGTCCTCCGCCGCGCCGGCCAGCAGCACCCCACTGACCAGCGGATGCCCGTCCCGGAGCAGGTCCAGGGCCAGCCGCAGGCCGGCCTCCCGGGCCGACCGGCCGGCCTGCTCCATGGCGCCGAGCACGTCGGCCGGGATGTGCACGTCCGGCACCTCGTGCGCCAGGTAGTCCGCTTCCTGGAAGCTGCGCAGCGGGGCCACGGACATCAGCAGCGGAACGCCGGTGCCCGACAACTCGCCGGCCAGGGCGCGCAGTCTGCGCAGGTCGTAGACCGGCCGGGTGACCAGGAACTGGGCCCCGGCCCCGATCTCGGCCCGGGCCCTCGTGGTCTCGGCCGCCAGGTCCTGCGCGGCCGGGTTGACCCGGGTCCCGATGCAGAACGACGTCTTCCTGGCCAGCCGCAGCCCGTCCAGGTCGCGCCCGGCGTTCAGGCTGGCCAGCAGCGTGACCAGGCCGAGCGGGTCCACCTCCCAGACGCCGTCCACGGCCGGGTAGTCGCCGAGCACCGGGGGGTTGCCGGCCTCGCAGATGACGTTGCGGATGCCCAGCGCGTGCGCGCCGAGCAGATCCGCCTGCAGGGTCATGATGGTCTTGTCCCAGGTAGTCATCGTGACCATGGTCTCGACGCCGGCGTGCTGCTGCAGGTGCAGCGCCATGCCGAGCGCGTCGCGGTGCGCCCGGGGGTGCTCGGGCGCGGTGACCGCGACCAGGTCCACCCCCCGCTCGCGCAGCGCGAGCACGGTGTCAGTGATCCGGCCGGCCACGCCGTCGTCCGGCGCGGCGATCTCGGCGGCGACCACGAACTCGCCGCGGGCCAGCCGGGCAGCCAGGCCGCCCGGACCGGTCCCGGCCGCCCGCACGCCGGGCGGCCGCCGGCCTGCGGCGGCCGCCCGGGGCGGCGCGGCGCGCAGCCCGGCCAGCTGCGTCACCGCGGCCTCGATGTGCGTCGGGGTGGTGCCGCAGCACCCGCCGACCAGCGCCGCGCCGGCGTCGGCGAACCCGCGCAGGTACCGGGCGAAGTAGCTGCCGTCCACGCTGAACTCGAAGCCCCGGTCGCCGACCCGGCGCGGCTGCCCGGCGTTGGGCTGCGCGCTGACCGGCAGCGGGCTGCACCGGACCAGGTCCTCCACCACGGCCAGCATCCGCTGCGGGCCGGTCGTGCAGTTGCCGCCCAGCATGACCACCGGCAGCTCACCGAGCACCGCGGCCACCTCGCGCGGCGTCTCACCGCCGAGCGTCCGGCCGTCCTCGGCGAAGGTGGCCTGCGCGACCAGGGGCAGCGCGCAGGCCGCGCTCGCCACGGTGACCGCCTCGGCCAGCTCGTCGAGATAGCCGAACGTCTCCAGGATGATCAGGTCGGCGCCGGCCGCGGCCAGCGCCCGCACCTGCTCGGCCAGGGCCTCGGCCCGCTCGGCCGCGCCCACCTGGCGGCGCAGTCGTGCGGTCACCGCGGGCGAGACCGCGCCCGCCACGTACACCGGGCGGCCGGCCCGGCGGCCGGCGGCCCGGGCGATCCGCACCGCGGCCTGGTTGATCTCCTCGACCTGGCCGGCGCAGCCGTGCCCGGCCAGCCAGAGCCGGTTCGCGCCGAACGTGTTGGTCTGGATCACGTCCGCGCCCGCGGCCAGGTAACTGTCGTGGATGGTGCCGACCAGCCCGGGATCGGACAGGCTGACCTCGGGCAACGCCCGGTCCAGCGCGCAGCCGGCCGCGTGCAGCATGGTGCCCATGGCGCCGTCGCCGACCAGCAGCCGCGTCCCCAGTACCCCGGCGAATCCGGTCATGATCCGTCCCCTCCTGCGAAGCCCCCAAAGCCCTCGAAGCGCTCGGTCGCGACACCCTCGGCCGCAAACCGCTCAGCCGCAAACCCCAGTGCGTCCAGGATCTCCAGCGCCACCTGGGTGCTGAGCCGGTCCCGGTAGGAGTCCAGGGACAGGCCGGTGATCTCCTCGATCCGCTTGACCCGGTAGGCGACCGTGTTCGGGTGCACATGCAGGAACCGCGCCGCGCGCTGCGGGCTGCTGTTCTCCCGGAGATAGCAGGCCAGTGTGGTCAGGTAGTCGGCGTGCCGGTCGCGGTCCGCCCGGGTCAGCGTGCCGAGCACGTCGTCGGCGAACGCCCGCAGCTCGGCCAGGTCGGGGACTTGCAGCAGCAGCCGGTGGATGCCCAGGTCGGCGAACGCGGTGACGGAACCGGCCCGGCCCAGACGGCGCAGCGTCTCCAGGGTGCGGTGCGCCTCCTGGTAGGACCGGGTGATCTCGTGCGGGCCGCGGCACGGCCCGCCGATGCCGATGATGGCCCTGGTGTCCGGGAACAGCTCGGCCAGCCGGGCCATACAGGTGTCGGCCAGCTGCCGGGTGTCCCGGCCGCCCGCCCGCGGCTCGCCGCCGGTCACGGTGACCAGCACCACCTCGGACTCGCGAACCGAGACGATTACGTCCGGCGCCCGGGTGGTGAAGAAGTGCTCGATGACGTCGCACACTCGCTGCCGCAGCGCGGCCGCGTCCAGCCCGGACCGCGGCGGCGGCACGTCGAACGCGAGGGCCAGCACGTGGTGCTCCTGGCTGGGGTCATAGCCGAGGTGCGCCGCCCAGCGCCCGGTCTCCCCGTCGTCCCGGCCGAGGCCCAGCAGCAGGCCTTCGACCAGGTCGTCGCGCACCCGCCGGGCCGCGGCGGCGACCACGTTCTCCCGGCCCAGGATCACCCCGCAAATGGTGGCCGCGTGCTCGGTGACCAGCAGCCGCATGTCCTCCGCGGGCTCGGTCCCGGCCGGGTCCATGGTGATCAGGTGGGCGGGCACCTCGTCACCCACCAGGACCGGCGCCACGATGACCGCGGGCATCCCGCCCACGCTGGGCAGCCAGAGCGGCCGGTGCCCCTCCCGCGAGGCGCGCAGCACCTGGCCCAGCCGCGGGTGCACGATGGCCTCCCGGACGAGATCGCCCGCCTTCTCGGCCGGGATGCCAGGTGACGCCGCCGCGATCACGTCCATCACCGGGCTGACCACGGCCACCGTCGCGGCGGTCCGGTCGGCGATGAGCTGGGTGACGCTGGCCAGGTCGGCGTCCTGCAGGGCCAGGCCGGATAGCAGGCGGTAGACCGTGACCAGCTCGCGGAGCACCGCGTTCTCCCGGCCGAGGTCGCGCTGACGGCCCGGATTGGCGACATGCCCCACGGCAGCCGGAGGCCTTTCTGTCATGATTATCCAGGATATGACCGGATCCCAGATCTCACCTTGTGGCTGAGCACAAAGTGCGCGGTGCTCCTTAGGTGTCTGCCGCGTCTGGCGGATCTCTCCTTGACAAGCCAGCCGCCGGCCGCGCACATTTCAGGGTGAGCGCCCGGGCAGCGCGGCCGCGGGCGGCCGGGAGGCGGCCTGGATGCTCGAGTACCGGGACATCTACGCGGGCGGGCGACTGCTGCCCGCCGCCTCCCTTGACGTGATCACCGTGGTCAACCCGGCCACGGAGGAGATCGCCGGGTCCGCACCGGCCGCCACCGGGCCGGACGTGGACAGCGCGGTGCGCGCGGCCCGGGCGGCGTTCGACACCGGCCCGTGGCCGGTGGCCGACCCGGCCGAGCGGGCCGCCGCCCTGGACCGCCTGGCGCTCGCCCTGGAGGCCCGGGCGCTGGATACCGCGCGGCTGGTCACCGCGGAGATGGGCATGCCGATCACATTGTCCCGGCGGCACAACGGGGAGCTGCCGGTCAGCATCGTGCGGCACTACGCCGCGCTGGCCCGGGCGCTGCGCCCGGAGGAGATCCGGGTCGCGGCCGGCGTCCCCGGCCGGACCATGGTCCGCCGGGCGCCGGTCGGCGTCGCGGCCGTGGTGGCGCCGTGGAACTACCCGCTGACCAGCGCGCTGTCCCAGCTCGGGCAGGCCCTGGCCGCGGGCTGCACGGTCATCCTCAAGCCGGCCGCGCAGACCGCGCTGAGCGGGTACCTGCTGGCCGAGGCGATCGAGGCGGCCGAGTTCCCGCCCGGCGTGTTCAACCTGGTGACCGGCTCGCACCAGGTGGCCGAACTGCTGGCCCGGCACCCCGGTGTGGACAAGGTGTCGTTCGCCGGCCCGGCTTCGGTAGGCCGCCGGATCTCCATCGCCTGCGGCGAAACGCTCAAGCCGGTGCACCTGGAGCTGGGCGGGAACTCCGCGGCGATCGTGCTGGACGACGCCGATCTCGCCGCCGCGTCGGCCGCGCTCGGCCAGCTGGCCTTCGGCAATTCCGGGCAGACCTGCCTGGCCGCCTCGCGGGTGCTGGTCCCGTGGTGCCGCTACGAGGAGACGCTGGCCCGGCTGGCCGCGGAGGCGGCCAGCCGGGTGATCGGCGACCCCATGGCCCCGGACACCGCGGTCGGCCCGCTGGTCAGCCCGCGGCGCCGGGCCGGCGTGGCGTCCTTCGTGGCCGCCAGCACGGCTCGCGGTGCCCGGCTGGCGGCGGGTGGCCGGCGGCCGGCCTCGCCGGTCCGCGGCTACTACTACCAGCCCACCGTGCTGGCGGCCGGCGGCGCCGCGCTGACCAGCCCGGGCCAGGTGTTCGGCCCGGTGGTCAGCGTGATCCCGTACCACCGGGAGGCGGACATCGTGGCCCTGCTCGGCGACGGTGGCTGCACCGTGGCCGGCAGCCTGTGGACCGCCGACCTGGGCCGCGGCCTCGGCCTGGCCCGCCGCTTGCAGGCCGGCACGTTCGGCGTCAACGGCTACCTGCCCGATCCCGGCACGCCGTCTCACCCCGGCCCAGGCGACGGCTACGGGCCGGAATGCCTGGACACCTACCTACGGCCGCGCTCGATGTTCCTGCCCGCGCCGGCCGCGGTCAGCCGACGCTGACCTGGCTGGTGAGTTCTGCGCGGACCTGCCGCGCGCCGGCCACCAGCGCGCGCAGCTTGGCCCGGGCCACCGCGGCGGGCAGGTGACGCAGCCCGCAGTCCGGGTTGATGACCAGCCGGTCCGCGGGCAGCACCGCCAGCCCGCGGCGGATCCGCGTGGCGACCAGGTCGGGGGCCTCCACCTCGGCCGTCTTCACGTCGATCACGCCGAGGCCGACCGTCCGGTCCCACTGCGCCAGCAGCCCCAGGTCGCCGGGGCCCTTGCGGGCGAACTCCAGCACCAGCTGGTCCACCCGCGCGGCCAGCACGGCGGGGAACAGGAAGTCGTAGTGGCCCTCCCAGAGCGGCCGGGCGTACCGGTTGCCGTAGCAGACGTGCAGCGCCCAGCTGGCCGGCACATCCGCGGTGACGATGTTCACCGCCTCGATAGCCAGCTCGACCGCTTCCGGGTAGCCGGCCAGGAACGGCTCGTCGATCTGGAGCAGGCCGGCCCGGCCGCGGCCAGCTCCCGGGCGGCCGTGTTGAGCCACCGGGCCAGCGCCCGGACCAGGTCGGCCGCGTCCGGGTAGGCGGTATTGCGGATCCGCCGGGACAGCGAGAACGGGCCGGTGAAGGAGAACTTGACCGGCTGGTCCGTCTGCTCCCGGGTGAACGCGTAGTCCGCGGCCAGTCCGGCCCCGCCGCGGTCCGCGTCCGGCAGCGGCTGGGCCAGCGCCGCGTCGTAATAGTCGTAGTAGTCGGTCTTGGCCCGGTGCGGGATGTCCACCCCTGGGATGCGCACCAGCAGGTAGTCGATGTCGTTGTCGCGGCGCAACTCCCCGTCGGACACGATGTCGAGGCCGGCCCGTTCCTGGTCCTTGAGCGCCGCCTTGATCGCCACGTTGTGGATCTCGTCCAGGTGCTGCGCGCTGATCTGGCGCTGGTAGTAGTCGGTCTTCATCCGCTGCAGCCATTCCGGCACCGAGTACGAGCCGACCACGGTGGTGGGCAACAGCACCGGGGGCGGCAGCACCGGGGGTGGCATCGCGGTCAGTCCCTGACCTGCGCGGTGAGCGTCTTTACGTGGCCGGCTGGGCGGCTGGGCAGCGGCCCGATCCGCACGTCGAAGCCGCGCCGGTTGCCCGCGAGCTGGAGCAGCGGGCCGTTCACCCAGTTGACCACCGAGCCGTCGTACTTACCGGGGCCGCCGAACCCGGTGTGGTACTGGCCCGGCTCGGTGCGGAACAGGTCGTGGCAGATCAGCCGGCCGAACGGGTGCAGCAGCGGCAGCGTGCCGGTGAAGCTGGCCAGCGCGCCGTTGCTGACGTGCATCCGGATGTCGCCGCTGCTGCCCAGCAGCGGGCCGAGGATCTCGCCGGACAGCGACGGCGTGACCCGGTAGCCGTCCAGCCCGTCCAGCGGCACGTAGCGTTCGGCCAGCCGCAGCGCGGTCCACGTGTCCCGCCACAGCGCCACCGCGTCGCCGGTGCCGGGCAGCGTGCCGGGCGCCGCCTCGGCCAGCAGTTCCGGGCCGAGCCGGAGCAGCCGCCCGACCAGGCCGGCCAGCTCGCCGGGCGGCAGGCCGAGCCGGCCGGCGATCGCGTCCGCGTCCTCGTCGCGCAGGTACGCGCGCACCTCGACCAGGTACGGCCGGCCCTGGATGCTGGCCACCTCGTCGGTGGGCAGGTTGTCGTACACGTTGGAGATGTAGACCAGGAACGCCTGGCCGGCCAGGAAGCCCAGGGTGAGCTGCGGCCGGGTGGCGTCCAGGACCAGCGCGTTGACCCGGCCGCCGTGCGGGCCCACCGTCTGCCGGGCCCGCTCCAGCACGTGTGGGGAGTTGTCACCCATCAGGTAGTGCAACCGCCGGTAGTAGTCCCGGCCGTGCGCCCGGTCCAGCTCGGCGAACACGTCCAGCCAGGTACGGGCCTGGTTGCCGTTGCCCACGCCGAGTTCGACGACGTACAGCTCCTCGGGCAGCGCGTGCCTTGTGTCCAGCTCGTCCCACACCCGGAACAGCTCCAGGATCAGCTCCCGGACCGGGCCGGTGTCCCGGGCCTCGCTGCGGCCGCCGGGCAGCGCCTGCTCGTACTCCCGGCCGGTCGCCTGCTCCCACAGCTTCAGGGCCTGCCAGTACAGCGTGTTGAACTGCCAGATGCAGCTCTCGCTGGCCGGCCGCCACGGCTCCAGCACGGTCCGGGCCGGGGTGGGCGGCCCGGCCAGCACCGTCTTGACCGCGGCGGCCAGGTCCTGCTCCGGGCCATCCCCGCGCACCCCCGGGCAGCGGCGCAGATCGATGGCGATTTCCAGCGCGGCGTCCGGCTCGGGTGCGGCGCCGGCCGCGGCGAGGTACGGGCGTTCGGCAAGAATGGGCCGGCCATGCACGGGCGGGCAGAAATTGTGCCGGTACTGGATCCAGTCGCAGACCACCCGGAGCCGGGCCAGGTCGGCGGGGGTGTCGCCGAGCGCGGCGAACAGCGGGCCGAGCGCGGCCGGCACGTCCACCGGGTCCGGCCCGCGCAGCCTGGCCACCGGGCGGATGTCAATGTGCATGACTCTCCTCCGGTCCGGGCCGGTCCGCGGCGCAGGCCCCGGCGCAGGCCGCGGCCAGCCCGGGCCGGCGGCCGAGCCCCGCCTGGCCGAGGATCTCCGGGACGCCGTGCTCGAAGCCCGGGGCCATCAGGTGAACGCCGCGCACCCCGGGCAGCTGGAGCACCTGCTGGATGGTGTCCGCGCAGATCCGCAGCCCTTCCGCGGCGACCTGGCCCACGGGCACGCCGCGTAGCCGCCGCGCCACCGCGGCGGGGATCTGCACCCCGGGCACGCTGGCCTCGATGTGCTCCAGGGCGCGGATCGAGCGGACCGGCCCGACCCCGGCCAGGATCGCGCAGCGCTGGTCCAGGCCCAGGTCGCGGACCTGGCTCAGCCACCGGGCGAACTGCGGCACGTCGAACACGTACTGGGTCTGCACGAACTCCGCGCCCGCCGCGACCTTCTTGCCCAGCCGCGCGGCCCGGAACCCGGCCGGCGGGGCGAACGGGTTCTCCACCGCGCCGATCAGCCAGTCCGGCGCGGCGGCCAGGGCCCGGCCGGACATCAGCCGGCCGTCCCGCAGGCTTCGGGCGGCCTGGACCAGCTGGATGCTGTCCAGATCGAACACCGGCCGGGCCTGCGGGTGGTCGCCGAACCGCGGGTGGTCGCCGGTCATCAGCAGCACGTTGCGGATGCCCAGCGCGGCCGCGCCCAGCAGATCCGATTGCAGCGCGATGCGGTTGCGGTCCCGGCAGGTGAGCTGCATAACCGGCTCCACCCCGGCGGCCAGCGCCAGCACGCTGCCCGCCAGGCTGGACATCCGGACGAACGCGCTCTGGCTGTCGGTCACGTTGACCGCGTCCACCCAGCCGCGCAGCGGCCCGGTCCTGGCGCCGATCGCGGCCGGATCGGCGCCGCGCGGCGGCCCGATCTCCGCGGTGACCACCACGTCGCCGGACGCCAGCCGGCTGCGCAGCACGCTCACCGGCCCTGCCAGTAGTTGACCCAGGCGCTCTGGCCCTGCCGCCGGTGGTCGGCGGGCGGCACCAGGCCGCTCAGGTCGGCCAGGTGGCCGTGCCGTTCGGCCCGCTCCCAGGCGACCAGCCAGATACACCGGGTGCCCGGGTACACCTCGCACGAGCCGTCCGCGCCGACCCCGCCGCACGGGCCGTTGCGCAGTTGCTTGGGGCAGCTCTCCGGGCAGGCGTAGCCGGTGACCGGCAGCGCACACTGGCCGCACATCCGGCAGCCGAACAAGGGGGCCTTGGCCGCTTTCTCGGCCGAGGTGAACAGCCGGTACCCCAGCTGGGACGCTTCCAGGGCGCGGGCCAGCCGGCGGTAGAACCGGTTCGGGGCCAGCAGCGGCGCGATCCGGTACACCAGCCCGGCGGCCAGCCGGGGCCGGGCGGGCCGCGGCCAGCCCGGGGCGGCCGGGGCTTCTGGGGCACCGGCCGGGCTGACCGAGGAGTCCAACATGGCCCGAGTGTGCCTGGCGGGGCCGGATAAGGCACCAGGCAGCAGCACAATCTTGCTGCTCACCGCTTTGTGTCTACGCACAGTGCTTCTTTGCGCCTCCGGGGGCTAGACCCTTCGGCGCGGCTCGGCGGTGATCACGTCGTCGCGGAAGCCCGCCGCCAGCGCGCGCAGCGCCGCGTCCAGGTACACGGTGAGGTCCGCATCGGCGTGCACCGTCCACCGGTCGAACGCCGCCCGGCAGGCGGCCAGCGTGGCCCGGCCCACGGCCAGCGGGTAGAGCGAGTCGGCGGGCTGCCCGGCGCGCCGGGCGACGAACTCGGCCACTGCGCGCTCCCAGGCGTCGTAGTGCACCGCGGCGCTGGCCACCAGGGCCGGCACCGACCCGATGAGGGACATCCGGGCCCGCAGTTCCGGCACGTCCGCCGCCTGGTAGTGATTGGCCGCGAGCACGGCCCGGCGCACCGCCTCCAGCACCGGCAGGTCGCCGGGCAGCCCGGCGAGCAGGCCGCGGATCGTGGCCACCTCGGTGTCGAACGCCCCCCACAGCACACCGGCCTTCGAGTCGAAGTAGCGGAAGAACGCCCGCCGGCTCACCCCGGCCTCGGCCGCGATCTGGTCCACGGTGGTCTCCTCGAACCCCTGCTCGGTGAACAGCCGCAGGGCGATGAGCTCCAGTTCGCGGGCGCTGGTGCGCGGCGGCCGGCCACGGCGCGTCACGGGACCGGGCGGCACGTCGGTGGTCATCGGGCGGGATCTTCCTGCCGGGTATTGCCTGGGTCCAGGCTGGTCGTTTAGCCTGCCGATATTCGTCACAGTGTGACGAATATCCGCGACCAGCACCAGACCCGAGGAGCTGACATGGCTGACAATCCTGCTACCGGGCTGGCCGACGAGGCCAGCGACGACGTGGTGGCCGACGACGTGGTCGCCGACGAGGTGCTGGTCGAGGAGGTCTCGATCGATGGCATGTGCGGCGTCTACTAATAGTGCTGGGCCGTTCGACCTCGACGCGGCGTGGCGGCTGGCCCCTCAGGTCCAGCTGCGCCCGGAACGGTTCGGCGCGCTGGCCTACCACTTCGGCACCCGGCAGCTGTCGTTCCTGAAGAGCCCGGCCCTGCTGGCCGTGGTCCGCGGGCTGGCCGCGCAGCCCACCGCCCGCGCCGCCTGCCGCGCGGCCGATGTGCCCGACGCCGAGCTGCCCAGCTACCGGCGGGCGCTGGCCACGCTGGCCGCGGCGCAGATGATCTGCCGCCGGGAGCCGGCGTGACCGCGGCTCCGGTGACGACCGCGCCGCTGCCCCTGGTCGAGCAGTTCAGCTACGGTCTCGACGCGCCGATCTGCCTGACCTGGGAGCTGACCTACGCGTGCAACCTGTCCTGCGTGCACTGCCTGTCCAGCTCGGGGCGGCGCGACCCGCGGGAGCTGGGCACCGCGGAGTGCCAGGCGGTCATCGACGAGCTGCAGCGGATGCAGGTGTTCTACGTCAACATCGGCGGTGGTGAGCCGACCGTCCGGCCGGACTTCTGGGACCTGCTCGACTACGCGACCGGGCACGACGTCGGGGTCAAGTTCTCCACCAACGGCGTCAAGATCACTCCGGCCGTCGCCCGGCGGCTGGCGGGCAGCGACTACGTGGACGTGCAGATCTCGCTGGACGGGGCCACCGCCGAGGTGAACGACGCGGTACGCGGGCCAGGATCGTACGCGGTGGCGTTGCGGGCCATGCGGCACCTGGCCGGCGCCGGGTTCGCCGGCTTCAAGATCTCGGTCGTGATGACCCGGCACAACGTCGGCCAGCTCGACGAGCTGAAAGCACTGGCCGACCGGTTCGGCGCGCAACTCCGGCTCACCCGGCTACGCCCGTCCGGGCGGGGCGCGGACGTGTGGGACCAGCTGCACCTGACCGCCGGCCAGCAGCGGCAGCTCTACGACTGGCTGGTGGCGCACGGCGACACCGTGCTCACCGGGGACTCGTTCTTCCACCTGAGCGGCTACGGCGCGGCGCTGCCCGGGCTGAACCTGTGCGGCGCCGGGCGGGTGGTGTGCCTGATCGACCCGGTCGGCGACGTGTACGCCTGCCCGTTCGCCATCCACCCGGCCTTCCTGGCCGGCAACGTGCGCGACCCGGGCGGCTTCGCCCGGGTGTGGCGGGAGTCCGAGTTGTTCGCCGGGCTGCGCCAGCCGCAGTCCGGCGGGGCGTGTGAGTCCTGCGTCGCCTACGAGGCCTGCCGCGGCGGCTGCATGGCGGCCAAGTTCTTCACCGGCTTGCCGCTGGACGGACCGGACCCGGAGTGCGTGCACGGGCACGGCGAGCGCGCGCTGGCCACGGCGGACCCCACGGCCGCGCCCCGCCCAGCCGGTGACCACTCGCACCGATCCAGCCGTGCCCCGGTCCCGCTCGAGCTCGGCCGCCGCCGGCCGGTGGGGCCGGCCTCGGCGCGGAGCGGCGAGCGGGGGGTTCCGGGGGGTCGCCCCCCCGGGCCAACACCGTGCAACCCGGACCCGCTGGCCGGGTTCGCGCCGCCGGGGCGCTGAGTGCGGCTCGCCGACCTGTCCTGGCCGGAGATCGGCCAGCGGGCCGCGGCCGGCGCCGTGCTGGCCGTGCCGATCGGGTCCACCGAGCAGCACGGCCCGCACCTGCCGCTGTCCACCGACACCGACATCGCGGTCGCGCTGTGCGACCGGCTGGCCGCGGCCCGCCCGGACGTGCTGGTCGCCCCGCCGGTCGGCTACGGGTCCAGCGGCGAGCACGCGGCCTTCCCGGGCACGCTGTCCATCGGGCAGGCCGCGCTGGAACTGCTCCTGGTGGAGCTGGTCCGGTCGGCCACGCTGACGTTCGGCCGCCTGGTGCTGGTATCCGCGCACGGCGGGAACGCCGAGCCCGCGGCCCGCGCGGCCGGCCGGCTGCGCGCCGAGTCACGGCGGGTGCTGCTGTTCCAGCCGCGCTGGGACGGCGACCCGCACGCCGGCCGGCCGGAGACCTCAATGCTGCTGCACCTCGACCCGGCCCGGGTGCGGATGGACCGGGCGGTGCCCGGGGACACCCGCCCGCTCGGCCAGACCTGGCCGGTGCTGCGCGCGGCCGGGGTACGCGCGGTCAGCGAGTCCGGCATCCTGGGCGACCCCACCGGCGCCACCGCCAAGGCCGGCCGGGCCCTGCTCGACGGCCTGGCCGCGGACCTGATCCGCCGAGTAGCCGCGTGGCACGCGCCCGTGGCAGTGCCGGCCCGGGGGGACGACCCCCCGGAACCCCCCGATTGCCGCTCCGCGCCGAGGCCGGCGGAGCCGGCCGATGAGCCGGGGTTGCGCTGGTCACCGGGGCCGGCCGGGCATCGGCGCGGTCGTGCCGGTGGACGGCGGGCTGGGCGCTGTGAACGCCGGGAAAGCCCTCCCTGCCGGGTTCGGCATCGCCCTGGATCCGGGCGGCCAGCAGCTCGACGACAGCACGTTCTTCGGTGGCTCGCCGGCCCGGGTGCTGCGGCTGACCGGGGCCGGCCAGCGCGCCCTGGCCGAGCTGCGGGCCGGCCCGGTGCGCAGCACCGCCGGGGGCACGCTGGCCCGCAGGCTGACCGACGCCGGCCTGGCCCACCCGCGGCCGCCCGAGCTGACCGCGGCGCCGGACGTGACCGTGCTGATTCCGGCCCGGGACCGCCCGGAGCTGCTGGATCGCTGCCTGACCGCGCTGGGCCGCCGCTACCCGGTCGTGGTGGTGGACGACGGCTCGCGTAACCCGGCCGCGGTCGCCGACGTGGCCACCCGGCACCGGGCCACGCTGCACCGCCGCGCGGTCAACGGCGGTCCGGCCGCGGCCAGGAACACCGGCCTGGCTGACGTGACCAGCGAGTTGGTGGCGTTCTGCGATAGTGATTGTGTTCCGGAGGCGGGCTGGATCGAACGGCTCGCGGCGCACCTGGCCGATCCGGCGGTGGCCGTTGCCGCCCCCCGGATCCGGCCGGTTCCCGGCGGGCGGAGCTGGGCCGACCGGTACACGGCCGCGGGCTCCAGCCTGGACATGGGCGGCCAGGAGGGCCGGGTCGCGCCGGGCACCCGGCTGTCCTACGTGCCGACCGCCGCGCTGCTGGCCCGCCGCGCCGCGCTGCTCGCCGTCGCGGCGCCGGCCGTATTCGACCCGGAGCTTCGCCTGGGTGAGGACGTCAACCTGGTCTGGCGGCTGCACGCGGCGGGCTGGCGGATCCGCTACGAGCCCGCGGCCGTGGTGCGCCATCACGAGCCGGCCAGCTGGCCGGGGCTGCTGGCCAGGCGGTTCCGGTACGGTACGTCCGCCGCGCCGCTGGCGCTGCGGCACCCCGGTCAGTCCGAGCCGCTGCTGCTCTACCCGTGGCCGGCGCTGACCGTGGCCGGGCTGCTGGCCCGCCGCCCGGTGCTGGCCGGCCTGGGGTTCGCCGGGTCGGTGCTGGCCATGCGGGCGGCGCTGCACCGGGCCGGGCTGCCCGACCGGGGCGTGCTGCCCGCGATGCTCCGCGCCACCCAGCAGACCTGGCTCGGCGTCGGCCGGTACGGCGGCCAGTTCGCCGCCCCGGTGCTGGCCGCCGCGCTGGCCGCGCCCGGCGGCCGCCCGGCGCGCCGCTGGGGCCGCCGCGCCGCCACCGCGTCGCTGCTGCTCGGCCCGGCCCTGACCGCCTGGTCAGAGCAGCGCCCGGACCTGGACCCGGTCCGCTTCGTGCTCGGCCACCTGGCCGACGACGTGGCCTACGGCGCCGGGGTGTGGACCGGGGCGCTGCATGCCCGGACCACGATCCCGGTCCGCCCGGTCATCGCCTGGCACCCGCTGCGCGGCGACCTGGCCCGGCCGGGCGCGTCCGGCCCCAGCGCCGGCCCGGCGGGCTGAGCGATGGCCGGCACCTGGTTCGAGACGGTGGCCGAGGCGGAGCGCCGGGCCCGGAAACGGCTGCCCCCGTCCGTCTACCGCGCGCTGCTCGCGGGCGCCGAGAAAGGGCTGACGCTGGCCGACAACGTGGCCGCGTTCGACGAACTGGGGTTCGCCCCGCACGTGGCCGGGCTGTCCGCACGGCGCGACATGGCCACCACCGTCATGGGCCAGCCGGTCGCGCTGCCGGTGCTCATCTCGCCGACCGGGGTGCAGGCCGTGCACCCGGACGGCGAAGTGGCGGTGGCCCGGGCGGCCGCGGCCCGGGGCACCGCGCTGGGGCTGAGCTCGTTCGCCAGCAAGCCGCTGGCCGAGGTCGTCGCGGCCAACCCGCGAACGTTCTTCCAGCTGTACTGGATCGGCGGCCGGGACCAGGTGGCGGGACGCGTCGAGCACGCCCGCGCGGCCGGCGCGGCCGGGCTGATCCTCACCCTGGACTGGTCGTTCGCGCACCGGCGGGACTGGGGCAGCCCGCACATCCCAGAGCAGATGAGCGTGGCCGAGCTGGTCCGGCTGGCGCCGGAGGGCCTGCGCCGGCCCCGGTGGCTGCTCGGCTACGCGCGGACCGGGCGGCTGCCCGCGCTGACCGTGCCCAACATGGCCGCGCCCGGCCAGGCCGCCCCGGCGTTCTTCGGCGCGTACGCGGACTGGATGCGGTCGCCGCTGCCGGGCTGGGACGACATCGCCTGGCTGGCCGCGCAGTGGGGTGGCCCCATCATGCTCAAGGGGGTGAGCCGGGTGGACGACGCCCGGCGGGCGGTCGATGCCGGGCTGACCGCCATCTCGGTGTCCAACCACGGTGGCAACAACCTGGACGGGACCCCCGCGACCATCCGGCTGCTGCCGGACATCGCCGCCGCCGTGGGCAGCCAGGTCGAGGTGCTGCTCGACGGCGGCGTCCGGCGCGGCGGTGACGTGGTCAAGGCGCTCGCGCTGGGTGCCCGCGCGGTCATGATCGGCCGGGCCTACCTGTGGGGGCTGGCCGCGGCCGGCCAGGCTGGCGTGGAGAACGTGCTGGACATCATGCGCGGCGGCATCGATTCGGCCCTGCTCGCGCTGGGCCAGTCCAGCATCGCCGGGCTGAATCCCAGCGATCTGCTGGTGCCGCCGGGATTCACCCGGTCGGCCAGCCCGGCCCGGGAAGGTCCCGGGCCGGACCGTTAGGGGTTACTGACCGGCTAGGAGCTGCGCTCCCAGGTGACGCTGAACCCGTTGCCGCCGCTGTTCAAGCCCCCAGGCTGGGCCTTGACCCGGTTCGCGGAGTCGATCATGGTGATCTCGTCGTCGGTGTACGACGAGATGACCCCGGCGCCCGAGCTGCCGGTGACGGTCGCGGCCGACGCGGTCCAGGTGCTGAAGTGGGACAGCGGGTAGACGCCGGCCGAGCCGCTGGGCGCTTCCGCGATCCACTCGGCGCTGGAGTTGGCGCAGCCGGAGCACGTCTGGGTGGTGCTGAAGCTGTCCGCGGTGTGGGTGGAGTCGGTCACCTTCAAGGTGTAGCTCGTACCGCTCCGGACCACCGAGGCGCTGATGTGGTCACCGGCCGCCAGCGTCGAGCCGACGACCTGGATGTCGTTGGTGGGATACATCTCCCACCAGGTGTACTGGTAGGCGGTTCCCAGGTAGCACTCGATCAGCGTGCCGTCCTGCTCCACGCTGCTGCTGCTGTATCCGTCGATGCCCACCCAGAAGGCGGCGAGCGACGTCGTGCCGGTGCAGCTGGCCGAGGGTTCGGTCCAGTTGGCCGTGACCTTGCTGAACGTGCTGCTCGTGTCGGCGTAGCCGGACCAGTTCGTGCTGGACACCTGGGACAGGCCCTTGATGCGGGCCGAATGCCCGGCTACCCGCTGGTTAGCGGAGTGCTGGCCGACCGAGAGGTTGTGCAGCAGGGCCCGGGCGTTCGCGGCCGCCTGGGCGCTCGGGGTCGCGGCGGCGCTGGCGCCTGCGGCAGAGCCGAAGGTCAGCAGCATGCCCGCCGCGGGCAGGCAGGCCAGTAAAACCAGGTTCAGCAGACGAGGACGGCGCATAAGAGGGTTGCCTCTCCCTTGGTGCGGCCGGGGGTAGCCGCGCGTGCGCCAATCGTAAATTCTTATAACGTGGCTATCAATATGGCGTCCAACTGCGCGCGGGGGTCAGTCGCACTGGTCCGGCCCAGCCGTCCCGTCGTCCTGGTCCGCCCCAGCCGTCCCGTCGTCCTGGTCCAGCCCAGCCGTCCCGTCGTCGGGCGGGTTGTCGATGATCGGCACCGGGTCGAGGCCGATCTTCTCCGCGATCCGGGTCAGCAGCACGTCCTGGGCGGCTAGGTGACCCTGCACGTGCGCGACCTCATGCAGCGTCGCGCTCGCGTCGTGGAACGTCGCTTCGGCGCGCTTGTCCGCGGCGGCGGCCTGCACGTTCTGCCCGACCATGATCACGCTGAGCAGGACCAACTGGAGGAAGGTCTGCGCCACCCAGGAGACCACCGCCGCCGTGCCGGTGCGGATCGCGTCGGGCAAGCTGATCAAGTCGAACAGGGCGAACGCGTAGGCGCACCACATGCTGCCGACCACCTGGGTGACCAGCAGCGCCACCTTGGTGTTGAACCGGTTGACGGCCGTGCCCCGGGGCAGCAGGTCGGCCACCTTGACCGGCCTGTCGGCCCGCCGGGAAGCGATCCGTGGGTGGCGTATGTGCTGGTATATGGCCATGTTCCTGGCCTTCCCATTGGTTAGCAGAGGCACGTTTGGGGGCAGGTCCCCGCCAGGGTAACGGACGGCGACCGGCCGGCTGCGCCAGCCCGCGCGCCCCGGGACGCCCATGCCGCGCACCCGAGATGCGCCTCCCGTGCGCTGGCCGCGCCGCGCCACCTGGATATTGGCTGAATGGCCGCTGAGTGAAATGCGGCACACCATTCCGCGCCATCCCGCTCCCGCGCCATCCCGCTCCCGCGCCATCCCGCTCCGGTGCCGGCGCGCGCCGGAATTATCCGGGAAGCCGGGAAACGGCTCGGTGCGGCTATTTCCGGTCAGTGGCTACCCACCGGTTTGGGGCCGGCCATTACCGGCGGGTAACCGTGGTTAGCCAGAGCGCCAGCCAGCACGCGGCACCGGCCAGCGGCACCTCGACGAAGCCCGCCTCGGCCAGCGCCAGCGCATGATCGAGGCCGGGCGCCGAGGTGCACACGTCGAACCAGGCGTCGGTGAGCAGCAACGCGCCGCCAGCCACCGCGGTCAGCGCCGACCGGGGTCACCAAGCCGTTCGGGGCCGGCCTGGCGAGTTTGGCCGCATTCGTGACCAGTTCGGACACTAAAAGCTCTGCCGTTGTCGATCGTCTCGCCCGGCACCCGCCACTTACCCAGCGCATCACGCGCGTGACGGCGTGCCCAGAAGGGGGCGCTGAGCATGGCCGCGAGCCTGATCCCGGCAATGACCTCATCGGGCAGATAGGGAGGCGGAAATCTCTTCACGGTGCCCCGCCGGGCCGCGCTGGCCGTCTCGGCGGATCCGGCGGATACCGCCCGCTGATCTCCTGTCCCCTGATCGGACGGTTCGCCGCGTTCCGGGCGGGGATGGGCTGGGGTGACGCATCGTGCGGTGGTGGCTGGCTGGGAGTGAGGGCGGCGGGGGGCTGGCCGAGCGCGGCGGCGAGGCGGGCCAGGGTCCGGGTGCGGGTGCGGCTGCGGCAGGGCCGCTGAGAGCAGCCTTCCAGCCGGACCAGGGTCGATAGGCCGATGCCGGCTTTCCCGGCCAGTTCGGCCGCTGACAGGCCGTGCTGATGGCGTAACTGCCGCAGCCGTGCCCCGTCCAGGACGGTAAACCAGCGCTCCGGTGAGCGTGCGGGGCTGAGTGTGCCAGTCATGGATGGCTCGTTTCGTGACTGTAATGGGAAGTGGAATCCGGCCACGCGGCGGCGTTGGCGCAGTCAGGGGTCTAGCGGGTGCCGTTGGCCGGGCTAGGGCGTTCACGGTGGGCTCGCGGGCCAGGCGGCGCAGCCAGTCCCCGGCGGCGCGGCCGTCGTGGCGGGCGAGCTGGATGAACTGGCGGGCGAGTTGCTGGTGGCGGGCGAGCATCAGGGGGTCGGCGCGGGCCGGGAACGGCACCGTCCTGGGCGCGCGCCGGGTCGGCGCGGGGTCGTCCTCCCGGCCGTCGGCCAGGTAGAGCGGGGAGACTTTGAGCACGTCGGCCACGGCGACGATGTCCCACACGCGGGTCAGCGTCCGCTGCCCGTTTTCGACCATGGACACAAAGGCGGGTGAGATGCAGGCCAGGTCTGCTAACGCGACCTGGGACATGCCGCGCCGCAGCCGCAGCGTCCGCAGTCGCACCCCGGCGTCATCCCGCATCGGGTCGAGGCTTCTCATGCCCGGTCGCCAGAGAGTCTGCTTGGCCCAGCGGATGCGCGGCCGTTCGTTTGTCTTCCACGTCCGGTCATGACGCGTGACTTTAGAAGGGAGAAGTTGGGGCTAGGGGCACACATTGTGCCCGTAGGTTTTGGTGGGGTTTAGCCGAGTAAGCCGACTTTGTCGGCCAGCAGTTCGGCGCGATGCCGTAGCGGTGCTGTGCGCGTTTCCAGCAGTTCGAGGACGATCCGGCGCGCGTAACCGTTGTAGCGGATGGTCTCCGGCGCGGTTGTGTAGGCGTCCTCCAGGGTGTGCAGGGCGGAGTCCATGTCGTTGTCGAGGTGATAGGCGCGGGCGACCTCGATGAGGTGGCGTCCGCGCCGGGGCTGGGATGGAATCAGGGCGGCGCGGGCGCGTCGGGCCTGCCTGACACTTTCGCCGCCCCTGCGTAGTTCAACGTCGACGGTGACGGCGTGAGCGCCCATGATCACGCGGGAGAAGCTGGTCATGGGGTGGTAGTAGACGGCCGGGAGATGATCGGCCACCTGCTTGGCTTTGTCCCAGTAGTGCCAGGCGTCGCCGCTGCGGCCGGCTCGGGCAGCGGTATAGCCAGCCTCGAAGTACAAGGCACCGGTGATGGCGCGCAGGTTTACATCGGGCTTGGGCGCGAGCGCTTCCAGCATGTGCAGTGTTTCCAGGTTGACGTGATCGGCGGCGTCCCAGTCGCCGGCGTCACGGTGGGCCTGGGCAAGGAGCCAGGCTGCTCCTGCGATGGCTGCTGGGTCCTCGGATTCCTGGGCGGCGAGCATGCCGCGTTCGGCTACCCGCCACAGCAGGTCGGTTGCTGGCTGGTAGGCCAAGTAGAACTGGGAGAGGCTGAAGGCCTCGGCCAGCAGTGCATTCGCATCGCGGCGGCGCTGGCCGTGGGTGGCGCGCACAAGGTGCTGAGAGTCGCGGAGCAGGTCAGGCAGGAGAGCGCCGAGCACGGTCCGGTGATCGGGGGCAGAGTGCCGCGCTGCCCACGCCCGTGCCAGCCGCGCCCGCAGGTGGGCAGGGTTGGGTGGCGCGCTACCAGCGGTAAGGGCGTAGTCGTTGATGGCCGCCCGTACTTGTGGCAGGGCTGCGTGCCCAGGGCCGGTGAACATCCTGATCGGCATCGCCAGCTGGCGGATTTGCCCACGAGCCCGCCGAGAACCTCGCGCGTCATGCCACGTCGTTCGCGCCAGAATCTGATCCGCCTGCCGGGGGACAGCGGTCCGGGTTCGGCTGGTCCGTTCGCGTCATCCATGCGGGTTCCCCGGCTGGTTCGGGTCGGCCGCGTTATCGCGGCGCTGCTGCAAGGCTATTCGCGAGTACCGGGTCCGCCTACAGCGTGTGCCTGAGCCCCGCAGACAGGCGGGGAACGGCCCAAGGTCGGGGCCGCACAGCCGGGCATGCGGCCGGGCATCCTGCATGCGTGCGTTATGCAGACGGGACAGGAAGCGGGTCAGCGTGCTACGCGGGCCGGGCAGTGGAGCAGGGAGCCGATGGCGGTGAGGGCCTGCTCGAACTGCGGCCGGGCACTTGCCCGCAGCGCAGGCCCGGCTACCAGCGGCACCAGCCAGCGCGTGAGGCCAGGCGCGACGTTGAACACCTGGTAGCGCAGCAGCGTGCCAGGACCCTGCGGACTCATGCTGTAGACGCCGCGGAACCACCACTGACCGGATATCGCCAGCGTGTGCCGGTCCTCATCAGCCTCGACGTTAACCCCGGGGACCGGTGAAGCCTCCGCGTGCCCTTCCGCCTGGCGAGCCGGGAAGCGGAGCACGCCGCGCGATCCGGCGATCATCTCGCGCATCCGCGGCGTGAGGTAAGGCGAGGTTTCCAGCAGGGCGTTCCACACCCGGTTCTCGTCAGCACCGACGATTCCGGTAAGCGACTGCCGGGGCTTCCCGAACTCCATGCGCACACCCCGCATTCCTCACCTGAAAACTGCCCTCGGCCCGGGTACGCACAAGACTCCAGACAAGCCGCATCCTCCCAAGTCCAGGGCGCTCTTTTCAGGCAAACTACAGGTCGCCGCTGATCCCAGACGAAAGCCTGAGGCTGGCCATTCCGGCCCACGTCCGCGGACATCGCACGGGCGGGGCCTGGGATCATGAACGGGTGAGTGTGACCCGCCTGATCACCCCGGACGATGCCCCGGCCCTGGCCAAGCTGGTCCGGGCCAACCGCGACTTCCTCGCGCCCTGGGAACCGGCCCACGGCGAGGGCTACTTCACCGAGGCCGGGCAGCTCGCGGACATCCGGAGCGCGCTCATCCAGTACCGGCAGGGCGTCAAGCTTCCGCACGTCATCCTGGCCAAGTCCGGCGCGGTAGCCGGCCGCATCAACCTGAACGCCATCGTGCGGGGCGCGTTCCAGTCCGGCAGCCTGGGCTACTGGGTGAGCGCGGCGGAAAATGGGCGCGGGCTGGCCACCGCGGCGGTGCGGGAGATGGTCCAGCTGGCGTTCGGCCACCTCGACCTGCACCGGGTCGAGGCCGGCACGCTGCGGCACAACGTCGGGTCGCAGCGGGTGCTGGAGCGCAACGGGTTCGTCCAGTTCGGCCTGGCGCCCAGCTACCTCAAGATCGCCGGCCGCTGGCAGGACCACGTTCTCTTCCAGCGGCTGAATCCTGGGCCCGGCTGATGGCTCATGCGCTCACCGCACGGTGCGTCCGGGGCCTGGAATGGATCCTGGCCGACGAGATCGCTGACGGCCGCGGCGCGACTGGCCTGCGGCTGGCCCAGCGCCAGGTCAGCTTCGCTGTGCCCCGGCTGTCCCCGGAGCTGCTGACGCTGCGCACGGCCGACGACCTGTTCCTGGACGTGGGCACGGCGGCCGGGGTCGAGCGCACCCGGGCGGCGCTGCCCGTGCTGGCCGCGCGGCTCGGCGAGCTCGACCTGGCCGGCCCGCTGGCCGCGCTGCAGGACATCCGCGAGCTCCCGGACAAGCTCACGTTCGACGTCGTGGCCAGCCTCTCCGGGCAGCGGACATACAACCGCTACGCGGTCGAGGACACGGCGGGCGCCACGCTCGGCCCGGCGCTCAGCGCGCGCTACGTGTCGCGTTCGGCCGGGCCGGCTGACTGGCCCGCGGGCGGCACCGACCTCACCGTCCGGCTGTTCCTGCACGGCACCGAGGCGCAGGTGACCCTGCGGGCCGGCCAGCGGCCGCTGCACCGCCGCGGCTGGAAGGTGCGCACCGGGCCGGGCACCCTGCACCCGCCGGTGGCGGCCGCGCTGGCCCGGATCGCCCGGCACCCGGCTGGCGGCCTGATCGCCGATCCGTTCTGCGGCGACGGCACGATTCCGGTCGAGGTCGCCCTGGCCGACCCCGCCGCCCGGGTCCTCGCCGCGGACCTCGACGCGGGCCGGCTGGACAACGCCCGGGCCAACGCGGCCCAGGCCGGCGTCCCGGTGCGGTTCATCCGCGCGGATGCGGCTGGCCCGCTCGCCGGGTCGGGCCGCCTGGACCAGGTCGTCACGAACCCGCCGTGGAACCGCGCGGTCGGCGCGGCCGGCCGGGTCGCCGGGGGCCTGGCGCCGTTCTGGCAGCAACTGCCCGCCGCGTTCGGCCCGCGCGGCCGGGTCACGGTCATCGCGGACGCGGGGCTCGGCATCGCGGCCGGCCTGCGCGGGCACGGCTACGACATCAGCCTGGCCCAGGGCATCCGGCTGGCTGGGCGGCTGTCCGAGATCGTGGTCGCGACTCCGCCCGCTGTCGATCCGCTACCGCTCGACCCGGCTCTTACCGGCTGGCGGCAGCGGGCCATCGGCGACAGCATCGTGTCGGCCGAGGGATTCTGAGCCGCTACTGTGGCCCGGCGGGCTCGGTGAGCTGGTGGCTGTCCGCGGCGGTCAGCGTGCACCCGTAGATCTTTTTCAGCTCCGCGATGACGCGCAGCGTGTCCTCGTCGAACGGCGGCTGCCCCTCGAACGCGTGCAGCACGACCCCTTCCAGCAGATCACCGAGCGACATGTCGAGGTACTCGGCCAGGCCTTTGAGCACCTTCAGCAGGCTGCGCTCTATCCGGACACCGGTCTGCACCCGGTCAACTGTTATCACGCCACTACGGTAGCTAGGTACCAGAAGGCGCGTCGAGTAGCCGGGTCAGCGTGGCCGCGGGTTACCGGGCGGCCAGGTCCTGGCGATGCGCCCAGGCGGCCACGTCACCGCCCCCGATGGCCGTCGCGAGCAGGTCGGGGAACGCGTCCGGCGTGCACGCGAAGGCCGGCACGCCCAGCTCCGCCAGCGCCGCCGCATTGTCCTTGTCGAAGGCCGGCGCCCCGTCATCGCACAGCGCCAGCAGCACCACCACCTGCACCCCGGCTGCCTTGAGCGCGGCCATCCGGGCCAGCATCTGCTCACCGGCGCCGCCTTCGAACAGGTCGGAGATGAGCACGAAGATCGAGTCACGGGGCCGGGTGATGAGTGTCTGGCTGTACGCGATGGCCTGGTTGATATCGGTGCCGCCGCCGAGCTGCACGCCGAACAGGATGTCCACCGGGTCGGACAGCTGGCTGGTCAGGTCGACCACGGACGTGTCGAACACGACCAGGGACGTCTTGAGCGCCCGGATCGAGGCCAGCACGGCGCCGAACACCGACGCGTACACCACCGAGGACGCCATCGACCCGGACTGGTCGATGGCCAGCACCACCTCGCGGGCCACCGCCTGCTGCCGCCGCCCGTAGCCGACCAGCCGCTCGGGCACCACGGTGCGGTGTTCCGGCAGGTAACGGGACAGGTTGGCGGCGATCGTGCGGTTCCAGTCGATGTCCCGCGGCTTCGGCCGCCGGGACCGCGCGGCCCGGTTCAGCGCACCGGTCACGGCGGCGCGGGTGCGGGTCGCCAGCCGCCGCTGCACCTCGGCCACCACCCCGGCCACCACGTGCCGCGCGGTCGCCTTGGTCGTCTCCGGCATGACCCTGGTCAGGCTGAGCAGGGTGCCGATCAGGTGCACGTCCGGCTGGATCGACTCCAGCAGTTCCGGTTCGAGCAGCAACTGCCGGAGGTTGAGCCGGTCGATCGCGTCCCGCTGCATCACCTGCACCACCGTGGCCGGGAAGTAGCTGCGGATGTCCCCCAGCCAGCGGGCCACCGCCGGAGCCGACGCGCCGAGCCCGGCGGAGCGGGCGCCGCGCTGACCCGGCCCGGGCCCCGCGCCAGACCCCGGGCCGGCGTCGTACAGCGCGGCCAGCGCGGCGTCGATCGCCTGGTCGGCCTGGCCTAGCTGGGCGCCGAGGCCAGGCCCGGCCGGTCCGCCCAGCAGCAGCCGCCAGCGGCGCAGCCGCTCGTCCTCGGGCACCCGCCCAGCCCCGTTCACCGGGCACCGCCGAGGATGGCGGCCACCGTGCGCAACGGGCCCGCGGCCCGCGCGGCGTCGACGGGCTCCGCGGCACTGTCCCGGGCCGGCGCGCCACCGGTGAGCTGCCGCACCGCCTGGCCGATGTTGGCCCGTTCCGGTGCGGCGAACCCGCCGAAGGTGCGCCGCAGCAGCGGCAGCACGTCGGTGAAGTCCTGGTCGGCCAGGCTGGCCAGCCAGTCGTCGAGGATGCTGAGCAGGTCACGGTCGTGCACCAGCAGCAGCCCGCTGCCGGACAGGAACCCGTCCGCCCAGGCCGCCTTGCCGGCCGCGGACACCCCGATGGACAGGTGGGCGGCGAACCGGCGGGCCGATTCCGCTGAGGACAGCACGCCCGCGTCGGTGAGCAGCCGGACCGCCCGGCCGACCAGCAGGCCGTGCACATCCGGCCGGCCGGCCAGCAGACCGAGCGCGGCCAGCCACCGGTCCCGGGTGTCGCGGCCCCGCTCATCCTGGGCGTGCAGGCTCAGCGCGGCCTGCATCCCGTCGAGCGCGGCGCGCAGCCCGGCGGCCGCGTCGTCGGCCAGGCGGCTGACCGCGGCGGGCAGGCCGGCGCACACCCGGGCGGTGAGCGCGGCCACCACCGCGGCCAGCGCGGCGGTGTCGGTGCCGCGCACGTCGCCGTAGCGGACCGCGCGCACCAGCGCGGGCACCGCGGTCATCAGCCGGGCCACGTCCGCGTCGCGGGCTGCTTTCGCATCGAGCGCGCGCAGCACCGGCTCCAGCGCGTCCGGCAGATCAGCCAGCAGAACGCCCTCCACCGCCGCACTGACCCGGGCCACGTCCCCGGCCGTCTGGGCGGCATCGATGATCTTCGCCGTCGCGGCCGCGGCCACCGTGGTGCCCCACGGGGCGGCGTCGATGACCGCCACCACCAGCTCCGGCCGCCAGCGCAGCGCCCATGTCTCGCGGAACGTGCCGGTGGCGCGGACCTGGTCCTCCGCGGCCGTGCCCCAGCCGATGCCGAGCACGGTAAGCCGGTGCAGCAGCACCGACCGGGCCCGGCCGGCCGGTGTGCGCAGGTCCAGCGTGAGCGCCTGCTCCAGCGGGTCCAGTTTCAGCCGTGCCGCCCGGGCCTGGGCGCGCAGGTCCGCTTCGAGCGGCACGGCGGGCGCCGCGTCCGGCACCGCCCCGAGCAGTTCGCCCACCACCAGATCGCGGGTGACGAACCCGGTCGCGTGCTCGTCACCGTCGCACAGCACGGCTTCGGTGGCCTCGCTGACCTCAGCCAGGCCGGCCAGCGGGCGGCCGCGCAGCGCGGCCAGGGCGTCCGCCAGCCGGGCCGCCTCGATGATGTGCGCGGAGGACACCGGCAGGTCGTGCGCCCGGAGCACGCCAGCCACCCGGGTCAGCCAGCGGACCACGGTGTGCTCGCGCGTGGTGAACAGGTGGTGGTACCACCCCGGCGAGGTGATGCCGGCGCCGTAGCCGGACGCGGCGGCCAGCCGGGAATGCGTCCACGGCACCCAGGCCAGCGCCGTTTTCCGCTTCGGCAGGCCGCGCAGCACGGCCGCGTCGGCGGTGGCGGGCGGGAGCTTGCCGGCCAGCGCCGGCGCGTGCCAGGCCCCGCAGATCACGGCGACCGGCCCGTCATGGCCGGCCCGGGCCGTGTCCTTCAGCGCGGCCCGCAGCACCTGACGCATGTACGCCTCGCGGCGCTGCTCGTGCCACCGCTCGTCCGGTGGAACCGGGGACGCGGCGCGCACCTGGGCCATGGCCTCGGTCAGCGCGGCGAACGGGGACTGCCCGTCCAGCCGGGACTCGATCAGGTCATCCCACCACCGCTCCGGGTCGTCGTATCCGGCCGCGGCGGCCAGCAGGGCGACCGGGTCCTGCTCGGGCCCGGCCACCTGCTCGGCCTCACCCGCCTGTTCGGGCTCACCGCCCTGTTCGGGCTCAGCCGCCTGCCCGGGGCCGTAATCGGCGGGCCGGGCGCGGCCGCGGCTGGCCAGCAGCACCGACGCCGGCAGGTCGCAGAACCGGGCCGGCACCTGATGCGCGGCCGCCCACAGCAGGGCCTGCCACTCCGGCGAGAACACCGCGTACGGCCAGAACGCGGACACCCGCGGCGCGTCCGGGGCGTAGGCCAGCAGCGCCACCGGCGGGGCCATCCCCGGGTCCGCGGCCAGCGGCAGCACCGGCGCCGCGTCGGCCGGTCCCTCGATCAGCACCATGGCCGGCTGGAGCCGGTCCAGTTCGGCCAGCACGGAGCGGGCCGAGCCCGGCCCGTGATGCCGGATCCCGAGCACCGCCACCCGGCTGCCGGGTGCTGCGGTCACCCGCTGACCTCGCGGCAGGCTCGGTAGAAGTCCGCCCAGCCCGGCCGCTCCCGGACCACGGCCTCCAGGTACTCGCCCCAGACCGCGCGGTCGGTGACCGGGTCCTTGATCACCGTCCCGGTGATGCCGGCCGCCACGTCGGCCGGCCGGAGCACCCCGTCGCCGAAGTGCGCGGCCAGCGCGATGCCGCTGGTCACCACTGAGATCGCCTCGGCCGGCGACATGGTCCCGGTCGGGGATTTCAGCGTGGTCCGCCGGTCGGCGGTCATCCCCGAGCGCAGCTCGCGGAACACGGTCACCACCCGGCGGATCTCGTCCACCACGGACGGCACCTCAGGCAGTTCCAGCGCCTGGCCGAGCTCCGCCACCCGCCGCGCGACGATGTCCACCTCCTCGTCCTCGCTGGCCGGCAGCGGCAGCACCACCGTGTTGAACCGGCGGCGCAGCGCCGAGGACAGCTCGTTGACGCCCCGGTCCCGGTCGTTGGCCGTGGCGATGACCGAGAAGCCCTTGGCCGCCTGCACCTCGATGCCCAGTTCCGGGACCGGCAGGGTCTTCTCGGACAGGATCGTGATCAGCGCGTCCTGCACGTCGGACGGGATGCGGGTGAGTTCCTCCACCCGGGCGATCCGGCCCTCGGCCATCGCGGTCAGCACCGGCGAGGGCACCATCGCGGCCTGGCTCGGCCCCTCGGCCAGCAGCCGCGCGTAGTTCCAGCCGTACCGGATCGCCTCCTCGGCCGTGCCCGAGGTGCCCTGCACCAGCAAGCCGGAGTCACCGGAGATGGCCGCGGCGAGATGCTCGGACACCCACGTCTTGGCCGTGCCGGGCACGCCGAGCAGCAGCAGGGCCCGGTCGGTGGCCAGGGTGGCCACGGCCACCTCGACCAGGCGCCGCGGTCCGATGTACTTGGGCGTGATCGCGGTGCCGTCGGGCAGCGTGCCGCCCAGCAGGTAGGTCACCACCGCCTGCGGTGACATCCGCCAGGACGGTGGGCGGGGCCGGTCGTCGGCGGCGCTCAGCGCGGCGAGCTCCGCCGCGTAGACCTGCTCGGCGTGCGGGCGCAGCAGCGGCTTGCCAGTAGTCGTCAACGGATCTCCTCCAGGAAGGCGCGCCGCAGCGCGATCGTGCCGGCGATACGGTGCAGCACCACTGGCCAGGGCGGGGGGCAGCGGTCGGTTTCAGCCAGCCGGTTCAGCGCGGCGGCGTAGTCGAACCCGCCGGTGGCGGGCAGGTTGCGGGCCGCCGTAGCGGCCAGATCGCCGGCCCAGCGCGACCCGGCCCAGGAGGACTGCGCGCCCGGCGATCCGGGCGCCGGGGCGGCCGCCGTGCGCAGCACGGACACCACCACCTCGGCCAGCGACGCCGGCCACGGGCCCGGGCAGGCCGCCAGCTCGGCCAGCGCCGCCGGGGTGACGGAGGTGCGGGACAACAGGGCCGCTACCCGGGCCGCCCGGGCGGCTGGCGGCAGCACCGCGGCCAGCTGATCGTCGCCTGGCCAGGCGGCGGGCGGGCGGCCGCTGGCCCGGAGCGCCTGGGGGTGCCGGGGGCCCGACGCCAGCAACGCGGCCGCCCAGTCCGGGCTGGCCTGGCGGGCCGCGGCCAGCCGCCAGCCCGCGTGCACGTGCCCGGCCAGGTCGCCGGATACCGGTAGGGCCACGATCTCAGCCGCGCCCAGCCCGAACCGGCCGGACCACTGGCCGAGCGGAACCGCCGCGATCAGCTCGGTGAGCTGCCACGCGGCGACGCTGATGCCCGGTGGCGGCGGCTGGCCGCCGATGCCGTCCCGCGCCGCGACCGGGTCCAGGCCGCTGGGCAGGCTGGCCACCAGCGTGGGCCGCGGCGCGGCGCCCGCCAGCCGGAGCAGCGGAACGGCCCGCGCCGTCGCGCGGCGGCACCACGCCGATTCGGGCAGCCGGGCCAGCAGCCGCACCGCGGCCGCGCGCACCGCGCCCTTGCGGTCATCCAGCGCCGCGTCAAGGAACTCCTCGTCGGCGCCGGACAGCCCACGGGCCAGCGCCAGCAGCAGTTCGGCCCGGTCGTCGCCGGTTTCGCTGGCCCAGCCCGCCGCGAGCAGCTCCCGGGCCGCGGCCGGGTCGGCGTGCCGCAGCGCGGCCAGGTAGCCGATCCGCTCGGCTCGATTGCCGGCCTGCCACACATCCGGCCGGGCGGCCGTGTCCGGCGCCGCCGCCCCGGCCGCGACCCGCTGCCAGTCAGCCCGGTGCCCGGCCAGCCACCGGCCGCGGCCGCCCAGCACACCACCCACCGCCGGGCGCAGCGCCCGGTCCCGGACGGCCGCGTCGAGCAGCGCCGGCAGCATCGGGGCAGGCGCCCGGTAGCCAGCCGCGCCGGCCGCGGTGAGCAGGTCGGCCAGCAGCCCGGGATCCGCCTCGCGGGCCCGGCCGAGCAGAATGGCCGCCCGCGCCGGCAGTTCCGCCGCGGTGTCCGCGGTGGCCGGCTCGGGGCCGCTGACCCCCGCCTCCGCCCGCCTCCCGGACCGGCGTGCCACGGTCAGCAGCACCGCCGCGTCCAGCACGCTGGCCGCCGGGTCGCCGGCCAGCACGCCCGCATGCTCCGCGGCCGGGCCAGCCAGGCTGGTCACCGGCACCGGGCGGCGACCTACGCCGACCGTGGCCGCCGCGACCAGGTCGGCATAACTCACGCCGGTCACAGCCGCACCGCCTGTCGGCCATGCCACACGGTCAATGCGCACAGCCCGTCCGGGCCGTACTCCCCAGCCACGCACACCGGATGACCACCCGAGACAGCCAGCAGCGGCCACTGCGGTTCCGGCCCGAGCAGCGGCAGCGCCAGCCCGGCCGCGTCAACCAGATGCCAGCCCGGCTCGCCCGGCACCGGCACCCCGGTCAGCAGCACCGGCCATTCGGTCAGCCACGGATCCTGCTCCAGCCCGGCCGACCAGGCGCTCAGCAGGCCAGCGACGTCGCCGGCACCGGCTGGCCGGCCCGCTGCCGCCGCCGGGCTGCCGTACCGGGTCCCGGTGACCGCCCGCAGGGCCGGCTCCCCTGGGTAGAAGTGCAGGTCAGCCTCGAGTTCCAGGCCGGGGATGAGGGCGGCCTCGATGCTGCCGGCGAAGTTCCCGGCCGGTGCGAACGACAGCAGCAGCGCGAACCGCCCGGTGTGCTGGCCGCGCAGCCAGACCCGGCGCGCCGGGATCGAGCCGTCTAGCACGTCGCGGACCGCGAGCACCTGCCAGACGTCGGTCACCGGGGGTGTGGCCAGCACGTCCTCCCGGCTCGTGGTGTAGCCGACCCTGGACCGGACCACGGCGGCCAACGGCCGGGGCAGCGTGCCGAGCTGCTCGTGCGCCCGGGCCAGCAGGTGCAGCAGCCCATACTCGGCGAGCAGCCGGCCGGGCCAGCCGTCCCCGGACATCGGTATCGAGGACAGCCGGCGCAACGCGCCGGCCACCCCGGGCGCCTGGGCGTCCACCATCCGGGCGGCGATCGCCTCCGCGTGCCCGTACCCGGCCGCCCGGGCCGCCGTCAGCCCGGCCCGGACCTGGTCACCAAGCCACACCTGCAAGTCGGCCAGGCCCGCGGCGACGCGCTGGGCCCGCTGCTCGGCCCGGCGCGCCGCCGCGGCCGGGTCCTTCGGTTGCCCGTCCGTGGCCGCCCGGGCCGCGGTCCGGGCCTGCCGGCTGGCCTGCCACGCGGTGGCGTAACCGGCCGCCTCGCCCTGCTCCGGCACGGCGCCGCCGGCCCAGGCCAGCAGCAGCGCGAGCGCGTGCTTGCAGGGAAACTTCCGGGACGGGCAGGAGCACCGGTAGGCCGGGCCGGTCAGGTCGACGACGGTCTGGTAGGGCTGCTGGCCGGACCCGGCGCACAGTCCCCAGACCAGGTCACCAGCGGTCCCGGCGTCGCTCCAGCACACGGGCCGGGCCAGGCCCGCCGCGGCCCGCCGCGAGGCGGTATCCGGGGCGAGGGCCAGCACGTCGCTGGCCGTCCATCGCGCGGCCACATGGCGACGCTATCCGGCACCGCCGACAAACCCGGACGTCGGCACCTGCTAGTTAAAGCCCCAGCCGCAGCCGGGCCTGCTCCTGCTCGTCGATCTCCCGGTCCCGGTCCCGGCCCAGCGTGGCGTGGCCGATCGTGTCCTGGAGCTTCAGTAACGCGTCGAGCAGCATCTCGGGCCGGGGCGGGCAGCCCGGCAGGTAGATATCGACCGGCACGATGTGGTCCACGCCCTGCACGATCGCGTAGTTGTTGAACATGCCGCCGCTGGACGCGCACACGCCCATCGAGATCACCCATTTCGGGGCCGCCATCTGGTCGTAGAGCTGGCGGAGCACCGGGGTCATCTTCTGGCTCACCCGGCCGGCCACGATCATCACGTCCGCCTGGCGCGGCGTGTTCCGCAGCACCTCCATCCCGAACCGGGCCAGGTCGTGCCGGGGCGCGAAGCTGTGCATCATCTCGATCGCGCAGCAGGCCAGCCCGAACGTGACCGGCCACATCGACCCGGCCCGGGCCCACCCGGCCAGCTTCTCCACCGTGCTCAGCAGCACCCCGGCCGGCATCTTCTCCTCAAGCCCCATGGCTCGGTCACCTCCAGGTCGTCAGGTGCTCCTTCGTCATACTCCAACCTGGCCCACCCCGCTAGCCCGGCGATCAGGCGTGAAACACCCCGGCAGCGCGGGCGCTTAGTGAATCGGGAGTAACCTGCGAGCATGCCGGTGCTGACGTCCGCGGTCGACCCGGCCAGCCAGGCCTGCCAGCGCAACCGGGACGCCCAGCTGGCCGTGCTGGACGAGCTGGACGAGCAGCTGGCGGCGGCCCGGGCGGGCGGCGGGCCGCGGTACGCCGAGCGGCACCGGTCCCGCGGCCGGCTGCTGGTCCGCGAGCGCATCGAGCTGCTGCTGGACCGGGACGCGCCGTTCCTGGAACTCTCCGCGCTGGCCGCCTGGGGCACCGGGTTCACCGTGGGCGCGAGCATCGTGACCGGGATCGGCGTGGTGTCCGGGGTGGAATGCGTGATCATCGGGAACGACCCGACCGTGCGGGGCGGCTCGATAAACCCGTACACGCTGCGCAAGAACCTGCGCGCGCTGGAGATCGCCCGGGTGAGCCGGCTGCCGGTGATCAACCTGGTCGAGTCGGGCGGCGCCGACCTGCCCACCCAGTCTGACCTGTTCGTGCCGGCCGGGCAGATCTTCCACGACCTGACCGAGCTGTCCGCGCTGGGCATCCCGACCATCGCGCTGGTCTTCGGCAACTCCACCGCGGGCGGCGCGTACGTGCCGGGCATGTGCGATTACGCGGTGCTGGTGGACCAGCAGGCCAAGGTGTTCCTGGGCGGCCCGCCGCTGGTCAAGATGGCCACCGGCGAGGAATCCGGCGACGAGGAGCTCGGCGGGGCCGAGATGCACTCCCGGGTGTCCGGCCTGTCCGACCACTTCGCCGCGGACGAACTGGATTGCATCCGGATCGGGCGGCAGATCGTGTCCGAGCTGAACTGGCACAAGCTCGGTCCCGGCCCGGCCGGGCCGGCCGACCCGCCGCGCTACGACCCGGAGGACCTGCTCGGCATCGCGTCGGCCGACTTCCGGGTCCCGTTCGACCCGCGTGAGGTGCTGGCCCGGGTGGTGGACGGGTCCCGGTTCGGCGAGTACAAGCCGCTGTACGGGACCAGCCTGGTCACCGGCTGGGCCAGCGTGCACGGCTTCCGGGCCGGCGTGCTGGCCAACGCGCGCGGCGTGCTGTTCAGCGAGGAGGCCAAGAAGGCCACCGAGTTCATCCTGCTGGCCAACCAGGCCGCGGTGCCGCTCATCTTCCTGCAGAACACCACCGGCTACATGGTCGGCCGGGACTACGAGCAGGGCGGCATCATCAAGGACGGCGCCAAGATGATCAACGCGGTGGCGAACAGCACCGTGCCGCACGTCACGATCAACATCGGCGCGTCGTTCGGCGCCGGGAACTACGGCATGTCCGGCCGGGCCTTCCGCCCCCGGTTCATGTTCGCCTGGCCGAACGCCAAGCTGGCCGTGATGGGCGCGCAGCAACTGGCCGGGGTGCTGTCCATCGTCGGGCGGCAGGCCGCCGAGGCGGCCGGGCGGCCGTTCGACGAGGCGGCGGACGGCACCCGGCGGCAGGCCATCGAGGAGCAGATCGAGCGGGAGTCGCACAGTTTCTTCGTCACCGCCCGGCTGTACGACGACGGGATCATCGACCCGCGGGACACCCGGACCGTCCTCGGCATCGCGCTGTCCGCGGCGCACTCCGGCCCGGTCGAGGGCCGCCGCGGCTTCGGCGTGTTCCGGATGTGAGGGGCAAGCCCGTGCCGGCCATCAGCAAGCTGCTCATCGCCAACCGCGGCGAGATCGCCGCCCGGGTGATCCGCACCGCCCGGGCCATGGACATCGGCACCGCGGCCGTGTTCTCCCCGGCCGACGCGGACGCGCCGTACGTCCGGGCGGCCGACGAGGCCGTGCCGCTGGCCGGGAACGCGCCGGCTGACAGCTACCTGAACGGCCCGGCCCTGATCGCGGCCGCGCAGCGCACCGGGGCTGACGCGGTCCATCCGGGCTACGGGTTCCTGTCCGAGAACGCCGCCTTCGCCCGCGCCTGCGCCGCGGCCGGCCTGACCTTCGTCGGCCCGCGCCCGCAGGTCATCGAGGCGATGGGCTCGAAGATCGCCGCCAAGGAACTGATGGCGGCGGCCGGGGTCCCGGTACTCCCGGGCATCATGACCGGCGAGGATCCCCCGGCCGAAGACGAGATCGCCCGGATCGGCTTCCCGCTGCTGGTCAAGGCGGCGTTCGGCGGCGGCGGCCGGGGCATGCGGGTGGTCCGCACCGAAGGGGAACTAGCCGCCGCGCTGGCCGGCGCGCGCCGCGAGGCCGCGGCCGCGTTCGGCGACGGCACCGTGTTCCTGGAGCGCTACCTGGACGCGCCGCGGCACATCGAGGTGCAGATCTTCGGCGACACGCACGGCACCCTGGTGCACCTGTTCGAGCGCGAATGCTCGATCCAGCGCCGCTACCAGAAGATCATCGAGGAGGCGCCGTCGCCGGCCGTGGACGAGGCGCTTCGCCAGGAATTGGGCGAGGCCGCCATCGCGGCGGGCAAGGCCATCGGCTACACCGGCGCCGGCACGGTCGAATTCGTGTTGGATCAGGCAGGCCAGTTCTACTTCCTCGAGGTCAACACCCGGCTCCAGGTCGAGCACCCGGTCACCGAGCTGGTCACCGGCCTGGACCTGGTCGCGCTGCAGCTCCAGGTGGCCGAGGGGCAGCCGCTGCCGGCCGAGGTCCGGCTGGCCACCCTGAACGGGCACGCGATCGAGGCCCGGCTGTACGCCGAGGACGTGGCCGCGGGCTTCCTGCCCGCCACCGGCACGCTGCGCGCGTTCGACCTGCCAGATCTGCCGGGGGTCCGGGTGGACGCCGGGGTGACCGCGGGCTCGCACGTCGGGCTGCACTACGACGCGATGCTGGCCAAGGTGATCGCGCACGGCCCGACCCGGGACGTGGCCCGGCGCCGGCTGGCCCGCGGCCTGGCCGAAGCCCGGCTGCACGGCGTGACCAGCAACCGGGACCTGCTGGTCGGCATCCTCCGCGAGGAGGAGTTCCAGGCCGGCCAGTTCGACACCGGCTACCTGACCCGGCACGACCCGGAGCGACTGGCCCGGTCCTGGCGGGACCCGGGCGCGCCGCGGCTGCACGCGCTGGCCGCCGCGCTGGCCGGCCAGGCCGCCCGCCGGGCCACGGCCCCGGTGCTGCGCACGATCCCGTCCGGCTGGCGCAACGTCCCCAGCCAGGACCAGCACGTCACGTTCGACCTGGACGGCCAGCCGCTCGACGTCCGCTACCGGTTCACCGGAAGCACTGTCACGGCCGAGGTGAACGGCGAGCCGGCCGGTGGCCTGCTGCTCCGCCAGGCCACCCCGGACCTGGTCATCGCCGACATCGACGGGGTCCGCCGCGAGATCACCGTCCACCAGTCCGGCGGCACCTGGGACGTGGACAGCTACCTGGGCAGCAGCCAGCTCACCGAGCTGCCCCGGTTCCCCGACCCGCAGGCCCGGACCGCCCCCGGGTCGCTGCTGGCCCCGATGCCGGGCACCGTGGTCCGGCTCGAGGTGGCGCCGGGCGCGCACGTCCGGGCGGGTACCCCGATCGTGGTGCTGGAGGCGATGAAGATGGAGCACAGCGTGTCCGCGCCGCACGACGGGGTGGTGACCGACATCGAGGTGACCGGCGGCCAGCAGGTGGACGTGGGCACCGTGCTGGCCGTGGTGGACATCCTGGCGGCGGAAAAGTGACCGCGCAGCCGGTCACGTACGAGCGGCGCGGCCCGGCCGCCTGGCTGACCATCAACCGCCCGGAGGCGCGCAACGCGCTGAACAAAGCGGTCCGCGACGGCCTGTGGGACGGCGTGCGAAGGTTCAACGCCGACGGCGAAGCCAAGGTTCTGGTCCTCACCGGCGCCGGGGACAAGGCGTTCTGCGCGGGCGGCGACCTCAAGGAGATGGCCAGCGACGCCCTGCAGGTGCCGCCGCCCGACTTCCTGCCCCAGTTCGGCCGGAACATCGACGTGCCCAAGCCGGTCATCGCCGCGGTCAACGGGGTGGCCTACGCGGGCGGGTTCGCGCTGGCCCAGCAGTGCGATCTGTGCCTGGCCGCCGAGCACGCCACGTTCGCCATCACCGAGGTCAAGGTGGGCCGGGGCGCGCCGTGGGCCGCGCCGCTGCCCTGGCTGATCCCGCCCCGGGTGGCGATGCAGATCCTGCTCACCGGCGACCCGATCACCGCCCAGCGGGCGCACGAGATCGGCCTGGTCAACGACGTCGTGCCCGCGGCCGAACTGGCCCAGGCCGCACAGCAGCTGGCCGAGCGGATCGCGGCCAACGCCCCGCTGTCCGTGCTGGCCGCCAAGCGCACCGTCCGGCTGGTCGCCGAGCAGCCACTGCCAGCGGCGTTCGAGGAAGCCGACCAGATCTGGGCGCCGGTCTACCGGAGCGAGGACGCGCAGGAAGGCCCGGCCGCGTTCGCCGCCAAGCGGCCACCGGCCTGGAAGGGGCGCTGACCGGTGCCCGCCGACCTGGCCGGGCTGCTCGCCGACCTGACCGCCGAGACTGAGGTGGTGGACGGCCTGGCCGCCAGCCTGGACGACAGCGCGTGGCACAGACCAACCCCGTCGCCCGGCTGGTCCATCCACGACCAGATGACCCACCTGGCCTACTTCGACGAGACCGCGGCCCTGGCCGCGACCGACCCGGACCGGTTCCGCGCCGGGGCGGCCGGGCTGATGCTGCTCGGCGGCACGTTCCCGGACGAGATCGCCCGCCGCTACCGGGACCTGCCACCGGCCGGCGCGCTGGCCTGGTTCCGCCAGACCCGGGCCAGTTACCTGGCCACGTTCCGCGGCCTGGACCCCCGGCGCCGGCTGCCCTGGTACGGCCCGGACATGAGCGCGGCCAGCTCGGTCACCGCGCGGCTGATGGAAACCTGGGCGCACGGCCAGGACGTGGCCGACGCGCTCGGCGTCACGCGCCCACCGTCCGCGCGGCTGCGGCACGTGGCCCACCTCGGCATCAGCACCTTCCACTTCACCTTCCGGCTGAACGCCCTTACGGTGCCGGTCGCCCCCGTCCGGATCGAGCTGACCGCGCCGGATGAAGAAGCCTGGACCTGGGGCCCGGCCGGCGCGGCCGACCGGGTGACCGGCCCGGCGCTGGACTTCTGCCTGGCCGTGACCCAGCGTCGCCACCTGGACGACCTGAACCTCACGATCACCGGCCCGGTGGCCACCGAGTGGATGTCGATCGCCCAGGCGTTCGCCGGCCCGCCCGGTCCCGGCCGCCAGCCCGGCCTGCCCGTACCCGGGAGCATCGGGTGACCGCGCAGCGGCCGGTCCGGATCGGCAACTGCTCCGGGTTCTACGGGGACCGGATCGAGGCCGCCCGGGAGATGGTCGACGGCGGCCCGATCGACGTGCTGACCGGCGACTACCTGGCCGAGCTGACGATGCTCATCCTGTGGAAGGCGCGGCAGAAAGACCCGGACGCGGGGTATGCCAAGACGTTTCTCACCCAGATGGAGCAGGTACTCGGCACGTGCCTGGACCGCGGCATCAAGATCGTCTCCAATGCGGGCGGGCTGAATCCGGCCGGCCTGGCCGCCCGTCTCGGCGAGCTGGCCGGGAGGCTAGGCCTGACCGCCAAGATCGCCTGGATCGAGGGCGACGACCTGGCCGGCCTGCTCGACCGGCTGCTCGCCGCCGGGCACCCGCTGGCCAACACCGACACCGGCCAGCCGCTGGCCGGCGCCCCGGCCAAACCGGTGACGGCCAACGCCTACCTGGGCGGCTGGGGCATCACCGCGGCGCTGGCCGCCGGGGCGGACATCGTGGTCTGCCCCCGGGTCACCGACGCGTCGCTGGTCACCGGCCCGGCCGCGTGGTGGCACGGCTGGGCCCGGGACGAGTACGACGCGCTGGCCGGCGCGCTGGCGGCGGGGCACGTGATCGAGTGCGGCCCGCAGGCCACCGGCGGGAACTACTCCTGGCTGGACGAGATCACCGACCGGCGCTACCCCGGCTTCCCGATCGCCGAGGTGGCCGCGGACGGCAGCGCGGTGATCACCAAGCACCCGGGGACCGGCGGGCTGGTGTCGCCGGGCACGGTCACCGCGCAGCTGCTGTACGAGATCGCCGAGCCCGCCTACCGCAACCCGGACGTGATCGCGCACTTCGACACCGTGCGGCTGGCGCAGGCCGGCCCGGACCAGGTGCGCATCACCGGCACCCGGGGCAGCCCGCCGCCGCCCGACCTCAAGGTGGCCATCAACTACCCGGGTGGCTACCGGAACACGATGACGCTGGTGCTGACTGGCCTGGACATAGCGGAGAAGGCGGCCTGGGCCGAGCAGGAACTATTCGGCATCCTGGGCGGAAAGGACACGTTCGCCGAGGTGGACGTGCGGCTGCTCCGCTTCGACCGGCCGGACGCGCCGAGCAACGAGCAGGCCACCGCGCACCTGCGGATCACGGTCAAGGATCCGGACCCGCGCCGGGTCGGCCGCCGGTTCTCCAACGCCACCATGGAGCTGGCGCTGGGTGGGTACGCCGGCTTCCACACCACCACGCCGCCCACCCTGGAGAGCGCCTACGGGGTGTACTGGCCCGCGCTGATCCCGGCCAGCGAGGTCGAGCACACCGTGGTCCGGCCCGACGGGACGAGGCATGTCGTCCCACCCAGCCCAGCCCGCACGGGCGGCGTGCTAGCCCGGGGGGGCGACCCCCCGGAACCCCCCGATCGCCGCTCCGCGCCGAGGCCGGCGCAGCCCGCCGGGGCCAGCACGGTCCGCGCCCCGCTCGGGCTGGTGGCCGCGGCCCGGTCCGGCGACAAGGGCGGCAACGCCAACGTCGGCGTGTGGACCCGGGACCCAGCCGCGTTCGGCTGGCTGCGCCAGTACCTGACCGCGGACCGGGTGCAGGAACTCATCCCGGAGGCGGCCACCCGCCCGGTGCGCCGCTACGAGCTGGCCAACCTGAACGCGCTGAACTTCGTCCTCACCGGCCTGCTCGGCGACGGCGTCGCCGCCTCGGCGCGGCCCGATCCGCAGGCCAAAGGGCTCGGCGAGTACCTGCGGAGCCGACATGTCGACATTCCGGCCGGCTTGCTGGATGGGCCATGACGGAGACCGTGCGGACCCGGGACCCGGCGCGCAAGGAACGCATCCTGGCCGCGGCCGCCGACCTGGTGGCCAGCAGCGGCTACCACGCGGTGTCCATGGCCGACATCGGCGCGGCCGCCGGGATCACCGGGTCGGGCATCTACCGGCACTTCGCCAGCAAGTCGGCGCTGCTGGTGGCGCTGTTCGACCAGGCCATCGACGGGCTGCTGCGGGACGAGCGGCAGATCATGCACGAGGCGCGCGACCTGCGCCGGGCGCTGCTGCGGCTGGTGCAGGGCCAGGTTGACTTCGTCATCGCCGACCGCGAGCTGGCCATCGTCTACCACAACGAGATCAACAACCTGCCGGCCGGTGACCGCCGCCGGCTGCGCCGCAAGCAGCGCCTCTACCTGGAGGAGTGGGTTCATCTGGTGGACGAGCTGCACGCCGGGCTGACCGACAGCGACGCGCGGGCACTGGTGCACGCCGCGATCGGCGCCATCCAGTCGGCGCTGTTCCACGCCAGCGGGCTGCCCGGGGAGCGGCTCCGCGAGCTGCTCACCGGGTCAGCGGTGGCCATCCTGGGGGCCGGCCCCGGCGAGGTCTCCGCGCAGCCTGGCTTGTAATTTTCAGCCCCGCCGCGGGCATCGTGCGACGGTACCGGCCTGCTGGCCGCCGGTTTCTTGACGCCGCCCGGGACGGCCCAGACGATCGCGCTGAACCGGCACCGTTGCGAGGAGCTGTCCGATGCGCCTGTCCCTGACGCCGCTGGCCCTGCCCGTCGCCCTGGTGCTGGCCGCCGCGGCCGGAGTGACGACCGCGAGGCCGGCCGCCGCGGCGCCCGCGCCGGTCAACGTGACCGTCAACGCGGACGAAGGGCTGGGCACGCTCCCGGCCACCGGCTACGGCCTCAACTCGGCCGTCTGGGACAGCCAGATGAACGTGCCCCAGGTGCAGAACCTGCTGCAGCAGGCCGGCGTGCAGATGCTCCGCTATCCCGGCGGCTCCTACGGCGACATCTACAACTGGCAGGACAACACGGCACCCGGCGGTTACGTGGCCCCGGGCACCGACTTCGACTCGTTCATGGGCACCGCGCAGAAGATCGGCGCGCAGCCGATCCTGATCGCCAACTACGGCACCGGGACGCCGCAGGAAGCGGCGGGCTGGGTGCAGTACGCCAACATCACCAAGAATTACGGCGTCAAGTACTGGGAGATCGGCAACGAGGTCTACGGCAACGGGTACTACGGCAGCGACTGGGAAGCCGACAACCACGCCAGCAAGAGCCCGGCCACCTACGCGCAGAACGTGGTCCAGTACGCCAGCGCGATGAAGGCGGTCGATCCCAGCATCAAGATCGGCGCCGTGCTGACCCTGCCCGGGAACTGGCCGGACAGCGTGGTCGCGTCCGGGGACAGCGCCGACTGGAACAAGACCGTGCTGTCCGACGCGGGCGGCGCCATCGATTTCGTGATCGTGCACTGGTACCCCAGTCCGACCAGCGCCGCGGCCATGCTGACCGAGCCCGCCCAGGTGGCCGGGGAACTGGCCCAGCTGCGCCAGGAGATCGACCAGTACGCCGGGCCGGACGGGCCGAACATCCAGATCGCGATGACGGAGGTGAACTCCGCGGTGGACACCGACACCCAGCCGGACGCCCTGTTCGGCGCGGACACCTACCTGACCGCGCTGGCCAGCGGCGTATTCACCGTGGACTGGTGGGACACGCACAACGGGCCGACGGCGATCAGCACCGCACCGGACGGGGCCACCGACTACGACGACTGGGGCATCCTGTCCAGCGGCACCTGCGTCGGCAGCACCTGTGAGCCGCCGGTCAACACGCCGTTCCCCAGCTATTTCGCGCTCGCCATGCTGAGCAAGACCGGTCAGCCCGGCGACACCATGGTGAACGCGGGTACCGACAACCAGCTGGTGTCGGCGCACGCGGTGCGCAACGCCGACGGCGATCTCAGCGTGCTGCTGATCAACAAGGACCCGGTCAACTCCTACCAGGTGAACCTGCACTACGCCGGCTTCACCCCGGCCGCGGCCACGCCGACCGTGTACAGCTACGGCGATGAGGCGTCCAGCATTACCGAAGCCCCCCAGGGCACCGCGGCCAGCCAGGTGCTGCCGCCGTACTCCATCGAGACCGTGGTGCTGCAGCCGCAGGCCGGCACGCAGAGCGCGCTGTCCGCGCCGGGATCGCCGTCGGCCAGCAACGTCACCGCCACCCAGGCGACCATCTCGTGGACCCCGGCCAGCGGCGGCACCGTGGACAAGTACGAGGTCTACCGGCAGAACGGCACCGACAGCGAACTGCTCGGCACGTCCACCTCGGGCTCGTTCACGGTGAACAACCTGGTCCCGGGCACCGGGTACACGCTCAACGTGCTGGCCCGGGACCAGGCCGGTTACCTGTCGCCGCCGTCCGCCCCGGTCAGGTTCACCACCAGCACCCCGGCCAACGCCACCTGCCAGGTGAGCTACGCCGTCACCCAGGGCTGGGGCAACGGGTTCGTGACCAACATCAGCATCACCAACTCCGGCCCGGACCCGATCGACGGCTGGACGCTCGGGTTCTCCTTCCCGGCCGCCTCGGAGTCGGTCAGCTCGGATTGGAACGGAAACTGGACCGAGAATGGCCAGGCGGTCACCGTGACGAACCTGAGCTGGGACGGGACGCTCGCGGCCAACGGCGGGAACACGGTGGATATCGGCTTCGTCGGTGCCAACGACGGTGCTTATCCGTCGCCCGCCGCGTTCACCCTCAACGGCACCGTGTGCACGACCACGTATTCGTCCTGACCGCCCCGGACGGCTGGTGATCTTCCTGGGGTTAGGGCCGGCGTAACAGTACGGCTAACGACCCAGCAATTCTACGAAGCTCCATGACAATGGTTGCTTAATGGCGCAGGATGGATCGCCTACGGGTAGCGTCCGCCGGCAGTGGCGGGTCTGCGCGGAGTCGATCCAGGAGTGACCTGATGGCCGTATCCAGCTCGGCGGCTCCGCAGCAGCCGCGCCCCGCGCGCCGGTCGATCCGGTTCACCTTCATCGCCACCGTCGCGCTACCCGTCGCCTGCCTGGTCGCGCTGTGGGCGCTGGCGGTGGTGTTCGGCACCGGCCTGGACGACGACCTGTCCAAACTGAGCCACGCGCAGCTGGCCGAGATGATCCTGCTCGGCGGGGGCGGCCTGGTCGTCATCGTCGGCGCGGTGGTACTGATGGGCACGTTCACCCGGCAGCTGTCCCGGGACCTGGACGACCTGGCGGGCACCGCCCGGCGGCTGGCCGACGAGCAGCTGCCGCAGGCCATGCAGCGGCTACGGGACGGACAGGAGGCCGGGATGGCCGAGGTCAGCCCGCTCTGGCCGCGCACCCGGAGCACGGAAATCGACCAGGCCGCCACGGCCATCAGCCGGCTGCAGCGGACCACGATCGCCGCCGCCACCGGCGAGTCCGGCCTGCGCACCGGCCTGCGCCAGGTGTTCGTCAGCCTGGCCCGGCGCAACCAGTCGCTGCTGCAGCGGCAGCTGCGGCTGATCGACTCGCTGGAGCAGAAGGCGTCCGACCCGGCCGCGCTGGCCGACCTGTTCGCGCTGGACCATCTGACCACCCGGATGCGGCGGCACGCGGAGAGCCTGGCCATCCTGTCCGGGGCCGCCCCGGGCCGGACCTGGACCGAGCCGGTGCCGGTCATCGACGTGATCCGCGGGGCCATGGCCGAAGTCGAGGATTACCGGCGGGTGAGCCTGCTCACCAAGGCCGAGGAGGCGGTGACCGCCCCGGCCGTCGCGGACATGATCCACCTGCTGGCCGAGCTGATCGAGAACGCCGCGATGTTCTCGCCGTCCGGGACCCGGGTCGAGGTCCGGGCGGAGCGGGTGGCCAACGGTTTCGCCATCGAGATCGACGACCGTGGCCTGGGCATCGAGCCGGCCCAGCTGGACGAGCTCAACCACCAGCTGGCCGACCCGCCGGACTTCGACCTGGCCAACGCCGACCGGCTGGGCCTGTTCGTCGGGGGCAAGCTGGCCGCCCGGCACGGCATCCGGGTGTCGCTGCGCCCATCGCCGTACGGCGGCACCACCGCCATCGTGCTGATGCCGAACAGCATCGTGTCCGTCACCACCCGGGTGGCGGGCACCCTGGACAGCGGCGCCCACCCGCTGCCCGGCCGGCACGGCGCGCTGGACCTGGGGTCAGGCGGCGGGCCCGTGCTGGCCACCCGGCGGGCCGCGGTGGTGCCCGCGCCAGCCAGCGTCGCCCCGCCGGCCAGCTCCAGCAACGGGCCGGTCGGCCTGGACGGCGGGCGGGCGGCCGGCGGGACGCCCCGGCTGCCGCAGCGCACCCGGCAGGCCGCGCTGTCCCCGCACCTGCGGGACAGCGCGGAACCGGCCGCCGCGGAACCGGCCGCCGACCCGTCCGGGGACCGCAGCCCGGAACAGGCCCGGGCGCTGGCCGCGTCGTTGCAGACCGGCTGGCGGCGCGGCCGCCTGAATGATCCTCCCGACGCGGCGCGCCCGGCCAGCCCGCGGCCAGGCTCCCCGGCGGCGCACGGCGAGGAGACGTGATGGCCGACCACCCGGCGGGCGACCCGGGGCCGGACCTGAGCTGGCTGCTCGACGACCTCGCCGACCGGGTGAGCCACTTCCAGCAGGCGGTGATCCTGTCCAACGACGGGCTGGTCATCGCCAAGTCGGCCGGCCTGCCCCGGGACGACGCGGAACGGATGTCCGCCCTCGCGGCCGGGGTGCAGAGCCTGGCCAGTGGCGCTGGGCAGCACTTCGGGGTGGGTGCGGTCCGGCAGACCATTGTCGAGCTGGAGCAGGCTCTGCTGTTCATCACCTCGGCCGGCCACGGCAGCTGCCTGGCCGTGCTCTGCCCGGCCGACGCCGACGCGGGCCTGCTGGCCTACGAGATGGCTCTGCTGGTCAAGCGGGCCGGCCCGCACCTGGAAGCGCGGCCCAGGTTCCCGGCCGCGAAGATAGCGGTGGAGTAACCCGCGATGGGCGCGGAAAACAAGTGGGTTGACCGCAACGCTGGCCCCGTCGTTCGCCCCTACGCGGTGACGGGAGGCCGCACCGAGCCAGCCGACGGTGAGAAGCTCGACCTGATCACGATCGTGGTGGCGGCGGGGCGGGGCAGCGCGGACGACGACCCGATCGAGTTCAGCCCGGAGCACCGCCGGATTGTGAGCTTGTGCCGCCGCCCAGCTACGGTGGCCGATGTGGCGTCCGACACCGCGCTGCCACTCGGCGTGGTCCGGGTGCTGCTCGCCGATCTCATCCAGTCCGGGCGGATCCAGGTGCTGCCGCAGCGGCCAGCCGGCCAGCAGCCCAGCACCGATCTGCTCAGGGAGGTACTGCATGGACTCCGCGCCCTCTGAGCAGGCGGACAGCAGCCTCGCCGTTTTCAAGATCATAGTTGCGGGGGGCTTCGGCGCCGGGAAGACCACGCTGGTCGGGTCGATCAGCGAGGTCCGGCCGCTGCGCACCGAAGAGAACCTGACCAGCGCGGGCGTGGACTACGACAGCCTGAGCGGCGTCGAGGCCAAGACGACCACGACGGTCGCGATGGACTTCGGCCGGATCACCCTGCATCAGGCCCGGGTGCTGTACCTGTTCGGCACGCCCGGCCAGGAGCGCTTCTGGTTCATGTGGGATGACCTGTGCTACGGGGCGCTGGGCGCCGTGGTGCTGGCCGACACCCGGCGGCTGGCCGACTGCTTCGCGTCGGTGGACTATTTCGAGAAGCACGGGCTGCCTTTCGTGGTCGCCATCAACTGCTTCGACGGCGCGGCCCGCTACGATCTTGCTGAAGTGCGTGCCGCGCTCGACCTCGATCCGCGGGTACCGGCCGTGCTGTGCGATGCCCGAAAGCTGGATTCCGTCAAACAGGTCCTGATCACCCTGCTAGAACATGTGCTGGCCGGCCGGCCAGCAGACGGCTCCGGGCCATGGCAGGCGGCAGCGACTTCTCACGTATCAGCACCGCAGATTTAGGTGATGTCGGGTGATCAGCCAGATGCCGGCCGGCGGGCCGGCCGAGTGGCCGGAAGGCCAGCCGGCCCGTCCGGTCCGGTCGGGCACCGTGCCGCCCTTGGCCGACGGGTTCAGCACGCGGCCGGAGACGTCGCCCAACCTGGCCACGGTGCTGACGCCCGGGGCCACCGTGGCCCTGGTGCCGGCGCGGCCCGCCACCGCCGGGGTCCGCGACTGGCTGGGCGCCTGCGGCAAGACCCAGCTCGCCGTCTACGCGGCCGAGTCCCTGTGGCAGTCCGGTGACGTGACCCTGCTGGTCTGGGTGGTGGCCAGCGACCGGGCCTCGGTGCTGACCAGCTACGCGCAGGCCGCGCTGACGGTGCTGGGCAGCGACGCCGCCGGCGACACCGACGCCATCGCGGCCGGGTTCGTCGGCTGGCTGGCCCAGACCAGCCAGCCCTGGCTGGTGGTGCTCGATGACCTGACCACCGCGGCCGACCTGGCCGGGCTATGGCCGGACGGCCCGGCCGGCCGGGTGCTGGTCACCGCGGCCAGCCCGGCCGCGCTGCCGGCCGAGGGCCAGGTACGGGCCGTCCCGGTCGGGCCGTTCAGTCCCCGGGAGGCGCTCAGCTACCTGATGGGCCGCCTGACCGCGGACACCGACCAGCGGCTGGGCGCCATCGACCTGGTCGCCGACCTGAGCAACGAGCCGCTCGCCTTGGCCCAGGCCAGCGGGGTGATCGCCAGCTCGGCGCTGTCCTGCCGGGACTACCGCGGCTACTTCGTGGACCGGCGGGCCCAGCTCACCGAGGTGCCCGGGGCGAAACCGCCCGCGGCGGCGGTCACCTGGCGGTTCTCGGTGGAGCAGGCCGACCGGCTGGCCCCGGGCGGTGCGGTCCAGCCGCTGCTGGCGCTGACCGCGCTGCTGGACGGGCACGGCATCCCGGCCACCGTGTTCAGCACCCAGGCGGCCACCGACTACCTGGCCGCTTCGGCCGCGGGCGGCGCCGCCCCGGCTGGCGGCGAGCGCGAGCGGGCCCGGGACGCGCTGCTCGTCCTGGAACGGACCGGCCTGCTGGACATCGACGCCGCGGCCACCCCGCCCATAGTCCGGATGAGCACGGTCGTCCAGGATGCAGTGCAGGCCGCGACGCCGGCCCCGATGCGGGACCGGGCCGTGCTGGTGGCCGCGGACGCGCTGCTGGCCGCGTGGCCCCGGGACGACCAGGATGCCTGGCTGGCCGACCGCCTGCGCTGCTGCGCGGCCAGCCTGCAGCAGACCGGCGGCAAGCTGCTGCTGGCCAAGGGCTGCCATCCGCTGCTGCTCCGCGCCGGGCAGAGCCTGGACGCGGCCGGGCTCAGCGGGCCGGCCGTGGCCTACTGGCAGGCGCTGGCCACCGCGTGCGAGACCACGCTCGGGCCCGCGCACCCGGACTCGCAGGCCATCGACGAGCGGCTGGCCGAGGCGTACCTGGCCGCCGGACGGCCGGACGAGGCCGTGGCCTGGTACGAGCGGGTGCTGGCCAACCGGGCCCAGGCGCTCGGCCCGGACCACCCCGGCACCGCCGCCGGCCGCCGCGACCTGGGTCATGCCCTGATGGCGGCCAGCCAGTCCACCGACGCGATCGCCGTGCTGGGCGGCGCGGTCACCGAGTACCAGCGGCTGCGCGGCCCGGACCACCCGGACACCCTGGCCGCGCGGGACGAACTGGCCGCCGCCTACCGGGCCGCGGGCCAGTTCTCCGAGGCCGTCCCGCTGTACCAGCGCACCCTGGCCGACCGGGAGCGGACCCAGGGCGCGCAGCATCCGGACACGCTGACCACCCGGCAGCAGCTGGCCGACACCTACCTGGCCGACGGCCGGGTAAAGGACGCGATCGCGCACTACAAGCGGGTGCTGGCCGACCGGGAGAAGGTCCTCGGCGGGGACCACCTGGACACCATCGCCGCCCGCGGGAACCTCGCCGCCGCGTACCACGCGGCGGGCCGGATGGCGTCCGCGCTGCAGATGTACGAGCAGACCGTGGCCGGCTACGACCACGTGCTCGGCCCCGATCACCCGGACACCCTGGCCCGCTGCCTGAGCCTGGCCACCGCCTACTACGCGGTGGGCCGGCTGACCGACGCGCAGAGCGTGCTCCGGGAGACCCTGGCCCGGTGCGAGCGGGTGCTGCCGCCCGGGGACCGGCTGACCCAGGTGGTCCGGCAGAGCCTGACCAACGTGGCCGCGGCCAGCGGCCAGCCCGGCTAGCGCAATTCGGTGCGCAGTTCATGACTGCCATACTCGGTTGCGCTTTCGTAGTACAGCCGCTGATGTCCATCCGGCAGAGTGAGCACTGACACGTAGCGCAGCGCGCCCCCACCGAACGGACTGGACGCCGGGCCAGCCTCCGGCACATACCGCGACTCGCGCCACCGGGCGACCCCGGTTCGTTCCTCGAAGTTCTGGGCCGCCGATGCCCGGCCGTCGAAATAAGCGAACTCGTCAATGACCGCCGTTATCCGCGTGCCGCGGCTGTACCACGTGCCCGGCTCCGGCGCCATGACCGTCTCGCAGCTGACGGCCTCCACGCTGATCATCCGGTCGGCGTCGTCATCGCCTTCGGTCAGCGGGTGCAGCGTTGCCCAGATGCGCAGATCGTGGTCACGGAGCAGCACCGGATCTTTGATGCCGAAGGCCGCGCTGCCCGGGAAGACGACTTCCCGGGTGCTGGCGCTGAAATCCGCTGGGCAGCTCGCGCGCAGTCTCTCGATGCGCCAGTGCTTGGAGTGGAACGTGGCGCAGCTCAGGTACAGGTGCCAGGCGCCGTCAGGTGTCACGTCCAGCGCCGGGCGTTCCAGCGACTCCGCGTCCATGTCCGCTTTGTCGATGGCGCACAACGTTTCGAAATGGACACCGTTGTCAATCGGGGAGCGGGCTACGTAGGCCCGGTTCCCCCGGCCCTGCTCGACTGGGTGCCGGTCACGATAGGCAAGGTAAATGTAGTCATCGTGAATGAGCGCACTAGCGGCGCCGATCCAGTTACCGGCTCCGTGGGCAGCGTGCAGTACCGGCTGGCTGTTCGCCCACTGGGGCAGCGGCACCATGATTCAACCGGGCCGGCTGAGCAGGTAGCGCACGGTGCCGACGCCGAGTTCACTGATCAGCTCGCCGTCCGGTGGGTGGCCGGCCCGGTCCTCGGACACGTGCACGATCTGCCAGCCGTCCGCAGCCAGCCGGTCCAGGCAGCCGAGCACCTCCCGGATCGGGTAGCCGAACTCGGCCACCGGCAGCCCGATATCCACGCCCATCCGGTCCGCGCCCTGGTACAACCAGCCGGTCCAGGTGCGCAGCTCGGCGATCTGCACCGCCTCCCGCCAGTCGGCGAACTGGGCCGCCACCGTGGGCTGCGGGAACCGGGCCTGGAACTCCTCGGTGATGTAGTCGTGCGCCGCCGCCGGGTCAACCACGGCGTCGGTGCCGTCCGGGAACGTGATCCGGGCCACCTCCACCCGGGGTCCGCCGTCGTGCAGCCGTTCCTTGCCCACCTGGACCTGGGTGGCCGCCTGCCACTCGGCCAGCTGCTGGTCCCAGCCCGCGCTGGTCCGCCCGAAGACACCGGCCGCGGCCGCCCGGACATGGTCGTCCCACCACTGCCGGGCCGCCTCGTCCCCAGCGTCCTTGGCCACCACCAGCGGCTGCTCGCCCGGGATCTGCACGACGTCGAAGACCGCCCGGGTGATGACCAGCATCGCGTGCCGCAGGGCCACGGCTAGGACGCCGGGTCCGCGGCCGGGGCGAGCACCAGGTCGAAAATGACCCGGCTCCACGGTTCGTCCAGCGCCCGGCCCTCCGGGGCGGCCCCCGGGGGATGCTCGGTGAACTCGACGATCAGGTTCTCCTTGACACCGAACACGGCGTCCCGGTCCAGGTATGGGTCGCCGGCCACGAAAATGTGCGTGACCAGCGGGCGGTAGCCGGCGGCGGCCACCTTGAAGTGCAGGTGCGCGGGCCGCATCGGGCCGCGGCCTGCCGCTGTGAGCAGCTCGCCGACCGGCCCGTCGTCCGGGATCGGGTACGGTGCCGGGTGCACCGACCAGAACCGGTAGCCGCCGTCCGGGCCGCTGCGCAGCCAGCCCCGGGCGGCCGTCCGGTCATCCGGGTACTGCACGTCGTAGAACCCGTCCTCGTCGGACTGCCAGATGTCGATCCGGGCACCGGGGATGGGCCGCCCGGCCGTGTCGGTCACGGTGCCGGACACGTAGCAGGGGCGGCCCCGGGCGCTGCCCGCGATGTCGCCGCCCAGCGGGATCTCCGGCGCGCCGCCGGTGAAGAACGGGCCGACCACGGTGGACTCGGTGGCCCCAGCCGACGCGGGCGCGTTGATCCCGATCGTCAGCATGGACAGGCCGAGCACGTCGGACAGCAGGATGAACTCCTGCCGCCGGTCGTTGGTGAGGTGCCCGGCCCGGGTCAGGAAGTCGATGCCGAACTGCCACTCCGCCTGGGTCAGCTGGATCTCCCGGGCGAATGTGTGCAGGTTCCGCACCAGGCTCTGCGCGACCTCGCGGTACCGCGGTGATGCCGCGCCGGCGAAGCTGGCCAGCACCTGCGCGGTGACCGCCGCCTCCCGGGCCGCCTGCACCGCGGCGTCGCCACCCGGCTGGCTGGCCGGGCTGGTCACTGGGGCGCCCGCCCAGGCGGCGTGCAGCAGGGTGCGCAGCGCGTCCGCGCCGGCCGGCACCGGGTTGTCCGCGGGCACGGCCGGCTCGATGAGCCGGGCCGCCTCGTCGATCTGCTCCTCGCGCAGCCCGATGTCGCGCAGCCCGCCCGGCAGGCCCAGCCGGGCCGCCAGGGCCTGCACCGCGGCCGCCGGAACCGTGCCGTCCAGCCCGGCCTCGTCGAGCGCCTGGCCGATCCGGGCCGCGGCGTCCGGCGCGGCGGGCAGGTTGACCGCCAGCACGTACGGCAGCACGATGGCGTGCGTCTGCGCGTGCGGCAGGCCGTACCGGCCGCCCAGCACATGACAGATCTTGTGGTGCAGCCCGGCGCCGGCCGCGGCGAACGCGGTGCCGGCCAGGTAGGCGCCGTACAGCAGGTCGCCGCGGGCGTCCAGGTCCGCGCCGTCCTTGACGGCCAGCGGCAGCGCCCGGGCCAGCGCCCGGATGCCCTCCTCGGCGGCCAGCGCGGTGACCGGGTTGCGGCCGGGCGCCCAGAACGCCTCGGCACAGTGCGCCAGCGCGTTCAGCCCGCTGGCCGCGGTCAGTCCGGCCGGCAGCGACCGGGTCAGCTCGGGGTCATAGATCACCACCCGGGGCAGCACCCGGGGATCGGTTCCGGTGGTCTTCCGCTCCCCCTCGGTCAGCCCCCAGACCGGGGTCACCTCGGACCCGGCGTAGGTCGTCGGGATGGCGATCACCGGCAGGCCAGTGGTCAGCGCGACCGCCTTGGCCGTGCCGGTGGCCGACCCGCCGCCGATGGTGAGCACCGCGTCGGCCGCGATCCCGGCGGCCTGGCCGCGGGCCGCCGCGGCGGCCTCGGCCGGCACGTGCTCGCGTACGCCGGTGAAAACTCCGGCCACCTGACCGCCGAGCGGCGCGGCCAGCTCGCGGGCCAGCGGCTCCCCGCGCGGGGTGGTGATCAGCAGCAGGCGGGCCGCGCCCAGCCGGCTGACCTCGTCAGCCAGCCCGGCCCGGGCCGCGCCTGGGCCGAACACCACCCGGCCAGGCAGCGCGTCATAGCTGAATGGCTGCACTGCTGAAGGGCTGCCTGGCGCCGCGGGCTACCAGCGCGCCCCGCGGCGGCGCCGCATGCCGCCGGTGAGACGCAGCGCGCCCACCACGATCACCGCGATCAGCGCCACGAAGAACAGGAAGTGCAGCGCGGAGATCACTATCGAGATGAGCATGATCACCGCGAACACGCCGACCAGGAACAGCAGGATTTTTCCCATGCCCCAACGATATGCGAGCGGAGCCGCAGCGGCGCGGGCTGACGCCGGCAATCTTGCCGACCGGAACCTGCCGTCCCCCGGCACCGCTTCCTGGCCGCCGCCCCGCACGACACCAAACTTTCAGCCACCCGCCCGCCGCCCCGGCTCGCCCTGTCTCGCACTACATGACTGTTTCAGCCATGCACACCCAACTACCTGACTGTTGCACCCATGTAGTCGAGATTGCCCGGGGAAACCTGTTGGCGGCGCGGGGGTTCGCCTCTCTCCTTGGTGACCGGGCCGGCCCAGGCGGCCGGAGCAGCCCGGCGCGCCCAAGGAGAGCGTCATGTACCTGCAACCGCTGCTGGCCCGCATCCTGCTCGCGACGGTGTCGATCCTGCTGCTGCTGGCCGGGGTGGCGGCCGTGCACTGACCGGCCGCTTGGCTCGCGGGCCGGTGCAGGGGCCCGCCCGCGGGCCGCGGGCGCGGCCAGCTGGCCAGTCACGGCACGACACGCCGGCCGGCCAGGCGCGACACGCCGGCCTTGCCGAGAAAAATAGATATCATTATGATAAGCGTCTAGTATCAGCCATAGACGTTGAGGAGGCCCGCGATGGCCACAGATAGCCCAGCCGCGCCCAACTCGGAGGCGCCCGGCACCCAGCCCCCTGCCCCGCAGAGACCAGACTCCCACGTTCCCGCGCCCGGAGCAGCGGGCGTCATGGCGCCTGGCCCGCTCGCCCCGGACCCGCGCCGGCCCGGCCAGCCGCTCACCGAGCGGGCGGCCGCGTCCGCCCCGGGCGTGCCGGTGCTGCTGGCCGGCATCGTCATCCTGGCGGTCGCGGTGTGGGTGACCGTGATCGCGCACAACGCCAGCGGCGGCGCGGCGGGCGGGCTGGCCTTCCTCATCGTCCTGCTCTGGATCGCCGGCCCGCTGATGCTGGCTGGCCTGACCCCGATCCAGGCCGGTGAGGCCCGGGTGATACAGCTGTTCGGCCAGTACAACGGCACGGTTCGGCAGCCCGGGATGCGCTATGTCAACCCGTTCACCAAGCGGCGCAAGATATCCACCCGGATCCGCAACCACGAGACCGCGCTGGCCAAGGTCAACGACGCCGACGGCAACCCGATCGAGATCGCGGCCGTGGTCGTCTGGCAGGTCCGGGACACTGCCCAAGCCCTGTACGCGGTGGATGACTTCGTGAAGTTCGTGGCCATCCAGACCGAGACGGCGGTCCGGCACATCGCCACCAGCTACCCCTACGACAACACCGGTGGGCCGGGCCAGCTGTCGCTGCGCGTCAACGCGGACGAGATCACCACGCAGCTGTCCGCCGAGATCGCCGCCCGGGTCGCGTCGGCCGGGGTGACCATCATCGAGTCCCGGCTCACCCGGCTGTCCTACGCGGCGGAGATCGCCCAGGCCATGCTGCGCCGCCAGGCGGCCGGTGCCGTGGTCGCGGCGCGGACGCGGATCGTCGAGGGCGCGGTCGGCATGGTCAACCTGGCGCTGCGGCGGCTCGAGGAACAGGACGTGGTGGAGCTGGACGAGGAGCGCAAGGCGGCCATGGTGTCCAACCTGCTCGTCGTGCTGTGCAGCGAGCAGGCCACCCAGCAGGTGGTCAACACCGGGTCCCTGTACCAGTGACGGAACGGCGTGCAGTCGGTTGAGTGAACGCAAGGGGATGCTGCTGCGGCTGGACCCGGCCGTGCACGACGCGCTGGCCCGGTGGGCCGCCGACGAGCTGCGCAGCACCAATGCCCAGATCGAATTCCTGCTCCGCCGGGCACTGGCCGACGCTGGCCGGCTGCCCGGCCACGCGGGCCGGATGCGCGGCCGGGGCCGGCCCCGCGCCGCGCCGGAGGACGAGGACGGCGAGCCAGCCGAAGAGGACGGCGAGCCAGCCGGCAGCGCTAGCCCGGGGGGACGACCCCCCGGACCCCCCGATCGGCGCTCCGCACCGAGGTCGGCGCAGCCGACCAGACAATAGCGGACGCGCGCGACCAGTAGCCCGCCCGGCCCGGCGGCCGCTGGTAGCCTTCCGTCCCTGTGACGACCCCCGCAACCGCGCCCGAGGATGACGGCAGCCGCCCAGTCGGGAGCGTTAGGCCAGATCTTCTGCTCAGCTTGCGGGGCTGGCAGAAAGCGGCCTACCGGGCGTACTTCGGACGGTCGCGGCGCGACTTCCTGCTGGTCGCGACGCCGGGCGCGGGCAAGACCGCGTGGGCGCTGACAGTCGCCGCCGAGTTGCTGGCCCGGCGCGAGATCGCCGCGGTGACCGTGGTCACCCCGACCGAGCACCTCAAGTACCAGTGGGCGCAGGCCGCGCACCACGTGGGCATCGCGCTGGACTCCAGCTACCGCAACGCGCAGGGCCGCACGTCGGCCGACTTCACCGGGGTCGCGGTGACGTACGCGCAGGTGGCCGCCCACCCGGTGCTGCACCGGCAGCGCACCGAGAACCGGCGAACGCTGGTCATCTTCGACGAGATCCATCACGCCGGGGACGCGCTGTCGTGGGGCGAGGCCGTCCGCGCGGCGTTCGAGCCCGCCCGGCGGCGGCTGGGGCTGACCGGGACGCCATTCCGGACCGACACCAACCCGATCCCGTTCGTCAGCTACGCACCGGAACCGGACGGCGGCCGGCGCAGCGTGTCGGACTACGTCTACGGCTACGGCCCGGCCCTGGAGGACGGCGTGGTCCGGCCGGTGATCTTCCTGGCCTACTCCGGCGAGATGCGCTGGCGGACCCGGGCCGGCGACGAGATCACCGGCACCCTGGGCGCCCCGATGCTGGCCGACCAGCTGGCCCAGGCCTGGCGCACCGCGCTGGACCCGGAGGGCGAGTGGGTGCAGCGGGTGCTGGAGGCGGCGGACAAGCGGCTGACCGAGGTGCGCCGCGGCATGCCGGACGCGGCCGGCCTGGTCATCGCCACCGACCACGAGGACGCCCGCGCCTACGCCGCGCGGCTACGCCGGCTGACCGGCAGCCGCCCGGTGGTCGTGCTGTCCGACGACCCGGCGGCCAGCCGGAAGATCGCCGCGTTCGCGGACTCCGCGGACCGCTGGATGGTCGCGGTCCGGATGGTCTCCGAGGGGGTGGACATCCCGCGGCTGGCCGTCGGGGTGTATGCCACCAGCGTCGGCACCGCGCTGTTCTTCGCCCAGGCGGTGGGCCGGTTCGTCCGGGCCCGGCAGCGCGGCGAGACCGCGTCGGTGTTCCTGCCCTCGATCCCGGTGCTGCTCGGCTACGCCGCGGAGCTGGAAGCCGAACGCGACCACGTGCTGCACGCCGCGCCAGACGACGCGGAGGAACAGGCGCTGGCCGCGGCGGAGCGCCAGCGGGACACCCCGGATCAGCTCGACGACGCGCTGCCGTTCGAGGCGCTGCAGGCGTCCGCGCACTTCGACCGGGTGCTGTACGACGGGGCCGAGTTCGGCACCAGCGCGGCCGAGGAGGACTTCCTCGGGCTGCCCGGGCTGCTGGAGCCGGACCAGGTCGCGCTGCTGCTGCGCAAACGGCAGTCGGATCAGCTGCGGAGCAGCGCGCAGGCCGGTTCCGCGCGGGCCGGCGCCGCGCCGGCCTGGGCCGCCCGGCCCGCCGGGGACGCGGCCGGGCCTGCCGCGCCCGCCGCGCCGGTCACCCGGGAGAACCTGGCCGCGCTGCGCAAGGAGCTGAACGGCCTGGTCGGCGCCTGGCACCACCGGACCGGGCAGCCGCACGCGGCGGTGCACGCCGACCTGCGCCGCGCTTGCGGCGGGCCGCCGCTGCCGCAGGCCACCGCGGAACAGATCCGGGCCCGCATCGACACCATGCGCCGCTGGGCCACGTCCGGGCGCTAGGCCGGGCTGAGCCGGGCCAGCACCAGGGTGATGTCGTCCTCGCCGTGCTGTAGCAGCCGGGTGGTGACCGCCGCGCAGGCCGCGTCGAGCGCGGGCCGCCGCGGCGTCAGGGCCACGCTGAGCACCTCGGCCAGCTCGGCCATGCCGTCGCCGAGCGGCCGGGTGCGGCTCTCCACCAGGCCGTCGGTGTACAGCGCCAGGGTGGCGCCCGGCGGCAGGCTGAACTGGGTGGGCTGGAACTCCTCGCCGCCCAGGCCGAGCGGCAGCCCCGGCGGCAGGTCGAGCACTTCGGTGCGGCCGTCGCCGTGGGTCAGCAGCGGCGGCAGGTGCCCGGCCTCCGCGATCAGGCAGCTGCTCTCTGCTGGGTCGAGCACCGCGTAGACGCAGGTGGCGAACGGGCCGCCAGGCAGACCGGCGGCCAGCCGGTCCAGCTTGCGCAGCACGGCCGCGGGCGGCAGTTCCAGGTCGGCCAGGGTGTGCGCGGCCGTGCGCAGCTGCACCATGACCGCGGCGGCCTCCGGGCCATGGCCCATCACGTCACCGACGATCAGCACCGCCCGGCCGCCGGACAGCGGCACGATGTCGTACCAGTCCCCGCCGACCATGTTCGCGCCGACCGGCCGGTAGGAGTGCGCGACCTCCAGCCCAGGCGGGACCTCCGGCCGGGTCGGCAGCAGGCCGCGCTGCAACGCCTGCGCGGTGCGCCGCTCCTGGCTGTAGCGCCGGGCGTTGTCCAGGCACGACGCCGCGCGATCGGCCAGCCCGCCGGCCAGTTCGGCGTCGGCCGGGCCGAACGGCGGCCGCCCCGGGCCCCGGGCGAACGTGGCGCAGCCCAGTACGGCCCCCCGGGCCGGCAGCGGCACGGCCAGGTAGCTGGTGTAGCCCGCGGCGATCTCCCGGCCCGCCGGGTACCGGCCGATCCGCGCCGCGGTCTCGGTGTCCAGCCGGTCGTACCGTAACGTCGCGCCCAGCACCATCACCTGGCCTTGCGGCGTGCCGGGGCCGAACGCCAGCACCTCCCCCACGGGAAGCGGGCCACCCGGCCCGTAGTCCGGCTGGCCAGCCAGCCGGACCGCGACCCGCCGGGCCACCGCGGTATGCCCGGCCACCGGGCCGCTGAACTCGTCGGCCAGCAGCCGCTCGGCCAGGTAGATGACGGCGCCGTCGGCGAACGCGGGCACCGCCACCCCGACCGCCTCGTCCGCCGTCCGGGTCAGGTCCAGGGTGCTGCCGATCCGGGCCGCCGCCTCGGCCAGCAGGTCGCTGGCGGCCTGGGGTGGCGTGGCCACGGACTGGATCGGGCTGAGCTGGGCGATGACCAGCACGCCGGGCGCCGGCCCGGGCAGCGGCTCGCACCGGATCAGCAGGGCCGGGCTGGCCTCGTCCGCGGCCACCTGCCCGGTCCACACCTGGCCCGCGGCCACCTCGGCCAGCGCGCGGTCGACCAGATCACGGTGCTCCGCTCCGGTCAGCAGCACGTCGCACACGTGCCGGCCGAGCACATCGGCCGCCGGACGGCGCAGCCGCCGCTCGGCGGACCGGCTCCACGACTCCAGCCGCCCCGCCGGGTTCACGGTGAACGTGACCAGGGCGGCCAGGGCGGCCAGGTCCGGGCCGCCGGGAGCGGGCGGCACGAGAGTGCTGTCACCAATCATGAGACCATGTTCGCCGGGGCTGCTGGCGGCTCATCTTAAACCCGGCGCACTGGCATATTCTGCTACGTAACCCAGGAATAGCCAGTAATGGCCGAAACTCGCAGCCAGGGTCCGGCCGTGGCGCGGCCCAACCCAGAGCTGACCGGCCAGGACTGGCCGCACAGGAGGCAGCGTGGCTGAGGATCCCGAGTGGGTGCCCCCCGGGGTGGACACCAAGCGGGCCAACCCGGCCCGGGTCTACGACTACTGGCTCGGCGGTACCCACAACTTCCTCGCCGATCAGGACATGGGCCGGTCCATCGCCGCCGTGGAACCCAACGTGCGGCTGATCGCCCGGGCCAACCGGGCGTTCATCGGCCGGGCCGTCCGGTTCCTGGCCGCGGCCGGCATCCGCCAGTTCCTGGACATCGGCTCGGGCATCCCGACCCAGGGCAACGTGCACGAGGTGGCCCAGCGGGCCGACCCGGCCGCGCGGGTCGTCTACGCGGACATCGACCCGGTGGCCATCGCGCACAGCAAGGCCATTCTGGCCGCCGATCCGAACGCGGCCGTGATCGACGGTGATGTCCGTGATCCGGACCAGGTGCTGGGCCATTCCGTCACCCGCCAGCTGATCGACTTCACCCAGCCGGTCGGCTTGCTGCTGGCGGCCGTGCTGCACTTCATCAGCGACCTGGACGACCCGGCGGGCTGCGTGGCGGCGCTGCGTGACCGGCTCGCGCCGGGCAGCTACCTGGTGCTGGCACACGCCACCGACGAGAGCCAGGCCGTGGCCAAGGCGGCCGAGAAGGTGTACCAGAGCGGCGTGCCCAGCGAGGGGCGGATCCGGTCCCGGGCTGAGATCATGGCGCTGTTCGCCGGCTTCGACCTGGTCGAGCCGGGCCTGGTCTACCTGCCGCAGTGGCGGCCGGACGCGCCGGAGGACGTGCCGGACGACCCGAGCAGCGTCTGGTTCCTGGCCGGGGTGGGCCGCAAGCCGTAGGGGTGGGCCGGCTGATTCTCGTCAGGCTGGAACAAGGCCGACCAGGTTGCCTTCCGAGTCCTTGAACCACGCCGCCTCGCCCCCACCCGGCATCCGGGCAACGCCGTTCTCGGTCCGCGTCTCCGGCGTGTCGTACTCCTCGAACTCCACGCCGCGACCCGGTCCGCCAGCCCCGTCATGCCTTCCGGAGTCGCTCGGTGAGCCAGGACGCCGCGGCGAACACGGGCGCGGCCAGCCCGATCAGCAGGGCGCCGCCGGTGAACGCGCTCTCGATGAACGCGCCGCCGACCCGGGCCACCAGGTAGTAGTAGAGCACCACGACGATCATCAGCAGCAGATAGCCGCCCAGCATGGTGCCGGCCACGTGCCGGGCCAGCCGGCGCCAGCCCGCCGCGGTGACCGGCGCGAGCTCCGGCCCGCCGGAACCAGCCACCCGGGGACGGGCCGCGCGGCGGTCCGCGGCCCCGGGCCGGCGAGACAGCCGGAGCCCGACGGCCAGCGCCAGCATGATGATGACGAAGCCGCCGACCATCGGATCGAAGTCCGAGCGGAGCAGGTGCGAGGACACGTCAGGCCCGGAGCAGGAAGTGCCAGCCGCGGACGAAGATATGCCAGCCGAACCACAGCCACAGCGCGAACAGCGCCCACCGGCCGAACGGGTAGCGCATGATCGCCCGGAACGTGTCGCTGAGCGTCGGGACGTAGTTGCTGAGATGGCTGAGCGCGAGTCCTTCCCAGGCGAACAACGCGCCGAACAGCAGCGCCCAGACGAGATAACCGATCAGCGGATGGTGTGCCACACCGACCTCCTCAAGCGCCGTCAGATGCCACCGCTATGCTGCACCCGTCCGTGATCCGCGCCGAGAGGGGGCGGCTCGCATGACCGAAAGCGGTCCCGATGCCCAGCCACCGGCCAGCCCGTTAGCCCCGCCGGGCATCGACGCCACCGTGGCTCACCCGGCCCGGATGCTCAACTACGTGCTCGGCGGCGCGGTCGCCCGCACGTCGTGATGAACCTCATCCGCCGTAGAATCGCCGGGTGCTGCCAACCGGGCCGGGCGCCACGATGAGCGACGCGCTGCAGGTGCTGCACCGCGTGTTCGGCTACGACTCGTTCCGCGGTGCCCAGCAGGACGTCATCGAGCACCTCATCGGCGGCGGTGACGCCCTGGTGCTGATGCCGACCGGCGGCGGCAAGTCGCTGTGCTACCAGATTCCCGCGCTGGTCCGCCGCGGCACGGGCGTGGTCATCTCACCGCTGATCGCGCTGATGCAGGATCAGGTGGACGCGCTGCGGGCGCTCGGCGTCCGGGCCGGGTTCCTCAACTCGACCCAGGATCCGGCCCAGCGCCGCCAGGTGGAATCCGACTTCCTCGCGGGCGACCTGGACCTGCTCTACCTGGCGCCGGAACGGCTGCGGGCCGAGTCCACGCTGCGCCTGCTGGACCGGGGCACGGTGGCGCTGTTCGCCATCGACGAGGCGCACTGCGTCTCCCAGTGGGGCCACGACTTCCGGCCCGACTACCTGACGCTGTCCGGGCTGCACGAGCGCTGGCCCGACGTGCCGCGGATCGCGCTGACCGCCACCGCAACCAGCGCCACCCGGACGGAGATCGTGTCCCGGCTTGGGCTGGCCACGGCCCGCCAGTCCGTGGCCAGCTTCGACCGGCCGAACATCCAGTACCGCATCGAGCCCAAGGCCGAGCCCGCCCGCCAGCTGCTGCGCCTGATCCAGACCGAGCACCCGGGCGAGGCGGGCATCGTGTACTGCCTCAGCCGCGCGTCGGTCGAGAAGACGGCCGACTTCCTGACCGGCCAGGGGATCACCGCGCTGCCGTACCACGCCGGGCTGGACAGCGCCACCCGCGCGGCCCACCAGGCCCGGTTCCTCCGCGAGGACGGGCTGGTCATGGTGGCCACGATCGCGTTCGGCATGGGCATCGACAAGCCCGACGTGCGGTTCGTGGCGCACCTGGACCTGCCGAAGTCGGTGGAAGGCTACTACCAGGAGACCGGCCGGGCCTGCCGGGACGGGGCGCCGTCCACCGCCTGGCTGGCCTACGGCCTGCAGGATGTGGTGCAGCAGCGCAAGCTGATCGAGACGTCCGAGGGTGACCTGGCCCACCGCCGTCGCCAGTCCGGGCATCTGGACGCCATGCTGGCGCTGTGCGAGACGGTCGAGTGCCGCCGCGCTCAGCTGCTGGCCTACTTCGGCGAGCAGGCCGCCCCGTGCGGCAACTGCGACACCTGCCTGGTCCCACCGCAGTCCTGGGACGGCACGATCCCGGCGCAGAAGCTGCTGTCCACGGTGTACCGGCTGAAGCATGAACGCGACCAGCGCTACGGGGCCGGCCAGGTGATCGACATCCTGCTGGGCCGGAAGACGGCCCGGGTCATCGACAACGACCATGCCTCGCTGACCGTGTTCGGCGTCGGCACCGAGCTGACCGAGGCGGAGTGGCGCGGGGTGACCCGGCAGCTGCTGGCCCAGGGGCTGCTCGCGGTGAGCGGTGACTACGGCACGCTGGACCTGACCCGGGGCAGCCAGGAGGTGCTCGGCCGCCGCCGTCAGGTCATGTTGCGCCGGGAGCCGGAGCGGCAGGCCCGCGCCAAGGCCGCCCGGGCGGCGAAAGCCGCCGCTGCCCCGGTGGCCGAACTGGCCCCGGCGGCCGCGGCGGTGTTCGAGCGGCTCCGGGCCTGGCGGGCGGCCACGGCCAAGGAGCAGGGCATGCCCGCCTACGTGATCTTCCACGACGCGACCATGCGGCAGATCGCGAGCGCGTCCCCGGCCACCCTGGCCGAACTGGGCACGATCAGCGGCGTGGGCGAGACCAAGCTGGCCCGGTACGGCCAGCAGGTGCTGGACGTCCTGGCGGACACCTAGGAGGCAGCATGCAGATCGGCGTCGTCTTCCCGCAGACCGAGATCGGCCCGGACGCGGCCGCGGTGCGCAGGTACGCGCAGCGGGCCGAGGAACTCGGCTACCGCCACGTGCTGGCCTACGACCACGTGGTGGGCGCCGACCCGGCCGTGCACGAGGGCTGGGACGGCCCGTACGACGTGACGACCACGTTCCACGAGCCGCTGGTGATGTTCGGCTACCTGGCCGCGATCACCACGCTGGAGCTGGTCACCGGGATCATCATCCTGCCGCAGCGGCAGACCGCGCTGGTGGCCAAGCAGGCCGCCGAGGTGGACCTGCTCTCCGCTGGCCGGTTCCGGCTGGGCGTCGGGCTGGGCTGGAACCGGGTGGAGTACGAGTCGCTCGGGCAGGACTTCACCACCCGAGGCCGGCGGCTCGAGGAGCAGGTCGGGCTGATGCGCCGGCTGTGGACCGAGCGGTCGGTCAGCTTCGCCGGCCGGTTCGACCGGGTGACCGGGGCCGGGCTGGCGCCGCTGCCGGTGCAGCGGCCGATCCCGGTCTGGTTCGGCGGCCAGTCCGAGCGCGCTTACGAGCGGATAGGGCGGCTGGCCGACGGCTGGTTCCCGCAAGTCGGGCCGGGACCGGACCTGGACCGGGCGCGGGCCGTGGTGGCCACGGCCGCCGCCACGGCGGGCCGCGATCCGGCCCAGCTCGGCATGGAGGGCCGGGTCAGCTGGCGGGGCGGCGTGGCCAAGCTGGCCGAGCAGGCCCGGCAGTGGCAGGACGCCGGCGCGACGCACCTGGCCGTGAACACCATGGGCGCGGGGCTGGCCAGCCTGGACGACCACCTGGCCGTGCTGGCCGAGGCGGCCGGGGCGCTGCGGCCGGGGGCCTGATGAGCGGCGCGCTGATGCCGGCCTGCCCGGACTGGACCGAGCCCGGGCTGTTCACCGTCGCGCCTGGCGTGCACCGGATCCCGCTGCCGCTGCCCAATGACGGGCTCCGGGCGGTCAACGTGTACGCCATCGAGAGCGGCGACGACCTGGTGCTGATCGACGCGGGCTGGGCCCTGGCCGAGACCGGCGGACTGCTCGACGCGGCGCTCGGCCAGCTCGGCCGCGGCCCGGCGGAGATCACCCGCTGCCTGGTCACTCACGTGCACCGGGACCACTACACGATGGCGGTCATCCTGCGGCAGCGGTTCGGCACCCGGGTGGCGCTGGGCATCGGCGACCGCCCGTCGCTGACCAGCTCGGTGGAACGGGACCGGGCCACCATCACCGGCAACCTGCGGCGGCTGCAGCAGTCCGGGGCCGGGCCGGTGATCCGCGCGCTCAGCGAGATGTTCCGGGACGGCCCCCGCCGGCAGGTGTGGGAGTTCCCGGACGAGTGGCTCACCGGCCGGACCACGATCGGGCTGGACGGCCGCGACCTGCTCGCGGTGCCCACGCCCGGCCACACCCAGGGGCACACCGTGTTCGCGGACCAGGCGGCCGGGATGCTGTTCGCGGGCGACCACGTGCTGCCGCACATCACCCCGTCGGTCGGCTTCGAGCCGGTCACCGGCGAGCTGCCGCTGGGCGATTACCTGCGCTCGCTGCGGCTCATGCTCGACTTGCCCGACCTGCGGCTGCTGCCCGCGCACGGCCCGGTCGGCGGCAGCAGCCACACCAGGGCGCTGGAACTGCTGGCCCACCACGAGGACCGGCTGGACGCCTGCCTGCACCGGGTGGCCGCGGGCGAGCACACCGCCTACGCGGCCGCGCTGGCCCTGCCGTGGACCCGGCGCGGGCGGCGGTTCGCCGAGCTGGACCCGTTCAACCAGATGCTGGCGGTGCTCGAAACCGGCGTCCACCTGGACCTGCTGGCCGCCCAGGGCAGGCTGACCAGGACCGTGACCCCGGACCTGATCAGTTACGCGCTGCCCGTACCGGAGCCACCCAGACCGCAGCCACCCACCCCCGGCGTGCTAGCGTAGATACATGCGCATGCATCTAGAGGGTGGGAATGAGCCCGCGGCGAACCCGCGCGGCGAGGCCATGGTGACCGAGCTGCGCTGGGTGCACGACATGATCCGGCAGGACCTGGCCGTGATCCGGCAGCTGGCCGCGGACACCGCGGCCGGCGAGCCGGCCGGCGCCATCCGGCGCGGCATCGAGGCGCTGGCCTCGGCCAGCCCGGTGTGGCAGCTCAAGGTCGGCTGCCTGCGGCACTGCCGGTTCGTGCACTCGCACCACAGCCACGAGTCGTACCTGCTGTTCCCGGCGCTGCGCCAGGCGAACCCGGCGCTGAACCCGGTGGTGGACAAGCTGCAGGCCGATCATGAACACATAGCCACGCTGCTCGGCGACGTCGAGGCGGCCACCCAGGAGCTGGCCGAGCCCGGCGCGGCGCGGGACCGGCTCATCGCGGCGCTGGCCGCGCTGAGCACCGACCTGCTGGCCCACCTGGCGTACGAGGAAGAGGAGATCTCCGGCACGCTGCGCACCTTCACCCGCTGGCCCGGCTGGTGAGCGGCCCATGCCTGACCAGACCATCCCGGACGGCCAGGACTACGCCTGCGCGCAGGCGTGGACCGCGCTGAGCGCCGCCCACGCCCTCGTCACCGACCAGCTGACGGCCGCGCTGGACCAGGCCTGCGGGCTGAGCATCCACGAATTTGAAGTGCTGCTCAGGGTGGCGCACGCGGCGGACGGCGGCCTCCGGTTGAGGGCGTTGTGCAATATGGTCCGTCTTACCCAGCCATCGCTCAGCCGGGCGGTGGCGCGGCTGGAGCGACCGGGCTGGCTGCGCCGGTCCGGCGCGCCCGGCGACGGGCGGGGCGTGCTGGTCAGCATCACCGAGGCCGGCCGCGACGTGCTGGCCCGGGCCGCCGCCGTGCACGCGGAGACCATCCGCAGCCTGCTGCTCGACCGCCTGACCCCGGAGGAGCAGCAACTGCTCGCCCGGGCGCTGACCCGGGTCGCAACGGGCGACCCGGCCTCCCGGAAGGAGCCGCCATGGCACAGCCAGCCGCGTTCGGCCTGAACGTTGACCCCAACTCTGGCGGCCTGGCCATCGCCGGGCGGATCGCCGCCGTCGCCGACGAAGCCGGGCTCGAGTACGCCGGCCTCCAGGACCACCCGTACAACGCCGGCTTCGTGGACACGCTGAGCCTGATCACCTGGCTGGCCGCGCGGACCAGCCGGGTGCACTTCTTCCCCAACGTGGCCAACCTGCCGCTCCGGCCGCCGGCCATGCTGGCCAAGCAGGCGGCCACCATCGACGTGCTGAGCGGCGGGCGGTTCGAGCTCGGCCTGGGCGCCGGCGCGTTCGCCGACGGCATCGCCGGGATGGGCGGTCCGCGGCGCACCCCGGCCCAGTCGATCGCCGCGCTCAGCGAGGCCATCGACATCATCCGGGCCACCTGGGCGGGCGAGCCGTTCGGCTTCCAGGGCAGCGTCTACTCGGCCCCGGACGTGCAGCCCGGCCCGCCGCCCGCGCACCCGATCGGGCTGTGGCTGGGCGTGCGCGGGCCGCGGGCGGTGGCGCTGGTCGGCGAGAAGGCCGACGGCTGGTCGGTGTCCGCGCCCTACGTCCCGCCGGAGCGGCTGGCCGAGCTGAACGGCATCATCGACGACGCCGCCCTGGCGGCGGGCCGCGACCCGGACCAGATCACCCGGCTGTACAACGTGATGGGACTCATCTCGGACCAGGACGAGGGACCATTCCACGGGCCGCCGCAGCGCTGGGTGGACACGCTGGCCGATCTCTACGAGAACCAGCAGATGAACGCGTTCATCTTCTGGCCGTCCGCGGACCGGGAGCGGCAGTCCCGCGTGTTCGCCGAAGAGGTCGTGCCGCTGGCCCGGGAGGTGACAGGCAGCGCGGACCGCGGCTGAGTAGGGTCGGATCCGTGGAATACCGGAATCTGGGCAGATCAGGATTGAAGATTTCCGTGCTCACCATGGGCACGATGACGTTCGGCGGAACCGGGGATTTCGCCAGCGTGGGGTCGACCGGAGTGGACGAGGCCCGGCGCCAGGTGGACATGTGCCTGGAGGCCGGCGTCAACCTCATCGACACCGCCGACGTGTACTCGAACGGGCTGGCCGAGGAGATCCTTGGCGAGGTGCTGGACGGCCGCCGCGACGAGGTGCTGGTGGCCACCAAGGTCCGGATGGCCATGGGCGACGGGCCGAACGACGCGGGGCTGTCCCGGCAGCACATCGTCTCCGGCTGCGAGGCCAGCCTGCGCCGGCTGCGCACCGACCACATCGACCTGTACCAGGTGCACGAGTGGGACGGCGTGACGCCGCTGGAGGAGACGCTGGCGGCGCTGGACCTGCTGGTCCGCGCGGGCAAGGTGCGCTACGTCGGCTGTTCCAACTACGCCGGCTGGCAGCTGATGAAGGCGCTCGGCATCGCCAGCCGCGACGGGCTGCCCCGGTTCGTCAGCGAGCAGATCTTCTACTCGCTGCAGTCCCGGGACGCCGAGTACGAGCTGATCCCGGTGGCCGTTAACCAGGGCCTGGGCGTGCTGGTGTGGAGCCCGCTGTCGGGCGGCCTGCTGTCCGGCAAGTACCGCCGGGACCAGCGGCCGGGCTCCGGCTCACGGCAGCTCACCGACTGGAACGAGCCGCCGGTATACGACGCGGCCAAGCTGTACGACACGGTGGACGTGCTGGTCGACATCGCCGGGCAGCACGGCGTGTCGGCGGCCCGGGTCGCGCTGGCCTACCTGCTCGACAAGCCCGCGGTGACGTCGGTGGTGATCGGCGCGCGGACCAGCGCGCAACTGGCCGACAACCTGGCCGCGGCCGACCTGGAGCTGACTCCGGACGACTTCCGGCGGCTGGAGAAGGTCAGCGCCCCGGTGCTGCTGTACCCGTACTGGCACCAGGCCAAGACGGCCCGGGACCGGCTGTCCCCGGCCGACCTGACCCTGCTCCGGCCGCATCTGTGAGCGCCGACGCCGGGGGCGCCGGGCCGGCCAGCCAGGCGGTGACCATCCCGCAGCCGGTGGCCGCGCCGCTCACCGGGGCGGCCATCTTCCTGATCGTCACCGTTCGGCCGGGCGCGGAGCAGGTGGTCCGCGACCTGTGCGGCGACCTGGCCGGGCTGCTCCGCTCGGTCGGGTTCCGCGACCTCAGCGGCGGGCTGAGCTGTGTCATGGGCTTCGGCTCGGACGGGTGGGACCAGGTGCGCGGCGGCACCGGCGTGGGGCGGCCGGCCGGGCTGCACCCGTTCCGGGAGATCCTGGCCGAAGGCCGGCATGCCGTCTCCACAGGGGGTGACCTGCTGTTCCACATCCGGGCCGCCCGGATGGACCTGTGCTTCGAGCTGGCCGCGCAGATCACCGGACGGCTCGGCGACGCGGTCAGCCCGGTCGACGAGGTGCACGGCTTCCGCTACTTCGACGAGCGGGATCTGCTCGGCTTCGTCGACGGCACCGAGAACCCGGCCGGCGCCGACGCGGTGGCGGCCACCATCATCGGCGCCGAGGACCCGGAGTTCGCCGGGGGCAGCTACGTCATCGTCCAGAAGTACGTGCACGACCTGGACAAGTGGAACGCGCTGCCCGCCGCGGAGCAGGAGAACGCCATCGGCCGCTACAAGCTGTCCAACGTGGAAATGGACGACGACGTCAAGCCGAGCTACGCGCACAACGCGCTGACGTCGCTGACCGCCGACGACGGCAGCGAAATCCAGATCGTCCGGGACAACATGCCGTTCGGCCGGCCGTCCGAGGGCGAGTACGGCACCTACTTCATCGGGTACGCGCGGTCGCCGGACCCGATCGAGCAGATGCTGACCAACATGTTCGTCGGCCTGCCGCCGGGCAACTACGACCGGCTGCTCGACGTGAGCACCGCCGTCACCGGCGTGCTGTTCTTCGTGCCGTCGGCGGCACTGCTGGAGAGCCTCGGGGACGCCGGCGGGGAGGCCAGCCCCGACGACGGAGACGCCGCCCCCGCGCCCGGGGACGCCAGCCCAGCGCCCGGGGACGCCGCTCCGCCATCCGGCTCGCTCGGCATCGGCAGCCTGGGCGGGTCCGCGCCAGACTAGGCCGGTAGGCTCAGCAACGTAACTCCGATCACGGTTGCCCGCCTCGACAGGGAAGTCGCAGCATGAACAACCTGCACCGCGAGCTCGCCCCCATATCCAGCGCCGCGTGGGCGCAGATCGAGGAAGAGGCCGCGCGCACCCTCAAGCGCCACCTGGCCGGGCGCCGCGTGGTGGACGTGAACGGCCCGTCCGGCGACGCCTACTCGGCCGTCGGCACCGGCCACGTGCAGGAGATCGAGACCCCGCAGCAGGGCATCCTGGCCCGGCAGCGGCAGGTGGCGCCGCTGACCGAGCTCCGGGTGCCGTTCCGGGTGGACCGGTCGGCCGTGGACGACGTGGACCGGGGCGCCCAGGACTCGGACTGGCAGCCGGTCAAGGACGCCGCCCGGCTGATCGCGTTCGCCGAGGACCGGGCCATCTTCGAGGGCTACCCGGCGGCGCAGATCCCGGGTATCCGGGCGGTGAGCAGCAACCCGGCCATGACGCTGCCCGCCGACGTGCTCAGCTACCCGGCGGCCATCGCCGAGGCGCTCCGGCACCTGCGCGAGGCCGGGGTCAACGGGCCGTACTCGGTGCTGCTCAGCGCGGACGCGTACACCGCCGTCAGCGAGACTGTGGACCACGGGTACCCGGTGCACGAGCACATCAAGCGGCTGATCACCGGCGAGATCGTCTGGGCGCCGGCCATCGAGGGCGCGTTCGTGCTGACCACCCGGGGCGGCGACTTCGCACTCTACCTGGGCCAGGACATCTCGATCGGCTACCTGAGCCACGACGCGGCCAGCGTGGAACTGTACCTGCAGGAGTCGATGACCGCGCTGGCCTACACCAGCGAGGCGGTCGTCGCGCTGGCCGCTTCGTCCTGACCTGGGCAGCCCTGGGCAGCTTGCGCGTTTCGCCCGGTTCGTAGCGGCATCGTTGCTAGCGTTGTGAACATGTCTGTGAAGACTTTCAGCATCAGCATGGGCGAGCGGGCCTACCGGCAGGCCCGCGCCGAGGCTGACCGCGCCGGGCTGAGCATGTCAGCGTGGATGACCCGGGCCGCCCGGGAGAAGATCCAGCGCGACGCGGCCAGCGCCATCGCCGAGGCTGACCGGATCACGGGGCACGACTGGGCCGACTGGACCGAGGCCAACGTGCACGACTTCCCACCAGGGGCTGGTAAGGGCGCCGCGTGAACCGCGGTGACATCTTCGCGTACAAGGGGGTAGCGCGGGCCGGTTACGTAGCCATCGTCAGCAACGACGGGTTCAACGCGATCACCGGGCATCCGGTGGTGGTCAAGGTGAGCGACCGGCCCGACCTGACCGAGACCCCCTACGTGGTGGCGCTCAGCCGCGACGACCCCGTCCCGGGGCACCTGGAGTCCTACTCAGCCGTGCGGGTGCGGCGCAACCGGCTGTCCGGCGACCGGGTCGGCAAGCTGGCCGAGGAGACCATGCGCAGGCTCGACGACGCGCTGGCCCTGATCTTCGACTACGAGGCCTGACCGGGCTGAGCGCCGCCCGGCACGGCTCAGAGGTGCCCTGATCCGCCCCACGGCACGGCCAGCTGCACGGTGGTCAGCGCGATGACCAGGCCAGCCAGGATCGACGCACCGAGCAGCAGCCAGCGGGCCGGACGGCCGGCCAGGATCTGCCGCGCCTGGCCGACGCCATGGTGGCCGGCCAGGTCGGCGCCGATGAGGCGGGGCAGCCGCCACACGTAGGCCAGCACGTGGATCGTCATCGCGCCGAACCACAGCACGAAGCACGCCTTGTGCAGGAATAGCCAGGGCCCGACCGCCGACCGGTTGACGGCCAGCATCACCCCGGTGCCCAGCACGCCCAGCGAAGTACCCACCACTACCGGCCCGAGCACCCGCAGCAGCGGGGCCGGCGGACCCTTGCGCCGGTATTCCACCGCACCGGTGTAGTAGCGGACGAACCGGTAGCAGACCGTGGCCGCCTTCAGCAGCACCGGGCCGATCAGCAGCATGCCCAGGAAGAAGTGCACGGTCATCAGCTGGTGGATGGACAGGATGGTGAATCCCTCGGCGGCGAACAGCACCAGCAGCACAGCGCCGGTCGCGGCGGTCAGTCGCTCGTTGCCGTCCGCGCCGCCGGTCCGGTCCAGCCGCCCAGGTACGGGGTCCGGCGCCCTGCCATCGTCACGCGGGCCGTCGTGGCGTGGGCCGTCGTCGCGCGGGCCGTATGGGCCCAGCGTGCGCCGCGACTCCGGTCGGTAGGCTGTCATCAGCTCATGTCCTCCCCAGCATTCACCCGCATTCAGCCTGCGCGACGGATCGCCGGGAACTGGTTCAGGAACCGTTCAGAACCGGTAAGGAAAAACCAGACCTCAGTCGGACGTGCCAGCCAGCAGGCGCAGCCTGACGGTCAGCCCGCCGCCCGGGGTGTCGGACAGCGCCGCCGACCCGCCGTTGGCGGTGACCAGGCGGTGCACGATGGCCAGGCCGAGACCGGCCCCGCCCGGCGTGGCGCTGAAGAACCGGCGGAACGCCATCTCCTGGTGCCGGGCGTCCATCCCCGGGCCGTCGTCCGCGACCACGACGGTGGCGCCGCCGGCGTCCGCGGCTGCGCTGATCCGCACGTGGCCGCAGGCCGGCGCCGCGTCCAGCGCGTTGGCCAGCAGATTGTCCAGCACCTGCTCCAGGTGCCCCAGGCCGGCCATGGCCCACACCGGCCCGGGACCGTCCTGCGCCAGCTCGACGGCGCGTTCCTCGGCCACCGGCCGCCACGCCGCCACCCGGTCCCTGATCACCTCGTCCACCCGGATGCTGGCCGGCTCGGGGACCACGCTCTCCGCCCTGGCCACCGCGAGCAGCCCATCCACCAGGTGGGACAGCCGGGCGATCTCCCCCTGCGCGCCGGCCAGTTCCTCCGCGGTGGCCGGGTCGGTGTCCTGGCTCAGCACGTCCAGCCGGAGCCGCAGCGCGGCCAGCGGGGTGCGCAGCTGATGCGAGACGTCCGCCATGGCCGCGCGGTTGCCGTGCACCAGGGATTCCAGCCGGCCCGCCATCGTGTTGAAGTTCTGCGCCAGCCAGGCGTACCTCGGGCGGCCCGTCACCGGCCGCGGACCGGGTGTCCAGCGCGCCGCCGCCCAGCCGCTGCGCCGCGCCGTCCAGCGCGCTGAGCGGGCGGCTGACCCAGCGGGCCAGCGCGATCGCGGCCGCCGCGGCCGCGGCCAGGCCGACGGTCCCCACCGTGATCAGCCAGGCCCACAGCACGCCGACCCGCTCCTCCAGCTCGTCGGTGGACCGGGACAGCACCACCACCCCGACGATCGCGCCACCCCGGTCGCCGGTCACCGGGGCGATCACCCGCAGCCGGTCATCGGGGGTGCTGTCCAGCACGGTCCGGCCGTGCAGCGCGGCGGTCAGCTGGCTGGCCGAGACGGCCAGGTCGCTGCCGCCGGTGGTAATGATCACCCGGCGCCTGGTGTCGAACACCCGGACCTGCTCCCCCGCCCGCTGCGCCTCCACCAGCGCCCTGGTCAGCGTGACGCTGCGGGACTGGTCATCGAGCCGGTCCTCCGCGAAGCCGGCCAGCGCCCGGGCGAACAGCGCGGTGTCCTCCCGGAACGAGCTCCGCTCGTGCCCGGTGGTGATCAGCCCGAGCGGCACCACCGTCGTGACCAGCAGCGCGCCGATCAGGGCGAGCATCGTCAGCACGATGCGGCGGGCCATCAGACCTCGCCGAGCCGGAAGCCCCTGCCGTACGCCGTCTCGATCAGGCCGGGCACATCCAGCTTGCGGCGCAACGCCGCCACGTGCACGTCGAGCACCTTGGTCGGGCCGTACCAGTGCGAGTCCCAGGCGCCCTCCAGGATCTCCTGGCGGCTCATCACCCGGCCCGGGTCGCTGGCCAGGCACTCCAGGATGTCGAACTCCTTGGGGGTCAGCGCCACCTCGTGGCCGTGCACGGTGACCTTGCGAGTGCGCGTGTCCACGGTGAGCGGGCCGTGCCGCAGCACCTGGCCGTCCGGCCGCACCCGGCGCAGCACGGCCCGGATCCGGGCCAGCAGTTCGGCCAGGCCGAACGGCTTGACCAGGTAGTCATCCGCGCCCGCGTCGAGCGCGAGCACCCGCTCCGGCTCCTCGCCGCGCGCGGTCACCACGATGATGGCCGCGTCCGAGCGCTCCCGGAGCCGGCGGCACACGGTGACCCCGTCCGCGTCCGGCAGCCCCAGGTCCAGCAGCACGACATCGGGCCGCCCGGAGGACAGCGCCTCCCGCCCGGTCGTCACGTGATCCACGCTGTACCCGCCCCGGGTCAGGCCGCGTACCAGCTGGGTGGCCAGCCCGGGGTCATCTTCCACCACCAGGACGCTCTGGCTGCCCTTGCCCGCGGGCAGGGCGGTTCCGGTGGCATCAGTCGCCATGCTCATGGCACCACCGTAGGGTGCCCGGCCGGGTTACGGCGCCGGCAGCGGCTTGTTGGCCAGCTGGTAGGCGAAGTAGTACGCGTTCACGGTGCCGACCCCGGAGGCCAGGTCGTATCCGGGCCGCGCGGCGAACCCCGTGACCGTGTGCTCGCCGTTCTGGATGAACGAGACGGTGTTGTTGCCCTTGACCACGTCAACCAGGCCCCACCGGTGCGCGGCGGACATCCGGTACAGCGCCGGATTGATCAGCCCCAGCGGGTGCCCGGCAATCTGGTCGGCCAGCGCCACCACGCCGGCGAACAGCGGGGTCGCCTCGCTGGTACCGCAGGTCGGGTACCAGCCGGCCGTCTGGCCCTTGAAGCTCTGGTACATGTCCACCGCGCCGTTGCAGGCCCCGCTCATCGAGATGTCCGGTACGCCGCGCTGGCTGCCGACTACCCCGCTGACGCCGTTCTGGTACGGCGGCCGGGCGAAGATCACCGACTTGCCGCCCCCGCCGGCCAGCGGGTTCGGCCCGGAGTTACCGAAGATGTACCGGTTGGTCGGCACGTTGTAGGTGTCGTTCCACACCGTGGACGTCCACGGCGTCCCGCCCCTTGTGGGCTGGTGCAGCTGAGTGCCGCCCACCCCGGTCACCAGCGGGTCGCTGTCCGGCCACGAGGTCACCGGGTGCAGGTAGTAGGTGCTCTGGTCGAACTTGACGTCGGCCGCGCCGCTGTCCCCCGAGGCGGCCAGCACGGTCACGCCGCGGCGGGCCGCGTCGATGTAGGCGCCGCGCAGGCTGAGCAGCGACTGCTTCGACGGGAACGTCTGCTCGGTGGCACTGAAGCTCTGGCTGATCACGCTGCCGAAGTGATGGTTGATCACCCATTCCTCGGCCTTCACGATCTGCGGGAAGCCGGTCGTCCCCTCGTTCTCCGAGGTCGGCGTCTCGACCAGGAGGATGTTTGCGCCCGGGGCCATCGCGTGCGAGTACTCGACGTCCAGGTCGGTCTCGCCGGCCCAGCCTTCCCGGTTGGCGGTGGGCTTGTAGGCGGGCACCCGGCCGGCCGGCTGGACGATGGCGAAGTGCGGCGGCGCCGGCAGGCCGAACTGCTTGTCGAACTTGGCCAGGTCGAACCGGACCGTCGGCGAGCCGTACGAGTCGACGATGACGATCGTCTGGCCCTGGCCGGTGATGCCCTGGCTGTACAGCTTCGGCGTGTTGTACGCCTGCTGCACCTGGAGCGGCGAGTAGCAGGCGATCTTGAAGCTCTGCTCACACGTCTGGGTGGTCGGCGGCCCGGCCGTGTCCACCGGCATGGCATGCACGGCGTCCGGGCTGATCCGCACCACGGCGGGTGCGGCCGCGGCCACGCCGCCGGCCGCGGCCACCGTGGAGCTGCCGGCCAGCGCCGCCGCTACGGCAGCCGTACCTGCGGCGACGAACAAGGGGTGGCGCACTCGCATCCCAGCTCCAGGTGGCCAGGGGCGGCCCCACCAGCCGCCCGGATGACCTTCCCGAGGTTAACAGCGGGAGCAGCCGACCGCGAGGGACAGCCGCCGGCCCGCCGGTAGGCTCGCGGCATGATTGTGGTCGTGGCCGGCGTGGCCGCCAGCGGGAAGTCAACGGTGGGCACCCTCATGGCGGATCGCCTCGGCTGGCCGTTCACCGATGCGGACTCGCTGCACCCGGCCGCGAACGTGGCCAAGATGCACGCTGGCCTGGCGCTGAACGACGAGGACCGGCGGCCGTGGATGGCCGCGGTGACCGAACGGATCGACGGCTACCTCGAGGCGGGCCAGTCGGCGGTGCTGACCTGCAGCCTGCTCAAGCGCTCCTACCGGGATCAGCTCACCGCGAGCCGGCCTACGGTGCGGATCGTATTCCTCGAGGTCGGCCGCGATGAGCTGGCCGCCCGGCTGCGCACCAGGCACGGCCACTTCTTTCCGGCCGCGCTGCTGGAGAGCCAGCTGGCCGACCTAGAACCCCCGCAGCCTACTGAACGCCTGCTGGTGGTGGCGGAGGCTGGCCAGGCCCCGGCCGTCATCGCCGATGAGGTGATCGACCGCCTTCAGCTGCTGTCGTCCGGGGAAAGATGAGGCCATGAAGCTCAAACTGGACTTGCACGACATCTACAACCGCGGGGGGGACATCGACCGGGCGCTCCGCGCGATCATCGACGAGGCGGTCGCGAAGAAGGCGCCGGTTGTAGAGATCATTCCAGGCAAGGGCTCAGGCCAGCTCAAAAAGCACGTCCTGCGGTTCCTGGAGCAGAAAGAAATCAAGGCGCTGTACTCGCGCGTCGAGAAAGATTCAAAGAACTTCGGCCGGATCTTCGTGCATTTCCGGTGGAAATAGCCTGGCCCGCAGCCGCAGCATCACCGGGGTGGCGGCCCGCGCCATCCGGACCAGCCGGGCCGGCTTACGGTGCCGGGGCGAGAACCGGTGCACCCGCGGATCAGCGAACTGCACGTCGGGAGGGTACGCCGATTGCCAGACACAGCCCACAGTTAAATCCCCCCTCACCCATGGGCGCCACGCTGGCATTGACCTGGCCATTGCCCAGCAGCAACTGTACCGTGGCCCACGGCCGATCCCGGCCGGACGCCCGCCCTGCTACTCCCCCCGGGGAACAAGGCGGCAACGCCTCCATTCCCCCCAAACACAGACAAGCAGGCGACCACGACTGGTGGCCTCCCGCATCCGCCTGAGCCTTTGTCATCGTGGCATGGACCACGTCGGGATGTCCAGTCAAAGCGCGAATTGCAGCGCCATTCCTATTACTAATTTGCTTAAGCGTATCGGTCTTGTCGGCTATACCCCGTCTGCCCACTCAGCCAACCTGACCAGGGTGTCCGGCATGGGAGGATTGCTCCATGCACGTCCTGATCCGGGCGGTCGTTACCGCCGTCGCGCTCGCCGTGGCCACCTGGCTGGTGCCCGGTATCCACCTCGGCCCCGGCAGCACGCTGGCGAAAGTGGTCACGCTGCTGGTGGTCGCGGTCATCTTCGGCTTGGTCAACGCGATCATCAAGCCAATCGTCAAGACGGTCGGCTGCCTGTTCTACGCGCTGACCCTGGGCCTCATCGGGCTGGTGGTCAACGGCCTGCTGCTGTGGCTGACCAGCTGGGTCGCGGGCAAGCTGTCGCTGCCGTTCCACATCACCGGATTCTGGCCGGCGTTCTGGGGCGCGATCATCGTCGGGATCGTGGCCTGGCTGTTCGGCTTGGTGTTCCGGGAGCGGGATGACGAGCAGCCAGCGTGACCGAGACCATCCCGGCCCGGTTCGAGCTGCTCGACGAGCGGTTCCGCGACTGCCGCGGCGACCGCCGGATGGAGGTGCTGCACACCGGCTGCCGGTGGACCGAAGGGCAGGCCTACTTCCCGGCCGGGCGGTACCTGGTGTTCAGCGACATCCCCAACGACCGGCTGCTGCGCTGGGATGAGACCACCGGCGCGGTCGGCGTGTTCCGGCAGCCCGCCCGGTTCGCGAACGGGCACACCGTGGACCGCCGCGGCCGGCTGATCAGCTGCGAGCACGGCGGCCGCCAGGTGACCAGGGACGAGCCGGACGGATCGGTGACCGTGCTAGCCGACCACTACCAGGGCAAGCGGCTGAACAGCCCGAACGACGTGGTCGAGCGGGCCGACGGCTCGATCTGGTTCACCGACCCGACGTACGGCATCGTCAGTGACTACGAGGGCCACCAGGCGGACAGCGAGATCGGCGCCAGCCACGTGTACCGGGTCGATCCGGGCGCCGAGGCGCGCATCGTGGCCGGCGACTTCACTCAGCCCAACGGGCTGGCCTTTGCCCGCGACGAGCGGCAGCTGTACATCTCGGACAGCGAGGAACGGCACATCCGGGTGTTCGGCGTGACCGACGACGGCGGCCTCACCGGCGGGGACGTGTTCGCGCGCTGCGCCGCGGGCACGTTCGACGGCCTGCGGGTAGACGGCGCGGGCCGGGTCTGGGCCGCCGCCGGTGACGGGCTGCACTGCTTCCACCCGGACGGCACGCTGCTGGGCAAGCTGCACGTCCGGGAGACCGTGGCCAACCTGGTGTTCGGCGGCGCGCAGCGCAACCACCTGTTCATCTGCGCCACCACCTCGGTCTACGCGCTGCGCGTCACGGTGACCGGCGCGCGCTACCCGTAGAGTTCGGGCCGCCGGCCGGCCAGCAGGTCGTTGTGCTCGTTGATCCGCTTGGCCCGGGCCCGGGCCCGGTCACAGTCCGCCACGAGCAGGGCCGGCGGGCGGCTGCGTCATGCCGCGGTCCCGGGCAGCAGCAGCAGCTTCCCGGTCGTCCGCCGCGCGGCCAGGTCCGCCTGGGCCTGGGCCGCCTGATCCAGTGGGTAACGGCCGCCGACCCGGACCGAGAGCCGGCCCTCGGCGATCCAGCGGAACAGGTCGCCGGCCCGCCAGAGCAGTTCTTCCCGGCTGGCCACGTAGTGCGCCAGGGTCGGCCGGGTGACGAACAGCGAGCCGGCCGGGTTGAGCCGCTGCAGGTCGAACGGCGTCACCGGCCCGCTGGCTGCGCCGTACAGCACCAGGTACCCGCGCCGCCCCAGCGCGGCCAGGCTGGCCTCGAAGGTGGACTCGCCGACACCGTCGTACACGGCCGCCGCCCCGCCGCCCTCGGTGACCCGGTCCAGCACATCGCCGAAGTCGGCGTAGCCGGCCACGAAGTCCGCGCCCGCCTGCTGGGCCAGCGCCGCCTTGGCCGGGCTGGACGTGGTGGCCACGACGGTCCCGCCGCGCATCTTGATCAGCTGGGTGAGCAGCAGGCCGACCCCGCCGGCGGCCGCGTGCACGACCACGGTGTCGCCCGGGCTGACCGGGTACGTGCTGTGGCACAGGTAGTGCGCGGTCATGCCCTGCAACAGCACCGCCGCCGCGGTCTCCAGGTCCAGGCCGTCCGGCACGGGCACGGCGGCGGCGGCGGGCAGCACCACCTGCTCGGCGTAGCTGCCCTGCACCCCGGTCCAGGCCACCCGGTCGCCGATCGCGAAATCAGCCCCCGGCCCGGTGCCGGTGACGGTACCGGCCCCCTCCTGGCCGAGCACGAACGGCAGGTGGCCGGCGTACGGGTAGCGGCCCTCGCGGGCGTAGATGTCGGCGAAGTTGACTCCGGCCGCGGCCACATCGACCAGCAGCTCCCCGGGGCCGGGTTCCGGGGCCGGGACGTCGGTGATCCGGAGCACCTCGGGGCCGCCGTGCTCAGTTACCACCACTGCACGCATGAGCGCATCCTCTCCTGCCGTCAGGAACCCGCCGACCGTAGCCTAGGCCGAGCCTAGGCCAGGCCGGAGCACGACCAGGCCGGGGGTGCCGTCCCAGCCGAGGACGCCCAGCACCGCATCGAGGTGCGGCGGTATCCCATGCAGCACGACGCGGCGTCGCCCGGCGTCAGTAAGCCGGATCATGGCCCGCAGCCCGGCCAGGTCGCAGTACCGCACCCCGGTCAGGTCGACGTGCACCTCAGCGGCGCCCGCGGCCGTCTCGCCGAGGTGGCTGACCAGCGCTGGGAACGTCTCCTCATCGATCTCGCCCGCCAGCTCCAGCCGCCGGCACCGGGGTGGGTTATCCGCAGCACCCCGTCGTCATAGCTGGCGGGGCCCGGCGCGGTCGCCGGGCGGCGCGGCCCGCGAACGCTCATCAGATCTCCTGGCCACACTGACGGAACGGACCTCGCCTGCTGCCAGAAGGAGCCGCTGCGGCCCGGGCCGGGCGGCGCGATGACGAAACGTCGAGGCTGGGACCACCGCAAGGGGCTGGGCGGCGTCATGACGACATGTCGAGTATGCCCGAGTCTGGCCAGCAGGCAAAGGGCCGGCCATAGGCCGGCGGGCGATTCAGCCGATGCTCGCCTGACCGGGCCGCTCAGTCCGGCGCCAGGCCGCGGCCGACCTGCTTCAACCGGTCCAGCTCCGCCTTGAGCTGCTGGGTTTCTGCCTGCAGTTCCAGCACGCGGCGGATGCCGGCCACGTTCAGCCCGTCGTTGGTCAATGCGCAGATCTCGTGCAGCCGGGTGATGTCATTCTGGCTGTAGCGCCGGGTGCCGCCCGCGCTGCGGGCCGGATCGAGCAGGCCCTCACGCTCGTAGATGCGCAGCGTCTGCGGGTGCAGGCCGGCCAGCTCGGCCGCCACGGAGATGCTGAACAGACCCTTGTCCAGGTCAGCCCAGTCCGGGTTCACCATGGCCGGGAGCCCTCCTTCTGCCCAGCGGCGCCGCCGGTCTCACATTACCTCAGTGTGCCGGGTCAGATAGATCTGAGTCGAGTCTTGTTAGGTTATCGGCTGACGTGTTATATACGTCGTGGGCGCGGCGACCAGTGGCGTCCGTGCCGGGTAGATCCAGGTCAGGGAGCCAGCCATGGACGATCGCGAACAGGGCGGCGGCCCGGTCATCGTGCCCATGCCGGCCGAGATCGACCTAGCCAACGCGGGCCGGGTCGGCCAGCAACTGTGCACCGCCGCCAGCCTGGGCGTCACGGTCATCGTGGCCGACCTGACGTCAACCCAGTTTTGCGATTCCGCGGGCATCCGCAGCCTGCTGCACGCCCGGGACGACGTCGCGGCCAGCCATGCCCAGTTGCGGCTGGCCGTCGCCCGGGGCGGCGCGGTGCGCCGCGCCTTGCAGGCGGTCGGTTTGCAGGACGTGCTGCCGATGTACCCGACCGTCGAGACCGCGCTGGCCGCGGACCCGCCGAACGGCGGCTAGGCGCCGTCAGGCCGAAAAGTGATATCATTTTGATAGGTGATCGGGTGGCCGACACCACAGGTGACGGGAGGCATCCCGATGCACGCGCCCAATGACAACACCGCTCCCGAAGGTCTGCGCGGGTGGTGGGCATCTCCCCCGCGATCTGGCATACGACGCCTGATCGCGCCATGGGAGTACCGCCACCTCCGCGGCTCTGGGATCACGCGTATGGCCGGTGGCGGTGTCGCGGCCGCCGCGGGCGTCGTGTGCCTCTCGTACGGCGTCTACGGATGGGCAGCCTTCTTCCTGGTTCTTGGGGCGCTGAATCTCGCGGGTGGCTCCTGGTACATCACTATCGCTCGCTCCGCATCTGCCCAGACCTGAGCCTGCGCGACCTTGGCGGGGCTGGTCGGCGGTTGGATGTCAAGCCGCAGTTGACATCGCGCAGTGGGCACCGTGGAAGAATGATCAGCATGCCCTGATGAACTCTTGGAGTTGTACCACGGGACCGCCGCCCAGCTTGGCCTCATGGTTTCGGAGGCGGCGGACGTCGGATCGAGGTCCATTCCGCGACAGTGGTGGCGTCCCTGCGCCGACCCAGCCGGTAACTCCCGGCGGCACCGCCTGCGAGCGTGATGATGCCGCCAACGACCACCCCGGCCAGTAGCTCGCCGCGGGCGGACCAAATGATGAACCAAATCACACCGACGGCGGCTGCGGTCAGCCACACTTGCCAGTAGTTCTTTGGCTCCCACCGGAAAAGCCGCCTGACGTTGGCTAGCCAACGTCCGCGATGGCCCATATCGGACATGGACACACTGTAACGGCGGAGTTCATAGCCGTAGGTCAGGGTCCGGCCGAGGTCCAGACTGGCGACCCTGGTCCAGCGCTGTCCCGCCAGTTTGTGAGAGGTCTGTGAGACCTTGACCCCTCGCGACCGATTACTTTCGGACGATCCCATGGTCTGTCCTGATGAACGCCATGGCCGGGGCCCCGCAACGGCCGCGGCTCCGGCACGGCCACGTTCCTCCCTCCCAGGAAGGCATGATGAAGCTTCTTCTCACGTCCGCTGGCGTCAAGAACACGAGCATCCGCAACGCGCTGGTCAACCTGCTGGGCAAACCGATTGCCGAGTCCAGCGCCCTCTGCATTCCCACCGCGTCGTACGGGCACCCGGAAGGCGGTCCTGGCGCGGCATGGGGGTTCATCACCGGACGAGGCCGCACCCCCTTGTGCGAATTGGGCTGGAAGTCCTTGGGAGTGCTCGAGCTCACCGCGCTGCCCAGCATCGATGAAGAGTATTGGGTCCCAATGGTCCAGGAGACTGACGCCCTGCTGGTGGGAGGCGGCGATGCCTTGTATCTGTGCCACTGGATGCGGCAGTCCGGGCTGGCGGACCTCTTGCCGTCGCTGCGCGAGGTGGTCTATGTGGGTGTGAGCGGCGGGAGCATGGTGATGGCCCCCAACATCGGGGAGGGCTTCGCCCACTGGAAGCCGCCCACCGGTGGCGACAAAGCGCTGGGACTGGTTGATTTTTCGATGTTTCCGCACCTGGATCACGAGAACATGCCTGAAAGTTCCATGGCCCACGCGGGAAAATGGGCCGCCAGCGTGCCGGTGCCGGGGTACGCGATTGACGACCGGACCGCCATCAAAGTGACCGGCGGCACTGTCGAAGTCGTCTCCGAGGGGCACTGGAAGTCGTTTACCCCCTAAACCCGAGAGGCTCAGCGGATTGGTCATGCTGCCCGTCGCCGCTCGGGCTTTGCGGCCTGGTCCTGGTGCTCGTTGACCCACGCCAGGGCACAGGTCCAGTGACAGTCACTACGATTCGGCATTCACGCAGAAGACCTACGTCCATGCCAGCGTCGCCGACCTGCACCAGGGCCGAGCCAACACGCCGGCAGGATCCGCAAGACCGCCTAAGCACCTGTGAAAAAGGGTGAGACGGCAGGCCCCCGGCAGCAAGCAGGGCCTCGTCTCACGAGTGTGATCAAGACCCTGACCTGCGGATTCGGTGCCGCGGTGAGCGCGGTGAGCCCGCTCGGAGGTGCGCGCTCGGAGGGACTCGAACCCCCTCCGGTGCTGTCTCGCCAGTCCGTGAGATGGCGGTGAGAGATCCCATTCCTGTATTCCGGGTGCCTCGCCCGGGTCAGGTTCGGTACACGTCGCGCCGATGGCCAATGTCTACCACGGTGACTACTCGGGTCTCCTCATCGATCCGGTAGATGACTCGGTAAGTCCCGCGCCGCGCACTGAACCTGTCGTCGAGTGGTGCGAGAAGGCGTTTCCCGACACGATGCGGCTGCGATAGCAGAGGGCCGGTGATGAATTCGTAGGCTGCGGCGGCCACGGCCTCGGGGAGAGTCTCAGTCAAGGCTCGCCGCACGGAGGGAGTGGTCCGCAGGGTGTAGGGATCGCCAGGAGCGTGTCCAGTCATTCCTGGGCGGGACGGCGGCGCATTGCCTCCGCCAGTTCCTCCGCTGAGACCGACTCACCCCGCGCCAGTTCCGCGTCGGAGGCAGCCAGGCGGCTCACGGTTTCAGAATCACGGAGGATAGCGAGGGTCTCCTCAAGCCGTTCAAGGTCTTCAGTAGCCACCAGCACGGCTGAGGGCCGACCGTGGACCGTCACCGTCACCCGCTCATGATGATCGTGAACGCGACTCACGAGTTCGGACAGATGACTCTTGACCTCACCTAGTGGCAGCGTCGTCATAGTCAAAAGTATGACTAAAAATATGACCCTGTCAAAGCGGCCAACGACTTCTGTGCGGAGTCCGCGCTTCCGGGACCGGCACTGGAGTCTCTCAAGCCGATGATCAAGACCTTAACCTGCGCTAACTCGTCCGACCGGTCAGGAACCCGTTCAGAGCGTCACGGCGGATTTCCCCCGCCAGTTCAAGCTGTCTCCGCAACGCCTGCTCGTGCTCTTCCAGTCGCATCATCACGTCCGCAATCTCCTGCTGGGTCGCGAGGTCGGGCAGGATGACCGGCAGCTTGACCAGCGTGTCGATGGAAATGGCGGGCAGGGTCGTGCTCCCTCTGGAATGCGCTTCTAGCCACCCGCGGGCCTCCGGGCTACGGAGGTAAGCCGCGAAGTAGTCAGCGTCGAGATCGGGCGGAGGCCGAAGCAGGAAGCACCCCGTTCCGCAGACCCAGCCCTGCTGCTCCGCACGGACCACCGCGCACCGCCCCAGCTCGCCCCGGCGGGCCAGCACGACATCGCCAAGGTGGAGCTGGAACCGGGCCAGACGCTCAGCCTGATCGTCGGTGATGTACCGGATGTGCGCCACGCTGAAGCCGGTGCCGTTCAGATCCCGCGGCATGACGACTGGGATACCAGCATCCACATAATGTTCGGCGCGGATGAGGCTCCCCGAAGGCCCGGCGAGGAGCAGGCCCCGGGTCGAGTCGTCGTTGGCGCCTGCCCCGGCGCCGCGCAGGATGGTCTCGAGTGGGACGCGTGGAGGCTTGATGCTGCTGGTCAACTGCTCGCACGTGCTGAGGCTCTCCCACAGTCCGGCCACCGAATCGGACGTCAACTGGTCACGCCGTTTCAGCTCATCGAGCATGCGACCGGTGTCGAACGCTGCCCGTCCCCCGGGATGACGGGTACATAGTAGCCAGGGTCGAGATTGCCGTCGTTCCCGAGGATTTCCTCCTGCTGGATCGATCGAGAGAACCCTGGTTCGTCAGGCGTGGCCCGCGGAGATTGCTGCCACTGGCGGAACCGGCTGACGATGTGCTCGGCGTCTTGTGCGGTCAGTATCCGTGGGCGCCGTGGCAACTGGGTGCCGAGCTGGCTAGCGTTGATGAAGAGGAAGGCGTCGCTGTCACCAGCCGGGAGCTGCCGGGCCTTGTCGCGCGCGAGGATCCAGATGTGTACGGGAACGGTGGTGTGGGTGAAGAGATTCGGCGGCAGGGCGATGATGCCCAGGACCGCCCGGCTGGTGATCATTGCCTTGCGGATCTCGGCCTCGCGGCCGCCGGACCAGGCCGCCTGACGCGGCATGATCATCGCGGCGAGACCGTTCTCGCTTAGGCGGGCCCACGCGAGCTGAAGCCAGGCGAAGTTCGCCTTGGACCCGGGCGGCCGACCAAAGGGCCAGCCCGAGATACCGACGTCCTCGATGCGCTGGTTGAACGGCGGATTGCTCACCACCCGGTCAACCAGACCGGTGCTTCGGTCCTGGAACAGCGACACCGGGTCGGCGGCCCAAACGGCTGGTCGGTCCACGCCGTGAAGAGCCAGGTTCAGCATGGCCAAGCGCACATTACTGCGATCAGTGGCGTAGGCCTCGAGGGAATCCCCGTCGATGCGGTCGGACGATGCGATCCGCTGGGCCGCGGCCACGAGTAGGCCGCCGGAGCCGCACGCCGGGTCAAGGATCCGGTCTCCGGTCTGTGGCGACGCCAGTCCCGTGAGCAGGCGAGCGACCGGGCGTGGGGTGTAGAACTCGCCCGCCGCCGGGGCGCTCTCCCGATCGCGGCGTTCGAGCAGCAGATCGCAGACTGCTGACCACTCGGCCTCGGCCGGAGCCGGGCGGCGCTGCAGTGCGGTGAGGAAGGCGGCCACCCAGGGCACGTCGTCCGAGTCTTTGCCACCGCCCGCGAACCCGAAGCTGAGGTCCGCCAGGCCGGGCACTGGGAAGCGGGGGTGCCGGGCCGCGCTCCTCAGGACCGCGCGCAGATCCGTCAGGGGCGAGACGCCGCTCCTGGCCTCCTCGACCGCTCGGGCCCACCGCCGGACGAACTCGTCCCCTGATTCGCCCACCACCTCAACGAACCGGGCCAGGAGCAGGATGGCCAGCATGAAGGCCAGGTCGCCGGTTGTGTTCCGGCCCCGCTGAAAGGGTGCGTAGGCTTGCCAAAGCCGATCAACCACGTCCTCAGCGTGGCTCTCGGTCACCGCGGTCTCCACTCGCCGGCCTCCTTTCGCTCCAGCCATGGCTACCTCAGCTGGCTGATGAAGTACGCCGCCGCGGCCACCAGCATCAGCAGGCACAGCCGCAGCGTCATGCCATTGGTCTGCATGGCCTTGCTCAGCAGTTCGAAGAACGACTTCACGATGACGCTCCTTGCCTGACTGACTCTACTGCGCAATCTTATTGCTATGAACGCTTCTCTCCGTCTGACTCTGCTTGCAGCATCAGATCGAGGACGTAGATCATGCAGGTAAAATTTAGCAGCAGCAGGTGACCGTCACAGGGACGATGAACTCCGGCTCAGGCGAAGCGAAGTCTGATGCGCAATACGATTGCGCCAAGATTCGAGGAATCGCTGCTCAGGGCTACACCTGGTGAGCCGAAGCGCGCGTGGGCCCATCATTGAAGTGACTTGTATCACATTTTGTGCCTTGCGTGTCGGCCGCGGATCCTCGCAGCAGAGGTAGCCAGACGTCGTCGATGATCTCGACGATCGACTCGCCCGGGACCGTGCGCATGGTCATCAGCTCGTCGTGGCGGAGCAGGTCGAACGGCAGGTTCAGCACGCGGGACGAGCGCGGCAGACGATCTGCTGCTAGGCGGTCTGCTGGCTGGCGGCCGAGGTCTCACGCAGCTGACTGAGGCTGCTGCCGGACTCCTGGAAGTACTCCATCAGCTGCGCGGGCCACCAGGACCTGGCCACGGTGGCCAGCAAGATCGTGGCGATGGGCCAGCCCGCCCAGCCCGCCACGATCGGCCAGCTCCAGGCCCTCCTCGACGCATTCACCGCCGTTACAACCACCGGCGAGCCACCGGCCCGAAACCAAAACGACCCCGAGCTTGATGAGGGTTCGGGGTCATTCCGATGTCTTGAGACATCACAAGGCGCGCTCGGAGGGACTCGAACCCCCAACCTTCTGATCCGTAGTCAGATGCTCTATCCGTTGAGCTACGAGCGCTTGTCTTGAGTTGTCTACCTGCGGTTTTGCAGGCAGGTGATACGATACCACACAAGCACAGCGGTGATAGAGCTTCTGATTCGTCGCTCCGGATGCCCCTACCACGACCTCTCAAGGGTAGGGCACGAAGGGCGCAGGTCGCACCGGTTGACGGGAGGCACCAGCATGTCCGTCACCAGCATGGGCGAAGCGCGCCGCGACCGGGGACGTCGAGACGGCTCCCCCGCGCCTGCCGGCCGCCCCTTACTGCGTTCGTCACCTCGTGGCAGCTTGCGCTCGAAGCCGCAGCCAAGAGCAAGCGAACGGTTCGTTCGTACACCGACTCCGTGAAGGCCCTGTACACCTTCCTCGTCGGTCAGGACATGCCTGCGGACGTGGAGGGCGTTGACTCCGAGCACATCCGCGCGTTCCTGCTGGCTGAGGAGCGGCGCACGTCGCCCGTGTCGGCTGCCGTGCACTTCCGCAACCTTCGGGTGTTCTTCGGCTGGCTGGCGAGCGAGGAAGAACGCTCGAACCCCAATCCCATGGAGCGGATCGAAGGGCCGAAGGTCAGCAAGAAGGCCAAGACGTTCTTCAGCGACGATGAGCTGGCGCGACTTCTCAAGACCTGCCAGGGCTCGTCGTTCGCGGATCGCCGCGATACCGCGCTCATGCGCGTGCTGATCGATACCGGCCTGCGTGTGTCCGGGCTCGCCAACCTGCGCTTCGACCTGGACGACGAGAGCCACAACGACGTGTTCCTCACCCAACGGAGGCTCCGCATCCGCCTCAAGGGTGGCGACGAGACCTGGGTACCGATCGGCAAGAAGGCGGCGAGCCGCCCTGGACCGGTACATCCGCGTACGGGCGCGCCACGCCCAAGCCTCGTCGCCCTGGCTATGGCTCGGCGTCCAAGGGCACAACACCGCGCACATGACCGACTCAGGCATCCGCGACATGGTTGGCCGACGCGGCGAGCAAGCCGGAATTCAGAACGTCCACCCGCACCGCTTCCGTCGCTCGTTCGCAGACAAGTGGCTGGAAGCCGGCGGGTCCACAGACGACCTCATGCACATAACCGGCTGGAAGACCTACGACATGGTGCGCGAGTACACCGAAGCCCGCGGCATTGCTCGCGCCCACCAGGCCCATGCACGCCTGAGTCCTGGCGACCGAATCTAGCTAAATCACCCGAGCGGCCCCTGCGCTCCACCCTGCGGGCCGTTTCGCGTGCCGATCCCTCTTTGCAATCGCCATGATCGGTAGAGTAAACCGGGCTGGGGCGGGTGGTCAGTCCCAGCCAATCCACTCCGCAAATCGTACGCTTCGGCGTAGACGATCATCCCAGATTCGGAGCGACTCACCGGAGGCATCTTGCTTCGGCTTCTCAGTCCGACCTCATCCATCGAGCGCTGGTGCGCCTAACCGAGACTCTCGCCACCTGCGCAATTAGCCGGCAAGAAGTCGTCGGATGGATGATCTCCTGATTGCCAGGAGGAAGCCACCTCCAACTCCGCACTCAGCTGCAACTCCGCCGCCGTACGGCGTGCTTCAAGCGATCGAGTGAAGGTTTCGGCGAGTTCCTGTTGCACGGTCAGTGGCGGCAACGGCGGAATCGGAAGGTCCAGAAGTTGATCGGCGCTTTCGAGTCGCGTTCTCTTGCTCGTACCCGTGATCATGCCTTCGAGAAGCTCCCGAGCCGCAGGAGTCCGAATAAGAAGTTGAAGATAAACCGCCGATGCAACCGAAGGATCTTTCACGCGGTAGGCATACATCTCCTCGCTCATTACCGTGCCGTCCACGTCGGACCCGGCCACAGCAATTGCCCCATAGACAAGGTCGATGCCAGACACGACCAGGTCGCCTTCCCTCACAACCCACAGGTCTCTTGGCCAGTAATTGACGCTTCGCATCCCTTTGGATCTGACGACCCCCGTCAGGCGGTTGATCTCCGCGAACTCATACTCGCTACGACGAGTTGGACTCGGAGACCGAGATATTGCCCGCGTGAGATATTCTCTCAACCGCGGTGGTTCACCGAAACGTTCCTGCAGTTGACCCTTCCTAAATGAATATCGCGCACCAAAGAAATCCAGCCGTGAATAGGTGCCCTCGGCGGTGGGCATGGCAAAGAATGTCTGGCCAAATCCAGGTATTGTCTCGATTGCCGACTGTGCGGCTTCGACATCCAGTCGCGCACCCTGGTAGTGGCTCAATAGGGCATGGCTGACCTCTTCGAACAGCAGGCGGATTTGGGGCAGATCGTCGCCAACCCAGTCGCCTTTAGGACCGTACCCTACACGCTCAGCGTGAGCATAGAAGGTCGGCTCGAACTGAACTTTGCCCGGTTCAGGCTTTCGAACCAAAAAAATTATCGACGTCTTGGCCTCAGTATGCGCCAAATATTTGAATGCCTTCCGTCCAAGGCTAACAACTGCCTTTACGTAGAAGTGTTCTCGGATAAATCCGCGGGTATTGCCGTACTCGGGGGTATTCAAAATTGCCTCATCGACAACTACTGCTGCCCACCCACCACGCCACTCCGGCAAGGCATCCGCATCACGGATAGGTCGAAGATAATCAGCTATCGCCCCCAAGAACAGCGCTCCGCCCTTCATAGCCTTGTTAACAGGCTCGCGCGTTATGTCTTGGGTTGCAAGCTTAGCACGTAGTCCTACCACCCTTTGCGCGAAATATCGCCGTCTTGCCCGCACCCGGGGTAGCCGCGTAAGGGCTTCACCGTCAGGTAGTCTTGACTCCAGGTTCTCGATTTCTTCTTCTATCTCCTCAAGAGTCTTTTCAGCTCGATGCAGTTGCTGTTCTTCCACGACTCGCATAGGAATGACACCTAGTCTGTCCAGTAGGACAGTGGGATCTGTCTCATCACCGCTTTTCGTGAGCGCCAGCCAGTTTTCCCTAGCCACCACATGGCTTGTTTCGCCGAGTGGTGGATTAGTAAGCACCACATCCACTTGCCCAGATAGACCGGCAGGAAACTGATCGCCCCACTTGCGGTCACCTAGGACGAGTCCATTTGCCTCGCGGATATTCGTCTTACCATCGCCATGGATATACATGTTCATCTTTGCGATGGTCGCCACCCAGCTCCCGATGTCTGTACCCAGCAGACGCCGTGTCCGGATGGCCAACTCCGCGTCAGATTGGGGCTCGCCGCCTTCACGAGCAACCTTGAGCATTCTGCTCATGGCCTGAATCAGGAACCGTCCCGTTCCAACGGCTGGATCCAGCACGATATCCCGTGATTTTAGAGGAACCATGTCTGCGCAGAAATCAACTACGGGTTGCGGTGTAAAGAACTGACCGATCCTGGTATCCTTCTCCCCGCGGCGCGCCAATGTCTCAAAGACCGCACCCAGAATGTCTACACGTCCCGCCTCGAAGTTGTAATCATCAAAGACCGGTAGCAACTCACGAACAACGAAATTGTCTCTGACTCTCTCGTGAAGAGTGTGCTTTCGACCATTTATATCCCGGAGGAGCGAGGCGGCCTTCAGATCGCGATCCTCGGCTATCTCATGGAGTAGCGCTTCCGTCATGCGCTGCTCATAGCGATTCTTGACTGTGTCGGGCTGCTCGGATTGCCAGCGTTCAAAACCTTCTTCAGTAAAGCGATTCGGGAGTGATCGTAGGCGCTGACGTCGATCTTCGTAGAGCCGCATGAATGTTAGATAGACGAGAACTCGATTGGCATCATCGCCCACCACACCCCGATCACGGAGCTGGTCTTCTATTTGCTCAAGCTGATTCCTGAGCCGCTTCTCTCGTTCGGCCGCAAATTCGTCAGCCTCTTGCTGCAACTCATCTTCAAGTGCATGATCCTCGGGGAAGATTGTCCGTTGGACCAGCAGCCTTGCGAGTGAATCGTCACCGGCCTCGTCCCAGCGCGCGAGCAGATCGCCCAGACGAGCGGCAGGATAAAGATCGGAAGGAGCGTCAGAGAGCTTAGAAACTATTATCTCTGTCGCCTCAAAGTCGAGTGCGACAATTCTACCCTTCTTGCTATCGCGGACACGGCTGCGGTTCCATAGGTCCCGGAAGTTTGATGAGAGGCGAGCAGACGTCGCCGGAGAAACGTATAGGAGCCCGTAATCATCGTATCTGCCCGCCTTGATGGCCTTAGCTAGATGATCGGTAACGGCAATGAATTCTCCATCGGCTGAGCTGGACTTTCGTTTTGTCACCTCAACCAGGATTAGGCGACGATTGGGACGATCCTGGATCTCAATGTCAGCCTTTCCTCCAGGTGCATGGCGACCGCCGCTATTGGAGCCGTTGTGAATTACCACACATCCGCGTCCCTCCAGTGCACGCCGGAGATCAGCGGCTAGAGCCTGCTCAAGCTCAGTAGAGGGATCAAGATCATCATACTTGCTGGCCATAAGAGAGAACCTCTTCTTTAGCTCGCATGATGTCAAGTACATTTAGGGTGATTCGTCCAGGAGATTGGCTCCTCTTGACAGCACAGACTATCTGTGACTGCCGACAGCCAGCTTGTCTCTGTGCTCGTCTGCGTACTGTCTGACAAGCATGGGCAGCAGGGCAACGCCTTAGGCAAGCACCGGACACGCCTGGTAGTCGATGTCCATCTCACTGCGTAGATCGTCTGCCCTCACGCGTCGGCAGATCGCCGCGTTGTCGCGTCGGCATGCGCAGTACAGGCCAGCCTGAAACCAGATCACGTAGGCATGGCCCCACTCGCGGCGAAGTAACGCCAGGTTCTCGGACACCGCCGCATCATCGGTCACGACGCACCACCAGCCGGGTCGGTGGGAATCTGGTGCATCTTGGCACGGCGTCGGGGCACCCTTCGGGGAAGCAGTCCGTGCGCGCGCTTGCGGCGGACGATCAGCGCACGCAGGATGGCCGCACCCTGGCTGGCGTCCTCCGCGATACGGTCGAGGATCTTCGCCTGCTGCTCGATCTCCTCATCCGTGCTGAGGCCAGTCAGGCCGTTAGCTACCCCAGACAAGTCCGTGGCGACGCTGTGCAGCGAGGCGGTCAGATTGACCGTGGTCTCATCGTCCATGGACAGCCGTCCAGCAGCGGATTTCCTCGCGCAGGGTCACCGGGTCCACTCCGCGCACGAGGACTAGAGGAGCGCTGCCACGGAGGCTGGCGAACAACGTGCCGTTGATCCCCGGGGCGTAGCAATGCCAGTCAGGGAACTCTTGGCGCACGTCGTCAAGCGTCAGCTCGGGGTGGCTGTCGTTCACTCCGATGTCGGGCATGCTCGTACCCCCTCAAGACCCCCGGCAGGGCCGTGGGAACGAGTACCACTCCTCCATGGCACTGCCGACCCTGCCGGGGGAGCCTCTTGCTGCCTCGCTTGGGTCATGTCGTTGGCAACCTATCGCCCAATGTTGGTCTACGTCTACCTACGAAGGCCATGATCGGCCGTTGTTGCTGGTCAGCTAGCTTGTGATCATGGACGTGCCCGAGATCAACCGGCGCGGCGCTGTGCCGCCACACCGGCAGATCGCGGCGTGGCTGCGCACCCGGATCGAAGCGGGCGAGTTCCGGCCGGGCGAGGACCCACTACCGTCCGAAAAAGATCTTGTGGATCTGTTCGGTGTTGCCCGCGATACGGCACGGCGGGCCTTCCAAGTGCTCCGAGATGAGGGGCTAGTCGTGACAATCCCGCACCGCGGAACCTACGTGGTCCCGGAAGATGAGCGACCTGCCTGAACGCCACCGTTTGGTATGCGGATCATGCTTCATCCTGCTCTGTGCCGAAACGGGGCACATGATCCCTTCCCTGCGAGTGTGACCGCTTTCTCACTTCCTGTGATTGAATACTGGGACACAAACCTGACTCACGGCGAGCAACCAAGGGAACGGGAAGCGCGCCATGGCTTTGGGTGTCCCCTCCGACGTGCGCGATGTCGTTCTGCGGGTCTGCGCGCGCCCCGACGTGCTGGACGCCTGCCGTCACCGTGATCTAGGAACTGTTATCGAGATCCTTGGCGCGCACGGCGTGACACAGGGCAAGATCGCCGGCCTGACCGGCATCGGCCAGGGTCGGCTGAGCGAATACATGACCCATAAGCGCGCGCCGCGCGCCTCTTCTACGTTCATGACGTTCGCTGACGGCCTGGGCATGCCATCGGCCGCCCGAGAAGCGCTCGGCCTGGCTCCCGATGAGTCGCGCTCCGAAAGCCTTGGTGGGCAACTGCGGGACGCGCCGGTTACTGACGTGGGCTTGGTCTACCCGGGTACGCCGGCCGAGGCCGTGGGGAACCTTACCTGGCTGTGGCGTGCCGATCTCAGCAACGTGACCGCGCTGCGCGGTGAGATTGAGCCCGGCGCATGGAACGATGCCTCGCTGCGCTGGTTAGTTGGTCCGGGCAGCCAGATCCGTAGCGACACGGCGGGTGGGGTCGGCATCGGCCTGGCCGACGTAGACCGGTTCCGCGCGACCGTAGACGTGTTCGTGCAGCTTGATAACCGGTTCGGCGGTGGGCACGCGCGGACGGCTCTCATTCAGTACCTCAGCACCGACGCTGAGCGGCTGCTGCATGGCCGCTACTCGGAGGCAGTTGGCCAGGTGCTGTTTTCGGCGACGGCCGAGGCGACCCTTCTCGCGGCGTGGATGAGTTATGACAGCACGCCGGGCAGTGCGCTTGCTCAGCGGTATTTCACTCAGGCGCTCGCCCTAGCGCAGGCCGGGAGTGACCGGCTGCTCGGTGCGAGCGTGCTTGACGCAATGAGCCATCAGGCCACGTATACGGGCCGTTTTGGAGAGGCGGCCAACCTCGCCCGTGCCGCTGCGGCGGGCACGCAAGGAGTAGCTACCGCTACGCTCGCTTCGCACTTTCACACGATGGAGGCGCGCGCTCTCGCCCGGCTGGGCGATGCAAAAGGGTGTGACCGAGCGCTGGCTGACGCCGTGCGGGAATTCGAGCGGCGCAAACCAGAAGATGACCCCGAGTGGATTCGGTATTTCGACGAGGCCGAACTGTCGGCCGAGTTCGGTCACTGCCTGCGGGATCTTGGCCGACCCACTGACGCCGCTCAGTACGCAAGCCAAAGCCTTGTGGTGGTTGATGAAACGACGTTCGGACGGAGTGACTTCTTCATCACGATGGTGCTGGCTGACGCACACCTGGCGGCAGGTGAGCTTGAACGGGCATGCGCCGTGGCACTCAAGGCAATCACGGCAGGCGAGCAGATACGTTCGGCCCGCTGTGTCAGTTATCTTCGTGAGTTCCGTCAGGGACTGGCCGCAGCTGGCAACAGCCGCGCAACGGCTGAGTTTTATGAGCAGGCCGCTAGCTCGCGTTTGTGGCGTATCGCTTCGCGAGGCGCTTCCTAGTAAGGTTCCCAATCCTTACGGCTCGCGCCCGTGCGGAGTGCTGCGATTCGCTTGGCCGCCTCGGCCGCGACGCGCTGGCTTTCTCCCGCTCCCTGAATGACCCAGGTGACCATCAGGAACTCACGGACCGCACGCATTGTCGGATAGCCGGGCCACTGCATGATATCGAAGCCATACACACGCACGAACGTCTCGTACTCATCGCACGTGTGCCACCCAAAGCTGTCATAGTAGATCGCCGTCAGGGCAAGGTCCCATTCCCTGGGGCCGGTCGCGAACCCGTCAAGGTCTATGACAACTGGATGGCCGTGACTGTCATGCAGCACGTTTCCAACGTTCGCGTCTCCATGAATGACTCCCTGCGGCAGCACAAACTCAAGACCCGCGTATCTCTGCTGCAATGTGGCTAGCTGCTCAGCAAGGAAAGTCTGGTCACCAACGCTTAGCCAGTCGTTAGTGGCTATCCGTCTAGCAGCGCTATCAAAGGGAGCGAGTGCCGGGAGATGCAGATCTCCGGGGGCATCGAGGCTATGCAGCTCGGCCAGGACCTCCGCGACCTCGGCGACGGTCGCGTATTGCTCTCCGTCCTCTGATACCGCCTGCCAGAACGTGATCGCGTGTCCGCCGATCTCAGCCTGCTGGCCAACGTCTATCGCGCGGACGGCTGGATAACCAACACTCTCCAGCCACCGTGCGACAGCCACCGTGCGGCGTGCCCGGTCAAGATCGGCGGTACTACGCGAGATCCGCACGACTACCGGGGCGGCCAGGTGGTAGACGGCATTGGAGCCGATGCGCATGAGACGCGCGCCAGCCGCGTTGAGTCCAGCGCTGCGGCACGCCTGTTCGAGGAGGGCATGAGCGCGCGCCTCGTCCAGTTCCTGGCCCACGGATTCAGCCCGCAGGGGCGAGCTGCAGCGCGATGGCCTGCCGCACCCGACAGGGCGCACGGCCGGGCCGGTGCAGCGTGAACAGCCGGGCGTTGCGCCGCGGGCGTTTCGCTGATCCTGTGTGAGCTGAGCACGTCTCGACGTGCGCAGACCTGTTCGCCCATCCCCCCGCACCGGGGACGACTACAGCCATGGCGCGCTTCCCGTTCCCTTGGTTGCTCGCCGGTTGGAAGTTGACACGTTGTCCCCGCTAGTCAATCACACCGCGAGGCCGCGCGATTGGTAAGAGCGTCCCTGCCCGACTCTCCTTAGCCCAGGTCAAGGCCAACTTTGTGGTCTCATTCGCGCGTGTTATCTCACGGTGTAATTGACAGCGGTCCCGCCCTTCTGCTATGTGCAGCTTCCGCCAGATCGATTATCTCGCGGTGAGATATCTCACCACGTGAGTGAGATATCTCAGCGCGTTATGGGCTCTCCCTTCCTGGCGACCTAATGTCGCGTCACCAGGTTCCCCAGAACACGGAAGTGGAGTTGGTCTCAATGACGTATGCCGAAGCTGGCGAGCGTGCCTCTCTGATCGAGGGATTGCGTACTCTGGCCAGATTCCTGGAAGACCATCCGGGCGTTCCGGCTCCCCGCTCGACAAGCGTGCTGGTCTTCCCCCCTGGCAGCACGGATCGCGAAGTGCAGGCCGAAATTGACGCTATCGCCGCGCTTATCGGATCGGAAGTCCACGACGACACGGCGCATGACGGCCACTACACAACATCGCGAGACTTCGGGCCGGTGGAATACCGCGCCGTCGCCATTCCCTGGTGTAACCGGAAGCCCGCACCAACTCAGGGCGAGGAGGCATAACAAGTGATAGCCATCGTCGCCTTGATTCTCTTAGCGGTCATGCTGCTAGCGCTGTGCGTGGCCATCGGAATCATCTCGATCATTGTGATGATAGACGACCGCCGGGGTGTCCGTTCAAGGCTCGTGACCGATCGGCGTCTCACTCGCGCCGAGGCTGTTTCCCGCCACATCCTAGGGGTTGGTGCCCGCAACGAGGAGAAGGGGACTAATGAAAATGCGTAAGTTCCCCATCTACCGGGTTCCCGGTTACTGCCACTGCGGCGCACCATGCGGGACAACGAGCCTCAGGTGCCGGAAATGCCACGCGCGGTTCAGGTGGTACCGGCGCAAGGCGTGGCGCACCAACCCAGCGCGGCGCGCAAGTTCCGGGACTACTTCACGGAGAAGTGACCAGAGATGACCGTATCAATTCCATTGGTGGTGCTCATAGGCGCTGTCGTCTATATCGCCTGGCGCTACATGGGCCTTCGGGTCTGGCAAGCGATGGTGTGCCTCGTGTTCGGATTCCTGCTCGCCGCGACAACCGTCGCGCCCGACAATCCACAACCTCATCACTGGCATCGTCCAGTGGTTCACCAAGCCGTGACCGCATCAACCCAAGGAGGTGGTGCCTAATGCCCGATACTTCCCCGCACGTGAATGTCAATCTTCAGGAGGTAACCACGATAAACGACGTTGCGCGGCACATCGTCGCTGGATTCGCTCGGTCCACGCCCGTGCTGGCCGATACCTGGCGATTCCTCGAAGACGCGCTCAACGACGTGCCGCTGCTCGTCGCGGAAATCTCGCGGCTGGCTGCCGAACTCCGGGACACGCGGCTCGACCGGGCAAATCTGCTCGCCGCCGCACGCGCCACACTGGCCGCTCACCACGACGGCGAGCCTGACCCGCTCCTTTACCTGCGAGACGAGCTGGACGCACGAACGTCGCCCCGCCGAGGTTCAGAGGGGCGCGCATGACCGGTTACCACAGAATGCGTCGGCAGGCGCGACAGGTCCGCCGCAGCGGCATGCAGCCCATGATGGTCTTCAACAGCCGCGACCAGCTCCCGGAGACCGCCGGCGTGGTGTTGCTGCGCTGGGCATGGCGATACCGCTCCGAGCTCGCGCCGCTCGCCGTGACCGCGCGCATGCTGGCGGCAAGCTGGTGGCTGCACGCCACCCAGCCGCACTGGTGGCCACTCCTCGCGGAGCGTGACTGTAGTGGCCGCGTGGGCGGTGGCCCTACCTTCGGCGCGAGGTGGCGATTCCCGACACTGATCGAACGCATGTACACGGCCACGGCCACGGTACGCGGCCGGCGGATGGATCACGGCCGCGACGCGGTCGGCCCGTTCCTGCCGCACCGCTACCACAAGCCCTGGCAGTCGGCGCGACTGGTCCTGTCCGTCCCCTGGTGGGCGCATCGGCGCCGGCGCGCCCGGGTCCGCGTGGAGCGCAAGCTTGAAGCCTGGCCAGACATCGCCAAGGCCGTCGGGCTCGCCGGCTCACAGATCATGTCCGCCGTGGTCGACGTGTGGGGATGGCGGGCTCGGTTGCGCCTAGCACGCGGCCAGACCATCGCCGACGTGACGGCGAAGATCCCCGCGATCGAATCCGGGCTCGGCACGTTCCGGGGCGCGCTGCGCGTCTACCCAACCCCTGACGACCTGGCCAACCGGTGCGAGATCCGCGTGCTGGACATGGACCCGCACGCCGACGCCATCCCGTGGCCTGGCCCATCCGTCGACATCGATCACAGAGCCAATCGACCTGGGGCCGTTCGAGGACGCCACGCCGTGCCGGGTACTGTTCCTGCGCCGGCACGGCCTTGTCCGGCGGCACCACCGGCTCGGGCAAGAGCGGCTGGCTCAACGTGCTCATGGGCAATCTGGTGGCCTGCCCCGACGTGGTGATCTGGGCGATCGACCTCAAGAAGGGCATGGAACTGAAGCCCGTGGCTAGCCATGCATCGAACGGCTCGCCACCACACCCGAGCAAGCCACGGCACTGCTCGGCGATGCGGTGGCCATCCTGCAAGCCCGCGCCGAGCTGCTCGCCGCCAGCGGCCAGCGGGTATGGGTGCTATCGTCGGCTATGCCCGCGCTGGTGATCATCATTGATGAGTATGCCGAGCTGGTGGACGACGCTCCCGACGCGATCCGGCACGCCGACTCGATCGCCCGGCTTGGCCGTGCCGTCGCGGTGACCATGATTGCCGCCACCCAGCGGCCCACGCAGAAGGCGATGGGACAGGGCGCGGTCCGTTCCCAGATGGACGCGCGGATATGCTTCCGCGTTCGCGAGCGCAAGGACGTTAACCTGGTCCTCGGACAGGGCATGCTCAACGCCGGATGGCACGCGCACACCCTCAACGCGCCCGGAAAGTTCCTCGTCTCCGCACCTGAGCACGACACCCCCCGCCGTGCCCGTGCCTACCTGTTGACTGACCAGGCCGTCGCTGAAACGGCAGCGGAACACGCGCCGCTGCGCCCGCAGCTAGACGAGGCATCGCTGCGCGCCGTGGCAGAGCGGCCCCAGAGCCGCCCACTGGCCGCAGGAGCCATGACCGGCCGCGGACATGAGGCACACGCCGGGGACGGCCCGGAATCGCTCCTGTGGGCCGCTCTGTCTCTCGCGCCCGAGGACGGCGTTCCCATAGCCAACCTGGAGGCGGCTACCGGCATGAGCCAGCGATGGATTCATTACCGGCTACGAGCGCTCGCGGAAGCCGGCCGGGCCGTCCAGGTCAGGCGCGGATACTGGCGAGCCGCCAACCCGGACGGGGACGCTGCGTGAGGGCCGGAGCGCAAGTGCAAGCGCACGCCTCGCGCGCGTCTGCACTCATAGCCATGCGCTTGCGCCTTGCGGCAGCGCCCGCGTCCGCCACTCACCGTGACGACACGGAGGGACGTGGCTCGCGATAGCCAGGGACATCAACCGGCGCATCGCAGCGGAGATCTCGTGGAGCCGCACCGTTGACCGGAGCGCCCGGACCCGGCCTGCTCGCCAGGCGTTCCTGCGGCGATTCGAACGGGAGGTTGATCCTGCCGGCAAGCTGCCACACGAGGAGCGCCAGCGCCGCGCCGAACACGCGAAGCGTGCGTACATGCTCCGTCTCGCCAAGCGGGCAGTAGCGGCCCGACAGGCCCGCTGAGTGAGCCAAAGACGAACCCCGGGGCGCGACCTAGCGCCCGGGGCTCGTTGCGCCTGGTGCCCGGCGACTATCGGGAGGACGGCCGGAACTGGGCGATGTGATTCATGACGGCACGCTGGGCCTCGATGACCTGCCGGAGCACGCCGGACCCAGCCATCTGGTTCACCATGCGCTGGGTATCGGCAACCTGCCGGAGCACGCCGGACCCAGCCATCTGGTTCACCATGCGCTGGGCTATCGGCAACCTGCCGGAGCACGCCGGACCCAGCCATCTGGTTCACCATGCGCTGGGCTTCGGCAACCTGCCGGAGCACGCCGGACCCAGCCATCTGGTTCACCATGCGCTGGGCTTCGGCAACCTGCCTCACTGCACCCGACTGAGCGGCCTCCATGACCTGCCTCACGGCCGCCGACTGAGCGGCAGATTCCCATGCAACTACGTCCGGTGTACCCGGCCGGGTTGCCTCGGCAGATTGGTTACTACGCTGGTCGGCCTGGTGCTCTCTGATGACCGCACGGCGGGCAACCATGTAGGTCTCGCCGGTCCGAGCCATGCGCTGACGGGCTGCGGCCCTAATCTTGTCGTGGGACATCGTGATTCAACCATTCTGGTGGCATGGTCCCGGCGTCGAGCCACCATGAAGTGTCACGATGAGTCCGACGCACGCGAGGGCTGTGCCGCTCTTGTCCTCAACCGCTAATTCCAGCGCCGGGCTGGCGTAGCTCAGAACAGGCAGGCGTGGCTGCCAGGAATCACCATACACAGCCTGAGTCGAAACTGGGTTCGGACACGCCGACGGTTCGGGAGTCTGCCTTGGTCGCTTCGTTGAGCGAGCCCAATGACGAACCCCCGGGGCAACCTGCGCCCGAGGGCTCGTCGTGTCTTGCTTACCGGCTGCTGGGCTGGGTAATGCCCAAGGCCGCGAACCGCTCGGCCACCGCGTCGTACTCCTCCTGGGTGATCCCCAGCTTGCCGTTGACGATGAACTCACGCTGTCCCCTGGCCCACTCGTGCCAGCGATGGAACGCCACCTCAAGGCTGTTGCCGAGCGCAGCAGCAACGGCCTCCGGCCTGGCGCCGGCCAGCATCGCGCCGTGGATGGCGATGGGCTGCCAGCGCCGTAGCCACTTCCCCAGCGCGGACATGACGGCAAGCTCGGCCAGTTCGTCATACTGCGTGCGCTCGTCAACCGGCCAGGCCAGGCGGTCAGACCACAACTGGGCCAACCCGAACGCGCCCAGCTCCTCGGCCGCCCGGAACGTGACCGGCCGCTGCGGGGGATCGCTGTGCTTGCGAGACTGGATCATGGCTGTCCTCCACCAGTGCGTGAGGGTGGGAGACAACCCAAGACAAGGGCCGCGAAGCGCGGATTTAAGCGTCTGATCCGGTGCACACCGGTCACTCGTGTCGTTACGTTTTCCCTGGTCAGCACAGCGGGAAGCGCGAGACGATCCGTAGTCAGATGCTCTATCCGTTGAGCTACGAGCGCAGTCATTGCAGGGTACTGCACTCCGAACCTGCACGGTGCGTGCTAGAGATCAACCCCGGGCCTACAGCGGCGATAGTGCGTCGCATGTTGGTCTTGCGCCTATGGCATAGTGCCGTCACGTTGGCGAGGCGCCGCGAGAGGGGCTCGGCGATGAAGCCGCCCGCCGCACTGGGTCGGCCGTCGGCTGGGGCCGAGAGGAGTGCATGCCAGAATTCGTGCAAGCCCACACCCGTGAGTGGATCGATCATTTCGCCAGGCGGGGCCATGACGCTACGCCGTTGGCGGCCGGGGTTGAAGGCGCTACCTACGATCTGGGCCGCGGCCTGATCGCTAAGGTCTGGCGTCAGCGGCGGGCAGCGGAGCTCGAGGCGATGCGGAGCTTCTATGCCGACGTTGCTGCGGCTGGGCTGCCGTTCAGGACGCCGGAGATCCTGGCGGTCGAGCAATCTGGCGGCAGGCCTGTCACTTATGAGCGCAAGCTGCCGGGCACGCCGCTGCAGAACCGCCTCGGACGCGATGATCGCGAGATTGGCCCGGCTGCTGTCCGCTGCGTCGCCGACGTGCTCAGCGCCCTGGCCACGGTCCCGGCGACCAGCAGTATGCGGCAGCTGCCGGTGCTCGCCGAGGACCAGCCGCTGTGGGCAGGGGCGGACAGCTTCCAGGGCGCGCTGCTCGCCCTGCTCGGCCGCCGGGTGGCCCGTTCCGGGCCCGTGATCCTGCGGCGCCTGCCGGACTTCGACCGCCGCTACGCTGCCCTGCGGCAGCGGATCGCGGCCCTCGCCATGGGCCCGGACGCCGTCATCCACGGGGATCTGCTCGGCGGGAACATCCTCGTTGACCAGGACGCCCAGCCGCTCGCGGTTCTGGACTTCGGGTTCCTTACCACGGCCGGCGACGCGCGGCTGGATGCCGCGATCACCGCCAACGTCATGAACATGTACGGCCTGCACGCTGCTGAGATCACCCAGGCACTCACCAGGCGATTCGCCGACGATCTGGGGTACCCGGCTGACGTACTGGTGATCTATCAGGCCGCCTATGCCGTGGCGACCAGCAACGCCTTCACCTCTGACGGCAGCGACGGACATTTCGCCTGGTGCATCGATCAGCTCCGCCGTACGGACGTCACCGACCTCCTGGGCGTGTGATCTCAGCGCGCAAGTATGTCGACATATGTAGCCTACATATGTAGCATGTGCGTTGTGAAGGTGACGGCGCCGCTGGAGCGGGTGCTGCGGGCGTTCCTCGATGACCCCGCGGTCCCGCGTTACGGCTATGACCTGATGAAGGCGGCCGGCCTGAAAAGCGGCACCCTGTACCCGATGCTGGGCCGGCTGGAAGACGACCGGCTGGTTACCTCCGCGTGGGAGACCCCGCAGCAGGACGGCCAGCGGCCCAGGAAGTACTACCGGCTCACGGGCGAGGGGATCCGGGTAGCCCGGCTGGAACTGGCGCAGGCATCCGCCGGCCGCCCGCGTGCGCCGGGCCGCCCGGCCCGCCCGGTCCCGGGGAGCCTGGGGTGAGGGGGGAACGGCGGCTGCTGCGCATCGGCGAGTATCTGATCGGCCGCGCATCACGGCTCCTGCCCGGGGAGATACGCGACGAGCGCTGCCGGGAGTGGACGGCCGAACTGCCCGCGATTCTCCGGGATCCCGATACCAGGCTGGCCGTGCGTCGCGCCGCCCGGATGCTGGGGTACGCGGCTGGCGCCGTCTGGGGAACTGCCCTGGCTCGCGGCGGTGCACGCGGCCGGCTGACGGCGGTTATGGCCGTGGTGGCTGGCCTGTGCACGGCCAGTGTCCTGGTGACTGTGGTCGCGAATACCTGGCGCGCGGTGCAGGCCCCAGGGGATTGGGTGCCCTACTGCTGGATCGCGGCCGGCAGCCTCTTCCTGGCTGGGCTCGGCTGGGCGCTGGCCTGGCGGATCAGGCGGGCTGCTAAGCCGATGGAGGGATTCAGGGACGCTGTTGTGGCTTACGGGGCCATGATGACCCCGTCCTGGCTGCTGTCCCGGCTGCTCCGCGCGGTCGGCGCGGACGAGAGCGACCTGCCCGGCGAGACAAGTGCAGCATGCTCACCGGCACCGGGACCCGCGGGGCTAGCGGCCGGCGCGGAGCAGGCGATCAGCATGGCCAGAGAAACCGCGGGCCGTTTCTACCGCGCCCGCTGGCGCCCGGGTTACCAGACCGCTGAGGTGGATGAGTTCGTCGCGCGGATCGAGGCTACGCTCGCTGGAGACGCCCGGTCCGGCCAGGTGCTCACTGCCGCGGATGTCGAGGCGGCGAAGTTCGGCACCACGCTGCGCGGAGGCTATGACGAGCAGGTGGTGGATGAGGCTCTGGACCAGTACGCAGACGGGCTGGCCAGGCTCGCGCCTTTCCCCGGATCCCACTGACCGGCTAGCGTTCGGCGGGCTCCATCTCGCGCCGCCACGGCGGCTCCGCGCCAGCCCGGGTGCAGGTCAGTGCCGCGACCCGCGCCGCAGACGCGGCAGCGGCCGTGAGCAGCTCGGGATCGGCCAGCTGATCGCGGGACAGCCCGCGCTCGCCCCACCAGGCCAGGAAGCCGCCGCCGAAGGCATCCCCGGCGCCGACCGTGTCCACCACCTCCACCGGTGGCGTCGGCACGGTGAGCTGCTGGCCGTCCGGGGTGAACACCTGAACCGGCGCCGGGCCGTCGGTGACCAGGACGCAGCGCGCGCCCCAGCCGAGCAGCGTCCGCGCCGCCGCCGGCACATCGCGGCCGGGGACCAGGAAGGCCAGGTCCTCAGTGCTCGTCTTCAGGATGTCGGTGCGCACCAGCAGCCGGCGGATGCGGTCGAGGTGCGCGCTGGCGTCGGGGATGGCGGACGCCCGCCAGTTGGGGTCGAGCATCAGCAGCACCGCCGCAGGCAGCTGGCCGGCCAGGTCTTCCACCACCGTAGCCATGGGCTCCACCACGAGCCCGAGCGTGCCGACGTGCAGTGCGATCACATCTTTTCGCAACGCCCCCTCCGCCGACTGCCGATCCAGCCGGAACCCGGCCGTCCCGGCCAGGTGAAACCAGTAGCGCGCGACCCCGGTGTCGTCGAGTGACACGATGGCCAGCGCGGTCGGATCCGGCAACTGTTCCGGCAGCGCCAGCTCGACCTGGTCGTCCGTCAGTTTCCCGGCCAGCAGCGCGCCGAACGGGTCGGCCGAGAACCGGCCGAGGAACCGAGCCGGCTGGCCGAGCCGGGCGATCGTGCGGGCGGTGTTGAACGGGCCGCCGCCCGCCGCGGCGTGCACGCGGCCCCCGGGTCCGACGATCAGGTCCATCAGGCTCTCCCCAGCCACCAGGATCATCGCCGGACTCATCCGACCGGTGTGATGATCAACTGCGGCAGGACGTAGCGATCCGGTTGGCGATCATGCGCGTCGATCGTGCGCTGTATCTCCTGGAGATGGTCCGTGGTCAGCTCAAGCGGGGTTTCGTCCGGCTGGTACGTCCAGCCGCCCGGGTAGTCCACTCCCGCCTTTGTCGACATCTCGATATGGCAGCCGAGCACATGGCTCACCGGCCGCTGCTGGCACCAGCCGACCAGCCGGTCGATCGAGCGGACGAAGGCCGGCCAGTCGAAGACGTACAGGCGGCCCGGGTAGACCGTGTCGCCGGTGAACAAGATCCGGGTGTACCGGTCGTAGTAAGTGACCGCCGCCTCGTGGTGCCCGGGCGTGGCCAGGCAGTCGAGAACGCGACCGCCGAGGTCGAGCTCGGCCACGGACTCCGGCTGCCGGTCGAAGCCGAAGAACGGCCAGGCCGCATCGCGGGCCGCGCCGGTCACGACGGTGTTGGGCCGGTCGAGGAACTGCCCGTCGGCCGCGACGTGATCCCCGTGTGCGTGGGTGTGCAGCACCAGCAGCTCGTAGTCGTCCGGATGCGGATGCCCGGCCAGCCAGCTCTCGATGACCCCATCGACGGTGCGGCGCAGCGGGAAGAACTCCGGGTTCGCGGTGGCGCCCGTATCGAGCAGCACGGCCCTCGACGCTCCGAACAGCAGGAACATGAACGGCGCCTCGTAGTGCACCGCCTTGTTCTGTCGCAGGATGTAGGTGTGCTCGTCGCACGCGTGCACCTGGATGTCGGGATCGGTGTTGTACTTGGCCGCTTCCGATCCGTGAATCCACGCCACATCCAGATCCGGGACCACGGCGCCGTCAGGGAAGTCCATCGCTGTCCACTCTGCCACCGTTGGTAGACGGGGTCACGGGAAGGACAAGGACCATGAGGAAACTGATCGAGTCGACCCACGTCTCCCTCGGCGGGGAGATCGGCTCGCTGGACTGGGCGTTCCCCTACCTGGACGACGAGCACATGCGCTATGCGACCGGGCTGCTGTCCGAGGCCGACGCGCTGCTGCTCGGCCGCCGGACCTATGAGGGACTGTCGGCCAGCTACCTGGCGATGGCATCCAGCCCGTTCGTGGACCGGATGAACTCCATCCCCAAGTTCGTAGCGTCCACGACGTTGCTGGAAGCCACCTGGAACGCCACCGTCATCCCGGGGGACGTGGTCAACTTCGTCACCGAGCTCAAACGCCAGCCGGGCGGCACCATCGTGAAGTACGGCAACGGGCTACTGGACCGGCCCCTCATGGCGAACAACCTGATAGACGAGTTCCACCTCCTGCTGACACCGGTCGCAGCGGGGTCAGGCCAGCACCTGTTCGAGGAGATCCCGGGTGCTCCGCAACTGTCGCTGGCAGACGTCCGCCGCTTCGCCAGCGGCGTGCTGGTCCTGGTCTACACGCCCAGCCACCTGTAGGGTCTCACGCCGCGTGACATGTTGATCTCGTGGCATGAGAGATACGGGCGGCCAGATCCCCGCTATCGGGCGGTCACAGGGACCAGAGCGCCTCAGTGGGGGATAGGCGGGCGGCGCGGATGGCGGGCAGCAGCCCGGCAAGGGCGCCGATGAACAGGGCGGCGGCTAGGCCCCCGGCCCAGGCCTCGATTGGGATGACGGTGGACCAGCCCTTGATGTGCGCGTAGACGGCGGTGGAGACCGCGCCGGCGATGACTCCGGCGATGCCGCCAGCGAGTGCGAGCAGGATGGCCTCGGACAGGAACTGGATGCGGATCTGGCCTCTGGTGGCGCCCAGGGCACGGCGCAGCCCGATCTCCTGGCGGCGTTCCAGCACCGAGATGATCATGATGTTGGCGACGCCGACCGCGCCGACCAGCAGCGCGACCGCGCCCAGGCCGAGGAACAGGGTGTCGAATGCGCCGACCGCGTCGGCCTGGGCGGTTAGCGCGTCCGACGGCTGGGAGATGTCAACCTCGCTGGGATCTTCTGGGTTGGCCTGGGCGGCGAGCAGGTTGTCGACTCTGGTGATGGTTGCCTGGGTGTTGACCGTGCGGACATACAGCTCCGATGGGTGCCCGTCGAAGCCGAGGTATTCCTGCGCGGCGGGGAAGCCGACCAGGACCGTGGTGTCGAGTCTGCTGGGCCAAGGTGGCGGGGTTGAGGATGCCGACCACGGAGACCCACTGGCCGCCGACCCAGATCCGCATCCCGGGCCAGATCCGGTCGATGCCCAGCAGCTGGGCTGCCTCGTAGCCGAGTACGGCGACGGGTTCGCGGGCGGTGGCGGCATTCAGGTAGCTGCCCTGGGCAACCGACGTAGCGACGGCGGCGGGCAGGCCAAGGCTGGCGGCCTCTACGCTCAGCCCGTTGGTGTCGATGGCGGGGATCAGCGGGCTGCGGTAGACATCGGCGCTAACTACACCGGTGTATTGCACAGCGGTGACGCCACGCAGCTGGCCGACCATGCCGGGTGAGGCGTCGGGCAGCTCGGCGGCCTGGCCAGTCAAGGTCTGCCCGTTGGTGGCGGTTAGCAGGTTGGTCCCCAGTCTGGCGATCTCGGCCAGCAGCCCGGCCTGGGCGGAGGCGGCCAGGCCGAGCACGGCCACGATCGCGGCGACCCCGATCGCGATGCCCAGCGCGGACAGCGAGGCGCGCAGCTTGCGGGTGCGCAGCCCGATGCTGGCCAGCCCGGCCAGGTCGCCTGGCCGCAGCCGGGCCGCTGGCGGCGCGGCGGCCTGGCCCGGTGCGAGGGCGGTCATGAGGTTCCTTCCCGCACGGCCCGGGGCCGGGTGAGCCCCCCGGCGAGGGCGGGGCTGGTGTCGTTGACGATGTGCCCGTCGAGCATCTCGATACGGCGCCGCATCCGGCCGGCGATCGCGTGGTCGTGGGTGATGACGATGATCGTGGTCCCGGCCACGTTGAGCTCTTCCAGCAGCGTCAGGATGGACGCGCCGGTGGCGGAGTCCAGGTTCCCGGTGGGCTCGTCGGCCAGCACCACCGGCGGGCGGCCGGCGATCGCCCGGGCGATCGCCACCCGCTGCCGTTCCCCGCCTGACAACTGAGTCGGGCGGGCGTTATCGCGGTGTCCCAGCCCGACCCGGGTCAGCGCGGCGGCGGCGAGCTGGCGGCGCTGGACCCGGGGGACGCCGGCGTACAGCAGCCCGTCGGCGACGTTGTCGAGTACTTTCTGGTGTTCGGCGAGGAAGAACTGCTGGAATACGAACCCGATCCGGGAGGCTCGCAGCCCTGCCAGCTCCCGGTCGCTCATCGCCGCGGCATCCAGCCCGGTCACCCGCACCGTCCCGGCCGTTGGCTTGTCCAGGGTTCCCATCAGGTGCAGCATCGTGGTCTTGCCGGACCCAGACGGGCCCACGATCCCGGCCAGCTCCCCCGCGGTCACCGCCAGGCTCACCCGGTCCAGTGCCCGCACAGGCGGCGACCCTGGATATTCCTTCGTCACCTGCTCCAGCTCCAGGACGGCGCTCACGAGGCTGGCACCACGACCTGCTCGCCGGGGGTCAGGTTCCCGGTCACCTGCATCAGGCTGGAGGCGTCATCAAAGATCCCGACCGTCACCGGCACCAGCCGCCGCGAGTTACCCGGCCCGGTCACCTCGACCGCGTACCCGCCAGAGGACTGGGCCAGCAGCGCGCTCACCGGCACCGCCAGCACGTTGCTGACGCTTTGGGCGGTGATCTCCACCGCCACCGGCGCCTGGTCCAGGCTTCCAGCCGCCGACGGGTGCGTCAGCGCCACCGTCACCGGGACCGTAGCCGAGCTCCCGGACCCGGATGCCACGGTGCCCACCGAGGAGATCTTCCCTGGCGTGCTGGCCCCGTCCGGCAGCTGGATGCTCACCGCATCCCCCACCGCCACCTCCGACTCATCGGAGGTGTTCAGCGCGATGCTCACCACATGCCGGTCCGTGGTCCCCGACAGCACCGGTCCTGCCGCCGGACTACCCAGCCTGCCCAGCACGCTGGTGACACGGATCGCCTCCGGCTCGAACACCACCGACCCCGCCGCGAGTGACCCCGTCGGGCTGGAGATCCCCTCCGCCGACTGCAGCCGCTGCACCCCGTACGCGGTCTCCCATGAGAAGTAATCCCAGCCCAGTGCGCTGATATCCGCACTGTCCGCGTAGCCGAGGTTCACCAGGTCATGGTTGAGCTGAGTCACGTCCGCCCCGGTCACTCCCTCATCCAGGGGCCGCCAGTCCGGCACCGACCCGTACAGCAGCACCACCGGATCGGTCAGATCGGTCGTGTACAGCACCTGCCCCTGCCGGATCACCTGCCCTGCCGACGGCAGCGAGGTCAGCGTCCCGCCGCCCGCCCCGGTCACCGTGTAAGACCCCGCATATCCCAGCGTCCCGTTCACTGGCGTCTGCACCGACAGGCTCGCCCGCACCACCGGCTTGGTCGCCGGCGCCGCCGCTCCCTGCCCGCCCCCGGACCGGGCGGGCCGCGAGAAAACTCCGGTCCGCCACGCCGTCAGCACCCCGCCGGCGACCAGCACCGCCACTGCCCCCGGGACCACCCACCGCAACCGGCCATGCCTGTGTGCCCCCGCGGGGACACGCAGGCTTTCCGGGGCGCCGGCGGCATGCCCGGAGCCGGGAGCATCTGCCGGCCCGCTGGCCTCCCCGCGGCCCGGCGAAACCATCTCGCTCACGGCCAGCCCCCTGTCCGTGTCGGCCCGCCGCATTCCCGGTCCGCCATCACGACCCCTGCCCGTTCGACGCTGCCCCCGGGAATACCCCGTTGCTGTCGTGCGCCTGCGACTGGCAGGTACTGAACGCAGACTGGTAGCCGGGCAGGGCGATGTTGATGCTTTTCGGTACGTCGAACACGTTCTGGCTGGTGGGATCGGGGAAGGCCGGGAAGCCATGAGAGCGCATGCAGGCGGCGAGCTTGTCGCCCGCGGCCAGGTCCTGAGCCGTCACCGCGAGCCGCTGAGCCTCGCCCGGCACCAGGTGGATGCACGCCGCTTTCGCGGCCCGGAACGCGGGAGAGCTGGGATCGACACTGTCAGGGCCGACGCCGGAGAAGCTGAATGCTCCGTTGACGGGATCCGGGAAGTTCTTGATGTCGTGGGCGCGCATGCATTGCGCGAACTTCACGAGCTGGGCCGTAGTAACCGGGGATGATCCCGCGTCCGGGGTGCTGCCCGGGCTGGAGCTCGAGCACGCCACGATCGCGAAGGTCATTGCGGTCGCAGCGACGGTGATCGCCACGATCCGTGGGGCAGGCGGCCGCCCGCGCCACCGGACGGCCCGGAAGCTGCTGGTCGCACCCGGCCCTCGGCCGGGACGGACCGTGAACGCCATCCCGTCCAGCGCCTGCGTCTCGCCGAACCGCTTATGCAGTCCGTCAATCTCGATAGTCGCGTCCATGGCCACAAGATGCCGCGGTCCGCGGTCTCGCCGCATCTGCCCGCGGACCCATCTGCACGGTGCCGCAGTCCGCCTGCGGGCATACACCCGCAGGCAGACGACCCGGCAGCCCGAGGCGGCTACGATCGCTGCCGTGAGCATGCCCCGGCAGGCTGGAGGCGCGCCATGATCATATGGGGATTCCCGGTGCTTGGCTGCGCCCTGCTGGCTTCCGCCCTCCTGCTGCGCCGCAGGCCGCTCACGGGGCTGGCCGTGATGCTTGGCGGATCGGTGGCCAGCCTGGCGCTGCAGCCGAGTGACCTGCAGGTCGTGGTCGTCTGTGCGGTGGGCCTCGAGATCTGCTACCTAGCAGTGACACGCACCCGCAGGGTCTCGCTGACTGGCGTGGCCTTGGTTGGCGTCAGCCTGATTCCGCTCCTGGAAGTGCGCTCTGCAGGCTCACCTTGGGGCGGCGGCAACGTGGAGCCGGCCATGGCCCTTGCCACGATTATTGCCTGGCTTATCGGGCACTCAATCCGGCAGGCACAAGCCCAGGCCGAACTGGTCCGCGCCCAGGCGGCCGCCCAGACCTCGATGGCAGAGCGGCTGCGGATCGCCCGCGAACTGCACGACATCGTGGCGCACAGCATCGGCGTCATCGCAGTTCAGGCGGGTGCGGGCGGCCGGGTCTTCGACGCCCGTCCCGACGAGGCGCGCGACGCCCTGGCCTCCATCGAGGCCACCAGCAGGGAGACGCTGTCCGGACTGCGCCGGATGGTGACCGGACTGCGGCGCGCCGACCTGGAACCGAGGCTGGGGCAGGCGCCGCCAGGCCTGGCGCCCGGCCTGGCCGCCATCGAGCGACTGGCCGCCACGACCCTGGAAGCGGGCGTGAAGGTCGACGTGGACTGGCACGGCAGCCGGGAGCCGCTACCGGCTGACATCGACCTGTCGGCGTTCCGCATCATCCAGGAGGCGGTCACCAACGTGGTCCGCCACGCCGGCACCGGCCAATGCCAGGTCTGCATCGACCGGCAGGACGGGCAGCTGTCCATCGAGGTCACCGACAGCGGACGTGGTGGCAGCGGGCATGGTGGCGGGGTGGCCGGGACCGGCTACGGGATCACCGGCATGCGCGAGCGCGCCGTGCTGCTCGGCGGGGACTTCTCGGCCGGCCCGCGCCCCGGCGGCGGCTTCCGCGTCGCCGCCCGACTGCCGCTCCCCGCTGCTGCCCGATGACCATCCAGGTCATCTTGGCCGACGACCAGCCATTGATCCGCGCGGGCCTGCGCATGCTGATCGAGCAGACGCCCGACATCGACGTGGCCGGCGAGGCAGGAACCGGAACCCAGGCGGTACGGCTCGCCAGGGATACCAGCCCCGACGTGATCGTGATGGACATCCGCATGCCGGGCATGGACGGCATCGAGGCAACCCAGATGATCACTTCCGGCGACACGTCCACCCGCGTGCTCATGCTCACCACGTTCGACGACGATGACTACGTCTACGGCGCGCTGCGCGCCGGGGCCAGCGGGTTCCTGGTCAAGGACATGGCACTGGAGGACATCCTGACCGCGATCCGCGTGGTCGCGGCCGGCGACGCCATCATCGCGCCCGGCGTCACCCGCCGCCTGATCGCGCAGTTCGCCGGCCAGCCCGGCCCTGGCCGCAAGCCCCGGGAACTGACCGGGATCACCGACCGCGAGCGCGAGGTGCTCAGGCTGGTCGGCCAGGGCATGTCCAACGCCGAGATCGCCACCGCCCTGTACATCACCGCGGGCACCGCCAAGACCCACGTGGCCCGGCTACTGACCAAGCTGGACGCCAGGGACCGGGTCCAGCTCGTCATCACCGCCTACGAAACAGGCCTGGTCTCGGCACCGCACTGACCGCACCAGGCGAGCTGCGCTGGCTCGCCGCAATGACGCCGAGAAAGCACTATCCAGCTGGCTGGTTCGATGAAAGGCAGCGAGGACCTGCTCGCGAGTGCAGTCGGAGTCATGGGTTGTCCGCGTTCGGCGCGTTCGAGTAGGGAGCCGCCGATGTCACGTTCCAGGCGGTTGAGATTCCGCCACGCGGCGTGAAATCCTACACCACCCGGCTCAGCCTGGCGCCATGTCCACGAAGCGGCTGTAGTGCCCCTGGAAGGCCACCGTCACCGTGGCCGTCGGCCCATTCCTGTGCTTGGCAATGATCAGGTCTGCTTCGCCCGCCCGTGGCGACTCCCGCTCGTACGCATCCTCCCGGTGCAGCAAGATCACGACGTCACTATCCTGTTCGATCGAGCCCGATTCACGTAGATCTGAGAGCAATGGGCGTTTATCGGTCCTTTGTTCTGGTCCGCGGTTGAGCTGGGAGATGGCGATGACCGGGACGTCGATCTCTTTGGCCAGCAGCTTGAGCGACCGGGACATCTCGGAGACTTCCTGCTGCCGGTTCTCCGTCCGCTTGGGCGAGCTCATCAGCTGCAAGTAGTCGACGATGACCAGCCTCAGGTCCTGCCGCTGCTTGAGCCGGCGGCACTTGGCCCGGATCTCCATCATCGACATGTTCGGCGAGTCGTCGATGAACAGCGGCGCGTCCACCACCTCACTCATCCGCCGGGCCAGCCGGGTCCAGTCATCCTCACCCATCTGGCCGGTCCGCATGCTGTGCAGCGGCACGCGGGCTTCGGCGGACAGCAGCCGCATGGTGATCTCGTTCCGGCTCATCTCCAGGCTGAAGATCACGGTCGGCATACTGTGCTTGATCGTCGCCGCCCGAGCAAGATCAAGTGCAAGTGTGCTTTTCCCGACGGCCGGCCTCGCCGCGATGACGACCATCTGGCCGGGGTGCAGGCCGTTGGTGAGGGCGTCCAGGTCGGCGAAGCCGGTGGGTACGCCGGACATGCCACCGCCGCGGCTGCCGATGGCCTCGATCTCGTCCAGGGCGGCGGGCATGATCTCGGACAGGGACAGGTAGTCCTCGCTGACCCGGCGCTCGGTTACCCCGTAGACCTCCGCCTGGGCCCGGTCGACCAGCTCATCGGCTTCCCCGTCGCCGGAGTAGCCGAGCTGCACGATGCGGGTGCCGACCTCGACCAGGCGGCGCAGGATGGCGCGCTCGCGGACGATCCGGGCGTAGTAGCCGGCGTTGGCCGCGGTGGGCACCGAGGCGATCAGCGTGTGCAGGTAGGTAGGACCGCCGACGCGGGCCAGTTCACCGCGCTTGTTCAGCAGGTCCGACACGGTGACCGGGTCGGCGGGCTCACCCCGGCCGTACAGCTCCAGGATGGCCTCATGCACGATCTGGTGCGCGGGCCGGTAGTGGTCATCCGGCCGGATGGTCTCCATCACATCCGAGATCGCGTCCTTGGACAGCAGCATCCCGCCGAGCACGCACTGCTCGGCCGCCACGTCGTGCGGCGGGGTGCGGTCAAAACCCTCGTCCCGGGGAGCGATCTCGGCCACGCTCACCAGATACCACCTCCCCGTTGACCCGGGCCGCCGCTGCGGCGAATACCCGCCACCCCTGTTGTAGTCGGCCGGTCTGACAGTCTGGTTGCGGCGTGCCGCAGCGTCCAATCGGGCTGTGCACAGCCCTGTGGACAGGCTGTGCAGACACGCCGCCAGCGCTGTGCGCAGGCTGGGGATGGACCTGGGGATGACGGTCGAGCCAGGCCGGGCACACCGCTACTGCCTGCGGTTATGCGGTCCACCGGATGTGCGCAGAAAAAACATTGGCCCGGCTCAGCGTCCACACGGCGAGGGAAGTTATCCACATACAGAACGTGACAGCTGACGTGAGATCCGGGGTCGGCGGGCGCGCAGAAACCCGCCGCGATCGCGGCCATACTGCCCTAGGATCCGAGCATGTGTTCGATGCCCGACCCCCGGCTCGCCCTCATCGGCACGGCGATCGACGAACTCGCCGAGGATGCGGCCCGGGAGGGGATGGACACGCTGGCGGGCCGGCTGGCCGATGTGTGGGCGATGGTGGCCGCCGTCGATCCCGAACTGGCCCAGCGGCTGCCGGGCTACCGGGAATGACTCAGGCCCGGCCGGGCGAGCCTGCCGGGCCTGGACAAGCCTGCGGTCAGTTGCCGCTGACTTCGACGTCCAGCGCGGCGGTGACCTCCGGGTGCAGTCGCACGGTGACCTGGTGCGTGCCGACCGTCCGGATCGGGGTGGTCACCTCGATCCGGCGCCGGTCGAGCTCCGGGCCGCCCGCCTTCCGCACCGCGGTGGCGATGTCCGACGCGCTCACCGAGCCGAACAGCCGCCCAGCGGCGCCGGCCCGCACGTCCAGCCGGACGGTGAGCGCGGCCAGCCGCTTGGCGGCGTCCCGCGCGTCATCCAGGCCGCGGATGTCGCGGGCCGCGCGGGCCCGCTTGATCAGCTCGATCTGCTTCTCGGCCCCGCGGGTCCAGGGCATGGCCAGGCCACGCGGGATGAGGTAGTTGCGGCCGTAGCCGGCGGCCACCTCGACCACGTCGCCGGGCGCGCCCAGGTCGGTGACCTCGTTGGTGAGGATCAACTTCATCGGTGTGCCCATCGGTCCTCTCCCGGTCAGCGTGCCGTGCTGGTGTACGGCAGCAGCGCCATCTCGCGGGCGTTCTTGATCGCCTTGGCGACGTCGCGCTGATGCTGCGTGCAGTTCCCGGTAACCCGCCGGGCCCGGATCTTGCCGCGGTCGGAGATGAACTTCCGGAGTAGCCCGGTGTCCTTGTAGTCCACGTAGGAGATCTTCTCCTGGCAGAACAGGCAGACTTTCTTCCTGGGCTTACGGATTGGTGCTTTTGCCATCATGGTGCTCCTGAAGAGAGCCCCGCGGATGCGGGGATGGTTGATTTAGTTGGTTGGCTGGGGCCGCGGAGCGGGCTCAGAACGGAGGCTCGTCGGAGGACCCTTCGCCGAAGCCACCGGCGTCGGAAGCCCAGGGGTCGTCGCTGGCCCGGCCGCCGGACGAGCCACCCTGGCCGCCGGACCCACCCTGGCCGGACCCACCCTGGCCGCCGCCGAAGCCGCCGCCACCACCCCCACCGAAGCCGCCGCCACCGCCACCGCCGGAGCGGTTGGACTTGGTGACCTTGGCCGAGGCGTTGCGCAGCGACGGGCCGACGTCATCCACCTCGACCTCGTAGACGGTGCGCTTCTCGCCCTCCCGGGTCTCGTACGAGCGTTGGTGCAGCCGCCCCATGACGACCACCCGCATGCCGCGCTGCAGGCTCTCCGCCACGTTCTCGGCGGCCTGCCGCCACACGTTGCAGGTGAGGAACAGGCTGTCGCCGTCTTTCCACTCGTTCGCCTGCCGGTCAAACGTCCGCGGCGTCGAGGCGATGCGGAAGTTGGCCACCGCTACCCCGGTCGGGGTGTAGCGAAGTTCCGGATCGCTGACTAGATTGCCGACGACCGTGATCTGGGTATCGCCTGCCATTGGGGTTGCTCCCGGTCAATCGGAGGGTGTGCCGGAACGCGAACTCAGTGCGTTTCCGGACGGAGGATCTTGGTCCGCAGGACGGCCTCGTTGAGGCTGAGCTGACGGTCGAGTTCGTGCACCGTGTCCGGCTCCGCGACCATGTCAACGACCGCGTAGATGCCGTCCGGCTTCTTCTCGATCTCGTAGGCGAGCCGGCGCCGTCCCCATACGTCGATCTTGTCGACGCTGCCGCCCCCGGTGCCGATCACCGAGAGGAACTGGTCCAGCGACGGCTGGACGGTCAACTCTTCGAGGGAAGGATCGAGAATGATCATCATTTCATAGCGGCGCATGCTGGAACATGCCTCCTCTGGACTGATGCGGCCACGGTCTTTCCGTGGCAGGAGGGGCCACCACGCCAGGCCGGCGAGTACGCCGCTGGCGGTTGCAGCCGAATCAGAGTACCAGGGCACACCGACAACCTGGCTCAGGATTCCGCCTGCCCGGCGGCGGGCACAACGTCCGGTAGATCCGTCGCCGGGCACCAATGTCCGAGGGGGCTCCCATGCCGCAAGCCACCGGAGAGCGCAGCAGCACGGCCGAGCGGGCCCGCATGCGGCTGCCGCACGTCATGCTGAACACGGACGGGCAGCGTCATCCGCTGGAGAATGTGCTTACCCTGTTCACGCTGGTGGCTGGCCTGGTCGCGTGCATCGCGGGCTTCCTGGGCAACTACGTCGTGACCCAGCCGTGGGCACACGTCAGCGCGACCTGGATTGGCCTGGCCGCGCTGCTGGTCGGGCTGTACAGCCAGCTCGTCTCGGCCACCCGGCAGGAGCGCATGCTGATCGTGACCGGCCTGGTCGCGGGCTTCGTCGGCCTCTGCCTCGGCCTGGCCAACGGTGGGTTGATGTAACCCCACTGACCGTCGGCAGCCCTCGATAGTCTCGTGGCATGCTCCGCATCGGACCGCATGTGCATGACGACCAGCCGCTGGCCGCGGCCGAGGCCACCGAGTCCCCGGTGGTCCAGTTCTTCCTCGGCGACCCGCAGGGCTGGGCCAAGCCCAGCTTCCCCGGCGGCGACGCGGCGGCCCTCCGCAAAGCGCTGGAAGACGCGGGTGTGCAGGCGTTCATCCACGCCCCGTACCGGATCAACGTGGCCAGCACCAACAACCGGATCCGCATCCCCAGCCGGACCCTGCTCGGCCAGTACCTGGCGGCCGCGGCCGAGATCGGCGCGGGCGGCGTGGTCGTGCACGGCGGCGGGGTGACGGCCGACCAGGACGTGGCCGTGGGCTACGACAACTGGCGGAAGGCGGTGGAACGGACCGAGCGCCCGGTGCCGATGCTGATCGAGAACACCGCGGGCGGCGAGCACACCATGGCCCGCGGCCTCGACTCGGTGGCCCGGCTGTGGGACGCGGCCGCGGCCGAGAACGTCGGGTTCTGCCTGGACACCTGCCACGCCTACGCCAGCGGCGAGGAGCTGGCCGGGATCGCGGACCGGGTCAAGGCCATCACCGGCCGGATCGACCTGGTGCACGGCAACAACTCCCGGGACGAGTTCGGCTCGGGCCGGGACCGGCACGCGGGGATCCTGCAGGGCACCATCGACCCGGCGGTTCTGGTCGACGTGATCCGCTCGGCCGGCGCACCAGTTATCTGCGAAACGCCCGATCCCGCCACCGACATCCGCTGGCTCAGGAACCAACTCTGCTAATTTTGCGCCTCCGGGGCGCTTGTACCCACCGACTTCCCTCGTCGCTTGTCGCTCGTTCCTCGCTCCGCGCTCCTCAGTCCAGTCGGCGGCGCGCCCCTTTGGCGCCAGAGCACGACCCGGTCCGCCGCGCCGGATAGCACGCCGCCCGCCGGGTCGTCGGTCCCGTCGGCCCGGACCACGTCCCCGGCCGGGTGCAGGATGTCCCGGATGACCAGGACACAGAGCAGCAGCACGGTGAGGAACCGGGCCAGCAGGGCGGCGAAGTACAGCCCGCTGCTGATGCCGTCCACGGCGGCCGGCCCGGTCACCGACACGGTGATCAGGTAGGCCCAGATGGCGAAGAAGTAACCCACCTCCGCGAGCTGCCACAGGGCGTAGGCGCCGAACCGGGGCCGGGCCAGCACAACCAGCGGGGCCAGCCACACCACGTACTGCGGTGACCACACCTTGTTGGACAGCAGGAACGCCGCCAGCACCAGGAAGAACGCCTGGGGCAGCCGGGGACGCCGCGGCGCAGCCATGATCAGCACCGCGATCCCCACGCAAGCCACGAGGAACACCAGCGACGAGATGGCGTTGAGGCTGTGCACGCTGGTCGTCCCGATGACCGGCCAGTGCTCCGTCTCGAAGAAGTACCAGATCGAGCCCCAGTCCGCCGTGCGGGTCTCGCTGAGCAGGTAGAACCGGGCCCAGCCGGACAGATTGACGATCATGACCGGCACGTTGACCAGCAACCACGCCGCCGCGGCCGAGCCGGCCGTCACCCAGAACTCGCGCATCCGGCCCGCCCGCCAGCAGAGCAGAACCAGCGGGCCGAGGAACAGCACCGGATAGAACTTGGTCGCCACGGCCAGCCCGATGAGCGCCCCGGCCAGCACGCCGCGGCGCGCCGCCCAGGCCGCCATGCCGAGCATGGCCAGGCCCATGGCGACCAGGTCCCAGTTGATGAACGCGCCCAGGATGACCGCGGGGGCCAGCGCGACGCCGAGCGCGGTCCAGCGCCGGGACCGGCCCGCCAGGTACGCGGTGGCCAGCACGCCGAGCACGAAGAAGATGCTCAGCAGGACGATCGTGACGTCGAAGAACTCGCGACCCCGGACGAACGGGTCGGTGATCGGCCGGACCAGCCAGGCGACCAGCTGCATCGAACCGCCGATCAGCACCGGGTACTCCACCGGATGGTCCGCGTACGGCACCTTCCCGCTGGACAGTCCCTCGTTGAAGTACAGCGGGTAGATGTCGGTGTAGCAGTGCGCCTGGAACTGGGTGAGGTACCCGTTCCAGGCGCCGGCCCGGCAGGCCCACTTGTTGGTCAGCGCGAGCACGCAGCCGAGCACGCTGGCGGTCACGAGGGCCGAGGTGGATCCGGCCAGCAGCGCCAGCCGCCCAGCCTGGAAACGCTGCCGGGCCGGTGGTTCGTGGCCGGCCACGCCAGCCGGTTTGTCGGTCACCACGCTCCGTAGAGGTAGACGGTCCTGGCCCCGGCCACCGCCTGCCGGCGCCCTCCTATCTTCTCTCTCAGCGCCGGGCGCCGGGCAGCCTGATCGTGGGCGTCGGGGTGGCCGTCACCGTGGTGCCGGGCAGCGTCGGGCTCGGCGTGGGATTCCCCCCGCCGCCGCCCTGGTTCTGGTGGCAGTGCCGGCCGAAGAAGAAGCCCTGGCAGGTCTTGGTCGGGTTCGGGTTTGGCGTGTGGTTGGCCTTCGGCTTGGGCGTGTACGGCCCGAGCAGGTTCCACGCGGAGCCGCCGAAGTCCGGCGTCGGGAAGCTCTGCACCGACATGTTGGCGAATTCTTTCATGGCGAAGTCGTGCCAGATCGCGGCCGGTTCCTGGCCGCCGTAGCCTTGCAGCCCAGCCAGCCCGTACAGGGTCTGCACGCCGGCCGGCGGCGCGCTCTCCTGGTTGGCCGCGGCGATGCAGCCCGATACGTTCGCGGGGCAGCCCTGCTCGTTGGTGAACATGCCCACGGCGAGGGTGAACTGCGGGATCGAGCCGATGAAGAAGGCCGACTGGGACAGGTTGGTGGTGCCGGTCTTGGCGATGATCGGCCGGCCGTCGGGCAGCCCCGCGGTGGCGGCCGTGCCACCCGGCTTGGTGTCGAAGGACAGCGCGTAGTCCACGTCGGAGTCCTCGGCCGGGGTGAGCACCATCCGCCTGGTCACCTTGGCGCCGGTCGTGGTCATCGGGGCGTTGGGCAGCTGCTGCTGGATCTGCAGGATCACGTGCGGCGAGATGTACTGGCCGTTGTTGGCCAGCGTGGAGAACGTGCTGGCCTGCTCCTCGACGGTGAGCGACGCCTGGCCCAGGGCGGTGCCGACCTCGCTGCGCATCGTGGCCAGCCCGGAGGCGCTGGTGTCCACCCCGAACGCCTGGGCCATCTGGACCATGTCCTGCCCGTCGGTGCCCGCCACCCGGTGATACAGGTCGGTGTACGCGGTGTTCAGCGACTCCGCCGACGCGGTGACCACGCTCACGCCATTGGCCTGAGCGTCGCCCGCGTCGTTGCCCACCTCGTAATAGCCAGCGGCGTTCACGGGCTGGGTCTGGCTCGCATACGTCATCGGCTCCGCGACCGGCGGTATCCACAGTGGCGTGTGGCCGTCCAGCGTGCTGGTCTTCACGCTCATCCCCTGCGACCGGGCCAGCGCCAGCACGTAGGGCTTGAACGAGGAGCCCACCTGTTCCCGGTTCTGCAGGGCCATGTTCCACTGGCAGCGGATCTTCGCGCACTTCTTGGTCGGCGCCTCGTAGTTGGGGCCGCCGTAGAAGGCCCAGATCTCGCCCGTGCTCGGCTGCTCCAGCACCGCCCCGGCGTGCGCCCAGTTGGGCATGCCGCCCTTGATCAGCGACTCTTCCTGCTTCACCGACGCGTAGAGCGAGTTCATCAGCGGCTTGCTCAACGTGGTGGTGATGCGCAGCCCGCCGTTGGCGATCTGCTCCGGCGTGTAGTGGTAGGTGGTCTCCAGTTCGTTCTGGACCGCCTCCATGATGTAACCGCGGTACCCGGACCAGGAGTTGTTGAACGCCTTCACCAGCTTGGGGAACTTCTGCGCGCTGGCCTGGCTCTGCGACAGCCAGCCTTCCTGGACCATGGTGTTCAGCACGTAGTGCCAGCGGTACACCAGGTTCGTGTAGCCGACCCCACCCGACGGGCTGGGGTCGTAACCGTCGGGCGCCTGCGGCATGGCCGCGATCATCGCGGCCTGGGCCACGGTCAGCTTGCTGACCGGCACGCCGAAGTACTGCTGGGCGGCGGCGCCGAAACCGTAAAGACCGACGCCGGTCGGCACCGTGTTCATGTACTGGGTGAGGATCCAGTCCTTGGACTTCTGCGAGGCCAGCTTCTCCGCGACGAAGATCTCTTTGATCTTCCGGGTGGCGGTCTCCGAGTCGCCGATGCCCAGGTAGTAGTTGCGCACCAGTTCCTGGGTGATCGTCGAGCCGCCCTGCCGGACCTGCCCGCTGGTCAGGTCGGCGATGGCGGCCCGGATGATGCCGGTGGGCGAGATACCACCCTCGTTGTAGAAGTGCTTGTCCTCGGAGGCCACCATGGCGTGCTTGACCATGGTCGGGATCTGGTTGGAGTTGAGGATCTGCCGATTGGTGCTGCCGAACATGCCGACCAGCGTCTTGCCGTCGCGGAAGTAGACCCGGGACGCCTGGCCCTGGGCGATCGAGGACGCGACCGGGATCGGGGTCTGGGCGTACATGTAGAACACGCCGATCAGCACCAGGATGAAGAACCCAGCGCCGGTGGCCAGCGACAGGCCGATGGCCTTCTTCCAGGTCCAGCGCCGCCACCAGTCGCCTTTCTGGTGCGGCCGCCCACCCCGGCCACGGCCATTGCCACCACGGCCATTACCGCCACCATTGCGGCCGCTGCCGCCACCATTGCGGCCGCGCGGGAACTCGGCCGCGCCCATCGCCCCGGCCGGGCCGTCGGGGTAACCGCCCGGCCCCGAACCGGGCTGCCCGGTGCCGAGCTGCGCGGCCAGCCGGTCCCGGGCGCTCATCCCGCGGCGCGGCGTCTGGGCCCGGGCCGCGCGGCGGCCGGACCGGCCGCCGTCGGCCGGGCGGCGGCCGCCCGGCTGGGCCGGCCCGCGATCCCAGCCGTAGTCCCCGGCGCCGTAGTCGCGCCCGGTCCCGCGGTCCAGGCCGGAGTAGCCGCGGCTGGGCGGGCCATGACGGCCGCCCCGGCCGGTGCGGCCTTGATCACCGGGATCAGGGTAAGCACCGGGCAAGTCTGGGTTACTCACGCGTCCTCACTGGTTGGGTGCGGCAGTCGTGGGCGAAGGTGTCAGGCTGGGGCCTCACGGTATCCGGTGGCACGGGCTACCCGGCGCAGGTTAGAAATTCGTCACAACTGCTTACCGCGTCTTTGACTTTGTCCCTGTTACTCGGTTACTCGCCAGCACGGGCGCGCCGGGTGCGCCGGGTGGGTGGCTCACCCGTGCCGAGGACATAGGACGAGGCGAGGTGGTTCCAGGCACAACTTTGGCAGACCTCGACCACATATACCCGGAACTCCCCGTATTCGGACGCCATCTCGGCTAGTTCCGGTCCCTGCTTAACCCGGCCGGCATACGGGCCGAGTTCGTCGCCGTACACGTACGTGACGTGGGTCAGCTTGGCCCGGCGGCAGATCGGGCAGGCCACCTCGGTCGCCTCACCATGAAATTTCGCCGCCCGGAGCAGGTAGGGGTGGGCGTCACAGACGTCGGCCAGCGTGGTGTGCCCGGACAGCACCGAGGCGAGCGTTGCCCGCCGGGCAAGCCCGTAATCCACGACCGATCGGCGCAGTCCCATCCCGCACAGAGTACGACGGACGCACTGTCAGGCGGATAGCCCGGGTTGCACTATGTGTCCAGCCGTCATATCTTGGTGATGTATCGGTTCGATACATCGCTTCGGCACATTGTCCAGAAGCGGCGGACGGAGGTGCGGCAGGCATGGTCGGGCAGCGGTCACGCGTGCTCGAGCTGGCGGTCCTCGGGCTGCTGCACGAGACCCCGATGCATGGCTATGAGCTGCGCAAACGGCTTAACTCGACGCTGGGCGCGTTCCGCGCTTTCGGCTACGGGTCGCTGTACCCGTGCCTGAAGGAGCTGCTCGCGCACGGGCTGATCGCGGAGGAGTCCCCGGAGGTCCCGGAAGGGGCGGCCAAGCCGCTGTCCCGCCGGTCCAAGATCGTCTACCGGCTGACGGCAGAGGGCAAGGAACGACTGCAAGACCTGCTGGCCCAGTCCGGGCCGGACGCCTGGGACGACGACGGGTTCGGCGTGCACTTCGCGTTCTTCGGCCAGACCCGCGCGGACATCCGGCTGCGCATCCTGGAAGGCCGCCGCAGCCGGCTGGAGGAACGGCTGGACGGCGTGCGCGCGGCCATGGCGCGCACCCGGGAGCGGATGGACAGCTACACGCTCGAACTGCACCGGCACGGTCTGGAGTCGGTGGAGCGCGAGGTGCGCTGGCTGAACGAGCTGATCGCGTCGGAACGCCAGGCGGACAGCGAGCCGGGCTCCGGCGAGTGACTGAAAAGAACAACCTGAGGCCACAAAGGCTGAGAGAAGGAGTAAACCCCATGGGTTCGGTTCGGGTAGCCATTGTCGGCGTGGGCAACTGCGCCAGCTCCCTGGTCCAGGGCGTGGAGTACTACAAGGATGCGGACCCTGCGGGCCGGGTCCCTGGGCTCATGCACGTCAAGTTCGGCCCGTACCACGTGCGCGACGTGGAGTTCGTGGCCGCGTTCGACGTGGACGCCAAGAAGGTGGGCCAGGATCTCGCCGACGCCATCGGGGCGAGCGAGAACAACACCATCAAGATCGCCGACGTGCCGCCGACCGGCATCACCGTGCAGCGCGGCCCGACCATGGACGGCCTGGGCGAGTACTACCAGGAAATGATCTCGGAGTCGGCCGATCCGGCCGTGGACGTCACCGCCGCGCTCCGCGAGTCCGGCGCGGACGTGCTGGTCTGCTACCTGCCGGTGGGCTCGGAGCAGGCCGACCGGTACTACGCGCAGTGCGCCATCGACGCCGGCGTGGCGTTCGTGAACGCGCTGCCGGTGTTCATCGCCTCCGACCCGGAGTGGGCGGCCAAGTTCACCGCGGCCGGCGTGCCGATCATCGGCGACGACATCAAGTCGCAGGTGGGCGCCACCATCACGCACCGGGTGCTGGCCAAGCTGTTCGAGGACCGCGGGGTGGAACTGCTCCGCACCTACCAGCTCAACTTCGGCGGCAACATGGACTTCATGAACATGCTGGAGCGCAAGCGGCTGGTGTCCAAGAAGGTGTCCAAGACCCAGTCGGTCACGTCGCAGATCCCGCATGAGATGGAGAAGGCCGCGGTGCACATCGGCCCCTCCGACCACGTGCCGTGGCTGGACGACCGGAAGTTTGCCTACATCCGGCTGGAGGGCCGGGCGTTCGGCGACGTCCCGATGAACCTCGAGTACAAGCTGGAGGTGTGGGACTCGCCGAACTCCGCGGGTGTGATCATCGACGCGATCCGCGCCGCGAAGATCGCCCAGGACCGCGGCATCGGCGGCCCGGTGCTGTCCGCCGCGTCCTACTTCATGAAGTCACCGCCGCGGCAGTACGGCGACGACGAGGCGCGCGAACTGGTCGAGCAGTTCATCCGCGGCGAGATCGAGCGCTAACCCCTTTCCTTACATAACGCCCTGATCGTGGTCAATCGGGAGTCAAGCATTCGGCACCGATTGGCCACGATCAAGGCTTCGCCATCGTGCTGGCCGGTGCGGGCCGCCGTAGGCTGATCGGGTGCCGTTTCTGCCCGCGACCTCGTTCGTTGCCGACTTGCGTGTCGTGCTGCGCGAACGGGATTTCCGGCGGCTGTTCGCGACCCGGCTGATCTCGCAGACCGGTGACGGGGTGTTCACCGCGGGGCTCGGCTCCTACGTCTTCTTCAACAGCACGACGTTCCCCAACCCGGCGTCGGCCGCCACCGCGTTCGCCGTGCTGTACCTGCCCTACTCGCTGATCGGCCCGTTCGCCGGGGTGTTCATCGACCGCTGGTCACGGCGGCAGATCCTGGTCTATTCGGCCGGGCTCCGCTCCCTGTTCGTGGTGCTCACCGCCGGGCTGGTCGCCTCGGGCAAGCTGGGCGTCCCGCTGTACGCCAGCGTGCTGCTGGTACTCGGGGTCAACCGGTTCTTCCTGTCCTCGCTGTCCGCCGCGCTGCCGCACGTCGTGCCCGCGGACAAGCTGGTCATGGCCAACTCGGTGTCCCCCACCGCGGGCGGCATCATGGCGTCGGTCGGCGGGCTGGCCGGCCTGGGCGTGCACGTGGCCACCGGCGGCGGGCAGACCGGCTCGGCGGTCACCCTGCTGGCGGGCGGCTGCTGCTACCTGCTGGCCGGGGTGGTGGCCCGGACGATGCGCCGCGACCTGCTCGGGCCGAACTTCGAGGCCGAAGAGAGGGTGCCCGGGCGGGTCCTGGGCGAGATCGCGGACGTGGCCGCCGGCCTGGCCGCCGGGGCCCGGTACGTGCTCCAGCGCCGCGGGCCGGCCGCCGCGCTGGGCGCCACCGGGGCGAACCGGCTCCTCTACGGGGTCCTCTTTCTCATGTCCATCCTGCTGTACCGGAACTACTTCTACCGGTCCGCCGGGGCCAACACCGCGCTCAGCCATTTCACCCTGCTCGTCCTGGTCTCGGCGGTGGGCTACGGATGCGCGGCGCTGATCACCCCGGGGCTGGCCAAGCGGCTGGGCAAGCCGGCCTGGATGGCGCTGCTGCTGGCCAGCGGCGGGGTGGTGATGGCCGCGCTGGGCGAGACGTTCAGCCAGCCCGCGTTCCTGGTCATCGGGTTCTGGCTGAACCTGGTCGGGCAGGGCGTGGCCATCTGCGCGACCACGATCGTGCAGGAGCAGGTGGAGGACGCCTTCCGGGGCCGGGTGTTCGCGTTCTACGACATGACGTTCAACATCACGTTCGTGTGTGGCGCCGCGCTGAGCGCGGCGTTCATGCCGGACAGCGGCCGGTCACCGCTGATCATCGCCCTGGTCGCGGCCGGTTACCTGGTCGCCGCGGCGGCTTACTGGCTGGTTGGCCGCGAGTCGTCCGGGGGCGGCGGATCGCTCCCCGGCGGCGGCCCGGATATCCCGTTCCGCTCGGCCCAGTCCAGCAGTTCCTGAGCGGCCCGCTCCTGGCCCAGCGGGCCGTGCTCCATACGCAGGTCGAGCAGGTGCTGATAGGCCCGGCCCACGTCCCGGCCCGGGGGCAGGCCGAGGATCCGCATGATCTGATGGCCGTCCAGGTCGGGCCGGATCTTCTTGAGCTCCTCCTGCTCGCTGAGCTGCGCGATGCGTTCCTCCAGGCCATCCTGGGCCCGGGCCAGCCGGGCCGCCTTGGCCTTGTTCCGGGTCGTGCAGTCGGCCCGGGTGAGCACGTTCAGCCTGGTCAGCAGCGGCCCGGCGTCCCGCACGTAGCGGCGCACCGCGGCGTCGGTCCACTCGCCCGGGCCGTACCCGTGGAAGCGCAGATGCAGCGCGATCAGCGTGGTCACGTCGGCCACGACGGCGGCCGGAAAGCGCAGCGCCTTGAGCCGGGACCGGGCCATGGCCGCGCCGACCGCCTCGTGGTGATGGAACGCGACCCGCCCGTCCGGCAGCAGGGTGCGCGTCTTCGGCTTGCCGATGTCGTGCAGCAGCGCGGCCAGCCGGAGCACCAGGTCCGGCTGGAGGCCGTACCGCGGCTCCAGCTCGATGGACTGCGCCAGCACGGTCAGCGAATGCTGGTACACGTCCTTGTGCCGCATGTGCTCGTCGGTTTCCAGCCGCAGCCGGGGTACCTCGGGCAGCACTACAGCGGCCACGCCGGTGTCCACCAGCAGCTCGATGCCGCGAACGGGGCCGCCCCCGGGCGCCAGCATCAGCTTGCTCAGCTCGTCGCGGATCCGCTCGGCGGAGACCACGCTGAGCCAGCCGGCCAGCTCGTGCATGGCCGTGGCCACCTCGGGCACCACGGCGAAGCCGAGCTGGGCCGCGAACCGGGCCGCGCGCATGATGCGCAGCGCGTCGTCGGTGAAGGAATCGGCCGGGCTGCCCGGGGTGCGCAGCACCTTGGCCCGCAGATCACGCAGCCCGCCGAACAGGTCCACCAGCTGCAGCGACGGCAGCGGCGCCGCCATCGCGTTGACGGTGAAGTCGCGGCGCTGCAGGTCTGCCTCCAGCGACGTGCCGAACCGGGTCACCGGCTTGCGCGAGTCCGGCCGGTAGGTCTCGCTCCGGTACGTGGTGACTTCGAAAACGGTGGCCCCCTTGCGCAGCCCGACCGTGCCGAACTCGATGCCGGTCTGCCACACCCGGTCGGCCCAGGCCTCGGCGATCTCCAGCACCTGCTCCGGCAGCGCGTCGGTGGCCAGGTCCAGGTCGCTGTTCGCGCGGCCGAGAAAGACGTCCCGGACCGTCCCGCCGACCAGGGCCAGCTGATGCCCGTGCCGGGCGAACACGCGGCCGAGTTCCAGCGCGGGCGCGGCCGACGCACGCAGCAACGCCGCGGCCGCCTTCTGCTCACGCGGGCCAATAGGTGGGGTATCCGGCACGGGCATTGAGGGTAGGGGGTAGGTGAGGTCAGGGGGAAATCCGGCGGCCCCGGATACACCCGGAACCTGAAGGAGCACCCAGGGATCGGCAATACCATTTTCGGCATGCCGCGTCAGCGTCCCACGCCCCGCGGCCGGCTCAGGCGGCTGGCCGTGGCCGGTGGCATCGTCGCGCTGGCCGGGCTGGCGCCCGCCACAGCCGGGGCGGCCGCGGCCAGCTCAGCCGCCCCGGCCAGCCCAAAGCAGGTGACCGTCGGCATCACCTCGATCAGCCCGCAGATCGCCCGGCCCGGCAAACGGGTCACGGTGTCCGGCGTGGTCAGCAACCCCACCGGCCACACCGTGTCCGACCTCGCGGTCCAGCTGTGGTCCTCCACCGCCCGGTTCACCACCCGCGGTCAGCTGGCCAGCTACGCGGCCGGGGAGTTGCAGGTGGATACGCCGGTGACCGGGGCCGTGGACCAGCTCGCGGGCAGCCTCCGGCCCGGCGCGACCCGGCCCTGGACGGTGACCGTGCCGGTCGCCACCCTGGGCTTCGCCAGTGGCTTCGGCGTGTACCCACTGGCCGCGCAGCTCGACTCGGCTGGCTCGCCGGTGGCCGACGCCTACACGTTCCTGCCGTTCTGGCCGGGCAACGCCAAAGCCGCCGGCCTGACCCGCCGGGAGCAGGTGGCCTGGATCTGGCCGCTCATCGGTCAGCCCGAGCAGGCGGCCTGCCACTCGCTGCTGAACGACAGCCTGGCCAGCAGCCTGGCCAGCACCGGGCGGCTGGGCGGGCTGCTCGCCGACGGCACCAGCCCGGCCGGGGTGGCCGCCGGCCTGACCTGGGCCATCGACCCGAGCCTGCTGGCCAGCGCGGGTCTGATGACCCACCCCTACCGGGTCGGCGGCACGCCTACCTGCAGCGGCACGCAGACCAGACGGACCAGCCCGGCCGCGCGGGCCTGGCTGGCGAAGGTCCACGCGCTGGCCCGGCAGCAGGACTTCTTCACCACTCCGTACGCGGACGTGGACGTGTCCGCGCTGGCGCACGCCGGCCTGGACAATGACCTGGCCCACGCGCTGAGCAAGGGCCGCGAGGTGGCGGCCAGCCCCAGCCTGCTCGGCGGCGTGCAGCGGCCAGCCGGCCCGGCCCGGATCGACTGGCCGGCCGACGGAATCGCCGACTACGGCGTGCTCGGCAGCCTGGCCGCCAACGGGATCGGCGCGGTCGTGCTGAACGGCAGCATGATGCCGCCGCGGCAGCCGGTGCTGTTCACGCCGAGCGCCATCACCACGACCCCGGACGGGGTGAACGCGGGCCTGCGGGTGGCCCTGGCCGACAACACGCTGAGCCAGGTGCTGGCGGACGCGCCGACCGCGGCGGACACCTCGTCCGCGACCGCCTCATTCAGCACCGAGCAGCGTTTCCTGGCCGAGACCGCGATGATCGCGGCCGAGCAGCCCGGACTGCCCCGCTCCGTGGTCATCACCCCGCCCCGGCAGTGGAACCCGGCCCCGGGGCTGGCCAGCGCGCTGCTGGCCGAGACCGACCGTGCGCCCTGGCTGCGGCCGGCCACGCTGGGCAGCCTGCTGGCCAAGCACTCCACCCCCGGCCAGGTGGCCCGCAAGCCGCCCCCGCCGCAGCAGCGCGGCCCCGGCGAGCTGCACAAGTCGCTGCTCCGCAGGATCCGCGGCCTGGAAGCGGCGATCCGGGTGCAGGCCAGCGTGCTGGGCGTGCCGGACGCCCGCTACCTGTCCGGCGCGGTGGCGGCCATCGAGTCCTCGGCCTGGCGCGGCGACCCGGACCAGGCCAAGCGGCTGCTCGCCTGGGTCTCCGGCTTCGTCGCCGCCCGGTCCCACCTGGTGCACATCATCCAGGGCGGCGGCCAGGTCACGCTGACCGGCAAGTCCGGGCCCGTGCCGGTCTCCATCGTCAACAAGCTGGGCCAGCCGGTCACCGTCCGGCTGCTGGTCCAGGCCCCGGCCAACCGGCTGACCATTCTCTACAAGTCCGTCCCGATCACCATCGGCAAGTTCGAGCAGAAGACGGTGGCGGTGCGGGTGCGCTCGTCGGTCGGCGGTTCGACCGCGCTCAAGGTGAGCCTGCTCGCGCCGGACGGGTCGCCGCTGCCCGGGCCGGAGGCCCAGGTCACGGTGGACGCGACCCACTTCGGCACCGAGGCGCTGGTGATCATCGCGGTGGCCTGCGGCCTGTTCGTGGTCACCTCCGCGGTCCGGGCGGTGCGCCGGGGCATCCGCCGCCCGCCCAGCGGTTCCCCAGGTCAGGACGCTACTCCCACGGATCCCGGCGGATCGCCGGACGAAACGGATACGGTCGTCAGGAAGCCCGCGCCCGAGGCTGGCCAGTCCCAGCACGCTAGCCAGTCCCAGCACGGGGCCGATACTCGCGAGGAGCCGGATGAATACGCCAGCGCCCCAGGCTGGGTGGAGCGGCCCTGACCGGGGTCGCGGCCCCGGGCGCCGCCGCGCGCCGGGGCGGCGCCGGGCCACCGGCCGGCCCGCTGGCCCGCCCGCTGGTCCGCCTACCCAGGCCAGCGCTGATCCGGAGTACCGCGACCCGGAGGTGACCCGGCCCCTCCGCGACCCGTACTACCGTGACCCCGGCTACCGCGACCCGCGCCAGCCGAGCCCGCGGGAACCGGCGGTCTGGCCCGGCGAGGCCTACCCGGCACCGGGCGGCTCCGGCTACCGCGACTACCCACCGCCGGAGATCCCCGGCTACGAGGACCCGGGTTATCCGGACCCCGGGTACCAGGAGCCGCCTGGCCCGCCCCCCAGCGGCGGCTCCAGCGACCCCGGCCGCGGCGGGCCGGAGGGGCCCAGCCTGGCCCGGTCCAGCGGCGTGATGGCCATCGGCACGCTGGCCTCCCGCGGCACCGGCTTCCTGCGCACCCTGATGACCGTCTACGCGCTCGGCGTCGTAGGGGTGGCGAACTCGTACAACAACGCCAACACGCTGCCCAACGCGGTCTATGACCTGATGCTCGGCGGCATCCTGAGCGCCGTGGTGGTGCCGCTGCTGGTCACCGCGGCCAAGCGGGACCGGGACGGCGGCGAGGCCTACGACCAGCGCATGTTCACCCTGGTCACGGTCGCGCTGCTCGGGCTGACACTGGTGGCCACGGTGGCCGCGAGCCTGCTGGTCAGCTTGTACGCGCACGCGCTCACCGGCCCGGAACGCAACCTCACGGTGATCTTCGCCTACTTCTTCATCCCGCAGATCTTTTTCTACGGGGTCAGCTCGATGGCGGGCGGCATCCTGAACGCGCGCGGGTCCTTCGCCGCACCGATGTGGACGCCGGTCCTCAACAACATCGTGGTGATCTTCGTCCTGGTGCTGTTCATCGCCACCGGCGGCATCGGCACCAACCCCGCGGACATCTCGTCCGCCCAGGTCCAGTTGCTCGGCTTCGGCACCACGCTGGGCATCATCGTGCAGACGGTCGCGCTCATCCCCGCGCTGCGCCGGGTCCGGTTCCGCTGGCGCCCGCGGTTCGACTTCCGGCGCGCCGAAGTGGCCGAGATCCGCCGGATGGCCGCGCCGCTGTTCGGTTACATCCTCACCACCCAGGTGTCGTTCATCGTCGTGCTGAACGTGGCGAACGCCGCATCGACGCATGTTGCTTACGACTCGCCCTCCACGTACACCTACGCCTGGATGCTGTTCCAGCTGCCGTACGCGGTGGTGGGCGTCTCGGTCATCACCGCCCTGCTGCCCCGGATGAGCGGGCACGCCGCCGAGGGCCGGTTCGCGCTGGTGCGCAGCGATTTCTCGACCGGAATCCGGCTGTCGTCGGCCGTCGTGGTGCCCGCCGCCCTGCTGCTGATCGTGCTGGGCGGCCCGCTGGCCGAGTTCCTGTTCCGCCTCGTGCACGGCAGCACGACGGTGTCCGAGGCGCGGTACATCGGCGAGGTGTTCGGCGCGTTCTCCCTGTTCCTGGTGCCGTACATGATGTTCCAGCTGCTGCTCCGCGTGTTCTACGCGCTGCACGACAGCCGGACGCCGATGTTCATCGGCGTCGTCACCATGATCGTCAACAGCACGGCCAGCCTGCTGGCGCTCTACCTGCTGCCCGCCGGCCACGTGGTGGAAGGGCTGGGCGTGGCGTTCGGCCTGGGCAACCTGATCGGCACGGTGGTCGCCTGGCGGATCGCCAGCCGCCGGCTCGGCGGGCTGGCCGGCCACGAGATCAGCCGCACCCTGCTGCGGATGCACCTGGCCGCGCTGCCCGCCCTGCTGTTCGCCTGGGCGGTCACGTTCATGGTCGCCGTCCTTATCGCGCCCGGCGCGGCGTACGGGTTCGTCACCGTTCTGCTCGGCGGGGGCGGCGGGCTGTTCCTTTACCTGCTGTTCTCCCGGGCGCTGCACGTGACCGAGGTCACCGACCTGCTCGGCGGCGTACGGGCCCGGCTGGGCCGGTGAGGCATGCCGCGCATGGGCGGCCCGGATACCGGGAACCGAACATGGTGTCTCTCACGTGTAACGGTTTGCGGTGGTGGGGCATGCGGGACGCGCCGGGTCATCGTCCGCGGCTTAGCATGGTGTACGGCACCACGATGAATCGCACCACGTTGCTGGCAGATCCGGGGGCTCGGAAGGAGGGTCGGGAGGCTGCCCCGACTTCAGACTTATGAGCACCTTTATCTCAGAACCCGGTACCCGGCTCGGCGGCCGCTACCGGCTCGAGGACCGGATGGACGACAGCGGCGGCTGGTCGGCCTGGAAGGCTATCGACGAGACGCTGGCCCGGCCGGTCTCGGTCCTGACGTTCGCGCCGGGCTTCCCACGGATCCGTGAGGTGCTCACCGCGGCCCGCGCCGCGAGCAGGCTCACCGACGCCCGGCTGGCCCAGGTCTTCGACGTCGAGGATGACTGGGACCAGGCCTACGTGGTGATGGAGTGGGTGGCCGGCGACTCGCTGGACGACCTGCTGTCCGACGGCCCGGTAGAGCCGGCCCGGGGCGCCGAGATCGTGGCCGAGGCGGCCGAGGCGCTGGCCGCCGCGCACGCGGCCGGCGTGGCGCACCTGTGCCTGACCCCGCAGTCGCTGCGCTGGACGCCGGGCGGCGGGGTGAAGGTGCTCGGCGTCGGCATCGACGCGGCCCTGGCCGACGTCACCGCGGACGACCCGGCCCTGGCCGACACGCGCGGCCTGGCCATGCTCTTGTACGCGGCGCTGACCCACTACTGGCCCGGGCCGGGCATGGGCACCCTGCCGCCGGCCCCGCTGGCCGACGGCAAGCCGTGCAGCCCGCACCAGGTGTGCGCCGGCGTCCCGGCCCCCATCGACGAGGTGACCTGCCAGGCGCTGTTCCAGCTCGAGCGGCGCCGCGGCCCGGTGCTGACCACCCCGGGCCTGCTCGCGGACGCCCTGTTCGAGGTCATCCCGGCGCCGATGGCCCCACCGCCGGCCGCCGCACCGGCCTGGTCGGGCTTCACCCCGAACTACCAGCCCGACTCCGGGCCCGCCGAATACGCGGGGGGCGGCGGCTGGGCGCCGCCGGGACCGCGCCCGCAGCAGCGCCGGCCTCCCCGGCCGCCGGGCAACCGGACGCCGGTCAGCCGGGCCGTGCTGGCGCTGATCGTGCTGCTCGTGCTGGCGGCCATCGGCACCGGGCTGTACAGCCTGAGCCGCAACAAGGGCGGCGGCGCGGGCGCCGGGCCGAGCGCCTCGTCGGGCGGCCACTCGACCAGCCCGGCCACCGGGAACGCCGTGCTCACGCCGGTCAAGGCGGGCGGCTTCGACGCGCTCGGCCTGGCCAACGATCCGGGCAACGAGGACAACGGCGGGGCCGGCAACGCCATCGACAGCAACCCGTCAACGGCCTGGCACACCCAGTTCTACGACGGCAACCCGGTCTTCGGCGGCCTGAAGAAGGGCACCGGCCTGATCCTGGACATGGGCAAGCCGGTTCGGCTGAGCTCGGTGCAGCTCACGTTCGGCCCGGCCGCGGGGGCCAACGTGAGCATCGAGGTCGGCAGCAGCAACACCGTCTCGCCGCAGGGCCTGGCCTCGTTCACCAAGGTGGCCAAGGAGAAGAACGTCGGCGCGGGCACCCAGACGTTCCAGACCAGCAGTTCCGCGTCCGGGCAGTACGTGCTGATCTGGTTCACCAAGCTGCCGCCGCTGGCCGGCAGCAACGGTCAGTTCGAGGCGTTCATCTACAACATCGTCCTGCACGGATCGGGCTGACCCGTGGCCGGCCAGCCCGGCCCGGCGCTATCCGGCCCCTGGGGCGCGCCGCAGGCCGAGCCGCCCGATGCCGAGTTGCTGCGCCGTCATGTGACCGGCGACGCGGAGGCGTTCGGCCAATTGTTCCTGCGCCATCGCGATCGGCTGTGGGCCGTGGCGCTACGGACGCTGGGGGACGCGGACGAGGCCGCCGATGCGCTGCAGGACGCGATGATCTCGGCGTTCCGGCGCGCGGCGGATTTCCGCGGCGAGTCGGCCGTCACCACCTGGCTGCACCGGATCGTGGTGAACGCCTGCCTGGACCGGATGCGCCGCCGGGCCGCCCGGCCGGTGGCGAGCGGGGAGCAGGACCTGGACCTGCTGGCCCGGACGCCGCAGGCCGGTCCGGACCCGGACGTCGCGCTGGACGTGCTGGCCGCGCTGCGCACGCTGGTCCCGGAGCAGCGGGCCGCGCTCGTCATGGTGGACATGCTCGGCTACTCGGTGGCGGATACCGCGGAGATCCTCGGCGTCTCCCCCGGCACGGTCAAGAGCCGGTGCGCCCGGGGCCGGGCCCGGCTGCTGCCGCAACTGGCACATCTGCGGAACCAGCCGGGCGTACCGCGCGTCTCACCTCCAGCGGAAGGAGCGGGTGAAGACCAGTCATGAGTGGGCACGTGGACGCGGAGTCCCTGGCGCTGTGCGCCGAGGGGCAGCTCAGCCGCCGCCGGACGGTACGGGTCCGCACCCACCTGGCCGGCTGCGCGGAGTGTGCCCGCACCGCCGCCGCGCTGGCCGGGGTGACCACGCGGCTCAGCCAGGTACCGGTCCCGCCGATGCCCGCCGCGGTGGCCGCCCGGCTGGACGCGGCGCTGAGCGCCGAATCGGCCCGCCGCGCGGCCTCGCCGGCCGCCCCGCCCACGTCGGCCGCCCCGCCCACGCCGGCCGCCCCGCCCGCGCCGGAACCGCGGCCGCCCCGGCGCGGCCCGCTCTGGTCGCCGCGCGCGCTGCGCATCCTGGCCGTGACCGGCGCGACCCTGGTCGTGGCGGGCGGGGCCGGCTACGCGGTGAGCCAGTTCTCCGGGTCCGGTTCCTCGTCCTCGGCTTCGTCCAGCTCCGGAACGGCCCCTTCCCCGGTCCCGGCGGCGGGGCGCCACTCCGCGGTCGAGGGCGCGCCCAACGTGTCGTCGCCTGGCTCGCGGGTGATTCACCCGCACACGAGTCCCAACGCGCCCAGCAGCGTCCCCCGGTATGTGCGGACCGGCACCGACTACCGGCACGGCACGCTCGCCGCGCAGGCCAAGAGCACGCTGGCCGAGTACACCGTGCCCGGCTTCAGCGGATCGGCCATGCTGCCCGCCAGCCGTGTCCCGGCCGCGGTGCGGAGCTGCGTCAGCCACGTCGCGCGGGGCCGCCCGGTGCGGCTGGTGGACCTGGCGCGGTACCAGCAGCGGCCGGCCATCGTGATCGTGCTCGGCCACTCGGACACGGTCACCGTGGTCAGCTACGCCTGCCACCCGCTGCACTGAGCGCCTTTGCCTGTGACTTCGGGGCCAACCACGGGATAATGCCTGCGAGGGGGTATGGGCGCCAGGGAATCTGTGCGCCCTAGGATCCGTTGACACCCCCGGACGGGAAGGGCGATCAATCGTGGTACGGGAAGTCATCATCATCGGCTCGGGTCCGGCTGGCTACACGGCGGCGGTCTACGCGGCGCGGGCCAAGCTGTCCCCGCTGGTGTTCGAGGGTTCGGTCACCGCCGGCGGCGCGCTCATGCAGACCACCGACGTGGAGAACTTCCCGGGCTTCCCGGACGGCGTGCTCGGCCCCGACCTGATGGACTCGATGCGCAAGCAGGCCGAGCGCTTCGGCGCGGAACTCATCGCGGACGACGTGACCGAGGTCGACCTGGCCGGCACGCCCAAGGTGATCAAGACGGCCAGCGAGACCTACCAGGCCCGCACCGTGATCGTGGCCACCGGCTCGCGCTACCGCGAACTGGTCGTCGAGGGCGAGAAGCGGCTGTCCGGGCACGGCGTGTCCTGGTGCGCGACCTGCGACGGCTTCTTCTTCCGCGAGCTCGACATCGCCGTGGTCGGCGGGGGTGACTCGGCCATGGAGGAAGCAACGTTCCTGACCCGGTTCGCCAAGTCGGTGACCATCATCCACCGCCGGGACCAGCTGCGCGCATCCAAGATCATGCAGGACCGGGCGTTCGGCAACCCGAAGATCAGCTTCCGGTGGAACAGCGAGGTGGCCGAGGTGCTCGGCGACGCCAAGGTCACCGGGCTCCGGCTGCGTGACACGCAGACCGGCGAGGAGAGCGCGATCGGGGTGAACGGCCTGTTCGTCGCCATCGGGCACGACCCGCGCAGCGAACTGTTCGCCGCCCAGCTGCCGATGGACAAGGAGGGTTACCTCCTGGTCGAGCAGCCGAGCACGCGCACCGGCGTGGACGGGGTGTTCGCCTGCGGCGACGTGGTCAACCACACGTACCGCCAGGCCGTCACGGCCGCGGGCACCGGATGTGCCGCCGCGCTGGACGCGGAGCGGTGGCTCGCGGACCACGAGTCCTGAGCAGCAGAGACAACGGAAAGGAAATAACCGCCGTGGGCGTAACCAAGATCGTGACCGATGCGACCTTCGATGAGGAAGTCGTCAAGAACAGCAAGCCGGTCATCGTGGACTACTGGGCCGAATGGTGCGGCCCGTGCCGCATGGTTGCCCCGGTCCTTGAGGAGATCGCCAAGGAGCACGCCGACAAGATCGACGTGGTCAAGCTGAACATCGAGGAGAACCCGCAGACCGCGCAGAAGTACGGGATCATGCTGATCCCGACGCTGAACGTGTTCTCCGGCGGCGAGGTCGTCAAGCAGGTGGTCGGGGCCAAGTCCAAGTCCGCCCTGCTCAAGGAACTGGCCGACTTCATCTGAGCCAGGCTCACCCGGGCGCCGGCCCGGACATCCGGACCATGGCGTCCCGGGTGGTGTACGAGGACGCCCACATCGTGTTGCGCTGCGACGAGATCGAGCGCCGGGACGGCAGCCGGGGCACCTACGCCGTGGTGGACAAGCCCGACTTCGCGCTGGTGATCCCGGCCGAGGCGGACCGGTTCTGCCTGGTCGAGGAGTTCCGGTACCCGGTCGGGCGGCGCACCTGGTCGTTTCCGCAGGGCGGGTTCCCTGGGCGGCAGACAGGGGACCCCGAGGAACTAGGCCGGCTCGAACTGGCCCAGGAGACCGGCCTGCGGGCCTGCCGGCTCACCCTGCTCGGCTACCTGCACTGCGCGCACGGCACCAGCAGCCAGGGCTTCCACGCCTACCTGGCCACCGGGCTGACCCAGGGCGAACCGGACCGGGAACTGTCCGAGCAGGACATGCGGCAGCGCTGGGTGACCCGCGGCGAATTCAAGGACATGATTCGCAACGCCCTCATCCTGGACGACTCAACCGTCGCCGCCTACTCGCTGCTGATGCTGCACGAAGAGCGCCGTTAGGCAGGCTGGGAGCGCGGCGCCGCTCAGGCGAGGCGGAGGGCGCGCTCCGGGCTGACCGAGCCGAGCAGCCGTTCCAGGGCCACCTCGACGTCCTCCCGCCAGGACACGGCGGTCTTCAGCTCCAGCCGCAGCCGCGGGTAGTGCAGGTGCGGCCGGACCGTCTTGAACCCCACCGCGAGCAGGTAGTCCGCGGGCAGCACACAGGACAGGCCCTCGGAACGCAGGTCGCCGAACGCCTCGATGGCCTTCACCCCGCGCCGGGTCAGGTCCTTGGCCACGCCCTGCACCAGCATCCGGCCCAGGCCGCCGCCGGTGAACTCGCTCATGATGTTCGCCGTCATCAGCAGCACCGCGTCCGCGCTCACCGGGCTGGTCGGGAACGCCAGCGACCGCGGCACGTACATCGGGGGCGCGTAGAGCACGTAGCCGGCCGGCGCGCCGTCCACATAGGCGATCTTCCCGCAACTGCCCCACTCGAGCAGCGTCGAGGAGATCCAGGCTTCCTTTTCCAGCGCCGGGTCGCCCACCTCTTCGGCCCGCGCGTGGTTCACCGGGTCGAGTTCCCAGAAGACACACCGGCGGCACCGCTTGGGCAGATCGTCCAGATTGTCCAGGGTGACGCTGACGAGACGGCGCGGCACTGGCCCAACCCCTGGTATTCATGGCGGCGGATTAGCACCGCGAGTTCGCTGAGCGTGCCCGGCAGCGGGCCCGTACCCTGACATGGTACCCACCGACCCCTGGAGCGGCTGTGTCATTCGTGGGCCGGGCGGTCCAGTAGGCGCTCGACCTGATCACCAAGATCTTCGTGGATCCCGGCGACGTGGTGCTGGCCGAGGGCCCCACATACGTGGGGGCGTTGGGCACATTCGTGTCTTATGAGGCGGATGTGATCCATGTGCCGATGGATGACCACGGGCTGATTCCGGCCGCGCTGGCCGAGGCGCTGGCCCGGCTGGCCGGCGCCGGGCGGCGGGCCAAGTTCCTCTACACGTGCCCGTCATTCCACAACCCGGCCGGGGTGAGCGTCCGAGTCGCGCCGCGCCGAGATCCTGGGCATCTGCCAGCGAGCAGGCCTGCCGGTGGTCGAGGACAACCCGTACGGGCTGCTCGGCCTGCCGCGAACTGCTCCGCATCGCCGCGGCGCGGGGCGATTAAGCTCGGCGCGTGACTTCAGGTAAGAGTTTCGGCAGTGACAACCACGCGGGCGCGCACGAGGCGGTGCTGCGGATGCTCGGCGCCGCCAACGCCGGTGACGCCCACGCGTACGGCGACGACCCGTGGACCGAGCGGGTAAGCCAGGATCTGTGTGCGCGGTTCGGCGCCGCGTCCGCGTACTTCGTGTTCAACGGGACGGGCGCGAACATGCTCGGCCTGAGCCTGCTGGTGCGCCCCTATGAGGCGGTCATCTGCACCGAGTCGGCGCACCTGAACACCGACGAGTGCGGGGCGCCGGAGCGACTGCTCGGCAGCAAGCTGCTCACGGTGGCCACGCCGGACGGGAAGCTGACCCCGTCGCTAGTCGCTGGGCGGCTGGGCGGCCGGGGCGATGAGCACCGAGCTCAGCCACGGGCCGTGTGCCTCACCCAGTCCACCGAGCTAGGTACCTGCTATTCGCTGGCTGAGGTCGCCGCGCTGGGTGAGTTCTGTCGCGGCAGCGGGCTGCGGCTGTACATCGACGGCGCCCGGCTGGCCAATGCGGCCGCCTACCTGCGCTGCTCGCTGGCCGACCTGGCCGCCCAGGCGGACGTGCTCAGCTTTGGCGGAACCAAGAACGGCGCGCTCGCCGCCGAGGCGGTCATCGTAATGAACCCGGACCTGACCGAAGCCGTGCCGTTCCAGCGCAAGCAACTGCTCCAGCTCGGCTCGAAGATGCGCTTCTTCGCCGCCCAGTTTGCCGGCCTGCTGGAGAACGAGACCTGGCTGGCCAATGCCGCCCGGGCCAACCTGATGGCGCAACGGCTGGCCGAGGGGCTGCGCGACATGCCCGGCGTGACCCAGCGGTACCCCGTCCAGTCCAACTCCGTTTTCGCCGCACTCGACCCGCGCCTCATCGAGCCGCTGCAGCGCGAGTGGGGCTTTTACGTCTGGGACGAGCAGGCGAACGTGGTCCGGCTGATGACCGCCTTCAACACCACAGCCGCCGATGTCGATGCGTTTCTGGCCAGCGTGCGTGAGGTCAGCCTGTCCCGCGTCTGACATGTTTCACGTGAAACAGCGTCTCGTCCGGCCCTGAGTGCCTCGTGCCACCCAGTGTCTCGTGCCACCACCCAGTGTCTCGTGGCGCTGGTGTCGTGAGGCGCCGGTGTCGTTCGCGGTGGCCGGGCCGCGCTCAGGCGGCTTGGCTGGGTGGGCCGTGGCTGTGCAGGGTTCGGGTCTGGTCGGGGCTGGTGGCGGTAGTCGTGCCGTCGGCGTGCAGAGTGAGGGTCCAGCCCCATTGGTGCACGGCGATCAGATGATGGAAGGCGCACAACAGGACCAGGTTGGGAAGCGTGGTAGTGCCGCCCCTGGCCTTGGGTTTGAGGTGGTGCACGTGACAGGCGGCGGGTGGGGTGTCGCAGCCGGGGAAGGCGCAGTGCCGGTCGCGGGTGATGACGGCGCGGCGCAGGGCGCCGGTGATGAGGTTGGTGGGGGTGCCGGTGTCCAGCGGCAGGCTGGCCGAGGGGAACTGGGCGCCGGTGAGGCGGGTGCGCAGGAACGCGGCCAGCCCGCCCGGCCCGGACAGGACGCTGGCGGCGTGCCGGAGCAGGGTGTCCTGCAGCCGGGCCAGCGCGGCGGGGGGCAGCGGGGTGCGCGGGTTGGGACGGCCGGCTGGGCCGGTCTGACCGCAGCGGCAGCCGTCCCCATCCTGCCTGGTTTCGCCACCACGACCGGGCGCGAGGCTGTCACCACGACCGGGCGCGAGGCCGCTGCCTTGACCGGGCGCGAGGCCGCCAGCCCGGCTGGGGCCGGAACGGCCCCCGCAGGCGCAGCCGTCACGTAGGCCGGCCAGCAGCTCGGCGGCCAGGGCGGCGAGCGCGGCCTGGTCCACGGTCCCGGTGACGACCGGCGCGATTGCCGCATCGCACGCATAGCCCTGGGCGGCGCGGCCGGTCAGCCAGCCCGGCTGCCCCTCAGCCGCCGCCCGCGCCACCCGCGCCGCCTGGGCCGCCTGGGCGGCCTGCGCCGCCTGGTCGGCGTGGGCGGTGGTCCAGGCGGCTTCGGCGCCGGTGGCGCCGGGCAGGTCACGGAGCTGCTCTAAGGTCAGGTGCAGCTGGACCTGGGTGGGCTGCCCGGCCCGGCCGGGCAGGCACCCGGCGCCGGCCAGCCGCCGGCACGCCTCCTCCAGCGCGTCATGACGGCGCTGCGGCGCGGTCCGCACATCCTCGGGCCCGGCCTTCTTCCCCAGCGCCTCCAGCACCGCCGCCAGCGCGGCGGCGCAGGCCGGGGTCAGGTCGCCGTCGAGCACCCCGGCGCCGCCGAACGTCAGCCCCAGCCGCACCCGCCGCTCACCGAAACCCTCATCCCCACCCGGGCCGCCGCCGGGATCGGGGGCCGCCGTGCGGCGGCGTATCTCCTCCGCCAGCCCAGCCAGATCCGGCAGCGTCGCACCCCCGGCCGCCGCGGCCAGCAGGATCTCATCCGCGTCATCGCGGCCGCCGCCGGGCAGCTGATCGGTCCAGGTACAGACGTGCCGCGCCCACGACGGGGAGAGCGCACCCGCAGCTAACGCCGCCCGGACCGCCGGGTGGCCATCAAGGCGTTTCACCCAGCCGACCGCACCGGCCGCCGCGCCGCCGGTGACCTGGGTCTGCCACTTCAGCCACGCCCGCGCCGTCTGCTGCCCATCATCCTCATGCGCCCCGCTGGCCGAGAACCCGCCCAGCATCCGGGCATGCGCCGCCGTATACGCCGACTCGGCCCGGGCCAGCTCCCGCAGGCACTCCGCCTGCACCACCCCCGGCAGGTCAGCAGCCGCGACGTCGTTGAGGAACGCCAGCCCAGCCCGCACAGCAGCCAGCGCCTCACCCACCGTTGACGGTTCTTGCCCGGTACACAACGCCAGCCACCTCCTCCCAGGCATAGGCCGTATCTCGAAGCTCTGTTCGAGCATAGCCGAGCCCGCCGACAAAACCTCGCGTCCATCCCGCTGGGTCAATGCCGACCAGTGGGATGCCCGCGAAGACCGGCTGGGAGACGGAACCATCATCGCCGCCCGGGACCTATCCGCTCAGCGGAGACCATCTCGGCCGAGGCGCTGGGCCGGCTACCTCGATCGGGCCGACCAACTCAGCCACATCTGCCGGTCCAGCCGGGGACTCGCGGTGGTACCCCAACCCCGGGCTCAGCCCGGTCAGATCCACCGCCCAGTCACGGTGCCGGCATCTCCGCAGCGGGTGCCTCGGCACCATGCCGCCAGGCGGCCAACTTCCCGGCGATCCGGTAGCCGGACGTGATGAAGACATCGAAGGCCCGGTCGGGCAGCACCTGCCGGGTAGTGATCGCCATCCGGGCACCCCGGCCGGCCACATAGCGGGTCCGGGGCCGCGACGCGGTGGCGGCCCGGGCGATGGTGTCCGCGATGACTGACGGCGGGGAGGCCAGCGCGGAGAACGCCGCCAGCACCGCGGCCACCGTCGCCGCCTGCTTCTGGTACGCGCCGCCCGCTGACGCCTGGCGTAGCTTCTGCGCGGAGATGGCACCCCACTCGGTACGGATCGTCCCCGGCTCAATGATGACCACATCGATGCCGAACGGGCGCAGTTCCACGCGGAGGCTGTCGCTCAGCCCTTTCACCGCGAACTTGGCCGCGTGGTACCAGTCGCCGAGCGGCTCGTAGATCTTTCCACCGATGGACGAGATGTTGATGATCCGGCCGCGGCTCTGGCGGCGCATCTGCGGCAGCACCAGCTGGATGAGCCGGGCCAGGCCGAACACGTTGACCTCGAACTGGTAGCGGGCCTCGCTGAGCGGGACATCTTCCAGCGCGCCGTACGAGCCGTAGCCCGCGTTGTTCACCAGCACGTCGATCCGGCCCTGCTCGGTCATCATCTGCTCTACCTCGGCCGTGGTCGCCCGCTCGTCAGTCACATCCGCAGCCAGGGTCCGGATACCCATCCGGTCCAGGCCCGCCATCCGGTCCCCCCGCCGGGCCAGGCCGTAGACGTGGTAACCGAGTCCGTGCAGTCGCTGGGCAGTGGCCTCACCTATCCGGACGAGGCACCAGTGACCAGAGCAACGTTAGGAGGCATGCCCTTTCATTCCTCCGCCGCAGCGCGGTTAACCGGACCGCTGCTCCTCCATGTGCTGACCGCAGTTTCACGTGAAACTGCGGCGGCTACGCGCTCAGCGCCGCGGCCCACTCCGGGGACATGGTGGTGATAATCCGCTCCAGGTCCTCGATCGTGCCGAACTCGACCACGATCTTGCCCTTACGCTTGCCGAGCTCCACCTTTACGCGAGTGTCGAACGCGTCGGACAGCCGGTCGGCCAGCCGGTCCAGTGCGGGCGCCGTTGGCTGCCGCACCGCCGGGCGCCGGGCCTTGGCCGGCCGCACCCCACCCATGGTCACGATCTCCTCGACCGCCCGGACCGACAGGCCCTCGGCCACGATGCGGTGCGCCAGGTGATCCTGAGCCGCCGGGTCATCCAGCGACAGCAGGGCACGCGCGTGCCCAGCGCTCAGTACGCCCGCCGCCACCCGGCGCTGTACCGCGCCCGACAGTTGCAGCAAGCGGAGCGTGTTCGAGATGTGCGGCCGGGACCGGCCTACCTTTTTGGCCAGCTCTTCATGCGTGGCACCGAAGTCATCGAGCAGTTGCTGATAGGCGGCTGCCTCTTCGAGCGGGTTCAGCTGTTCCCGGTGCAGGTTCTCCATCAGCGCATCGCGCAGCATGTCGTCGTCGCCGGTGGCCCGCACGATGGCCGGGATCTGGGTCAGTCCGGCACGCTGCGATGCCCGCCAGCGGCGTTCCCCCATGACCAGCTCGTACTGCCCGGGGCCGGCCTCGCGGACGACGACCGGCTGCAGCAGGCCTACTTCCTTGATGGAGTCGGCCAGCTCGTCCAGGGCCTCATCATCGAACACCTCGCGAGGCTGGCGAGGGTTAGCGGCGACCGCCTCGATCGGCAACTCCTGGAAGTAGGCGCCGCCGACCGAACCGCCAGTGCCGGGGAACCAGCCGTCCGCTCCGGCTGGTCCCGCCGTGCCTGGGACCGGAGCGGCCTGGACGGAGCCAGCGGACGGCCCGGCACCGGGCATGGGCCCAGTAGGGATGAGCGCACCGAGACCCTTGCCGAGCCCGCGCTTCTGCTGAGCCATCGCCTCTCCTCGCCGCTGCGGTCTGTGCTGCCGGCCCTGCCGGGGAACCGGGCGGTGCCCATCGCGCCCGGCGCTGCGCCGGGTGGCTCCCCAGAAGAGCATGCCATCCCGCAGCGGTAGATGCGCCCACTGCCGGGCTGGCTCAGCCTGACTCCGAGCGGAAGGCCATCTCGCGGGCGGCCTCCAGGTAGGCGATCGCGCCGCTCGACCCGGGATCGTAGGTCATTACCGACTGCCCGTAGCTGGGCGCCTCGGAGACCCGCACGCTGCGCGGGATGATGGACTGCAGCACCACGTCGCCGAAGTGGCTGCGGACCTCGTCGGCCACCTGGGAGGCGAGCCGGGTCCGGCCGTCGTACATGGTGAGCAGGATGGTGGAGATGGCCAGCCCCGGGTTCAGATGGCTTCGCACCAGGTCCACGGTGCGCAGCAGCTGCTCCAGCCCTTCCAGCGCGTAGTACTCGCACTGGATGGGGATGAGCACCTCGGCCGCGGCGACCAGGGCGTTGACCGTCAGCAGCCCGAGCGACGGCGGGCAGTCGATCAGGATGTAGTCGAGTTGTGACTCATCGTATGAATCCAGCGCCCGGGACAGCCGGCCCTCGCGGGCCACCATCGGGACCAGCTCGATTTCGGCCCCCGCCAGGTCGATGGTGGCCGGCGCGCAGTACAGCAGGGGGATGTCGTCCACGGCGCGGATGATCCCGACCAACGGCTGGTCATCGACCAGCACGTGATAAATGGACGTGGTGCCGGCCCGGTGCTCCACATCGAGCGCGGTCGACGCATTGCCCTGCGGGTCCAGGTCGATGACCAGCACCCGGGAGCCATGCTGCGCCAGCGCGGCGGCCAGGTTGACCGCCGTGGTGGTCTTGCCCACGCCGCCCTTCTGGTTGGCGATCGTGATCACCCGGCAGGCGGCCGGCCGGGGCCACGCCCGCTCCCGGGCACTGCCCGCGCCGGGGGCACGAGCCGGGTCGCCGCCGGGCGGCCCGGCTGCCTGCCTCGCCGCTGGAATCACCATCTCCGGATGGCCGCCGCCCACGACGACGTTCCCGGCCGAGCTGCTGCCCTCGCTCACCACGTCTCCCTGCTCGCCAGTGTCCCGAGCGGCCGGTCCCCGGCGCCGTCCCATGTCCCCCCCGATTCCGTTGACCTGCCCGCTGTCCTCCGACGCGGCTGGCCATCCCGGTCCGGGGGGCAGGCTCACCGGCGCGGCCGCAACCGCCGCCGCCCGGTCAGCCCTTTCGGTGGGCCAGCCGAGTCCCTGACTTCCCTCGCCCGTCCCGCGGTAACCCCCAGCCGCGGAACCGGCGGCCTGGCCCGGCCCGGCTCCATCTGGCCATCCCAGGCCGCCTGCGGAAGCCATCGCCGCGCTCCTCCCTGCTCCGCGCAGTCCGGTCCGCTAGCGACCAGCGACCAGCCGCACGACTGTCGCAGCGCGATCGACCTTACCGTCCCCGACCCGCACTACGGTTACCTCTCGCATACCCAGCCGGCGCAGCACCGGCCGGGCCTCGGCGACCTCCTTGTCCACGGTCGCGCCCTTGATAGCTAGTATCAGGCCGCCGGGCCGCACCAGACCCGCCGCCAGGCCGGCCAGCCGGTCCAGCGGCGCCACCGCGCGCGCGGTCACCACATCCGCGCGCAGCTTGCCCGCTACCTCCTCGGAGCTGGCCCGGCGTACCTCGGCGTTGCCCAGCCGCAACTCGGCCACGCACTGGGTGAGGAAGGTCGCCCGCCGCTCCATCCGCTCCAGCAGGGTCACCTGGACGTCCGGCAGCAGCAGGGCCAGCACGATGCCCGGCAGCCCGGCACCGGAACCCAGGTCCACCAGGGTGGACGGCGTCGGCACCAGGTCGGTGAGGGCAGCGCAGTTCAGCACGTGCCGGGTCCACAGCCGCGGCACCTCGCGAGGCCCCAGCAGTCCCCAGGCCACGCCGGGCCCGGCCAGCAGCCGCACATAGTGCTCGGCGGCGGGCAGCACGGCCCCAAACACCGAGACCGCCTCCGCCGGGGGATCCGGCGGGGGATCCGGCGGCGCCACGGCAGGAACCGCGCCCAAGCTCACCCCAGGGTCAGCTAACCGGGAACACGACCACCCTGCGGTTCGGCTCCTCGCCCTCGGACTCACTGCGCAGTCCGGCGGCCGCGACCGCATCATGCACGACCTTCCGCTCGAACGGGGTCATCGCCTCGAGGCGCCGGGGCACCCCGCTGGACCGGACCTCGTCGGCGGCGTCCCGGCCCAGCTCGGCCAGCTCGGACCGGCGCTGGGCCCGGTAGCCGCCCACGTCGAGCATGATCCGGGTACGGTTGCCGGTCTGCCGGTGCACGGCCAGCCGGGTCAGCTCCTGGAGCGCCTCGAGGACTTCGCCACGCGGGCCGATGAGTTCGTCCAGCGTGGCCCCGACCACGGAGACCAGGGCCCGGTCGCCTTCGACGTCCATGTCGATGTCGCCATCGAGGTCGGCGACGTCGAGTAGCCCCTCCACGTAGTCGGCCGCGATCTCGCTCTCCTGCTCCAGGTCGGCCGGGTCCGCCGCTGGCTCGGCCGGGGCGCCGTCGTCCGCGCCGCCGTCGTCCGCGCCGCCGTCGTCCGCGGCCTCATCCTCCGCGGCCTTATCGTCCTCGGCCGCACTGTCCTCGGCCGCGTCGTCCGCAGCCTCGTCCGCGAGCCCGTCAGCGTCGTGATCCAGGCCCGGCTCAACCCGGGCAGCACTGTCCGCTTCGTCCCCTGCCAATGCCTGGCCTGCAAGATCACCGCTGGTAACGGTGCCTGCATTGTCCGCTTGGCTCACGACCAGGTCCCTCCTCAGTTCCGGCTCGGTGCATCCTGGCACGGCACGTGCCCGGGTCTTGCCGACCAACGCTCTATCGCTTGCCCGAACGCCGGCTTCGCGACTGGCGTACCGGCTGCTGCCTGACGATCTTAGTCTCGGGCTCGGCCGCCGGCGGCGGCTCAGCCTCGGCCCGGCCGCCCTTGACCAGCCGGCGCAGGCCGCTAACGGCGCCGCCGCCGCCACCGCTGTTGCCATTCGAGCCGGACCCCTTGGCCGGACCCGACCCGGCCGCCGCCTTGGCCGGCTGGCGGCTGGCCGGCTTGGCCGCCCCATCGGCCGGCTTGGCTGGCCCGCTGACCGACGGCTCGGCCGCGGGCTTGGCAGCCGGCTTGCGCAACTGGTTGATCGGCTGCTTGTCAGCCTGCCCGGACGGCGCTGGCGCGGCCGTGCTGGCCGGCTGACTGGCGGGCGTTTTGCCAGCTTGTCCTGCGGGCTTGCCGGCCGCGGCTTTGGCCGACGCGGCCTTGCCCGACGTGGCTCTGGCCGGCGCCGCCTTGCCCGACGCGGCCTTGGCCCCCTGCTGCTGCCGGGCCGCCGCCCGGCCGGCCGCGGTCACGGTGCCGCCCGTCCTGGCCGGCCCGCCGCTGGCCTGTTTCCCGCCCGCCTTGCCGGTCAGCGCCGCCGCCCCGGCCGCCGCGCCCGCGGGCACCGGCGGCGGGAACCGCTTGAACAGCACGTACTGCTGGCCCAGCGTCCACAGGTTGGTGGTCACCCAGTACATGACCAGCCCGTACTGCCAGTACAGGCCGGACAGCGCGAACACCGGCACGATGTACTGCATCATCTTCTGCGACGAAGCCATCGGGTTGTCCGGGTCGACCTGCGGGGTCATCCCGCGCTTCATGCTCTGCCGCACGGTCATGAACGTGGTCGTCGCGCTGACCACGACGGTGAGCAGGATGACGATCCGCTGCGAGGTGTCGAGTGGGAAGAACGTGGGCGGCAAGAGCTTGGACAGCAGCCGGTCCGCGACGGTCACGCCCAGGATGTGCGCGGTCTGGGCACTGTGCACCACGGCCGGGGTGAGGCCGTACTTCGGTTCGTCCAGCGAGATCGCCCGCAGGACGCCGAACAGCGCGAAGAACACCGGGAGCTGGGCCACCACCGGGAGGCACCCGGCTAGCGGGTTGGCCCCGTTCTCCTTGTACAGCTTCATGGTTTCTTCGTTGAGCTTCTGCCGGTCGCCCTTGTACTTCTTCTTCAGCTCCGCGACCTGCGGCGCGAGCGCGGTCATCTTTCTGGTCGCGTGCATCTGCTTGATGAACAGCGGCACCAGGAGCAGCCGCATGATGATGACAAGGAACACGATCGTCAGTGCCCAGGCCCACCCACTGGACGGGCCGAACAGTGCGCCGAACACAGCGTGCAGGCGCATGATCACCCAGGCGACCGCCTCATACAGCGGATCAAGCAGCGGGATACTCACGAACTAGCTCCTTGCGATGGGGGCGACAGCCGCCCCACGCGGCGTGGCGGCACCGGGTCGTAGCCGCCAGGGTGGAACGGATGACAGCGGCCGATCCGGCATACCGCCAGCCAGGAGCCGCGGAGCGCGCCGTGCTCGCGCACCGCCTCCAAGGCGTAAGCGCTGCACGACGGCGCGAACCGGCACCTGGCGCCCAGCAGTGGGCTGATGAACCGGCGGTACCCGCCGATCAGCCAGAGCAGGACAGCCGCCACCGGCGACGGCCGATCTGGCCGCTGCCCGGCTACGCCCATCCTGGCTGAGCTGGTCATCGGCTCAGCGCCCCCACCTGCCGCCGGAGCAACGTGTCGATCACCAAGTCGAGTTCGGCGGCTAGTTCCGACTGGCGCGCGGTCGCGGCCCGCGGGTTCGCACGGACCACAAGAAGGCTACCTGCCGGCAGAGAGTCGAGCCGCCCGCGGACCAGTTCGCGCAACCGCCTGCGTACCTTGTTCCGGACGACCGCGCCGCCCACCGCGCGGCTCACGATGAAGCCCACCCGGGGCGGCACCGGATCGCCGGCCTGGACCAGCAGGTGCCCCGTCAGCAGCGAGCGGCCGACCCGGCTGCCACCCCGGATGGCGGCGGAGAAATCGTCGCGCCGCCGGATCCGGGCCGCTGCGGGAAGCAAGGCTAACCTCGCGCCGGCGCGGGCTGGTCAGACACTGAGCCGCGCGCGGCCCTTACGCCGCCGCGCGGCCAGGATGGCGCGCCCGGCCCTGGTCCGCATGCGCAGCCGGAACCCGTGCGTCTTCGCACGCCGTCGGTTGTTCGGCTGAAACGTACGCTTGCTCACGAGAACTCCAGGTCAAGGCTTTGCTGCCACGCGCGGGCGGTAAGCGCGCATGCGGGCTGAACCACGGTAAGCGTGGCTGGGTCTGTTCACGTTACGCGCACCGTCGGGCACGGGTCAAACCAGCGGTGCCCCCCGAAGACACTGTTTGCCGAACGCCCGCCAACCGAGGACTCTAGGCTGTGGACAACCACTCCGGCAGGGGGAAGCCGGCACGCGGGACGCCGCCCCTTCGGCGGGCACCAGGTTCCGCGCGATCCGTGCACACGGCGACATCCGGCGTGCACAAGCTGTGGACAAAGCTGTTGATCAGATGTGGGGGCGCGAGGGGTGAACGACAAGTGAGCGAAACGGACCTCGCGGAGGTATGGGCCCGGTCTCTGGATGAACTTGCGACCATGCAGATCGAGCCGCATCAGCGCGCGTGGCTCAAGCTGACCCGCCCGCTGGGGCTGGTGGAGAACACGGCGCTGATCGCCACGCCGAACGAGTTCGTCAAGGAACAGCTGGAGACCCGGCTGCGCGCGCTCATCACGCACGCGCTGTCGCGGGAGCTGGGCCGCAGCATCCAGCTGGCGGTCACGGTCGATCCGACCGCGATCTCGGCGGCCACCGCGTTCCCGGCGGCGGCGCCGGCCGGCGGCGTGCCCGGGCACGGGCCGGTGCCGGACGGCCCGGACGAGCCGCACCGCGGCGTGCCGCGCCAGGCGGGCGCTCCGGACGCGGGCCCCGATCTGGCCGGCAACGGCGCGCTCGGTGGCATACCGCACGGCGGCGGCCCGTTCGACCCGCTGGCCGACCGGAGGCAGCACACGGGTCCGATCAACACGGGTCCGGGCAGCACCGGGCCGATCCCGGTGCTGCCCGGGACGCCGCGGCCCACCCAGGCCCGGCTCAACCCCAAGTACACGTTCGAGACGTTCGTGATCGGCTCCAGCAACCGGTTCGCGCACGCCGCTGCGGTGGCGGTGGCCGAGGCGCCCGCCAAGGCCTATAACCCGCTCTTCGTCTACGGCGACTCCGGCCTGGGCAAGACCCACCTGCTGCACGCGATCGGGCACTACGCGCAGAGCCTGTACCAGGGGGTGAAGGTCCGCTACGTGAGCTCGGAAGAGTTCACCAACGACTTCATCAACATGATCCGGGACGGCAAGCAGGACGGGTTCCGCCGCCGGTACCGCGACGTCAACGTGCTGCTGGTAGACGACATCCAGTTCCTGGAGAACAAGGAAGGCACTCAGGAAGAGTTCTTCCACACCTTCAATACTCTGCATAACGCCAGCAAGCAGATAGTCATATCCAGCGACCGGGCACCCAAGCGGCTGGTCACCCTGGAGGACCGGTTGCGCAGCCGGTTCGAGTGGGGCCTGATCACCGACGTGCAGCCGCCAGAGCTGGAGACCCGGATCGCGATCCTGCGCAAGAAGGCGGTCCAGGAGGGGCTGAACGCGCCGCCCGAGGCACTGGAGTACATCGCCTCCCGGATCTCCACCAACATCCGGGAGCTGGAAGGGGCGCTGATCCGGGTGACCGCCTTCGCCAGCCTGAACCGGCAATCGGTGGATCTGCAGTTGGCCGAGATCGTGCTCAAGGACCTGATTCCGGAGGCACAGGGCCCGGAGATCACCGCCGCCACGATCATGGGCCAGACCGCGTCCTACTTCGGGCTGTCCATCGACGACCTGTGCGGCACCTCCCGGTCCCGGGTGCTGGTCACCGCCCGGCAGATCGCCATGTACCTGTGCCGCGAGCTCACCGACCTGTCGCTGCCCAAGATCGGCCAGCAGTTCGGCGGCCGCGACCACACGACGGTCATGCACGCGGACCGGAAGATCCGGAATCTGATGGCCGAGCGCCGGTCGATCTACAACCAGGTAACCGAACTCACTAACCGAATCAAACAGCAGGCGCGGTCCGGGTGAACAAGCACAGAACAGCGTCGGCTGTAACAATGGGTACACACAGGCTGTGGAAATCCCTGTGGACAGGCTTGGGACTATCGGGGGACAACGCGGCTAAAGCGGTGGGCGCCGAGTGGGGAATCCGGTGGAATCGGCCGGCCGTCCCCAGCCCATCCCCCGCGACACGGGTCTGCCGCACAGCCCCTGTGGACCCGCATTTGCCGTCTGAGCTGGGAACATGCCTGCTATCCCCAGCGTCCACCGACCCTATTGCGACTACGTTCTTGTATCTCAAAGAGAAATCAACTACGCAACAGGCAAGCCGTCGGCCCGGCACACCAGGAAGCCTGCTGTGCCATACCCACTCCGGGGATACCCACCCGGCACGCAGCTTGAAACCGGCCGGCTTGGCGCCGGAGCGCACATTCACCAGAAGAGGAGGCAGGTTCCTGTGAAGATCCAGGTAGAACGCGACGTGCTGGCCGAGGCCGTGGCCTGGACCGCCCGGGCGCTGCCGGCCCGGCCCGCCGTCCCGGTGCTGGCGGGCATCCGGTTGCAGGCGGCCGGGGAGCTGACCCTGTCCAGCTTCGACTACGACGTGTCCGCCCAGGCGACGGTGCCGGTCAGCGCGGAAGAGGGCGGCGACCTGCTGGTCTCCGGGCGGCTCCTGGCCGAGATCACCCGCAGCCTGCCCGCCCGGCCGGTGGAGATCAGCTCGGACGGCGCGCGGGCCACGCTGACCTGCGGCAGCGCCACGTTCACCCTGCTCACCATGCCGTCCGAGGACTACCCGTCGCTGCCCGCGATGCCACCCGCCGCCGGGTCCATCGGCAGCGACGCGTTCGCGTCCGCGGTCAGCCAGTCGGCCACCGCGGCCGGGCGGGACGACACGCTGCCCGCGCTGACCGGCGTGCGGATCGAGATCGACGGCGAGACGCTCACCCTGGTGTCCACCGACCGGTACCGGCTGGCCGTCCGCGAGCTGCGCTGGACCCCGGCCAGGCCGGACATGTCGGCCGCGGTGCTGGTGCCGGCCCGGGCGCTGGCCGAGACCGCGCGGGCGCTCACCGCCGGCGCCGAGGTGTCCATCGCGCTGGCCCTGCCGGGCGAGGAAGGGGCGGCCGGCGAGGGGATGATCGGCTTCGAGGGGGCCTGCCGGCGCACCACCACCCGGCTGCTCGGCGGCGACTTCCCGCGCTACCAGTCGCTGCTGCCAAACCAGATCAACTCGGTGGCCGAGCTGACCGCCGGGCCGTTCGCCGAGGCGGTCAAGCGGGTGGCCCTGGTGGCCGAGCGGAACACCGCGGTCCGGCTGTCGTTTTCCACGGGCCAGCTGGTGCTGGAGGCCGGGACCGGCGACGAGGCCCAGGCGGTCGAGGTCATCGAGGCCAGCTTCGAGGGCGACGACATCCAGATCGCGTTCAACCCGCAGTACCTGCTCGACGGGCTGACCGCGCTGGACTCCGACGTGGCCCGGATCGCGTTCACCGAGTCGGGCAAGCCCGCGCTGATCACCGGCAAGCCGGCCCCGGATGAGCAGCCCGACTACCGCTACCTGCTGATGCCGATCCGCTTGGGCTCCTAACAGCGGAGTCTCCTAAGCAGCCGGGTAACCTGCAGATCGTGCACCTGACCCGCCTCGCGCTCACCGACTTCCGGTGCTACCCGGCGGTGGACCTGGGCCTTGGCCCCGGGGTGAGCACGCTGATCGGCCAGAACGGGCAGGGCAAGACCAACCTGGTGGAGGCGGCCGGGTACGTCGCCACCCTGGGCAGCCACCGGGTCAGCAGCGACGCGCCGCTGGTCCGGCAGGGGGCGGAGCGGGCCATCCTGCGCGCCGCGATCACCTCCACGGAGCGCGATTCGCTGGTCGAGATCGAGATCAACCCGGGCCGGGCCAACCGGGCCCGGGTCAACCGGGTCGCGGTGCCGCGGCCGCGCCAGGTGCTCGGCATCCTGCGCACCGTGCTGTTCGCCCCGGAGGACCTGGCGATGGTCAAGGGGGATCCGGACCAGCGCCGGCGGTACCTGGACGAACTGCTGGTGACGGCGGCGCCCCGGTACGCGGCGGTGCGGTCCGACTACGAGCGGGTGGTGAAGCAGCGCACCGCGCTGCTGAAGTCGGCCCGGGCCTGCCGGCTGCCGGATGGCGCGCTCGAAACCTGGGATGAGCACCTGATCCGGACCGGGGTCGAGCTGCTGGCCGGGCGGCTGGGGCTGACCGCGACGCTGCGCCCGCTGGTGGCCAAGGCCTACGCGGCGGTGTCCGGTGAGGACGGCGCGGCCGGGATTAATTACCGTCAACGAGGCGTTGACAATAGTGAAGGAGAAACCACAGACCGCGACGTCCTGGCCGATCGGCTGCGGGCCGCGCTGGCCCGGTCCCGGACCGAGGAACTCGACCGGGGACTGTGCCTGGTCGGCCCGCATCGTGACGACCTGGACCTGACCATCGGCTCACTACCCGCCCGGGGCTATGCCAGCCACGGTGAGTCCTGGTCGATGGCGCTGGCGCTCCGGCTGGCCGCCTACGAGATGCTGCGGGCTGACAGCGATGACCCGGTGCTGCTGCTCGACGACGTGTTCGCCGAACTCGACACCGCGCGCCGCGACCGGCTGGCCCGGCTGGTGGCCGGCGCCGAGCAGGTGCTGGTCACCGCGGCCGTCCCCGCGGACGTGCCAGCCAGCCTGGCCGGCGTCCGGTTCGACGTGGCCGACGGGGTGGTCAGCCGTGCCGGGTGACCAGGACCGAGCCCAGCTCGCCCGCGAGGCGCTGGCCAGGGCAAAGGCGGATGCTAAGGCACGCGGCGACGCGCCGGCCCAGCCCGGCCGCGGCGCGGCGCGGCGATCGGGGTCGTCCCCCCGGGCTGGCAGAGCCCGGCGCGACGATCCGCAGCCGCTGGGCGCCGCGATCACCGGGCTGCTCCGCGACCAGGGCTGGCAGGCCGCGGCCGCGGTCGGCTCGGTGTTCGGCCGGTGGCCGGAGATCGTCGGCGCCGAGATGGCCGCGCACACCAGGCCGGACCGGCTGGACGGGGACGAACTGGTGGTGATCGCCGACTCCACGGCGTGGGCCACCCAGCTGCGCTGGCTGGCCAAGGAGCTGATCCGCACGCTCAACGCGGAGCTCGGCAACGGCACGGTCGCCGCGGTGAAAATCCGCGGCCCGGAGCAGCCGCGGCGGCCCGGTGAATGGCGGGTCCGCGGCAGTCGCGGGCCACGCGACACGTACGGCTGAGACTGAAGGTTCTCCCAGGTAAAATGGGACTGCGCCCGGGGGCCCCATGGCCGATCAGGCTGCTGTGCCCTACAGCGCATTTATCTATGCCAAGAGGAGCTTGCTCTTGTCCTACGATGCACGTTCGATCACGGTCCTGGAGGGCCTTGAGGCGGTACGCAAGCGTCCCGGTATGTACATCGGCTCTACCGGTGAGCGCGGACTGCACCATCTCGTCCAAGAGGTCGTAGACAACGCAGTAGACGAAGCGCTGGCCGGGTACTGCGACCACATTGACGTCAGGCTGCTGGCCGACGGCGGCGTCCGGGTGGCCGACAACGGCCGCGGCATCCCGGTCGATGAGCACCCGGTGGAAAAGCGACCCGCGGTCGAAGTGGTGCTGACGACGCTGCACGCCGGCGGCAAGTTCGGCGGCGAGTCCTACGCGGTGTCCGGCGGGCTGCACGGGGTGGGCGTCTCGGTGGTGAACGCGCTGTCCAGCCGGCTCGAGGTGGAGGTGCGCCGGGACGGCTTCGTGTGGCGGCAGACCTACGAGCACAGCCAGCCGGCCACCCCGCTGACCCGCGGCGAGCCAACCGACGAGACCGGCACCATCATCACGTTCTGGCCGGACGGCAACATCTTCGAGACCACCGACTGGGACTACGAGACGCTGTCCCGGCGGCTGCAGGAAATGGCGTTCCTGAACCGCGGCCTGGAGATCAACCTGACCGACGAGCGCCCGGAGCACGCCGCCATCGGGAACGGCGACGACGCGGGTAAGCCGCGGTCGGTGCGCTACTGCTACGAGGGCGGCATCGCCGACTTCGTCCGGCACCTGAACGCGTCCAAGGAGCCGGTGCACTCCACCGTCATCGACTTCGGCGAGGACGGCGACGGGATCTCGGTCGAGATCGCCATGCAGTGGAACAGCAGCTACGCGGAGTCGGTGCACACGTTCGCCAACACGATCAACACGGCGGAGGGCGGCACCCACGAGGAAGGCTTCCGCTCCGCGCTGACCACGATCGTGAACAACTACGCCCGGGACCAGAAGCTGGTCCGCGAGAAGGAAGAGCGGCTGGCGGGCGAGGACGTGCGCGAGGGACTCGCCGCCATCATCCACGTCAAGCTGGCCAACCCGCAGTTCGAGGGCCAGACCAAGACCAAGCTGGGCAACACCGAAGCCAGATCGTTCGTGCAGAAGGCGGTCAACGACCACCTGCGCGACTGGTTCGACCGCAACCCCGGCGAGGCCAAGGACATCATCACCAAGGCCAGCCAGGCCGCCCGCGCCCGGATCGCCGCCCGCCAGGCCCGCGATCTGACCCGGCGCAAGGGCTTGCTGGAGTCCTCGTCGCTGCCCGGCAAGCTGTCCGACTGCTCATCCGGTGACCCAGAGCGCTGCGAGATCTACGTGGTCGAGGGCGACTCGGCCGGCGGCTCGGCCAAGCAGGGCCGGAACCCGGAGTACCAGGCCATCCTGCCGCTGCGCGGCAAGATCCTCAACGTGGAGAAGTCCCGGATCGACCGGGTGCTGAAGAACAACGAGGTCCAGGCGATGATCACCGCGCTGGGCACCGGCATCCACGACGACTTCGATATCTCCCGGCTCCGCTACTACAAGATCGTGCTGATGGCCGATGCGGACGTGGACGGCCAGCACATCACTACGCTGCTGCTCACCCTGCTGTTCCGGTTCATGAAGCCGCTCATCGAGGCCGGCCACGTGTACCTGGCCCAGCCGCCCCTCTACAAGATCAAGTGGGAGGGCCGCGGGGCCGAGCCCGATTACGCCTACTCGGACCGGGAACGCGACGCGCTCATCGAGGCAGGGATGGCCGCGGGCCGCCGGGACCCCCGGCCCCGCGACGCGGTGCAGCGGTACAAGGGCCTGGGCGAGATGAACGCCGCCGAGCTGTGGGAGACCACCATGAACCCCGCGAACCGGGTGCTGAAGCAGGTGACGGTGGACGACGGCGCCCAGGCCGACGAGCTGTTCAGCGTGCTGATGGGCGAGGACGTCGAGGCGCGCCGGGCGTTCATCCAGCGCAACGCCAAGGACGTCAGGTTCCTCGACATCTGACGCCGGCGTCCGCCTTGCGAACTACCGCGTACCAGCAACGGGGCTGCGGCTATGAGAAAGGTTGTTTCACGTGACTGACCTGGACACTGGGGAGGGCCACGACCGGACGGAGCCGGTCGACATCCAGGTAGAGATGCAGCGCAGCTACATCGACTACGCGATGTCCGTCATCGTCGGCCGTGCCCTGCCCGACGTGCGGGACGGCCTCAAGCCGGTGCACACGCGCGTGCTGTGGGCGATGTACGACGGCGGCTTCCGGCCGGAGCGCGGCTACTCCAAGTGCGCCCGGGTGGTCGGCGAGGTGATGGGGAACTATCACCCGCACGGCGACTCCTCCATCTACGACGCGCTGGTCCGGCTGGCCCAGCCGTGGTCGATGCGGATGCCCCTCATCGACAGTCAGGGCAACTTCGGCTCGCCGGGCAACGACCCGCCGGCCGCCATGCGGTACACCGAGTGCCGCCTCGCCCCGCTGGCCATGGAGATGCTCCGGGACATCGACAAGGAAACCGTCGATTTCCGGCCCAGCTATGACGGCCGCGGCGGTGAGCCCGTGGTCCTGCCGGCCCGCTTCCCGAACCTGCTGATCAACGGGTCCGAGGGCATCGCGGTCGGGATGGCCACCAGGATCCCGCCGCACAACCTGCGCGAGGTGGGCGCGGGCGTCCAGTGGTACCTGCAGAACTTCGACGCCACCGACGAGGACCTGCTCGATGCGCTGATCGAGCGCGTGAAGGGGCCAGACTTCCCGACCAGCGGCCTGATCGTCGGCCGTCGCGGCATCGAGGACGCCTACCGGACCGGCCGGGGCTCGATCACGATGCGCGCGGTAGTGGACATCGACGAGGACGCCCGCGGCCGGGCCTGCCTGATCGTCACCGAGCTGCCGTATCAGGTCAACCCGGACAACCTGGCCACGAAGATCGCCGAGCTGGTCCGGGACGGCAAGGTCAGCGGCATCGCCGACGTCCGGGACGAGAGCAGCGGCCGGACCGGTCAGCGGCTGGTCATCGTGCTCAAGCGGGACGCGGTGGCCAAGGTCGTGCTGAACAACCTGTACAAACACACCCAGCTGCAGGACACGTTCGGCGCCAACATGCTCGCCCTGGTCGATGGCGTGCCGCGCACGCTGCGGCTGGACCAGCTGATCCGGTACTGGGTCGCGCACCAGATCGAGGTCATCGTCCGGCGCACCCAGTACCTGCTGCGCCAGGCCCAGCAGCGGGCGCACATCGTCAGCGCCTTGCTCAAGGCCATCGACCGGATCGACGAGGTGATCGCGCTGATCCGCGGCAGCGAGTCGGCGGCGGTCGCCCAGCAGGGCCTGATGGAGCTGCTGGAGATCGACGAAGAGCAGGCCCGGGCGATCCTCGACATGCAGCTGCGCCTGCTGGCCGCGCTGGAGCGGCAGGCGCTGCTGGATGAGTACGAGGAGCTGATGGCGAAGATCGCCGACTACGAGGCCATCCTGGCCTCGCCGGACCGGCAGCGCCAGATCGTCGGCGAGGAGCTCGGCGAGATCGTGGACCGGTACGGCGACGCCCGGCGCACCCGGATCATCCCGTACGACGGCGACGTGACCGACGAGGACCTCATCGCCGAAGAGGACGTGGTCGTCACGATCACGCACGGTGGTTACGCCAAGCGGACCAAGACCGACCTGTACCGGGCGCAGCGGCGCGGCGGCAAAGGAGTGCGCGGCGCCCAGCTGCGCACCGACGACATCGTGGACCACTTCTTCGTCACCACCACGCACCGGTGGATGCTGTTCTTCACCAACAAGGGCCGGGTGTACCGGGCCAAGGCCTACGAGCTGCCGGATACCGCGCGGGACGCCCGCGGCCAGCACGTGGCCAACCTGCTGGCGTTCCAGCCCGATGAGCGGATCGCCGAGGTGCTGGCGATTCCGGACTACACGGTCGCGCCGTACCTGGTCATCGCCACCCGCACCGGGATGGTGAAGAAGTCGCTGCTGACTGACTTCGACTCGGCCCGGTCCGGCGGCATCATCGCGATCAACCTGCGCGACGACGACGAGGTCATCGCGGCCGGCCTGGTCTCGCCGGACGAGGACCTGCTGCTGGTCAGCCGGAAGGCGCAGGCCATCCGGTTCCACGCCAGCGACGAGGCGCTCCGCCCGATGGGCCGGGCCACCTCGGGCGTGATCGGGATGAGGTTCATCGACGACGACGACCTGCTCGACATGCACGTGCTGCGCAACGGGGCCGACGTGCTGGTGGCCACCGGCGGCGGGTACGCCAAGCGGACCCCGGCCGACCAGTACCCGGTGCAGGGCCGCGGCGGCCGCGGCGTGCTCACGGCGCGGATCACCGACTCGCGTGGCGAGCTGGTCGGCGCGCTGATGGTGCACCCGGACGACGAGGTGTTCGCGATCACCTCCTCCGGCGGCGTCATCCGCACCTCGGCCGGGGAGGTTAAACTGTCCGGTCGGCAGACTATGGGAGTCCGGCTGATGAACCTGGCGCCCGGGGACAGCGTGGTGGCCATCGCGCGCAACGCCGAGGCGCTGGCCGAGGTGGAAACGGACGATCCGGACGATCCGGCCGCCGAGGGTGAGGCGGAGGCCGAGCCGGGTAGCTAAGGTCACGGTGCGGTGACGGGAGGGGCATCACCGCCATTCGGAGATAACCTCGTAGGAAAGCTGCTCGAGGAGGACGGGGTGGATCAACGCGCGGAACCGCCGTCATGGCTGCCTGAAGGGCCGCAGCCAAAGACGGGTACAGGTGCTGACGTGCGCAGCCCCGAGGCCGATCAGGCTGGTGAGGCGGCGTCCGGTGGCGCGACTGAGTACAGCTTCGACGGGGATTCCTCCTATTCGAATGGCACGGATTACCAGGACGCCGCGTCGCAGGTGCCGCCGTACCCGGCGCAGCTCACCGAGCCGGCCGCCGATCAGCGCGGCGGGGCGGACGAGCCGGCCGGCCGGACCACCACGTTCGGCGCGATCCCACGCAGCCGGTACCTGGCTGGCGCCGCGGCCGCGCTGCCCGGCAAGACCAAGTCGGCGAAGTCGGCCAAACCCGGCAAACCAGCCAGTCAGGTACCGGGCCGCCGGGCGGACCTGGTCGTGTCCCGGCTCGAACCCTGGTCGGTGATGAAATTCAGCTTCCTCATGTCGCTGGTGGCCTGGGTGGTGCTGTTCGTCGCGGTGGCGTTCCTCTACTTCACGCTGTCCAGCCTGGGCGTGTTCACCTCGGTGCAGCACACGCTGAGCAGCGTCACATCGAGTTCCGGTTCGTCCGGGATGAACCTGAACCACTGGTTCTCCGCGTCCCGGATCCTCGGCTACACCATGCTGCTCGGCGCGGTGAACATCGTCCTGATCACCGCGCTGTGCACCGTTGGTTCCATGATCTACAACCTGGTCACCCACCTGGGCGGCGGGATCGAGGTCACCCTGCGGGAGACCGACTGACACGGGTCATCCGCGGAATGCGATAGCCTATCCCGGCGGTGTCCGCCATAAGGGCGTATAGCTCAGTCGGTTAGAGCGCTTCCCTGATAAGGAAGAGGTCCGTGGTTCAAGTCCACGTACGCCCACCCACTTACCGGCCGCTCTCTGGCATTATCGAAGTGTGAGCAGCCCCGGACTGGACAGCCTCGCACAAACCGCCTACGAGGCCCATCGCAGCGCCCACCCCGGGTCGCTGCCGCCGTGGGACGACGCCCCTGAGCCGGAACAGCAGGCCTGGAAAGTGGCGGTGTCCGCGGTGGCCGGGCAGACCGGGATGACCCTCGCCGACGCCGTGCCGAGCCAGTCACTGCACATCGAGATCGGCGAGCAGCGGCACATCTTCCACACCAACTTCACCGCCGGGCGGCAGGGCACCCTGCTCATCACCGACGACTTCGCGTCCGGCCACCACGCCCGGTTCCAGGTGGCGCACGGGCTGTGGTACGTCGAGGACCTCGACTCGAAGAACGGCACCTGGCTGAACGGCCGCCGGATCCACGCGCCGCAGCGGCTCAAGAAGGGCGACAAGATCAAGATCGGGCGCACCCTGATGGTGGTGGCCGCGATGACGGTCGCGCCGGCCTGAGCGGGCCGCCTGAGCGGGGTCGTCACCAGCCCAGTTCTCTGAGCCGTTCGTCGCTGATGCCGAAGTGATGGGCCACCTCGTGGATCACCGTGCGGCGCACCTGCTCGACGACCTCGTCCGGGGTCCAGCAGATCGCGCAGATGGCCAGCCGGTAGATGGTGATCCGGTCCGGCAGCACCCCGGCGTACTGGGTGGTCCGGCTGGTCAGCGGCACCCCCTGGTACAGCCCGAGCAGGCCGCGCGGCCCGGGGCCGTGCTCGACGGTGACGGCCACGTTTGCCATCAGCCGGCCCAGGTCCTCGGGCAGGCTGTCCAGCGCGGCCGCGACCATTTCCTCGAAGCGCTCCGGCTCGACCTCGATCACTCGTCCATTGTCTGCTGGCGGGCTGGGCGTTGGCTCTGCATTCGCTCTGCACGGCCGGCCGGAGATCATGCCCAGGTGGTGGACCGTTTACCCTGGTTCGCGGGGGGCTGTCCGCGCCAGGTCCTGGGTGCCCCCGCTGCTGCTGACAACCTCCCCCGCGATAGGGATGCCTGTGCTCACCGATGAAGTGCCGGAGCAGTCCACCCAGCTGGGCGACGTCCCCAGGCGGCGCCGGCGGCGCCGGACCCTGCTGGCCGTCACGCTCGTCGCGGTGCTGGTGGCGTTCTGCGGGCTGACCGCCCGGCTGTTCGTCTTCCCGGCTTCGGGCATGCCCGCCCACGTTGACGCGATCGTGATGATGAACGGCCCGGACGGGGGCAGCCGGCTCCATACCGCGCTGGACCTTGCCTACCAGGACCGGGCCGCAGTGGTGGTGATCTCCCGGGGGAACAGTTACTACGGCCAGGGTGACTTGTGCGCGCCGCCCGTGCCGCGGGTGAAGGTGATCTGCTTCGACCCGAACCCGCCGACCACCCAGGGCGAGGCGGAATACGCGGGCCGGCTGGCCAGGCAGTACCACTGGCATTCGATCGCGCTGGTCGCGATCACGCCGCAGGACTCCCGGGCCCGGCTGCGGATGGAGCGCTGCTTTACCGGGCACGTGTACGTGATGACCGCCCCGATCCCCTGGCATATGTGGCCGTACCAGCTGGCATACGAGTGGGCGGCCACGGTCAAGGCGCTGGTATTCAACCGCAGCTGCTGATAAGAGATCGCTTAATCCGCGGTCGCCTGCCGCGAGCGGAGGAATTAGCATCGACACCATGAGTGATCAGCCGGATGAGGCGCTGGGCGTGCTCCGCGGGATCTGGGCCGCCCAGGGGCAGACCAGTGCGGATCTCGACGAGGCCTGCGGCACCAAGTCCTGCAAGCGGATGGCGGACATCAATTTCGATGGCCTGGCCGGCGAGGACGAGGATCTGCGCACCGCCTGGCGGTCGCGGCTCGCCCGCGAGGGCAAGCTGCACACAGCGGGCGGCACGGTCGCGGACCTGGTCCGCGGCGGGCCCCGCTGAGCCGCGCCTTGGACCAACCGGCCTTGGACCAGCCAGCCAGCGTCGCTGAGCTCACCACGATCCTGCGCCAGGGCGGCTATCTCGCGGATCGCGGGCTGGCCACGGCGCTCTACGTGGCGCTGTCCCTGAAGCGGCCGATCCTGCTCGAAGGCGAAGTCGGGGTGGGCAAGACCGAGGCGGCCAAGGTGCTCGCTTCCGCGTTCGGCCGGCAGCTCATCCGGCTGCAGTGTTACGAGGGCATCGACACCAACCAGGCGCTGTACGAGTGGGACTACGCCCGGCAGATGCTGTATATCCGGGCGCTGTCCGAGCGGAAGATCTCCGAAGACGACGCGGTGGACAAGGTGTTCGGGCCCCGTTTCCTGCTCGAGCGGCCGCTGCTGGCCGCCGTCCGGGCCGGCGACCGCGCCGTGCTCCTGATCGACGAGGTGGACCGGGCCGACGACGAGTTCGAGGCGTTCCTGCTCGAAGTGCTGTCCGACTTCCAGATCAGCATCCCGGAGATCGGCACCGTCCGGGCGGCCAGCCCGCCGCTGGTCGTCCTCACCTCCAACCGCACCCGGGAACTGCACGACGCGCTCAAGCGCCGCTGCCTCTACCACTGGATCGGGTACCCGCCCGCGGCGCGCGAGGTCGAGATCGTGCTGGTCCGCGCGCCCGGCGTGCCCGAGGCGCTGGCCCGGTCCGTGGTCAGCGCGGTCAACCGGCTGCGCGAGCTGGACCTGGCCAAGCCGCCGGGGGTGGCCGAGACCATCGACTGGGCCCGCACCCTCGACTTCCTCGGCGCGGCCGAACTCGGGCCGCAGGCCGCCGAGGACACCCTGGGCGCGGTGGTGAAGGAGCGCGACGATCTGGAGCTGGTCCTGGAGAACCTGGAAGAGATCACGTCCGGTGGCTGACGCCGGAGCGCCCGGGGTGCGGTTCGTCCGCGTACTGGCTGATTTCGCCGCCGCGCTGCGCGCCGCCGGGCTGCCGGTCGGCTCCGGGGACGTGCTGGCCTACGCCACGGCGATGACCGCCCTGGACCCGACCGACCTGGTTAACCTGTACTGGGCCGGCCGGACCACGCTGGTCACCCGGCGGGACAGCATCAGCCCCTACGACCGGGTGTTCCGGCAGTTCTTCCTGAACGCCACCGACCCGGTCCGGGAGATGCTCACGCTCCGCGCCCAGGTCAGCACGGAGACCGGGGCGGTGCTCGAAGTACCGGCCACCGACCCGGCCCGGGAGGGGCCGGAGAGCGAGCCGGAGGAGGCGACGCTGGGCCTGATGGCCTCGGACGCCGAGGCGCTGCGGCACAAGTCGTTCACCGCCTGCACCCCGGAGGAACTGGCCATGCTGCGCCGGATCATGGCCCGGATCCGGCTGGCCCCGCCGCGGCGGCGCACCCGGCGGACCCGGTCCGCGCCCGTCGGCCCGTCCCCCGACCTGCGCCGGATGGTGCGCGAGTCGCTGCGGCTGCACGGTGACCCGGCCCAGCTGAGCTGGCGGCGGCGGAAAGTCCGGCTGCGCCCGCTGACCCTGATCCTGGACGTCTCCGGGTCGATGGCCGACTACTCGCGCAGCCTGCTTCAGTTCGCCTACTCGGCGCAGCGGGCGGCCGGCCTGCTGGCCAGGCGGCCAAGGTCGAGGTGTTCTGCTTCGGCACCCGGCTGACCCGGATCACCCGGGCGCTGGACCGGCGGCGGCCGGACGACGCGCTGCAGCGGGCCACCCAGGCCGTGGTCGACTGGGAGGGCGGCACCAGGATCGGGGCCAGCCTGGACACGTTCGTCCGGGACTGGGGGCGCCGCGGGCTGTGCCGCGGCGGGATCGTGGTCATCTGCTCCGATGGGCTGGACCGCGGCGACCCGGACGTGCTGGCCACCGCGATGGACCGGCTCTCCCGGCTCAGCCACCGCATCGTGTGGCTGAACCCGCACAAGGGCAGCAACACGAACTTCCGGCCCAGCACGCTCGGCATGATCGTGGCCGCGCCGCATATCGACCTGATCCTGTCCGGCCACGATCTGGGCAGCCTGGAAGAACTGGCTACGCTGCTGCCAGCCCTGCGTTAGGAGTCCCGGTGAGGTGGAGCGTAGGCATCGAGGCCGACATCGGCCGGCGCACGACCCGCGAGGAAGTGGTCGAACTGGCCGACGCGGTCGCGGCCAGCAACGGCATCGCCACCGGCATCGGCACCAATCACTACGGCGCGCAGCTCATCGTGGAGGCGGCCAGCCGGGACGAGGCGATCGAGAAGGCCACCGAACAGTTGCGGCAGGCCGCGGCCAGCGCCGGCCTGCCGACCGCGCCCATAACAAGGACCGAGGCGATCAGCGAGCAGGAAGAAGAGGGCGAAGGCGCATGATCCGGCTCGGCTCGCTGGCCGGCTACCCGTTCGAGGGGCCCCGGCGGCTCGGCGGCTGGACCCCGCCGCCGGTGGCCGCGGTCTACGCGATCTTGTGCAAGCCCGACCCGGAGACCAAGCCGGAGCGGTACGCGGTCATCTACGTCGATCACGCCGATGACCTGTCCGCGGCGCGCTTCCCGTTCCGGCACCCGCGCTCGCCGTGCTGGGTGCGCCGGGCCGGGTCACGGTGGAAGGTGTACATCTGCACCTACCAGGTGCCCGGCGGCGGCCGCGCGCACCGCGAGCAGATCAGCCGCGAGCTGACCGCCATCTACCGGCCGGGCTGCAACGAACAGCAGTACGACCAGGCGTGGAAGGACGAGTGGATCGGCGGTCCCCGGTCCACCAGCTAAGGCTGGGGGGCGTAACCCACGGCGTCGTGCAGCCGGGACCGGCGGCGGCCCGAGGCGGGCCGGGCCGGCTCCGGCGCGGGCCCCGCAGATCCGTCCCCGCCCCCGGCCGGGGTGTACGTCACATCGGCGACGATCTCCTCGGCCATCCCGTACAGCAGCGGCAGCGCACCGGCCACCACGCCGCCGGTCTGGTTGATGTGCTCCACGCCCGGGCCGATCAGCTTGGCGTGGCCCACGATCGTGGCCGCCGTCCCGAACGCCTCCTCCAGGTTCCCGGCGATCCGGGTCAGCAGCGTGCCGACCCAGTAGAGGAAGAACGCCAGCCCGGCGATCAGCGCAACGATGACGATGACAGTCCAGACGACGAGCGCGGTCATGACTTGACCTTCCCGAGTACCCGGCCGAGGAACAGGTGGTGCTGCAAGCCCTCCGCGAGCACCGCTTCGACCCCGTCGGCGACCTGCGGGATCAGCACGGTGTTCGCGGTGTTGTCCGCCGCGGCGTGCAATGTGCCCTGGATCGCGACGACCCGCCGGTCGATGATCTTCACGAGATAGACGAGCAGGCTGAGCAGGGCCGCGACCGCCACCACCACGACGAAACCGATGATGATCGCGGTTGTCCACAGGGTGTGCTCGGTCGAGGACATGGCCACGACGTGCGACTCCACCGCTAACCTCCCAGCCGGGCGCGGCCGCGTTGCAGCCCGCCGATGATGATCGTGGCGTGCTCGATGGTGGTGCGCAGCGCGCCGAGCGGGGCCGTGTTGTGCACCGCCTCGGTCAGCGCGTCGTTGATCTTCGGTGCCTCGTTGCCGATGGCCCGGGCCAGCAGCAGGATCGGCACGACCAGGGCCACCACGACCAGCACCACGACGATGCCGATGGTGTAGCCGATCACCCAGCCGGTGGTGGACGTCCCGCCCGCGGCGAGCACAGCGCCGTGTATTTCCATCCCGCTCACACCGTTTCGCAGAAGTCGCGGACCGGCTTGAGGCTGGCGTTCACCGAGGTCAGCCGCTCCGGAACGGTACTGGTCAGCTGGGCTACGGCCTGCACGCCGCCAGTCACCCCGACCAGCGAGGCGCGGATCGCGCGCAGGTGGAAGATCACCCGCAGCAGGCCGACCGCGGTGATCGCGATGATCAGGGCCGCGACGACGATCGTGAACCAGGCAGCTGCTGGCATCGGCTTTCCCCTTTCACCCGAGAAGTTTCGCGACGGAACCCGCGTACCGGACCGCGCCGACCGCCACCTGATGCACGGTGGCGTCGGTGGTGGCCAGGCCGTCCGGCACGCCCTGCAGCTCGCCGACCAGCGCGCCGCCGCCGGCCAGGATGTTGTCGGACGCGCCGCGGATCCGTTCCAGCGCGGCCAGCACCCGGTTCAGCAGGAAGATCACGATAGGCAGCACCGCGACCAGTAGCACCACGTTGCCGATCCACCACAAGACCATGGTTCGACTCCTCAGCTTGTCGGCTGGTAGGGGGCGAAGAACCGGCGGAAGACCCGGCTCAGCGCCATGACAGCGGCCCGCAGGCCGAGGGTGAGACCACCGGCCGGGGTGGCCGAGGCGGCGGCGATCTGCTCGGCCGACTCGCCGCGCTCCACCCGCTCGATCCGGTCCTGCATCCGGGCCGAGAAGTCCCGCATCAGCACGGACGTGACGTCGGAGATCATGCCCCGGCCGTACTGCGCGGCCGCGCCGGACAGTTGCAGGTCCTGCGCCACCGTCACCTTGGTGCCCTGGCCGGTCCGGGACAGCGTGGCGGTGATGTCCATAGTGGCCTGGCCGCGGCCTTTCGCCTCGGCGCCGGTCGCGTGCAGCACCAGCCGCTTGGCCGCCTCGTCGCGCTCGGTGACCTGGGCCGTCCCGGCGAAGTTCAGCCGCACCGGTCCCATCCGCACCGCCACCTGGCCCTGGTACGTGTCGTCGCCCAGGTCCTCGGTCAGCTCCGCGCCCGGCAGGCAGGCGGCAACCTGCGGGATATCCTGGAAGAACGCCCATACCTTGTCCACCGGCTGGGCGACCTCGAAGTCGTTGGTGATCAGCATCGGGTCTCCGTCTTGGTGAGGTACGCACCGGGGTCACGCTCGAACGACTGGTGGCAGCCCGCGGAGCAGAAGTAGTAGGTAGTTCCCTCGTGCCGCAGCGGATAGGCGGCCGGTCCTGGTGTCACGGTCATCCCGCACACCGGGTCCGGCACCGCCGCGGCCGGTGCGCTGGCCGCCGGGGCCGCGGGCAGCAGCGCGCCGGACGCGCGCAACTGGACCAGCTCGGCCAGGATGGCCACGGCGATTTCCCGGTGCGTGGTGTGCCCGAGGTCCAGCCCGGCCGGCACGTGCACCCGGTCCAGCTGGTCCTGCGGCACGCCCCGGTCGGCCAGGTAGCCGAGCACCGCCGCGCCGCGCTTGGCCGACCCGACCAGGCCCAGGTAGGCCGGCCGGGCGGTGACCGCCTGCTCGACGGCCTCCTCGTCACCGTGCCCCTGGGTGGCCACCACCACCATCGAGGCCTCGTCCACGTCGGCCGCGGCGAACTCGGCGGCGTCGCGCAGCGCGGTCCGCCAGCTGAGCGCCTGGGCCAGGTCGGCCAGCGTGCGCGCCATCGGCGACCGGCCCACGATGACCAGGTGCGGCGCGGGCAGCACCGGCTCGATGTAGACCTCCAGCGCGCCTTCGCTCTGGCAGGAGATGGGCACCAGCGTCATCCCCTCCGGCATCGCCTCGGCCCGGCTGCCGAACTGCTCGGGCGCGCCGAGCAGCAGCAGCCGGGGCACCCCTTCGGCGATGACCTCGCGGGCTTCGCGGATCACCACCGGCTCGGCGCACGCGCCGCCGATCCAGCCGTGCAGGTCGCCGGACTCAGTGATGATCGCCCGCGCGCCCTGCTGGCCGGATGACGGGCCCTGCCGCCATACCACGGTGGCCAGCGCGAACGGCTGCCCGCGCCGGGTCAGCTCACTGGCCTCTTCGAGTACTGCCAGGCCTTGCACGGCTTGCTCCCCTCAGTCCGTCCGTACCGGAGGCGCACCGGACACGTCGTGCCGCTGGGTGATGGCCTCCCAGACCCGGTCCGGGAGCAGCGGCATGTCGATGTTCCGCACCCCGGTCCCGGACAGCGCGTCGATCACCGCGTTGACGAACGCGGCCGGGCCGCCGACCGCGGCGCACTCGCCGATGCCCTTGGCCCCGATCGGGTGGTGCGGGCACGGCGTGACCACCTCGCTGTGCAGCTCGAACCCGGGCGTCTCCCACGCGGTGGGCAGCAGGTAGTCCATGTAGTTCGCGCCGACGCAGTTGCCGTCCGCGTCGAACGTGATGAACTGCATGTTGGACATCGCGTACGCCTCGGTCAGCCCGCCCATGATCTGGCCTTCGACGATCATCGGGTTGATCCGCACCCCGCAGTCGTCCACCGCGACCAGGTTCAGCACGTCCCATACCCCGGTCTCCGGGTCCACCTCGACGGTCACGATGTACACGGCGAACGGCCAGGTCAGGTTCGGCGGGTCGTAGTAGGCGGTGTTCTCCAGGCCCGGCTCCATGCCGTCCGGCATGTTGCTGTACGCGGCCATCGCGCACTCCTGGATGGTCACCCCGCGGTCCGGGGCGCTGCGCACGTAGAACCGGCCCAGCTCCCACTCGATGTCCTCCTCGGACACCTCGAGCAGGTGCGCGGCCAGCCGCCGCGCCTTGGCCCGGATCTTCCGCGACACCATGGCCACCGCCGCGCCCGCCACCGGCGTGCTGCGCGAGGCGTAGGTGCCCATGCCGAACGGCGCGGTGTCCGTGTCGCCCTCCTCGACGACGATGTCCTCGGCCGGGATGCCCAGCTCGTGCGCGACGATCTGGGCCCAGGTCGTCTCGTGCCCCTGGCCCTGGCCCCGCGCACCGGTCCGGACGATGGCCTTGCCGGTCATGTGCACCTTGAGCTCGGCCGAGTCGAACATCTTGATGCCGAGGATGTCGTACTCGCGGCTGTTGCCCGCGCCGAGCGGCTCGGTCATCGTGGAGATGCCCAGGCCGAGCAGCCGGCCCCGGGCCCGGGCTTCCTCCTGCTGCTTACGGAAGTCCGCGTAGCCGACCGCCCGCAGGCCCACGTCCAGGCACTTCGCGTACTGGCCGGAGTCGGTCAGGAAGCCGAACGGGGTGCGGTGCGGGAAGTCGTCGTCGGCGACGAAGTTCATCCGGCGGAACTCGGCCTGGTCCAGGCCCAGGTCGTCGGCGGCCGCCTGCATCATCCGTTCCTGGAAGAACATCGCCTCGGTGACCCGGAACGAGCACCGGTAGGCCACCCCGCCGGGGGCCTTGTTCGTGTACACGCCGCGCGCGGTCAGGTGCGCGACCGGGACGTCGTACGCGGCGAACGCCGAGTGCATCAGGCCGATCTTGAACTTGCTGGGCTGGGCGTCGGAGAAGAACGCGCCGTGGTCGGCGTCGGTGTGCATCCGGACGGCCAGGATCTTGCCGTCCTGGCGCAGTGCCATCTCGCCGTCCAGGTACACGTCCCGGGCGAAGCCGGTCGAGATCAGGTTGCCGGACTTGTCCTCGATCCACTTCACCGGCCGCTCCAGCAGGATCGACGCCAGGATGGAGCAGACGTACCCCGGGTAGACCGGCACCTTGTTGCCGAACCCGCCGCCGATGTCCGGGGAGATGATCCGGATCATGTGCTCGGGCAGTTCGGCGACCAGCGCCACCGCGGCCCGGATGATGTGCGGCGCCTGGGTGGTCATGTACACGGTCAGTTTCGACGAGGCCCGGTTGAAGTCGGCGATGGACCCGCAGCACTCGATCGGCGACGGGTGCGACCGCGGGTAGTGCAGCCGCAGCCTGGAGACCACGTCGGCCGCGGCGAACGCGGCCTCGGTGCCGGCCGCGTCGCCGACCTCCCAGTCGTAGATGACGTTGCCGGCCTGGTTCTCCTTGTCATCCCGGATGACCGCCGCGCCCTCGGCCACGGCCTGCACCGGGTTCACGATGACCGGCAGCGGCTCGTAGTCGACGTCGATCGCCTCGCACGCGTCCTTGGCGATGTACGGGTCGTCGGCGATGACGCAGGCCACTTCCTGGCCCTGGAACCGCACCTTGTCGGTGGCCAGCACGGCCTGCGTGTCGTAGGACAGGGTCGGCATCCAGGCCAGGTTGCGGGTGGCCATCATCTCGCCGGTCAGCACCAGGTGCACGCCGGGGATGTCCCAGGCCTTGCTGGCGTCGATCGACTTGATCCGGGCGTGTGCCAGCGGGCTGCGCAGGATCTCCATGTGCAGCATGCCGGGCAGCGTGATGTCGTCGGTGTAGTTGCCCTTGCCCCGGATGAACCGGCTGTCCTCGACCCGCTTGCGGCTCGCGCCCAGCCCGCCGATCTTGATCTCGTCGACTGCCTGAGACACGTCAGCCCTCCGCTCGCAGCTTGTCGGCCGCCCACAGCACCGACTTCACGATGTTCTGGTAACCGGTGCAGCGGCAGAGGTTGCCGGACAGCGCCCAGCGGACGTCCTCCTCGCTGGGGTCGGGGTTCTCGTCGAGCAGCGCCTTGGCCGCCATCATCATGCCCGGTGTGCAGAACCCGCACTGCAGGCCGTGCTCCTCCCGGAAGCCCTCCTGCAACGGGTGCAGCTCGGCCGCCCCGGCCAGCCCCTCCACCGTGCTGATCTCGTGCCCGTCCGCCTGCACGGCCAGCATCGTGCAGGACTTCACCGGCCGCCCGTCCACCAGCACCGTGCATGCGCCGCAGTTGGTGGTGTCGCATCCCATGTGCGTACCGGTCAGCCCCAGGCCACGGCGGATCAGGTGGGCCAGCAGCAGCCGCGGCTCGACCTCAGCGATCATCTTCCGCCCGTTGATGCTGAACTTGATCCGGCGGACCGGCACGTCGGTCCCGGTCTCGTCGCTGGAGTCCTCATATACGAGAGTCATCTCAGGCTGCCCTCTCCTCCGGCACGTCGCGGCTCAGCAGGCGGACCACGAACGTGCGCACCATGTGCCGCTTGTACTCCGCGCTGCCGCGATGGTCGGTCCGCGGCCGGGCCGCCGCCGCGGCCAGGTCCGCCGCCCGGCCGATGGACTCGGCGGTGAGCGGCTGCCCGGTCAGCGCCTGGGCCGCCTCGGTGGCTGTGATCGTCGATCCGCCCACCCCGGTCAGCCCGATGCCGGCCCGGGTCACCATGCCGCCGCTCGTCTCCACGGCGACCGCCACGCCGACGGTGGCGAAGTCGCCGACCCGGCGCTCCAGCTTCAGGTAGCCGCCGGATCGGGTGCCCTGGGCGGGCGGGATGACCGCCTCGACCGCGATCTCGTCCGGGGCCAGCACGGTCTCGAACGGCCCGGTCACGAACTCGGCCAGCGGGATGGTGCGCCGCCCGGCCGGTCCCTGGGCCACCACCGAGCCGCCCAGCGCCGTCACCACCGACGCCCAGTCGCCCTGCGGGTCGGCGTGGCACAGCGAGCCGACCAGGGTGCCCCGGGTGCGCACGATGGGATCGGCGATGAGTGGCGCGGCCGCCGCCATGGTCGGCTGGCTGCTCTTGAGCAGGGCCGAGCGCTCCAGCTCGGCGTGCCGGCACAGCGCACCGACGCGCAGCGTGCCGTCCGGGTCGGCCCGGTGGTAGTCAAGCCCGGGCACGTTGTTGATATCCACGATCAGGTCCGGCGACGCGAACCGCAGCTTCATGAGCGGGACCAGGCTCTGCCCGCCGGCCAGCACCTTCGCGTAGTCCCCGCCGTCATGCAGCAGGGTGATCGCTTCATCCAGCGACCGGGGCGCCTCGTAGTTGAACCGGGACGGGTACATCGGCTCAGTCCGATTCCGGGTCGGGGATGGCCACCGGCAGGGTGTCCTCGTCCGGGTCCGGCCGCGGCTCCTGGTGCGGCGGCCACGGGCCGGCCACCGGCTGGCCAGCGATCTTCAGGTAGTCCATCAGCTCAGGCCAGGCCCACACCGTGGGGCTCTTCCCGGTCTTCGGCGTGTGCTCGACCAGTTCGAACAGCCGGGGGTTGCCCCGGCTATGCCCGTCGGACTCAATGCGCATCTGCACGCTCCCTTGCGCGACGACAGCTGGGAGTCACTAGAGCGCCATGATCGGTCGCCGGCGGTAGCTGGTGCAACTGGCGAATAAGGGGATGCTTAAGTAGCCAGGAACCCCGGCCGGGCCCGTGATGGCGCCCAGCCGGGGTTTGGCGGGTGGCTCAGAACCGGCCGGCCTCGATGGCCGCCACCGTCACCCGGGACACCCGGTAGGTGGATGTGGTGTCAGGCCGGTGCCCCGGGACGCCGCCGGCGAAGTTGACCGGCACCCCGGTGGTGCCGTTGATGGTCAGCGTTTCCTGGTAGTTCGCGGGCATGGCGGGCGCCCTGGCGGTGAGGGTCAGCATGGCCGCCCCGTTGACGTTAGTGCTGCGGACGGTGACTTCCTTCAGGGTGGACAGCAGCCGGAGCACACCCGCCCGGACCTCGGGCTGGCCGGCCCCGGCTTGCAGCGCGTCCAGCGAGTTCTCCCAGATCTCGTTGTCCATGCTGGCCGCTTGCTGCGCGGCCGTCGGCGGATGCACGGGGATCGGGATCTTGGCGTGCTTGGCCCGGTCGATGGCCTTGATCTGCGCGACCTGCTGGCGCCAGGTCAGCTTCGGCTGATGGGGGTCCAGCATGGCGATGGCCATCCGCTGCCGGGCGATGGTGAGGTCACCGTGCACCGCGTACCGGGCCGCGGCCAGCTCGCGGGCGAACCCGCCGTCGCTGGTGTCGTTGTGCTCGGCGATCTGTTCGGGCAGACCGCTCTCGGACTGCGCGTAGTAGTACGCGCCGCTGTCGGTGTACAGGTCGGCGCCGCCGCCGGTGGACTGGCCCGCGGCGTTGACCTGGGTGCGGATTATCAGAGTCGCGTCGCCGGGCAGCGGGGTGCTGCGCGCCGTGATGGCGGCGGCCAGCCGGATCAGCGGCGTGTGCGCACCAGGTGACGTGGCGTGGCTGCCGGAGTGCCGGGCCACCGCCTGGCCGCCCGGGCTGGCCTGCTGGGGCACCGACGTGATGACCAGTGTCACCGCCGTGGCGGCTGCGGCGATCCCCAGTCCGGCCGTGCTCCAGATCGCCCAGGCCCGGCGGCGTGGCTGGCGGTGTGCCGGACCCATCGTCTCCCGCAGCCGCCCCCTGGCCTCCTCGAATGCCGCATCCCGTAGGGGCGCTGCGTCTTTCAGGCGCCCGACCAGCTCCATCTCATCAACCATTCAGGTCGTCTCCTTCACAGTCTTCAGGTCAGTCATCAGGGCGGCCATGCCGGGCGCGTTCCGCAGTTCCTGGCGGGCCTGGTGCAGGCAGCGGCGGGCGGTCCCGGCCGGGATGCCGAGGGCCCGCGCCGCGTCGGCGACGGTCAGGTCCTCCCACGCGACCAGGGTCAGCACCTCTCGCTCGGTGGGCCTGAGCCGGGCCAGGGCGCTGCGCACCACCGGCCCGATGTCGATCCGCCGGTCCACGGCCGGCCACGGATCCCACCCAGCGGCCAGGCCGGTCAGGTCGGCCACGGGATCCTCGGCTGGCCGGGACCGCCAGTGCCGCCGGAGCGTGTTGTGGGCCACGCCGAACAGCCACGGGCGGGCGGCGGGAAATGACTGGTCATAGGCTGCCCGCGATCCGAAAGCGGCCACCCATACCTCACCGAGCAGGTCTTCGGCGAGCTCCCGCCCGGCCCGCCGCACGAGGTAGGCCCCCACAGCCACCTCGTGCCTGCGGATCACCTCGACGAAGGCTTCCCCGTCACCGGCCAGCGAGGCCGCGATCAACTCTGCGTCTGATGCCATGCTCCTCCTCGCGCTGAGGTCCCACTCCACCCAGGAATTGCCACCGCACCGGCAGAGTGTTCAGCGCGAGCCGGTCAGCTCCAGATCGTCACGTACACCGGCGGCCGGAACCGGGACGGCGGGACGCCCGCCGCCGGGGAGCGCATCAGGTGCATAGCTTCTGGGGTGCCCAGGAAGCGGCGCAGCGAGCTGGCCGCCGTGCTGCGGTGCTGGCGTTCCAGCAGGGTGGCGTACCAGCACGCGCTGACCGGGGCGCCCGGCACGTCGACCAGGGACAGCTCGCCGCGGCGCAGCTGCTGGGCGACCAGGTGCTCGACGGCCGGGGCCACGCCGGCGCCGTCCGCCGCGGCGGCCCACGCCGCGGTCTGGTTGGGAAAGACCCGGATCATGCTGTCCGGCACCCGGAGCGCGGCCAGCAACTGCCCGGTGTCACTGCCCGGGTCGGTGCCGGCCGGGTCAACCAGCCAGCGCCACTGCTGCGGGTTACCGTGCAGCCGGGGCTGCCCGGCCGTGACCACCACGAGGCGGTACCGGAACACCGGCTCGCTGACCACGGGCAGCGCCGGGTCGCTGGGCACCTCCGGCCCGATGGCCAGGTCGGCCAGCCGGTTGGCCACCAGCACGCCCATCTCGTTGCTCACCGCCACCCCGGCGGACACCTCCAGGGCCCCGGCGAACCGCCGGGTGAACGCCTCCATCAGCGGGCTGACCACGAACTCGGCCAGGGTGGACGTGGCCACCACGCGGAGCTGCTCCGGCGCCCCCTGGGCCGCCCGGACCGCGGCGTGCGCCTCGGCGCCGAGCACCACGATCTGCGACGCGGTGGACAGCAGCCGGGAGCCGCCCGGGGTCAGCGTCATGCCGCTCGGCCCGCGGCTGACCAGCTGGTCACCGAGGTGCTGGCGAAGCGCGGTGAGAGCCTGGGACACCGCGGACTCGCTGACCCCCAGGGCGTTGGCCGCCGAGGTCACCGAGCCCAGCCTGGCGACCAGGACGAACGCGTTCAGCTGGGTCAGGGTCATAACAGCTCTGATTATGCTCGCCAGATGGGTCCGCTCGTAAACTGCGAACGGATCAGCGAGGGAGGGCGGATGCAGGTCCCCGCGCACGTCGAGTACGAGAAGGCGGCCAGCGTCGAGCACGCGCTCACGCTGCTGGCCCGCTTCGGCCCAGAGGCGCGCATCCTGGCGGGCGGGCACAGCCTGATCCCGATGATGAAGCTCCGGCTGGCCCAGCCGGAGACGCTGATCGACATCAACGGGCTGACCGAGCTCAGCTATATCCAGGTGGCCGGGGGCGAGCTGAAGATCGGCGCGCTGGCCCGGCACGCGGAGCTGCTCGCCGACCCGGCGGCCGGCCAGCATTTCGCCATCCTGCACGACGCGGAGCAGGTCATCGCCGACCCGATCGTCCGGAACTGGGGCACGGTCGGCGGCTCGCTGTGCCAGGCCGACCCGTCCGAGGACCTGTCCGCGGCGTTCGCCGCGCTCAAGGCGACCATGGTGATCCGGCATCCGGACGGCAGCCGCACCGTGCCGGCCCGGGATTTCCACACCGGGCCGTACGAGACCGTGGTCGCGCCGGGTGAGCTGCTGAGCGAGATCCGGGTGCCGATCCGGCCCGGCGGCGGCAGCGCCTACCAGAAGGTGGGCCGCCGGGCCGGCGACTGGCCGGTCGGCGCGGTCGGCGCGGCGCTGTGGCTGGACGGCGAGGGGGCCACCATCGCCGACGCCGGCATCGGGCTGACCGCGGTCGGCGCCGCGCACTTCGCCGCGGCTGAGGCCGAGGAGTTCCTGCGCGGCGCCCCGGCCACCGAGGAGAGCTTCGCCCGGGCCGGCCAGATCGCGGCCGAGCACTGCCGCCCGGTCTCTGACCAGCGCGGCCCGGCCGACTACAAGCGCCACCTGGCCCGCGAGCTCACCATCCGGGCGCTGCGCCAGGCGCTGGCCCGGGTGGCGCGGGACGCCTGACGTGCAGATCACCGTGACGGTCAACGGGACCAGCTACACCCGGGAGGTGGAAGCGCGGCTGCTGCTCATCCACTTCCTGCGCGACGAGCTGCGGCTGACCGGTTCACACTGGGGCTGTGACACGTCCAATTGCGGGGCCTGCGTGGTGTGGCTGGACGGCACGCCGGTCAAGTCCTGCACGGTGCTGGCCGCGATGGCCGACGGGCACCAGGTGCGCACCGTGGAAGGGCTGGCCATGAAGGGGGCAGGGGAGGCGGGTGGGGGCCGGCTGGACCTGGTCCAGCAGGGGTTCGCCGAATGCCACGGGCTGCAATGCGGGTTCTGCACGCCGGGCATGATGATGACCGCCCGCTGGCTGCTCGACCACAACCCGTCGCCCACCGCGGCGGAGATCCGCGAGGCGCTGTCCGGCCAGCTCTGCCGGTGCACCGGCTACGAGAACATCGTGCGGTCGGTGCAGTGGGCGGCCGAGCAGGAGGCGGGCCGGTGAGCGGGGCGTACGGCCGGCTGCCGCGCAAAGAGGATGCCCGGTTCGTGCGCGGCCTGGGCACGTTCACCGACGACGTCGCGCTGCCCGGGATGCTGCACGGGGTCATCCTGCGCAGCCCGCTGGCGCACGCCCGGATCGTCTCGGTGGACACCGCCGCGGCCGAGGCGCATCCCAAGGTCCGGGCGGTCATCACCGGCGCCATGCTGGAACAGCGCCAGCTGGCCTGGATGCCGACCCTGTCCCGGGACGTGCAGGCCGTCCTGGCCACCGACAAGGTGCGCTTCCAGGGCCAGGAGGTGGCGTTCGTGGTGGCCGAGGACGCCTACGCGGCCCGGGACGCGCTCGAGCTCATCGACGTGGAGTACGAGCCGCTGCCGGTGGTGGCCGACGCGACCCGGGCCCTGGACCCGGGTGCCCCGGTGATCCGCGACGACCTGGCCGGGCAGCGGGACAACCACATCTTCGACTGGTCGGCCGGGGACCAGGCGGCGACCGACGCGGCGTTCGCGGCCGCCGACGTCGTCGTCACCCAGGACATGCTCTACCCGCGCTCGCACCCGGCCCCGCTGGAGACCTGCGGCTCCGTCGCCGACCTGGACCCGGTGTCCGGGAAGCTGACCGTGTGGTGCACCAGCCAGGCCCCGCACGCGCACCGCACCATGTACGCGCTGCTGGCCGGGCTGCCCGAGCACAAGATCCGGATCATCTCGCCGGACATCGGCGGCGGGTTCGGCAACAAGGTGCCGATCTACCCCGGGTACCTGTGCGCCGTGGTCGGCTCGATGCTGACCGGCAAGCCGGTCAAGTGGATGGAGGACCGGTCGGAGAACCTGATGTCCACCGCGTTCGCCCGGGACTACCACATGCACGGCGAGATCGCGGCCACCCGGGACGGCCGGATCCTCGGCCTGCGGGCCCAGGTGCTGGCCGATCACGGCGCGTTCAACGGCTCGGCCCAGCCGACCAAGTTCCCGGCCGGGTTCTTCCACATCTTCACCGGGTCCTACGACCTGCGCGCCGCGCACTGCGCGGTCACCGGCGTGTACACGAACAAGGCCCCCGGCGGCGTCGCCTACTCGTGCTCGTTCCGCATCGCCGAAGGCGTGTACCTGGTCGAGCGGATGGTGGACCTGCTGGCCGCCGAGCTGGACATGGACCCGGCCGAACTGCGGATGAAGAACCTGCTCCGGCCCGAGCAGTTCCCCTACACCGCCCCGACCGGCTGGGAGTACGACTCCGGGGACTACCCGCGGGCGCTCCAGCTGGCGATGGACATGGCGGGCTACCCCGGCCTGCGCCGCGAGCAGGCGGAGAAGCGGGCCCGCGGCGAGCACATGGGCATCGGGCTGAGCTGCTTCACCGAGGGGGTGGGGGCCGGCCCGCGCAAGCACATGGACATCCTCGGCCTGGGCATGGCCGACGGCGCGGACCTGCGCGTGCACCCGACCGGCACGGCCGTGCTGGGCATCTCCTGCCAGACCCAGGGGCAGGGGCACGAGACCACGTTCGCCCAGCTCGTGGCCGAGGAGCTGGGGCTGTCCCCCGCGGACGTCGAGGTGGTGCACGGGGACACCGACCGGACCCCGTTCGGCCTGGGCACGTACGGGTCCCGGTCCACGCCGGTGTCCGGGGCGGCCGCCGTGGTGGCCGCCCGCAAGGTCCGCGAGCGGGCCAGGATCGTGGCCGCCGCCATGCTGGAAGCCGCGCCCGAGGACCTGGAGTGGGCCGGCGGCCGGTGGCAGGTGCGCGGTGACCCGGAGCAGGGCCGGACCATCGCCGAGATCGCGATGGCCGCGCACTCCGGGCTGGAGCTGCCGCCCGGGGTGGACGGGCACCTGGACGCGGGCACGGTCTACAACCCGCCCAACCTCACCTATCCGTACGGCGCGTACATCTGCGTGGTCGACCTCGACCCGGGCACCGGGGAGGTCCGGGTGCGCCGCTTCGTCGCCGTGGACGACTGCGGGGTCCGGATCAACCCGATGATCGTGGAAGGGCAGTTGCACGGCGGCCTGGCCGACGGCGTCGGCATGGCCTTGATGCAGGCCATCACGTACGACACCGACGGGAACTGCCTGGCCGGGTCGTTCATGGACTACCTGCTGCCCACGTCGGTGGAGTGCCCGTCCTGGGAGCTGGGCGAGACCGTCACCCCGTGCCCGCACCACCCGGTCGGGGCCAAGGGCGTCGGCGAGTCGGCCACCGTCGGCTCGCCCGCCGCCGTGGTCAACGCGGTCATGGACGCGCTCCGCCCGTTCGGCGTCCGGCACGCCGACATGCCGCTCACCCCGGCCAACGTCTGGTCGGCCATCCAGGGCCGCCCGGTCCGCACCGATTTGTCCGTCAGCTGATCCGAAGCGCGGCAGCAGTCGTTCGGCGCGAAGCGGCGATCGGGGGGCTTCGGGGGGTCGTCCCCCCGGGCATTATGGAGCTATGCAGGAATCCACCCGGAACGGCGGCATCGTGGACCGGCTGCCCGACGTCGCGACGCTGATGCGCGATCTCGACGTGGCCGGCTACCTGGCCGACGACCCACTCGGCGTGGCGCTGTTCCTCGCCGCCCGGATGGGCCAGCCCATCCTGCTGGAAGGCGAGCCCGGGGTGGGCAAGACCGAGGCGGCCAAGGCGCTGGCCGGCGCGCTGGACACGCCCCTGATCCGGTTGCAGTGCTACGAAGGGCTGACGTCGGCCGAGGCGCTGTACGAGTGGAACTACCCGCGCCAGCTGCTGGCCATCCGGCTGGCCGAGGCCCGCGGCGAGCAACTCCGTGACGCCGACCTGTTCAGCGCGGAGTACCTGCTGGCCCGCCCGTTGCTGGCCGCGCTGGACCATCCCGGCCCGCGGCCCGCGGTGCTGCTGATCGACGAGGTGGACCGGGGCGACGACGAGTTCGAGGCGTTCCTGTTCGAGCTGCTCGCCGAGGCCGCGGTCACGATCCCGGAACTGGGCACCCGCCGCGCGGCCTACCCGCCGGTGGTGGTGCTCACCTCCAACCGCACCCGGGACCTGCACGACGCGCTGAAGCGGCGCTGCCTGTACCACTGGATCGAGTACCCGGACACCGAGCGGGTGGCGGCCATCATCCGCCGCCGGGTGCCGGCCGCGGCGGCCCCGCTGGCCAGCCAGGTGGCCAGCGGCATCGCCCGGCTGCGCGGCCTGGACCTGGCCAAGCCGCCCGGGGTGGCCGAGGCGATCAGCTGGGCGGAGGCACTGGTCGTGTTGGGCGCAGACCGCATCGACGAGGCGGTGGCCGCACAGACAGCGGGCGTTGTGCTGAAGTATTCCGAGGACCTGCAGGTGCTCCGGGCCGCTGGGTTCGCGACCGCGGCCAGCGATGGGGACTGACGACCTGGCGCTGATCGCCGCGCGGCTCGGCGCGGCGCTGCGCGCTGCGGGCGTGCCCGCCGACCCGGCACGCTGCGAGCGGTTCGCCGCGGCGGTCACGGTGGCCAGGCCGGCCAGCCGGTACCAGCTGTACCTGTGCGCGCTGGCCACGCTGGTCGCCGGGCAGGCCCAGGTGGATCCGCTGCGCCGGGTGTTCGCCGACTTCTTTGGCAGCACCGGCGAGGACGATGCGCCGCCGCGTGGCACGGACCTGCCGCTGCCCGCCCGGGGCAGCCCAGATGACCTGCTGGCGGAGGCGGCGCGAGCGGCTCAGCAGCATGGGCGGCCGGACGCGGACGGCCAGCCGGACGGCGCGGCGCCGGACGGGACGCGAGCGGACGGCCAGGGCAGCAGCGAGCGGGTCCCGGTCGCGGACGACGAGGCGGCGCCGGAGGACGAAGACGGGGCCGGCTACCCGGCGCTGGCCAGCCGGACGGAACGGCTGGCCAGCACCGACTTCGCCGAGCTGACCCCGGCGGAACTCCAGGCGCTGGCCGGGCTGATGCGCAACCTCACCCTGGCCGTGCCGCAGCGCCGTTCCCGGCGGCAGCGGTCCACCTCCCGCGGCAAGCACACCGACCTGCGCAGCACGCTGCGCCAGGCGCGGCGCACCGGGGGGCACCCGCTGCGGCTGGCCCGGCGGGCGCCGGCCATGCGACCCCGGCAGCTGATCGTGCTGTGTGACATCTCCGGGTCGATGGAGCCGTACGCGCGGGCCATGCTGCAACTGCTGTACTGCGCGGCGGGCGGCGCCGAGGCGGAGGTGTTCACGTTCGCCACCCGGCTGACCCGGCTCACCCCCGCGCTCGCTCACATGTCCGCCGAGCAGGCCCTGCACCGGGCCGGCCAGGCCGCGCCGGACTGGCTGGGCGGGACCCGGATCGGCGCCGCGCTGAAGGAGTTCAACGACACCCGGGGGCGGCCCGGCCTGGCCCGTGGCGCGGTCGTCCTGATCATCTCGGACGGCTGGGACACCGGCGACCCGGCCGTCGTGCGCCGCGAGATGCAGCGGCTGTCCCGGGTGGCGCACCGCATCATCTGGGTCAACCCGCGGACCAAGAGCGAGCATTACCGTCCGCTGGCCGGCGGCATGGCCGCGGCGTGGCCGTTCTGCGACGCGGTGGTCAGCGCGCATTCGGTGCACGCCCTGGACGAGCTCACCGCGGCGCTGGCCCGCCCGTCCCGGCACCGCCCCTCGTCCATGGACGCCACCCGCCGCCTCCCCGCCCGCTGACCCCCCCATCCCCCGCCGTCCCTCGAGCGTGGCCCCAAGGCGAAAGCTCGGCGGGAGGAACGTTTAGCGGTTCGGGTACTTAGGGTAGTTAGGCGGTGGCTTAGCGTATAGGGCGGGAAGGCCGGGGACGTCATGAGTGCGCCAGCAACGATGGTGCCGCGGCGGACCGTACTCGGTACCGGGGCCGCGCTGGGGACCGGGCTGGTGGCGCCCAAGGCGTTGCGGCCGGCGGTGGCCGGGCGGGTACCCGCCGTGGCCCGCGGGCCCGCGGTCATCCGGGATCCGGCCGTCTTCTTCGCCGACCCGAGCCTGAACTTGCAGGCGCTGTTCACCGTCGGCGCGGCCGGGTACGGGGCGGCCGAGTACGGCGAGTTCGCCACCGCCGTGGCCGGGGTGCACGCCGAAGGCGACAGCTATGACGCGTTCTATCGCGGGTTCCGCGACCTGGGCCTGCTCGCTAGCCGGTTCGGGCACGAGGCCCTGGCCCGGGGCAACCGGACCGCGGCCCGCGGTGCGTTCCTGCGCGCGGCCAGCTACCTGGCCAACCCGCTCTATGTCGCGATCGGCACCCGTCACCCGCGGCGGCAGGCGGCGGCCTACCGGGCGATGAACGACGCCTGGGTGCGGGCCGCCGGGCTGCTGGAGCCGGCCGCCGAGCCGGTGCGGATCCGCTACGGGCGGACCAGCCTGCCGGGCTGGCTGCTCCGCCCGCCCGGGGCCGCGCCCGGCGCCAGGCGGCCCACGATCATCTTCAACAACGGTAACGACGCGCAGCTCATCGGGCTGTACGTGTACGGCGCGGCGGAGGCGGCGGCGCTCGGCTACAACGCGCTGCTGTTCGAGGGCCCCGGGCAGGGATCGATGCTGTTCCTGCGCGGCATCGGGTTCCGGCCCGACTGGGAGGCCGTGATCACCCCGGTCGTCAACTACCTGATCAGCCGGCCGGACGTCGATCCGGGCCGCATCGCGCTGGTCGGCTGGAGCCAGGGCGGCGCGCTGGCCGCCCGGGCCGCGGCCTTCGAGCACCGACTGGCCGCGCTGGTGCTGGACCCGGGCGTGTCCGACTTCATGGCCGCGTTCCACCTGCCCGAGCAGTTGGTCGCGCTGGCCCGGACCCACCCGGACGAGGCGGACCGGGCCTGGGCCAAGATCTTCACCCGGCTGCCGGCCGGCGTCCAGTTCAGCTTCATCAAGGCGAGCTACCCGTTCCGGCGGCCGGCGTTTTCCGCGCTGGCCCGGGCGCTGGAACAGTACGGTACGGCGGCCTACCTGCCGGAGATCACCGCCCCGGCGCTGGTCACCCAGTATCAGGGCGAGACGGCGTTCCCCGGCCAGGGCGCCGCGGCGCTGCGGCTGCTCCAGTCGGCCGCGACGCTGCACGAGTTCACCGCGGCCGCGGGCTGCCAGTTCCACGACGCCCCGATGGCGCCGCAGCGGCGCAACCAGGTGCTGTTCGACTGGCTGGACGGGATCCTGTAACCCGGTTAAGGCAAGGGTCAAAACGTCCATTAAGCACGCGCCAAAGGCGCGCGCCGCCGACTGGACTGAGGAGCGCGGAGCGAGGAACGAGCTACACGCGACGAGGGAAGTCGGCGGGTAAAGCGCGCCGGAGGCGCAAAGAAACACTGTCTGCGGAGTTTTCCGCATTCCCACAATAGGCCGTGATACGTTCGTTATCCGAGTTCATCTGGAGTGAGCCGCCATGTCCTTCCTGCTCGAGGACGACTATCCCGGGGCGGGCCGGCCGCAGCCCGCCGCCTGGAGTCAGCGTTCCCAGCCGGAGCCGGACTGGGCGGGGCAGGACGAGGACCCGGCGTACTACGAGCCCGCCTACGCGGACCCCGCCTACGCGGACCCGGGCTACGCGGAGCCGGGCTACTACGAGCCGGACGGGTATTACCAGGGTCCGCCCTATTACCAAGATCCCCCCGACGTGCCGGGGGACGACTTTCCCGGGCAGCCCGAGCCGGACGCGTACCTGGACGCCGTGGCCGACGATTATGCCGAGACCGGGGCAGCGGCGGGGATTTCCGATGGCCCGCCATCCCCGGGCCGCCCGCGCGGCCGGCGGCACCGCGGCGGGCGGCGGCGCCGGTTCGGCACCGGGGTGCAGCGGATGGCCGGGCTCCTGGTGGCGGCCGCGTCGGTGGCCGGCGTTGTGCTGCTGGCGCCGTCGATCCTGACCGCGGCGAAGAACCGGCCGCTCACCGGGGTGGTCAGCCGGAGCAGCCTGGCCAGCCTCAACTTCGGGGTAGCCGGCCGGGTAGGCAAGATCGTGGTCCGGCTCGGGCAGGTGGTGCGCAAGGGCGAGGTGCTGGCCCGGGAGGCCGCGCCGGGCGGCCTCGGCCCGGTGCGGACCGACCGAGCCGCGATCGCGGCGGACAAGGCGGACCTGGCCGCGCTGACCGCGGCCGCGGCGCCGCCCGCCAGCGTGGCCGCGGCCCGGGCTCAGCTGGCCAAGGACCAGACGCAGCGGGCGGCCGACCAGGCGGCCATGGTGATCAAGGCGCCCCGGCCGGGGACCGTGATCGCCGTCTTCGGCCAGGCCGGTGCGACGGTCACCTCAGCCGGGCTGCGCAGCGCGGCGGCCGCCGCCCGCCCGGCCGGGTCGCTGGCCAGCCTGCGGGCGGGCGGCATGGCGCTGCCGGTGCTCGCGCTGCGCATCTCCGGTGAGGTGCTGGTCAAGGTGTCCATCCCGGCCCGGTCCACGGCCAAGGTGCGGGTCGGCGACACGGTGGCCCTCGCGATCCCGGCCGACCGGCTGACCGGGGTCAGCGGCACCATCACCAGGCTGACCAGGCAGCCGGGCGGCGAACTCCGGGCAGTGGTCCAGGTCAGCCGGACCAGCATCACCCCGCTGGCCGGGATGACGGCCGAGGTGCTGCTGGGCGCATGACCGGTGCGCAGGCCGGCGCTAACGGCCCGGGATAGGCGGCCGGGCTGATGATCGTGACCCGGTCACCGGCCCGGGCGTGCCGGCCGCGCCGCCGGGCGATCCACCAGCCCGGCATGCCGAGCACCAGCACGGGCACGCCGATCGCGAACAGCAGCCGCAGCACACCCAGTTGGTGCAGGTCGAACGGCACCAGCTTGTGGGTCATCCGGGCCAGGTAGAGCAGGATCGCGGTGACCGCGGTGACCCACGGGAACCGCCACTTGGTCATCACCAGGTCCACCACGATCGTGCCCAGCACCGCGCCGGCCGTGTAGTAGGCGTACACGCCGGGGTCGAGCATGATCCGCGCGGCCACCGCGACCAGCACCACCGCCTGCCAGCGGCCGCGGCGCACCGCCACGCAGCCGGCCGCGACGCCTAGGGCGAGCTGGACAGACCGGTCCCACCAGGGGGTCCGGGGGGACATCACGCCGAGCACACGCAGCGCCGAGGAGGGGTTGTTCGGGATGGTGAACTGGGCCACCGACGACAGGGTCCGCGGGTCCGCGGCCAGGAACGGCAGCCAGGCCACCGCCACCCCGCCGGTGAACGCGCCCAGCGCGGCCAGCCACTGCCGCCGGGGCAGCGCGAAGATCAGCACGACGAACGCCGCCGCCCAGGGCTTGGCGTCCGTCGCCGCGGCCAGGGCCAGGCCCGCCCACAGCGGGTTACGCCGCGCCACCGCGTGCATGGCGGCCACCGCGAAACACAGCGCGAGCAGGTCGTCGAGGTGCGCGAAGTGGGTGGTCAGCTCGGTCCATACGGGCAGGAAGAACAGCCCGGCCAGGAAGAGCCGGATCTGCTTGGCCCGTTCCGCGGCGGGCAGCAGTCGCCAGACGGCCCACAGCACCACCGGGCCGGTGGCCGACATGAGCAGCACGGCGGCCAGTTCGCCCTGGCCCGGGCCGAGCAGCCGGAGCACCCCGGAGACGGCCAGCGCCAGCGGCCCGATCTGCAGGTCGGGGTGGGCCGCGTAGAGCTGCAGGCCGGTGCCCGGGCCGGCCGCGAACAGCAACTGGCCGCCCTGGGCGAAGAAGTGCCAGGACTGCCCGCTCATCTTGAGCGCCACCTGCAGGGCGACCCACACGGCCGTCCACGGCCAGAGCAGCCACCACGGCCAGGACACCCGGCGCGGCGAGAACCGGCCAGGCTCGGCCGGCGCCTTGGCCGACAGCTTGGTTGGCGCCGCGGCCGGTGGGTCCTTGAACCAGTCCTCAGGCCACGGATCCTCGTCCGGCCGCTCCGGCCCCGGCGGCCACGGGCGCCCCGGCGGCGGCCATCCACCCGGCAGCGACGGGTGCTCCATGATCGAGGGATGGGTGTACCCCGGCGGGGCTGACAAAGCCTCCTTGGCTAGGTATGTGCTGCCCCTCATAGGCCGGAGCGGGCAATTGCGTGGCAAATCACCGCACCAGTATCCACGGGCCGGACGTGGGGAATCGGGCAATCAGCTAATTCCTTGGACACCCGGGACGAATCCTTTCCGCAGCGGTAAGAAAGTCGTAAGAAGTGGTAAGGCGTCTGCTGCTGCGGTGCGGCCATGCGCGGCTAAATCCCGTTGCGGGCCGCGTCGCCGACCTGGTTACCTCGGAGCGGGGCTGGCCGGCGTAGCGGAAGGGGACCGAGGTGGGTCACATCGAGGTGGCGCACCTGAGCCAGGCGCTGCCGGACGGGCGGGTGCTGCTGGGCGACGCCTCGTTCCGGGTCGGCGAGGGCTCGGTGGCCGCCCTGGTCGGGCCGAACGGGGCGGGCAAGACCACGCTGATCCGGCTCATCGCCGGCGACCTGGCGCCGCAGTCCGGCACGGTCACGGTCAGCGGTGGACTGGGTGTCATGCGGCAATTCATCGGGAGTGTCCGTGGGGACGGGACGAGCGTGCGCGACCTGCTGGTGTCGGTGGCCGCGCCCCGGGTGCGGGAGTCCGCGGCCCGGCTGGCCGCCGCGGAGCAGGCGATGGCGGCCCGGGACGACGAGCGGGCCCAGCTCAGGTACGCCGCGGCCCTGGCCGACTGGGGTGACGCGGGCGGGTACGACGCCGAGGTGCTGTGGGACGCCTGCTGCGTCGCGGCGCTCGGCATCGGCTACGAACGGTGCCGGGACCGGGACGTGGGCACGCTGTCCGGCGGCGAGCAGAAGCGGCTGGTGCTGGAGGCGCTGCTGCGCGGGCCGGACGAGGTGCTGCTGCTCGACGAGCCGGACAACTACCTGGACGTGCCCGGCAAGCAATGGCTGGAGCAGCAGCTCACGCAGACCCGGAAGACGGTGCTGATGGTCAGCCACGACCGGGAGTTGCTGGCCAACACGGCGGGCAGGATCATCACCGTCGAGGACGGCAATGTGTGGGTGCACGGCGGCGGGTTCGCCAGTTATGCCCAGGCCCGGCTGGACCGTATCGACCGGCTCGACGAACTGCGCCGCCGCTGGGACGAGCAGCACGAGCGGCTGAAGCAGTTGGTGCGCACACTGCGCCAGAAGGCCTCGTATAACGACGGCATGGCGTCGCGATACCAGGCGGCAGTGAGCAGGCTCCGGCGTTATGAAGAAGCGGGCCCGCCGGAATTGGCGCCGCGCGAGCAGAACGTGCAGATGCGGCTACGCGGTGGGCGCACCGGCAAGCGGGCGGTGATCTGCGAGAACCTGGAGCTGACCGGCCTCATGAACGCCTTTGACCTGGAAGTCTGGTACGGCGACCGGGTGGCTGTGCTCGGCTCCAACGGGTCGGGCAAGTCGTCCTTCCTGCAACTGCTGGCCGGAGTGGACGTGCCGCACGACGGCGTGGCCCGGCTCGGCGCGCGGGTCGTGCCCGGGCTGTTCGCGCAGACGCACGCCCGGCCCGACCTGGCCGACCGGTGCCCGGCGGAGATCCTGGTCACCGAGCACGCGCTGCAGCGCAACGAGGCCATGGCCGCGCTGGCCCGGTACGAGCTGCAGTTCTGCGCGGACCAGCCGTTCGCCACGATGTCCGGCGGGCAGCAGGCCCGGCTGCAGATCCTGCTGCTCGAACTGGCCGGGGTCACCCTCCTGCTGCTCGACGAGCCGACCGACAACCTGGACCTGGCCAGCGCCGAGGCGTTGCAGCAAGGCCTGGAGTCCTACCAGGGCACGGTGCTGGCGGTCAGTCACGACCGGTGGTTCGCGAAGTCGTTCGACCGGTTCCTGGTGTTCGGGTCGGACGGCGACGCATACGAGGCGGACAGCCCGGTGTGGGACGAGGCGCGGGTGGCCCGGCCCCGGTGACCGGGACTCGCGTGGCCAGGCCCCGCTTACCGGAGCGCTGCTAGGCTGCATGGTGCGCAGGGAGCCCGGCCGACCCTTCCCGGGCCCGGCTCCGGGATCGTCGAGGTGAAGGGGTCCGCACCGTGAAGAAGCTGCTTCTGCTCGCCCTGGCGGGGCTTGGCATTTTTGCCGTCTGGCGGAAGGTCCAGGCCGACCGCGCCGAGCTCGACCTCTGGACCGAGGCGACCACCAGCGACGACTAGGCAGGACCGGCCCGGGCCGAGCCCGGCCCGCAGACGGGGGTTCGAGTGAGCAGCGCGACACCGGTCACGCTGTTGTGCTGCGGCCTGCTCGGAGTCACCGTCGATGACGGCGGCATCCTGGAGCGGGCGTTCGCGGAAGCCTTCGCCACCCAGGGCATCGTCCCGGGGACCGCGGCCTACGCCCGGAGCATGGTGCACGTCCACCAGACCCGTGGACAGCCCGCCGTCGACGTGTTCCGCGCCCTGTTCCCCGACGCGCCGGGGCGGGCCGAGGCCGCCACCCTCGCGTTCGACCGGTCCTACCGGCTGGCCGTGGACCGGTCCGGCCTGGCCCCGATGCCGGGCGCGGCCGAGGCCCTGGAGCACATCCGCGGCTCGGACATCCGGGTCTGCCTGCTCACCGGGCTGTCCCGCAGCCTGCTCGGCCTGGTGCTGGACACCCTCGGTTGGTGGCGCGCCGTCGACCTGGTGCTTTGCCCCGAGGACGCGCCGCGCGGCTACCCGTGGCCCGACTCCATGCTGTGCGCCATGCTCCGGCTCGGCGTGACCGATGTACGCGAGACGGCATACGCGGGCGGCACCGAGAGCGGTGTGCTGTGCGGGAAGCGGGCCGGCGCGGTCATCGTGGCGGGCATCCTGACCGGCGGGCACACCCGGGACCGGCTGCACCGGGCCGGGGCCACCCATCTGCTGGGCAGCATCGCGGAGCTTCCCGCTGTGCTGGACGGGGCTTCTGCTGCGGCGGAAACTCCTGGTGGGGCGGAAACTTCTGGTGCGGCGGGGCCGGTGATCGATCCGGCTACGCTGCCACCCGCGGTGGTTCCGCCGCCTACGGCGGCACCCCTGATGCCGCCCCCCTGAACGGGTACCCTGGTAGCGCCGTCGCGCGGGGCTATAGCTCAGCTGGAAGAGCACCTGCTTTGCACG
>CAVQVG010000016.1:0-93532 GCA_963717125.1 uncultured Actinomycetes bacterium
ACGGTCGCGGCGAACCTGATTACCGTGCTGGTCGTCGCGCTCGCCTTCTTGGCGAGGCGCTACGTCCCCGACATCCAGGGCATGGCGTTCGGTCCACTGGCCGGTCTTCCGCAACCGCTGCGTTGGCTCTTCGGATCGCTCGGCCGACTCTGGATCACGATTCCCGTCTGGATCCTGGGCTTGTCCCTGACAATCTTCGCGCAGCGCAAGTTCAATAAGCACAGTCGTCTAGCGGTCATCATCCCGAGCTGCGTCTTGGTGCTGTACATACTGGCAGTGATCGGCTATGCCAACGCAACAAAATAGCTCTCTCGGAGCCGGAGCGCAGGCAGTGCTCATGGTGCGCTCCCAGGCTTGCCGAAAGCGAGAATCGATGCCGATCACGACCAGCCTTGACCACCTGCACCCGGCTGATGTGGCCCGATCCCGCGGACGCGCCACGGACAAACGATCAAAAAGGCCTGACCGCCTTCCGGCGATCAGGCCTCTGACCTGCACTTACTTGGTAGCGGGGGCAGGATTTGAACCTGCGACCTCTGGGTTATGAGCCCAGCGAGCTACCGAACTGCTCCACCCCGCGTCGCTGTTCCTTAACCATATGAGCTTCCGCGACCGCTGGCAAATCGGCCCGCCGCCCACCGGCCAAACGCAGCTCAGCCCCCGAAACGCCGCGAACCCGCCAGCGCCCAGCCCCGTTCAGCCCATCAAGCCCCCGGCGTCGAGATGCCCGGCGCCAGCATCCACAGCGAATACGTGATCTGCCACGGCGACGTCGGCGGCTGCGTCAGGTTGTGCGGCTCCTGCGTCGTGTTCAGCCCGAGTACCTTGCGCGGCGTGGCCTGGAACCGGATCAGCTCGACGGCACGGGTAGCGAGCAGCACCGGTTCCCGTCCCTTGGCCGTGATCGCCTGCTCCACCGCCTGCACCTCAGCACTGGGCGCGCCGGCCATGACCGCGGTGGGCACCTTGCACATCCCGCGGATCACCTGGGCGAATTCATCGGCAGCCGGCCGGTCGATGATCACCACCGACATGTGCGAGCTCATCGTCCCGCACAACCGCTGCACCGCCAGAGCCTGCCCCGCCCCGGTCTGATGCACGCCCAGTCCGGTCAACGTAATAAACGTCGAATGCTTCGAGGCCCCGGACTTGCCGAAGCTGATCCCGAGCGTGGTCACCGCCGTCGGCACGCCCAGCGCCACCACGAAGCAGGCCGCGGCCACGGCGACCGCGCCCCGGCCCGCGCCGCGTTCCCGGGCCCGGCGCTCCAGCCAGGCCGCCACCCAGATCGCGCACAGCACGAACCCGGGCAGCACCAGCGGCACCAGCACCCGGCTGGCCCACGGCTGGTCGGGCACGGTGTTCGGGGCCCAGAGCACGGAGACCGTGCCCCAGCCGAGCAGGGCGAGCGGCAGCGCCCAGGCCAGGACCGTGCGGTCCTCGTCGTCCTGCCAGCGGAGCAGCCCGCGCACGCACCGCCGGGTGAGCAGCGCGGCGCCGAACGTGCCGAGCAGCAGCGCCGGGATCCCGATGTACCAGATGACCCAGTACATGCTGTCTTCCGCAAAGGACCGGGTCGGCTGCACCGGCATGCCGAGCAGCCGCTGCAGCGCGGCGACGTAGCCCGTGGTGGCTGCCCCCGGCCGCCAGTGCGCGGTCTGCACCGTCGGCCTAATCAGGAACGCGATCACCGCGGCGGCCACCAGCACCGCAGCCGCCTCGGGCACCCACCACCGCGCGGCCGCGCCCATCGCCACCCGGGCCCGGCGCCGCGCCGGCCGCCACAGAGCCAGCAGCGCAAGAGCCAGCGTGACCGCGGCGGCAATCCCCGCGATCAGGCTGATCGGCCGCACCGCGAAGCCAGGAGCGGCCCGGTAGGCCGGGGCGGCCAGCTGCCCCGCGGCCAGGCCACAGCCCAGTCCAGCCAGGAGGCCAATACCGAACGGAACCACCACCGGCCGCCGCGCCACCACCGCGACGCCGAGGAACGGGATGACGGGAATCAGGAAGGGCAACGCACCCAGCGACACCACGGTGGTCATCCCGAGCGCCAGGCCGCCGAGCGCGGCGGCGGCCGTGCGGGGCGGCAGCCACTCCGGCCAGCGCAGCCAGTCGGCGTAGCCGGCCAGCATGGCCCGGCCACGCGGGCTGGTCAGCGAGTCCACCACCAGGCACAGCCCGCCGAACACCAGGATCTGCACCAGCGGCTGGAGGAACGCGGCCCGGCTGGTGTACTGCTCCGGCAGGCTGAGGCCGAGGATGACCGCGGCCGCCGGGGCCCACTGCGGGCCGACCAGCCGGCCGGCCAGGCCGCCGAACGTGACCAGGGCCAGCGCCCCCAGTACCGGGGGGACCAGCGCGGCCGCGGCCATGCCATGGATCCACCAGCCGCCCGCCAGCAGGATGGCCAGCCCCGGCATGAACTGGGGCGCGATCCCCGCCCCGGCGCCGGCCGAGCCCGAGGCGGCCGAGGCGGCCGAGCCGGCACCGGCCGAGGCCGCACCGGCCGAGCCGAACCCGGCGCTGCCGAAGGTCAGCCCGGGATGAGCCCCGCCGAACGCGGCCAGCGACTGGCTGATGGGCAGCGAGCCATGGTTGGCGATCCAGTAGCTGAGCTGGAACGCCGCGCCGGGATCACGCAGCACGATGATCTGCGGCGAGTTCAGCAGGATCTGCCACGCGCCGTAGCCCACCGCCACGGCCAGCGTGCCGCCCAGGCCCCACCAGCCGGCCCAGGCCCGCACCGGCTTGCCCTGGCCGCCGGCCAGCACCGGAACCAGCCGCCAGCCGGGCACCCGGTGCGTCACCGCGGCGATCATGATGACGGCCAGCGGAACCGCGATCAGGACCAGCGGCGCCGGCCGCAGCTCGCCCGCCAGCAGCAGCAGCACGCCGGGCACCAGCCAGGCCAGCACGAGCAGCACCGGCAGCACGGTGACCTGGGCGAAGCTGCGCCCAGCAAGAGAAACCCGGCGCACTTGCCTGGCGGCAGGCGCAGGCTCGTGACCGCTGCTCTCGGCTACGTCGCCGGCCGCACGGGCATCCCGGACCACGCCCCCACTCTAAGCGGAATCACCGCAGCCACACGGGACCCGGAGCTGACCGATTCATCCCATTGCGCCACATGCCGTGGCCTCGCACGGAACAATGGGAGGCACACCCCCCGCACAATCGATGATCTACGCCGCGAGGAGCGATGACCCGCTACGCAGATGTGGACAAGCCCGGGGGACCAGTAGCACAGCCCGGATATCCGGTGCCTGGGCAGCGATCAGCCGGGACGGCGTCGGGGGATCTGGGCCAGACCGGGGACACCGACTGGCAGCTGTCCAATTACCTGCACGGCCCGGATGACCGGGGCAGTTCCGGGCTGGGCATCGGCGAGGCGGACGCCGGCGGTCCGGACACCGGCGGGTGGCGGGCCAGCCGGGCGGCCAGGAAAGCCGATCGATCCAGCCAGCCGAAGCAGCCGCCCGGCCGCGCTGGCGGGCCACCGGCCCCGCCAGCCACGGCCGGAGCGCGCTTCCTGCACCCGCGCCGGCGCAGGTGGCTGGGCGGGATCGCCATCGTGGCCATGGTCGGCGTGGTCGGCACCGCGCTGGTGGCCTACGCGCAGTACCGCAGCGTGCTGGGCAGCATCCACCGGGAAACCGTCACCGCGGCCATGCTCGGCCACCGGCCGCCGTACACCGCCGGGCTGAACATCCTGGTCATCGGCTCGGACTCGCGGGCCAGCCTGGGCAACAAGTTCGGCGCGGGCGTCCAGGGGTCCCGCTCGGACACGTCGATGCTGCTGCACATCGCGCCCGGGCACACCCGGGCCGACATCATCAGCTTCCCGCGCGACTCGATGGTGCCCGTGCTGGCCTGCTCTAACGACGGCCAGGGGCACACCGGCCAGACCGCCCAGCCCGGCCAGGTCGAGCGGCTGAACGCCACGTTCTCGGCGGGCGGCGCGCCCTGCCTGTGGCGGACCCTGGAGCAGACCACCGGCATCCGCATCCAGCACTTCGTGGAAGTGAACTTCGCCGGCTTCCAGTCCATCGTGACCGATGTCGGCGGCGTCCCGGTGTGCCTGCCGTTCGCGATCAACAACGCCCAGTCCAGGCTGCACCTGGCGGCCGGGAAGCACGTGGTCAACGGGGCGCAGGCGCTGGCCTTCGTCCGGCTGCGCGAGGATATCGGCGAAGGTTCGGACACCCAGCGGATCCAGCGCCAGCAGTACTTCCTGGCCGCGGTCATGCAGAAGCTCAAGGGCACCGGGCTGCTCGGCCAGCCCAGCCGGATCTTCGCCGTGGTGCGCGACGTGGCCAAGTCGCTGACCACCGACAGCGGCCTGGACCTGAACACCATGCTGCGCATCGCGAGCAGCATGAAGAGCCTGAGCTCCAGTGCGGTCCAATTCATCACCGTCCCGGTGGTGCCCTACGCGGGCGACCCCGCGGCCGAACTGTCCTGGGCGCAGCCGCAGGCCGCCCGGCTGTTCCGGGCCGTCGAGGCCGACCGCAACCTGCCCGCCGCGGCCAAGGGCAAGAAGGCCAAGGCGGCCAAGGTGCCCACGGTCAGCCCGGCCAAGGTCAACGTGGACGTGCTGAACGGGTCCGGCGTCACCGGCATCGCGGGCAGCACGGCCAGCGCCCTCACCGCCAAGGGGTTCAAGGTGACCGGCACCGGCCCGGCGCCCAACTACGCGTTCACCAGCAACGTGATCGAGTATTCCTCGGCCGCCCAGCTGGCCGCGGTGAACACGCTCAAGGGCCTGTTCGGCTCCGTCGCGGTGAAGCAGGACGCGGCGCTGAACTCGAACTCGCTCACGCTCATCCTCGGCGCCAACTTCAACGGGCTGAGCACGGCGAGCACGGCGTCCGGGTCAGGGTCCCCGAAGTCGGCCTCGCAGAAGCTGAACAACCTGGCCAAGAGCTACGGCGGCATCACCGCGAACACCAACATCTGCGCCGATTCCGCCGCGTTCGCCGGCCCGGACACCCCGCTGCCCGGCGGCTGATCAAACGCCCATACTTAACGCCCTGGCCTGGTCCGCGGGTGGCCGCTGATCTCGGGGATGCGGGGGCCGAACGCCGACGCCCGGACCGGGCCTTAACCGCCGCTCAGGCGACGCTGGGCTGGGCCAGCCCACCGGGTGGCGGCTCGTCCGGGTCACCGCCGTCCGGGGCCGCTGTGCGGCTGCGCCGCAGGCCGAGCTGGGAGATCGCGAGCCAGGCCCACAGGCCGAGCGGGTACATGAAGTAGCCGAACCGGGTCGCCGGGGCCAGGGTGAACATCAGCACCAGGCCGATGATCAGCCGCCAGGTCGCGGCGACGACGGTGCGCGGTGGCTGCACCACCAGCGACACCAGCACGCCGAGCCCGGCCAGGCCGAGCAGCGTCACGGCGATCAGATGCCCGGTATGCCCGGTATCCGCGAGTACGTGCCCGGGCAGCGGGCTGGCCGCCGCCGACTTGACGCTGGCCAGGCCGAGCGGGAACAGGATCGTGTTGTCCACCAGCGCGTGCGCGCCGAACGCGGCCACCGGCACGATGATGGCACACGCCACCACCACGGCGGTGGCGGAGAACCGGGCCGCGGTGCGCCGGCCGTCGCGGACCAGCACCATCGTCCCGGCCACGACCAGCGCGGGCCAGGCGGTCGCCTTGGTGGCGGCCGCGATGCCCAGCACCGCCCCGGCCAGCAGCGGCCGCGGGTGCCGCCAGAGCAGCGCCAGGCCGAGGCAGATCAGCGCCAGCACCGGGACGTCGGTACCGCCCACCGTGAGCGAGAACGCGATCACCGGGGTGGCCGTCACCAGCACCGTCCAGCGCAGCACGTCACGCGCGCCCGCCACGGCCAGCGCGGCCGCGAACAGCGCGACGAAGCCCAGGCAGAACCACACCCGGGGGTCGGTCAGCAGGCCCGGGCCGAACAGCGCCCGCGGGATGCCGAACAGCGCCATCACCGGCAGATACGGGTTGTAGACGTTGGGGTCGTGGGCGGCCCGGACCACGGCGTCGCTCAGGTAGGGCGACCCGTGGTGCACCATCAGCCGGGCGCCGCGGGCGATCACCCCGACCTCGGGCTGCCACCGGCCCTGTTCGGCCAGCACGGCCAGCGGCGCGACCAGCGCCCCGCCGAAGCCCAGGATCAGGGCCAGGTCGACGCCCCGCGCGGATCGCCAGGCCAGCACGACCACGGCGGCCAGCACGTACGCGCCGGCCGCGAACAGTCCCCACAGCCGGTGCAGGGCATCGCTGCTGAACACGCTCATGCCGATGGCGAACAGCGTGCAACCCACAAACAACGCCGCCAGCCAGCGGCGCGGGATGGTAACCGGCGACTGCCATCCCCCGCCCGGCTCGAAGCGGCGCAGCGGCGCTTGCTTGAGCTGGAGCATAGTGACACCCTCCATGGGCGATCCTAGCCGTTCACCGCCGGGACGCCCGGACGGCACCTCCGCGGACCGGCGTAGTCCCAGGACGCGGGCCGCTACCTCCGGACGGCCAGGTCCCGGCTGACCGGGCTGGGCGCGATGCGGCGGCGGGCCACGAACCAGCCGGACAGGCCGTCACCGCAGAGCAGCCAGCCCAGGTAGGCGATCAGGGCCAGGTACCCCACGGTGCCCAGGCCGACCATGGCGCTGAACCCGGCCACCAGCATCCGGCCCTCCCAGCCGATGCTGCCCCGCGGGCCGCGCGGCGTCACCGGGTGCCGGGCCTGGTAGGCGACATCCAGCTGGCGGAGCCCGACGAGGCCGATCAGGCTGAACGTGACCGGGCCGGGAATCCCGATCGCGAAGCCGAGCGCGGCCAGGTAGATGTACTGCCCGGCCTGGATGATGACGGGCGTCAGCCAGTCCAGCGGCCCGTCGTGCGGGTGCGCGGAGCCGGGGGCGGCGAGCAGCATCGCCGCCACCGGGGTGAGCAGCACCAGCCCGGCCAGGCCGCCCAGGCCCAGCGCGGCCAGCAGCACGGTGGCGATCAGCCCGGCCACCGCGGGCGGCAGCGGGACCAGCTGGCCGTGCACCAGGGCGCCGGCGAACCGGGCGATCGGCCCGTCGTCCCGGCAGGCCGCCACTCCCCCGGTGCTGCCGGGACCGGCCGTCTCGCCCGGAGCGGCCGCGCCGCGCGGGCTGCCGTCGCGGGCCCGCGGCCGGTGCGGCCCGGCCACCAGCGACCAGGCCAGCGCCACCGCGGCGCAGTAGGTCATGACCAGCAGCGCGGTCCGGTTGCCGGAGTAGGCCGCGGTGCCGGTGATGATCAGCGCCCGCGCCCAGGCCGGCACCGCGAGCACCTGCCCGGCGAGCAGGCCGAGGCTGACCCGGCGGGCTGGATCAGCCGCGGCCGTCCCGGTCCGGTCCTGGCCCGGCCACTGGGCCGGCTGCTGGCCCGGCCACTGGGCCGGCTGGGTGGCCGGCCGATCAGCCGGGTACGCGGCGGCCTGGGCCGAGCGGCACAGCCGGGCCACCTTGCGCAAGGCGAACAGCATCGCGGTCCCGGTGGCCAGTTTCCAGGCCACGGTGGGGCTGCCCGCCGCGCCGACGGCCAGCCCGGCGTACACGGCCAGCTCCCCGGCCCACCCGCAGATGACCGCCAGCCAGCCGGCGTAGGACCCCACGGTGAGCTGGCCGCCGACCCGCCGGGCCAGGTAACCGCCGCCCAGCGCGGCCCCGCCGGCCAGCGCCGCGGCCGGTTTCCCGGCGCTGAACCAGACCGCGGCGCACAGGCTGCAGCCCAGCTCGATGCCGGTCAGTGAGTTACGGGCCAGGGCACGACGGGCCGCCCAGATCGCCATCCGGCGCGGCAGCACCACCACCGCCGTGGTAACCGTCATCGGCGCTCCCGGGTCCTGGCGAGCCGTGCAGCGGGTCTGTCCCCCCGGCCAGCGGAGCATGTCCCGGGGGGTCGCCCCCCCGGACTAAGGAGTACTACCCCGCTGGTGCAGGCCTTACCATCCAGCAAGTCAGGTTGCCGGGCCAGCCGGGGCGCCGGGTACAGTCCGCTCATGCGGACAGTGGCGGTCGTGCTCGGCGCCGGCTCAGGGCTGCGGTTCGGCGCCGAGATCCCGAAGCAGCTGCTGCCGCTGGCGGGCCGGGCCCTGCTGGAGCACTCGGTGGCCGCTTTCGAGCGGGCGCCGGGCGTGCACGAGATCCTGATCGTGATGGCGCCCGGGCACACGGCGCAGGTCCGCGACCTGCTGGCGGCGCGCGGGTACCAGAAGGTGACCGGGGTCATCGAGGGCGGTGCCAGCCGCCCGGAATCGGCCCGGCGGGCCATCGCCGCGCTCGGCCCGGGCGACTGCGACGTGCTGTTCCACGACGCGGCCCGGCCGCTGCTCGACCAGCCGACGATCGCCGGGTGCGTGCGCGCGCTGCGCGACCACCGGGCGGTGGGCGTGGCGGTGCCCGCCTCCGACACGATGGTGGTGGTCCAGGACGGCATCATGACCAGCATGCCGCATCGCGACACGCTGCGCCGGTGCCAGACGCCGCAGGGCTTCCGGCTGTCCGTGATCCGGCAGGCGCACGAGCTGGCGCTGGCCGACCCGGGCTACGCGGACCTGGCCGCCACCGACGACTGCGGGGTGGTCCTGCGCTACCTGCCGGACGTGCCGGTGGCCGTGGTGCCCGGCAGCGAGCGCAACATCAAGATCACTTACCCGCACGACCTGAACGTGGCCGAAGTGCTGATCACCAGCGAGCCGGTCACGGCCGACGGTTGCTGACCGCCTGCTTGATCAGGGTCTGGCCGAAGTCCCAGATCAGCCCGCTGCCCCGGCTGGCGTCGTCCATCACGTCCTGGAAACTGTCGCGGAACAGCTCCACCTCGGCGTCCCCGATGATCAGCGGCGGGATGAGCTTGATCGCCTCGATGTGGTCGCCGGGCACCTGGGTCAGGATCCGGTGCCGCTCGAACAGCGCGACGACCACCATCTGCGCGAACAGGCCGACCCGGGCCGTCTGCAGCGCCTTCCACGCCGCCCGCGGCCGGATGCCCTTCGGCCGGCCGAACTCCAGGCCGATCATCAGCCCGCGGCCGCGCACCTCGGTGAGCATCTCGTACTTGTCCACCAGCACCTGGAGCGCTTCCTGCAGCGCGGCGCCGGTGCGCTCGGCGTTGCCCACCAGGTCCTCGTCGTCGATGACGGACAGCGAGGCCAGGCCGGCCGCCATGGCCGCCGCGTTGGAACCGAACGTGGAGTCGTGCACCAGCACCCGGTCCATCGACGAGTAGACCTTGTCGAAGATCCAGCCCTTGGCCAGCGTGGCGCCGACCGGGATGAAGCCGCCGGACAGCGCCTTGGCCACGGTGACGATGTCCGGCTGCACGTCCTCATGCTGGTAGGCGAAGAACCGGCCGGTGCGGCCCAGCCCGGTCTGCACCTCGTCGCAGATGAGCAGCGCCTCGTGCTCGTGCAGCAGGGTGGCGGCCGCGGCCAGGAAGCCGGGCGGGACCACGTGCACGCCCTTGCCCTGGATCGGCTCGACGAGCAGCGCGGCCACGTCACCCTTGCGCAGCTCGGCCGCTAGCGCGTCCAGATCGCCGAACGGGATCATCGTGTCCGGCAGCAGCGGGGTGAAGCCGCTGCGGAACTCCGTCGCGCCGTTGACCGACAGCGACCCGGTGGTCAGCCCGTGGAACGCGTGGTCGCAGTAGATGATCCGGCCCCGCCCGGTGGCGTACCGGGCGAACTTCAGCGCCGCCTCGACGGCCTCGGTGCCGCTGTTGCCGAAGTAGACCCGGTCCAGCCCGGGCGCCTTGGCCAGCAGCCGCTCACCGAGCAGGCCGGGCAGCAGCGCGCAGTCGAACTGGACCAGGTCCGCGAGTTCCGCGTCGAGCACGTCGTGCAGGGCCTTGCGCACCACCGGGTGGTTGCGCCCGACCCCGAACACGCCGAACCCGGCCAGGAAGTCGGCATACCGGTTGCCGTCGGAGTCGTACAGGTAGGCGCCCTCGGCTCGCTCGTACATCCGGTCGAAGCCGATGGCGTGCAGCGTCCGCGACAGCTGGGGGTTCAGGTACCGGTCCGCGAGGGCGTAGCCCTCCCCGTGCCGGGCCGCGAGAAGGTCCGCCAAGTCGAAAGCCATGGGGACAAGTGTGCCGACTCGCCCCGGCTGCTGGCTAGCCGGGGCGGGGCCGGCGGCGTGGCTTACGGGACAGAATCCTCCAGCATCTCGGTGACCAGCGCGGCGATCGGGGACCGCTCCGACCGGACGAGGGTCACGTGCGCGAACAGCGGGTGGCCCTTCAGCTTCTCGATGACCGCGACCACCCCGTCGTGCCGGCCGACCCGGAGGTTGTCGCGCTGCGCGATGTCGTGGGTGAGCACCACCCGGGAGCCCGCGCCGATCCGGGACAGCACGGTGAGCAGCACGCTCTGCTCCAGGGACTGAGCCTCGTCCACGATCACGAACGAGTCGTGCAGCGACCGGCCCCGGATGTGGGTCAGCGGCAGCACCTCGAATATGTCCCGGGCCAGCACCTCGTCGATCACGTCCTGCGTGGTGACCGCGGACAGCGTGTCGTAGACGGCCTGCGCCCACGGGTTCATCTTGTCCGCCTCGGACCCGGGCAGGTAGCCGAGTTCCTGCCCGCCGACCGCGTACAGCGGGCGGAACACCACGACCTTCCGGTGCTGGCGGCGCTCCATCACGGCTTCCAGGCCGGCGCACAGGGCCAGCGCCGACTTGCCGGTGCCGGCCCGGCCGCCCAGCGAGACGATGCCGACCTCCGGGTCCAGCAGCAGGTCGAGCGCGACCCGCTGTTCGGCGCTGCGGCCGTGCAGGCCGAACGCCTCCCGGTCACCGCGGACCAGCCGGACCGACTTGTCCGGCAGCACCCGGCCCAGCGCACTGCAACTCCCCTGGCCGCCGGCCGCCACCAGCACCAGGCCGGTGTGGCAGGGCAGCTCCCGGGCGGGCTCGCAGTCCAGCTTGCCGGTGTCGTACAGCTCCTGGATGTCCTCGGCGCTGACCTCCAGCTCCCGCATCCCGGTCCAGCCGGAGTCCGGCGGCAGCTCGGCCCGGTACTCCTGGGCGGTCAGCCCGATGGAGGCCGCCTTCACCCGCAGTGGCAGGTCCTTGCTGACCAGCACCACGTCATCACCTTCTGCCGCCAGGCTGCGTGCCACCGACAGGATCCGGGTGTCGTTGTCGCCGAGCCGGAACCCCGGTGGAAGCACCGCGGGATCGGAGTGGTTCAGCTCGACGCGGACGGTGCCGCCCTGGTCACCGATGGGCAGGTCGGCATCCAGCCGGCCGTATTCAATCCGCAGGTCATCCAGGTACCGGAGGGCCTGCCGGGCGAAATACCCCAGCTCAGGATGATGCCGCTTAGCCTCGAGCTCGGTGATGACCACGATGGGCAGGATTACCCGGTGCTCGGCGAACCGGCTGATCGCGGCCGGGTCGGCGAGCAGGACGCTGGTGTCCAGCACGTAGCTGAACCGCCTGGCCCCCGTGCTGACCGGGGCCGCGTCGTCGGTTGGGGCAGTGCTGGGCCGCGATGTGCGGCGGGCAGAAGAACTGGCCACTCGTTCTCCCCTGGGCGCCGTAACCGGCGCCGAGCTCGGACACAGAAGTGTCTCCAGGACCGGGACCTGCCCTCACAGGGCCGGGTCCCGGCCCTTCGCTCGTCTCGCCTGCGTGCCAGGACACGAAGCTCGAGTATGTCGAGGGCCTTCCCGGGGTGGGCGGCTAGGCACCGCCCGCCTTCCTCGAAGGTACCCGCACCGGGCGGCCCCCGGAAGACCCAGCCGGGGTGTCGCGTACCACGTGACACCGAGGTTTACCGGCGGCAGTGGCGGTTGAGGGCGTTCGGCAAAAAAAGAGGTTTCAGGAGCCGTACCGGCGCTGGCGGGCCGAATAGGAGCGCATGGCGCGGAGGAAGTCAACCCGGCGGAAGTCGGGCCAGAACGCGTCGCAGAAGTAGAACTCCGAATGCGCGCTCTGCCAGAGCAGGAAGCCGCCCAGCCGCTGCTCGCCGGAGGTCCGGATGACCAGGTCCGGGTCGGGCTGGCCGGCGGTATACAAATGCTCGGCGATGTGCTCGACGTCCAGGATCTCGGCCAGTTCCTCGATCGTGGTGCCCTTGGTCGCGTGGTCCTGCAGCAGCGACCGGACCGCGTCGGCGATCTCCCGGCGCCCGCCGTAGCCGATGGCCACGTTGACCAGCAGGCCGGGGTGGCGCGAGGTGGCTTCGGCGGCGTCCTTGAGCACGTGGGCCGTTTCCGCGGGCAGCAGATCGAGCGCGCCCACCGGTTTCACGTGCCAGCCCGCGTCGGCCAGGCCGCGCACCGTGCCCTCGATGATCTTCAGCAGCGGGTCCAGCTCGCTGGCCGGCCGGGCCAGGTTGTCGGTGGACAGCAGCCACAGCGTGACCACCTCCACCCCGGCCTGGCGGCACCAGCCGAGCAGTTCGAAAATGTGCTCGGCGCCCTTCTGGTGGCCGTCGCTGACATCGGTGAAGCCGGCCAGCCTGGCCCACCGGCGGTTCCCGTCCAGGATCACGCCGACGTGCCGGGGGACAGTATGCCGGGTCAGGGATGTTTCCAGCCTGCGCTCATAGACCCGATAGACGAGATCGCGCAGTCCCATCCGAACCCACTTCCGCCGCTCATCGCCGATCAAGGGTGTGGCCTGCCCATATCAAGGATGTCACCAATGAGGGAGGGCTCGGGACATGTCGCCGGGGTTCGGTGTGTCCGGCGGCCTCCCGGGCAGGCCAGATCGGCGGCGGCGGAGCGGCCGTCAGGCCTGCGGTCCCCCGGCTAGGCCTGCGGTCCCTCGGCGCGGACCGCCTCGACCCGGCGCAGCGCGTCGCGCAACTGGCCGAGCCAGGATTCCTCGTGCTCGCCGACCAGGCGGACGCACCAGGCGAGCGCGTCGCTGCGGCTGCGCGCCACGCCGGCGTCCACCAGGGTGTCCAGCACCCGGCGCTCGGATTGGCGCAGCCGGGTCATCACCGGGACCGACAGCGTGGTGAACATCACCTTGAGCTCACCGGCCCGGACCCCCCAGGAGACCTTCCGGCCGAACCTGTGCTCGGCCTCCCGGGCGATCTCGATCCGGTGCTCGCGGGTCTCCTCGCGGAACCGGCGGGCCCGCGCCTCCACGGCGGCGGCGCGAACGGCGGGCGGCGCGTCATCCGGCACGTCCAGGTCATCGAGCGGGCAGACCACGGTGATCTCTTCCCGGTCCGCCACGACCTCGGGCGTTCCGCTGAACCAGGCCTCGGGCAGCCGGCCTATGAGCCATCGGTGCAGGTCGTCGCCTGATCCGGCCTCGGCGCCGGATTTCTCCGTTCCCACGTAATTATGTAATCATGCTTGATCACGCAAGGCAAGCACACGGCGTTACGGCGAGAGCGTGCGGTGCGCCAGGTCAGCCGGCCAGCTCAGCCGGCCAGCTCAGCCGACCGGGTTGGCGGCCACCTGGGCGGCGATGGCCGGGTCCACCTGCACCGCGCCGGCGAACTCACTGCCCAGCCAGAGCGGCACGATCTGCACGTCCTGGCCCGGCTGCGGCGCCTGGATCTCCAGGCCCTTGCCCAGGTAGATGGCCACGTGCGAGACGTAATCGGGCGCGGTCGGGTCGGTGTGGTAGAAGAGCAGGTCACCCGGCTGCAACTGGCTCACCGCCACGGCCGGCCCGGTGCGCGCCTGGTCCGCGGCCACCCGCGGCATCACGATGCCCGCCTGAGCGAAGGACCACTGCACCAGCCCGGAGCAGTCGAACGAGTTCGGTCCGGCCGCGCCCCACACGTACGGCAGGCCGACGCGGCTGGCGGCGGCCTTCAGCATGGCGATGAGCTGCGTGATGGTCAGCGCGCTGCCCGGCTGGCCGGTGCCGACGGGGGTGCTGCTGCTGCCCGCGCCGCTGCCGACCGCGCTGGCCGCCGCCGGCTGCCCGGTGGCCGCCGTGCTCACCAGCGGCTCGACCAGCGCGCCGCGCGGCATCTTGGCCTTGATCTTGTGCACCAGCGAGGCGATCTGCGCGTGCGGCGCGCTCACCATGATCGCGTTGCCGACCGGGAAGCCCAGCGAGCGGGCCACCTGGGCCGAGACGACCGCGTCCACCCCGCCGATGCCGACCGTGCCGAACCCGCCCACGCGCAGTGACTCCAGTTGCCGCCCAGCCACCCGCACCGTGCCGCCGAGCGGCAGCTTGTCCTGCTGGCCCATGGTGTAGGAGACGGCGATGCCGCCCGCGGCCACGTTCTGCCAGAGCTGGCTCGAGCGGGCCGTGGGGCCGGCCGCGAAGTCCCGGAACGTGGACGGGTCCACGCCGAGCATGGCCACGAACTTGCCGTTGACCTGGATCCGCGCCGCGTCCACCGCGCGGGCCGCCTGCACCCCGGGCAGCCGGGCCACCCTGGCCGCGGTGCTGGCCGGCAGCGCGGCGTGCGACACGACCAGAACGTCGACCCGCATCAGCTTGCGCACCGGGGCGACGTCCGACTGCCGCGCCGCCGTCGTCACGGCGACCGTGGGCGCCGTGCCAGCGGTCTGCAGGATGCTGCCGTCCGGCGCGGCGGGCACCGGCCCGTCACTGGCCACCGGGACACCGATCGCGTGCCCGCCGGCCGCCTGCTGGCTGGCCGCCTGCGCGGCTTGCAGCCCAACCGCGGCCGTGGTGCCGAGCAGGGCCAGCGCGGCCAGCGCCGCGGGCGCGGCGGGCCGGGCCGCGGCATGCCGGGCGCACGCACGCGCGAGCGCCGGCAGAGAGGTCATGGAACCCTCTATACCCCACACGGGCGGGACACACCAGGCCCCCCGCCAGGCCCGGGCCGGGCGCCGACGCCCGGCTGAGCCGCCCTGATCAGCGCGGCTCAGCGCGGTCGCGCAGCCGGGCCAAGCCGGAAATACCGGTGAAATTTACCCGGGGTTCGGCTGCAGCGCGGCGCGCAGCGCGGCCGGCTCGGTGACCGGGGCCAGGCAGGTGAAGTTGCGGCAGACGTAGGCGGCCGGCCCGCCGTCCACCAGCCCCCGCCCGGCCAGCAACTCGATGCCGTCCGCCCCGCCGGGCGGCCCGTACCCGTCGCCGAGCGCGATGACCGCGCCGGGCGGCGCCGCCTCCAGCGCGGTCCGGTGCAGCTCCGCGGTGCCGGCCGCGCCGGGCGGCCCGACCACGGCGATCTCGGCCGGGCCCGACAGCAGCGCCTCGGCCACGGCCAGCCCCCAGCCAGCCGCGCGCGGGAACCGGCCCGCGATCGGCGCCAGCACGCCCAGCGCGGCCTCCGCCGCCTCGCGGTGCCGCGCCGAGCCGGTCAGCGCGGCGTAGCTGAGCAGCGCCCCGGCCGCGGCGAAGGCCCCGGACGGGGTGGGCCCGTCCGCTGGGTCGGCCGGCCGGTAGACCAGCGCCTCGCCGTCGTCGGCGGTGTCGTAGAAGCCGCCGGACCCGTCGCCGAACCGGTCCAGCGCGGTGTCCAGCAACTGGCCGGCCAGCGTCAGCCAGCCGGCCTCGCCGGTCACCCCGGACAGCGCGAGGAACCCTTCGGCCACGCACGCGTAGTCCTCCAGCACCCCGGCGCCCGGCCCGGTCACCCCGTCGCGCGAGGTGCGGGCCAGCCGGCCGCCGGCCAGATGCACCTCGGCCAGCAGCCCGGCCGCGTCCCGCGCGGCGGCCACGAACGCGGGCTCGCCGGCCAGCAGCCCGGTCTCGGCCAGCGCGGCGATGCCAAGCCCGTTCCAGGCCGCGACCACCTTGTCGTCCCGGCCGGGCCGGACCCGCTGGCCGCGCCGGGCCAGCAGCGCGCCGCGCACGCGGGCGAACCGCTCGTCGTCGCTGGGGTCGCTGCGCCGCTGCAGCACCGAGCGCCCACGCTCGAACGTGCCAGCACCCGTCACACTGAACGCCCGTGCCGCCCACTCGCCGTCCTCGGCGCCCAGTGCCTCGGTGAGCTCGGCCGGCGTCCAGGTGTAGAACAGCCCTTCGGCGCCGTCGCTGTCCGCGTCCAGCGCGGCGGCCAGCCCGCCCTCCGGGGTGCGCAGCTCGGTGAGCATCCACTGGCAGGTCTCGATGGCCACCCGGCGGGCCAGCGCGGACCCGGTGCGCCGCCACAGGTGCGCGTACACCCGGGCCAGCAGCGCATTGTCGTAAAGCATCTTCTCGAAGTGCGGCACCACCCACCCGGCGTCGGTCGAGTACCGCGCGAAGCCGCCGGCCAGCTGGTCGTACACGCCGCCGCGGGCCATCGCCCCGGCGGTCCCCTCGGTCATGGCCAGCGCCTGCGCGGCGCCCGGGCCGCCCCGTTCGGCGTGCCGGAGCAGGAACTCCAGCACCATGGACGGCGGGAACTTGGGCGCGCCGCCGAACCCGCCCTGGGCCGCGTCGTACTCGCCGGCCAGCGCGCGCACGGCCTCGTCGGACAGCTCGGCCAGGGCGCCCTGGCCTGGTGCGCCACCCGTGCCGCGCAGCGGCGTGGCCCGCTCGGCGAGCGCCTCGGCGATGCCGCGGGCCTGGCTGGTGACGTTGCCCCGGTCCTCCCGCCACGCCTGGGCCACGCCGGCCACCAGGCGCTGGAAATAGTCCCGCGGGAAGTAGGTGCCGGTGAAGAACGGCTCCCGGTCCGGGGTCATGAACACGGTCATCGGCCAGCCGCCCTGGCCGGTCATGGCCTGCGTGGCGGTCATGTAGACCGCGTCCACGTCCGGCCGCTCCTCCCGGTCAACCTTGATCGCCACCAGGTTGTCGTTCATCAGGGTGGCGGTCTGCGGGTCCTCGAAGGACTCGTGCGCCATCACGTGGCACCAGTGGCAGGCCGAGTAGCCCACCGAGAGCAGCACCGGAACGTCGCGGGCCCGCGCCTCGGCGAACGCCTCGTCGCCCCACGGCCACCAGTCCACCGGGTTGTCCGCGTGCTGCAGCAGGTACGGGCTGGTGGCGTTCTTCAGTCGATCGGCCATATGCCCATCTTGGGCCCTGCGGCGGACCCGCCCGTACCCGGGTCTTTGGCCCCGCGGTGGACCCGCCCGTACCCCGGTCTTCGGCCCTGCAGCGGGCCCGCCCGTACCCGGGGCAGGCCCACCGCGGGCGATCTGGTGGGCTAGCGGATCTGGTGGGCTAGCAGTTGCGCAGCGCGGGCGACTGGTTGAGCAGCTGGGCCCGGGGCGAGATGAACTCCTGGTACGCCGGCCCGGCGTCGCCCCGCCGGAACGCGGCGACCCGGTGGCAGTTCTGGAACGCCAGCCGGACACCGAAGTGACGCTCCAGGCTGCCCCGGATCGAATTACTGGCCAGGGCGCGCAGCAGCTGACCACGCTCGGCTTCGCTGGGCGGCGGGACCTGGTTGTCGGCGAACGGGATGTTGCCGCCGCGTTCCAGATCGGCGGCGAGACTGCCGATCAGCCGGTAGGCGTACGGCAGCGAGGTGCGCACGGTTTCGACGAACGCGTCGTCGCCAACCGGTCCACGGTGGGCCTGGTCGAGCAGGTCCGGTGACACGTCAAGGGACATGGCGAGGTCCTCCAGTCTTCGCGAGGCTAGTGAGACGAAAATGGTTTTCATTTTCGGTTGAGTAGTCTCGGGGTGGGACGGGGCCGCGTCAAGCCGCCAGGCCGTGTTGCGAACGGAAGTCATAACGGTTATCGTTTTCAACAAGCTTGGTGATGCGCCCGTTCGGCGCGAGATGACCTGGAGACGAAGCAACCGATGTCTGTACGCATGCCTGCCATCCGCATGCCCCGCCGCCCCGCCGTCGCGGCGCTGGCCGGCACCGGCCTGGCCGCCGCGTTGCTGGCCACCGGCTGCTCTTCCAGCCCGGGCTCCACTGCCGCGGCCGATTCGAGCAGCACGATCGTGGCGGTCGGGGCGGAGAACGAATACGCCAACGTGATCGGCCAGATCGGCGGCAAGTACGTGCACGTGACCGCGATCGAGAGCAACCCGAACACCGATCCGCACACGTTCGAGGCCAGCGCGGGCGTGGCCCAGGTGGTCAGCACGGCCGGCCTCGTGGTGCAGAACGGCGTCGGCTACGACAGCTACATGAACAAGATCGAGGCGGCGGCGCCGAACGCGCACCGCAAGGTGATCGACGTGCAGAGCCTGCTCGGCCTGCCGGACAGCACGCCGAACCCGCACCTGTGGTACAAGCCGACCACGATGCCCGCGGTGGCCAGGGCGGTGGCCAGCGACCTGGCCAGCATCCAGCCGTCGCACGCCGCGTACTTCCGGGCCCGGGCCGCCGCCTTCGACACGTCCTTGCAGCCCTGGTACCAGGCCCTGGCCAAGTTCAAGGCGGCCTACCCCGGGACGCCGGTGGCGGTGACCGAGCCGGTCGGCGACTACATGCTGCAAGCCGCCGGCGCCCGTATCCTGACCCCGTTCGGCTTCCAGGCCGACGTGATGAACGGTGTGGATCTGTCCCCGCAATACGTGTCGCTGGAAAACAGCCTGTTCGCCCAGCACAAGGTGAAAGTCTTCCTGTACAACCAGCAGGTGACGGACTCACTGACCGCGTCGTTCCTGGCCAGCGCGCACCGGTACGGGATACCCGTGGTAGGCGTGTACGAGACCATGCCGACCGGCTACGACTACCAGTCCTGGATGCTGGCCGAGGTGCACGCGCTGCAGCGGGCGGTGGCCGACCACGTGTCCACCCAGAAGCTCGGGTCATGACCGGCCAGCCACCGGCCGCCGACCTGGCCGAGGTGCTCAGCGTGCACGGCCTGGACGTCCGGCTGGGCGGCCGCCAGATCTTGCGGGACGTCAGCTTTTCCATCCGCGAGGGCGAGTTCACCGGCCTGATCGGCGCCAACGGGGCGGGCAAGACCACCCTGCTCAAGGTGATCCTCGGGCTGCAGCCGCCGACCGCCGGCACGGTGCGGGTGGTGGGCCAGACCCGGTCCCGGCGGGCTGGGCTGGTGGGCTACGTGCCGCAGAAGATAGCGCTCGACCCGGACATGCCGTTGCGCGCCCGCGACCTGGTCGGGCTGGGCCTGGACGGGCAGCGGCTCGGCCTCCCGCTGCCCTCCGCCCGGCGGCGCAAGCTGGTCAACGAGATGCTGTCGGCGGTCGGCGCGGAGCGGTTCGCCGATGCCCGGGTCGGCAACCTGTCCGGCGGCGAGCAGCAGCGGGTGCTGATCGCGCACGCGCTGATCAGCCGGCCTCGGCTGCTGCTGCTCGACGAGCCGCTGGCCAACCTCGACATCGGCAGCGAGCAGGACGTGGTCGGCGTGCTCGGCCGGGTGGCCAAGGAGCAGCAGGTCGCGGTGCTGATTTCGGCGCACGACATGAACCCGCTGCTGCCCGTGATGGACCGGCTCGTCTACCTGGCCGCGGGCCGGGCCGCGACCGGGACTGTCGCCGAGGTGGTCCGCACCGACGTGCTCAGCGACCTGTACGGCCAGCACGTGGACGTGATCCGGGTGCACGACCGGATCCTGGTGGTGGCCGGGCGGGGCGGCGGGACCCGGGTGCCGGCGCCGTCCGCGGACGCGCCCGCTGGCCAGTGCGAGGACGAGCCCGACGCGCACCTGGCGGAGAGCGCCTGACCGTGATCCACCTGCTGCACCTGATCGTCGAACCCGGCTTCTTCGGCAACGCGCCGGTGCGGTCCGCGCTGATCGCGGGCGGCATCGTCGCCGTGGTATCCGGCATCGTCGGGTCGTTCGCGGTGCTCCGCGGCCAGTCCTACGCCGGCCATGCCCTCGCCGACATCAGCGTCACCGGCGGCTCGGCCTCGTTCCTGGTCGGCGTCAGCCCGCTGTGGGGATTCGCGGGCGTGGGTGTGCTGGCCGCCGGGGTGATGGACATGATCGGGGTCCAGCGGCCCCGCGGCCGGGACCTGGCCACCGGCATCGTCCGCGGCGCGGGCCTCGGCCTGGGTGCGCTGTTCCTGTACTGGGACACCACGCACACCAGCACCACCGGCGCCACCATCACCATCCTGTTCGGCTCGATGTTCACCATCACCAGCTCGCTCATCCCGGTGATCACGCTCTTCAGCGCGCTCGCGCTGGGCATCGTGCTGGTGCTGTACCGGCCGCTGCTGCTCAGCTCGGCCGCCGCCGAACTGGCCGCGGCGCGCGGCATCCGCGTCCGGCTGGTCGGCGCGGCCTGCCTGGTCGCGATCGCGCTCACCGTCTCGCTGTCGGCCATGACCATCGGCGCGATCCTGAGCACCGCGCTGCTCATCGGGCCCGCCGCGACCGGGCTGCGGCTGACCAGCCGGCCCGGGCTGGCCATGATCTGGGCGGCGCTCATCGGCCTGGCCGCCACCTGGCTCGGCGTGCTGCTGGCCTACGACAGCTTCTACTGGCCGCCGGGCCGGCACGGCTGGCCGGTCAGCTTCTTCGTGGTCACGCTGATCTTCGTGTTCTATCTGCTCAGCCCCCGGCCGGTGCGGCGGGTGCCGGGCTGATGGGCATGTTCTCCGGATTCATGGCCAGCACCTGGACCGCGGCCAGCATCGTCGCCGTGGTCGCCGGGGTGGTCGGCTTCTTCGTCGTGCTGCGCGGCGCGGCCTTCGTGGCCGACGCGGTCCCGCAGGGCGCGTTCACCGGGGCGGCCGCGGCCAGCCTGCTCGGCGTCAACACCCTGATCGGGCTGGCCGTGGCCTCGCTGGCCGGTGCGCTCGGCATCAGCTGGCTCGGCCGCCGCGGCCGCCGCGACGTCGCGACGGCACTGGCCCTGGTCGTGATGCTCGGGCTGGGCGCCCTGTTCCTCAGCTTCAGCAGCGAGTACGCACCGGAGATCTACTCCCTGCTGTTCGGCGAGGTGCTCGGGGTCAGCGTCACCGAGATAGCCCCGGTTGCGATCCTGGGTGGGCTGTGCGTCGTGGCCACGCTGGCCCTGTTCCGGCCGCTGCTGCTGTCCTCGGTCATGCCCGAGCTGGCCGAGGCCCGCGGGGTCCGGGCCGGCCGGATGGAACTGATCTTCCTGATCGTGCTCGCCCTCGCCACCAGCATGACCCTGCCGGTGACCGGCGCGCTGCTGATCTTCAGCCTGATGATCGGGCCACCGGCCGCGGCCCGGTCGCTGACGAGCCGGCCGCAGCCGGCCCTGCTGTTGTCGGTGCTTCTCGCGCTGGTCGTGGTGTGGGTGTCGATCGCGGCGGCGTACCAGACCAACTGGCCGGTCGGGTTCTTCGTCGGCGCCCTGGGCGCCGCCTGCTACGCGGCCGGCCGCGGCTGGGCCGCCATCCGCAGCCGCCGGTCGGTCCCGGCCGGCCACCTCGGCGCGAGCCGGGGAACCGGGGCACCGGCTGGTAATCTGCGGGTGTGATGACGGAGCCCGCTAAGCACCCGCCGGGCGGTACCCGGGTCCGCGGGACCCGGCAGGCCGAGGCGCTATCCGCCGTGCTCAGCGGGCTGCCCGGGTTCTGCAGCGCGCAGCAGATCCACGCCGAGCTCCGGCAGCGTGGCGAGCACATCGGGCTGACCACCGTGTACCGGCATCTCCAGGTGCTGAGCGAGGATGGCCAGGTCGACACGATCCGCGACGCCAGCGGCGAGGCCCTGTACCGCCGCTGCGAGACCGACGCGCATCACCACCACCTCATCTGCCGGTCCTGCGGGACCAGCGTGGAGGTCGAGGGGCGTGCGGTGGAACGGTGGGCCGAGCAGGTCGCGGCCGAGGCCGGCTTCACCGCGGTGGACCACACGGTCGAGCTGTTCGGCCTGTGCCCGGACTGCGGCGCCGCCGCCCGTCCCTGACCCGGCTACCGGGACTTAAGCCGCGCTGGTAGGCCGGCGTCCATAGATGTGCCCGGCGCCCCCAGCCCAGGGGGCAGTACGTGCGCTGCCCCTACCCGGCACGCAACACGGCCAGGGCCAGCCGGACCAGCTCTGCGTTGCCGCTGACCGGCTGGCCGGCGGCCCGGTCGTGGTGTCCTCCAGGCCGATCCGGGTGGCCAGCCCGAGTTCCCCGGCCAGCGCGATCAGCGGCCAGCAGCCGGCGTCCTCCCCGTGCAGCAGCAGCGAGTCGGCGCGCCGGGCGGACTCCCGCACGCTGCGCACGACCTCCCGGCCCTGCGCAGCCGCGCTGGCCGCGTCGGCGGCGCTGGCCGCGTCGGCGGCGCGCGCGCCGGTGACCTCCACCATCACCCGCAGCAGCGGCGGCAAGTCCGGGGTGCCCGCCAGGACCCGCACGTCGGCCACCGACCAGACGCCGGCCTCGACGCCGATCCCGCCCGCGGCCAGGGTATGGGCCACCTCGGCCCAGCCTGCCTCGGACACGTTGACCGAGGCAAAGTCGGGCCGCTCCGCCCCGGCCAGGCCGGCCCAGCCCGCCACCTCCGCCAGCCGCGCGGCCGGGTCGCCACCGGTGATCCACAGCCCGGTGGACACCCCGATCGCGGTACCCGGGCAGGCCTCCCGCACCGCGGCCACCGCCGGGCCGACGTCAGCCGCCCGCACCGACTCGGCGCCGGCCGGCCCGCGGGCGTGCAGATGGACCGCTTCCGCCCCGGCGGCCACCGCCGCCGCGGCCTCGCTGGCCAGCTCGGCCGGGGTCACCGGCACGGCCGGATGCTCGGCCCGGCCGCGCTTGCCGTTGAGGCAGACCTTCAGCGTCCGAATCGGCGTCCGCGCAGCGTCCATCCGGCCATGCTCGCAGTCAACTGGGCCGCCTGCCTACCGCCCAGTGGACCGGCACCGGACCCGCTGCCACCCGAAGAGGGGCGCTGGGGACGCTCCCACCACGGACCAGCGAAACCAACCACGGACCAGCGAAACCCGCGGCCCGGCCTGAGGCGGGATTGCCTCCTGTGACTGCCGGTACCTCCGTGGCAAGCCCGCAGCGGTCCAGAAATCGTGATCAACCGATTGCTGTTGCTCTGGCAACAGCAATCGGTTGATCACCAACTGTGCGGATCGCCCGCCCACACATGGCAGCCAAGGTCCGGTTCGGGTCGTCCAGCTAGCCGGCCAGTTTGGCTAGGCGGACCAGGTAGGTGCCACCCGCGCCGGTGGACTCGTCCCGCACCGTGATCAGCGCCTGGCCATGGCCCACCCGGATGTGCGCGTAGACGGTGTCGCCCGGGGCGACATCGAGGCTGACCCCCTGCCGCTGCGCCTGCTGCGGATACACCCGCCACCACAGGTAGTAGTGGTAGCGGCCAGCCGCGGCCGGGCCCCGGGCGGCCGTGCCCGCCTCGACCTTGGGCGCACCGGCCGACGAGCCGGGGCCGAGCGCCAGCCCGGCCGTGGCCAGCCCGGTCGAGCCGCCTGCGGTGTGCTGGAACGCCCGGCGCACCCGCCAGGTGCCGTACGTGTCGAGGAAGCGGCTCTTGGCGGCGGCACTAGCGCTGGCCTGGGCTGATGCGGCAAGTGGGGCCGCGTCGCCCGGGCCGGAGTCACCAATAATGGACTGCGGCGTAGTGTCGCCGATAATGCTCGTGTCCCCGATGATGCTGTCGCCAATGATGCTGTCGTCGCCGATGACGTTGGTCGAATCGCCGATGATGCTGTCCGCCCGGATCTCGCTGGCGTCGCCGATAATGCTGACATCACCAATGATGCTGACGTCGCCGATAATGGACATCGTCGAGGTGCTCGGCGCGGCCTTGGTCAAGGCGCAGCGGGACGGGGCAGCGCGCACCTGGCCGGTGACGAACCGCTTCCAGGTAGCCAGCTGAACCCGGCCGGATGGCCGGGCCGGCAGCCCGTTGTCGATCAGTTCCGTCTGGGTCGCCGTCAGCGGGTTGAAACCGGCCGGCCGCGTCACGTTGACCGCCTGCATCCCCCCGCCGCAATTGACCAGGGTCCGGGTGCCGATGGCGGCATCGGGGGTACGGGCCGCTCCCGCCATGGCAGGCGCGGTCAGCAGGACCTGGCCGACCACCAGCCCGGCAATCGCGACAGGCCACATTGGCCAGCGCCCTCGCGGCGCACGCATTAAACCGGTGCCGATCATCAGCGACCTCCTCGGGCCGTGCGCACCATTGGCTTGGTGCGCGCGGCGGCAAACAGCGCGACTGCAGGGCGGGGGGCTGCCGTCAGGTCCGGTCAAGTGGCAGCATAGCGACTGACCGGCCAGGTCAAAGGCTATACGCCAGACATGTCGTGAGCTATACCTCTAGTGTCCCGTCCGGTGTGGCCTGCCCGGACATCGCCCCCCTGGCGCGCGCCGCCGCTTCGCTAGCCATCTTCCGGCAGAGATCCGATCACTGTCTGATCGGCGCCTCCCCCGCAGAGACCCCCAGGCTACCGGATAGCTGGGGTTTCTGCCGGATATCTCGGTTCGGTGACGGTGTGCGCCCTGCGTCCTGGTGAGCGTTGACACGCCGGATACATCGGATCTATTTTCCAGGCACACGACCGGCGGTGCCCGGCAAGGACGGCGCGCGACGGCGCGCGCCGCAGGCCCGAGGGAGTGGACACAGGAGGACCGATGGTAATTCGCAGACGTTTCAGCGTGTCCGCCTCGGCCGCGATCGCGGTCGCGGCGCTGCTCGCTGGGTGCGGCTCCAGCGGCGGCAACAGCTCGAGCTCGGCCAGCAGCCCCACCGGCTCAGCAAGCTCCGGCCCGGTCAAGGTCGGTGTGGATCTGACCTACAACAACACCGCGTTCTGGGCCGCGTACATCAACTATGAGACCCAGTACGCCAAGCAACTGCACATCAAGCTGCTTGGCCCGCTGCTCTCGGCGGCCAGCGCCAGCCTGCAGAACCAGCAGATCCAGGAACTCGTCAACGAGGGCGCGCAGGCCATCATCGTCAACCCGGAGACCGCGACCAGCCTCGGCCCGGCCATCTCCTACGCGGCCAGCCATCACGTCCAGCTGATCTCGGTGGACACCATCGTCGGCGTGGGCAAGGTGTACATGGTCGTCCGGGCGTCCAACCTGCTCTACGGACTGGACGCCTGCGCCTACATCAGCAGCAAGGTGAAGTCCGGGTACGTGCTCGACCTGGAGGGCGACCTGACCTCCTCGAACGGCGCGGACCGGACCAACGCGTTCGACGCCTGCATGGCCGCCAACGACCCCGGGGTCAAGATCCTCAAGGACCCCACGGTGTGGACCGACGCGACCGCGGTCACCGACGCGCAGAACGCGGTGAACGCCTACGGCAGCAAGCTCAAGGCCATCTACTCGCAGTGGAGCAGCCCGGACACCGGCATCGTCCCGCTGCTCAAGAACAAGGGCCTGACCGGCAAGGTGCTGGTGGTCAGCGACGACGGGGTCCCGTTCGAGATGTGCGACATCTCCAAGGGGATCACCAGCGCGTCGCAGTCCCAGCCCGCCAACCTGTACGCCGACTGGGCGCTCAAGTACGCGGTGGACGCGGCGCACGGCGTCAAGCTCAAGGCGGGCCAGCCGGGCGGCGGCGCGCCGCAACTGCAGAACCTGACCTACCAGAGTGACACGAACCTCGGCGACCCGATCGTCGCCCCGTTCGTGACCAAGACGGCGACCAGCCTGTCGGTCAAGCCGGTTGACGGGCTGCCCGGCACGGTGAGCACCACCCCGGTCAGCGACACGCAGCTGTGGGGCAACGTGTACGGCGCCGCGCACGGCGGGGTGTGCAACGCGTCCGCGTCGGCTGGATGACCGAGCCGGCCATGCCCGCTGCCTCGGCGGCCACGCCAGCCGCCGAGGCAGCGGGCATCTACAAGCAGTTCGGCAGCACCCAGGCGCTGCGCGGGGTGGACCTGACGCTGTGGCCGGGCCGCTGCCTTGGCCTGGTCGGCCGGAACGGCGCGGGCAAGTCCACCCTGGTGTCCATCCTGAGCGGCATCTACCCGGCGGACAGCGGCGCGGTGCGCTTCGACGGCCAGCCCGCTCCGGCGCAGGGGGCTACCGGGGCGTGGCGCCGCCAGATCGCCACCGTTTTCCAGCACTCGATGGTGGTGCCGGACCTGACCGTCGCGGAGAACGTGTTCCTCGGCCGCCAGCCGGTGCGGGCCGGCCGGGTGGACTGGCGTGGGATGCGCGAGCACGCCGCGCGGATCATGTCGGAATGGGGCTTCGCCATCGACGTGCGGCTGCCCTGCGCCGACCTGACCGTGGAGCAGCGGCAGATCGTCGAGATCGCCCGCGCGCTCGCGGCCGGGACCCGGTGCCTGCTGCTCGACGAGCCGACCGCGGCGCTGGAGCGCGGCGCGATCGAGCGGCTGTTCGCCCGGGTCCGGCAGCTCGCCGCGAGCGGGGTCGCGATCCTGTACATCTCACACCATCTCGAGGAAGTCTTCGAGATCTGCCAGGACGTCGCGGTGCTCCGGGACGGCGAGCTGGTGCTTGCCCGCCCGGCCGCCGAGCTGACCAAGGACGACCTGGTCAGTGCGATGGTCGGCCCGGAAGTCGGGGCCACCCGGGCCGACCTGACCGGCGCCGGTCCCGGGACCGGGACTTCCGCCGGGACGCGGAACGATACCGGGACCGGAAACGCAATGGCGACGGGCCGCCGGCGCCCTGCCTCGTGGTGGACAACGTGTCTGCCGAGCTGCCGGGCGGGCGGGTCAGCTCGGTATCGCTGGACGTGCGGCCCGGGGAACGGGTCGGGCTGACCGGGCTGCTCAGCGCCGGGGTCAGTTCGCTGGCCCGGATCACGGCGGGCGCCGAGCCCTACACGTCGGGGCAGGTGCTGGTGGATGGCCATCGGCTCGTGCCGGGCCGCCGCGACCTGGCCCTGCGGCTCGGCGTCGGGTACATCCCGGAGGACCGGCAGCGGGACGGGTTCGTGGCGCCGCTGGGCGTGGCCGAGAACGCCACCATGACGATCACCGACTGGCTGGCCACCATGCTGGGCTTCGTCCGGCCGCGGGCCCGGGCCGCCGCGGCGGCGCCGTTCGCCCGTGGGCTGGCCATCATCTCGGCTGGGCTCGGGCAGCCGGTGGCCGAGCTGTCCGGCGGGAACCAGCAGAAGGTCACCGTGGCCCGGGCGCTGGCCCGCAAGCCGCGGCTCATCGTGGCCATCACCCCGACCCGGGGGGTGGACGTGGCGTCCAAGGCGCTGCTGCTGGCCGAGCTGGCCGCGGTCACCGAGCGCACCGGTGCGGGCCTGCTGCTGGCCACCGACGAACTCGACGACCTGGTCATCTGCGACCGGGTGATCGTGCTGCTGCGCGGTGAGCGGTTCACCGAGTTCGCCGAGCCGCCGTTCGACCGGGAGGCCCTCATCGCGGCCAGTGAGGGAATCAGCCGAGACCCGCGACCCGGCGGCAACGGACACCGGCCAACGGGAGGCATCTCATGACAGAACGTCCGGATGCCACCGGCACCACGGTCGCCGACGGCGGCCGGGCCGCGGTGGAAGCCGTGCTGCAAGGGCGCAGCCGCAGCGCGACCGCCATCTCGCTGATCCGGGAAGCGGCGCTGCTGCCGGTGCTGGCCGTGCTCCTCATCATCGGCACGTTCGTGAACAGCGCGTTCCTCACCGTGTCGAACATCTCCGGGATCGGGCAGCAGATCTCGGCGCTCGGCGTCGTCGTCGTCGGGGAGAGCCTCATCCTGCTCATCGGCGGCATGGACCTGTCGCTGGAAGGCACGTACGGGCTAGCCCCGATGGTGGCCGCCTGGCTGATCGTCCCGGTGTCCGCGTTCGGCTCTGGCACCAAGCTCAACCCGTTCTTCGGCATCCTCCTCGTGCTGGCCGTCGGCGCGGCGGTCGGCCTGGTGAACGGCCTGCTGATCGTCCGGGGCCGGCTGAACGGGTTCATCGTCACGCTCGGCATGACGATCGTCCTGGCCGGCCTGCAGGAAGGCATCGTGAAGGGCAACACGCTGTTCAACCTGCCGTCCGCGTTCACCTACCTGGGTGCGGCCTACATCGGCAAGGTGCCGGTCTCGCTCATCGTCACCGCGATCATCTTCGTGGCCACCGGGCTGTTCCTCCGCTATCACCGGGTGGGCCGGGCCATCTACGCGGTCGGCGGCAACCGGGAGGCGGCCCGCGCGGCCGGGATCAAGGTCAACCGGATCCGGCTGGGCGTCTACGTGGCCGGCAGCGTGCTGGCCGCGGTCGGCGGCCTGATGGAAGCCGGCCGGGTCTCGGCCGTCACCGGCCAGCAGGGCTATCAGGAAGGCATCATCTTCGCGGTGTTCGCGGCGGCCGTGATCGGCGGGGTGAGCCTGCAGGGCGGGCGCGGGAACATGGTCGGCGCGGCGTCCGGTGTGATCCTGCTCGGTCTGGTGCAGAACATTCTTGACCTGGCCAACGCGCCGAACTACTGGATCGAGGCCATCGATGGCGCCGTCATCCTGGTCGCCCTGGTGCTGGCCAGGGTGATCGGCGGCGAGGCCGCGGCCGAATGAGCGGCAGGAAGAATCCGTCATGACGACGATCCTGGGCTTCGAGACGTATGACGTCCGGTTCCCGACCTCCCGGATGCTGGACGGCTCGGACGCCATGAACCCGAGCCCGGACTACTCGGCGGCGGCGCTGATCGTGCGCACGGACGCGCCGGACGGCCTGGCCGGCCACGCGCACGTGTTCACCATCGGCCGGGGTAACGACATCCAGCTGGCCGCCATCCGGGCCATCGAGCCGTTCCTGGCCGGCCGGGACCTCGAGGAGATAATGGCCGACCTGGGCGGGCTGGGCCGGCGGCTGACCGGGGACAGCCCGCTGCGCTGGCTCGGCCCGGAGCGGGGCGTGGTGCACATGGCCATCGGCGCGGTGCTGAACGCGTGCTGGGACCTGGCCGCCCGGCGCGCGGGCAAGCCGCTCTGGCAGTTGCTGGCCGAGCTGTCCCCCGCCGAGATCGTCTCGCTGGTGGACTTCCGCTACCTGTCCGACGTGCTGACCCCGGACGAGGCCACCGGGCTGCTGGAGCGGGCCGCGCCCGGCCGGGAGAGCCGGATGAAGGCGCTGCTCGCCGACGGCTACCCGGCCTACACGACCACCCCCGGCTGGCTGGGCTATTCCGACGGCCGGCTGGCCGAGCTGTGCACCGAGGCGGTGCAGGACGGCTTCCGCCAGGTCAAGCTCAAGGTGGGCGCGCGCCTCGACGATGACCTGCGGCGCTGCGCGATCGCCCGGGGCGCGGTCGGCGACGAGGTGCGCATCGCGCTGGACGCGAACCAGGTCTGGGACGTGCCCGAGGCGATCGCCTGGGTCGGTGCGCTGGCGCCGTTCCGGCCCGCCTGGATCGAGGAGCCGACCAGCCCGGACGACATCCTGGGCACCGCGCAGATCCGCCGCGGCGTGCATCCGGTCCCGGTGGCCACCGGTGAGCACGTGGCCAACCGGGTGGTGTTCAAGCAGCTACTGCAGGCGCAGGCCATCGACGTCATGCAGATCGACGCCTGCCGGGTGGCCGGGGTCAACGAGAACGTCGCCAACCTGCTGCTGGCGGCCAAGTTCGGGGTGCCCGTCTGCCCGCACGCCGGCGGTGTGGGGTTGTGCGAGATGGTCCAGCACCTGTCCATGTTCGACTTCGTCGCGCTGTCCGGCACGACCGAGGACCGCCAGATCGAATGGATCGATCACCTGCACGAGCACTTCACCGCGCCGGCCCGGGTGGACCGCGGCCGGTACGTCACGCCGCGGTCGCCCGGCGGGTCCGCCGAGCTGAAACCCGAGTCGGTCAAGGAGTTCAGCTACCCGGACGGGGCCGCCTGGCGTGCCTATCGTTGACGCGCATCATCATCTCTGGGATCCGGGCGCCCGCCGCCACGCCTGGCTGGACGCGCTGCCGCAGCTGCGCCGGCCGTTCGGCATCCAGGAGTTCAGCCAGCTCGCCGCCCAGCACTCGGTGACGGCCAGCGTGCTGGTCCAGGTGCTGCGTTCGGCCCCGGAGACCGAAGAGTTCCTGGCCCTGGCGGGCGGCTCGGCGCTGGTGGCCGGCGTGGTCGGCTGGGCCGACCTCACCGCCCCGGGCATCCGCGACGAGCTGGCCCGGCTCCGCCAGCTGCCCGGCGGTGACCGGCTGGTCGGCGTCCGGCACCTGGTCCAGGACGAGCCGGACCCGGACTGGCTCAGCCGGCCGGACGTGCGGCGCGGGCTGCGCGCGGTAGGCGACGCCGGGCTGGCCTACGACCTGCTGATCCGGCCCGGGCAGCTACCCGCGGCCATCGCCGTGGCCCGCGATCTCGGCGAGGTCCGCTTCGTGCTGGACCACGGCGCCAAGCCGGACATCGCGCATGGCCAGCAGCAGCCCTGGTCCACCCGGCTCGGCGAACTGGCCGCCGCGCCCAACGTCAGCTGCAAGCTGTCCGGGCTGGTCACCGAAGCGGGCCCGGGCTGGACGCCGGGCCAGATCACCCCGTACGCGAACCGGCTGCTGGACTGCTTCGGGCCGGGCCGGCTGATGTTCGGCTCGGACTGGCCGGTGTGCATCCTGGCCGCGGGCTACGGCGACGTGCTGCGGCTGGCCGTCACCGCGCTGGACGGCCGGCTCAGCCAGGCCGAGCTGGCCGGCCTGCTGGCCGGGAACGCGGCCCGGTGCTACCGGCTGCGCCTGCCGCCGCCGGACTTACCGCCAGGCCTGCCGTAGCCGGACTTACAGCACGGAGGCCAGCCACTGCTGGACGCTGGCGATGTGCACGGTGGACCAGGACCGGGCCACCACCGGGTCGTGCGAGCTCAGCGCGTCCAGGATCGCGCGATGCTCGGCCAGCGTCCGCTGCGTCGCGCCGGCCTGGGTGAGCCCGCGCCAGACCCGGGCCCGGGACGTCGGCCCGGACAGCGAATCCAGCAGCGAGCACAGCACGCTGTTGCCGGAACAGGCCGAGATCCGGCGGTGGAATTCCAGGTCGTTGGCGACCAGGTCCTCCACCCCCGGATCGTCGCCCAGGCTGTCCAGCAGCCCGCGCAGCCCGTCCACGTCCGCGGCCGTGATCCGCTCCGCCGCCATGGCCGTGGCCTCCGGCTCCAGGATCCGGCGCACCTGGAGGAACTCCAGCACCGTGGTGTCGCGGTGGAAGTCAACGATGAAGCTGAGCGCCTCGAGCAGCAGCGGCGGCTGCAGGCTGGTCACGTAGGTGCCGTCGCCACGCCGCACGTCCAGGATGTTGACCAGGGACAGCGCCTTGACCGCCTCGCGCAGCGAGCTGCGGGACAGGCCCAGCTCAGCGGCCAGGTCCGCTTCCCGGGGCAGCCGGTCCCCGGCCCGCAGCGTGCCCGAGACGATCATGGCCTTGATCTTCTCGATCGCCTCGTCAGTCAGCGCCACGGCTGCCCTCCGTACCCGAACCGCCCACTGCGCTGCTGCCCCAGGCCCTGGCTACCGACATCCGCGCACATCCGATGTTTACCGAGAGTATCCCACGGTGCGGGACCAGCCAGGATGGTGGCAAGCTGGGGGAATGGTGGTGCTGTTCCTGGTGTGCGGCATCCTGGCCGGGTTTGCGGCTTACCGCTTTGGAGCCGCTCGCGCCTCGATGCGCCAGCTGAATACCTCGAAGAACGCCGTGGGCACGGTGCGGAAGACCGCGTGGCGGCACAGCGGGGTGGCCGTGCTGCTCATTGGCGGGGTGATCCTGCTGCTCTACATCGCCGGGCGGCTCGGCGGCTGACTGCCCGCTGGCTCAGAACGACGCAGGCCGGCCACTTGCCCACGGTGAACGTGGGGTGCCAGAAGCCGAGTGGCCAGAAGAAGATCGAGATGAAGTACTGCACCCAGCTGTGCAGTGCGGTCAGGTTGAGTCCAGCGTGCGGCAGGTGAGGGGACGCCGTGTTCAGGAACACGCCGATCAGGACGTAGACCACGATGACCAGGCCCTTGACGCTGAACAGGGCCTTCACATAATCCACCGCAGCTCACTTCCTTCCCGCGGGCACCGGAACTGCGCTACGGCCGGTCTCCTCCATGGTCGAAAAATCCCTTCCACCTGCTGGCAGGATAGTTCGCTGCTGGCCGTCTGCCACGGTGACACCCCGGACGGATGTCGGTGGGTGCTGATAACAAGGGGTGCATGGCTGCCACCCCCACTGACCAAGCGGCCCGTTCCGGCGAGGCTGCGGACGACCTGCGCGACGAGGCGGAGCGCTGCCTGCGTGCGCTGGCCGGGGAGCAGGCCCGGCTGCGCGCGGACCAGTGGACGGCGATCGAGGCGCTGGCCGGCGGCCGCCGCCGCGCGCTGGTCGTGCAGCGCACCGGCTGGGGGAAGTCGGCGGTCTACTTCGTGGCCACCGCGCTGCTGCGGGCCCGCGGCGCCGGGCCGGCCGTGATCGTCTCCCCGCTGCTCGCGCTGATGCGCAACCAGATCGACGCGGCTGCCCGGGCCGGCCTGCACGCCCGCACGGTGAACTCGGCCAACGTCACCGAGTGGGACGAGATCTACGCGGAGATCGCCGCCGGTGCGGTCAACGTCCTGCTGGTCAGCCCGGAACGGCTGAACAACCCGGGGTTCCGCGACCTCGTCCTGCCCCAGCTGGCCGCCACGGCCGGGCTGCTGGTGGTGGACGAGGCGCACTGCATCTCCGACTGGGGCCACGACTTCCGGCCCGACTACCGCCGGCTGCGCACGCTGCTGGCCGGGCTGCAGGCCGGCGTGCCGGTGCTGGCCACCACGGCCACCGCCAATGCCCGGGTCACCCGCGACGTCGCCGAGCAGCTGGCCAGCGGCGACAGCGGCGGCGGCGAGGTGCTGGTGCTGCGCGGCCCGCTGGACCGGGACAGCCTGCGGCTGGCCGTGGTCCGGCTGGCCACCGCGCAGCAGCGGCTCGGCTGGCTGGACGGGCACCTGGCCGAGCTGCCCGGCTCCGGCATCATCTACGCGCTCACCGTGGCCGCGGCCCAGGAGACCGCGGCGTTCCTCCGCGACCGTGGGCACGAAGTCGCCCCGTACACCGGCCGGGACGAGCAGGCCCAGCGGCTCGACGCCGAGCAGGCGCTGCTGGCCGGGAAACTGAAGGCCCTGGTGGCGACCAGCGCGCTGGGCATGGGCTTCGACAAGCCGGACCTGGGTTTCGTGCTGCACCTGGGCGCGCCGCAGTCGCCGGTCGCGTACTACCAGCAGATCGGCCGGGCCAGCCGGGCGGTGCCCCGGGCCGAGGTGATCCTGCTGCCCGGGCCCGAGGACCGCGACATCTGGGCCTATTTCAGCTCACTGGCCTTCCCGCCGGAGCCGGTCGTCCGGACCACGCTGGCCGCGCTCGGCGCGGCCAGCCGGCCGCTGTCGGCCAGCGCGCTGGAAACCCAGGTGGACCTGAGCCGGGCCCGGCTGGAGATGATGCTCAAGGTCCTCGACGTGGACGGCGCGGTGCGCCGGGTCAGCGGCGGCTGGACCGCGACCGGCGAGCCGTGGGCCTACGACGCGGACCGGTATGCCCGGGTGGCCGCCGAGCGGCAGCGCGAGCAGCAGGCCATGCTCAGCTACCTGGGCACCAGCCAGTGCCGGATGGAGTTCCTCCGGCAGCAGCTCGACGACCCCGCGGCCGGGCCATGCGGCCGGTGCGACAACTGCACCGGCCACCCCTGGCCCGCCGAGGTGCCCGCGGCCGGCGTGGAGGCCGCGCAGGCCCGGCTGCTCCGCCCCGGGCTCGATGTCACCCCGCGCCGGATGTGGCCGCCCGGCATGCCGGCCCTGGGCGTCAACGTATCCGGCAAGATCGCCCCGGGGCTGGCCGCCGACACCGGCCGGGCGCTCGGCCGCCTGACCGGGCTTGGGTGGGGAGTGCGGCTGCGCGCCGTGCTGGGCGGTGACACACCGGAGGGCGTTGAGCAGGAAGATCCGGACGTGGTGCCGGACGATCTCGTGGCCGCCCTGGTGCAGGTGCTCTCGGCGTGGGAGTGGCCGCAGCGGCCGGCCGGGGTGGTCAGCCTGCCGAGCCGGAGCCGGCCCCGGCTGGTCGGCAGCCTGGCCGGGCGGATCGCCGGGGTCGGGCGGCTGCCGCTGCTCGGCTCGCTCGGCTACGCGGGCCACGGGCCCGGGCCGCGGCAGTTCAACAGCCCGCAGCGGCTCCAGGCGGTGTGGCGCGAACTGGTGCTGCCCGGCCCGGTTGGCGCGGCCGTGGCCGGCCTGGACGGCCCGGTGCTGCTCATCGACGACCGGATCGAGACCGGGTGGACGATGACCGTCGCGGCCAAGCTGCTCCGCGAGGCCGGCGCGCCCGCGGTGCTGCCGCTCGCGCTGGCCGTCAGTGCAGGCTAACCACGGGCCCGGCCAACCACGAGGCCGGCCAACCACGGGCCGGCCAACCACGGGGCGGCTGACCGGGCCGGCGCGCCTCCAGCCGGCAATTTACGGCTGCGCACTGTTGCCGATACGCCGAGACGGGCGCAGATTAGGGAGAGCAGGGCACGCTGTGGGGCGTGCCCGGCACGGTCGGTCGCCGAGGTGAGTGCGTCGCCGGGAGCGGCACCGGCCGCCAGGTGGGGGATCGATAAGGGGGCATATCACCATGCGCCGACATCTCTGGGGTAACCGGCTGTCCGCCATCACGGCGGTGATCGCGGGGGCGGTCACGGCATTGGCGCTGGGCGGCGCCATGCCGGCGGTATCCATGGCCGCCCGGTCAGCACCAGCCGGGGTGGCACCGCATGCCACCGGCGAGCTCGACTGCAACGGCCTGAGCACCACGCAGCGGGCGGTGAAACAGGGCCTGCCCTGCATCGACCCGCGCGGGCCGGGGGTCAGCCGGTTCGAGGACAACGACCACTACATCGGGCACGACGAGCCGTCGGTCCGGTTCATCTCCAACCAGCCGGGCTCCGGTAACAACGTCACCTTCAACGAACGGCTCCCAGTCGAGCCGGCCAAGCTGCCGACCGTGCGCCATCCCGGGACGGATGTCACACACTCGTTCGAGCTGACCATCGCGCCGTGGTTCTCCACCACGGTGTGCGACCCGCATTCCGCGCCGCTGCTGCCCTGCACGCCGCAGTCGGACGCGAACGCGCCGTCCGGCAGTTACCCGGGCGCGGGCGCGGCGTTCGTGGAGCTGCAGTTCTACCCGCCCGGGTTCGCGCCGTTCACCGACGCCATCAGCTGCGACAACAGCCACTGGTGCTCGGCGCTGAACATCGACAGCCTGGAGTGCAGCGGGAACGGCTCGGGCGCGTGCAACGCGCAATGCACCGAGCCGGTCAACTTCGCCTTCGTGCAGACCAACGGGATGCCACCGGGACCGCCCAGCCCGCAGCTGAGTAACCAGGCCACGTTCCGGCCGAACCGGCACACGCTGCTGATGAACCCGGGCGACCGGATAACGGTGCAGATGTTCAACGCCAAGATCCCGGGAGGTCATGCGCTCGAAGTCCGGGAGACCGACTGGACGACCAGGCAGAGCGGTTTCATGATCGCATCGGGCGCGAACGGCTTCATGAACACCGACCCGTTCAGCTGCGCGGGCCATCGGTTCAACTTCCAGCCGGAGTACAACACCGCCCGGTCGCAGAACATCATCCCGTGGGGCATCGGGCCCTACATGATCAACGACCAGTTCGAGATCGGCCACTTCGAGCCGTGCACGTCGGTCAGCGGTGCCGCCACCATCGCGGTGGGGGCGCACCGCACCGACACGTATTACAAGCACTGCTCAGGGCCGTACGAGGTGGGCAAGGACACGCCGAAGGCCGGGCTCGAGCCGAACGACGCGCCGTGCTACCGGTTCGGCGACAAGCACGGTGGCCTCGCGGCGCCGAATCAGGTCACCGGCTGCGCCGTGTACCTCGACGCGATCGGCGACCTGGACTACGACGGCACGCCGTACCGGGCGGACTGGCCGAACTCGGTGCGGCCGGACCGGTACCCGTCCTCGTTCCTGCAACAGCAGCCGACCACGGTCGGCGGCAACCGATATCCGGCCATCCAGTTCGTCACCGACGCCAGCGCCACGGAGTTCAACACGAACTGCAACCTGACGACCGGAGCGGGCTGCGTGCTGCCGCCCAAGGGCCCAGGGCACTTCTATCCGTACTGGACCCAGGCGATGGTCGGCGGCAGCTGCGTGTGGGAGTTCGGCAACATGCGCAACGGCAACACGTTCGGCCAGGACGCCCAGTACGGCTCGGTCGGGCCGGGCACCATCGGCGCCTTCGCGGGCCCGGTGCGGCCGAACCCGAACTGCTGACGCGGCCGGGCCAGGGTGGGCCGGCCGTCCCGCGATCGGGGACGGCCGGCCCTGAGCCGGGCTGCCGGACCCGGCTCAGCTCCGCACCGGCTCGGCCTCGGCCTCGGCCCCCGCCGGTGGCTGCGGCGCGTCCTGTTCCCCGATGCCGTACCGCCGGTACACCCGGCTCAGCGGCCCGGGCGCCCACCAGTTGGCCCGGCCGAGCAGCCGCATGGTGGCCGGCACCAGCAGCACCCGGACGATGGTCGCGTCTACGATCAGCGCGACGATCATGCCCACGCCGAGCAGCTTGATGAACGTGATGCCGGACGCGGAGAACGCGCCCACCACGACCACCAGCATCAGCGCCAGGCTGGTGATCAGCCCGCCGGTGCGCTGCAGCCCGCTGGCGATGGCCGCGGGGTTGTCGCCGGTCACGTCGTAGCGCTCCCGGATCCGGGACAGCAGGAACACCTCGTAGTCCATGGACAGGCCGAACACGATGGCCAGCAGCAGGATGGGCATGGCCGGGTCGATGCTGCCGGTCGGGGTGAACCGGAGCAGCCCGGACAGGTGCCCCTCCTGGAAGATCCAGACGATGACCCCGAACGTGGCCGACAGCGACAGCGCGTTCATCAGGATCGCCTTGACCGGCAGCACCACCGACCCGAAGGCCAGGAACAGCAGCACGAACGTGGCCAGGCAGATGACCAGCGCCATCCACGGCAGGGTGTGGCCCAGGCTGGCCAGCTCGTCCACCAGCTGCGCAGTCACGCCGCCCACGTAGACGTGACTGCCAGCTGGGGCCGGGACCGCGCGCACCGCCGCGACCAGCTGCCGCGCCGATACGGAGGAAGGATCCGCTGCATAACGAAGGTCGATGCGGACGGCCGTCCCCCGCAGCCCAGTCACCTGGGCAGCCGAGACACCCGGGACGCGCTCCAGGCGGTGCAGATACGCGGCGAGCGCGGCCTGCTGGGCCGGTGCCGCGGCCGGGCCGTCCAGCCTGGCCAGCACCTCGATCGGGCTGGCCGGGTTGCCGGGGAAGTCCCGGTTCAGCGCCTCGGTCACCACCCGGGCCGGGGCGCCCGCGGGCAGCGAGCGGGCGTCGGTGCCGCCCCAGCTGATGTGCCGGAACGGCGCGGCCAGGGCCAGCAGCGCGATCACGATCACCACGGCGTACACGGCCGGCCGGCGCATCACGCCGCGGGCCAGCCGGTACCAGGCGCCGCTCTGCTCGTCCCGGGGCGGCCCGCCCGCGGCGCGGCGCACCCGCAGCGCGTTGACCCGGGGGCCGAGCACGGCCAGCAGCGCGGGCAGGACGATGAGCGCGGCCAGCATGTCCACCAGCACGGTGGCCACCCCGCCGTAGCCCATCGAGCGCAGGAACGTCTCGGGGAACAGCATCAGCCCGGCCAGCGCCACGGCCACGGTGACCCCGGACACCGCGATGGTGCGGCCCGCGGTGGCCACTGTGCGCGCCACCGCGTCCTCGGTGCTGGGCTGCCGGTGCAGTTCCTCGCGGAACCGGCTGACCATGAACAGGCCGTAGTCGATGGCGAGGCCCAGGCCGAGGATCGTGGTGATGTTGATCGAGTAGATGGACACCCCGGTGACCAGGGTGAGCAACCGCAGCGCGGCGAACGAGCCGAGGATGCCGATGCCCCCGATGGCCAGCGGCAGGCTGGCCGCGGCCAGGCTGCCGAAGATCACCAGCAGCAGGACCAGCAGCACCGGCAGGGAGATGGCCTCGGCCCGGCCGATGTCTGACTTGACGTCCTTGTTGATCGCCGAGTAGGTCGGCACCTGCCCGCCGACCTGGCTGGTCAGCCCGGGGGCGGCCAGCTTGCCCTGGATCTCGGCGTACGTGTTCAGCCGGGCCGAGTCGGAACCGCCGGACAGCTGCAAAGCTACGTAGGTAGCATGGCCGCCGTCCCCGACGAACTGTGGCGACCTGGTCGTCCAGTAGGTCGCGGCGGTCGGCACCTCGTCTTTGGGCAGCGCGGCCAGCGTCCGGGTGACCGCGGTCCGGAACGCGGCGTCGTGCACGGTCAGATTGTGGCTGGTGTAGAGGACCACCACGTCGGCCGTGTTCCGGCCGAACGTCCGCGCGGCCAGGTCGCTCTCCTGCTGGCTCTGGCTGTTCGGCGCGCTGAAGCCGCCGCCGGATTGCAGCGCGCCGAACACGCCGGTCCCCCAGACGGCCGCGGCCACCACCACGAGGCCGGCCAGCGCCAGCACCAGCCGCCGCCGCGCGTACATCAGGCGTCCCCATGACTCGAACATCGGGTCCTCCACCGCCTAGACTGCTACCAGGAATCACAAGCGTGAACACCGTAAACTGCTAATAGCGTTAACCTTGCATATGGCGTTTACTAGTGTCAAGGCTGTTTACCCGATGGCCACCCGCATCACAGCGGGCTCTCAGCAAGCCGCGATCAGGAGCGGCGATCAGGAGGCGCACCCCTTGCCGGAGACGCTGAGCCGACGTGATCGCGTCCGTGCCGAGACGACCGTGGAGATCAAGCAGACGGCGCGGAAGATCCTGGTCGGGCAAGGGCCCGAAGCGGTCACCCTGCGCGCCATCGCCCGGGACATGGGGATGACCGCCCCGGCGCTGTACCGCTACTTCGGCAGCCACGAGGACCTGCTGCAGAACGTCTGCGGGGACATCTTCGGCGAGCTAGCCGACGAGATCGAAGCCGCCATCGACGCGGCCGGCGCGGCGGCGGGTGGCGACATGACCGCCAAGGTGAGCGCCGCCTGCCGCGCCTTCCGGCACTGGGCTCTGCACCACCGGGCCGAGTTCTCCCTGCTCTTCGGGACACCGCTGCCCGGCGTGAACGTCGAGAACGATGACTTCGCCGAGGAGTGCGCCCGCCGGTTCGCGGGCACTTTCTTCGCCCTGTTCCTGGAGCTGTGGCGCAAGCGGCCGTTCCCGGTGCCGGCCCCGGAGAAAATCGATCCGGGCCTGCGGGACCAGCTGACCCGCTATCGCGACGCCCTCGGCACCGACCTGCCGCTGGGCGCCATGCTCACGTTCCTGAGCTGCTGGGTGCGGTTGTACGGGATCGTGAGCATGGAGGTGTTCGGCCACCTGGGCTTCGCGCTGGATGACGCCGAGCCGATGTTCGAGATCACCCTGGCCGAGCTGGCCCGGTCGCTCAACCTGGACTACCCGCCCACCCCCTGACCGCCCGGGGAGGTTCCACCCAGTGACCGGGATAGGTGCAAGGTGGCCAGCTGGTCAATCAGCAGCCACGGGCTGACGGCCGGCTCGCGGGCCAGGCGGCGCAGCCAGTCCCCGGCGGCGCGGCCATCGCCGGCGGCCAGCAGCGCGCTGTACTGGCGGGCGAGCTGCTGGTGGCGGGCCAGCGTGAGGGGATCGGCGCGGGCCGGGAACGGCATAGTCCGTGGGGCGGGCCGGGCCGGTGCGGGGGTGTCGTCGCGGCCGTCGGCCAGGTAGAGCGGGGAGACTTTGAGCACGTCGGCCACCGCGAGGATGTCGCTGGCGCGGGTCAGCGTCCGCTGGCCGTTTTCGACCATGGACACGAACGCCGGTGAGATGCAGGCCAGGTCGGCCAGCGCGACCTGGGACAGGCCGCGCCGCAGCCGCAGCGTGCGCAGCCGCACCCCGGCGTCGTCCCGCATCGGGTCAATGCTCTTGGTCACCGGGCGGCCTCGCACGCGGGGTGCGTGTCCATTTCGAACCAGGTCGTCCAGCCGTGCTGGCTGTGCCCTTCGCAGCCCCATCTGGTGGCGAGCTGGCCGACGATCAGTAACCCCCGGCCGTTCTGCTCGTCCGCGCTTGGGCGGGTGGGTGAGTGCCAGGGGCCGCCCTGGTCGCGGACCTCCACCCGCAGGCGCTGGCCGTGCAACTGCGCGCGGACGGTGAAGCAGCCGCCGGGCTGGCGGGAGCGGCTGTGCATGATCGCGTTCGTGGCCAACTCGGACAGGCACAGTAAGGCGTCATCGGCTACCTGGTGGCCATCGAGGATGCCGGCGAGGAAACGGCGGGCTTCGCGGATTTGCTCAGGTGCAGCGGGGAAGCTGCGGGACCAGGTGACTAATGGTGCGGCTGTCTTAGGCATTCGCGTCCGGGTGCACTGGTTGAGGAGGTGACGGTGACACGCGTATCCGATGTGCTTGCTGTGTTTGCTGTGTGTCAATGTGTAACCGGCCAGCAGGGCCGTTGGTACGCCGTTCCGTGGACGCTGAAGACGTTTCCCGTTAGGTTTACAGAAACGTCCGAAGTGTCCAGGGGGTGTCGAAACCGTGCCAAACCAGGCACTTCGCCACGCTATGAGCGATGCGAAGATGACAGAACAAGCGCTAGCGCGGCGGATTGGGGTAGACGAGAAGACAGTCGCCCGCTGGGTGCAGGACTCTCGTGTTCCTCACCCACGCCACCGCTGGGCTGCGTGTGAAGTTCTGGAGGTTGACGAGGCCGTGCTCTGGCCAGAGGCGATCCGCGACGCGGTCAAGACCGGACCGGACCGCGAGGTAGCAGCCGTCTACCCTTACCGGTCGGCATGCCCGGCATCGTTGTGGCGCAGGCTGATTACGGACGCCAAAACCGAGATCACGTTCGCGGGTTACACGAACTACTTCCTGTGGATTGAGCAGCCCAATCTCGGGGCTGCGCTGCGCCGGAAAGCGTCCCAGGGCTGCCGCGTCCGGTTCCTGCTGGGCGACCCGGACAGTGAGGTGACCCGGAACCGCGAAGAGGTGGAGCAGACCTCCCTGACGGTCTCCACCCGGATCGCGGTCACCCTTGATGAACTGCGTAAGCTGCGCGGCACCGAGGGAATCGAAGCGCGGTTCTCCGACCGGCACATCGCCCTGTCGGCCTTTGTCTTCGATCACGACATGATCGTGACCCCGCACCTGGCGAACCTGGTCGGCCACAACTCCCCCGCGTTCCACTTCCGCCGCCACCAAGACGACGGGGTTTTCGACCGGTTCGCCGGACATGTACAGGCGCTGTGGGATCAGGGCCGCAACGTCTGGGACTAGACCTGTCCGGAAGTGCAGAGACGATCATCGCGGTCGTGATCTTGACTTAGGTGGTGGGCGGTTTCAGTCGGTCGTTTAAGCTCGCACGGAAGGAGCTAGCTGGATCGCCCGCTCTCTTGCGCCGCCTATTCCCGTGGAGACGGGGTACTGGCGAGCAAGTCAACCAAAAATACATCCGTGTAGTGTGCAGTGAGGCTGTTGTTGCGGCCATGGTGCGCCGCGTAGGGGCGCCCGCTCTTGATACACAACTACGGCCGGATTCGGCAATACTAGTGGCCTCTTCGTACCGAAGCCAACTAGTGAGGCAGACTGACTGGGCTGCAATACGTCTGGCCTGGGAGCACTGTCCATTAGTGTTCGCTGCCGTTCGATGGCGGCGGCGATCGTTACTCATCTGGTTACCCGGTCGGCGCGCGTGTCGGGGGTGGCCTGGCCGCTCCACCTTCTGATCCGTACTGATGTACACGGGTGTCCCCTACCGACTCTAAGGCGATCGACCTGCCAGAACAGCGCTCGGCGGTGCGCAGCAACCGATGGCGTTGAGCGCTGCTGTCCAGGCCGAAATCCAGCCAGTCAGAGACAGATGCGCTGGCGGGGCCGGTCGGGGGTTGAGTGTCAAGCCGCAGTTGACAATGAACGGCCGCGATTGCCCTGCCCGGACTATCAGCTTGGGAATGAGTGGGCGTAGATCTTCATATAGATGGCAAGTTGAACACATCTCATCGAAGATCACCCTAGGTAGCGGACGAGTAAATAAGTGACTATTGCACCGCCAACGGCTCCTACCAAGCTAGCAAAAAGTGGACTATTTATATTTTCGGGAAGCATGAAGTTCGACCGTATTTCATAAGCTGCTCTCTGAAAAGAAGGCCGAGAAAGAAATTTTGGCCAAATTCTGAGGCCTCCGCTTAGCAAAATTATAGAGGCTATCACTAGGCTCGCCAGAATAAAGATCGGCCACAGTTTTCCCATGGTCTGCGTGAAGTGCACAAGCCATGCCGGTGATGCGACCGACGCATCTTCCGGGCGGCTGGTAGACCATACTTCATAGCGGCCTTGTGGGCTAAAAAATGACCAGCCGAGGAACAGCAGGAACCAGCTCCAGCCCGGAAGGCTAAAGATCCAGAATGCAGCGGTAGCGGTAACCAGCCGACTATGAGCATCGCTTCGTAGATCTTGGTTGAATGCATAGAGTTTGTCACGTATGGTTGCGCTTGTTATCCATATTTCCCAGTTACGTCGCGTAAGGTCAATTTTAGCCGCCCCGCCGTCACTCTCTATAATCACGATGATGACATGGCGCGAGTGCTTTACTCGAGGATCAAGCGAACCTTCTAGTGATGGCGGATCTGTCTCAGAGAGGGAAATGCTAGCATCTTGACTTTCACCGGTGTCAGCGTTGACCGTGGACCTGTTTATTATAAACATATAGCGCTGGGCGCCTAGTAGTAGACGACGGAGTGCATTATTAATTCCCTCCTCAGACACTAGTCTGCCAGTGAATTTTCCTTGGCGTCTACGCCGGATTGGAAGTTTTCGTGCTGACTTGTGGTCAGGTACATGTCCCATAACCTGCCCCCTACTTGCATCAGGCAAGCATCCTAGTTAATTCGGTCTACGGTGGGAGCTGATATTACCGCCGGTTTGTCCTCGGAGTGGTCCCGTCCTCCTGATAGGTGCCGGGCCTTGCCGTGGAAGATCAGAGTCAAGGGTCTGCCCGAAGGGACGAGCCCTTGGGCGCGCCCTTGACGGTGATCTTTGCGCGGCGACAGGATGCCCGGCGCGGAGGACGCCCCGGTCAGATCTTGCACACGCGGTCACTGAGACAGCGTTACGAGCCTCAGCCATCTGCCAGCAGGTGCGGGCCGAGCTGACCGGCGTGCGGCGCCGCGCCCCCGAGGGCTCCCGCCCGGCAGGGCGCGGCAGGCCGCCGCCACATGGTCCCAGCGCGGCCCCGCTTTCCCGTGCTGGCCCGGGTGGCTGCCCGGCTCGCCAGTCCGCCTTTTCTCGGTGACTCCGCGCTCCCCACGTTTCATCCGGCCCGCGGGGCCGGATGGTTGGCGCGCCGTAGGCGGCGCCCTTGAAGCCGTAGAGAAACTTGTCACAGCTAGCGGAGGGCCTAAAGAAACGCTGGAGCCCGGGTACTACTTCGCCTTCTCACGCCGTGTCGCTTTCGGCATTTTTGGCTTCTTAGCCTTGGAAGCATTAGAGCCCTGAGCCACTCTATGTACTACACCGTCGGCGCTAACAGTGGCACCTCTGCTGAGTTCAAACGCCGGACCCAAGTTATCAACGGCAACATAGTTGTTGACTTGAAGGTGCATCGGCCCGTCAGCAACTATTCCGGCCTTGCCAACCCCAATTGCTGAAACGTCATCCAAGATGATACTGGGTGGCTTGCCTTGGATGCTTGTCATCGTCTGAATGAAGGCCTTCTCGCAGTCAGCGCAAATTGGCGCGTCAGCCTTTGGTTTTCGGTTAATATCCACATTGGCATCACGTCCGCAACTCGCGCAGCGAATCATGGACCTGGAATTCCTAGCACTCAGGCTCCTGCCTATGGATTATGTTCCAGAAAAGAGCGTGGCGAGCATCGCCGCTTACGAAGACGTCAGCATCCGAATCGACATTGCCGAAAGCCGAACCGCTAGCATCTCCCGAGATGAATGTCCTAGGGCGGCTTCGAGGCTTCGCTTTCACAGGAAGGCTCAGCACGGCCCCGGCCAAGAAGAAGATAGTCAAGTATGTCCATACCGGCCACTTCCATGGCCAGTGAGCAGCAACTCCGGTGACGGCTACCGCAGCTCCTGCCAAGGCAAGAATGACCGTGCCGAGGTACTGACGCATCGCTCTCCTTCGCCGTCAGAAAGGCTATGTTCGGATAGTGTACTGCAGAACCAGAACATCGCCCGGCACTATAGGCACCATAACCCTTACTGGCCGATCCGTTGCTGTATGGCCTGTTCTGATGTGTTCTGCTACCGGTATTCCTGGGTCAATGCCACTTAGCCTAAGTTGATCAGGCGGAAAGCCGGGCCATTTCAACGGCTGGACGGTGGCCGGATCATGGTGACGGGCGGCTGCTTCGGCTGGCTCATTCAGGCACGACACGAATGCTGTGCTGCTCGCCGATCCGGTGGCGCTCTTCGTCGGTGGCAGCGTTGTTGATCTGGTGGAAGTAGTCTTCGATGCCACCTGGGACGGTGATCAGGAGCAGCTTCGCGGGCTGGTCCTTGGCCCGGAACCGGTGCGGGCGGCCGCGGGGCAGGAACACGAAGCTGCCGGCTGGAGCGTCGAAGGTGTCGCTGCCGCAGCGGACCGACAGTTCGCCGGCGAGCACGTAGAGGCACTCGTCTTCCTGGTCATGGACATGCAGCGGCGGCCCGGCTTCGATGGTGGTCTCAAAGACGCTCAAGGCTCCGCCGGTGGAATGCTGCGACGCCTTCAGGCCCGGATCGCCTGCCACGCCGGCGCCTGGGGGAACGACGTAGCCAGCCAGGAAGTCGGTCATGGATACATCATCACGCTGGACCTGGCCTGGGTGCCGGGATTCGCGCCTGGCCGCGGGGGCCGGAGGCAAGGCCGCTAGCGTGAGCTGATCATGCTGCGAGTGTGACCTGGCGCAGGTTGACCAGGCTGATCGTGGCGGGGCTGGGGGGGCGAGTGCCGTGGTCACCGGGCCGTTTGACCGGTAGGAGTTGTGGCGGGCTCGCTTGACCACCCGGGGTAGGTCCGATGCCGCCGCCTGGGGTTGAGGTGCTTAGCGCGAGTGATGTCGGCCATGACCGTGGCGAGGATGCGTTCTTGCTGCTCAGGGGGGAAAGGCCGCCGGGTCGGCGGCCCGGCGCCGGACGATGCGGACGGTCCGCTTGAACTTGACCCGGTCCGGGTCGATACCCGCCTCGGTCGCGGCCTGGCAGATCAGGGCCGACAGGGCGTAGTGGGTGAGCAGGTAGCCGTAAATCTCCTGGCGGACCATGTCCGGGCTCTTGGACCGCAGCACCCGCCCGGGACCTCGCAGGGACGTCTTGAGCTGGGCATTCCCGGTCTCATGCTCCCACCTTTGATGGTAGGCCTCCGCGAGCAGGGCTGCCGGAGCCGCCGTCATCTCGGTGATCGTGGTGATCAGCGTGATCAGCTCACCCTTCCCGTCGCCGTCGCGGCCGGGGATCTCGTATTCGATGATCCGGACGTAGCGGGCCTGGGCCTCGTCTAGGTCCTGCCCGGCGCGGGCCGCCTCGATGAGCGCCTGCCGGGCCTTGCCGCGGACCTTCGGATTCACCAGCACCGAGGAGTAGGACCCGTCGGGCAGCAAGTCGAGGACCGGCAGGGTGAGATCGGCCTTGACCCGCCATAGCAGCACCGCGCCTGTGTCCGCCGCGGTGCACCAGTCCGCCCAGTCGAAGAAGTTCCGGTCGGCGATCAGCAGCCAGCCGTCGTCCAGCCGCGGGTAGAGCGTACGGGCCAGCGACTGCTCCCCGGCGCCCTTGCCCGCCACCGCGCCCATCGCCACCTCCGCGACCACATGCGAGGCGCACTCGCTGACCGTGACCACCCGCACTTTCGGGAACGCCGGCCCGTCCGCGTCCTCAGCCCCGGTGCCGACGAAGCCGAACGCGGCGGCGTTCTCCGGCGTGTCGGGGGCATCCCACTCGAACCCGTCAATGGCCATCAGCCGCCAGCTCCCCAGGAACGCCCCGGCGGTCTCCTCCTCAGCCACGGGTACCGCGACCTCAGAGAACAGCTCCTTCACCGGCTCGTAGCCCAGCCGCTGCCGGGCCTGGGTAATCCCGCCCGACGTCGGCACGCTCCACGACTCATCCCAGCAGCCCCACGCTGCCAGCGTCTCAGTCAGCCGGGCCGCGACCTCCTCATAGTCATCGTCAGCGAACAGCGCCAGCGCCATGACGAAATAGACCATCACGTGCGGCGGGAGCTTCCCGTCCGACCGCCTCGCCTGCTTGCCCGCCGCCGCGACCGCGTCATCCACCGCATCCCGGGGCACGAACGAGGCCAGCACGCCGAGCGACACCCAGTCCGTCAGCCGACCGCCCGCAGTCACCACGCCATTGTCTGCCATAAGCCGCGATCATGACGGCCACCAGGCAGAACACCGCAGAACGACACACCCTTGAAACCAAGATCAACTTAATCTGAGTGGCATTGATTCCTGGGTCCAGACGACCGAACGCCCTGGGCGTGGCGCTTGGGCTTAAATCAGCGGCATTGGACCCCTGGCCGGGACGGACCAACTGGTCGCGATGCGATCCGCAGGTCCGCCCCGGCCTGGGCCGGGCGGAGAGACCGGGTCAGCTGTGGCCGGCGATGGCGTGCGGGACGTAGCCCTCCCCGAGCCGGTGCATCTCGTCCGCGCTCAGCTCCAGTTGCTCGGCGGCCAGCGCGTCCTGGATGTGCCCCACCCTGGTGGCGCCCACGATCGGCGCGGTCACCCCGGGCCGGTGCAGCAGCCAGGCCAGCGCGACCTGGGCCGGCGGCACCCCCCGGTCCGCCGCGATCTCGGCCGCGCGGTCCGCGACGTCGTAGTCCTCGGTCATCGTGTACAGCATGTCGCCGAACGCGTCGCTGTTCGCCCGGGTAGTGTGCTTGCCGCCGTCCCGGGTCCGGTTGCCGGCCAGCAGCCCGCGGGCCAGCGGGCTCCACGGGATCACGCCGACCCCCTGGTCGATGCACTGCGGGATCATCTCCCGCTCCTCCTCGCGGTAGACCAGGTTGTAGTAGTTCTGCATGGACACGAACCTGGTCCAGCCGTGTGCGTCCGCGGCGTGCTGCGCCTTGGCGAACTGCCAGGCGAACATGCTGCTGGCGCCGATGTACCGGGCCTTGCCCGCCTTGACCACGTCGTGCAGCGCGGCCATGGTCTCCTCGATCGGCGTGCCCGGGTCCCAGCGGTGGATCTGGTACAGGTCCACGTAATCCATGTCCAGCCGGGCCAGCGAGGCGTCGATCGACGCCATGATGTGCTTGCGGGACAGGCCGCGGCCGTTCTGGCCGGGCATCGTGGGGCCGTGCACCTTCGTCGCCACCACGACTTCCTCGCGGCTGAAGATCTTGCCGAGCAGCCGCCCGGTGGCGGTTTCGCTGGCCCCTGCGGAGTAGACATCCGCGGTGTCGTAGAAGTTGACCCCGCCGTCCGCGGCCGCCCGGACGATCGACTCGGCCGCGTCTTCGTCCAGCACCCAGGCCCGTTCGCTGCCGTTGCCGTAGCTCATCATGCCGAGGCAGATCCGCGAGACGCGCAGCCCGGTCGCACCGAGATTGACGTATTCCATGAGACCCCTCACGCAGTCGGATGATTCGACCCTACCGATGGGCGGGAAAGCGGTTAGCCGCGGTTCACGGCCTGGGCCGACCGGCGGTGCCCGGCGGCGCCACCCCGGCGCGTTCGGCCGGGGTCACCCCGGCCACCCGGGCTGCCGTGCTGATCCAACGGGTATCCGCTGGGCCGGTCGGCCAGCGGCTGGGCGACTGTCATGTCCAAAGCTCCTTCGATGTGCTGCCACATCCAGCTTCGGCGCCATCGGTGATCAAAACAAACGACAACTGTTGCTCACCAGCATCTCAATCAGAGATAAGCGGGGACCTCGTAACGTACCGCGCCCGGCTCAATACCGGCCGATTCGAACCATTCCCGGCACGCCGCATTGGGCGCGCCGATCAAAGGCACAAAACGGGTACGACCGAACGTCCGAAGGATTGGCCTGGCGACGGGATTTAAGGGACGCAAGGTGAGAAGGCTCCGGCTGGACAGCGACAGCACTCTGCATTGATCATGCGCCGAGCGGCCGGTTAGCCTCGACTCGGGTCGCCATACTGTCGGCCCAGCTCAGCGGCACGGCAGGTGATCATGGTCTCGATGGACGGCCGGAAGTCCGGTTCCCAGATCGGCGCAGGTCAGCTGCCGTCGCTGGAGAGCCTGCGAAAATTCGTGGTGGTGGCCGAGGAACTGTCCTTCACCAAGGCCGCGCGCCGGCTGCACGTGGTGCAGTCCGGGGTGTCCAGCGCCATCCAGGGCCTGGAGCGTGAGCTGGGCGCGGTGCTGTTCGACCGGGACCGGCACCGGGTGGCGCTGACCGACGCGGGCCAGGCACTGCTGCCCGAGGCCCGGGCCACGCTGGCCGCGGCGCAGGCCGCGCAGGACGCGGTGGCGCAGGCCCGGGCTGGGCTGCGCGGCACGCTCACCGTGGGCACGCTGACCTCCACCGGCGCGGTCAACCTGCCCGAACTGCTCGGCCGGTTCCATGACTCGCACCCACGGGTGGCCGTGCACCTGCGGCAGTCCGCCGCCGGGTCGGCTGGCCTCGCCCGCCAGGTGCTCGCGGGCGAGCTCGACCTGGCCCTGGTGGGCCTGCCTGGGCAGCCGCCGGCCGGCCTGCGGCTGCATCCGCTGAGCGAGGAGCTGGTGGTGCTGCTGTGCGCCGCCCGGCACCCGCTGGCCGGGCAGCCGGCCGTGCGGCTGGACGAGCTGGCCGACGAAACGTTCGTGGACTTCCCGCCGGGCTGGGGCAACCGCACCGTGTCCGACCGCGCGTTCGCCGCGGCTGGCCTGGACCGCCAGGTACCGTTCGAGGTGGCCGACTACGCCTCGGCCGCGGCCCTGGTCCGCTACGGCCTCGGCGTGGCGTTCATGCCGGCGTCGGCCGCTCAGGGGTTCCCCGGCGTGCGCCTCGTCGAGCTGGCCAGCCCGCGGCTGACCTGGCGGCTGTCGGTGGCCACCCCGACCGCCCGGCGGCTGTCGGCCGCGGCCCGCGCCTTCCTGGCCGAACTGATCCCCGCCGCCAGCACGTCCCGGCCGCGGGCGTAGCGCCCAGCCCGGGCGGCGTTAACCGCGGGCTGCCTTGCCGCCCGCGGCGCGGCGGGATGGGATGGTGGTCGGGGGTGACATGACGCCGAGCGAACCGGTACCGCCCAGGCCAGCGGCTCCGATCCTGCTGGTCGTCGACGACGATCTGCCCGCGCGAGCCGTGGTCGAAGGCGAGCTCCGTAAGCGGTACGGGGCCGATTACCAGGTCATGTGCGCTGGATCCGCCGACGATCCGGTCCGCCTGCTGACCGAGCTCCGCGACGGCCGGCGCGCGGTCAGCATCGTCCTGGCCCGCGAGTCGATGTCCGGGATGACCGGGACCGAGTTGCTGGCCCGGGTCCGTGAGTACCACCCGGCGGCGAAGTGCCTGCTGCTCACCGATTGGGGATACGGGCCGGCTGCCGGGACGATCCTGCAGGCGATCGCGCTTGGTCACATCGATGGCTACGTGGCCAGGCCGGTGACGGTGCCGGACGAGCGGTTCCATCTGGCGGTCACCGAGTTGCTCGAGGACTGGGCCAGATCGAACCGGCCCAGGTTCGAGGTCGTGCGGGTGGTGGGCGAGGAGTGGTCCCCGCGCTCGCACGAGATCCGGGATGTGCTGGACCGCAACGCGATCCCGTTCGGCTTCTACCCGGTCGGCACCGAGCCGGGACAGGCGATCCTGCGTCAGGCCGGGCCCGCCGCCGCGCTGCCCGTGATCGCGCTGTTCGACGGGCGGGTGCTGGCCAACCCGTCGAATACCGAGATCGCCGAGGCTCTCGGGGTGAAGACCAGGCCGGGCGCCGCCCGGTACGACATCGCCGTGATCGGGGCCGGCCCGGCCGGCCTGGCGGCGGCGGTCTACGGGGCTTCCGAGGGGCTCTCCACGGTGGTGCTGGAGCCAGAGGCCATCGGCGGCCAGGCCGGGACGAGCTCGCGCATCCGCAACTACCTGGGCTTCCCGACCGGGGTGAGCGGCGGCGAACTCGCGCTGCGGGCCTTCACCCAGGCCTGGAACTTCGGCACCGAATACGTCTACGGGAATCCGGCGGCCGGCCTGCACGTCCAGGAACCGGACCGCGTCATAACGCTCGCCGGTGGGACTGAGGTGCGCAGCCGCGCTGTCGTCATCGCCACCGGCGTGTCCTACCGGCGGCTCGGCATCCCGTCGCTCGACGCGCTGACCGGCGCGGGCGTGTTCTACGGCGCCGCCACGACCGAGGCCACGGCGATGAAGGACCAGGAGGTGTTCGTGGTGGGCGGGGCGAATTCCGCCGGGCAGGCCGCCGTCCACCTGGCCAGGTACGCCGCCCGGGTGACGCTGCTGGTCCGGGGGCCGTCCCTAACTGAGAGCATGTCCGAATACCTCATCAAGGAGATCACCGGCACCGCCAACATCGCCGTCCGGCACAACACGGTCGTCACGGGACGGCGGCGGAACGGGCCGCCTGGAGAGCCTGACCCTCCAGGACCGGCTCTCCGGGATGACGCGGACCGTCCCGGCCGCGGCCGTCTTCGTGCTGATCGGTGCTGAGCCCCGCACCGAGTGGCTGCCGGGCAGCATCGCGCGTGACCGGTGGGGCTTCCTGCTCACCGGCAGCGACCTGCTGGCCGGCGGCCACCCGCCGGACGGCTGGCCGCTGCCCCGCCCGCCCACGCTCCTCGAGACCAGCCTGCCCGGGGTGTTCGCGGCGGGCGACGTCCGCGCCGGATCGGTGAAGCGGGTGGCGTCCGCCGTCGGCGAAGGCTCGATCGCGATCCGGCTCATCCACGACTACCTGCGCGGCAGCTGACGCCCCCGCCCGGGGCCTTCCCGAGCCTGCTACTCGCGGATTACCCGGCCGCCGGCGTCGCGGGCCCGCTCCAGCGGAGCGGTCGGCTCGAACGGTATGGCGGCGACGAAGCCCGGCAGCCCGGGCCCGCGATGCAGCCCGGTGCCGTTGTGCCTTTCGGCGAGCGCGTGGCTGATCAGCACGCGTTCCTGGTCCGCGGTGGCCTCGGTGTACGGCGGGCTCCACGGGCCGTGCTCGGCCAGGCGCCTGAGCAGGGCCAGCGGCAGCCACACCCCATCTAGCGTGATGCCGTACTCCACGACCATCCGCGTCTCGACCATGGGTGCAGCATCCTCGTGCCCGGCCCCGCCCGCCATCGCCACCTCCGTGCCAGCCTGACCCTGACCCCGCGACCTCCCTTATTACCTGATCCCCGGCACTACCTCGCGCGGCTCCGGCCCCAGCAACGCGGCCAGTTCGCTGGCGGTGGCCGTGGCGGCGGACAGCACCGGAACCTGCGTCTCGCGGCTTACCTCGTCCAGCGCCGCCAGCGACGGCATCTGCACGCAGGCGGAGAGCACGAGTGCGTCGACGCCGGTCAGGTGGAGCCGCCTGACGTGGCCGCTCAGGTCCGCGGGATCGAGCCGGCCGACGTCGACGTTGTCGGCGACCTCGAGGCTGACCGAGTCGACTACTTTGATCCCGTAGTCGGCGAGGTAGCGGACGACCATGCCGGTGAGCGGCTTCAGGTAGGGCGTCACGATCGCCACCCGGCCGGCCCCGAGCCCCAGCAGCGCCCGGACCAGGGCACCGGCGCTGCTGGTCACCGGCACGGCGGATCCGGCGGCGGCGAGCTCGGCGGCCAGCCGCCGCTCCTCCGCCTCGTGCGCCCGGGGACCGCTGGCCATGACGGCGATCAGGCAGGCGTACGCCACGACGTCCAGTCGCGCGTCGGCCAGCTCGCGCGCGCAGCGCTCGCTTTCGGCCACCATGCGCTGCAGCGACTCCGGGTCCACCCGGTGCAGCGCCGCCCGGCTGGAGTGGAAGGTCACCCCGCGGCCGGCCACGGCCGGGTCGCGGGCCAGCAGGGCGGGTAGCTCGGTCTCCATCGTCACGTTCGAGCTCGGCACGATCAGGCCGACGCGGTGTGGCGTCATCATCGGGGGGCCGCGGCTACAGGTCGTCGAGCGTTGCGAGCGCCTGCGCCAGCAGCGCTGCCGCCACCGGCTGCGCCGCCGGGACCCGGATCCGTTCCGCCATGTAGCGGTGCTTGGCGCGGGCCTGCTCGGCGCCGCACTCGCCGTGGGTAACCCACTTCCGGACGATGTCCTGCAGCGTCTCCAGGAACGACAGTGAGTCGGCCGCCTGGACCAGATCCGCGCCGCCCACCCCGCCGAATTCGTGCAGCGTGATCAGCCGCTGCACTTCGGGCAGCGCGAACTTCTCCGGCACATCGCCCTGCGCGTGCAGCCAGAACCCGACCACCTCCGCGGACCGCGCGGCGTGCGCGTACAGGTAGTGCGGGTCGTCCCAGCGGCCGGTCGCCTTATCCATCTGCGGGCCGTTCGGGAACATCCGCTCGATGTCGTGGGTGACGACGGCCAGCCGCGCCTCGAGCGGGGCGGCCGGATCGAGGTAGCCAAGCCAGTCCCGGGCCCGCACCAGATGCCAGGCCTGGCTGTACGGGTCGATCCAGTCGATGGCCCGCCGCTCGATCTCGGTGGCCACGGGCAGGCTCGGGGCGGCTTCGCTGACAGTGCGCACGCTACTGCTCTCCGTATCGTCCTGATCCTCTATTGCCTTCATGCGCTGGCCCCCAGCCGGGAGAGAAACCCCTCGATCTCGGCGACCGTCTGGGCGAGGTTGTCCCACGGGATCATGTGACCGCTGTCCGCCACGGCCACCACCTCGGCCCGCGGGTTCACCCGGCGGAGCAGGTCCGCGTCCTCGGCGGTGACCACCGGGCTACTGGCGCCGTAGAGCAGCAGCGCGGGCGGCTCGACCTCGCGCCAGACCGGTTCGAACGCTTCGAGGTGGAACCACGCGTAGCTCTCCACCACGGCGGTCTCGTCGCACGAGGCGAGCCATTCCCCGCGCAGCCGCGCCTCCTCCTCCGTCCAAGTCGGATAGTCCGCTCTGGCCTGCTCGGTGCCGTGGCCGGCGCGCGCCCCGTGCAGGCCAGACAGGAAGCGGTCCAGCGCCATCGGGTAGGGACGCCGGCCCGGCCCGGACATGGGCGGGTCGATGGCCACCACGCCGGCCGACGCGCCAGGCACCCGGGCCCGGGCGCACGCGACGACCCGGGCACCGAGCGAGTGCCCGACCAGCACGGGCTGGTGCAGCCCGAGCTGGTCGATGAGGGCCAGCACGTCGTCCGCGTAGTCACCGGCCCGGTGCGAGCCGTACGGGACCCGTTGCGACAGCCCTCGTCCCCGCATGTCGAGCACGTAGACGTCCGACCCGACATCGGCCAGCCGGCTGGCGGCCACGGCGAAGGCGCCGGCCGGCGTGGTGATGCCGGGGACGACGACCATCGGCCGGTCACCGCGGCCGGGAAACCGGGCGGCGTGCAGCCGCAGGTCACCCGAGCGGAAAAATACCGATTCCGACTTCTTCATGTCCTCATTCCCTCGCTCGGCGTCAGGCGTCCATGCCAGGCACTCCAGGGACTCCGGGAACTCCGGGGACGGAATCGGCCAGGTCCGTGTCCCGGACGCCGTCCCGGCTGAGCGCACCGCGCGCCGAGTAACGCAGCGCCAGGTAGACCAGCCCGCCGAAGACCCCGGCCACCAGCCAGGAGATGTCCACGCCGCTGACCGAGTTCTCCAGCGGCCCGGTGAACAGCGAGTTGGTGGAGAACGTGAGGCCGAGCCCCGCGCCGCAGAGCCAGGCGATGAAGGCCCGCACGTTGACGCCGTTCTGGAACCAGTACTTCCCGTGCATCCCGGGGATGGCGAACGCGTGCAGGTCGATCGGGGAAATGTCGTTGCGGCTGAGCACGAATTCGATGCCGATGATGACCATCCACGGGGTCGCCGTGACGATCATGATGGTGACGAACGCCTCGAGGTTGGTCAGGAAGTTCGTCGCCACCACGAACAGGTAGGTCAGCCCGAACAGCACCAGCCCGAACACGGCCGTGATGATGTAGCGCTTGAACCGGTAGAAGAACGGCCAGGCGCCGATGTCCAGCGTCGCGTTGTACAGCGACATGGCCGCGCTGGCGATGTTCGACGCCAGGCCGGGCACCAGCAGCAGCGGGAACAGGAACCAGACCGGCGCGGCGGCGGTGATACCGGTGACGAAGTTGCCGGCCTGCGCCGGGAACGAGGTGGCCGCGAACGCCGCCGCCGTCATCGCGAGCCAGCAGCCGGTGAAGATGCCGGTTACCGCGTAGGCGCTGACCTTCCAGGACGGCGCGCTGGCCGGGATGTACCGGCCGTAGTCGCCGACGAACGGCCCCCAGGAGATGGGCAGTGATGCGGTGGTGGTGGTCGCGATGAACCAGGTCGGCCAGAAGGTGCCCAGCAGGTAGTGCGAGCCCTGGATCACGTGGAACTTGGGCGCGAATACGGCGATCAGCATGACCAGGATGACGATCGAGACCACGTTGATGCCGCGGATGCCCTTCTCCAGCGTGCCATGCCCCAGCACGGCGGCCAGGCAGGTGACGATCAGGACGGCGAGCATGCCGACGGACAGCGCGCCCAGCCCCGTCGGCGTGCCGAACCAGCGGTTGAACGTGTCCACCACGGCCTGGCCGGACGTGTAGATCAGGATGATGAAGAACCCGACGGCGATGAACCAGGTGATCCCGGAGCCGAGGAGCCGGCCCCGGACGCCGAACGCGATACCGCTGGACACTTGGGTGTTGGTCCCGGTCTTCGGGCTGAGCGGGCTGATCCCGAGGAAGACGAGGGAGCCGATCGCCGCGCCGATGGTGACCGACCAGAACGCCGCCCACCAGCCGAGCCCGAACGCGATGGGCAGCGCCCCGAACAGCATGTTGCCGTAGCCGAACTGCGGCCCGAAGAAGACGGAAAACAGCGTGTACGGCTTAGCCCGCCGCTCCACGTCGGGGATCATATCGATGCCCCGGGTCTCGATTCGCCCGAAACTGTCCCGGCCCTGACCCGCCGGAATCGACGCGCCGGCTTCAAGGTTCGTCATGTGCCCCTCCTTAGGGCATGGCGCCATCGCCGCGCCTGCCCGGCGGCTCCCGCGGGCAGGTGCGTGTGGTGACGCGGCGGCTAAATCAGCCGCGCGGTTTCATTTCGGGGACGGCGATGTCTCCGCGGTTGACGATCTGGCGGTCGTCGAGGTACAGGGAGTAACCGTGCAGCGGGATGTCGATGTGGCACGGGGAGGCGTTGCTGCCGCCAAGCTCCTGGTTGGGGCCGGTGGCGAACAGGACGTTGCCGTAGAACGAGCGCCCTTCCTGGCCGATGCCCCGGGTGTCCATCATCGGCGCGGACCACCGGGCCTTCTCGTTGAGTCCCCACCCGATGTGCGAGATGGCGTACCCATCGGGATCGTTGAACTGCTCCATGTAGTCGCGCATCAGCTCGGCGTCGAGCTCGCCGGAAATATCGAGGATCTTGCCCTGCTCGATCTGCAGCCGGATGGGCGTGCGCACGTAGGACTTGAACGGGTAGATGATCGTGCCCGGGGCGAGGATCATCGTCCCGTCCACGCCGTCCTCGTGGGCGCCGGTGAACAGGAAGCCTGACGGCCAGTGGTCCCAGCGGCCCGGCTCGTCGGTGTAGCCGTACTCGGTGATGGTCGGGTACTTGCCGAGCCGGTAGACCAGGTTGGTGCCGTTCTCGTGCTCGACGCGCAGGCTCTGCGCCGCGGCCAGCAGATCACCGGCGAATTCCACCCGCTCGCGCAGCTGCCGGTCCGGCAGCAGCAGGCTGAGCACATCGGTGGGCTCCACGGCCAGCAGGATGCGGGTACCAGACGCCTGGATCTCCAGCTGCTCCTTGGAGAACAGCATGAAGACCAGGTCGATCACGATGGCGGCTTCCTTCAGCGCGGCCATCGCCGCCGGGTGCCCGGTCAGCGGGGTGGTGCCCACTTCCCAGGTCGCCGCGCCCTTGCCGCGGGCCGCCGGGACCCGCACGTGGTAGGGCAGCGCGCCCAGTTCCTTCGCCGCCTGCATGAACGCCGCGGCGTGCCCGAGCAGCTCACCTTCGGCGTCCGAACTCAGGATGGCTACTGCCTCGCCCTCGTGCACGCCGCAGAGGATCAGCTCTTCGCGGCAGACATTGACGAAGTCGTAGTTCATGTTCCGTCCTCCTAATGGGTGAGTGCGGCCTCGGCCAAGGCCAGGTGCGTGAGGTAGCTGACGTCGTCGCGGCCGGTCCCGATGAACTGGACGCCGATGGGCAGGCCGTCCGGCCGGTGCCAGGCCGGCACGTTGGCGGCGGGCAGGCCGAGCAGCGTCCACGGCCGGCACATGACCGGGTCGCCGGTGTGCTCCAGGCCCACCGGGGCGGCGCCGAGGGCGCTCGGGGCCAGCACGAGATCGGTCACGGCGGAGAGCGGCGCGAGGGCGCGCAGCGCCTCGTCCCTCGCCTCCAGGGCGGCCAGGTACTCGCTGGCCAGGCAGCGGTCGCCCCGTTCCACGATCGCCTGGGCGCTCGCCGAAATCTGGCTTACCCGTTCGCCGAGCGTCGCGTGCAGGTTCTTCGCCACCTCGGCGGCCATGACCACCTCCTGCTGCCCGGGCAGGTGCCGCCAGGCGGGCGGCATGGCCATCTCCCGCACCGGCCAGCCGTCGTCCGCCAGCCGGCCAGCCACCGCGGACATCGCGTCCCGGACGTCACCGTCGCAGCTGCCCCACTCCGCGCCGCTGAGCACGGCGACCGACGGTTTCCCTGGCAGGTACGGCGGTCCCGCGGACCCGGCCGCGGGTGGCGTCCCGGTCCGGAGCACCCGGTAGGTGAGCAGGAGATCAGCCACGCTCCGGGCGAAGAGCCCGACCGTGTCCAGGCGCTCGGAGAGACGCCAGATCCCTTTCGTGGAGGTCCAGCCCCGCCGCGGCTTGAACCCGTATACCCCGCAGTAGGCCGCGGGGCGCACCACTGACCCGGCCGTCTGCGTGCCCAGCGCGACCGGGACCATTCCGGCCGCCACGGCCGCCGCCGAGCCGCTGGAGGAACCGCCCGGTGTGCGGCCCGGATCGACCGGGTTACGGGTCCGGGTGGGCTGGAACATCGCGAACTCGGTGGACTCCGTCTTGCCGAGCACGATGGCGCCAGCCCGGCGCAGCGCCGCGACGGCGTCCGCGTCCGCGTCGGGCCGGTGGCCGGCGAACAGCGCCGAGCCGTACCCGGTCGGCAGGTCGGCGGTGTCGATCACGTCTTTGATCCCGACGACGAGACCCTGGAGCGGCCCGGCGACGGCGTCGTCCAGCTGCTTGGCCCGGCCGCGCGCGCCCTGCTCATCGACGATGCGGAAGGCGCCGATACCCCCGTCGAGTTCGGCCACCCGGGCCAGGCAGGCCGCGACGACGTCGCTCACCAGCGCCGCGCCGGTGGCGACCGCGGCGATGGCCTCGGTGCCGGTCTGCGCGTCCCCGCCCATCAGGCCCCACCCTCCGGCCGCCCGGAGAGACGGCCGAGGATGTGGCCGATCGCGTCCGGGTCCGGCCCGGGCGCCGCGTGCTGCGGCGGCTTAACCGTGATCGGCCGCACCTGCAGGGCGAACAGGGCTTCCTCGCCGTGCGTGCTCGCGGCGGTCCCGATCGCCCACTCGACGTCGAGCCCGCGGCCGAGCTTGGCCTCGAGATCCGCGGCCAGGCCGGCCAGCGCCATGACCTCTGGCTCGGAGATCGACCAGGCCTGCTGGCGCGCGGGTTCGACCGGGACGGCCTGCACGCCGCGGCCGCCGGGAAGCAGCCGGTGCTCGGTGTGCTTGGTGCCGAGACGCGAGCGGTGCCGCTGGCGGGTGATCTTGTTGATCTCGAACAGGTCCGGCACCACGTCCCCGCCGACGACCGCCTCGCCGAGCCCGTAACTGGACTCGATGACAATGAGCGACCGGTCGCCGGTCTCGGGATGCTGGGTGAACATCACGCCCGCCGCCCGGGCGTCGACGAGCTCCTGGACGATGACCGCGATCCCGCCGCCGGGGCCGAGCTGCTGGCCGGCCCGGTACGCGCCGACGTGCGGGTCGAGGGCGGAAGCCCAGCACTGCTCGACGCTGGCCAGCACGTCACCGGCGCCGGACACCCCGAGGTAGGTCTGGAACTGGCCGGCCCAGCTGGCCTCGGCCGAGTCCTCCACGGTGGCGCTGGAGCGGACCGCGACGGCCACGTCGGTCCCGTGCCGCTCGCACAGCGCGGCGTAGGCACCGGCGATCGACGCCCGCAGTGGTGCGGGCAGCGCGCGCGGCTGGGTGCCCAGGTACTCGCGATACGCGCCCGCGGTGACCACGAACGAGGCGGGCACACGCTGGCCGGCCCGCAGCAGCGAGCCGAGGCCGACCGCCTTGCCGCCGACCTGGCCGACGTGCTCGGGCAGGCAGTCGCCGGTGACGGCGACGTGGTCCCGGCCGGCCACCACACGCAGCTCGGTCATGCGCTGACCGCCGCACCGGCGGGCGCCCCGGCGCGCTCCAGGATCGTGACCACCCCGGTGCCGCCGTTGACGCGGAGGCGGTCCCCGGTGCGCAGCACCCGGGTGCCGACCCCGGTGGCCACCACCGCGGGCAGCCGGTACTCGCGCGACACGATGGCGGCGTGGGACATGATCCCGCCGCCGTCCGACACCGCCGCCGCGATCCGGGCGAAGACGATCGACCAGCTCGGCGCCGTGAGCGGGCAGACCAGGATCTCCCCGTCCACGAGCTGGTCCAGCTCTTCCACCTCGTGCACCACCCGCGCCACGCCCTCGGCCACCCCGGGGGACGCGGCCAGCCCGAGCAGCTGGTCATCCGCGTTGTCGCCGTTCTGGGCCGCGAGCCAGCGGTCGATCGTCTCGGTGGTGATGCCGAACAGGGTGACCGTGATCGGCTCGGTCACCTTCTCCGGTGGCACGCCCAGGGCGGGCGGCGGGTTCCACTTCTCGAAGGCGGCGTAGATCTGCCGGCGCCGGGCCACTTCCTCCCGCCAGGTGTACTCGCTGCGGGTGGGCACGCCCAGCGCCCACCGCGCCTCCGCCTCGTAGAGCACCCGGTACACCTCGTAGCGATGCAGGAAGAAGATGTCGTCGTCCGTTTCCAGCAGGCCGGCCGCGACCAGCACCGCGCCCAGCTCGCGCGCCTTGTTGAAGAAGATCGAGTGATGCCAGTGCTCGACGTAGAAGTTGTGGTTCTCCACGAACGGGAACACCTGGCGGGCCAGGGCCAGCAGGCTGTCGAACGCGGCCACCTCAGCCCCGTCGAGCAGGCCGCGGTAACCGTCCGCCAGCCGCTCCCGGTCCGCGCGGAGCGCGTCCAGCGGCCGGGACAGGTCCTCGCCGCGCCCGACCCGGCGGACGTAGTCGGCGAGCGCGGCGAACGGCGGCCGCAGGTCGTCGATCCAGGCCCGCGTGGCGTGGCAGTAGCCGGAGCCGGTGGAGTAGTAGAACCAGGGATCCTTGACCGCCTCGAGTTCCGCCAGCCACTGCCGGCCCGCCTCGCTCGTGCCCAGCTCCGCGGTCACCTGGTCCGGCCCCGCGCCGGAGGTCAGCGCCGCGCCGACGCCCAGCTCGACCGCGCGCGCGGCGAGGCGGCGCAGCTCGGCGTCGGGCCGGTACAGGATGACGTCGATGCCCGACACCATCCGCGCCACCAGGTCGTCGGTGATAGCCGGAAAGTGGCTGCGGCAGAACTCCAGGAAGGTGAGGTAGGCCCCGTAGGCGAGATTGAGCATCTCGAAGTGGTAGTACGCCATCTCGTGCGTGTTCTCGAGGTAGCGGCTGTAGCGGGTCAGCAGGTCGAACGCGGTGGTCGTGCCCCGGGCGCGGAGCACCGTGTCGATCGGCTCGCGCTCCGGGAGCGGCTCGAACCGGATGGCCTTCAGCCGCTCGATGCAGTCGGTGGCCTTGGCCACCCACTGGTCGTAGATCTCGTCCCAGTTCTCGAAGTAGTGCCGGGCCCGCTCGGCGAAGATGGGCTCCCGCTCGGCCATGGCCGCCGGGTCGTCGATGACGTTGGGGCTCAGGTACAGGTAGCCGTTGACGATCCGGTGCTCGATGCCGAGCGCGGTGGGCAGGTTCCACACCCGGGTCGTGTACTGGTTCAGCGCGACCAGCCAGCTCTCCGGCATCATCAGGTCGAACGGGTAGAGCGGCTCCGGGTTGTGCATCTGGTCGAAGAACCAGAGTTTCTGCTCGTCCCGCTCCCGCAGCTCCGGGCCGAACTGCAGGTAGGACGGGTACATGGACTCCCAGCCCTCGGCGCCGGGCGGCGTTTCGACGTCGAAGGGACTGGGGAACGATCGACGGCCGTGGTCCATGCACGCCCCCTCCGGGTTCAGCTCACCGGCCCACTGATTCGGCCATGATCAATGACCGGGCCGCGAAAGGGAAGCAGAACGTTCCGTGCTGGCGAACGGCGTTCCGTCCTGGCGAACCAGGTCAGCGGTATCCCGATCCGCTCCACCAGGCGGTTTCGACGCTCATCAACTGGCTGGCAGCCGCCTTGACCCGCCGGGCCACCTGGCCGATGTGCGACTCCGAGATCCGCGTGGCCGGCCCGGCCACCGAGATCGCCGCGCGCGCGACCCCGGTGCTATCGAGCACCGGCGCCGCCACCGACGCGAGACCGGGCTCGTCCTCGCCGATCGAGTAGGCGTAGCCCCGCCGCCGGGTCTCGGCCAGGCAGCGCAGGAACTGCTCCCGGCTCTTGATGCTCCGCGCCGTGCGCGGCACGAAGCCAGCGGCGATCGCCGCCTCCGCCACGTCCGGGTTGAACGCCGCCACCGCCTTGCCCGAGCTCGTCAGGTGGATCGGCCGGACCCGGGACACCCGGGACGAGAAGCGGAGCCCGTGGTAGCTCTCGAGCCGCTCCAGGTAGAACATCTGCGCCCCCTCGGGCACGGCCAGGTGCGCGGTCTCACCGGTCTGCGCGCGCAGTGCCTCCAGCAGCGGCAGGGCGTGATCGCGTAGCTGGTTCCGGCTGGCCACCACCGACCCGAGCTCGTGCAGCCGCAGGCCCAGCCGGTAGTTACGGGTTTCCGGGACCTGCTGGACGTACCCCTTCGCGACCAGCGTGGTCAGCAGCCGGTGCGCGCTGCTCTTGGCGATGCCCAGCCGGCGGCCGATCTCGGCCACGCCGAGTTCCCGTTCGGCGGCCAGGCAGTCGAGCAGGTCCAGCGCGGTCGCCACCGACTGGACGCCGCGCGCGCCGTCCTGGCCCGCGGGCTGCTGGGCCTGCTGCCTCATCTGATCCCGGCCTCCCCGCCACCCCGGCGCCGGCCCGGTCACAGGCGAGGCGCTGGATCACTTCCCTGGCGCGCCGCCAGATTGGGCTGCAGGCGGTCAACGGCGAGCCTACCTGCCCATTCGACGTGTGATCGCATCAGCCAGGCGCGCCTCGCTCCCGTCCTGCCGGCGGATGGCCCCGGCGATCCCGCGGTGCTGCCGCTCGGCCTCGCTCATGTCCGCGCCGGTGTACGGGATAGCCGACCGGTACGCCTCGGGGATGGCCGACACCTGGCGCACCAGGGCGTGCAGCCGCGGGCTGCCGGAGGCCTCGGCGATCGTGTAGTGGAACTGGGTGTCCGCGGCCAGCTGCTCGGAGGCCGCGGACTCGTGCAGCTCACTCATCCGGTCGCAGACCTTGACCAGCAGGGCGGCCACCTCGGGGGTGATCCGGCCCGCGGCCAACGCGGCCGACTCCGATTCGAGCAGGGCCCGCAGGTGGTAGACCTCGGACACGTCGGCGGCGGTGAGCTGGAGCACCGTCGCACCCCGGTTGGGCTCCAGGTGGGCCAGCCCGCTGGCGGACAGCAGGATGAGCGCTTCCCGGACCGGCGTGCGGCTCACCGCGAAGGTCCGGGCCAGGTTCTCCTCCCGCAGCCTGGTCCCCGGCCCGATCTCGCCGCCGAGGATGGCCTGCGCGAGCCGCCGTGCGACCACGTCAGCCGTGCGCTCGCCGCGCACGGGCCCGCCGATGTTCAGGCCGGCCGTCACGCCGGATCACCCGTCGAGGGGTTGACGCCGCGTATTGCATACATGTATGCAATTTTAGAACGACATCTCTGCCTGCCACAAGAACGACACCGTTGCCTGCCACAAGGAGGCCTCATGCGCGGGTCCTGCCGGGCGGCCGTTCCCTGGGCTGATCCGTCGTGAAGCCGGGTCCGCTCGGCTATCACCGGGCCACCTCGGTGCCGCACGCGGTGCAGCTGCTGTCCGCCTACGAGGGAACCGCGCGGGTGATCGCCGGCGGGCAGAGCCTGGTGCCCATGCTGAACATGCGGCTCATCCAGCCCGATGCCCTGATCGACGTGAACGGCGTGGCCGAGCTGGCCGGGATCCGGACGGCCGGGGACACGACCGTGCTGGGCGCCCTGGTCCGCTACACGGCGATCGAGGAATCGCCGCTGATCGCGGACCGTCTCGGGCTGCTGCCCAGGATGGTGCGCCACGTCGGCGACCGGCAGGTCCGCAACCGCGGCACGATCGGCGGCAGCCTGGCCCAGGGTGATCCCACCGGCGAGATGCCGCTGGCCTGCCTGGTGCTCGGGGCGAGGGTGACGCTGACCGGGCCGGGCGGCCGCCGGGAGGTGCCGGTGGCCGACCTGTACCTGGGGTCCTACGCCACCGTCCTCGAACCCTGCGAGGTGCTGACCGAAGTCGCGTTCCCCCGCGCGCCGGCCCACTTCGCGTTCGCCGAGCAGTGCCGCCGGCACAACGACTTCGCGGTGGTGAGCGTCGCGGCCGTCGGGGACCGCGGCCCGGACGGCCGGTGGGCCGGGGTCCGGGTGGCCCTGGGCGGCGTCGCCGACCAGCCGGTCCTGGCCGCCGCCGCGGGCGCGGCCGCGTCCGGCTCCTGGCTGACGGATGACGTCATCGCCGAGGCGGCCGAGGCCGCGCTGGAGGTGGCCGACCCGCCGTCGGACGTGCGGGCGTCAGCGGACTACCGGCGGCACCTGGTGCCCATCTATGTGCGGCGGGTGCTCACCCAGCTCCGCCGCGCGGGCGACGCGTGAACGGGGCGAGCTGGGCCGCGCCCCACGGCGCCCCACGGCGCAGCGGAAAGGACCTGACATGAGGATGCAGCAGGAGTTCACCGTCACCGAGCCGGTCAGTGCGGTGTGGAAGTTCTTCCAGGAAACCGAGACGGTGGCGGGCTGCATGCCGGGCGTGGAACAGGTGACGGTCCTGGACGAGGACAACGTTCAGGTCCGGGTCAGCCAGAGCCTGGGGCCGATGACGGCCACGTTCGAGGCGAAGGTGACGGTCCTGGAGCGGGTCACGGACGAGCTGATCCGGTTCCGGGCGACCGGCAAGAGCGTGCGGGGCGCGATCGGCAACCTGCGCACCGAGAACACGGTCCGGCTCCGCGGCACCGCCGAGGGGACCAGCGTCCTGGTCGAAGGCGACCTGGTGCTGGCCGGGGCGCTCGGTAGCGTCGGCCAGAAGGTGGTCGCCCGGCAGGCCGCCAATGTGACGGCCGAGTTCGCCGCCAACCTGCAGCGCGCGCTGAACGGCGAGCTGCCCCCGCTGGCCGGGCCGGGCGCCGACGGGGCCGCGGTTCACCCGGCCGGGGCCGGCCAGCGGCGGATCACCCGCTGGCCCGGGACGCGGCCCGGCCCGGCCGGGCCGGCCGCGCCGGCCGATCGCTGGGCCAAGGCAGCGGTCGCGCTGAGCGGCGCGTCGGTCGCGCTCAGCGTGCTCATCCTGATCCGGCAGCGGAGGGGCCAGTGACTTCCACCGACTCGGACCACGCAAGGCTCGGCCTGCCCGAGCCGAACGTGGTCGTCACCGCCGAGGTGAACGGGACGTCCGTGACCGAGCAGGTGCCGGCCCGGCTGAGCGCCGCCGATTTCCTCCGGCACCGGCTCGGCCTCACCGGCACCCACGTCGGCTGCGAACAGGGCGTGTGCGGCATGTGCACGGTCCTGGTGGACGGGGCGGCGGTCAAGTCGTGCCTGATGCTGGCCGCCCAGCTCGACGGGTGCCAGGTGCGGACGGTTGAGTCTCTCGCCGACGCGGGACCGCTCAGCCCGCTGCAGGAAAGGTTCCGGGATGAGCACGCGCTGCAATGTGGGTTCTGCACGCCGGCGTTCCTGATGACGGCGACCGCGCTGGCGGCGGACGGCCGGCGGCTGACCCGCGCGCAGATCCGCGAGGAGCTGGCCGGCGTGCTGTGCCGGTGCACCGGCTACGAGTTCATCGTGACCGCCGTCGAGGCTCATCTCGCGGCCGCAGAAGGGACCCCGGCCAGTGACTGACCTGAGCATCCGCGAAGCCACCCGGCCGGCCGGGCGCCAGCGGACGGTGCTGGGTTCCGATGTCCCGCGCAAGGAGGACGACCGCCTGCTGCGCGGCGCAGGCCAGTTCACCGACGACGTGGACCCCGCCCACGCGGCCGAGATGGCGGTCGGCCGCTGCCCCTACCCGCACGCCCGCATCCTGGGCATCGACGCGTCGGCGGCGGTCGCACTCGAGGGCGTTCTAGAGGTCATCACGGGTGTTGAGGTGGCCGAGCGGAGCGGGCCGATCGGGATCCTGCGGCCGGTGCCCGGGGCGCCCGCGATCCCTCATTTCGCGCTCGTCCAGGAGATCGCCACGTACGAGGGACAGCCGGTGGTCAGCGTCGCGGCCATCAGCCGGCACGTCGCCGAGGACGCGCTGGAGCTGATCGAGATCGAGTACGAGCCGCTGCCCCACGTGTCGGACGTGATGTCGGCCATGGCGCCCGGCGCCCCCGTGATCCACCCCGGCTCGCTCGACTCCAACCTGCTGGTCAGCAACCCGCAGGGGCGCGGCGACGTGGCCGCCCGGGTCAAGGAGGCCGACGTCGTCGTCGAGGGCCGGTTCTACGTCAACCGGGTCACCGGGCTGCCGATGGAGACCCGCGCCGTGCTCGCCGAATGGCGGGCAGGCGCGGGCGCGCTGACCGTGCACACCTCGACTCAGTCGCCGCACCTGATCCGCACCCAGCTCGCGGAGTCGCTGCGCCTCGACGAAGCCGACATCCGCGTGGTGACGCTGGACGTGGGAGGCGGCTTCGGGCTCAAGCTCGGCGCCTACCCCGAAGACCTGCTGGCCAGCCTGCACGCCATCTCGCTGCGCCGCCCGGTCAAGTTCACCGAGGACCGGAACGAGCACTTCCGCGCGACCACCCACGGCCGTGAATCGGTGCACGACTACCAGATCGCCGCGCGCGCGGATGGCCGGATCCTGGCCATGAGCGACGTCTATACCAACGACCTCGGCGGCCTGAACTCGCCGTTCGGGTCCTCCCAGCTGTCCACCGTCGTCTTCAACGGGCCGTACAAGGTGGCGGACGGCTTCGTGGAGCGGCGCATCGTGGTCACCAACAAGACCCCGATCGGCGCCTACCGCGGCTACGGCCAGCCGGAGGTCAACTTCGCCTACGAGCGGATGATGGACCAGCTGGCCCGGCGGCTCGGCGCGGATCCGGTCGAGCTGCGGGCGATGAACATGGTGCCGGCGGACGAGTTTCCCTGGGTGAACCCGGTCGGCGCCAGCTACGACAGCGGCGACTACGAGCGGTGCCTCCGGATGGCCGCCGAGGCCGTCGGCTGGGCGGCGCACCGGGACGCGGGTCACCGGCCGCGGCCGTCGGACGGCCGGTACCCGGGCATCGGTTTCTCCTGCTACGTGGAACGCACCGGCTACGCGAGCAGCAAGTTCCTGGCCGCCCGCGGCTCGCGGTTCGGCGCCCACGAGTCCGTCACCATCCGGGCCAACCGGTCCGGGAGCCTGGACGTGTATACCGGGGTGTCCAGCATCGGGCAGGGCAGCGAGACCGTGTTCGCCCAGATGTGCGCGGAGTTCTTCGGCTGCGACTACGAGCGGGTACGGGTGCACACCGGCGACACGGGGGCCTCACCGATCAACACCGGCTCGTTCGCCTCGCGCACGGTGATCGCGGCGGCTGGCGCGCTGCTGGATGCCTGTACGCGGCTGCGCGAGAAGACGCTGCGCATCGCCGCCTACATGCTGGACGTCACGGACCCGGAGACTCTCGGCATCGTCGGGCAGACGGTCCAGCACCGCGAGGACCTGACCCTCATGGTGCCGCTGGCCAGCGTGTTCGAGCGGGCCATCCTCGGCCAGGGGCTGCCCGAGGGCGAGCTGCCCGGCCTCGATGAGACGGCCTACTACGAGCCGCCGGGGGCGGCCTACTCGTTCGGCACGGCCGCCGCGGTCGTCTCGGTCAACGCGGAGTCCGGCGAGTTCGACGTGGAGCGCTTCGTGATGGTGCACGACTGCGGCACCCCGCTCAACCCGAAGCTCATCGAAGGCCAGGTCCGGGGCGGGCTGGTCCAGGGGCTCGGCCAGGCCCTGGGCGAGGAACTCGTCTATGATCCGGAGTCCGGCCAGCTGATCAACGGGACGATGATGGACTACTTCGCGCCGACCGCCTGCGATCTGCCCCCGGTGGAGCTGCTGCACACCGAGGTGCCCTCGCCGGTGACCCCGCTCGGCGTCCGGGGCGCGGGCGAGGTGGGCTGCATCCCCGTCGCGGCCGCCATCGCGAACGGCATCTGCGACGCGCTGGCGCCCTTCGGGGTCGAACTCGACCGGCTGCCGATCACTCCGGAACGCGTATGGCGGGCCCTGCGGGACGCCGCCCAGGCCCCGGCTTGATCATTCGGATGCGCGCGCCCGGGCGCCAGCCAGCGGCAGGCGGCCCGGCCGTCGCGGCTGGCGGCCCGGCGGCCCCGGCAGGCGGGCGGGACGCCGCGGCTGGCGGGCGGGCCGTCGCGGCTGGCGGGCCTGCCGCCGCGGCAGGCGGCCGCCGGGGCTGACCCGGCCCCTGATCGTGCTGCTGGCCACAGCCTGCGGTGCGGCCGTGGCGAACAACTACTACGCGCAGCCGCTGCTGCACACGATCGGCGTCTCCTTCGGCGTAGCGAGCTCCACGGCGGGGCTGCTGGTGACCGCGGGCCAGGTCGGCTACGCCCTGGGCCTGGCCTTCCTCGTGCCGCTCGGCGACATCCTGGAACGGCGCCGGCTGATCACCAGGATGCTCGTGGTCACGTCGGCGGCGCTGGTGGCCGCGGCGGCGGCGCCAGGCATCGCCGCGCTGGCCAGCGCCCTGGCCATCGTGGGGGTGACCACCGTCGTCGCGCAGATCATCGTGCCGATGACCGCGTCGCTGGCCGCCGACAGCCAGCGCGGCCGGGCGGTGGGCACGGTCATGAGCGGCCTGATGATCGGGGTGCTGCTGGCCCGGGTGATCAGCGGCGTGGTCGCCGCCACCATCGGCTGGCGCTGGGTGTTCGTCATCGCCGCGGGCACCATGCTGCTGCTCGCGGCCGTCCTCCGCCGGAGGCTGCCCACGGTTGAGCCCCAGAGCAGCAGCTCCTACCGGGCCCTGCTCAGATCGGTGCTGACGCTGGTCCGCGAGGAACCGGTGCTGCGGCAGCGGATGGCCCTCGGCGCGGTCGCAATGGGGTCCTTCAGCATCCTGTGGACGGCGGTCGCCTTCCTGCTCTCCGGCCCGCCCTACCGCTACGGCAGCGCCGTCATCGGCCTCTTCGGCCTGGCCGGGCTGGCCGGGGCGGTCGCCGCCCCGCTGGTGGGGCGGCTGGCGGATCGCGGCTACCGGCGGTACAGCACGCTCGGCGCGATCATCGTCCTGCTGGCCAGCTGGGGGCTGCTCGCCCTGGGCGGCCATTCGCTGGGCGCCCTGATACCGGGGGTCGTGCTGCTCGATCTCGGCGCCCAGGCGCTGCACATCAGCAACCAGAGCGACATCTACGCGCTCCGCCCGGAGCTGTACAGCCGGCTCAACACCGCGTACATGCTGGGTTACTTCACCGGCGGCGCGGTGATGTCGGCCGCGGCCTCGCTGCTCTTCAGCGCCGCCGGGTGGAACGGCGTCTGCGTGCTCGGCGCGCTGACCGCGATCGCCGGCCTGGCCGTCTGGCCACGCACCAGACGTCAGAACGCCCCCTAGCGCGGACCGGGGATGCCGAGCCGGGAGGGCCGCCGCCGGCGACGGGCCGGCCCCGCGACAAGATGAAACATCTCTGGACAAAAACGAACAGGGGTGTTAGCTCTGAAGCCGTCAGATCTTCGGCTGGTGGGGCGAGGCAGGCGATGCGCAGATGAGGACACCACGCGAACATCCGATTCAGCCCGGCGCGGCCGGGATCAGTGACACCTCCGGCTACCCGGCGGCCGCCGGCGGCAGGCGGGTGATCTCCCGGCGCGCCTTACTGTCCGGGACGGCCCTGGCCGCGGCGGGCCTCGCCGCGGCGCCGGCCGCGGCCGGCGCCGCGGTCGCCAGGGGCGCGTTGAGCGCCAGCCCGGCCGCGGAAGGCCCAGCCGGGGCCGGGCTGGCGGCGCACACGATCACCTTCGATCCGTACTCGCTCATGGTCAACGGCCAGCGGCTGTTCGTCTGGTCCGGGGAGTTCCACCCGTTCCGGCTGCCCAGCCCCTCGCTGTGGCTGGACATCCTGCAGAAGATGAAGGCCAGCGGCTACAACACGGTCTGCATGTACTTCAACTGGAGCTACCACTCGGCCGCGCCGGGCAGCTACGACTTCACCGGCGTCCGGGACATGGACCTGGTCATGCGGATGGCCGCGGACACCGGGATCTACGTGCTGGCCCGGCCGGGCCCGTACATCAACGGCGAGCTGAACGCGGGTGGCTTCCCCGGCTGGCTGACCCGCACCGCGGCTGTGGCCCGCACCGACGACCCGGTGTACCTGGGCTACGTGGACGAGTGGCTGACCGCCATCGACCAGGTCCTGGCCCGGCACCAGCTCACCGACGGCGGCGGCACGCTGCTGCTGTACCAGATCGAGAACGAGTACGCGTCGTACGTGACCAGCGCGACCGGCGTCAACTACATGGCGCACCTGTACGCCAAGGTCCGCGCGGACGGCATCACGGTGCCGATCTACCACAACGACAAGGGCCGCAACGGCTACTGGGTACCCGGCAGCTTCCCGATGCCGGACAGCAACTACCTGTACGCGTTCGACGGCTACCCGTCGGCCAGCGGCGCACCGCCGGACTGGGGCTACTACGGCCCGGGCGGGGCCAAGGGCGGGGCCACCGCCAGCCCCGGCACGCCTGGGTTCGAGGCCGAGTTCGGCGGCGGCTACTTCGACCCGTGGGGCGGCGCGCCGTGGCAGGGCCAGGGCTACAGCTACGAGCGCGCCTTCGACGGCCCGGCCTATGAGCGCCAGTTCTACCTGACCAACGTGGCCAACGGGATCAAGCTGCAGAACGTCTACATGACGTTCGGCGGCACGTCCTGGGGGTGGCTGCCCGCGTCGGTCGTGTACACGTCCTACGACTACGGCGCGGCCATCAGCGAGCCGCGCCAGCTCACCGCCAAGGCGCCGGCCATGAAGGAGATGGGGTACTTCCTCCAGGCCGTCCCCGACATCACCAAACTGGACCCGGCCAGCGCGGTCACCGCGTCGAACTCGCTGGTGAAGACGTACCATCTGGCCAACCCGGACACGAATACGAACTTCTTCTTCGCGCGCAACGACCACACCGCCGACCTGACGTTCACCCTGCCGGTGAGCACGGCGGACGGCTCGTACACCGTGCCGCAGGCCGGCACCTTGCAGCTCAACGGCAAGGACATGAAGGTGATCGTGGCCGGCTACCAGCTCGACTCGGCCCATCTGGTGTACACCACGTCGCACCTGATGACGCACGCCCCCATCGGCGGCCAGGACGTCGCGGTGCTGGCCAGCCGGCCGGGCGATGACGGCGAGACCGTGCTGCGCTACCCGGCTGCCGCGTCCGGGCCGGCCGTCCGCGTGCTGGCCGGCACCGGGGTGACCAGTTCCTGGGACGCCAGCACCGGGGACCTGCTGCTCGACTACACCCACCAGGGCGTCACCCGGATCCAGGTGACCCCAGCCGGCGGCCGGCCGCTGCTCCTGCTGGCCGTGGACGACACCACGGCCGGCGCGTTCTGGCGGCTGGACACCGCGGCCGGCCCGGTGCTGGCCAGCGGGCCCGCCCTGGCCCGCACCGCGGCCGCACGCGGCGGCGTGCTGTGGCTCACCGGGGACACCGCGGCGGCCACGCCGCTCGAAGTGTGGGCGCCCCGGCCGGTCGCCGTGCTGTTCTGGAACGGGCGGCCGGTCCCGGTGACCCGGACTGACTCCGGCAGCCTGGCCAGCCGCGCCCCGCTCAGCGGGCCGCCGGCCATCCAGCTGCCCGCGCTGACGGCGTGGAAATACGCCCCGGAGAACCCGGAAGCCGATCCGGGGTTCGACGACAGCGGCTGGACCGTGGCCGACAAGACCACCTCGGCCAGTGCTACCCCGGTGCCGGCCGGGCAGCCGGTGCTGTTCGTGGACGACTACGGCTTCCACTACGGCGACGTGTGGTACCGCGGCTCGTGGTCCGGCACGGCCGGCGCCACCTCCGTCAGCCTGAGCTACCAGACCGGCCAGGTCGGCATGTTCCTGGCCTGGCTGGACGGGCAGTTCCTGGGCGCCGGGGAGATCCCGGTGCCGACGTCGAGCCAGTCCACCACGCAAGGCTGGACGGCGACGGTGCCGCTGCCCATCCCGGCGGCCGGGCAGGACGGCGGGCCGCACCTGCTGGCCGTGCTGGTGCGGTCCATGTCGCACCAGGAGGACGGCGGCGCCAACCAGGCCTTCAAGCAGGCTCTCGGCCTCACCGCGGTCACGTTCGCCGGCGCGTCACCGCAGGTCAACTGGCGCATCCAGGGCGCCCTCGGCGGCGAGGACCCGCCCGGCCGGGCCCGCGGCCCGCTCAACAACGGCGGCCTCTACGGCGAGCGCACCGGCTGGTACCTGCCCGGCTTCGACGACCGCAGCTGGACAGACACCACGCTGCCTAACGCCGATACCCGGCCGGGCGTCTCCTGGTACCGGAGCACGTTCCGGCTGGACGTGCCACCCGAGGTGGACGCCTCGCTCGGCCTGACCATCACGGACACGGCGTCCAAGTCGTACCGGGCGCAGATCTTCCTCAACGGCTGGAACGTCGGGCAGTACATCAACAACGTCGGCCCGCAGGTCACGTTCGTGCTGCCGACCGGCCTGCTCCAGCCCCGCGGGGAGAACACGCTGGCCATCGCGGTGCTGGCGGACGGCAGCACCGCCGGTGGGCTGGGCAGCGTGACCCTGGCCAACCTGGGCACGGTGGCGGGCGGCGTCCCGGTCAGCCCGGTGCTGGCCCCGGACCGCTGACGCCGGCCGGGATCCTGGGCCCCAGCCGCCGGCCGGGACCCTGGGCCCCAGCCGCCAGGCCGGGACCCTGGGCCCCCAGACCCGGGGACCACGCGCCCCCAACCCGGAGTTCGCAGCCAGCCCTCCCTCTAGTACGCTGACTGATATATTGGCCGCTGTACTAGAGGGAGGCCGGATGCCAGCCGGTAAGCGTGGGCAGGATGACCCAGGCGGCCAGGACGTGCTGCGCCGGGCCGGGGACGCGTCGGTGCTGATCCTGACCAGCCTGGCCGATGGCCCGAAGCACGGGTACGCGCTGATCCAGGACATCAAGGGGTTCGCCGGGCTGCAACTCGGCCCGGGCACGCTCTACGGCGCGCTGGACCGGCTGGAGCGGCTGGGCCTGGTCGCGGCGCTGCCCACCGACGACCGGCGGCATCCGTACCAGATGACGGCGGCCGGAGCGGCGGCGCTCCGCGCGCACCTCGACTCGCTGGAGCGGGTCAGCGCGGTGGGTCGGCTCCGGCTGCGGCTGGGCGGGATCTGATGCCGGGGCCACCGCCGGCCCGCCTGGTCGGCTTCGCGCTGCGCTGCTACCCGCGGCGCTGGCGGCGGCGGCACGGCGCGGAAGCCGCCGAACTGGCCGCGCTGCTGATCCAGGACGGCGTGCCGGCCCACTCGATCGCGTGCAGCTATCTAGGCGGCGCGGCTCGCGAGCGGCTGACCCCGAAGCCGGGCCACCGGCTGGCCGCCGCGGCGGCCGCGCTGCTGGTCGCGGCGGGCTCCTTCGGCGTCCCACTGGGCCTGCTGTCCGCAACGGCGCCGGCCAGCGCCGCCAGTGCGGCCCGGCAGCACGCCGCCAGCCCGGGCCCGCGGCCGTGGTGCGCCGGGCGGCCCGGCCCGGCCGGGCCGCAGCCACCGTCCGCGCCGCGCCACCGGCGGCCGGTCATCCTCTGGGCTGCGGCTGGCCAGCCCACGCTCTCCCACCCGGCGGCTGGTCATGGCGAGCACTGCTGACCAGGCCGGGCCCGACGGAGACGTAGCGGGCGCGCGGGCGCCGGCGCCCGCCCGGCGGGCGGCCCGGCGCGGCCGGGTCCTGGCCGAGGGGGCCATCGCCCTGGTCGTAGCCGTGCTGCTGGCCCTGGGCGTCCGGACGTTCGGGATCCAGACGTTCTGGATCCCCAGCACGTCCATGGTGCCGACCCTGCAGAAGGGTGACCGGATCCTGGTGCTGAAGGCGTTCTTCAACTGGCATGACCTGCACGAGGGCGACATCGTGGTGTTCTCCCAGCCGCCGCGCGACCGCTGCGGTCCGGACGGCGACCTGGTCAAGCGGATCATCGCGCTGCCGGGACAGACCATCTACTCGGCCGGCAACACGCTGTACGTGAACGGACGGCGGCTGGCCGAGCCCTACCTGCCCCGGATCGACCCGCTCGGCCCGCCGATACCGGACGCCACCCGGCAGCACCCGTTTCACGTCCCAGCCGGGGAGTTTTACATGATGGGTGACAACCGGCAGATCTCCTGTGACAGCCGCTACTGGGGGCCGATCAAGGGCAGCAGCATCGTCGGCCGGGTGGTGCTGCTCTGGTGGCGCGATGGCCACCCTGACCTGCACGGTTTCTGATCAGGCCACGTACGGCGGGATCCCGGAGTCGTTGGTCATCGGGCGGCCGGCCGCCGCCCAGCCCTGCATGCCGTCGCTGACGTTCTGCGCGTCCCAGCCCGCACCGGCCAGCGCGTGTGCGGCCTGGTTGGACCGGCCGCCGCTGCGGCAGATCAGGTAGACGGGGCCGTCCTGCGGAATCTCCGTGTACCGGGCGCCGAGCTCGCCCAGCGGGATGTGGGCCGCCCCCGGCGCGTGCCCGGCGGCCCACTCCTCAGGTTCGCGGACATCGACCAGCCGCGCGTCCGCCGGCACCTGCGCCGCGGGCACCTGGCCCGGCGCCCTCCGGTCCGCCGCGCCTGGGTCCGCGGTCATGCTGTGCTCCGGTTCATGGCTGGCACCCTCCCCGCTCTTCTGCTGCCAATCAATTCATTGTCGCGTGCCGGACACGGTTATGTGCGTTAATCCTGCCCCATCTGCTCATTCCGGCCCCTGCGCAGCTAGACCCTGCTCGTCCAGGCCCAGGGGCGCGTCCTGGCCGGCCAGCCGCTGATAGGCCGGGCCGAGCAGGGCGGCCAGGCTGCTGCCGCGGATCTGCACGTCCGGTGGCTCGGCCGAGCGCAGCAGCAGATCGGGCGGTACCGGCGGGGTGGCCTGGGCCGCGCGCAGCCGGGCCCGGCTCACCCCCGGCGACCAGAACCGGTCCAGGCACTGCGCCAGCGGCGCGGCCGCCGGAGCCTCGTGCGCAGCCGCACCGGGGCCGGGCCGCGGCGTCGTTCCGCCGGTCCCGGCCCGGCCCGCGGCCGGGCCGCGCAGCGCGGCCAGCAGGTCGGCCCGGTCCCGGCCCCGCCAGGCCAGCATGCCGAACGGGTCGTCGTCGAACCGCTCGGCCAGCACGTAGCAGACCGCGGCCAGGTGCTTGCACGGCACGCCCCAGTCCGGGCACGAGCAGAACAGGTCGAGGTCGCGGGCCGACCGGGGGAACAGCGGGGTGCCGCAGTCCGCGAACACCTGCTCGATCTCGTGCGGCATCTCCCCGGCCAGCAGCTTGGCCCGGAACAGCGCCTGACCGCGCAGCGCCTCGATGACCCGCCGCCACTGCGCGCTGGTCAGCGGCAGCACCCCGATCCGCACCTGATAGGGCACCGGCCGGGAGCCCTGCACCCGGGCGCGCACCACGCCCTGCCCCAACTCGAACTCCAGCACCTGGCCGCGCCGGGCGTAGTGCCGGCCGCGGGCCAGCCGGCCGCTCATCCCGAACGACTCCAGCACCTCGACGAACCGCCGCGACCACCACTGCTCGCCGATGGCGCCCCGCTTGCTGCGTGCCTTGATGCCGCCCTCGACCTGGATCGGCGGCCCCGCCTCGTCCCACCAGGATGTGCCGTCCCGTTCACTCACTCGGACACCGCCTCGGGTGACAGGGCCAGCACGTCGCGCAGGTCGGCCGTGGACAGCTCGGTCAGCCAGCTTTCGCCGGTGCCGATGATCCGCTCGGCGAGCGCCTTCTTCTCCTCGATCATCGAGTCGATGCGCTCCTCCAGGGTGCCGACGCAGACAAACTTTCGCACCTGGACATCCTTCCGTTGCCCGATGCGGAACGCCCGGTCCGTGGCCTGGTCTTCGACCGCCGGATTCCACCACCGGTCGAAGTGGATCACGTGATTCGCCCCGGTCAGATTCAGCCCGGTGCCGCCGGCCTTGAGTGAGAGCAGGAACACCGCAGGCTCGGTCAGCGACTGGAAGCTGGCCACCATGGCGTCGCGGGCCTTCTTGGCCGTGCCGCCGTGCAGATACAGCACCGGGCAGCCGAGCCGGGCCGTCAGGTACGGCTGCAGCACCCGGCCGAACTCGGCGTACTGGGTGAAGCAGAGCGCCTTGTCCCCGGCCGCGACGATCTCATCGCAGATTTCCTCCAGCCGGGCCAGCTTGCCGGACCGGCCGGGCAGCCGCGACCCGTCGCCGAGCAGGTGCGCCGGATGGTTGCACACCTGCTTGAGCTTGGCCATGGTGGCCAGGACCAGGCCGCGGCGCTCGATGTCCTGCTCGGCCGACTCGATCCGGGCCAGCATGTCGGCCACGGTGGCCTGGTACAGCGACGCCTGCTCGGGGGTGAGGTTGCACCACACCTTCATCTCGACCTTGTCCGGCAGGTCGGAGATGATCGACCGGTCGGTCTTCACCCGGCGCAGGATGAACGGGCCGGTCAGCCGCTTCAGCCGGTCCGCCGCGTCCTCGTCGCCGTGCCGCTCCACCGGGACCGCGAAGCCGGTGCGGAACTTCTCCGCCGGGCCGAGCAGCCCGGGGCTGGTGAACTCCATGATCGACCACAGCTCGCCGAGCCGGTTCTCCACCGGAGTGCCGGTCAGCGCGACCCGGGTCGCGGCCGGCAGGCTGCGCACCGCACGCGCCTGCCGGGTGCCCGCGTTCTTGATGTTCTGCGCCTCGTCGCAGACCACCCGCTGCCAGCCCACCGCGGCCAGTTCGTCACGGTCCCGGGCCGCGATGGCGTACGTGGTGAGGACCAGGTCAGCCGCGCTCAGCGCCGCCCGCAACTCCGCCCCGGACAGCCGGTCCGACCCATGGTGCACATGCACCACCAGATCCGGCGTGAACCGCTCCGCCTCCCGCTGCCAATTCCCCACCAGCGACATCGGGCACACCAGCAACGTCGGCCCGGTAGCCGCGCCGGATTCACGCTCATGGGAGAGCAAAGCGAGTAGCTGTACCGTCTTCCCGAGCCCCATCGAATCCGCCAGGACTCCACCGAGGCTGAGGCGGCTGAGAAACGACAGCCATGCCAGGCCACGTTCCTGGTATGGGCGCAATTCTCCGTGGAATGACGGTGGGGGGGTTACCGGCGTCAGGCTTCGCTCAGTCTGGCCGGAGAGCAGGTCGCCGAGCCAGCCGTCGGCGTCGACCGTGGTGACCGGCAGATCCTCGCCGGGGCCGCGCAGGCCGGCCAGCAGAACGTCGCCAGCGGGCATCTCACCGGAGCGGTCGCTCTCCAGGAACTTCAGGGCTGCCTTGAGGTTGCGTTCGTCCAAGTTCCACCCACTGGCCGCGGATCCGGACCAGCGGGATCTTCAGCCGGGCCAGCTCGGCCAGCTCACCGGGGTCCAGCGTGGCGTCGCCGACGGCCAGGTCGTAGCGGAACTGGACCAGGTCGTGCAGGCCGAACCCGGACCCGCTGGCCGCGCTGCCGTCCGCTCCGGTGCTGGCGGTGCTCCGGGTGCGGGAGGTGAGCTTCAGGCCGAGCCGCGCCTTGCGGGCCCAGTCCGGCAGCAGCACGCCGAAGCCCGCCCCGGCCAGCATCGGCCCGGTCTCGGTCAGGAAGCGGAACGCCCCGGCGGTGTCCAGCTCGACGTCGGCCGGTGCGGGCGCGCGCAGCGCGGTGTCCAGCTCGCCGAACAGCCGCGCGGCCCCGCCCAGCCCGGCCAGCAGTTCCTCGTCGGGGTGCGTGATGCCGCCCGGCGACCAGCCGCCGGTGCCCGCCCAGACGTCATCGGCCGGCAGCATCAGGCTGGGGTCCTCGGTGGACTGCAACGCGAACTCGACCCGCCACGGCGAGACCGCCGAGTCCTGAGCGTCCGCCCCGTCGGCTGCCCCGTCGGCCGCCGCAGCGGGCTCGGCCGGCGGCTCGACCAGGCGGAAGCAGGTGCGTACCGGGCAGGCCGGCGCCTGGGCCGCGGCCCGCCAGTCATCGAGGGCGGCGGCCAGCGCGGCCGCCGTCTCGTCCTCCGCGGCGTCCACCAGCACGTGCGGGTCCGGGCTGGTCAGCGCCGTGACCCAGCGCTCGGCCACCGGGACGTGCGCCGGCCGGCGGCCGCGGCGCGGCGGCAGCAGCGCCCAGCCGGGCGGCCCGTCCGCCAGCCGGGCCCGGGCCGCCGCGTCGGCCAGCGCGGCCAGCGCCGCGGCCAGGATCGGGCCGGGTGGCTCACCGCCCGGTTCGGCGGCCCGGCACAGCGGCGGCATCGCGTCGGCGAACTCCGCCGCCCGCCGCGCGTCGTGCCCGGTCAGCACCGGCTGCCAGCCGGCCACCCAAGCGCGGCCCAGCGCACCGTCCGGCCCGGCCGCGCCCGCCGGACTAGACGTCGCCGCTCCAGCCATCGCCGCTCCAGCCATCGCCGCTCCGGCTGAGCCAGCGGCGGTGCCGTCAGCGGGCGGGACCAGGGCGGGCAGCACCCGGCCCCGGGCGGCCAGGTCGTCCGCGAACCAGGCCACCGCGGCCCAGTAGGCCACCGATCCCCCGGCCGCCAGCTCACCAGCGGCGGCCAGCTCACCACGGCGGCCAGCTCACCACCGGCGGCCAGCTCACCACCGGCCAGCTCACCACCGGCGGCCAGCTCACCAGCGCCCAGCTCACCGGCGGCCAGCTCACCGGCGGCGTCGAGCGTTTCCGCGGCCGCCGCCAGCGGTGCGCCCGGCGCGGCCAGCCGGTCCAGTGCGGCCAGCACACCGAGCGCGGCCGACGGCTCGACGGCCAGCGCGGGCACCCGCCAGCAGCCGAGAGCCGGCCAGCGCGCCCGGCTGTCGCCGCCGACCTCGGCGGCAGGCCTGATCAGTTCGGGCGCGGCCTGCGGGCCATCGGGGGCGGACGGCAGCCACACGGTCAGTTCGTCGGCGGCCGCCTGCCGGGCCGCCTCGCCCGCGACCGCACCCGCCGCCCCGCCCAGGCTGGCCAGCGCCCCGGCGATGATCTCCGGGTCGGCGGCGAACGGATGCGGCCGGGGCGCCCGGGATGGACGGCTGGACCGCCGCCCGGCCGACACCCCATCCAGCGACTCGGGCGTACGCGCGGGCAGCCGCGCGTCCTCCGCCCACAGGCAGAGCGCCCCGCGCGCCCATATCCCGTGGATGACCAGCATGTGCAGCGCTCCTCGCGGCCTTGGCGGCCAGGCGCCGGGCCGCCTGCCCCGTCCCGGTCAACCTAGCAACCACCCGCGACAGTTCCGGCCACAACGCCGCCCGCCGTCACCTCCCTCGTTACCGCGCCACCCTCAGCCACCCGCGCCGCCACCCTCAGGGCACCAAATGCGTTAGCGCGGTGCGTTATGCCCCGCCCGTGAGGCATAACGCACCGCGCTGATGGAAAAGCGGGGTCAGGCGGCCAGGTGGGCCGCCTGGGCGAGTACCTGCTCGCCCTGCTGGATGAGCGCCTGGGCCTGCGGGCCCTGCACCGGCTGGCCGCCGAAGGCGGCGCCGTCGAGCATGGCCCGGATCTGCCCGGCCACGCCGTCCCGCGCCGCGCCCAGCTGCTGGAGCCGGTTCTCGATGGCGGTATACCTCCCGTCGCCCGGTGAGCTACTGGCCAGGGCCCGGGTGGAGGCGCGCAGCGTGTCCAGCCCGAAGCTGCCGACCGCCGCTTCGAGCTGGGTGTAGACCTGCCCGAGCCGGAGCAGCGCGGCGCGGTGCACCCGCAGCGCCGGCGGCAGGTCGGCCGGGTTGAGCAGCTCGGCCAGCACCCGGCCGTCCGGCACGTAGTCGTCGTGCAGGCCGAGCAGCTCCATCATGGTGGGCTGGATGTTGGTGTGGTCCGACCAGGTCGAGTTGTCCACGCCCAGGTGCGCCACGCCGGGCCCGGCCAGGCCCAGCCAGGTCGTGTTGATCTGCGACGCGACGTCGCCGTGGTTCCACGCGTCGGTGCCGGCCGGCTCGCTGACGCAGGACTTGCCGCAACTGGCCGGGCCGCTGCTGAGCCAGAAGTTGTCGTTACCGAACAGCACCAGCGACGGCGTCCGTTTCGGGTCCGCGGTCACCATGTGCAGCAGCTTCAGCTCGACGGGATCGGCCAGGTAGTTGGTCAGCCTGACCTTCTTCCCACTGACCAGGTCCAGCTCCTTGAGCCGGGCCAGGGTCCGCGCCAGGGCACGGACCGATGCGGCGCTGCGGGCCGGCTGCCCGTGCACGTACAGCGCGGGCGCGGAGTCCGCCTCGACGTCGAACGGGGTGTGCACGCCGGCCGCGCCGAGCATGCCGGTCAGGTTCCCGTTGACCTCGCCAATCTTGCTGTAGTGGCAGGTCACGGTGACCCCGTTGCACCCGGCGGGCGTCGGGACGCTGCCCACGAAGTGGTCGCCCTCGTCGGCGGTGACCACGAACAGCGAGTTGGCTTTGGTGATGCCGTGCGCGGCCAGCCGGCGGAAGAACGTGCCGAACGCCGCGTTCTCCTCGCGGAGCTGCTTCTCGTAACCGGCCTGCCCGGGACCGAACGGGCTGCCGGTGGTCCACGAGTCGTGCAGGTCACTCAGGTAGGTGTCGGTCACCGGGACGCCATGCAGCTGCATGTCGAGCGTGTACGCGAGTGCGTTCGGACCGGTCATCCCGTCGTAGCCGGGGAAGCCGACGTCGCCGCTGGAGTCCTTGATGACCACGCCGTTCAGGTTGCGCACCGGGCTGGCCGGGCTGATCACCGGCTGGATGAACTTGCTGCCGTACAGCGCCTGGTAGCCGGTGTAGCCGCCCGGCTCGTCGGGCAGCAGATCCGGGCGGCTGCCGTGCGCGCACACCGCCGAAGCCTGGGCGCAGTGCACGGCCAGGCCCATGAAGTCGGCCGCCGCCTTGTTCTGCAGCTTGGGGTTCTCCGCTTCCCTGGCCTCCGGCGAGTTCGCGCCGAACGCGTGCGGCACGTCGGGCAGGGTGTTCTCCAGCTCGGTGTCCGCCCCCGCCACGGTGCCGAAGTCGCAGCCGGCCCGGGTGTACGGGACCCAGGGCGCCGGCGTGTTCTTCCCGCTCGCGTCGATCAGCGTCGGGCTGGAGTCACCGACCGGCGTGCTGGCCAGCCCGGTGTTGTAGTCCACGATCGGATCGGTCCAGTAGGCGAACGACCCGGCCGTGTGCGTGGCCCCGCCGGGAACGTAGTAGTTGTACTCGTTCGCGATCGGCATGCCCTGGTCGCTGCCGTACAGGCCGCTCTCCGAGGTGACGATGTCATTGGCGGTGTGCGCGATCAGCGGGGTGTGCTCGTGGCTGATCAGCGTCCCGTTCCCGGTGAGGAAGTGCAGCAGGTTGGGCAGCTGCTCCAGGTCGCTGGGCACGTTGGGGTCATCCCGCAGGTAGTGCACGTTGTCGAACTGGATGTAGATGACGTGCTTGATGGTGTCGCCCGGGGCGCCCGGATGGCCGAGCACGCAGCCCGGGCCATGCCCGCCCGACGTCGCCGCCACCGTGGCCGGGGCGGCCGCCCAGGCCGCGGCCGCCGGACCCAGTGGCGTCGCGGCGAGGGACACCGCTGTGAGGCCAGCCAGCAGGGCGGGCCGCGCTTTCCTGGCCGTACGGAACGGCCGTGTGCTTCTCCCAGTCATGCAGCGAAGCCAATCCGTGCCGGTTGACGGGCGGATGAACGCCGCCCCGCAGGCGGGTAAAACGTGGCCGGGGCGGCTGCGAGAATGCCGGTCGGGGCGGATCGCGGCGCCCGGACGGCGCCGGAAGGAAGGAGCGGCATGGCGGAACCGGTGATCGTGCGGGACGCCGAGCCTGCCGAGTTCGCCGCCATCGGCGACCTGCGGGTCGCCGCCTACCAGGCGGACGGTTTCCTCTCCGACGCCTCCAACTACGGCGCGACGCTGCGCACCCTGGGCACCGACGGGACCGGGCAGATCCTCACCGCGGTGGCCGATGGCCGGCTGCTCGGCACGGTCATGCTGCAACTGCCGCCGCACGCCGGGCAGGTGGTCCGCGGCCCGGACGAGGCTGAGGTCAGGGCGCTCGCGGTGGCGCCGGAAGCGCAGGGCCGCAGGGTGGGCCGGGCGTTGCTGCGCGCAGTCACCGAGCGCGCCGCGCGCAGCGGGGTACGGCATCTCGTGCTGAGCACGCAGTCCGGCATGGATGCCGCGCGGCACCTGTACGCCGCGGCGGGATTCGGCCGGCTGCCGGACCGGGACTGGTCTCCGGCGCCGGGCTTCACCCTGCTGGCCTACGGCTTGCGGCTGCCGCCCGGGGGCGGGGAAGCGGGCTGAGCGTTACGGCTTGCTGCTGCCGTCCGGGGAGGAAGACGACTGAGCGGCCCGCCGCGGCTTGGCCGCGGCGGCCCGGACCCGCGGGTCAGGCGAGATCTTCCGCAGGTGCCTGTTCATGGAGCGGAACAGGAAGTACATGGCCACGCCCATACCCGCGACGACCAGGAACCCGAGCAGGCCCGGGGTGACCTGGCTGGCCACGCTCGACGACGCCGCCAGCAGCGTCACAAGCACACCCTCTCCCGCACCCCGGCGAACAGGTCGTCCTCGGGGAGCTCCGCGTCAACCACCGATCTGGCTAGATGGTAGTCCTCGGTCGGCCAGGCCGCACGCTGCACCTCCACCGGGCAGGCGAACCACGAACCATGCGGGTCGATCTGGGTGGCGTGCGCCAGCAGCGCCTGATCCCGGACCGGGAAGTAGTCGCCACACGGCACCCGGGTGGTGATCTCGTACTCGCGGTGGTCCGCGGCGCGCTCGTCCCAGCGCTGGAACCAGTCGGCGTACGGGGACTCCAGGCCGCGCCGCAGCATCTCCTCGTGCAGCGCGGTGAACCGGTCCTTGTGGAAGGTGGCGAAGTAGTACAGCTTGAGCGGCTGCCAGGGGTCGCCGGCGCCCGGGTAGCGGTCCGGGTCGGCCGCGGCCTCGAACGCCGCCACGGCCACCTCGTGGGTCTTGATGTGGTCCGGGTGCGGGTAGCCGCCCTGCTCGTCGTAGGTCAGGATGACGTGTGGCCGGAACTCGCGGACCGCGCGCACCAGCGGCTCCGCGGCCACCGCGAGCGGCTGCACCGCGAAGCAGCCCTCCGGCAGCGGGGGCAGCGGGTCACCCTCGGGCAGGCCGGAGTCGGTGAAACCGAGGAACTGCTGGCGGACGCCGAGGATCTCGCGCGCCCGGGCCATCTCCTCGCGCCGGATCTGGGGCAGGCTGGCCCGGACCTCGGGCCGGTCCATGGCCTGGTTGAGAATGTCCCCGCGCTCGCCGCCGGTCAGCGTGGCCACCAGGACGTCCACGCCTTCCCGCGCATAGCGGGCCATGGTGGCGGCGCCCTTGCTGGACTCGTCGTCCGGGTGCGCGTGCACGGCCATCAGCCGCAACGGCGCGGGTTCGCCCGGACTGGGGGCGGGATCATTCAGGACGGCAGGCACGCGAAATTCCCTTCGGCACCATCAGGAAGCAGTGAACTTACGCCGGCGGGCCGCTGGAGTGCCTCGCCGACAGAACATTGTGCAGGACAACACGCTGGCAGCGGGTTGACATTCCCGTATCCTGGCCGACTTGAGGCTCATCTGGGGCGACGTACTTGTCAGGCCTTGTTAGCTTAGAAGGATTACCCCCGAGGAGCCGCGGATGGTTCAGGCGGATCCACGTATCCGCACCGCAGGCAAGGAGTACCGGTGACCGAGACGCAGAACGACAGCTGGCTCACCCAGGAGGCGTACGACCGGCTTAAGTCGGAGCTGGATCACCTCTCGGGCCCGGGGCGTGTCAACATCGCGAAGAAGATCGAGGCCGCCCGGGATGAGGGTGACCTGCGCGAGAACGGCGGCTACCACGCCGCCAAAGAAGAGCAGGGCAAGATCGAGGGGCGGATTATCCAGCTCCAGCACATCCTGCAGCACGCCCGCGTCGGGGAGCCCCCGCGGACCGACGGGGTAGTCGGCCCTGGGATGACGGTGACCGTCCGGTTCGCGGGCGACGACGAAGAGGTCACGTTCCTGCTGGCCTCCCGGGAGGAGAGCGGCGCGCCGATCGACGTGTATTCGCCGCGCTCGCCGCTGGGGTCGGCCATCAACGGGAAGAAGATCGGCGACAGCGCCAGCTACACGCTGCCGAACGGCCGCGCCGCCAAGGTCGAGATCCTGGAGGCGGTGCCGTACGTCGGCGGCTAGCCCAGCCTGACCAGCCCAGCCTGACCAGCACAGCGCGGTGCGTGGCGCCCAGCGGCGCACCGCGCCGCGCTGGTTTGCTGGCGGGGCTGGCGGGGCTCGGCGGGGCTCGCGGGCCGTCTTATCGCCGGCGCTGGGCCGGGTCGGCGGTGACCGCCTGGCGGATCTCGCCGGCCAGTTCGCTGGCCCGGGCCAGCGCGGCGGACTCGCCCGGCTCGTCGCCCGCGGCCCGGCGCAGCCAGGCCCGCTTCGACCAGGCGTAGGTGTTGCGCTCGCGGACCGACAGCCGCTCGCTGACGAGGGCCGCGGCCAGATCCAGCCGCCTGGCCCGGATGGCCGCTTCGAGCAGCGTGCGCTCCACCGCGTCCCGCTGCGCGTGACTGCCGCCGAACGTGTGCACCTGGGCCCGGATCGGCAGCAGTTCGCCGAGCACGCGGCCGTACTCGCCGTGGCCGAAGTGCACCAGGGCGCGGCAGACCGGCAGGCCGACCTGGGCTGTCATCGCCCAGCCGGTGCTGCCCGGGTCGCCGCTGGCGGCCACCTCGGCCTGCGCCGCGACCACCTGCCGAGCCCGGTCCAGCTCACCATTCCCGATGAACGCCATTACGGCGTGCATGTCGTTGAACGGGTAGAAGCCGGGTGCCAGCAGCCGGCCCCAGGCCGCCGCGAGCGGCGGCCACCGGTCCCCCACCGGGGTGCCGTCGAGGTGCATTCGCCACAGCAGCGCGGTGGCGTCGAGCAGTTCCAGCGCCACGTCGGCCGATCCCTCGTGGTGCAGCATCCGGTCGTAGACGGCCAGCGCGCCCACGGTGTCCCCGCCCTGCAGCAGATAGAGCGCGTAGTGCCAGGAGTTGTGCACGTTGAGGAAGTTCCCGGCCGTCCAGTCCGCCTCGCGGCGGCGCAGGTACCGGACGCCGTCCGGGACCCGGCCCGCCATCTCGTAGGTGTGCACCACCGCGTGGATGCCCCAGACGTCGTCCGGGTTCTGCTCCACGGCCCGCCGGCCCGCCTCTTCGGACTGCTGGTAGAGGTTGCACTCCTCCAGGCCGAACGCGTACATCCCGTGCACGAAGCCGAGCTGCGGCTGGCCGGCCGGCCAGCCGCCCAGGGCCCGGCCGATCCGGTCCCGCAGGCTGACCGTGTTGCCGGTGAAGAAGTCGATCTGGTGCCCGGTGAACAGGGCCAGCAGGTCGCACGGGTAGCTGACCGAGATCTCGCCGAGCGCCTCGCCCGCCCCGGTCATGTCCCCGGCCACCCACCTGGCCGCGGCGGCCAGGTGGGCCCGCTCCCGCGGCAGCAGCGCGGCGGGGCCGGCGCGCAGCCCGTCCAGCGCGGCCCGGGCGGCGGCGACCGCGCCCGCTTCGGTGGACATCAGCGCCAGGTAGGCGGAGAACACCGCGGCCATGGCGCAGCCCGGGTCGGCCGCCACCGCCGCGGCGGCCGCGCCCACCACCTCCGGCCGGAACCTGATCAGGTCGTCGATGGCCTGGTCGTAGCCGGTCACGGCGGCGGCGGAACCGGTGAGGCGCAGGCCCCGGGCGTCAGCAGTCATGTCAGCCCCCCACCGGCAGGGTAACTAACCGACCAGCTCCGGGGCAGCGGGCTCGTCGGCCGGCGCCCGGCCGCGCAGCGGCACCTCCTTGAGGAACCAGGTCAGCACGAAGGCCAGCACGGTGGCCGGGACGGCGTACAGGAAGACCCCCTGCACCGCGTGCGCGATGGCGTAGAACACGTCGTGCTGGACGGCCGGTGGCAGCGCCTTGACCGTGGCCGGGTTGAGCTGCCCGCCGCTGGCGGCGATGTGCACGTTGGGCGACACCGTGGTCAGCGCGTCCTGCAGCCGCCGGGCGAAGACGGCGCCGAACGCCGCCACCCCGAGGGAGCCGCCGATCTGCTGGAAGAACAGCCGCGAGCTACTGGCCACGCCGATGTCCCGCGGCTCGACGCTGTTCTGCGCCAGCAGCGTGGTGAGCTGCATCAGGAAGCCCATGCCCAGGCCGAGCACGAGCATGAACAGCGCCGAGGTGCAGCCGGCTGGTATTCACCCCGAGCATGGACAGCAGGTACATGCCGATGGCCATGCCCGCCGCGCCCATGATGGGCAGCGCCCGGTACCGGCCGGTCCGGGTGGTCACCTGCCCGGAGATCAGCGAGGTGATCATCACGCCGACCATCAAAGGGGTGAGCAGCAGCCCGCTGACCGTCGGCGAGGCGCCCTGCACGGTCTGCTGGTACAGCGGCAGGAACGTGATCGCGCCGAACATGGCCAGGCCGGCCAGGAAGCTCAGCGCGGACACCAGGCTGAAGTTGCGGTTGCGGAAGATATGCAGCGGCAGGATGGGTTCGGCGGCCCGGCTCTCGACCCAGATGAACGAGGCCACCGCGAGCACCGCCACCGTACCCAGCCCGAGGATCTGCGGGGAAAGCCACGCGTACTGGGTGCCACCCCAGGTGGCGCCCAGCACGACCGCGGTCGCGGCCACCGCGAGCAGGGCCGCGCCCAGGTAGTCCACCCGGTGCTCGATATGACGCTTGGGCAGCTTGAGGGTGACGGCCAGGTAGGCCAGCGCGATGCCGCCAATCGGCAGGTTGATGTAGAAGATCCAGCGCCAGGAGAAGCTCTCCGTGATCCACCCGCCGAGTAGCGGGCCGCCGATGGTGGCGATCATCATCACGGCCATGATGTAGCCCATGTACTGGCCGCGCTCGCGGGGCGAGACCAGGTCGCCGATGATCGCGATGGCGCTGACCATCAGGCCGCCCGCGCCCAGGCCCTGGATGGCCCGGAACGTGATCAGCATGGCCATGGACTGGGACAGCCCGGCCAGCGCGGAGCCGGCCAGGAAGATCACGATGGCCGTCATGAACAGCTTCTTGCGGCCGTACATGTCGCCGAGCTTCCCGTACAGCGGGGTGGTGATGGTGGACGCCAGCACGTAGGCGGTGACCACCCAGGACAGGTGGGCCACGCCGCCCAGGTCCCCGACGATGCGGGGCAGCGCGGTGCCCACGATGAGCTGGTCCAGCATGGCGAGCATGATGGCCAGCAGGAGGCCGGGCAGCACCACGAGGATCTCGCGGCGCATGCCGACGCTGGCGTCGGCGGCCGGAGCCGGAGTGGTCTCAACGTCTGCCATGAAAAGACTCCCCGTGGAGAACTTACTTGCCGACCGGCTAGTATGACAGCCGCTAGATTAGGATGGTTACTAACCGGGCGTCAAGTAAGTTTAGCGCGAAGCGGACCGGTGAGAATGCGGGACCACGATATGGACGAAGACACGGCTGAGTTCCCGGCCAGCGGCAGCAGGCCGGGCCGGCCAGCGGTCGCGCGACCGCGCGGGGACACCCGGGAGCGGATCCAGTCCGTGGCCCTGGAGCTGTTCGCCGAGCAGGGCTACGAGAAAACCTCGCTGCGCGAGATCGCCGAGCGCCTCGCGGTGACCAAAGCCGCCCTGTACTACCACTTCAAGTCCAAAGAGGACATCGTCCGCAGCTTCACCGAGGACTACGTGCACGAGCTCGACGCGCTCATCGCGTGGGGCTCGGACCAGCCGCTCGACGCCGAGGGCCGGGCCGTCCTGCTGGCCCGCTACAGCGACATCGTCGAGCACCGGCTGGGGGTGCTCCGCTTCCTGGAGCAGAACCAGGCCGCCGTGCACCACCTGCTGGCCGACCACGGGGGCCAGGACCGGAAGAAGCTGTTCCGGAAGCAGTTCGAGACGCTCCGCGACCTGCTGGTGCCGCCGGACGCGCCGCTGCGCGACCGGGTGCGCGCCTCCATAGCGGTGGTCTCGGTCGGCCTGTCCTGCATGCTGCACCAGCAGGAAGCGGCCGACCCGGCCGAGCTGCATCAGATCGTCCTGGACCTGGCCTGCGAGCTGGCCGGCGTCCCCGCCCCGCCGCCGGCGGCGGCCCAACTGCATGAATGAGTGATTCAGGTAGTCCCAACTGCGTGAATGATGCAGCCACGCGGTCAGGAACACGAGCCCGGCGGGGCTCAGATCGTTTCTGGGGCGGCTGACGCTTTTGAGGTCGTGGATGGCGCGGCGGCGACCGCGCGGACCAGCGGCAGCACCCGGTACGGCAGCGGCGTGGCCAGCGCGATCACGGTGGACGCCCGGACCACGCCGGCCACGTCCAGGATCGCGTCGATCACCCGCTGCAGGTCCGCGTTGGTCCTGGCCACCACCCGGCACAGCATGTCCCCGGCCCCGGTGATGGTGTGCGCCTCGAGCACCTCGGGGATGGCGGCCAGCCGGGCCACCGGGTCGTGCCCGCCGGCCTGGCGGATCTCGAGCGTGACGAACGCGGTGACCCCGTGGTCCAGCGCGACCGGGTCCACCTCCGGGCCGTAGCCGGTCACCACGCCGCTGCGGTGCAGCCGGTCCAGCCGCGCCTGCACCGTGCCGCGGGCCACGCCCAGCCGCCGGGACGCCTCCAGCACCCCCACTCGCGGCTGGGCGGCCAGCAGGCCGATCAGCCGCGCATCGAGATCGTCGATCATCCGAGTCAGCCCCGTCGGCATCAGGTCAGGATGTACACGAACCACGCGCTCTAGCGTTAAGTATTAAGCATATTGACTAGCAATTAAAGCCACTATTGCACATCTTGCTACATCAGGCCGAGCATGATGGTCATGGAGCACTCGCAGACTGACGAATTCCCGGTCACCGGCATGGACGCAGTCGTGTTCGCGGTGGGCAACGCCCGGCAGGCCGCGCACTACTACTCGACCGCGTTCGGCATGCGCACCATCGGCTACCGCGGGCCGGAGACCGGCTGCCGCGACGAGGTGGCGTACGTGCTGGAGTCCGGCCGGGCCCGGTTCGTGCTGCGCGGCCCGGTGCGGCCGGGCACCGACCTGGCCCGGCACGTGGCCGAGCACGGCGACGGGGTCATCGACCTGGCCCTCGGCGTGGACTCGGCGGAGACGGCCTACGAGTACGCGACGTCACGCGGTGCCCGCGGCCTGGCCGAGCCGCACCTGGAAGAGGACGACTCGGGCAAGGTGGTGCTGGCCGCTATCGCGACCTACGGGGACACCCGGCACACCCTGGTCGAGCGGGCCGGCTACAGCGGCCCCTACCTGCCCGGCTACGTCGCCGCCGAGCCGATCGTGGCGCCCCCGGCGCGGCCGTTCTGCACCGAGATCGATCACTGTGTGGGCAACGTCGAGCTGGGCCGGATGGACGAGTGGGTCGGCTTCTACCAGCGGGTGATGGGCTTCACCAACATGAAGGAGTTCGTCGGCGACGACATCGCCACCGAGTACTCCGCGCTGATGAGCAAGGTGGTCGCGGACGGTTCCCGCACCGTCAAGTTCCCGATCAACGAGCCGGCCGCTGGCAAGAAGAAGTCGCAGATCGACGAGTATCTGGAGTTCTACGGCGGGCCCGGGGTCCAGCACATCGCGCTGGCCTGCGACGACATCGTGGCCACGGTGCGCGCCATGCGGGCCGCCGGGGTCAGCTTCCTGACCACCCCGGACAGCTACTACGACACGCTCGGGGACTGGGCGGGCGAGACCCACGTCGGCGTGTCCATCCTGCGCGAGCTGGGCATCCTGGTCGACCGGGACGAGGACGGCTACCTGCTGCAGATCTTCACCAAGCCGGTGCAGGACCGGCCCACCGTGTTCTTCGAGCTGATCGAGCGGCACGGCTCGGAAGGCTTCGGCAAGGGCAACTTCAAGGCGCTGTTCGAGGCCATCGAGCGCGAGCAGGCCCGCCGCGGCAACCTCTGAGGCAGCCCGGCCGTACCCGCGCTGAGGCAGCCCGGCCGCACCCGCTCTGCGGCAGCCGGCCGCTCAGCGGAACATCAGGTGGTAGCCGGCCTTGCGCAGCTCGCTGGTCACCTCGTCGCAGTGCGCCGGCCCGCGCGTCTCCACCTGGAGCAGCACTTCCACCTCGCCCACCTGGAGCCGCGGGGTGATCCGCTCGTGCATCACGTCCAGCACGTTGGCGCCCAGCCCGGCCACCGCGCCGAGCAGCGCGGCCAGGGCGCCGGGGCGGTCCGGGATCCGGCACCGGAACGTCAGGTACCGGCCTGCCGCGGCCAGCCCATGCCGGAGCACCTTGGACAGCAGCAGCGGGTCGATGTTGCCGCCGGACAGCACCGCGACCACCGGCGGCTCGAACATGCCCGCGTACTCCAGCAGGCCGGCCACCCCGGCCGCGCCGGCCTGCTCGACGACCTGCTTGGCCCGCTCCAGGCAGAGCACGAGAGCCCGGGACAGGCTCTCCTCGGACACCGTCACCATCCGGACGGTGTACGCCGAGAGGATGTCGAACGGGATGCTCCCGGGCTGGCAGACCGCGATGCCGTCGGCCATGGTCGGCGCGGCCGCCACCCGGACCGGGCGCCCGGCGGCGAGCGAGGCCGGGTAGCCGGCGACCGCCTCGGCCTGCACCCCGATCAGCTCGATCGCCGGGTCGGCCTCCTTGACCGCGACGGTGACCCCGGCGGCCAGGCCGCCGCCGCCGACCGGGACGGCGATGGTCCGCACCTGCGGGCACTGCTGCAGGATCTCCAGGCCCAGGGTGCCCTGGCCGGCCACGATGTCCGGGTGGTCGAACGGGTGGATGAGCACCGCGGACCGTTCGGCCGCGTACTCACGGGCGTACTCCAGCGCGTCGTCCACCGTCTCGCCGTGGAAGATGATGTCCGCGCCGTAGCCGCGGGTGGCCTCGATCTTGGGCAGCGGCGCGCCCACCGGCATGATCACCGTGGCCTTCACGCCGAGGATCGCGGCCGCGAACGCCACCCCCTGGGCGTGGTTGCCGGCGCTGGCCGCGACCACCCCGTTGGCCTTCTCGGCCTCGCTCAGCCGGGAGATCCGCAGGTACCCGCCGCGGGCCTTGAACGACCCGGTCCGCTGCAGGTTTTCGCACTTGAGGAACACCGGGCCGCCGAGCCGCTCGGACAGCACCCGGGAGTGCAGCAGCGGGGTAGGCAGCAGCACGTCCCGGAGCACGTCGTGGGCGGCGGCTACGTCGGCGGCGCCCACCGGGGAGGAGATCATCGCCATGCCTGAAGTGTCGCACCCGCGGTCAACGCGAGCGGCCCGGGATGCGAGCGGCGCGGACATGCGTGCGGCGGGGAGCGGACATGCGTGTGGCGGGGATGCGAAGCTCTCCGCCGCACGACGTAAGGTCGAACTGTGCAGTCACACAACCAGAATCCCCAAACTGACTCCGTCCCGCCCCGGCCGAGCGCGGCAACCGTGGGCGAGCTGCGCGCCACGGGGCACCGATACGAGAGCGTCAAAGACGAACTGCGCCGCAACCTGCTGGCCAGGATGCGCGCGGGCGAAGACCGGTTCCCCGGCATCGTCGGCTTCGGCCAGACCGTGCTGCCGCACGTGGAGCGGGCCATGCTGGCCGGGCACGACACGATCCTGCTCGGCGAGCGGGGCCAGGGCAAGACGCGGCTGATCCGCACCCTGCCCGTGCTGCTCGACGAGTGGAGCCCGGCGGTGACCGGCTGCGAGATCAACGACCACCCGTACCAGCCGGTCTGCGCGCGCTGCCAGCGGCTGGCCGCGGAACTGGGCGATGACCTGCCGGTCACCTGGCGGCACCGCACCGAGCGGTACGGCGAGAAGCTGGCCACCCCGGACACCAGCGTGGGCGACCTGATCGGCGACATCGACCCGGTCAAGGTGGCCGAGGGCCGCACCCTGGGTGATCCGGAGACCATCCACTTCGGCCTGGTGCCCCGGACCAACCGGGGCATTTTCTGCCTCAACGAGCTGCCCGACCTGGCCGAGCGGATCCAGGTCGCGCTGCTCAACGTGCTCGAGGAGCGGGACATCGGGGTGCGCGGCTACGCGCTGCGGCTGCCCCTCGACCTGGTCCTGGTGGCCAGCGCCAACCCCGAGGACTACACCAACCGGGGCCGGATCATCACGCCGCTGAAGGACCGGTTCGGCGCGGAGATCCGCACCCACTACCCGCAGACCCTGGACGACGAGCTGGCGCTGACCCAGCAGGAGTCGCTCATCGCCTGGGACGGCGCCGACCCCGGGGCCGCCCTGCCCGAGCACCTGGTCGAGGTCATCGCCCGGTTCACCCGGCTGGTCCGGGCCTCGCCCGCGGTGGACTCCCGGTCCGGCGTGTCGGCCCGGTTCGCGATCGCCGCCGCCGAGTCGGTGGCCGCGTCCGCGGTGCGCCGGGCCGCGCTGACCGGCGAAGGCCAGCCGGTGGCCCGGATCTGCGACCTGCCGCCGATCGTGGGCAGCCTGCGCGGCAAGGTGGAGTTCGAGGTCAGCGAGGAAGGCCGGGAGACCGAGGTGCTGGAGCACCTGCTCCGCCGGGCGGTCGCCGAGACGTTCCGGTCCCGGCTGGGCAGCGCCGACCTGAGCGGCCTGCTGGCCACGTTCGAGGGTGGCGCCTCGGTCGAGACCGGTGACATGGTGCCCGCGGACATGCTGCTGAACCGGATCGGCGAGGTGCCCGGCCTGGCCCGGATCATGGAGCGGCTCGGCATGGACGGCGGCGAATCGTTCGGCGAGGCCGCCGCCGCGCTGGAGTTCGCCCTGGAAGGGCTGTACCTGATGCGGCGGCTGTCCAAGGATGTCATCGACGGCAGTGCCGTATACCGGACCTGACCGTCTAGCGCAGCTGAGAGGTGACCCGCACCCGTGAGTGGTTACCGGTACGGCGAGTACCACGACGGGCCCGACCCGCTGGCCCCGCCGTTCGATGCCCGCGGCGCCCTGGACGAACTGGGTGACGCGGTGCTGGACGGCGCGGACCCGTCCAGCGCCCTGCGCGACCTGCTGCGCCGCGGCGCGACCGGCCACCGCGGCCTGGACGACCTGCTCCGCCGGGTACGGGAACGGCAGCAGGAGATCCGCAGCCGGGGCCGCCTGGACGGCATCCTGGAGCAGGCCCGGGCGCTGCTGGACACGGCCATCGGCCAGGAGCGCGCCGAGCTGTTCCCCGATCCCAGCGACGAGGCCCGGCTGCGCGAGGACGAACTCGACGCGCTGCCGTCCGACACCGCGCAGGCCATCCGCGGCCTGGCCGACTACAACTGGCGCAGCCCGGCCGCCCGGGAGACGTTCGAGCAGCTCAAGGACCTGCTCCGGTCCGAGGTGCTGGACAGCCAGTTCCGTGGCATGAAGGACGTGCTGCAGCAGCCGGACCCGGCGGCCATGCAGCGGGTCAAGGACATGATGGCCGAGCTGAACTCGATGCTGGAGAAGGATGCCCGCGGCGAGCACACCCAGGCCGACTTCGACCAGTTCATGGACCGCTACGGGGACATGTTCCCGGAGAACCCACATGACCTCGAGGAGCTGGTGGACTCGCTGGTCCGCCGGGCCACGGCGGCGCAGCGGCTGCTCGGCTCGCTGACCGAGGGGCAGCGCGACGAGCTGGCCGCGCTGATGGAGCAGGCGCTGCAGGACGCCGGGCTGGCCGCCGAGATGGGCCGGCTGTCCGATCAGCTGCGCGCCCGGCGGCCGGAGATGGACATGGCCAACTGGCCGGGCGACCCGATGACCGGCGACCAGCCGCTCGGCCTGAGCGACGCCACCACCGCCCTGGCCGACTTGGCCGACCTGGCCGACCTGGAGGCGGAACTGCGCCAGGACTACCCGGGCGCCCGGCTGGACGACATCGACGAGGCGGCCATCCGGCGCGCGCTCGGCCGGCAGGCCGTGGACGACATGGAAGCGCTCCGGCAGACCGAGCGGGAACTGGAGCGGCAAGGATATTTGCAGCGTAACGCCGGCCAGCTGGAACTCACCCCCAAGGCGGTGCGGCGGCTCGGCGAGACCGCGCTGCGCCGGGTGTTCGCCGACCTGCCAGACGGCGGCTACGGGGACCATGAACAGCGTGACGCCGGGCAGGCCGGCGAGTACACCGGCGCCACCCGGCGCTGGGAGTTCGGCGACGAGCAGGCCATCGACGCGCCCGCCACGGTGCGCAACGCGCTGCTCCGGGACGCGGCCGCGTTCCGGGGCCGGCCCGGCGAGGACCCCGATCATTTCGAGGGCACCCCGCCCCGGGTCCGGCTGTCCGGCCGGGACTTCGAGGTCGGCGAGACGCAGCGGCGCGCCTCGGCCGCGGTCTGCCTGCTGGTCGACCTGTCCTACTCGATGGCGCTGCGCGGCACCTGGGGCGCGGCCAAGCAGACCGCGCTGGCCCTGCACGCGCTGGTGCGCAGCCGGTTCCCGCAGGACTCCATCCAGGTCATCGGGTTCTCCAACTACGCCAGGGAACTGCGCGAGACCGACCTGGCCGGGCTGGGCTGGGACATGGTTCAGGGCACCAACCTGCACCACGCCCTGGTGCTGGCCGGCCGCTACCTGGACCGGCGCCCGGAACACGACCCGGTGGTGCTGATCGTGACCGACGGCGAGCCGACCGCGCACCTGCGCCGGGACGGGCAGTCCTGGTTCGACTGGCCGCCCGCGCCGGAGACGATCCAGCTCACCCTGGCCGAGGTGGACAAGATGACCCGGCGGCACGCCTCGCTGAACGTGTTCATGCTGGCCGAGGACGAGCGGCTGACCGACTTCGTGAACGAGGTGGCCCGGCGGAACGGCGGCCGGGTGCTCCGCGCGGTGCCGGAACGGCTCGGCGAGTTCGTGGTCCGCGACTTCCTGCGCACCCGCCGGGAGTCCCGCCGGTAAGTAACGTCCGGGTCAATGGTTCATCCCGGAACGTCCGATAGGTCACCCTCAGGGATACGCGGGATAGATTTTGCTTTACGGCTTTTGTGACCTTCCCGCAGCGCCCCGGCGGCCGTAGTAGCGTGCGGCAGTTACCGCATCGGTGGGCCAAACGCGCGGCAGCCGGATTTGGCCCGCATCTCTCTAGGAGGCCTACGTGAGCGCTGTGACCGAATCAGGACCAAGAACGTCGGGCCGGAAGCCCGCGGTACTGATTCTCTGGATTCTCGCGGTGCTGTTCCTGCTCCTCGCGATCGTCTACCTGGCCGCGCCGGCCAAGGATCTGCCGGGCTTCATCGGCTACATCAAGAACGGCGGCACCGGCAAGCACGACCTGCGGATGGGCATCTCGCTCGTCATCGCTGTCGCGTGCGGCGCGGCCGCCTGGTTCGTCAGCCGCAGCGGCAAGTCGGCCAGCAAGTAGCCGGTCTGCGCCGCTTCGTCCCGGCGGCCCCCGGCCCGGCCGGGGGCCGCACTGGGACCTGCGGATACCCCTAGGATCAGGGCATGTCTTTCACCGAGCGGCTGCTGGTATGGCTGCACGTCGCGTTCGTCGTTTTCACCATTGGCCCGGTCACCATCGCGACCATGTTAACCCCCCGTTACATCCGGGCC
>CAVQVG010000017.1:0-733522 GCA_963717125.1 uncultured Actinomycetes bacterium
GCCACTTGGCATGGCGCCGTATTCGCCGGAAACACTGGGGTCATGCCGGTCGGCGGGCACAGACAGTGCGGCCGCTTCGCGGGGTTCGCGGTGCGCGGTTTCGCTGCACTGGTAGAACGGGCCGCGGGCACCCATCAGGATCGGCAGCTGGTGGTCGAGATGCTCGCGGTACCAGGTGCCGATGCCGGTCCCGGGCTGCAAGCGCAGAACTTCCCACGCGTGCCAGAGCGCTTTGAGTCGGCTGACCGCCTCGTCATGACGCCACCATTCGGCGCACCACCGGTACTCCCCGCCGAGCGTGCGGCGGAATACCGGCACGAAGTGGTCGGTGACCCATTCGGCCAGTTCGAGATACATGGGCTCGGGCGCGTCACCGGCACCGGGGGCGGAAGACGGAGCTTCGCTGGTCGTCATGGATTGGCCTCCTAGAACGGTGGGTTGGGTGGCTGGTTGCGGTACCACGGGTCGGCGGCGATGGCCTGCTCGCGGATTTGTTCCTGGGCGGCCTGCTGGGCGGCAGTGATCTCGGCGGCGCGTGGGCCGGAGTACCAGGGAGTGAGGTGGATCAGCGCGGGCTTGATCCCGGTGGCCAGCAGCAGCGCGGTCCCGGGCGGCAGAGCCCGGATGGCGGCGGGTTCGAGGATGTCTTGCCGGCGCAGCGACACCGATTCACTGGCCCGCCCCTCGCCGTAGGACAAGGTGCGGACGGGGACGTCGTGCTGGCCGACCAGGGTGGCCAGGTCCCGGGCTAGCCGCGGGGAGTCGACACCGGCGCCGATGATCTTCTTGGTGGCGGCGCCCCATAGCGCGGCCATGCCTGCCTCGCCCCAGACGGTGATGCCCTGTTCGTAGGACTGCAGGATGGTGACCGGGACGATGCCGAGGGATCCCAGGTAGGAGTACAGGTCAGGCAGGTCGGTGATGCGGCAGATGTTCGCCGCCTCATCCATCCCGACGACCAGAGGTGGGTCCAGGCGCCCTCCGAGCCGTTCGGCGAGACGCGCCGCTGCCCGCATTCCCTTGTCCGATAGCGCGGCTATCAGCGGTGCTGCTGCCGACCGGGATTTGGATAGTAGATACAGGGTGTCGCAGCTTGCGGCGAACGCATCCGGGTCAAACACCGGCAGTGGCGTGTGGCTGCGGGGCGGGGTTACCCAGGCCATGATTTCCGGGTCGGTCATCGCCTTGGCGGCGGTCCGCGCGGTCTGATATATGCCGTCGCGGGTTTCTACGGCGCCGTTCTGTGCGCCCCGCAGGGAGGCGGCCATGGCCGTGAACCCGGCATCCATGAGCAGCTCGGCGGGGGTGGGCACGGCGGGCTCGGTCAGCCACCCGGCCACATCCCGCAGGGTGAGCCCGGCCGAGGCCGCGGCCAAAAACAGCGCCGACAGGAGGTCCTGGGCGGCCGGCCCCCACAGGTCACGCCGGCTCTCGTCGGCAACGGTCAGGACGAAGTGCCCGGCCAGCCGGTGGGCCTCTTCGACGGTGTGCAGGTGCTCCAGAGGGTTCCACCACCAGGTCTGCGGCTGGTGGGTGATGTGCTGGGGGTCGAACAGCCACACTCGACCGCCGGTGGCCTGCTCACGAAAGCTCGCGGTGGCGGCCCACAGGTCGGATTTGTTCGAGGTGGCGATGACCGGCCCGGGCGCGGACAGCACGAACGGGATCGCCTGCGTGGTCGTCTTGCCCGACCGAGGGGCCATGAACGCGACCACGGTGTCTTCCCACGACGCGTACACGGCCGCGCCCCGGCGGCCGCCCGCGCGCATGAGCTGTCCCAGGTTGAGCCCGACCTGCGCCGGGTCCATTGCCCGGGGATCCATGCCGGCCAGCGACCGGCGCAACCCGGCCGCAGCCCTTGCGATGTGCTTGTGGGTCAGCGCCCGCATCCGCGGGTTGCGGGAGAGGGCCACGACCGGGTCCCCCGGGGCGGCGCGCAGTCGTCCGGTCAGCCTGACCGCTCCCGCGACGAGGACGGTTATGACAGCGCCGAGGACGATTGCGGTGATGACGACGGCGCTGGTTGGCGTGTGCGGCCAGGCTTGCTGTCCGCGCCCATGCAGGACGTCACGGATGAACGTCAGGCCGAGCGGCTGCGTCCGGCCGCCGGTGATGGCGGCGGCGATGCTCGCGGCCACCCAGACGAGAGCGAGCAGCGCCAGCATCGACCAGGTCGCGATCAGCACGGCCCAGCCGCCGCCGGTGCTGCCGGGCGCCGCCGAGGGGCGCGGCCCGAGCGCCCGGCTCATCGCTGCCATCCGTCATCGGCGAACCGGATCGCCCGGTCAGTGTCGTACAGGTGATGTTCGGGGCCGACCAGGGCCAGCTGGACGGGGATGCCGAGCCGTTCACCGGTTTTGATCAGGTACTTGCCGCGGCCTGGGTGGCACACCCCGGGCTGATAGGACTCCGGCGCCGACCACGAGGAGACCAGGGCCCGTTCGGGTCCGGTGAGCGGGGTGATCTCGGCCACCCGGGCCAGCTCGCGGGGCGGCAGCCCGGCCAGCACGGTGATCGCGGAGCGGTCCAAGAAGCCGCGAGCTTTGGCGCGGTCCTCGTCGGTGGTGAGCGCGTCGAGGTCGGCCAGGGAGTGGGTGATCATGATGTGAGCCATGCCTTTCGCCCGGTTGAGGCGGGTGAGGGAATCGGCGTGCTCGACTAGGCCGGGCGCCCCGCGCAGCGCCCGCCACAGTTCGTCCATCACGCCGAGGTAGGAACGCCGCGGCCCGCCGCCGGTCTCGGCCAGCGCGGCGGCGGCGTTGACGCAGCCGAAGCCATAACTCCAGGTGCACAGCAGCGCGGCAGTGAGCAGCTTGTCCCCGGCCGCCTTGACTGCAGAGATGTCCACGCTGACCGCCGGGGCGTCCAGGTCGATCGGCTGGGACGTGGGGCCGTCGAACACGCCGGCCAGCGAGCCGGTGCACAGCAGATCCAGGGTGAACACCAGGTCGGCGACCCGGCCGGCGTACTGCTGCGCGGTCTGCGCGCGGGCGGCGGACCGGAGGGTGTCGGGGCCTTCCTCGATGACCCGTAGCACGTCCGTGACAGTCGGCGCGGACCGTCCCCGAGCGCGTTCGTCGAGCAGGTCGATGGCCCGGCCGAGGATGACCTCTTCGGCGTTACTGATGCGTGTTTCCCGGATCAGCGTGGCCAGTGCGAGGAGCAGCGCCAGCCGCCGGGACCGCGCCTCAGCGCGCAGCCGCTCGGCATCTAGGCCGCTCATGGCGGCCAGGGCCGCGCCGAGCGGCCCGGCGTCGAGTGGGTTGATCCGGTCCAGGCCCCGGCCGATCCGGATCACCTGCCCGCCCAGGTAGCGGACCAGCCGGTCATAGTCCGGCTTGGTGTCGCCTAGGACCAGGACTTTGTTACCGAACGCCACTGCCCCGCTGATCAACCTTTTGACCAGCGCGGATTTGCCGGTGCCGGGCTGGCCGAGGACGAACATGCCGGGGTTGGTGACCAGGCCGCCGCGCAGCCAGGCCAGCGGGTCGAGGCAGACGACCTCGCCCCACAATTGGTGTCGCCCGACCGGCGTGCCCACGGTCGGCGTGCCGCTCCCGGCCACGAACGGGAACAGGCCGCACAGCTGCGTGGTGGTCGCCTGATACTCCGGGCCCGCCGTGACGTTGACCGCTCGGCCGCCGTCGGCGATCGGCCAGCCCCAGGCCGGGGCCAGCGGAACGGGACGGTCGGCTGCCCCCAGGGACTTAGGACCTGGCGCAGCTGGGGCACGCTTGGCTGATCGGGGTGCCACTGTGGCCGGGCGGCCGGGCTCGTGGTGCAGCTCAGTCGCGGTGGGGGGCGTTGAGCTGGATGGGTCTCGTCCTGGCCGGTGCTGGGCAGATGGGATGCGGGAAGCTGACATGGTGCGCCTGGCCGGTCAGTGCCGCAGACGGCGGGCGAGTTCGGGCAGGCAGATGCCGCAGGGCAGGGTGACGGTGAACCCGGCGGCCTGGCTGCGGTACAGGCGCTGCAGCCGGATCTTGGCGGACTCGGCAGCAGCTTCAGTGTCGGCGGTCGCCCGGGGCAGTTGCGCCGGGTCGGTCACGGTGACCGTGACGTACAGGCCGATCAGGCTGACCCCGGCGCCGCGGGCTTCCTCGTCGGCGGCCTGCCGGGCGCGCGCCTGGTCGTGGGCGTCTCGGGCGGTGACGTCGCGGCGGGTGCGGCGGGTGTACTCGCTGCGGAACTCCGCGGCGCGCACTTCGCTGTCCAGCGCGCGGGCGGCAGCGGCCGCGGGCAGGGGACGGTACTGGAGGCTGACCCGTTTCGGGTAGCCACCAGGGCCGAGGAGGCGGGCGAGCACGTTGGAGGTGACGTTCTGCCGGGGCGGCTCCCGCCAGGTCCACGTCACCGAGGTGCCGCTGTCGTGCTGGTAGCAGTCCCACCGTTCCTCGGTGCCGACCGGGCCAGCAGCGGACCAGTCCAGGTGCGCTTCCAGCGCAGGACTCACCTGGGCGGCGAGGAGCTGGCTGATCTCGCCGCGGACCGCCGGGTCGAACGCGGTCCGGACAATGCCGGCCAGGTCAGCCGCCCGGGCGCGGCCCAGCACGCTCACCCCGCAGCCACCGAGTGCGGTTTCCAAGCCGAGCAGGGCCTGGCCGGTTTCAGTGACTGCCTCGGCGACGGTGCTCGGCTGGGCCGGGGAGGCGGCCGGGTCGACGGTGATGCTCACTCGGGTCGCCACGTCAGCCGCGGCGGCGGGCGCACTGGCCACCAGCTGGTCCATGATCTCGAGCGCGGGCCTGGGGGCGGCCGGGTCGATAGCGACCGCGACCTGGCCTGTGAGCGTGGACCCGGGGTCGGGGGCGGTGTCCACGGTGACCGTCACCCATCGCAGCGACGGCAGGTAGCCGAGCGAGGCCAGCCAGGCACCCCAGTTCGCCACCCACTGGTCGGCGTCGGCCGGGTCGGCCAGCCAGGTTGACACCGGGGCTACGCGCAGGGTGGCGGTCAGGTATCCGGTGTGCCGGTCACGGACCAGGCCGAAGTGGCCGCCCTGGCCGTCTTCGGCCGACAGCAATTCGGTCGCCGCGAGCGTGCCGGGCAGTTGAAGGGTGCCGGTGTGCTGCTGCACGACTTCAGCGCGGTAGGCGGTGTGGCCCGCGCGGGTGCCGTGCCACCAGCGCAGCCGCTGCACGGTGAGCTGGGCCAGCGGGATGCCGCCGACCCGGATCACTCCGGTAGCGCCAACCAGGACGGCGGGCGGTGCGACGTACAGCAGCAGTCGCATCGAGAACGCGGCGAGCACGATCAGCGCGGCGAAGCAGCCGAGCAAGGTGAAGGTCGCGGCCGGGCCCAGGCCGAGCAGGCCGATGGTACGGCTGCGCCGCCACCCGCCGTAGGTGCGTACCGGGTGGTCAGTGGTCATCGCTGGTCTCCTTCGTTCATCGCGCCGTTGGCCAGCCGGGTGGTCTCGGCTGCGAGCTGCGCTCCGGCTGCCGCTGCGGTGATGGGGCCTGTGGGCGCAGCTGCTCCTGTGGCACCGCCAGAGGCCGCCGGGCCGGTGGATGCCGCAGCCGGGTCCGCTGGCGCGGCACCTGCGGCGGCTGGGTCGGCGGCGCCGGTGGGGGCGCTGGTCCCAGGCAAGTGGGATGTACCGGGCTGGGGCCATGGCGCGGGCCGGCTTGACGGCTCGGCTGGAGCACTGCCCGTTGGGCTGGGTGCTGGCCCCGGTCCGCCGGGCCCACCCGGACCGGGCGGCGGGCCGCCGGAGGGCGGGCCCGCGGCCCCGCCTGGAGGTGGGCCGAGCCGGGAATCGAGGTAAGCGGCCTGGTCCTGCGCTGACCCGCCGCCCGAGCCGCGCATCGCGCCGACGGCGATGGCCCCCATAGTCGCTGCGCCGAGCAGCTGGCCGCCACCTCCGGACCCGCCGATCGTCCCCGTGGTCCAGGTGAAGAACTTCATCAACGCGGGCAGCGTGAGCACCGACAGCAGCAGCATCACGAAACCCATGACCATGGTCTGCGGGCTGCCGCCGGACCCGATCATCGTGAACGCGGTCGCGTACACCGCGGCCGCTGCGGGCTTGTACCAGATCAGCGCCAGCATCCAGGCCGAGACCTTGCGGAGCCAGGGACGGGTCAGCGGGGCGATCGACCCGGCCGCGGCTAGCGGCAGCACCCCAGCCAGGACGATCAGAGCGGCTTGCCGGAACAGCATCAGCACCGCCTGGACCAGCGACAGCACGATCGCGATAAGGCCGAACACGAGCACCGCGGCCGGAGCGGCGCCGCCGCCGAGGGTCAGCAGCATGGTCAGCCGGTGGGTGAACTGCCCGCCAGTGGAGACCTGCAGAACCCATGCCGACCAGGCGTCACCCGCTTTGAGCATCAAGGTGGCCGTGGCCAGACCGAGGGTGCTGGCAGCGGCCAGGGTGAGCAGCCCGCCCGAGACATCGAGCAGTGGGTTGGCGCGGCGGGTCAGCGCCATCCGGGCACCCGCGGCGATGACGCCGGCTACCGCCACGGCGGTGGTGACCGGCAGCAGCCAGTGCTGCATAGCGGTGATAGCGGGCTCGCCGGACAGGTCAGGCGAGGGGATACGGAGCCACCAGGTGGCGGTGTTGGTGACGATCCACTTCACGCCGTCGGTCACCGCCTGGGCGATTCCGCTCAGCACGTCGCCGGCGGCGCTGCTCACGGAGGACCTGATGAGGTTGCCGGCTACGCAGGCCGGGTCGGTCAGCGGGTCACAGGGCATGACTCACCTCTCGTTGGGGAAAGCGGTGTAATCGCGCAAGGAGGAGGCCGTCGTCGCGGAGCTGGGCCAGGTGCCGCCGAGCGGGACGACTACGCGCCAGTCGCTGCGCCGCCACACAACCTGGATCCGGGTGACCGCTATGGCGGTCCTGCCATTGCTGGTCGGCCCTTCGGTGACGATGTCGGCGATCGCGGCCGTGGGCGTGTAGGCGGCCAGCCGGTAGGCGGCTTCGACGGCATAGCCGCGCCCGGCCGGGCTGGCCCGGTGCGACGTGAGCGGCGGTGTGCAGCGCGGCGTATTCGCTGCGGTCGGCGGCCAGCAGGGCCCGGGCGCCTGGGCCGGTCACCTGGCGGGTGATGGTCGGCCGGTAGATCCGTGGTCCCCACTGGGCGGCGGTGCGGACGCCGATGTTGACCGCAGCGAGGACCGCGCCCAGCCTGGTGTCGGCGAAGCCGCGCGGCCAGGCCGTTATGCCGCTGTCGGGGGCCGGCCTCGGCGGACACTGGCAGCTGGATGCCGTGGAAATCGATCCAGCTCATGCTGGGCTCGGTGGCGGCTTTTCGTGCGCTGGGCAGGTTGGCTGCCCGGTCGGCGGGCTGAGCTCTCCGGGATGCGGCTGGGGCCGTTGGCAGGTGGCTGGGACCCGCGGGGCGTGGACGGGCGAATTGCTGCGCGGCCACGGCGGCCACGGTGATGGCGGTCAGCAGGATGGCCAGGCGGCGGCGTCTGCGCCAGCGGCGACGGCGGCGTGCGGCGTGTGTGAACATCGCGGGCCTCAGATGAAGACGCCGACGATGCCCGAGGACAGGGCGATGAGGGTGAGCCCGGCCAGCACCCACGGGATGCCGGTCGCGCCGTCCGCGGCCAGGCTGTGCCGGTTGCGGCGGCCGAGCGCCATCATCGCGCCGCAGCCGACCAGCCCGAACACCCCCGCCATCAGGGCCAGCCATTTCCACCAGGCCAGCAACGTGTTCACCGTGCGCGCCAAGCCGGGCGGCGCGTGCGGAGCGGGGTTCGGTACGGTCACCGCGAGCCTGCCCGGAAGGGGCGGGATGCCTGGGCTGGCAGTGCTGGCGTGGTGGATGGTGAGGGCGAGCAGGAGCATCGTCAGATCTCCGGTGGGTTAGGTGGGAGCGGGAAAGTGCGTTTGGCCGTCGCCTCGATTTGGGCCAGGGCACGGTGCGCGGCGCGGGGCAGCGGCACGGCGGCCGGGTCGTCGCCGAGGCGGAGAGCGGGGATGAACGGGATCCGGATCAGCGCGCCTATCTGTGGTTGCAGGAGGTGGAACCGGCTGGTCGCGGTGCGCGGTTCGGGCCAGCCGTCGCTGACCACGGCCAGCGCGGTGATCTCGCCGCCCTGCCGGATCACCGCCGCGACTGCCTTGGTGGCCTGCTGGGCGGACCATGCGGTGTTCTGGCAGGCGATGACGAGGGCGCGGCCGGTGGCGACCTTCGCTGGGTAGGGCGGGTCCGGGTTTGGGTGCATGGCGCCCATGTCCCAAGCGGGCTGGAGCCAGGCCGCCAGCGTGCTGGTGCCGGCGCCGCCGTGAGCGCCCCAGATGACCAGCTCGCGGCGTTGCCAGCCCTGTCTGGGCACCCACGAAGGAAGGGGGTCGTGCCGCGCGGTGTCACCGTTGGCGCGTGAGGTGTGCCACTTGGGCTTTCGCATCGTTGTGTCCTTCCGGCTTTCGCTGGCCGACTGAGCTGAGGTGGGTTGCGGCGGCGTCAGCGGCGGGTGAAGAGCGTTGAGCTGTGCGGTTCTTCGGCGGCCACACCGAGCAGTTCCAGCAGCCCGGCGGTGGGGACGCGGTAGACCTCGCCGATCCGGATCACCCGGCAGGGAAATTGCGCGCGGCGGGCGAGCTCGTAGGCTTTGGTGCGGCCTAGGCCCAGCGCGGCCGCCGCGGTCATCAGGTCCACCGTGGGGGTGGCGCGCAGTTGGGCGATCGTGACGCGGATCATGGGAGTCCTCCGTCCGGGTTGTGGATCAGGCATGGGCGAGGTCTGCGGGACGGGTGGCGACGACGACCCCGGCCAGGTCGAGGGGGTCGATCTGGACGTCTTCGCCGGTCTGCGGGGCCTGGACGATCTGGCCGCCGCCGAGGTACATGACGACATGGCCCGGGTTGGCTGGGGTGCCGTCGGATCCGGCGGAGAACAGCAGGTCACCGGGCTGGATCTGGGCCAGCGGGATCTGCGGGCCGTCCTGGCGCCATTGGTAGGTGGTGCGGCCGATGTGGATGCCTGCCGCGCCGTAGGCGGCGTACACCAGGCCCGAGCAGTCGTAGGCGTCCGGGCCGGTAGCGCCCCATAGGTAGGGCTTGCCGACCTGGCGGAGCGCGAACGCGATCGCGGCCGCGGCGGCGGTGCTGGGGGCGGGGACGGTGTAGCGGGCGGCCCAGGCCAGGACTTCGGTGACGTACCAGTGCGCGTGGTTGTAGGCGTAGATGGCATGGCGGATGCCCGCCTTGGTGCCTGCGGCGGCGCCGTTCGCGCACAGCATGGCGGCGGCGGTGTAGATGGCGTCGGCCGGGTTGTAGGGGGTGAGCTTGGCGGGTGGGTTGGCGTTGACCGCGTACTGCGCGAAGGTGGGCGGCTCGAACTGCATCGGGCCCTCAGCCCCGGCATAGTTCCCGCCGGAATGGACGCCCGGTGCGGTGGACTGGCCGTGGTCGCTTTCGACCTTGCCGATCCCGGCCAGCACGGCCCAGGGCAGGCCGGGACAGGTGTGGGCGGCGTTGAGGTAGAGCGTCAGGTAGGTCGGTGGGATCGTGTCCAGAGCCTGCACGCTCGGGCCTCCGGCCAGGCCCGTGCTTGCTTGGCCCGGTGCTGAGGTCGCGGTGACCAGCAGGACCAGGGCGAGGGGGAGGGCGGTCGCCAGGGCGGCGGCTGCGGCGAGCCATTTGGACACTGGGCTGCTCCGTGCGTCAGGTTCCGGGAGTAATCACCGGGTCCCGTGCGCACCCGGTGCGCGGCCCATGCAAACGGCACACCTGACCTGCGGAAAGATGTCAAAACTCGCCAATGACGACTTCTCGTCACCTGCACCTGGCGCGCGATGCCGGCCATAGCATTGGCTTCTGGCGCGATGTGGCGCAGAGCAGGGTGTAGGCGACGAATGAGCCGCTCGCAGCGACCGGGATGAGCGGCCGATGAAAAATCGTCAACTGAGCAGAAGCACTCACACCCGCAATGCCGCTGTGATGATCAAGTAGCAGAAGTGCGCCGGTCCCACCGTCGTGAGAACAAGACGAACTCACACATTCGCGGCACGGACCCGCCGCGGCGTCTTCTTCACCACGGTGAAGAAGACCTTCGGGTCATAAGCCACTGCCAGCACCGTGTTCGGTCGGCACCGCCCGCCCAGGAACTCCAGCTCATCCAGCAGCGGCACACCGAGCCGCACCACCGTCTCCCCCGTACCACTCCACTGCCAGGCGATCGCCGAGCACGCCGGTGGATTGATCCGCCGACACTTGAGGGTTCACGCAGACCGTTAACGTTCGAGTTCACCCTCTCCTTACCATTGAGGGGAAGGAAGGTCGCCGAAGGTCGTTGACGCAGGGCGGCAGGTCTATGCGGATCGGATGCGGTCGGCTCCGTTCGCTGCGGTTGCTGCACTTCGCTGCTGCACTCTGGTCGTCTCCTTGACGTTTCAGCGTCAATGCACTGGGTGGTGCCTTGGGCCTTGGCTTCGCGATCTTGCCCGGCTCGGATTGGCGCCTATGGGAAGGATAGCCGGGACTGGGTGATTGCCAGGTACGTCGCCGGCCCGCCGCGCCGTATCAGGAGATGGGCAGTGCGGTGGCCTCGCGGCTCATCGCTACCCTCGGTAGGAAAACGTCCACTGAACTTTAGCCATGCGCTATATAGCCTAGACGAGGGCTGGATCGTAGATATTTATGCCGTTTCGCTGGCAAGCTTGCAGGAAGGTGTCATATGCGCCCACTAGCGCCGCAGCAGCTTCCTGGATCTCCCCAATCGCCACATAGTATTTCTGCTCTCCCTCTTCGCTCTCCTTCATGAGCAACGGCACATGCAGGTTAGTGAAGTTGCTGTCCTCATAAGTAACCCAGCGACCTACTGTACTCTCAAACGACTCAATTGCTTCAATCAGCGCCCTGTAGACCTTATCAATCTCCCTATTATCGAATCCAACGGGGTGTAGGCTCAGTCGTTCCCTTAGTTCCGTGATAGCGTCCACTCGCCTCGCAGGTATTCTCTTTACAAGGAACGTATTCTTTAGCCACGTGATTACGTCGCCATCGACCGGGATCAGCACTAGAATTTCATGAAGCAGCAACTTGTCGTGATCGCAAGCTACTTTTGTGAATGATTTAAGATTCCGATACCTTCGATGCAAGCTCATTGCCCAGTCTACCGCTAGGAAGGTTGTCAAAGCTGCTATAATGAGCCCACCGTATACCCAACTTGAGTGCTCCCTGACCCAAATCCTTAGTGTCTCTGTGGCCAGCAGAGAACTCACCGCAGCAATTGCGGCCACTGTGCTAATAAGTGCGACTAGGTGGTTAGCAAGTCGTCTCATCGGGCTGGCCACGCTCCTTCGCCGGGCAAGGTACTTAACGTGGGGTCCAAGACCAAGACTGCTCGTTGCGGTGGATCTGGCCATCTGGTGTTTTCCAAGTCACCTGCAGGATATCTTGTGTCGGGCTGCCCCACTCACGCTGACAGCTAAGAATTACGTCTGCGCCGGGCTGCAGGCTGCGAATGGGCATATAAGATGGCTCCGATACGTAGTTCTCTCTTTGGAAGAGATCCGTAAGTGACTTTACTCTGTCGGGCGAGTATCTGGCGTCAACCTCCCACTCCAACTCGGACGTAGTTGAATTGAGTATGATATCCAAGGCAGGGACACTACCCGTGTTAGCAATTTTAATCTTGTTATGCTGACCACCAATACTGTCAAGCAGTTCGCATATCACGCCCGTACCAGCGCCGTATATCTGGCTCAGCCCGAACTCTATGGCGAATAGTTCACCTGCTGCGGCGAAGGCTGCGCCAAGTTCGCGCCGAGACATTGGCTTGTTGTGCGTACCAACGCGGTGCAGCACCCGCCCTTTTTTGACAGTGATGTGCGGAGTGCGGTCGCTAGGTGGTACCGCAACAACGAGGAAGCCTCTAGCTCGATCAGCCTCGCCTGGCACAGTGAGCAACTCAATGCGGAGCGGTTCGTCAATGCCATCCCTGGCGGCCTGCACCGCCTGCTGCTCGGCTGTGTGAAGAGCCTGCTCATGCAGGGACGCGGCGCAGTCTGCCTTGTCGGTACCTACGCCGAGGATCAGAACACCACCGCCGACGTTGGCCAGGGCACTGAGGTCGTCAGCCAGGTCATCCACGTCGTGAAATTGCCGCTTGAAGTCAAGGTGCCGGGTCTCGCGAGCCCGTTGGTCAACCAACCGCTGGATGCCCGCCAAAGTGTCCACGTCGGCTGGGATGCCGAGCCGGGCGAAGAGGGGATTCACAGTCAACCAAGGTAGCTGGGCCGGACGATTCAATCGACTAGTGTGCGCAACAACCTTGGTCATGGTGTCCCCGCCCCCCAGGAGTCGGGTTGCGCAGCTGGTCCTCGGGTGGCTGCTGTTCGAGGTGACACCTACGCCCGACACCAACGAGCTTGGCTCACGGCGTAGTTGCACGGACTGCGGCGCCGTCCCAAGGTCGGATACCCTAATCGACACCCTTGGCTGGATATGGCATGGAAGAGATCCGCCGGGCGGGGCCGGACCGACACCGATGTCGTGGTGGATCGGCACCGTTCACAGCACGATAGACCTTCTCGTTACCATTGAGGTGCACCCAGGTCGGTGAGGGTCATTGATGCATGTGAAGAGGTCGATGCGGGTCAAGCAGGGTCAGTTAGGTTACCCCTGAGAATCGGTCCTCTGCGAGGGTGGCTGGAAGACGTCGTTGACTACGGCGGGCAGTAACTGCGTTCAAGCGGCTACTGATCACCGCTGGAACAGATGACTTCGGCAGCGGGGGAATCCCGATCGGCGCCCTCTCGCCTCCGTCCAACCCTGCTCTAGCCACCGAAGGCGGCGTTACCCGCGAGCTAAGGCGTGGAGGTGCGCCGATCTGCTCGCCGATTTCGCTGAGAGAGTTCAACGGGCCGGAATCGGCAGGACCTGATCGTCATGAGGGAGTAAAGCCCCATGCCTGCTTCCCTAGGCCAGTGGGACACTCGTGGCGCTCACCTGAAAGAGCGGGGAAGAGAGGAACGGGGCGTATGAAACATGTTCTTTATGCACTCGCTCTGGTCGCAGGAAGCCTGAGCCTGGCCGGAAGTGCCGCGGCGGCCAACACTGTTCCGAAGGCATACCCGGGCAAGAACTCCCTGATCGCGTTCACGCGCGCCAACACATCACATTCTCCGCATTTCACCGGCGTTACCAGGGGGAGCGACGGCCCCCGCGTCGTGCTCAAAGGAGCGCACCTGGTGGCAGGGCCTATACACGCACATCTCGTATCCGCTGGGAGCGCTGGTTACCTAGACCGGGCCGCAGTTGGAGTGCAGTTCACCTCCATCAAGACCTACTTCAACGTACCTAGCGTCAGCGGCTCCTACGGCTGTGACAACCCCGCGGCTGGTTATGGCGTCATTCAGATAGTCGGAATCCGCGGCGGAGACGGGGACGCGGACGCTGGCGTCGCCGAGACTGGGTGCAACGGGGTGACGACCGCCGATTTCTTCTACAACCTGTATGGGGCCGGAGCCTTTTATTACAGCGGCGTGAACCCCGGCGACGCTATCGAAGCCTCCATCACTGTCAACAGTTCCACCAGCCAGTACCACTTCCAGGTGAATGACTTGTTGACCGGCGGGAGTTTGCAGGTGACGATGGCCTGCCAGTCGAGCAGTTGCCCGAATAGCACGGCGCTGGTGCTCAGCCAGCCCGGCAATCTGGGTGGTGGCGTGGTGCCTGACTTCACGATGATCAATTTCACAGGCACCACCGTGGACGCGAACTTCGGCACGATCAAGGGGAGTCTGGCAGCGAAGCCGGGAGAGTGGACAAGCGAGGCGCTAGAGGAAACAAGCCCATCCGTAGTCAAACCGTCTGCACTACAAGGTGGGCGGGCGTTCAGTAACATTGTCCGGCGATGCCGCAGTTGATGACACTCGCATGTGGCTTGGTACAGGGATGCAACATCCAACTTGACCCCCAGAACGGCGGGCCAGGAGGTCCCGCAGCTTAGAGCGTGGTTTTCGTTAGCAATGTTGTTCGGTGACGTGCAGTTCGTTCGGTGCGTGCGGCAGCGTGTGGTCCCCAAGTTGTCCCCAGGAGCTGCAGCCGGGACGCCCCCATGCTGCGGAGCGTCCTGCCTGTCCTCCTAGTCTCTAGACCTCGACGGCGTGAATTTCGTACTCTGCGTCGTCGAGCAGCCGATCCCGGAAGGCCGCGACTCGTTCCTGATCGGTGCTGTCCCGGGACTGCTTCCAGTCCAGGTCCGTGATGGCGTCCAGGGCCTGGCGCACGACGGCTCCGGTCGTGACCTCGTTGATCTCCGCTATGTTCCACTTGCTGCTGGAGATCCTGCCATCCCGGCAGGCCAGGCCGAATGCGTGCAGGACGCTCGTCGCTGGTCCCCACATGCCGTTCTGCAAGGACAGCCGGTCACCGGAGTCCAGGCGCTCAATACGAACGTTCACGGTCGTCATTGGCGCTCCTCCCGGTATCGCCCCTTTCTTCATAGATATCCGTGAACGTTATCCACATCAAATCGGCGGCAACGTGATGAGCTGCCGCTTTCCGGCGCCCGAGGCTTGGCACGCGATGACATAACGGTCGGGCTCTGAGTCGCAGCGAGCTCCCAGGTCGGTCGGAGTCGCTCAAGCACGCCAGCTCCGCGGTGGCAGTAATGGAGCGCCCGCTTCTCACAGTCTGTAACAGGCGATTACTGAAAGTAGTAGTGTCGTCCCGGTTACTACAGGGATGAAGGGACGGTCAGCAATGTCAGCCGGGATGGTAACGGCGCGGTGGGCGCGGCTGCTCCGGCGGGTCACGCCCGCGATGGTTATCCTGGTCGGCGCTGGGCTGTGCGTGATGGGGCCTGCGCCGCACGCTGGGGCAGACGCGGCCCAGATGGCCGAATCGCCCGGCTCGCCGGCGGGGGCTGGAAGCCCGGTCACCGCCTACGTCGCCAACTACGGCTCGGGGACTGTGACCCCGATCGCGACCGCCACCACCACCGCCGGCCCGCCGATCACGGTCGGCAGTGGCCCGTCTAAGGTCGCGATCACCCCGGACGGTAAGACCGCCTACGTCACCAACGCCCTCTCGGACACGGTGACCCCGATTGCGACCGCCACCAACACCGCCGGCCCGCCGATCCCGGTCGGGAGCGCGCCCTATGCCATCGCGATCACACCCGACGGCAAGACCGCCTACGTCGCCAACATCGATTCGCGCTCGGTGACTCCTATCGCGACCGCCACCAACACCGCCGGCCCGCCGATCACGGTTGGCGGCGGTTCTCAGGCCATCGCGATCACACCCGACGGCAAGACCGCCTATGTCACCAACTTCTACTCGGACACGGTGACCCCGATCGCGACCGCCACCAACACCGCCGGCCCGCCGATCACGACCGGGCACAGCCCCGATGCCATCGCGATCACACCCGACGGCAAGACCGCCTACGTCGCCAACGGCAACTCCGGGACGGTGACCCCGATCGCGACCGCCACCAACACCGCCGGCCCGCCGATCACAGTCGGGAACGCGCCCTTTGCCATCGCGATCACACCCGACGGCAAGACCGCCTACGTCGCCAACGCCGGCTCGGGGACGGTGACCCCGATCGCGACCGCCACCAACACCGCCGGCCCGCCGATCACGACCGGAAGCACCCCCCAGGCCATCGCGATCACACCTGACGGCAAGACCGCCTATGTCAGCAACCGAGGCTCGGGCACGGTGACCCCGATCGCGACGGCCACCAACACCGCCGGCCCGCCGATCCCGGTAGGCAGCGGCCCCTTTGGCATCGCGATCAATCCCGACGGCAAGACCGCCTATGTCACCAACTACGGCTCGGGGACGGTGACTCCCATCGCGACCGCCACCAACACCGCCGGCATGCCGATCACGACCGGCAGTGACCCCTATGCCATTGCGATCACGCCCGCCACCGTCACTCACGCGCCCGCCTTTACCAGTAGCTCCACGGCCACGGCAGCCTACGGGGCACGGTTCTCCTTCACGGTGACCGCGACCGGCGACCCGGCACCCACGATCACCAGAACCGGCCAACTGCCCTCGGGCCTGCGGTTCACCGATAACAAAGACGGCACGGCCACCATCATCTCCGGGACTCCCGGGAAGGGTGCTGCCGGGGTGTACCCGCTGCGCCTGACCGCCACGAACAAGAACGGGACCGCCACCCAGGCGTTCACCCTGACCGTGACCAGGGCCCCGGCCCTCCCGAAGATCCGGACAATCAGAGCCAGGGTCGGCGTTGCGCTGCGCCTGGCCATCCGGGCCACGGGATATCTGCCTCCGGCCCTGGCCGAATCCGGGCCACTGCCCAGCGGCCTGACCTTCACCGATAACGGCAACGGGACCGCCATCATCGCTGGGACGCCGGCCGCGCGCAGTCGCGGCTGTTACAGGGTCAGCATCACCGCCACGAATGCCTCAGGGACAGCCACCCGGACCTTCAAGATCGTTGTCCGGTGGCGCCTGCGATGATGACATCGCTGGCAGGTGGCTGGTGAGCCGCACCCGGATCGCAAGCGGCCCTTGAACGCCCGGCTGTCCGTGGAGGTAGGCGCTGGCAGCAAGCCCGGAACAGGGAGCGCCGGGCCTCGCCCCTGAGGCTGGTGATCAAGGTGACCCGGGCCAGGTTGGCTTCTTGAGGTGTCACAGGCTGTCAGAACTTTGTCACAGACCTCTGCCGCGGGCTCTGCCGGATCGTAATGATCCGCTTCCATGGGCTCACATCACCGCACAGGTGACGCGTCGGGCCAGACGGCCTAGCGCTGGCAGCCGGGCCGGTCGTTCGCTTCGCGCCGCCTCCACCTGGCTGGGACCTCAGTGAAGGATCACGCCAATGACCACGGGCCTGCGAGCAGAGCTGGAGCACGACCGGCCGTACCTGGTGATCACCACCGACTTCGCCGAGCTGCCAACCGCACCCTCCGGCGGAGCTGGGTAGCAGGCCCCGCGCGGCCGGGGCGCAGCTCCCGTACCGACCCCGGCCGCGCGGCCACCACCGGCGCGACAGCTTCCAGCACTGGAGTAGCACACCCATGAGCAGCAACCCGCGGCAGCGGGCCACCAGCTCCACCCCCGTAACCAGCCGCGCAGCGCAGCTGAGCGGCACCGGGCGCATCGCGGACGACCTGTATCTGCTGGCCCATCACGAGATCACCGGCAGGCCGCATATACAGCCGCGTGCTGTCGGGCTGGGGCTCGCGGGCGCGCTGCTGTCAGAGCTCACGCTGCCTGGCGCCATCCGCATCTGGCGTGGCCTGGTCATACCCGGCGGTGGCCTGCCGCCAGCAGATCCGTTAACACGCATGGTTCTGGGCGCGGTCGCCGGCGAGCGTGAGCATCTCCCGCCACGGGACTGGCTGCTGTTCCTTGCCCGCACCGCCACGGCGGATGTCGCCTACCGACTGGGGGAGGCTGGGTTCCTGACGCGGGCTGCGACGGCTGGGCGATTGCTGGGTCGTAGCCCGCGATGGGTTCCGGTGGACCCAGACAGCGCATTTGCGCCGCTGGTGCGGGTGAAGGCCGCTGTTGGTGACGGCGGCCCGGTGTCGGCCGAACACGTGCTGCTGGGGCGATTGGCGAGCGCGTGTGGGCTGGGCCATCAGATGTCGCTATACCTGCCGGCCGGTACTCGCCTGCATCTGGAACAGGCTGCCCAATACCTACCTCCGGGTCTGCAGGAGCTGATCGCCTGCACCCAGGCCGCGGTGGACGGCGCCCTGCTCGCCCACCGGATGTGACATGCCCGCTCCGTACCACCCAGAACACGCGAGGAGCCGGTCTGGCTCCCCGCCGCGACTCATCCGGCATCCAGCCGCCGGTGACAGCACTCACCTATCCCATAGATCAAATCCGCCTTACCTGTGGAGGTGTCTTATGCCTAAACAGCTCACCGCTCCCAAGCCGGGCAGTGTGTCCCGGGCCCTGGCCCGCGACCGGCTCGGCGTGCCCGCCGTCCTGTTCTTCGTCCTCGCCGGCGTCGCCCCGCTGACCGTCGCGGCCGGGGTCATCCCCTCCGCCTACGCGACCACTGGGTTAACCGGCATCCCAGCCGCCTTCTTGGTGATCGCGATCATTCTGGCCGTGTTCGCCAGCGGCTACGTCGCCATGACCCGACACATCCAGAACGCCGGTGCGTTCTATGCGTTCATCTCCCACGGGCTCGGCCGCACCGTCGGAGTGGCCGCGGCCCTGGTCGCGCTGCTGGCCTACAGTTCCTGCAGGTCGGCCTGTACGGGGCGTTCGGCCCGGCCGCAGCAACCGAGGCTGCCGCCCACCTGCACATACATCAGCCCTGGTGGGCCTGGGCGCTCGGCGCGTGGGCGGTCATCGCCGCCCTCGGTCTGCTGCGGGTGGACATCACCGGCCGGGTGCTCGGCGTCCTGCTGTGCGCAGAGATTGTGGTCATCGTGGCGGAGACCGTGCTGGGGCTAGCGCACCCGGCGGGCGGGCACCTCAGCTTCGCCACCTTGTCCCCGGCCGCGCTGACCTCGGCGGGGATCGGCACGGCCGGGGTGCTGGCCGTGGTCGCCGTGCTCGGGTTCGTCGGGTTCGAGCAAGCTCCCGTGCTCGCCGAAGAGGCCCGTCATCCGCGGCGCACCGTTCCGGTCGCCACCTATGTCGCGCTGGGGATGATCGCAGTGGTGTATGCCGGGGTGAGCTGGGCGATGGCCGCGCACACCGGCGACGCGCACGTCGTGGCCGCCGCAGGGAAACGAGGCCCCGGGCTGCTGTTCGGGCTCGGCGGCAGCAGCGCTCTGGCCCAGGCCGCGCAGTGGCTGTTCCTGACCTCGTTGTTCGCCGCCGCGCTGGCGTTCCACAACTGCGTTTGGCGTTACATCTACGCTCTCGGCCGCGAACATGTGCTGCCCGCCGCGCTGGGGCGGACCGGGGGCAACAACATCCCCAAGGCCGCGTCCCTGACCCAGAGCGTCACTGGTCTGGCCGTCATCGCCTGGTACGCGCTGACCGGCCAGAACCCGATGACCCGTCTTTTCTTCTGGCTCGGCACTACCGGCGGCTACGGCATCCTGATCCTGCTGACGGTGACCGCTATCGCCATCGTGGCGTTCTTCGCCCGCGATCCGCGCGGCGAGAACGCCTGGCGCCGCCTCATCGCCCCTGGGATCGCCGCGGTGCTGTTGGGCGGCATCGTCGTCCTCGCCACCCTGCACTACGCCACGCTGCTCGGCGTCCCGCCAGGCAGTCGCATCGCGTGGGCGCTGCCCGCCAGTTACCTGGCCATCGCCGTGATCGGCGAGGTGTGGGCCGTGGTGCTCAAGGACCGCCGTCCCGACATTTACGACGCGATCGGGCTCGGCCCGCACGCCATCACCAGCCAGCTCAGTCCGGCCAACGACAGGGCACACGGATGAACACTCCCGAAGACCAGCCGCTGCCCCGGCGCCGCAGCCAGCAACACCAGGTCGTGACCGCTGACGCGGCGGATACCGATGCGCTCAGCCAGGTCATCGCCAGCGCCTTCCATGACCTGCCTCAATCCGAGTGGCTGATATCCGACCCTGATGCACGCCGGCAGATCCTCCCTGGGTACTTCCAGCTCCTGATCGAGCACGCCATGGCCAGCGGCACCGTGCACACTACCGCCGGTCACGCGGCTGTGGCGTTGTGGATCCCCGTTGGCCGGGAGGGCGCCAGCCAGCCCGCTGACTACGCGGCCCGGCTGGCTGCCGTGACGGGCCAGTGGGCAGCCCGGTTCAGGGCGTTCGACGCTGTGCTCGACCGGCACCACCCGAACGGCGTCGCCTATCACTACCTGGCCATCCTGGCCGTCCGCCCGGATCGCCAAGGTGAGGGGATCGGCAGCGCGCTGCTGCGCGCTTACCACCAGGTACTCGACCGCGAGCCGGACGCGCTGGCCTACCTGGAGGCTGCCGGTCTGCGCAGCCGCCAGCTCTACCGGCGGCACGGCTACCTGCCTAGCGGCCTGTTCTACCTCCCCGGGGACGGCCCGGCGATGTGGCCCATGGTGCGGCCACCCCGGTCAAGGTCGAGGTTGCCCAGGCAGGACACACCCGGGCCCATTTCCGCTACCACTCCGCGGGCGGATGTGCCGCGGCCGCGTTCCGCGCCGGAGACCACACCATGACCCGCGACCAGCGCTGGTGGCGCACCCCCGTTGACCCCGATTCCCGCGACGGCGCGTGCCCCAACTCGGGCTTGCGTACGGACGTGCCGCATCCGGCCCGCGTCTACAACTACTGGCTCGGCGGCAAGGACCATTACCCAGCCGACCGGGCGGCCGCCGAGGAGGTGATGCGGGTACGACCGGAAGTGGTGGGGACCGCGCTGGCCAACCGCTACTTCTTGGCCAGGGTCGTACGCCACCTCGTTACCCACTGCGGCATCCGCCAGTTTCTCGACATCGGCACGGGGCTGCCCGCCCCGGATAACACGCACGAAGTAGCCCAGCGGGAAGCACCGGACTGCCGGATCGTCTATGCCGACAACGATCCGCTGGTGCTGGCCCACGCCCGCGCGCTGCTCACCAGCACTCCGCACGGAGTATGTGGCTACATCGACGCCGACCTGCGCGACACCGCCCGGATCCTCAGCGAGGCGAAACGCACCCTCGACCTCACTCAGCCAGTGGCGGTGCTCCTGCTCGCCGTGCTGCACCTGATCCCCGACACCGACGACCCGGCTGAGCCTCGTCGCCGCCCTGGCCGCCGGGCTGGCACCGGGAAGCTACTTCGCCATCTCGCACATGACCGCCGACTTCGCTCCTGGGCCTGTTACCGCCGCCGTCCAGGCGTACAACGCCGCAGCCCCAATCCCGGTGACGGCCCGCACCCATACCCAGATCGCCACGTTGTTCGGCGTGCTGCCCTTGCTCCGGCCTGGCCTGGTGCCTGTGAGTAGCTGGCGGCCAGACTTCAGCGACGACCCCCAGCCCAAGCCCGCCGACCTGTACGCCGGCCTGGCCCGCATCCCAACGGAACACTGATGACAGTCCCAGCTGCCAGTGACGGATCATCGGCTTTGACGCGCCCCGCAGTCACAGGACGCGAAATCATGGCTGTGGTCCGGGAACTCACCGGATCTGGCACCACAGTGGCCGAAATCGCGCGTAAGACGGGCATCAACCGAGGGCAGGTCTCGCAAGCCCGCATCATCATGGGTGTCGCCCCCGATCTTGCCGAGGCGGTCAGCGCCGGGCGGATCCGGCTGGCCACGGCCTACCAGATCGCGATCGCGCGCCGCGACGCGCCAATCGACCTGAACGCCGTCGCACAGATCAGCGTGACCCAGATGGCCTGCCTGCTCCATACCAGCCGCAAGGCCATTTCCCGGATCATCCGCAGCGGTGACCTGCCAGTCGCTACGGACGGGTTCCCAATGCTCATCCCGGCCCGGGCGGCACGCAGTTACCTAGCCAGCAGAGGAGTCATCAGTGACCGGCAGGAGGACTTGATGACGCCTGGCGAGGCCGCCGCCACGCTGGGGGCAGACCCCGGCGTGCTGCGCGGCCTGGCCCAATGCGGGGAGTTGGCGGCCGTCCGTACCCCGGGAGGCCACCGCCGCTACCGGGCCAGCGGACGTTCGTTCGGTGCGCACCCGGCTGACGCAGTGGGCATCATCGGGCGAGTACCGAGCCGGGCCTGCTGACATGGCGGGCGGGCTCAGCGTTGCCGAGATCCGCGCCATCCTGGGCGGCGGAACGTCGTGATGGGGCTGCCTGCCCGGTGTCGGATGTCACATGTTGTCAGCACAATGTCACGACTGTCGGCCGAGGCTACCGGTCATTGGCAGGGCCGGGTTTGGATGAGACCACACAGCGACCGGACCGGCAGGCCGCGGCCGGAACGCGATTACGTTCCGGCGAGCGAGAGAGGATAGGGACCTGCGCTGCTCAACGTGGCCGTTCCAGGCTTCCCAGGTCACCTGCTCACCAGCGTCCTTGCCCAAGGTGGGCGTGGCGATCCCTTATCCAGGCACGGGCCGGGATCGGCCAGTGACCAAGTCCGCGCCTGCCGGGCACCCCACCCGGACTGGGGGGCGGACTCGTGGTAGCCGAAGCGGCCGTCCGCGACAGTATCCGGGACCTGTTCAGGGACCTGGTCCCGCCCGAGGTCATCGAGGCGTATGACCAGTTGCGGGCGAGCAACGGCTGCGCCAAAGACCAAGCCGAGGAACTGGTCGGCGGCGCGGATCTGGTGGCGGCGCTTACCAGCCGGGGCATGGCCCACGTCCTGCCGCACACCCCGCAGGACCCGGCGTGGCTGCGGCCCGCATCACCCGACATCGCGCTGCAGGGCGTGCTCGCCGGGCACCAGAACCAGGTGGCCCGCGAGCAGGAACTTCTGCTCGACGGGAACCGGCGCCTGGCTGACGCGCAGGCCAGATTCGGCAGTGGCGTGAACGGCCGATTCCCCGCCCACCTCGTCTCCGTCGTCTCCGACCGCAGCGAAATCAGCGAGCTGTCCGCGTCCTTGGTGAACACGGCGCGGAAGGACTGGATGACCCTAGAGAACCTGGCGACCGACATGCCACTGACCGGAGACTTCGCCCAGATGCCGTTGCCCTCGACGGCCGGGCTGGTCCGGTGCCGGTCCATCTACAGCGCGGCCGCAGTTGACGATCCGGTCGCCTGGCAGATCATCCAGTCCTCGGCTGAAGGCGGAGAGCAGGCCCGACTACTGCCCGAGGTCCCGATGAAGATGAAGCTCGCCGACCACACCACGGCCATGCTTCCGCTCACGCCGAACGGCACCGGCGGGGCGTTGCTGATCCGGGCACCGGTGATCATCAGCGCGTTGCGCGAGTACTTCGAGCTGCTCTGGGAGCGTGCTACCCCCGTCACCTCCGACCGACTCGCAGCACCCGGGGATCGGCTTCCCCCTGCGCAGCAGGCGGTGCTGGAAATGATGGCCACGGGGGCCAGCGACGATGTCATCGCGCGACGGCTGGGCATCAGCGTCACGACGGTCCGCCGGCACATCACGACGATCATGCACCGGCTCGGCGTCTCCAGCCGGTTCGCAGCGGGGGCCGCGGCGCAGCGCAAAGGCTGGATCGGGTAAGGGCGTTAGGCTTCAAAATCGTCCGGGGCCATGGCCCACCGGGGAAGCTGGCCAGTCATCCGGTGCTGGCGCGCGTCGCGTCGCTGCTGGAACCACAAGCCGGCCGACAGTAGCACCGCTGCGACGATGAGCCCGGCGACGGTCAGGTACATGCCCAGGTAGTGGTGGCTGAACATGGACCGGGCCGAGTTGACCTGGCTGGCGTTGATGCCCAGGTAGGCCAGGATCAGGCTGGCCGGGATGGCCACCGCGGAGACGAACCCGACCGCGACCGCGTAGCGGATCCGCCGGTACTCATCCGCGCGGCGCTCGATGCTCTCGATCGCGGTCAGCTCCGCGTCGATCGCGCGGGCCAGCCGCTCCAGCATCCGCCCGGCGGTCACCGCCTTGCTGGCCAGGCTCATCGACTCGTAGAGGGCGTTGTGGAAGCTTTCCACCCGCAGCGATGGGACGAGCAGGCCGAGGTCCGCGGAGGCCTCCACGCTGTAGGACAGCTCCAGCTCCAGGTCGCCGAGCTGGTCGGCGATGCGTTCCAGCATGCGGCGCCGGTCGCGAGTCGTGCCGCCGGCCGCCTCGACGTTGCGGAACAGGCGCACGTCGGCGTAGGCGGCCTGGCGGATCGCCCGCAGCTGCGCGGCCGCCCCGACGGCCTGGACGGCGGACAGGAACACGGCGTTCTCGATGAAGTCGGAATGGCCGCACACCACGCTGACGTAAGGGCCAACGCCGGCCAGCCAGCCCGGGCGACGGTTCAGCTCGGCCGGGTAACGGATCGCGCTGTATTCCTTCCGGTAGGGCAGGTCGGTGCGGTAGATCAGCCGCTGCAGCACGTCCTCCCAATCCTCCTCGGGCCTGGTGGGCCCGAAGACCATCTGGTGGCGCTCGGGCAGGAAGTCCGCGTCGGCTCCGCCGTCCGCGCCGAGCTGTTGGGCCAGGGCGTGCGCGTACTGCGCCAGCGACTGATCACCGATCTGCACGTCCGCGAAGTAGCAGTCTTCGAGCAGGCCGATCGTGTCGAGCAGCTCTATGTTGGCGTCCAGGCTCAGGGACACCACGATCTGTCCCGACGGCAGGCGGAACAGCCAGATCCGTGCCCCGGTCACGGTGGCGGCGTGCTGCCAGCGCTGGAACTTCAGGGCGCTGACGTCCAGCGCCTCCCGGAATAACACACTGGGCAGCTGGTCCGCGGACAGCCGGTAGTACTGCTCGAACCGCCACAGGCGCAGGTAGTGCTGGAGGTCGCCGCCCGCGCTGCTGTCTGCCAGATGCCAGGGCGTGGCGTACATGTTGCTGATCCGCGCCCTTTGCTTAACGCCAGCCCCGGCGTGATCGCTTTCTGCCGGGGCCTGGGTGTAGAGGGGCTGGTCAGAAGAAGTGCCAGGCACGCTCACTGTCTTTCTCCCGCAAGCAGGCGACGCGCAACGCGAACTCATCGGCGATCGCCTTCGATTCCAGCACGTTCTGCATGATCCAGGTGGTCATAGTGACTTCCCGGATTTCCCGGAGCACCGGGTAGCCGGGCCAGGTGCGGACGTCGAAGCCGTAGGCGGTGGCGAACTCCTGGTACCGCTCCTCGGGCAGGCCGTAGCGCTGTACTGCGATTGAGGTGGGCAACAGGTCCCATTCGCGGGGGCCGATGGCGGCGGCCTCGAAGTCGATCAGGACGACCTGGCCGCGGTCGGTGAGCAAGTTCTTGGTATGCGCGTCACCGTGGATCGGGCCAGTCGGGAGGGCGAAGTCCAGGTGCTCGAACTGCTGGTTGAGATCGGCTATTCGGTGGTGGAGGAAGTCGAGCTCTCTGGTGTCCACGCCTCGGGCCTTGGCCAGGCGGGACTCGGAGATCCGTAGGGGCTCGAAGGTGTCTAGGTCACACGGGCAATCCGGGGCGGCGTGGTAGGCGGCCAGGAGGCGGGCCAGGTCTATGTGGGTCGGCGTCGGCTCGCCGCCGGTCACGGCGCGCCAGAACGAGACGGGGTGACCGTCCACCATGACCGGCTGGTCGATGTCGTCGCACACACGGACAGCAGGGACGTTGGCTGCGTCCAGCCATCGGGCGACGCAGACCTCTCGCTGCACGCGGCAGAGGCGTTCGGGTGAGCGGCCGATCCTGACCACGATGGGCGCAGCGGCTAACCCGAAGATCGCGTTCTCGCCGATGCGGAGGAGTTCAGCGCCGCGGCTACTTAACCCGGCCTGCTCGCATGCCTTCCTCAGCACAGGGCGTGCCGCTGAGGAGGAGAACTCGGCACTCGCGTCGGGCACGCGGTCCAGAATTCCTGCCACAACGGACCGGGTCAAGCGCGCATACGTCTGGACCGCAAACTGGTCCTCACGAGCAGCAACCGATCACGGCGGCTGGGGGTACGTCGCGGCCGGCGCGGAATTCGGCTCGCCAGGCCCGGCTGGGTATTGCGCGCAGTTTCTGACGTAGGGGGTGCGGCTGCCGACGTACTGGTTCCACTCGGTCTTGGTGAGGTTGCGCCCGGCGATCTGGCAGGCTTGCCGCACCCAGGTGAGAGGTGTCGCCCACAGCCGCGCCGTACCGTCCTCGGAGCCGCTAGCCAGCAGCGCGCCGTCCGGGCTGAACGTGACGGCGTCAACGGCGGCGGTGTGCAGGGCGAGTGGGGCGCCGAACTGCTGCCGGGTGGCTACGTCCCACAGCCGTACGGTCTGGTCGGCGTCCGCCGTCGCGAGCAGTTTCCCGTCCGGGCTGAACGCGAGCCCGTTCACCCTGCCGGTGTAGCGGAACGTCCCGGCGGGCTTTCTGGTGGCGACGTCCCACAGCTGGATTGATGTGCCGCCGTAGGTCGATCCCGCGGTGGCCAGCAGCTTCCCGTCCGGGCTGAACGCCACGGCTGACAGCTCATCCCCGGCATCCAGCGGGGGCGTGAGGTCTGCCACCCGGGTGTGGGAGACCGTGTCCCACAGCAGGACTCCGCCATAGGTTGCGACTGCGAGCAACCGGCCGTCCGGGCTGAATGCCAGGCCGCCTACGTTGCCCCGGATGACCACGGCATCACGGGTGCGGGTGTCGAGGTTCCACACCTGCGCATCGGAAGGCTTATTGGCCTGGGAGGTTTCTCCGGCGACGGCGAGCAGCTCGCCGTCCGGGCTGATCGCTACCGCGGATTCGTATATGTCGCCGGTGTGAATCGCACCGGCCGCCTGGCCGGTGCGGGTGTCCCAGAGCTTGATCGTGCTGCCGGCCGTCGCGAGCAGCCCGCCGCGGCTGAAGGCCGCGCCGGTTATTGGTCCGGAGCTTGTTGTCGAGCTCGGGTTGATCGCGGTGCCGAGGGTGGCGAGGGCCCGGCGGGTGGCCGCGTTCCATAGCCGGGTGGTGGTGTTGAAGCCGCCGGTCGCCAGGGTCGCCCCGCCCGGGCTGAACGCGACGGATTCGACATACCGCTGGCCGGTGGCCAGCGCCTCGCCGAGCGGCTGGCGTGTGCTGAAGTCCCATATCCGGACGGTGCCATCATCCGAGGCTGACACCAGGTGGGTGCCGCTCCGGTTGAACACCAGCCGGTGATGCCGCCGGTGTGCCCGAGGAAGGGGACGCCGGTCTGCTGCCGGCTGCGGAGGTCCCAGATCCGGATCACGCCCTGTGAGTCACCGGTCGCCAGGGTCTTGCCATCCGGGCTGAAGGCGATTGCCTTGATGGGCACCGTGCCGATGGGGAGTGTGCCGCCGGGCCGCGCCGGTGACGAGATTCCAGAGGTAGACGTTTCCGGTGTCACTGGCGATCGCCAGTTCGCGCCCGTCCGGGCTGTACGCGACTTGGTTGGCGTCGATGTCCGGAGTTTGCCGGAAGGTCAGCCGCCGTTGGGTGGCGATATCCCAGCGCTGCACCTGCCCGAGGTCACTGGAGATGGCGAGGGTGGTGCTGTCCGGGCTGAACGCCAGGCTGGTGATGTAGCCCGCGCGGGTGTCGATGGGCTGGCCTATGGGCTGCCGCGTGGCCAGGTTCCACACCCTGACCTGGTCGAGGTAGGCAGCAGCCAGCAGCCTCCCGTCCGGGCTGAACGCCACGGACCCGAGGAAGGAATCCAGATTGCCAGTCAGCGGGCCGCCGACCTTGGCGTGGGTGGCCACGTCCCACAGCTGGACGTCCGCGCCAATCGTGGCGAGTAGCTTGCCGTCCGGGCTGAACGCGACGTCGTTGTAGGGGGGAGCCAGGAAATGCGCCCGTGGGAATGGCTTACCTTCTGGCTGGCCGGACGCGCTGTTCCAGATCTGCACCTGGCCGCTCTCGGTCGCGGCGGCCAGCAGCTTCCCGCCAGGGCTGACGGCCACCGCGTTGACCTGCGACTGGGACCCGGGCGCGTACAGCACCCGGGACAGCTCGACCGGTTGGGACAGCGCAGTCTCAACGCTCGCCCAGGCGGTCTGGCTGTCCGCACTGCGCAGGCTTTCCAGGCTGAGCAGTGCGGCCAGGTCGGGCTGCGTGCTGGCCAGCCCGGTCGCCTCCGCGGCCAGCCGGCCCGCGTTGGCTTGCTGCTCCCCCGCAATGGCCAGCCTGGCCTTTTCGCGGGCATCTGACGCTTGGCTGGACGCGTAGCCGAACAACCCGATGGCGACGATCGCTGCGAGCACCGCGGCTGCTGTCGCCGCTGCCAGGATGGCGGCCCGCCGCCGGTCACGGCTGAGCCGGCGATGCTCGGCGCGGTCGCTGCGCTGGATGAAATCGCTCAAGCCCGCGGTCAGGCCGGCGGGGTGGCTGTCCCGCCAGTGACGGGCGGCTTGCAAAGCGGTGCCGCGCAGCAGCAGTTCAGGGTCGGCAGTCCCGCCGCCAGCGCTGGCCTGCCACTGCGCGTAGTCATCTTCGGCTTCCCGCCGCCAGGCGAAGAAATCCCTGTCTTCCGCGAGCCAGCCCCGCAGCAGTGCCCATTCGTGGATCAGCGACTCGTGGGCCAGTTCCGCCACGGGGCCGCCAGTGGCGGGGTCCTTGCCGGTGGTGATCAGGCGCTGCCCGGCCAGCGCGGACACGGCCGCGGCCACCGCCGGGCCAGGATCCGGGCCCGGCGGCGGGTCAGTCTGGCCGCCCGGCCCGGCGCCATCCCCCATCAGTTCGCCGAGCGGGCGGCGCTGCCGGGTCGGCGGGATGCCGGCCGGTTCGTCGCCTGGCCGGACCAGGGCGGTCAGCACCTGCCGGGCGAGCGGCCGCTGCCCCGGCGGCAGCAGGCTGCACGCTGCCTCGTACCCGCGGTCACACCACCGGTCCAGCCAGCCGATCACCCCGCCCATCCGGTCGTAGGCCGCGTGCGTCAGGCGGCCGTCGGAGCGTCGTTCCCACAGCTCAGTCAGCGCCGAAGAAAGCAGCGGCAGTACCGTGGCGGCGGCGCCGCCGGCGGCCGGGCCGGACGGGCTGGTCACCCTGGCCGCATCGGCGGCGATGCGCTCGGGCAGGTTGGGTTCCAGGGTCAGCCCGGCTCGTGCCGCGGGTTCCGCGATGATCGCGGTCAGCTCCGCCAGGTCGAGGGCCGCGGGCACGTTGACCAGACCACGTTCGACCAGCGGCATCAGACCAGGAGCGGCTGCGGCCAGCGCCGCGTAAAAGTCATCCCGCAGCACGACGATAACCGTGACCGCTGGGTCCTGCTGCACGCCACTGGCAAGCTGCCCGAGCAGTGCTTCGCGTGCCTGCGGCGGCGTCGTCACCAGCAGTTCCTCAGCCTGGTCAAGCACAACCACGAGCCGGTCATACCCGGAGTTGGCGGTCAGCCAGCGCCGGGCCGCTCCGGATAGCCCGCGCGCCGCGCCAGGCAGGCCCGCCTCGGCCAGCTGTGCATACGGATCGCGGCCCGGCCGGGCGGTGAGCGACCCCCAGCGGTCGCTGCCCGGCAGAGCGCCGCTGGCCAGCGCGGGCAGCACGCCGGCCTGGATGAGCGAGGATTTACCGCTGCCCGATGGGCCGAGCAGGGCCAGGAACCCAGGGCTGGCGCGCAGACTGCGCAGCACAGCTGCCACCGCCCGATCCCGGCCCCGGAACAGCGCAGCGTCGGCCCTGCTAAACGGCCGCAGACCAGCGTAGGGACAGGTCTCAGATATGGACAGCTCGGGGCACGCCTCGCGCAGCGCCTCAGCCGGTGTGACGTACGCGGTCTGCCCGCCGCGGCCCAGCCGGTCTGGGGCAGCCACCGAATCGACCATGCCCACCACCAGGCCGGTGCGTTCATCCAGCACCGGCCCGCCACTGAAACCTTCGGTCACCTCGGTGCAGCCGGTGAGCTGCAGCAGGTCCTGGCCGTCGGCCGTGATAACGTCCCCCGCGATCGCGTAACCGTAGTGCCCGCCGTCCGGTGCGTTGGCCGGGAACCCGAACGTCTTGACCTGATGCGACCGGATGCCACGCGCCGGGCCTAACGACAGCGGGTGAGCCCCGTCAGGCGGCGGCACGGATAGCCGCAGGAACGCGATGTCACCTGCACCGGGATCACGCCAAAGTCCCGGGTCAACCTGGCCGACCCGCATCTGTGCTGCGCCGTCGGCCAGCCCGGGGAACTCCACTTGTACCGGGCCGGCGGCCGCCTCCCCGGCATGGCCCGCTAGGACGTGGGCACAGGTAACGAGCAGCCGCTCGGTAACGAGAAACCCGGTCCCCGCTGGCCTGCCTTCGGCGTCCAGCACCCGGGCCACCCCCCGGGCCAGTTCGATGCTGGGGTTGGTGGCCGGCGTGGGGGCAGCCTCATCCGGAGTCATCGTCACCGGTGCGCTGCCAGCGCAGCGTCACTTTCAGGTTGCACTCGCCCGTGGTCTTCGTGATGACCGCGCCCACCTCAGCGGTGAGCTTGAGCCCGAATTCCACCGTGACCTCGTCGGGACCAGCTTCACGCAGCTTCGCGAGCGTGGCCCGGGCCGCGGCCGTCACCGGCTCCAGCGCCGTCTCAAGGGTCTGTGCCGCCCTGACCGCCGCCTCGGCCGTCGGCGCCCCCCGGCCCGCTTTGACCACGCCGCCGCCATCGGGCGGGTCGCCAGACTCGACAATCACGGTGCCGCCGCCACCCAGCGGTACCGCGATCAACTCGCTCATGATCCCGCCTGACCATGTTGAACCGATAAACCCGCCAGGCTAAGCAGGACCTGGCGGTTGCGCCAGGGCCGGCATTTGCGGCGGAGATAGCCAGACTAGCGGGTCAATGTCCCGGCATCGGGCGGCTAAGTAACAGCAGACCGTTTGCCCGCCTTCTGAAGTGCGAATACGCGACAACCTCACCTCACTGGCGGACGACGGCCCGTGGCCGGTGGGCTTCCCGCTTCGGCGGCCCTAGTGACATTGGCTCTTCGATCAGCTCGGCGCAGTGCCCCTCGCGTGCGGGATCCTGCGTACCGTGGGGAGATGGGCGCAGGCGTGTCGGCCGACGCTTGGCGGTGCGCCTTGGCGATTGCTTCTGCGAGGAGTTCCCGGCCTGCTTCGTCGATGGCGCTCGCGCGTGCCAGCAGGGCCGGTTCGGTGAGTTGAAGGTCTCGTACCGCGTCCTCCAGGTGGCCGGGCTGGGTGAGGTCGGCCGAGATTTGGCCTGCTGGTCGCCCCTCGGCCGATGGCTCCAGCAGCAGTTCTCCGGGCGGCACTGCTGGGAGCGGTGGGCTGGGTGCAGCCCGGGCGTGAGCTGCTGCCAGGACGCGGGATGGGGTTCGAGCGGCGAGGGCGAGGTGATCGAACGCCTTGGTGGCGTCGGTGCAGGTCTTGACAGCGAGACGGTAGCTGTCCAGGAGGGCGGAGACCCGGGACACAGGCGCTGGAGCGTGCGGGTAGGGGATGTCGTGGTCGGCGGGGAGCAGGCGGGTGGGGATGTAAAGCCTGCTGTCGGCTGCAGCTCTGCGGACGCAGCGCTGATCGGTGGCCGCGATGTGGGTCAGAGTGTCGGTTGCGTGGTGGACCGCGGCCAGCACGCTGCGCAAGTCTCTCGCGGTCGGGGCGAGGTTGGCGGGGCGGCGGGGACGGCTGGTGTAGCTGCGGGCGGGGGTCCATTCCCGGTTGACGTAGGCGAGGCGGCCAACACGCACGACCAGGTCGCCGATTTCGGCGGCAACGCGGCTGACGCCTTTGCCGTGGTTGACGCCAGTGGACAGGGTGCCCCATTCGGCTGTGACTGCCTGCCAGGAGGTTGTTACGTGCATGACCGCCCGGAGAGTGTTGTCGAGGTGGGCCTGGACCATGGGGTCAAGATCGAGGGCAGCGGCGCGCCGGGCGAGGGCGTGGAGGATGACTTCGGTGCTGTGAGCGGTGATCGCCGCTGCGAGCGCGTCACGCCGCCAGGAGACGGAGGTGGCCTGCGGTGACCAGCGCGCGGCGCGGGCGAAGGCCGCGGCCGCGTGCTGCAGCCGCCCGGCGGTGATGATCACACCATCGCACAGGTCCCGCAGTGTTTCCGTGGCGGCGATAGGTCGGCGAACTGGCGGAAGATTGGCGGGCATAATGGCGAGCACGAGCCGCGCGTTAGCGCTGGGTTGCCGATAGTGTCTGCGCGTTTCGAGCTTGACTCCGGCGATCCACAGCCATCTGCTGGCGTCGTGCAAGGCCAGCCCAGCTGTCGCGGGTGTGGCGGAACCCCGCGGGGGCTTCAGGGACAGTCGCATCATCCAGGGTGCCAGCTGCGCGGCCATGGTGCCGATGTCGCTGAGCAACGCGTCGGTGATCGGTCGGGTGTGGATGGCTTTGGCCCAGGATGAGGAGCGGTGACGGGCGCCGGTGGCCGGGTCAGTGGAGAAGTGGGTGTGCAGCAGGTCCCGGCCGACCGCCAGCTGCGTGGCCGCGTCGGCCAGGTGCTGGGCCGCAGGGTGAGTCCCGCCGGTGCTGATGTCGATCATGGTTGAGGCGGCCGTGTAGTGCAGGACCTGGGCGGACCGGCGCAGCGCGATCCGCGCCTCCAGCGCCTCACGCACACCCCGGCCTGGGTTCTGCCTGGCCAGCGGGTGGTCGAATTCTCCTGGCAGTGGCATGTCGCCTACGTAGCGGGCCAGCGTGGTGACGAGGCGGTCGAGTTCGCGGATCACCCCGAGCCTGGCGTCGTCGGGCAGCTTAACGGGGATGGATACGGCGGCGGTGATGTTGTCGTGGGCGCGGGCGAGGAAGTCACCGAAGACCGGGCGCATCGTCACCACGGGCCATCAGGTCGCCGACCCGGCGGGCCGCGTCTGCGGCCCCCTCGCACGCGTCGCGGTCCTGCGGGTTCGAGGCGGCTGCCGCCGCCTGGGTGAGGCAGCAGTCGAGCAGCGCCGCCAGGTCGCAGAGGGTGTCGATCGCCTCGTTCGGGTCGGCGTCGGGCGGCAGGAGGCTAGGCTGTGGGTCGGCAGGGCCTGGGGGGAGTGAGGGGGCGCCGGTGATGGCTTCTCTGCCTTCCGCGGCGGCTACCGCGGTGGTCATGAAGGCCGCGAACAGCTCGGGGATCTCATCTACGCGGCTGTCGGCTTGCTGGCGGATGGTCTCGAACGCGTCAAAGGCTGCCGCCAGCGTCTCTGGGAGGCCGGGTGCTTCCTGGAGGCGGGCTTGAATGGTCTGCATCTGGTCACCGTCCCGTGGGTGGGTCGTTCAGGCGGCGGCGTCGCGGGCCAGGCCGATGGTTTCCGCGATGTGACGCAAGTGATCATTGGGGAAGTGGTGGCCGTGGCCACGTAGCTCCCGGGCCAGGGTGCGCTGGCTGAGCCGTTGGCCGCGGGCAGTGGCGTTGTGAAAGATAAGGCGCGCATCGTGCAGCAGGCGGAGGTCTGGCCCAGCGTCGGATGGGGTGGGGCTAGGGACTGCGCGTACAGGCAACAGCGTGGCCGTGGGCGGCGGAGCCAGCATCAGCCGAGCCGGGGGGCGCTGGCGGGTTGGGTGCTGGCGGGTCATCTTCACCACCAGTAGGCCGACGGACAGACCTGCGAACGCGGCCAGGGGGCTGGTCGCGGCGGTCAGCCGGTCGGCCACGGTGACCGGCTCGCCAGGGATGGCCTGGATGTGGCCGACGTTGCCGGCCACACTGACGGCCAGGCCGGTCAGAGCGGTGGCCCAGGGCCAGATCCGTTGGCGGGCGGGCCAGGCGTCCAGATAAGCGACATAGAGCGCGAGTTCGCCGACGGCCAGAAACACGTCGATCTCGGCGGGCCAGGACATCGCCTGCCAGCCGGTCAGCCGGTGGTGGACCGCCCAGTCATACAGGCCCGCGTAGCTGTGGGCCAGGGCGTTGGCGCTGGCCAGGATGGCGACCACGGCGATCGCGTACAGTGCCGCCTTCCGGGTCCGCGGGTTCACGCAGACCTCCGCGGGCTGGTTTTCTTGTTGCGGTTGCGGATCTGGGTGAAGGCCTCGACGGCGGTTTCGTCGGCGTCAGGGAGCGTGTGCAGGTAGCGCTGTGTGGTCATGATCGACGCGTGCCCGAGACGTTCCTTGACGACCTGCAGGTCAGCGCCGCCAGCCAGCAGCCATGACGCATGCGAGTGCCGGAGATCATGGAAACGGGGCAAATCGGTCAGGCCCGCGGCCGTGCAGGCTGGGCGCCAGACCATGCGACGGAACCAGTTCCGCCCGATGTGCTCGTCATCCACTGTCTGGGGGTCCCGCCGCCTGGTGGTGACGGTGGCGCGTCGCTTGGCCCGGTAGTCGGCGAACGCGCGCCGGCAGTGCTCGCACCGACATTTTCCGGCGTTGTAGGCGCTGAGCGTGCCGTGCCGGTAGCGGCGGTCTGCCTCGTTGGGTTCGGTGAAGCCGAGAGTGTCCGGCTCGATGATCGCGCGGAGCGGCGTTGGGGGAGCCGGGCGCCGGGCGAACAGCAAGGCGTCCGGGCTGAGTGCGTGGACCCGGATGTGCTCCTTGAGCTTCGCGACGATCTGCGGGCTGAGCTTGACCCGCCGGTACTCCTTATCTTTGGGGTACTCGATGACCAGGAACCGCTTGCCCTCGGGATGGAACTTGCGGTTGACCTCGATGACTTTGCGGCTCACTGTGAGCATGCGGCTGACCAGGTCCAGGTCACTGACCCGGAGCTCGGCCAGCTCGCCCCAGCGGAGCCCGCTCTCGATGGCGGTCTCGACCAGGAGTTGGGTGTCAGCGTCGGGCAGCGCGTCGTAGATCACGTCGAACTGCTCCGGGGTGACGATGGTGCGCACGGTGGCGGGAACGGTGGGGATCCGCACTCCGCGACATGGGTGAATATAGGTGATCTGGTCGTTGAGCGCCGTGGTGAAGATCGAGCTGAGAATCGACGTCTTGCAGTACTGGATGGTCCAGGCTGAGTGTCCTTCCCGCTGCAGTTGTGTGATCCATTCCCGGATGTGCTCGGGAAAGATCTCAGCCATCGGCATCTTGCCCAGCGCCGGGTAGATAAACGCACCCAGGTAGTAGGTGTATTTCTCTCGGCTGGTCGGCTCCAACACATGATGGGGAAGCCAGCGTTCTTCGACATACTTCCGGAACCGCTGCCGTCCCCGGGCAGGGTCGCCGACCCTGCCCTGCCGCAGCTCTACCTCGGCCTTCTGCCAGGCCCGGTCTGAGGCCTTCTCCGTTGCGAAGGTCCCGGCCGACCGGATCGAGCCGCGCAGATCCCGGTAGAGCGCGGTGTAACGGATCTTCCCTTTCTTGTCAACTCGCTTCCTGGAGAATCCCATTGCCGGCCGGGCCTCCTTGATCGTTTGTCATCCGTTTGTCATCAGGACCTGATGTCATTGCAGGTCACCGATTGGCATCAGCTGACATCCAGATTACTCATCTGACCTGCAGCTTAATAGAGAATTGCCAGGATGGCCAAAACAAATGTGAATGGAAAATCCGCCCTCTCAAGGCGGTAGCGCCGGTTCAAATCCGGTCGGGGCTACTCAGTGAAGTAGCAGGTCACAGGCCCGGTCACCCGCACAGGGTGGCCGGGCTTGGTCATCTGTCCGTGATTTTTCCGTGGGTTCTGCCGTCACCGGGCTGCCGTCACCGGGCGGCAGCCAGTGGCTCGCGATGAGGGTCTCCCCGTCGCGGGGCTGACGGTCACGATAGCCATGGTGTCGTCCCCTATGCCGCCCGGCGCCCCGGCCACGGCAGCTCGCCCCAGGTGGTTCATACTCCGGTCCCTGCCCGCCTCGCGCCGGCCCACACCTGGCGGACTGCGACTCGGCCCAGGACTATGCAGCCTGACGGTTTGGCCCCGCTCCGGCCTCCGCGAGGATAGCCGGAGAGCACCGCCGCGCCGCAGCGGCAGCTGCTCAACGGTGATTGCTCACCGGGCGTTCTGCCGGAGCTCAACGACCAGGGAGGACTCATGCCCAGCCCTATGCCGACCATCACCCTGCCGTCCTCAGAAGAGATCCCCGTGCTCGGGCAAGGCACCTGGCACCTGGCCGAGAACCGGGCGCGACGGCCCTCAGAGATCGCCGCGCTGCGCCATGGGCTCGACGCCAGCATGAACCTGATCGACACCGCCGAGATGTACGCGGACGGGGACGCGGAAATACTGGTCGGCGAGGCCATCGCCGGTCGGCGTGAGCAAGTCTTCCTGGTCAGCAAGGTGCTGCCGCACCACGCGAGCCGCCAGGGCACGGCCCGGGCCTGCCAGGCCAGCCTGCGGCGGCTCGGCACCGACCGGCTCGACCTGTACCTGCTGCACTGGCGCGGGCCGGTCCCGCTCGCGGAGACCGTCGAGGCGTTCATGGCCCTGCAGGCGGGCGGCCTGATCAGGAACTGGGGGGTCAGCAACTTCGACGTGGGGGACACGCAAGAGCTGCTCTCGCTGCCGGGCGGGAACGAGGTCCAGACCGACCAGGTCCTCTACAACCTGAGCCGCCGCGCCCCCGAATTCGAGCTGATCCCGCTCTGCCAGGAGCTGAACGTCCCGATCATGGCCTACTCGCCCATCGAACAGGGACGGCTCCTGGGCAGCCCGGTGCTGCGCGACATCGCGGCCCGGCACGACGCCTCACCCGTCCAGATCGCGCTGGCCTGGGTGCTGCGCCAGGACGGCGTCTGCGCCATCCCGCGGGCCAGCCGGCCGGAGCACGTGGACGAGAACCGTGCGGCGCTCGACGTCGAGCTGGATCGCGATGACCTGGCCGCCCTGGACGCGGAGTTCCCCCCGCCCCTTCACCCGCAGCCGCTCGAGATGCTCTGACGGCCACAATTCTCTAACGGTCTACCCGGCGTACCCACCAGCGGCCGCGGACTACGGGATCAGGCGATGCCGGCCGGCATGAGGGGCCGGTAATCCTCCGGCAGCTCGACGACGACGTCGAACCACTCCTTGCGGCTGACCGCCTCGGACAGCGTGGCGAAGACGGCCCGGGCGTGCTCGAACACTTGGCTGAACAGGGCCTCCTCGTCGGTCCCGGCGCCCTCCCGTGCCGCGACCTGCCGCAGGAAGTCCTCAAGGGACATGCGCCGCGCCCCGGGCGTGGCCGACGCCATGCCCTGCCGCAGCGGCGGGTGCAGCAGCGGATCGAGCTGGGCTATGAGGTCCTCCACCTGGCCGGCAGCGATCCGTTCCGCCAGGGTCTCGAGCACCGCCTCGGTGACCTGGCGGGCCTCGGCGCGGCCCAGGCCGAGCGGCTGCCCGACCCGGTCCCAGAACTGGTCGGCCGGCATGATCTCCCGGTAGCGGAACTGTGCCTCCGCGACCAGCGGATCGTAGGTCTGGGGGAGGGCGGCCGCCAGGTGCGCCACCGCCTCCGGGCTGAGCGCGCGGCCGAGCGCGGCGAACACGGCCCGCGCGTGCCGCAGCGCGGTCTCGACATCCGTCCCCTCGCGGTCCGCGACCCGGCTCAGGAACTCGTCGATGTCCAGCGCCTCAGCGTCCGTCTCGGTGTAGATGAACGGCTTCAGCTCGGCCGGCAGCTCCTGGAGAATGTGCCGGGCCTCTCCTCGGGGGAGGCGCTCGGCCAGGGTCTGCAGGGTCGCCTGGGCGGCGCGCTCGGCCGTGTCCCGGCTCAGCCCGCCACCCGCCTGCCTGATGGCCTCGATGATCTCCTCGTAGTCCATCCCGCTCTCCCGGGTGCGCGCAGGTCACGACCCAGCCTCGGGTCTTATGGCTCAGCCTCGGGCCACCCGGGTCGCACCGTATCCCCCGTCCGGCTAGGACCGCGGCGGCGATGGCGACGGCGGACAACTACCAGCTCGGCGGATGTGCGGCGACGGGCCGCCCGGCGAGCCTGTCGGTTGACTGTCGCTCGACCGGCTTTCCCCATGAGGAGCCCAGCGATGACAACCACAACTGAGTCAACGGAGTCCCGCCCGGCCGAGGCGATCGGGCGGATCGGGAGGCATTGGGGCTGGATGCTGGCCTTCGGCATCCTTACGATCGCGGCCGGGATCTGCGCCCTGGTCTGGCCCGGCATCACGCTGCTCGCCGCGGCGATTGTCTTCGGCACCTGGCTGATCTTCTTCGGCGTGCTGCAGACGGCGCTGGCGCTCCGGCTCCGCTCTGCCACGCACTCGGCTCGCAGCTGGGTCGCGACGCCGCACGGAGCCATGTGACCACGCCCCGGGTGCCCCCGGGGGGCCATGTGACCGGAGAGCCGGGCTCCCAGCACCGCAGGAGGGCCGGGCGGGCGCTGCGCAAGCAGGTCCCACGGGCCGACCACGGAAGCTGGAGCCCGGCTCCCGGCCGTCCTGACCCCGTCGGCATGCTGGAGGAGAACAACCGCCCCCGGCTCCCCGATCTAGTGCCCGTCCGGTACGGGCGGATGCTCGCCTCGCCGTTCGCGTTCCTGCGCGGCTCCGCGGTGATCATGGCGAAGGACCTGGCCGGAACCCCCGCCACCGGGCTGCGGGTGCAGGCTTGCGGCGACGCGCACCTGGCCAACTTCGGGGTCTTCGGCACCCCCGAGCGGAATCTGGTCTTCGACGTCAACGACTTCGACGAGACGCTGCCCGGCCCCTGGGAGTGGGACGTGAAGCGGCTGGCCGCGAGCGTGGTCCTGGCCGCCAGGAACCTGCAGATCGGCGATCAGCAGGCCAGCCAGACGGTCCGCGGGACCGTCCGCGCCTACCGGGAGCGGATGGCCGAGCTTGGGGTAATGGGGCCGCTGGACGTCTGGTACGACCGGGTGGATATCGCCGCGGTGCTCGCCATAGCCCGGCAGGAGGGCGCCAAGGATCTCAAACGCCAGCTTCGCGTGGCCAAGATCCGCCAGCGCACCAGCCTGCGGGTCCTTCCCAAGCTGACCCAGCAGGCCGACGGCACGCTGAAGATCATCGACGATCCGCCGCTCATCGGCCATGTCGACCCGGAGGCGTTCGACGGCGAGAAAATGATCGGGGTGTACGCGGAGTCGCTGCCACCCGACCGGCGGCCCCTGCTGCAGCGCTACCGGGTACTCGACACGGCCAGGAAAGTCGTGGGGGTCGGCAGCGTCGGCACCCGGTGCTACCTGAGCCTGCTCGCCGACCCCGACCTGCGGTCGCCGCTGTTCCTGCAGCTCAAAGAGGCGCTGGAGGCCGTGCTCGCGCCATACGCCGGGCCGTCCGAGTTCGCTCATCAGGGGCAGCGGGTGGTGGTGGGCCAGCGGCTGATGCAGGCGGCCAGCGACATGTTCCTGGGCTGGACCAGCTATCGCGGCCACGACTACTACGTCCGCCAGTTCAAGGACATGAAGCGCTCGGTCAACCTCGACATGGTGACCCCGGCCAGCTTCGCGAGCTACGCCGAGGTGTGCGGCCGGACCCTGGCCCGGGCCCACGCCCGGACCGGCGACGCGGCGGCCATCTCGGGCTACCTGGGCAGCGGGACCGCTTTCGACCAGGCCATCGCCAGGTTCGCGGGCAGCTACGCCGGGCAGGTGACGGCCGACTACGAGGCGCTGGCCGGGGCAGCCCGGGCCGGCCGCGTCCCGGTGGTGCAGGAGGCCTGACGCGCCTCGTGACTTTACGGCTTCCACCATCTGCGGAGCCCGCCGCCCGGTGGTGACGGCTGCCCGCCGCTTGGCCCGGTAGTCGGCGAACGCGCGCCGGCAGTACTCGCAGCGGCGCGCCGTAGATCACGTCGAACTGTTGCGGGGTGACGATAGTGCGCACGGTGGCGGGAACCGTGGGGATCCGCACTCCGCGGCACGGGTGGATGTAGGTAATCCGCTCGTTGAGCGCGGTGGTGAAGATCAGGCGACTGCGCGCAAGCTTGTCAAGACGGGGCCGTTTGCATGATCGGAATCGGTCGTCCGGGGCAGGCCGCGGAAAGTGGTCCAGGGTGGCAGCTGACGGCAGTTGCTACTGCACGGCCTTCTGCGATTGCCGCAGGACCCGGTTCCTGAGTCTGCCGTTCCAGCTGGGAAAGGGCCGGAGGCCGGTAGCGCATGCGGGCTGGTGCCGGTGAATCCTACCCAAATGTGCGATGTACCCCGGCACGGCCCAGCGCAGCCTGGGAATTGTGGCGAAGTGCACGCCTGACTGGGGAGTGAGCTGATGAAAACCCGGCTGGCTGACCGGCAGATGCAGCTGGAGGTGTCCGAGGAGGCCAGGCGGTTCATCGCCGAGCAGGGCTTCGATCCCGTGTACGGAGCGCGGCCGCTGCGCCGGTTCATCGCCCGCGAGGTGGAGACCCGGATCGGCCGTGCGCTACTGGCGGGCGACGTCCGGGACGGCGCGGTGATCCGGGTCGATTACGACGGCGGTGCGCTGACCGGTTATGGGGACCCGTCGTGACCGAGAAAACTCATCCGGTCACCGCGACTCAGCTGGTCACCTGCCCGCATTGCGGGCGGCGGAACCGGGTCCCGGCCGCAGCCGGGGGTATACCGCGCTGCGGCAACTGCCACCGTCCGCTGCCCTGGATCGTGGACGCCGATGACGACTCGTTCGCGGAGATCGCGGAGGCCGCATCGCTGCCTGTCGTCGTCGACATGTGGGCGCCATGGTGCGGCCCGTGCCGGATGGTGAGCCCCGCCCTCGCCCAGGTCGCCACCGAACTGGCTGGACGGGTGAAGCTGGTCAAGGTCAACGTGGACGGGTCACCCCGGCTGCAGCAGCGCTTCTCTGTGCAGGCCATCCCGACCCTGCTGGTGCTGAAGCACGGCCAGGTGATGGCTCAGCAGGCCGGTGCCCTGCCGCTGGCCAGCCTGCGGGCGTGGGTGGAGCAGGAGATCCGGGAATGACCGGCACGAAGGTGCTCCTGTCCCGGTGGCAGTTCGGCATCACGATCACCTACCATTTCGTGTTCGTCCCGCTGACCATCGGGCTGGCGTTTCTCGTCGCGGTGATGCAGGTCCTCGCCTACCGGACCAAGGACGAGGAGTGGGAACGGCTGACCCGGTTCTTCGGCACGCTGTTCCTCATCAATTTCGCGATGGGCATCGTCACCGGCATCGTGCAGGAATTCCAGTTCGGCATGAACTGGTCGAACTACTCGGTGTTCGTGGGCAACATCTTCGGCGCGCCGCTGGCCATGGAAGGGCTGCTCGCGTTCTTCGTCGAGTCCACGTTCATCGGGCTGTGGATCTTCGGCCGGAACCGGCTGCCCCCGCTGATCCACACGCTGTCCATCTGCATCGTCTGCCTGGGCAGCATCGTGTCCGCGTTCTTCATCCTGACCGCCAACGCCTGGATGCAGCACCCGGTCGGGTATCACATCGTCGGGCATGGCGCAGGGCGGAAGGCAGAGCTGACCAACTTCTGGGCCGTGCTGCGGAACTCCACGCTGTGGGCCGAGTTCTCGCACACCGTGCTGGCCGCATTCGTGACTGGCGCGATGCTCGTGCTCGGCGTATCCGGCTGGCAGTTGCTGCGGCGCAACACGAACGTGGCGGCGTTCACCCGGTCAGCCCGGCTGAGCGCCGCGGTGGCGCTGGTCTGCGTGGTGCTGGTCATTGTCACCGGCGACATCCAGGCCCGGCTGATGGACACCCAGCAGCCGATGAAGATGGCCGCCGCCGAGGCGGTGTACGAGACACGCAGCGGCGCCAGCTTCTCGCTGATCACCATCGGGAACCTGTCCGGCCAGCCCATCTTCCAGATCCGCGTCCCGCACCTGCTCAGCCTGATCGCCACGCTGTCCTGGAACGGCCGGGTCACTGGGATCACCGGGGCGCAGCACACGGAGGCGCTGAAGTACGGGCCAGGCAGCTACGTGCCGGTGCTCTGGGTCACCTACTGGGGCTTCCGCATCATGGTCGGGCTTGGTTTCCTGATCCTGTTCGCGTCGGCGTGGGCGTTGTGGCGATCCCGACGCGGCGCGAACAGGCCGTTCGAGCTGGGCCGGTGGACGCTGTGGGTGCTGGTCGGCTGCATCGCCGCGCCCTTCCTGGCCAACACGGCCGGCTGGATCTTCACCGAGATGGGCCGTCAGCCGTGGATTGTGTACGGCCTGATGAAAACCGGGCTGGCCGCGTCGCCCAGCGTGTCCACCGGTTACGTGATCGGCACCCTGGCCGGCTTCACCGTGCTCTACACCGTGCTCGGGCTCGTCGATCTGGGCCTGATGGCCAAGTATGCCCGACAGGATCTGGGCGCCGGGGAACCCGAGCCAGCCGGCCGGGAACGCGACGACGTGCTCATCTACTGAGGAGGCGGGTGGTGAGCGGACCGGTAGCCAGCCTGAACACAGCCTGGTTCGCGGTGCTCGGATTCCTGTGGACTGGCTACTTCGTGCTGGAGGGCTTCGACTTCGGCGTCGGCGTGCTCAGCCTGGTCCTCGGCCGGGACGACATCGACCGGCGGATGGCCCGGACCGCCATAGGCCCGTGGTGGGACGGCAACGAGGTGTGGCTGATCGTGGCGGCCGGCGCCACCTTCGCCGCGTTCCCGGTCTGGTACGCCAGCATGTTCAGCGGCTTCTACCTGGCGCTGTTCGTCGTGCTGGTCGCGCTGATCGTGCGCGGGGTGAGTTTCGAGTTCCGCGGCAAACGGGATGGCGCCCGGTGGCGGGCAGGCTGGGACTGGGCGCTGGCCGTGGGCAGCCTCATCCCCGCCTTCGCCTGGGGCGTGGTGTTCACCGACCTGGTGCACGGCCTGCCGCTATCCCGGTCCGGGCTGTACCTGGGCAGTTTCTGGGGCCTGCTGGCCCCGGTCGCGGTGGTCGGCGGCCTGGCCAGCCTGGCCATGTTCCTCACCCACGGCGCCGTGTTTCTGACCCTGAAGACGACCGGGCCGCTTGCCGTCCGGGCCCGCCGGGCCGCCATGTGGCTCTGCTGGCCGGCCGCCGCGCTGGTGGCCGGCACCGCGGCCTGGCTGGCCGCGGGCCGCTCGCACAGCCCAGGCGACCTGCCCACCGCAGTACCGCTCGCGCTGGCCGGCGGGTGCGCGCTGGCCTTCGCCGGATCCGGGCTGCTGGTCTGGGCCGGCCGGGCCTATGCCGCGTTCGGCCTCAGCGCGCTGGGCACCGCGGCGGCCAGCGCGGCAGTGTTCACCGCGCTGTTCCCCCGGGTGATGGTGTCCCGCGGCCCGGGACCGTCGCTGACCATCTGGGGCGCCGCTTCGGCCAACCGGACCCTGATCGTGATGACCATCGTCGCAGCCATCTTCGTCCCGCTGGTGCTGGCCTATCAGGGCTGGAGCTACTGGGTGTTCCGGCAGCGGCTGACCCGGCCCGCCGGGTCCGCCAGCCCGTCCTGCTCATCGCCGGAGAGCGTGACCCGCAGGTGATTGAACTCAACCGGCGGGCGATGCGGCAGCTGCCCGGCAACGCCCGCCTGGACATCCCCGGCGGCGCTAGGCCGCGCGGCGGGCCCGGGCGGCGTCACGGCGGTGGAACGCCAGAGTACGGACGTCCTGTCGCCAGCTGGGGACGATGGCGGCCAGTGTCAGGTAGCCGCCAATGGCGACGGCCACCCAGGTGGCGAGTGCGGCAAGCAAGGCTGCGCCGAGCGGGATCCGGGCCGCACTGGCCGCCGCGACCCCCGCGAAGCCGATGAGCGCGATGGCACCGGGCACCGCGCCCTCCACTTCGGTCACGGCCGGCCCACGGCCCTCATGCCGCTCGATGATGGTAAGCGTGGCCGGCAGCACGGCTGGCGCGGCCAGCATCACCCCACCGGCCGCCTTCCCGGCCAGCACGCCGATCAGCCCGGCCACCACGGAGATGGTGGCGCCGAAGGCGAAACGAACGACGAGAGCAGGCAGCGGGATCTCGCGTAGTGCCCCGATATCGACGGCGAACAGTCGGCCGGGCGCGACGCCGGTGCTGCGGCCGGTATCCGCCTGCCGCCTGGCCCGGCTGCCCGGCTGCCCGGCCTGACCGCCCACTGGCAGGCCGGACGGGGATCGGGCACTTGCCGCGCCTGCCACCGGAAGCGCGATGGCGCCGCCGACCGTGAGCCAGACGGTCCAGAGCACGGCCGAACCCCAGACAGTGCCCCAGCGGCGTACGGCCGGTATCGCGGCCATGCACGCCACCGCTAGGGCGACCGCGCCGGCGATCATCCCGGTGGCGGAGACCCGGGCCGAGGCTTCCCCCTCAGCCAAGGCGATCACGAGCAGATTACCCAGCGCAACCGCGGGAGAGGCGCCGAAGATGCCTGCGAACCGCTTGGGCTGCAGCAGCTCGCCGAGCACTGCGAACAGGGCGACGAAGAGACCCCCGTTGATCGCCTTGACGCAGATGAGCAGTGCGGTGGACATGAGATGACTCCCTTGCTGGGGTACGCCATTAACCACCAACCGGGCGGTTAAACCTCGGGCGGCGCTCAGCGGCGCGTTGCTGGCAAGACCGCGGATTCCAGTCGGGGACCATGCCGGCGCCAGCCGGCCCACGGCCGCCAGCCAGCCCAGCTATGAGCCAGCACTTCTCAGCGGGCGGATGCATGCTTGGCAGGGTCAGCCACGGTGTTGAGCTGCGTATCCGGCTGATAGGTGTAAGCGGCCTCGCGTACCGCCTCATGGGACTCCAGCGCGGCACCGAGCCCGCCGCCCAGCGTCGCGATTGAGGTGGCTAGCCAGGCGAGCCTGATCTGGTCAGCCACGCCCGCCGGGTGGCTGAGCTGCATGCTGAGCAGATCTCCTGGTATCAGCAGCAGCGCGGCGACGAGCATCGCGGCGAAGAGGGCGACGTAGAGCACGGCCACGCCGATGCCGACCGTGGCCGTGGTGACTATGTTGAACAAGATGACCTGCTCGCGCGCGCCCGGGTGCGGGCTGCGCTCCCACAGTCCGGTTGCGATCACGATGGTCACGCAGGTGGCGGCCACCGAGCCAACCGTGATAACGGTGAGCCGCACCGGCCCGAGGTAATAAGCGAGCCGCCAGATGTCGCTGGTCACCAGGGCGAACACGCCGGCTGCGACGGCCGCGGCCAGCGCGCGGATCAGCCGGAGCGCGAGCCGCCACGGGCGGTTGGCCCGGAGCATGCCCAGCAACAGCCAGACATTGCCGGTGAAGACGCGCGCGGCAAAGCCCACGTCATTCTCTCCGTGCTCGATCCGCCTGCCCAGTTCGGCCATCCGCCGGGTCACGGCACCGGCGAGCGGGCGGCGGCGCCGCCCGGCGGCGTCTGAGGCCGGCGCGATGTCGCCGAGCATGTGCCCGATCAGGCGGACGATCGCCTCGGCGGCGCGCTTGCGTACCGCGACCGGGCCGAGCGCGGGCATGGACAGCACGGCAACCCCGTGGGTCGGGCTGACATGGGCGATCACCGGCCGCCTGGCGGTCTGCAGCGGGAGGTCGGTAACGCACACCACGAGCAGCCAGCCGCGGGCCAGAAGCATGCGGCGCCCCGCCGAGATCAGCGAGCTGAGGTCGGTAGGCGGTTCAACCAGCCGGTCCGAGACGAATTCAACTTTCCACCGGGCCCCCGGCAGCTGCGCGGCTAGCCGGTCAGCGATGTCCGGCAGCAGGCTCTCCGTCAATTCCGAAGCAGGTCCTGGCGATGCCAGCAAGCCGACCACCAGGTCCGGCTGCTGCGAAGTGGCGGGAAAGCTCGCCGCAGACGTCTCTACCTTGCCCTCCGCTCACGTGCGCGTGGCGATCCGGGATCGCCAGGAGATAACGAAACGATTGTGGGCTACTGCTTGTGCCCGCTGAACTGCCTGTTCAGCGTCGGCTACGCATCCAGGGTAGCCAGCCACTCCGGCGGCCGGGGGCCGCGTCCCCCCGGTTGGCGAGAACCTCTCCGAAGTCGGTATCGGCTGATACGAGGAAGGTCAGAGGCCTGGCCACCACGGTGTGGTGGCCAGGCCACACATGTTTTCCTCCAGGTGGCGCACTGATGACATGCCGGGGATCAGCAGGATGTTCGGCCGGAAGCTCAGCAGCCACGCGCTGCTCGTGACTGGTCATCGGCGTCATGCCTCCCATGACAGGAATCGCTTCGGCCAAGGTTAGGCAGCTGCCGAGTGAGCGGCTGTCACCTAGTTCTGGTGATTGTGCTTCAGCGGGGCTGGCCGCTCGGCGATGTCCGGCCAGCGTTTAGCTGCTCAGGCCGGCCGAGAGCAGCCGCATCTCTCGTGCCCGGTGCACTGCCGACGAACGATCCTGAGTCTGGAGCTTCGCGTAGATGCTGCGGATGTGGGTGTTGACGGTGTTCACCGAGACCGATAGCTCGCTGGCGATCTCCGGCCGGGAGAGGTTCGTCGGCAGATACCGCAGCACCCGCAGCTCGCTCGGACTGAGCGGCTCGATCTCTGCTAGCGAAGACTCATTGCCCGCCGATATGGATGATCCGCGCATTACGTCGAGGATGTCGGCCAGCAGGGCCGCGTGCGCCGTCTCATGCCGCGGCATCGCCTCCAGCAGCTCTCGTGAGCCCGTCATCGCGAACGGCAGGACCAGCCGGTCCGCCTCCGCCAGGGCCAGTGCGCACTCGGCGGCTGCGGAGGCAGCGCGCTGGTCGCCGAGTTCCCTGTGTGCGAGCGCGGCCAGGAGGTTTGCCTCAACGACGGTCACGTAGCCGATGACCGGAGCTATTCCGTCCAGGACATCTTGCGCCGCGCCGAGAGCGGCGGCCGGGTTGCCCTCGGCGAGGCAGATGGCCGCCCGGGCATTACCGATCTCGCCAGAGCCTGCCAGATCGTCGTCCAATGCTGCCAGCGCGGCCCGGGCCTCGCTGAGCTGCCCGAGCCGGGCCTGAGTGGCCAGCCGGAAACTGGTCAGCTGAGGCATCAGTGCGTGTGAGCCTTCCAGCTGCGCCTGCAGGTGCTCGGCCGCGTGGTATTCCGCCAGCGCCTCGCGCTGCCGGCGGCGGCCGGACAACAGCACGCCGGTGCCTATATGCAGCAACAGCCTGATGACCGGCCCGGAGTCTGTCTCCAGGGCGCGGGCAGCGCGGCGCAGCCAGCGATCGCCCTCGTCGAATTCACCCGTCCAGATGAGAGCGCCTGCGAGGTTCACCAGCGCCGGCGCGATGACCGGCTCCGCGCCCCAGCCATGTTGCTCGGCGAGCGCTATCGCTTCCCGGCACCGCCGCCGCGTAGTTGCGAAGGGCTCGATCTTCGATGCGAAGGCGAGCTCAGACAGGCAGGCCACTTCGAGGTACGGACGTCCGATCCGCCGCGCAAGATCGGCGCCCTCTTGCAGGTGCCGCTCACTGTCCTGGTTTCCCAGCGACCACGCCTCGACGATTCCGAGATTCATGAGTGCCACCGCGCGCAGGTCGCTGTCGAGCGCGATGTCCTCGTCAGACTGCCCGGTTATCGGCGAGGCAAGGAACCTGACCTGCTCGACGACCCCCGCCAGGTGGCCACGCTTCCGCGCCAGTGACAGTTTCAGTGCCGCGGTCGCCACTTCGAGGCGGTGCTTGCGGTCTGGCGGGGTGGCAGCGATCGAGGTTTCGGCCACGGTCAGGTGGGCGGCCGCCTCATCCAGGCGTCCCCGGGCAAGTTCGCTGGTTGCGCGCGCGAGAGGGATATCCGGGCCCTCGGTGACGGCACCTGGCGGGAACGCTCGTAGCAGCGTCTGGATGGTCTGGGCTTGTCCGTCCAGCGTCAGGCCGAACGAGTGGTTGGCGAGCAGCCGCGCTGCGTCGGACCAGTCACCCGCGGCTTGAGTATGCCGGATGGCGTCGATGATCTGGCCGTGCTGGCTAAGCCATTCGGCGGCCAGCCGGTGCAGGACCGGCAGTTCTTCGGGCAGCCTCCGGCGCAGCTCAAGCCGGAGCAACTCAGCGAAGAGGTGGTGATACCGGAACCAGGTCCGGGCCGGATCGAGCGATACGACAAACGCGCTCGCGTCTTCGAGGGCGAGCAGGATCCCTTCGGAGCCAGGGTGACCGGTCAGCAGATCCGCTAGCTCACCGTTGACCCGGTCTAGCAGGGAGGTACGCAGAAGCAACTGCTGGACCTCGGCCGGCTGGCACTCCAGCATCTCGGCGAGCAGGTACTCGGCAACGGTCCGGCTACTGCCGGAGAACTCCGCGACAAATCGCTCGGGGTCAGGACTACTGGCCAGTGAGATCGCCGCCAGCCGCAGGCCCGCGGCCCAGCCTTCCGTGCGCTGGTGCAGCTTGGCGACCCCGGCCTCCGACAGCGCGATGCCGGAAGTCGCCAGGAACTGGTGGGTCTCGCGCTCCGTAAAACGCAAGTCTGCCGCGCGGATCTCGGCCAGCTCGCCGGCGAGACGAAGCTTGTGCAACCGGAGGGGCAGATCACGCCGCGTTGCGAGGATCGCGTGCACATGCTGGGGGAGCTTCTCCAGCAGCTGGGTCAGCTGCGTGAGCGCCTCCGGCGAGGTCAGCTCATGCAGATCATCGATGACCAGGAAGGTGCGATCACGATGCTCGGCGAGCTCCGTCAGAACTCTCTCGCCGATGGCCGCTTCATTGAAGTCGGGTGTCGCTGCCAGCTGTTCGGCCTCGCCAGGCGTGCTCGAGGCCGCCCGGATGGCGCCGAGGACGGCCAGCCAGAACTGCTGGGAGTCCTGCTGATCGCGCCGCACCTGCACGACTGCTAGCCGATAGGGCTGACCAGGACCATCTGCCCAGGCCCGGAGCAGCGAAGTCTTGCCACTGCCTGGGGGGGCCGAGATGAGCGTTACCTTCGCTGCCGTCGCGCGATCCATGGACGCAAGAAGTTCATCGCGCTGAATCAGCCGCGGAGCTGCCTGAGCTGGCTTTGGCGGGTTTGCCCTAAACGCCACGTCTGAACCCGATCCCCGGCGCGCTGGCCTGCCGCCGTCGGCCTCTCAGCATCTAGCCAGGTTACGTGCTCGGGGCAACGCCTTGCCGATCCGCATCAGGGGATTCCTGCTTCGGCCTCACCAGATCCTGGCGATGCGGACTCACCTGCCCGCGCCGGACTATTGGCGCATGGACCCTGCATCGGCCAGGTACATGATCAGGATCAAGGGTCATCTCGGTGCCACGTTGCTTTCCGCGTTTCCGGCAATGGCATGGAAGCGGCAGGGCCCGGAGACAGTCTTGACCGGCATGCTGGACCGGCCGGGGCTGCATGGCGTCCTGGCTGAGATCGAGGCGCTTGGCCTTGACCTGCTCGAGGTCCGCCAGCTCACCCCCGAGGGGAGATCGCCGGAACGCGGTGATGCCTGGTGACCGGGGATTCCAGCCGCACGGTGTGGCTGCAGCAGGGCCATGACCGGCCAGGTGCTGTGCGCCGACGGTGGGCTCATCATGAGGTAGCTGGCATAGTTCCACCTCCACTCGGCGCGTCGTTCCGGTTGCACCGGCGTGAATCACTGTGATCCGGTGACGCCTCCTCACCTGCCTGGCGGCAAGCCTGGTGGTGGCCCGCCTCCTGGCGGGAATTCAGCAGCGGATTGACATGGCCGAGCGAGCCTGGAGCGCTGCCAAGCCAACCCTCCCGAGGGGAGATCCTCCGTGAGCACCGAGCAGCGAGAGAACCTCGAAGCGATCCTGCGACAGTCGGCCTTCCCCGCCGGCATCGATATCAACGAGCAACGGCGACTGCTCGCAGAGCTGACATCGGCGCAGCCACTGCCCGCCGACGTGACCGTGACCGCAGCCGCGCTGGGCGGCGTCCCAACCGCCGAGATCACCATCGACGGAATCGAACCTCGCCACGTTGTTCTTTACTTCCACGGCGGCGTATACGTACTGGGGGGCGCCTTCCAAGCCGCTGACCTGGCCTCGCAGGTCGGCCGGCGGACGCGCGCCAAGGTCATCTCCGTCAACTACCGGCTCGCCCCCGAGCATCCGTATCCGGCGGCGGTTGACGACGCTCTTGCCGCCTACGAAGCCCTCCTGCGGGGCGGCACAGCCCCTTCGGACATCGTCTTCGCGGGAGAGTCCGCCGGCGGCGGGCTCGCCATCGCCACCCTCGTCAACGCCCGAGATCACGGGCTGCCCCGGCCCGCTGCGGCCTTCGTCATGTCACCGTATGCCGACCTCACCCTGGCCGGGACGACCATGGAAACCAAGCGCGAGGTCGACGTGCTGATGAGCCGGGCCGCCCTCCAACCCCGAGTCACGGACTATACGTCGGGACAAGACGCCGCTCTTGGCCTCATCAGCCCCATATTCGCCGACCTGTCCGGCCTGCCGCCCCTGATCATCCAGGCCGGAACTCACGAGGTTCTCCTCGACGACGCCGTCCGCCTCGCGCGACAGGCCGCCATCGCCGATGTCGAGGTCACCCTCGACATCACCCCCCGGGTGCCGCACGTCTTCCAAACCTTTTACCCGATCCTCGACGAAGGGGCCGCGGCGCTGGACAGAGCCGGACAGTTCCTGTCGGCGCATCTCGCCGGCGCAGAACGCGTCACCGCCTAGCGAAAGGCAGTACGCAAAGCTGTCCTCATAACTCAGAGGCCGCGGGTTCAGCAAAAGCGCCGGCGACGGTCGCGGTGCGAGCGCCTCCGGCCCGGTTACAGGTGGGAGGTGAGCTCGGTCACGATGTCCGCCGCTGACTGTGGCTGTCTCGCGAGTGCGACGCTTTGCCCGGCCCACATCGAGAGCGCTTCGATGTCCCCGGTGGTCCCGGCCATCGGCGGCGCTGGCTCATAACGAACGATTGCCTCGCCGGAGGCGAAGTGCGCGATCACGTCGCCTCCTCCTGGCCGCTGCGCGAGTGGGGGGCGGCCCGCGGCCTCCCACGCATTGGCCGTTGAGTTGCGGAGGGCGCGGTGGGGAGAATCGGGCCACCCGACCTCGTACAGGTTGGGGTACAACTGCGGATCGGTCTCGGCCGCGGCTATCAGCCGACGCCGGTAGTCCTCGTGGATCGGCATCTCCTCGGCCATCAGGAACCGCGTGCCCAGCCACGCGGCCTGCGCTCCCAGGGCGAGCACCGCGGCGACTCCGCGGGCGTCACCGATCCCGCCAGCCGCGATCACCGGCACCGGCGCCACCGCGTCCACGACAGCGGGCACCAGCGGCAGTGTCGCGACAGTGCCCCATACGTGGCCGCCGGCCTCCCAGCCCTGCGCGACGACCACGTCCACGCCGGACGCAACTGCCCGCCGTGCCTCCTCGGCACTGCCGACCGTGTGCATGACAACCCCCCCGGCGTCGTGCACAGGCTCGATGTAGCCGCTGGGATCCCCCCAGATAAACGAGACGATCCGCAAGCCAGCCTCGAGGGCCTGGTCAAGGCGACGGTGGTGATCTTCGGTGAGAACGAAGTTGCCGCCAAACGGCCGATCGGTGAGCGCCGCCGTCTCACGAACCACGTCTCCAGCGTCAGCGGCCCAGGCCAGCGCCACCGTCCCCAGCGCGCCTGCATTCGAGACCGCCGCCGCTAGTCGAGGAACCTGGGCTATCGGCGCCTGGACGATCGGTTGTTCAATCCCGAGCATCTCGCATACCGGCGTGCGCACTGCTTTCGCCCCCTCTGGGATCTTTGCCGGTCACCAGGTGACCCGCCCTTATATCTGGTCCCCGGCCGGACCTGACTAGTCACCTGGCCGCTAAGTGCAGCAACAATCGTCGCTGTGTCACGTATACGATGTCGGCGTCGACTGCGGGGCGCGCCGGTCCCATCCGTGAAACTTCGAGTAGTCGCCGGCGTCCCAGGCCTCGCGCAGTCCCGGCGCGGCGAGGTCCCAGTCCGGGCGGATCTCGGCGGTGGCCGCGCGCAGGTCGCGCCACAGGTCGTAGAACGACGGGCGGCCCCAGAACCAGTAGCCGTTATAGACACTGTGAATGACCAGCCCCGGCTTGAGCACCAAGGTGTGGGGGATCATGGGGTTGTGCTCGGGGTCGGTGTACTCCTGGATGTCGAGGTCCTGCTGGACGGTCCGGCCGGGATCGGACAGGAAGGTCCACTGGGCGCCCACCGACGCGCGGAATTCTTGCAGGGTGTGATGGTCGTCGGTGGCGATAGTGGCGATCTGGGTGTAGGCCACCGCGATCTTCGGGTAATTGGCCGCCAGTTCGAGGTGCTGCTGGTGCTCTTTGGGGCAGTAGTTGCCGCGCGCCAGGGTGAGGATCAGCGGATCGCGGCCCTGAAGCTCGCTGAGCTTACGCACCGTGCTGGTGTGGTCCGGGAGAGCATAATCCGGGAAGATGCCGCCAGGTCTGATGTCAGGACGCATCGGATGACTGCCTCTCATAGCCTCGAAATGCCCAGCCTGCATGGTGCCACTGTCAACTGCGTCACAACATCCCCGTTGTAGCCAGAAGCACCAGGCCGATACCCCAGAGTAACGGAACTGACCCAGGGCGGGAGTCCTGTGCCCATGCATGTGGAGATGCGCTGGCATCGCCAGGACGGCGTGCTGCTGCCGGTTGCGCTGTGGTGTCCGGGCCCGGGTTACCGGATGATTTCCAGCGGCGTGACCGGCGGCGGGATCGGGCCGCGCGAGTGGGTGCTCAACGCGCAGGTACCGGCCTCCTACCGCCGCATGGACCCGGATGCACACGTAGTTGAGCTGGCCGCCGGCCTTGGCCTGGAGGGCGAGGGCGTCGGGCTGCTCACCGCGGCCAGGGTGAGTGATGTGGTGCAGTGCGAAGACGAAGGGGTGCGCGTCGCCGTCACGGTTGGCCTGCGCGTCCCGACTTGGGCGGCGGTGCCGCCTGGCACGGCCGATCGTGAGCTGGCGCCGGCCCAGCGGCCCGGCACTATCAACATCATCGTCTCGGTTCCCGTGCCGCTGCGCGATGCGGCCTTCGTCAACGCCGTCGTGACCGTGACCGAGGCTAAGACCCAAGCCGTGCTGGAGGCGGGATTCCGCGCTACCGGTACGGCCTCGGACGCCGTCTGCGTCGCCGCCCCGGCGGCGGGCGAGCCCGAGGACTTCGCCGGACCGCGGTCGCTGTGGGGCGCGCGGATCGCCCGCGCGGTACATTCCGCCGTACACACCGGCGCAGTGCGTTACCCGCCGAAGGTCAGCCCGGGGCTTCCCCCTGCTGATACGGGCGGTTAGGACTGGCTGGCTTCGCGGAGCCAGGCTTGGGCGCCCAGCTGGATGGCGTCCCAGGGGCTGCCGAGGGGTGGGGTGTAGGACAGGTCGAGGTCGCTGAGGCCGTCCACGGTCATGGTGTGGAAGATGGCGGTCGCGGCGATGTCGATCCGCTTGGCGATCTCGGCGTGCTGGTGGCCGAATAGCTGCACGCCGAGCAGCCGCCCGGTGGCCCGGTCGCCGGTGAACCGCATCCTGATGCGGTGGCTCCCGGGGTAGTAGGCCTTGTGATCATCGGCCTCGGAGGCGACGGTGACCGGGTCGTACCCGGCGGCGGTGGCTTCGTGGTCGCGCAACCCGGTGCGCGCGACGGCGTGGTCGAAGATCTTCACCACCTGGGTGCCGAGGCTGCCGGCGAACTCCCGGCTGCCGCCGAGGGCGTTCTCTCCGGCGACCCGGCCCTGCTTGTGTGCGGTGGTGCCGAGCGGCAGGTAGGTCTCGCCGAGCAGCCGGTGATGCGTGACCACGCAGTCCCCGGCGGCGAAGACGTCCGGCAGACCGGTCCGCATGCCCGGGTCCACCGCGATCGCGCCCCTGGCCCCGAGCGTGGCCCCGGCCTCCGCCGCGAGGGCGGTGTCGGGGCGCACCCCGACGACGACCAGGACCACGCCGGCGAGCCTCGTCACCACGGTCCCGTCCGCCGCCGTGGCCTCGACCGCCAGCCGCCCGGCCTGGCCCGGTGCCGCCCGGCTGATCCGCTTGACGGTGGTGCCGGTCAGCACTTCGGCGCCGTGCCCGGTGAGCTGCGCGTGGACCTGCGCGCCGAGGGAGGGGTCGACGGTGGGCAGCACTTCGGGGAGCTGTTCCATCTGGACGACCCGCAGGCCGCGGGTCGTGAGGGCATCGGCCATTTCCAGGCCGATGTACCCGGCGCCGACGATCACCGCGGATTCTGGAGCGGTCTCCTCGAGGGTGCGCATCAGCGCGAACGTATCGCCCATGGAGTGCAGCAGGTGGACCCCGTTGGCCGGGCCGAGCTCGGCCAGGCCGGTGATCGGCGGCCGGACCGGCACCGCGCCGGTGCCGGCCACGAGCTTGTCGTAGCTGATCAGTTCCTCGGTGTCGTCGGCGGCGGTGACCAGGAGCTTGCGGCCGGCTACGTCGATCCGGCGGGCGGTGGTGTCCAGCCGCAGGCTCATCCCGGTGGCTTCCAGGTCCGCGACCGTGCGGTGGGCGAGGTTGCGCCAGGGCGTCACCTCCCCGGAGATGTAGTAGGGGATGCCGCAGATGGAGAAGTTCGGGTAGGCGTCCGCGACGACCACGCTGACCTCGGCACCCGGGTCAAGCTCGCGGGCCCGCAGCGCGGCGCTGATCCCGGCGTCGCTGCCGCCGATCATGACCAGGTGCATGGCTACGTCTCCTCAGCTGTGGCTGGTCAGTGCGGCTGGCCCAGGCCCGTGGCCGGGCTGGCCGGCGGGAGCGCGCCGTCGTGGCTGGCGCGCGCGTCTTCCGGCCTGGTCAGGTGGTGCGGGACGATGATGTCCGCGGCCTGCTCCGGGGTCAGCCGGGGGTACAGCGCCCGGATGATCACCACAGCGAGAGCGCCGCCGAGGATCTGGGCGGCGATGAACGCCGGGGCCGACGACGGGGCGATCCCGGCGAAGGTATCGGAGAACATCCGGCCGATGGTGATGGCCGGATTGGCGAAGCTGGTCGAGGACGTGAAGAAGTAGGCCGCGCCGATGTAGGCGCCGACCGCGGCCGGGGCGGAGCGGCTGCGGCCGGACCGGGCCAGGGCGAAGATCACCAGGATCAGCCCCAGGGTGGCGATCACCTCGGACAGGAAGTGCGCGGGCGTAGCCCGGTGCTTGGTGGAGATGCTCACCGCTGCCTGGGCGAACATCAGGTTCGCCGCCACCGCGCCGCTGATGCAGCCGGCGACCTGGGCGGGCAGGTAGGCGGCGGCGTCGCGCCAGGGCAGCCCGCCGAACGCCGCATCCACGAAGGACACCACCGGGTTGAAGTGGGCGCCGGACACCGGGCCGAACATCAAGATGATGGCGAACAGCCCGGCCGCGGTGGCTACGGCGTTCTCCAGCAGTTCCAGGCCGGTCTCGCCCGGGGACAGGCGCTGCGCGGCGATGCCTGAGCCGATCACGACGGCGGCCAGGAACGCGCTGCCCAGGAACTCCGCCAGCAGCCGCCGCCACAGCGCCACGTCATTCACCGCACGGCCCCGCCGCTCAGCCGCACGCGGCGTCCCGCTCGCCGCTCAGTGTGCCTGCCACGGCATGCCCGCTCCCCGCTGCGCTGATCGATAGATGTCTATGCAGATGTGATCAGCTTGCCAGCCTGAATAGATATCCGTCAAGATAGAGATATGTCGATACAGGCGGATCCGCCCACAGTGGAGTTCATCCCTGCGGCTGAGTTGCCGGTCGTCGTCGAGGCCTGCGCTATCCCGCTGGTCGGTGAGCCGCTCAGTGCGGACGCAGCGGCCGGGCTGGCCCGGGTGTTCAAGGCCCTCGGGGACCCGGTCCGGCTGCGGCTGGTGTCGATGATCGGCGCGCATCAGGGCGGCGAGGTCTGCGTCTGCGAGCTGACCACGGCGTTCGATCTCACCCAGCCCACGATCAGCCACCACCTGAAGGTGCTGCGGGACGCGGGGATCATCGACAGCGAGCGGCGCGGCACCTGGGTCTACTACTGGCTCGTCCCCGCCGTCCTCGAGCGCATGTCGGCGCTGCTCTCATCGCCGGACGGGTAGCCGTGGCCCTAAGGCCGCGGCTGGCAGGCGGAACGCAGCACGGGCCCGGCGGTCACCCGCCGGGCCCGTCGCTGGCGGCCGGCTAGCAGCATTTTGCTTCTGCGGAGGCCGGCTGGCCGGTGTGGCCACCGGGGCCGCCGCAGCACTCCACGCCGTGGCCCTCGCCGTAGAAGGTCTGGCTGTCGGCCAGGACCGTGTAGATCTCCCAGGACTCGCCGTCCGGCGCGCCCTGGACCCAGAACTTGTCCTGCCTGGCGTAACAGCAGGTGGTGTCCTGCTCCTCGGCTCCGGCCAGGCCAGCCCCGGCCAGGCGGGCCTGCTCGGCCGCCACGGTGCCGGTGTCGGGGACCTCGACGCCGAGGTGGTTGAGGCTGCCGCCCTGACCGGGATTCTCTAGCAGGACGAGCTTGAGCGGCGGCTCGGCGATGGCGAAGTTCGCGTACCCGGGCCGGACCTTGGCCGGCTCGGTGCCGAACAGCGTGGCGTAGAAGGCAACGGCCTGGTCGATGTCGTTGACGTTGAGGGCGAGCTGGAGACGGCGGGACATGATGACCTCCCGAAGATATTGATATCTGTCTATGTCTGCTTCCGCGGCCGAGCTTGCCATAAGACATCGGGATCTGTCAATATAGATGTATGTCGAAGTCTCTGCCGGTGCTGGACCCCGCGGCAGCCGGCGCGTGCTGCGCGCCGGAGGATCAGGTCAGCTTGCTGTCCTGGCAGGGCGGCCAGGTCTTGTGCTGCGCCCCGCTGTCCCAGGTGCCACTGTCCCAGCGGCAGGCCGAGCAGGTCGCGCCGCTGCTCAAGGCGCTCGCCGACCCGGTCCGGCTCCGGCTGATGTCCCTGGTCGCCTCCCACGACGGCGGCGAGGCGTGCGTCTGCGACCTGACCGGCGCGTTCGACCTGTCCCAGCCGACCATCAGCCACCACCTGAAGGTGCTGCACGAGGCCGGCCTGCTGGACCGCGAGAAGCGCGGCGTCTGGGTCTACTACCGGGCCCGGACCGCCGCCCTGGCCAGCCTCGGCATGCTCATCGGCTCCCCGTCCCAGTAAGCTCCCCGTCCCAGTAAGCGGTGCCTGGTCTCAGTCGGCCGCTGCCCGCTGAGCCATCCCCAGGAGGAATGCCATGCCGCCCGCCAGCCAGCAGCCCGGTCCGCACGAGACCCGGGCGGCCGTCACCGCCCGCTACTCCGGCCTGGCCCGGGCCGCACGGTCCGGGCAGCAGATCAGTGACTGCGGCCCGGACACGTTCGAGGTGGGCTGCTTCGGCGCGTCCGGATATGGCGACACCAGCGAGCTGCCCGACGGCGCGGTGCGGGCCAGCCTGGGCTGCGGCAACCCGGTCGCCGTCGCCCAGCTGTACCCCGGGGAGACCGTGCTGGACCTTGGGTCGGGCGGCGGGATCGATGTGCTGCTGTCCGCCCGCCGGGTCGCCCCGGGCGGTAAGGCCTACGGCCTGGACGGCTCACCGGACATGATCGCCCTAGCCAGGGACAACGCCGCGCAGGCCGGGGTGGCCAACGCCGAATTCCTGCCCGGCCATATCGAGGACATCCCGCTGCCCGAAGCCAGCGTGGACGTAGTCATCTCCAACTGCGTGATCAACCTGTCCGCCGATAAGCCCCGCGTGCTCGCGGAGGCGTTCCGCGTGCTGCGCCCGGCGGGCCGTTTCGGCGTCAGCGACGTCATCGCCGACGAAGGCCTCGACCCGGCCCAGCGCGCCGAGGCGGAACGGCTCACCGGCTGCACCACCGGCACCCTCACCGCCGCGGAGTACCGCGGGCTCCTGCTGGCCGCCGGGTTCGCTGGCATCACGGTCACCACCACCAGCGACGCAGCAGCGGGGCTGCACTCGGCGATTGTCCAGGCCACCCGGCCGGCCGCACCGGACGGCGTGCTGATCCGGCCCATGACCGCGGCCGACGCCAGCCAGGTTCTGGCCATCTACCAGGGCGGGCTGGACACCGGCCAGGCCAGCTTCGAGACCACGGCACCCTCCTGGGACGCCTTCGACCAGGCCCGGCTGCCGTTGCACCGGCACGTGGCCGTCACCGCCACCGGCGACCTGCTCGGCTGGGTGGCCGCCAGCCCGGTCTCGGCCCGGCCGGTGTACCGCGGGGTCATCGAGCACTCCATCTATGTCCACCCCGGTGCCCACGGCCGGGGCATCGGCGCCGCACTTCTCGATGCGTTCATCGGCTCCACCGAAGCCGATGGGATCTGGACCATCCAGACCGGCATCTTCCCCGAAAACCAGCCGAGCCTGCGCCTCCACCAGCGAGCCGGCTTCCGTGTCGTCGGCACCCGCAGCCACCTCGGCCGCCACCACGGCCGCTGGCGCGACGTCACCCTCCTCGAACGCCGCAGCACGACGGCGGGAGCCCCGTGATCGTGTTGGTCAGGGGCCGTCGGCGGCGATGAGGGCGTCGCCGAGTGGTGTGCGCCAGTACAGGACGTGCCGTCCGGATCGGCGGCGGGCGACCACGCCGGCGTCGAGCAGGACTCGCAGGTGGTTGCCGACCGCCCCGATCGGCAGTCCGGAGCGGGCGGCCAGGTGGGTGGTGCCGGCTGGCTGGCCGAGCAGACGCAGCAGCGCGGCGCGGTTGGTGCCGAGGAGGCGGTTCAGCCCCCCGCGGCGGTCCGCGTCGGCCGGTGCGAGCCGGCCGGTGACCGGGTAGTAGATGGCGTACGCGGTGGGCTGATTCCAGCCAACCCAGCCGGAATGCGACGTCACAGGGATGAAGTACAGCTGGGCGCCCGGCGGGAGCACCCGGGTGGGCAGTTCGTAACGGTTGATCCGTAGCTGGGCGTCACCAGCCCATTCGCGGTTGTGGCCGAGGTCGCGGAGCACCGCCGCCCAGCCCTGGCTGGCGAGTTGCCCGGTGCGCGCGACGATGTCGGCGCGCAGCAGGCGCTCGCGCCGCGGCCAGTCGGTGGCCAGGGTGTGCGTCCACACCCAGTCCAGCAGGCCAGCGGCTGCCCGCGCCAGGTTCGCTGACAGCAGGTGCGCGGGCAGCGGGGTGAGCATGGTCTCCCGCAGGTCTGCTCGCAGCACTTCGCCGGGTATCGCGGCCACAGCCGCCAGTTCGGCATCGAACGTCGCGCCCGGCGTGGAAGGCGCGTTCGGCCGGATCCCGGGGTTGCCGCAGCGCCGAGATCGCGGTCACCGCCTCTGCCTTCGGTGAGACGGTGAACCGGGCCTGGGCGAGCTGGTCGGACGCCACTTGCCAGGTCCCCACGGCGCCTCACTCCCTGGGCCATATTTCGCGCAGTCGCGAAATGTTCGCACCGCACCGACATCCTGCCCGAAACTCAGCCGCATGCGCACCTACCGGCAACTGTTCGGCATCGCCGAGTTCCGTGCCTTGTTCGCCACTCAGTGCCTGTCCATGGCCGCGGCCTCCATCGCCAGCCTGGCCCTGGCGACGATCACCTATTCGGCCACCCGCAACGCGGTGCTCAGCGGCCTGGCCATGTTCGGCGGCCCGCTGATCAGGCTCGCGGCCTCATGGTTCTTGCTGTCCGCCTCGGACCTGCTGCGCCCACGCCAGGCCATGGCTGCCGTGGCGGTGATCAACTGCGCAGCCGACCTGCTGCAAGCGATTCCCGGGATGCCGTGGGGCCTGCGGTTTGTGATCCTCGCCCTGCCCTGGATCGCGATGTCGGCGACCGGGGGATCCATGCTGGCCCTGGTCTCGGACATCCTGCCGGCCGGCAGCTACGTGTTCGGCCGCGCGACCCTGAACATCGCCGTGGGCGGCATACAGATCGTCGCCTACGCCGTCGGGGGGATCCTGCTGCTGTACCTGCACACGCCCGCGCTGTTCTTGTCTGCCGCTGCCGCCTCCGCGCTGGCCTTCGTCCTCGTGATCAAGGGCGTCGGCGACCACCCGCCGCGCTCGGCCGGGCAGCCACTGATGCGGCGGGCCCGCACCATCAACCGCATGCTCCTCGGCTCACCGCTGCTCCGCCCCGTCTACCTGGCCGCCTGGATACCCAACGGCCTGATCGTGGGCTGCGAATCGCTGTTCGTGCCCTTCGCCGGGCGTGCGGCTGGGTACCTGTTCGCCGCCACTGCCGCCGGCATGCTCACCGGCGACATCCTCGTCGGCCGGTTCCTCCCCGCCCAGGCCCGTACCGGCCTCATCGAGCCGCTGCGCTTCCTGCTCGCCGCGCCGTACGTGCTGTTCTTCCTTCACCCGCCGCTGGGGGCCGCCGCGGCGCTCGGGTTTTTCGCCTCGGCCGGCTACGCGGCCAGCCTGCCCCTGCAGGAGCGGCTCATCAGCCACACCAGTCCCGAGGTTCGCGGTCAGGTACTCGGGCTCAACTCCACCGGCCTGACGGCCATGCAAGGCGTCGGCGCCGTCATCGCCGGCCTGCTCACCGAGCAACTCCACGGTGGGCCAGCCGCCGCCTGCACCGCCATCGGCGTCATGGGGTGCGCCTCACTGGCCGTCACCGTCACCCTGATCCCCGGTCTCCGCCGGACCCGTCCCCAGCCGAACGGCCCGGGCCACAAGGCCCGGGCCGGCGCGCGGCTGGGTGGTGGGTGAGTGTGGATCAGAAGCCGGCCGCCTTCATGCTGCTGAAGAACTGGTCGGCCTGCGGGATGGCGCCCGGTGCGGCGACGTACATCCCGTCCGGGCTGATCGACTTGGCCGCGGCGGCCATCTGGGCCGGGGTGCCGTTGGCGGTGGAGACCTCGGAGTAGACCGAGATCCCGGCGTTCGCGGCGCGGGCCTGGGCGGCGGCGGTGGTGTAGAGCGAGTCGTAGACGCTCAGGTTGGTCGTGTTGGACTCGTCCTGCAGGACGAAGATGTCCCCGTCCTTCGCGGCGCCGCCGGCGATGTTGACCCGGGTGAACCACTGCGCGCAGGTCTCGCCGGACTGGCGCGGCACCAGCGTGCCGGAGACGGAGCACAGGTCCATGGCCGGGGCCTCAACGACCTTGAGGCCGTGGGCGTGGGCCAGCTGACCGAACAGCTTCATGTACAGGACCGGGTTCCGCTGCTCGCCAACGGGGGTCTGCGACCAGTCCTCCGGGTCGTACATCACCCACTTGTAGGAGTACTTGATCGCACCGCTCTTCAGATCGGAGTTGAAATCAGCGTACGAGGTGTAGCCCAGCACCGGGGTGGTGGCATACCCGGCCTGCACCGGGGTCTGCACCAGGCTGGCCCCGGCCCCGTACGCACTCGACGTATTGAAGAAATGCGATGTGGTGGCCGAGTCCACCTGGCTCAGCGACTGGACGTTCCCCGCGGTCATCATCCAGGCCGGCCTGGTCGCAGCGAACGCGGCCCCCCCGGACAGCAGGGTCAGCGCGGCGCCGGCCGCAATAGCGGCGCCCGCGGCAGCGGCGGTGAGTTTGGCCAGTGGCGGCCAGCTGCGCACCCGGGACAGACCGGAATGGGAGTGCTGAGAATGAGTGGTGGTGGCAGACATGACAACTCCTGACGGTTTAGCGCGGTTAGTGCGTTTCACCATCAGTCTTTAAAAAAAGCCGTCTGCGCCCCAGAGAATAGCGGCCTGTCTTAGCCGGGCAATTCCGCCCGGGCCGAAAGACCCGGGCACAGCGGCGCGGGCCCGGCGTGTGCCGGGCCCGCGCGATGGTCGGATGGGTGTGGGTTTAGTAGCCAGCGGCCTGCATGCTCTGGAAGAACTGGTCGGCCTGGGCGGTGGCGCCGGGTGCGGCGACGTACATCCCGTCCGGGCTGATGGACTCGGCGGCCGCGGTCATCTGGGCGGCGGTGCCGTTGGCGGTGGACACCTCGGAGTAGACGGCGACCGAGGAGTTGGCCGCCCGGGCCTGGGCCGCGGCGCTGGTGTACAGCGACACGTACTGGCTCAGGTTGGCGGTGTTGGACTCGTCCTGGAGGACGAAGATGTTGCCGTTGGTGGCGCCCGCGCCGGCGATGTTGACCCGGGTGAACCACTGCGAGCAGGTCTCCCCGGACAGCCGCGGGTAGTTCGTGCCGGTGACCGAGCACAGGTCCATGGCCGGTGCCTCGACGACCTTCAGGCCGTTGGCGTGGGCCAGCTGGCCGAACAGCTTCATGTACTTGACCGGGTCCTGCTGCTCGTTGACCGGGGTCTGGCTCCAGTCCTCCGGGTCATACATGACCCACTTGTAGGGGTACTGGATCGCGCCGCTCGAGATGTCGGAGCTGAACTGCGCGTAGGAGGTGTAGTTCAGCACCGGGGTGGTGGCGTACCCAGCCTGCACGGGAGTCTTGACCAGGCTGGCCCCGGCCCCGTACGAGCTCGACGTGTTGAAGAAGTGCACCGCGGTGGCCGAGTCCACCTGGCTGAGCGACTGGACATTGCTGGCGGTCATGAACCAGGCCGGCCTGGTGGCGGCGAAGGCGGCCCCGCCGGACACCAGGGCCAGCGCGGCGCCAGCCACGATCGCGGCGCCCGCGGCGGCGGCGGCGAGCTTGACCAGTGGCGGCCAGCTTCGTACGCGGGTAACGCCGAAATGACTTGCGGATTTAGGACCGTCGGGGGTGGATATGGAATTGGTGGTGGCAGACATGAGAACTCCTGATGGTTTAGCGCGGGATATTGCCTTCCATCAGTCTTTAAAGATCGCTGTCCGTGCCCCAGAGAATTGTGGCCCATCCTGCCCGGGGAATTCAGCCCGGGTCCGTTCGCGGCCAGGTCCCGGTCAGCCGGGCGCAACGGCCCGGGCCAAAGGTCCCGGATCTGCTCAACGCCCTCGACCGCCGCATCGACGCCGGACAGTACTCGTCCTGAGCCGATCAGCCCGGCTAGGGCGTTCGGACGGGCAAAGCTGAGCAGACGCTGGCCGGCTGGTTGCCGGTCATCTTGCAGATGGCGGCGGTCATGTAGTTCGCGGCGCCGAGCGCCCCCTGGGCGATCGCGCTGGACGGGTCGTGCAGCGCGGCGGCGATCTGCGCCCAGGTCTGACCCTGCAGCACCTGCGGGTTGTAGAGCGGCGCGGTGATGATGTATTTGCCGTCGAAGTAGATGAACGGGTACGAGTTCGCGTCGTACTTGTCCCAGATCGCCTGCTGCTGGCTGGTGGTCGGCTGCAGCGGCGTGCGATTCACCGTCTCGTTCTCCACCGGCGTGAACGTCAGGTACTTGCTGGTGTAGCCGGCCTGGTAGAACGTCAGCGTCGCGGTGTTGGGGTAGACGTCGGTGGGGGAGGAGTGAATGCCGCGCAGCGGGGTGGTGAACGAGCCGAACCGGCTCAGCGCGACCGCCATCGACCAGCGCAGCTCGGCGCAGTACGGGCAGAACTCCGCCCCGATGTACAGCATCTCCGGCTTACCGCCGCTGCTGAGCGAGGAGCCGGAAATCGCCTTCACCGGGTTCGGGTTGAACGACCGGACCGAGCCGCTGCCCACCGCGCTGAGCGCGCTGGCCGGGACGCTGGTCACCAGCCGGACCACGCTGGCGGGCAGCACCGTGCCGCCCGGCGGGCTGGCCTTGGGCGTCTTCCGCCCGGCGCTGAGCACGACGAAGACCACCACCACGACGACGACCAGGACGATGATGCCGCCGGTGAGGAGCACCCGGTTGCGGATCTGCTGCCGCCGGGCTGCGGCCCGCTGCTCCGCGATCCGGGCCCGCGCGCTCTGCTGCCCGGTTCGCGCCGGCTTGCTCATACCTGCACGTTACCGGGGTGGGCTGGCCGGCAAACTACCCGGCCGGGTAGGGATCCCGGCCGGCTCCAGGGATCATTCCGGCCGGATCATGTCACCGGCTGCGATTCCTACGTAAACCGTCCGTGAATCCTCGTGGAGGGCGGCGCGAGGCTGGTCCTGGCCACGTCCGTCGTGGAGAACATCGGCGCCGACCCGCTGACCTCGGCCGGCGGCTGCCAGGGCGGCGTTGGCGTCGAGGTGGGCAACTCCTACACCAACCAGCGAAGCGTCGTCCACCGGCATCCTGGTCTACGGCGGCGGCGCGTCGTGCAGCGGCAGTGACCCGCAGTCCGGGCTGGTGCGCAACGCCGGCTTCAGCTTCAACACGCTGAGCAACAACGACGTGGGCATCGCGCTGTTCAACATCAACTCGACGTGCGACAAGTCCGCGCCCACGCCCACCCGGGACGTCGCCTGCTACAACGTGATCAGCAACAGTAACGGCTACCCGGGCGGTGTCGCGTCGGCCGACGCCAACATCAGCGGGCTGGTCACCAGCACCGGCTACGTGGGCGATCAGGCCGGCGTCAGCGACACCGGCAACCGGGACGTCATCTGCCGTAACAAGATCAGTGGCGCCGGGTATCAGCCCCGGGACAAGGCCAGTTCGCTGCCCAACCCGCCCAAGCCGGCCTGGGTGCGCCCGGTAGACATCTACTCCTACGCCGCCGCCATCCACCCGCTGGTGTCCGGCAACCGCTACGACGGCAAGTCGTACAACCCGTAACCCCGGCTGAAGACCAGGGCCCGGTCGCCGCGGCGTGGCGACCGGGCCCTGGTCGTTCGCCCCGGCGCTGAAGGGTTCTCGGCGCACGGGGTGAGCGGAGCCGTTTTCAATCTTGAAGGGGCACGGCGCGAGGGCTTCGCGAAAGCGTAGGCGCAAGCAGATGGCCAGGATAATACATGTTGAAGATGAGCCTGAATGGCGGGAATTCGCCCGTACGACCTCGGTCAGCGAGCAACTGGAACACATGATGAGTAAGTTCGCCAGTGAGATCGATGGGATGGAATCCGCCCGGTAGGACCGGTGACGTAGCTGAGCCTGCGGGAATACGCTCTTGTTCACCGGATAGTCGGCTCGCTGACATCTGATGTTCCGCCAATTCGGCCGCGGCATCGTCGATACGTGGGTGGGTCATCCCTGCCGGGTGACGCGCACCGGCTCAGTTCTGCCCGAGACTGGCCCGGTATCAATAAAGCGTGGCGGCGTTGCGGGAAGCGCCGCACGACACCGAGGACGCCGAGATTTCCGGGTGGGCATGAGCGATGAGTGCTGAGAATGACCGGGTCGCTTCATTTGGGCGGATGGAGCACAGTCGGCTTGCGGCAGGGGGCAGCGATGAGCGCTGAGCAAGATCGGGTGGCCAGTTTCGGGCGCCTTGAGGACGGCTTGCGGCGGGCCAGCGACTGGTACCTGTGGGGTCCATACGTCAGCGAGCGGCAGTGGGGCACGGTCCGCGAGGACTACAGCCCGGACGGGGAAGCCTGGAACTTCCTGCCGCACGACTGGGCGCGCTCGCACGCCTACCGCTGGGGCGAGGAGGGCCTGGCCGGGTTCTGCGACATCGAGCAGCGGCTGTGCCTGGGCCTGGCGCTGTGGAACGGCCGCGACCCGATCCTGAAGGAGCGGATCTTCGGGCTGACCGGGGCCGAGGCGAACCACGGCGAGGACGCCAAGGAGTACTGGTGGTACCTGGACTCGCTGCCCAGCCACGCCTGGAACCGGTGGCGCTACCACTACCCGCAGCAGGCGTTCCCGTACGAGGACCTGCGCGCCGAGAACGGCCGCCGGGGTAAGCACGACCCGGAGTACGAACTGCTGGACACTGGGGTGTTCGACGCCGGGTACTGGATCACCGAGGTGCACTACGCCAAGGCGAACCCCACCGACCTGCTGATGGTGATCAGCGTGACCAACGCGGGCTCGGACACCGACACCGTGCACGTGCTGCCGACCGCCTGGTTCCGCAACACCTGGTCCTGGGATGTCGGCGCGGCCAAGCCGGAGATGGCGGCCACCGGTACCGCCGCGGTCCAGGTGGAGCACCCGTACCTGGGCACCCTGGAACTGCTGGCCGACAAAGCACCGGACGGCACCGAGCCGGAGTTCCTGTTCTGCGAGAACGAGACGAACGTGGCCCGGCTGTACGGCGCCCAGCCGGAGACCCCCTACCCGAAGGACGGGATCAACGACCGCGTGATCCACGGCGCGGCCACCGTCAACCCGGAGCAGCGCGGCACCAAGTGCGCCGCCTGGTACCGGCTGGAGGTCGCTCCGGGGGGCACGGTCGAACTGCGGCTGCGGCTCCGCCCGCGCAAGCCCCGGGCCGCCGCGGCGTTCGGCCAGACGTTCGGCCGGGTGATCGCCGCCCGGCGCAAGGAAGCCGACGAGTTCTACGCCGGGCTGACCCCGCGCACCGCGAGCGAGGATGAGGCCCAGGTCATGCGGCAGGCGTTCGGCGGGCTGCTGTGGAGTAAGCAGCTCTACTACTACGACGTGGCCCGCTGGCTGGACGGCGACCCGGCCCAGCCGCCCCCGCCGGCCAGCCGCCTGACCGGCCGCAACTCACGATGGCGGAACTTCAACAGCTTCGACATCATGTCCATGCCGGACAAGTGGGAGTACCCCTGGTTCGCCGCCTGGGACCTGGCCTTCCATTGCGTAGCGCTGGCCCACGTGGACCCGGCGTTCGCCAAGTACCAGCTCGTCCTGCTGTGCCGGGAGTGGTTCCAGCACCCGAACGGCGCGCTGCCCGCGTACGAGTGGGACTTCAGCGACGTGAACCCGCCGGTGCAGGCCTGGGCCGCGCTGGAGGTGTTCGCCATCGACGGCGCGCGGGACCTGGCCTTCCTGAGCCGGGTGTTCGACAAGCTGCTGGTCAACTTCACCTGGTGGGTGAACATGGAGGACGCCGGCGGCAACAACGTGTTCGAGGGCGGCTTCCTCGGGCTGGACAACATCGGCCCGATCGACCGGTCCCACCTCCCCGTCGGCGGCACGCTGGAGCAGTCGGACGCGACCGGCTGGATGGCGTTCTACGCCATCGCCATGGCCTCCATCGCGATCGTGCTCAACTGGAGCGGCCAGCGGCCGGGCAACGATCTGATCCTCAAGTTCCTGGAACACTTCGCCGCCATCAGCGACGCGATCGACAGCCAGGGGTTGTGGGATGACCAGGACGGGATGTACTACGACCGGCTGCTCACCCCCGACGGCAGCGCGGTCCCGGTCAAGGTCCGGTCCATGGTCGGGATCATCCCGATGCTGGCGGCCGCCGTGGCCGACGAGCAGATGCTCGACCGCGCGCTCATGGTCAGCAAGCAGTTCGCCGGCTACGCGGAGCGGCGTGGCCTGCACGACCGCGAAAAGCTCCAGGAGACCGGCCTGATGCGAGGGGAGCCGGGCAGCCAGCGGCTGCTGCTGAGCGTGGTCGGCATCGACCGCCTGGAGAAGCTGTTCACCAAGATGTTCGACGAGAGCGAGTTCCTCTCCCCGTACGGGCTGCGCGCCCTGTCCGCCTACCACCGGGACCACCCCTACCAGCTGGACGTGGAGGGGTTCAGCGCCACCATCGACTACGAGCCGGCCGAGTTGACCACGGACATGTTCGGCGGGAACTCCAACTGGCGCGGGCCGCTGTGGTTCCCGCTCAACTACCTGATCTGCGCCTCGCTGGAGCGCTACGCCCGGTTCTTCGGCGATGACCTCACGTTCGAGTACCCGACCGGGTCGGGGCAGCAGAAGCCGCTGGCCGACATCGTCAACGACCTGCAGTCCCGGCTCATCTCGATCTTCCTGACCGGCCCGGACGGCCGCCGCCCGTGCTTCGGCTGGGTGGACCGGCTGCAGAACGACCCGGCCTGGAAGGACAACCTGATGTTCAACGAGTACTTCCACGGCGATAACGCGGCCGGGCTCGGCGCGTCGCACCAGACCGGCTGGACCGGGGTGGTCGCCGACCTGATCCGGCGGCGGCACGGGGATGTCCGCCCGATCGGCGACATAATCCGCGAGCTGCGCGAGCAGGGCCAGCGATGACCGCCGTGGCCAGCGCGCCAGCCCGGGACGAGCTGCCGGGCACCGAGTTCCCGCTCGGCGCCACCCCGGTCGAGGGCGGCACGAACTTTGCGGTGGCGTCCGGCATCGCCGACGCGGTGACGCTCTGCCTGTTCGACGACGCGGGCCGGGAAACCCAGGTCCCGCTGCGCGACTACGACGCCGGGGTGTGGCACGGCTTCGTCCCCGGAGTTGGCCCCGGACAGGCCTACGGATACCGGGTGGCCGGCCAGTATGACCCGGCCCGCGGATGGTACTCCAATCCGGCCAAGCTGCTGCTCGATCCGTATGCCAAGGCGATCAGCGGGGCAGTGGCGTTCGGCCCGGAAGTCCTTGGTTATTCGGGCGGTGACCTGGGCACGGCCAGCATGCTGGACTCGGCCGGCCACGTGCCGCGCAGCCTGGTGGTGGATCCGGCGTTCCGCTGGACGGACGCCGCCCCGGTGCGGCGCCGCTACTCCGACACGATCATCTACGAGATGCACGTCAAGGGGTTCACCATGCGTCACCCCGGCGTGCCGGAGAAACTCCGCGGCACGTACGCCGGGCTGGCCCACGAGGCGGCCATCGGCTACCTGACCGACCTGGGCGTGACCGCGGTCGAACTGCTGCCGGTGCACCACAGCGTGCCCGAATCGTTCCTGCCCGCCCGTGGGCTGACCAACTACTGGGGCTACAACACGGTCGGGTACTTCGCGCCAAACCACGGCTATTCCGCGGCGGTGCGGGCCTGGCCCGGCGGCCAGGTGGCCGAGTTCAAGGCCATGGTGGACGCGCTGCACGCGGCCGGCCTCGAGGTGCTGCTCGACGTGGTGTTCAACCACACCTGCGAAGCCGGCCCGGGCGGGCCCACGCTGTGCTTCCGCGGCCTGGACAATCCCGCGTACTACCGGCTCGACCCGGCCGACCCGGGCCGGTACATCGACACCACCGGCTGCGGGAACTCGCTGAACGCCGGGGACCCGCGGACCCTTCAGCTGATCATGGACTCGCTGCGCTACTGGATCACCGAGATGCACGTGGACGGCTACCGGTTCGATCTGGCCCCGACGCTCGCGCGCCAGGATGGCGGCTTCGACCAGGTATCGGCGTTCTTCGACCTGGTCTCCCAGGATCCGGTGGTGTCGCCGGCCAAGCTGATCGCCGAGCCGTGGGACGTCGGCCAGTTCGACAGTTACGACCTGGGCCGCTTCCCGGCGCTGTGGCGGGAGTGGAACGGGAAGTACCGGGACAGCATGCGCGACTTCTGGCGCAGCCACCCGATCGGGATCGGTGAGTTCGCCACCCGGTTCTGCGGCTCGTCCGATCTGTACGGCGGGGCGGAGCGGCGGCGGCCGACCGCGTCGGTCAACCTGATTACCGTGCACGACGGGTTCACGCTGCGCGACCTGGTCTCCTACAACGACAAGCACAACGAGGCCAACGGCGAGGACAACCGGGACGGGACCACCGACAACCGGTCCTGGAACTGCGGCGTCGAAGGCCCCAGCACCGACCCGGCCATTCTCGAGCTGCGCGAGCGGCAGTCCCGGGCCATGCTCACCACCCTGCTGCTGTCCTTCGGCGTGCCGATGCTGGTGGCCGGGGACGAGGCGGGCCGGACCCAGCAGGGCAACAACAACGCCTACTGCCAGGACAACGAGCTCACCTGGGTCGACTGGTCCAGCCAGGACAAGGAACTGCTGGACTTCACCCGGCGGCTGATCGCGTTCCGCAGCCAGCACCCGGTGTTCCGGCGGCGCCGCTACCTGGGCGGGGTGGACGCGACCGAGCTCGGCTGGTTCACCGTGGCGGGCACGCCGATGAATGGCGCCGACTGGAGCGACCCGAGCGCGCTGTCGCTGGGCATCTACCTGGACGGCTCGGACGACCCGGACCGCGCCCAGGACGGCACGCTGATGGTTGACGACGACTTCCTCGTGCTGATCAACGCCTGGTGGGAGCCGCTGGACTTCGTCATCCCCGCCAAGACCCGGGACGGCCAGGCCTGGCGGACCGCGCTGGACAGCTACGACCTGACCTTGGCCGGGCCAGACGAGGCGGCCGCGCCGCAGCACGCCGGGGACCGGGTCATGGTCGGGCCACGCTCGGTGCGGGTGCTCCGCGGCCTGCACCGGGCCGGCGGCTAACCGCGCCTATAGTTCGCCAACCATATCGAAATGGGTTACATCTGGCATAACGTACGCCATCATCTCCTGTCCTGACATGGGTCATGTTTGCTTGTAATATTGTCCCTTGACGGGAGACCAGCCTACGTCGATCGACGTCGCCGTCGCCAGCCGGGTTGGCTAATGGGGGAGGCTGGGTGGGGGAGGGGACAATTATGTCAGGCGTTGATGGTGCGCTCGCTCGGCTGATCCTTGTTGACGTCATGTGGTCGGAATGGGTTCCGGAGCGGGACCAGCATAAGTACGAGAACATCGTGAACAAGTTCCTGCCGGTATGCATGCCCCGGTCCGGCGGCTCCGATTACGCCTACCTTCATGAGTGTCATGCCATGGGTGACGCCAGAGATACCACCTGGACAGATCAGGTGGCTGCGTATGAGTTACCACCCAAAGATCACTGTAAATGGCCGGAGCGCTGGCTGGGCGGGAACGACTGGCAGAACGGGGGCCAATCCTTTTCCGGTCTGGCTGCGCAGGAGAGCGGCGGCGCTCCGATTCACCGGGTGAGCGAATGGGGGGATATGTTCCGCACCCGTATCTTTATGGGTGCCGACTGCTACCGGACTGCCCTAGGATATAAGGGAAAAGCCACCTACTGGATCCTCATTGACATGCGTTTCCAGGAGTTGCCCCTCGGCTCAGTCCTCTGGCATACCTCGCTGTCCGTATGGAGCCATCACCCGCGCAGCTGGCATCATTGCCCGCGGCAGGTCCGCCGCTCCCCTTCACGAAGCCTGTCACTTACCGAGATGCAGGATCTCATCAGGGACTGGGAAAGAACGCGAAGCACGTTCCAGCGGCTTATCAGCTCGCCTGACGATCAGCCGCTGCGGGTCTTCGGCCGTTCCTATCTTCCGCCTAGCTTCCTGGTCGCGGTCCCTGACCCGAGCGGCACTGCCGCGAGCGGAGATGTAGCGGAAACTGCCAATCAGCTCACTGCGCTACGGCAGATGTCCAATGAGATCGTCTGGACGCAGAATTACGAATCCCTTCCGCATGCCCTGGTAAAAGGCGGGATTCACACGTTTCGCCGATTCCTTCCGGCCGGTGACATCGACGTTCCCCGCTACCTGATGATACCTGACACCCAGACCCGGATCCGTGACCCGAAACAGGTGGACGCCTGGCGGGCTATTCAGGAGGAAGCGGCCGCCGTAGGGACCAGGATTCTAACCGACCTGGAAGCCTACGCGGCGAATGAGCTGGACGGCATCGACTCGCGGATGCGAATTAGAGAGAGCCATCTAAAAATCTATAAAGGCGTCGCCGATCAGGCTGGGACGTTGTGGGACGCGCTGGCCCGCCTGCTGCCGGATGCCCGTGGGCGCCGCCTGGAAATGCTGCACCGCTCGATTGAGCTGATCCATCAGACCCTGTTGCAGGGCGTGGCCGACCTCGATCAGCTGGTCAGGAACATCGATGATGCCCTGTCACATATCGAATCCACCGCCGACGAAGTCGCCGACCGTTTTAGCCGCCAGCTGGACCATCCGCCGTCCGGCCGAGAAGGCCAGGTGCTTAGTGACTCCCTCCGGGGCGGTTATTTCGACCAGTTGCGCCTGGCACGTCGGCGAGGCTTCGGCCACGGCGGCGCGGGTCACTGAAAGTTACCGGACGCTGCTGGAGACGATCGGCATGGCGTTCGACGAGCGCCGGGTACGCGAGGGGGATCGCCTGCAGCGGCCGACTGTCGCAATAGCTCTCGCGTTCGGCATCCTGGGCCTGTCGGGCGTGGCCCAGGCCACGCTTCCCATCCAGGTAGTGTCTGGGCCCATCGTTCTCATTATGCGGGTGTTTCTCTGGGTCCTGACCTTCGGCGCGATTATCGGCATATCGTATCAGGTATGGAAACTGCGCTCGCTGGGACGTGTCGCCCGGCCCAAGTTCGAGCGCCGGTACGAGAAAGTCCGCAACTTCCTGGCTGAAGTCTCCACCGACCATCTCGAAAATCTGACTGTTTCCGCCCCTCTCGACCAAACGGAAAATGCCGCATGGTGGTCGAAGATCGACCAGAAGCTGTGTGGCGAGTTCGTTATTGCCTGGACCGCCGCCTGGCGCACCGTGGACAGCGGGCGAGTCTCTGATCTGGGTTCCTACGACGTGAAGCCGCTACGGAGCCGGGCGGAGACGTGGACCCTGCAGGCGCTCATGCTCACCGAGCGGCCGCGCGACTTCAGCCGGTACCCGCTGCCCCGGCTGACCTGCCTTTACCGGATATGTACCGCGAAGGCGCTGAAGCAATGGCGCACTGCCGACGAGATGCCTAATGCGGACAGCGCCGTGGGGGAAGCTGAGCTGGAAGAGGCTCTGCCTGACCGTAAGTACGGTCTTGTCTTCAAGAATCTGCTCGCCAACGAACAATGTCTCATGGGTAAAGAGACGGGGCAGCTAGCCGAGGAACTCCTGAACGGTGAGCTGTGGTGTCGCCTCCGCCTCGAACAAGACCTCTCTCTCGGCCGCTGACGGCCCGGGCGGTGTACAGCCCGGGCCGCAGTGACAGATCATGCATGTCGTGGCAGTCACGGGCCTGAGTCGCGCGGCCGATACCCCGGTACTGATAGCCGGGGGCGGCCCGGCCGGCCTGGCCGCCGCGGCGGAACTGGCTCTGCACGGGGTGGCCTGTGTCGTGATCGAGCCCAGGACGGTCGTCTCGCATCGCCGGCCGCGGGCCAAGACCACCAGCGTGCGGACCATGGAACTCCTGCGCCGGTGGGGGATCGCGGACGCGCTGCGGGCGGCCGCGCCGCTGCCGGTCGCCTGGTCGCAGCGGGTCACCTTCTGCGAGTCGCTGTCCGGAGCCCGGATCACCGACTTCGAGGGCGCGTTCGGGCTGACCACCAAACGGGATGAGCGGTTCGCCGAGGCGGGCCAGCAAGTTCCGCAGCCGGTGGTGGAGGAGGTGCTGCGCGACCACGTCTCCGGCCGGCCCGGCGTGGACCTGCGGCTCGGCCACATGGTGACCGCCTTGGTCCAGCATGACGGCCTGGTCGCGGCGACGGTGCGGGACAGCGTGGGTGGGGTCTACCGGATCGCCGCCCGCTACGTGCTCGGCTGCGACGGCGCGGCCGGGATCGTCCGGGACCAGATCGGCGCCCGGTACGCCGGGCACTCCGATCCCCGGCCCAACTTCAATGTGGTGTTCCGCGCGCCCGCGCTGGACACGCACCTCGGCCCGGCCGTGCAGTACTGGGTGCTGGGCGCGGCCGCCCCGGGCCTGGTCGGCCGGCTCGACCAGGCCGGGATATGGTGGGCGATCCTGCCCGGGGTCGAGCCGGAATACGGCACGGCGCACGCCGCGGACCTGATCACCGGCCTGGTCGGCGCCCCAGTCGAGCACCAGGTGCTGGCCTCTGATCCATGGCTGGCCCGGATGCTGATCGCCGACCGGTTCGCGGACCGCCGGGTGTTCCTCGTCGGCGAGAGCGCGCACGTCAACCCGCCCTGGGGCGGTCATGGCTTCAACACCTCCGTGGGCGACGCGGTCAACGTGGCCTGGAAGATCGCGGCCGTGGAACATGGCTGGGCGCCGGCCGGGCTGCTAGCCAGCTACGAGCCAGAACGCCGCGGCGTGATCGAGCAGACCGTGGCCAGCGCGGCCGCCAACATGCGGAACCTGGCCCGCGACCTGCCCCAGGACGCGCAGGCCATCCAGCGGGCTAAACGGTCCGAGTTCCACAGCCTGGGTCTGGTGCTGGGCTACAGCTACGCCGGGTCGCCGGTCGTCCAGCCCGCGCCCGGCCCGGCCGTCGATGACGCCGCGGCCCCGGACGTGACCAGCTACACGCCGGACGCCGCGCCGGGTGCGCGGCTGCCGCACCACTGGCTGCCGGACGGCTCGTCACTGTATGACCGGCTGGGGCCCGGCTTCACCCTGGTCGGGCAGGCCCGCGACGACGCGTCCGGGGTGGCTGCGGTGCTCAGCCACGCTCGGCGCCGGGGCATCCCGCTGGCCGTGCTGCCCGCGCCGCCGTCCTACCCGTGGCGCCAGGATTTCCTGCTCGTCCGCCCCGACCAGCACATCGCCTGGCGGGCCGGCCGAGCCGCTGACATCGACCTGGACGTGGTCACCGGCGGCGGTCGCACGGAATGAGGGTGCGGCACGCTACCGTGCTGCTCGTGGCAGGTGACCTGTTCGACTCGCGGCCGGCCCGGACGCTCAGAACCGATGTGCCGGTCATGCTGGAGCGGACCCGCGACGAGCTGCCGGCCATCCAGCAGCTGTGGCCCCGGTTCGAGGACCTGGTCGGACTGCCGGGGCGCAAGATGTACGGCATGGTCGATACCCAGGCCGGCACGTATGCCACCTGCACCCCGGTCCGGGACGGCGATGAGCCGGGCCGGCTCGGGCTGGAGACCGGCACGCTGCCCGGCGGCTGGTACCTGCGCGCCCTGATCGCTGGCGAGCCGCCCGCGCTGTATGCGCGCATCGGCCCGGCCATGCAGGCCCTGGCCGCGCTGGCCGCCCCGGCCGATCCCGGCCGCCCGCTCGTCGAGTACTACCGGCGGCACGACCAGATCGAGCTGTGGGTCCCCGTCGCATGACATGCCGCGACTGCGTGCGGCATCCGGACGCCTACTCGCCGGTCTCGCCGTCGAGCGACTCCCGGATCAGGTCGGCGTGGCCGTTGTGCCGGGCGTACTCCTCGACCATGTGGGTGAGGATCCAGCGCAGCGAGACGCGGTCCTGGCCGCCCCATGCCAGGTGCGCCTGGCCGAGCGCCTTGTCCTGACCCAGGCCGAGCTGCGCCTCGACCACGACCCGGGACCGCCCGGCCCGCTCGGCCCACAGCGCCCGCAGTTCGCCGCCGGAGTCACCGGCCGCGGTCCGCCAATCCCAGTCCGGGTCGGCGTCCCAGTCCACGCTGGCCCACGGCTCGGGGGAAGGTTTCTCGGCGGCCACCTCGGTAAACCAGTAATCCTCGACGCAGGCCAGGTGCTTGAGCATGCCGCCCAGCGTCATCGAGGTCGGTGGCAGCGCCACCCGCAGCTGCTGGTCGCTCAGCCCACGGGTCTTCCACGCCAGCGTCGTCCGCTGGTATTCCAGGAAGCCGGTCAGCGTGGCCGCCTCGCCCGCTTCATGCGGCGGCTCCGGCCGCCCGTGCTCGTCCGTCTGGATCTCGTCCATGACCGCAACGCTAGCCGCCCGTGCCGTCAGTCCCCCGGCCGGGCGTCCCGCCGCCCGGCCCACCGTGTCAGCATGTGTTGACGCCCACTCGGTCGTCAGCATATGCTGACGCAATGCAGTCCACACTCGAGATCGCCGAAGGCGCCGCCAGCCACGACCCCGATGTCGGGCTCCGCGCGGTGGTGGCGCTGCGTGCGCTGACCGAACGCCTGGAGATCCTCCAGGTGGAGAACGCGCGGCAGCTCGGCTGGTCCTGGCAGGAGATCGCGGAGCGGCTCGGCGTCACCAAGCAGACCGTGCACCGCAAGCACGGCAAGCGAGTCGGCCACCGGTGACGCGCGGGCGGCTGACCACGGCCGCGATGTCCTGTCGATTTGCGGCGAGACCGTTCGTCGAGTGGGTAGGACCGGCAATAATGCGCGTGCGCCGCAGGTGCACTGAGTAACCGCAACTTAGCTGACTGTGGAGGGGAAGTCATGCCTAACCGCACTGTCTACGCCCAGGGCACGCCGAACTGGGTTGATCTGCAGACCACCGATACCCAGGCCGCGAAGGCGTTCTACAGCGACCTGTTCGGCTGGGAGTACGACGATCAGGCCATGCCGCAGGGCGGGGCCTATTCGATGGCCATGCTCCGCGGCGAGGAAGTGGCCGCGATCTCACCGCAATCGCCGGACATGGTCGCCGCCGGCGCGCCGCCGGTGTGGAACACCTACCTCGCCGTCGACTCGGTCAACCAGACGGCGGCTCAGGTCGAGGCGGCCGGCGGACAGCTCGCGATGGCGCCATTCGACGTCATGGACGCCGGGCGGATGGCCTTCGTCATCGACCCGTCCGGCGCCGGGGTGGCGCTGTGGCAGGCCAACAAGCACATCGGCGCCACGCTGGTCAACGAGCCCGGCGCGTTCATCTGGAACGAGCTGATCACCGACGACCCAACGGCCGCCGAGTTCTACACCCGGCTGCTCGGCGTGACCACCTCGACCATGGACATGGGAACGGGGGAGTACACCCTGTTCCACGCCGGCGGCGACATGATCGGCGGCACCATCCCGCCGCCGATGCCGGGCGTGCCCAACCACTGGCACGTGTACTTCGCGGTCAACGACGCGGACGCCACCGGGGCGAAGATCAGCGAGCTGGGCGGCTCGATCCTGGTCGAGCCGTTCGACAGCCCGGTGGGCCGGATCGCCGTTGCCCGTGACCCGCAGGGGGCCATGTTCAGCGTCATCCAGCCAGCGCCGCCCGAATCCGCCTAACGCCAGTACGTGGCAGTCGGGAACCATTTCTGATGCCTGGAGGTCCACCAGCCGCGCCGTGATCATGGCACCGCGAATCGCGCCAGTGCGGGCACCTGCGAGGGGTCAGCTCGCCCAGACCCGGGCATGAGTACCGAAGCGGAACCGGCCTGTCAGGGGCCGGCCAGGCCAGTGTGGAAGGTACGCATGGCCGCCCCGGCGCGGTTCTTCCGGGATCTTGGTTCCCGTCCTGAACGGACCTGCCCTGCGCTACGTACTCAGAGTAGGTACGTGATCTCTTTGAGCAGGAGAATGCAATGCGTAATCGATGGTGGGCGCCCGCTGGTCTGGCCAGCCTCGCCCTGATCGCCGCCGCGTGCGGCAGTTCGGCGCCGTCCAGTTCGTCCGGCAGCAGTCCCTCAGCTTCCTCCGCGGGCACGACGTCCACGTCCAGTTCGGCGCTCAAGACAGCCAAGATCGGCGGGGCCACCGTGCTCACCAACGCCAAGGGCTTCACGCTGTACTCGTTCGCCCCGGACACGTCAACCAAGTCCAACTGCAACGGGTCCTGCACCCACTACTGGCCACCGGTCAAGGGCCCGGCCACGGCCGGTGCGGGCGTGACCGGCAAGCTGACCGTGATCACCCGGTCCAACGGGTCCAAGCAGGCCGCCTACAACGGTCACCCGCTGTACACCTACGTCGCCGACACCGCGCCCGGGCAGGACAAGGGCAACGGCCTCAACCTGTCCGGCGGGGTGTGGCACGTGGTCCCGGTGTCCGGCTCGGCCGCGCCAGCCTCCAGCTCGTCTGGTGGCGGCGGGTACTGATCCGGCCCCCGAACAGAAGGCGGGCGCCGCATGACCCGAACGCTATCTCTGCAACGCACCCAGTCCTGGCAGCTCGTGCTCCGGGTGGCGGGAGCAGGCCTGCTCTTCGCCGCCGGAGCCATTCACCTCGATCTGTACCTGACCGGTTACCGGACGATTCCGACTATCGGCTGGTTGTTCCTGCTCCAGGTGATCGCGGCTTTCGGCCTGGCCGTTGTGGTGCTGGTAACCGGTAGCCGGCTGGCCGCCGCCGCGGGCGCCGGGTTCGCCGTGGCCACGCTGGCTGGCTACCTGCTGTCGATCTGGGTCGGGCTGTTCGGGTTCACCGAGGTGCGCACTACGGCCGGAATCGTCGCCGGGATCATCGAGGTAGCCGCGTTCGCCGTGCTCGCCTTCATCGTCGTGGCGCCGGTCGCGGGGCAGCCCGCTAGTGCCTCGCCGCTGGACCGTCTCGTGGCCGCCATCCCAGCGCCCCGAGCGCTGATCGCCGGGGTGTCCGTCCTCGCGCTGGTGCTGCTCGGCGTGGCGGCGGGCACGGCGGGCAGTTCCAGCACGGTCGCGTCCAGCGGCAGCCTGAAGGTGGAGCGGATCGGCGGGGCGAGCGTGCTGGCCAACGCCAAGGGCTTCACGCTGTACTGGTTCGCGCCGGACACCGCCAGCAAATCGGTGTGCAACGGGTCCTGTGCTGTCTACTGGCCGCCAGTCAAGGGCCCGGCGACGGCCGGACCGGGTATACCGGGCAAGCTCGGCACGATCAAACGGGCCGACGGCTCGACCCAGGCGACCTACGACGGCCACCCGCTGTACACCTACATCGGCGACCACGCGCCCGGCCAGGCCCGCGGCAACAATCTCAACCTCAACGGGGGGCTCTGGCACGAGGTCACGACGTCCGGTTAACCGCGCTGTGTCAGGCTGGTCTTGGCCATCCTGGCGTTTGGGGGCGCGGAACTGGAGGACTGCCTCATGTCTGACGGCGCACGCAGTGGCACGGTGCAGGAACTGGACGAGGCCGAATGCCTGCGCCTGGTCGCGGGCCAGGAGATCGGCCGGATCGCCTACAACGGGCCGACCGGCCCCATGGTGCTGCCGGTGAACTACCGGCTGTTCGAGGGCAGCGTCGTATTCCGCACCGCCCAGGGCAGCGCCATGGACGAGGACCTGACGACCGGGATCGAGGACGCGGAATACCTGATCGCGTTTGAGATCGACGAGCTGTACCCGGCCCGCCGGGAGGGCTGGACGGTGCTCATCCACGGATCGGCGCACCACGTCACGGACGAGGACGAGGAATTGGACGTGGCCGAGGCCGGGGTGACCCCCTGGGTGAGCAGTGTCCGGGACCTGTACATGCGGATCCGGCCCACGCACATCGCCGGCCGCCGGATCAGCCACCCCGGCTGACCGCGCCGCCCGGGCCGCGTTCCGGTTCCGCGGGGACCGGCAGCAGCGGCAGCCGGACCGTGAACGTGCTGCCCTTGCCCTCCTGGCTGTCCACGGCGATGGTCCCGTTGTGCGCGTCCACGATGGCCTTGGCGATGGTCAGCCCCAGGCCGGTGCCGGGTATCACCTGCCGGGTGGCCGACGCGGACCGGAAGAAGCGCTCGAAGATCCGCTCCCGGTCGGCGGCGGGGATGCCGATGCCGGTGTCGGCCACCGCGAGCACCGCGTGGTCGTCGTCGCTGCCCACGCTGACGTCGATCCGGCCGCCCTCCTGGGTGAACTTCACCGCGTTAGAGATCAGGTTGCCGAGCAGCTGGGCGATCCGGGTCGGGTCGGCCGCGAACATGGGCGCGCCGCCGCCGCTCAGGGCCAGGCTGATGTTCTTGCGCTGGGCTTCCACCCGCATCTCCGCCACCGCCTCGGCCGCGATGACAGCCAGGTCGGTGCCGCGCAGTTCCATGGCCAGCTGCCCGGACTGGATCCGGGACAGGAACAGCAGGTCGCCGACCAGGCGCAGCAACCGCTGGGCGTTGCGCTCGATCACCTCGGCGAAGTGATCCGCGTTCAGCCCCTTGGACCGTTCGTCCCGCAGCAGCGCGATGTAGCCGATGATCGAGGTCAGCGGGGTGCGCAGCTCGTGCGAGACCAGGCCGATGAACTCGTCCTTCAGCCGGTCCAGCTCGCGCAGCTGCTCGTTCTGCGCGCTCAGCTCCTTGGCCTGCTGGGCCAGCGTGTCCTCCGCCCGGATTTGCCCGGTGACGTCGCGGGAGATGCCGAACGTGCCGATGATCTGGCCGCGCGTGTCCAGCAGCGGCATCTTGGTGGTGGACACCCAGGCGTCCGCCCGGCCGCTGTACGTCTCCCGTTCCAGCTGCCCGGCGATCGGCTCGCCGGTGCGCATGATCCGCTGCTCGTCGGCGAACGCGGCCGCCGCGTGCTGGCTGCTGAACACGTCGAAGTCGGTCTTCCCCATCAGCTCGTCGGCGCTGCGGCCCGGCGCGTACGCGGCCAGCCAGCCGTCGCTGACGAACAGGAACCGGCTCATCAGGTCCTTGAAATAGACCCGTTCCTCGGTCGCTGACAGCAGGTTGCGCATGCAGATGAGTTTGAGCTCGCGCAGCTCCTCGGGTTCGGGCCCGTCCGGCGGTTGCAGGCTCATCGTGGCCAACGCACCCCCCGAAGCAGCCGCGGATGATGAGCGTGGGCGCGGGGGGCCCCTCTTGCGGTATCTCCCCAGTTCAGCTCCGCTAAACCGGCCCGAAACCAGGCTAGAACGGCGGATTCGCGCTGACCAGGCAGGTGCGGGGACACCGGGAGGGGTCCGCCTGGTGTCCCCGCGGCCGGTCAGGCTGGCCGGTCAGGCCGCCGTGCCGCTGCCCAGCCGGGCCGCACGGCGGCCCAGCCCGGTGCCGGCCCGCAACGCGGCCGCCTCCCGGGCGGCCCGGATGGGCCTGGTGGCGGCGGCCGACTTAGGCTGCTCCCATGCCCGCGAACTGGCCTGCGTGCTCTTATGAGGACTGGCAGGCGACCTGCGACACTCTGCACGCGCACACCCAGGTGCTGGGCAAGCTGGCCGTCCGGCTGGCCCCGCCCGAACCCGAGCTGCAGCACGCCGCGCTCCGGCTGACCGCCCGGGGCTGGGAAACCGCCCCGCTGCCGGCCCCGGATGGCTCCGGCGCCCTGGTCGTCGCGCTCGACCTGCACCGGCATGAGGCGGTCGTGGAGCACTCGGACGGCCGGGCTGGCCGGGTCCCGCTCACCCCCAACCGCCCGGTTGGCGACGTCACCCAGGAACTCCTGGCCGCCGTCCGCCGCCTCGGCGGCCCGGTGGACATCAATCCGGCCCCCCAGGAAGTCCCCTGGAGCATCCCGCTCGACACCGACACCGAGCACCGCAGCTACGACCCGGCCCAGGTCGGCTCCTACTTCGCGGCCGCCACCCAGGCCGCCCTGGTGCTGGCCGCCTACCGCGCGCCCTACCGCGGCCGGTCCACCCTGGTCAACGCCTGGTGGGGCTCGTTCGACCTGGCCGTCAGCCTGTTCTCCGGCGCTCCCGCCGACCCGCCCTCCACCGACTTCATCATGCGCAACGCGATGGATTCGCAGGAAGTCGCGGTGGGCTGGTGGCCCGGTGACGGCAGCCGGTACCCGCGCGCCGCGTTCTACACCTACGCGCATCCCGCTCCGGACGGCTTCGACTCGCTGACCCTGTCCCCGCCCGCCGCCCACTTCGACTCTTCGCTCGGCGAGTACATCCTGGACTGGGACGACGTGCGCACCGCCGCCGACCCGTTCGCGACGGCACTGGAGTTCGCCCGGTCCGCGTTCCGCCAGTCTTGTGCCGCCTGCGCCTGGGACCCCGCCCTCGCGGCCACCGCCGAGGGCAAGCCACCGCCAGTTCGCTGAGGGGACGGCGTGCGGCTCCCGGCCGTCAGCTTGAGCCAAGTTCAGCCGGGGCGAGTGCTACCCCGGCGGCGCTCGCGCCGGCCCGCAGACGGCGGTCCCAGGCGGCGAGGATCAGACCAGGGTCGCTGAGCGCGAGCGCGCTGGCCAGGTGGACGGCATCCGCCCCGCGCAGTGCGTACTGTGCGGCGAGCTGGCCGGCTTGCCGCTCTACCGGCCGGGTCAGTTCCACCGGGCGGGTGGCTGGCCAGTACTCCTCCCACGCCTGTTCGGCAGCGGCCAGGCCGTCGCTGTCCAGGTCGTGGTTACGCCCGGCCGCAGCCAGGGCGGCCCGGACCTCGGGATAGGCCAGCCGGCTGGCCACCGCCGCGTCGCACCCATCCCACAGTTCGGCCGCCAGGTCGCTGCCGACTTCCTGGACCAGCAATTTCACCAGGGCACTGGAGTCGAAGTAGACGAGCGCCACCGGGGGTCAGTCCCGCTGCCCGCTGACGAGGTCGGCGACCGGACGACGGGAACGTGGGCGCTGCCGCCCAGACGCGACAGGCCGCTGTGCCCGATCGGGCCGCCCAATGACACCTTCGGTGGTCAGCCGCTCGATCGCGGAGGTCGTTTCGAGCCCGAGCAGCCGGGCGACGGGGAAACCACGGTCAGTAATGATGACCTCGGTCCCTTCACGGACTCGCTCCAGCCAGTCGCTCAGGTGCGCCCGCAGGTCAGTGATCGCGACATCCATACCATGGAGTGTACAACAAGAGCCTTAGCGACTTGTACAGCTCCGGTACCTAGCCGTAGTACTGTCCCGGCCGGGCGCGTATCCCCGTGTTCCGCAACATCCGCGGTCCTGCGGCCTCGCCGCTGGCTGGTCAGCAGGCTGTCTGGGACGGGTGGGTTGGCTGGTTAGCCTAGCTGGCTGATGTGGCGGATGATGTCTTCGACTGGGCGGTCCTGGGTGAGCTGGATGTCGTCGACGACTGCACCGTCGCGGAGCCGGATGAGCCGTTCGGCTCTGGCGGCGATCTGCGGGTCGTGGGAGGCGAGGATGATTGTCATGTCGTGTTCGGCGCGGAGCCTGGCGAGCAGGTCGAGGATGCCGGCGGCGGTGGCGGAGTCGAGGTTGCCGGTGGGCTCGTCGGCGAGCAGCAGCGCGGGGGTGTTGATCAGGGCGCGGGCGATGGCGATGCGCTGCTGTTCGCCGCCGGACATCCGGGCGGGCAGGGACCGTTCCCGCCCGGCCAGGCCGACGGCTGCCAGCAGGCCCCTGGCGCGGTCGCTTTTGTCCCAGCGGGTGCGGTACGGCAGGACGGGCGCGATGATGTTGTCCAGGGCCGTGAGTCCGGGCAGCAGGTTGTAGCGCTGGAAGACGAAGCCGACGGTGCGCCGGTAGTCGGCCTGGGCGGCGCCGCGCAGCGCGGTGACCTCGGTGCCGTTGCTGATGATGGTGCCGGAGTCGGGCCGTTCGATCGCGCCGATCATGTGCAGCAGCGTGGACTTGCCCGAGCCCGAGGCGCCGGTCAGCGCGACGAACGCGCCCGCCTCGATGGTGAAGGTGACGTCATCGGCGGCGGTGACCTGCCCGGGCCGGTGCCGGTGCCGGTGCCGGTGCCGGTGCCGTAGCGTTTGCACACGCCGCGCAGCTCGAGCGCGCCGTCGCCGGGGGCACTAGCAGCCATGTCGTTACTCCTCGGCTAGCAGCTGGGCGGTGGGCAGGCGGCGCAGTAGCGCGGCGGGCAGCAGCGCGGCCGCGGCGGTGATGATGATCCCGGCCGCCACTGCGGCGGCCGCGATGGCCAGCAGCCGGGCGGGCAACTGCCCGGCGAACCAGGCCGCGGCCCCGAGCCCGAGCCCGGCGCCGGCCAGCGAGCCGACCACCCCGATGAGCGTGCCCTCGGTGATCACCAGCCGGGCCAGCGTGGTGTCGTGCCAGCCGAAGCTGCGCATGGTGGCCAGCTCGGCCGCGCGTTCTGTGATGTTCAGGAACACCACGTCGGCGACGGCCAGCACGCCGAGGGCGATCGTCGCCCCGGCCGCGACGTAGTTGACGCTCCTGACCTGAACGGCGACGGCGTCGCCGAGCAGCGATCCGACAACCACGCCGCGGAAGGCGACGGTGACGGCGGTCAGCATCGTCAGCGCGGCGATGCCCACGGCCAGGCTGGCCACCCCGGTCAGGGTGCGGCCGGGGGTGCGGGCCACGTTGAGCAGCGCCAGCGAGGTGATGCCGCGGGGCTGGTGCGCGCGGCCGGCCGCGACTACCGGCGGCCGGACCGAGCTGACCGGGTCGGCCCGGGCGGCCAGCCAGGCCGGTGCCAGGCCGGCCACGACGGCCACCGCCATCGCGACGGGCACCGCCAGCAGCGCCCGTCCGGGCGAGGCGTGCAGGCCCAGCCCGGCCGCTACCGGCACCGCGATGGCTGCCGCCAGCAACCCGGCGACCAGCCCGATCCCGGCCAGCTCGCCCAGCGCGGTGGCGAACAGCCGCGACCGGCGCCAGCCGACTGCGGCGAGCACCCCCAGCTCGCGCCGCCGGCCGCGCACCGCGGCGGTGGCGGCGTTGCCGACGAACAGCACGCACACCACCAGGATCAGCGTGAACAGCGCCAGGCTCGTCTTGTCCACCGCGTTCAGGATCGCCACCGCCACGCCCTTTTTCACCCAGTTCTCGGACAGGGTCAGCGGCGGTGGCCCGAACCTGCCCGCGGGCAGGTCGATGGTCTCCGGGGATGGCGAAGAGCCGGCCACCACGTCCACGTCCAGGCCGGTACGCTGGGCGATTTGCTGCGCGACCGCGTTGACACGCTCCCGCGACAGCGCGTTCGGCCCGGTAACGCCCGCGACCCGGACCCGGATCACGCTGATCGGATCAGCGGCCGGCACGTGGCGGTAGGCCAGGCTGTCCAGCTTCGGCAGCGCCGACAAGGTGGTGATCAGGTTCACCGGCTGGCTGACCAGGCCACCCAGGTTCTGGCTGGGCAGGAGGTCGCCCCCGTGTAGTGCCCGGCGGCTGACCGCGGTGGCCGGGACCGCGGTCACCGGCTGGTAGGCGCCCAGCGGCACCCGCGACAACGGGGCAAACGACCTGATCCTGGCCTGGTCAAAGACACCAGAGATCTTGATTAGGGCGACCGGCAAGTAACCGCCCGGCGTGACGTGCGAGGTCACCGTCCGGTACTGGCTGTTGTCGTCGTCCATGGCGACCGAAGCCAGGCTGCCGGTGACCCAGACCGACGGGCGGTTGACCACCTGACGCGGTGCCAGCGCTCCGGCCGGGGTGCGCTGGTAGTCCACCGGGCCGACCGACCAGTAGCCGGCGATGGCGGTGCCGGTGTAGTTCTCCTCGGAAGCCGTCCCGGGTCCCTTGAGCACGGCGTTGTAGGCCTGCTGGCCCGTGGTGCGCACGGTGGCCACCGTGCGGCCGGGCGCCGACGCCTGCGCACTCTTCCAGGCAGCGTTCATGTCAGGCTTCGCGGCCGGTGCCGCTAGCTGCTGCACGCTGGTCTGCGCGTACTCGCTCATGCCACTGGCGGAGGAGGCCAGTACCGGCAATAGCGGGCCGGAGCCGCTCTCGTGCTCGGTCAGGTACCGGCCGGAGACAACCGCCTTGTTCAGCCCGTCCAGTTTCGCCTCGGCGGCCGGGTCGATAGCCGCGATCAGCACCGGGACGCTCCACTCGACGAAGTAACCAGCCGCGGTGTTGCTGACCCCGCCCGGGGACGGCGGCATGCCGTTGCCGTTCACCCGGGACCAGCACAGTGCGTAAGACTGCGCGGCCGTGCCGAACGGGTTCGTTCCCGGCGGCAGGGTGCTGACCGGCCCGCATGACGAACGCAGACCCGCGGTGCTGGGACCGAGGGCGAGTCGTCGCGGCGTCACGTACAGGTATCCCGGCGGCTGGGGCACGCGGCTGACGCCGTTGTCGCTGACCCAGGTGGTGGAGATCCGGTACAGCCGGGAGCCGGACCGGCCTAGCGCGGCGGGGGGCACCGGCTTGAATGTCAGGGCATTGAGCTGCGCGTAGCCGACCATCGCTATCGGCGCGGCGACCTGGACCCCCGGGATCTGCTGGATCTGGTGGTACTGCGCCATCGTGATCCCGCCATAGATGCCCGACAGGAAGTCCGGCTGCACGGTGCCGGTCCGGGTCTCCTGCGCGGTCCTGGCGCCCTTCGGCCGGACCAGGATGTCGTAGGCGGGCTGGAAGTTCGCCGACACCGCGCCGGTCGTGCGCAACTGCGCCGTCCGCGACGCCGCGGTGAGCACGGTGAACGCGGCCGCCGCGACCAGCACCCCGGCGATCAGCGCCAGCGTGCGGGCAGGGCGGAACCGCGCTTGCCACCAGGCGAGCCTGCCCATCAGCGCACCCCTCGCTTGCCCGTGCCCGTCCCCGGGGGCTGGCAGCGGCCGGGGGCTGCGACTATGCTCACTCCTTACCTAGCGACTAGGCAAGAGCCGACGTCACATCTTTACCTAGCGGCAAGGTAAGGCGGAAGGCGCATGCCCCTGCATCACGCGGTACTGGCCCTGCTGTCGGCCAAGCCCGCCCACGGCTACGAGCTGAAAACCAGCTTTGATCAGGCCGTCGGCGACCAGTGGGGCGGGCTGAACATCGGCCACATCTACCAGATCCTCGACCGGCTCGCCCGGGACGGCCTGATCGACTCCCAGCGCCAGTCGCAGCAGGTCAAGCCCGACCGCGTCGTGCACCGGCTGACCCCGGCCGGCCGCGCCGAACTCGACCGCTGGCTCGCCGAGCCAGCCATCCCCGCCCGCGGCTACCGCGACGACTTCTTCCTGAAGGTCATGGCCGCCGTCCGCTCCGCCGACCCGGCGGTGCTGCCCGCTGTGCTCAGCCGGCAGCGCGCGCACCTGCTGCGGCAACTGCACGCCCTGGCCGGCGCCCGCGCCACTACCCCCGCCACAGCCGTCGAGTCGCTGCTCATCACCGCGGCCGAACTGCACATCCGCGCCGACCTCGGCGTCGTTGACGCGGCTGAGAAGACCCTCACCACCGGCCCCGCCACCACCGGCCTCGCTACTGCCGTTTCCGGGCAGTCAGCACCGGACCAGGTCCCCCCGCAGACCGCAGCGGGTTAGCCGGCAGGTCGCGCGCCCGCGGCCGGACTGGGCTGATCGTGCTGTGCTTGCCGCCCGGATCGTGGCACCGGGCCCCGTGATGGCTTGGCACCGGCGCTGTCGCGTCGCATGCGATCGGCTTCGTTGACCCAGCGACCACCCACCTGGGTTCGGCGCCTACGAGGATGACGGGAAGAACTGGTCAGCCTTGACACATGCCGATAACAGAATATATTGGGACCGTGGCCCGCTCCTCCACGACGTCGGATGTCTTCAACGCGATTGGCGATACGCACCGTCGCGAGATTCTGGATGCGCTGATGACAGGCGAGAAGGCGGTCGGGGCGATCGTGAACGACCTCTCGATGTCCCAGCCCCAGGTTTCAAAGCACCTACGGGTGCTCAGTGAGGTGGGACTCGTCAGGTGCCGGGCGGAGGGGCGTCGTCGGCTGTACCGCCTGGAACCCGCGCGCCTTCGGCCGATGCACGAGTGGCTGGCCAAGTACGAGCAGGCGTGGAATGACCGACTGGATCGGTTGGATGACTACCTCAAAGAGGTACAACAACAAGGAGAGCTGCAGTGACACCTAATCGGCATAGGTCGGCAGTCATCGAATTCCCGAACGATCTCGAGGTCGTCATGACACGAGAGTTCGAAGCTCCAATCGCACTCGTATTCGACGTGTTGACGAAGCCAGAGCACGTCAGCAAATGGTTCGCTCCATTTGAGTGTGAGGTGACGAAGTGCTCGATCGACCTGCGCGTAGGAGGGAACTACCACATCGTCTTCGTGACCGACGACGGAAAGGAGTGCTCGTTTCGGGGAACCTACCTGGAGGTCGAGCCGCCGACCCGGACCGTCGCGACGTGGCTGTTCGAAGGGTGGCCAGATGCGCACGCCGTCGAGTTCGACGGATCTGCACGAGACTGACGGAGTGACGAAGCTGACGAACAAGCTGGCATTCCGCGACAAGGCTGGCCGTGACCACATGACCAACTCCGATGGCTCCGAAGACAGCTTCGACAAAATGGAAGATTACTTGAGATCACTGCTCGATCCAAAGGGAACGGTCTCTGCGTAGTCGGGGTTCGAGCCAGACTTCAATGCCTGGTCCACGTAGGTGGGTCATCGGGTGATCCTGGGAGTGTTCCTACTTCGGCACGCGCAGCCTGGTACTCCAGCTGTAGTTCGTGATGATCCGTGGGGCAGAGTAGGGCCATGTCGGCGTACGAGACGATGTTGTTCCGCCTTGAGACCGAGCGGCTGATACTGCGACCGTGGGCCGGGTCGGACGCCGATGAGCTCCGCGCCCTGCACTCCGAACGCGGCGACGGGACGCCCACGGTTGAGCACACCCGGACACTCATCGCGAAGCAGCTCACCGCAACGGCGACAACCGGGATCGCCCTGCTGCCCATCCAGCGCCGCGACGAAGGCGACTTCATCGGCTATTGCGGGTTGATCATCGGCCGCTCCACCGTTGAGGAGCCTGAGATCGCGTATGAGTTGTTCCAGCGCGCGCATGGGCGTGGCTACGCCACCGAGGCGGCCAGCGCGGTGCTCGATGCCGCGATAGCGACCGGGCGGAAACGGCTCTGGTCAACCGTCGGCGCCTGGAACACACCGTCGTTCCGCGTCCTTGAAAAGCTCGGGTTCGAGCGGGATCACGTTTCCACGGACGACAGCGGTGAAGTGGTGTGGCTCACACGCTCGTTGCCGTGACGCGGGTCGCGCCCCGGGACTTCATGCTCACGTGATCGAGTGCGCTCAGGTGATGAAGGCACGGGAGCGGTGCTCGCGCATCAAGATCTTCAGCACGCGGCGAGATAGCATGTTCCCGGTTCGACGTGAGTACTGGCAGGGTGTACCTTGCGGTGCTGCTCTGCGGCCTGGCCAAGGGTCGGAGGTCTGGTGCATGAGGCTCCGAGAGGCCAGGACCTGCTGATTGGCATCGCGTTGGTCCTGGTCGGCGGTTTTTTGGCGGCCAGTTTCCGTGGCTTCCGTGGCCTGGCCGCCTGGAACGCCCGGCGGGCGATCGAATCGGGGACGTGGACGGAATGGCTGCTCGGCCGCGTCCCGCCGTGGAAGTCACTGCCGCGGCAGCCGCTGGAAGACCGGGTAAGGGTGCAGGTGATCGCCACGGTCATCGGGCTGGCGCTCGCGGTGGCCGGGGTCGTCTTCCTTTTGGCCGCCTTCGGCGTCGGCCATGTTTACAAGAACTGCGGCCCTCCTTACCCGAACTGCCGCTAACCGGTCTTCAATGGTTGGGTTACGGATCGGCCACCCCGCGCAGGTGAAGACCCGGCTCATGCGGATGCAGTGTGGTTCAGTCGAAGCTGTGCTGGCGGGAACGGAGCAGGTTCAGCTGGCGCTGGGCATAGGAGGGCTCGATACCCCAGCCATTGGCAGCTTCCCAGGCGGTGACGGCCGCCTGGGCTGCGGTCAGCGTGCCAGGCGGAAGATCGCTGCCGGGTATCTCGGCCAGGTCGAGGACGGTGTAGTTGACGCGGGCCTCGTCCCAATCCAGCAACCCGGGCCCGGCTTCGCTCATGCGGATGTTGGCAGGCCCCGGGTCACCGTGCACGACGGCCTCTGGGCTGCCTTCCAGGCGGGTCCACGCACGGCGGCAGTCGGTCACCGCCCCGGCGGGCAGGACAGACAGATCCACATCGCCGCCACGGTCGGCGGTGAGCAGCTCGCGGGTCGAGGCGAAACCAGGACGCTGCGGCCATCCTGCCGTGACTTTGTGCAACCGCCGCAAGAAAGCAGCGACCGCGGGCCAGTCCGCGGGCCCTGGCGGCGTGCCGTCGAGCCAGGTCTGCACAATGACACCATCAATGTGGCAGCGGCCGTCCAGCGACGGGACGACAGCCGGGACCCGCAGCCCATTCCGGGCGAGATGGCCAAGAAGGGCGACCTCCCAGTCCAGGCTGGCCGAATCCCGGCGTGACCAGCGGGCAACGAGCCGCCGCGTACCTAGCCGCAGGTCCAGGACGGTGTTGCGGTTCCCGCCGGGGAGCACGCCGGTCACCTCGGGCTGGCCCCAGGCAGCTAGCACCTCACGCATTACGCCATCTTGCCAGCGCCACAGGACGACCCCGCCCACAGGACGACCCGCCCACAGGATGCTGCCGCCCGATCAGGTTGCCTGCGGCAAGATCGCCAGCGCCATCAGGTAGAGGTAGGTTTCGCGGGCGATGCCGCAAGTCACAAGCCGAATGGAGACTGCCGTACCAGCCCGGAGCCGAACTCTCCGTGACGCACCTGGCTAGCGAATGCCTGCCACTCGTCAGAGGCGAATACCAGAACCGGGCCTTGCCGGTCCTTTGAGTCACGCACGGCGACGATGCCGGGGAGGTTTCCCGCGACCTCCACGCAGTTGCCGCCGTTGTTGCCGCTCAGCGACGCCTTGCGCCACTGCGCGCCGGTCAGGTCCATGTTTCCTCAGCCACCTTCGTGATCAGGTCGCGTGAGACGCCCCGGGGGAGGCTTTCTGACCGCAACGTGTCGAAGGTCAGCATGACCTGCGCCACCATGTCGGCGCCCTCCGCGATCTGGCCACCCGCAGCCGTCTCCAGATACACGATAGCCGGTGCGTCCTCGAACTCAGCGACCACGAAAGCGCCCAGCAGGCCGCTGTGCGCCCCAGCGCCGTACGGCACGACCTCCACACTGATGTTGGGCCGGCGCGACATCTCCGCCAGATGCACCAGCTGGTCATGCATCACCTTGGCCTCCGCGACCCGCCGGTGCAGCACACCCTCATCCAGCACCACCCACAGCAGCGGGGGATCCTCACCGGTAAGGATCGCCTGACGGTCCAGGCGGGCACCGACCATCTGCTCGGTCTCGTCATCGGTCGTGTTCGGCCTGGTGCTCAGCACCGCCCGCGCGTACTCCCGGGTCTGCAGCAGCCCGGGTACCAGCACGTGCTCAAACAGCCGTAGCGTCCCTGCGGCTGCCTCATAGTCCACGAACGGCCGGAACCACGACGGGAACGGCGCTTTGCCCAGGAAGGTGTGCATCCGCGCCAGTGCCCCACCCGTGTTCAGCGTCTCGTCGCACCGGGCCGCGAAGTCCAGTGTGGGCACACCCCGCCGGGTCTCGATCTTCGCCACCAGCGACGCGCTATAGCCGATCGCGTCCGCGAGCTGATCTTGGGACAGGCCAGTCCGGGACCGGGCGAGCTTCAGTTCCTCAGCGAATAACGCCAGCCACGAGCGGTCAAAGTCACGATCCCTGCGCACCTGCGCTCACCCGTCCTCACCAAGAGCCGGCGTTGCTTACCTAGCCCGCCGCGCCGCGAAGTACGCGCGCAGGCTCTTCCCCACCGTAACGCCCGGCCGGCAAGCTGCTACCAAATTCCATCAGCCGCAGAAGGGCCCATGACACCGCCAGCCAGCCAGCAGGACATCTGCCTTACCACGCCACCACGCACCTGCTGCCAGGAATTCCCGGCCAGAGCCGACCAGGTCAGCCGCGCCCGCCGGCTGCTGGCCGGCATCCTCGATGGTCACCAGCGAGCTGACGACGCTGTGCTGTGCCTGTCCGAGCTGGTCACCAACGCAATCGTGCACAGCCGCTCCCGCCAGCCCGGCGGCTCCTTCAGTGTCCGCGTCCAGATCGACAGTCACCTTCTGCGCGTGGAGGTCTGCGACCAGGGCGGCCCCTGGCACAAACCCACCCGCCCAAGCGCGGACGAACAGAACGGCCGGGGGTTACTGATCGTCGGCCAGATCGCGTCCAGATGGGGATGCGAAGGGCACAGCCAGCACGGCTGGACGGTCTGGTTCGAAATGGACACACGCCCGCGTGCGAGGCGACCCGGTGACCAAGAGCATTGACCCGATGCGCGATGACACCGGGGTGCGGCTGCGCACGCTGCGGCTGCGCCGCGGCTTGTCCCAGGTCGCGTTAGCCGACCTCGCCTGCATCTCGCCCGCCTTCGTGTCCATGGTCGAAAACGGGGAGCGCCCGCTGCGGCGCGCCAGCCACATCCTCGCCCTCGCCGACGCCCTCCGGGTCTCTCCGCTCTACCTCGCTGACGGCCGCGACGATGCCGCCAAACCAGTACGGCTCACTCCAGGAATGGTGCCATTCCCAGCCCGCTGCGACCCCATCACCCTCGCCCGCCACCACCAGCTAGCGCGCCAGTACACCCAGCTCGCCCGCACCGACGCCCGCGCCGCCGGGGACTGGCTACGCCGCCTGGCCCGCGAACCCACCGTCAACCCGTGGCTCCTGCTCGACCAGCTCGGCACTTTGCCCACCCACCTCAGGTCAGCGCCAAGGAGATGAAGCTACCCATGAGTGGCGGATCGAGACCGGCCAGACCGCGCGCCCTCGATGTCCAGGCCATGTGCGGGGCCTACGGTGCACCGCACACGGCCTGACCCGGGCGCTGGCTGGGCTAGTGCCTGGAGTGGTCCCGGGTCGCGCTAGCGGCATGGTTCAGTGCCTTTGCACCTCGCTGGAGCGCGTCTGCCAATGTATAGAGCAGGGTCGAGATAACGCCCTTGAGTGATCCGGTTGTCGATTTCCGCCCGACATCCCGCTTAGTCTCGGCTTGCGTCCGTAGGCCCGTAGTGCTTGCACTGGTGTCATGCCGAGTCGGTCGGCTTGCGCTCACCCATCATGCTCATCTCCTGCGCCTGATGGCCCGATGCTGTGCCGTTGGGCGCTCTTTAGTGATGCATGTAAAGATGACAGCCTCCGACGTGCCCTCATGCATGATTCCCAGAACAACCCTGCGGAGCTGGCTGGCGTCGGGGCCTTCCCACAGCCGCGCGGCGTCGGTGTGAGGCGCAGCCCGCCGCCTGATCCTGCTACTGCACGGTGATCTCGGGTGCCAGGGTGCGGTGCGGGCCGGGGTGGCGGGGTGGGCCGGTGAGGGTGCAGCGCAAGATCTCGCGGATGTCGGCGCTGGAGGCGCCGACCCGGAGCTCGACCGCGCCGGGGTTGACCTGGCGGCGGCCGGCCCGGGCGGTATAGGAGGTCAGGTCGGCGTGCAGGGTGATCTGCGCGGTGCGGGTCTGGCCCGGGGCCAGGTCGACCCGGGTGGCCGCGATGAGCTGCTGGCTGGGGCGGGCCACCTCGGCCACCGGGTCGTGCAGGTAGATCTGGATGACTTCGGCGGTGGGCGTGGACGTGTCGTTGCGCAGCGTGACGGCGAGCTGGCAGCTGCCGTCGGTGGGCCACTGGGCGGGGCTGGTCAGGGTGACGTTGACCCAGGTGGCGGGCGCGTAGCTGAGGCCGTGGCCGAACGGGAAAACCGGGGTGGGGTCGATCGAGCTGACGTCGTTGCGCTGGCCGAGCGGGGCGGCCAGGTAGGTGCCGGGCTGGGTGGCGCCGGCCGAGGGGAAGCTGACGGGCAGGTGCCCCGAGGGGTTGACCCGGCCGCTGAGGATGTCGGCCAGCGCGGTGCCGCCTTCCTCGCCGGGGAAGAAGCCGCACAGCGCGGCGGCCAGCCGGTCCACCTGATCGCTCAGTTCGTAGGGGCGGCCGACGAGCAGGATGAGCACGACCGGGGTGCCGGTGTCCAGCAGGGCGTCCAGGAGTTCGGCCTGGCGGCCGGGGAGGCGCAGGCTGGCGGCGTCGCAGCCTTCGCCGGAGGTGCCCGCGCCGAACAGGCCGGCCTGGTCGCCGAGGACCGCGACACAGACGTCGGCGTCGGCCGCGGTGCGCGCGGCGGCTTCGATGTCGGCGTCGGTGCCGCCGAGGACCAGGCAGCCCGGGGCATAGCTGACGGTGTAGCCGGCCGGGTCGGCCCGCAGCGCGCCCAGCACGGTGCGGATCTCGATGCCCAGCGCGACGTCCGGGTAGTGCACGCCGACGTGCCGCGGGAACGAGTAGCAGCCGAGCATGGCGCCCGGGTCGTCGGCCCGCGGGCCGACCACGGCGATGCGCTGACCCGGGGCGAGCGGGAGCGCCCCCTCGTTGCGCAGCAGCACGATGGACCGGCGGGCGAGCTCCCCGGCGAGCGCCCGCGACTGGGTGTCGTCCAGGTCAACGTCGGTGCAGCTGGCGTCGGGTTCGGTGGGCCAGTCCGGGTCGAGCAGGCCGAGCTCGCACTTCTGGCTGAGCACCCGCTCCACGGCCCGGTCCAGCAGGACCATGTCGATGAGGCCGGACTCGATGCCGGTGAGCAGCGGCTCGCCGTAGCAGTCGACCATGGGCAGTTCCACGTCAACGCCGGCCTGCAAGGCCAGGTGCGCGGCGCTGGTCCGGGTGCCGGCCACGCCGTGCAGGGTGTGCAGGAACGCGACCGAGAAATAGTCGGAGACGACCGTGCCGGTGAAGCCGTAGCCGTCCCGGAGCAGGTCGGTGAGCAAGCTGGGGTCCGCGGCCACCGGGACCCCGTCCAGGTCGGTGTAGGAGCTCATCACCGACCGCGCGCCGGCCCGCAGGGCCATCTCGAACGGGGGCAGCAGCACGTCGGCCAGCTCGCGCGGGCCGATCGAGACCGGGGCCATGTTCCGCGCGCCGCGGGAGGCCGAGTAGCCGGCGAAGTGCTTGAGCGTGGCGATGATGCCGGCCGACTCGAGGCCGCGGACGTAGCCGCTGCCGATCATGCCGACCAGGTACGGGTCCTCGCCGATGGTCTCCTCGGTCCGGCCCCAGCGCAGGTCGCGCACCACGTCGATGACCGGGGCCAGGCCCTGGTGCACGCCGAGCCGCCGCATGGTGCGGCCGACCTGCGCGCTCATCTGCTCGACCAGCCCGGGGTCGAAGCTCGCCCCCCAGCACAGCGGCGACGGGAACACGGTGGCCTGCCAGGCCCCCAGCCCGGTCAGGCACTCCTCGTGCACGATGGCCGGGATGCCCAGCCGCCGGCCGCGATGATCTGGCGCTGCGTGCTGGCCAGCGCGCGGGCCCCGTCGGCCGGACTGACCGGGGCGGTGCCATACGGCCGGGTGAGCTGCCCCACCCCGTGGCTGATCAGCGTCTCCCACGGACCGGCCGAGCTGACCGACTCGTGCTGATGTGGCGCGACCCTGCCGCTGGCCCCGCCGACGTTCACCCACAGGCCGGATAGCTGGGCGATCTTCTCCCGGACGGTCATCCGGGCCAGCAGATCGCGCACCCGGTCCGCGGCCGTGGCAGCCGGGTCGCGCCAGGTTTCGGTGGAGAGGCTGCGCTCAATGGTCACGTGCGATCCGTCCGTCGTCCTGATGGGTCAGCGGGTCAGGCCAGGCGGCGCGCCCCGCGGCGGGCACCGCGACCGGGCCCAGGCCGGGCCGCGAGCCAAGCCCGGGCTCTGAGCCCAGCCCGGGCCGCGAGCCAAGCCCGGGCCGCGTGCCGCACGGTCGCGGATAGTGACGAACGGGGTTGACTCCACGCCGGGAGGATAGCGCTATAAAACGTTATCGACAACGATTGACATTGCCCGGGACGGAGGATCAGACTCTGCGGCGAGCCGGGCGGAGCAGGCCGGCGCGGCGCCCGGGTGGCAACACCAGGGCGGCATCGTCAGGAGATGAGCCATGCGCAGCAGCCGTCAGGGCCGCGCGGGGGCCGCTCCGGGCCGGCCTGCCCAGCGCCACCCGGGTCTCCGGCTGTCGGTATCGATCCAGGTGACAGCCATCCAGATAGCCACCTGCCGGCAGGTCCGGCTCGCCGTCCCAGGCCGGGCGGCGGCGGGCGGGCACGACGGCTGCGCAGCGAGAGGAGGGCAGGTCAGCATCTGTCGCCACGTGGCGCGCCCCGGGAGCCGGGCGCGCCGCGAGATCCGGAAGGGAAAGTTACCGTGCTTGATCGCATCAGGCGCCCGGCCGGTGCGGCGTTGGCCGCCGCAACGGCATTACTGACAGTCACCGCTTTGGGCCTGCTGGCCCCGGCCGCCCCGGCCCTGGCCGCGGACACCGCGACCATCAACGGCGCGACCACGTACCAGACCATCACCGGCTTCGGCGCCTCCGAGGCCTTCGGCGAGGCCAGCACCGTGATGAACGCCTCGTCCTCGGTCCAGCAGCAGGCGCTCGGCATGCTGTACAGCCCCACCAGCGGGGCCGGGCTGACCATCCTGCGCAACTGGATCAGTGCCGACTCGGGCACCACCATCGAGCCGAACTCGCCGGGCAGCCCGGCGGCCGCCCCGACCTACCTGCCGATGTCCTCCACCGGCCAGGACGCGGGCCAGTTGTGGTTCGCGCAGCAGATCAAGGCCGACTACGGCGTCAGCAACGTGTTCGCGGACGCGTGGAGCGCGCCCGCGTTCATGAAGACCAACGACTCGACGTCGAGCGGCGGCGCGGTGTGCGGCACGCCCGGCGCCACCTGTTCCAGCGGCGACTGGCGCCAGGCCTACGCGAACTACCTGGTGCAGTACGCCAAGGACTACGCGGCGGCCGGGGTGCCGCTGTCGTACATCGGCCCGGAGAACGAGGCCAACCTGTCCACCAGCTACGACAGCATGCAGCTGAGCCCGTCCCAGACGGCGAACTTCCTGGACGTGCTCGGGCCGACGCTGGCCTCGTCCGGGCTGGCTACCAAGATGGAATGCTGCGCCACCGAGGGCTGGGACTACGCCCAGCAGTACGCCGCGGCCATCGAGGCGGACCCCACGGCCAGCGCGGACACGGCGGCGTTCACCAGCCACGGCTACACCGCGGCGCCGACCACCCCGCTGTCCGGCTGGTCCAAGCCGGCCTGGGAGACCGAGTGGTCCACGTTCGAGAGCTGGGACCCGGCCTGGGACGACGGCACCGACGCGTCCGGGCTGACCTGGGCGCAGCACATCTACCAGGGCCTGACCGGGGCCAACCTGAACGCGTTCCTGTACTGGTGGGGCTCCACCACCCCGTCGGAGAACGGGGACAACGAGGGGCTGGTCGAGATCAACGGCTCGACGGTCACCCCGTCCGGCCGGCTGTGGGCGTTCGCCAACTACAGCCGCTACGTGCACCCCGGTGCCGTGCGGATCGGCGCGACCAGCTCGAACAGCGCGGTTGACCTGGCCGCGTTCAAGAACACCGACGGCACCGTGGCCGTCGTCGCGCTGAACACCGGGACCAGCGCGGACCCGATCACCTACTCGGTGTCCGGCACCGGCACGCCGAACGGGGCCACCGTCACCCCGTACCTGACCAACAGCAGCAGCAACGTGGCCGCGCAGGCCACCACGTCGGTCAGCGGCGGCTCGTTCAGCGCCTCGATCCCGGCCCGCTCCCTGGTCACCTACGTGCTGGGCACCTCGGGCAGCGGAGGCGGCGGCGGCAACACCGTCACGGTCACCAGCCCGGGCAACCAGACCGGCACCGTGGGCACCGCGGCCAGCGTGCAGGTCCACGCGTCGGACTCCGCGTCCGGCCAGACGCTGAGCTACGCCGCGACCGGGCTGCCCGCCGGGCTGTCCATCAACTCCTCGACCGGGCTGATCTCCGGCACGCCGACCGCGGCGGGCACGTCCACGGTCACCGTCACCGCCAGGGACGGCACCGGGGCATCCGGGTCAGCCACGTTCAGCTGGGCGGTCTCGTCCAGCGGCGGGGGAGGTGGTGCGGCCTGCCAGGTCGTGTACAGCACGCAGAGCCAGTGGACCGGTGGCTTCGTGGCCCAGGTCAACATCACCAACACCGGCTCGTCCGCGATCAACGGCTGGACGCTGGGCTTCACCTTCCCCGGCGACCAGAAGATCACCACCGCGTGGAACGGCACCGCCACCCAGAGCGGCGAGGCCGTGTCGATCACGAACGCGAGTTACAACGGCGCCCTAGCCGCCGGGCAGTCCACCTCGGTGGGCTTCCAGGGCACCTGGGCCAGCAGTGACGCGGCCCCGGCCGCGTTCACCCTGAACGGCGCCACCTGCACGACCTGACGCCGTTCCGCCGGCCTGCCCCGCGCCCCGCCCCCTCCAGGGGCGCGGGGCAGGCGCGCACCATCCAGGAAAGGAACGAGTCCTGTGCGCAGAATGAACGGGCGCCGCACCAGCGCGCCGCTAGCCGCATCGGTGGCCGTGCTGGCCGCCAGCACGCTGACCGTTGCCGCCGTCTCACCCGCGTCCGCCCAGGACGGGCACACCGCCGTCATCAACGGCGCGGTCCGGCACCAGGTCATCACCGGGTTCGGCGCCTCCGAGGCGTTCGGCCAGGCGCAGACCGTGATGAACGCCCCGGCCGCGGTCCAGCAGCAGGCCCTCGACCTGCTGTACAGCCGGACCAGTGGTGCCGGGCTGAGCATCCTGCGGAACGAGATCAGCGCCGACCAGGGCAGCACCATCGAGCCGACCGCCCCGGCCAGCCCCGCCGCCGCCCCGGCCTACCTGCCGCTCTCGGCCATCAACGAGGACCAGGGCCAGCTCTGGTTCGCCCAGCGGATCCGGGCCGGCTACGGCGTCCGCGACGTGTTCGCCGACGCGTGGAGCCCGCCCGCGTTCATGAAGACGAACGACTCGGTGGACAACGGCGGCACGCTGTGCGGCGTCCCCGGGGCCAGCTGCGCCAGCGGCGACTGGCGCCACGCCTACGCAAACTACCTGACCCAGTACGCCAAGGACTACGCGGCCGCCGGGATCAGGCTGAGCTACGTCGGGCCGGAGAACGAGGCCAACATCGGCCCGGGCTACGACAGCATGCTGCTGAGCCCCACCCAGACCGCCAACTTCATGCCCTACCTGGGCCACGCACTGGCCGCCGCCCACTGGGGTACCGCCCACCCGGGTACCGCGCACCTGACGACCAAGGCCGAGTGCTGCGCCACCGAGGGCTGGGATTACGCGCAACAGTACGCCGCGGCGATCGAAGCCGACCCGGCCGCCCGCGCGGCCACGTCGGTGTTCACCAGCCACGGCTACACCGCGCCGCCCACCTCGCCGCTGGCCGGCTGGCACGGACCGGTCTGGGAGACCGAGTGGTCCACGTTCGAGAGCTGGGACCCGGCCTGGGACGACGGCACCGACGCGTCCGGGCTGACCTGGGCGCAGCACATCTACCAGGGCCTGACCGGGGCCAACCTGAACGCGTTCCTGTACTGGTGGGGTTCCACCACCCCGGCGGAGAACGGTGACAACGAGGGCCTGATCGAGATCGACGGGTCCACCGTCATCCCGTCCGGGCGGCTGTGGGCCTTCGCGGGCTACAGCCGGTTCGTCCGCCCCGGGGCGGTCCGGATCGGGGCTAGCACCAGCGACGGCAGCCTCGACCTGACCGCGTTCCGCAACCTGGACGGATCGGTGGCCATCGTCGCGCTGAACACGGCGACCAGCCCGGACCCGGTTACCTTCTCGCTGGCCGGGACCGGGATCAGGGACGGCTCGGTGGCGACCCCCTACCTGACCGATGCCACCAGCGATACCGCGCAGCAGCCTGGCGTCACCGTCCACCAGGGGGCGTTCAGTATGACAATGCCCGCCCGCTCGATGGTCAGCTTCGTGCTGCCGGGGCATGGCGCGGGCGTGCGGTAGCCGGGCAGGCACCCACGGCCGGCGGGCTGGGCCTCCACCCGCCGGCCGTGGCCCAGCGCGGCGGCCAGCGGCGGGGGGCCAGTTACCGCGGCCCGCCCGCCGGCTGCGCCGCGACCAAGGCCGGTAACCGGGCCCGCGCCGACTGCCGCACGACCAGATCGGTCTGCAGGGTGATGTGGGTGACCTCGACGTGATCCCCGCGCATCAGCCGGAGCAGCAGCTGGATGGACCGCTCGCCCATCTGCCGGATCGGCTGGTTGACCGTGGTCAGCGGGGGCGCGCACAGCGCGGACTCCGGGATGTTGTCGAAGCCCACCACGGACAGGTCGGCCGGCACCCGCAGGCCCAGGCCGACCGCGGCCTGGATGGCCGCGATGGCCGACACGTCGTTCGCCGCGAAGATGGCCGTCGGCGGGTCGGCGCTGGTCAGCAGCGTGCGGGTGCACTCCGCCGAGGCCTGCGCGTCGTAGCCGCCGACCAGCACCAGGTCCTCGCTGACCGGCACCCCGGCCGCGGCCAGGGCCTGCCGGTAGCCCTCCTCACGGAGCCGGGAGGACTCGAGGTCGGGCCGCCCGGTGAGCATGGCGATCCGGCGGTGGCCCAGTCCGAGCAGATGCGCGGTGGCCAGCTGGCCGCCGCGCAGGTTGTCCGAGTCGATGGTGGGCAGCCCGGACTGGCCGGTGTGCGGGTCGATGGCGACGATGGGCGCGCCGTAGTTCACGTCCACCACGGTCGGCGTGACCAGCACCGCCCCGTCGATGAGCGTGCCGCTCAGCCGGGACAGGTAGCGCCGCTCCCAGCCCACGTGATCATCGGCCAGGCCGCCGGCCGAGTACACCACCATCTCGAACCCGGAGCCGCGGATCGCGTCGGCCGCGCCCTTGAGCAGCTCGGCGCTGAACGGCTCCAGGTCGGCGACCAGGATGCCGATCACGTTGGTGCGGTGGTTGCGCAGGCTCTGCGCGACCAGGCTGGCCGAGTACCCCAGGTCGTTGATGACCGCGTTGACCCGGGCCATGGTGTCGGCGGCCACGCCGTACCGGCCGTTGATGACCTTGGAGACCGTCGCGACCGAAACGCCAGCTTGCGCGGCGACGTCCCGGATGGTCACGCGAGGGGTTGAGTCCACGCCGCGAGGATAGCGTATAAAACGTTATCGACAACGATTGACATGTCCGATGTGACGCGCAAAACTCTGCGGCAAGCCCAGGTTGGCCAGGCTCGGCACACTTCAGCCAACGTCGTCAGGAGATGACCAACATGCGCAGCCTCCGGAAGCCTGCCGTTGCCGCCGCGGTGGCGGCAGCGGCGCTCGCCCTCGCGGCCTGCGGCAGCAGTGGCGGGACCGCCAGCAGTTCTAACAATGGGCAGGTCACCCTCACCTGGTGGACCAATGCCACGACCGGCCAGCTCAAGACCGTCTGGCAGCAGGCGGCGGCCGCGTTCCACAAGGCGCACCCCAAGGTGACCATCCAGATCGTGCCTATCCAGAACGAGGCGTTCACCACGAAGGTCCCCGCCGCGCTGGCCTCGAGCAACCCGCCGTCCATCTACCAGCAGTGGGGTGGCGGCCAGGAAGCCAGCCAGGTCCCATCGGGCAAGCTGACCAACCTCAGCCCGTACGTGTCCGGCTGGATCGGCCAGCTCGGCGCCGCGGCCCAGGGGTGGCAGGTCAGCGGCAAGCAGTACGGCGTCCCCTACGACCTGCACACGGTCGGCTTCTGGTACCGGAAGGACCTGTTCGCCAAGGCCCACATCAGCAAGCCGCCGGCCACCATCCCCGAGCTGGAAGCCGACGTCACCAAGCTGAAGGCGGCGCATATCGCGCCGATCGCGGTGGGCAGCAAGGACAAGTGGCCGGACGCGTTCTGGTGGGAGTATTTCGCCATCCGGGAGTGCCCCACGGCCACCCTCAAATCGTCGATGAAGGCGGTCAACCTGTCCAACTCCTGCTTTACCAAGGCGAGCAAGGACCTGACCGCGTTCATGAACACGCACCCGTTCCAGTCCGGCTTCCTCGGCACCGCGTCCCAGGTCGGCGCCGGCAGCTCGGCGGGCATGGTGGCCAACGGCAAGGCCGCGATGGAACTGCAGGGCGACTGGGACCCCGGCGTGATGGAGCCGCTGACCTCGAACAAGAGCATCACCTCCCAGCTCGGCTGGTTCCCGTTCCCGTCGGTGCCGGGCGCCGCCGGGTCGGCGACCACCGTGCTCGGCGGCGGGGACGGCTTCTCCTGCACCACGGTGGCCCCCGCGGCCACGTGCGCCGCATTCCTCAAGTACATCGACTCCACCCCGGTGCAGACCAAGGTGGTCGGGGCCAACGTGGGCCTGCCCGCGAACCCGGCCGCTTCCTCGGCGCTGGCGCCCGCGCAGCAGCAGGTGCTCACCTACAGCCACGCGGCGCCGTACATCCAGACCTACTTCGACATCGCCTTCCCGACCAACGTCGGGCAGGCCCTCGACGCGGCCATCGCGAACTTCTTCGCCGGCCAGGGCAGCGGGCAGTCCATCATCACGGCGGTGAGCCAGGCCAAGTCCCAGCAGTAAGCGGTGCGCCAGTAACGGGCGCCCGCCCGGGCCGGGCAGCCGGCCCGGGTGGGCGCCGCACCGCGCCCGCCCGGGCTGGCGCGGCGCCCGGAACGTGAGGAGGATCTGATGGCGGTCGCCGGTGACACGGACATCGATGTCCAGGCCGGGCCGGTCGGCCCGGGCCCCGCGGCCCGCCGCGGCCGGCTGAGCGGGCCCGGGCTGCGCCGGAAGGCCGAGCTGACCCTGCTGCTGGGTCCGGCCCTGCTGCTGTTCGCCGGGTTCGCGCTGCTGCCGATCGTGCTGGCCGCCTACGACGGCATGTACAAGTGGACCGGCTTCGGGCCGCTGGGCAGCTTCGCCGGGCTGTACAACTACCGGCTGGTGCTGGACGACCCGGTGTTCCGGCAGGCGTTCCTGCACAACCTGATCATCGTGGCCGCGTCGATCCTCATCCAGCTGCCGCTCGGCCTGGGCATGGCCCTGCTGCTGAACCGGCGGATCTGGGGCCGCACGGCGCTGCGCACCCTGGTGTTCGCCCCGTTCGTGCTGCCGTACGCCACCACCGCGGTGATGTGGCTGCTGCTGCTCCAGCCGGGCGGGTTCGTGGACCAGGTCCTGAAGCTGGCCGGGCTGGGCGGCCTGACCCAGCTCTGGCTGGCCAACCTGCACCTCGTCCTCTACACCATGATCGTGGTGCTGACCTGGCAGTTCTTCGGCTTCGCCATGCTGCTGATGCTGGCCGGGCTGCAAGGCATCCCGGCGGAACTGCTCGAGGCGGCCGCCCTGGACGGCGCGTCGGCGTGGCGCGCCACCCGGCGGATCACCATCCCGCTGCTCGGCCCGACGATCAGGATCTGGCTGTTCCTGTCCATCGTCGGCTCGCTCCAGGTGTTCGACCAGGTGTGGATCATGACCGGCGGCGGCCCGGCCAACAGTTCCAGCACCATGGCCACCTACCTGGTCCAGCGTGGTTTCCAGAGCAGCGAATTCGGCTACGGCAGCGCGGTGGCGGTGATCATGTTCGGCATCTGCTTCATCTTCGCGCTGGTCTACCAGCGCTTCGTGTTGCGCCGGGATACGGCCGGCGCGCTGACCAGGGCCGTGGGGTGACGAAGGTGTCCGCGATCGCACCGACCCACCAACCGGGCTACCAGCCGGCCAAGCCGGGCGCCGCGCGGGCGCCCGCGGGCCGCGGCCGGCTGTCCCCGCTCACCCTGGCCACCTACCTGGCCGGCCTGCTGCTGGTCGGGGTGACCGTGGTCCCGCTGCTGTTCGTCTTCCTGGACGGCGCCAAGAGCAACGCGCAGATCAACTCGTCGGCGACCGGGCTGCCGCACCCGTGGGACTGGCACAACTACGGCCGCCTGCTCAGCTCGTCGGCGTTCTGGCAGCCGCTGGCCAACAGCGCGGAGGTCGCGGTGCTGGTCACCGCGCTGGTGCTGGTGCTCGGCTCGATGGCCGCGTTCGCGCTGTCCCGGTACTCGTTCCGCGGCCGGGAGGGCCTGTTCCTGGTGTTCGCGATCGGGCTGCTCTGGCCGCTCAACGCGGCCGCGCTGCCGCTGTACCTGCTGCTGGACAAGCTGGGCCTGGTGGACAGCATCTTCGGCCTGGTGCTCTGCGAGGCGGCCTTCGCGCTGCCCCTGACGGTGGTCATCCTGCGCCCGTTCATGCGGGAGATCCCCGGCGAACTGGAGGACGCGGCCGTGGTGGATGGGGCCAGCCGGCTGCAGTTCTTCCTCCGCGTGCTGCTTCCGCTGTCCCGGCCCGCCCTGGCCACGGTGGCCGTGCTGGCCTTCATCAACAGCTGGAACCAGTACCTGCTCCCGCTGCTGCTGTTCACCAGCACCGATCACTACACGCTGCCGCTGGCGGTGGCCAACTTCCAGACCCAGTTCGCCCAGGACACGGCCAGCATCCTGGCCTTCACCGCGCTGTCCATGGTGCCCGCGCTGGCCTGTTTCATCTTCGCCCAGCGGCATCTCGTCGGCGGCTTCACCGGCGCGGTCAAGGGCTGACCAGCGCCGAAGGGGGCGCGCCGCCGACTGGACAGTGAAGGGGGATGGGGAGGTGGGTGGGGCCCCCGGAGGCGCAAAGCAAACAGCTAAGACTAGAGTCCCGCCCGCTCAGGCCCATGGCCGCTGAACCCTTCCCACCCGCTGCGCGCACACTGGTAGCAGGAGAGGGATCGCGATGAGGCTGAGCCGGGCAACGGAGCCGAGGCGGCCGCGCGCGCTGTGGCTGCGCGCGTGGTGGCCGGACCGCAATCCGCTGCGCCGCACCTCGGACCGCGTCGAGACGGCCGTCGTGGCCGCCGCGCTGGTCCTGTTCCTGGCCGGCGCGCCGCTGCTCGCGCTGTTCGCGTGGCACTGGGCCGACGCCACCGCGCTCCGCGTGCAGCAGCGCCAGCAGTCCTCCTGGCATCAGGTCAGCGCGGTGCTGCTGGCCAACGCCCAGCCGGTGATCGACATCGGGTACGGCGGGATGGCCGGGCCGGAGGTGCCGGCCCGGTGGACCGCCCCGGACGGGACGGCCCGGACCGGTGACGTGCCCGCCCCGGTCAGCGCCCAGGCCGGCCGCACGGTCCGCATCTGGGTGGCTGAGTCGGGCGCCCTGACCGGGCCGCCGCTGCGCCCCGAGCAGGCCACCGGCCAGGCCGCCATGGCCAGCGTGCTGGCTCCGTTCGTCCTGGGCACCGTGCTGATCTGCGCCGTCTCGCTGGCCCGCTACGTGCTGAACCGGCGCCGCCTGGCATCCTGGGCGGCCGACTGGCGCGCCGCCGGGCCGCGCTGGAACAGCCACCGCTGAGCTGGGCGCTGCTCGCTCAGGCCGGCACGGGCAGATCGGTCATGGCGTCGCTGACCACGACCACAGGGCACGGCGCGTGCCGCAGGCAGGCCCGGGCCACCGGGCCGATGCCGTCCGGCGCGCAGCGGGTCGCGCTGCCCAGTACCAGCAGGTCCGCCCCGGCGGCGTGGTCGAGCAGCACCCGGGCCGCGAGTCCCTCCGCGACCTGGACCATAACCGGGACCAGCGGGGCCCGGCCGAGCGCTCCGGCCACGTCAGCCTGCAGCCGGTCGGCCGCGCGGCGATGGTCCTCCGCGCCGACCGGCAGGCGGGTGTGTGAGGCGTACGGTGCCACCCGTTTCGCCGTGTCTTCCCAGGCGCGCACGACCTGCAAGGCGGATTCCCGCAAGCCTGCTTCACGGACTGCCCAGCGCAGTGCGGCGAGTGAGGCGATCGAGCCGTCCACTCCCACCACGATGCGCGGCAGCGCAAGATCCTGATTCAGCGCGGCACCCCCTTTAGCAGGTCCGTCCGGAGGGCTGGCTTCCGGCACGATCGCCGGGGCGTCCTGCTGCCGGAGGTACAAATACCCAAAGCCGGCTCCTCTCACCCACGCGTCCCATCATGGACCGCAGCCTCGCCCCCGACATCACCCGCGGCGTGGTAGGGCTTGGGCCGGAACCCGGGTATTACCACCGTTGATCAAGGAAACACCAGGTGGATGGGTCGCCGGCTCAGCTCCAGCCGCCGCAGCTCCAGATCCCCGACCCGGGCCACCCGGGCCACGGTCAGTTCCGGCTCGGGCCCGCCCTCCGGCCCGCCCCGGACCGTCACGTCCGCGTCGACTGTGCTCAAGCCCCTATTCTGCGCAACGCCCTCACCTGCTCACTGCCGCCCGGGCGTTCGGCGGGCCGCGGTGGGGGTCCGTGGCTGGATGTCGTGCTGCCGCCGGGCCCGGAGATTACGCTGACCCTGCGGGTGTGGACCCGGGTCCGCCCGCCGTCGGTGCGTACCCCCTGGCGCCCAGCCTGGCCGACGGACACCCCGAGCAGGAAGGACGAGCAGCACTCCATGCGACTCGCGCGAAGCGGACCACCCGGCGGTGAGATCCCGGTCGTGGCCGGGGCCGACGGCCAGTGGCATGACCTCCGGCCGGTCACCACGGACATCGACCCCCGGTTCCTGGCTGGAGACGGGGTGAGCTGGGCCCGGGCGGCCCTGGATGAGGGCGAGCTGCCGCCGGCCGAGGAACCGGGCCGGTTCGGCCCGCCGCTCGCCCCGACCGGGAAGATCGTCTGCGTCGGGCTGAACTACTCCGACCACGCGGCCGAGACCGGGGCTGATCTGCCAGCCGAGCCCATCCTGTTCCTCAAGGCGCCCGACACGGTGGTCGGCCCGGCCGACGACGTGCTGATCCCGCGCGGCTCGGTGAAGACCGACTACGAGGTCGAGCTGGCCGTGGTGATCGGCCGCGAGGCGGCCTACCTGAACAGCCCCGAGGAGGCGGCCGGCGTCATCGCCGGCTACGCGATCAGCAACGACGTGTCCGAGCGGGCCTTCCAGATCGAGCGCGGCGGGCAGTGGGACAAGGGCAAGAACTGCGCGACGTTCAACCCGCTCGGCCCGTGGCTGGTGACCGCCGACGCGGTGCCCGACCCGCAGCAGCTCGGCCTGCGGCTCGCCGTGAACGGGCAGCCGCGCCAGGACAGCAGCACCAGCAAGATGATCTTCGACGTGCCTTACCTGGTCTGGTACATCAGCGCGTTCATGACGCTGTACCCCGGTGACGTGATCAACACGGGCACCCCGGCCGGAGTCGCCCTCGGCGATCCGGACCACCGGCCCTACCTGCGCGGCGGCGACGTCGTCGAGCTGGAAATCGATGGCCTCGGCCAGCAGCGCCAGACAATGAGGGATGCCTGAGATGAGCGAGCTGACCGGGTTGCGCGCCCTGATCACCGGCGGGGCATCGGGCATCGGGGCCGCGATCGCGATGGCGTTTCACGCGGCGGGCGCGACCGTGGTCGTGCTGGACGTCGCCCCGGACCCCCCTGCCGGCCTGCCGTCCGGCGTCGGGTACCGGCGCGCCGACATCACCGACGACGCGGCCGTGCGGGCCGCGGTGGACGCGGCCGTGGCCCAGCTCGGCGGGCTGGACGTGCTGGTCAACAACGCCGGCATCGGCGCCCAGGGTGGCGTCGCGGACAGTACCGATGACGACTGGCTGCGGGTGCTCAACGTCAACGTGATCGGCACCGCCCGGGTGTCCCGCGCGGCCTGGCGCTACCTGCGCGAGTCCGCGCACGCCGCGGTGGTGAACACGTCCTCGGTCGCGGCCACCACCGGCCTGCCGCAGCGCGCCGTCTATTCGGCCAGCAAGGGCGCGGTGTCGGCGCTGACCCGGGCCATGGCGGCCGACGGCCTGGCCGAGGGCATCCGGGTGAACGCGGTCAACCCGGGCACGGCCGACACACCGTGGGTGGCCCGGCTGCTCGACGCGGCCGACGACCCGGGCGCGGAGCGGACCGCGCTCGCCGCCCGGCAGCCACACGGGCGGCTGGTTACCGCGGACGAGGTGGCCCAGGCCGTGGTGTACCTGGCGTCGCCCCGGGCCGGCTCGACCACCGGCGCCGAGTTCGCGGTGGACGGCGGCCTGTCCCACCTGCGCCCGCGGCCCCGCTCATGACAGGCCTGGTTCTCCCCGGGCGCCAGGTGGGGCGGACGCCGGTCATGGTGTCGTCGGTGGGCTTCGGCGGGGCGTCGGCCGGCAACTTGTACCGGGAAACCAGCGACGCGGCGGCCGCGGCGGCCATTGACCAGGCCTGGGCCGGCGGTATCCGGTACTTCGACACCGCGCCGCACTACGGGCTGGGGCTGTCCGAATCCCGGCTCGGCGCCGGGCTGCGGTCCCGGCCGCGCGGTGAGTACATCCTGTCCACCAAGGTCGGGCGGCTGCTGGAAGACAACCCGGCGCCGTCCGGGTCGGATCTGGCGGCAGGCGGGTTCGCGGTGCCGGACCGGCTGCGCCGCCGGCTCGACTACTCCGCGGCCGGGGTGCGGCGCAGCCTGGAAGACAGCCTGACCCGGCTGGGCCTGGACCGGGTGGACATCGTCTACGTGCACGACGCCGACGACCACGTGGCCGAGGCGATCCGCGGGGCCATCCCGGAACTGGTCCGGATGCGCGAGGAAGGCATCATCGGCGCGGCCGGGGTCGGCATGAACCAGTGGCAGGCCCCGCTCCGCATGGTCCGCGAGACTGATCTGGACGTGGTCATGCTGGCCGGCCGGTGGACGCTGCTGGACCGGTCCGGGCAGCTACTGCTGGACGAGTGCGCGGCCCGGGGGGTGGCCGTAGTGGCCGCGGCCCCGTTCAACTCCGGCCTGCTGGCCCAGCCCTGGCCCCCGGACGACGCGCACTTCAACTACGGCCCGGTGGGCCCGGCCCGGCTCGACCGGGCCCGCGACCTGGCCCGCATCTGCACCCGGCACGGCCTGGACCTGCCGACCGTGGCCGTCCAGTTCCCCCTCCGCCACCCCGCCGTAGTCTCGGTGGTCAGCGGCATGCGCACCCCGGACCAGGTGCAGACCACCCTCACCCGCCTCACCACGCCCATCCCGGACGACGTCTGGCCCGACTTCGAAAGCCCAGAACGCCGGCCCTGAACGGCCGCGCCCAGCGGGTCGCCGCGGGGCCGGCGCATTACGGCTTGCGGGCCACCCCGCACCAGCCTGCGGCGGATTCGGGCCGGACGTCGGCGGAGCCCGGCCGCCAGTCGGGCAGCGCCACCACGCCCGGTTCGAGCAGGTCCAGGCCGTCGAAGAAGCGCGACACGTCGCCGCGGCTGCGGGCCGTCATCGGCGGGCCGGACCCGCGCAGCTGCTCGGCCATGTCGGCCATGGACTGGGCCCGGATATCGCTGGCCGGGTGCGAGAGGACCAGGTAGCTGCCGGACGGCACCGCCGCCATGAGCCGGCGCACCAGCTCGTACGGCTGGCCGCTGCCGGGGATCATGTGCATCAGCATCAGCAGCATGACCGCGACCGGCTGGCCGAAGTCCAGCTTCTGCCGCGCCCCGGCCAGCAGCGCGCTGACGTCGCGGAGGTCGGCGTCCAGGCAGCAGGTCGTCCCGTCCGCGCCGCTGGTCAGCAGCGCCCGGGCGTGCGCCGCCACCATCGGGTCGTTGTCCACGTAGACGATCCGGCTGTCCGCGGCGATCCGCTGCGCGACCTCGTGGGTGTTGTCCCCGCTGGGCAGCCCGGCGCCGATGTCCAGGAACTGCCGTATCCCGGCCTCGCCGGCCAGCATGCGCACCGCCCGGCTGAGGAAGGCCCGGTTGGCGCGTACCTCGACAAGTATTTCCGGGTTGGCGGCGATCGCGTCGTGCGCCGCTCTCCGGTCGGCGGCGAAGTTGTCCTTACCGCCCAGCCAGTAGTCGTACACCCGGGCCGGATTGGCCGTGCTGGTGTTGACCGCGGTGAACCACTGATCCCCCACCCGTTTATCCCCCGTTCTGCTCAGCCGACCAGGGTCTTGACGGCGCTGGTCAGCTCGGCCAGCGCGGACTTCGCGTCCGAGAAAAACATGCTGGTCTTCGGGTTCACGTACAGCTCGTTGTCGATGCCGGCGTAGCCGTGCCCCATCGACCGCTTAATCACGATAATGCTTTTGGCCGCGTCCACGTCCAGGATTGGCATACCGGAGACCGGGTTCCCGGGCCGCCGCGCCGCCGGGTTGGTGACGTCGTTGGCCCCGATGACCAGGGCCACGTCGGTCCGCGGGAACTCCGGGTTGATCTCGTCCATCTCCCGGAGCTGCGGGTAGGGCACGTTGGCCTCGGCCAGCAGCACGTTCATGTGCCCGGGCATCCGGCCCGCCACCGGGTGGATCGCGTAGCTGACCTCCACCCCGCGCTCTTCCAGCAGCGCGGCCAGCTCGGCCACCTGGTGCTGGGCCTGCGCCGCGGCCAGCCCGTAGCCGGGCACGATGATGACCTTCTGCGCATAGGCGAGCTGGATGGCGGCGTCGTCGGCCTGGATGGACCGCACGTCGCCACCTGGGCCCTCGATGGCCGGGCCGCTGTCGCCGGTGCCGAACCCGCCCACGATGATGTTGCGGATCGACCGGTTCATCGCGTCGGCCATCAGCTTGGTGAGGATGCCACCGGACGCGCCGACCAGCGCCCCCGCGATGATCAGCGCCCAGTTGCCGATGACGAACCCGGCCATGGCCACCGCGGTGCCGGTGAACGCGTTCAGCAGCGAGATGACGACCGGCATGTCGGCGCCGCCGATCGGCAGCACCATGGTCACGCCGAACGCCAGCGCGGCCAGGATGATGATGACCAGTACGACGACGCTCGGGGTGGCGATCATATAGATGGCGCCGCCGACCGCGACGGCCGCCGCCGCGATGTTGGCGGCGCGGGAGCCGGGGAAGGTGATCGGCGCCCCGTCGATCAGTCCCTGCAGCTTCCCGGCGGCGATGATGGAGCCGGAGAAGGTCACCGCGCCGATGAGCACGTCGAGGATCGTGGTGATCGTGGTCGCCTCGGCCACTCCGCCCGCAGCGAGCCGGACATAGTCGTCGATCCCGACCAGGGCGGCGGCGCCGCCGCCGACCGCGTTGAACACGCTGACCAGCTGGGGCATCGCGGTCATCTCGACCGTGCGCGCCGCGTACAGGCCAGCCCCGCCGCCGAGCAGCACCCCAGCGATCATCACGATCCAGCCCGTGGTGGTGACCGTGCCCGCGTGCGCGACCAGGGCCAGCGTGGTCGCGATGGCCACGGTCATGCCGGCCGTGGACACCTGGTTGCCGCGGCGCGCGCTGGCCGGGGAGTTCATCAGGTGCAGGCCGAGCACGAAGCAGACCGCGGCCGCCACGTAGAGCAGCTGGGTGATCCAGCTGAAGGCGCTCATGACCGGCCGCTCGGCTGCGTGCTGGCCGGCGCCGGGCCGTTGCCGGTGACCGCGCCCGCGCTGTCCGGGGCCCGCACCGGGGTCCGGGTCCGGTGGAACATCTTGAGCATCCGCCCGGTGACCACGTACCCGCCGACCACGTTCATCGCCGCGAACGCGCAGGCGATGAAGGCCAGGATGTAGCCGAGCGCGTCGTGCGCGGTCACCGCGATGAGCATGGCGCCGGCCAGCACGATGCCGTGGATGGAGTTGGCCGCGGACATCAGCGGGGTGTGCAGGGTGGCGGGCACCTTGCTGATCACCTCGAAGCCCACCAGGATGGCGAGCACGAAGATGGTGATGTCGGTCAGCAGTTCAGTGGTCACGAGGTAGCACCTCCGGGCTGGGGCTGGTCGCCGCCGCGGCTGGGTTCGGCCAGCAGGGCGGCGGTCGCGGGCTGGACCACCGCGCCGTCATGGGTGATGACGACCCCGGCTTGGATCTCGTCCGTGGGGTCGATGACCAGCGCGCCGTCCTTGACCAGGTGCAGCAGCAGCGCGCTGATGTTGCGGGCCAGGAAGGCGGACGACGCGCCCGGCACGCTGGCGGCCAGGTTCCCGGCGCCGATGATCGTGACCCCGTTCCCGGTCACCACGGTCTCGCCGGGCACCGAGCCGGCCACGTTGCCGCCGAGCGGGCCGGCCCCCATGTCCACGATGACCGCGCCCGCCGTCATCTCCTTCAGCGCGTCCTCGGTGACCAGCAGCGGCGGCTTGCGCCCGGGCACCTGGGCGGTGGTGATGACCACGTCGTGCCGGGCGATGTGCCCGGCCAGCTCGGCCTGCTGGGCCTGCCGTTCCGCATCGGTCAGCGCCCGCGCGTAGCCGCCCTGGCCGGCCGCGTCGGCCACGGACTTGAGCTCGATGAACGTGCCGCCGAGCGATTGCACCTCGGTCTTGGTCTGCGGCCGCACGTCGTAGGCGGACACGACGGCGCCGAGCCGCCGCGCGGTCCCGATCGCCTGCAGCCCCGCCACCCCGGTGCCCAGGATGAGCACCTTCGCGGGCCGCGCGGTGCCGGCCGCGGTGGTCAGCATGGGGAAGAACCGGCCGAACGCCTCCGCCGCCACCAGCACCGCCTTGTACCCGGCCACGTTGGCCTGGGAGCTCAGCGCGTCCATGGACTGGGCCCGGGACAGCGTCCGCGGCAGCCCGTCCAGGCTGATCGCGGTCACCCCCTGGGCGGCCAGCGTGGCGGCCAGGCCGGGGTCGGCCAGCGGGTTGAGCATGCCCAGGATGGCCTGGCCGCGGCGCAGCCCGGCGGTCAGCTCGGCGTCGGGCTTCCCGACGGTCAGGATCAGGTCGGCGCCGGCCAGCAGCTCCGCCCGGCTCACCACGCTCGCGCCGGCGTCCGCGTACGCGCTGTCCGCGAACCAGGCGCCGTCACCCGCGCCCGGCTCGACCAGCACCTCGAGCCCGGCGCCGCGCAACCGCCCGATCATCTCCGGGACCAGGGCGACCCGGCGCTCGCCAGGCGCGGTTTCCTTGACGACGGCTACCTTCATCGACGCGACCTCACGATGTCAGGGGGCGTGGCCTCAGGTAGCCTCGTCCGCGCGCGGCAGAGGCGGTCAGAGGCCACCGTCCCGCCGCACGGGGGACCTTCGGGCATGATCGCACAAGATCACCTTTGCTCTCTAGTATCGCCGATACGGTCCACCCCTTAGTTCCCCCGCCTGGGTGAGAAGGGGGCTGCCGCCGCCCGGGCAGCGCCACAAAACCACCCGGGCAGCGCCACAAAACCATCAGTGCGGTGAGTTGTGCCCCGCCCGTGGGGCACAACTCACCGCACTGATGAAAGCGGCGCTTAGCTGGCCCGGCGCAGGGCGGCGGTGATCCGGTCGCCGGCGGTGACCACGGCGTTGGCGTGCAGCCGGCCCGGTGACCGGGTGAGCCGCTCGATGGGTCCGGATACTGAGACGGCGGCGATGATCTTCCCGCCCTGGCCGCGGACCGGCGCGGACACCGAGGCCACCCCGGCCTCGCGCTCGGCCACGCTGGCCGCCCAGCCCCGCCGGCGCACCTGGGCCAGGGCGGCGGCGGTGAACTTGGCCCCGCGCAGCCCGCGGTGCAGCCGCTCCGGCTCTTCCCAGGCGAGCAGGATCTGCGCGGCCGAGCCGGCCGTCATCGGCAGGGCCGAGCCGACCGGCACGGTGTCCCGGAGGCCGGTGGCGCGCTCCGCGGCGGCCACGCAGATCCGGCTGTCCGCCTGCCGCCGGTAGAGCTGTGCGCTCTCCCCGGTGAGATCCCGCAGCGCGACCAGGACCGGCTGGGCCACCGCGAGCAGCCGGTCCTCCCCGGCCGCGGTGGCCAGTTCGGCGATGCGCGGGCCCAGGATGAACCGGCCCTGGGAGTCCCGGGCCAGCAGCCGGTGCCGTTCCAGGGCCACCGCGATCCGGTGCGCGGTCGGCCGGGCCAGGCCGGTCGCGGTGACCAACTGGGCCAGCGAGGCCGGACCCGATTCCAGGGCGTTGAGCACGGCCGCTGTCTTGTCCAGCACCCCGACTCCGCTAGAGTTGTCCATGGTCCGATATTGCCGTCTCGAAATGCGAGACGCAAGCGAACGGTAGGCAGGCCCTCGGCGAGTGACCGGGCGCCCGGCTGGACGGATCGCGATGACGCGCCCGCGGAAAGGGGCACACGGATGGGACGTACGCTCGCGCAGAAGATCTGGGACTCACGGGTGGTGCACCGGGCCGACGGTGAGCCCGACGTGCTGTATATCGACCTGCACCTGATCCACGAGGTGACCAGCCCGCAGGCGTTCGACGGGCTGCGGCTGGCCGGCCGCGGCGTGCGCCGGCCGGAGCTGACCGTGGCCACCGAGGACCACAACGTGCCCACGCTGGGCGTGACCGGCCCTGGCCTGCCGCTGATCGGCCCGGGCAGCCCCGTAACCGACCCGGTGTCCCGGGTCCAGGTCGAGACGCTGCGCAAGAACTGCGCCGAGTTCGGCATCAGCCTGTACCCGATGGGCGACGCCGGGCAGGGCATCGTGCACGTGATCAGCCCGCAGCAGGGGCTCACCCAGCCCGGCATGACGATCGTCTGCGGTGACTCGCACACCAGCACGCACGGCGCGCTGGGCGCGCTCGCCTTCGGCATCGGTACCAGCGAGGTCGAGCACGTGCTGGCCACCCAGACGCTGCCGCAGCAGCAGCCGGCCCAGATGGCGGTTAACGTGACCGGCGCGCTGCCCTACGGGGTGACGGCCAAGGACCTGATCCTGGCGGTGATCGCGCAGATCGGCACCGGCGGCGGGGTGGGCCACGTCATCGAGTACCGCGGCGAGGCCGTCCGCGACCTGCCGATGGCTGGCCGGCTGACCGTCTGCAACATGTCCATCGAGGCCGGCGCCCGGGCCGGGCTGATCGCGCCGGACGACACCACGTTCAGCTACCTGGACGGCCGGCCGCACGCGCCGCGCGGCGCCGACTGGGAAGCGGCGCTGGACTACTGGCGGTCGCTGCCCACCGACCCCGACGCGACGTTCGACCAGGAGGTGACCCTGGACGCGAACGCGCTGCGGCCGTTCGTGACCTGGGGCACCAACCCGGCCCAGGCGGCGCCGCTGGACACATCGGTGCCCGACCCGGACGCGATGGACGACCCGGGGGAGCGGGCCTCGGCCCAGCGCGCGCTGACCTACATGGGCCTGGCGGCCGGCACCCAGCTCACCGACATCGCGGTGAACACGGTGTTCGTCGGCTCCTGCACCAACGGCCGGCTGGAGGACCTGCGGGCCGCCGCCGGCGTGCTGCGCGGCAAGAAGGTCGCCGACGGGGTCCGGATGCTCGTCGTGCCGGGCTCCATGGCGGTCAAGGTGGCCGCCGAGCAGGAAGGCCTGGACCAGGTGTTCACCGCGGCCGGCGCGCAGTGGCGGTCCGCGGGCTGCTCCATGTGCCTGGGCATGAACCCGGACACGATGGGCCCTGGCGAGCGCAGCGCCTCCACCTCGAACCGCAACTTCGAAGGCCGCCAGGGCAAGGGCTCGCGCACCCACCTGGTGTCCCCGCAGGTGGCCGCCGCCACCGCGGTGACCGGCCGGCTGACCGCCCCCGCTGACCTCTGACCCGGGAAGGAACTGAGCGACGATGCAGCCTTTCACCACGCACACCGGCCGGGCGCTGCCACTGCGCCGCAGCAACGTGGACACCGACCAGATCATCCCGGCCGAGTACCTCAAGCGGGTCAGCCGGGTCGGCTTCGCCGATGGCTTGTTCGCGGCCTGGCGGGCGGACCCGGAATTCATCCTCAACCAGCCCGTCGCGGATGGCGCGACGATACTCGTGGCGGGCCCGGATTTTGGCATCGGATCATCGCGCGAGCACGCCGTCTGGGCACTGACCGATTATGGTTTCCGGGCCGTCATCTCGGCGCGATTCGGCGATATCTTCCGCAATAACGCAACAAAGGGCGGACTACTCCCGGCGCGGGTAACAGCGGAATTCGCCGCGGAACTCCAGGACGTCATCGAGGCCAACCCGGACACCGCGGTAACGGTCAACCTGGCTGGCCGTGAGGTGCGCGTCAGCCGGCCGGGGACCGGGCAGCCGCTGCTCGCCGGGCCGTTCGAGATCGACGGCTACACCCGGTGGCGGCTGATGGAGGGACTCGACGATATTTCCCTGACACTGCGTTATGCGGATGAGATCACCAGCTTCGAGCAGCACCGGCCGAGTTGGCTGCCGACGGCCGATCCAGTGCACTGAAATCGCTTGCAGGACGGGAAATCTGGGTGTCCGGAGCGCGACACGCCGTGTTTTTACGCTCAGGTGATTGTGCCAGCGCTCTGCATCGCCTAATTTCGGGCAGGTCAGAGGTCGCGGTTACGGCTGCCCTGTCCGCGCGACCTCCCGTCAGGGGGAACCGCAGGAGTGATACATGAACAAGCGTGATCTGATCGATGCGATCTCCGGCCGGCTGGGCGACAAGAAGACCGCGACCGAGGCCGTGAACGCGCTGCTGGACACGATTCAGCTCACCGTGGCCAAGGGGGACAAGGTCTCGATTACCGGGTTCGGTGTATTCGAGAAGCAGAACCGGCCGGCCCGCACGGCCCGTAACCCGGCTACCGGGGCGTCCATCCGGGTGCCGAAGTCGTCGGTGCCCAAGTTCCGGGCTGGCGCCGACTTCAAGGCCGTCGTCAACGGCGAGAAGAAGATCGCGGCCGCCAAGAAGCGGTAACGCCTTTCCAGTCGTGATCATGGGATTGGTGGGGTTCTAGCCACACCAATCCCATGATCACGGGGGGAAATCTTCGGGCGGCAGGGGGAATGTCGCCAGCGCGAGAGCGGTGATGCGGTGGGCATCATCGCAGCGGATGCGGACTCGCTGGCCGCGGCGCAGCAGCCGCAGGCCTGAGCCGGCCAGCGCGTCCGCGCCGAAGCTCAGCACCGTGCCGTCATCGGTGAACACGCTGCCCGACCGGGTGCCGCCGTCGTAGCTCCGCACGGTGGCCTGCATGGCGGCCCGCTCAGCGCAGCCCGGGCCGCTTGCGCAGCGCGGTGCTGACCAGCCGGTCCAGCAGGTCGCCCAGGGGCAGCCCGGTCGCGGCCCACATCTTGGGGAAGTACGACGCGGCGGTCATCCCGGGCATGGTGTTGATCTCGTTGAGCAGGATCTGGCCGTCCGGCGTGTAGAAGAAATCGACCCGGGCCAGGCCCTCGCCGGACACCGCCTCGAACGCGGCCGCGGCCAGGCGGCGCACCTCGTCCACGTGCTCAGCCGGGATCGGCGCCGGGATCACCATGCTGTTGACGTCGTCCAGGTACTTCGCCTCGAAGTCGAAGAACTCCTCGCCGCCGTCCACCATGAGCTGCCCGGGCAGGCTGGTGTCCGGCGGCCCGCCGTCCACGCCTTCCAGCACGGCGCACTCCACCTCCCGGCCGGGGATGGCCCGCTCCACCAGTACCTTGCGGTCGTACCGCCGCGCGGTCTCGATGGCCTCGTGCAGGCTGGCCAGGTCGGCCGCTTTGGACGTGCCGATGCTGGAGCCGCCCCGGGCCGGCTTGACGAAGACCGGCCAGCCCAGCTCGCCGATCGCGTCGAGCACCCGCTTGCGTTCCGCGGTCACCGGCACCGGCCCGCTGCCCGCCTCCCCGGCGGGCTGCCAGTCCTGGTCGCGGACGACGACGAACGGGCCCACCGGCAGCCCCTTCGCCTTGAAGATCAGCTTCATGTACTCCTTGTCCATGCTGACCGCGCTGGCCAGCACCCCGGCGCCGGCATAGCGGATGCCCGCCATCTCCAGCAGGCCCTGAATGGTGCCGTCCTCACCGAACGGGCCGTGCAGCACCGGCAGCACCACGTCCACCTCGCCCAGCTCCCGGGGGATGGCCCCCGGCTCGGCCGAGGTCAGCGTGCCCGGCGTCCCGGCGCCCCAGGGCAGCACCTGCCCGCCCGGCTCGGCCACCGCCTCGACCGACGGGAGCTGGCCGTCGGTGATGGCCAGCCGTTCCGGCTCGTCCGAAGTCAGCACCCACCGGCCGTCCGGCCGGATGCCGATGGGGATGACCTCGTACCGGTCGCGGTCCAGGGCGGCGAGCACCGTCCCGCCGCTCGCGCAGGAGATCGCATGCTCCGGGCCGCGGCCGCCGAACACCACCGCCACCCTGATCTTGCGCTGCTGGTTCACCCAAGCTCCTCTCGTGTCCCGCCGAGCGCGTCGAGGGCCTGCGCGGCGTCGGCGATCAGGTCCGCGGCGTCCTCCAGGCCGACCGAGAACCGGACCGCACCCGGGTCGATCCCGGCCGCGGCCAGCGCCGCGTCGTCGAACTGCCGGTGCGTGGTGGAGGCTACGTGACTGACCTTGGTGTGCGTGCCGCCCAGCGAGGTGGCCACCTGGGCCACCCGCAGCCGGTCGGCCAGCGCGTACCCGCCGGCCCGGCCGCCATGCGGAGTCACTGTGACGATCGCACCGAACCGGGGGGTGCCCTCCGGGCCGGCATCGAACAGCCGCCGGGCGACGCCGTGCCCCGGATGCCCGGGCAGCCCGGGATAGTCCACCCGGCGCACGGCCGGGTGGCCGGCCACGGCGGTGGCGAAGGCCAGGGCGGTGGCGCACTGCCGGCTGACCCGCAGCGGCAGCGTCTCGAGGCCGCGGCGGAGCAGGAAGGCCTCATCCGGGGCCAGCGAGCCACCGGTGTCGATGCGCACCGCGCGGAGCCGGCCGATCAGCTCGGGGTGGCCGGTCACGACGCCGCCGGTCGCGTCCGAGTGCCCACCCAGGTACTTGGTGGCCGAGTGCAGCACCAGGTCGGCGCCGTATTCCAGCGGCCGGCAGACGACCGGCGGGGCCAGCGTGGAGTCCACCACCAGCAGCGCGCCGGCCTCGTGCGCGAGATCGGCCAGCGCGGGCAGGTCGGCCACCGCGGTGGTGGGGTTGGCCAGCGTCTCCGCGTACACGATGCGGGTCTGCGGGCGCAGCGCCGCCCGCACCTGGCCGAGGTCGGTCACGTCGACGAAGTCGGTCTGCACGCCGAACTTGCCCGCCACGTTGCGCAGAAAGCTGTAGGTTCCGCCGTACAGCGCGGCCGCCGCCAGCACGTGCGCGCCCGCCTCGGCGAACGTCCAGAACACCGCGCTGATCGCGGCCATCCCGGAGGCGAACGCCTGGGCGGCGGCCGGCCCGGACAGCCGGCTGCCCTCCAGGGCGGCCACGGCGGCCGCGAAACTGTCCGTGGTGGGGTTGTCGATCCGGCTGTAGCTGTACCCCACCGCGCTGCCGTTGAGCAGCGCCGCGTACTCGGCGCTGGAGCCGAACGCGAACGCCGCGGTCCGGTAGACCGGCACGGCCAGCGGCTGCTGCGTGAGTGGTGCGGGCACCGGCAGGTGGACCGCCCGGGTGTTCTCCCCTTGCGGGGCCGGGTCAGACGCCATAACGCTCTGGTTTGGCCGAGCGGGAGGTGAGCAGGCTGGCCGCCTGGCCGACGTCGATCCGCTCGCTCATCACCCCGACCACGACCTCGGTGATGGGCATCTCCACGCCGAGTGCCTTGGCCAGTTCCAGCACCGGCCCGGCCGACTTGGCCCCCTCGGCCACCTGGGTCGTGACGGCGGCCACATCGGCTATCGGCATGCCCCGGCCGATCATCTCGCCGAACGTCCGGTTCCGGGACAGCGGTGAGCTGCAGGTGGCCACCAGGTCACCGAGCCCGGCCAGGCCGGCGAAGGTGTGCTGGTCCGCGCCGAGCGCCGTGCCGAGCCGGGCGATCTCAGCCAGCCCGCGGGTGATCAGCGTGGCCCGGGTGTTGTCCCCGCAGCCCATGCCGACCGCGATCCCGACGGCCAGCGCGATCACGTTCTTGACCGCGCCGCCGAGCTCGCAGCCGATCACGTCCGGGTTGGTGTACGGCCGGAAGTACGGCGTGTGGCATTCCTGCTGCAGCCGTTTGGCCAGCGTGTCGTCGGCGCTGGCGACGACCGTCGCGGCGACCTGGCGTTCAGCGATCTCGCGGGCCAGGTTGGGGCCGGAGACCACCGCGATCCGTTCCGGGCCGGCCCCGGTGACTTCGGCGATCACCTGGCTCATCCGGTCATTGGTGCCCAGCTCGATGCCCTTCATCAGGCTGATGAACACGGCGTCGGCCGGCAGCAGGTCCAGCCAGGCTTGCAGATGGCGGCGCAGCGTCTGGGCTGGCACGGCCAGCACGACGAGCTCCGTGCCGTGCAGCGCGCGGACCGGGTCCGCGGTCGCGCTCAGCCCGGGGGCCAGCGTGATGCCGGGCAGGTAGTCCGGGTTCTCGTGCCGGTCGTTGATCGTCGCCACCAGCTCGGGGCGCCGGCCCCAGAGCGTGGCGGGGGTGCCCGCGTCGCAGAGCACCTGGGCAAACGTGGTGCCCCACATGCCGGCCCCCATGACCGCGGCTTTCACGTCGGCGTCGCCTCACGCGGGTCGGCGCCCGGGTCGGGGTCCGGCTGGCTGCCCGCGGCCGCGCCCGCCGTGGCCTCCTGCGCCGTGGCCTCCTGCGCCGTGCCCTCTTGATCCGTGCCTGCTTGATCCGTGCCCTCTTGATCCGTGCCCTCTTGAGCCCTGGCCGCCTGGCGCGCGGCCCGGCGGGCCACCGCCGGGTGGTACGGCTCGGCCGGCGGCTGGCCGCCGCGCAGCTCGGCCAGCAGCGTGGCCACGTCGGCCATGATGGCGTTGGTGGCGCCGCGCAGCACGTCCCGGGTGAACGGCTGCCCCTCGAACTTGGTCAGGTCCACCGGCGGCCCGGCCAGCATGCGCACCGTCTTGCGCGGCCACAGGTGCGGCTTGGTTGTGCCGTACGGCAGGATGTCCTGCGCCCCCCACTCGGCTACCGGGACCACCGGGACCCGGGCGGCCAGGGCCAGCCGGGCCACCCCGGTCTTGGCGAGCATCGGCCACTGCTCGGGGTCACGGGTGGCGGTGCCCTCCGGGTAGATGACCACGCACTCGCCGTCGGCCAGGGCCTGCTCGGCCACCTTGAGCACGTTGGCCGCGTCGGCCTCGCCGCGGCGCACCGGCAGCTGGCCGCAGCCGCGCAGCAGGGTGCCGATGAACTTCACGTCGAACGCCGAGGATTTGATCATGAACGCCGGGTAACGCCTGGCCTGGTGCACGAACAGCGCCATGGCCGGCCAGTCTGCGTAGGACAGGTGGTTGGCCGCGACCAGCACGCCGCCCTTCCTGGGGAAGTGCTGGAAGCCCTGCCAGTCGCGCTTCATCACCGCCTTGATCAGCGGAGGGAACACCACCGTGGTGGCGGTCCGCCAGGCTGACGAGTAGGGCCGGTTCGGCTGCTGTCCGCTCATCGGTGCGCTCTCCCGCCCGCACTCAGGAGGTTTCTCATCGGTGTCAGTCTCCCGTTCCGCCCATCGCCGTGTCGAGGCGTGGCTATGACCCTGCGCAACCACCGGCCAGCCTGCACCGCGGCGGGCGCAGTATGGTCGCCGGTGTGACCGAGAGCCCGCTCAGCTGGTCGCTGGTGATCCCCGTCAAGGTACTTGCCCGCGCCAAATCCCGGCTGACCGGCCTGGCTGGACCGGCCCGGGAGGCGCTGGCGCTGGCCATGGCGGCGGACACGGTGAGCGCCGCGGTCGCGTGCCCGGCGGTGGCCGCCGTGCTCGTGGTGACCGACGACGCGGCGGCCGGCGCCGCGCTGGGCGAGCTGGGCGCCGTGATCGTGCCGGACGAGCCGGCCGCCGGGCTGAACCCGGCCCTGGCCCACGGCGCCTCGCTGGCCGCCGCGCGCTGGCCCCAGTCGGGCACGGCCGGGCTGGCCGCCGATCTGCCCGCGCTGCGGCCCGCGGAGCTGGCCCGGGGCCTGTGGGCCGCGGCGAGCTGGCCGGAGGCGTTCGTCGCGGATGCCGCCGGTACCGGTACCACGCTGTACGCCACGCGGCCCGGGACGCCGTTCCGGCCCCGGTTCGGGACTGGTTCGGCCAGCCGGTACAGCGCGGGCGGGGCGGTCGAGATCCTGCTGGCCGATGTGCCCAGCCTGCGTTCGGACGTAGACACGGCCGCTGACCTGCGGTACGCCACCAGCTTGGGGCTCGGCCCGCGCACCGCCGTGCTGGCCGCCCAGCTCGGCTGACTGGCTGCCCGGCTCGGCTGACCGGCCGCCGTGCTCAGCGGGCGCTCCGCCGCCTCCGGCGGCCGAGCCGCGCGCCGAGCAGGATGAGGTCCAGGACGACCAGCACCACCCCGATGACCAGCAGCCAGAACAGGCCCTTGACCACCGCCCCCACGATGCCCAGGGCGATGGCCACGATGATGAACAGCAGGAACAGAGCCATGGCGGCCCTCCGAATCTCGGGTCAGCGGCGGGCCAGCCGGCGTTCGCCGCCCGCGCCGGGCTGGTAGGCCAGCTCGTAGTGCTCGAAGACCATCGCCTCCTGGCTGACCGGCAGCTCCCCGTCGGTGCCGATCGACGGCGCGCTGCGCACCAGGCTCTTCGGATGGATGACCTTCAGGTAGCCGGGGCCCACGGTGGCCCCGGACAGCGGCACGAACACCAGCCGCCGCCGGGTCGGCAGGCCGACGGTGATGGTGGCGAACGCGGGCTCGTCAGTGCCGGTATCGACGTAGACCGATTCCAGGGTGCCGACCTTGCGGCCGGCGTCGTCCACCACGTCGTGGCCGCGCCATTCCCGGATGTCCGCTGCCTCGAACATGACTCCTCCGCTTGTCGGCTGGGCATGCTCTACCCAGCAGCGGTGAGCTCATCCGATCGGCATCGCGCTATATGTGCACGATGGGGCAGGTCAGTGTCCGGGTGATGCCGGTGACCCCCTGGATCTGCGCGACCACGAGCCGCCCCAGGTCATCGACGTTGTTCGCCTCCGCCCGCACGATCACGTCGTATGGCCCGGTCACGTCCTCGGCCAGGGTCACCCCCTCGATGGCCCCGATGCGGCGGGCGACCTCGGCGGCCTTGCCCACTTCCGTCTGAACGAGGATGTACGCCTGAACCATGCGTCCCTCCCGGGGGCCTCATCGCCTGCGGCCGGAGTGGCAACGCTACCCTAAAGCAAAGACGGCAGTCGGGAGGGCCCCATTACCGTCGCAGACCTGGGGGAATTCGGCCTCATCGCGGCGCTGGCGGCCCGGCTGCCTCCCACCCCCGCCCTGCTCGTGGGCATCGGTGATGACGGGGCGGTGCTCCGCACCCCGGACGGGCGGGTGGTGGCCAGCACGGACCTTCTGGTCGAAGGCTGGCATTTCCGTCGCGACTGGTCGTCGGCCACCGAAATAGGCGGTAAGGCGGCCGCGCAGAATCTCGCGGATATCGCGGCCATGGGCGCGGTGCCGACCGCGCTGCTGATCGGCCTGGCCACGCCGGGTGACCTGCCGGTGGCCTGGGCCGAGGAACTGGCCGCCGGGCTGGCCCAGGAATGCTCCCGGGTGGGCGCGAGCGTGGCCGGGGGCGACATCTCCGCCGGGCCGGTGGTGATGCTGGCGGTCACCGCCCTGGGTGACCTCGCGGGCCAGCCGCCGGTCACCCGCTCCGGCGCCCGGCCCGGGGACGTGCTGGCGGTGGCCGGCCCGCTGGGGCACTCCGCGGCCGGGCTGGCGCTGTTGCGGGCCGGCCTGGACCAGCCCGCCAGCCTGCTGGCGGCGCACCGCTGGCCGCATCCGGACTATGCCGCCGGACCCGAGGCGGCCCGGCTGGGCGCCACCTCGATGATCGATGTGAGCGACGGGCTGGTCCAGGACGTGGGACACCTGGCCGAGCAGAGCGGCGTGCGCATTGACCTGGAATCGAGGCTTTTGCCGCACGATGCCAAGCTCCGGGAAGCGGCCAGCTCCGTCGGTGCGCAGGACTCGCTTGACTGGATTCTCACCGGCGGGGAGGATCATGCTCTGGCCGCAACTTTCCCGCCGGGAGCAAGCCTGCCCGGGCGCTGGACGGTCGTGGGGCGGGTCGGTGACGGCCAGGGCGTCTGGGTGGATTCACGGCGATTCGAGAGGGCGTCCGGATGGGCTCATTTTCGCGGATCGAGCACCCCTCACTGAGCGTGTTCGGTAAATTACAGCTTTGTCACTATAGTTAGCCCGCCCCGTCCTTAGGTATAAACCCCCCAAATGCGATCACCGGGCAAGAGAGCAGCACCCCGCCACCGGGCGCCGTCCAGCGCGGCCGAGGACGGGGCGGCCCGCTCTGGCGGATGGCGGGCGCTGGCCAGCGCCTGGCGCCCGCGCCGGGACAGCGGCGGCGCGCGGCGGGCCCGGCGGACCGAGCACCGGCTCGGCCCGGCCATCCGCCGCCTGCTGGTCACCCCGACGTTCGCGGCTGGCCTGGGCGTGCTGGTGGCGGCGGGCCTGGCCGCCAACATGCAGCGGACGGTGCTGCACTTCAGCTCCCCGGTCCCGGGCGATCAATGCTCGGCCGGGGTATGCGCGACCGAGGAGCCGAACACTGGCACGCTCGCCTCGGCCCGCCCCGGCGTGCACATCTCGCCGACCTCGCCCGCCACCGGGTCCAGCTCGAGCGGCCAGCACGCGGCGGCCCGGCGCGGCGGCGGCCCGGCCCGGCCGTCCGGTCCGGGCGCCCGCGTGACGGTCACCTACCAGGTGATCCATGAGTGGCCGGGCGGCTTCATCGACCAGATCAGCATCACCGGGCTGGATACCACGCGCAGCAACTGGAGCCTGGCGTTCGGCTACCCCGGCGCCCGGGTGACCAATGTGCAGGGCGCGCAGTGGCAGGCCACCAGCCCGGATGCGGGGGTCGCCGAGGGTTACGCCGAGCCGGACGCCGGCGGTCCCGGCGGGCCGGGTGGGTATGGCGGCGGCCAGCACGGCTCGCGGAGCTCTTCGTGGGTGGAGTTCACCGTGGTCCTGGACGGCCCGCCGATGGCCCCGGTGGGCTGCGACTTCGACGGTGCCGCCTGCACCTTCAGCACGCCCAGCCCGCCCTGACGGCGGCCGCCAGCCCGCCCTGACGGCGGCAGCCCGGGACACCCCGCCAGGCCGACGGGGCGGGACGTGGCTGGGTCAGCGGGTGACTTTGCCGGCCTTGATGCAGGACGTGCAGACCCGGATCCGCCGGCTGTTGCCGCCCGCGGTGGTGCGCCGGATCTGGATGTTGGGGTTGAAGCGCCGTGGAGTCCGGCGGTGGGAGAAGGAGACGTTGTTGCCGAATCCCGGCCCCTTGCCGCAGATCTCGCAGACAGAAGACACGGGATGCTCCCTTGCATGAAGGCGGTTGCGCTAGCCGATGCGCCCTGACTAGGGGCGGACACCACTCAGCCACGCCCAGGGCAGCCCGCACACACTATCCGACCGGCGCCGCGTAACGCGAATTGTTGTCAACGGCAGCGTCCGTAACCCGCGTGGCCGGGTGGTTACGTCGTACCAGCCGCCTATCCTGTGAGGCCATGGCAAGGCTTGACGACCGGATCGACCGGGTGTTCGATCCCCGCACGGCCAAGATCCTGGCCAGCTCGCTGGACGTGCATACGGCCGGGGAGCTGCTCCGGCACTACCCGCGCCGGTATGAGCAGCGCGGCGAGCTGACCGACCTGGCCGATCTGCGCGACGGTGAGCACGTCACCGTGCTCGCGCAGATCAAGGCGGTCACCACCCGGCCGATGCGCAACCGGCGCGGCAAGCTGACCGAGGTCACCGTCACCGACGGCCGGGGGACTCTGACGCTGGCCTTCTTCCGCCAGCCGTGGCGGGAGAAGGAGCTCAAGCCGGGCCTGCACGGCCTGTTCGCCGGCCAGGTGTCCAGCTACGGCCGCAAGCGGCAGCTGATCCACCCCGACTGCGAGCTGCTCGGCGAGGCTGACCCCGGGACCGAGCTGGCCGCGGAGCACGCCGCCGAGATCATCCCGGTCTACCCGGCCACCAGCCAGCTGGCCTCCTGGAAGATCGCCAAGGCGATCCGCACCGTTCTGGACACGCTGGACATCGCGGACGACCCGCTGCCCGCCGCGGTGCGCGACCGGTACGGCCTGCTCAACCAGGTGGCCGCGCTGCACGGCATCCACCGCCCGCTCGAGTTCGCCGACATCGACCGGGCCAAGCTGCGGCTGAAGTGGGACGAGGCGTTCGTGCTGCAGGCCGTGCTGGCCCAGCGGCGGCGGGCCGAGGACGCGCTGCCCGCCACTGCGCGCATCCCGCGCCGCGGCGGGCTGCTCGAGGCGTTCGACGCCCAGCTCCCGTTCCAGCTGACCGGCGGGCAGCGCGCCGCGGGCGAGGAGATCATGACCGCGCTGTGCCGGGAGCACCCGATGCACCGGCTGCTGCAGGGCGAGGTCGGCTCGGGCAAGACGCTGGTCGCGGTGCGCGCCATGCTCCAGGTCGTGGACGACGGCGGCCAGGCCGTCTTGCTCGCGCCCACCGAGGTGCTGGCCCAGCAGCACTACCGGTCGCTGACCGAGCTGCTCGGCCCGCTCGGCCGGGCCGGTGAGCTGGACGGCGCTGTGCTTGACAATCCAGCCCAGGCCACCCGGGTGGCGCTACTCACCGGCTCGCAGGGGGCCAAGGCCCGCCGGGCCGCGCTGGACGACGTGGCCTCCGGCGCGGCCGGCATCGTGATCGGCACGCACACCCTGCTCTACCACCGGGCCCGGCCGGACGACCAGGTGGTGTTCAAGGAGCTGGGCCTGGTGGTGATCGACGAGCAGCACCGGTTCGGCGTGCAGCAGCGCGACGCGCTGCGCGAGAAGGCCCGCGGCAGCCGCCCGCACGTGCTGGTCATGACGGCCACCCCGATCCCCCGGACGGTGGCCATGACCGTCTACGGCGACCTGGACGTGTGCACGCTGAGCGAGCTGCCGGCCGGCCGCACGCCGATCACCAGCCACGTGGTGCCGGCCGCGGAGAAGCCGCGCTTCCTGGAGCGCACCTGGGAGCGGCTCCGCGAGGAAGTGGACGGCGGCGGCCAGGCTTACGTCGTGTGCCCCCGCATCGGCCTGGACGACGCGCCTGCCCCAGTTGACCCAACGATCTTGCCCGGCGAGCCAGACCCTGCCGACCCGGACGATGCGGCCGGCGAATACGAACCGGACGACGCCGCAGGACGGCCACCCCGTGCCGTGCTCGAGATGGCCGCGGAACTCGAGTCCGGGCCGCTGGCCGGGCTGGCCTTGCGGGTGCTGCACGGCCGGCTCCCCGCGGACGAGAAGGACGACTGCATGCGCGGCTTCGCGCACGGGCAGGTGGACGTGCTGGTGGCGACCACCGTGGTCGAGGTCGGTGTGGACGTGCCGAACGCCACCATCATGGTCATCCTGGACGCCGACCGGTTCGGCGTGTCCCAGCTGCACCAGCTGCGCGGCCGGGTCGGCCGCGGCGCCAAGCCGGGACTGTGCCTGCTGGTGACCGACGCGCCGGCGGGCGGCCCGGCCCGGGACCGGCTGGACGCGGTGGCCAGCACGCTGGACGGCTTCCAGCTCTCCCGGCTCGACCTGGAGCAGCGCCGCGAGGGCAATGTGCTGGGCGCCGCCCAGGCGGGCCGCAAGTCCAGCCTGAAGATGCTCACCCTGCTGGCCGACGAGGAGCTGATCGGCCAGGCCCGGCAGGAGGCCACCGCGCTGGTCGACGCCGACCCGGCGCTGGCCAGCCACCCGGCCCTGGCCGCCGCGATCAGCGCCCTGCTCGACGAGGAACAAGCCGAGTTTCTCGAGAAGGCATGATGACTCTGCTTGCTTTGCGCCTCCGGGGGCGCTTTACCCGCCGCCTTCCCTCGTCGCTCAGTCGCTTCGCTCCCTCGCTCCTCAGTCCAGTCGGCGGCGCGCCCCCTTCGGCGCGGCTCCTTCCCCTCCTCGCTCGTTCCTCGCTCGTCGGTCCAGTCGGAAACCCCTTTGGCGCGTCATGACCAGGGTGATTGGCGGGGTGGCGGGTGGCCGCAGGCTCGGCGTGCCGGCGGGGCGGGGCACCCGGCCCACCAGCGACCGCGCCAGGGAGGGCCTGTTCGGCACCGTGCTGGCGTTGTGTGGCTCAATGGATGGGCTGCGGGTGCTCGACCTGTACGCGGGCTCGGGGGCGGTGGGGCTCGAGGCCTTGTCGCGTGGCGCGGGGCACGTGCTGTTCGTCGAGGCCGACTCGCGGGCGGCCCGGGTGATCCGGGACAACATCGACGCGGTCGGCCTGCCCGGCGGCGAGCTGGTCACCGACCGGGTGGACCGGGTCCTCGGCCGCGGCCCGGGCGAAGGCCGGTATGACCTGGTCGTGGCCGATCCGCCGTACGCCCTGCCGGGCGCGGAGGTGACCGGGATGCTGGCCGCGCTGGCCGGCCGCGGCTGGCTGGCCCCCGGCGCGGTGGTCGCGGTGGAGCGGGACACCCGGTCCGGGGCGGTCGGCTGGCCGGCCGGGTACACCCCAGACCGGTCCCGCCGCTATGGCGATACCACGTTCTGGTACGGTCTCGCCGCAGGTGCCCAGCCGGCTGCCGGGCCGTGACTGGGCAGCGCAGATGTCCTCAGAAAGGACGTGACCGCGTGCACCGTGTCGCGTGTCCAGGCTCGTTCGACCCGGTGACCAACGGGCACCTTGACATCATCGGGCGGGCCGCCCGGCTGCACGACGAGGTGATCGTCGTGGTCGGGGCCAACCTGGCCAAGGAAGGCCTGTTCACCGTGGACGAGCGGGTGGAGATGCTCCGCGAGGTGACCGCCGACATGAAGAACGTCGAGGTCGGCACGTTCCGCGGGCTGCTGGTGGACTACTGCAAGGCGAACGACGTGACGGCCATCGTGAAGGGCCTGCGCGCGGTCAGCGATTTCGAGTACGAGATGCAGATGGCCCAGATGAACTACCGTCTCGCCGAGGTCGAGACGCTGTTCATCGCGGCCAACCCGGTGTACAGCTTCCTGCGCTCCAGCCTGGTCAAGGAGATCTGCCAGTACGGCGGGGACGTGACGTCACTGGTCCCCGGCCCGGTGCTGGAGCGGCTCAAGACCCGGCTGGCGGCCAGCTGAGCCACGCCGCCCGGCCCGCGGGCCGGGCGGCTGAGCCACCCCGCCGGCCCGCCGACCCTCGTTGAGTTGGGGAAATCGGGTGCAGGCCGGTAGGCTGATCGTCTCAACCGTGCCGAACACAGTTATTGCCATGCCACAGTCACGAAAGAATTCCCCAGCGCGCCTCGATCCCCGCAAGCCGCTGGTTTTCAGCGTCCTTGACCTGGGCCGCAGCCCGGGGTCGGAGCTTACCCGGACCCGCACCGTACCGGCTCCCGGCTACGTGCAGGCCGGGCTGGCTGGCGTGCCCGAGGGCGCTGACGTGCAGCTCTCGGTCCGGATGGAGGCGGTGTCCGAGGGTGTGCTGGTCACCGCCGCCGCGCACGCGCCGGTGACCGGTGAGTGCGCGCGCTGCCTGGAACCGGTCCACCAGCAGGTCGACGTTAAGGTGCAAGAGCTTTTCGGATATTCGGCGGAGGACGGGCCGGACGCCGCGGACGGGTACGCTCTGCAAGGGGACCTGCTAGATCTTGAGCCGGCCCTGCATGACGCGCTGGTGCTGGCGTTGCCGTTGGCCCCGCTGTGCCGGGAGGACTGCCCGGGGCTGTGCGTGGAATGCGGTGCGCTGCTCGCCCAGGCGGGCCCGGACCATGAGCATGCGCCGGCCGTCAACCCGCGGTGGGCCAGCTTGCAGCAGCTGAACGAGCCGGGGCCAGCCGGGCCGGGCCCGGCGGGCGAATGACTTGACTGACTTGAGCGCAGACGATGAAGGAGAGTTAGGTGGCAGTTCCGAAGCGGCGTATGTCGCGCAGCAACACCAGGTCACGGCGGTCGCAGTGGAAGACATCCGCCCCCACGCTGGTGCGCTGCCCGCAGTGCCGGGACCCCAAGCTGCCGCACACGGCCTGCCCGACGTGCGGGACGTACAACCGCCGTCAGGTGATCACACCCGCCTGATGCGCTGAAGGGGCCACGGCGTGCGAGGCGGGTCAAGCAGCGGTGCAGCGGACGCGCCGGACGGCGCGGAGCTGCTGCGCACCATCGATGCCGGGCTGAGCCCGGAGCTGCTTGAGCGCGCCCTCACGCACCGTTCCTACGCGTATGAGAACGGCGGGCTGCCGACCAACGAGCGGCTGGAGTTCCTCGGCGACGCGGTGCTCGGGCTGATCGTCACCAACACGCTGTTCCGCAAGTACCCGGACCTGCCGGAAGGGCAGCTGGCCAAGCTGCGCGCGGCCGTGGTGAACATGCGCGCGCTGGCCGACGTGGCCCGGGAGCTGAAGCTGGGCGACTACGTCCGGCTCGGCCGGGGCGAGGAAGGCACCGGCGGCCGGGACAAGTCGTCGATCCTGGCCGACACCCTGGAGGCCCTGATCGGCGCGGTGTACTTCGAATCCGGCCTGGCCAAGGCGGACTCGCTGGTGCACCGGCTGTTCGACCCGGTGATCAGCCGGTCCGCCGGGCTGGGCGCCGGCCTGGACTGGAAGACGTCGCTGCAGGAGCTGACCGCGTCCGGGTTCCTCGGCGTGCCCGAGTACCACGTCGAGGAGAGCGGCCCGGATCACCAGAAGTTCTTCCGCGCCACAGTGAAAGTGGGCGGCCGCAGCTACGGGACCGGGCCGGCCGGTCCAAGAAGGAAGCCGAGCAGCAGGCGGCCGAAGCCGCCTGGAAGGCGATCAGCAACGGTCACGACGCCAACGGCCACGATTCCGCCGCGGGTAGCAACGGCGTGACCCCGGCCGCCGGGTCCGGGGACAAATCCGCCACGCCGGGGGACGATGCCACCGCCGTGCCCGGGGACGATCCGGCCGGGGGCTGACCGGTGCCGGAACTCCCCGAGGTCGAGACCGTCCGGGCCGGCCTGGAAGCCCACCTGGTCGGGCGCACCATCGACAAGGCCGAGGTGCTGCACCCGCGCGCCATCCGGCGGCACCTGGCCGGGGCGGCTGATTTCGAGGCCGTGCTGCGCGGCCGGGCCATTTCCGGCGCCCGGCGCCGGGGTAAGTACCTCTGGCTGCCGATGCAGGACGACGCGTTGCTGGCGCACCTGGGCATGAGCGGGCAACTGCTGGTGGGGGCCCCGGACCGCCCGGTGTCCGGCCACGTGCGGGTCCGCTTCACGTTCACCGATGCGGGTCCTGACTTGCGGTTCAGCGACCAGCGCACGTTCGGTCACCTGGTCTGGGCGGCGGGCGGGGCGGTGCTGCCGCCGCTGATCGCGCACATCGCCCCGGACCCGCTGGAGCCCGCGTTCGACCCGGACGCCTTCCTGGCCCGGCTGCGGCTGCGCCGGACCGGGGTGAAGCGCGCCCTGCTCGATCAGTCCCTGATCAGCGGGGTCGGCAACATCTACGCCGACGAGGCGTTGTGGCGGGCCAGGCTGCACTGGGCCCGGGCGACCGACACGCTGACCAGGGCCGAGGCGGCCCGGGTGCTGGACGAGGTCCGCGCGGTGCTGCTGGATGCCCTCAAATCCGGCGGAACGTCGTTCGATAGCCTGTATGTGAACGTCAACGGTGAAAGCGGGTATTTCTCCCGGTCACTGTGTGTATATGGCCAGGAGGGGGAACCCTGCCCGCGATGCGGCACGCCGATCCGGCGCGATCCGTTCATGAACAGATCCGCTTATAGCTGCCCGCGTTGCCAGCCCCGGCCGCGGTCCCGGCGCCGCCATCGTGACCTGCATGATCGCTCAACTTGACCGAAATCCCGCGGGGTGGGACCCTAGGAGTGTCACCTGCGCGCACTCATGCGAGTCTTCGCGTGTGCGCCCACCCTGGTCACTCAGTGTGGAGGACCCACTACAATGGCGAAGGCTCTACTCGGCCACGTCGGCGGGCCTGATCCCCGCATGGTCTCAGAGATGCGCCGCCTTCAGCAGCGAGTACGCGACCTCGAAGCCGAACTGGTTCGGCTTCAGGACGAGAACGACGCACTCTCTGCGGAAGCCGGTCACGACTTGCTCGTCCCAGATCGGGAGCGCGAGCCGGCGTTGATCTGACGCGCCGATCCAGCACCACGAAACGGGGACGCCGACGGCGGCGTTCCTATTCGTGTGTCTGGCGGCCGGTTAGTCTGCGTCACTCCGGTGGCTTGGGTCACTCGCGTCGCCCGGCTCACGCTTCCCGCCGGCCCGCGCGGCCCGTCCGGCCCGGCCGGCCCGGCCGCCGCCCCGGCGTCCCGCGTGACCGGCCGGAAAACCGCGAATGCCCGGGCTGGTCGGCACCGCGCGATAAAGTGCGGACAGGCTGGCGCAGCGCCGCCGCGCCGTCGCCGGCCTCGGCCGGTCGCCTGGACTGGCCGTTACCGACCGGCCTAGCGCGCATCGCGCCCATCGCGGGGAGGGGAGCCTGCAGGTGTACCTGAAGACTCTCACCCTGCGCGGGTTCAAGTCGTTCGCGTCCGCCACCACGCTGCGCTTCGAGCCGGGCATCACCTGCATCGTCGGCCCCAACGGGTCGGGCAAGTCCAACGTGGTGGACGCGTTCTCCTGGGTGATGGGCGAGCAGGGCGTGAAGACCCTGCGCGGCGGGAAGATGGAGGACGTGGTCTTCGCCGGGACCGCCTCCCGGCCCCCGCTCGGCCGGGCCGAAGTCACCCTGACCATCGACAACAGCGACGGTGCGCTGCCCATCGAGTACACCGAGGTCACCATCAGCCGGCTGCTGTTCCGGTCCGGGCAGAGCGAGTACTCCATCAACGGCGATCACTGCCGCCTGCTCGACGTGCAGGAACTGCTGTCCGACTCCGGCCTGGGCCGGGAGATGCACGTGATCGTCGGGCAGGGCCAGCTGGACCAGGTGCTGCACGCCGGGCCCGAGGCCCGCCGGGCGCTGATCGAGGAGGCGGCCGGTGTGCTCAAGCACCGCCGCCGCAAGGAAAAGGCGCTGCGCAAGCTGGAAGCCATGCAGGTCAACCTGACCCGGCTGGTGGACCTGACCGCGGAACTGCGCCGCCGGCTCAAGCCGCTCGGCCGCCAGGCCGCGATCGCCCGCAAGGCCGCGGTCATCCAGGCCGACCTGCGCGACGCCCGGCTCCGGCTGCTGGCCGACGACTACGTGACCGCGGCCGCCGCCCTGGAACGGGACGAGACCGACGAGGCCGCCGCGCTGACCCGCCGGGCCGAACTGGAGCGCACGCTGGCCCAGGCCCGGCAGCGCGAGGCCGAGCTGGACGGCGACGAGCAGCAGCACGCGCCCCGGCTGGCCGCCGCGCAGGAGGCCTGGTTCGCCCTCTCCGCACTTTCCGAACGCCTCCGCGGGGTGGCCAGCGTGGCCCAGGAGCGGCACGCCCACCTGGTGGCCCAACCGGACGCTGCGCGCCCGGGCCGGGATCCGGACGAACTGGACGCCGAGGCGGAAGCGCTGCGGGAGCAGGAGGCGGTGCTCGGCGAGCGGCTGGAGACCGCGCGCGAGCAGCTGACCGCGGTCACGGCGGGGCGTTCGGCCGCCGAGGCCGCCTTGGCTGAGGAAGAACGCCGGCTGGCCCTGGCCGCCCGGGCCGAGGCGAAGCGGGCGGAGCAGCTGGCCCGGCTGCGCGCGCAGGTCGGCGCGGCCCGCAGCAAGGCGGCCGCCGCCGACGAGGAGGCCGGGCGGCTGGCCGACAGTTTCGACGAGGCCAAGTCCCGGGCCGACCAGGCCGACCGCGAATACGAGGAACTCCAGGACGCGTGCGCCGGCCGGGACGACGACCGGACCGGGCTGGCCTGGGAACACGAGCAGGCCGCGGCCAAGCTGAGCGCCGCCTCGGCCCGGGTCAGCGAGCTGCGCGCGGCCGAGCGGGAGACCAGCGCCGAGGGGGCCGCGCTGGCCGCCCGGGTGCAGGCGCTGCGCGAAGGGGTGCACGCGCTGCGCACCGGTAAGGACGCGTCGGCGGCCCTGCTGGGGGAGCCGGGCCGGTTCGGCGGTGTGCTCGGCGCGGTGGCCGAGCTGGTGACCGTGGCCGACGGAGCGCAAGACGCGATCGCCGCCGCGCTGGGCAGTGCGGCCGACGCGGTGGCGGTGTCCGGGCTGGCCGCCGCGGTGGCCATCCTGGAGACGCTGAAGGGCGAGGACACGGGCGGCGCCAGCCTGATGATCGCCTCGGATCGGCCGTCCGCCGCTGGCCTGTCGGCCGGTCTCCAGCTGCCGGACGGCGCGCAGCCCGCGCTCGGCCTGGTGCGCGCCCCGGCGGAACTGTCCGCCGCGCTGGCCAGCCTGCTGGCCGGCGTGGTGGTGGCCGCGGATCTCGGGCAGGCCCAGGACCTGGTCCAGGCGCACCCGGAGGTGCGGGTGGTCACCCGGCAGGGTGACGTGCTGGGCGCGCACTGGGCGTCCGGCGGGTCGGCCAAGGCACCGAGCGAGTTCACCCTGCGCGGGGTGGCCGACGAGGCCGCGGCCGGGCTGGAGGACGTGGCGCGGCGCGGCGAGCAGGCCGCGGCCGACCTGGCCGACGCCGTGGCCGACGAGGACCAGGCCCGTGAGGTGGTGACCGCGGCCCAGGCTTCGATCCAGCAGGCCGACGCGGCCGCCGCGGAGATCTCCGGCCGGCTGGGCCGGCTGGCCGGCGCGGCCCGCGCCGCCCGCGACGAGGCGCAGCGGCTGGCGGCGGCCATCGCCAACGCACAGCGGGCCCAGGAAGCCGGCGCCGCCTCGGTCAGCGAGCTCGAGGCCAGCCTGGCCGCGGCCGAGGGAGTAGCCGGCGTGCTGACCGGGCCGGACGCGATGGCCCAGCCCGGGCCGGATGCCGGGGAGTCCGCCGCGGCCGAGGACGAGCCGGACCGGGCCACCCTGGCTGCCGCGGTCAGCGCCGGCCGCAACGCCGAGATGGACGCCCGGCTGGAGGTCAGGACGGCCGAGGAACGGCTGCGGGCCATCGCCGGGCGGGCCGACGCCCTGGTCGCCACGGCGGCTGCGGAACGGCAGGCCGCCCAGCAGTCCGCCGCCCGCCGGGTGCGGCGGGAACGCCAGGCCGTGGTGGCCAAGGCGGTGGCCGAGGGCGCCGCGCTGGCCCTGGCCAGGCTGACCGAGTCGGTGACCGCGGCCGCCGAGCAGCGGCAGACGGCCGAGCAGGCGAGCAGGGGCCGCGCCGTGGCGCTCAAGGAAGTCCGGGCCCGGGTCCGTGATCTGGCCACGGAATTCGACCGCGTGGTGGACGCCGCGCACGGCACCGAGATGGCCCGGGCCGAGCACCGGATGCGGCTGGAGCAGATGGCCGCCCGGGCGGCCGATGAGTTCGGCGTGGCCACCGAGGCCCTCGTGGCCGAGTACGGCCCCGACGTGCCGGTGCCGCTAGCCGCGCCGGAGCCACCCGCCAGCCGCTCCCGGAACGGCGCTGAGGGCGCGCCGGAGCCACCCGCCAGCCGCCCCGCCAATGGCGCTCAGAGCGCCGTGGCGGCCGGGGCAGGTAATTCTGGCTTCGCCGGGCCGGCGGCCGCGCAGGATGCCGCTGAGCGCCGCGGCAACGGATCCGCCCCGGGTAACGGCAGCCAGCCGCCGAGCGAGCAGCAGCCGGTGCTGGCCGGCGCCGAGCAACTGACCATCCCCTACGTCCGGGCCGAGCAGGAGCGCCGCGCCGCCACCGCGCAGCGCCAGTTCGACCAGCTGGGCAAGGTGAACCCGCTGGCGCTGGAGGAGTACGCGGCGCTGGAGGAGCGGCACGCGTTCCTCAGCACCCAGCTCGAAGACCTCAAGAAGACCCGACGGGACCTGCTGACCGTGGTCAAGGAGGTGGACGACCGGGTGCAGGAGGTGTTCGAGTCGGCCTTCGAGGACACCGCCCGCGAGTTCGAGGGGATCTTCGGCCGGCTGTTCCCCGGCGGCGAGGGCCGGCTGATACTCACCGACCCGGACGACATCCTGGCCTCCGGGATCGACTTCGAGGCCAGACCGCCGGGCAAGAAAGTCAAGCGGATGTCGCTGCTGTCCGGCGGCGAGCGGTCGCTGACCGCGATCGCCTTCCTGCTGGCCATCTTCAAGGCCCGGCCGTCACCGTTCTACGTGCTCGACGAGGTCGAGGCCGCCCTTGATGACACGAACATGCAGCGCCTGCTGCACATCTTCGAGGAGCTCCGGTCGGTCTCCCAGCTGCTGATCATCACCCACCAGAAGCGCACCATGGAGATCGCCGACGCGCTGTACGGCATCAGCATGCGCGGCGACGGCGTGTCCACCGTGGTCAGCCAGCGGCTCCGCGAGCGCGAATCCGCCTGAACGGGCATGACCCACCGCAGATGGGGGATTAGCCCCGCTGGAGTGTCTGCCAGACTGGGGCCGTTATGGAACTCGCGATCATTCTTGGCTTGATCTTTATTCTGCTCATCGCCGGCGCCGGGACAACGCTGCTGGTGCGGCCGGGCCGGCGCCGGGTGGCCGCGCCGCCGGAGCCGCCCGCGGAGCCGCCCGCCGCGCCGCCAGACCGGCAGCAGACCGTCGCGCCACCCGGTCAGGACGTGGACACCGCCACCCCCGGGGTCGAGGAAGTGCTACCCCCCGCGGCCCAGCCAGCCCCGGTAGAACCCGCGCCCGCCCCGCTGCGCGGCCGCCTGGCCCGGCTGCGCGGGCGGCTGGCCGCCTCCCGCGGCGGCTTCGGGTCGGTGCTGCTCAGCCTGCTCTCCCGGGACGTCCTGGACGACGAGGCCTGGGACGACATCGAGGACACGCTGATCACCGCCGACATCGGCGCCGGGCCGGCCCGGCAGATCGTCGAAGAGCTCAAAACCCAGGTCAAGGTGGCCGGCCCGCAGAGCCCGGACGAGGTGCGCGGCATGCTGCGCGCCGAGCTGATCATCCAGCTCGGCGCGGACACCGACCGCACCCTGCACACCACCCCGCACGGCGACCGGCCCGCGGTGGTGCTCATGGTGGGCGTCAACGGCACCGGCAAGACCACCGTGTGCGGCAAGCTCGGCCGGGCCCTGATCGGCGAGGGCGAGACGGTGCTGCTCGGGGCGGCGGACACGTTCCGGGCCGCGGCCGCCGACCAGCTGCAGACCTGGGCCGGCCGGATCGGGGCCCCGGTGGTCCGCTCCGACAAGGAGGGCGCGGACCCGGCCAGCGTGGCGTTCGAGGCGGTCAGCACCGGCATCGACCAGCGGGTGGGCTGCGTCATCGTGGACACGGCCGGCCGGCTGCACACCAAGACCGGCCTGATGGACGAGCTGGGCAAGATCAAGCGGGTGATCGAGAAGAAGGCCACCGTGGACGAGGTCCTGCTCGTGCTGGACGCCACCACGGGACAGAACGGGCTGCGCCAGGCCCGGGTGTTCGCCGAGGCGGTGGACGTCACCGGGATCGTGCTGACCAAGCTGGACGGCACGGCCAAGGGCGGCATCGTGTTCCAGGTGCAGCGCGAGCTCGGCGTGCCGGTCAAGCTGGTCGGCCTGGGCGAGGGCCCGGATGACCTGGCTCCGTTCGAACCGGACGCGTTCGTGGACGCGATCCTCGGCAATTAACGCTGGTACCAGGGGAGAAACGTCCCCGTAACATGTGACCCTTGTCTTTCACGCCGCCGAAACACTCCGTGCGGGCGGGCGAAACGCCTCGGGCAGAGGGTCGGCACAGGACAGGGTGCCCCGAGAAGGTGGTCGCATGAAGCTCATCACTGCCGTGATCAAACCGTTCAAGCTGGACGAGGCGAAGGCGGCGCTGCAGGCCTTCGGTGTCCATGGGATGACCGTGAGCGAGGCCAGCGGCTACGGCCGGCAGCGTGGTCACACCGAGGTCTACCGGGGCGCCGAATACCAGGTTGACCTGGTGCCCAAGGTCCGGCTGGAGGTGCTGTGCGAGGATGAGGACGCGGACGACTTGATCGGGGTGATCGTCAAGGCCGCGCAGACCGGCCGGATCGGTGACGGGAAGGTCTGGTCGGTCCCGGTGGACACGGTGGTGCGGGTGCGCACCGGTGAGCGCGGCTCGGGCGCGCTCTAGCCCACGGACACAGTAGGAGGCCTGGTCGGGGTGCGCGTGACGGGCCCGGGAAGGCAGGCGTAATGTCCGCACCCGCTGCCCGTCCCCACTCCGACGGGCCGCCGCTGACCTCCTTCGCCAGCGACCGGGCCCGGCGCAGCGCGGAGACCGACCGCTGGCTGGCGTCCCTGCTCGGCGCGGAGCCCGGTGTCGCGCTGGTCGCGGTGGGCGGGTACGGCCGCCGGGAACTGCTGCCCGGCAGCGACCTGGACGTCCTGCTGCTGCACGCCAGCCGGGACGGCATCGCGGCCATGGCCGACCGGATCTGGTACCCGATCTGGGATTCGGGCACCCGGCTGGATCACGCCGTGCGGACCACTAGCCAGGCCCGCAAGGTGGCCAGGAAAGATCTCAAGGTCGCCCTGGGCCTGCTCTATGCCCGGCACGTGGCCGGGGACCCCGAGCTGACCAGCGCGTTGCGGGCCGGTGCGCTGGAGGACTGGCGCGCCCGCGCCGGCACCCGGCTGGCCGAGCTCCAGGCGCTGCACGTGGAGCGGACCGAGCGCAGCGGTGAACTCGCGTTCCTGCTCGAACCGGACCTCAAGGAAACCCGCGGCGGGCTGCGCGACGTGCACGCGATCCAGGCCATCGCGGCCGCCTGGGTGGCGCCCGGCCCGGGGCCGCGGGTCCGGGCCGCGTACGAGTCGATCATGGACGCGCGGCACGCGCTGCACGAGATCACCGGGCGGCCCACCGACCGGCTCGTCCTGCAGGAGCAGGATGAGGTGGCCCGGGTCCTCGGGCTGCTGGACGCGGACGCGCTCATGCGCCACCTGGCCGGCGCCGGCCGGGCTGTGGCCTACTCGGTGGATCAGGCATTCCGCCAGGCCCAGCGCAGCCGGGGCGGCAGGCGGCGGGGCAAGGCGCAGCGCCAGCCGCTGGCCGACGGCCTGGTCGAGCAGGACGGCGAGGTGGTGCTGGCCCGGGCCGCGGACCCGGCCGCCGACCCGGCGCTGCCGCTGCGCGCCGCGGCCGCGGCCGCCCAGGCCGGGCTGGTGCTGGCCCCCCGCACGCTGACCCGGCTGGCGGACTGCCCGCCGCTGCCGGTGCCCTGGCCGCCGGAGGCCAGGGGCGCCCTGGTCGCGCTGCTCGGGGCGGGCCCAGCCACCGTTCCGGTGTGGGAGGCGCTGGACCAGGAGGGCCTGGTGGCGAGCCTGCTGCCGGACTGGGAGCGGGTGCGGAACCGGCCGCAGCGCAACCCGCTGCACACCTACACCGTGGACCGGCACCTGGTGGAGACGGCCGTCCGGTCCGCCGTGCTGACCCGCGACGTGGCCCGGCCTGACCTGCTGCTGCTCTCCGCGCTGCTGCACGACATCGGCAAGGGCTGGCCCGGGGACCACCGGGTCACCGGGGAGGTGGTGGCCCGGGACGTGGCCCGGCGGGTCGGTCTCGGCCCATCCGACGCCGAGCTGGTGGCCGGCGCGGTCCGGCACCACCTGCTGCTGCCGCAGACCGCGACCCGGCGCGACCTGGACGACCCGGTCACCGTGTCCCAGGTGGCCGCGGTGGTCGGCGGCCGGCCGCTGCTCGGGCTGCTGCACGCGCTGGCCATCGCGGACGGCCTGGCCACCGGGCCGGCCGCGTGGAACGACTGGAAAGAGGGCCTGGTCGGGGACTTGGTCCGGCGGGTCGAGTCGCGGCTGGCGGGTGAGCCACCGCCGGAGCCGCTGCCGCTCCGCCCGGATCAGGCCGCCCTGGCCGACGAGGGCGTGCCCGCGGCCCGGGTCACCGGCGCCGAGGTGACCATCGTGGCGCCGGACCGGCCCGGGCTGCTCTGGCAGGCGGCCGGGGTGCTGGCGTCACACCGGCTGGCGGTGCGTTCGGCCAACGCGACCTCGCACGGCACGATGGCGGTGGCGGCGTTCACCGTGACGCCGGAGTTCGGCGACCCGCCCGACGCCGACCTGGTCAGCAGCGACCTGCGCCGGGCGCTGGCCGGGCGGCTGGACGTGGCCGAACGGCTGGAGCGGCGGATGCGGGCCTACCGCGACTCGCCGGTCCCGGTCCCGGTGGCGCCGCCCAAGGTCACCCTGCTGGACGACGCCTCGCGGACCGCGACCGTGGTCGAGGTCCGCGCGCACGACGCGCCCGGCCTGCTATGGCGGATCGGCCGGGCGCTCGGCGACTGCGGCCTGGACGTGCGGGCGGCCCGGGTGGAGACCCTGGGCGCGGAGGCGGTGGACGTGTTCTACGTGGTGGACACCTCCGGTGGGCCGGTCGGCGGGTCCCGCATCCGCGGCAAGATCGCCGCCCAGGTGCTCGCCGCGCTGGCCTAAGGTGTTCTTCTTCTGCTATTCGGGCCGCATTTCACGGTCCCCCTACCGCCCCCTACCGCGAATGATCGGACGTCTCGCCCGGTCTGTCAGGAGAGCCGTTCTTCACCATTGAGTAAGGGCGCGCCCGGGCGGACGTTCCAGCGGCACTGACCCGGTGGCCCCGACCGGATAGCCTGGGATGCGTGTTCGAGACTCTCTCCGACCGGCTGACCCAGGTCTTCTCTACGCTCCGCGGGCGCGGGCGGCTGTCCCCCGCGGACATCGATGCGACGGCCCGCGAGATCCGTATCGCGCTGCTCGAGGCGGACGTGGCGCTCCCCGTGGTGCGGGAGTTCATCGCCCGGATCAAGGAGCGGGCGTCGTCGGAAGAGGTATCCACGGCGCTGAACCCGGCGCAGCAGGTCATCAAGATCGTTCACGAGGAACTGATCGAGATCCTGGGCGGCGAGGCCCGGCGGATCCGCTTCGCCAAGGTGCCGCCGACCGTGATCATGCTGGCGGGCCTGCAGGGCTCCGGTAAGACCACGCTGGCCGGCAAGCTGGCGCTGTGGCTGAAGAGCCAGGGCAACACGCCGCTGCTGGTCGCGGCCGACCTGCAGCGCCCGAACGCGGTCCAGCAGCTGCAGGTGATAGGGGAGCGGGCCGGGGCGCCGGTGTTCGCCCCTGAGCCGGGCAACGGCGTGGGCGACCCGGTCGCGGTGGCCCGCGAGTCGGTGGAGGAAGCGCGCCGCCGGCAGCACAACGTGGTCATCATCGACACCGCGGGCCGGCTGGGCATCGACGAGGAGCTGATGCGCCAGGCCATCTCGATCAGGGACGCGACCGACCCGGACGAGATCCTGTTCGTGGTGGACGCGATGATCGGCCAGGACGCGGTGGCCACCGCCCAGGCCTTCCTCGACGGCGTCGGCTACGACGGGGTCGTGCTCACCAAGCTGGACGGTGACGCCCGCGGTGGTGCCGCGCTGTCCATCCGGCAGCTGACCGGCCGGCCGGTGATGTTCGCCTCGTCCGGCGAGAAGCTCGAGGACTTCGACGTCTTCCACCCGGACCGGATGGCCTCGCGCATCCTCGACATGGGCGACGTGCTCACCCTGATCGAGCAGGCCGAGCGGGCCTTCGACGAGGACCAGACGGCCAAGATGGCCGGGAAGCTGGCCTCCGGCGACGGCTTCACCCTGGAGGACTTCGTCGAGCAGCTAGCCATGGTGCGCAAGCTCGGGCCGATCGGCAACCTGCTCGGCATGCTGCCCGGCGCGGCGCAGAACCGCGAGATGCTCAGCCAGATCGACGACAAGGACCTGGACCGGGCGGCGGCCATCGTCAACTCGATGACCCCGGCCGAGCGGCGCAACCCGAAGATCCTCAACGGGTCCCGCCGGGCCCGCATTGCCAACGGGTCCGGGGTCACCGTGGGCGAGGTCAACAACCTCGTCGTCCGGTTCCTCGAAGGCCAGAAGATGATGCGCCAGATGATGGGCGGCGGCGGGATGCCCGGCATGCCGCCCATCCCAGGCATGCGCCGCGCGGTGAGCAAGAGCGCGAAGAAGAAGGCGAAGAAGAAGCCCAAGGGCGGACGGCCCGGCGGCAACCCGGCGGCGGGCAAGGCCGCCGGCAAGCCAGCTTCCGGTGCCCACGCGGGTAACGGTGCTGGCCAGGGAGCGCCGGGGCTGGGCCAGGGCGCTGACGGCGGGCTGCCCGGCTCACCGGAGGAGCTGGCCGCCAGCCTGGACGCGCTCAACGCCAACCCGGCGCTGCGCCGCGCTATCCCCGATCTCGGCAAGCTGCCGTCGCCAGACGGCGCGGTTAACGGCCCCGGCAGCCTGCCGGCCGGTTTCGGCCTGCTCGGCCGCCGCCGCCAATCCAAAAAGGACGACAAGTAACCCCGGCAGACCGGCCCGCTTCGGCGCTGATTACGCCCTGGCCCGATCTGTCTGGCACAATGTCTGGGACACCTCCCGGTCTGGCGACGCCCTCTCACGCTCGCCGGCCCGGGACCGAGTAGGCCGACGCGGTGGTCCCCACCCGGCGCGAGCGTTGCCTGCATCCGATCGTTCTGGGAGAGACCACACCCGTGGCTGTCAAGATCAAGCTGAAGCGCATGGGCAAGATCCACGCGCCGTATTACCGGATCATCGTGGCTGACGCCCGCACCAAGCGGGACGGCCGCGCGATCGAGGAGATCGGGAAATACCACCCGATGAACGAGCCGTCGTTCATCGAGGTCAACTCTGAGCGGGCCCAGCACTGGCTGTCCGTCGGCGCGCAGCCGACCGACCCGGTGCGGAAGATCCTTGAGGTCACCGGCGACTGGCAGAAGTTCAAGGGCCTGCCCGGTGCCGAGGGGACGCTGAAGACCGCGGCGCCGAAGGCGGACAAGAAGGACGCCTACGCGGCTGCGGTGGCCGAGGCCGTGGGCACTGGCGACAGCGCCAAGGGCAAGGGCCGCAGGCCGGCCGGCAAGGGCGCCGACGACCAGCCCGAGCCGGCCGCCAGGGCGGCCAGGCCAGCCGGCCGGGCCGGCGGCAGGCAGGCCAGCGGCAAGGCCGACACGGCCAAGCCAGACACCGCCAAGCCAGACACCGCCAAGCCGGACACGGCCAAGCTGGACACTGCCAAGGCTGAGACGGCCAAGGCTGAGACGGCCAAGGCTGAGACGGCCAAGGCTGACACGGCCAAGGCTGACACGGCCAAGGCTGACACGGCCAAGGCTGACACCGCCAAGGCTGACACGGCCAAGGCCGGACACCGCCAAGGCTGACAAGGCCAAGCCGGACACCGCCAAGGCTGACAAGGCCAAGCCGGACACCGCCAAGGCTGACAAGGCCAAGCCGGACACCGCCAAGGCGGACAAGGCCAAGCCGGACACCGCCAAGGCGGACAAGGCCAAGGACAAGGCCGGTGACGCCTCGGCCGCCAAGGACACGGCCGAGGACAAGAGCGCCAAGGCCGGTGCCAAGAAGGACAGTGCCGCGAAGCCCGAGCCGGCGGACGCTGGCGAAGCGGCGGCGGCCACGGCCACGGAGCAGGGCAACGGAGCCTGACATGCTGGAAGAGGCCCTTGAGCACCTGGTGAAGGGCATCGTGGAATACCCAGACGACGTGCGGGTGGCCAGCCACGGGCTGCGCAGGGGCCAGGTCCTCGAGGTGCGCGTGCACCCCGAGGATCTGGGCAAGGTCATCGGCCGCGGCGGCCGGACGGCCAAGGCGCTGCGCACCGTCATCGGCTCGCTGGCCGGCGGCAAGTACGTCCGGGTCAACCTGCTCGACGTGGACGAGGTCCGCTAGCTCGTCATGCAACTGGTCGTGGGCCGGATCACCCGGCCGCACGGGGTGCGCGGCGAGGTGTCGGTAACAGTGCACACCGATGAGCCGGACCGCCGGTTCGCGGTGGGCTCAGTGCTGGCCACCGACCCGGCCGAGGCCGGCCCGCTGACCGTGGCGTCGGTCCGCTGGCACACCGGGCGGCTGCTGGTCGACTTCGCCGGGATCACCGACCGGAGTCAGGCCGACAGCCTGCGCGGCGTCTGGCTGACCCTGGACTCCGCCGAGGCCGGATCCTCGGCTGACCCCGATGAGTTCCACGATCACGAGCTGATCGGGCTGGCCGTGGTCACCGTGTCCGGCGAGCCGGTCGGCCGGGTGACCGACGTCCGCCACCACGGCCAGGACCTGCTCGTGATCGAGCCTGCCGGGCGCGGCGAAGCCGCGCCAGTCACCGCCGGGCCTGTCGGCAGCGGCCCAGGCCGGGCCCGGCCTGGGCCGCTGGCCCCACCGGATGGCGCTGACGGGCTGCTCGTCCCGTTCGTGGCCGCGATCGTGCCCGTGGTTGACGTGGCCGCCGGGCGGCTGGTCATCGACCCGCCGCCGGGGCTGCTCGAGCTCGGCGCGGCGGAACCCGGCCCCGGGTGAGGTGACCGGATGCGTATCGACATCATCACGATCTTCCCGGAGTACTTCACCCCGCTGAGCGTGTCGCTGCTCGGCAAGGCGGCGGCCCGCGGAACCATCCAGTTGCAGGTCCATGACCTCCGCCGGTGGGCGCATGACGTGCACCGCACGGTGGACGACGCGCCGTTCGGCGGCGGCCCGGGGATGGTGATGGCGCCGCAGCCGTGGGGCGAAGCCCTGGACGAGGTGACCGGGACTGATCCTGGCCAGCCCCGCCTGGTTGTCCCCACTCCCGCTGGACTGCCGTTCAACCAGACCGTCGCGGCTGAGCTGGGGCGTTCGGCATGGCTGGTGTTTGCTTGTGGACGGTACGAGGGGATCGACGCGCGGGTGGTCGCGGACGCGCGGGAGCGGATGCCGGTGGACGAGCTGTCCATCGGGGATTACGTGCTGTCCGGCGGCGAGCCCGCGGTGCTGGTCATGATCGACGCGATCACCCGGCTGCTGCCCGGGGTGCTGGGCAATGCCGGGTCCGCGGCCGACGATTCGTTCGGCGGCGGCGGCGGGCCGATGGCCGGGCTGCTGGAAGGGCCGGCGTACACCAGGCCCCGGGTGTGGCGCGGCCGCGAGGTCCCCCCTGTCCTGCTGTCCGGCGACCACGCCGCCATCGCCCGCTGGCGGCGCGACGAGGCGCTGCGCCGGACGGCCGCGGTCCGCCCGGATCTGGTCGCCCGGCTGGCGGCCGGTACGCTGGATCGCCGGGACCGGGAGGTCCTCCTGGACGCTGGCTTTCCGGTCAGCGCCAAAGATATGGCACACTGAAGTCCGCCACCCACATTAGGCCGACCCAGCGGGTGCGCGTCCTGGCGCCCGCCGTGGCCCGGGACACCGACGAGACCGATGCCACGCGTTCGCTGGCCTGTGCGCGCGTGAGGATAACTGAGGAACCTTAGCCATGCACACCGCGATCGCTGAGCTGGAGCAGGCCCAGATCCGCTCTGACATCCCCGACTTCCGCCCCGGGGACACGCTGAAAGTACACGTGCGGGTCACGGAAGGCACCCGGTCGCGGATCCAGGTCTTCCAGGGCGTTGTCATCCGGCGCCAGGGCGGCGGGGCCCGGGAGACCTTCACCGTCCGCAAGATCAGCTACGGGGTGGGCGTGGAGCGCACGTTCCCGGTGCACAGCCCCTCGCTGGACAAGATCGAGCTGGTCACCCGGGGCCAAGTCCGCCGGGCCAAGCTGTACTACCTCCGGTCGCTGCGCGGTAAGGCCGCGCGGATCCGGGAACGCCGCGAGCCGGCCCGCTAGCCGCGCTACGTCTGGTGGCCGGCACTGATGACGGCGGGCTAGCCGGGATGTGGCTGTGCCCGCGGGCGCGCCGCCGCCTGCGGGCGCACCTCACGTCCGCCCCGGCGCTAGGGTCAACCCAATGAACGATGACCGGGGAATGGGCGATCCGCCGATGAGCGGCGCACCAGGCGCTGGCCGGCCTGGCCACCATGGTGATGGCGTGGTCGGCGGGGACCCGGAGGCGCTGCGCACCGAGACGATGACCGGGCTGCCCCGCCGCGGCCCGGCTGGCGCCGATGGTGCGGCCGGGGGCGCCGGTGCGGCGCGCGGGACCAGCCCGGGCGGTGCCGGCCCGGATGGCGTCGGCCCGGACAGTGCTGACCCGGACGGCGCCGGCCCGGACGGGGCCGGCGCGGACGGGGGGACCGGCCCCGCGGCCACGCCCACGGCGGGCACCCGGCGCACCGCGGCCGCGGTCCGCCGGCGGCGGCGGATCTCCTGGTGGGTCGAGCTCATCGCGCTGTTCGTGTTCGCGCTGCTGATCATGCTGGTCATCAAGACCTACGTGATCCAGGCCTTCTTCATCCCGTCCTCGTCGATGGAGAACACGCTCGACATCGGGGACAAGGTCCTGGTCAACAAGCTGATCTACCACTTCCGCTCGATCGACCGCGGGGACGTCATCGTGTTCAACGGGGAAGGCTCCTGGGATCCGCCCAGCCCGCCCCAGTCCACTGACCCGATCGTCCGCTGGGCCAGCGAGTTCGGCCACGCCGTGGTCGGCCTGTTCGGCATCTCCCCCGGCGTGCACGACTACATCAAGCGGGTGATCGGGCTGCCCGGGGACCACGTCGTCTGCTGCAACGCCCAGGGCCAGGTCACCGTCAACGGCGTGCCGCTGAGCGAGAAGTCCTACCTGTACCCGGGGAACCCGCCGTCGATGACCAAGTTCAGCATCCGGGTGCCGCCCGGGCGGCTGTGGGTGATGGGCGATCACCGCAACGTGTCCTACGACTCGCGCGGCCACATTGGCGACCCCGGCGGCGGCACCATCCCGGAGAGTCAGGTGGTCGGCCGGGCGTTCCTGATCTTGTGGCCGCCGAGCCGGTTCCGGGTGCTGCCCATCCCCACCACCTTCAACAAGTTGAACGCCAGCAGCGTCGCACTCGCCGCCCTGACCAGCCCGGCCGCCCCCGCCGGGGTAGCAGGCGCCGCCGCGGTGCCGCTCCTGCTGGTGGAGCGAAGGTTGCGCCGCCGGGCCGGCCGCCGGGTGGGAGCCCGGCTGCGGCGCCGGCGTGGACACTGGTGAGCCCGTGGCAGCGGCAGAGTGGCGGCATCCCGGTTACACCCCCCGGCGCGCGGCCGGACTGACCGGATACGAGCGCGTCCTGATCCGGGCCGGGCTGTCCCCGGTGGCGGGGATCGACGAGGCGGGCCGCGGCGCCTGCGCTGGCCCGCTGGTGGTGGCCGCGGTGATGCTGAACCCGGCCAAGCTCTCCGGGCTCACCGGCATCGCCGACTCGAAGCAGCTCACCCCGGCTGCCCGGGAGGAGGCTTACCAGGAGGTGACCCGGACGGCGCTGGGCTGGCACCGGGTCATCATCCCGGCCCGCGAGATCGACTCCTGTGGGCTGCATGTGTGCAACATCGAGGGCATGCGCCGCGCCCTGGCCGGGCTGACCCCCAGGCCGGGTTACGCGCTCACCGACGGCTTCGCGGTGCGCGGTCTCGGCGTGCCCGCCCTGGCCATGTGGAAGGGCGACGAGGTGGCCGCCTGCGTGGCCGCCGCCTCCATCGTGGCCAAGGTGACCAGGGACCGGATCATGACCGAGCTGTCGGAGCATCACCCGGCCTACGGGTTCGCCCAGCACAAGGGATATTCCACCCGTAGTCACATGCGGGCGCTGACCGAGCATGGGCCATGCTCGGAGCACCGGGCCTCGTTCGCTAACGTCATGGGGCTGGCGCAGCGCGGCGCCGGGCCGCCGGACGGCTGGGCGGACGACGTCCCGGCGGACGATGACCTGGCCGGGATGGTTCCGGAGCAGATGAGGCCCGGGGAATTGCTGGATGGAGAATTGACTTATGGTTGATCCCAGCCAGACCGGACCTCCCGACGACGTCTGAACGGAGGGGGAGCAGATGAGCGCAGAGGATCTCGAGAAGTACGAGACCGAGATGGAGCTGCAGCTCTACCGCGAGTACCGGGATGTCGTGGGGCTGTTCACCCATGTGGTCGAGACCGAGCGCCGGTTCTATCTCACGAATCAGGTGGAGCTGAACGTGCACAGCGCCGAGAACGGCGAGGTGTACTTCGAGGTCATCATGCAGGACGCGTGGGTCTGGGACATGTACCGGCCGGCCCGGTTCGTGAAGAACGTGCGGGTTGTCACGTTCAAGGACGTCAACGTCGAGGAACTGGCCCGGTCCGAGCTCGAGGTGCCCGACAAGTAGCCGGCCCCGGCTGCATTCAAGCATCCAGGGGCGACAAATCCGCCCCGCTATCCACAGCTCCGCGGTTTCGCGCTGCCCTGTCCACAGCGGCGTAACTGATCCTGGGCGCCCGCCGCCGTCTCCGGCAGCGTTCAGCATCGGAGGTGATGCCGGATGGCGGACAAAGATGATCTGGGCCGGCTGGGCGAGCAGTTGGCGGCCGAGTACCTACAGCAGGCCGGGATGCGGATACTCGACCGGAACTGGCGCTGCGCCGAGGGCGAGCTGGACATCGTGGCGGCGGAGCGCCGGGTGCTCGTCGCCTGTGAGGTCAAGACGCGGTCCGGGCTGGGCTTCGGCAGCCCGCTCGAGGCCATCAGCCGGCGCAAGCAGGCCCGGCTGCGGCGGCTGGCCGTCAGCTGGATCAGGGCGCACGGGGTGCTGTTCGACGAGGTGCGGATCGACGTGATCGGGCTGGTCCGGGACCGGGCCGGGCACTTCACGATCGAGCACGTAAGAGGGGTGGCCTGACGTGCCGGTCGCCCGCACTCACGCGATCGCGCTGGTCGGGGTCGAGGGCCACGAGGTAGAGATCGAGGCCGACATCCAGAACGGTCTGCCCGGGCTCCTCCTGGTCGGGCTCCCGGACACGGCCCTGCGGGAGGCGAGAGACCGGATCCGGGCGGCGATCATCAACAGCCGTGAGCAGTGGCCGCAACGCCGGCTCACCGTTGGGCTGTCGCCCGCCAGCCTGCCCAAACGGGGCAGCGGCTTTGACCTTGGCATCGCCGTCGCCATCCTGAGCGCGGCCAACGCGGTTCCGGCTGCTTCCGTCGAGGGCATCGCGTTTCTGGGCGAGCTCGGCCTGGATGGGCAGCTGCGCCCAGTGCGGGGAGTGCTGCCTGCCATGGCCGCCGCGGCCGCCAGTGGGTTCCGCCAGGTGGCTGTGCCGCGGGCCAATGCCGCGGAGGCGGCGCTGGTCCCTGGCCTGCGCGTGGTCAGCGCCAGGACGCTGTCCGGGCTGCTCGGCTGGCTGCGCGATGAAGCGCCGTCCGAAGCGGCGGACCCGGTGCAGGTGACCGACGGGGGCGCGGAACCAGCGGGCGCGCCGGTCGGCAGCATGACGCCAGCCGCCCACGAGTTAGACCTGGCTGACGTGCTGGGTCAGCCAACCGCGCGGCGGGCCGCGGAGATCTGTGCGGCGGGCGGGCATCACCTGTGTCTGCTCGGGCCGCCCGGCGTCGGCAAGACCATGCTGGCCGAGCGGATGCCGACCGTGCTGCCCCGGCTGGACATGGCGGCGGCGCTGGAGGTCACCTCGATCCATTCGGTGGCTGGCGTGCTCCCGGACCAGGGCCCGCTACTGACCGCGCCGCCGTTCTGCGCGCCGCACCACACCGCGACCAAGGCGGCCATCGTGGGCGGGGGGAGCGGGGTGATCCGGCCGGGGGCAGCCAGCCTGGCGCACCGGGGGTGTCTCTTCCTCGATGAGGCCCCGGAGTTCGGCCGGGACGTGCTCGACGCGCTGCGCCAGCCGCTGGAGTCGGGCGAGGTGGTGATCGCGAGATCGGGCCTGACCGCGCGGTTCCCGGCCCGGTTCACCCTGGTACTGGCGGCCAACCCGTGCCCGTGTGCCAAGGGCGCCGGGCCGCAGGCTGCCTGCGAATGCACGCCCGCGGTCCGCCGCAGGTACCTGGCCCGGCTGTCCGGGCCGCTGCTCGACCGGGTGGATGTGAAGGTCGAATTCCTCCCGGTGAGCCGCCGCGAGCTGCTCAGCGACGCCGCGTTCGCCGAGCCGAGCGGCACCGTCGCGGCCCGGGTGGCGGCGGCCCGGGAGCGTGCGGCGGACCGGCTGCGGGACAGCCCGTGGCGGCTCAACGCGGAGATCCCGGGCAGCGAGATCAGCCGGCGCTTCCGGCCGGCCCCGGGCGCGCTCCGGCCGCTGGAGCGGGCCATGGACCTGGGACAGATCAGCGCGCGTGGGGTGCACCGGGTGCTCCGGGTGGCCTGGACGCTGGCCGACCTGGCCGCGCTGCCCCGGCCGACCGCGGACCAGACCAGCTACGCGCTCGGTCTATGGCTAGGGGTGTCCGGATGACGCGCGAGTCGGAGCGGCTGGCCCGGGCCGCGCTGAGCTGGCTGGCCGAGCCGGGTGACGAGCAACTGGGCGCCCTCCTGCGGACCTGCTCACCGGGCGCGATCGTGGCCGCGCTGACCGCCGGGACGTGGCCGCCGGGCGACCACGCGGCCGGCTCGGCCATCCCGGGCCTGGACCGCGCGCTGTGCCGCTGGACAGCCCGGCTGGGCGACATGCCCACCCAGCTCACCCTGGACGCCTGGGAGCGAGCCGGGATCCGGCTGCTGTGCCCCGGCGACCCGGGCTGGCCCAGCCAGCTCGGCGTGCTCGGCGATGCCTGCCCGTGGGCGCTGTGGGTGCGGGGCAGCGCCGACCTCCGGTTCGCCTGCCTGCGCTCGGTATCCATCGTCGGCACCCGCGCCGCCACCGCCTACGGCCAGCACGTCTGCGCCGAGCTGGCCGCCGCCCTCGCCGAACGCGGCTGGGCGGTGGTGTCGGGCGGCGCGTTCGGCATCGACGGCTGGGCCCATCGCGGCGCGCTCAGCGCCGAGGGCATCACGATCGCGGTGCTGGCCTCCGGGCTGGACGATCCGTACCCGCGGGGCCACCACGAGCTGTTCCAGGCCATCGCCGCGCACGGCGCACTGGTCAGCGAGCGGCCGCCAGGCCGGACCCCGACCAGGCCTGGATTCCTCGTCCGCAACCGGCTGATCGCCGCGCTCAGCCGCGGAACCGTGGTGGTCGAGGCGGCACTGCGCAGTGGTGCGCTGAACACCGCCCGGCACGCCCGGGATCTCAACCGGCCGCTGATGGCCGTGCCGGGCCCGGTCACCTCGACCGCGTCCGCAGGCTGCCACCTGGCGATCAGGGAGTGGGGTGCGGAGTGCGTGACCGGCGCGGCGGACGTGCTCGGCCAGCTGGCGTTCGACCCGGATGAGCTGGCCGGCCGCCGGCGGCCCGGTCCTGGAGCGCGACGAGCTGGATCCGGTGAGCCGCGGCGTGCTGGAGGCGGTCCCGGCCCGCACCGGCTGGGGGCCGGCCCGGATCGCGGTGTCGGCCGGAGTGGACTTCGATACCGTGTTGCGATGCCTGGGACAGCTCGCAGCGGGAGGTTACGTGGAGCGCTGCGCGCGCGGCTGGCGGGTCCGGCCGCCCGGCTGATTCCGGGTATTCCTGCCCGATTTCGGGCAGGATCTTTGCCTTCTGCGAGTGAATCCCTCATGCTGGGGCGGTGGCAGGCGCGCAGCAACCGTTCGACGACCTGATCGCGCACGTAACCCGGAGCAGCGCGCTGGGCGTCGGAGAGGCGGAGCGGTTGATCGCTGAGGTGGTCGGGTATTTCTCCGAGCCAGCGAAGACGTTCGTCCGCCGGCGCCATGGTGAGCTGACGGCACGCGGCCTCAGCAACGACCAGGCGTTCCAGCGGATTGCCGCTGAGCTGCAGCAACGGCTGGTGGCACCGCCCCAGTACTCGCAGCGCCAGTTGCGCCGCATCATCTACGGCTGACAGGGGGGAAGAAGTATGTGCGGAATCGTCGCTCATATCGGGGGCCGTGACTGCGTCCCTGTCCTGCTCGAGGGGCTGACCCGGCTCGAGTACCGCGGCTACGACTCGGCCGGGATCGCGGTGCTGAGCCGGTCCGGCGAGATCCGGGTGCACAAGACCAAGGGCCGGGTCGCCGACCTGGCCGGCGGCCTGCCGGCGCGGTTCAAGGGCAGCCCGGGGATCGGGCACACCCGGTGGGCGACGCACGGCGAGCCGAGCGACGTGAACGCGCACCCGCACGTCTGCGGGCCGATCGCGATCGCGCACAACGGCATCATCGAGAACGCCGACGAGTTGCGGGCCAAGCTGATCGCCGACGGCGCGGTGTTCCAATCCGAGACGGACAGCGAGGTACTGGCCCACCTGATCGCGGCCAGCGGCGCCGATGACCTGGAGGAAGCGGTCCGCCAGGCGCTCACCTCGGTGGTCGGCACCTACGGCATCGTGGTGCTGGACGCGCGGCAGCCAGACCGGATCGTGGCCGCCCGCAACGGCAGCCCGGTCGTGCTCGGCCTCGGCGACAAGGAGATGTTCGTCGCCTCGGACATCGCCGCCCTGGTCCGCTACACCCGCCAGGTGGTGCACCTGGACGACGGCGAGGTGGCCACGGTGCGGGCGGACGGCTTCCGCACCGCCACCCTGGACGCCCGGACCACCACCAAGCAGCCGTTCATCATCGACACCGACTTCGGCTCCTACGACGCCGAGGGCTACACGCACTTCATGCGTAAGGAGATCCACGAGCAGCCCCGGGCGGTCGAGCGGGCGCTGCGTGGCCGGATCGACGCCCGGTTCAACACCGCCCACCTGGGCGGGCTGAACCTGGACCCGCGGCAACTCCGCGAGATCCGCCGGATGCTGGTCCTGGGCTGCGGCTCCGCCTACTACGCCGGGCAGGTCGGCGCCCAGCTCATCGAGGACCTGGCCCGGATCCCGGCGCAGGCCGAGCCGGCCTCGGAGTTCCGCTACCGCAACCCCGTGGTGGAGGCGGACACGCTGTACGTCGGGGTGAGCCAGTCCGGGGAGACCTACGACACGCTGGCCGCGGTGCAGGAACTGAAGCGCAAGGGCGGCCAGGTGCTCGGCGTGGTCAACTCGGTCGGCAGCGCCATCGCGCGGGAGTGCGGCGGCGGCATGTACCTGCACGCCGGGCCGGAGGTGTCGGTCACCTCGACCAAGACCTTCACCGCCACGGCGGTGGCGTTCGCGCTGCTCGCCCTGCACCTGGGCCGCATCCATGACCTGTCGCCCAGCGACGGCAGGCGGATCATCGCCGGGCTGCGCGCGCTGCCCGATCAGATCGAGGAGATACTCGCCGACGAGGAGCACATCGCCGACGTGGCCGCCGGGCTGGTCGGCGCCCGGGGCCTGTTCTTCATCGGCCGGGTCCGCGGCTTCCCGGTCGCCCGGGAGGGCGCGCAAAAGCTTAAGGAGGTCTCCTACCTGCACGCGGAGGCCTACCCGGCCAGCGAGCTCAAGCACGGGCCGCTGGCCCTGGTCAGCCCGGACCTGCCGACGGTCGCGATCGTGCCGGACGACGACCTGCTGGACAAGAACCTCTCCACGCTGGGCGAGATCCGTGCCCGGCGCGGCCCGATCGTGGCGATCGCGCACACCGACCTGGACGCCAAGCTGGCCGACCACGTGATCCGGGTGCCGAAGAACGAGCCGGAACTGGACCCGATCCTGCTCTCCGTGCCGCTGCAGATACTCGCCTACCACGCGGCGGTCGCCCTCGGGAACGACGTGGACAAGCCGCGCAACCTGGCCAAGAGTGTCACGGTGGAGTAACCGGCGGCCGGTGCCACACTGGGTGGATGGCTGAGCCAGCAGAGCGACCCGCGGGGCAGCTGGCCGAGCCGCTGAGCCGGGCGCTGGCCGCGTTCGGCCGGCACCTCGCGGCCGAGCGGAACACCTCGCCGCACACCGTCCGGGCCTACCTCGGCGATGTCAGCGCCCTGCTGGAGCACGCCACCCGGGCGGGAGTGACCGGCCCGGACGGGCTGAGCATCAGCGTGCTCCGCGGCTGGCTGGCCGCCCAGCACCGCGCGGGCCTGGCCCGCACCACGCTGGCCCGCCGGGCGGCCGCGGCCCGCACCTTCACCGCGTTCGCGCACACCAGGGGGCTGCTGGCCACCGACCCTGGCCCGCTGCTCGGGACGCCCCGGATCCGGCGCAGGCTGCCCGAGGTGGCCCGGGCGGACCAGTTGGCCGCGGTGCTGGACACCACGGTCGCCCGGGCAGCGGCCGCCGCGGAGCCCCACCGGCTGGCGGCCGGCGGCCCCGCTGCGGGGGCCACCGGCGCGCCACATCCCACCGCCACCGGCGCCCCACATCCCACCGCCACCGGCGCGCCACATCCCACCGCGGCGGCTGAGTTGGACCCGTGGGAGCGCGCCGTGCTGCTCCGCGACGCCGCGATCATGGAACTGCTGTACGCCGCGGGCATCCGGGTCAGCGAGCTGTGCGGCCTGGACGTGGGCGACCTGGACAACAGCCGGCGGACGATCCGGGTGCTCGGCAAGGGCGGCAAGGAACGCACCGTGCCGGTGGGCCTGCCCGCGGAGCGCGCCGTGCTGAACTGGGCCCGGGCCGGCCGGTGCTGGTCACCCCGGCCAGCGACCACGCGCTGTTCCTCGGTGCCCGCGGGCGGCGGCTCGACCCGCGGACCGCGCGCCGGGTGGTGCACGCCAGGCTGGCCGCGGTGCCGGCCGTGCCGGACAGCGGGCCGCACGGCTTGCGCCACGCGGCCGCCACCCACCTGCTGGAAGGCGGCGCGGACCTGCGCACCGTTCAGGAGATCCTCGGCCACGCCTCGCTGGCCAGCACGCAGATCTACACCCACGTGTCCGTCGCCCGGCTGCACGCCGCGTTCAACCAGGCTCACCCTCGCGCCTGAGACCGGCATCGAATAACGGTTCTGTTTTTTGCCCTTATAAGGGCAAAAAACAGAACCGTTGGCGCGGCTCGGGGAAACGCGTCAGTTGCTGTCCGCGGCTGCGGGCTTGACGCTGCACCGGCGGCCGCGGGCCACGCTTCCCAGTCAGCAGGCACCAGCGTTAGGTAGGGCAGGCGGTCTTGGCTGGAGCGGGTAGACTTTGCCTAGGCCGCAGAAACCGCCGCCGATGCGGAGGTGGTTCCACGGCCAAATTCGCGCGTCCGCTTGCCGCCAGGGTTCTGAGCATCCCGGCGGGACGCTTCCCACCGGTCCGCGGCTACCCACGCCGCGGCGGGTGCGCCCGGACGCCAGGCAGCAACCGAGAGCGTCGGCGCGATCAGGCGCGGCGCGTAACAGGAAGGGGACCGCGGGCATGGCTCCGGTCGTCACTATGCGGCAACTCCTCGAGAGCGGCGTGCACTTCGGGCACCAGACCCGGCGCTGGAACCCCAAGATGAAGCGATTCATCCTGGCCGAGCGCAACGGCATCTACATCATCGACCTCCAGCAGTCGCTCGACTTCATCGACACCGCGTACGAGTTCATCAAGGAGACGGTCGCGCACGGTGGCTCGATCCTCTACGTCGGGACCAAGAAGCAGGCCCAGGAAGCGGTGGCCGAACAGGCCCGCCGGGTGGGCATGCCGTTCGTCAACCAGCGCTGGCTGGGTGGCATGCTGACCAACTTCTCCACCGTATTCAAGCGGCTGCAGCGGCTCAAGGAGCTCGAGGAGATCGACTTCGACGACGTCGCCGGGTCCGGGATGACCAAGAAGGAACTCCTCCAGCTGCGCCGGGAGCGGGACAAGCTGGAGCGCTCGCTGGGCGGGATCCGGGACATGTCCCGGGTGCCGAGCGCGATCTGGGTGGTGGACACCAAGAAGGAGCACATCGCCGTCAGCGAGGCCCGCAAGCTGGGCATCCCGGTGATCGCCATCCTGGACACCAACTGCGACCCGGACGAGGTCACCTACCCGATCCCCGGAAATGATGACGCGATCCGCAGTGTTTCACTACTGACGCGGGTGATCGCCGACGCGGTCGCGGACGGCCTGATCGCCCGGGCCGGCGCGGCGGACGGCGAGGCTAAGCCGTCCACGCCCGCGGGCGATATCGGCGCCGAGGAGCCGCTGGCCGAGTGGGAACTCCAGGTACTGGAGGGCAAGACGGCCAGCGACGAGGCTGCGGCCCAGCCCGCAGCCAACGGTGCGGCTGCCAATGGCCTGGCCGCCAACGGCGCGGCCGCCAACGGCATCAGCCACGCGGCCGGGGCCGACCAGCCGGCGGTTCAGGCTGACCAGGCTGACCAGGCCGCGACCGGGGCTGACCAGGCCGTGGCCGCGGCTGACCAGCCCGCGGTTCAGGTTGAGCAGGCTGACCAGACCGAGGTCCAGGCTGACGCCACCGAGGCGGCGGCTGCCAACGCGGCCGAGCAGGTACCGGCCGAGCAGGCAGCGGCCGAGCAGGTACCGGCCGAGCAGGCAGCGGCCGAGCAGGCAGCGGCCGAGCAGGAGGCAGCGGCCGAGCAGCCAGCGGCCGAGCAGGCAGCGGCCGAGCAGCCAGCGGCCGAGCAGGCACCGGCTGAGCAGCCAGCGGCCGAGCAGGCACCGGCCGAGCAGCCCGAGGCCTGACCAGGCCTGCCAGCGGCCGGCGGTTAGCAGGCGCTCCGGACGCGGCCAGCGGGCTCCGTGCACCTACCAAGACAGACAGTGAGATGAGGACATGGCGAACTTCACCGCCGCGGACGTGAAGCGGCTGCGTGAGCAGACGGCTGCGGGAATGCTTGACTGCAAGCGGGCTCTGGACGAGGCCGACGGCGACTTTGACGCCGCGGTCGAGATCCTCCGGATCAAGGGAGCCAAGGACGTGAGCAAGCGCGCCTCGCGGACCGCGGGGAACGGCCTGGTGACCGCGGAGCTGGCCGGCACGGAGGCCGGCGTGCTCGTGGAGGTCAACTGCGAGACGGACTTCGTGGCCAAGACCGAGGTGTTCCAGGACGTGGCCGCGCAGATCGCCCGGGCCGCCCTGGAGCACCGGATCGCGGACCGGCCGACCCTGCTCGGCCAGGAGGTCCGCCCGGGCACCACGGTCCAGCAGCTCATCGAGGAGGCCAGCGCCTCGCTCAAGGAGAAGCTGGAGCTCGGCCGGTACACCCTGTTCGAGGGTGGCTACGTGGCTACCTACCTGCACAAGTCCGACCCGGCCCTGCCGCCGACGGTGGGCGTCCTGGTCCAGCTGGACCAGCCGGCCCCGGAGGTGGGCAAGGAGGTCGCGCTGCAGGTCGCCTCGATGCGCCCGCAGTACCTGACCCGGGACGAGGTGCCCGCCAACGTGGTCGACCACGAGCGCGGCATCATGGAGCAGATCACCCGGGACGAGGGCAAGCCGGAACAGGCCGTGCCCAAGATCGTCGAGGGACGGCTCAACGCGTTCTTCAAGGATGTCGTGCTGATCGAGCAGCCGTTCGTGCGCGAGCCGAAGAAGACGATCAAGCAGCTGCTCAGCGAGCAGGGCGTCACCGTGCGGGCCTTCGCCCGGTTCCAGGTGGGCCAGGCCGGATGACAGCCAGCGGAGGACAACGTCCGGCCAGCGGCGGCATGACCCAGACAGCGGGCGCCGCCGCCGGCCCGGACGTCCCGTCCGCCGCCAGCCCTCACGTCCCGTCGGCCGCCGGCCCGGACCTGGCGTCCGCCGCGGACGGCTACCGGGACGCCGAGGACCTCGGCGCCCTGGACTCCCCGGACACCGCGCCGGCGCACCGCCGGTGGAAGCGCGTGGTGGTCAAGCTGTCCGGGGAGGCGTTCTCCGGCGACGAGCCGCTCGGTATCTCCCCTGACGTGGTGTTTCACCTGGCCAAGGAGATGGCCGCGGTGGTCTCGGACGGAGTCGAGCTGGCCGCCGTGGTCGGCGGAGGCAACATGTTCCGCGGCCGCCAGATGGCCGAACGCGGCATCGACCGGGCCCGGGCCGACTACATGGGAATGCTCGGCACGGTCATCAACTGCCTGGCCCTGCAGGACGTGCTGGAGAAGCTGGGCATCGAGACCCGGGTGCAGACCGCGATCACCATGGGCCAGGTGGCCGAGCCGTACATCCCGCGCCGGGCCATCCGGCACCTGGAAAAGGGCCGCGTGGTCATCTTCGGCGCGGGCCTCGGCGCGCCGTTCTTCTCCACCGACACGTGCGCCGCGCAGCGCGCGCTGGAGATCGGGGCCGAAGCGGTGCTGAAGGGAACCCAGGTCGACGGGGTCTACGACGCGGACCCGCGGCGCAGCCCCGGCGCGACCAGGTTCACCCAGATCGACTACGGCGAGGTACTCCGCCGCGAGCTGAAGTTCATGGATGCGACCGCGGTGAGCCTGTGCATGGACAACGGCCTGCCCATCGTCGTTTTCGACCTGATGGAAGAGGGCAATGTCGCGCGGGCGGTGCGCGGTGAGAAGATCGGCACACTGATATGCCGGTCAGGAGACTACTGACGGTCAGCACACATCCAGGGCTGGCAGGCGCGAACCCGGGAAGGCACCAGGACCACAGGGAGCCGCAGTGATAGACGAAACTCTCCTCGAAGCGGAGGAGAAGATGGAGAAGGCCGTCACGGTGGCCAAGGAAGACATGGGCGCCATCCGTACCGGCCGCGCGCACCCGTCCATGTTCGCCAAGATCACGGCCGAGTACTACGGCACCCCGACGCCGGTCAACCAGCTGGCCTCGTTCCACATCCCGGAACCCCGGATGGTGATCGTTCAGCCGTTCGACAAGTCCTCGCTGAGCAACATCGAGAAGGCCATCCGGAACAGCGACCTCGGAGTGAACCCGTCCAACGACGGCGCCATCATCCGGGTCGTCTTCCCCGAGCTGTCCGAGGAACGGCGCAAGGACTACATCAAGGTGGCCCGGCACAAGGCCGAGGACAGCCGGGTCTCCATCCGCAATATCCGGCGGCACGCCAAGGACACCCTGGACAAGATGGTCAAGGCGGGCGACGCGGGCGAGGACGAGGTGCACCGCGCGCAGGCGGACCTCGAAGAGCTCACGCACACCTACGTCGGCCAGGTGGACGACCTGCTGCGGCACAAGGAAGCCGAGCTTCTTGAGGTCTGAGCTTGGCCACTGACGAGCTCAACGACCCCGGCCGCACCAACCCTGACCGCCCCGGGCCTGACCGCCCCGGGCCCGACCACCCCCGCCCCGACCGCCCCGGGCCCGACCACCCCCGCCCCGACCGCACCGGGCCCGACCGCGCGAGCGGATCCCCGCCGAGCGACGGCCTTTCCACCCCAACGCCCCCTTCCACCCCAACGCCCCCTCCTGCCCCATCGGCCCCGGACGACGCGCCGCCGCCGAAACGGTCCCGGGCGGGGCGGAACCTGCCCGCGGCGATCGGGGTCGGCCTCGGCCTGGGCGCCCTGGCCATCGTGTCGCTGTTCACGGTCAAGTGGACGTTCCTGATTTACATGGCCGCGGTGGTCGGGCTGGCCCTGTGGGAGCTGGGCCGGGCGCTCGGTGAACGCGAGATCCGGCTGCCGGAACCCCCGGTGGCGGTGGGCGGCGCGCTGATGCTGGCGCTGGCCTACACGAACGGCACCCGCCCGCTGGTGGCCGCGCTGGCCGTGACGGTGATCGGCGTGCTGGCCTGGCGGATGCCCGGCGGCAGCGCCGGCTACCTGCGCGACATCACCGCAGGCCTGTTCGCCCTGGCCTACCTGCCGCTGATGGCCTCGTTCGTCGGGCTGATGCTGGCCGCGCCGGACGGCGCGCGGCGCGTCCTGGCGTTCCTCATCCTCCCGGTCTGCAGCGATGTCGGCGGCTACCTGGTCGGCGTGCTGGCCGGCAGGCATCCGATGGCCCCGGTGATCAGCCCCAGCAAGACCTGGGAGGGGCTGGCCGGCTCGGTGGCCGGCTGCGTGGTCGCGGGCGTGCTGGTGCTCACGCTGCTGCTGCACGGCACCTGGTGGCAGGGTGTCGTGGTGGGGGCCGCCGCGGTCGCCGCGGCGACTCTCGGTGACCTGTCCGAATCGATGATCAAGCGGGACCTGCAGATCAAGGACATGGGCCGGGTGCTGCCCGGGCACGGCGGCATCCTGGACCGGATCGACTCGCTGCTGATCACCGCGCCGGTCGTCTGGCTGCTGCTGACGATCTTCCTCAACTAACGTTTGCCGCTGCATTCCCCGGGGACTTTGCGTGCGACTCGTACGTACTGACGGGGGAGATGCGGAGCATGACACAATGCGAATCTTCGGACGCCGTTTCGGCATCGTCTTTATCATCTACGTGATCATCGGCATCGTAGTGGCCTGGGAGAAACACTACATAACCGTCGGCCTGCTCAAGGGCGTGCTGTCCGCGCTCCTGGCGATCTTCCTCTGGTGGCTGCCGTTGCTGGGAGTAAACCTGCATATTCACTGAGGCGTGATTAGCGCGGTGCATTGTGCCCCACGGGCGAGGCACAATGCACCGCGTTAATGTAAACGGCGCTATTGCGCCACTACCCAGCTGCGTCGGTGCGCGGCGAGCTGGGTGACCAGGCTGGCCGAGCCGCGCTCTTTGGCGAACAGCCGCTCCCGCTCGCTGATCGGCAGCACCCACAGCCAGCGCACCGGGTCGCCGCCGAACGAGAACCCGGACATGTCTGGCACCTCCGGGCCGATGAGCTGCGCCGGGTCGTCGAGTAGCAGCACCGCCGTGTTCCCGCCGCCGAGCGGGAACGTGACCGGCTCGTGATACCAGCGGATCGTGTGCCCGGCCCCGAACCAGGTGACGGCCCGCCACGGGTAGTGCGCGAGCCACAGGAAGATGCGCGCCGCGTCCGGGCTCGGCAGGGTGGTGGCCAGGGCCAGCTCGATCCGCGCCGCCGACGTCGGGTCCTCGGCGTACTGCTCGACCACGGGCATCCGCTGGCAGCTCATGCCGATCGTGGTCAGCACGGTGAACGGGCGCTCCCGGGTCGGCGGGCGCTCAGACACCCCGGCCAGCGGCATCTTGCCCGCGCTGACGTCCCAGTACCGCGAGCCGGGGCCGAGCCGGCCGAGCAGGTGGCCGAGCAGCGATTGCTGGAACCCGGCCCACGCGCCGTCGCTGGCCCGCCACCGCCAGAATCCGGTGGCCCGGTCGGCCCGCGGCCCGAGCCCCTCCATCGCGTCGTCGAGCGCCCAGGCGAACGGGGTCTGGCCGATGCATTCCCGGCTGTACCCGGGCATCCCACGCGACACGTCGGACCAGCCGGGAACGACGGCCAGCAGCCGGCCGCCCTCGACCACGGCCACGCCGTCGCCTTCCTCGAACCACAGCGCGCGCAGCACGCGGCGATCCAGCTGGGGCAGGCCCTCCGGGTGCTTGGTGTGCCCGGCCGGCATGACCGGGGCCTGGCCCGCCGCCACCAGCGCCGGGTCGGCCGCCTGCGGCGCGGGCCCGTGGTTGGCGATCCACACCGCCGCGATCACCGAGGACTGGTCGTATACGTAGGCGGCGGTGGTCGAGCCGTCGTACTCCACGACCAGGCGGCGGCTGCCGTACGGGCTCTCACTGCTGAGCAGGATGTCGGGCAGGCCCGGCCGGGCCGCGGGAGCAGCGTCTCTTCCGCCCCTGCGCAACGTCGGCATGTCCGAAAAGATACTGATTCTGTGCAGGTCACCGTGGCCGCACCGGGATATTGTTAAGCGTTTTGCAGACCATCCCACGGAGCGCAGGTGCCTGGTAACCGAACCCTGACCCGCCCGCCGCGGCACCTGGCCGATCTGGATCCCGCTGACCGCCGCCAGGCCGCCGCTGAGCTGGGCGGGCCGCCGTTCCGCGCGGATCAGCTGGCCCGGCACTATTTCGCCCGGCTGACCGATGATCCGGCGGAGATGACCGACCTGCCCGCCGCGGCCCGGGAGAAGCTGGCCGGCGCGCTGCTGCCCCGGCTGCTCAGCGCGGAACGGGAGCTGTCCTGCGACCAGGGCACGACCCGCAAGACGCTGTGGCGGGCGTTCGACGGCGCACTGATCGAGTCGGTGCTGATGCGCTACCCGGACCGGGTCACGATGTGCGTGTCGTCGCAGGCCGGCTGCGGGATGGCCTGCCCGTTCTGCGCCACCGGCCAGGCCGGGCTGACCAGGAACCTGTCCGCCGCCGAGATCGTGGCCCAGGTGGTCGCGGGCGCCCGGGCGATGGCCCGGGGCGAGATCCCGGGCGGGCCGGGCCGGGTGTCCAACATCGTGTTCATGGGCATGGGCGAGCCGCTGGCCAACTACGCCAGCGTGCTCCGGGCGGTGCGCCGGATCACCGATCCGGTCCCCGACGGGCTGGGCATCTCCCAGCGGTCGGTCACCGTGTCCACGGTCGGCCTGGTGCCCGCCATCGGGCGGCTCGCCGCGGCGGGGCTCGCGGTGCGGCTCGCGGTCTCGCTGCACGCGCCGGACGACGGACTGCGGGACGAACTGGTGCCGGTGAACCGGCGCTGGAAGGTGGCCGAGGTGCTCGGCGCGGCGTGGGGCTACGCCGCCGCCACCGGCCGCCGGGTGTCCATCGAGTACGCCCTGATCCGGGACATCAACGACCAGCCATGGCGCGCGGACCTGCTGGCTGAACTGCTCGCCGGGCACCTCGCGCACGTCAACCTGATCCCGCTGAACCCGACCCCCGGGTCCCGGTGGACCGCCTCGACGCCCGGCGCGATGCGGGAGTTCGAGGCCCGGCTGGCGGCCCGCGGCATCCCGGTCACGGTGCGGGACACCCGGGGCAGCGAGATCGACGGCGCCTGCGGCCAGCTGGCCGCGCCGGTTTCCGGCCGCCGGGCGCTGCCGATCACCCCGCGGGTACCGTAGGCGTCCATGCCGGGCAAGGACGCTCTGACCAGCGTGGGCCGTGGGCTGGCCTGGCGGCTGGTGCACCGGGCCTGGCGGGCGGCCCAGCAGGCGGGCGCGATCACCGCGGGCACGCCGGCCGGGCGCCGGTTCGCCCGGTTCGGCCCCGGCTCGATCATCGCGTTTCCGACCGGGGCGCTGTACGGCGAGAACTGGATCGAGATCGGCGCCGGGACGATGATCGCCGCGCAGGTCTCCCTGTCCGCGGGGATGGTGCCCGGTCACGAGCTCGGCGACGCGCCGGTGCTCCAGGTCGGGAACCGGTGCGTGATCGGCCGGGGCAGCCATCTGGTGGCGCACTACTCCATCGTGATCGGGGACGACGTGTTCACCGGCCCGTACGTGTACATCACCGACCAGAACCACGGCTACGCCGACCCTGAGGTGCCCATCGGCCGTCAGTGGCCGAGCAACACGGCGGTTTCCATCGGCCCGGGAACGTGGCTGGGAGCTGGCGTGATCGTGCTGCCGGGCGCGCAGATCGGCCGTAACGTGGTGGTGGCCGCGGGCTCGGTGGTCCGCGGCCGGGTGCCGGACCGGTGTGTGGTCGCTGGCGTGCCCGCGAGGGTGGTGCGGGAGTACGTGGCTGGCGACGGCTGGTCGCGGCCCGCGCCGACCTCCGGAGGCGCAAAGCAAGCACCGATGCTGGGTGACCGATCCTGATCGCCGCAGCCTGGTCACGACTCTGTCACGATGGCGGCGGTCGAGCCCGCTGCCGGTTCAGTATTCGATATGGCTGGTCATCCCGCACCTCGCAAGAAAGCGGCCGGACGGTCTGAGCCTGAACAGCCGAGGGGGCATGTGAAGGGGCGCAACGATCTCGTCGTGAGCGCGGCGTACCGGCCAGAGCCGGCGGCCGTGGCTGCGGCGCGCAAGTTCGTCCGCGAGACCTTGCAGGACTGGCTGGACACCCGGCCGGCGCCGGACGACACCGAGCTGGTGGACGATGCCGTGCTGCTGACCAGCGAGCTGGTCACCAACGCCGTGGTGCACGCGGGCACCCAGGTGCAGGTCACCTGCAAGCTCGCGGCCAGCGCGGTGGAGGTGGTGGTCCGGGACAGCCACCCGGCCAGGATGGTGCCCGGTCCTGCCCGTGACGACAACATTCCGGCCGAACGCACTCACGGCCGCGGGCTTTTGCTGCCCTCCGCGCTTGCGTCGGCATGGGGGGTAAGTTACGGCGCCGAGGCCAAGGCCGTCTGGTTCCGGATGGGGCTGGCCGGCCAGAAAACCAGCCTGACCGAGCCGGTCGCCGACCCCGATGCCGCGGAGACAGCCGTGCCCGCGGCGGGGTGGCACGTCCAGGTCGCGAGCCCGGCTACCGCGGATCAGCCGCCGGCCGAGCCCGGTTACGACGAGCTGCTGCGCCAGGTGGTCGGGTCAGCCCGGGTCATCGTGGCCGGCGACGCGGCCTACGCCCTGGTGGCCGACGAGGACGGGGATCTGTCCGTGCGCGCCGCCACCGGGATCAGCCCGGCCGCGCTGCTCCGCACCGCGCCGTCGGTGGCTACCGTGCCGTTGATCGTGGACGGCCGGGTGACCGGGGTGCTGGCGGTGGCCGCGGTGCTGCCCGGCCGGTTCGGCGACAGCGACATGCAGCGCCTGCAGCAACTGGCCGACAGCATGGCCCCCGCGCTGGAGCGGGCCCGGCTGGCCGGGCTGGAACGGGCCCGGCGGGCCCGGATCGACGTGCTCGCGGAGGCCAGTGAGCTGCTGGCCGGCCCGCTGGACGCGGACCGCATCCTGGCCCTGGCCGGGCAGGTCGCCGTGCCCCGGCTGGCCGAGTGGTGCGCGGTGCTGGCGGTCGGCCCGGACGCGGAACCGCGGGTGCTGGCCGTCCGGCACGCCGACGAGCGTCAGGCGGGTGCGCTGTGCTGGCTGCTGGAGCGGGCCGGCGCCGGCGCGCCGTGGCCGCACCCAGACCAGCCGGGTGGCCCGGCGCGGGCCCGCACGGCCCAGCACTGGCCGCTGCCCGGCCCGGCGGCCGCCCGCGGGCCCGCGGGCACGGCCGACCTGGCCACCCGCGGGGCGTGGTGCTTCCCGCTGGCCACCCCGGGCGGCGTACTCGGGCTGCTGGTGCTGGGCGGCCCGCACTCCGGCCGCCCATCCCGGGAAGTGCTCAGCCTGGCCCAGGACCTGGCCGGCCGGATCGCGCTCGCCCTGGAGAATTCCCGGCTCGCGGCCCAGCAGCAGGCCGCCGGCCAGGCCCTGCGGTCCGTGCTGCTGCCCGCCGAGCTGCCCCGGGTGCCCGGAGTGGAGCTGGCCGTGGCGCACGACCTGCCCGGCGCCGGGGCCGCGGCCGCGGCCGGCGGCGACTTCTGCGACGTGTTCCCGGCCGGGCCGGGGCGATGGCGGTTCGCCGTCGGGGAGGTGTGCGGGACGGGCCCGGCCACCCTGGCCGTGACCTCGCTGGCCCGGAACACGCTACGCATCCTGGCCGCGGACGGGCTGGGCATCCCCGCCGTGCTGGGCCGGCTCAACCAGCTCATCCTGGACGAGCGGGCGCCCGGGACGTTTCTCACCCTGGTCCATGGCGAGATCACGGAGCCCGGGGCGGACGGCGTGGTGCGGCTCTCGCTGGCCTGCGCCGGGCAGCCGCTGCCGCTGGTGCTGCGTGTCTCCGGTGCCGCGCCGGAGCCCGCGGCGGCCCCGCAGCCGGTGCTCGGGGTGATCGACGGGCTCAGTTTCACCGCGGTCCCTGTCCGCTTGGGCGCCGGCGACCTGCTGCTGTGTGTCACGGACGGGGTGACCCGGCGGCGGGACGGGGACCGGCTGCTGGACGACGACGACGGACTGGCCCGGCTGCTGGCCGGCTGCGCCGGGCTGACCGCCGGGGTGGTGGCGTCCAAGGTGCACGAGGAAGTCCGCGGCTTCGGCGGCCACCCGGCCGCCGATGGCATGGCGGTGCTGGTGCTCCGGGCCGAGAGCTGACCCGCCCGGCCGCACGGCCGGCCCGCCTCATTCCGTCCGGAGGCGCGGCCGGAACACCTCACCGCGCAGCGCCCGCCCGATCAGGTCGACGGCCTGCGCGGCCGCCACCAGGCGGCGGCCTTCGGCCCGGTACGCCTCGAGCACCGCGTCCACCCCGGCCGCGGGCAGCGCGCCACCTAGTTCGGTCCGCGTGCCGCGGTAGCCCTCGCGGGCCCCGCGCACGCAGGCATCCAGATGATGCCTGGCCATGGTGGCCAGCGCGATCGGGTGCCGCCGCAGCACGCCGTACAGCCGGTAGTCCGGGGGGACCACGTCGAGCAGCCAGGCCACCGCCGTGGCCTCGAAATCCGGCGCGCCGGGCGGGTGCACCCCGGCCGGCCAGCCCGGCGGAACGTACTCTGCCATCCCACTACACTAGCCCACTACACTGGCAAATATCGAACGTATGTTCCCAATCGCGCCCGGACCAGTCGCGCTGATATCCTGGCTGCGCCCGTTCGCGACGCCGCCGTCTGCGTACCGTCACCGCGACGAGGAGCCTGCGATGGATGGGGCCGGACTGGTCACCGTGGCCTCGATACACATCTACCCGGTCAAGGCCGGCCGGGCTATCGACCTGGCCGAGGCGGAAGTGGAGCCGTGGGGCCTGGCCGGTGACCGCCGCTGGCTGGTGGTCGACCCGGACGGCCGGTTCATCAGCCAGCGCACCGAGCCGGCGCTGGCCCTGCTCTGCGCCCACTACGGCACCGCCGGGAGCCTGCACCTGGGCACGGACGGGCAGCCACCGCTCGTCGTGCCCGCTCCGGCGGAGGTCCGCGGCGCGGAGATGCTCTGGGTCAGCGTCTGGCAGTCAAAGGTCCGCGCGGCGGCCGCGGGGGACCAGGCCGACGCCTGGTTCTCCCGCTTCCTGGGCCGGCCGGTCCGCCTGGTCCACCTGGACGACCCGACCCGCCGCCAGGTGGATCCGGAGTTCGGCGCGCCCGAGGACCGGGTGAGCTTCGCCGACGGCTACCCCCTGCTGCTCACCGCGCTGGGTTCGCTGGCGGCTCTGGGCCAGTGGCTGGCCGAGGATGGCCATCAGGCGGTGCCGATGACCCGGTTCCGGCCGAGCGTGGTGCTAGCGGGCTCGGCGCCATGGGCCGAGGACGGCTGGCGGCGCATCCGGATCGGCCCGGTGACGTTCCGGGTGGCGAAGCCCTGCGGGCGCTGCCAGGTCACCACGATCGACCAGCAGACCGCGCAACGCGGGCGGCAGCCGCTGGCCATGCTCGGCCGCCGCCGCCGGTTCGGCCAGCAACTGGTCTTCGGCCAGAACCTGATCCCGGACGGCACTGGCACCATCCGGGCCGGCGACCAGGTGCAGATTCTCGAGACCGGCGGGTTCACCGCGCCGTAACATCACGGGCCGGAACTTAACACGGCAGAACTTGCCGTGCACAGCGCCGTTTTATGACAATCGACAAGAGCGCGGAATCCAGGCCTTCCTGGTCCCCGGGTGCCCAGCCCTGCCATTGTCGTCACGCTCTGGACAATTCAGCGGAGCGTGTTGCGCCCGCAGGACGAGGGGAGCACCCGGACGTCATGTCCAATGCCACCGAGATTTCCCAGAAAGGCAGCGCCGCGCACCGTGGGTTGCGGGCCAATGCGCTCGGCTTTCCAGCGGTGCTGGCCCAGTCGATCGCGCTGATCTCGCCAACGATGACCGCGGTCCTGATCATACCGCTGGCGTTCTCGAATGCGGGCCAGGGAACCTGGCTGGCGTATCTGTTCGGGATGGTGATGCTGCTCTTCGTGGTATTCAGCCTGAACCAGTTCGCCCGCCGGTCGGCCACCGCGGGATCCATGTACACGTACACCAGCCGCGGCCTCGGCGCGACCACCGGGGTGTTCTCCGGCTGGACCCTGATCTGGTCCTACCTGTTCATCGGGGTGGCCGGGCTCACCGGGTTCGCAGTGTTCACCACGCAGTTCCTCGGCGCCGTCGGGGTACCCGCCCCCACACCGGTCGCGCTGTTCGCCGTCAGCGCGCTGGCCTGCTGGTACATCGCCTACCAGGACATCAGGATCTCATCCATCCTGACCCTGGTCCTGGAGTGCCTGTCGGTGTTGTGCATCCTGAGCCTGGCCGCGATCGTCCTGTTCAAGCGCGGCTTCTCGGTCGACACCAGCCAGCTCGCCCTGCACGGGGTCGGCGTCCACGGGCTCAGCCTGGCCGTGGTGGCCTGCATCTTCAGCCTGGTCGGCTTCGAGAGCGCGACCGCACTGGGCGGCGAGGCCAGGAACCCGCTGCGTAACGTGCCGCGCGCGGTGCTGTGGAGCCTGATCCTGACGGGGCTGTTCATGGTGTTCATGGGTTACGTCGAGGTCTTCGGCACCCGGCACTCCGGCACCCCGCTCAGCTCCATCGCGGCGCCGCTGAACGTGATATCCGCCAGTTACGGGGTGAGCTACTTCAAGATCCCGCTGTCGCTGGGCGCCATGATCAGTTTCTTCTCGCTGTCGCTATCCTGCCTGAACGCCGGTTCGCGCATCATCTACCCGATGGGCCAGCACCTGGTATTCCCGCGCCGCATGGGCACCGTGCACGCCAGGAATGGTACACCGCATGTGGCTATCACCGTCTATGTCCTCATCATGTTCGCGGTGCCCGCGGTGCTCTCGATATTCACGGATCCGCTGACCATCTTCGGCGACGCGGGGACGCTGGCCGCCTTTGGTTTTCTGCTGGCCTATTTCCTCATCTCGGCCGCGGCGCCGGTCTACCTGGCCAGGCGGGAGGAACTGCGGCCGCGCAACGTCCTGGTCGCGATCCTCGCCTTTCTCTGCCTGCTGGTGCCGACGGCGGGCAGCTTTTACCCGGTGCCGCCGTTCCCGGTGGATATTTTCCCGTATCTCTTCGTGGGCTACCTGCTGGCCGGTGCGCTCTGGCTCTACGTGCTCAGCCGCCGCCGGCGGGGCATCCTGGCCGAGATCGAGACCGACCTGGAGAACACCCTGCACGCGCACGAGCAACGGGCGCCGGCGGCGGGGCCGGCCGCGGCCCCCCAGGCCGACGGCGCGTGGCCGTTCGGGCTGGCCGCGGGCACGGCTGAGTGAATGACCGCTCCGGCACCGGCCGGAGCGGTCAGCTCCTGGTCCGCCGACCTGCCCCGGGGAGGGGAGTCCGGGGCAGGTCAGCATGGGGTGAGGTCAGCACAGGAATGAGGTCAGCACGGGGCGGTCGTGGCGCCGTGCCCGGCGGTCCGCGCCGAGCTCGCCGACGTTGGCCGGCTCGCGGAGCGCGCCCGGCGGACCCGCCGGACGGCAGCGGTCCGCTGGTCCTGCGCTGCCTGGTCGAGCATGTCCTTGACATGCTGGGCGGCGACTGCTGCGCCGATCGCTGAGTACATGGTGTCCTCCTCGGCCTGCGGCCGTGGTCACGGCCTTACATCTTCGAGCTTGCTGCTAAGGGGGTGGCCGCCACATTGGGCGAACGCCTTATCTCTGCGCGGGGCCGGGCTAAGCACCCCGGCCGCCTAAGGCCGGGATGCTGAGCGGCGGTTCACGGCCGTCGGCTGGTCTCGGCCGTCACGCGGTGCGCCCCTGTGTGCACCGCGCAATGGCCGGTCAGCAGCTGCTCCGGGCAGCAGAAATCGGGGCCATCGTCGGCCACGCGGGCGGCCCCGCGCCGGTCGGCCAGGTCAAAGAGCCAGCCGAGGCGCGGTGACCGGCCCTGGCGGGCCGTCCGGGCCTGGGCCGTCCGGGCCCGGGCCACCCGGGCCTGGGCCGTCCGCTCCGCCTCGGCCTGCATGTCCCTGATGTGCTGGGTGGCGATTGCGGTCTGGATCACCGGATGCACGAAATCCTCCTCGGTGCCGGCCACACGTCGTGGCCGTACACCATCGAGGTTCGCGGTAAGGCGGCCCGCCCCGCATCGGGCGAATGCCTTATCTCCGGGCCGTCCCCGGGATAAGGCGGCGCACCCGGCTGAGTATCCGCGGCCGTGGCGGCCGCGCCGGGACCGGCCGGTGGCAAAAAACAGCCGGATAGAATGGAAACGCTGCGCCGACATGCGCGGCAGCCTCAGCCTTCCAAACAGATGAGATCTCGCATGCCCGTACGCCAGGCCCAGCTCGCCACCCGTGATGAATTGCGCAACGTGGCCATCGTCGCGCACGTGGACCACGGCAAGACCACCCTGGTCAACGCCATGCTGTGGCAGTCCGGCGCGTTCCGGGTCGGCGCCCAGGTCGCCGACCGGGTGCTGGATTCGGGTGACCTGGAACGGGAAAAGGGCATCACGATCCTGGCCAAGAACACCGCGGTGGCGCACGGCGGGCTGACCATCAACATCGTGGACACCCCGGGGCACGCCGACTTCGGCGGCGAGGTGGAGCGCGGCCTGTCCATGGTGGACGGGGTGCTGCTGCTGGTGGACGCCAGCGAGGGCCCGCTGCCGCAGACGCGGTTCGTGCTGCGTAAGACGCTGGAAGCCAACCTGCCGGTCATCCTGGTCATCAACAAGGTGGACCGGCCGGACGCCCGGATCGCCGAGGTGGTGGACGCCACCTACGAGCTGTTCCTCGATCTGGACGCCACCGAGGAACAGATCGAGTTCCCGATCGTGTACGCGTCGGCGCGGGCGGGCAAGGCTTCGCTGACCCGCCCCGCGGACGGCACGCTGCCGGACTCGCCGGACCTGGAGCCGCTGTTCACCGTGCTCCGGGACACCGTCCCGGCGCCGTCCTACGACCCGGCCGAGCCGCTCCGCGCCCACGTCACCAACCTGGACGCGTCGGCCTACCTGGGCCGGATCGCGCTGTGCCGGGTGGAGTCCGGCGAGATCACCAAGGGCCAGCAGGCGGCCTGGTGCCGCCGGGACGGCTCGATCGAGAAGGTGAAGATCACCGAGCTGTTCCGGACCGAAGCGCTGGACCGGGTGCCCACGCAGAGCGCCGGGCCCGGCGACATCATCGCGGTGGCCGGCATCCCGGAAATCATGATCGGTGAGACGCTGGCCGACCCCGACGACCCGCGGCCGCTGCCGCTGATCACGGTGGACGAGCCCGCCATCTCGATGACGATCGGGGTGAACACGTCCCCGCTGGTCGGCCGGCAGAAGGGCAGCAAGGTCACCGCCCGGATGGTCCGCGACCGGCTGGACCGCGAACTGGTCGGCAACGTCTCGCTCCGGGTGCTGCCCACCGACCGGCCGGACACCTGGGAGGTGCAGGGCCGCGGCGAGCTTGCCCTGGCCGTGCTGGTGGAGACGATGCGGCGGGAGGGCTACGAGCTGACCGTGGGCCGGCCCACCGTGGTCACCCGCGAGGTGGACGGCAGGCTGCACGAGCCGGTGGAGCGGCTCACCGTTGACGTGCCCGAGGAGTACCTGGGCGCGGTCACCACGCTGCTGGCCCTGCGCAAGGGCCGGATGGAGCACATGACCAACCACGGCACCGGCTGGGTTCGGCTGGACTTCATCGTGCCCGCCCGGGGCCTGATCGGCTTCCGAACCCAGTTCCTCACCGACACGCGGGGGACCGGCATCGCGCACCACGTGTTCGAGGGATACGAGCCGTGGTTCGGCGACATGCGGATGCGGCCGACCGGCTCGCTGGTATCCGACCGGTCTGGGACGGCCACCCCGTACGCCATGTTCTCGCTGCAGGAGCGGGGCGCGCTTTTCGTCGGGCCGGGCACCGAGGTGTACGAAGGGATGATCGTCGGGGAGAACTCCCGGTCCGATGACATGGACGTGAACATCACCCGGGAGCGCAAGCTGACCAACGTGCGGCAGTCCACCGGGGAGGAACTGGAGCGGCTGGTGCCGCCGCGTGCGCTCAGCCTGGAGCAGGCGCTGGAGTTCTGCGCCAGCGACGAGTGCGCGGAGGTCACCCCGGCCACGGTGCGGCTGCGCAAGGTGATCCTGGACGCCAAGGACCGCGCCCGGGTGCGCGCCCGCCGCTCCCGCGGCGAGTAGCGGCCTGCGGCGGGCTACTTGATGAAGCCGAGGTAGACGACGCTGAGCAGGCCGAACACGAAGCAGTAGATGGCGAACGGGGTCAGCGTCCGGGTCTGGAAGTACTTCATCAGGAAGCGCACCGACAGGTACGCGCCGACGAAGGACAGCACGCTGCCGACCAGGATCTGGCCGTGGATCCCGTTGCCCAGCGGCCCGGTCAGCTTGGGCAGTTCCAGCACGCCGGCGGCCAGGATGACCGGGGTGGCGAGCAGAAAAGCGAACCGGGCCGCGTCCTCACGGGACAGTCCCCGGGTCATGCCCGCGACCATGGTCACGCCGTCCCGGCTGATGCCGGCCAGCAGCGCGAGGATCTGCGCCGCACCGATGGTGAGGGCCTTCAGGTAGCCCATCTGGACCAGCCGCTCATCCGCCGCGACGGCCTGGGCTAGTTCCTCCTGGCGCAGCGCCTGGTGACCGGACACCTGCCGGTGCCGGGCCCGGGGGGCCTGCCCCGGCGCCCGGGGCGGGACCTGGCCCGGCCGGTACCCAGCCTGGCTCGGCTGGTACAGGGCTTCATACGGGTCCTGGTCCGCTCCGTACCCGGGCGGACCAGCCTGGTAGCCGGGCGGACCAGCCTGGTAGCCGGACGCGGCGGCCTGGTACCCCGGTCTGGCTGGCTGGTACCCGGCCGGGCCGGCCGCCGGCACGAGTTCCCGGTCCCGCTCGGCGGCCACGGCCTCGTCGGCGCGGATCGAGGCGCGCGGGCGGAACTTCTCCCCGCAGAACAGGATGATCCCGTTGATGATCAGGAAGACGCCGGCCACGATCGGCTTGCCGAAGATCTCCCGGAACGGCTTGTCCGCGACGACGCCGACGAGGCCGACCGGGATCGTGGCCAGGATGATCATCCAGGCCAGCCGCTGGTCCCGGGTCCGCACCTGGCGGTGCCGGATGGAGCTGAAGAACCCGCCGATGATCCGGATCCAGTCCCGCCAGAAGTAGATGAGCAGGGCCAGCGCGGTGGCCACGTGCATGCCGACGATGAAGGCCAGGTAGGGCGAGGACGCCTCGGATACGTTCAGGTCGCTGGCCCAGCTGCCGCCGATCAGGGCGGGGAGCAGCACGTTGTGCCCCAGGCTGGACACCGGGAACAGCTCAGATACCCCCTGGATCAGGCCGACGACGGCAGCCTCGAGGTAGGTGATGTGCGACATGAAGGCCTTTCCGGTTTGCCCGCCCAAGCCGCCGGGCTTGGTCGCGCTACTTGATCAGGCCCAGGTAGATCACGCTGCCCAGGCCGACTACGAAACAGTAGATGGCGAACGGGGTCAGCGTGCGCGTCTGGAAATACTTCATCAGGAAACGCACCGAAACGTAGGCGCCGGCGAAGGACAGCGCGCTGCCGAGCAGGATCTGGCCGTGGATCCCGTTGCCCAGCGAGCCGGTCAGGTCGGGCACCTTCAGCACCCCGGCGGCCAAAATGACCGGGGTGGCGAGCAGGAAGGCGAACCGGGCCGCGTCCTCCCGGGACAGTCCCCGGGTCATGCCCGCGACCATCGTCACGCCGTCCCGGCTGATCCCGGCCAGCAGGGCCAGGATCTGCGCCGAGCCGATGATGATGGCCTGGGTGTAGCCGACCGTGGCCAGCCGCTCGTCGGCCCGCACGGCCAGGGCTATCTCCTCCTGACGCACCGCCTGGTGGGACGGCGGCCGCGACGGCGCCTGGTGGGACGGCGGCCGTGAGGGCGCCTGGTGGGCGGGCGGCTGGGCCGCGGGTGGGCCGGGGGACCCGGGGCCGGCCGGCACCAGGTCCTGCTCCCGGGCCCGGTCGGCCGCGGCCTCCTGGTCAGCCTGGACGGACCGGCTGGTGCGGAACTTCTCCCCGCAGTACAGGATCGCCCCGTTGACGATCAGGAAAAACCCGGCCACGATCGGCCGGCCGAAGATGACCCGGAACGCGTGCTCGGCGAGCAGCCCGACGATGCCGACCGGAATCGTGGCCAGGATGATCATCCAGGCCAGCTTCTGGTCCCGGGTATCCAGCCGCACCCACGGGAAGGCGCCCCGCAGCCGCAGCGAGCTGAAGAACCCGCCGATGATCCGGACCCAGTCCCGCCAGAAGTAGATGAGCAGGGCCAGCGCGGTGGCCACGTGCAGCCCGACGATGAAGGCCAGGTACGGCGACTCCGGTTTGGCCACGTTCAGGTCGGTGGCCCAGCTGCCGCCGACCAGGGCCGGGATCAGCACGTTGTGCCCCAGGCTGGACACCGGGAAAAGCTCGGTTACCCCCTGTACGAGGCCGACCACGGCAGCCTCGAGGTAGGTGATGTGGGACATGGCAGCCTTCCGAATCCGCCGGTGCGCAGGTCACATGGTACGGGGCTGGCCCGTAGAACCGGGCGGCTTGGTGCGGCTATTGAACCAAATCTGAACAAAGCCAGCCGCCGCCCAGGCAGCGTGTCCCAGACCGGCCGGGGAGACCACTGGCGGCGGAGCGCGCTGGGGCGACAGTTACCCGGTGCGGGGCGTTAAGCAGGCGGGGTTAGTTCTTCCTGCCGGGGACCGCGGGGGTGTCCTCGCGGGGGCGGCGGGAGATCTTGCTGCCGAGCCAGACCAGCGGGTCGTACTTGCGGCTCACCACGCGCTCCTTCATCGGGATGAGCGCGTTGTCGGTGATCTTGATGCCCTCCGGGCACACCTCGGTGCAGCATTTGGTGATGTTGCAGTAGCCGAGGCCGAAGTCGTCCTGGGCGATCTCCCGCCGGTCGGCCTCGTCGGCCGGGTGCATCTCCAGTTCGGCCACCCGCATCAGGAACCGCGGGCCGGCGAACGCGCGCTCGTTCTCCGGGTGGTCCCGGATCACGTGGCAGGTGTCCTGGCACAGGAAGCACTCGATGCACTTGCGGAACTCCTGCGGCCGGTTCACGTCCACCTGCTGCATCCGGAACTCGCCCAGGCCGATGGACGGGTCCGGGGTGAAGGACGGGATCTCGCGCGCCTTCTCGTAGTTGAACGAGACGTCGGTGACCAGGTCCCGGATCACCGGGAACGTGCGCAGCGGGGTCAGCGTGATCGTCTCGTCCTCGGTGAACGTGGACATCCGGGTCATGCAGGCCAGCTTGGGCCGGCCGTTGATCTCCATCGAGCACGAGCCGCACTTGCCCGCCTTGCAGTTCCACCGCACCGCGAGGTCGCCGGTCTGGGTGGCCTGCAGCCGGTGCAGGATGTCCAGCACGACCTCGCCCTCGTTGACCTCGACCGTGTAGTCGGCCAGGCTGCCCTGGCCCGCGTCGCCGCGCCATACCCGCAGCTGTGCCTTGTAGCCCATCAGTGTGTCTCCTCTGACGCGGCCTGGGCCGGCTGCGCAGGCTGGGGCAGCGCGGCGAGTTCCTCGTCGGTCAGGTACTTGCTGAGTTCGCCGGGGTCGAACAGCGAGATCAGGTCATCGCGCATCGGCGGGATGGGCTGCTGGGTGAGCGACACGCGGTCGCCGTCCAGTTCGCAGATCAGGTTGATCTTGCGCCACTCCGGGTTCATGCCGGGGAAGTCGTCGCGGGTGTGCCCGCCGCGGCTTTCCTGCCGCTCCAGCGCGGCCTGGGCCACGCAGTCCGCGATCAGCATGATGTTGCGCAGGTCCAGGGCCAGGTGCCAGCCCGGGTTGTAGGCGGTACCGCCCGCCGCGCTGACCTGGTCCGCTCGTTCGCGCAGCTTCTCCAGCTCGGACAGCGCCGTCTTGATCTCGTCTTCCCGGCGGATGATGCCGACCAGGTCGCTCATGGTCTGCTGGACTTCCGCGTGCACCGTGTACGGGTTCTCCCCGCCGGTTCGCTCCAGCGGGGCGGTTGCCTCGGTGTGGGCCGCGGCGACGTCGGCCTCGCTGACCACCGGCCGGGCGCTGCCGCGGCTGGTCACGTAGCTGGCTGCGCCCATCCCGGCCCGGCGGCCGAAGACCAGCAGGTCGGAGAGGGAGTTGCCGCCAAGCCGGTTGGAGCCGTGCATGCCGCCGGACACCTCGCCGGCCGCGTACAGACCGGGCACCCCGGACGCGCCGGTGTCCGGGTCCACCTCCACCCCGCCCATCACGTAGTGCTGCGCCGGGCCGACCTCCATCGGCTCCTTGGTGATGTCCACGTCGGCCAGTTCCTTGAACTGGTGGTACATGGACGGCAGCCGGCGCAGGATCTCCTCGGCGGGCAGCCGGGACGCGATGTCCAGGAACACGCCGCCGTGCGGGGATCCACGGCCCGCCTTGACCTCCGCGTTGTTCGCCCGGGCCACCTCGTCGCGGGGCAGCAGTTCCGGTGGGCGGCGGTTGTGGTCCGGGTCGGAGTACCAGCGGTCGGCCTCCTCCTCGGTCTCCGCGTACTGGGCGCGGAACACGTCCGGCACGTACCCGAACATGAACCGCTTGCCCTCGGAGTTGCGCAGCACGCCGCCGTCACCGCGGACCGACTCGGTGACGAGCAGCCCGCGCACCGACAGCGGCCAGACCATGTGCGTGGGGTGGAACTGGACGAACTCCATGTTCAGCAGCTTCGCCCCGGCCAGCAGGGCGAGCGCGTGGCCGTCCCCGGTGTACTCCCAGGAGTTCGAGCTGACCTTGAATGTCTTGCCGATACCGCCGGTGGCCAGCACCACGGCCGGCGCCTCGAAGACGACGAACTGGCCACGATCCCGGAAGTAGCCGAACGCCCCTGCGATCCGCTCGCCGTCCTTCAGCAGCTCGGTGATCGTGGTCTCCGCGAAGACCTTGATCATCGCCTCGGGGTCGCCCAGCTCCCTGGCGTCCTCCTGCTGCAGGGCCACCACCCGCTGCTGCAGCGCGCGGATCATCTCCAGGCCGGTCCGGTCGCCGACGTGCGCCAGCCGGGGGTACTCGTGCCCGCCAAAGTTGCGCTGGCTGATCTTGCCGTCCTTGGTCCGGTCGAACAGTGCGCCCCAGGCCTCGAGTTCCCAGACCCGGTCCGGCGCCTCCTTGGCGTGCAGTTCGGCCATCCGCCAGTTATTCAGGAACTTGCCGCCGCGCATGGTGTCGCGGAAGTGCACCTGCCAGTTGTCGTTCGGGTTCACGTTGCCCATGGCCGCGGCGCAGCCGCCTTCGGCCATCACCGTGTGCGCCTTGCCGAACAGCGACTTGGAGATAACCGCGGTCTTCTTGCCCGCCTGGCGGGCCTCGATCGCCGCCCGCAGTCCCGAGCCGCCGGCGCCGATCACTACGACGTCGTAGCGGAGCCGTTCGATGTCACTCATGTATGCCTTCTAGAAGAACCGGGGGTCGGAGATGGCGCCGCTGGCCACCAGGCGGATGTAGAGGTCGGTGAACAGCACCCAGAACAGCGAGACCCAGGCGAACTGCTGATGCTTGACGTTCAGTTTGGAGACCTGGGTCCACATCCAGTACCGGACCGGGTGCTTGGAGAAGTGTTTGAGCCGTCCGCCGACCACGTGCCGGCAGGCGTGGCAGGACAGCGAGTACAGCCAGAGCAGGGCCGCGTTGACGAGGAGGATCAGCGTGCCCAGGCCCATGTGCCCCCACTGGCCCTGGTGGTTGCGGAACGCGATCACCGCGTCGGCGGTCAGGATCACGTTGAACACGACCGCGATCCAGAAGAAGTAGCGGTGCACGTTCTGCAGGATCAGCGGCAGCCGGGTCTCCCCGGTGTACTTGGCGTGCGGCTCGCGCACCGCGCAGGCGGCGGGCGCCCGCCAGAAGGCCCGGTAGTAGGCCTTCCGGTAGTAGTAGCAGGTCAGCCGGAAGCCCATCGGCCCGCCGATGATGATGATGGCCGGGGTCAGCCAGGTCAGCCACGGGATCCAGTCGAAGCCGGAGCCCTTGGCGCAGGTAGTGGCCAGGCACGGCGAGTACAACGGCGAGATGTACGGCTTCCAGAAGTAGTCCGCGTTGACCAGGGACGCCCAGGTCAGGTAAATGACCACCACGGCCAGCGCGGCGGCGTTGATGGCCGGCTGGCGCCACCAGGGGTCCTTGCGCAGGGTGGCTTCCTTGATCTGCGCCCGGGTGCTGGCTGGCGCCTGACTTACCTGCGTCATCGGTGACGTCTCCGCCCTTGGAACTCAGTGGGGTCGTCTCGCGGCGCAGCGGCAACCCCCGGCCGCTGGGTTCGCGGAAAGCGAAGCGAAACGTTAGTCAACTGAATACCACCACGAAGCCGGTCAGGGTGTTTCCATCCGTGTGACTCTCACTACATCGCCTGCTTACCTTGGGCCTTACCTTGGGCCCCTACCATTCTGAGTGCCTGGTACAAGAAGTCCACCTGGAGCAAAAGCAGGTTTTCGGCCACCTCTTCCTGCGGTGTCATGTGCGTCACGCCGGACAGCGGCAGCACGTTGTGCGGCCGCCCGGCGGCCAGCAGCGCCCCGGACAGCCGCAGCGTGTGCGCGACCACGACGTTGTCGTCGGCCAGGCCGTGGATCAGCAGCAGCGGCCGGCTCAGTTTGGCCGCGCCGGGGATCAGCGAACAGGTCTCGTACGGCCCTGGGTCCTGCCTGGGGTCGCCCAGGTAGCGCTCGGTGTAGTGGGTGTCGTACAGCGCCCAGTCGGTGACCGGCGCGCCCGCCACCGCGGCGTGGAACACGTCCGGGCGGCGCAGCACGGCCAGCGCGGCCAGGTAGCCGCCGAACGACCAGCCGCGGATGGCCACCCGGCTGAGGTCCAGGTCGGGGTGCCGCTCGGCGGCCGCGTACAGCGCGGTGATCTGGTCTTCGAGCACCGGGCCGGCCAGGTCGTGCCAGACCGCCCGGTCCCAGTCCGGGCCGCGGCCCGGGGTGCCCCGGCCGTCCGCCACCAGCACCGCGAAACCCTGCTCGGCCAGCCACTGCGAGGTCTGGAAGGCGCTCTGGGCGGCCAGCACGCGTTGTGCGTGCGGGCCACCGTACGGGTCCAGCAGCACCGGCAGCGGGGCCGCGCCGGGCCGGTGCCAGGACGGCAGCAGCAGCGCGGTCCGGATCTGCCGGGAGCCGGCCGGGAACAGGTCCGGCTGGGGGGCGGGCAGGTGCGGCTGCTCGGCGCGCACGTCGATCTGGGCTCTGGCGGGTGGCGTGGCTGGGCCTGCTGCTGCGGCTGGCCCGCTTGGTGCGGCTGGTGCGGCTGGGCCTGTGGGCTGGCGTCCTGAAGGACCTGGACCGTCGGGCCGGGGGCGGTCAGGGTGCGGCTGACCAGCACCGTCGTGCCACCGGACCGGGTGCCGCCGTGCACGCCGCCCGGCTGGCTCAACTCCTCCAGACCCCGGTCAGGCTGATGGAGCCACAGGCCGATCTCGCTGGGTTCGTCCTGGGACGCGGTGAACAGAACCGTGTCCCCGTCGGCGCCGAGGATGTCGCGGACCTGCATGGTCGCGGGCGTGACGGGCGCGGCCGTACCGGCGCGGTGCTCGGCGGCGGTGCCCAGCAGCAGCCGTCGCGCCCCGTCCGCGTCGGCCGCCCACGCGATCCGGCCGTCGCTGGTCCGGGCGGGCACCCCGGACACGATGTCCACCCACTTCGGGTCCGTGTCCTCGCGGAGCAGCGTGGTCTCGCCCGTGGCCGGGTCGGCCTGGAGCAGCCGCATCCGGCGCTGCTCCCGGCTCTGCACCACGAGCAGCGGCTCGGCCGAACCCCAGCTCACCGTGGCCAGGTAGGGGAACGCGGCCCGGTCCCAGCCGACCTCGGCCTGGCTGCCGTCCAGCCCGGCCAGCAGCAGCGACACGTCCGCGTTGGCGGTGCCCGCGGCCGGGTAGCCGATGTCGGCCGGCGCGCGGTCCGGGTTGGCCGGGTCGGCGATGTGCCAGCGCTGCACCGGGCGCTCGTCCACGCGGGCGGTGAGGATGGCCGCGCCGTCGGGCGCCCACCAGTAGCCGCGCAGCCGGCCCATCTCCTCGGCCGCGATGAACTCGGCCAGCCCGAACGACAGGCCAGGCGTGCCGCCGGGGTCGGCCAGTACCCGGTCCTGGCCGGTCCGGACGTCAACCACGTGCAGCGAGCCCGCGGACACGTACGCGATGTGCCGTCCGTCCGGGTCCGGCCGTGCGTCGTGCGCCGGGTGCCGCACGCCGATCTCTTGCGGCGGGCCGGCTGGGCTGCCCAGCTCGGCTAGCTCGGTCAGGTAGACGCGACCGCCCAGGGTGAACACGGCCACCCGCAGGTCGCGGTTGGTGGCGTAGCCGACGATGCCGCCAGCGTGCTCGCGGGCGCGTTCCCGGCGCGCCTTCTCGGCGGCCGGCAGGTCGCCCTCGGCCGCGTCCAGCGCGGCCGGGTCGGCGACCAGTTCCTCCTGCCCGGTGGCCACGTGCAGCTGCCACAGGCAGGTCAGCGGGTCGGTACCGGTCTTGCTGCGCAGGAAGGCCACCCGGGTGCCGTCCGGCGCGACGCGGTACGAGCGGGGTACGCCCAGGGTGAACCGCCGGGTCCTGGCCTGCTGCCGGGGAAAGCTCTCGGTCATGCCCCGATCTTGCCAGTCCGGGCGCCCGGTTAGGCTGCCGAGCATGGTGCGAGGTGGGCCGGGCGGGCCGCTGCCGGGCGGGCTGCTGCTGGTGCACGCCCATCCGGACGACGAATCGATCTATACCGGCGCCACCATGGCCCGGTACGCGGCCGAAGGCGTCCCGGTCACCCTGATCACCTGCACGCTGGGCGAGCTGGGCGAGGTCATCCCGGCCGACCTGAGGCAGCTGGCCGCGGACCGGGAGGACCGGCTCGGCCCGTACCGGATCGGTGAGCTGGCCGCCGCGTGCGCCGCGCTCGGCGTGACCGACCACCGCTTCCTGGGCGGCCCGGGCCGGTGGCGCGACTCCGGGATGATGGGCCTGCCCAGCAACGCCGATCCGCGCTGCTTCTGGCAGGCTGACCTGGACGAGGCGGCTCGCGACCTGCTCGCCGTCATCCGCGCGGTGCGGCCGGGCGTCATGATCAGCTACGACGACAACGGCTTCTACGGGCATCCCGACCACATCCAGGCGCACCGGGTGGCCTGGCGGGCGTTCCACCTGGCCGCTGATTCGTGCCCGGTGGCCAAGTTCTATGCCATCGCGCTGCCCCGGTCGGTGCTGGCCGGCGCGATCCGGCTGACCGGCCCGGACGCCTGCCCGGACGCCGGCCCGGACGCGGGCCCGGCGCCGCCGCCCGGCTTCACCGAGGTGAGCTCCCTCGGCGAGCTGCCGTTCGGCGTCCCGGACGAGCAGGTGACGACCGAGATCGACGCCGCCGGCTACCTGGCCGCCAAGACCGCGGCCATGCGCGCGCACGCCACCCAGATCGCGGTGCACGAGCCGTTCTTCGCCCTGTCCAACGGCGTCGGGCAACGCATCCTGGCCCGGGAGTACTACACGCTGCTGGCTGGGCCGCGGGGCGAGCCCGGCCCGGCCGCCCGGGAGACCGATCTGCTCGCCGGGTTGCCGGATGCGTACGTATAACCTGCAATCCGTGGACAGCTTGCCGCCGCCGCGCCCGCAACGGGACAGCCAGGCCTTCGTAACGGGCGGCGCGTACGCCCTGCTGTTCCTGTTCGGCGCCCTGCTGGGCCTGATCGGCTGCTTCCAGTTCAGCCGGGGCGCCGGGCCCATCCCGGTGGCCGCGCTGATCCTGGCCGTGCTGGTCCTGGTGACCTGTGTGCTGGGCGCGGCGGGCATGGGCTCCGCGGCGGGCGCGCTGGTCCCCGCGGCTGGCTGGCTGCTGGTGTCGGTCGTCCTCACGCTGCCCACGCCCGGCGGCAGCGTGATCGTGACCAACACGGCCGCGGGCGGCTGGTACCTGTACGGCGGGTCGGCATGCGCCGCGGCCGGCGTGATCTACGCGTTCGTCACCCGGAGCCGGACCCGGGTGCGCCGCAGCGCCGGGCCGGCACTGCCGCGGAACCTGCGTTCATGACGGCGGTCAACGGCGCTGACTTCCGGCGCGTGGCCGGGCAGTTCGCCAGCGGCATCATGGTCGTCTCGACCACGCTGGACGGCATCGACCATGCGATGACCGTCACCGCGTTCTGCTCGGTATCGCTCACCCCGGAGCGGGTGCTGTTCTGCGCCGAGAAGATCGCCCGCTTCCACGACACCGTGTTGCGCACCGGGACCTGGGCGGTGTCCGTGCTCGACGAGGACGCCGAGAAGACCGCACGGTGGCTGGCCACCCGGGGCCGCCCGCTCGACGGTCAGCTGGCCGGGATCGGGCACTTCCCCGGCCCCATGACCGGCGCGCCCGTGCTGGCCGGCGCGCTGGGCGCGCTGGAATGCCGGACCACCGCGGTGCACGACGGCGGCGACCACAGCATCGTGGTCGGCGAGGTCATCGGGGTGAGCGAGCCGAAGCCGGGCGGCCGGCCGCTGATCCACTACAGCGGCCGGTACCGCACCCTCGACGACAGCTGAGAATCTCGCTTGCGCGGTGACTTTGTGGCCGCCGGCCGACGGCCACAAAGTCACCGCGATGGTGAAAATCAGTCGCGGAGGGTCAGCTCGAGCTGGTCGATGCCCCAGTCCAGGTCGGGCTCGCTGATCACCAGCGGCGGCGCGAGCCGGATTGCCGTGCCGTGGGTGTCCTTGGCCAGCACCCCGCGGGCGGCCAGCCGCTCGCAGACCGCCCGGCCCGACAGCGAATGGAACTCCAGGCCGGCCCACAGGCCACGGCCGCGCACCTCGCGGACCACGTCGGCCGGCAGCGCCGCCAGCCGGTCGTGCAGGTGCGCCCCGAGCTTGGCCGACCGGTCCTGGTACTCGCCGGTGGCCAGCATCGCGATGACCTCGCGGCCCACCGCGCAGGCCAGCGGGTTGCCGCCGAACGTCAACCCGTGCTGCCCGGGCTGGAACACGCCCAGGACGTCCCTGGACGACACGACCGCGGAGACCGGCACGATGCCGCCGCCGAGAGCCTTGCCGAGCAGGTACATGTCCGGCCGCACGCCCTCGGCCTCGCAGGCGAACGTGGTCCCGGCCCGGCCCAGCCCGGACTGGATCTCATCGGCGATCATCAGCGCGCCGTGCGCGGTGCACAGCTCGCGCACCGCGGCCAGGTAGCCCGGCGGCGGCACCACCACCCCCGCCTCGCCCTGGATGGGCTCGACCAGCACCCCGACCACGACCTCGTCCATGGCCGCGGCCAGCGCGTCGGCGTCCCCGTAGGGCACCACCCGGAACCCCGGCGTGTACGGCCCGAACGAGGCCCGGGCGTCGGGGTCGGTGGAGAAGCTGACGATCGTCGTGGTCCGGCCGTGAAAGTTGCCCTCGAAGGCCACGATGACGGCCTGGTCCGGGGGTACGCCCTTGACCTCGTAGCCCCACTTGCGCGCGGTCTTGATCGCCGTTTCCACCGCTTCCGCGCCGGTGTTCATCGGCAGCACCATCTCCATGCCCGCCAGCTCGGCCAGCTCGGCGCAGAACGGGCCGAACTGGTCGTGCTCGAACGCCCGGCTGACCAGCGTTACCCGGTCGAGTTGGCGCTGCGCGGCGGCGATCAGCGCGGGATGGCGGTGGCCGAAGTTGAGCGCCGAGTAGGCGGCGAGCATGTCCAGATAGCGGCGGCCTTCGGTGTCGGTCACCCAGGCGCCCTCGCCCTCGGCGATGACGACGGGCAGCGGGTGGTAGTTGTGCGCGCTGTGCGCTTCGGCCAGGGCGTGCAGGCCTGCTGCCGATGTGGTCACGGTGGTTCCCCCTCGCACGGCTGTTCCCCCGATCATGACCGCAACTCCAGTGTGCAGCACTTTGGCCCGCCGCCGGCCTTGCGGAACTCCGACATGTCCACCGGGATCGGCTCGAAGCCGCGGGCGGCCAGGTCGGCGGCCAGCCGAACGGCCTGAGCGGGCAGGACGACGTGCCGGCCGTCGCTGACCGCGTTCAGCCCGAGCACGCCGGCGTCTTGGTCGCTGGCCTCGATCAGCTCGGGGAACTGCACGGCCAGGGCGGCCTGTCCGGCCGCGTCGAACGCCGCCGGGTAGTAGGCGGCGGTGTGTGCATCGAGTACGCACAGCGCCGTGTCCAGGTGGTAGAAGCGCGGGTCAACCAGCCGCAGGCTGATCACCGGCAGCCCGAACAGCACTTCCAGTTCCTGCCGGACGCCGGCGTCCGTGCGGAAGCCGTGCCCGGCCAGGATCACCCCGCCCGCGGTTACGATGTCGCCCTCACCCTCGTTGACCCGGCGCGGTTCGTGCACCGCGCGGTAGCCCTGACGGCGGAACCAGTCCAGGTAGGCCGGGCCTTCGGCGGCCCGCTCGGGATACCGGAACCGGGCGCCGAGCACGGTGCCGCCGATTACGGTGGCCCCGTTGGCCGCGAACACCATGTCCGGCAGGTCCGGGTGGCCGCCGATGAACTGGACCGCGTGACCGAGGCTGGTGTAGGCGTTCCGGAGTCCCTGCCACTGGCGGATGGCCAGCGCCGTGTCGACCGCGTCCCCGCTGGCCATCCACGGGTTGATGGCGTACCGCACGGTGAAGTGCTCCGGGCGGCACATCAGGTAGCGCCTCGGCACCGGCGTCCGGGTGGCCGGCTGGTCGGCCAGGCCGGCGCCGGGCGCCGGGCCGGCCACGGCGGCAGGGTAGACAGCGGCAGGGTAGGTAGCGGTCATCGAACTCCTCTCGGTACCGGGCTGGTGATCAGCTAATCCAGCGTATGAGCTGCATCCAGAGGGAGATATGCGTGCGGGCTGCGTCTGGCCGTCGATTCGTTGCGAAAATCCGGCTGGAACAGCCAAACGTTGCGTGATGCCGGACCGGCGCGGCAGACCGCGCGGTTGGTCAGGGTGCGGCGACGGCCCAGTCCTGGCCCTGGGACGTGTCCCGCACCGTGACGCCCAGGGCGGCGAGCTGGCCGCGGAGCCGGTCCGCGGCCGGCCAGTCGGCCGCCGCCCGCGCGGCCGCCCGGGCCTCGAGCAGCTCGGCGGCCCCGGCGGGCAGCGGTGGCGCCACCGGCGCGCGGCCGATGTCCCGGGCCAGGTCCAGGCCGAGCAGGCGATCGGCGTAGGCGAACGTCTCGAACTTGGCGCCCGGCGGGATCTCGCTGTCCTTCTCCAAGGCGCGCAGCACGCGCAGCGCGGCCGGCGTGTCCAGGTCGTCGTCGAACGCGCCGAGGAAGTCGGCCACGTACTGCGCGCACATGGGCCGGCTTGGCGAGTTGGCCCACTCGGCCACCCGCTGCCGCCAGCGGCGCACGGTGGCGTCGGCCGCGGCCAGCGTGCTCCAGGTCAGGTTGAGCTGCTGCCGGTACCGGTGCTCGGTGAAGGCCAGCCGCAGCGCCAGCGGGTCCAGCCCGCGCTCGGCGAGGTCGCCGAGCAGCACCACGTTCCCGGTGGACTTGGCCATCTTGCGCCCCTCGAACAGCAGGTGCTCGCCGTGCACCCAGTGCCGGACCACCTCGTGCCCGGTGACGCTGTCCGACTGCGCCCGCTCGTCCTCGTGGTGCGGGAAGCGCAGGTCGATCCCGCCGGTGTGCACGTCGATGGTGTCCCCCAGGTAGTGCAGGGACATCGCGGAGCATTCGGTGTGCCAGCCCGGGAACCCGGTGCCCCAGGGCGCCGCCCAGGTCAGCTCCCGGTCGGCCGGCGCGGCCTTCCACAGCGCCCAGTCCGCGTGGAACCGCTTGTCTGGGTCAACTGCCTGCTGACCAGCACGGGCCTGACCAGCCCGGGGCTGACCAGCACGGGCGGCGCTCCGGTGCCCTGGGCGCAGGTCCTCGAGCCGGTTGCCGGACAGCTCGCCGTAGCTGGGGAACGAACGCGCGTCGAAGTACACCGACCCGGCCGGCGTCGGGTACGCGTGGCCGGTCTCCAGCAGCCTGCTGATCAGCTCGATCATCAGCTCGATGGACTCGCTGGCCCGCGGCGTGGCGTCGGCCGGGCGGATGTTCAGCGCGTCGCAGTCCGCGCGGAACTCCGCCTCGTAGTGCCGGGCGATGTCCAGCGCGCTGCGGCCCTCGGCCCGCGCCTGGGCGATGATCTTGTCCTCGCCCGCCGGGTCGATCTCGCTGTCGTCGGCCAGGTGCCCCACGTCGGTGATGTTCTGGCAGCTGATCACGGTGAGCTGGTTCCGTTCCGCGGTCCGCCGGATCAGGTCGGCCAGCAGGTAGGAGCGCAGGTTGCCGACGTGGGCGGAGCGGTACACGGTCGGTCCGCAGCTGTACATGCGCAGGCCGCCCCAGCGGGCCGGTTCGATCGGCGCCACCTGCCTGGTCCGGGTGTCATAAAGCCGCAGCACACCCCCAGCCTATGGGCGCGGTGCGGTCAGGGCCGCAGCCCCCGGACCAGGTCGGCGGGCACTACCCGTACCGGGAACGGCCGAGTGGCCATCCAGGCCCGGCCGCCGGTCACGTGAGCGGTCTCCTTGTAGTCGCCATCGGCCAGCTCGAACACGGTCAGCGATGGCTTGTCCCGATTCGGGTCGACGAGCCAGTAGGACGGCGTGCCCAGCCGGGCGTAGACCGCCTTCTTCAGGCTGGCGTCGTGCAGCCGGCTGGTCGGCGAGATCACTTCAACGGCCAGCAGCGGAGCTCGGGGCAGGCCTTGCTCGGTGAGATCCTCATACCGGGCTACCAGGACATCGGGCTGGACCTCGTTGTACCTGTCTGGGCGCACGGCGAAGGGCGCGACGAGCACCCGCATGCTGGCCGGGCAGGCCGCACGCAGTGCCAGACCAAGGGCAAGTGTCGCCTCCTGGTGCGCCCAGCCGGGGGCCGGGCTCACCAGCAGTGCCCCGTCGATAAGTTCGTACCGGCGGCCGTCATCGGGCATTTCCTCCAGGTCGCTGACCGTGAAGGGATGCGTAACATTGCCGGGACTGGCCACGACTGTCATGGTCCCCTCCTTTCTGCCTGGAGGCAACGATCCCTGACGGCTACGACAGTTCGGCCAGCCGCTGCACCGCGGCGTCCACCCGCTCGTCGGTGGCGGTGAGCGCGATCCGGACGTGCTGGGCGCCGGCCGGACCGTACAGCTCGCCGGGGGCGACCAGGATGCCCGCCTCGGCCAGCAACCGGACCGAAGCCCAGCCGTCGTGACCCGGCCGGGACGCCCATAGGTACAGGCCCGCCTCGGAGTGGCTGACCTGCCAGCCCGCGGCCTGGAACGCGGGCAGCAGCCGGTCGCGGCGCGCCGCGTACACCGCGCGCTGCCGGTCGGCGTGCTCGTCGTCGTCCAGCGCGGCGGCCATCGCGGCCTGGACCGGGGCCGGCAGCATCATCCCGGCGTGCTTGCGGATCTCCAGCAGCCGGGCGATGAGCGCCGGGTCACCGGTGACGAACCCGGCCCGGTAGCCCGCCAGGTTCGACCGCTTGGACAGTGAGTGCACCGCGAGGACGCCCTCGGCGGAAGCCCCCGACACCTCGGGGTGCAGGACCGAGACCGGCTCGGCGGCCCAGCCGAGGTCGAGGTAGCACTCATCGGACGCGAGCACCGCTCCGTGCTCCCGGGCCCAGCGCACCATCTTGGCCAGGTGGGCGGCGGGCAGTACCCGTCCGGTCGGGTTGGCCGGCGAGTTGACCCAGGCCAGCCGGACCCGCTGCGGGCCGAGCGTGGTCAGGCCGTCCGCGGCCACCCCCCGGGCCCCGGCCAGCCGGGCGCCGACGTCATACGTGGGGTAGGCCAGTTCCGGGTAGACCACCACGTCGCCGGGCCCGCAGCCGAGCAGCGTGGGCAGCCCGGCGATGAACTCCTTGGTGCCGATCACCGGCAACACGGAATCGGGCGGCACGGTCACCCCGTGCCGCCGGGCCAGCCAGCCGGCCGCGGCCTTGCGTAGCTGCGGCGTGCCATGAGTGGCTGGGTAGCCCGGGGCGTTGGCCGCGGCCCGCAGCGCGTCGATCACCACCTGCGGCACTGGGTCCACCGGCGTGCCGACGGACAGGTCAACGATCCCACCGGGATGGGCCCGTGCCTTGTCGCCGTACGGGGCGAGCAGGTCCCAGGGGAAGCGCGGCAGCCGCGCGGCCAGGGTCAGCTCTCTTCGGCTTGCGGCGGCAGCGCGACGACCAGCGGGTGATCCTTGTTGATCTTGCCGACCTTGGCCGCGCCGCCCGGCGAGCCGAGGTCCTCGAAGAACTCCACGTTGGCTTTGTAGTAGTCCTTCCACTGGTCCGGCACGTCATCTTCGTAGAAGATCGCCTCGACCGGGCACACCGGCTCGCACGCGCCGCAGTCCACGCACTCGTCCGGGTGTATGTAGAGCATGCGCTCGCCCTCGTAGATGCAGTTGACGGGGCATTCCTCGATGCACGACTTGTCGAGCACATCGACGCAGGGCTGCGCGATGATATACGTCACGTTCCGAACTCCTCTTTCCCGCGCTGTCCCGGTGAGGGGACTGGGGCTCCCAGTATCCCGGGTCGTGCTAAGTATCCCGGCCGGGCGGGTCTCGGCGCACCCTGGGCGGCGAGATTCCCCAGTCGGCGGCAGGCTATCAGCTCAGCTCCAGGCGGCCGGGGGGTGGTGCGCCCGCGTCGCGGACCCAGCCGTTGCTGCTGGCGGCGGCGCGCCACTGGTACCCGCCGTAGCGGATCTGGTGGATGCGATACGCGCTGGCGTGGGTGACCAGCCAGGTCGCGACCTCCCAGCCGAACCGCGGCTGGGCGAGCCGGACCTGCAGCTGGGTGCTGGTCCCGTCGGCCACGCTGCCCCGGCCGTCCCGCTGGTCGGTCACCTCGCGAGCCACCGCCGGGCCGAAGGTGGTGCGGAGCCCGCTGGTGATCCCGGTCACGTCGGCCGGCGCCCGGCCGGCCGGACCGGACCAGCAGTAGACCGCGTGCCCGCGCTGCCCGGTGAAGGCCGGGGTCATGGCCGCGGCCATCTTCTCGTACTGGGTGTAGGCCGCCCCGTCCGCGCTGTGCTGCACCGCCTGGGCCGCCGCGTATACCGGCATCTTCTTGTAGCCCGGGATGGCCTTCAGCGCGCGGAAGAACTTGGTGCTGGCGTAGATCGGGTCCTCCAGGTCCTTCCGCGGTCCCCAGCCTTCGGAGGGCCGTTGCTGGAAGACGCCGACCGAATCCAGGTCGCCGTAGGACAGGTTGTGCAGCTTGGACTCCTGCATCGCCGTCGCGTAGGCGATGGTGACCGCCAGTCGCGGCATCGACTGCTGGTGGGCCACGCCGGCGATGGTGGCCGCGATGGACCCCTGCTCGGTGTCGAGCAGGACGCTCTGGTGGTCGGCGGTGGCCACGCAGCCTGATCCGGTCAGCACCGGGGCGATCACCGGCGCGAACGCGCGTACCACCAGGTATCCGCCGACGGCGAGCACGGCGAGCAGGGCGGTCGCGATGAGCGCCCGGCGGCGTCGCTTCCGGGGCCGCGGGGTCGGCCGGCTTCTTGGCACATCCCGAAGTTACCGGTGCGTGCGGAATTACGGGGACAAGCCGCCGGGGAACGCCCGGGCGGGGCGCCCCCGAGTTAGCCCCGAGGCAGCCCGCGCCGCCTGCGCTGAGCAGCCCAGAGTGCGTGGCAGGATCGGGAGAGTGCAACCAGAATCACGTCGCCGCATTCGCCGTCAGGGCCCGGCCATGCTGCGCGGCGACTTCATCCCCAAGACCACCACAGATCAGCGGCTGCTCGACCGGCGCGGACCGAGCGACTGGGTCCATACCGACCCGTGGCGGGTGATGCGGATCCAGGCCGAGTTCGTGGAGGGCTTCGGGCTGCTCGCTGAGCTGGGCCCGGCCGTGTCGGTGTTCGGCAGCGCCCGGGCCGAGCCGGGCAGCCTGGAATGCGACCAGGCCGAGGCCATCGGCAAGAGCCTGGCTGAGGCCGGTTACGCGGTGATCACGGGCGGCGGCCCAGGCGTGATGGAAGCGGCCAACAAGGGCGCGACCACCGCGGGCGGTGTGTCGGTCGGCCTGGGCATCGAGTTGCCCACGGAAATGGGCCTGAACGAGTACGTCGAGATCGGCCTGGAGTTCCGCTACTTCTTTGTCCGGAAGACCGTCTTCATCAAGTACTCGCAGGCGTTCGTGGTGCTGCCGGGCGGGTTCGGCACGCTGGACGAGCTGTTCGAGGCGCTGACCCTGGTGCAGACCGGCAAGATCACGAAGTTCCCCATCGTGCTGGTGGGCAGCGAGTACTGGTCTGGCCTGCTGTCCTGGATCCGCCGGAGCGTGCTGGACGGCGGCAAGATCTCGGCCGGGGACGAGGACCTGGTGACCCTGGTGGACGATCCGGCCGAGGCGGTCAGCATCATCCAGCGGGCGCACGCGCAGCGTAACGGCGCCGACCCGGCCCCAGGGGTGAGCTGAGGCCAGCGGTTCGTCCGCGGCCGGGGACGTGCGCGCTCGCTGCGCGTGGCACGATGCATACTGTGCCCGTTCTGTTGCTACTTGCCGGGGCAGTCATCCTCGCCGGTGTGGTCGCCGTGGCCATGGGCCACGGCGGCGAGATGGCGGAATTCCCGAGCGACTACGTCCCGCCCACGCTGGGCGACCTGCTCACCGCCGCCGACGTGGCCATGCTCCGGCCGCCGTCGGCGCTGTGGGGATACAACGCGCAGGTGACCGATGAGGCGCTGAGCCGGATCGCGCAGATCGTCACCGAACGCGACGTCGAGATCGCCGTGCTCCGCCAGCAACTGGCTGACCTCCGGTGGAAAGCCGGGGGCGCGCCGCCCCCCAACGGGCCGGCGATGACCGCACCGTCCGCCAGCCCGGCTGCGGCCGAGCCGAGGCTGGCCGAGCCCACGGTGGCCGAGCCGAGGCTGGCCGAGCCCACGGTGGCCGAGCCCACGGCGGCCGAGCCTGAGGTGGCCGCGGCCGATACGGGCGGCGCGGCCCAGGGCGAGACACCGCCGGTGCCGGTGGTGCCCTCCGACGAGGCGGCCGCCCCCGGCGATGACTGACCCGCTCGGCACGGTGCGGCCGGGCCAGGACGGGCAGCTGCGCTGTCCGTGGGCGATGAGCAGCCCGGAATACCTCGGCTACCACGACGCGGAATGGGGCCGGCCGGTCCGCGGCGACCAGGTTATTTTCGAGCGGCTGTGCCTGGAGGGCTTCCAGGCCGGGCTGTCCTGGCTCACCATCCTGCGCAAGCGGGAGAACTTCCGGACCGCGTTCCGCGGCTTCGACCTGGCGCAGGTAGCCGGCTTCGACGGCGACGACGTGGACCGGCTGCTCGGGGACGCCGGCATCATCCGGAACCGGGCCAAGATCGAGGCAACGATTCGCAACGCCCGTGCCGCGCTGGACATACCGGGTGGGCTCGCCGCCCTGGTCTGGAGTTACGCCGTGGATCCGGCGCCGGTCGCCCCGGTCAGCATGGCCGATCTGCCCGCATCGACACCTGCCTCCGCCGCCCTGGCCAAGAACCTGCGCGGCCGTGGCTTCACGTTCACCGGCCCGGTGACGGTTTACGCCACCTTCCAGGCCTGCGGTCTCGTAGATGACCATTTGCGGGACTGCTTCCGGCGGGGCGCATACCGGCAATCGGATGAACGACCTTCGTGAATCACACAGACAGTGTCACAATATGAGCAGAGCGTAGTTGGAGGGGGAATGACGGACGGACCCGCGGAGGAACCGCCGATCCCGCCGGGTGTCGACCCGGAGGTGCCCAGCCCGGCCCGGCTGTACGACTACTACCTGGGTGGCCGGATCAACTACCGCGCCGACCGGGAGGCGGCCGAGCGGATCCGGGCGGGGCTGCCAGAGATCTCCGACATGGCGTGGGCCAACCGGGGCTTCCACCAGCGCGCCGCGAAGTGGCTGGCCGAGACGCAGGGGGTCACCCAGTTCATCGACATCGGGTCCGGCCTGCCCACCCAGGGCAACACGCACGAGGTGGTCGGCGCGATAACCCCGTACGCCCGGGTCGTCTACGTGGACAACGACCCGATGGTCCGGGCCTACGCCGGAGAGTTGCTGACCAGCCGGTTCACCACCTTCGTGTTCGGCGACCTGCGGGAACCGGACCGCGTGCTGGGGGACCGGATGCTGCGCTCACTGATCGACTTCGCCGAGCCGGTCGGGCTGCTGATGACGGCGGTCATGCACTTCGTGGCGGACGACGCGGACCCGTGGGGCCTGGTGTCCCGGTACGTGGCCGCACTGCCGTCCGGCAGCTACCTGGCGCTATCCCACGTGACCGCGGACAACGTGCCGCCCCAGGCGGTGCAGACCGGGCTGGCCGAGTACGCGCGGGCGACCGAGAACATCCACCTGCGTCCCCGCGCCGAGGTGGAGCGCTTCTTCGCCGGCCTGGACCTTGTGCCGCCCTGGCCGGACGGGGAGCGCCGGCTGGTCTTTATGGGCGAGTGGGGGGCCGAAGACCCGGAAACCGCTGACAGCGACGGGTCCCACTGGGGTTACGCCGCAGTGGCCCGAGTGCCCTGACGTTAAGCTCAATCAGACTGGTTTGGCCGGGAGGGGAGACAGAGATGGCCGATGCTCAGCCCGGGCCTGGCGGGGCGGACAGCAATGTCCCCGCCCCGGCCCGGATCTATGACTACCTCTTAGCTGGCAGCAACAATTTCCCGGCCGACCGGGCCGCGGCCGAGCAGATCCTCAAGGCCGTTCCCGAGATCAGGGACGCGGCATGGTCCAATCGCGGCTTCCATCAGCGGGCGGCCAGGTGGATCGCGGAACAGGGCATTCGCCAGTTCGTCGACATCGGGTCCGGGCTGCCCACGGTGGGCAACACGCACGAGGTGGTGCAGCGCCTGGTGCCGGAGGCCCGGGTGGTGTACGTGGACAACGATCCGCTGGTGCGGCTGCAGAGCGAGCCGTTGCTGGCCGACAACGGCTCGACCACCGTCATCCTCGGCGATCTGCGCGACCCGGACAGCATCCTCGGCCACCCGGAACTGGGCCGGCTGATCGACTTCGCTGAGCCGGTCGGGCTGCTGATGACCGGGGTGCTCATGTTCGTGTCGGACGACCCTGATCCGTACCGGCTGGTCGGCCGGTACATCCGCGAGCTGGCCCCGGGCAGCTACCTGTCGCTGTCGCACCTCAGCGCCGATCACAAGTCGGACCGGGCGGTGCAGGGATTCCGTGCCGTCTTCGACACCGCCACCGAGCACCTGTACTTCCGGTCCAAGGCTGAGGTGGCCCGGTTCTTCACCGGCCTGGAACTGGTGGCGCCGTACCAGGGCAGCCCGCGCGAGCTGACCTACGCCGGTCTGTGGGGCGCCGAGGACCCGGTGGCGGCCGACACCGATGGCTCCCGCTGGCTGTGGTGCGGGGTGGGCCGCCGCCCGGAGGATCCGGCGACTGCGGACAGTGACGGGTGATCATGCTCTACTGTGGGGACTGCCACGCGGCCCCCTGCCGCCCGAGGAGGATGCAGCAGTGACCGGGAAGCCGACCGTAACGGAACTCGGCGTCGACCTGGACGCGCAGGAATGGCAGCGGTCCGGTGACCGGGACGGGGCAATCGAGATCGCGTTCGTGTCCGCGCACGCCCTGGCTGGGGCGGCCATGGCCGCCCCGGGGGCGGCTGCGGAGCGCACCGAATACGTGCTGATGCGGGTGGCTGGCGACCCGGCGGGCCGGGTCCTCGTGTATGACCGCCACGAGTGGGAGTGCTTCCTCGACGGCGTGCGGGGCGGCGAGTTCGATGAGGGCGCGAGCTAGCCGCGACCAGCAGGCGGCCAGCCGGGCATTCCTGGTCAAGGAATGCCACACCGGGCGCAGGATTGTGCTTACTCTGAACACAACCTGAGAGTCCCAGCCAAGTGGCCGAGAATCTGCGATTCACAAGTTAGGTAGCGCTATGCTTAATCCAGCGCCTTGTCAAGGAGGAGAGGCCGGATGACCGACGATGCTTACGGGGCGACCGTGGCGAAGCGCCGGCTGTCCCGCCGTCTCGCCGAACTCCGGCTGCACAGCGGGCACACCGCCAACCACGTCTGCGACATCCTCAACTGGGGTCGCGGCAAGGTGGGCCGGTTCGAGGCCAACCAGTGGAAGCGGCCCGAGATGAGCGACATCCGGGACCTGCTGCGGATCTACGGCGTGGACAGCGCCACCGCAGAAGAACTCGAGGAACTGGCCATCCGGTCCCGCGCCCGGCCCTGGTGGCGTGATTACACCGACATCTTCGAGAACGAGTTCCCCGGTTTCGAGAACGACGCGGAGCGGATCCAGGTCTGCATGCCGCTGGTCGTGCCTGGCCTGCTGCAGACCCAGGACTACGCGGAGGCGTTCATGCGAGCCTGCCCGCGGCCGCCCGCCTGGCGGCGCAAGGCTATGGAGACCCGGCAGCGCCGCCAGGAGGTCCTGGACCGGAACAACGGGACGGCGCCCCGCCTGGTGGCGGTGATCACCGAGGCGTCCCTGATGTACCACTGGGGCACCAGGGCGGAACGGCGCGAGCAGATCGAGCATCTCATCGAGATGAGCCGCCGACCCAACGTGGAGCTGCGCATCCAGCGCTTCGCGGACGGCCCGAGCCCGGGCGTTTCGTCCTCGATCAACATCTTTGACTTGCCGGGCGACGAGCCAAGCGTCGTCTTCACCGAAACCGACACGGCCATCCAGGAGGTAAGCAGGCCAGAAGAGGTGAGCTTGTACATCCAAGCATTCGGCCGGATCCGTGATTCGGCCCAGGAGCCCGGAGCTACCGCGCTTTACCTAGAGCACCTCGCTCAACAACTGGAGTAATCATGATCGATCTGTCTCGAGCACAGTGGCGTAAGGCACGTCTGAGTAGCACATCCAATGGTGGCTGCGTGGAAATCGCGGCGAACCTGCCGGGTGTCGTCGCGGTCAGGGACAGCACCCGTCCCGCGGCCGGCGCGCACGTGGTCAGCCAGGCGGCGTTCGCCCGGTTCCTGGCCGAGACCAAGTCGGGCCGCTTCGACCTCGACGGCCCGGCCTCGGCCGGCTGACCCGCGGCGGGCTGAGTCAGTTACGCACCGAATAGAAGAATCCCCCGGGCCGCCACCCGGGGGATTCTTCTATCAGGACCTGTCTCGAGGCCCGGCGGCTGCCGGGCAGCCGCCGCGGCACGACTGTACTGCGCGGCTCGCGGGGCGGAAACACCCAGGCCATCCCCCTTGCGTTACCTGTTAGCCACAGCACTAATACTTTACGTAATGTCCGCTTTTCGGACGAATCTGTCCGGACAGGCAAAGGTAAAGACTGCTTCAAGCCCGCACTTCCGTCCCGGATGTCGTTGCGCAGCCGACGCATGACTCATAATCTGTGTTTCACAGATTGCGGTCCGGGAAGGCTGAAAGATCATGTTAGGGTCACTAGCGGCCGATGCACCGCACCCCTCCGACGCGCTGCATCCTCCGGCCGTGACCGTTTCCGCGGGGGGATGTTCCGCCTCGCCGCTCCCGATGGACGCCAGTTGCGCGGCCAGCGCCCGGCAGCTGTTCCGGGCGGCCGCGGCTGGGATCGGGTTGCCGGGCGAGGAGATCTACGACGGCGTCACGATGGCCAGCGAGCTCGCCGCCAACAGCATGCACGCGCGAGCCGCGGTCCAGTTCGACGGCGTGCTGGGCTGTCCGGTGGCGGGCGCTCCGGAGCTCTGGCTCTACCTGCGCCGGACCGCGGGCCAGCAAGAACTCGTGTGCAAGGTGTTCGATGCCCTGCCCAGCTGGAAGAACGGCCAGCCACCGGACCCGCTCTCCGCCCGGCCGGCCGAGGAGGAAGAAGAGAGCGGGCGTGGCCTGTGCGTGGTGCACGAGCTATCCCAGGGCCGCTGGGGGCACCATCTGACCCGGGCCCGGCTGGGCGGCTGGAAGGTCTCCGGCAAGGCGGTCTGGTTCGCGCAGCCGGTTCCCTCTGGCACCGCCCTGGACCGGTTCCGCCGGGCCCTGCCTGGCTCGCTGCAGACGGCCGCCACCCTGGAGCGGATGCTGGCCGAGCGCGGCCTCGGGCACATCGTGCGGGCTGACGCGCCCGCCTCGGGCATGTCGGTGCTGTCCATCCGGCGTGGGCTGACCGTGTGGGTGCGTAGCCGGGTGGTGTCCTGGACCAGCCGGTCCGGGGGCCGCGAGTGGCGGGAGTTCTCCGACCTGGTCAACGCGGCCGAGCAGATCGTCTGCACGCACGAGGAACTGGTCAGCGCGGACGCGGGCTAGCGGCCCTGGAACGTGGGCCGCTGCTTCTGCGCGAACGCGGCCGTGGCCGCCCAGTGGTCTGCGGTGCCGCCCAGGGCGGACTGGACCTCGGCCTCCTTCTCCAGCGCCGCGGCCAGGTCGTGCCCGGCCGCGTAGTCGAGTTCCGCCTTGATGCCCGCGTACGCGGCGGTGGGGCCCATGGCCAGCCGGGCGGCCAGCGCGCTCGCCACCGCGGGCAGGTCGGCGTCCTCGACTACCTGGCTGACCAGGCCCAGATCCAGCGCGCGGCTGGCCGGGAGAGGCTCGGCCAGGAGCAGCAGTTCGGCGGCCCGGCCTGCCCCGACCAGCCGCTGCAAGGTCCACGAGGCGCCGGTGTCGGCGGCCAGCCCGACCCGGGCGAACGCCATCAGGAAGCTCGCGCCGCGGGCCGCGATGCGCAAGTCACAGGCCAGTGCCAGGGACGCGCCGGCGCCCGCCGCCACCCCGTTGACCGCGGCGATGACCGGCTTGGGCATGGACCTGATGGCCAGCACGATCGGGTTGTAGTGCTGCCGGACCGTATCCATGGCCGCCCCGGCCGGCTGGCCCGCCGCCGCGCTGCCCTGGCCCGCCGCCGCGCTGCCCTGGCCCGCCGCCGCGCTGCCCTGGCCCGCCGCCGCGCTGCCCTGGCCCGCCGCCGCGCTGCCCTGGCCCGCCGCCGCGCTGGCCTGGCGCGCCGCCAGCAGCCCGGCGTGCTCCCGCAGATCCTGGCCGGCGCAGAAGGCCGGGCCGGCCCCGGTGATCAGAACCGCCCGGACCTCGGGGCTGGCCGCGGCCTCGCGCAGCGCGGCCAGCAGCGCGGTCTTCATCTCCGCGGTGAGCGCGTTATGGGCCCGCGGCCGGTTCAGCACGATGGTGGCGACCGCTTCGGCAACGTCCCAGCGCACCGTGTCACTCAAACCCGTGTCACTCAAACCCGTGTCACTCAGACCCGTGTCACTCGATCCCGTGTCGCTCGAACCGGTCTCGCCGAAACCAGTGTCAGATCGCGCGTCCGGCACTGAACTCTCCTTAGGTGCAGGTGACCCTAACCACCTGTGACCGATGATGCACAAGGTGCTGCTGAGACCCTAGTTACCTACGGCAGGAGGCGGAAGGGAGTGCTGATCGTTACCACTGTAGGCCGGAACTCTGGATAATAGAGGTACTGATCATTCGGCTGTGGGTGGCCGGACCCGCCGCAGGTGCCGGAATCTCGGCGCGGCAGGCCTCCGCGAGGTCTCATGCGGCCCCGGGCAGGAAGGGGATGCGGAATGGCGGCGATGAAGCCGCGGACGGGCGACGGTCCGCTCGAAGTCACCAAAGAGGGCCGCGGCATCGTAATGCGCGTACCCCTCGAGGGTGGCGGGCGGCTGGTGGTCGAATTGTCCGCGGACGAGGCGGCCCGGCTTTCGGACGCGCTCAAATCCGTCACCGGGTGAGCCTTGCCGGTCAAGGCCAGGGTTACCGCTGTCCCAGCGGCTGAGCAGCAACCGCTGGGCCGTTTCCTCCGCTCCGACAGCGAAGCCGGGCCCGCGGTCATCGCGATACCCGTGCGCAGCCCGGACGAGCCCGGTGCGGCGCCCGTTCCCGGCGCTGGCGCCAGCGAGCTGGACAGTTATCTTCCGGTCCAGGCGGCCGACATCATCGCCAGCGGCGAACTGACCGGCCGGCCCGGCGAGATCACGCAGACCATCATCCAGCTGGGCGGCCGCCCCTGCACCGTCCTGCTCCTCGGCGTCGGGGACGCCGCGCCCGGCGCGCTGCGCCGGGCCGGGGCGGCGCTGGCCCGGCGGCTGCCGGCAGGCCGGAGCGCGCTGTGCACCGCGGTCCTGGCCGAGCCGGACGAGTCCGTGCAGGCGTTCGTCGAAGGCCTGCTGCTCGGCAGCTACCAGTACACGCTGAAATCCACTCCGCCCGAGCCGCCGGGCCGGCCGAGGTCCGGCTGGTGGTGTCCGGGCCCGCGGACCGGACAACCCTGGTCGCGCGGGCCGTCATCGTGGCCGAGGCGGTGGCGCTGGCCCGGGATCTGGCGAACACTCCGTCGATGACCAAATCCCCGGCCTGGCTGGCTGACGAGGCCACCCGGATCGCGGCCGCCTGCGATCTGTCCTGCCGCGTGTGGACCGAGGCCGAGCTGGCCCGCGACCAGTTCGGCGGACTGCTCGGGGTGGGGTCCGGGTCGGTCCGGCCGCCCCGGCTGATCGAGCTGAGCTACCAGCCGGCGCACGCGCAGCGGCACGTCGTGCTGATCGGCAAGGGCATCACGTTCGACAGTGGCGGCCTGTCGCTCAAGCCCAACGACGGCATGAAGCAGATGAAGACCGACATGGCGGGCGGGGCCGCGGTGATCGCCACCATGTCGGCTCTCGCTCGGCTCGGCGCCCCGGTCAGGGTGACCGGTCTGGTCGCCGCGGCGGAGAACATGCCATCCGGCACCGCGCTGCGGGTGGGGGACGTGATCCGGCACTACGGCGGGCGGACGGTGGAGGTGCTGAACACCGACGCGGAGGGCCGGCTGGTGCTGGCCGACGCGCTGGCGTACGCGGACACCGTGCTCGCCCCGGATGTCATGGTCGACCTGGCCACGCTGACCGGGGCCGCGCGGGTGGCGCTGGGCGCGGTGCTGGCGGCGCTGTATGCCACCGACGACGAGCTGGCCACGGAGCTGCTGGCCGCCGGGACGCAGAGCGGTGACCGGCTGTGGCGGATGCCGCTGGCCGAGGACTACCGGGACGGGCTCGATTCACCCGTCGCCGACCTGGCCAACGTGGCCGGCGGGGCGGGCCGGGCCGGGTCCATCGACGCGGCGCTCTTCCTGCGCGAGTTCACCGGCGGCCGGGCCTGGGCCCACCTGGACATCGCCGGGGCAGCCCGGGCCACCGCCGACGACGGCGAGAACACCAAGGGCGCGACCGGATTCGGTACCCGGCTGCTGCTGCACTGGCTGACAGCCGGTGCCCCCTTCCCGGCTACCGCTTGACCGCAGCCAAGAGCCCGTCGCCGACCGGCAGCAGCACCGGCACCAGGCGCTCATCCTGCCTGACCTGCTCGGCCAGGTCCCGGATGGCCAGTGTGCCGGGATCGGACCGGCTCAGGTCCGCCACCCGGCCGCCGTATAGCGCGTTGTCGAACGTCAGCACCCCACCGGGACGCAGCAGGCGCAGCGCGGCGGCCAGATAGTCCGGGTACTCCTGCTTGTCCGCGTCGCAGAACACCAGGTCGTAGCCGCCGTCGGTGAGCCGGGGCAGCACGTCCAGCGCCTTCCCGCTGATCAGCCGGAACCGGTTGGCTGGGAAACCCGCCTCGGTGAACGCCTTGCGGGCCAGCCGCTGGTGCTCCGGCTCGGCGTCCACGCTGGTCAGCACGGCGTCCGGGCGCATGCCGCGGAGCAGCCAGATGCCCGAGGTGCCGCAGCCGGTGCCGATCTCCACCACCGACCGGGCGTTGATGGCGGCCGCGATGAAGCGGAGCGCCGCGCCGGCGGCCGGCCCGACCGGGGTCGCCCCGCCCACCTCGGCGGCCGCCCGGCGCGCGGCCAGCAGTGGCTCGTCCTCCTGGAGGTAGTCCTCGACATAGGCGAGATTGGCCTCAGCGCTCACAATGGGCTGCCTTCCCGGTGCGTGCGTATTCCCAGTCCCGGCAGCCTATCGTCAGGCGCTGTTGGTAACGGCCCGTGACCCGGGAACTAGCTGGGCGGGCTGCGACGTTGACACTGACGCGAGCCGGGCCCGAACCGGCCGCAGCTGGTGCGGAGAGGGGATGCCTGCGGCACCATGGTGGTACAGGCGCACGGCACGTGTCAGGAGAGCGAGACAGTGGGCGAGCTCGCAACCACCCCAGACGGGGCATCCGAGTGGACGCCCCCGTCCTGGGAAGAGATCGTGCGGGAACACTCGGCCCGGGTGTACCGCCTGGCTTACCGGCTTACCGGCAACTCCCACGACGCGGAGGATCTCACCCAGGAAGTCTTCGTCCGGGTGTTCCGCTCGCTGTCCAGCTACACCCCGGGCACGTTCGAAGGCTGGCTGCACCGGATCACCACCAACCTGTTCCTGGACATGGCCCGGCGCAAGCAGCGGATCAGGTTCGAGGGCCTGGGTGACGACACCGAGCAGCGGCTGCGCGGCGGTGAGCCCACCCCCGCGCAGGCGTTCGACGAGCGGCACCTCGACGGCGACATCCAGGCCGCGCTCAAGGCGCTGGCCCCCGAATACCGGGCCGCGGTCGTGCTCTGCGACATCGAGGGCCTCTCCTACGAGGAGATCGCCGACACGCTGGGTGTGAAGCTGGGCACCGTACGCAGCCGGATCCACCGCGGCCGCGCGCAGCTCAGGACCGCGCTCGACCACCGCCGTCCGCGGCGCAGTGGGCTGGCCGCCACCGCACCGGCGCCTGTGGGGGAGGTCGTCGTTCCGCTGGTCGGTGACCGGTGAGCCATCTGGGACAGCGCATCTCCGCCCTGATCGACGGGGAGCTGACGGATGCCGAACGGGACCGGGTGCTCACCCACCTGGCGGGCTGTGATGCCTGCCGGCAGGAGGCGGTGGCGCTGCGCGCGCTGAAGCGGCGGATGCACTCGCTGGGTGAGGCCATGGTGGACGCCGCGCTGACCGGGCGGCTGATGGCGATGTCCGCGCCCGGTACGGGCAGCGGCTGGCCCGGCCGGGCGCCGTGGCGGCCCAGGTCCGCGTTCCCGGCCACCCGGCTGCTCACCGCGGGCCTGCTGGCTTCCGCGATGACCGGGCTGGGCGCTACCGCGTTCTTCGTGGGCGGCCAGCCGCAGACCCCTGGGCCCAAGGTCACTCCGGCGGTGGACACCTTCCTGGTCCAGCACGCCGTGGTGACCGGCGACATACCGGTAGCCCCGGCCGCGGCGGCGGCCAGCCCGGCCGGCCCGGTCAGGCCGGCCAGCCCGGCCGCGCCCCGGGCAGGCCACGCTAGCCACGCCAGCCGGGCCAGCCACGCCGTGCCCAGCCACGCTGTGCCCAGCCACGCCGTGTCCAGCCACGCCGTGCCCAGCCACCGGCCCGGCCCGGTCCGCGCATCGGCGACCCCGGGACCGTGAGCTGACCGATGTTCTCCCGCACGACACCGGGTGACCGGGCTGCCCCCGAGCACGATCCGCTGCACCTGCGCATCGCCACCGCCGTGATGGTCCTCGGCCTGATCGCCGGCGGGGCGGCCGTGGTGTGGCGCGACATGGCCACCCGCAACGGCCTGCTGCTGACCGGCGCGGCCGGCCCGGGCGGCGCACCCAGCCAGGCGCTGCTCAAACTGCCGTCGGGCACGCTGACCCCAGGCGAGACAGGCAACGCCGGGCTGCGCTTGCTCAGCGAGGCGGCCGCCGCCTGCCGCCAGGTCTCCTACCAGGGTGTACAGGTCACCGAGTGGCACGGGGCGGACGGCAGCCTGATATCCGTGGTGAACGTCTGGCACCAGCGGGATCACCAGACGCTGATCCAGGCGGCGGCGGTACCGGCCGACCAGGCCGCGCAGCCGCTCCGCGCGGCCCGCGCGGCCGACCCGGATCCGGCTTCCGCCGCCGCCGCCGCTCAGCGCGGCCCGGAGGGGGTCATGAGCATGACCCCGCAGCTGGTCGCCCTGCTGGCGGCGAACTACCGGGTCGCGGTCGGCGGCCTGGGCTGGGTCGCGGGCCTCGCCCAGGAAGTGGTGCTGTATCGCCGCGGTGGCCGGGTAGCCGCCCGGTTCTGGCTGGACAGCGTGACTAAGCTGCCGCTGCGCCGGGAGACGTTCGACAGCAGCGCCCGGCTGGTCACCCAGGACACGTTCGTCAGCCTGAAGCTGGGCGTCCCCGCCACCACCCAGCTGCCCGCCACCGGGACCATGCCGTCGAGCACGCCGCTGGCCAGCGCGCAGCTGGTCCGGCTGCGCGCGGCGGGCTGGCCGCTGCCCGGCCGGCTGCCCGGCGACCTCACCCTGGTCCAAGCCGACCAGACCAGCACCCCTGCTGGCCCGATAGTCGATCTCGCCTACTCCGACGGCCTCTCGGTGATCTCCCTGTTCCTGCAGCGCGGCCACCTGCCGCCCGCGATGAACGGCTGGCAACAGGTGGCGGTCCGCGGTCAGCCGGTCTACACGGCTGACCCGGACCAGCGCAGCGTGGCCTGGTCGGCCCACGGTTTCGTCTACACGATGATCGCTGATGCGCCGGCGCAGACCGTGGATGAGGTGGTCAGCGCCCTGCCGCACACCGGGAAGGCCGGTGGTTTCCTCGGCCGGATGGACCGCGGCCTGCACCGGGTCGCGTCCTGGTTCAACCCGTTCCGCTGACCGGCCCCGCCCCCAACCGGTGCCGCCCGGCCCAGGACGCACGAGTTTGGGGGGCGGCGCAGCCGCGATAAGGGGTTTACAGTGGGACCCAGACCGTGCGCGCCGCCACGGTGGCGTACCTGGCGTGGAGAACTAACGTGTTCCTCGACCTGAACTTTACCAAGATCCTGTTTCTGGCCGTCGTCGCCATCGTGGTGTTCGGCCCGGACCAGCTGCCGAAGATGGCCTCGCAAGCCGGGCGCACGCTGCGCGAACTGCGCCGGCTGGCCGACGGCGCCACCCGGGACATCCGGGAGGGACTGGGGCCCGAGTTCGAGGACTTCGACCTGCGGGACCTGCACCCGGGTAACTTCGTGCGCAAGCACCTGTTCGAGGACGAGATGGACGGCAGTGCGGCCGCGGCCGCCGCCGCGGCCGCGGATCCGGCGGAATACGCCGCCGACCGGCGGGCAACCGCCACGCTGGCCCGCGAGGAGCAGCCCGCGCCGTTCGACTCCGAGGCCACCTGAGGCCGCCCAGCCGCCTGGCCCGCCCGGCCGCTGAGCCCCGCGCGGCCGCTGAGCCCGCGCGCCCACTCAGCGCGCTGCGCTAGGCCGGGGTCAGCCCCAGCCGCCGCCCGGCCAGCCCACGGGACCGGCTCACCAGGCCGTTCGCGATCCCGGACAGCTGCTGCGCGGCCGCCGACCCGGGGTCGCTGAGCACCAGCGGCACGCCCCGGTCGCCGCCCTCGCGGAGCCGCACGTCGATCGGCACCTGGCCGAGCAGCGGCACGGTCGCCCCGGTCACCCTGGTCAGCGCGTCCGCCACCGTCCGGCCGCCGCCGGAGCCGAAAACCTCCACCGGCTCACCGCAGTGCGGGCAGGCCAGCGCGGACATGTTCTCGATGACCCCGGTGATCCGCTGGTGCGTCTGCACCGAGATCGCCCCCGCCCGCTCGGCCACCTCCGAGGAGGCCAGCTGCGGGGTGGTGACCACGAGCAGCTCCGCGGTGGGCACGAGCTGGGCGACGGAGATGGCCACGTCCCCGGTGCCCGGGGGCAGGTCCATCAGCAGCACGTCGAGATCGCCCCAGTACACGTCGGCCAGGAACTGCTGCACTGCCCGGTGCAGCATCGGGCCGCGCCACACCACCGGCGCGTTGCCCTGGGTGAACATCCCGATGGAGATGACCTTCACGTCGTGCGCGACCGGCGGCATGATCATCTGCTCGACCTGGGTGGGCTGCCCGGTGACACCCAGCATCCGGGGCACCGAGTGGCCGTAGATGTCCGCGTCGAGCACGCCGACCTTCTGCCCGGACGCGGCCAGGGCGGCGGCCAGGTTCACCGTGACCGAGGACTTGCCCACCCCGCCCTTGCCGCTGGCGACGGCGAACACCTTGGTCAGCGACGTCGGCTGGGCGAACGGGATCTCCTTTTCCGGCCGGCCGCCGCGCAGCCTGCCCTGCAGCTCCCGGCGCTGCTGCTCGCTCATCACGTCCAGCTCCACCCGGACCCGGGATACCCCGGCCAGCTGGCTGACCGCGGCGGTCACGTCCCGGATGATGGTGTCCCGCAGTGGACAGCCCGCCACGGTCAGGTAGACATCTACCCGCACCACGCCGTCGGCGCCGACGTCCACGGCTTTGACCATGCCGAGTTCGGTGATCGGACGGCGGATCTCGGGGTCGATCACCCCGGCCAGAGCCTGAGTGACCTGCTCAGGCGTGGGGAGGGCGGAGACAGTGGGTGTAGCCATGCCCTCATGCTACGGAGGGTCGCGCGTAGCGTCGAACGCGGTCCGCGGCCGCCGGCCCCCGGCCTGGTCAGGTCACCGGCTCATCGGCTCACCGATGCGCGGGCGAGTCGGTATCTGAATTCTCACCCGGGGTCAGCCGGTAGACATTGCCGGCCTGCGCCCACTGCTCTGCGGGAGACGGCGATCCGGGGCTGGCGGGCTCATTCAGGCGGCCCGCGAGCAGCGCGCCGATGATTGCCGACCATTCCGCGGAGCCCGGTTCCACCCGGCCCACCCGGGCGGTCCAGCACACCAGGCCGCCGCCGGTGTCCTTGCTCGGCACCTGAACCGTGACCTGGCCGGCCGTCGCGAGCCCGGGCACGTCCTGCTCGCCCGGGCCGGTCAGCACGTAGGCCGCCGCCTGCCAGACGTGCCACACCGGCCGGGGCCGACGCTGGCCGGGGACCGTGATCCAGATCAGCCCGGCCCGCTTGGTAGCCTCCGCGATGAGGGCGAGCCGGCCCGCGTCCGGCTGGTGTTCTGCCACCGGATCAGGGTGTCACGATCGTCAGGAGGCCGTGCGAATGCCGCAGCCGTACCGTCCGCGCCGGACCTGCCTGGCCGTGCCCGGCAGCAGCCCCCGGTTCCTGGCCAAGGCCCGGGGCCTGGCCGTCAACGAGGTCTTCCTCGACCTGGAGGACGCGGTGGCCCCGGCGGCCAAGCCGGCCGCGCGGGGCGCGGTGGCCGCGGCGCTGAACGCGGGCGGCTGGGGCGGCAGGGCCCGCGCGGTGCGGATCAACGACGTGGCCACGCCCTGGGCCTACCGGGACGTGATCGAGGTGGTGGAGGAGGCCGGGGCCAACCTGGACGTGATCGTGCTGCCCAAGGTCGCGGCCCCGGACCAGGTCCGCTGGCTCGACCTGCTGCTCGGCCAGATCGAGCAGGCCGTGGGCCTGGCTGTGGGCGGGATCGGCATCGAGGCGCAGATCGAGGACGCCCGGGGGCTGGTCGAGGTGGACGCGATCGCGGCCGCGTCCGGCCGGCTGGAGGCGCTGGTGTTCGGCCCGGCCGACTTCATGGCCAGCATCGGCATGCGCTCGCTCCAGGTGGGCGCCGAGCCGGAGGGCTACACCGGGGGCGACGCGTACCACTACGCGCGGATGCGGATCCTGGTCGCCGCGCGCAGCCGGGGGCTGGCCGCCATCGACGGCCCGCATCTGGCTATCCACGACATCGACGGGCTGCGGCGCGGTGCCGCCAGCGCGGCGGCGCTCGGCTACGACGGGAAATGGGTGCTGCACCCGGGCCAGGTCAACGTGGTCAACCAGGCCTTCTCCCCGGACCAGGACAGCTATGACCGGGCCGAGCAGATCCTGGACGCCTACGCGGAGGCAACCGGCGTGCAGCATCGCGGCGCGGTCATGCTCGGCGACGAGATGATCGACGAGGCGTCCCGCAAGCTGGCTATGGTCACCGCGGCCAAAGGCCGCGCGGCCGGCCTGGCCCGCCGCGCGCCCTCAGCCGAGCACCCCCCAGCCGGCCAGCGTCTCGGCCAGCCCGCTGGTCAGGGGTAGGCGGCCCAGCTCGGCCGGGCTGACCCAGCGCGCCGCGTCGGCATCATCGCCCGCGGCCAGCGTGCCCCCGGTGACCGTGGCGGCATAGTCCCTGATCTCCATCACCGCGTCCGGCGGCCACGGGCGCTCAACGCCCCCGACTAGCTGGTCGCACCGGACCTCGAGCCCGGTTTCCTCGCGAATCTCCCGGATCACCGCCTGCTGGTCACTCTCCCCGGGCTCCACCCGGCCGCCGGGCAGCGACCACCGGCCCGCCTGCGGGGGATGACCGCGCTTGATCAGCAGCAGGCGTCCGGCCGGGTCCTTGATGATCGCCCCCACGCAGGGGATCCGCCGCCCGTGCCCAGTGTCCTCGCCCACGGCAGCAAGTATGCAGGTCGCGGTGCTTGACGTGAGCGCTGCCGCAGATCAACGTCGATACACATGATGAAGGATCCGGTCTGCCCGCGCTGCCAGGGCGCGCTGAGTGAGCCCAGCGCCTGGCACAGCGCGTGGCAGTGTGACCTGCACGGCGCGGTCCAGCCGCTCCGGATGACCCGCACCCCATCGCCGGGCGGGCTGCAGGCTCTGCTCAAGGCAGCCGCCGTGCCGGTGTGGCTGCCCTGGCCGATCCCGCTCGGCTGGCTGGTCACCGGGTTCACCGGGCCGGCGACGACCGCAGCGGAACCCGCGGCTGCGTGGTCGCGCTGTCCGGGCCCAATCCGGTTGGCGGCCCGGGCGAGATGCTGCTCGTCTCCGAGGAACCCGGCCTCGGCCTGGGCGCCGGGCTGGCCGGGCTGACCGGTCCCGATCCTGGCGAGGGATTCGCCACCGGGCAGCCGCACGCGCTGATCCAGTTCGGCAACCACGAGTTCCCGCTGTGGAGCGTGGACGCGCCCGGCGCCGCGGCGTTCGCTGGCGAGGTGCTCGGCACGTGGCTGTGGATCATCTTGTGGCCGGACACGGCCGGCACCCTGCTGCTGGAAACGCTGATCCTGCGCGACCTCCGCGATCCGGGCCAGGACCTCGACCTCCCGTTCGGCGCGAAGTCCCCGCAGCTGCCTGGCTGACTGGCCCGGCACGGGCAAAGCCCCCGCGGCCACCTGGCTGACTGGCCCAGCACGGGCAAAGCCCCCGCGCCTGCCTGGCTGACTGGCCCGGCGCAGCAAAGCCCCCGCGCCTGGCTGGCTGACCGGCCCGGCAGGGGCGTTGAGTGCTAATGGGCCGGTGGAAGCGGAAGCGGACCGGAGCACCGTACGATGTGCGGTCGTGCGCATCGATCTGCATTCCCATTCGGCCGCCTCGGACGGCACCGACCCGCCCGCCGAGGTGGTGGCGCGTGCCCGCGGCGCCGGCGTCGATGTGCTGGCGCTGACCGACCATGACACGCTGGCCGGGCTGGATGCGGCCCGGGGCGCGCTGCCGCCCGGGTTGACCCTGGTCAGCGGGATGGAGCTGTCCTCCCGGCTGGACGGCCATAGCGTGCACCTGCTCAGCTACCTGCCTGCCGGGATGAACGCGGAACTCGCCGCCGAGACCCAGGCCATCCGGGAGGACCGGGTACGGCGCGGCCAGGCCATGGTGGCCAGGCTGCGCGAGCTGGGCGTGGACATCAGCTGGCCGCAGGTGGCCGAGCTGGCCGCCGGGGGCAGCGTGGGGCGGCCGCATATCGCCCGGGCCATGGTGGCCGCCGGGGCGATCAGCGAGCCGCGCGAGGCGTTCAGCCCGGACTGGATCGGATCCGGCGGCCGGGCCTATGTCAGCCGGTACGCGCTGCCCCCGGCCCGGGCGATCGACCTGGTCCGCGGCAGCGGCGGCGCCGTCGTGCTGGCCCACCCCGGCGCGCTGTCCCGGGGCTGGCGGATCCCGGACCAGGCCATCGCGGAGCTGGCCGGGGCCGGGCTGGCCGGCCTGGAGGTGGACCACCCCGATCACGACCCGGCCGAACGGGCGCGGCTGCGCGAGCTGGCCGGCCGGCTCGGCCTGCTGGCCACCGGCGGCAGCGACGATCACGGCAGCCTGACCGGGCACCGGCTGGGCTGCGAGACCACCAGCCCGGAAGCCTTCGCCGAGCTGATGGCCCAGACTTCGGGGTCATGAAATTTTTCGGTGAGGTCTTCGTCACACTGCTGGTGATCACTGACCCGGCCGGCACCGTGCCGATGTTCATCGCGCTGACCCGGCGCTCGGACCGCCGGGAGCGGCATCGGCTGGCCTGGCAGGCGGCGCTGGTGGTGCTGGGCGAGATCGTGGCCTTCGCGTTGTTCCGCCGCGAGGTACTTGATTACCTGGGCGTCCAGCTGCCCGCGCGCCATCGTAGCCACCATGCTGTTCGTGCAGCGGATCCATAATGGTGCGGAGGTGGCCGGTTTCGCGCTCGCCCTGGGTGCCGTGGTGGCCGTGCTCTGGCTTTCCATGCGGTTTGCCGGGGTGGTCAAGCGGCTGCTGCGGGACAGCGGCGTGGAGCTGCTCACCCGCATCTCCGGCCTGCTGCTGTCCGCCATCGCGGTCCAGCTGGTCGCCCAGGCGGTCCGGGCATTCGTGACGCAAGGCTGAGAGGATGGGCTTCCATGGACGCGCGGATAAAACGGGTCACCTCGCCCGGTAGCGACGGTGCGCCGGACGGCAACAGCTGGATCGTGGGCGACGACGAGGAGGTCATCGTCATCGACCCGGGCACCGACGCCGGCGCGGTGCTGGCCGCGGTGGGCGAGCGCGAGATCCTCGCCGTGATCTGCACCCACGGGCATGCCTCGCACGTGGCCGCGGCGGTCGAGGTGGCCGAGCGGGACGAGTCCCCGATCGCGCTGCATCCGCGGGACGTCCTGCAGTGGCGCACCGCGAAGGCGGGCGACGACCCGGAGATCGACATGGCAGACGGCGGGATCTTCGAGGTCGCCGACGTCTCGCTGGAAGTGATCCACTCCCCGGGGCACACGCCGGGGTCGGTCTGCCTGTTCAGCGAGGAACTCGAGGCGGTGTTCTCCGGGGACACCCTGCTGGCCACCGGCCCGGCGCCGTACCAGAATGAGTTTCCGGACTTCCCGGCCCAGCTCAGCGCCATCGGCGAGCACCTGCTCACGCTGGACGCGGCGACCCGGGTGCTGCCCGGGCACGGCGACGAGACCACGGTGGCGGTCGCGTTGAAGCGGTTCGACTCCTGGGTGACCGCGGGCCCGGTGCTGGCCGGCCGCGGCGATCCGGACTGAGCGGCATGCTGCACGGGGAGCAACTCGGCCTGGCGGGGATGCCGCGCCGCCTGTATCCGTGCACGCCGACCCGGCTGACCACCTGGCTGGCCTGCCGGCGGCTGTACCGGATGAACTACCTGGACCGGCCGCCCCCGCGCAAGGGGCCGCCGTGGGCGCACAACAGCGTGGGCGCCAGCGTGCACAACGCGCTGGCCGCGTGGTGGCGGCTGCCCCGGGCGCAGCGGACGGTTGGCGCCGCCGGCGGTTTACTGGAGCAGGGCTGGATCAACGAGGGCTTCGCCAGCGACGCGCAGTCGGCCGCGGTGCGCACCCGGGCGGCCAGCATGGTCGAGGCGTACGTGGCCCGGCTGGACCCGGCGGCCGAGCCGGCCGGGGTGGAACGCACGGTGGCCGCGCGCACCGAGCGGATCGCCGTGTCCGGGCGGATCGACCGGCTCGACGACCGGCCGCTGGCCGCGGGCGGGCGGGAGCTGGTCGTGGTCAACTACAAGACTGGGCGGCGGCCGTTGAGCACCGACGACGCGCGCAGTTCGCTGCCGCTGGCGGTGTACGCAGTGGCCGCCGGGCGGGTGCTGCGGCGGCCCTGCCACCAGGTGGAACTGCATCACCTGCCGACCGGTACGGTGCACGCCTGGACGCACACCGAGGCCACCCTGGACCGGCAGCTGGGCCGGGCCGAGGACATCGCCGCCGAGTGCTCGGCGGCCGACGACCAGTTCCGCGCCGGGCGGCCGGACGCGGGCGGCGTGGACCAGGTGTTCCCGCCGAGTCCCGGGCCGGCCTGCGGCTGGTGTGATTTCCGCGCGGTGTGCCCGGAGGGATCGGCGGCCACCCCGGCCCGCCGCCCCTGGGACGGCCTCGACCTCACCGACAACTAAGCCCGGCGCTGCGTGCCTACATGATCATCAGCTCGGGTCGCCATCTGGTGAGCATGGTGGTGCTGGCGTGACCAGTGAGAGTGGCCCGGCGGGGCGCTCAGTTGGTGATCAACTGATTACTGCTGTTATGGCGACACGAATCAGTTGATCACGAATTGGGATGATCAATTTCCTGGCCTTGAGGCAGCGGCGTTGATCCAAAGGATCAGGGGGTGCGGGTGGGGCGGCCCCGGTGGCATTCGACGGTGTTCCAGAAGCCGGTGAGGGTGCTGGCCGTGGTTTCCGGCGCCTCCACTGCGGGGGAGTGGGCGGCGGCTGGGATGCACACCCGCTGCGCGCCGAGCCGGGCGGCCATATCCTCCTGAGCGGCGGGCTCCCAGGCGTCGTCGTTCTCGCCGTAGACCACCATCAGGGGCACGCCGTCCAGCTTGGCCAGGGCCGGGGTGCGGTCCGGGCAGGACAGCAGGGTCTCGCCCATGGCCCGCAGCCCGGTCGGGCTACTGTGCAGCATCCGGGTGCCGAGGAAGTCAATGATCCCGGCCGGGACCCCGCCGGCCACCGCCTCCGGCTCCATCCGGGTTTTCCAGATCCGCTCGATCTCGGCGCGCAGCCCGGCCGGGCCGGTGCCGTCCAGTTCGGCCAGCAGCCCACTCAGCACGGCCGCACGCGGCCCGGTAAGCGCGCCGGGGCCAGAGCTCATCAGGGTCAGCGAGCTGATCCGGGCCGCCCGGCCGAGCAGCACCTCCCGGGCCACCAGGCCGCCGAGGGAGTGGCCGAGCAGGTGGATGCCCCGGGCGGCCGGGCCCCCAGCGCCTTCGGCTGGCCGGCGCCTTCGGCTGGGCCGGCGCCTTCGGCTGGGCAGGCGCTCTCGGCCGGATCGGCGAGGTCGGCACGCCCGGAGCTCAGCCAGTCGGCGATCATGGCGACGTCCGCGGCCAGCGCGTCCAGCTGGTAGGCCGCGTCGTCGTCGCCGCCTGGGGTCTCGAACTGGCCGCGCATGTCTATGGCGATCACCTGCAGGCCGGCCGAGGCCAGTGCCTGCAGGATGAGCAGGAAGTCTTCTTTGCTGCCGGTGTAGCCGGGCACCAGCAGCGCAGGCTCCCGTTCGCGCACGCCGGTGACCGGGAGCGCCTCGAGCGCGGCGAATTTGCCCCGGCTGGTTTCGATGGTCCGCCGCCGCACCCCAGAGGGCAGTTGCAGCGATTTGGGTGTGCTCACAGGCGGCCAGCCTACCCACGGATGGTGCGGGTACGCCCTACCTGCCCTTGATGATTCCTCAGTACTGGCTGGCTGCCGGCTCAGCCTGCGCTGGCGTCCTTCCGGCCGCCGCGCCGGGACCGGCGCCGCCGCCTGCGGGCCGGCTGGCCGTGCTCGGCGGTGCCGGCGCCGGGTGCCTGCTGCTGCGGGCGGCTCTCGGCTTCCGGCTTGGCCGGCTCGCCGTCGCGCACCGTCACGCCGCCGCGGGTCCGCCTGCGGATCCGCGGCTTGCGTGCCGACTGCTCATCGCGCTGGCTGCGGCGCGGCGGCTGGGACCGGGCCCGGCCGGTCTCGCCCAGGTCCTCCAGATCCTCGGCTTCCAGGCCGAGCCGCTCCCGGCTGGCCCGGGGCAGGCTGCCGGTGACCCCGGCCGGGATGTCCAGCGTGGCGTACAGGTGCTCCGACGTGGAGTACGTCTCCGGCGGTTCCGGCTGGCCCATGCCGAGCGACTCGTTGATCAGCTTCCAGCGCGGCATGTCCGACCAGTCCACGAACGTCACCGCGATGCCGTCCCGGCAGGCCCGGCCGGTCCGCCCGGTGCGGTGCAGGTAGGCCTTGTCGTCTTCCGGGCACTCGTAGTTGATCACGTGGGTGACGTCGTCCACGTCCAGCCCGCGGGCCGCCACGTCGGTGGCCACCAGCACGTCGATCTTGCCGTTGCGGAACGCCCGCAGCGCCCGCTCACGCTGGCCCTGGCCGAGGTCGCCGTGCACCGCGGCAGCGGCGAAGCCGCGCGTCGTCAGCGCCTCGGCCACCTGGTCCGCGGACCGCTTCGTCCGGCAGAACACCATGCTCAGGCCCCGGCCGTTGGCCTGCAGGACGCGGGCCAGCATCTCGATCTTGTCCATCTGGTGCGCGCGGAACACGTGCTGCACGGTCAGCGGCACCAGGTCGGTCTCGTCGTGCTGTTCGGCGCGGACGTGCAGCGGCTGGCGCAGGTGCCGCCGGGCCAGGGTGACGACTTCGCCCGGCATGGTGGCGGAGAACAGCATGGTCTGCCGCTCGGCCGGGGTGCGTTCCAGGATCCGCTCCACGTCCGGGAGGAATCCGAGGTCGAGCATCTTGTCCGCCTCGTCGAGCACGAGGGCGCGCACCGCGGACAGCTTCAGGTGCCGCTGCCCGACCAGGTCGAGCAGTCGGCCGGGGGTGCCGACTACGATGTCCACGCCCTTGCGCAGCGCCTCGATCTGCGGCTCGTAGGCCCGGCCGCCGTAGACGGTGAGCACCCGGGTGCCCAGCGCGACGCTGGCCACTCGCAGGTCCTCCGCGACCTGGCTGGCCAGTTCCCGGGTCGGCACCACGACGAGCGCCGGCGGGGCGGTGGGCTCGCTGGCCGGGGTGTCGGACAGGTGCTGCAGTAGCGGGATGCCGAAGGCCAGCGTCTTGCCGGTGCCCGTGCGGGCCTGGCCGATGATGTCGTGCCCGCCCAGCGCGACCGGCAGGGCCAGGCTCTGGATGGGGAACGGTGCCGTGATGCCCACGCCCTCCAGGGCCACGCAGATCCGCTCGTCTACGCCAAGATCACGAAAGGTCTTTGCGTCCTCATCCGGAGAACCGGCTGCCGGACGGTCTTCCGCCGGGGGTTCTGCTACGGATGAAGTCAGTGTGTGCATTGTCAGTTCAATCAGCTTCCATCAGTGGCCCGCTGGCTGGCGGCACGCTACGCGCGCGTGATGGCCTTTCGGGCCTCGCTAGTGGCTCCGCTGACGGGCGTCGCCCACCAGCGCAATAGGGCTTCCAGTCAGCCGAACGACGAGCCCTACTGCCACCAGAAACACGGTCGGGGTTTGCCGCATTCCCAGCACAAAACTGCAAGCAGTGTACCAATGTGTACTGCGTGCTGGGTGGTCCGACGCGCAGCCGTCTAGTTGTTACGCTTCGCGGGTGACCGAAGCGCGGCGGCGCGAGGACGCGCCCCAGCAGCCGGACAGCCCCGAATTGGCTGATGGCCCCGAACGGGCGGACGGCCCCGAACGGGCCGACAGCCCCGAACGGGCCGGCGTGCTCGACCTGCTCGGGTTGCTCGCCTACGCCGAGCTCGTCGCGTTCTTCCGGCTGTCCGACGACGCCGCGCTGGCCCCGTCGCTGGTGGACAAGGCGGCGTTGGGCGAGATGGCGGTCGCCGAGTTTGGGCACTTCCGGCTGCTCTGGGAGCACATCACGACGCTGGGTGCGCAACCCGACCAGGTGATGCTCCCGTTCACCACGGCGCTGGACGCGTTCCACGCCCGCACCGCCCCGTCCGACTGGCTGGAGGGCCTGGTCAAGGCGTACGTCGGGGACGGCATCGCAGCGGACTTCTACCGCGCGGTGGCCGAACTGGTCGATCCGCAGACCCGCGACCTGGTGCTCCGGGTGCTGGCCGACACCGGGCACGCCGAGTTTGTGATCGCCCGGGTGCGCGCGGCCATGGCGGCCGACCCGCAGGTCGCGGGCAGGCTGGCGCTGTGGGCCAGGCGGCTGGTCGGCGAGGCGTTGGCCCAGGCCTACCGGGTGGTCGCCGACCGGCGCCCGCTGGCCACCCTGCTCGCGGCCGGCCCAGCGAGTTCAGCCGCGGCCAGCTCAGCCGCGGCCAGCTCAGCCACGGACAGCTCAGCCACGGACAGCTCAGCCACGGACAGCGCGGCCACGGCCAGCGCGGCCGCGGACAGCGACCTCGGCGACATCGGCCGGATGCTGGCCCGGATCACCGACGCGCACGCGCAGCGGATGACCGCCCTCGGCCTAGCGGGTTAGCGGGTTAGCGCGGTGCATCGTGCCCCGCCCGCGAGGCATTTTGCACCGCGCTGATGCTTTACAGGTTGCCGAACCCGACGCGGCGCTGCTCCACGCCGGTGAACTCGATGTAGGCGATCTTGTCCGCCGGGACCATGAACGTGCCGCCCTTGTCGTCCGGCAGCACCAGCAGGCCGCCGCCGTCGGCCAGCGCCTCGGTCAGCCGCCGCTGCACCTCGTCCGCGGAGACCTTGGTCTCGAAGACCAGTTCCCGCTGGATGGACTGGATCCCGATCTTGACTTCCACAGCGCTCCTGTCGTCAGGCGGTACGCGGCCAGCCGCTGATGCCGCGCCAGGCCAGCCGGGCCATCAGCTCTTCGGCGGCGCCCTTGGGGATGGCCCGGTCGGTGCCCAGCCAGTAGGTGGCGCTGATCCTGGCCATGCCGACCATGCCGATGCTGAGCAGGTGAGCCTCGGCGTCGCTCATCCCGGTGTCCTCGCGGATGACCTCGCTGATCATGTCGGCGTGGTCATGCATGGTCTGGTCGAGCCGGTCCCGCACGGCCGGCTCGTTGCGCAGATCGGACTCGAACACCAGGCGGAACGCCCCGCCGGTGTCGGTCACGAAGTCGAAGAAGGCCTGGAACGTGGCGGTGACCCGCTGCTTGTTGTCCGTGGTGGAGGCCAGCGCGTTACGGATCGTGGCGGTGAGTGCCTCGCCGCTCTCGTCGAGCAGCGCCAGGTACAGCTCCAGCTTGCCGGGAAAGTGCTGGTACAGCACCGGCTTGCTGACCCCGGCCCGCTCGGCGATCTCGTCCATGGCCGCCGCGTGGTAGCCCTGCGCGACGAAGACTTCCTGGGCGGCTCCCAGTAGCTGCCGGCGCCGGGCGGGCCTCGGCAGCCGCGTACCGGCCGTACGGGCCTGCGGTGTTGCTGTCACGAGACACTCCGATGCGTCTGTCCGGCGGTAAACCCGCCTGATCACGCCATCCTACGACCGCGCGCGCGCTCCGGGGCCGGTAACAGAACGTGACTCAAGGGGTTGGCCGGTCAGCGGTAACCATCCTCGTCGTCGGTCACTTCCACGTGCTGCTCCGCCGCGTCCGCCTCGTCTGCCTCGGCGGGCAGTTCGAACGGCTCCTCGGCCGGCTCGTCGTCCTCTCCGGGCAGCGGCTGGTGCTGCTCCACCGCGTCGGCGGTCGGTGCTTCTATGTCCTCGCTGGGATCCCAGCTCACGTCGCTCATCCACCCACCTCATTCACCGGCTCGCGCCGGGCTAGTCATCGCGGCTGGGCTAGTCATCGCGGCTGGGCCGTTCATCGCGGCTGGGCCGTGGTCTCCGCTATCTGGCCATCCGGCCCCTGGCTGGCTGGCCCAGGATCCGGCCGCACCGAGTCTTCCGCAGCGGAGCCCGCCGTGCCCGCCGCTTCGGCCGCCTGCCCGGCCGCCGCGCCGGCCGTCGCCGCGCCGGCCCCGCCGCGCCTGCCGCCGCGCCGGCCGCCGCCGCGTCGGCCGCGGCTGCCCCGGCCGCGGCCAGGCCGCGCAGCGGCGCGCCGACCGCCTCACCGTAACTGGGGAACGCGTGCACCACGTCGGCCAGCACGTCCAGCGGGATCCGGGCCCGGATGGCCAGCGTCACCTCGCCCATCCACTCTTCCGCGTACGGGCCCACCGCGGCCGCGCCGACCAGGATGTCGTCGTTGCCGGCGTCCGCGTACAGCTCGACCCGGCCCCGGTCGTCATCCTCCACCGTGGCCCGGGCCGTGTCGGCCAGGTCGCAGCTCACCGTGACCAAGTCGACCCCGCTGGCCGCGGCCAGCGCCGGCGATACGCCGACGGCGACCACCGACGGCGAGGTGTACACGGTCCGCGGCACCGCCCGGTAGTCTGCGCAGCGGTTCCCGCCCAGGATGTTGGCGGCCACGATCCTGGCCTGGTACCGGGCGGTGTGGGTGTACGGGGCGACCGCGGTCACGTCGCCCGCCGCCCACAGCCGCCCGGCCGGTTTCCTGGCCCGCTGGCCGGCGCCCAGCAGCGTGCCGCCGGGCGGCGCGGCCGGGATCACCCGGCAGGTCTCGTCCAGTGGCAGCGCCTCGCCCGCCGGGACGCCGAGCACCTCGAGTCCGATCCCGCTGATCCGTGGCCGCCGGCCGGTGGCCAGCAGCACCCGGTCGGCCTCGATCCGGGTGCCGTCGGCCAGGGTCAGCGCCAGCGCGGCGTCCAGCGTCTCGGCCTTCACCACCGGCGAGCCCAGCCGCAGGTCCACCCCGGTGCGGCGGAGCGCGTCACCGAGAATCTCCCCGGTGAACGTGGCCTCGCCCGGCAGCACGTGCGGTTCCGCTTCCAGCAACGTCACCTGCGAGCCGAACGCCGCGTAGATCTGCGCCAGCTCGCAGCCAACCGGGCCCGCGCCCAGCACGATCAGCCGCCGCGGCAGGTCGGGGCAGGTCAGCGCCTCGGCGCTGGTCCAGGTGGGCACGTCGGGGAGACCTTCGACCGGCGGCGCCACCGGCTCGCTGCCGGTCGCCAGCACCAGGTCCTGGTAGCGCAGCGTCACCGGGCCGGACGGGGCGGCCCCGTCCATGCTGGCCTTGACCGGGTTCGGCACGACCACCACCGTGCCGGGCTTGGTCACCCGGCCGGCGCCGCGGAGCAAGGTCACCCCGGCCTCGGCCAGCCGCGCGGTGGCCACCGTGTCGTTCAGGTGGCCGGCCACCTCGTCCCGGCGGTCCACCGCGTGCTCCCAGGTCTCACCCCGGCGCGCCGACTGCAGCAGCGACTTGGACGGCATGTCGGCCAGGTACGGCGACTCGCCGCCGACCAGGCCGGCCTTCCACCAGGGCCGCCGACCGGCCCGCCCGGGAGACCTCCGTGGCGATGAGCGTGCCGGATGTTCCCCCGCCCAGCACGACGACGTCGAAGTCAGGCATGTGCTGATCCTCCCCCGCCTCGCTATGCCTACGCGGTCCGTTCACCACCGACGCGGTCCGTTCATTCTGACAGCCGGAGCGACCCCGGCCCGCCGCAGAGGGGCACATTCCACCCATCCTGGGTACTGACACTGCATGCGCAGCATGTGGAAAGGTGCCATCTCGTTCGGGCTGGTGATGATCCCGGTCAAGCTCTATACCGCTACCGAGCAGCGGGACGTTACTTTCCGTCAAGTGCACGTGGCGGACGGCGGCCGGATCAGGTTCCGCCGGGTCTGCGAGCTGGACGGCGAAGAGGTGCCGTACGCCGACGTGGCCAAGGGCTACGAGCTGGAAGACGGCCGGATGGTCGTGCTGACCGACGAGGACTTCGCCAAGCTGCCGCTGCCCACCGCCCGCAGCATCGAGGTGCTGAACTTCACCCCGGCCGACCAGATCGATCCGATCCTGATGAACCGGAGCTACTACGTGGAGCCGGAGAAAGCCGGGACGCGGGCCTACGCGGTGCTCCGCGACGCGCTGGAGCAGTCCGGCCGGGTCGCGGTGGCCCGGGTCGCGCTGCGCCAGCGCGAGTCGCTGGCCACGCTGCGCGCCCAGGACGGCGCGCTGGTGCTGGAGACCCTGCTCTGGCCGGACGAGGTGCGCGCCGCCGACTTCCCGTTCCTGGACGAGGATGTCGAGACCCGGCCCCAGGAGCTGAAGATGGCCACCTCGCTGATCGACTCGATGACCGAGGATTTCCATCCCGAGCAGTACCACGACAACTACCGCGAGGCGCTGGAGGAGCTGGTCGAGGCCAAGGCGGCGGGCCTGGCCCCGCCGGAGCCCGAAGAGCGGCCGGCCGCCGAGCCGGTCAGCCTGCTGGACGCGCTCCAGGCCAGCCTGGACGCGGCTGGCAAAGACCGCACCGGCGGCGCCCGCAAGCGCCCGCCGCGGAAACGGGCCAGCGCCTGAGCCACGCCCTTTTCTGCCTAACGCCAGTGCCCAAGTAACCTGGCGTGGCCAGGAACCCAGGATTGGCGGCGACTGATGAAAACGCGCACTCTCGGCCAGGGCCTTACCGTCACCGAAATCGGTCTCGGCTGCATGGGGATGAGCCAGTCCTACGGGACGCCCGACGACGCGGAGTCGGTGGCCACCATCCACCGCGCGCTGGACCTCGGGGTGACGTTCCTGGACACCGCGGACGCCTACGGCCCGTTCACCAACGAGGAACTGGTCGGCGGGGCGATCAAGGGCCGCCGGGACGAGGTCGTGCTGGCCACCAAGTTCGGCAACCAGCGCCGCCCGGACGGCACCAGGACGGTCAACGGCCACCCGGAGTACGTGCGCGAGGCGTGCGACGCCTCGCTGCGGCGGCTCGGCACCGACCGCATCGATGTGTACTACCAGCACCGGGTGGACCCGACCGTGCCGGTCGAGGAGACCTGGGGCGCGATGAGCGGGCTGGTGCACGCCGGCAAGGTGCGCTACCTGGGTATCTCGGAGGCCGCGCCGGATACCGTCCGGCGGGCGCACGGGGTGCACCCGATCGCGGCCGGCCAGTACGAGTACTCGCTGTTCAGCCGGGAACCCGAGGACGAGCTGCGGCCGCTGTTCCGCGAGCTGGGCATCGGCCTGGTGTCCTACAGCCCGCTCGGCCGCGGGCTGCTGACGGGCACGCTGGACGCCGCGGCCGGCTTCGGCGCGGCCGACTTCCGGTCCCGCGCGCCGCGTTTCCAGGGCGAGAACTACACCCGCAACCTGGCCAGGGCGGCCGCCGTCCGCCAGCTGGCCGAGGCCAAGGGGGTCACCGCCGCTCAGCTGGCCATCGCCTGGGTGCTCGCCCAGGGCGACGACGTCGTGGCCATCCCCGGCACCAAGCGGCGCAGCTACCTGGAGCAGAACGCGGCCGCCGCAGACATCGAGCTGACCGCCGCCGACCTGGCCGCGCTGGCGGCGGCGGTGCCGCGCGACGCGGCCGCCGGGGAACGGTATCCGGCCGAGTTCATGGCGCACATCGGCCGTTGACCGACCCCCCGTGATCATCACCGCGCCGCGGGTCATCCCGGCCCGGCCCGGTGCCGGCGTCCTCGAGCCCGGCTTCGTGCGGACCGCTGACGGCCGGATCACCGAGGTCGGCCACGGCCCGCCGCCGGGCCGTCCGGACCTGGAGCTGACCTCCGGCGTGCTCGCCCCCGGTCTGGTGGATCTGCAGGTCAACGGCTACTTCGGGGTCGAGCTGATGGCCGCGGACCCGGCTGGCTGGGCGGCGGTGGCCGCCGGACTGCCGGCCACCGGGTGCACCGCCTTCCTGCCCACGTTCGTCACCGCGCCGGTGCCACGGCTGGCCGGCGCGCTGCGCCGCGCGGCCGGGTTCGCCGGGCGGATGCCGGCCGGCGGCGCGCGGGTACTCGGCGTGCACCTGGAGGGTCCGTTCATCTCGCCGGCCCGGCGCGGCGCGCACAACCCGGAGTGGATCATCCCGGCCAGCCCGGCCGCCGTGGCCGAGTTGCTGGCCGCGGGAGAGGGCCTGCTCCGGCTGGTCACGCTGGCCCCCGAGGTGGCCGGCGGGCTGGCCGCCATCCGCCAGCTGGCCGCCGCCGGGGTGCTGGTCAGCGTGGGGCACAGCGACGCGACCGCCGAGCAGGTGGCCGCGGCCGCCGGGGCCGGGGCGCGGATGGTCACCCACCTGTACGACGCGCAGCGGCCACTGCACCACCGCGAACCCGGCGTGGTCGGCCGGGCACTGGCCGACCCCCGGCTGACCAGCGGCCTCATCGCCGACCTGCACCACGTGTCGGCGGTGGCCTGTGCGGTCGCGTTCGCCGCCGCGCCCGGCCGGATCGGCCTGGTCACCGACGCCGCCGCCTTGCGCCGGGCAGCGGCCGGGCCGGTACCTGCTCGGTGGGGAGCCGATTGTGCTGCGCACGGGCTACGGCGAACCACCCCGCCGCGCGGATGGGATCCTGGCCGGCTCGGCGCTGCGCATGGACCTGGCCGTGGCCAATCTGGTGGCGGCGATCTCCGACCTCGCGGCGCTGTCCGGCCCGGCCGACCCGGACGCGGAGCTGGATTCGGGCTGGCCGGAGGTTCCCGGCCCGGCGGATAGCCGACTGGTCGACCAGCCTGCCCTGCCCGCGGTGGTGGCGGCGGCGACCCGGATCCCGGCCGACCTGATCGGGCGGCCCGATCTGGGCCGGCTGGCCCCCGGTGCCGCGGCCGACCTGGTCTGGCTGGATGATGATCTGCGGACCGCTGCGACCTGGATCGAGGGTGAGAAGGTGTATCCGTGACCGTGTCCCCACCCACCGCGATGCGGACCGAGATCGGGCAGCAGCCGGCCGCACTGCGCGCCACCCTGGACGCGCTGCTGCCCCGCGCGGCCGAGGCCGGCCAGCTCGCGGCCGGCTGCCGGCAGGTGCTCTTCATCGCCCGGGGGACCTCGGACAACGCCGCCGTCTACGGCAGCTACCTGCTGCAGGCGCACGCCGGGATGCTGGCCACGCTGGGCTCGCCGTCCATCGCCACCGAGTACCGCGGCCGGCTGGACCTGTCCGGGGTGCTCGCGGTGGCGCTGTCCCAGTCCGGGCAGACCGAGGAGATCGTCGACACGCTGGCCTGGGCCCGGGACTGCGGCGCCGTCACGCTGGCCATCACCAACGGCGCCGGCTCCGCGCTGGCCGGGGTGGCCGACCTGGCCCTGGTCACGCTGGCCGGGCCGGAGCACGCGGTGCCGGCCACCAAGACGTTCACCACCCAGCTCGCCGCCCTGGCCGTGCTGGCCATCGGGCTGGGCGCCGACCTTGACCCCGGCCAGCTGTGCGCCGTGCCGGACGAGATCGAACGGATGCTGGCCACCGGCCTGGACGACGAACTGGATCCGATCGTGACAGAACTGGCCGACGGCAGCCTCGGCGCGGAGCGCCGATCGGGGGCCGGGGGTTGCGGGGGTAGTCCCCCGGGGAAGCAGAGCGGGGGGTCGCCCCCCCGAGCCGGCATCGCCGGCGTGGCTGGTGCAGTCGTGTCCGGCCGTGGCATGGCCTACGCGGCCGCCCTGGAGCTCGCGCTCAAGCTCAAGGAGGCGTGCTACCTGCACGCCATGGGGTTGTCCTGGGCCGACCTGCTGCACGGCCCGATCGCGGTGGTGGACGCGGCGACCCCGGCCATCCTGCTGGCCGCCGACTCCGGGCCGGCCCTGCCGGGCACCATCGAGCTGGCCCGGCGGGTCGTCGCGGCCGGGGCGCGGGCCTACGCGATCGGCGGCGGGCCCGGGCTGGCCGCGGCGAGCAGCCGGGCCGTGCCCGGCCTGCCGCTGCCCGAGTGGCTGGCCCCGTTCGGCCTCATCGTGCCCGGGCAGCTGCTGACCGAGATGCTGTCCCGGCGGCTGGGTATCGACCCGGACAGCCCGCGCGGGCTCAGCAAAGTCACCCAGACCACCTGATGGCCGGGCCCTTCGCCGCGGCCGTCTTCGACCTGGACGGCACGCTGATCGACAGCGAGGCGCGCAGCCGGGAGGCCTGGCTGCACGTGTTCGAGACCCGTGGCCTGCCCGCCGACGAGGAGCTGATCCGCTCGTTCGTCGGCCGCCGCGGCGTCGACATGCACGACATGCTGCTGGCCCGGCTGCCGGAACACGATCCGGCCGAGCTGATGGCCGCGACCAACGGGTACTTCCACGGCCCGGATCAGCCGCCGCTGGAGCCCCTGCCCGGCGCCGTGCGGCTCGTCCGCTCGATTGCCGCCGCAGGCGACCCGCTCGGGCTGGTGACTTCGGCGGGCCGGCGTTATGCCGAAGAGTCGTTGGTGGATCTGGGCGTGCGCGACCTGTTCGCGGTCGTGGTGACCGCGGGGGACGTAACGGCGGGCAAGCCGGATCCGGAGGGATACCGGGCCGCCTGCCGTGCGCTGGGGGTCGCGCCCGCGGCCTGCGTCGTGTTCGAGGACGCGCCGGCCGGCGTGGCCGCGGCCAAGGCGGCCGGGGCGTACTGCGTCGCGGTGGCCACCTCGCACGACCCGGCCGACCTGACCGCCGCCGACCGGGTCGTGCCCGGCCTGACCGTGGTCAGCTGGCCGCTGGCCCGGTGAGCCTATGGGCTGGTGACACTGACGTTGTCGAAGGTGGATGTGTTGAGCGTGCCGGCGGTGTGCGAGCACACGAACAAGCCAATCGTCACCGGGTCGGTCAGCGCGATGGTGGTCGTCCCGACCTCGGTCCAGGTGCTGCCGTCCGGGGAGGAGTAGGCGGTGATCGTGCTCCCGGAGCGACTGAGCCTGAGCCAGGTGGGGAACGTATAGCTGGGGCCGGGCACCGCGGTGTTGAACCCATACTGGAACGTGCTGCCGTTGCCGGGTGTCACCGCGAGCAGCGCGTAGTTCGAGCCACTGGCCGTGGACTGCTTGATCATGACACCCGACTTGGCCCAGGGGTCGGTATTGGACTGGGCGGTGACCCGGGCGGTGATGGTGCCGTTCCCGGTCAGGCTCTGCGACACGTAGTTGAACTGGTCGGTCGTCCCCCAGATGTCGTTGCCCGCGCCGTTGACGGTGAAGACGCCGTTCGCGTAGGAGGCGAATCCCTCCGGGGTCGGGCTGCCCACGTCCGAATCCGTCCACGGGGATGGCAGGGTGGACGTCGCGGTGCTGAGCGAGAAGTTCTTGAAGATGGCGGTGCCCGTGCCGAACTGGCTGTGCGACGTGACCACCATTCCGGCGAGGATGCTCCCGGTCAGGCCGGGGATCGTGACGGTCGAGTCCGGGAAGGCCGTCCAGTTGACACCATCTGGTGACGTGTACGCCGTGTACGAATCGCCTACCCGGACCACCTCGGCGTAGATCGGCGCGGCGCCGGTCACCCCGGTGATCTGCGTCGTCGAGTCGCCTTCGCCGGTGCGGTACTGGATCACTGTCCCGTTGCCCGGGGTGGAGAATATCGCGTAGTACGGGGCGGCCGGGTCCGTGCTGGCCCGGAGCATGAGGCCCGCCTTGGCCCAGGGATCCGTGTCGGACTGGCTGGATATCCCGGCGCTGACGGTGCCATCACCCGGCATGGTCTCGGCCGTGTAGTGGAACTCGTCCTTGGTGCCCCAGATGTCCTTGCCACCGCCCAGGACGGACCACACCCCGTTCACCAGGTAATTGGAGCCGGGCGGAATGGGATCGCCGACGTCCGCGCAAGTCCAGTTGGCCGGGCACTTCGTGGGGGGCGCGGGGGCGGAATTGGTCACGGTCAGCGCGTCGGCGGCGGCCGTGCTCGTCGCGGTGGCGTCGGCCGAACTGACCGCCTCGCCGTCCAGGATGGTCCCCTTGAGAACGGGGATGGCCTGCGTGGCGCCGATCACCGGCGTCCACGACGAGCCGTTGCTGGAGGTGTAGGTCGAGAACGTCATTCCGGACCGGGCGATCCGGAGGTAGGCGGGCGCCGCGCCGCTGCTGATCGTGACCAGGGTCACGGCCGGGGTGCCCTTCGTGGTGCGGCACAGGATTTGTATCCCGTTGCCGGGGGTGAGAAGCGCCGCATAGTAGGGGGCGTTATCGCTGGTGTCGGCGCGCATCATGACGCCCGCCGTCGCGCCCGCGTTGGTGTTCTGCTGGGCCGTGATGTGCGTGCTGAGCGTGGTGCCAGCGGTGGTGGTCGTCCACACGTAGTGGAACTGGTCGGTCATGCCGCCGTCGCCGATGCCGGTTCCGGCCCCCTGGAACGTCCACGTGTTCCCGGACAGGGACTGGCTGCCGACGGTGCGGGGGTCGCCGACGTCGCCGCAGCTCCAGCCGGTGGGACAGGCCATCGCGGGCGGGGTGTTCTGCGGGGTGTTGGTGACGCCGCCCACGCTGACGGTATCGAGGGTGGCCGTGCCCGCGGTGCCGCTCGCGGCGGAGCTGACGGCCAGGCCGGCCAGCGAGGCGTACGGCATGATGACGGTCGCCGTGCTCCCGGGTACCGCGGTGTATGTGGAGCCGTCGGTGGACGTGGCCGCCTGGAGAACGTCACCCTGGCGCTGGATCTGCAGGTACACCGGCAGGCTGCCAACGGGCACCGAGTTCGCCACCGTCGTGGCCTGGCCGAAGGTATCCCGGTACTGGACGGTCAGCCCGTTGGGCGTGACGAAGACGGCGTAGTAGGGCGAGCCGGGATCGTTGTTCTGCCTGAGCATGATCCCGGCCTGGGCGCCGGTCGCTGAACCGCCGGTCTGGGCGGTCACCCGCGCGTCGATCTGCACGTCACCGGCGGACGGCTCGCTCATCAGCCGGAAGGAGTCGCTGGTCCCGCCGGCCCCGGACCCGCCTGCGGAGACGCTCCAGGCCCCGCCGGCCACGCTCTCGGAGCCCGCCGGGGCCGGCGTCCCGATGTCCTGGCAGGTAAACGAGGATGGGCAGTTGGGGTCCGGGGGCGGCGGCGACGGCAGCTTCGAGGGCAGGCCGAAGCCGTAGATCGTTCCGGCGGTATTGCCGGTGATGATGATCCCGTCGGCCACCGCGGGCGCCGCGTAGATCCAGCTCCCGCCGCCGGCGTCGTAGCTGTACAGGCGCTGGCCGTTCGAGGCGTTCAGTACTTCGACCGCGCTGCCGGCCCCGGCGATCACCATCCCGTTGTCGTAGGTGATCGCGCCGATCACCGGGCCGGCCTCGGGATGCTGCCAGATCACCGCCCCGGTGGTGGCGTTGAGGGCCTGCACCGACCCGCCGTAGCCCACGCCCTTGATGGTGGTGACCCCGCCCGCCTGGAACACCCGGCCGTTGGCGATGGCCGCGCTGGACACGGTGCTGTAGCCGCACACTGCGCAGTCGTTGCCGATCGCGGTCTGGTGCTGCCAGACCGGCCCGGCGGCCAGGTCGGTCCGGTTGAAGGCGTAGGTGTAGCCGTTCTTGTTCGTGGTCACCAGCATCGGGGTGCCGTTGGACCCCGTGTACAGCCCGGTCGAGGTGGTCCAGTCCGAATCGGCCACCGCCTCGGACTCGGGCAGGTGCCAGTAATCCTCGACCGTCAGGGTGGCGGCGTTGATCCCGACCACGGCCTGGGCGTAGGTCTCGGAGTCGGAGGTCTCGGTGCCGGTGACCGTGAAGATCTCGTTGAGCGCCGGGTCATAGGCCGGTGAGGTCCAGATGCCGCCGCCGACCGATCCATCGGGAACCAGGTCGAGGGTGTTGACGATCTGGTGGGTGGCCAGGTCAACCTGGAGCAGCTGGCCCTGGACGAGCGGGCAGTCGCCCAGGCTGGCCACGCCGACGTACGCGTAGCCGTTGACGATCAGCGGGCTGGACCAGTTGTAGTGGCCGCCAGCCGCGCTGTTGTCCCCGGTGGGCACGGACCAGAGCACCGCGCCGGTGCTGGCGTCCAGCGCGTACCAGTTCGAGTCGCCGCCGCCCACGTAGACGACGCCGTCCAGGACGGTGGCTGCCGAGGACACGCCTGCGGTCTGCGGGTTGCAGTCCGACTCGCCGTCGGTCACCCCGAGGTCGGTCTTCCAGATGACCGCGCCGGTGGAGGCGTTGAGGGCGTACTCGTAGCCGTCCCAGGAGCCGACGTAGGCGACCCCGCCAACGATGGCCGGCTGGGACGCGATTGGGCCGCCGGTGGAGACCGACCAGAGTTTGGTCAGGTACGGGGCGTGAGCGGTGGACACCGTGGTGTCGGCGCTCGCCCCGTCCCGGGAATTGTCGTGCAGGGATGTGGTCCAGGTGTCCTGCGTCACGGCCCGCGCCGCGGCCGCGCTGGAGACCAGGCCCGCCAGCGAGATGAGCAGTGCCGCGACAATGATCATGCAGCGCTTCACTGCGCCCATGGGTGTTCCCCCCAGGATTTACGAGCTGCCATCGGCGTGGACGTCAGGTTTCTGGCCGACATGAGGTCGTGCCGCCTCTTGATTTCGCGCTTCGCCGTGTCCGGGTTTTCCAGGCCGTGCTCGGTGAGATGCCAGTGGAACCTGAGCGTGGGGATGAACAGCTCGATGACGCCCTTCCACATCGAGTAGCTGGTGAACACCCACCAGGGCCCGAGGGCCAGCATGTACTTCACGAGTCCCGGCTCGCGGTCCCGCAGGCAGGCCGCCAGTTGCAGGTAGAACAGGATGAAGTTGCCGAGCAGGAACGTGGCACCGCCCACGTAGAAAACGGCGGGCGGGAAAAGGTGCTCGATGAACACCGACCGGGTGATGACATAGGCGATGGTCAGCCCCCAGAAGACGGGGTTGAGCATGAGCGACAGCGGCGTGCCTATCGTCATCAGCGTGTACGCGATGAAGGCCCGCACGCCCATCTGGCGGGCCGCCCGGAGGGGATGACGGGCCTGGACCGCGCCGGCCTGCGCGTAGCCCTTGCCCCAGCGGGCCCGCTGCCGGGCTGCCTTGGCCAGGCTCATCGGCGCTTCCTCGAGCGTCCAGGAGTCGGTGATCATTTCCACCAGGTAGCCGGCCCGGGCCAGCCAGCCGGCGATGTCCGCGTCCTCGGCCACGCACCAGGGGTCCCAGGCCGCCACCATCCGCCCAGCTACGTCGCGGGGGATACCCCCCCGGACCAGCGTGTCGGTCGGGATCGCGATCTCCCGCAGCACGTCGGTGATGAAGATGTTCGACGTGCCGCCGAGCGGCGGTACCAGGCCCAGCCGGGCCATGCCGCGCAGCACGAACTCGAAGTGCACCGCGTACTCGACGAAATACATCCGGGTCACGATGGCCGCCATCCACTCGGCGCGCGTGCGCAGCTTCTCCGCGAGGATGTTCCAGAACAGCAGGCGCGCCTGCAAGCAGGCGACCTGCGGCGGCGCGGCCCGGAAGTCGCGGACCGCCTTGAGCAGCATCCACGGGTCCGGGCTGTCCTCGCTGTCGAAGATGAGGGTGTACTCGCCGCGCGCCTGGGCCAGCCCGAAGTCGCACGCGGCCGGCTTGGTCCCCGGTGCGCCCGGGACGGTCACCAGCGCCGTGGCAAACGGGGGCAGCTCGATCCGGTCCGCGGCGGGCGCGCCGTCCAGCACCCCGAGCATCTGCTGGGTGCGGCTGTCCCAGTGCTCGACGAGCAGCAGGATCTGCAGCCGGTCCTTCGGGTACTGCAGATCGGCCATCGACTCCAGCAGCGCCCGCAGGACGTGCAGCTTCTCCTTGGCATTCGGCAGCAGGATGGTGAACGTCGGCAGGCTGGCGTCGGTGACGCTGGGCAGCGGGCCGGGTTCCCGGTCCGGGTTCCGGTACGAGGCGACCGAGAGCAGCACCTTGAAAGCCACGAAGAAGAAATAGAAGATCTCGCAGGCGGCCACGACCGTGATCAGGCTGGTGTGCCAGCCCCAGCAGTAAGCCTCGATCCCGAGGCTGGCCACGACCGCGGCCAGCACGGCCTTCTGCGGTCCGGACAAGACGGTGGCCGCCATATCGCGTTTCACCGGCCGGCGGGAGGAGTGCTCCGGCATGTGTTCTCTCCTCACGTGTCTGACGCGGGCCGTCGCGGCGACTGGGCCAGCAGATGCGCGACGTGATGGGTGGCGTAGATGATGTAGTCGCCATTGCTCCACACCTGCTGGTAGCCATCGATCAGGCTGGAGCCGAAAAGCTTGTCGTAGACCAGGTCGCGGTGGTTGTGCTCGGTCCGCATGACGATCCAGGAGATGCCGTGCCCGCTGGGGTTCGACAGAGCGGGCTGCCATTTCCGGTAACTGCCTTCGTACACCTGCTCCGGCAAGGGCACGTGCGACTCGAACGCGACTTCCTCGTTGCCGTAGGACTCCATCAGCAGCCGGCCGCCGGTGTAATGGGTGCGCAGCCACCGGGCCGCGGCCTGGGTAGCCAGATCGGTGGGCGTGGCCTGGGCGGCCAGCGGCTCCATGAGCGTGACGATGTTCCCGCTCGTGAGCGCGCCCACGGCGATGACCACCACCGCGGCGGTCGTGGCCAGGGCGGGCGACGTGACCGCCACCGCCCGCCACCGCGAGGGCCGCTGCTGCCCCAGCCGGGACAGCTCCGCGGTCAGGTAGCCGACCAGGATGCAGGCGGGCAGGAGCATCACCAGCCCGAACCGGACGTTGTAGAAGTTGTCGTAGTACTGGTACACGTGCAGCGGCCGTTCGCCCTTGTACAGGGTGACGACGAACATGGGGAACATGACCAGCAGGGCCAGGGCAGGCAGCGACTCCGCGGACAGCCGGGTGCGCCACAGGTACACGGCCAGCCCGATGACGGCCAGGATGGCCACCAGCGGGGTGAGGTTGTTGACGGTGGCGATCTCGTAGGTCCGCAGCGAGATCACGATGTTGTGCACCGCTTTCTCGCCGGAGTCCACCCACAGCGACGGCCTGGCGTACTGCCCGGTCTGGAAGGCCAGCGGGCTGCCGAAGATCACCCAGTTCCACGCCATCCAGGCCAGCGGGCCGACGGCCCCGAGGATGCCGAACGTGATGAGCTGTCCCTCGGTCATGTCCCAGTCGTTGCGCTGGTACAGCCGCCTCAGGGACAGGTAGCCGAGCAGCGCGACCGGGACGACGACCAGGGCCAGCGCGCCGAAATGCACGACTCCCCAGCCGGCGGCGAGCACGCTCGCCGTGACGAATCCCGTGACGACCAGCCGCGCCGCCAGGGTCAGGTGGGCGAGTGAGCAGTACAGGACCAGGCCGGCGAGCACCACGGCGAGCGTCCAGCCTTCGTACCGGGTCAGGGCGCACAGCAGCGCGGACAGGCCCGCCCCGATCAGGTACAGGTGGTGGCGCTGGTCGCTGTCGTCGGTCTGGATCCAGCGCAGCAGCCCGTAGACCGCCCCCATCATGGTCGCGAACATCAGCAGCTCGGTCATCGGGGTGGACTGCATGTACAGCACGTTGGGATTCAGCGCGAACACGGCCGTGCCGGCCAGGGCCGCCCAGCGCTGGCGGGTCAGGTGCCAGATGAACTTGTACACCAGCACCACGGCGGCCACGTAGGCCACCATCATCACGATGCTGCCGGCGAAGCCGCTGTAGTACGCCCAGTTATTCCAGATCAGCGGCAGCATGAGCAGGTGGGGCAGCGGCAGCCAGACCCCGCCCAGCTGCCCCACACCGGGGGTGTCCGCGAACAGCACCCGGCGCGCGATGAGCAGGTGAGACTTGGCGTCGCCGTAGGCGATGGTGGTCCCGTGCGGGTAGAAGTGCAGGTAAGCCGCGACCGAGAGGACAGTGGCCGCGGCGAGCACGTACCGGGTGCCCGGCCCGGCCAGCCCGCGGCGCGGGCCGCTGCCGGCCAGCTGATCCTGGCGGCCCAGGAGCGCGGTGCTCATGACGGCAGCACGCTCGTCTCGCTGGCCAGACCGCGGGCGGCCGGCTCCTGGTGCCGCCGCGGGCGTGGCCGCAGCAACGCCGCGACGGCCCGGTAGGCGGCCACACTGAGCAGGGCCGAGTAGACCGGGGCCAGCAGCATCGTGCGCACGGCCCGGAACAGGCCGTGCTCCATGCAGCCGAGCATGAGGGCGTACACGGTGAGCAGGGCGCCCAGCGCGGCGGCGGCCACGGCCAGCGAAAGCACGGCCCCCGGGAACGACGTGGCGCCGTGCGCCGGCCCGCGCAGCAGGAAGACCACGGTGAGGGCCCACAGCAGCGGATTGACGAGCGCGGTGAGCACGGGCAGGGCCAGCGTCAGCTGCAGGCCGGTGAAGCGTCTCGGGCCGAGATCACGCCACAGCCGGTAGGGCGAGCGCATGTGCGCCAGCCAGGTCTGGCCGCAGCCCTGCACCCACCGGCTGCGCTGGTGCAGCCACGGGCTTAGCCGGGTGTCGGCCTCGTCCGTGGTCGCCGAGGCCAGCATCCGGACGTCCCAGCCCCGGCGCGGGATCCGCACGCCGAGATCCACCCCGGGGGTGGCGATGTCCTCGGCCCACCCGCCCAGGCGGCCCAGCGCCTCGACGCGGAAGTGCGCCGACGTGCTGCCCACCGGGGCCGGCAGGGCCACGCCCCGCAGGAACAGGCTGAAGTTGGCCGCGAGCTCAGCCGCCGAGAACTGGGTGAGCCACGTGCTGTCCGGGTTCGCGCAGCGCTGCTCCGCCTGAACGCACACCACCCAGGGGGGAAGGCGGCGCAGCGCCGCGACCGCCTCGCGGAGCTGGCCGGGCTCCGGCCGGCCAGCCGGGTGGTACACAACGCAGAATTCACCACGGGCTCGGCCCAGGCCTATGTTGCAGGCCTGGGCCGTGCTGCCGGGCGGCCCGGGCGGCACGAGCACCACCTCGAACGGCGGCCCCAGCGTCATGCTGGCCACCGCCGCGGTGGTCCGGGTGTCATCCGCGGGGATCAGCAGCAGCACCTGCCGCCGGTCCGCCGGATAGTCCAGGCCGGACAGCCCGGTGATCACCCCTTCGGCGCGGGCACCGACCCGGTGCATCGGCACCAGCACCGTGTACACCGGCAGGTCCCCGTCCAGGCCGGCGGGCCGGGCGGCCCGGGCCGGGCGCAGCCGGGGCGCGGCCAGCACGCCCGCGAAGCCGAACATCACCACGGCCAGGTAGGCCACGATCACGACGGTGACCGCGGCCGCGGCCCACCACAGGGGCGGGGGCCCGATCCCCGCGGCGCCGAGCGCGAGGACGGCCACCGCCACACCGCCGGCCAGGATCACCGGCCGGGCCGCCTGGCCCCGGCTCGGCAGGCGCCGCGCACCCGCCTGGCCAGGGGCCGGGCCGGCGTCCTGGCCGGCCTGCTGGCCCGGGTCGAGGAGCTGGGTCATGTCGTTGCCCTCCGAGGGTGAGTGAGCTGGGGCGAGCCGGCCTGGGCCCGGTAGATGACCTGGTCCGGGCTGGCGTACACGAGTGTGTAATGGGCCAGTGCGGGACTGCCGGACAGCCGCCGCCACACCTGGTCTGGGTCACCTGCGGCGCGGCGCATGTAGATCCAGCGGATGCCGTGGCCGGCCGGGTCGCGCAGCGCCGGCGCCCATTGCTGGCTGTCCTCGTCGAGGATCGAGCCCAGCGGGAGACGCGATTCGAAGGTCACCGTCTCGTTGTCCCGGGAGTCCATCAGCACCTCGCCGCCGCGGTAGTGCGACCGCAGCCAGGCCGCGGCCTGCCCGTCGGCCCGCTGGACGGCGGACGCCCGGAAGGCCTGCGCCTCGGTGAGCGTGGCGATGCCCCCCGCCCAGACGAGGGCCAGGGCGGCGGCGGCCGCGGCGAGCAGCGCCGGGTAGCCCACCGCGCGGAGCCAGCGCGCGGGCTGCGCCCGGACCGCCGCCACCAGGTAGCTGGCCATCAGCGCCACCGGGATGATCATGAGCACGCCGAACCGGACGTTGAGCAGGCTTCCGCTGACCTGGATGACATGCAGCGGGCGCTGGCCCGAGTAGACGGCGCAGATGTAGAACGGGATCACGGCCAGCACCGGGAGCGGCGTCACCGCGTCCGCGCGGTGGCGGCTGCGCACCAGGTAGCAGCCCAGCCCGGCCGCGGCCAGGGCCACGGCCAGCCAGCCCACGCTGTCCGCCGCGGCGTCCAGGTAGCTGAGCGCCGCCACCCCGAGATGGCCGGTGGCCGGGTTATGCGCGGTCACCGGGGCGGCTGGCCTGGCCCGCGCGCCGCCGTGGAAATACAGCGCGCTGTGGAACACGGCCTGATTCCACAGCAGCCAGGCGGCGATGCCGCTGAACGCGAGCGTCGAGTAGAAGACGAGGTCCGCCTGCGTGCGGCTGAGCCGGTCCGGCCGCCTGGCCCGGGGCGCCCGCCGCCACGCCACCCAGCCCACGGCGACGAGCACGGCCAGGTCCACCGGCCACGCCTCGTAGCGGGTGAGCGAGCCGAGCAGCATGGCCGCGCCCGTGGCGCCCAGCTGCCGGTATGACCCGCTCTGGCACCAGAGCATCAGGTGGTAGGTGGCCGCGGCCAGGCACGCGATCAGCAGCAGCTCGGACATCGGCGTGCTCTGCAGGTACAGCACGTCGGGGTTGCCGGCGAACAGGGCCGCGGCGACCACAGCCGCCACCCGGTTCCCGGTCAGCCCCTGCGCGGTCCGGTACAGGTACCGGGTGGCCAGCACGTAACTGATCATGGACACGACGCTGCCGGCCAGCCCCGAGTAATACCAGGCGTTGATCCACACGGTGGGCGCGGTGAGCAGCTGGGGCAGGGGCAGCCAGACCCCGCCCAGCTGGAACAGGCCGGGACTGGCGCCCTCGATCACCCGTCGCGCGATCAGCAGGTGCGATACCGCGTCCGGATAGTCCAGAGTGACGTGCCGGCCCGCGAAGTACAGGTAGGCGGCGAGCGACGCGGCGCAGGCCGCCGCGGTTACCGTGGCCAGCACCGGATCGGCCGGGTGGCGCAGCCGCCGGGCCGCGCGGCCCGGCCAGCCCGCCGCGGTGTGCTCCGACCACAGCCGCAGCAGCCCGAGCAGCGACGTCAGGATGACCGAGATCTTGGCCCCGGTCTGCTCGCCGTGCTGGCGGGGATAGTGCTCCACGGGCCGCTGCAGCACGCGGGCGCCCCGGTCCTTGGCCCGGAGCAGCAATTCCGGCGAGATGGTGCCCGCCTCGGCCCGCAGCGGCGCACCGTCCAGTACCCGCCGGTCGACGAGCTTGTACGCGCAGTCCACGTCCCGGGCCCGGATCCGCAGCAGGAGCTTGCAGGCCCAGCCCCAGAGCATGGCGTTGATCTTGCGCTGCACCGGGTCGGCGCGTTTTCTCCGGTAGCCGATGACCGCGTCGGCCAGCTCGGCATCCGCGTCCCGGATGAAGCTGGGCAGCTGGGCGGCGCGGAACTGGCCGTCGGAGTCGGTGAGAAACAGCCGCCGCGAGCCGGTCTGGTCCAGGGCCGTGCTGATACCGGTGCGCACCGCGGCGCCGTAGCCCCGGTTCACCGGATGGTGCACCGTGATGACCCGGCCTGGGTACCGCGCGGCCAGGTCGTCCGCGACCTCCCCCGTGCGGTCCGGGCTTCCGTCGTTCACGATGACGACGTGGTGCGGTTCACCGGCCAGGCTGAGTGTGCCGAGCATGTCCTCGACCGTGCCGGCCAGGTTCGCTTCCTCCTTGTAAGCCGGCAGCACCACGGTCACGCCCGCGGCCCGGCTGGGCGCGGCGGTGCTCATCGGGCCGCCGCCCGGTCCGGCCGGAAGACCACGAAGTTGCAGATCACGAAGACCACGCAGGTGCTGGCCAGCACGGCCGTCGCGGCGCCGAGGGTGGTGCCCAGGATGCGGTAGGTGCCGATGAAGATGGCGGAGTCGCAGGCCAGGGCGAGCAGCGCGGTGGCGTTGTAGGCGAGCCAGCGGGCGCCGAGCCGGCCGCGGCTGCCCGCGGGGCGGTCAGCCCAGGTAAGCATGGAGCTGAGCAGGAAGTTGAGCTGGGCGGACACCGCGAACGCGAGCCCGTTGGCCACGGGACGGTACAGGCCGGCCCGGACCAGGCCAGTGAGCAGCAGGAACTGAACTAAAAAGCAGGTGCCGCCGACCACGGCGAACTTGGCGAGACGAAGCCGGTTATCCAAAACGAATTTCATTGTTACCTCCTCGCGTGCCTGGCCAGGTACGGGACGCCATGCCCGGCAGCAGAATTCGGGCAGCAGGCAACGGAAACTCCATTCCGGGACAGATAAACGGATAGCGAGCAGAATCGCACTGCTTTCCGTTTGTACTGATCATTCCGGGCAGCACGGCATCGTGATTCCGGCGACATCGTGCCCGGGCCACAATCAGCCCAGCACCAGGCGGAACCCTGCGGTCAGTCCGTTTCCCAGGGCCGTCTAGGCACACCACACCCCGCGGCGCAAGGGCCGGCGCACACGGCCCGCAACCCCCGGCCGACGTCTATGTCAAGGGCGTTTACTTCTAATGTGCCTTGGAAAGGTCATAGTGATTATTCGTATTCCCCTCGTCAGTCCCCGCAGGCCGCATCCCGTCAGCCGCCGACGCGGCCGGGGCAGACCTGCCTCCCAGGACAGTATTAGCTGAGCTGCCAGCCAACGGAAGGGCGCGGGTGTCTATTTAACATGATATTCACCTGCGAAACGCGCCATCAGCCGAAAATCGGCCGCCTTGTCGGCGAGAAGATTGGTAAGCCGATCTTTAAATTAGCTACCAGGACTCGCCGTCTCGCGGTACACCTTGTGCTGCGCGGCTTGGGCGCGCGGGCGGAGCACGAGCAGGTCCACGTTGACGTGCGGCGGCCGGGTGACCGCCCAGGCGACGGTGTCCGCCACGTCGTCGGCGGTCAGCGGCTCGGCCACGCCCGCGTACACGGCCGCGGCGGCGCTGGCGTCGCCCCGGAAGCGGTTCAGCGCGAACTCGTCGGTGCGCACCATGCCCGGCGCGATCTCGATGATCCGGACCGGCTGGTCGTACAGCTCCAGCCGCAGCGTTTCGGCGATGGCGTGCTCGGCGTGCTTGGCCGCGACGTACCCGCCGCCGTTCTCGTAGGAGATGAGCCCGGCGGTCGAGCCCATCACCACGATCGTGCCGGCCCCGCTGGCGATCAGCTTGGCCAGCAGGGCCTGGGTGACCTGCAGCGTGCCGAGCACGTTGACGTCGAACATGGCCTGCCAGTCGGCCGGGTCGCTGTCCGCGACCGGGTCCGCGCCGAACGCCCCGCCCGCGTTGTTGACCAGCACGTCGCAGCGGTCCAGATCGTCGGCGAACGCCTGGACCGCCTCGCGGTCGGTCACGTCGAGCAGCGCCGGGTCGGCCTGACCGCCGTCGTCGCGGATCCGCCGGGCCAGCGCCTCGGTCCGGTCCGCCCGCCGCGCGGCCAGCACGACGTGGTAGCCCGCCTGGGCCAGCTTCACCCCGGTGGCCGCGCCGATCCCGCTGCTCGCCCCCGTCACCACCGCGACTGGTGTCATCTGCCCGCCTTCCGCGCTCGGCTTGCTCCGCTGCGATCCCGCAGTGCGATTCTGCCGCAGCCGGTCAGCCGGCAGGCCCCGGGGTCAGCCGGGCGCGGGCGATACCGAGCCGGGTGGCGGAATGCTGCCGGGCCCGGTCAGGCTGCAGGTCAGCGCGCCGGGATCCACGTCGAGCAGCGGCTTGGCCAGGGGCGGCGGCGTCCGGAAGGTCGGCTGGCTCAGGTCCAGCATGTCCAGCATGTTGTGCGCGTTCGCGTCCCGCCGGGTCATCGCGGGCAGGTTCCACTTCGCCTCCACCAGCGCGCAGATGCTGGTGTGGTCGAAGACCCGGTGCGAGACGTAGTTGGCCCGAGCCCACGGCGAGGCGATCGCGCACGGCACCCGGAAGCCGTACTGGGCGAATCCGGTGTAGGCCGGGCTGGCCTTGGGCGCGATGTCGTCAGGGGCGATCGCGGCGGGCGGGAGCACGTGGTCGTAGTAGCCGCCGTGCTCGTCGAACGTCCAGATCAGCAGCGTGTTCGCCCAGCCTGGGCCGGACATCACCGCGTTGATCACTTTGGCCGCGAACCGCTCGCCGAACGCGATGTTCTGCGGTTCCTCCTCGGAGGACACCGCGTAGTTCGGCTCCACCAGGGCGAAGCCGGGCAGCGTGCCCGCGGCCGCGGCGGCGAAGAAGTCGCCCACCGGGGCCAGGTGGCTCGGGTACTTGACCAGCAGGTCGGGGAACAGCGCCACGGTCGGGGTAGGGGACAGCACCGAGTAGTAGTCGTTCCAGGTCACACCCGCGTTGTGCAGCCGGTCGAAGATGGTCCCGTTGGCCGGGTAGTTCAGGATCTGCAGCGGGTCGTCGTCCACCAGCCCGAGCGAGGTGGCCGCCATCAGGTAGCGGCGGTTCGGCCAGGTCTGGCCGAGCACGGAGCAGAAGTACCGGTCAGCGATGGGGAACGTCGAGGCCAGCGAGTAGTAGAACGGCAGGTGGGCGCGGTTCCAGTAGCCCATGGCCACCGGGCCGCTGCCCGACTTGACGAAGCCGTCCAGCTTGCCGCGGTCCAGCTGGGTGTGACTGTCGGCCCAGGTCTGGCTGGGCTTGGCCAGCTGCTGGCAGGTGTTCGGCATCTCGAACGCGTGCTGGATGCGGCCGTCCGGATAGGGGTTGGCCGCGGTCGGCCGGCCCTGGCTGCCGAGGGTGAACCCGTCCGCGCCGGCCCGGCGCAGCATGCCGAGGTGGTTGTCGTAGGAGTGGTTCTCCATCATCAGCACCACGATGTGCTTGACCTGCGGGATCGTGTCCGTGCCGACGGCCAGCCGGGGATACGGCCGGCTGCCCGGCTGGCGCAGCCCGGCCCGTGGCGCGGTCTGCGCTGCGCTCCGTCTGGCCATGCCTGTCCAGGCGCCGGTGCCCAGTACCGCGCCGGTGGCTAATCCCGCCTTGAGCACCCCACGCCGGGTGGGGCGGCCCGGACCCGGCTGCTGCTCGCTCATCGTGACCTCCCGGTTGCGCAGCTGGTCATCTGCCGGGAGCTTGCCAGACCCTGGTGACCGGGGCAAGGCGGCTGGATGAACGGACCGCCCCCAGACAGCGCGGGCGGGGCGGCCGGCCGGGTTCGGTCATCTGCTGACCCGTTCCGTCCAGCCGAGCAAGCCGTCCGCGGACCTGGTGTTGACCACCCGCTCGGCCGGGATGCCGAACGCCTCGGCCCGGGCGGTGCCGTTGCCCAGCCAGTCGAGCTGCCCGGGCGCGTGCGCGTCGGTGTCGATGGTGAACACGCAGCCAGCCTCGATGGCCAGCCGCAGCAGCCGGCCAGGCGGGTCGCGGCGCTCCGGCCGGCAGTTGATCTCGACCGCGACGCCGTGCTCGCGGCACGCGCCGAACACCGCCGCCGGGTCGAACTCCGATTCCGGCAGGCCCCGCCCGGTGAGCAGCCGGCCGGTGCAGTGCCCGAGCACGTCCATGTGCGGGTTGCTGATCGCGGCCACCATCCGCTCGGTCATCGGTCCGGCGGGCATCCGCAGTTTGGAGTGCACGCTGGCGACCACGACATCGAGCTGGCCGAGCAGCTCATCGCTCTGGTCCAGGGTGCCGTTCTCCAGGATGTCCACCTCGATCCCGGTCAGGATCCGGAACGGGGCCAGCTCGGCGTTCAGCTCAACGATCAGGTCGAGCTGGGCGCGCAGGCGTTCCGCTGACAGGCCGTGAGCGACGGTCAGCCGGGGGGAGTGATCGGTGAGCGCGACCCACTCATGCCCGAGATCCTTGGCGGCCTCCGCCATCTCCCTGGGCGGACTACCCCCGTCGCTCCAATTCGAGTGGGTGTGGCAATCGCCGCGCAGGACGGCGCGCAGGCCAGTCCGCGGGGCAGGCTCCACGTCCCCGAGCAGGCGGGTGAGGTAGCTGGGCTCGCGTCCGCTGGTCGCCTCCTCAATCGCCTCCGCGGTCACGGGGCCGATCCCAGGCAGCGCGGTGAGCGTCCCGCTGCCGACCCTCTCTGCCAGGTCGGCGGCCGGCAGGTCACTGACCACCTCGGCCGCGCGGCGGAACGCCCGCACCCGGTACGTCGGCGCCCCGGCCCGCTCAAGCTGAAACGCGATCTGCTTGAGCGCCCGCACCGGATCCACATGCCAAGCATTACCCAGCACCGCCGCGGAGATCCCGCTGACCCCACTGGGCGTACCTGATGATCAGCCGAGGGGAGTGGTCGGTGAGCGCGACCCACTCGTGCCCGAGATCCTTGGCAGCCTCCGCCATCTCCCTGGGTAAACTGCCGCCATCGGGTCAGTCGGAATGTCATCTATCTGATGATCGTTCCAAGTCGTCACGTACACGCTGCGGTCGGCCGGGTACCCGTCGGCGGCCAGGTCGTTCTCCAACTGCTCGCGCTCAACCACGACCGTCACGGGCTGGCCGCCGATCTCCAGCGTGATCATCTTGCCCGGAGCCATGCCAGGAACCTAGCGCGCAACGTCGGCCAGTCCTGGGAACCGCGCCGTGCCGCGGTCGGCGTCACCTTGACAGGTCGTCAGCGGCACGGTCTCGACCTGCCCGGCACCAGGTCAGCGGCCCCGTGGTGTGTTCCGTGAGTGACCCTGATTCACCGTGGTTCACCGTCCGATCGGACGGTACGGGCACGCTCCTGGCGCGTCAGCGCGTAAACCTGCCTGCCTGATCATCCCGTCACCGTCGACCCGCCGAAGAGGGAAGCGGGCCTGGCCGACGGAGTCAATGTGGAGCACCCCACTGGACTGAACGACATTGACCGCGGCGGCCAGGTCTGCTCGGCTCGCCCGGGTCGATGGTGACGGGATGATCAGGCCTCTCCCCATCCCGGAGCCCCCCGCCGGAGGCACTTTGGCAGTCGCAGACCGTCAATTAGGTCTGCGCTGTCATCTACTAGCCTCGGGCTTTCGTCTGAGATTAGCCCGGCGTCGCCGTTCGAATGAAAAAGTGCCTTTGACCTGGAAGAATAGGACTTGTCTAGGGACCTATCAGCCACGAGTCGAAGGCACTTTTCCCGTGAAGAATAGCGCACGTACTGCTCGCGTCATGGTGTCTGCTGACGGGCGGGGCCTGGTGTCTCAGGCCGGGGCCGTGCTGCTGTGGGAAACGATGCGGGTGACCGGCCTGGGTCAGGGTCTGTCGACGGGCCTGGACCGGTGGCGGGCGCCGCGGGCGACGTCTCCCCCACGCGAGGAGCTGTCACGAAATTCCGTTCATCTTGACGAGGCCGGTCCACGTCCAAGAGGCACGAGCAGTCAGGGTCGGCTGAATGAGCTCACGGAATGCCAGACCTGAGCAACCCGCCGGGCGCGGCGAGGTGTCCCGCATCACGAACGGCAGCGTGTCCGCAAGCGCAGCGTGTGGATGCACGTGCATCATCCAAGTGCCGTGAGCCGACCTCGGCGATGGCTGTGAACGAACCCGGTTTGGGCTCATCTGCCGATGGCAAGGGCGAGGAGGGTGTCGACCGCAGTTTCGAACGGACGGGCACTCCGTTGCACCTGGGCGAGCAGAAGTCCTCCTTGGAGCGTGGCGAGCAGAGTAGTGGCGAGGTCGTCCGGGTCGATGCCGGGCGGGAGTTTCCCGTCGGCATGTAGGGATCTGAGCGCATCGCCGATGGCGGCTGCCCACCGATCGAACCCGGCCGCGATGAGCGCTCGGGCCTCGGGGTCACTCTCGGCGAGTTGACCACCGAGCGAGCCAAGTGGGCAGCCCCCCCTTGCTTCGGTGAGCTTCGCTGCGGTGATCACCATGTTCCGCCAGGCTTCGACTCCGTTCGCGCTGCTGAGCGCGTGCCGCTGGTGAGTGACGATGGTGTCGGCCTGGTAGTCGATGACCGCCTGCACGAGTTCGTTCTTGTCGGGGAAGTAGTGGTACATCTGAGAGCCGCTGACTTCCGCCGCCACCTTGACGTCGTCCAGGGTGGTGCCCGCCACCCCGCGCTCATGGATCAGGGCGGCGGCCTCCTCCACTATTCGCGCCCGGGTGCGTGCTCCCTTGGGGGTGAGCCTCGGCCGGTCACTCGTCTCGTTGACCATGCACCAATGCTAGCAGGATTCTGAGTTTGACAACCCAGTGCCGAACTGTCAGAGTGAGTCGCACAACCCATTTTAAAGCGGGAGGACGACGCATCGCATGACTGACCTAAAGGGCAAGACAGCACTGGTAACGGGCTCGACGAGCGGGATCGGCAAGGCTACGGCCATCGCCTTGGCCGCCCGCGGCGCTCACGTACTGGTAGTCGGGCGCAACGAGCAACGAGCCAAAGACGTGGTCGCCGAGATCGAAGGCAGCGGCGGCAGCGCAACGTTCCGGCTCACTACGTTGAGCGACGTCGAATCGGCCCGGGAGCTGGTCGAGTGGGCCACTGAGGCAGGCGACGGTCACGTCAACATCCTCATCAACAACGCTGGCGTCGCCTTGCTCGGACCAAGCAACGCAGCCACCGAAGCAGAGTTCGACGAGACCTTTGCACTGAACGTCAAGGTTCCGTTCTTCCTCGTCGCGTCCCTAGCGCCGGCCATGGCCGAACGCGGATGGGGTTCGATCGTCAACGTCTCCACGATGGTCGCGAGCTTCGGACAGGCCGGCATGGCTCTGTATGGCGCCAGCCGGGCGGCTCTCGAACTGTTGACCAAGGCCTGGGCTGCCGAATACGGCCCGAGTGGTGTCCGGGTCAACGCCGTTGCTCCCGGCCCGACGCGCACCCGCATGATGGAAGCCGTCCCCGAGGAGATGGTGAGTCAGCTCGCAGCACTAGCACCAGCAGGTCGCGTAGCTCAGCCCGAGGAACTTGCCGCGGCGATCGTCTTCCTCGCAAGTGATGATGCCAGCTTCGTCCACGGCGTCACTCTCGCGGTCGATGGAGGCCGGGTGGCGACGTAGCGCCTGCCGGCGGTGACGTTCAAGAGTGAAGACCTAGAACACAACTCACACTCACAACTCACAACTCAGAACTGAGGAGTATCCACATGAGCGCATACGTAATTGTCGAATTCACCGTCAAGGACCCGGATGTTTATCGTGAGAAATACGGCCCCAGCGCTGGGCGGACGGCCAAAGAGTACGGAGGCGAGGTTCTTGCCAACAGTATCTGGGAGATCCTGCACGGCGATGGCTCGCTCACTTCAGGGGCACTCATGCGGTTTCCCGACCATGAGACGGCTGTCAGATGGTACAACTCGCCTGAATATCAGCAGCTGATCGATGTCCGAAGTGTCGCGATGGACGCCCGTTTCAGCTTGCTCGACGGCCTCCCTAACGAGGATTTGTCCGATGGGAGAAGCGTATGAGCAAGTTCGACGCCCAGTTCGCCGGAAGGCTCGACGGCCAGACCGTCCTGGTCACCGGCACGACCAAGGGTGGTATCGGCCATGAGACAGCTCAAGGCGCCGGCAACAGCGGCGCGACTGTGCTGGTGCATGCACGACACGCTGACCACGCCAGGCGAGCAGTAGACCTGCTGGTCAGCAATGGCAACGGCAAGGGCCAGTACCTAGCCGTGGCTGGAGACCTGGGCTCGCTTGCCGGCGTCCGCGAGCTGGTCAAGGCGGTGCACCAAGCGAGCCCGAAGGGTCTGAACGGACTGGTCAACAACGCGGGCGCGGCCTTCGCCACCAAGGCCCTGTCTCCGGACGGCTATGAGCGAACGATCGCGATTAATCACATCGCCGTCGCAGCGTTGACGGAGGGGCTGCTCGACCTTCTGCGCAAGGGAGCTGACGACTTCGCAGCGCCCTCCCGAGTCGTGAACATGACGGCGTTGATCGAGTCACGAGGCAAGCCGATTACTGACTGGAGCTACCCCGGCAAGTACTCGCAGATGCATGCCTACGCAGACGCCAAGCTTCTTGCGCTGATGTACACATACGCCATGGCCCGGCGGCATCAAGGGGACGGCCTGACCTTCAACGCGGTCAGCCCCGGCACGGTCAACTCCGGCTTTGGCGGAAAAGCCGGCGGCACGTTCAAGACCATCCAGGCGCTGATGAAACCGTTCGTCGGACCGCCAGAGAAGGGCTCGCGCGGCTGTGTCCGGCTGCTGGCCGATCCCGACCTCGCCACCGCCACCGGCGGCTACTACACCTCGGCCAAGCTCAAAAAGTCATCCAAGAAGTCTCGTGACCATGACGCTCAGGACCGGGTGTACGAGCAGACCGAACGCGAACTGCGCATCCACAACTGAGGCGGCCCAAGCCGGCTATCGCCAGCACAGCCGGTGCGGCAACGCTCGCGCCTTCACTAACCTCGGGCTTTCGCCGGGGTTAGCCAAGTGTGATCTCTTTAAGAGAAAAGTGCCTTTGAGCTGGGAGGATTGGGCTTGCTGAAGGTCCTGTCCGTCCTGAGCTGAAGGCACTTCTCAGATGAAGAATAGCGCACGCAGTACCCGGGTCGCGGTGTCCGCTAACGGCAAGGGACTGGTATCCCAGTACGACGGCGGAGCCGCCGCATTACTGTCGGGTTTCCTCAACAATGAGAAGTGTACTCTAAGGTGCCGGGCAAGTCTTGGGCGAGTCGTTCGAGCGCGTACAGTCCGCCAAGACGAACGGCAGCTTTTTCGTGGCCCAATTGTTCGACCGCTTTTGCGTACAGATCAGTCACTCGGCGTTGAGTGGCATCATACGTTGTGTCCCGGGCGACATCCTCTGCATGTGATTGCGCCCGTTCGCTCAACCATTGACGGCGAAATGCAAGGAGGAGTGCTGCGGCGCCGCCTGTTCCCGCACCAACGCTGAGTCCAACTTTAATCGCCTCAATTTTGAGGGAAGGGCTGCTGCCGGCGATGGAAAGAAGGACAATCATTGTAGTTGCTGCAGAGATGGCAACCGCAGTGGCTGCGAGGATTGCACTCCACCGGGGTATGACCTGGATTGGACGCCGTACTTGCTCTATGTTGCGGCTGTGAGTCAAACCTAACGCGCTCCTTTGATTTTGACGGCTGAATCGTTCTCGGCTGATCTGATACCTCAACCTTTAGGTCCAAATGCACTGACGTAGGAAGCCATCTCGTCAGGTGGAGGGTGAGGTCGCAAGCCCCAGTTTGCTCCGTCTTCGTCGCATGCTCCCCGCATCTGGTAGGCGGTCGGCGTGTCGGAGGTGGGATCTTCAATCGCGCAGTGAGGAGAGAGGTCGCCCGTCCCTGATGGGAAAACCGTGAGCTGACGCTCAAAGGTCATCCGCTGACCAGTTCGTTCATGCCGCTGGCTATGCGTGGGCCCGGCGTGCGCGGGCGGGCCGGTCAAGGTAGAGGCCGCGGCGCTGACGCCGGGCCTGCGGCGTCGCGCGCCGCGCCGCCTTGATCAGATAAGACCGGATTCGGCGGTGTGTCAGTAGCTACCTCTGTCCTCCGTTGGGTGATGCGCGACACTCGTCCGCCAACTGATCTGCGACATCCGAGCGCGGATCGCGGCATGTGCGGGTGGCCACGGCGATCGCCCTTCGCCGGGGAGATCTTGCAGGCAAGACGGCGTTCGTCAGTAGTCCATATTGTCGGTCGTTGCCTGCTGGTGCTCGAAGTAGTCCAGCAAACCCGCAAAGTCGTCCTCCTCGCGAGCCTGGGCAAGCAGCGAGCGGAAGGCCGCGTCAAAGCGCACGTCTAGACCCGACTCGATCCACTGCATCGCCTCGGACAGCTCGCGTTCCCTCCAGGCATCGATCTCGTCGAACAACTCGAAGACCTCGGTGATGTGCGTTTCGGTTGCGGGAACGAACGAGAACAGCAGGCTGTCGCGAACCCTGGTCAAGCCGACCGGTACTGCCGCGTGCACGCCCGGCGTCTGCAGATAGATCGTAGCGCAGTGTCCCTTCTCGAAGCCTCCGTGTGAGTAGGGATTGCGCCAGCGCTCCACAACCCCGGCGAGTCTCTGCCGGTAGCGGGCGGCGTCGGCTCCCATGCCAAGCACGCGGTCGAACTTCTCACCCCACCTAGAGCCGATGACTGCCGTGAGGTCGTCCTTGGCCGGATCGAAGTCAATGAACGCCAACGCCAGCACGAAATCGTGCTCAAGCAGACTGAGGTACGCCGTGATGGCCGCGACCATGTCGTGGAAGGCGTTCAACTGCATCTGGATCTTGCCGCTCTTGAACGAGTACGCGCTCTGAATCAGCGCGCCTTCATGAGGCTCGTAGGTGATGTGCTCGTCTTCGATGAAGATCGGATTGACGGCGCGCTCCCGGAAGTACTCGTAGGCGCGTCGGAGAGGTCGGTGCTGGTTCACCACTGTCGCATTCCCCTTGCCGAGCAGCTCAGGTGCCGCGTTCAAGATCAGCTTCTCGACCGTGCGTATCGAAGATCGAAGCTGTTTGACGATCTGGGCCTGAGACTCTCTTGCCTCCTCCTCAGATCTATCCGTATGCAAGTAGAGCCTCAGTCCGAACTTCTGGTGCGTCAGCTCGCACCACTCCTCGCGCGGTCCAGCAACTGCCCGCTCATCGGCTGCTTGTACGTTGCCGTCCGTCTTGCGATCGGCAGGCTTCTAGACCTGTCGCACATCAGTTGGCGGACATCTGTCGCGGATCTGTTGGCGGATCACAGTCAGTAGCTACCTCAGGGCAGGGCTGGTTGTGAAATCAACCCTGCGATCGGGCCGGGTATGACGTGCTTATGCTGGTTCCCAGCGCCAGCCGTCGTTGTCTTCACAAATGATCTTCTCCCCATCACCTGCTATTCCGGTCGCCCCGTGGTCACTATCGCGGCAGTATTCGCCAGGCTCATAGCAGGTGCCCTCGTCGCTGAGCGGGTAGCAGCCCGTCGGCGCGGTGGATGATGGGGGTGCGGACGTGTCACTAGGCGCAGGCGCCGGATGGGCCGGGACGACGGGGATGGCAATATGGCGGGACAGACGTGTCAGCATCACCGGTGCCAGGCGTTTCAGCGCAGGTAGCGCGTCGATTGTTCTCGCGCCCGCGGTGAGCTTCGAAGCCGTGGTTTTAAGCTTGCCGTCCATTGCATCCAGTGCGCTGTTCATCCAGTAAGCCATGGCTAGTTGGTAGTGTCCTCCGCTTGCGCAGGCGGGGGGCTGGTGGCCATCTGCACGCTGCGCAGCGGAATTCATCGTTTGGGCCTCAGCGCTGACCCTTGCCCGGCTGCCGCTTCGAAGAGCAGCACGCATCTTGAAGCTCGCACCCACTGCTGTGCGGAAGGCGGCCCCGCCGCGACCGTCGCTCCACGACCGCACGGCTGATGCGCAGGACTGGGAAGATGCGGGAGACGCAGCGCGAGTTTTCGGTGTAGAGCCGCCTGCGCTTGAACAGGCAGCAACCACCAGCGCGGCTAACAAAGCACAGGTGACTCGAAGCGGGCGCATTTTTGGGCTCTCCTGCCTACAGGACGGGGGCGCTAACTCATATTTGACGCTTCGCACCTGCATCAGGAGCACAAGCACGAGTGAGACGGCTGCGTATTGGTAGAGAATGTTCCATATTAACCAACTTTGTTCCACGTCCAGGGCAGCCATCGTTACCGGGCAGTTTTGAGAGATACTGAAAGTTGTCACAGGTGCTCGGGATGCTCGGGGATGCGCCCGGAGGCTAGCGCAAGGTGGGCGAGGCTGGTGAATACGGCGTCTGCTCCAGCGTCGGTCAGGGCATGGGTTTTGCTGGGCTTGTTGGCTTAGCCGATGCAGCGGGTCCCGGCTTCGTGGGTGGCTAGGATGTCGGTTACCTGGTCGCCGAGTAGGGTGCATTTGGCCGGAGTGGCATTGTTAGCGGTGACGGCCTGGTCGATGAGAGAGGGACTGGGACCTCCGGGAAAGGGTCCGGCCACCGATGCCTTCCCGGACACAGACCAGGGCCTCGAGATCGGGCCGTACCGATGCGCAGGGATCTGCCGCCCTAGGAACACCCCACGGCCTCGGCATAGTGGCGTGATGACCGGTTGATGGGGTGATGGGCAGTTCGGCGTGGTGAACGTGGAACAGGCACGGTTTCCAAGATCATGTGGGTGTCGAGTCCCATGATCGTGACGGAAGACCGTGCCTGCCCTGTCATCATCCCTGATCTGTCCTGCCCTGGAGCACCTTGCGGGTGCTCCGGGGAGTCAGCTGCGGCCCGCCGGGTGCCCTGGCCTGCGGGAATTCCTGTCGGCGGTGCCGGACCCGCGTGACCCGCGCGGCATCCGCCACTCGCTGGCCTCGGTCCTGCTGGCCTCCGTGGCTGCCGTCCTGGCGGGTGCGCGGTCGCTGACGGCGATCGGCGAGTGGGTGGCTGACGCCCCGCCGGGAGTGCTGGCCGCGCTGGGCATCCGCTTCGACCCGCTGCAACGCCGGTTCCAGCCGCCGGGCGAGGCGACCATCCGCCGGGTCCTGGAGTCGGTCAGCGCTGGCCAGCTCGAAGCCGCCATTACGTCCTGGCTGGCCAGCCCGCCTGCTGCCACCGGGCGGCGCGCGGTGGCCGTAGACGGCAAGGCCCTGCGCGGCACCCGGCACTCCGCCGCCGACGGCCAGGCCGCGCACCTGCTGGCCGCCATCGACCAGCAGGCCCGGACCGTCCTCGCGCAGACGCCAGTGGAGGGCAAGACCAATGAGATCACCCGGTTCGCGCCGCTGCTGCGGCCGCTGGACCTGGAAGGCTGGGTCGTAACCGCCGATGCCCCGCATACCCAGCGCGAGCATGCCGAGTTCCTGGTCACCAGCATGAAAGCGGACTACATCCTGGTCGTGAAGGGCAACCAGCCCGGCCTGCACGCCCAGCTTCGGAAACTGCCGTGGAAGACCGTCCCGGCCGCCGCCGCCAGCCGCAACCGCGGCCACGGCCGCCAGGAGCACCGCACCCTGCAGGCCGTCACCGTCACCGCCGGGCTAGCCTTCCCGCACGCCGCGCAAGCCCTCAGAGTCACCCGGCGGACCCGGCCGCTGCCCGGCGGGAAATGGAAGACGATCACCGTCTACGCCATCACCAGCCTGGCCTTCGGCCAGGCCACCCCCGCCGAGCCAGCCGGATGGATCCGCGGGCACTGGCAGATCGAGGCCCTGCACCACATCCGCGACGTCACCTACGCAGAAGACGCCTCCCAGGTCCGCACCCGCAACGGCCCCCAGGTCATGGCGACCTTGCGGAACCTGGCCATCACCCTGCTCCGCCAGGCCGGGCACCACAGCATCGCCGCCGCCTGCCGTCACCACGCCCGCAGCGCCGCCCGTCCCCTGGCGATCCTCGGACTCAATCCCTCATGAAAACGGACACCACGCCACTATGCCGAGGCCGGGGCCCTGGAGGTTGCTGTACTCGCCTGCCGTACCTTCACCGCCTGGCCGTCGACGACGGTGAGGTTGCCGGACGTGGCCTGCGCTCGCTCAGGTGACCCGCGCGGCTACCAGGGTCTCGAAGGTAGAGGGCCGCAGCCCGTCGGTGCGGCCGGCGAAGTACCGCTGCTGGAGGTCTGCACGTGCGGGATGGTCCACGACCTTGAGCCCGCACCGGCTGATCAGCGCCTCGATCTCGGATGCCGGCCAGCCGGGCTGGAGAGGCTCGCCGACAGAAGCCGCGATCGGCGTGTAGGTCCGGGCGTATTCCGTCCCCGCGTCGTCGAGCACACAGTCCTCGGCCCGGTAGGAGAACACCACCTCAGACCCGGGAGCAGCCGCCGCGATCGTGCGCAGCGTTCAACTCGATCGCCTGCGCCGTCAGATAGGGAGCGACACCCGTCCAGCAGAACATCGCCGGCTGCGCCCAGTCGAACCCGGCCGCGCCCAGAACATCCTGAACCGGTTCGGCCTCGAAATCAGCCGGCACGAATACCTGCGAGTCGCTGAGCGGCAGGCCGAGATCCCTGACCCGCTCGAGCTTCCAGACCTGGGAGGCAGGGTGATCAACCTCGAACACCGTCAGCGAGCCGAGCAGATCCGGCCGCCGCCACGCGAACGAGTCGAGCCCCGCGCCAAGAATCACGTACTGCCCGAAGGCGCCAGCAGCCAGCCGGTCCTCGGCATACCGGCTGCGGGTGCAGACGGCCGCGCGGGCCTCGCGACGGACCGGGCCGGGGAACAGCGGATCGAACCGCTCTCGCAGCTGCTGCCATACCGGGCCGACAAGCACCAGGGCCAGCACATCGTCTAGTACCCACGGCGACGCCGTCTCCAGGCGAAACAATCCACGCGACACGGCCGCAAACATCGCCGTCCTGCTCGGCGCGCTTTCCATGCATCCCTCCTCGCCGGCCAGAACCCGGCATGCTGGCCACGCGCGCTCACTCTGCGCACTTCACAGGATGCGCCCCAAGCGCCCTGACAGCCATAGCCAGATCGCCTGGCAGCCACGATCTGCGCGCCATCGCGATCCTCCAGACGGCCGGGCACGCTAGCATCACAGCCGCCCGCACGCACCACGCCCGGGACGCCACCAGGACCCCCGAGGCCCTCCGACTCAACCCGGCATGAACAAAACGGACATAACGCGACTATGCCGAGGCCTTGAGGAACACCCAGTCGGCTCCTGGTCCCCATCCAACGCGATAACAGTTGGGACTGGCTCACCGGTCAGGCGAGTGCTGGCGGCTCGCCGTTGCAGGTTTCCCGGTATGCCTCGCTCAGTTCGCGAGCCTCTGGCAAGCCCCGGCCGGCTACGGCGAGTACGATCTCGCGGGCACGTCTGCCGTCTACGGGAGCTAGCCGCCCTGACCTGATCGCTTCCAGCGCCACCCCGGCAGCCTCGTCGTGCTTGTTCGTTGCGGTCAGTGCCAGGGACAGGTCTAGGCGGGCGAGGGCTGCGCGCCGGGGCCGTGGCCGTTCATCGGGTGCCTCGATCGCGGCGAGCACTTGGCGGGCGAGTGGTTCGGCGGCCTGGTCACCGAGCCACGACAGTGTGGTCACGACGTACACCTGGGCTTTGGGCGGGTCATAGCGGTAGTGGTGCTCGGGCCGGTCGGGCATCGGCAGCGGCGAGACCAGTTTTTCGACGCGGGCGAGCGCGGCGCGGGTCTCGGCTGCTGCGCCGAGCCGTGCCCACGCGCGGCCTTCCTGGGCGGTGGCCTGGATGAAGGCGCTTCCGTCTCGCGGCGCAATGTGCTGGGCGGCCTGGGAGATATCGGCAGCCCGCTGGTAGTGACCTGCGGTAAGCACCTGCCACGCCTGGGTTTCCAGGCACCACGCCGCAATTTCGGCGTGGCCGGTCTCCCGGGCCAGTTGCGCGGCTGTCCGCAGGTGGGCGGCGGCGTGGTCTTTGTGCAGGTCGATCAGGCAGGTGGCGGCCAGTAGGGACAGCCATCCGCCTGTCACGAGCAGCCGGCGGTGCTGGGCGAGGGTAGCGCGGGCGTCCAGGAGGTAGCCCACGTATCCCAGGTGAGTCCGGACCCGTACGAACAGGTCTGCGGGCGGTATGCCGGGGTAGGCCGTGGCGAGATCGTCAACGGTCAGCTCTAGCTGCTCCAGAACGCTGTCTCCGACATCGCTGGCCTGCGCGCGGCGGGCGAACTCCAGCGCAGCGATCTCGTGGTCGGCGGCAGCAAGGTCCGGCATCTGTGCGCGGTGCCTGCGCTGGCCGGGAGCGAGAGCAGCGAGCGTGCCGTCGGCGCCGAGCACCTTGTCCAGATCTGCGGCCAGTTCCGGAGATGGCTGTGCCTTCCCGCTGCGGAGGTTCGAGATGTGGCCGGGATTGCAGGGCACGCGGTGCGCCAGCTCACGCACCCCACAACCACGCGCCGCCATCAGGCGCCCCAGTTCATTGCCGAAAGCACTCATGTACCGTGTAACCCGATCCGGCATGCGTTTGCTTCGCGTTGCCTGTTTGGCGTTATCCGCCATACACGCAACGCCTTTGAGGTTACGCCGACGGTCCAGGGCACGGTGACGAGCTGGTAAGGCCCAGGGGTGTTACGACCAGGCACCGTCTTTCTTCTCGGCCGGGAGGTAGTTTCCGTCAGCGACCCGCCGGGGCACTTCCTGGGACTCGCGGATAACACGCCGATGGCCGTCCGGGCTCGACGGCCAGTTGTCACGGGTGACCAGCATCCCGGCGTAGACCGGTTCCCATCCGATCGCATAAAGCGGTACGGCTTCGGGGAGCTGGGTCCGCAGGCAGTACACCGCGCGCAGGTGGTACCACTTGGACACCGCGACGAGCGGCAGTCCCATTGCGAGCGCTTCGCGCAGGTAGGGCAGGGAAAGTTCGACGTTCTGCCAGGTGTCCTTGGACTGGTCTTCGATGCGTACCGCGCTGGCGGGTACGTCCGCTGCGGCGAGCTGGCGCGCGAACTCGCGTCCTTCCACCATGCCGTTGTGCCGGTTGATGCCGCCGGTCGCGATGATCAGCGGCGCGAGGTCGCGGTGATACCGGTCGGCTGCGATGCGGACGGGCGCGGCCTGGTTGGTGCCGAACAGGACAAGCGCGGACGGCTCGGTGTCCGGCGGTGGGGCGTCGATGTCCACGCTGGCGGTCAGCTTAGCTATCTGGGCGGCCGTCAGCTCATCGTCAGTCATCGGTGTCCCTGCCGCCGGGGGCTGCGGGGAGCGCTGGCCGCGTGGTCGCGTCGATGTACCGGGCTCGGAAATCCGCCGCATGGGGGGAACCAGGCGACTTGGCCGCTAGGGAGTGGTCTAGCTGCCCGGCTAGCACCATGGTTGGCCACACGACACGCCCGGATTCGAGCGCCGCCACCCCGGCCGCTGCCGCCTCATCGATCTCGCCCAGCCCGGCTGCCGCAAGCGCGAGGATCAGCAGCGTGCGCGCGTAGTTGGTCGGCTGGTCTCCCGGCGCGCGGGTGTGCGGGCTGTAGGCGGTTTCGATGATCCGCCGGGTCATGTCTGCCGCCTCGCGGTGCCTGCCCGCCAGCAGCAACGCGGTAGCCGTGTAGGGCGGGTCATCTGCGCGCGGCACTGAGTAGATACCGGAGGTTTGGGCTGACGTCCCGAGCTGACTCATCGCCGTTGCTGCCCGGCCGCGCGCGGCCGACATGCCGGCTGCGTCGCCGGTCATAGCTAGGCAGCGCATTTCCTGCGCAGCGAGCTTCGCGCGTGCGACCGTCCCAGCTAGCACCTCGGCCTGGCCCCGGCGCGCGGCAGCCGCAGAGCGCGCTGGGTCTCCCTGGTACCAGGCAATGAGCGACCGGGTAAGTGCGGCCCAGCCGAGCAGCTCTGGGTACCTGGGCGCGGCGGTGCGGTCGCCGGGGGCGGTACGGCGCAGCCCGTAGCGCTGTTCGGCGGTCCGGCAGGCTTCGCGGACCCGGTAACGCTCGAAGTCCAGGCGAGGGCGGCGGAAGTCCTGACGGGCCAGCATCGCTACCAGATGGATGTGATCGGGGCCGTGGCGCACCGCGATCCACCGCACCCCCTCATCCTCCTCGCTCCGCCGGGACAGGCCGGTGCGGTGCATCACATCGCCGGCGATCTGCGCCCACTCCTCATCCGGCAGCGCCTTGTCCTCGGGCGCGGCGCGCAGCGAGCAGTGCCATACCGGCCGGGCCATCGCGAAGTCGCCCATGGCGGCGTGCGGCTGGGCCAGCAGCCCCAGCAGCTGCCGGAAATCCCGGCCCCCATCCGGGCGCAGCGGTGGTTCGAGTTCGGCGGGGTGACGCCACCCGGCCACCAGGTGCGGGTCGGTGTGCTCTTCGCGCCGCCCCGGCCCGAACAGGTAGTAGACCAGCGGCGCCAGCCGCGTTCCGCGCGGCACCGAGATTTTCCCGATCACCGTGCCGCCTCCGGCGCGTTCCGGGCCATCTGGTCCGCCCAGCGGAACGCGATCCGCGCCCTCGGAATGATCCGGGCCACCAGGCGGACCACGGCCGGTCCAGACGGGGACTGGTCCGCGCCAGCTGGACCGTGTTCCGGGTCACGGACGGTGTGCCGGAACGATCCGGGCCTGGGCGCTGGGCAGGTCATGCGATCGTCTTCCGCACTGCCTCGGCGGCGGCGTCCACCCGTCTGGCCCGGCGGATGGACTCGGCCGCGTATGCGTCCAGGTCGGCGGAATGCTGCCCGGTCGCGTTCAGCTTCGCGACCGCCTGGTTCAGGTTGACACCGATCCGGCGGATCAGCCCGGCCGCGCGGATCAGCTCCCGCAGCGCCTCCCGGGGCACCTGCTGAGGCCCGGGATCGCCGTGGGTGGCGGCCAGGACGGCCTGGGCGGCGTAGGCGCCCCGGGCCAGCCCGGCCCGCCCGGCCGCGTCCTGCACGGCGGCGAACTCGGTGGCGGTCAGGGTGAACTCCACCCGGTAGCCACGCCTTGCTTGCTGCCGCGACCGCCGCGACCCCTGAACTGCCCGTCCGCGCGCCTCTGCCATCAGTGGCTCTCCCCGGCTGGTGCCTGCTGCCCGGCGCACACTCACCCGCCCTTCACTCGCCATTCCCCACAGAGGCTTCCCGGGTGCGCCAGCGCCTGGCTCCCAGTTTATGTGTGGACCGCGCCCGGTCCCATGCATAAACCCGGAATGCGGACATCTTGCTCCTTTCCCCGTGCGGCATCCGGTGGCGAACTGGAAAGGTGCCCGCTGGCCGCCGCGCCGGGCTTCCGGATCGCCGTAGCGTGGGCCACGAAGCAGGCTAACGCGATGACGGCGGGGCCGTGCGACTGGCCCGTATCCAGGCCGCCGGGGTGCCCGTAGATGCTGGTTGGGCAGGGTCTCCCTGTCCGGGGTTGCTACGCGGCCTGTCGTTGACGGGCACCTGCCGTGCCAGTGAGCGTGGTCGCGTGCTGCCTGGTGCTGCGTTGTGTGGTGGCGGTTGGCGGAATGCCGTTAAGTACGGCCGCCTAAAGTCCTCTGCGGTTCAGTGCGGCCCATTCCGGCAGCGGTAAGTCGAGTGCGGTCCAGGCTGGCATAATGATGCGAATTTTGACGTGACGGGTATCGGGAAAACGCACGTATCTTTGAACCATGCAAAAGGCATAACGCGCGCCAATCGGGAAGCCCGGGCCGCCATAGCTTCCCGGCCATCACGGCCCCTGCTGTCGGCCCGGAGCGAAGGAGGCACGCCCTGACCACCGGGCCTGCGCACCAGCCGACCCCGGCCCACCCAGACAGGGCACCGGGGACAACGGCTCGTCTCGCACGCCACGCCCATCGCGCCACCGCGGCGATGAGCGGAAAGCTGGCCAGCGCCCACCACGACACAAGTGCATCCGACCCGATCGAGGCTCGCATCCGCGAGCTGGCGAAGACCGAGTGGGGAGTTGCAGACGAGCGGGGCCGGATCACGGTCTGCGAGAACGAGCAGGCCGCACGGCAGCTCCAGGCTGCTTCCGGCGGTGAACTGGTCTACCGCCGAACCTGGATCACAACCTGGTCCTAGGGATCGCTGCTACCCGCGAAGGAAGCACGGCCCCAGGCACGCGTTGCCATTCCTGGGAGTGCGTGATCAGGGCGGGCAGCGCGGCAGGACAGAGGCGGCTGTCACCGCTAGAGAGCCGGAACGCATCGCTGTAAAGCTCCAGCCAGCCGAGCCGCGTCTCGGCGCCTTGCCGGTCGGCGAAGCAGGTCACTTCCCAGTCGCGCAGGAACTTCGCGCGCCCTGCCGTGTCGAGAGCCGCCCAGTGATCGGCCACCTTGATGCCGCTCTCGGCCTCGCGCCACTCGAAAGAGTCCGGCTCGTGGGGCTGGCTGCGCAGCCCGGCGATCTGTGCCTCCGTTTTGTCGAGAGACGCTTTCACGTCCTCGTCGTCGGGATCGTCCGCGAGCAGCTCCCTGCGGCGTTCCGCCGCCCGCTCCAGGCGGGCGATGTCCGCGGCGTGGTCGTCTCCGTGGACGACGCGTTTCTCCAGCAGGACGCGCCCACCCGCCTCGTGGAGGACCAGTGCCTCTATCAGCGGCTCGATCCTGTCCATGCGGATGTTCAGGCCGCATGACTTGCACGTGTAGTAAGCAGGGTGCTTACGCTCAGCTGGCCGTTCCGGTTCCAGTTCAAGATCTGGCGAGACCTCGCCCAGGAGCGTCTCCATCGTCATATCGAACGCGCCCGAGATCAGCCTGAGCGCCCGCACAGACGGGCGGTGCAGGCCACGCTCTATCTTGTTCAACTGGGAGTCGGAGAGCGTCGTCAGCTCGGCAAGCTGGCGCAGCGATAGGCCGGCCCGCTTGCGCTGTTCGAGAATGAAAGCGCCGAGGGCAGCAAGCTGGTCCTGCGAAGCGAACTGGACTGACTCACGGCGAACCTCGTGCCAGGTCGTATGACGCCGCGAGCCGTACATGCGCACAGCGGTTTCCGGGTTAAACGGCCTGGGGGAGCACGCGCGGCAGAACAGCACGCGATAGAGCATGTGCCGTGACTGGGCCATCCCCCGGGCGCGGGAGCCGACCTTGATGGCTTCCTGCAGCTGATCCCAGGTCTCCTGGTCGATCAGCGGCTCGTCGGTGAACCTAACCGGCTGGCCGTCCTTGCCGCGCCTGGTGGCGACTACCTGCCCTTTCTTGTAGCCTGGCGTGCCCTTGACGCCGGTCTCGCCTTTCAGCACGACGACGTGGCCGAGCAGCAGCGGCGACGTGAGAATCTTGCTGACGGTGGTGGCATTCCACTGGCCACCGCGCGGGGCCGGGATGCCGCGCTCGTTCAGCTCGCCGGCTATCGCGCTGAACCCCCTGCCCGCGATGCGCTGCTGAATCATCCACTTCGCGATGGGTGCTTCGTCCGGGTCCTGGACCCGCCACCAGCCCTTTTGGCGGTCAGGTGGCTCAGGGCACCGGCGCTCACCATGGCATATGCAGCGTGGCGAATAGCCATACCCAGGAGTGCCGCCACCCCAGCGGCCTTCATCGCTCAATCTCTTTGCCGCCTTGCGGCGCCTCGTGGCCATCCTCTCGCGTTCACGCTGTGCGGCGAGAATACGATCTTCAAGCTGCTGGCGCCCGCGTTCGGTGCTCGTGTCGGTGCCGTCGCTGACATCAATGATGACCTTCCCCAGCGCTGCCATGTCCCGCGCGAACTGGAGGTAGTCGAGCATGTCGCGGCTGAGCCGGTCCATCTCATCGGCGAGAAAGCCGTCAACCTGCCCGATCTTGTCCGGGGCCAGCCACGGCCCGAGACCGGGGCGCTCTCGCGCCACCCGGATACGTGTCTAAACTTGAGTCATTCCTTGTCTTGGACTGTTCGCGTTTATGTCGGTAGGTTTGGCTACGTGACCGCAGGCCAGTCTCCGACCATCGCCGAGGAACTGCGCGGCGCCGGGTTGCGGGTGACAGCGGCCCGGGTGGCCTTGCTCGAGACCGTCCGGGACGGTGACCATCTCGGCGTCGAGGCGATCGCGTCCGGGGTGCGCGATCGCGGCGGCCAGGTCTCCCTGCAAGCCGTGTATGAGGCCCTGACCGCGCTCAGCGCGGCCGGACTCATCCGCCGCATCGAACCGGCCGGCAGCCCGGCCCGGTATGAGGGCCGGCTCAGGGACAACCACCACCATGTCGTGTGCCGATCGTGCGGCGCCGTCGCTGACGTCAACTGCGCGGTCGGCCGGCCGCCCTGCCTGACCCCGTCCGACGACCACGGCTTCTGGATCGACGAGGCCGAGGTCACCTACTGGGGCCTGTGCCCCGGCTGCTCCCCCGCCCGCACTTCCTGGGCACCGAGATCCGCCTAGTCCGGAGGGATTCCATGTCCGAGAACCACGATCCAGTAGTCGTCGAAGACGCGACCCCGGAGGCCGGGGCGAGCAGTGCAAGCGGGGGATGCCCGGTTGGGCACGGCCGCACCCAGCCCACCATGGGGGACGCCAACTATGAGTGGTGGCCGAACAAGCTCAACCTGAAGATCCTGGCCAAGAACCCGGCTGTGGCCAACCCGATGGGCGAGGACTTCAACTACGCCGAGGCGTTCAATGGCCTCGACCTCACGGCGGTGAAGCGGGATGTCGCCGAGGTGCTGACGAGCTCGCAGGACTGGTGGCCGGCTGACTTCGGTAACTACGGCCCGCTCATGATCCGGATGGCCTGGCACGGCGCGGGCACCTACCGGATCGGCGACGGCCGCGGTGGCGCGGGCTCCGGTCAGCAGCGCTTCGCGCCGCTCGACAGCTGGCCGGACAACGTCAGCCTGGACAAGGCGCGCCGGCTGCTGTGGCCGGTCAAGAAGAAGTACGGCCGGAAAATCTCCTGGGCCGACCTCATGATCCTCACCGGCAACGTGGCGCTGGAGACGATGGGCTTCAAGACGTTCGGTTTCGGCGGCGGCCGGGCGGACGTCTGGGAGCCGGACGCGGACGTGTACTGGGGCCCCGAGACCACCTGGCTGGACGACGAGCGCTACAGCGGCGACCGGCAGCTCGAGGAGCCGCTCGGCGCGGTGCAGATGGGCCTCATCTACGTCAACCCGGAGGGCCCGAACGGCACCCCGGACCCGGTGGCGGCGGCCCGCGACATCCGCGAGACGTTCCGCCGGATGGCGATGAACGACGAGGAGACGGTGGCCCTGATCGCGGGCGGGCACACGTTCGGCAAGACGCACGGCGCGGGCCCGGCGGAGAACGTCGGCCCCGACCCGGAGGCGGCCCCGCTGGAGCAGCAGGGCCTCGGCTGGAAGAGCACGTACCGCACCGGCAAGGGCGGCGACGCCATCACCAGCGGTATCGAAGTCACCTGGACCGGTACACCGACCACCTGGGACAACAGCTTCCTGGAGACCCTGTACGGCTATGAGTGGGAGCTGACCAAGAGCCCGGCCGGTGCGTACCAGTGGAAGCCGAAGGACGGCGCCGGGGCAGGCACCGTCCCGGACGCGCACGACCCGGCCAAGAGCCACCCGCCGACGATGCTGACCACCGACCTCTCGCTCCGCGTGGACCCGGTCTACGAGCGGATCACCCGGCGCTTCCTGGCCAACCCCGACGAGCTCGCGGACGCGTTCGCCCGGGCCTGGTTCAAGCTGACCCACCGGGACATGGGCCCGATCGCGCGCTACCTCGGCCCGGAGGTCCCGGCCGAGGCGCTGATCTGGCAGGACCCCGTGCCGGCCGTGACCCACCAGCTCATCGACGCGGCGGACGTCGCCGCGCTCAAGGGCCAGATCCTGGCCTCCGGCCTGCCGGTGTCCCAGCTGGTGTCCACCGCGTGGGCGGCGGCTTCGTCCTTCCGGGGCAGCGACAAGCGCGGCGGCGCCAACGGCGCGCGCATCCGCCTCGAGCCGCAGAGCGGATGGGAGGTCAACCAGCCCGAGCAGCTCGCCACGGGGCTGCGCACCCTGGCGGGGATCCAGTCGGCCTTCAACGCCGCCCAGGCCGGCGGCAAGCAGGTCTCGCTGGCCGACCTGATCGTGCTGGCCGGTGCGGCGGGCGTCGAGCAGGCGGCCAAGGACGCCGGCTTCGACGTCGAGGTCCCGTTCACGCCGGGCCGCGCGGACGCGTCGCAGGAGCAGACCGACGTGGAGTCGTTCGAAGCGCTCGAGCCGAACGCGGACGGGTTCCGCAACTACCTCGGGAAGGGCAGCCGGCTGCCGGCCGAGTACCTGCTGATCGACCGGGCGAACCTGCTGACGCTGAGCGCGCCCGAGATGACGGTCCTCGTCGGTGGCCTCCGCGTGCTGGGCGCGAACTATCAGCAGTCGCCGCTCGGCGTCTTCACCACCGCCCCCGGGTCGCTGACCAACGACTTCTTCGTCAACCTGCTCGACATGGGCACGACGTGGCAGCCGACGGCCCAGGACAAGAACACGTTCGAGGGCCGCGACGCGGCCACGGGCGGGGTCAAGTGGACGGCCAGCCGCGTCGATCTGGTCTTCGGCTCGAACTCCGAGCTGCGCGCGCTGGCCGAGGTCTACGCGAGCGACGACGCGAAGGAGAAGTTCGTGACCGACTTCGTCGCCGCCTGGACCAAGGTAATGAACCTGGACCGGTTCGACCTGGCCTGATCCCAGCATCGGCCGCGGCCTAGCCATCGTGATCAACCGATCGCTGCACCTATAGGTACAGCGATCGGTTGATCATTAACGGCGCACGGCCCGGCGCCTGGCCGCGGCCCGGCGCCTGGCCGCGGCCCGGAACTGACGCGGGGTTTGCCCGGGGCGGGGTGGTACTCGCGCGGATTGTCAACGCCGGCCTGGGTTAGCTAGCCCATCGACTTGGCGCCGTCCAGCGACTCGCGGATGATGTCCGCGTGCCCGGCGTGCTGCGCGATCTCGGTCAGCACGTGCAGCAGGACGCGCCGGGCGGACCAGCTAGCGCCGCGCTCGAACCAGGGCGCCTCGGGCAGTGGCTGGCTGACGTCCAGGTCGGGCAGCGTGGCCACCACCTCGGTGGTCTCCTGGGCGACCTGCTCGTAGGCCTGCAGCAGCCCGGCCAGCGTCTCGCCTGCCCCCATCCGGAACCCGGCCACCCAGTCGGTCATGTCGCCCCCGTCCCAGCTCATCGCGGACGGGCCCACCTGGATGAACTGGATCCAGCGCCGTTCGGTGAGCGTGACGTGCTTGATGATGCCGCCGATGGACAGCTCGCTCGCCGTGGTCCGCCGGTTGGCCTCCTCGTCGGTCAGGTCACGGGCGGTGAACCGCAGGAAGTGGCGCTGCTTGGCCAGCGCGGCCAGCAGGTCAGCCCGCTCGCCGGTGACGACGCTCTGCGCCCCGGGTGCGCTGGTCTCAGACATGGTGGCTCTCCCCTCCGGCCGCTCCGGACCGTCACTCAGCAGGTTACGGCCTGGTGCTGACAGTCCCAGGACGCCGGGTCCCTGGGTCGCGGCCGATTCAGAGCCAGCGCAGAAGCTCTGCCAACCGCCAGCAGAATGCCCCGGGGCATTGTGTAGCCATAGACGCCGGCGGGACCCCCGCCGGGCCAGAAGAAATGAGGAGACCGCCGTGACCGGCACCGTGATCGCCAGCTTCCCCATCATCGCCCTGATCGTCCTGGGCATCGTCGGGGTGCCGTTGTGGATCACCTTCAAGCACCCGCACCGGCACCCGGACTACGCCGAGGCCCGCGCCTACTTCCGGGCCAAGGCCGCGGCCGAGCCGCACGTCAGCGAGTTCGTGCCGGCCACCCCGGTGGCCGCGGTGGACGGGCTGACCGTGGCCCGGCGGCACCTGGCCCCGTACCGGGTGGTGCCCGGCCGCCGGCACGCGGCCGAGCCGGCCGTGCGGACGCACCCAGCGCGCACCCGGACCGGGCAGCCCGCCGACGCCAGCGAAACCCAGTAGCAGCGCCACCCAGGCGCCACCCAGGCGCCACCGAGGCGGCGAGAACCACTGGTTCTCGCCGCCTCGTTCTCGTTCCTCGTACCATCGGGTATGTGCTGCGTGGCGTGATAACTGACTGGGGCGGCGTGCTGACCGGCCCGCTGCTGGACACGGTGCGGGCCTGGATCGCCGCCGACGACGTCGACTTCGACAGCTACGCCGCGGTGATGCGGCCGTGGGTAACCGGCGCCTACCAGACGGCCGGCGACGTCAACCCGATCCACGCGCTGGAGCTCGGCGAGTGCACCGACGCGGAGTTCGAGCGGTTGCTCGCGGCGGAGCTCGTCCGCCGTGACGGCACGCCGGTGCCCGCCGCCGGGCTGCTGGACCGGATGTTCGCCGCGACGCAGCTCAGCCAGCCCATGCTCGAACTGCTCCGGCAGCTGCGCGCGGCCGGGGTGCGCACCGCGCTGCTGTCCAACTCGTGGGGCGTCACCGGCTACCCGAGCCACCTGTTCCCGGAACTGTTCGACGCGGTGGTCATCTCGGCCGAGGTCGGCATGCGCAAGCCGGAGGAGCGCATCTTCCGGCACGCCGCGCAGCTGCTCGGGCTGGCCCCCGAGGAGTGCGTGTTCGTGGACGACCTCGAAGCCAACGTGCTGGCCGCGGAGGCGCTCGGGATGACCGGCGTCTGGCACACCGACCCGGCGGAAACCGTGACCCGGCTTGGTGAGCTGGTTGGGCTGCCCACCCGGGACACGCTGCCCTAGCCTTAGCCAGTGGCTGACTATCCGAGCCCGTCCAGCCCGGGACGCTCGGCGAACATGCGGGCCATCCGGCGCACCGGCACCAAGCCGGAACTCGCCCTGCGCAGCGCGCTGCACCGGCAGGGCTACCGGTTCCGCAAGGACTACCGGCTCGACCTGGCGGACGGCGCCCGGGTCCGGCCGGACATCGCGTTCACCGCGCGCCGGGTGGCCGTGTTCGTGGACGGCTGCTTCTGGCACGTCTGCCCGGAACACGGCCGCGACCCGGCGGTCAACGAGTGGTACTGGGCGCCCAAGCTGCGCCGCAACATCGAGCGGGACCGGGCGGCGGACGCCGCGCTGGCCGCGGCCGGCTGGCAGGTGGTCCGGGTGTGGGAACATGAGCCGCTGGACGCGGCGATCGCTGCCGTGGTGACGGTTCTGGGTGGCAGACTTGCCCGCAGGGAAGCCCCGGACAGCACGGGCTGACCGCAGAGCATCATCGGGGACAACATCATGCGCGTCTACCTGCCGGCCACGGTCGCCATGCTCGACTCGGTGCTGCGCGACGCCGAAGTAGGCCCGGCACCGCTCCGGGCGTTCGCGGTCACCCCCGCGCTGCGCGAGTCGTACGCCACCGGCGACCTGGAAGAACTCGAGTACGTCGCGATGCTGCACGCGGCCCGGGCGTCGCTGCGGCTGCTGCTGGCCGATCCCGGCGCCCCGCGCCGCCGCGTCGTGCTGGCCGCCGACGTGCCGGATGAGCAGGTGGACGCCAAGGGCGGCTTCGACGAGCCGACCCTGGTCCTGGTGGCCGCGCCAGTCCCGCTGGCCCGGGTGGCGGCCGGGCACGTCGACGACCTGGTCGCGGTGGCCGACGTCGGGGCCGCGGCGGCCGCGCTGCCCGCGGCCGAGGCCGGCGACGACGACGCCCAGTTCCTGGTGGACAGCGCGGAAGGGCACGAGCTGCTCTGGTACGCCACCCAGGAACTCCGCTACGTCGAGGAGGAGTAACACCCCGCCCGCACCAACCCCGGGCATCCGCAGGCCCTGGTGAGTTAGTTTAACCTAGGTTAAGCTAACCCCGTGTACTTTGACATACTCATGCTGCGGGTGCTCGGCGACCAGCCGCGGCACGGGTACGAGATCAAAAAGCAGGTCGAGCGGATCCTGGGCGGCCGGTCGATCAACAACAACGTGCTCTACCCGGCGCTGCACCGGTACGAGGAGCAGGGCGCGATCGAGCGGGTGGCCGCCGAGGCCGGCCCGGGCCGCCCGCCGCGGCACGTGTACCGGCTCACCGACACCGGCCACGACCTGTTCCAGTCGATGATCCGCGACGCGGACCCGGCGCTGCTCGCCGACGACAACGAGTTCCAGGTGCGGGTGTCGTTCTTCGCCGACGTGCCGCCAGCAGACCGGCTCCGGATCGTCGCGGTGCGCCGGGACATCGTCCAGGCCCAGATCGACCACCTGGACTCGCTGCGGCCGGACGCCCAGGCCGAGCCGTGGGGGCTGCGGGTGATGGACTTCCACCGCGACAACGCACGCCGGGAGCTCTCCTGGCTGGACGAGATCGCCGCGGCGGCGGGCGGAGACGCACCGTGACCGCCACCCGCGCCGGGACCGGCCCCGGCGCGGGCCACGGTGCGGGCACGGTGCGGGCCCCGCCCGGACGGGCGTCCCGGAACGCGTGCTCCAGGTGGTCCTGCTGGCCGGCCCGATGCTCTCGATGATCGACTCCTCGGTGGTCAACGTGGCCGTGCCGGTCATCGTGACCGACCTGCACACCACGCTGGCCACCGCGGCCTGGGCGCTGAGCGGCTACCTGCTCGGCCTGGCCTGCGGGCTGGCCGCCAGCCCGTGGCTGGCCCGCCGGTTCGCCGTCATGCCCACCTACCAGGCCGCCCTGGCCGGCTTCGTGCTCGCGTCGGCGGCCTGCGCCGTGGTGCCCAGCGTGGGCCTGCTCATCGCGGCCCGGGTGGTGCAGGGCCTGCTCGGCGCGCCGATGGTGCCGCTGGCCATGGGCCTGCTGCTGGGCCGGGACGGCGCGGCCAAGACGATGCCGCCGAGCGCGGGCATCATGCTGTTCGCCGCGCCCGCCCTCGGACCGGCCCTCGGCGGCCTGCTCATCGGGGCGTTCGGCTGGCGATCGGTGTTCCTGATCAACGTGCCGATCGGGCTGGCCGCGCTGGCCGGCCTGCGGCTGCTCCGCCGGGCCCGCGGCGAGCAGCGCGGTGATCCGGCGGCCCGGCTCGACCTGCCCGGCCTCGTGCTGCTCAGCGCGGGCCTGGGCCTGGCCAGCTACGGCGCCAGCCAGGGCCCCGGGCACGGCTGGCTGTCCGCCGCGTCGGCCCCGGCCTGGCTGGGCGGGCTGGCCCTGATCGGCGGCTACCTGCTCTGGTACCGGAGCAGGCCCGGCCGTGACCCGGGCCCCGGGCTCGCGGGCCGCCGCCCGCGGTCAACCTGAGCGTGCTCGGCTCGCCGCGCCGGGCGCTCGCCCTGGCCCTGGCCTGCGTGGCCAGCGTGGTGCTGTTCTCCGTGCTGTTCCTGGCCCCGGTCTACCTGCAGGACATCCAGCACCGGACGACCGCCGTCACCGGGCTGGCGCTGCTGCCGCAGGGCGTGGTCATGGGCCTGGCCAGCTGGCTGGGCAGCGTTCTGGTCGAGCGCGGCCGGGCCCGCCCGGCGATCATCGTGGGCAGCGTCGTCGGCGGGCTGGCCCTGCTCGCCGTGGCCACCCTGGGCATGCTGCTGCTCGGCCCGGACACCCCGGTCTGGGCCAGCGCCGCGCTGTTCTGCGGCCGCGGCGTGGCGCTCGGGCTGACCGTCCAGCCCCTGGTCATGGAGCTGGTAGAGGATCTGCCCGCGGATAAACTGCCGGACGCCAACACCCTGTTCAGCATTACCGAACGCCTGTCCGGTTCCTTCGGCATCGCGCTGCTGGCTACGTATTACGCGCAGCGGGTCAAGATCACCGGCGTGCCGGTCGCGGCGTTCCACGACTGCGCGGTGCTGCTGGCCGCGGCCGCCGCGGCGGGCGCGCTGGCCGCCCTGGGCCTGCGGCGTGGCACGATGGGCACACCGCCAGATTGAGACCTTGTTCCAGGGAGATCCTCATGGACGCCGTCAGCACTGTTCCGCAGCCCGCCAACGAGCCGGTCCGGCCGTACTCGCCGGGCAGTCCCGAGCGCGCCGCGGTGGAAGCCAAGATCAAGGAGCTGGCCGCCAGCCCGGCCGAGCTGACCATGACCGTGGCTGGGGAGCAGCGGATGGGCGGCGGCGAGCGGATCGCGGTGGTCCAGCCGCACAACCACGCCCACGTGCTCGGTCACCTGGCCAACGCCGACGACGTGGACGTGGCCGCCGCCATCAAGGCGACCGCCGCGGCCGCCCCGGCCTGGCGGGCGATGTCCTTCGACGACCGGGCCGCGATCTTCCTGAAGGCGGCCGACCTGCTGGCCGGGCCGTGGCGGCAGACCATCAACGCGGCCACCATCCTGGGCCAGTCCAAGTCGGTGTACCAGGCCGAGATCGACGCGGCCTGCGAGCTGATCGACTTCTGGCGGTACAACGTGCACTTCGCCCGGCGGCTGCTGGCCGAGCAGCCGTCCTCCGCCCCGGGCGAGTGGGACCGGATGGAGTACCGGCCGCTGGAAGGCTTCGTGCTGGCCATCACCCCGTTCAACTTCACCTCGATCGCGGGCAACCTGCCCACCGCGCCCGCGCTGCTCGGCAACGTGGTGCTGTGGAAGCCGTCGCCCACCCAGCAACTGTCCGCGCACTACACGATGCGGCTGCTGGAAGCGGCCGGGCTGCCGCCCGGCGTGATCAACCTGGTCACCGGGGACGGCCAGGCGGTGTCCCGGGTCGCGCTGCCGCACCCGGACCTGGCCGGCGTCCACTTCACCGGGTCAACCCGGACGTTCCAGCACCTGTGGCGCACCGTGGGCGAGAACATCGCGGGCTACCGCGGCTACCCCCGGCTGGTCGGCGAGACGGGCGGCAAGGACTTCGTGATCGCGCACCCGTCGGCCGACCCGGACGTGCTGTGCACCGCGCTGATCCGCGGCGCGTTCGAGTACCAGGGGCAGAAGTGCTCGGCGGCGTCCCGGGCCTACATCCCGCGCTCGGTGTGGGCCCGGCTGGAGGACTCGTTCCTGGCCCAGGTGGACTCGCTGACCACGGGGGACGTATCGGCCGACCTGTCCCTGTTCCTCGGCGCGGTGATCGACGCCCGCGCCTTCCACCGGCTCTCCGACGTGCTGGCCAGCGCTCCGAGCAGGCCGTCGATCCGGGTGCTGGCCGGCGGCAGCGCCGACGGGTCGCAGGGCTACTTCGTCCAGCCGACCGTGCTGGCCTGCTCCGACCCGACCGACGAGGTGTTCCGCACCGAGTACTTCGGGCCGATCCTGGCCGTGCACGTGTTCGACGACAGCCGTTACGCCGAGGTGGTGGCCCAGGCGGCCGACGCGGCCCCGTACGCGCTGACCGGCTCGATCATCGCCCAGGACCGGGCCGCGATCGCGGCTGCGGCCGAGGTGCTGCGGTACTCCGCGGGCAACTTCTACATCAACGACAAGCCGACCGGCGCGGTGGTCGGCCGCCAGCCGTTCGGCGGGGCCCGGGCCAGCGGCACCAACGACAAGGCCGGCTCGATCTGGAACCTGACCCGGTGGGTGAACGCCCGGGCCATCAAGGAGCTGTTCGCCCCGCCCACCGACTACCGGTACCCGTACATGGGCTGACCGGCAGGCGGCAGGCGGGGCCGCCCCCGTCAGCTGGTGGGTTTATGCGGCGGGGTGTTGGTCCAGACGCTGCTGACCTCCTCGTTGTAGGTCAGCACCGAGCCGGCCGGCAGGCCGGACACCGTGGTCACGGCGATCACGTCGTCGCCGAGCAGGTAGCCGTTGGCCGGGTCGATGAACTGGTAGTCCACCATCTGGTCACGGGGGTGGCTGAGCCAGACCGCGGTGCCCACCTGCCCGGTAACGTCCCGCACGCCCGGCTTGACCTGGACGCCTGGCACGGTGGCCAGCACCCGGTAGGCGGCCGCCTGGACCGCGGGCCGCACCGGGTCACGCAGTACCTGGACCGCCGCGGAAAACAGCAGGTCGTTGCGGATTTCCGGGTAGGACTCGCCGGTGCTGTGCTCCAGCATCTTGACGCCTGGATCGTCCGGGCCAGGCAGCTGGGCCGACAGTTGTGCCTTCAGTGTGGCCGGGTTGGCGGACAGGCTCGCATAGTTGCCCCAGCCGGTCTTCTGGCCGGTCCACACCCGCGGGCCCGAGCTGAACGAGTCGGACTGGTCGGCGTACCAGGCGCCGACCCGGGTCGGCGAACCGTCCCGCTGCCACGCGGCCCGGTCCGCCGCGGTCGGGAACTGGATGCCCAGCGACTGGTCGTAGCCGCCGACCGTGCCACCCGGCCAACTGCCGTGCGGCGGTTCCAGGCAGTCCTCGCCCTGGCTGCGCTCAATGACCGAGTACTGGTACCCGGCCGGCCGGGCCGCACTGGGATGCGCCACGCCGTTGAGCCACGGGGTGGTCAGCTCCTTGTTGCCCGCGCCGATGATCTCCCGGCTGCCCTGGCGGACCACCGAGCACCAGTACCGCCCGGTCACCTTGGCCTGGCCGGCCGTGCCCGCCAAGGCCAGCAGGTACTGCCGGGCGCCGGTCGCGGTCAGGCCGCGGGCCAGTCCGGGTGCTTGGCCGTGCGCCCGCCCGGCCGGCTGGCCGCCGGGCAGCAGGGTCACGGTCAGCAGCGCGGCGGCCGCGCCCGCGGCCAGCACGCCGGTGACCAGCAGGATCGGCCGTCCGCGCCGGGGCCGCCAGTGCGGCCGGCGCGGGCCGTGCATGCTCGTGTCCAGCCGGTCCCGGGCGGCCGTGACGACCGGCCCGGCCGGCGGCGGTGCGTCCGGCAGCAGCTCGCGGAGCAGGGTCAGTTCATCCATCGGTGGGCTCCTTCAGGTTCATGGGGTTGATGTCGCCGAGTGCGCCGCGGACGTGCCGCCGGGCCCGGCTCAGCCGGGAGCACACGGTGCCGTACGGGATGCCGAGCGCTGCGGCCACCTCGGGGTAGCTCAGCTCGGCCAGCGCGACCAGCAGCAGCACGTCCCGGTCGCCCGGGGCCAGCGTGGCCAGCGCGGCGGCCAGGGCGGGCCCGGCCGCGGCCGCGCTGACCCGTTCGGCGACCCGGTCGCCGGCGTCCGCGGGCGGCACCGCCTGGCGCGCCGCGCTGCGGGCCAGCGCCCGGTAGTAGCGCTGCTCCCGGCGGCGCTGCGCGCCGACCAGGTTGGTGGCGATCCCGTACAGCCACGGACGTGCGCATTCCTGGTCCAGGTCATAGCGGGTGCGCTGGGCGAACGCGGCGACGAACACGTCGGCCGCGAGATCGTCGGCCAGCTTGCTGCCGACCCGGCGGGCCAGATAGCGGTGGATCTGGCCGAAGTAACGATCGAAAATGGCGGCGAACTGCTCCGGGTCGGCCCAGGATTTCTCGATCACCCTGGCATCGGCCCCCGGCGGGCCCGTGATTCCAGCGGTCACGGTCAATGGTCACGTCCTTCGCGTGGTGACTCGGTCACCCGGTTCTTAGCCGGACCCGGCTGCTCCCTTCGCGCTACGCTGGCCCCGGCCCCGCGCCAAGACCCCAACCCCGGAGGCTTCCATTCACCGCCTCGTCCTTTGGAATATCGATCTGACTCTGCTCGACGTGGGACGGGTGACCCGGGATGCGTATGTCGAGGCGTTCCGCAAGGTCACCGGGCGGCCGCTGGTGCAGTTGCCGCAGCTGGCCGGCCGGCTGGAATCGGGGATCTTCTTCGACGCGCTGGCCCTGAACGGGGTCAGTGTCGCGCCCGGCCCGGCCAGCCAGGAACTGCTCGTCCGGTACAGCCAGGAGCTGGCCACCGCGTTCGCCGCCCGCCGCGACCAGCTCACCGAGCGGGGCCGGCTGCTGCCCGGCGCCGCCGAGGCGGTGGCCGGCGTGGCCGCCCGGCACGGCGTGGTGCAGACCGTGCTGACCGGCGCCAGCCGGCCTAACGCCGTGCTGAAGCTGCGCGCGTTCGGCCTGGACCGGTTCTTCGACACCGAGGTGGGCGGGTACGGCTCGCAGGTGTACCCGAAGGGCGCACAGCTGCTGATGACCCGGTCCCGGGCGGCCGATAAGTACGGCGTGCCGTTCGGCGAGGACGCCACCGTGTACATCGCCGACTCGACGCTGGACGTCGAAGCGGCCCGGACCGGCGGGGCCCGCTGCCTGGGCGTGGCCAGCGGCCGGTCCACGGTCAGCGAGCTGCGTGCGGCCGGCGCGGACGCGGTGTTCGGTGACCTGACCGACACGGCCGCCGTCGTGGCCGCGGTGGACCGGCTCACCCTGGCCGCCGCCGGGTAACGGCCGGGGCGTAGGTTGACGGCGTGGCTGCGGACGGAGCGCCCGGGGACGCCGCTGCCGAGCAGCCTGCGGAACCGCCCGCCGTCCCGTTGCGCACCATCGCCCGGGAATGGGGCCGGATCGGCTGCATCGGCTTCGGCGGGCCGCCCGCGCACATCGCGCTGCTCCGCCAGCTCTGCGTCGAGGACCGGGGCTGGCTGCCGGCCAGCGAGTTCGAGGACGGCGTCGCCGCCTGCAACCTGATGCCCGGGCCGGCCTCCACCCAGCTCGCCATCTTCTGCGCCTGGCGGCTGCGCGGCGCCGCCGGGGCGCTGATCGGCGGGCTGTGCTTCATCGTGCCCGGGCTGATCATCATCCTCGGCCTGTCCGCGGTGTTCCTGGCCCAGCACCCACCCGGCTGGATCCGCGGCGCCGCCGACGGTGCCGGTGCCGCCGTCCCCGCCGTGGCCCTGGCCGCAGCGATCGGCCTGGCCCCGGCCAGCTGGCGGAGGTTGGTCGGAACCGACAGCGGCTCCCGGGGGGTCCAGGGGGGGCGTCCCCCTGGGCCAATACTGCGCTGGCGAGGCGGGGCGCGCCGTAGGCGGGTGCCCGCCGAGCCGGCGTTCGGCGCGGAGCGGCGAGCGGGGGGTCCAGGGGGGTCGTCCCCCCGGATAAAGAAAGCCAGATGGATCGGGTATGCGCTGGCGGGTGGGGCGGCGGCGGCCACGGTCGGGCCGTGGCTGGTCCTGGTGCTGGCGGCCTGCGGTCTGATCGAGGTCGCGGTAACCACGGCGCGGGACCGGCCGAGCCGCCCCGGACCGTCCGCGCTGCTGCTCCCCCTGGTCGCGGTGCCGGCCACCGGCGGCCTGCTCGCGGTGGCCTGGGTGGCGTTCAAGGTGGGCGCGCTGTCCTACGGCGGCGGCTTCGTGATCATCCCGCTGATGCAGCACGACGCGGTGCACACCTACCACTGGATGACCGCGGCGCAGTTCCTCGACGCGGTCGCGTTGGGCCAGGTCACGCCCGGGCCAGTGGTGCAGACCGTGGCGGTGGTCGGCTACGCGGCGCACGGCGTGGCTGGTGGCCTGCTCGCCTCGGCGGTCGCGTTCACCCCGTCGTTCCTGTTCGTGCTCGGCGGCGGCCGCTACTTCGACCGGCTCCGCGGCAACGCCGCGGTGCAGGCGTTCCTGACCGGGGCCGGGCCGGCCGCCATCGGCGCCATCGCCGGGGCGGCCATCCCGCTGGCCGTGGCCCTGGGGCACGCCTGGCAGTTCGGTCTGCTCGCGCTGGCCGCGCTGTGGCTGATCGGGCTGCGCCGCGGCGTGGTCACCGGCATCGTCGGGGCGGCGGGCCTGGGCGTGCTGGCCTTCCTGGCCGGCGCGCCAGTTGGATAGCACAGTGCGATAGATCAGTGGGATAGATCACCTGGTCGGCTGTGCGCGGGCACATTGCGCGACCAGGGCTGACCCCCGATGCTGGGGCCTATGCCACGAGACGAGGACGTCGCGGCGCTGCTCGGCGCCGGTTACGGCGCGGTGCTCTGGGAACCGGGGCCGGAGGTCATCGAGCACGCCCGGATCACCGGGTACCAGCGCTGGCTGGCCAACCAGCGGGGCGTGGCCACCGGCAGTTACGCCGAGCTGTGGGAGTGGTCGGTGGCCGAGCCGGCCGCGTTCTGGGACACGATCTGGGACTACTTCGACGTGCTCGGCGAGCGCGGCATCGGGCCCGCGCTGACCGGCCGGCTGCCGGACGCCGAGTGGTTCCCCAGCGCCACGCTGAACTACGCGCGGAACGCGCTGCGCACCGCCAGCGTCGATCCCGGCCGGGTGGCCGTCATCGCCGCCGCCGAGGACGGCGAGCCGCGCCGCATCACGTACGGCGAGCTGGCCGCCGAGGTGAGCCGGGTCCGCGCCGCGCTCGCCGAACTCGGCGTGACCCGGGGCGACCGGGTGGCCGGCTACCTGCCGACCGTGCCGGAGGCGCTGATCGCGCTGCTGGCCACGGCCAGCCTCGGCGCGATCTGGTCGTCCTGCTCGCCGGACTTCGGGGCGCACAGCGTGATCGACCGGTTCGCCCAGATCACGCCCAAGGTACTCGTCGCCGTGGCCGGCTACCGCTACAACGGAAGGGCGTTCAGCCGGGAAGATGCCCTGGCCGAGATCGTCGCCGGGCTGCCCGGCCTGGGCGCGGCGATCGTGGTGGGCGGCCCTGCTCCCGGACTGGCCGCCGGGTCGCCGGTGACCGCGGCCGCGCAGGCGGCCGGGGCCAGCCTGCTGGACTGGGCGCAGCTCCCGGGCGCGGGCGGCGGCCCGCTGGAATTCGAGGAGGTGCCGTTCGGCCACCCGCTGTGGGTGCTGTACTCGTCCGGCACCACCGGGCTGCCCAAGGCGATCATGCACGGGCACGGCGGGGTCGTACTGGAGCACATGAAGGCGCTGTCGCTGCACCAGGACCTCGGGCCCGGCTCGGTGTTCTTCTGGTACACCACCACCGGCTGGATGATGTGGAACTACCTGGCCGGGGGGCTGCTGGCCGGCGCGACCGTGGTGCTCTACGACGGCAGCGCCACCTACCCGGGCACCGACGCGCTGTGGCGGCTGGCCGCCCGGACCGGGGTGACCTACTTCGGCACCGGTGCGCCGTACGTGCTGGCCTGCGCCAAGGCGGGGCTGTCGCCGGGCCGCGAGCTGGACCTGTCCGCCATCCGTGGCATCGGCTCCACCGGGTCGCCGCTGCCGCCCGAGGGCTTCGACTGGGTGTACCGCGAGGTCGGCGCCGACCTGCAGCTCGGCTCGTTCTCCGGCGGCACCGACCTGTGCACCGGGTTCGTCGGGCCGTCGCCGCTGCTCCCGGTGCGGGCCGGCATCATCGCCGGCCGCTGCCTGGGCGCCCGGGTCGAGGCGTTCGACGAATCCGGCCAGCCGGTCACCGGGCAGGTCGGCGAGCTGGTCATCACCGAGCCGATGCCGTCCATGCCGGTCGGCTTCTGGAACGACCCCGGCCGGGAGCGCTACCACGCCAGCTACTTCGACACCTATCCCGGGGTGTGGCGGCACGGGGACTGGATCACCCTGCTGCCGGACGGCGGGTGCGTGATCTACGGGCGCTCCGACGCCACGCTGAACCGGGGCGGGGTGCGGATGGGCACCAGCGAGTTCTACCGGGTCGTGGAGCGGCTGCCGGAGATCACCGACAGCCTGGTGGTGGACACCGGGCAGCTGGGCCGTCCCGGGCGGCTGGTGCTGTACGTGGTGCTGGCCGAGGGCTGCGGCCTGGACGAGGAGCTGACCGGGCGAATCCGCGGCGCGCTGCGCGGCGAACTGTCGCCGCGGCACGTGCCGGACGAGATCCACCAGGTGCCCGGGGTGCCGCGGACGCTGTCCGGCAAGAAACTCGAGGTCCCGGTGCGCAAGATCCTGCTCGGCACCCCGGTGGCTGAGGCCGCCGACCCGGACGCGCTGGCCAACCCGGAGGTGCTGGCTCTGTTCGCGGGGCAGGCTGACCCCGCGTACAGTCGGGACGAGGCGCAGCGCGGCAAAGAAGGGTGACTGAGGAGCGTTATCGGGTGACAACACCACAACGGCGTGGTGCAGGCGTATCCAGCTCAGCCTCCCCAGCACGGCTGGCTCCGCCCAGCCCGCGCAACTTCGGCGAGGAAGGCGGGCGGCTGACCTACGGCAGCTACCTGCGGCTGCCCGAGCTGCTCGCGCAGCAGGTGCCAGAAGCCGACCCGCCCGCCCACGACGAGCTGCTGTTCATCACCGTGCACCAGGTCTACGAGCTGTGGTTCAAGCAGTTGCTGCACGAGCTGGAGGCGGCCCGGGACGCGATGACGGCCGGCCAGACCTGGCGGGCCCGGCACCTGCTGCGCCGGGTGCACGCGGTGGACCGGCTGCTGATCTCGCAGGTGGACATCCTGGAGACGATGACCCCGCAGGACTTCCTGGAGTTCCGCGCGCTGCTCTCACCGGCCAGCGGGTTCCAGTCGGTGCAGTACCGCGAGCTGGAGTTCCTGGCCGGGCTGAAGGACGAGCGGTTCGTGGCCCGGTTCCGCGCGCCGACCGACGCGGAACGCGACCGGCTGCGCCGCCGCCTGGCCGAGCCGAGCATCTGGGACGCCTACCTGGCCCTGCTGGCCGCCCGCGGGCTGCCCGCCGCGACCGATGCGGAGGTGCTGGACTCGCTGGCCGTGGTGGCCCGGGACCGGGCCCGCTACGACGACCTCTGGCAGCTCGCCGAGGATCTGCTCACCCACGATGAGCTGGCCGGGCTGTGGCGGGCCCGGCACGTAGCCATGGTGGAGCGGCAGATCGGCACCAAATCCGGCACCGGCGGGTTGACCGGGGCGCCGTACCTGCGGTCCCGGGTGCCGGTGCGCTACTACCCCCTGCTCTGGGAACTGCGGGACGTGCTGTGATCACTGGGAGCGTGACTACCTATGTCGGATGACCGGGATGCCCTGCTGGCCGAGGCGGCTGGGCTGGCTGAGGCGGCCGGGCCGGCCGAGGCGGCCGGGCCGGCCGAGGCGCATGTCGGCGACCTGCTGGACTACCTCCGCGCCTACTACCGGCGCGTCCCGGACGAGGACCTGGCCGCGGCCGGGGCCGGGCCGGTGGCCGCCGTGGCCATGGAGCAGGCCCGGCTGGCCGCGGACCGGCCGCAGGGCCGGACCCTGGTCCGGGTCGGCCAGGGCGGCTCGGTGCCCGCCTTCGACCCGGCCGCCGCGGTGGTCGACATCATCACCGACGACATGCCGTTCCTGGTCGACTCCGTGACCATGGAGCTGACCCGGCACGGCGTGACCAGCTATCGCATCGTGCACCCGCAGCTGCTGGTCCGCCGGGACGTGGCCGGGGCGCTGCGCCAGGTATCCGGGCCGGTGGACGCCAGCCGGACCGGGCACGACGAGCTGGCCGAGTCCTGGACGCATATCGAGATCGACGTCCGGGCCTGCGACGTGCCGCTGCCCGGGCTGGAGAAGGACCTGCACCGGGTGCTGCACGACGTCCGGGTCTCGGTCGAGGACTACCCGCGGATGCAGGCCAGGGCCACCTGGCTGGCCGACCGGCTGTTTGCCGAGGGGGCCAGCGCGCCGGCCGAGACCATCGCGCTGCTGCACTGGCTGGCCGACAACCACTTCACCTTCCTCGGCTACCGGGAGTACGACCTGGTGGACGACCCGGAGATGGCCCTGAAGGCCCTGCCGGGCAGCGGGCTGGGCATCCTGCGGCACGACCGGGCGGGCTCGAAGTCGTTCGGCGCACTGCCGCCCGAGGTGCGCGCGCGGGCCAAGGAGCCGGTGCGGCTCATCATCACCAAGGCGAACTCCCGGTCCACCGTGCACCGGCCGAACTACCTGGACTACATCGCGGTCAAGCGGGTGGACGAGGCCGGCCAGATCAACGGCGAGTACCGGTTCCTCGGGCTGTTCACGCAGGCCGCCTACCACGAAAGCATCACCCGCATCCCGGTGCTCCGGCGGAAGCTGGCCAGCGTGCTGGAAGCGGCCGGGCTGGCTGCGGACAGCCACGACGGGCAGGACCTGACCGAGATCCTGGAGGGCTACCCGCGCGAGGAGCTGTTCCAGATCACACCGCAAGAGCTGGTCCCGATCGCGCTCGGCGTGCTGACGCTGCGCGAGCGGCGGCAGACCCGGCTGTTTCTCCGCCGGGACCGGTACGGGCGGTACATGTCCTGCCTGGTCTACCTGCCCCGGGACCGGTACACCACCGCCGTCCGGCTGCGCGCGCAGGAGGTACTCCGGCAGGCCTTCGGCGGGGTCACGGTGGAGTACAGCGCGACCGTCGGCGACTCCACCCTGGCCCGGCTGCACGTGGTCGTGCGGGCGGAGCCCGGCACCCAGCTGCCCCAGGTGAACACGGCCGAGCTGGAAGCCAGGCTGGCCGCCGCGGTGCGGTCCTGGGACGAGGACCTGGCCGCCGCCGCGCACGAGCAGCTGGGCGAGAGCGAGGCCAAGGCGCTGCTCGGCATCTGCGCGGGGGCCATCCCGGAGACGTACAAGACCGACGTGCCCGCGGTCTACGCGCTGGACGACCTGACCCAGATCCTCCGCATGCTGGAGGCCGGCGAGCAGGTCGCGTTCGAGATGTGGGAGGCCGAGGGGTTCTCCGGCGGGGTGCCGGTGGAGGACGCCCCGCCGGGCCGCCCGCTGGTCTGGCGGCTGACCATCTACCGGACCGGGTCCCCGATCACGCTGACCGACGTGCTGCCCCGGCTGCAGCACATGGGGGTCGAGGTGGTCGACGAGCATCCGTACGAATTCAAGGGCCCGGGCGTGCCCACGCCGTTCTGGATCTACGACTTCGGGCTGCGCCGCGGCGGCTCGGGCAGCCTGGCGGCGGTGCCGGCGCCGAGCGCGGTCAAGGGCCTGTTCGAGGACGCGCTGAGCGCGCTGTGGCGCGGCCAGATCGAGGACGACGGGTTCAACGCGCTGGTCCTGGACGGCCACCTTTCCTGGCGGCAGATCAGCATGCTGCGCGCCTACGCCAAGTACCTGCGCCAGGCGGGCACCCGGTTCAGCCAGGACTACATCGAGCGGGTGCTGCGCTCCAACACGACGGTGACCCGGCTGCTGGTCCGGCTGTTCGAGTCCCGGTTCGACCCGCCCCGGCAGGCCGGCCAGGCCGAGCGCAGCGAGGCCATCACCGAGGAGATCCGCGGCGAGCTGGACGACGTCCAGGTGCTCGACCACGACCGGGTGCTGCGCGCCTACCTGGCGCTGATCCTGGCCACGCTGCGCACCAACTACTACACGTCGGGCCGTATTGACCCGGGGGTGCGATCCCCCGCTCTGCTTCCCCGGGGGACTACCCCCGGAACCCCCGGCCCCCGATCGCCGCTCCGCGCCGAGCGGCGGCAAGCCGCCGCGGCGGCCAGGGCGGCGGAGGCCGCGCCGACCCCGTACCTGGTGGTCAAGCTGGACGCGGCCCAGGTGCCCGGCCTGCCCGCGCCGCGGCCGCAGTTCGAGCTGTTCGTCTACTCGCCGCGGCTGGAAGCGGTGCACCTGCGGTTCGCCGCGGTGGCCCGCGGCGGGCTGCGCTGGTCGGACCGCAGCGAGGACTTCCGCACCGAGATCCTCGGCCTGGCCAAGGCCCAGGAGGTGAAGAACTCGGTCATCGTGCCGTCCGGGGCCAAGGGCGGCTTCGTCTGCAAGCGGCTGCCGGACGCCACCGACCGCGAGGCGTACCAGGCCGAGGTGCTGGCCTGTTACCGCACGTTCATCAGCGCGATGCTCGAGGTGACCGACAACATGCACGCCGGCCAGGTGGTGCCGCCGCCCGGCGTGGTCCGGTACGACACCGACGACCCGTACCTGGTGGTCGCGGCGGACAAGGGCACGGCCACGTTCTCCGACACGGCCAACGAGATCGCCACGAGCTGCGGGTTCTGGCTGGGCGACGCGTTCGCGTCCGGCGGGTCCGAGGGCTACGACCACAAGAAGATGGGCATCACCGCCCGCGGCGCGTGGGAGTCGGTCAAGTTCCACTTCGCGGCGCTCGGCGTGGACGCCCAGACCACCGACTTCACCGTGGCTGGCGTCGGCGACATGTCCGGTGACGTGTTCGGTAACGGGATGCTGCTGTCCCGGCACATCAAGCTCGTCGCCGCGTTCGACCACCGGCACGTCTTCCTGGACCCGGTCCCCGACCCGGCGGCGAGCTTCGCAGAACGGCAGCGGCTGTTCGAGCTGCCCCGGTCGTCCTGGGCCGACTACGATGCCGCCCGCATCTCGGCGGGCGGCGGGGTGTGGCCGCGCAGCGCGAAGTCGGTGCCGGTGTCCGGGCCGGCCCGCCGCGCGCTCGGCCTGGCCGAAGACGTCCGGGCGCTGCCGCCCGACCAGCTGATCTCGGCCATCCTGGCTGCGCCGGTGGACCTGCTGTGGAACGGCGGGGTCGGCACGTACGTCAAGGCCAGCACCCAGTCGCATACCGACGCGGGCGACCGGGCCAACGACGCGGTGCGCATCGACGCCACCGCGGTCCGCGCCAAGGTGATCGCCGAGGGCGGCAACCTGGGCGTGACCCAGGCCGGCCGGATCGAGTACGCGCTGGCCGGCGGCCTGATCAACACCGACTTCATCGACAACTCGGCCGGGGTGGACACCTCCGACCACGAGGTGAACATCAAGATTCTGCTGGCCGAGAGCGTGAGCCGCGGCGAGCTCACCGGCGACCAGCGCAACCGGCTGCTCCAGGAGATGACCGACGAGGTCGCCGACCTGGTGCTGCGGGACAACTACCACCAGAACCGCGCGCTCGCCTCGTCCCGGGCCCAGGCCCCGGAAATGCTGCACGTGCACAGCCGGATGATGCGCAAGATGGCCCGGGACGGGCGGATCAGCCGGCGCCTGGAGGTGCTGCCCGGAGACAAGGAAGTTGCCGAACGCCGGTCCGCCGGACTCGGCCTGACCACGCCGGAGTTTGCGGTGCTGCTGGCCCAGGTCAAGATCGGCGCGGAACAGGAGATGCTGGCCTCGGCGCTGCCCGACGACCCGTACCTGCGGTCGGTGCTCACCGGCTACTTCCCGGCGCCGCTGCGGGAGAAGTTCGCCGGGCAGATGGACGCGCACCCGTTGCGCCGGGAGATCATCACTACCGCCGTGGTCAACGACATGGTGGACCGGTCCGGGACCACGTTCCTGTTCCGGATGAACGAGGAGACCGGGGCGTCGGTGCCCGATCTCACGGGCGCGTTCCTGGTCGCCCGGCAGGTGTTCGACCTGGCCGGGTTCTGGGCCGAGGTGGAGGCGCTGGACGGCGTGGTGGACGTGCCCACCCAGCTGGACATGCTGCTGGAGGCGCACAAGCTGACCGAGCGGGGTACCCGGTGGCTGCTGCACAACCGCCGGCCGCCGTTCGACATCGCGGAGACCATCGACTTCTTCTCCGGCGGGGTGCTCACCGTCACGTCCGGGCTGCCCAAGCTGCTCACCGGCCGGGACCGGTCCGAGTTCACCCGCCGCCTCGACTCGTTCACCGCCCGCGGCGCGCCGCAGGCGCTGGCCGAGCGGGTGGCCGGGATGGTGCCCGCCTACTCCGCGTTCGACCTGGTGGAGATCGCCGCGGCGGTCGGCCGCAGCGTGGAGGAGACCGCCGAGGTCTACTTCGACCTGGCCGAGCGGCTGCAGATCGCCCGGCTGCGGGACCGGATCACCGCGCTGCCCCGGGACGACCGGTGGAACACGATGGCCCGGGCCGCGCTGCGCGACGACCTGCACGCCGCGCACGCGGCGATCACCCGGGACGTGCTCGAGGTGACCGGCCCGGGCAGCCCGGAGGAGCGGCTGGGCGTCTGGGTCGAGCGGAACGACACCGCGGTGCGGCGGGCCGCGCAGACGCTCACCGAGATCTGGGAGAGCGACCGGTTCACCGTGGCCATGCTGTCGGTCGCGGTCCGGGCAATCCGGACACTCGTCACAGCCAGTTCGCTTCCCGAACATCCTGGGTGAGTTGGCGGGCGATCGTCCTTTCGAATGCCCGCGCTCGCGTAGGCTTTCCCGCATGGCAGGTACCGATCCCGCAAATGAACTCTCGGAACTGTCGTCAACGCTTACCAGCGTGGAGTCCGTTCTCGACCCCGAGGCCATGCGGCGTGAAGCTGACAACCTGAGGGCGCGCGCCGCTGACCCCGGGCTCTGGGACGACCAGGAGAAGGCGCAGGCGGTCACCCGCCGGCTCTCCTACCTGGAGGGGGAACTCAGCCGGCTGGACAGCCTGCGGCGCCGCCTCGACGACACCCGGGTGATGTTCGAACTGGCGGACAGCGAGCACGACGAGCCGACCCGCGAAGAGGCCACCCGCGACCTGGCCGCGCTCCGCAAGGAGATCGACCAGCTCGAGGTGCGCACGCTGCTGTCCGGCGAGTACGACGCCCGGGAAGCGCTGATCACGATCAACGCCCAGGCCGGCGGAGCCGACGCGGCCGACTGGGCCGAGGGGCTACGGCGCATCTACCTCCGCTGGGCGGAGCGGCACGGGTACCCGAGCGAGATCTACGACACGTCCTACGCGGAAGAGGCGGGCATCAAGTCCACCACGTTCGCGATCAAGGCGCCGTACTCCTACGGGACGTTGCGCGGCGAGCACGGCACGCACCGGATGGTGCGCATCTCCAAATACGACAACCAGGGCCGCCGGCAGACCTCCTTCGCCGGGGTGGACGTGATCCCGGTGGTCGAGCAGGCCGATCACATCGACATCCCGGAAGACGAGATCCGGGTGGACGTGTACCGCTCCAGCGGGCCGGGTGGCCAGGGCGTGAACACCACCGACTCCGCGGTGCGGCTGACCCACCTGCCCACCGGGATCGTGGTGTCCTGCCAGAACGAGCGGAGCCAGATCCAGAACAAGGCCACCGCCATGGCGGTGCTCCAGGCCAAGCTGCTGGAGCGCAAGCGGGCCGAGCAGGCGGCCAAGATGGCCGAGCTGCGCGGCGACTCCTCCGGCAGCTGGGGCACGCAGATCCGCAATTACGTGCTGCACCCCTATCAGAATGTCAAGGATCTGCGCACCGGCTACGAGACCGGGAACACCGCCGCGGTGATGGACGGCGAGATCGACGACTTCATCGAGGCCGAGATCAGGTGGCTGCGCAAGAACCCGACCGCTTAGTGCGCGAGCTGCTGTAGCGAGAGCGCGACCAGTAGCAGCACCAGCAGGATGGCCAGGATCAGCGGCTTGCTCAGGCTGGAGTGATGGTGCACGTGGGCCCGTGCGGCCTGGCAGGCCGGGCAGCGCGCCTCGACCACAGGCCCCGCGCACTGCGCGCAGATCAAGTGTTCACAACTCACCTGGGTCCCTCCGGTCCGCGCCCGCTCGGGGCAGTTCGGCAGTGTTGCCCGCTGCGAGCCGCATTCCCCCTTAGACTAGCCCGTGGCCAAACCGGACAGCCCCCTGGTTCCCGGATGGCCTGTGGCAGCCGGATTCGGCCGCCTGGTCCGCATTTCCGTCGAGCGAGTGATGGGCCCGTGATCCACTTCGATAACGTCACTAAGGCGTACCCGACCCAGGGTCGGCCAGCCCTGGAGAACGTCACGATCGACGTCGAAAAGGGTGAGTTCGTCTTCCTGGTCGGCTCGTCCGGCGCGGGCAAGTCAACGTTCCTGCGGCTCGTCCTCAAGGAGGAGAAGCCGACCGAGGGCAAGATCCACGTGGCCGGCAAGGATCTCGCCCGGCTCACCAACTGGAAGGTGCCCTACCTGCGGCGCCGGATCGGCTGCGTGTTCCAGGACTTCCGGCTGCTGCCCAACAAGAACGTCTACCAGAACGTGGCCTTCGCGCTGCAGGTGATCGGCAAGCCGCGCCGGTTCATCCGCAAGGTGGTGCCGGAAGTGGTGGACCTGGTCGGGCTGGAAGGCAAGCACGACCGGATGCCGCACGAGCTGTCCGGTGGTGAGCAGCAGCGGGTCGCGATGGCCCGGGCGTTCGTGAACCGGCCGATGATCCTGCTGGCCGACGAGCCGACCGGGAACATCGACCCGGCCACCTCCATCGGGATTATGAAGGTTCTGGATCGGATCAACCGGACAGGCACTACGGTCGTCATGGCGACGCACGACGCGGCGATCGTGGACTCGATGCGCAAGCGGGTCATCGAGCTCGAGTACGGCAAGATCGTGCGCGACCAGTCACGCGGGGTGTACGGCCAGGCGTACTGACCAGCTCAGCGGCCCGTGACGCCGTCACGGGTGGCTGACGGGGTCTGGGCGGTACCGGATACCGAGGAATTACCGAGGGATTCAAGCGACCATGCGTGGACAGTTCCTGTTTCAGGAGGTCTGGACGGGCCTCCGGCGCAACCTCACGATGACGGTTGCGCTGGTTGTCGTGGTGGCGATCAGCCTGTCGCTGCTCGGCACCGGCCTGCTGTTCGTCAAGCAGGTGGACAACACCCGGACCTACTGGCAGGGCCGGGTCCAGTTGTCGATCTACCTGTGCACCACGACCAGCGTGAGCCCGCAATGCAAGCAGAACGGCCCGGCGACCCCGAACGAGCGGCAGCAGATCTACAACGACCTGCTCTCCCTGCGGTCGCACGGCGTGCAGCACGTCTACTACGAGTCGCAGGCCCAGGCGTTCGCCCGGTTCAAGCAGGACTTCGCCCAGGACAAGTCGTTCGCCAGCCTCGTCACCCAGAACGAGATCCCGGACTCCTTCCAGGTCAAACTGGCGAACGCGCAGGCCGACTACAACGTGGTGGCCGGCGTCGTGCAGGGCCGCCCCGGGGTGGACAACATCGTCAACGTCCAGTCGATCCTGTCCAACTTCTACAAGCTGCTGAACGGGGCGCGGGACGCGGTCATCATCGTCGCGATCATCCTGGTCATCGCCGCTATCCTGCTGGTCGCCAACACCATCCGGCTGTCCGCGTTCAACCGCCGCCGGGAGACCAGCATCATGCGGCTGGTTGGCGCATCCAACTTCTACGTTCAGCTACCCTTCCTGCTTGAAGGAGTCATCGCGGGGATGTTCGGCTGGCTGCTCGCAGCCGCGTTGCTCGTCGCGGTCAAGACGATGGGCCTGGATGCGCTGCAGCAGTACTTCCCCTACAACGTGCAACTCAGCCTTGCCGACCTCATTGAGGTCATCGTCCTGGCCATGGTCATGGGAGTGGTGCTCTGTGGCGTCACGTCCTTCCTCACCCTCAGGCGCTATCTACGCGCCTGAGCCCGGCGGACGCTGAACCATGGCATCCACGTCCAGGCAGCAGTCCACGGTCATCGCGCGCAACCGGCGGGCCCGGCACGACTACCAGATCGAGGACACCGTCGAGGGTGGCCTGGTGCTCACCGGGACCGAGGTCAAGTCGCTGCGGGCCGGCCGCGCATCCCTGACCGACGGGTTTGCCCAGATTGAGGATGGAGAGGTCTGGCTGCACGGGGTGCACATCCCCGAGTACACCCAGGGAACCTGGACCAACCATGAACCACGCCGGCCGCGCAAGGTCCTGCTGCACCGCAAGGAGATCGACCGGTGGGGCGCCAAGGTGGCAGAACGCGGGCTCACCATCGTGCCGTTGGCGCTGTATTTTAAAGACGGCCGGGTCAAGGTCGAACTGGCCCTGGCGCGCGGCAAACGTACCTACGACAAGCGTCACGACTTGGCGGAACGCGATGCCGCCCGGGAGGTGGAACGTGCCTTCCGGCGGCGGGGCTGATGGCGAAGCAGGCCGTGGCCTCCTACCGTAGACGTGGGGCGCACGCGGCTGCCCGCAAGCCCGTCGCGCCCGTCGTCTCAGTCAAGCGTGATCCGCAGCCTGCCGTCGGCGGACACGCACCGCGCAGCGACGGCGCCGGGGGAGTAGTGAGCGGCCTGCGCTCGAGGTCGCGGCAGCTGAAGCTGGGGGCTGCCGGGCTGGTGGTTGCCCTCCTGGTGGCCGGCGTCGCCACCGGCATCGTCAGCGGGGAGCCGTCCGCCGAGCCGGCCGCGCAGAACTTCCTGCTGGCCTGGGCGCAGGGCCAGTACAAGGAGGCGGCCGCGCTGACCACCGGGCCGCCCGGCCCGGTGACCACCGCGTTGCGCACCGCCTACGAGCAACTGGGCGCGGCCGCCTACTACCTGTCGATGGGCCAGATCAGCCAGCATTCCGGGGTCGCGACGGCCTATTTCCACGCCTCCGTGGACCTGGGCCAGGACGGGGCGGCCTGGGACTATGAGGGCCACTTCACGCTGCGCAAGGTCGCCGGATCCTGGAAGGTGGTGTGGAGCCCGGCCGTCATCAACCCCGGCCTGCGCCCGGGCATGCGGATGGCCGTGGTGACCCGGATGCCGAACCGGGCGCGGGTGCTCGATGCGGGCGGCGGCTCGCTGATCCGGCCGTCCGCGGCGTGGATCGCCCAGGTGCGGCCGGGCCAGCTGAGCAACCCGGAGGCCACCGCCACCGCGTTCGCCGATGTCACCGGGCTGGACGAGGAGCAGGTGCTCAGCGTGATCCGCGCGGCGCCGCAGTCGGCGCCGCTGCCCCTGCTGACCCTGGAGCCGTCCGCCTTCCACAAGCTGCGCCGCAAGCTCGACCGGGTGCCCGGGCTGACCCTGCGCCGGGTGTCCCGCCGCCTGTTCAGCAGCGTGGCCAGCGACGTGACCGGAACGGTCGGTACCGAGATCGCCCCGGCCCTCCAGGAGCAGGGCATCGCCTACCGGCCGGGCACCACGGTGGGCCTGTCCGGGCTGCAGCAGGTCTACCAGCGGATGCTGGCCGGCACGGCGCAGACCGAGGTGGTGGCCGAGAACGCCGCTGGCCAGCAGGTCGTGCTGCGGAAGTGGGACGGGCAGCCCGGCACCCCGGTGCGCACCACCATCGACGGCGGCGTGCAGACGGCCGCGGACCGGGCGCTGGCTGGCCAGCCGTCCGCCGCCGCCATCATCGCGGTGCAGGCGTCCAACGGGCACGTCCTGGCGGTGGCCGACCGGAACGCGGCCGGGGCGCCGAAGATCGACCCGCTGAACGGCCAGTACCAGCCCGGGAACGCGTTCACCATCGTGTCCACCGCCGCGCTGCTGTCCGGTGGCCGGCTGTCGCTGGACACGCCGATCCCGTGCCGGGCCAGCACCAGCGTGGGTGGCCGGACGTTCAGCAACGTGCCCGCCGCGCCCCGGCTCGGCGCGGCGCCGCCGTTCAGCAGCGACTTCGAGCAGTCGTGCGGGACCGCGTTCACCCAACTGTCGCTCGGGCTGACCGGATCGAGGCTGGCCACCAGCGCCTCGAACTTCGGGCTCGGCCTGGACTGGCGGCTGCCGCTCAGCGCGTTCACCGGATCGTTCCGGGCCGCGGCGACCCAGGCCGGCCTGGCCGCGAACACGGTCGGCCAGCAGGGTGTCGAGGTCAGCCCGCTGGACATGGCGCTGGTGGCGGCCGGGGTGGACGCGGGCACCTGGCACCCCCCGGTGCTGGTCACCTCGCCGCCCGACCCCGGGCTGAGCCCGCGTGCGGTGGCCGGCGCGCAGACCGTCGGGGCGCTGCGCCAGCTGATGCGGGCCGTGGTGACCAACGGCGCCGCCCGGTCCGCCAACCTGCGCGGGGCCCCGGTGTCCGGCCAGGTCGGCACGGCGCAGGTCACCCCGGGCGCCAAGTGGTGGGCGCACTGGTTCGTCGGGTACCGGGACGGCGTGGCGTTCGCCGTGCTCCAGCTGACCAAGAGCTCAGCTGGCTCGGCGGTCCCGCTGGGCCGGTCGTTCCTGGCTGGTTTGGGCGGTTAAGCCCAGCCCGCCGATTCCGTAGCGTGAACCTGACCGAGTTTTTTGTGACTCTGAGCAACCAAGTGGTCATCCTCTGGCGTCTTACCTAATGACTGGGAGCCGCTTGGGGGGTTGCGCCCCAGTCGCCGTGATGGGAACCGGACCTCATCTCGGGGGAGGTCCGGGCGTAAGACCGGCCCCGACCCTGCCGGTCGGCCCCCGTGGGCGCACTTCGGCCACCGCCAGCGCCCACGGGGGTATCTCATCACCACGTGGGATGCCCGATGGGGCCCGCTCTGCGGGCTGCCCATCGGGCATCTTGTGTTGCCCGGAGACGGCCCGGGACGGAATTCAGGTTGGCCCTCAGGCGTTGACTCCAGTACGGTCGTGAGTCACCGTGCAGTTTGACAACTCAACATGAGTTACCCACACGTGGTCGCGCTGTAGCGCGATCACAACAGCAGGGGGTGACAGGCTTCGACTTCAGTGGTTGAGCCAGGGGAAGCGAGCCGAGGACGGCGGACATAACCTCGTTAATACTGTGACCGCACATTTATAAGTGCCAATGTTAAGCGCACTCACCTCGCCCTCGCGGCCTAAATAACCGCGAGTTAGGGGTTGTCAGCCCGGGAACGCCTCCGGCCCGGTGTCTGGCATCAGCTAGGAGGATCAACCGATCGGCCCGGTCGCGGGGCTGAGCGGGACATCAAACAGCGACTGAGCCCGTCGGCGGCCCGCCTGCAGGACCGCCGGGGCTGAGAAAAGCGACGCAGGCTGCGCTCGGAGAAGCCCTGGTGATGTACTGAAGGACGCGGGTTCGATTCCCGCCACCTCCACGACCGGCCCATGGCGCCCGGCGACCTCCCGTCGCCCGGCGGCCATGGGCCGCACTGTTTCCCGGTCAGGGCGGCTGGGCGGGGGCTAGGCCGGCTAGGCGGCACTGGGGGCGGGTCAGCCGGGACAGGGGATCGTTGTGGCTGAACGCGCTCTTGCACAGCGCGCGGGCCCTGGCGCCGCAGGTGTGGCTGAACGCGCCGCCGGTGGAACTGACGACGTTCAGGTTGACGCAGCCGTTCCGCGACGGGCCGTAGCTGCTCCGGCCGACCACGGACCAGACGCCCACGCCGGCCAGCACCGCCACCAGGACGACGCCGATCATGCCCAGAACCCACTTGCCGCGCGGGCTGAGCGACTCGCCGAAGTGACCGGGGTTGCGGCCTGCCATGGTTAGCGAGCATAAGGCAAACGCCAGGTAAAGGCCGCCCGGCCGGTGCCCGGGCGGCCCGATGGGGGAGTATGTCCCTGAGCAACGGGCCCACCGTCTAGGGAGGCGAACGTGGTCATGCCGGGCAGTTCGCCGCGAGAGACGACGGATGACTGAGCCGGGATCGACCGGACCAGAGGGAGCCGACGCCCCGCTGCCGGCCAGCCGGGCGCCCGCCGGCTCGAAGCGGGACGGGAGGAGGCCGGAAGCCAGCCGGAACGTTTCGGGCGGCGGCCGGTTGCAGCGCGGTTTCGAGCAGGGGCTGGCGCTGGCCCAGTTGACGGTGCTGCTCCCGGTCGTGGTCCTGCTGCTGTCCGCGATTGGCGCATTCGTCTACGGCACCGTGGTCGTGGTCCACTTCGTGCTGGACATCGTCAGCGAGCCGTTCGCCGTGCACAACCTGCGGCTGTTCCTCACCGAGATCGACCTGTACCTGATCGGCGCCACGCTCATGATCGCCGCGTTCGGCTTCTACGAGCTGTTCGTGGCCAAGGTGGGCGAGGCGGGCGGGCGACGGCCGCTGTCGCTGCCAGCCTGGCTGGAGATGAGCGACCTGGACGACCTCAAGGCGCGGGTCATCTCCATGATCATCCTGGTCACCGCGGTGAGCTTCACCGACGTCGTGCTGGAGTTCGGCCACGCACTCGACGTGCTGTACCTGGGCGCGGGCGTGGCCATCTTCATCGGGGCGCTCACCGTCTACCTGCGGTTCGGCTCGAGCCACAACCGCGACTGAACCACACCGCTGGCGTTAGAACCGCCGCGCGAACCGGCGCAGCGACGCGGCCAGGGCCCGCTCGGCCAGCGGCCGGACCACGCGAGCCACCAGGCCGCCCAGCCCGGCCGGCAGCGGCAGCCGGAGCTGCTCGGTCCACCGGAACTCGGACTCCGCGCCGTCCGCCCGCACCTCGAAGATTCCTACCCCGCGGACCAGCCGGCCGGTGTGCTCGACCACGCACCGGCGCGGCGGATCCCATTCCGTAATCACCATCGTGTCGGTGAAGCCGACCGGGCCCACCCCGGTCCAGCCGGTCACCGCGGCGCCCACGCCCTGGCCGCCGTGCACCCGGGTGGCCCAGATCCATTCGCGCTGCCGGGACCAGTCGGTGACGGCCCGCCACACCCGCTCGGCGTCGGCCCGCACCCGGACCTGGGCGGTGACGTCCAGCGGGCTGCTCACGCGGACCAACCTAGCGAACCGCCGTAGCTGGTCACTGCGGGTGGCAGCCGACCGCGGCCGCGTACTTGCCGAACGGCAGCCGGTACTGCGCCGCGGCGCCCGGGTTGCTCAGCGTGATGTCGAACACCCAGCGGTGATCCAGGTAGTACCAGGTGTCCACCGACGGCGAGCCCTCGACCACGTAGCGGACCAGCCACCGGCCGTCCGCGCCCCGGGCTGCGCTCTCCACCCGGACCGGGGCGCCGCTGGGCGCGGTCGGGCACTCGATGTGACGCCGGATGTACTCGGCCCGGGAGATGATCGCCTGGCTGCGGGCGTCCCAGCGGTCATAGGCCGCGCCGTACCGGCCGCTGTCATAGTCCGTGTTGAACACCTGGGCGATGCGCAGCAGCGCGGCCACGGTCCGCGGGTCAGGCGGCCAGGTCCTGGTCGCGGCGGGCGTGGCGGCCGCGCGACTGGCCGGCGCCGTGCGGCCTGCGGTAGCCGCTGGGCGCGCCGGCGCCGAGCAGCCGGCCAGCGCCAGGCAGCCCGCCAGTGCCAAGCCGCCGGGCAGCGTCAGGTGGCCAGCCAGCCCGCGTGTGCCCATCGCGTCACCTCCAGGTCCGGCGATCACCATACTGGCCGGGCGGCCGGACGGTTTGCGGCGGGCGGCTCGTGGCGCGCCGGCTCGTGGTGGCCGGGCTCACCGTCACCCGGCCCGCATCGTCGCCCGCCGTTCCGTGGCCGAGATCCTGCAGGCTGAAACGCCCTGACCGGTTGGCCGCGCTGGACACGCCGGCACTGGCTGCCTATCCTTGACTGTATGGTCAGTCAAGATCTTCGTACGACCGCGCCCGCAACCGCGTCCCCGAGCACGCCCCCGGCTAGGCCGACCGGATACCCGCCTGCTCCGCTGGACCTGGCCGGGGTCCGGGAGGCGCTCCGCCCGTTCGGCCAGAGCCGGATGCTGCCCCGCGCCGCGTACGTGGACGAGGACGTGTTCGCCTGGGAGCAGCGGCACTTCTTCGGCGGCGGCTGGATGTGCGTGGGGCGCGGCGCGCAGACGCCGGAGCCCGGCGACATGCGTGCCGAGCAGGTCGGGCCGGGTGGTGTGCTGATCGTCCGCGGGGACGACGGGGTGCTCCGCGGGTTCGCGAACTTCTGCCGGCACCGCGGCCACGAGCTGCTGCCCTGCGGTTCGGCCAGCCAGCAGAAAGTGATCATCTGCCCGTATCACTCGTGGACCTACGGGCTGGCCGGGAACCTGCGCGCGGCGGCCGGCTTCAAGAACAGGCCGGGCTTCGACGCCAGCCGATGGGGGCTGGTCGAGCTACCGGTGCAGGAATGGCAGGGGCTGGTGTTCGTGGACGGCTCAGGCCAGGCCGGACCGCTGGCCGAGACCGTCGGCACGCTGGACGAGCTGATCGCCGGGTACGAGGTGGAGCGGCTGGTGGTCCGCGGCCAGCACGACTACGAGGTCGCGGCCAACTGGAAGGTGCTCACCGAGAACTACCACGAGTGCTACCACTGCCCGCAGATCCACCCGGAACTGTGCAAGGTCAGCCCGCCGAAGAGCGGTGAGAACTACGCCGCCCCCGGCAGCTGGGTCGGCGGCTGGATGGACCTGCGCGACGGGATGGCCACGATGTCGCTCGACGGCACCAGCCGGGGAGTGGCGTTGCGTAACTTGGACGCGAAGGGGCTGCGCACGGTCATCTATGTGAATGTCTGGCCGAACGTGCTGCTCAGCCTGCACCCGGACTACGTGATGACGCACCGGCTGACCCCGCTGGCCGCGGGCCGCACCCGGATCGAGTGCACCTGGGCGTTCGCCCCGGAGGCGGCGGAGGCGGCGGACTTCGACCCGAGCTACGCGGTGGACTTCTGGGACATCACCAACCAGCAGGACTGGCACGCCTGCGAGTCGGTGCAGCGCGGGCTGTCCTCGCCGCACGCCATCCCCGGGCCGCTGTCCGCCGAGGAGGACGCCGTCTACCAGTTCGTCACCATGGTCGCCCGCGGTTACCTGGGCGAGCGGGCCTGGAACCCCGGCAGCGCGGGGGAGTACCAGCCTCAGGCCGGCGCGTCCCGGTAGGCCCGGGCCCGCCGCGGTCAGTCGTGGCCGGGGATGCGGCGGGGCAGGGCCAGCACGAGCAGCAGCGCGAGCGCGACGATCCCGACGTTGGCCAGCAGGGCCAGCTCGGCGCTGTGGCTGAACGCCACGGCCACCGCGTCCGGGCCGGGATGCACGTGCAGGCTGCCGAACAGGACGGTGCCGATCACCGCGATGCCCAGCGCGGTGCCGATCCGCTGCGCGGTGCCCAGGATGCCGCTGGCCGTGCCTGCCTCCCGGCGGGACACCGTGGCCAGCACGAAATCCTGGTTCGGCGCGATCGTCATGCCGTTGCCCAGGCCGGCCACCAGCAGCGGGGCCACCAGGTACCAGCCGCTGGCCGCGGGCGAGGTGAGGTGCACCACCAGGGCGGTGCAGCCGAGGCCGATGATCACCAGCAGGCAGCCCGTGACCAGGACCATCCGGCCCAGCCGGGCGGACAGCTTGTCGCTGCCGGCCGCGGCGATCAGGCTGCCGACCGAGAACGGGGCGATCACCAGTCCGGTGATCAGCGCGGTGTGCCCGAGGCCCTCCTGCCACAGGATGGACAGGGTGAAGAACACGCTGGCGAAACCGGCGAAGTAGACCACGGCGAAGATCGCGCCGGCTGAGAACGACATCTGCCGGAGCAGCCCCGGCTTGAGCAGGGCGTCGCCGCCGCGCCGGTCCTCGGCCACCTCCCAGAAGGCGAGCAGCACGAAGGCCGCCGCGCTGCCGGCCAGGCAGGCCCAGCACCAGGCCGGCCAGCCCACCTGCCGCCCCTCGACCAGCGGGATGAGCAACAGCAGCAGCGCGGCGGTGAACAGGCCGAGCCCGGCCGGGTCGAAGCCGCGCCGCGCGCGGGCCGGCGACCGGGGCAGCAGCCAGGCGGCCAGCGGCACGGTGACCGCCCCGATGAACAGGTTGACCAGGAACACCCAGCGCCACCCCTGGTCCGCGCCGGCCCCCGCGATGATGAGGCCGCCGAGCAGCGGCCCGAGCGCGGTCGAGACCCCGATCGTGGCGCCCAGCATGCTGAACGCCTTCGACCGCGCCGGGCCGGTAAACGACAGCTGGATGGTTGCGGAGATGGCGGGATAGAACAGGCCGGCGCCGAAGCCCTGCACGATGCGGGCAGCGACGATCTCGGCCGGCCCCTGGGAGACGCCGCAGGCCACGCTGGCCAGGGTGAACACGGTCAGCCCTATGAGGAACATCCACTTGTGCCCGAACCGGTCGCCGGCCCGCCGCCTGCACCAGGGCGAGGCCGTAAGCCAGCGCGTACCCAGCCACGATCCACTCCAGGCTGGCCGACGAGGCGTGCAGGCCGGTCCGGATGGACGGCAGCGCGACGTTCACGATCGTGGTGTCGAGCAGCGCCATGAACGCGCCGACCAGCACGATCGCGACCGGCCGCCAGCCGTGTCCGGCGGTCGCGGCCGGAGTGGTGGCCCGGTCCGGGCCGGTGCTCGTGGTCACGTCTCCTCCTCGGGCGGGGCTGGGCGGCCAGGCTGGGCGGGGTGGCCGGGCTGGCCGAAGTGCGGGCCGCCCACTCCCTCGCGGAAGTCGGCGGCGATCTTGGGCATGCGCGCGATCAGCTCCTCGTGCCAGCGGATCTCTGCGGCCGCGCGCTCTAGCTGGTGCCGCAGGACCATCCGCTCCGCCTCGTTGAGGTAGATGTCGGCGGTCTCGGCCCGGTGCCGCATTGAGGACTCTGCCACCCGCAGCCCGGCCAGCCGGTTCTCGGCGATCAGGGCGAGCACTTCCTCGGGCAGGTCCCGGGACTGGGTGAGGGCCAGGTCGAACGGGTCGTTGTGGTGGTCGAACTCGCGCAGCGCCTGCTCGCGCAGCACGGTCAGGGCCCGACTGCCGTCCGGGGTGATCTCGTAGACGGTCCGCTCCGGCCGGTTCCCGACCCGTTCCGTGCGCACCTCGCGGACCAGGCCCTCGTTGGCCAGCCGTTTCAGCGCGCCATACAGCGATCCGACGTGGACGTCCGCCCACAGCTCGGTGTGGTCCGCCTGCGCCTGCTGGCGGATCTGATGACCATGCAGCGGCCCGCTCTGGGCGAGCGTGCCGAGGATGAACACCCGAATCGAAGACACGCGATTAGTCTTACATGAGTAATCGCACGAAGGCAACTGTAGAAAGGTAACGGGTCATCGGACGGCAGCTACGCAGCGCAGCGGGGAACTACGATGAATTCGGGATAACCCGGAGGATTGCTCGCGGATGGGGGCCCGGAGTGGACCCGGAAGTGCTGGAGTTAACCTCGGCGGCTGCCCGTCAGGTGGTCACGTTGCTGGTCACCGACGGGTGGGAGCAGGTGCGGGGTGCCGTCGCCCGGTTGTGGCAGCGGGTTCACCCCGACCGGGCCGAGACGGTCGAGGCCGAGCTGGCCCAGGCCCGCGACGAGTTGCTCACCGCCCGGGACGCGGGAGACGAGCAGGTGGCGCAGGCCCTGCGGGCGGAATGGCAGGGCCGGCTGTGGCGGCTGCTGGCCGCGGACCCGGACCCGGACCTGACCGAAGCGGTCCGCCGGCTGGCCGCCGGGGATCTCGGCCCATCGGGGGAGGCCGCGGCCTACGGCCCGGTCACCATGCGGGCCCGGGTGAGCGGCGGCGGCGGCGTGTACCAGGCCGGCCGGGACCAGTCCATCACGATCAGGACCAACCAGGGTGACCAGCCACCCGCCGGCTGAGCCTGCCCCGCGGGACGATGCGCCGGACGAGCCGCCCCGGCTGGCAGCGCACGCGTCTGGGAGCGGCGGCGTGTTCCAGGCTGGCCGGGACCAGCACCTGCACTTCGCCGACGGCGCCAGCGCCGCCACCCGGGTGCGCGGCGAAACCGTAGCGGACGTGTGCCCGTATCCCGGGCTGGCCGCGTTCGGGCCGGACCAGGAGCGCTGGTTCTTTGGCCGGGACCGGGCCATCGGCTCGCTGTGCCAGCGGCTGGACGCCAAGTTAGCCGGGACCGGGCCGCTGATCCTGATCGGCCCGTCCGGGGCCGGGAAGTCCTCACTGCTGCGGGCCGGCCTGATCCCGGCCCTGGACCAGGGCAGGCTCCCGGCGGCCGGGTCGCGGTCCTGGCCGCGTGCGCTGCTGACACCCACCGCGCACCCGGTGCTGGCGCTGGCCAGTGAGCTGAGCCCGCTCACTGGCGGGGAAGCCGAGGCGCTGGCCGGGTCCTGGCTGGCCGCCCCGGAGGAGTGCGTGACCAGCGTGCGCCGGGCGCTGGCGGGCGTCCCAGCTGGGCCGGCCGGGCCGGGCGCACCGGCGCGGGCGGTGATCCTGGTCAACCAGTTCGAGGAAGCCTTCACCCTGTGCGCCGACGAGGGGCAGCGGCAGGTCTTCATCGACCTGCTGGACCGGCTGGCCGCCCGGCCCGCGGACGGTGCGGAGCCCGCCGCGCTGGTGCTGATCTGCGTGCGCGCCGACTTCTACGACGCGTGCGTCCGGCATCGGTCGCTGCGGGCCGCGCTCAAGGCCAGCCCGGTCCTGCTGGACCCGATGTCCGCCGCCGAGTTGCGCCAGGCCATTCTGTTCCCAGCCCAGGACGTGGGCCTGGACATCGAGCCGGGCCTGATCGAGGTGCTGCTCCGGGACGCCGGGGTGACCGGCGACGGCGCGGCCGATGAGCCCGGGTACCAGGCCGGGCGGCTGCCGCTGCTGGCCCACGCGCTGCGGGCCACCTGGACGCAGCACGAAGGCCACCGGCTGACCCTGCATGGCTACCAGCTCACCGGCGGGATCAGGAACGCCATCGCGACCAGCGCGGACGAGATGTTCACCAGCCTGGACGAGGCCGGGCGGCAGGCGGCCCGGGCGCTGTTCCTGCGGCTGGTCAAGGTGGGCGACGGCACTGAGGACGTCTGCCGCCGGGTCAGCCGGGGCGACCTGGCCCGGGACATCCCGGGCGGCCCGGCCGGCGTGGTGCTGGGCGCGTTCACCCGGGCCCGGCTGCTGACCCAGGACCAGGACACCGTCAGCATCACCCACGAAGCCCTGCTCCGGGCCTGGCCGCGGCTGCGTACCTGGCTCGACGCGGACCGGGCCGGCAACCTGATCCGGCAGGACCTGGAGATCGCGGCCAGCACCTGGGACCGCGATCAGCGGCCGCTGGAGGCGCTGTACCGGGGCAGCCGCCTGGACGCCGCCCGGACCTGGGCCCGCGGCCACGACACCGACCTGACCGGCACCGTCCGGGACTTCCTGGCCGCGTCGGCCCGCCAGCAGCACCGGGCCAGCCGGCTGCGGCGCGGCGCGGTCGCCGCCCTGGCCGTGCTGACAGCCCTCGCGGTCGTTACGTCGCTGCTTGCCCTCCAGCAGCGGACCACCGCCGTGCAGCAGCTCGACCAGGCCATCTTCAACCAGACCGGGGCCGAGGCGCTCCAGTTCGGCGCCAGCAACCCGGCGCTGGCCGCGCAGTTGGACATCGCCGCCTACCGGATGCGGCCACAGTCGGCCGCGTTCACTCGCCTGATCAGTACCGAGAACACGCCGCTGCCCACCTCGCTGGCCGGTGGCACCAAGTCGGTTGACGCGCTGGCGGTCGGCCGCCGGCGGCACATCGTGGCCGGCGCGGATCTCGAGGGCGTCATCTGGTTGTGGCAGCTGGGCGGCCCCGGCCACCCCCGGCTGCTCAGCCGGTTCGCCGTCCCGGAAGTCTTCGGGCTCAGGTCGGTCTGGTCGCTGGCGTTCAGCTCGGACGATCAGCTACTGGCTGCCGCCAGCCTGCTGACTTCGGTCCCCGTGCTGTGGGATGTAGCCGATCCGGCACATCCGCGACACATCCCCTTGCCCGACGAGTCGAGTATCCACGGCCTGACGCTGAGCGTGGCCTTCAGCCCGGATAGCCCGATCCTGGCCAGCGGCAACGCCGACGGCTCGATTCAGCTCTGGGACGTAGCCGACCCGGCCCGCCCGCGAGTGCTTGACACCATACGGACTGGGCGTGCCCAGGCGCCCAAATCGGTGGCGTTCAGTGCGGACGGCAAGACGCTGGCGACCGGCGGCCTCAACGGGGCCCTCCAGCTGTGGGACGTGGCCAACCCGGCCCGGCCCCGGGCGCTGGGCCAGCCGTCTGGCGTCGGCACCGCGTCCCTGCAGTCGGTGGCGTTCAGCCCCACCGGGTCCACCGTGGCCAGTGACGACGCCAACGGTGTGGTCCGGCTGTGGGACGTGGCCGATCCGGCTCATCCCCGCGCGGTCGGCCAGCCGCTGACCGCCAGCAGCCGGATCGCCAGCTCGGTAGTGTTCAGCCCGGACGGCAGCGTGCTGGCCACCTGCTCCGGCGAGTCCATCCAGCTGTGGGATGTGGCCAACCCGGCCGATGCCCAGCAACTCGGCTCGCCGCTGATCACCACCAGTACCGACGGCGCCGATTCGGTGGCGTTCACCACGGACGGGCGCACCCTGGCCAGCGGTAGCGCCAACGGCCGCCTGCAACTCTGGAACTTGCCGCGCAGCATGCTGACCGGCCCGGCCGACGGTGTCGCCTCGCTCGCCTTCGGCCTGGCTGGGCGGTTACTGGTCAGTAGCGACGGCAGCGGCCGCGTTGAGATCTGGGATCTGGGCCGGCCCGGTGATCCCCGCGTAGGCGGGCTCACGCGAGTCGTTGGCGCGTTTCCGGTGGCGTTCGGCCGTGGCGGCATGCTGGCCATCGGGCTGGCCAAGGGTAGGACTCAGCTGCTCGACGCGGCGGATCCGGCCCGCCATTGGCTGCTCGGCAAGCAGGCGTCCCGTGAGGTCGGGGCGGTGGCGTTCAGCCCGGATGGCCGGGTCCTGGCCAGCGGCGGCGAATTCGGTCCGGTCCAGCTGTGGGACGTGGCCGACCCGGCCGGCCCGCGACTGGGCCGGATTCCCAGCGCGGGCCTCTCAGGCGGTGCCTATTCGATGGCATTCAGCCGGAATGGCCAGGTGCTGGCCACCGGCGAGGACAACGGCTCGGTCCAGCTGTGGGATGTCGCCGATCCGGCCCGGCCGCATCCGCTCGGCCGGCCGCTGCCCGCTGGCGCGCAGGAGGTGCCGTCGGTAGCGATCAGCCCGGATGGCCGCCTGCTGGCCACCGCCGACGATGACGGCACCATCCGGCTGTGGGACATGGCCGACCCAGCCCGGCCCCATGCGCTAGGGCGGTCGTTCATCGCCGACGACAGCGCCGACTCGCTGGCGTTCAGCCCAGATGGCCTGACGCTGGCCGCGGGCATCGCCGATGGCACGATCCTGCTATGGCACCTGCCCGGGGCTGACCCGCTGCGGCAGCCCAGCCAGTCGATCACCGCGAGCACTGGCCCGGTCAACACGCTCGCGTACAGCCCGGACGGCCGGGTACTGGCCAGCGGCAGCAGCGACGGCGGGATCCGGTTGTGGACGCTGAACGCCCGCTACGCAATTAATCGGGTATGCGGCAGCACGCCGGATGAGCTCACCCGGCAGCAGTGGGACCGGTACGTGTCCGCGTCGCTGCCGTACCGGCCGCCGTGCTGACCCGGCCCCCAACGGGCCCGGTCAGGCCAGGGCGGCGGGGCCGCGCTTGGTCATCTGGGCGGCGATGATGGCCCGCTGGACTTCGCTGGTGCCTTCCCAGATCCGCTCGACGCGCAGTTCGCGGTAGAAGCGCTCGGCCACGTTCTCGCGCATGTAGCCGCGGCCGCCGAAGACCTGCACGGCGCGGTCGGCGACCCGGCCGGCCATCTCCGAGGCGTACAGCTTGGCCATCGAGCACTGCGCGTGGGCGATCTTGACGTCGTTGCCCCGGTCGATGCCGCGCGCGGTCTCGTAGACCAGCGAACGGGCCGCGAACAGCTCGGTGAGGCTGTCCGCCAGCATCGCGGCCACCGTGCCGAACTCGTTGATCGGCCGGCCGGACACCTGCCGCTCAGCGGCGAACCTGGTCATCTCGCTGGTCAGCCGGTCGGCCGCGCCCAGGCAGCGCGCGGCCACCATCAGCCGCTCGAAGCGGAACCACTCGTAGGCGAACGTCATCCCGTCGCCCTCGGCGCCGATCAGATGGCTGGCCGGCACCCGGACGTCGGCGAACTCGACGATCGGATGGTGGTGGCTGATCGTGTGCGCGTAGGCCGGGTTGCGCAGCACGGTCACCCCGGGGCTGGGCAGGTCGACCAGGAACATGGCGTGCTCGCCGGCGTGCGGCCCGTCGGCCAGCACCCCCTGGAAGAACGCGAAATCGGCCGTGTTGTACGACGTCACGTGCCACTTGACGCCGTTCAGCAGGTAGTCGTCCCCGGCCCGCCGGGCGGTCGCGGCCAGGCCGGCCACGTCGGAGCCGGCCCCCTCCTCGGTGATCGCGTAGCACTCCTCGCGGTCCCCGGCGATGGCCGGCCGGACGAAGCGCTCGATCTGGTACGGGGTCGCGATAGGTGGCAGCCAGGACGGCGGCGTGGCGGCCACCCAGCCGAGCGCGTTCGTCACCCGGCCCATCTGCTCCTGGACGAGCGCCACCTGGAGCAGGCTGCACCCGCCGCCGCCGAGTTCCGCGGGCATGTTGGTGGCGTGCAGGCCGAGCTCGCGGGCCCGCTTAGCGTGCCCCGCGGTCACGTCGGGCGGCAGTTCGCCGCCGTCCATCTCGGCCGTGACCTCGAACGGGATCAGCTCGTCCGCGAAGCCGCGGGCCTGTGTCTGGATGGCCAGGTCCTCGTCCGACAACCCGTACACGCTGCACTCCTTTGGCTCGCTAGGGCGCACCACCGCGCCGCCGTCACACCATGCACCGACCTTGACTGACTGTTCAGTTTATGCCAGCATCGGTCTCGTGCCAATGCCCTCCACTGGCCAGCCACCCACCGCGGACGTCGTCGTCGTGGGCGGCGGGACGATAGGCGCCTGGTGTGCCTACTTCCTGCGCCGGGACGGCCTCCGGGTCACCCTGATCGAGAAGGGCATGCTCGGCCAGGGCGCGAGCAGCCGGGCGGCCGGCGTCGTCCGGGCCCAGGGCGGCACCGCCGAAGCGGTCCGGCTCGCGCACTGGACCCAGCGCTTCTACCAGCGGCAGCGCGATGAGATCGGCATCGACTCCGGGTTCGTCACCCAGGGGTACCTGCTGCCCTGCTTCACCGAGGCCGAAGTCCCGGTCGCCCACCAGCGGATGGCCATGCAGAACTCGCTCGGCCTGGACGTGGAGTGGCTGAGCCCGGACGAGGTGGACGAGCGCAACCCGACCCTGGCCCCCGGCCAGACGCTGGGCGGCACGTTCTACGCCGCCGACGGCTACCTGTCCCCGCCGCGGAACGTGACCGCCTACTCGGTGGCCCTGGCCATCAGCGGGGTGGACGTGCGCGAGCAGGTCCGGTTCCTCGGCCTGCTCCGCGAGAGCGGCCGGATCACCGGCGTGCGGACCAGCGCGGGCCCGATCTCGGCCGGCTCGGTGGTGCTGACCGGCGGGCCCAAGCTGGCCGAGATCGGCCGGCTGGCCGGGCTGCGCATCCCGGTCGGCGCCGCCCGGCACCAGGTCGCGGTGACCGAACCGCACCCGGACCTGCATCCGTCCCGGCTGCCGATGGTCTTCGACCTGCCCTCGGGCCTGTACTGGCGGCCCGAGGAGGGCGGCCTGCTGTTCGGCATGAGCAACCCCGGGGAACCGCCCGGCTGGGCCCAGGCCGTGGATGAGGACTACCTGGCCCGGATGCGGGCCCGGCTGAACCGGCTGGTGCCGGTGACCACCGGGCTCGGGCTGCGCCGGGTGTGGGCGGCCACCATCGAGTACACCCCGGACCATCTGCCGATCGTCGGCCCGGCGCTCGGCCCGGACGGCGGGGTGCTGCCCGGCGTGACCGTGGCCACCGCCGCCGGGCACGGCATGATGTGCGGCCCCGGCGTCGCCCGGACCGCGGCCGACCTGGTGCTCACCGGCTTCTCCGACGTGGTGGACACCGCCGGACTTGGCCTGGACCGGTTCGACGAGCAGGGCCGCAGCAAGCTGACCGCCGACCCGATCGCGCTGCCCTTCCCGGAGCAGGCCTACCCGGACCTGGTGCCGGGCCCGCCGCCCGGCCCGCTGACCATCCCGTGAGCCGAGATCGCTGACCCGTCACCGAGAGGACCGAACCGCACCATGACCGAAACCATGCCGGTTACCCCCTTCCTGTCCGCCGCCGCGCTGCACGGGGAACTCGAGGATTGGGGCCCGCTTCCGGAGGCCACCGGTGAGCCGATGCACACGTCCGGCGTCACCACCTGGGCCGACGGCGACCTGGAGGTGGGCGTCTGGGAGTGCACTCCCGGCCCGTCCTACTGGAAGCTGGAGACCAACGAGGCCATCCACATCGTGTCCGGCCGGATGACCTGCACCCCCGACGGCGGCGAGCCCCAGGACATCGGCTCGGGCGACAGCGCCGTCTTCCCCCGCGGCTGGGCCTGGCACGTGGCAGATCCACGAGACCATCCGCAAGCTCTACGTCCTTTTCTGAACGCCAGTACCTGCTAGCTGATCCCGGGACGGCGCGCCGCCGTCCCGGGATCATTTGTGGCTGATGCTTTAGCGCGCGGGACTTCGTGATCTGGCTGAGTGACGGGTCACGAGCGCTATATCGCGCGACGGCGGACCAGCCAGACGGTCACTGCGATGAGCAGTACCGACAGCGCGAGCAGCCCGCCGCCCTCAATACCCTGGACCGGCCAGAAGTGGCTGGCCGGCTGGTAGTTGGCGCGCAGGACGTTCCCGACCACGATGGCGAGAACGGTGTAGCCGGCGAGGGTGGCGACGATCGCTGGGACGACGCGGCGGATGAGCATGCCGGCGAGGGCGCCGATCGCGAAGGCGGCCAGCGTCCAAGCGGCGAACGCGACCCCGCGCAGGTCGAACAGCCAGTGATGGAGCGGGGACGTCGGGTCATAGAGTCTGCCGGTGGCGAGGTACGGCTGGTAGTACCAGGAGACCAGCACGCTGAAGGCGCCGGCGAGGGCGGCCACCGCGGCCCCGAGCATCACCAGCTTGGCGAGCGTCCAGCGCCACCGCCCGAAGCCCTGGGTCCAGGCGTAGCGGAAGGTGCCAGTCTCCAGCTCACGGGCCAGCACCAGCGGCCCGACGAACGCCCCGATCAGCGCGGGCACGGGCTGCAGCACGAAGCCACCTTTCAGCATGCCGCCGGTGGCATCGAAGTTGAAGATCAGCTCACTGCAGGCAGGCGAGCCCGCCGGCTGGCAGGCGATGGCGGCGGCGTAGGCGTGGTGCAGCTGGAGGCCGGCGATCCACAGCCACACCGCGAGCGCGCCCAGGAACACAGCCACGCCGCCCAGCGCAATTCGGTGCTGCCGCCAGGTGACCCAGGCCATGCGCCGCCACGGCAGCGGCCGAAGGTTCGCGTCTTCCTGCAGACGCGCGGGAATGTCCAGCGTCGTCACTACGTCACCTTCAACGGTTCTGCATCCTGGACGGTGGCCAGATAGTGGGTCATAAGAGTGGTCAGTGCGCACATCGGATTCTCCTAATGAGTGCTCGGTCCATGCCCGCTGGTGGCGTTGACCCGATGGGAATCGCTCGGCATCCCCGTAGTAAAGCCGTGATGTCCAGACCGCTCGCGTCAGGCCACTCGACGGCGGACCAGCCAGACGGTCACGGCGATGAGCAGCACCGACAGCGCGAGCAGCCAGCCGCCCTCGATCCACTGGAATGGCCAGAAATGGCTGGCCGGATGGTAGTCGGACCATTGCGTGTAGCCGTGTTGGACAAGACACTTCGTTGGGCTAAAGGCGCCTCTTACGCCTACTCTGCCCCCAGGTCCAGTAACGAAAGACGCGGGGCAGAGCTGCTGGAGTAGGTTGACAGGGGGCCGGCCTCCGAACGCGACCTTCCCGCCCTTGGTCCACCACTCGCTCGTGACCCACGCGGAACCGGGTACGTTCGGATTGCTCGTGACGAGCGGGGTGAGGTAGTGCTGGCGCAGAACGTTTCCGGCTAGGAAGGCGAGTGCGGTGTAGCTGGCGAGGGTGGCGACGATCGCGGGAACGACCCGGCGGATGAGTATGCCGGCGAGAGCGCCGATCGCGAAGGCAGCCAGCGTCCAAGCGGCGAACGCGACCCCGCGCAGGTCGAACAGCCCGGGTGAAAGCGGGGACGGCGAGGAAAACGCGGTCCCGTTGCCGGAGGCGAGGTACGGCTGGTAGTACCAGGAGACCAGCACGCTGAAGGCGCCGGCGAGGGCGGCCACCGCGGCCCCGAGCATCACCAGCTTGGCGAGCGTCCAGCGCCACCGCCCGAAGCCCTGGGTCCAGGCGTAGCGGAAGGTGCCAGTCTCCAGCTCACGGGCCAGCACCAGTGGCCCGACGAACGCCCCGATGAGCGCGGGCACGGGCTGCAGCACGAAGCCACCTTTCAGGATGACGTTCGTGCTCTGGAAGCTGTTGATCAGGTTCTGGCAGGCAGCCGAGCTCGCGGGGTGGCAGGCGATGGCGGCGGCGTAGGCGTGGTGCAGCTGGAGGCCGGCGATCCACAGCCACACCGCGAGGACGCCCAGGAACACGGCGACGCCGCCCAGCGCAATTCGCTGCTGCCGCCAGGTGACCCAGGCCATACGCCGCCACGGCAGCGGCCGAAGGTTCGCGTCCTTCTCCAGACGCGCGGGAATGGTCGGCGTCGTCACTTCGTCACCTCCATTAGTTCCGCATCCCGGCCGAGGCTGGACCTGGCAACGCTGAGGCGCCAGGCTGGCGCAGGTAGGCCAGGGCGAGCTCTTCGAGACTCACCGGGTGCTCCTCCCACCCCGACGGCACTGCGTCGGTGCTCCCGTTCGTCCTCACCAACAGGTGAGCCTGTGCCTCGCCGCGCCAGGCGTGCACCACCCCTAGTCGTTCCGTGAACCTGTCGGCTTCGGCGGCCGGTCCGGTCAGCACGCGGTGGTGGGCGACCAGGTCGTCAACTTCGCCAGCCACCTGCACCCGGCCCCGCGCCACCAAGATGAGGTAATCGGCCACCCGCTCGAGTTCGGCCAGGACATGCGACGACAGCACCACCGACACGCCGTGTTCGACCATGGCAGTCATCACCGTGGCCATGAAGTCGTGGCGGGCCAGCGGGTCGAGCATCGCCATCGGCTCGTCGAGCACAAGAAGCCTCGGCCGTCGGGCGAGCGCCAAGGTCAACGCGAGCTGCGCCTGCTGTCCACCAGACAGGTTCCCGGCCTTTCGCTGCAATGGGATGTCCAGCTCGCCCAACCGGGTTTCGGCGTAGTGCCGGTCGAAGTGCCGGTTCAGGTTGCGGGTGAGGTGCAGCATGTCGGCGACGGAGAGGTTCTTGTACAGCGGCGCGTCCTGGGCGACGAACGCGATGGCGTCGAGCGCGACCGGCGACCCGGGCCGCATATCGCCGAGGACGGTCACGGCGCCAGCGGTCGGGTCCGTGAGGCCGACTGCCAGGTTCAACAGGGTGGTCTTGCCGGCCCCGTTCGGTCCGACCAGGGCGGCCACGTGCCCATCGGGAACGGCCAGCGTGCACTCACGCAGGGCCCATGTGCTGCCATAGCGTTTCCCGAGGGCGTTGGCTTCGATGACGTTCATGCGACATCCTCCGTTTCGCTGCTTGCCGCACCACGGCGATCGCGAGAGTTGCCGCGGCGCTCACGAAAATCCCGCAACACGCTGGTGAACAGCGCCACGATCCCGTCCGCGTCCAATCCCGCCCTGTCGGCAGTGGTCAGCCAGGTGAGCAGGGAGCGGCGCAACCCGTTCAGCTCGGGGAGCGCGACCTGAGTTACCGACGCCTGGATGAACGTGCCCTGGCCCGGCCGCCCGGTCGTCAGGCCCTTGATCTCGAGCTCCCGGTAGGACTTGAGCACGGTGTTCGGGTTGATGGCCAGCGACGCGACCACATCTCTCACCTTGGGCAGCTGGTCGCCCGGCTTGAGGTAACCGAGCCGCAACGCGTGCTCCACCTGCTGGACAAGCTGCAGGTAAGTCGGCACACCAGAGGCGGGGTCGAGCCGAAATTCGATCGCCGACCCCGGCATGCGTGCAGCGGCCGGGCCATCGCCATCGGCAGCGTCATCCGGAGCAGCGCCAGCCTCACCATCCGGGATGATCTCTTTACCTACTGACATAAGACAAGACTACAACAGATCAGAGCCGACCTCTCAACAGCGGATCACTGACAGCGACATGCGGCCTACCAGAGGAGCGTGCTGATGGGGCAGAGCCACGATGTGGTGGCCCGCGGCGCGGTCAGCGGCTGGCGGGGGACAGCAGGCCAGCGAGGCCGTCCAGCCCGGTTATCACGTGATCCGGGGGTGACCCCCAGGGGTCGAACAGCGTAGACGGCTGGCGCTTGCACCATGCGGTGCGCAGCCCGGCCGCGCTGGCCCCGATGAGGTCGAAGGGGTTGGAGGACACCAGCAGCGCGGCCCGGGGTCCGGTCTTCATCGTGGTCAGCAGATGCCGGTAGCACCCGGGGTGGGGCTTATAGACGCCCGCGTCCTCGGCGGAGACGAGAGCGTCCACGAATTCGCGGTAACTGCTTGCCGCGCCAGGCGAGCGCTACCTCGCTGGCCCGGTCCCCGCAGACGGGGGCCAGTTCCGAGATGACGCTGACGGTGTCGGCCAGTGTCCCGAACATGTCGAACGCGACCAGCATGACGTGCCCCCTTCTCCTACCGAACGGCCCCAGTCTGCCCGGCCCGCGGCTTTGCCCGCGTTGCGGCGCATCCGGCCGTCAGCAGTCTGCACTGATGGCCGTCTTTACGGCCAGCCGGGCGTTTCGCCCGCTACCTGGTGGATTGGGGTAGGTACCTGGGCACAAGGCGGCGCACCGGGCGGGATCAGGGAGGAGCGTGCTGATGGGGCAGAGCCACGATGTGGTGGTGATCGGCGGCGGGCACAACGGGCTGGTGGCCGCGGCCTACCTGGCCCGCAGCGGGCTGGACGTGCTGGTCTGCGAGCGGCGGCCGGTGCTGGGCGGGGCGGCGGTGAGCGAGCACCCGTTCGGCCCGGACTACACGGTGACCTCGCTGTCCTACGTGGTCTCGCTGCTGCCCCCGGCCCTGGTCGCCGACCTGGACCTGGCCCGGCACGGCTACCACGTGTACCCGCAGGGCCCGTACTTCGCGCCCCGCGCGGACGGGCGGTACCTGCGGGTGCCCGACAACCCGGCGGAGCGGCGCGCGGAGATCGCCAAGTTCTCCGCCCAGGACGCGGACGCCTACCCACGATACGAGGCCCACCTGGCCGAACTCGCCCGCGTGCTGGCCCCGATGCTGGACGAGATCCCGCCCCGGCTCGGCTCCCGCCGCCCGGCCGACCTGTGGCGGCAGGTACTGCTGCTGCGCCACCTGCGCGGCCTGGACGAGCGCCGCATGGTGGACGTGACCCGGCTGATGGCGGCCAGCATCGCCGACCTCATCGAGGAGTACTTCGAGAGCGACGCCATGCTCGGCCTGCTCTCGGTGTCCGGGGTGATCGGCACCTGGGCTGGCCCGCGGTCGGCCGGCACCGCCTACGTGATGCTGCACCACCACGTCGGCGACACCGGCGGCCAGGCCGGCGCGTGGGGCTTCCCGCGCGGCGGGATGGGCGGCGTGACCAGCGCGCTGGCCGCCGCGGCCCGCTCGTTCGGCGCCGAGTTGCGCACCGGCGCCGAGGCGGCCCAGATCCGCACCCGGCCCGGCCGCGGGCCCGCGCCGTCGGTGGCCGGGGTCACGCTGGCCAGCGGCGAGGAGATCGACGCGGGCACGGTCATCACCACCGCGCACCCGCAGATCTCCTTCCTCCGGCTGCTCGACCCGGCCGTGCTGCCGCCGGACTTCGTCGCGGAGATCCGCCGCTGGCAGACCCGCAGCGGCACGGTCAAGATCAACCTGGCCCTGGACCGGCTGCCGGTGTTCGCCAGCCACCCGGAACCGGACCCGCAGATCCACGGCGGCACGATCGTGCTGGCGGAGAGCCTGGACGACATCGAGACCGCGTTCCAGCAGGCGGTCACCGGCCAGCCGTCGGCGCGGCCGTTCGCCGACATCTGCATCCCGAGCGTGTTCGACGACTCGCTGGCCCCGCCCGGGCACCAGGTCATGTCGATGTTCACCCAGTGGGTGCCGTCCGGCTACGCGGCCGCCCCGGACGAGGCGGAGCTGGCCGCCTACGCGGACCGCGTGCTGGCCCGGATGGAGACGGTCGCGCCCGGCTTCACCAGCTCGGTGCTGCACCGGCAGGTCATCGGGCCGCACCAGATGCAGCAGGAGTACGGCCTGGTCGGCGGGAACATCTTCCACGGCGAGCTCAGCCTGGGCCAGCTGTTCCACGCCCGCCCGGCAGCCGGTTACGCCGACCTGCGCACGCCGGTCGTGGGGCTGTACCAGGCGGGCTCGGCCACTCATGGCGGTGGCGGCGTGACCGGTATCCCGGGCCGCAACGTGGTGCACCAGATCATGGCCGACCGCCGCGCCGACCAGTTGCGCCGCCGGGCCGCCACGCTGACCGCCGCCGCCCGTGGGGGCGCCTCGCGAGGTGGTCGGCGCCGGAACGACGGCGGTTAGCCAGCACCTAGCGCAGAATGCGGGCCAGCCAGGTATCGGCGATGTCCCGGTAGCGGGCCGGGTACTGGTGCGCCATGCCCAGCGCCCACACCGCGGCTTCCAGGTCGCGGGCCCGGGCGAACCGGGCCAGCGCACCCGGCCCGGGCGCCGGACGGCCGCTGGCCGCCGCGTACGCGTCCAGGGCGGCCTGGCTCTCCTCGGTCGCCGTGCCGTACGCGCTGGCCAGCACGGCCAGGTCCCAGCCCAGTGGCCCCTGGCAGGTCTCCTCCAGGTCGATCCACAGCCAGCCGCCCGGGCCCGCCAGCAGGTTTCCGCCGTGCGCGTCGCCGTGCAGCACCACCGGGGTCCCGGCCAGCCGGTCCAGCCCGGCCCTGATCTCCGCGTGCCGGGCGCGCAGCGCGGCCAGCCGGGCCGGGTCCAGCACGTGCCCGGCTTCCAGCGCGGCCAGGCCCTCGGTCACCTGGTCCAGGGCCGGGCTGAGCCAGGGCAGCCGGGCCGGGTAGCCGTCCAGCGCGCGGTGCAGCGCGGCCAGCGCCGCGCCCACGTCGGCGGGGCCGGGCCGGAGACCGGCCGGGTCTGCGCCGGACGGCGGCAGGTAGGTCCACAGGCTGACGGCCAGGCCGCCGCTGCGGTGCGGGCCGGGGTCGGCCAGCCGGGTCGGCGGCACCACCGGGCCGCCGCGGCGGTCCGCGTAATCGGCGACCGACACCTCGCGGGCCAGCCAGTCGAACGGGTTGCGCCGGGTCCACGCGGTCAGCGTGGCCACCTTGGCCACCACCGGGGCCGGGGCCAGGTGCACCACCAGGTTCCCCCGGCAGGACAGGATCACCGGGTCCCCGCCGGGCAGGCCCTGCTCCCGGGCGATGGTCTGGGCCGCGGCCAGACCATCCCGGATGAGCGCGCCGAGGCGGCCGGTGCCGCTCTCCAGCATGGGCCAATCGTCCCAGGCAATCCGGGTGCGCATAGTCATACGGTCCTGCCCCCACATGACCGGATTAACTCCGTAATGTGAACTTTCTGGGGATGGCCAGGGCATCTACCGCCACCGCGCCGTGCGCGCCGCAGATCAGCGGGTTGATATCCAGCGCCTCCAGCCCGTCGCCCAGCTCGACCGCCAGCTGAGACAGCCCGGTGACGGCGTCCGTCACCGCGCCCAGGTCGGCCGCGGGCTGGCCGCGCACCCCGGTCAGCAGGGCCGCCACCCGGAGCTGGCCGATCAGCTGCCGGGCCTGCTCCGGGCCGGCCGGGGGCAGCGCGACGGCCCGGTCGGCGAGCAGTTCCACCAGCACCCCGCCCGCACCCAGCACCAGCAGCGGGCCCAGTTCGTGGTCCCGGGCCAGCCCCAGCGACAGTTCCGGGCCGGCCGGGATGGTCTCGCACACCAGCACCCGCCGGCCGAGCCGTTCGGCCAGGTCCTGGTAGGCCGCGGTCAGCTCGGCCGGGCCGGCCAGCCCCAGCACCACGCCGCCCGCGTCCGACTTGTGCGCGATCCCGGGCTCGTCGGTCTTCAGCACCACCGGGTAGCCGATCTCCGCTGCGGCGGAGATCGCCTCGGCGTCGCTGGCCGCGGCCCAGGTCCGGGCCACCACGATCCCGTAGTCCCGGAGCAGGTCGGCCAGCGCGGCCCCGCGCGCCTCGCCCGCCGCGAGCACCGCCATCCAGCGCGCCCGCCGGGCCTGGTCGATGCGCGGGGCCGGCCCCGGCGGCGCCGCGCGGCCGTGGTCCAGCAGATGACCCAGCGCGAGCAGCCCGGTACGGGCGCCCTCCAGCACCGGGATGCCGCTGGCCCGCAGCCGCGCGGCGACGTCCGGGTCGATGCCGGCGGGCAGATTGCTGAGCACCACGACCGGCTTGGTGGTGCGCCGCGCGGCCTCGGTCACCGCGAGCGGGTAGGACTGGTCGCCGTCGTACTCGTGCACCAGGTCGACGGCCAGCGCCACCGCGGCCACCGCCGGGTCGCCGGCCAGCGCGGCCAGCGCCCCGGACAGCTGTTCCCCGGCCCGGGCCCCGGTGCCCCAGATGTCCAGCGGGTTGGCCGGCTCCAGCCCGGGATCGAGCAGCCCGGCCAGCCGGGCCGCGGTCGGCTCGCCGATCGCCGCGAACGGCACCCCCAGCTCGTCGGCGACGTCCGCGACGTGCGCGCGTTCCAGCCCGGAGTCATGCACGGTGGCGATGCCGGTGCCAGCAGCGCCCGCGCCCGGCCCACTCCGCCGGCCGGTCGCGAACAGCTCCAGCGTGTCGGCGAGTTCGGCCAGGTCACCGACCCGGTGCACGCCGTAGGCGCGGGCCAGCGCCTCCCAGCCGCCGTCGGCGGCGGCCAGCGCCCCCGAGTGCGCGGACACCATGGCCCGGCCGCGTGCCGAGCGGCCCGCGGCGAGCAGCATCACCGGGATGTCCCGGGCCGCGGCCGAGGCGAGCACCGCCCGTAGCCGGCTGGCCTCCCGGACCGCTTCCAGTACCAGCGCCAGCACCTGTGTCTCCGGCTGGCCCAACGCCCATTCCGCGTACTCGGCCGCGCTGGTGACGAGTTCCTGCCCGGAGGAGACGGCCACCGTGTAGCCGAGCCTGCGCCGGGTGCGCAGCAGCGCGGAGAACACCGAGCCGGAGTGGGTGATCAGCGCGATCGGCCCGCGGGGCAGCGGGTCAGGTTCCACGTAGCCGACCGCGCGCAGCCCGCGGGTCACGTTGACGAAGCCCATGCAGCCCGCCCCGCACACCGCCATGCCCGCGGCCCTGGCCGTGGCGGCCAGCCGGTCGCGCAGGCTGGGCTGGCCAGCCGGGCGCGGGCCGGGCGGCTCGTGCGCGCTGCCGAAGATGACCGCGGACCGGTCACCGCGCTGCGCGGCCAGCGTGACCTGTTCTTCGAGGGCCGCGTCCGGCACGGCCAGCAGCACCAGGTCCATGGGTTCGGGCAGGTCGGCCAGGGATGCGTAGCACCGTGTCCCGGCGATCTCGGTGTGCCGCGGGTTGACCAGGTAGGTCCGTGGCGCGGGCGAGCTCCGGGCCATCTCGGTGATCATCCGCTGGCCCAGGCTGCCCTCCCGCGGGCTGGCCCCGACCAGCGCCACCCTCCGCGCCTCCAGCATCGCGCTGAGTGCCGTGCGGTCGTCCGTCGCCGGCGGGGCGGCCGGGGGCGGCGGTGGCCACGAGCGGGGTTTGGCTGACCCCCGACCCCCGGCTGCTGCGTCATTGGAGCTAGCCGGGGGCGGGGGAGTACGCCGGGGACAGGAGTCCTGGGCAGCGCCAGTTCGCGGGTACTGGCGTTCGGCTGGATGGGGGTGGTTGGTCATGACCGCCGGGTGAGGCGGCGCACGCTGGACGACCGCTTGGCCGCCTTCTGGTCGGCGATAGCCGCCCGGGCCGCCTGCCAGCCGGGGATGCCGCACACGCCGCCGCCCGCGTGCGTGGCCGAGCTGCCGTAGTACAGGCCGCGCACCGGGGTGCGGTAGTCGGCGTAGCCGGGGGCCGGGCGCATGTGGAACAGCTGCTCCAGGGACAGCTCGCCGTGGAAGATGTTCCCGCCGACCAGGCCGTACTCCTGCTCCATCTCGTATGGGCCGACGATGTCCCGGTGCAGGATGGACGCCTTGAAGTTGGGCGCGAGCTCGTTGTAGCAGTCGATCATGCGGTCGGCGTAGGCCTCGAGTTCCGCGGTGTGCGGCTGGTCGCTCCACTCTTCCGGCACCCACTGGGTGAACAGCGACATGATGTGCGTGCCCTCGGGGCACAGCGTCTTGTCGAACGCGGTCGGGATGACCCCGTCGCTGAACGGCCGGGCTGCAGGGCGGCCCTCCCGGGCGTCCTGGAAGGCCCGCTCGATGTACTCCATGGTCGGCGCCATCTCGACCGAGCCGGTGTGGTGCTCCTGCAGGTTGGCGCCGGGGTCGGCGGTGAAGTCGGGCAGCTCGCCCAGGGCCAGGTTGATCTTCACCACGCCGCTGCGGGTCTTCCAGTGCTCGATGTCGGCGGTGAAGTCCGGCGGCAGGTGTTCGCGGCCGATCTGGTCCAGGAACGCGATCCGCGGGTGCACCGTGGACACGATCACGCTGGCCCGCAGCTCGTCGCCGTTGTCCAGCACCACGCCGCGGGCCTTGCCGTTCTCGACGATGACGGTGGCCACCTTGGCGTTCAGCCGGACCTCGGCGCCGTGCTCGCGGGCGGCCGACTCGATCGCGCTGGACACCCCGCCCATGCCGCCTTCCTGGAAGCCCCAGTTGCCGAGGTGCCCGTCACCCACGTCGCCGATGGAGTGGTGCGCCATCACGTAGGCGGTGCCCGGCTCGAACGGGCCGGCCCAGGTGCCGATCACGCCGTTGACCGCCAGTGCCCCCTTCACCTGCGGGGACTCGAACCAGTCGTCCAGCAGGTCGGCGATGCTCATCGTCATCAGCCGGGTCACGTCGGCGATCGTGCGCACGTCCAGGCCGCGGTGCCGCCAGGCCAGCCGGAGCGTCTCGGACAGGTCGCGCGGCTTCCGCGAGCCCAGGTTCGGCGGCACGGTGAGCAGCAGCGGGCCGAGCACCTCGGCCAGGCCGGCCAGCCAGGCGTCCCAGCGCGGCATGGCGTCCGCGTCCTTCTTGGACCACTTGGACACCTCCTCGTGGTTGCGCCTGGCGTCGTCGGCGTACAGCTTGATCGAGCCGCCCTCCGGGAACGCCTGGTAGTACGGGCCCATCGGGTAGATCTTGTAGCCGTGCCGGGCCAGCTCCAGGTCCTTGATGATGGTCGGCGGGAGCAGGCTCATCACGTAGGACAGCCGGGTCACCTTGAACTCGGGTGCGTCCGGCCAGGGTGCCTCCGTGGTCGCCGCGCCGCCGGTCTTGCCGCGGCTCTCCACGACCAGGGTGCGTGCCCCGGAGCGAGCCAGGTAGGCCGCCGCGACCAGCCCGTTGTGTCCCCCGCCGACGACGATCGCATCGTAGGTTCCGGCCTGTGTTGCGGCCATCTGTTCCGCCTCCATGCAGGTGTGCTAAGACGTTCGCGGGAAGATTCCCGCGACATTGACTGAATGTTCAGTCTAGAAAGCTGCTACGGTTGCCACAAGTGGCCGGCGCCCAATCGGTGTCGTGGAGGCGGCGGATGAACGCTCCGGAGTCAGCGACCCTGGTGCGCAGAGTGGGCGAGGATGTTCGCATGACTGAACGTGCTGGCGCTGTCGCCGACACCGCCGACCAGCGCCGCGAGCAAATGCTGCGGGCCGCCCTCGACGTGATCGAGGAGCGTGGCTTCCCGGACACCAGGATCGCGGACGTCGCGGCTCGCGCCGGGACCAGCCCGGCCCTGGTCATCTACTACTTCAAGACCAAGGACCAACTGCTCACCGAGGCGCTCCGGTACGCCGAGGACACCTGGTACGAGGCGGGCACCCGGCGGATGGCGGCGATCCCCACCGCGGCCGGGCGGCTGGAAGAACTCGTCGCGATGAACTTCCTGCCCGAAGCGGACATCTACCCGACCACGTCGTGGCTGCTCTGGCTGGACCTGTGGGCCCAGTCGGTGCGGCTGCCCGAGGTGGCCAGCGTCCGGCAGAAGTTCGACGAGCGGTGGCGTGAGATGATCATGGCACTGGTGCTGACCGGGCAGGAAGCCGGCGAGTTCGGCCCGGTGGGCGCGGATGATTTCGCACTGACTCTGTCCGCGCTGCTGGACGGGCTGGCCATCCAGGTTGCGCTGCAGGACCCGTCGGTCGGCCCGGCCCGCGCCTTCGAGGTGGGCATGCGGTACGCGGCCGGCCAGCTTGGTTTCGAGTGGACCGGGCGGTCGCCCGGCAGGTGACGGTAAGGAGGCCCCCGTGGCCGGTGGACATATTCAGCTGATCTCGCTGACCAAGCGGTTCACCGAAGTCGCGGTGGACGACATCGAACTCACCGTGGACAGCGGCGAGTTCTTCTCCCTGCTCGGGCCCTCGGGTTGCGGCAAGACGACGACGCTGCGCCTGATCGCCGGCTTCGAGCAGCCCACCGCCGGCAAGATCATGCTGGACGGGACCGACATGTCCGGGGTGCCGCCGCACAAGCGCAACGTGAACACGGTGTTCCAGAGCTACGCGCTGTTCCCGTTCATGTCCGTGTTCGACAACGTGGCGTTCGGGCTGCGCTACCAGAAGCTGCCCAGGCGTGAGGTCAGCAACAAGGTGAATGAGGCCCTCGACCTGGTCGAGTTGCGGTCCTACGCGAAGCGGCGGCCGGCCGCGCTGTCCGGCGGCCAGCAGCAGCGGGTGGCGCTGGCCCGGGCGCTGGTCCTCGGGCCCGCCGTGCTGCTGCTCGACGAGCCGCTCGGCGCGCTGGACGCCAAGCTGCGCCGCTCGCTCAAGGTGGAGCTCAAGGCGCTGCAGGAGCGGGTCGGCATCACCTTCCTCTACGTCACCCACGACCAGGAGGAAGCGCTGACCATGTCGGACCGCCTGGCGGTGATGCACGAAGGCAGAATCGTCCAGATCGGCACCCCGCGACAGGTGTACGAGGAGCCCGCGGACACCTACGTGGCCGACTTCCTGGGTGTCTCCAACCTGATGGAAGTGGACGTGGTGGAGCAGGGCCCGGGCGCCCGCTGCCGCGTGAATGTCGGCGAGTCCGCGCTGGACGTGGAGCGGTCCGACGTGGCCGCGCTGGGCACCGCGCACGCGGTGATCCGCCCGGAGCGGGTGCGCATCGAGGAGCACAGCTCAGCCGGGCCGAACCGGATCCCGGGCATGGTGGAGCGGCTGGTCTTCCTGGGCGCAGCCACCCAGGTGCTGCTCCGGCTGGCGCCCGGCGCTCAGCTGCAGGCGCTGGTGCAGAACGACGGCGACCATCCGCAGCACCTCGCCCAGGGCACCCCGGTGCAGGTGTATCTGGCCCCGGACGCGCTCCGGGTGCTGCGCGGCAGCGCGCTGGGCGCGGCCGAGGAGGACGAACTGCGGGTGACCAGCACACCCGTGCAGACCGGCTGACTCAGAGTGAGAGTGCCTGTGCGGCGCGGAGCAGGGCAGCGGGCGGACCGGCCGGGGTAAGATCTGCGACGTAGCTGCGAAACAGCTTTGAGTGACTTTTGGGTCGGTTTACCGCCTTTCGGGCGGGTGCCATGAGGTGCCGGGGCGGGGTGTCTGGAGGAACGATGACCGAGGTCCCCCCGGTGCTGTCCGAGGTCGACACGAGCCGTCCGAGCGCGGCCCGCATCTACGACTTCATGCTCGGCGGCTGCCACAACTTCCCGGTGGACCGGGAGGCGGCGGCCAAGGTGATGGACGTGGTGCCGGAGTTCACCGAGATCGCCTGGGCCAACCGCGGCTTCCACCAGCGGGCCGCCCGGTGGATCGCCGACCAGGACATCAGCCAGTTCGTAGACATCGGCTGCGGCGTGTTCACCGTGGGCAACACGCACGAGGTGGTGCGCGAGGTCCGGCCGGACGCCCGGGTGGTCTACGTGGACCTGGACCCGACGGTGGCGGAGCAGGCGGCCGTGCTGCGCGGTGACCCCGACGCCGAGTTCATCCAGGCCGACCTGCGCGACCCAGCCCCGTTGATTGCCGACCCGCGGCTGCGTGAGCTGGTCGATTTCGCCCGGCCGGTCGGCTTGGTGCTGACCGCGGTCATGCACTTCGTGGCGGACGGGTCCGACCCGCGGCGGCTGCTGCGGGCCTACCTTGACCAGCTCGCGCCGGGCAGCTTCGTGGCGCTGTCCCACGCCACCTCGGACGGGGTGCCGCCGATCGCGGTGCAGCGCTGGCAGGAGGTGTACGCGGACGCCGCGGTCCAGTTCCACCCGCGGTCCCGGAGCGCTATCGCCCGGTTCTTCGACGGCCTCGAGCTGGTGCCGCCGTACCATGGCGCCGCGGCCGAGGTCGCGCATCTGGGCCTGTGGGGGTGTGAGGACCCCCGGCTGGCGGACAGCGACAGCTCGCGGTGGGGGTACTGCGGGGTGGCCCGGGTCCGCTGAGGGCCGAGCCGCTGAGGGGGCGGGGCGGCTCAGGGGTTCTGGTCAGTCGGTGCCGGCGATCGTGGTCAGCGCCTCCAGCCGGCTGCCCCGCTCGCCGCGGGTCATCCAGCGGTAGCCCAGGAAGCCGATGACCGCGATGATCAGCGACATGACCAGCGCGATGGTGCCGAGTGCGTTCAGCGCCGGGCCGCCGTTGCCGCCGTGCTGGGTGGAGTAGATGATCACCGAGATCGGCGTGTTGCTCGCGTTGGAGGACAGCAGGTCCACGATCACGAAGTCGTCGATGACCCCGGAGAAGACCAGCACCCCGCTGGCGAAGATGGCCGGGCCGAGCAGCGGGACCATCACCCGCCACATCGTCTGGAACTGATTAGCCCCCAGATCGGCGGCGGCCTCCTCATATTGCCGGCCGAGGCCGACCAGCCGGGCCTGCACGATGATGGCCGGCCAGCTCACGTTCCAGGTGACCAGGCCCAGCACCTCGGCCGTGGTGCCCAGGTGCACGCGGCTGAACAGCACGGTGAAGGCGAAGAACATGGCCACACCGAAGATCAGCTCGGGCACGACGAAGGACAGCAGCATCACGAAGTTGAAGCTGGACGACGTGATGCCGCGCCACCGGTTGATGCCCAGCGCGAACGCAACGCCGAGCGGTACCGCGATGATTGTGGTGAGCACGGACAGCCGTACCGTCTGGATGACCGCCGCGTGCAGCTGCGGGTTGTGCAGCACCGAGTTCACCGGGTCGCTGAAGTACCACCGCCAGGAAAAGCCCTGCCAGGCGCTCTGCGACTTGCCGTTGTTGAACGAGAACAGCACCGCGATGCCGATCGGCACCAGCGACCAGATCAGGTACAGCCAGGTGAAGCCCTCCAGGAACCACGGGTGGCCCCACGGGTTGCGGCGCGGCAGCATCCGCCGTAGTCCACTGCGCGGTGCGGCCTCGGCCCGGCCCCGGGCCTGCGCGGGCGCACTGGTCGCGGTCATCGGGCCGCCCTCCGGGACCGGCTGGTCGCGGTCATGATGCCTCCCGCCCGGAGCGGTTCGTGGCCACCACGTAGTAGATCATCGGCACCAGCAGCACGATCAGCAGCACCATCGACAGCACCGCACCCTGCCCCTCCAGGCCGGGCGTGCCGAGCTGGCCCTGGATCAGGTTGCCGATCATCGACGTGCTGGCCGAGCCGGACATGAGCTGGTTGGTGAAGTAGTCGCCGATCATCGGCAGCACGGTGATCAGCATGCCGGTGAGAATGGTCTGCCGGGACAGCGGCAGCGTGACGCGCAGGAACGTGCGCACCCGGTTCAGCCCCAGGTCGCGGCCGGCCTCGATGAGCGCCGGGTCGATCCGGTCCAGCCCGGCGTAGAGCACCAGGATCAGGTACGGGATGTAGCCGTAGACCAGGCCCAGGATCACGGTGAAGGAATGCCCGCCGAGCCAGTTGACCGGGCTGGAGATGAGGCCGATCGACGACAGCGCCTTGTTCACGTAGCCGTCGGTCTGCAGCAGGTTGACCCAGGCCAGCATGCGCATCATGTAGCTGATCCAGAACGGCGCGATCAGCAGGATGAGGAACAGCCCCTTCCGCAGCCGGCGAACCGGGCCACGAAGTACGCCGTCGGGTAGGCGATCAGCAGGCACAGCACCGACGCGGCGGCTACGTACCAGATGGTCCGGAGCACGATCGGCCCGGCGAACGAGGTGGGGCCGACGAGGTCGTGCCAGACGTTGATGACGTTGGAGGAACTCCAGCTCAGCGGGTTCCACACCGCGATCGGCGACTCGAACAGCCGGTCCAGCTGGCCCAGGGCGATGGCCAGCACGGCGTAGAACGGCACGATGAAGAGCACGGTGAGCCAGATGATGCCGGGCAGCGCCAGCAACACATAGAACAGCTTGCTCGGCCCGGTGCGTGCCGCCCGGCTGGCCTGCTGCGGCGGGGTGCTCTGCGCGGGAGTGGTCGCGGCGGTCACGGCTAGATCCCGTTGCTCACGACGAGCCAGGCCTGCTGCCAGCGCGCGTCCGCGTCCACCGGCAGTTGCAGTTCACCGAGCCCGCGGCGGAAGTAGGACGGCAGCACCGCGGTGGATATCAGGCTCTTGGGCAGCAACTGCTCCTTGACCAGCCGCTGCGGGGTGACTTCGGTCAGCGGCTGCATGTAGCCGTTGAAGCTGATGTTCTCCAGCACGTTGGGCAGGTCCAGCAGGTAGTTGAGGAAGAGGTGGGCCAGCACCGGGTTGGTGGCCGTGCTCAGCACGGTGTTCGTGTCGTTGGCCACCGGGCCGCGGCCGTCGGTCGGGAACCAGTAGCCGACCGTCTCCACCGGCACCCCCTTGGGCATGTAGTACTGCGCCGAGGCCATGTCCCCGGACCAGGCGTGGTGGATCCACGTCTGGCCGTTCGGGACCTCGGTGTAGTCGTTGTTGTCGATGTGCACGTTGGTCAGGCTGGACAGCTCCTGCAGCGACCGCCGGGACAGCGCGATCTGGCCGGGGTCGGTGGTGTTCAGGTTGAAGATCCCGTTCTTCATCAGCCCGAGGCTGATGCTCTCCCGGTAGTCGTCCAGGATCGCCACCTTGCCCTTGTACTTGCCCTGCCAGGGCATCGCCCACGGGTTGCGCATCGCGTACGGGTTCTCGTGCACCAGGTCTTTCCGCCAGGCCATGCCGGTGGTGTAGATGGTGTACGGCACGGTGTACTGCCAGCCCCGGTCGTAGAACGGGTGGGTGAAGTCCGGCCAGGCCTGGCTGATGTTCGGGAGGTAGCTGTGGTTCAGCGGCTGGATCAGCTTGGACTCGATGAGCTGGCCCAGCACGTCCACGGTGACGCCCATCAACACGTCGAAGGACAGGTTGCTGCGCAGCTTGGAGATGGCCTCGTTCATCGTGTTGAACGTGGTCAGCTGGACCTTGCAGTTGTACTTCTTGGCGAAGTGGTTCAGGCAGGCCTGGTTGACGTAGGCGACCCAGTTGTAGATCTGCAGGGTCGCCCCGGTCTCCGGCTTGAGGCCGCTGGCGATCGGCTTGTTGTCCGGGTAGACCGGCCAGGTCACCGGGTTGTTGGGCCGGGGCAGCGGGACGGTGCCCCGGCCGGCCAAGGCCGGCGCGCACGCGTCGAGCAGCGCGCCGCCGCCCAGCGCGGCCAGGCCAGCGCCGCCGGTCCGGGCCAGGAAGCTCCGCCGGGAGACCGGCCGGGAGAACAACGGCGGGCGGGACCCATCCTTCGGCCAGCCCTCTCGCGGATGCACCAGCTCGCTTCTTCCTGTTCCGGGTTCCTCTGGCAGGTTCCTCTGGCGGGTTGCTCTGGCGGGGTTCCTCTGGTGGCAGTGGGTCTACGCGGCCGTGAATCCTGACTGAACAGTCCGTCAATAACAGGTACTACTGCGCCAGCTTAGGCGCAAGCCCTCCTCGGCAAAAGGTCAGTTAGCAGGCGAAACATGACCGAAACCTGCGGCTCAGCTCGTTACCGCGGTGGCGAACGCGGCGAAGTTCTGCACCAGCAGGTCGATGTCTGACTCGTCGTGCTGCACCGAGATCAGCCACTGCTCGATCTTGCCCCAGGGCGGCAGGAAGACCCCTCCGTTGTGCTGGAAGAGCCAGTGCGCATGGCTGTACCGGTCGTCGATGCCCAGGAAGCCGCGGTAGTTGTGGACCGGTTCCGGGGAGAACACGACGCACCCTTTGGCCCCGACCGCGACCACGTGCGCGGCCAGCCCGGTGCGGGCGATCTCCCGCTCGATGCCGGCCACCGCGCGCTCGCGCAGCAGGTCGATCTGCTGGTACGCCTCCGGGGTGACCACCTCGGTGAGCATGGCCCGGCAGGCGGCGATGGCCAGCGGGTTGCCGTTGAACGTGCCCACCATCTCGTAGTCGTTGTTGGCGACATGCTCCATCACCTCGGCCGAGCCACCGATGGCCGCGATGGCGACGCCGCCGCCGATGGCCTTGGCCAGGCAGATGATGTCCGGGGTGACCCCGGTCAGCCCGGTCGCGCCGCCCGGCCCCGCGGTGAGGCCGGTCTTGACCTCGTCGAAGGTGAGCAGCGCGCCGTGGGAGTGCAGCAGATCCTTGAGCGCCGACAGGTAGCCGGGCTCGGGTTCGATGATCCCCGCGTTCATCATCACCGGCTCGATGATCATCCCGGCCACCTGGCCCGGGTGCTGGTCGAGCAGGCGCCGCACGGAGCCGAGGTCGTTGAACGTGGCCACCAGGGTCAGCCGCATGATCGCCTCGGGGATGCCGGTGCTGCTCGGCACCTGAGCCGGATCGTCGGCCGGCCCGGCCTCCTCAGCCTCCGGGGCCACCGAGACCTGGACCGAGTCGTGGTGGCCGTGGTAGCAGCCCTCCACCTTGATGATCAGGTCCCGGCCGGTGATGGCGCGCATCAGGTGCACGGCGTCCATGGTCGCCTCAGTGCCCGAGTTGGCGAAGCGCCACAGCGGCAGGCCGAACCGGCGGGCGAGTTCCTCGCCGACGGCGACCGCGCTGCGGGTCGGCTGGGCGAAGTGCGTGCCCAGGCCGGTCTGGCTGCGCACCGCCTCCACGATGGCCGGGTGCGCGTGGCCGGCCAGCGCCGCACCGTACCCGCCGTGCAGGTTGACGTACTCGTTGCCGTCCACGTCGTAGATCTTGGAACCCTTGCCGTGGCTGAGCCAGACCGCCTGCGGGACCGTGATCTGCCAGCTCGAGGTGACCCCGCCGGCCAGGCTGTGGCTGGCCAGGCTGGCCATCCGGGCGGACTCCGGCTGCCGCTCGACGAAGATCTTTTCCTGCTCGGCGATGATGTCCTGGAGATTGGCGGAAGGCCCTGGCTGTGGGCTCGGCACGGTCCTGCTCCTTTGCCTGGCGCCGTCGGATGCACTCGACGCCCCTGGTGGCTGACTGAACGTTCAGTCTACGAGCCGGGCCCGGCCGCTGACAAGACTCGGCGGCCTGGACGCCGGGCCAGGCGGCGGCTCGCCCGCCATTAGCGCGGTGCTTTTTGCCTCGCCGGCGGGCTGTTGCAGAATCGGCTGGTGTCCTGCGGCGTGTTGTTTGTGCTGGTAGATGATGTTTTGGGATGATTTTCCCATGGCGAAGGGCTACAGGCCGGTGCAGCGGGATCAGCCGTTCCTGCTGCCGCCGGATATGCGGGAGTGGCTGCCGGCGGATCATCCGGTGTGGCTGGTGATCGGGGCGGTCAGCGATCATCTGGACACGTCGGTGTTTCATGCGCGGCGGCGGACCGGCGGGCCGGGGACGGCGGGGTATGACCCGGACATGCTGGTGACGCTGCTGATGTGGGCGTATGCGCAGGGGGTCACCTCCTCGCGGCGGATCGAGGCGGCGTGCCTGGCCGATGTGGCGTTCCGGGTGATCTGCGCGGGCAATGCCCCTGATCACGTGACGATCGCCCGGTTCCGGGCGGCGTTCCCCGGGGCGGCAGGGAGCCTGTTCGCTGAGGTGCTGGTGCTGTGCGCGAAGCTGGGGATGGGGAAGCTGGGGACGATCGCGCTGGATGGCACGAAGGTCACCGCGAACGCGTCGAAGGCGGCGAACCGGCGCGAGGAGACGCTGCGGAAGCTGGCCGCGGAGGAAGCAGCCAAAGCGGTGGCGGCGCACGCGGCGGCGGATGAGGCCGAGGATGAGCTGTTCGGTGAAGGACGGCGTGGTGACGAGGTGCCGCCGGATGCGGTGAACCCGGCGGCCCGGGCAGCCCGGATCGCCGCGGCGCTGGCGGACCTGGAAGCAGAACGCCAGGCCGCGGAGGCGGCCCGGGAGGCGCAGGCGCAGGATTACCTGGCCCGCGGGGGCCGCGCGCCGGGGCCGCCGCCACTGGCTGCGGCGGTGGCCGCGGCCCGGGCGCGGCTGGACCGGGCCCGCGCTGACCGGGCGGCGCAGATCACGCGGCTGGAAGCGCGGGCCGCGGGGCCGCGGGTGCCGGGCAGCCGCCGGGACAGTCCCAAGAGGGGCGTGGAGGACTGCGGGCGCGTGCGGGCCGCCCGCGCCCGCCTGGCCAGGGCAGAAGCCAGGGCCGCTGAGGCGCAGCGCCAGGCCGCCGCGAGCTCCTGCGGGCCGGTCCGCAACATCACCGACCCGGACTCGCGGCTGATGCCGGTCCGCGGCGGCGGGTTCATCCAGGGTTACAACGCCCAGAACATGACCAGCGAAGACGGGCTGATCATCGCCACCGAGCTCACCTGCGACACCACCGATACCGGGTGGTTCACCCCGATGCTGCGCCAGGCCGAAGACGCCGCCACGCTGATCACGGCCCATCAGCCGGCGCCGGCCAGCGCCACCCAGGACGACGACGGCAGCAGGATCGGGCTGGTGCTGGCCGACGCCGGGTACCTGTCCGGGGACAACCTCACCGCCGCTGGCCCCGACCGGCTGATCGCCGTCGGCAAGCACCGCGACCTGGAGAAAACCGCACGCCAGGCCGCCACCGCCCAGGACACCACCGCCTGGGACGGTGAGCGGGACGCCCACGACGATAATGGCGGGCCGATCGCGGCGATGGCCGCCCGGCTGGCCGCCAGCGAAGGCATCACCGCCTACCGCAAACGCGGCCACATCGCCGAGACCCCCCACGGGCACATCAAGCACAACATGGGCATCCGCCAGCTGGCCACCCGCGGTAAACCCAAAGCCAGCGCCGAATGGCGATTCACCGTCACCGTGCACAACCTCTTCAAGGCCATCACCACCGGGAACCTCACCCCCGCTGCCCTCGCCGCCCTGCCCGGCTGACGACCAGGGCCCCGGCCGCCCAGCCCGGCCCGCCCGCCCAGCCCGAATCCCGGCCGCCCAGCCCAGCCAGCCCGGCAACGCCACCTCGCGCCCCGCCAGCCAAAACGAATCCGACACAGCCCGCCGGTGCGGCAAAAAGCACCGCGCTAACCCCACTGCCGTGGGCTCAGGTGCAGGCGGTGTTGTTGATGGTGAAGCTCGCCGGGCTGGCGTCGCTGCTGGCCCACGTGCCCTGCATGCCGAGCGTGGTGCTCCCGCCCGGGCTGATCGTGGCGTCATAGCTGGCGTTGCTGGCGGTCACGCTCTCCCCGCTCTGCGAGATGGTGCCATCCCACGAGCTGGTGACCTTCTGGTCGCCGGGGAAGGTGAAGCGGAGCGTCCACCCGTTGATGGCCGACGTCCCGGTGTTGCTGATGGTCAGGTTGGCCACGAACCCGCCGGTCCACTGGCTCGATGTGGTGTAGGTGACGTGGCAGGACAGGCCGGCCGGGCTGGTCGGCGGCGGGCTGGTCGGTGGTGGGCTGGTCGGTGGTGGGCTGGTGGGAGGCGGGCTGGTCGGCGGCGGGCTGGCCGGGCTGGTGGAGTCCAGGCCGAAGAAGTGGATGGCGTAGGCGGCCATGCCCGCTTCCGGCAGCACGTGCCCAGCGCCGGCGATGCTGTACGCCTCGACCTCCACCGTGCCCGCGCTGTTGGCGTAGCGCGTCCGGGTCCAGCCCGCTACCGGCGTGTCGGTGCTGGTCGGCGTCTGGCTCACGCCGAGCACGTTGGTCCACTGCTTGATCTCTTCGCCGAAGTTGACGTAGTTGAGCGTGGTATCCGCGGTGCCGTGCCACAACTGCACCCGCGGGCGCGGGCCGGTGTACCCGGGATCCGCGTTCCGGACCAGGTTGCCCCAGGCCTGCGGGGTCATGGTGGTCTGGCCTTGCGCGCAGGCGGAGTTCCACCCGTCAACGGTGCCGGTGTAGAAGCAGCCGAACGGCACGCCCATGAACGCCGCGCCCGCCTGGAACACGTCGGGATAGTCGCCCAGCAGGACGTCGGTCATCATGGCGCCGGACGAGGCGCCGGTGACATAGACCCGGTTCGGGTTGCCGTTGTAGTGCTGCTCCGCGTAAGTGACCATGGACATGATCGAGACCGGGTCGCTGCCGCCGTTGCGGGTCAGCGCCTGTGACGAGGACACGTCCCAGCAACTGCCGCTCCGGGTCACCGACGGGTAGATGACGATGAACCCGTACTGGTTGGCCAGTGAGGCGAACTCGGTGCTCGCGTAGAACCCCGGCCCCGATCCGGTGCACTGATGCAGGGCGACCAGGATCGGCGGGTTGGCGGTGACCGTGTCCGGGACGTAGACGTACATCTGGTCGCCACCGGGGTTGTTGCCGAAGTTCGTCACCTGCACCAGGGACGCCGCCTGGGCCGGTGCCACGGTATGCAGCCAGAGACCGGCCGCTACCACTAAGACCGCGGCCAGACCGGCCAGGGCACGGATCCGTCTGCGCATAACCCCTCCTCGATAGCTATCCGAAATATTTCGGATTGTGAGGCGAGTTGCGCCGGTGGTCAATGCCGGGCTCGGATACTCGGTGAGTTCGCGCCCGTCCCGGTGCGGCGACACGCCTGCGACCAGCCCACATACTCGCAGCCGACGTCGCGGTCGCGGCCGGATTACGTGGTGCGCAGAGAAATTTTCACCGCGTCGGTGCCGAGCAGCTTCGAGCCCGGAGCGGGCGGGATCCCGGCCCAGAGTCCGTCGTGGGGGTCGGCACCGAAAACTTATCGGTTGGTCGTCCCGTGGGTGCTCGGCTGGGGTAACGGCGGCCGGTCGGCGGCGGCTGGGTGACGGCGGCTGGGTCCCGGCGGCTGGCGGGTAGCTGCTAGGGCCGGTAACGGGCTCCTTGCCAACATACATTGATCACCGTTACATTGCGTTCATGGGCGATGCGCTTCGTGAGCCCACCTTCCTGATCCTGGCCGCACTGGCCCCGCAGCCGCTGCACGGTTACGCGATCATCGGTGAGGTGGCCGCGCTGTCCGGCGGCCGGCTGGAGCTGCGGCCCGGCACGCTGTACGGCGCGCTGGACCGGCTGGCCGCCGAGGGGCTGCTCGAGCCGGACCGGGAAGAGGTGATCGAGGGCCGGCTCCGCCGGTACTACCGGCTGACCGACACCGGCGCCGGCGTGCTGGACCAGGAAGCGGCCCGCCTGCAGCACAACGCCGACGCGGCCCGGCAGCGGCTGGCCCAGCGGGCCCGTCCGGTCCTGCGCCCGGCCGGCAACCTGGCCTGAGACCGGCCCGGATCACCCCGGGGCCGGGGCCGCCGGGGGAGTGATGACGCCGGGCGCGGTCAGCCAGGTCATCACGTCGAACGTGTACAGCCCCTGCCGCACGCCCGGGTCGTTGGCCAGGATCTGGCGGGCCTCGTCCAGGGAGTCCTTCTGGTACACGCCCAGCCCGCAGATGTCCTGCTCCTCGGCCGGGCTGTCGCGCACCGGCCCGGCGGCCAGTTGCGCACCGCTCGCGACCATGCTGAGCGTGTAGGCCAGGTGCTCGCGGAAGATCCGCTCCCGGGACTCCTCGTCGAAGTCGTGGTACTGCCGGCTGCGCCGGAGCAGCGCCACCTGGTACGTGGCCAGCTGGGGCGGGCTACTCATCGGCGGCCTCTCCGGTAGCCCCGGCACCGGCGCCGGCCGCGGCGAACCGGGCCAGGATCCGGGCCCAGCCGGCCGCGTAGCCGCCGCTGGCAAAACCGCCGGGCAGCGCGCAATCCTCGGCCAGCTGCTGGTCGGTCAGCGCGGCCCAACCCCGGTGCTCCACGGTGACCCGGGTCAGCGCCGGGCCGAGCACGGCGAAGGACAACTCGACCTCGGTCGGCACCGGCGTCATCGCCCAGGTCATCACGAACCGGGTCGGCGGCTCCCACGCGAGCAGCTCGCCCAGTCAACCTCGGTGCCGTCGGCCCAGGTCTCGTAGACCCGGCCGCCGGCCTGCGGCTCCACCGTGACCGAGCGCACCCGGTCCTTCCCGGCCGAGAACGGGACGGCCGGCCACCACGCGCCGATGGTGGCGACGAACGTCTCGAACGTGTGCCGGACGTCGCTGCGCACCGTAGTGGACTGCCGCACCGGCGGGCGGCGCAGCCGGTCAGCCAGCGCTGGCGGCGTGCTCATCGTCACTGATCCCTCGCTCCGCTTCGACGATCTGGCGGGCGGCATCCAGCGATGACGCCCACATCTCGGTCAGGAACTCCCGCAGTCCGTCCAGCCCCTCCGGCCGGGCCCGGTACAGCCGGCGGGTGCCGTCCCGGCGTTCGGTCAGCAGCCCGGCGCTCTTCAGCACGGTGAGGTGCTGGCTGACCGCGGTCCTGGTCACGTCGAACGCCGCCGCGATCTCCCCGGCGGCCAGCTCCTCGTCGGCCACCAGCCGCAGGATGGCCCGGCGGCGCGGCTCGGCGATCGCCTTGAGCGCCTCGTCCGTGCCCCGCTCACCCGCCGTCGCCACGCCTGCCCTCCTCCTGCCTAACGCCCTCTGATAGCACTCGCTAACGTAAGTGATCTCAAACGTTAGTGTCAACTGTCAAAGGAGCCGAACTTGGGCCGGAGCGGAGTTAGGCGGCGGACCGGTGTTAGGCGGCGGAGCGGGCGCGGCGGCGGGTCGGCACGAGGCGCTGCCAGAGCAGCCGCCAGCCGAGCTGGAACAGGCCGAGGAACGCCAGCGCGACCAGGATGAACGCGAACGCCGTGCCCTGGCCAGCCAGCACCCGGAGAATCATCCCGATAACCACCGTGCCCAGCCACACGCCGACGCCGGTCGGCAGCAGCACGGTTGGCCGCCGCCAGAACCGGGTCGCCAGCAGCCCGGCCACGGCACCCGCGGCGAACGGCCAGAACGTGTCCCACAGCCCGGCTGGGCCGCCCCCCGCGTGGTGATTGGCCCGGCCGATCAGCACGAACAGCAGCACGCAGCCGAGGTCGGCGGCGGCGGTGCCAGCAGCAGAACGCATGACCCTCCTCGGTAGCGGATCCAACCTATCCGCACCGCGTAGGCTCCCGGTGTGGTCGGCCGTACGCTGCGCCGGATCGAGACGGGATCAGGCCGCCCCGATGTGCTGCTGGAGGCCGGCCGGAACGACGTGGCCGCCTCGTGGCGGCCGGTGATGGACCTGCTGGCGCCGCACCTGCACGTCGTCGCCTACGACCGGGCCGGGCTCGGCGCCAGCCCGCCCGCCGCCGATCCGGTCATCCTGGCCCGTCAGCTGGCCGACCTCACCTCCGTCATCACCAGCGCGACCACCGGCCGGTGCGTGCTGGCCGGGCACAGCTGGGGCGGCATCCTGGTGCAGTTGCTGGCGCTGCGCCGGCCGGACCTGGTGGCCGGGCTGGTCCTGGTCGATCCGGCCCATGAGCAGCTGACCGAGGCGCTGCCCCGGGTGGCCCGGCCGGGGCTGCGGCTGGCCCGGCTGGGCCGGCCCGACGAGTTGCGCGGCGGCGACACCGCGGCCAGCCTCGCCCTGCTGCGCGAACTGCGCCGTACCCAGCCGCCGTTTCCCGACGTGCCGGTCGTGGTGCTCAGCGCCACCCGGGGTTTCCCGCGCCGGTTCCGGGCGCACTGGACGGAGCTGCAGGCCGGCCTGGCCGCGTCCGCTCCGCGCGGCCGCCACATCGTGGTACACGGCAGCGGCCACCAGATCCACCGGCAGCGTCCGGACCTGGTGGCCAGCGCGATCCGGCAGGTGGCCGCCGAGGTCGGAGCGGGCGGCGCGGCCTGACGTGACCCGCGCCAGGCGCGCAGGCGGGCGTACACTCGCCAGGTGCTAATAGCAGGCCGCGGCCGCCCGGCTGCCGGTGGACGATGGCCCGGCTGCTGATCGTGCAGCACACCTCCTCGCCGTCCATGCAGGCGATGCTGGAGGCCGTGCTGGCCGGTGCGGGCACCGACGAGATCGAGGATGTCAACGTGGTGGTCCGGCCCGCGCTGGCCGCGACCGCGCTGGACGTGCTCGGTGCGGACGGCTACCTGCTCGGCACGCCGGCCAACATCGGCTACATGTCCGGCGCGCTCAAGCACTTCTTCGACACGATCTATTACCCCTGCCTGACCGCAACCCAGGGCCGGCCGTACGCGCTGTACGTGCACGGCAACAGCGACACCGGCGGGGCGGTGCGGGCGGTGGAGTCCATCGCCACCGGGCTGGGCTGGCGGCGGGCCCGGCCGCCGGTCACCGTGCTGGGCGATCCCGGGCCGGCGGACCGCGAGGCGTGCTGGGAACTGGGCGCCACGATGGCCGCGGAACTGGCCACGTGATCCTCACCGTCTCGCTGAACGCCAGCCTGCAGGTCAGCTACGAAACGCGGCGGGTCGCCTGGGGCGCGGCCAACCACATCAGCCGGATGTACACCCGGGCCGGCGGTGGCGGCCTGACCGTGGCCCGCGTGCTGGCCGGCCTGGGCGAGGACGTGGTGGCGGCCGGCTTCGCCGGCGGCGGGGCGGCCAACCTGATCGAGACCGACCTGGCCCGGTCCGGCGTGGCCACCGCGTTCACCCGGATCGGCCACGAGTCGCGCCGGGTGGTCGAGGTGCTGGACGAGGCCCGGGAGCAGAGCACCCGGCTGACCGAGCCGGCCCCGTTCATCACTACCGAGGAACTCGGCCGGTTCGCGGGCGAGTACCGCAAGCTGCTGTCCGGCACGGACGCCGTGGTGCTGAGCGGCGGCCTGCCGGCCGGGCTGCCGATCGATGTCTACGCCTCGCTGGCCAGTTACGCCGCCGAGGCCGGCGTGCCGGCCATCGTCCACGCGGGCGGCCCGGCGCTGTGGCACAGCCTGGACCGGCATCCCGCTCTGGTGCTGGCCGCGTCCACCGCGGGCGCGCCCGGCGCCGGGATCTCGGTCGGCCCGTCCGGGCTGGTGGCCCGGGGAGCGGCCGCCGCGGCCATGGTGTCCGGCCCGGCCGTGCTGGCCGCCACGTCCGGCCGGGGCTGGCGGGCCGCCCTGGATGGCCTGCCCGGGCTGTCCCTGTCCGGCGAGGCCGTGGTAGCCGGCCTGCTGCCCGCCGTGGCGCAGGGCTGGACCTGGCCGGACACGCTGCGGCACGCCGTGGCGCTCGGCGCGGCCGCCGACCCGGCCGGCGAGGTCGACCTGGACGGCTACGAACTGCTCGCCGCCGAGGTCTCGGTCGAGCCGGCAGGCTGAGTAACTCGCCAGGCTTGGCCGAGCCAGGATTCCGCTCCGGGCGGCGGGCCAGGCCGGCCGTCCAGGCCGCCGCGGTCACCAGCAGCGGAACGCCAGTGAACCGCAGCCCGGGCGCGCTGTCCTGCGCGGTCGCCAGCAGCGACCCGACGAAGACCAGGTACGAGCCGATGATGAGCGCCCCGGTGGCGCGCCGCACGCCGCCATCGCGGTAGGTGAACGCCATCGAGACGGCCGTCAGGCCGAGGTACCAGACCGCGATGAGCACCGAATGCACCGAAGGCGCGCCCAGCCCGATGATCGTGGCGGGCAGCAGCAGCCCGAAGGTCACGTTCAGCGTGTTGCTGTTCAGCGTGGTGCTCAGCATGGCCGCGCCGCGGCCACGCGCGGCCAGGTACACCGCGGCCACCGCGTTGGGCAGGCTGGTCACCGCGGCCAGCACCACGCCGCCGGTGACGATCTGCGGCACCCCGAAGTGGGCGCCCAGGGAGGTGGCCGAGCGTTCCATCAGCACGCTGGCCGCCACCACGATCAGCAGCGCCGCCGCCCCGACCACGACGTCCCGGCGGCGGCCGTGCGGCGGGTGGATGACCTCCTCGAGTTCCTGCTCCTCCTCGTGGATGGCCACAGCCAGCCAGTCCTCCCAGCGCCGGGCAACGGGCAGGCGGCCGAGCCGGGCCCGGCCCGCGCCGAGCAGCACCAGGTAGGGCAGCAGCACGGCGAGCGCCGCGGCCAGCCCGGCGCCGGACGGGATGCTGCCGGTCGTGGTGACCAGGCACACCACAGCTACCCAGAGCGCGACGATCCCGCCCAGCAGCACCACCTTGCGGTGCAGCGCGATCCGGCCCGCCACCAGGGCGCCCAGGCCGAGCAGCGCGGCCAGGTTGAACACGTTGGAGCCGATGATGACGCCGGCGCCGACCTTCTGCTGGTGCGCGGCCAGCGCGCTGACCGCCGAGGTGATCTCCGGTGCGTCGGCGGCCAGCGCGGCCAGCATGCCGAGCAGCGCCTCGGACAGGCCCAGCCGTTCCCCGATCCGTTCCAGCCGGGTGACGAGCAGGTAGCTGGTGGCCAGGCTGACCGCCGCGCCGAAGCAGAACGCGACGATCTCAACGGGGACCGGCACGGCTCACCACGGGTTGGGCGTGGATGTCCCGTAGACCTGGTCCTGGAGCTGCCGGGCCGTGGTTGACGTGCCGCACACCGGCGGGGCCAGCTTGTCGTTGACCGCGGTCCAGTTGGACCAGGCGATCAGCGAGTACTGCAGCGCCTTCGGGTTCTTGTTCCCGGTGTTGGCCGGCACCCAGAGCGCGCCCTGCTTCACCCAGGGCGTGCCGAACTCCAGGTAGTGCGTGCGGTGCCCGGCGATGGTGAAGGTCTGCGGGTACGGCCCGGGCCGGCTGTGCCCAGACCACCAGCTGGTGAAGTTGCTGGCGTCCGTCGGGTTGAGGCTGATCCGGCCGTGGCTGAACCAGTCCAGGCCAGTTCCTGGGCGCAGCCCAGCCTGGTCTATCGCGCACTGCACCATCAGGGCGGGCGCGTCCGCGGCCCGCGCCCCGTACGGGTCGGCCATCGACGGGCTGGCGCTCGCCCGCGCGCTGGCCGGATGCTTGGGCGGGACTACCGCGAAGTGGCAGCCGGCCAGGATCACGGCCGCGGCCAGGGCCGCGCCCGCGCGGCCGCTCCGTGCCAGCATCCGCCTCATGCCCGCCTCTCATCCAGCGCCGTCGGTGTCCGCTCTCTTGTACCGTACGGCGGCCGGCCAAGTGCGAGTTATGCGCCAAAGTAGGCCTAGGACTGGGCGGTCGCGGCCGAGCGTGATCTACTCCAGAGTAGGGTTTCTGGGGAGGTGGGCCATGGCGCTCGCGTTCTGGCGCCGCGCGGAGCAGGATCCGAGCTGGACCGCGCTCATCGAGCCGGACGGCACCCGGGTCACCGCGGGCGAGTTGCTGGCGCGGGTGAATCAGCTGACCCACGTGCTGCGCGCGCTGGGCCTGCGTCCCGGGGACGGCATCGCGGGCCTGCTGCCGAACGGCTCCCCGGCGCTGGAGGTCTACCTGGCCGCGCTCCAGGGCGGCTGGTACTACACGCCGGTCAACTGGCACTTCACCGCGCCCGAGATCGCTTACATCGTGGCCGACTGCGAGGCGAAGGCGTTCTTCGTGCATGAGCGGTACGCCGCGGCGGGCGGCGCCGCCGCGGACCAGGCCGGGGTCCCGCCCAGCGGGCGGCTCAGCTACGGCGAGGTGCCCGGGTTCACCCCGGTCCGTAACCTGCTGGCCGGCCAGCCAGCCAGCCTGCCCGCGGACCGCACGGCCGGCTCGAGCATGCACTACACCTCGGGGACCACCGGCCGCCCCAAGGGCGTCCGGCGCCCGCTCAGCGGGCTTGATCCCGACGAGGCGGCCGAGTTGACCGCGGTCCTCCTGCAACTTTTTGGCGTTCCTTCTGGTCAACCGAACGTGCACCTGGTTACCTCACCGAACTATCACACTGCGGTCACCCTGTTCGGCGCGTCCGCCATCCACCTCGGCCACACGCTGGCGTACATGGACGCATGGGACGCGGAGCAGGCGCTGGCCTGTGTCGAGCGGTACCAGGTGACCAGCACGCACATGGTGCCGACGCACTTCAAGCGGATGCTGTCGCTGCCCGAGGAGACCCGGCGCGGGTACGACCTGTCCTCGATGCGCTGGCTGCTGCACGCCGCCGCGCCCTGCCCGGTGCCGCTCAAGCGGGCCATGCTCGACTGGTGGGGACCGGTGGTGTACGAGTATTACGCGGCCACCGAGGGCGGCGGCACGCTGGCCACCCCGCAGGACTGGCTGGAGCGCCCGGGCACGGTGGGCCGGGCCTGGCCGGTCAGCCAGGTGATGATCGCCGACGAGGACGGGACCGAGTGCCCACCCGGCAAGCCCGGGACGGTGTACCTCCAGATGGGCCTCGACTTCGAGTACAAGGGTGACCCGGCCAAGACCGAGGCGGGCCGCCTGCGCGGCTTCTTCACCGCCGGGGACATCGGCTACCTGGACGAGGACCGGTTCCTGTTCCTCTGCGACCGCAAGTCGGACGTGATCATCTCCGGCGGGGTGAACATCTACCCGGCCGAGATCGAGGCCGAGCTCATCATGCATCCAGCCGTGGCCGACGTGGCCGTGTTCGGCATTCCCGACGACGAGTGGGGGGAGCGGGTGCTGGCCGTGGTGCAGCCCGCGCCAGGCCAGCCGCCCGGCCCGGCGCTGGCCGCGGACATCCTCGCCTCGCTGGACGGGAAGCTGGCCCGGCTGAAGTGGCCGACCACCATCGACTTCACCGCCGAGCTGCCCCGCGACCCGAGCGGGAAACTGGTCAAGCGCCATCTCCGCGAGCCGTACTGGCAGGCCGCCGGGCGGTCGATCTAGCTCGCGTCCGCGGGGCGGTCCGTCCCGGCGCTCTGGCCGAGCACGTCGAGCAGCCGGGCGATGGCTGGCGGCTCCGGGCCCTCGCCGTAGGTCACCGCGAGCACCTCGCGGTGCGATCCGGGCAGCACGGCGGTCTGCACACCCGGATGCCGGGCCGCCCGGAGCGCGAGGCCGGGCAGCGTGGTGACCCCCAGGCCGGCCGCCACCAGCGCCTGCACAGCCACGAAGTCATCGGTGGTGAACGCGATCTTCGGCGAGAAGCCGGCCAGCTCGCACTGCCAGACCAGGTAGCTGCGGCAGCGCTCGCAGCCACCGATCCACCGCTGGTCCGCGTACTCGGCCAGGTCCGGCCGCGCCGGCAGCGGCTGCGCGTCGCCGCCACCCGGGCCCCGGGTCACCAGGTGGATCGGGTCGTCCAGGATCAGCCGGGACCGGGTGCCGTCCGCCGCGTCGCCGGGCGGGCCCGCCGCCACGCCGTCCTGGTAGTGCCGGAACACCAGCGCGACGTCCACGTAGCCCGCGCGCAGCATGTGCAGCGCCTCCGGCGGCTCGGCCTCGGCCAGGCTGAGGTCCAGGCCCGGGTTCTCGGCCTCCAGCCGGGTCGCCGCCGCGGGCACGATCGTGCTCAGCGCGGACGGGAAGGCAGCCAGCCGGATCCGGCCCGCCCGCAGGCCGACGTGCGCGGCCAGTTCGTTCTCGGCCGCGTCCAGCCGGCCGAGGATTTCCTCGGCCCGCTCGGCCAGCAGCCGCCCGGCGTCGGTGAGCCGGATCCCCCGGCCGGCCCGCTGGGTGAGCAGCGCGCCGGTTTCCGCTTCCAGCCGGGACAGGTGATGGCTGACCGAGGGCTGCGCGTAGTTCAGCGCTCGCGCCGCGGCGGTCACCGAACCATGCCGGGCCACCGCGACCAGCACGCGCAGCCTGGTCACGTCCAGCATTCAGCAAGTATAGATCCGCTCGATTTGTGCGGCACTTTTCGGGTGCCGGACCTATCTGACCAGATCAGCTGCAGCCGTGATAGGTGGCGTGATATCCGGACGGAGGCGGGGCGATCAGGTAGACGCCACCGCTCCGGCGCAGGTACAGGACGATCCGCCAGGTTGTGCACGAGGCGTGGTTCGGGCTGGCCGTCGGGGCCTGGTGGCTGGTGAACGTCACGGCCGCGATCAGCGCGTCCTGGCTGCTGGACAGGCCGACCAGCAGGGCCGACGAGTCGTGCGTGGTGCGGTAGCCCCGGCCGAACTCGGCCCGGGTCAGGTGGTGCCACCGCTCAAACAAGCTGGAGTACTCCAGGTACTCACGGTGGTTCACCGCCGCGAAGTAGCTGTCCAGGAAGCCGGCCACCTGCTGGGCGTCGGCCCGCCGGGCCAGCGCCTGGCTGACCGACACGATGCCGCGCCGGGAGGTGGGGATGGGCGTGATGGTAGAGCCCGACGGGCGAGGTGAACCGGCCGGCCGGGGCGCCGGGCGCTGGGCCGATCCTCCTGGGCTGACCCCGCTGGCCGTGGCCGGCTGGCGGCCCGCCCGTGGCCCGCTGCTGCCCGCCATCCAGGCCGCCGACCCGGCCGCGATGACGACGGCGACCAGGGCCGCGGCGAGCAGCGTGCGGCCGGAGGCGGGGGCCGTCCCGGGGCGTAGCCCTGGTTCGCTGACGGCCGGCGGCTCGGGCCGCTGATCGAAGTCGGCCAGCCAGGTGGTGGGCAGGGAGATGCTGGGCGGCTCCGGGGCCGCCGGCCGGGCGGCGGTGGCCTGGGCGGTGCCCGGGCCGGCCAGCGGGGCGTTAACTGGCTGCGCCTGGTCGCCCTGCGCCGCCCCGATCTGGTCGCCCTGCGCCGCCCCGATGTGGTCGCCTCGTGCCCCGATATGGTCGCCTGGCGCGGCCCCGACCTGGGCGGCGGCCAGCTCCGGCGGCGGGGTCCGGCGGACGGCGGCCCCGCAGTGCGTGCAGTAAGTCCGCGTGCCGCTCACCGGCGTTCCGCACGCCGTGCAGAATCTCATCGCCGGTCAGCCGAACTTGACCACGACGTCGTCCGCGCTGTCGGCACTGATTCCGGGCGCGTCCGGGGCACTGACCGCGGCGCCGGTGCCAGCCAGCGTGGCGCTGTGCATGGCCGCCACGAGAGCCCGGGCGGACTCGAACCACAGCGCCCGCTGGATGTCTCCGCCTCGCCTGGTCAGGTGCTGCACGGTGCGGCCGATGCTGAGCAGCATGAGCCGGGCCGGGGACATCCGGACAAAGAACGTCCAGCCCACGTACAAGTCGCGGCCATGCGGGAAACAGGAGATATAACCGCTGAACCGGCCGCGGCGCAGCTCAAGATAGTCACGCGCGCTCTCCCGCGGCGGCGACACCGCCCGCACCTCCAGCGAATCGAGCGGTGCGTCATGGTCCCGGAAAGCCATGGCAATATGCTCGAATGCCGTGGTGCTGGCGTCGGCGCTGCTTTCCACCAGCATCGTCCATTGTCCCAGCAATGCCGGAACCGGGATGATCCAGAATAGGATGGCCAGGGCCAGCGCCGCCAGCCACAGGCTGTCTATTTCCAGCTTGAGCGCGCCGTGCAGGCCCATCCCGGTGAAACCGAGAATCAGGAAAACGATCAGCAGGAGCGTCTCGGTCAGCGCATAGATCCCGGCGAACACGGCCGCCTGCCGGACGACCCGGAGCAGGAACCGGGTGTTCCCGGCCGGGTCCAGATTCGCCTGGCCGGTCAGCCGGGTGCGGTGCAGCGAACGGTCGGCCAGCCCGCCCGGCTGGCTGGCCGGCGGGCTGGGCCGCCCGCGCCGCTGGGCCGGTATGGTCAGCCGCCCGGGCGGCCCAGCCGGCCCGTCAACCTGCCGGGCCGGGATGACCAGCACCTCCGGTTCGGCGTGATCGGTGGCTTCGTCGTCCGGCCCGGGCTGCCCATCCGCCCCGGCGTCGTCACCGGCTTCCATGGTCGGGTCGAGCGGCCCGCCCGCTCCGCCCACGTCGTCGGCTTCCGCCTCCGGATGGAGCGTCCCAGCCGGTCCGCCCAGGTCGCCGGCTTCCGCCTCCGGATCGAGCGTCCCGCCCGCTCCGCCCAGGTCGCCGGCTTCCGTGGCCGGATCCGTTCCGGCGTCCGTTCCAGGCTGGTCCGTGGCCTGCGTGCCTGGGTCGAGTCGCCTGCCTGGTCTGGGCCGCGGCGCCGTCCGGTGCCGGAGCCAGCTGACCATTCGACGCGGTGCCGGGAGACGCGGTGCCGGTTGATGGGGTGCCGGTTGATGGGGTGCCGGTTGATGGGGTGCCGGGTCCGGCCGCGGCCGGAACCAGCATCGGGTCGGCCGCTGCTGCCACCCAGTCCCGCGCGGCCAGGGCATCCGCGGCCGCCGGAGCCGACCCGGCTGGTGTGCCCAGCGTGGGTACCAGGCCCAGGCCCAGTTCCAGCTGCGGGGGACCGTCCGGTTCCGCGGGCACGGCCGGCGGGATGGGCTCTGCCGCGGTATCCGGCTGCGCGGATTGGCCGCGTTCGGGACCCCGCGCCGCGGGCACGGCCGGCGTGGTGGGCCGCCCGCAATTGCCGCAAAAGGCATCGCCGGCAAACAGCCCCTCACCGCAGCTGACGCATTTCTCCCACATAGGCCGACCCCTCCCCAGTGCCGGGCTTATCGGGCATGCGACACACCCGGTCCGCCGCGCCATAGGTAATTTACCAACTCCCGGATCAGCAGTAGGCGATCATGCTCAACCCCACGGCCCAGTCGCCAGATTAAAGGGATAGACCCTCGTGATCAAACGATTGGTGTCGCTATAGCGACACCAATCGTTTGATCACGAGTTGCAGGGGGTGGGTTAGCGGGTGGCGGGGACTCGGACGGAGGAGGACGGGGGTTCGGGGCTGGGGTCAGCCTCGATCAAGGCGGTGGCGGGCAGGATGCGGGCCACCGGGCCGGGCAGCCACCAGTTCGCCTTGCCGAGCAGTTCCATCACCGCGGGCACCAGCACCATCCGCACCACGGTCGCGTCGATCAGCACGGCCACGGCCAGCCCCAGGCCGACCTGCTTCACCGAGACGTCCGCGCCGAGCACGAAGGACAGGAAGACCACCACCATGATGGCCGCGGCTGCGGTGATCACCCGGGCGGTGCGGGCCAGGCCGGTGGCCACCGAGGCGGCGTTGTCGCCGGTCGCGTCGTAGCTCTCCCGAATCCGCGACAGCAGGAAGACCTCGTAGTCCATGGACAGTCCGAACAGGATGACGAACAGGAACATCGGCACCCAGGTGGTCACCGGCATCTTCTCCGGGAACCCGAACAGCCGGCCCAGCCAGCCGTCCTGCACGATGAGGACGAGGACCCCGTACGCGGCCGAGATCGACAGCAGGTTCATCAGGGCCGCCTTTACCGCCACGGTGACCGAGCGGAACATGACCAGCAGCAGCACCATGGACAGTGCGATCACAACGCCGATCAGCCAGGGCAGCCGCTGGCCGACCAGGTTGGCGAACGACACGTTGCCGGCGTTCGGGCCGGTCAGGTAGGCGCGGATGCCGGTGCCCGCGGTGGCCTGCGGGAGCACGTGCCAGCGGAGCTGGTTGACCAGCGCATTGGTGGCCGCGTTCTGCTCGCCGGTAGTCGGGTAGGCGATCATCATGGCCGCCTCGCCGTCCTGGCTGACCCGCGCGGGGGTGACCCGCGCGATGCCCGGGGTGGCCGCGATGGCCGCGCGCAGCTGGGTCGTGCTGGCGGTACGGGACGGCAGCGCGGCCGCCACGATCAGCGGCGCATCGAAGCCGGGGCCGAAACCCTTGGCCATGGTGGCGTAGCTCGCGTACCCCATGGTCCCGCGGGCCTGGCTGGACTCGTCGGGCATGCTCAGCTTCATGCCGAGCGCCGGCGCGGCCAGGGCCAGGATCAGCCCGGCGGACAGCACCGCGGCCACGGCCGGACGGCGCTGGATCATCGCCGCCCACCGCTCGGCTGCGGGGCGCTCCGGTGCGTGGGCCGACCGCTTGCGCCGGCTGAGCCACCTGGGCGGGTGCACGCGTGAGGGCCGGGCCAGCCTGCTGCCGGTGAAGCCGAGCAGCGCGGGCAGCAGGGTGAGCGAGCCGAGCAGCACCATCGCGACCGTGGCGGCGGCCGCGATGGCCACCCCGTTCATCAGGGACTCGCGCAGCACCAGCAGCCCGAGCATCCCGATGATCACGGTCGTGCCCGCGACGAGCACGGTCCGGCCCGCGGTCCGCATGGCCTGCACCGCGGCGTCCTCCGGCGGGCGGCCGCCGCGCAGCCCCTCGCGGAACCGGGTGACGATGAACAGCGCGTAGTCCACGCCCACGCCGAGGCCGATCATGGACGCGACGATCGGGGAGAACGACGGCGCCGGGACGATGTGCCCGAGCAGCGCGATCAGGGACAGCCCGGCCCCGATGCCGAGCACCGCGGTGAGCACCGGCAGCCCCATGGCCAGCAGCGAGCCGAACGCGATCAGCAGCACGATCGCGGCGGCCAGCACGCCGATGCCCTCGGTCGGCCCACCGTATGGCGTCTCGGCCTGGTCGACCACGTCGCCGCCCAGGGCGAAGGTCACCCCGTGCCCGGACGCGGCCCGCGCATCGTGCATCAGCGACAGCGCTTCGGCGTTACTGATGCTGCTGCCCGGCACGCCGAACTGGACGGTGGCGAACGCGATGTGCCCGTCGGCCGAGATCTGCCCAGGTGCCTGGTACGGGCTGCCCACCGCGGTGACGTGCGCGGCGTGCGCGAACGGGACCAGCGCACTGGTGACCCGGGCCCGGACCGCCGCCGAGCTGACCGGCGCCGCGGACCGGATGGCCAGTGTCAGCGTGTCCCCGGACTGCGGGTGGAAGTGCTGGTTCAGCAGGGTCTGCCCGGGGTCGTTGCCGGTGAAGTTGTTCTGGGCCGGCGCACCGAAGCCCATCCACAGAGTGATCAGGCAGGCCACCCCGACGAGCCAGGTGACCAGGGTGAGCCAGCGGTGCCGGTAGCAGGCGCGCCCGAGCGGGCCGAGGATCCCGGGACGGAGCGTCCCAGGGGTGCCGCCGGGGCGGAGCGCGGTGGATGAGCCAGGCATGTCGGTCTCCTACGAGCCGGAGGAGTGATGGCTCTTCCGATCCTGGTCGCCGGCGCCGCCCAGCACGTCCGGCCGGCGGAGCACTTTCACCGCCGTCAGACCCCCCGGGCGTACTCCGCGTGGAGTAGCCGTGCTGCTCCCCACGGAGGCAGTGCCCAGGTCAGTGACAGGCCAGCACGGACTGCGGGAAACCGGGCCGCGGGTGCCGGATGTGCAGCGCGCTGCCCTGCCGCTTCAGGAACAGGGTGATCAGCCAGCTGTCGCACCTGGCGCCGTCCGGGCTGTTCGCCGGGTTCTGGTGGCTGATGAAGGCCACCGTCGCGGCCAGGCCGCGCGGCCCGGTCGCGGCGAGCTGGGTCAGCGTGGCCCCAGAGTCGAACGTGCCCCCGTAGCCACTGCCGAAGTGGGTCATGGTCCGCTGGATGGACGGGACGAACAGGCTCTGGTATTCGGCGAAGTTCTGGCTGTTGATCGCCTCGAAGTAGGTGGTCAGCAGCGCCACCACCTGGCGCACCAGCGGCACGTGCGCGGCGAGCGGAGCGATGGTGACCACCGCGTTGCCAGCCGGCGTGACGGGGGCGGCCGAACCGCGCGCGGCGGGTTTCGTCGATCCCGGGTGCCTGGTCCCGGTGGCCACCCGGGTCTGCTTCGTGTGCAGGCTGGCCGACGCCGCACTCGGCTGCGCGTGCAACTGGCTGACCTGCCAGGCGGCGATCCCGGCCGTGCTCACCAGGGCCACCGTGACGACCATGGCCGTGATCGTCATGCGGTGGCCGGACCAGGCCGCCCGGCGCCCCCCGGCCAGGGCGGCCCGGCGCCCCCCGGCCAGGGCCGCCCGGCGCCCTCCGGCCAGGGTCGGCCGGCGGCTCCTGGCCAGGGCCGCGCGCCGCGATGGCGCTGCGGGCGCGGCCCCGGCCAGCCCGTCAGCCTGCGGGTGGCCGACGGGAGACAGTGCATCGAACCAGGCGGGCGGGGTGGAAACCGAGGCTGGACCGGCCCCCGCGGGCGAGCCGGGCGCCGCGGGCTGCTCGCTGAACGCTGCGGTCGTCGCGGGCACGCTGCCCACCGGCACGGGGTCGGCGAATCCCATCCCCAGCGGCGCGCTGTCGAATGGCCCTCGGCTGGCCGGCCAGGACCCGGCCGGGGACGAGCCCGGGTGCGCGGGGGTGACCTTCGTTCCGCAGCCAGCGCAATAGCGGGGCGACTCGCCGGCCGGTATCCCGCAGTTCGGGCAGAACCGCATTGCCTGCTCCCCTGGCTCCCTCAAGCCCTGCGCCTGATGTGGCCATTGTGGTGCGGGTTCGGCCCATTCCGGAACACTCGGCAACGTCCTGTTAGTGCCCCGTAATCGTTACTCACGAGTATGTTCTCGGCGCCTGATCAGTGCCGGTCCCGCCGCGCAGCGGCAGGTCAGCCACGGTCCTCCAGCAGCGGCCGCCGCGGGTCGCGGGCCGGCCGATCGGGCCGCCCGGCCGCACGGCGGCGCCGCCAGGCAATTCCGGACAGGGCTTCCAGCACCACCCGGCTGGCTAGGAACGCGGTGACCTCGGCGTGGTCGTACGGCGGGGCGACCTCCACCACGTCCAGCCCGGCCACCGGTAGCTCCATGGTGATCCGCCGGACCGCGTCCAGCAGTTGCCGCCCGGTCAGCCCGCCTGGCTCCGGGGTGCCCGTGCCGGGCGCCATACCCGGGTCGACCACGTCAACGTCAACCGACAGGAACACGCCATCGCAGTCATCAAGCGCGATACTGAACGCCTCGGCCAGGCACTCATCCAGCCCACGAGCGACGACTTCGGTCATCTCGTAACTGCGCATCCGCTGCTCGGCCATCCAGCCCAGGGTCTCCGGTTCCGGCCAGTAGCCGCGCAACCCGATCTGCAGGAAACGGTCGCCGCGCACCGCGCCGGACTCGATCAGCCGGCGCATCGGGGTGCCATGCCCGTACAGCGAGCCGAACTGAGTGTCGCCGGTGTCGGCGTGCGCGTCGAAGTGGATGATGGACAGCCGTCCCCAGCCGACGTGCCGGGCCACGCCCGTCGCGTCCGGGAACGCGATGGTGTGGTCACCGCCGAGGATCACCGGGATGGCGCCACCCTCGGCGGCCCGCTGCACGGCTTCCTCCAGGCGGCGCAGCGACAGTTCGGTGTCCCCGGACGGCATCTCGATGTCGCCGGCGTCGGCCACCCGGAGCTCGGTCAGCGGGTCCACGCCCAGGGCCAGGTGCGGCCGGGACCCGTCGTGCGGCAGGTAGTCGGTGAACCGGATGGCCTGCGGGCCGAACCGGGCGCCCGGCCGGTGTGAGGTCCCGCCGTCGAACGGCGCCCCGATAATCAGGATGTCGGCGCCCGCCCAGGAGGACGGATCGGCCAGGTCGGCGCGGGGCACGCCGAGGAACGTAGCGTCCGGTCCGTACATCCCACCCAGCCGTGCCATGACTTCTCCCCAGCTCATCGGTACACCGTCAGCTGCGCCAGTATGCCTGCCCGGCCCAGGGCCGGCCCAGGCCCTCAGTCGCAGGCGTGATGGTAGGGGTGGTACCCGGCCGGCGACGCCCCGATCAGGAAGCCGTTCCCGTGCTGGCCGAGGAACAGGCTGATGGCCCAGTAGGTGCACCCGGTCACGCCCGAGCTGGGCACTGGCTGTTGCGTGCTGGTGAACGTCACCGTGGCCGCGAGGCCGTGCCGCGGCGCCGTGCCGACGCCGACCAGGCTGGCGTCGGAATCCTGGGTCAACTTGTACCCGCTGGCGAACGCGGCCACGCTGAGCTGGTGCCGCACGCTGGGCAGGAAGGTGCTCGCGTACTGCTGGAAATTGTGCGTGTTGATGGCGGTGAAGTAGGTCACCAGCAAGCTGTCCACCTGGCTGGCCGCCGGGTTCTGGCTCAGCCCCGGTGCCACCAGTACGGTGAAGCCACCCCGGCTGGACGGCGACGAGCTGGCCGCCGGCGCGGTGCCGGACGGTGCGCTGGAGGGGGTGGCCCGGCCGGGGCGCCCGGACGTGGCGGGCCGCGGGCTGGGCCTGGCTGACCCCGCCGTTCCGGCGGTCCGGCTGCTGCTGGACAGCCGGGCGCCCGAGGAGGCCATCCGCTGGTGGTGCCCGAACGCGGCCCACGCCGTCAGCGAGCCGGCCAGCAGCGCCACCGCGGCCAGTACTGCGCTGGTGATCTGGGCCCGGCGCCCGGCCGACGCGTGCCGGGGATCGGCCGACGGATAGTGCAGCCGGCCGCCGCGGCTGGCCTGGTCCTCGCCGGCGTCCGCTGCCGCGTCGTCCACCAGCAGCGGCATCACGCTGGTCTCCGCCTCACCACCGGCGAACCAGTCGTTAACGGCGTCCGGATCCGCCCAGTAGGGATCGTCTTCCCACCATGGGGCGGGCCGGGTATCGGGAGACTCCGCCGGATCGAGTGGCCCAACACACCGGGTGCAGTAGCGCTGCTGCCCGGTCGCCACGTTCCCGCACCTGGTGCAGACCCTCATGACGATCCCTTTGCTCCCAGTCCGTGGTCGCGATCAGAGCGTGCAGAGTGCCGCCGTCGCGGCGGGGCCGCCGGACCGGGCTCGCAAGGTACGCGAAACGGGCAGTTCATGCGATTTGCCACGCTGTCCCCGTTAATAATGCCCGGCCCACCGGGTCGCGCCGGTATCGCGGCGGTGGCGCGCCGGTAACGTCTTGGCTAGCCGCGCTGGCCCGACGCCAGGTGCGCGTACACGATGATGTTGTCCAGGTACTGCCCGGTGGCCGCGTCGAACGGGCCGCCGCAGGTGACCAGGCGCAAGGCCGGGTAGCGGGTGTTGCGGTACACGCTGGCTGTCGGGAAGGTGACCTTGGCCGCCCGCTGCACCCCGTCTACCGCGAAGACGCCGGCCGAGCCGTTGGCGCGGACGATCTTTATCCGGTCGCCCGGGTGCAGCGTCTTGATGAAGAAGAACACCGAGATCCCGGTGTAAGAATCCACGTGGCCGAGGAGCACCGCCGAGCCATCCTGGCCGGGGGTGACGCTGCCGTCGTACCAGCCGGCCAGATTGTGGTTGGCGAGCGGCGGCACATTGACGGCGCCGGCCGAGCTCAGGCCGAGCCGCATCACCGGGGCGGACACGCCGAGCACCGGGATCTCGATGCGCACCGGCGCGGATGCGGCCATCGGCCGGGCCGTCGGCACGCTAGCCGGAGTGGGCGCCACGGTGCGTACCCCGGCCGGGATCACGGTGGCCCGCGGGTCGGGCAGGGCCCGGCGGCCGCTGGGCCACAGCGCGATGCCGAGCGCGGCGGCGCCGCCCAGCATGAGCGCGACGCCGCCGCCGACCAGTGCGGCGCGGCGGCCAGGCCGTCCGCCGCGCCGCACTGGCGGGCTGCTCACCGGTGCACGCTCAGGCCGTCACCCGGCGCTGCCGCCGGCGCCTGGCGAACGCGGCCATGGTGACACCCACGCCGCCGAGCAAAGTAATAGCTCCACTCAACGCCAGCGCCCGGTTCACGCCGCCCGGCCGGCCGGTGCCGCCGCCGGTGTTCGGTGCGCCGGACGGGGTGCCGGCGCTGTCCGCCGGGCCTGCGGCCACGGCGAGCGTGGTCCCGGCCTGGTCATGCCCGCCCGTGAGGGTGCAGGACAGCAGCGGGAGCACCTGGTGGTGCGCGCGCACACTCACCCGGAAGTGGCTGGGCAGCAGGATCGTGTCCTGCCCGGCGGCGGTCAGCGCGACAGACCCGGCCGCACTCAGCCGCACCGCGTTCGGCCCGTTCTGGCCGGATACCTGGACGACTCCGGTCTGCGCCCCGGTGACCGGCAGTGCTGCGCTCAGTTCGATGACCGGCCTCTTCGACGGTCCGGCCCCGCTCTCTGCGGCCGTCCGGTTCACCACGAACTGGGGTGGGGAGACGGTCAGCGCTACCTGCTCGCTGGTGGACGTCTCAGCTGGCCCGGTCGTGGTGACCCGCATGGGGAACCAGGTCTTGACCGGCGACGCGCTGGGGCCGGAGAGCACGCACATGTAGGGCGGCCCGGTGTGTTTCATCCTCGGTAGCGGCGGGTTCTTGATCAGGACCGGGATGTTGAGCGTCGAGGCCGGGCCGTTGCATTCGATCGGGGCGGACGTCACCGGCTGCCCGGAGCTGCCGATTGGGGTCAGCGTGATCGAACTGGTCGTGCTGATGTCGGCCGTGCCCGCCCGGATCGGCAGCAGGGTGGCCTTGGCAGTGATGGCCGGGATCGTGGCCGCGGCGGCGCTGACCGGCCCGGTCCGCCCGGTCCAGTGCACGAAGCCGCCGGGCTGCTGGGCCGGCGGCACGAGGAGCCGCTTGCTCACCGGGGACTGCGCCGCCAGCGTGATGCGGCTGAGCGCGGGCAGTTGCGCGCTCACCGCCGACGGCAGGCTGACCGGCTGGGTGGCGAGGGTCACCGTGAGCGGCTGACCTACTGTGCCGCGCAACGGCACCGCCATCATGCCGTTGATGGTGATCGGCGTCGTAATCCCGAAGTTGTTAAGTGCGCAGTTAAAGCTGACGCCCTGGTTGACGACCGGCACTGGCGCGGCCGTGGTGGTGGCGGCGGCGGTCAGCGCGGGGAGTGCCGCGACCAATCCAGCGGCGACTAACCCGGCTCCGGCCCAGCGGGCGACGGACAGCTTGATCATGGACACGAACCCCTTCTGCTGGCCTGACAACCAGCCTGGGGGTGTGGGCACGTCCGCGGACGCGGTGAACCAGTGGGTCAGCAGCGGCAGGGGAGCTGCGGAGTTGACGGTGATGCCTGGTCCCCTAGGCGTGAAGCATGATAATTCCGACGATTCACTACTAGAAAGTGTCTTTGCTGATTCGTGACCCACTGCGAGCTGGCCGGCCCGATCGGCATGGCCCAGCGGCGGGCTGGGCTGGCAGGATCGGATCGTGCCCGGACGTGCTGCTGCCCTAGACGAACTCGATGAGCGGATCGTCGCCGCGCTGGTCGCGGACGCCCGGGCCAGCTACGCCGACATCGGGGCCCAGGTGGGCCTGTCCCCGTCCGCGGTCAAACGACGGGTAGACCGGCTGCGCGCGTCCGGCGCGATCACCGGGTTCACCGTGACGGTGGATCCGGCCGCGCTCGGCTGGACCACCGAGGCGTACGTGGAACTGTTCTGCCTGGGCCGGACCTCGCCCAGCAGCATCGGGGCCGCGCTCAGCAAGTACCCGGAGGTGACCGGGGCGTGCACGATCACCGGCGAGGCCGATGCGCTGCTGCACATCCGGGCGGCCGACGTGCAGCATTTCGAGCGGGTGGTGGAGCAGATCGTCGCGGAGCCGTTCGTCGTCCGCACCCGCAGCGTAATCGTGCTATCGCGATTGGTCAGCCGCACCGACATCCAGCCACGGGGCGACGCCGGGCGGTAAGCACAGATCGCCGGTAAAGCAGCGGGGCGCGGCAAATTCGCATTGAATCCGTAATAAACCCGGCGATGGCCAGGTCGCCGCCGCTACAGTCAGGCCCATGCCTGACCGTGACCTGGACCCGTCCGCCAGCACCGCCCAGTTCCGCGCGTTCGCGGACGGGCGCTCCGGTGCTGACTCCGCGCCGTGGCAGATGCGGGCCTCCCGTAACCGGGTGGCCATCCTCGCCGCCGCGGTGGTCGGCGTGGCGATTGTCCTGTTCCTCATCGCCCTCCTGGTCATCGGCTAGCCAGAACGCATATTTCTGCTAAGCCGCGATATTCCGGGCAGCCGTATTGCCCGGCCCCGTGTTAATGCTTGGCGGCAGCGTGGCTGGGTAAATCCTCCGCGGATTGTGGCCATATTCTGCGGTGCGGCGAACCGTGCCGCACCGGAGTGTGGCCAATTTCTGATAACGGGGGGTATGCGTGCGAATTCATGTGCCCAGAGCGCTGCGCAGGCTGGCAGCCGGGAAACTGCCACGTCCGGGACGGCCGGTCTGGCGGACCGCGCTGGCGCTGACCGCTTCGGCGGCCGTCGTCGGCCAACTGGCCCTGGCCGGCCCGGCGTCGGCGACGCGGGTCGGCGGCGGGTCGAACGGGACCGGCCGGGGATCGACCGCGGTAGCGCCCAAGGCCGTTAACGAACTGGACTGCAACGGCTGGAGTCCGACGTACAAGTCCGTCCGCCCAGCCATGCGCGGGCTGTGCACCGACCCGGTGCTGCGCCGGACGGGGAAGAAGGCGGCGCGATTCATCGACAATGGCTGGTATGTCGGTCATGACGAGCCAAGCGTGAAATTCATCTCGAATGCGGCCGGCTCGGGCAACACGATGACCTATTTCATGAAGCTGCCGGTCAACCCGAAGCGCAAGCCCACCGTGTCCGGCAGCGTCACCAGTTACGGGGAACTCAGCGTGGCGCCCTGGTTCGGGCTGCCGATCTGTGACTCGCGGTCCTACCCGCAGAACCCGTGCACGCCCGACAGCGACAGCAACATCGGGACCAACACCCAGAACGCGGCCGGGTCCGCGCTGCTGGAGCTCCAGTTCTACCCGCCGGGGTTCACTCCGTTCCCGGACAGCGAGAGCTGCAGCGCCAAGCAGTGGTGCAGCGCGCTGACCATCGACAGCCTGGAATGCACGTACGGCTTCGCCACCTGCAACAACAACTGCATCGAGCCGGTCAACTTCGCGTTCCTGCAGACCAACGGCGTGCCCGCCGGGCCGCCCGCGCCGCAGACGTCCACGCTGCGCTCGATGCTGGGCAACGGGAAGACGCTGAAGCTGAACCCGGGAGACGTGCTGAAGGTATCGATCAGCGACCCGCCGTCCGGGCTGACCACGGTGGTGCGAGATATGACCACCGGGCGAACCGGCTACATGACCGCGAGCGCCCACAACGGGTTCATGAACACGTCGCTGTCGAACTGTGACGGCCACCCGTTCACGTTCCACGCGGAGTACCGCACCGCGCGGAAGCAGAACCTGGTGCCGTGGGCCGCGCTGCAGGCCGGCGTGCTGATGGAGCAGGAGATCGGTCACTTCGAGACGTGCCGCTCGCTGCGCTACCGGGACGGCTTCAAGCTCACCGGGTCCGGCCAGTCCTTCCTCGATCCGAAGGTGTACCAGACCTGCATGGGCGGCTCGGAAGGGCGGCACAGCCGCGGTGAGGGTCCGTGCAACGCGCGAACCGACCTATGTAGCCATACGGAGACGCAGGGCACCAGGAAGCAGATGGCCTGCCCGACCAAGGACGCCGGCAGCGGCCAGTTGTGCGAGTTCGCCGACGGCTACTGCTTCCCCAAGGGCAGCCGCCGGGTGCTGATCAACGGGAAGCCGGCCCGGGAGAGCGCCCGGATAGCGGGCTGCTTCGCGGACCAGTACCAGAACGGGGACCTGGACTTCGACGGGACCCCGTACCAGCGCGGCACCTGGCCGAACGGATCCAGGCGGCACCCGACCCCGGTGCAGTATCTGGGCCCGTTCGACGCGGCTGGGCACCCGTACCCGCAGGTGCAGTTCGAGACCGACATTGGTGGCTCGGAGTTCCTGTGCAACACGAGCACCGGGGTGAACTGCACCGCGCCGCCGCTGTCCGCGAAGTTCTACCCGTACTGGTCGCTGGCGGACAACCAGCGCCTGGGCGGGGTGCCCGGGTCGGCCGGGGTGTGCCTGTGGAACTTCGGCGCCACGATCCCCGGGCAGACCGTCCGGGACTTCGGCAAGGACGCCCAGTACGGCGCGCCCGACCTGTCGTTCTACGGCGGCACGCTGATCAGCAAGGTGCAGCCCAACCCGCAGTTCTCCGGTAAGTGCCGGTGATCAGCTAGTTGGTTACTCCCTCCCGGCTGGGTACTGGCCCAGCCGGGAGGGGCGCGGGGGGCGCGGGGGGCGCGCCGCTGAGCGACAGGGCAGGATGAGCAGACATGACCGTCCGCGACGCTGTGCCGCGCCCCCCTGAGGCGCAGGCCGACACCGAGGAAGCGCACCGGCTGACCGCGCTGGAGGGCCTGGCCGCCCTCTCCCTCGACGCTCTCTCCTCCGTTGCGTACGGCCCCGAAGCCATCGTCATCGTGCTGGCCGCGGCGGGCACCGTCGGGCTGAACTACACGCTGCCGGTCACGCTGGCCATCGTCGTGCTGCTGGTGGTGCTGGTCATCTCCTACCGGCAGGTGATCGCCGCGTTCCCGGGCGGCGGCGGTGCCTACGCGGTGTCAAAACGGCACCTGGGCCGCCCGGCCAGCCTGGTCGCGGCCGCCTCGCTCACTGTTGACTACGTGCTGAACGCCGCCGTCGGCGTCTCGGCCGGGGTGGCCGCGCTGACGTCCGCCTTTCCGGCCCTGTACGGCGCCCGGGTATGGCTGTGCCTGGCCGTGCTGGCACTGATCACCGGGGTCAACCTGATCGGGGTGGCTGAGTCGGCCCGGGTATTCATCGTGCCGACGCTCCTGTTCATCCTGGCCATCGCCATTGTCATCGTCAGCGGCCTGCTCCGTTCCCACCCGCTGGTCCCGCCGGTGGGCCACCTGCCCTCGACCGTCGAGGCGGTTGGCCTGCTCCTACTGCTCAAGGCGTTCGCCTCCGGCTGCTCGGCGCTGACCGGTGTGGAGGCTATCGCCAACGCGGTGCCCGAGTTCAAGCGGCCACGGGCGCACCGGGCCCAGCACACCGAGATGATGCTGGGCATAATCCTCGGCCTGATGCTGGTCGGCATCGCCGTGCTGATCAAGAAGTTCCACATCGCCCCGTCGGCCACCACCACGACGCTGGCTCAGCTCGCGGCGGCTGGCGTTGGGCATAATGTGCTGTTTTACGCTATTCAGCTGATCACCACGGTGCTGCTGGCGCTGGCCGCGAACACGTCGTTCGGCGGGCTGCCGGTGCTGGCCAGCCTGGTGGCCAAGGACAACTACCTGCCGCATATGTTCGCGCTGCAGGCCGAGCGGCAGGTGTACCGGTACGGGATCAGCGTGCTGGCCGTATTCGCTGCGGTGCTGCTGGTCGTGGCCCGGGGCAACACCCAGGCGCTGATCCCGGTGTTCGCGATCGGGGTGTTCGTCGGGTTCACCCTGTCCCAGACCGGCATGGTGCGGCACTGGCACGAACAGCACGGCCGGGGCTGGGCCGGACGGGCATTCATCAACGGGCTGGGCGCGGTGCTGACCACGGTCGCGCTGGCCATCGAACTGGTCAGCAAGTTCACCGAGGGTGCCTGGCTGGTCCTCATCGTCATCCCGCTGCTGGTGCTGTTCTTCGAGCGAATCCACCGGGCCTATCGCCGTATCGGTGCGGAGCTCGGAATTGGCCAGCCACTGGAGCCGCCGCGGCAGATCCCGTCGCTGGTGGTGGTGCCGGTCCAAGGGCTGTCCCGGCTGACCCGGGAGGGGGTGTCCGCGGGCCTGTCGCTAGGCGACAAGGTAATCGCCGTCACGATCTGTTATGACAACCCGGACAACCCGGATGACCAGCAGCATCACGCCACGTTCGATGCAGCCTGGCATGCCTGGGACCCGGATGTGCCGCTGGTCACCCTGCATTCCGCGAAACGGACGCTCGGCCCGCCGCTGGTGGATTACCTGCGGGCCAAGGAGATGGAGAACCCGCACCGGCGGATCGTGGTGCTGATCCCGGAGGTGCAGCCGGAGCACTGGTGGCTGTGGTTCCTGCACAACCAGCGGGGCGCCGTGCTGAACCGGGCCATCATGAACGGCACCGACAACGTGGTGATCTGCCGGCTGCGGTTCCGGCTGGCCCATCTCGCCCCGGACGAGGAACCGGGCAACGTGCCGGCCGAGCGGGCCTAGTGGGGCTGGCCGCCGGGCTGGCTGGACTCGACGGCGGCCAGCAGGAAGTTGACGAGCTGCTCGGCGTACTGGGCCGTGTTCGCGCGCAGCGCCGGGCGCAGCTCGGCCGGGGTGGCCTGGACGTGCGTGGTCGCCCCGCCGGCCAGCGTGTCCAGCAGGAGGGTCACGGACGTGCCCGCCGGGATCTCGCCCCGGTCGATGCCGCGGTGCACGATGCCGCGGGCGGCGCGCACCTGCGACGTGCGCAGCGCGCTGAGCCGTTCGGCCAGGCCGGGGATCAGGTCGCCGTCCAGAGCCAGCCGCAGCGCGGCCTTGCCCGCGTCGCCCAGGTACAGGTCGAGCACCTGGCGGGCGAGCTGGGTCAGGTCGTCGCGCAGCGTGCCGGTGTCCACGTCGGCGATCATGCCGATGCGCTGCCGCAGCGCCTCGGCCAGCAGGTCTTCCTTGGCCTGCCAGCGCAGGTAGATGGATGCCTTGCCGACGCCGGCCCGGCGGGCCACCGCTTCCATGCTGAAGCCCGCCCAGCCGGCCTCGCCGAACAGCGCCACCGCCGCGTCCGCGACCCGGCGGTCCACGTCCGGATCACGGGGCCGGCCTGGCTGCATCGCGCTGATCGTCACGTGGTCGCACCTGTCGTCTCGCCGACCCACGGTGTTTGGAGAATCGTGTGCGGAGAATCGTCTGCTGAGAATATAGCCAGGGCCCTGCCTGACGAAGCCCACCGGACCGGAGGACGCGTGCCCATCCCTGACGAGACGATCGGTGACTTCCTCGACCAGTTGGCTGAGCGGGTGCCCGCCCCGGGTGGCGGCGCCGTCTCCGCGCTGCAGGCCGCGCAGGGCGCGGCCCTGCTCGGCATGGTGGCCAGGTACACCACCGGGGAGAAGTACGCCGAGCACCAGGTGACCATCGGCCGGATCATCGCCGAGGTGGATGAACTGCGCGCGATCGCGCTGCGGCTGGCCGAGGCGGACGCGGACGCGTTCCGCGCGGTGACCGACGCCTACCGGCTGCCGCGATCCACCGAGGAGGAGCAGGCGGGGCGTCAGGCGGCCATTGGTCAGGCGCTGGTCAATGCGGCCTGGCCGCCGGCCCAGGTGATCAGCGTCGCCGGGATGGTGGTGGACCTGGCCGAGGCGCTGGTGGTGATCGGGAACCGGAACGTGCTGAGCGACGTGGCGGCGGCCGCCGAATCGGCCCGGGCCGCGGTGGCGACGGCCCGGGTCAACGTGGAAATCAACCTGGCCGGGATCGCCGACGAGCAGACCAGCCTGGAGATGATCGCCGAGACGGGCAAGGCCGACGACATCATCACCCGGGCCGACCGGATCACCGCCGCCGTCCGCGACCAGATCCGCGGCTGAGCGTGCCGGGAATGGCCTGGTAGGGAAGCGTTGCTGAACAGTGGGGGACTGTAGCACTATCTCGCCATGAGGACGTTGCCATGCGCCTGCTGCTGATCGGCGCGCCGGGCGCTGGCAAGGGCACGCAAGCCGAGCGGCTGGCCCGGCGATACGGCATCACGCACATCTCCAGCGGCGACCTGCTCCGCCAGCACGTCCGGGAGCAGACCTCACTGGGGCGGCAGATCAAGTCGTACGTGGACCGGGGCGACCTCGTGCCGGCCGGCATTGTCCTGGACATGCTGCGCAAACCGGTGGTCGCCGCGGTCGAGGCGGGCGGGTACGTCCTGGACGGATTCCCGCGCACGGTCGAGCAGGCCCAGGCATCGTTTCCCACCGCACACGCGCTCGGCGTGGAGGTACAGGCCGCGGTCCATCTCGACGTCCCGCGGGCGGAACTAGTCCGGCGGCTGCTGGCCCGGGGGCGTGGCTCGGACGACACGGAAGCGGTTATTGAGCACCGGCTGCAGGTGTACCTGGACATGACGGTGCCGTTGCTGGAGTACTACGCAGGCCGGGAATGGATGTTCGCGGTGGACGGCGCCCAGCCACCCGATGCCGTCCATCAGGAGATCGTGGCCCGGCTGCATAAGCTGTCCGTCTTCGCCTCAGGGGCCAGCTGACGGCGCGGCCGAATCCACACGCGGCCCATTCGGCGGCTCAGCGGCCGGCCACAGCGAGCGCCGCCCCGGCGAGGATGAAGAGCAGCCCGATGGTGAGGAAAGCCCGGTCTGCGGCCCGGCCCCAGCGGCCGTAGACCAGGACGTCGTCGGGATCGGCGGGGTCGTACCAGATGAGCACCTTGTCCCCGGGGTGCGGCGCGCCGGACCTGCGGTCCGGCGCCGGGCCGATCCGCTCGACCACCCGCCCGTCGGCCAGCGCGTATTGCAGCCTCATCCGGCCGTCCGGATCGGTGGGCGGCTGGCCGGCGGGCATCGGCTCGGGCACGGCCAGGGCCCAGGCCGTCACCCCGTCCCGGCGCAGCCGGCGGACCCGGTGTATCCCGGACAGGCCGGCCAGGGCCGCGATGCCGCCGGCGACCGCCACCCAGATACCGAACAAGATCAGCATCGCTGGCCGATCACGCCCGCCAGCGCGGCCGCGATAATCACACCTCGACACTAAGCTCGGACGGCTCTCCTGTCACCCTGCGCTTATGGAGCGCATATGGCCGGCTGTGCATGGCCCGTGGCGGGGTTCCTTGGCAGGCGCTCCGCCGGGGTCTAGTCTCGTAACCAGGTGAGCCGGGAAGCCTGGTCGGCGCCCCCGCCACGCTCGCCCGGGCCGCGACGGCGGCCGCCATCGTGATCGTGGTCGTGGGCATCGTGGCCGGGATCCTGCACACCGGTTTGTTCTTCCTGCTGGCCCTGGTGGTGCTGGTCATAGGGGGCCGCTTGCTGCTGCGCGAGCAGCCCTGACCCGGTGCGGGCCGCCCCGCATATGCATCCCGCCTGAAGCGAACCTGGATCCGCATAGGTTTCGCAAGTAACCGCCTCCACCGCGGCCCGGGCGGGTTGTCTGGAAGCTGTTCCTGACTCGCGGATGAAAGAAGGCTGACCATGTCCGGCCCGCGTCGGATCATCATTGGCGCGAACGGGTCCCCGGGTAGCATCCGGGCGCTGCGCTATGCGGAAGATCTGGCCCATTTCAGCGGCGCCACGCTGGTGCCGGTTATCGCGTGGACACCGCCGGGCGGTGAGTTGGCTGAGCGCCGGGCGCCCTCGCCCGAGCTGCGCCGGGTATGGGCCGAGGCGGCCAAGCGCAGGCTCCGTGACGCCATGGCAGCGGCCTGGGGCGGGCGGCCCGACGGGCTGGACGTCCGGGCCATCATCGCGCGTGGTGAGCCGGGTCCGGTGCTGGCCGACGAGGCCGAGCCCGAGGATCTGCTGGTACTCGGCGCGGGCCGGCGCGGCCTGCGGTCCTGGCTGGTCAGTGGCCGGGTGGCGCGCTACTGCCTGCGGCACGCCGCGTGCCCGGTGCTGGCCGTGCCGCCGGCCGCGCTCAACGGCAGCACCGGGCTGCGTGGCTGGGCGTTCCGGCACCGGGAGCTCACCCTGGACCGGGCTATGCGCGACTGGGGCCGGGCGGCTGCCCAGGCCCGGCGGTTAGCTGGTGCCGGGTGACGGCGGTTGCCGGGCGCGGGCCAGCCAGGCCGCCCCGGCCTGGCCGAACGGCTCGCGGCGGGCGGAGACCGCGCTGACCAGCCAGTCGCAGGTGGCCCGGGCCTGGGCGATCAGTTCGGCCGGGTAGCCCAGCTCGACCTGATGCTCGGCGAACTCGTCCTCGTCCAGGACCGCCACCCGGCCGTCCCAGTACCGGACCACGTCCAGGTCGAGGTCCACCGCGCGCACCTGGCTGCCGCTCAGCACCGGGCGGGTGGTCACGTCGGCGTAGATCTCCAGTTCGCCGTCGGCGTTGAAGCACGCCGTCCAGTCGCCCTCGGCCGGCACCAGCAGCGCGAAGTCGCGGGCCTGGCGTACCTCCGGCTCCGCGCCGCGCTGCAGGGTCATGCCCCTCGGCCCGAACAGCCACCAGCCATGCTCGTCCTGGCCTAATAGCTCCATGACGAAGTGCCAGTGGTCGATCTCGCCCCATTTGGTGTAGCGCACCTCGATCTGGTCCCGGTCCACCGGGGCAGCGTACCCGGCGCTAGCGTTCCTGACCGTGCTCACCGTCCGGGCTGGGCTGGTACCGGTAGCCCATGCCGGGCTCGGTCATCAGCCAGCGCGGCCGGGCCGGATCCGGCTCCAGCTTGCGCCGCAGCTGGGCCATGTACAGCCGGAGGTTCCCGGACGCGTCCGCGTAGCCCGGGCCCCACACCTCGGTGAGCAGCTGGCGCTGGCTGAGCAGCTTGCCCGGGTTGCGCAGCAGCACTTCCAGCAGGTGCCATTCGGTGGGGGTGAGCCGGACGTCGGTCGCGGCGCCCTGCCCGTCCTCGCCCCCCGCCCCGTCCCCAGCGGTGGGGCCGTCCCGGATCACCCGTTTGGCGGCCAGGTCCACCACCAGGTGGCCCAGCCGGACCTGCGGTTCGCTGGTGCGCGGGCCGACCCGGCGCACCGCGGCCCGCATCCGGGCCAGGAGCTCTTCCATACCGAACGGTTTGGTCACATAGTCATCGGCGCCCGCGTCCAGGGCCTCGACCTTGTCGGTGCTGTCGGCGCGCCCGGACAGCACGATGATCGGCGCCTGGGTCCAGCCGCGCAGCCCTTCGATGACCTCCACGCCGTCCAGGTCAGGCAGGCCGAGATCGAGGATCACCAGGTCGGGCGGGTGCTTCGCCGCCGCTGCCAGCGCCGCTGAGCCGGTGGCCGCGATGTCCACGTCGTAGCTGCGCACCCGGAGGTTGATCCGCAGCGCGCGCAGGATCTGCGGCTCGTCGTCGACGACCAGGACACGGGTCACCTGACCAGCTTGACAGGCTCAGGCCACATCCGGCCCCGGGCCCCCTGCGGCGGGCAGCCGCTCAGCCGCCTGTGCGCCCTCCGGCGCGGGCACCGCGGGCAGGGACAGCGTCATGGTCATCCCGCCGCCCGGGGTCTCTTCCGGCTCCAGGGTGCCGCCCATCGCCTCGGTGAGCCCGCGGGACAGCGCCAGCCCCAGCCCAACGCCGGTTGTGTTGTCGGTGTCGCCGAGCCGCTGGAACGGCACGAAGATCCGGTCCCGCTGTGACTTGGGGATACCTGGCCCGCGATCGACCACCCGCAGTTCCACCACGTCGCCCAGCGAGCTGGCGATCAGCAGCGGGGGCTGGCCCGCCGGCGAGTAGCGCAGCGCGTTCTGGGTCAGGTTCACGATGACCCGCTCCAGGATGCCCGGGTCCACCCGGACGGCGGGCAGCGCGTCCGGGATCTCTACCGCGACGGTGTGCCCCACGTCACCGAGGTCGTCCAGCGCCCTGGCCACCACCTCATCCAGGCCGGCCGGGCGCGGGAACACGGCCAGCGCGCCGGCCTGGAGCCGGCTCATGTCCAGCAGGTTGTCCACCAGGTGGGTCAGCCGGTCCAGCGACTCGTCCGCCGTGGCCAGCAGGTCATCCCGGTCCTGCGCGTCCCACTGCACGTCGGCCGACCGGAGGCTGGTTACCGCGGCCTTGGCCGAAGCCAGCGGGGTCCGCAGGTCGTGGCTCACCGCGGCGAGCAGCGCGGTGCGCATCCGGTCCGCCTCGGCGATGGGCCGGGCCGCCTCGGCTTCGGCCGCCAGGCGCTGCTGCTCCAGGGCCACCGCGGCGTAGGCGGCGAACGCGCCCAGTACCCGCCGGTCCGAGGCGGGCAGCGCCCGCCCCCGCAGGGCCAGGGACATCGTCTCGGCCACCGGCACTTCGACATCGGCGTCGGCTGGCCTGGCCACCGGCGGCTCGCCGGAATGGGCCACGGCCCGCCAGCCGGCGTTCGGATTGCGCGCCGCGGTGCTCTGGCTGGGCGTGCACTCCAGCAGCGTCACCGACTGCATGCCGAACGCTTCGCGCACCCGGTCCAGCACCGCCGTCAGGGCCCGCTGACCGCGCAGCACGCTGCCCGACGCGGTGACCAGCAGCTCCGACTCGGCACTGGCCCGCGCCGCCTGCCGGGTGCGCCGGGCCGCCCGGTCCACCACCGTGCTTACGATGATCGCGACGGCCACGAACACCAGGAGAGCCAGGGCGTTGTTGGCCTCGGCGATGGTGAATTTGTGCACCGGCGGGGTGAAGTAATAGTTGAGCAGCAGGGACCCGGCCACCGCGACCAGGATGGCGGGCACGAACCCGCCGACCAGGGCGACCGCGATGACCGCGACCAGGAACGCGAGCACGTCACTGGTCAGGTTGAGCTCGCCGCGCAGGCTGGCCAGCATCAGGGTCACCAGCGGGCAGAGGGCCACCGCCAGCGCGTAGCCGATCAGCCGCCGGCGCAGGGTCAGGCCGCCGCGGGAGTGGGGCAGCAGGCCGCGGCCGCGGCCCATGTGCGCGTGGGTCACGATATGGACGTCGATGTCGCCCGAGCCGCGGATCGTCCGCGCGCCGAACCCCGGGCCGGTCAGCAGCGCGGACAGCCAGGACCGCCGGCTCGCCCCGAGCACCAGCTGGGTGGCGTTCTCGGCCCGGGCGAAGCTGAGCAGGGACTCGGGGATGTCGTCCCCGACCACCTGGTGGTAGGTCCCGCCCAGCGACTCGGTCAGCCTGCGCTGCTCGGCCAGCGCGGCCGGGTCAGCGCCGGTCAGCCCGTCGGACCGGGTCACGTGCACGGCGAGCAGGTCGCCGCCGGTGGACCGGGCGGCGATCCGGGCGGCGCGCCGGATCAGCTGCTCACCCTCGGGCCCGCCGGTCAGCGCGACGACCACCCGTTCCCGGGCCTCCCAGGTGCCGTGGATGCCGTGCGCCTCGCGGTAGCGCTGCAGGCCTTCGTCCACCTTGTCGGCCAGCCAGAGCAGGGCCAGTTCGCGCAGCGCCGTCAGGTTGCCGGTGCGGAAGTAGTTGGTCAGCGCGGCGTCGATCTTCTCCGGCGGGTAGATGTTCCCGTGCGCCATCCGGCGGCGCAGCGCCTCCGGCGTCATGTCCACCAGCTCGACCTGGTCGGCCGCGCGGACCATGGCGTCCGGCACGGTCTCCCGCTGCGGCACGCCGGTGATCTTCTGCACCACGTCGTTCAGCGATTCCAGGTGCTGGATGTTGACGTTGGAGATGACCTCGATACCGGCCGCCAGCAGCTCCTGGACGTCCTGCCAGCGCTTCTCGTTCCGCGAGCCGGGCACGTTCGTGTGCGCGAACTCATCGACCAGGGCGATCTCCGGCCGGCGGGCCAGCACCGCGTCGAGGTCCATCTCCTCGAATTCGGCGCCCCGGTACTCGATCTTGGTGCGGGGGATGATCTCCAGGCCGTCCAGCAGCGCCGCGGTGTGCTTGCGGCCGTGCGTCTCCACGAACGCCACCACCACGTCCGTGCCGCGTTCCACCCGCCGGTGCCCTTCGCTGAGCATGTCGTACGTCTTGCCCACCCCGGCGGCGGCGCCGAGGTAGATCCGCAGCTGCCCCGGCTCCTTCTCGGGTACCGCGTCCCGCGCGGATGCCGGGGCCGGCTGCTGCTGGCCGTCCTGCTCGCTCATCGGCTTCCTGTCCATGCTGTGCCGGTCATCACCAGTGTGCCCAGGTCACCAGTGTGCTCGGGCCGGGGTATCTCCGTCACGGCTGGAACCGGTAGCCCATGCCGGGCTCGGTCAGCAGGTGCTGCGGCCGGGCCGGGTCATCTTCCAGCTTCCGGCGCAGCCCGGCCATGTGGAAGCGCAGGTAGTGGCCCATTTGCTCGTAACCAGGTCCCCACACCTCGGTGAGCAGCCGACGGCCGCCCACGAGCTGACCGGGGTGGTGGACCAGGATGTCGAGCAGCCGCCACTCGGTCGGGGTGAGCCGGACCGGCTGGCCATCCCGGGACACGGTTCGCGCCGCCAGGTCGACCACGCAGGAACCGATGATCACCTGGCGGCCGGCCGCGCGGCTCGTCGCGGCGCAGCGCGGCGCGCAACCGGGCCAGCAGCTCCTCCATGGAGAATGGCTTGGTCACGTAGTCGTCGGCGCCCGCGTCCAGGGCGCCGATCTTGTCCCCGGATCCGGTCCGCCCGGACAGCACGATGACCGGGGCCTGGGACCAGGTGCGCAGCTCGCGGATCACCTCGACACCGTCCAGGTCGGGCAGGCCGAGGTCGAGGATGACGGCGTCCGGCGGATGCTGCGCGGCCTCGGCCAAGGCCGGGCGGCCCGCCGCCGCGGTGAGCACCTCGTAGCTGCGCGCCCGCAGGTTGATGCGCAGCGCGCGGAGCAGGGCGGGTTCGTCCTCCACGATGAGAATCCGGGGCGCCGTGGCGGGCACCGGCGCGGGCGCACCGGTCTCGCTGTCCGGTGCGCCCGCGCTGGCAGCCACGATCATCCTCCGTTCAGCGCAGCGGGTACTTCTGGTTGAGCGCGATGTTGAGTTTGAGCACGTTCACCACCGGCTCGCCGAGGAAGCCGAGCGTGCGGCCCGTGGTGTACTGGCTGACCAGCGCCCGGACGGCGGCCGGGCTGATGTGCCGCGCCGCGGCGACCCGGTTCACCTGGATGGCGGCGTTGGCCGGCGAGATGTCCGGGTCCAGGCCCGAGCCGGACGCGGTCACCGCGTCGGCCGGGATCTGTGAGATCTTCACGTGGTCGAACGCCGCGATCTGCTTCTGCCGCTGCTTGATCAGCGCGATGAACGTGGGGTTGTTGGGCCCGTAGTTCGACGCGCTGGAGTACCGCGGGTCGCAGCCGTAGTCGTCCTTGGCGCCGGCCAGGATCGCGGCCGAGGGCCGCGGCTGGAAGTACTGTGGCAGCGGGTTGCCCTTGGCGTCGGTGAACTCCTGGCAGAGCAGGCTGGAGCCGACCACGCGGCCGTGATAGCTGACCAGCGAGCCGTTGGCCTGGTTGTGGAACGCGCCCTGGGCCACGCCCCACATGAACACCGGGTAGATGATCCCGGTGAGCACCGTGAAGACCAGGAGCAGCCGGAAGGCCGCGATGTGCTGCCGGACGATGCTGGGAAGACGGTTCATGGTCAGATCACCGGAATCCTGGAATGTACTGAACGACGAGATCGATGGCCCAGATCCCGACGAATGGGATGATCAGCCCGCCGACGCCGTAGATCAGCAGGTTCCTGCGGAGCAGCGACGACGCCGAGGCCGGGCGGTAGCGCACGCCGCGCAGCGCCAGCGGGATCAGCGCGACGATGATCAGCGCGTTGAAGATGATCGCCGAGGTGATCGCCGATGCCGGGCTGTGCAGGTGCAGGATGTTGAGCTTGGCCAGCCCAGGGATCACGCCCTCGAACATGGCCGGGATGATGGCGAAGTACTTCGCCACGTCGTTGGTGATGGAGAACGTGGTCAGCGCGCCCCGGGTGATCAGCAACTGCTTGCCGATCTCCACGATCTCGATGAGCTTCGTCGGGTTCGAGTCCAGGTCCACCATGTTCCCGGCCTCCTTGGCGGCCGAGGTCCCGGTGTTCATGGCCACGCCGACGTCGGCCTGGGCGAGGGCCGGGGCGTCGTTGGTGCCGTCCCCGGTCATCGCGACCAGCTTGCCGCCTTCCTGCTCCTTCTTGATCAGCGCCATCTTGTCTTCCGGCGTCGCCTCGGCGAGGAAGTCGTCCACGCCGGACTCGTCCGCGATGGCCTTGGCCGTCAGCGGGTTGTCACCGGTGATCATGACGGTCCGGATGCCCATCTTGCGCATCTCGGCGAACCGCTCGGCGATGCCCTCCTTGACGATGTCCTTGAGGTAGATCACGCCCAGCGCCCGCGCGGTGCCGTTGGCCTTCTCCGCGACGACCAGCGGCGTGCCGCCGACACCCGAGATGCTGTCCACCGTGTGCCCGAGCCCGGCCGGCACGGTGCCGCCGTTGTCCCGGATCCACTGGGTTACCGACGCGGCCGCGCCCTTGCGGACCTGCCGGCCGTCGGCCAGGTCGATGCCGCTCATCCGGGTCTGCGCGGTGAACTCCACGAACTCCGCGCCCTGCAGTTCGCCCTCCTGCCCGCTCGCGCAGGCCGTACTTGTCCTTGGCCAGCACCACGATCGAGCGGCCTTCCGGGGTGTAGTCGGCCATGCTGGACAGCTGGGCCGCGTCCGCCAGTTCCGCGGCGGACACCCCCTCGACCGGCAGGAACTCGGTCGCCTGCCGGTTCCCGATGGTGATCGTGCCGGTCTTGTCCAGCAGCAGCGTGTTGACGTCGCCCGCTGCCTCCACGGCCCGGCCGGACACGGCCAGCACGTTGCGCTGCACCAGTCGGTCCATCCCGGCGATACCGATCGCGGACAGCAGCGCGCCGATCGTGGTCGGGATCAGCGCGACCAGCAGCGCGACCAGGACGACCAGGCTCTGCGGCGCCTTCGAGTAGAACGCCATCGGCTGCAGCGTGATCACGGCCAGCATGAAAATGATGGTCAGCGACGCGAGCAGGATGTTCAGCGCGATCTCGTTAGGCGTCTTCTGCCGGGACGCCCCCTCGACGAGGGCGATCATCCGGTCGATGAACGTCTCGCCCGGCTTGGAGGTGATCTTCACCACGATCCGGTCGGACAGCACCTTGGTGCCGCCGGTCACCGCGGACCGGTCACCGCCGGACTCGCGGATGACCGGCGCGGACTCGCCGGTGATGGCCGACTCGTCCACCGAGGCGACCCCTTCGACGACGTCGCCGTCGCCGGGGATGATCTCCCCGGCTTGGACGACCACGAAGTCGCCCAGGGTGAGCCCGGTGCCGGGCACCTCTTCCTCGTGGGTGTCGGTCTGGCCGGGCTGCCAGCCGATGAGCCGCCGGGCCATGGTGTCCCGCTTGGTCCGGCGCAGCGTCTCCGCCTGTGCCTTGCCGCGGCCCTCGGCCACCGCCTCGGCCAGGTTGGCGAACACCACGGTCAGCCACAGCCAGACCACGATGGTCCAGTTGAAGGCCGTCGGCTTGGCGATGGCCGTGCCGGTGGTGAGCACCGCGCCGACCTCGACCACGAACATGACCGGGTTCTTGATCTGGACCCGTGGGTCCAGCTTCTTCAGCGCGTCCGGCGTGGACTTCCAGAGGATCTTCGGGTCGAGGAAGCCGCCGCCGATCCGGCCGCGCTCAGTACCACGCACCCGGTCGGGGGCGCGGCCCCCCGTTTCCGGTGTCGTTGTGACGGACATCAGTGCAACCCCTCAGCGAACGGTCCCAGTGCGAGAGCAGGGAAGTAGGTCAGGCCGACGAGGACGAGGATCACGCCCACGACCATCCCGACGAACAGAGGTGTCCGGGTATCCAGCGTCCCGGCGCTGGCGGGCACCGGCTGCTGCCGGGCCAGCGAGCCGGCCAGGCCAAGCGCGAAGATCTCCGGGGCGAACCGGCCCAGCAGCATCACGATGCCGCCGAGCGTGTTGTACCAGGTCGTGTTCGTGCCCAGGCCGGCGAACGCCGACCCGTTGTTGTTGGCCTCCGAGGCGAACGCGTACACGATCTCGGTCAGCCCGTGCGGCCCGGGATTGAAGATCGAGCTCTGCCCTATGTGCGTGCCGATGGATAGCCCGGTCGCGGTCAGGATGACGACCGGCAGGGTGAGGAAGTACAGCGCCGCGTACTTCATCTCCACCGGCCGGATCTTCTTGCCGATGTACTCGGGCGTCCGGCCGACCATCAGCCCGGCCACGAACACCGTGACGATGGCCAGGATCAGGATCCCGTACATGCCGGCCCCGATGCCGCCGGGTGCGATCTCGCCCAGCGCGATGTCGAACAAGGCGATGCCGCCGCCGAACGGGGTCAGCGAGTCGTGGAAGCAGTTCACCGAGCCGGTGGATGTCACCGTGGTAGACGCGGCGAACACCGAGCAGCCGGGCGTGCCGAACCTCACCTCCGTGCCCTCGGCGGCGTGGTGTGCCAGCACGGTGGCCGTGCCGCCGAGGCTGGTGTGTGCCTCGAACAAGCTGATCCCGCCGACCGCGGCCATCCAGATGATGGCCATGACCGCGACTAGCGCGTAGCCCTGCCGGTTGTCCCCGACCATCTTGCCGAACGCCCGTGGCGTGGCGAATGGGATCAGCAGCAGGCTGAAGATGATCAGCCAGTTGGTGAAGGGGTTCGGGTTCTCGAACGGGTGCGCGGCGTTGGTGTTGAAGAACCCGCCGCCGTTGTTCCCCAGGTCCTTGATGCTCTCCATCGAGCCCACCGGCCCGCCGACCATCGTCTGGTGTGCACCCGACAGCGTCGTGTACGTGTGGTAGGCGTTGAAGTTGTCGATCGCGCCGCTGGCGATGAGGGCCAGGCCGATGACAATGGACAGCGGGATCAGCAGCCGGATCACGGCGCGGGTGACATCCACCCAGAAGTTGCCCAGCGTGTTGGTGCGGGACCGGGTGAAACCCCGGATCATCGCGATCGCGACCACCAGGCCGACGGCGGCCGACATGAACTGCTGCACGGTCAGCCCGGTCATCTGGGTCAGGTAACCCATCGTCGACTCACCGGCGTAGTTCTGCCAGTTGGTGTTGGTCACGAAGGACGCGGCCGTGTTCCAGGCCAGGTCAGGCGCGACATTGGCCATGCCTAGCGAGAGGAACAGGTAATGCTGCAGACGCATGAAGCCGTACAGGAAGATCACGCTGACCGCGGAGAACGCCAGGATGCTCCGGACGTACGTGCTCCACTTCTGGTCAGCCTTGGGGTCGATGCCGATCAGCCGGTAGAAGCCGCGCTCGATCCGCCAGTCCTTGTCGGTGGTGAAGATGTGCGCCAGGTAATTGCCCAGCGGCACATAGCACGCGGCCAGGGCGGCGAATAGCAGGGCGAACTGGAGCCAGCCCGCAGCTGTGCTACTCATCAGAATCTCTCCGGGAGGACGAGGGCCACGAACAGGTACACGGTCAGCACGACGCCGCCGATGAGCCCGATCCAGTTCTCAACGCTCAAAGCGCTCAACTCCCTTGACCAGCAGCCACAGCGCGGCGAAAACCACGATCGTTAGTCCGATGAAGAGAAGGTCGAGCACGGGGCCCTCCTAGGCGTTGCACGTGGTGCGCCACCTGGGCCCGCCGCCTGCCCACGGGGGCAGGGCGGGCGGCGGGCGTGCCCGTATCCACAGGCATCTTCCAGGTGGTGGTCAGGGCATAGGTGAAGCTCTGACGTTGCTCAGTGAATCCCCAGAAAAGGGTGGTACGCGGGATCCAAACAGCACCCATGCGCGGCGCCAGCGGTTCCTAACAGAACCCATGCGCCGCGAAAGGTCGTGACCATGCGCGCCTGCTCAACTACTCTAGGTCACATAGAGGCTTTTCCCGGCTCTCCGCACACACCGAACGGGGACAGCAAATGATCCGGATCGTGCGCCGGGCCGCCGTGCTGGCCGGCTCGCTGGGGGTGGCGGGCGGTCTCGCGCCGAGCACCCTCCCGGCCAGCGCGACTACATCGTCGAGCGTTGCCTGGGGCGCCGCCGCGACCGGGCCCGCCGTCGTCAACCCGGTCGCCCTGGCTACGCCCCAGCACACTCCGGTGGTGGCAGCCCGCGCGAAATACACCAGCTTCCTGGCCACCGGGCTGATCGTGGACTGGGCCAGCCGGACCACCTCGCACTCGCGGGTGAACTCCCCGCGGGTGAACCTGGCCGCCTTTGGCGCCCCGGCCGGGACCACGGTCCGCGCCAGCAAGATCACTTCCTGGTGCCGCGCGTCCGGTGACAACGCCTTCCGCGGGGCCAGCATCGTCGGCGGGTCGGTGGACGGCACTCACCTCCCGGTCCTCCCGGAACTCAACACCGAGCTGGTCATCAGGAACCGGGCCGGCGACCCCATCGGGTCGGTCACCCTCAACTGGCAGGGCGACATGGGCGGTCACCTGATGGTCATCGCGATCTACATCACGCTCGGACCGGAGATCCTGGAGCTAGGCGCCGCTCAGTGCGGCAAAACGGTCGAGTAGCTCGCTGCGCAGGCCGCTTGCCCCCGGGCTAGACGACCAGGTCGCGGGCGCCTAGTTCGTCGGCCCGGGCGAGCAGGTCGGCCGGGTCGGCATAGACCCGGTAGGCGCCGGCCCGCTCCAGTTCCTCGCGCCCGTAGCCGCCGGACATCAGGCCGACCCCGATGGCCCCGGCCCGGCGCGCCGCCAGCAGGTCCCAGACGCTGTCGCCGACCACGAAGGCATGCCGGGGCTCCACGCCGAGCAGCGCGGCGGCGGCCAGGAACAGGTCAGGATCGGGCTTGGCCCGGCGCACCATGTCCCGGGTGATCATGGGGGTGTCCTCGGGCAGCCCGAGCAGGCCCAGCGCATGGCCCGCGGTGGCCCGGCGGCCGCTGGTCGCGATGGCCCAGCGCACCCCCCGCTTGGTCAGCGCCTGCAGCAGTTCGGCCGCCCCGGGCAGCGCCCGGACCGTGTCCGCCCGGGCCAGGTAGCCCTCCGCGTGGGACTGCTGCAGCATCTCGATGTCGGCTTCGGACAGCGCCAGCCCCGTTTCCCGGATCAGCGCGGACACGAACAGCCCGCCGCTCATCCCGATCCGCCGGTGGATTCGCCACACCGACAGGTCGATGTCCAGCCGCAACAGAGCCGCATGCCACGCCATCACGTGCTGGTACACGCTGTCGATCAGGGTGCCGTCCAGGTCGAAGAGGAACACCGGGGACGGGGGCTCGTGGTAGCTCACCGGAGCGTTCATGGCACCAGTGTGACGGTTCAGCGCCCGAGGGTCCCAGGGGCCCTCCGGTGGTGAACACGCGTTGTGCTTGCCGGGTCATCGTTGGTAACTGTATGCTCCGACTCGATTACCCAAAGTCACATGCGGGTTACTCAACTCTCTCCATACACCGAACGGGGACAGCTATGAACCGAATCTTCCGCCGAGCGGCCATGGCGGCCGGCTCGCTGGGGGTGGTCGGCGGCATTGTGCTGACCGCCCTGCCGGCCAGCGCGGCCGGGCCGATCGCGGCCTGGGGTGCCTCCGCGACGGGGCCGATCGCGTTTCCCCCAATCGCGCTCGCCACGCCGTTCCACACGCCGGGCGTCGCGTCCAACGCGAACTTCACCAACGTCCTCACGACTGGCCTGATCATCGACCGGGCCAGCCATCGCACCGCGTACTCGCTGGTGGACTCCCCGCTGGTGAAATCAGACGTCCTCCTGGCCTCGTTCCAGGCTGACCAGATCACCTCCTGGTGCCACGCGTTCGGCGGCCCGTTCACCGCGGGTGGGGCCAGCGTCTACAACGGGTCGGTGGTGCAGGACGGCTCGACCGTGTACAACCCGCTGACCAACCCGGCGCCCAACACCGTGGTGCACATCTTCGGTGCGACGATCATTTTCAACCGGCAGACCGTCGTGGCCGGCCACCGTACGGTCACCGCCGTCTGGATCAATCGCGGGCCGGAGATCATCCAGCTCGGGGTCTCCGCTTGCTGATCAATGCGGTCTGAGCAGGTCCATCAGCTGAGGGCACCGGTCCCGGGGGATCGGCGCCCTTGGCATTGCCGTCGTTACCCACTCTTTCAACACACCGAACGGGGACAGCAATGAACCGAATCTTGCGCCGGGCCGTCATCGCGGCCGGCTCGCTGGGGGTGGCCGGCGGCATCGCACTGACCGCCCTCCCGGCCAACGCGGGCATCTTCTCGCCGGTCGCCTCCTGGGGGGCCGAGGCCCACGGGCCCATCCACTTCGGCCCGGTCGCCTTCGCCACGTTCTTCAACACCCCGCAGGCGGCCTCCAACGCCAACTACACGAACTTCCTGACCACCGGCCTGATCGTCAACCGGGCCAGCCGGACCACCTCGTACTCGCTGGTGAACTCCCCGCTGGTAAACCTGCGATTCCTGCAGGCGACGATCAAAGCCGACCAGATCACCTCGTGGTGCCACACGTTCGGCCCGTTCACCACCGGTGGGGCCACCATCTTCAACGGGTCCATTTCGCAGATCGACGGGATCAGCTACAACCCGCTGCGGCACCCGGCGCCCAACACCTCGGTGAGCTTCGACGGCACGACGGTCACCTTCAACAAGCAGGACACCGTCGGCAAGGTGCGCACGGTCACCGCGATCTACGTCCAGTCCGGGCCGGAGAGGCTGTCCCTCGGGAACTCCCGGTGCAGCGCGTTCAACGTGGACACCGCCGCGCACTGAGCGGTTCCTCGATCGAGGGCGCCGGCCACGCGGCCGGTGCCCTCGGCGTTGCCGAGGCATTTCACCGGCCACTCTCGCCGCCCGCCTGATGACTTTGGGCTATGGTTCCACTACCTAAAGTTAAATCAGTCGGACAGGCCAGCCGGGGGTATAACGACGCCGGGGCGGGCCGGGGCGGCGTCACGACAGCCGGGCGGGCCGGGCGGGGATGACGACGGCCGGGCGGGCCGGGCGGGGATGACGACGGCCGGGCGGGGCCGTGCGGGGGGATGACGATGAGCCGGATGCTCAGCAGCGCTGTGCGGGCGGCCGGGTGCCTGGCTCTGCTGGCCGGGGCCGCGCTGGCCGGCGCGGCCCCGGCGGCCGCGAGTACCCCGATGAACGAGTCATACGCGGTGTACGCGACCGGGCGGCTGAACACCCAGCCGGTGGGCCAGGCCTCCTACTCGGGTGGCTCGCCGGTGATCCTGCCCAACGCCGACGCGGCCGGCCTGCTCGGCACCGGGCTGATCACCGACGCGGCCGGCCCGGCCAGCGCCGCATCGACCGTTCCCAGCCTGGTCGTCACCCTGCCCGGGCAGGCCGTGCTGCGGGCCCAGCTGGCCTCGTCCTCGTGCCGGTTCGACACCCGGGCCCGCGCGGCGTCCGGCACCGCACGGATCGACCAGGGCCGGATCACCCAGGCCGGGCGCCGCACGATCGCGCTGCCGGCCAGCGCGGCGCCGAACACCCGGATCGTCGTCCCCGATGTCGCCGTGATCATGCTGAACCGCCAGTTCACCGGGGTCCGCGGCACGCTGACCGTGCAGGCCATGCGGATCCGCCTGCTGGATCACCGGCAGAAGCTGATCCTGGCCACGTCGGTGTGCGCCGCGGCCAACCTGGCCCCATCGCCGGGCCTGGGCGGCCCGGCCCTCCGGCTCACCCTCGGCGGCCTGGGCCTGCTGCTCCTCGCCGGTCTCGGCTACCTGCTCAGCCTGCGCAAGCGCACCGGGGCGGCCTGACCGGCGTCAGGCCAGGCAGCGCAGCACGTCACCCAGGGCCGGGTCCAGCGGGTAGCCCGGGGCAGCCTGGCCCACGCTGGCCGCCACGAAGTCCGCCACCGGCAACTCCGAGCTCACGCTGCCCAGATGCACCAGGACTGTGCGTTCAGCAGGAAAGATCTTGACTGGTGAGTTCTGCTCGTCGAGTGCGAACCGGGCCACGCTGGCCCGCCAGGCGGTCCGGCCTGGCTCCTCGCCCGGGGCCACCGGCGCGGCCACGTCGTCGGCGTGCGTGGCGTAGTCGGAGCTGCAATGGAACGCCTGCAGCCCGGCCGGGTAGGGGCCGGCCGCGGTCAGCAGCGGCGCGTCGTGGCCGAGGCCGGTCAGCCGCTGCCGGGTCTCCGCGTTCGCTTCCCGCCACTCGGCCAGCACCTCGGCCGCGGGCAGCCCGCGGCGCTGCCGCACGCACCATTCGTTGAACTCGCGGTAGCCGCCGGCGATGCCCGCGGCCCGCAGCATGCCCCGGAACCCGTCCAGATCACCGTTCAGGCAGGCGTGGTTGTACAGTTCCGCGCCGGCCAGGTGGGCCAGCACGTCCTGCACGGACCAGCCGGCGCAGCGGCTCGGCCGGGCCCAGCCCGCCGCGTCCAGCCCGGCGAAGAAAAGGTCTAGCCGGTCCGCTTCCCCATCAAAGAGGCCAAACGAATTGAGCCCGGCCAGTGCCGCTGCGTCCATGACCTGCCCTCCGGGGCCGGCGGGAGCGTTGCCGCAGGCCAGTCAATCACTGCCGGGCTAACTTCCGGTGTACGCAATCGGGCTGGGCGGGGCGTGGCAAAACGCCCATTCCGCGCGGTCGCGGGAGCGGTCAGCCGGCCGGGCGCTGTTGCCCCACGCCGACCAGAACCCAGAACTTGCTCGGGTCCTCGGGCACGTCGGCGGGCGAGTCGGGCCGCCACTGCGGGATGTAGACCAGGCCCGGATCCAGCAACTCGAATCCGTCGAAGAAACGCAGAATTTCGGCCCGCGAGCGGGTCTGCACGCTCGTGGCCACGCTGCGGTTATAGACCGTTTCGGTGGCCCGGGCCTTGTCCGGCCGGCTGTCGCTGTTGACGTGGCTCAGCACCAGATAGCTGCCCGGGGCGAGCGCATCGCGAAGCGTGGCCACGACCGCCCAGGGATCCTCGGCGTCGGCGATGAAATGCAGCACCATGCCGAGCAGCAGCCCGGTCGGCTGGCTGAAGTCGATCAGTCGCTGGGTGGTGGGGTGGGCCAGGATCTTCTCCGGCTCGCGCAGGTCGGCATTGATGATGTCGGCGTCCGGGTTGCCCTCCAGCAGGGCCTTGCTGTGCGCGATGGCGACCGGGTCGACATCGGCGTAGACCACCCGGGAACCCGGTGCGGCCTGCTGAGCCACCTCGTGCACATTGCCCTGGGTGGGGATGCCGGAACCGATGTCCAGGAACTGGCGGACCCCGGCCGCGGCCAGGCAGCGTACCGCCCGGCCGAGGAACGCCCGGTTGGCCCGGAAGCCGGCCCGGATGTTCGGCTCGACGGCGATGATCGCCCGGGCCAGGTCCTGGTCGGCCAGGAAATTGTGGGTGCCGCCGAGCAGGTAGTCATAGACGCGGGCGATGTTGGCCCGCTTGGTGTCCACACCCGCTGGAACCCAGTCCGGCTGGCCAGGCATGATCTGTCGTTCTCCTCACGGTGCGGGTGTTGCCCGGCCATGATTCCCGCGCCATGATCGTGCCGGACAGGCCGTATTTGCCCCTGGTCGTGCGGTACATTTCCGCTTGCACGATAGCGCACAGTTTGGGCAATGGGTGCGCGGGCCCGCAGCAGCGCGGGCCGGAATAACGCGTGGCTATTGCCGAAGGTGGCCGCCCATAGCCGACGGCCTGGTCGGCAGGATTGGTGCAGGTGCCGGTGGAGTCTTGGGTGGCCGGGGAGGGCCGGCCGGTGCTGCCGCGGCGGCGTGCCCCGGATCTGGCTGGCCTGGCCGCGTTCACCCTGGACACCGGCGGGCGGGTGGATTCCTGGCCGCTGACCGCCGAGCGGCTGTTCGGGCATCCGGCGGCCGCGGTCATCGGGCGGGACCTGCGTGACGTGCTGCTGACCGGGCCAGGCCAGCGCGAGCTGGCCCACGAGGCGCTGACCGAGGTGCGCGCGGGCCAGGTCTGGACCACGACGCTGGCCATGGCGTTCGCGGGCGGCAGCGGGCCAGTCGCCATCCGGTGCGAGCCCCTGGCCGGGCCGGGATCCGGGGTCCTGGTCATCGCCCAGCATGCCTCGCTGGTCATCGGCTCGGACTGGTTGCGGCACGCGACCGACCGGATCGGCACCACGCTGGACCTGTCCCGCACGGCCGGTGAGGTGGTCAGCGTTTCGGTGCCCGCGTTCGCCGACGCGGCCGCCGTTTTCGTCGCCGAGCGCCTGCTCGCCGCCGACGAGGCCGGGCGGCATCAAGCCGGGCCGACCGCCGTGGTGCGGCGGATCGTGGCCCGCGTGGTGGGCCAGCCCGCGGCGGTCACCGACGGCCTGCTGCCCCCGGACGAGGTGCTGGTACTGGGCGGGGACTCGCCCAGTTACCGCGCCATGGACGGTAACCGCCCGGTCGTGTTCGACCAGCTCGACCCCGATACCACCGAACGGCTGGCCCGCCGCCCCGGGGGCCTGGAGTTCACCTCGCGGTACGCGTCGTTCCTGGCCCTGCCGCTGCCCGCGCGCGGGGTGGTACTCGGGTGCATGACGTTCTGCCGGGCGCCGAGCAGCCCGAGCTTCGGGCCTGCGGACATCGCCGCGGCCGAGGAACTGGCGTCGCGGGCGGCGGTGTCGATCGACAACGCACGGCTGTATGACCGGGAACGGCGGTCCGCGGTCGCCCTGCAGCAGGGCATGCTGCCCGGCGAGTCGAAGGCCCCGGCCGGCCTGGAGGTGGCGCACCGGTTCCTGCCGGTGGGCCGGTCCGTGGTGGGCGGGGACTGGCACGACATCGTCGCGCTGCCCGGCGGGCGGGCCGCGCTGATCGTCGGCGACGCGATGGGGCACGGGCCGGAGGCGGCGGCCGTGATGATCCAGCTGCGCACGGCCGCGCACACCCTGGCCGAGCTGGATATGCCGCCCGGCGAGGTGTTGCGCAAGCTGGACCGGATGGCGGCCAGCCTGCCCGGCGCCGGGTTCGCCACCTGCGTGGCGGCGGTCGTCAACACTGCGCGCGGCGGCTGTGTGATCGCCGCGGCCGGGCACCCACCGCCGGCCGTGGCCAGGCCGGACGGCACGACCCAGCTGCTCGAGCTGCCGGCCGGGCTGCCGCTCGGCCTCGGCACCGGCCCGGTGGAGACCACCGAGGTCACGCTCCCCCCGGGCGCCGTCCTCGCGTTGTACACCGACGGCCTGGTGGAAACCCGCGCCCGGTCGCTGGAAGACGGCATCACCGCGCTGCGCGCCGCGCTCAGCGCGGCCCTGGCCCGCCCGGACGGGACCCTGGACAGCTGCTGCGAGACGGTCACCCAGGAACTCGGCCCGCACGGCGAAGACGACGTCACCCTGGTCCTGGCGCGCATCCAGTAGCCGTTTCCATTCACAAGGTCACCAACTAGGTCACTGTCGGTTTAAGTTACCGTTCTGTTGCTATTGGCCCGTAATCTTCTGACCCGGTTACCACGTCCACATAAGTAAGCGCGGACTAGGCGCCGTGCTGGGTTGGGAAATCTTCCCGGTTGGGAGACGGAATGTCGCAGCAGCCACCCGGACAGGGCTGGGGCGGCGTACCTGGTCAGGGCCCGGCTGCCACGCCCGGGCCGCCGTGGGGCGCCGAGGCCAGCCGGGGCCAGTACCGGCCAGCCGGGCAGCCGTCGTACGGCGCCGACCCAGGCGGTCAGCCGGCCTACGGCACCAGCCCCGGCGGTCAGCCGGCTGGGCAGCCCGGCGGGCAGCCGTCGGCGGGCCGTCCCTCGTTCGCCACCCAGCAGCTTCCCGTGGCCGAGCCGACGGGGTTCCTCGGCGCGCTGTTCGACTTCTCGTTCACCTCGTTCGTGACCCCCAAAGTGGTCAAGGTTCTCTACATCCTGATCGTGGTGGTGGTCGGGCTGAGCGCGCTCGGCTTCGCCCTCAGCATGCTGGCCGCGAACGTCGGGCTCGGCCTCGTCGTGCTGCTTGTCGGCGCGCCGCTGTATTTCCTGGTGGTCACCGCGCTGTACCGGATAACCCTGGAGTTCTTCATGGTCATCTTCCGGATGGCCCAGGACATCCGGGCCATCCGCGAGCGCGGCGACTTCCGCTAGCGGCGCCGGGTCGGGTCACCCAGCCGTGGTGCGGGCGGCTGGGTGACCCGACCCGGCGCGGGTGCATAAGCAAGATATATAACTGCGTGATATAGTTCTCGGCCATGGACGTTACGCAGCAAGTCAGCGTGGCTGGCACCGCCCCGCCCATCGACTGCGCCGAGTTCTCCGCGGTCCTGGAGCGCCTGCTGGCCGCGTGGCGGCGGCTGGCGGTACCCGGCGAGCTGAGCCCGACCGCGGCGTTTACCCTGGCCCGGCTGGCCCGGGACGGCGCCAGCCGGCTCACCGACCTGGCCAACAGCGAGCACGTCACGCAGCCCGCCATGACCCAGCTGATCTCCCGGCTGGAGGCCCAGGGACTGGCCGAGCGGTTCCGCGACCCGGGCGACGCGCGGGTGGTGAACGTCCGGGTCACCGGGGCGGGCGAGGCTCTGGTGGCGAGCAGGCGCGCGGCTCGCGCCGCCCGGCTCACCGAACTGGTGGACACGCTGCCGCCCGGGCAGCAGGCCGCACTGGCCATGGCGCTGCCCGCGCTCGACTCGCTGGCCGAGGTGAGCGCCCGGTGAGCGCCAGCGCCGCCACCACGACCGTTAGCCCGGAGCGCCGGGTCAGCCCGTTCCACCAGCCCAAGGCGGTCTGGGCGGTCGCCTTCGCCTGCGTGATCTCGTTCATGGGCATCGGCCTGGTGGACCCGATCCTGCCCGCGCTGCGGGACAAGCTGCACGCCACGCCCAGCCAGGTCGAGTTGCTGTTCACCAGCTACCTGGTGGTCACCGCCGTGGCCATGCTGGTCACCGGCTGGGTATCCGCCCGGATCGGCGCCAAACGCACCCTCGTGGCCGGTCTCGTGCTCATCGTGATCTTCAGTGCGCTGGCCGGCAGTTCGAGCGGCATCAGCGAGATCGTCGGCTTCCGGGCCGGCTGGGGCCTGGGCAACGCCCTGTTCATCGCGACCTCGCTGGCCGTCATCGTGGCCTCGGCCAGCGGCGGGTTCGCCGGGGCGATCATCTTGTACGAGACCGCGCTCGGCGTCGGCATCGCGCTCGGCCCGCTGGTCGGCGGCGAGCTGGGCGCGATCAGCTGGCGCGGACCGTTCTTCGGCGTCACCGTGCTGATGGCGATCGCGCTGATCGCCACGCTGGTGCTGGTTCAGAACACGCCCAAACCCGCGCACCGGACGTCGATCCTGGATCCGCTGCGCGCGCTGCGCCACCGCGGGCTGCTCACCATGGGATTGACCGCACTGTGCTACAACTGGGCGTTCTTCACCGTGCTCGGCTACGCGCCGTTCCCGATGAACCTGGGCGCCCACCAGCTCGGCTACGTGTTCACGTGCTGGGGCGTGCTGGTGGCCCTCTTCGCCGTCTTCGTCGCCCCCCGGCTCGAGCGCCGCCTGGGCGTGGCCAGGACCCTGTACCTGAACCTGACCCTGTTCGCGATCGACGTGCTGGTCATCGCGCTCGGCACGACCGACCGCCCGGTGCTGATCGGCGCGGTGATCGTGTCCGGCGCGTTCATCGGCATCAACAACACGGTCACCACGCAGGCGGTGATGACCGTCGCCCCGGTCGAGCGGCCGGTCGCGTCGGCCGCCTACGGCTTCATCCGGTTCATCGGCGCCGGCCTGGCCCCCTACGTGGCGGGCCGGCTGGCCGCCGCGTACAACGTCCACCTGCCCTTCTACATCGGCGCGGGTGTGGTGGTCGTCGGGATCATCATCCTGTCCACCGGGCATCGGCTGCTCGCCGCCTCGGCCCACCAGGCGCGGCCAGCGCACCAGGCGCAGCCGGCCAGGCCAGGCTCAGCCTGGCCGTGCGGACGCCCCCGAGCCAGCCACCGCCCCGACCGCGCCCGGCTGGGTGCTGCTCGCCATCGACGGCTCGCCGGGATCCGCCGCGGTCACCAGCCGGGCCGCCGCGGTGGCCGCCAGCCGCGGCGTCGGCGTCGAGGTCATGCACGTCCGGGAGACCGACGTAGTGGACACCGAGGCCATCGAGCTGGAACCGGCCGAGCAGGCCGAGCGCGTCATCCACGACCGGCTGGCCCAGCTGGCTGGCCTCGGCATACCGGCCAGCAGCTACCTGGCGACCAGCACCGGTGACCATGGGGATGTGGGCCGGCTCATCGCCCGGCGGGCCCGGGAGATCCGGGCTGGCCTGATCGCGGTCGGCGCGCCGGCCGGGACGGGCGCGCTGATGGCCGGCGCCGACGCGCTGGCCACCGCCCAGCTGGCCCGGGAGGCGCCCTGCGACGTCCTGGTTGTCCAGCCCAGCCCGGTGATGACCAGCGCTTTGCCGTCAGCCGACGCCGGCGCCCGCGCGGGTTAACTCGCCCGGGGTGAGGCGGCCGGTACCCGGCCCCCCTAGGGTTTTCGGTGGGTCACGGACGACCCGTGCGGTCGCGGACACGATGCGGTGGCGGGCCCGGCGCACAATGGATGGGAGGAGTAGGAGGTCACGTGACCATGGAGATTCGCTCCTACGTCGCGCTCGGGGACAGTTTCACCGAAGGACTCGACGATCTCACCGCGCCAGACGGCGGCTACCGCGGCTGGGCCGACCGGTTCGCCGAGCGCCTCGACACCAGGCAGCCCGGCCTGCGCTACGCGAACCTCGCGGTCCGCGGCAAGACGCTCCGGCAGGTCGCCGACGACCAGGTCCCGGTAGCCATCTCGCTCCGGCCCGACCTGGTCAGCATCGCCGCCGGGGGCAACGACATGCTCCGGCCGGGCGCCGATCCCGACGCGCTGGCGGTCGAGTTCGACCAGCTGATCAGCACATTGCAGCAGGCCGGCTGCCCGGTGCTCATGTTCACCGGCTTCGATCCGCGGTTCCCGGTGCTCCGGCTGATCCGGGGCAAGGTGGCGGCGTTCAACATGCATCTGCGCGCGATCGCCGACCGGCACCAGTGCCACGTGGTCAACCTGTGGTCCATGCGTGTGCTGCACGACCCGCGGGCGTGGAGTGCGGACCGGCTGCATCTCACCCCCGACGGGCACCGCCGGGTGGCCCTGCGGGCCTGCGAGGTGCTGGACGTGCCGGTGGACGAGGATTGGCGTGCGCCGTGGCCGCCGCTGGAGGCGGCCGCGCGCGGCGCGGCCGCCTCCTGGCTGGCCGCGCGGCGGCTGGACGCCCGCTGGGCGCGGGTGCACGCCGCTCCCTGGGTGGGCAGGCGGATCCGTGGCCGCTCCTCCGGCGACGGCATCCCGCCGAAACGCCCGCAACTGCTGCCATTTAGCCCAACGCCCGCGCCCGCGACTCGCCTCGACTTCGGCCTCGGTTCGCTGGAGCACTCGACGTCCTGACCCGGTCCGCAGTATGACACTCACGGTCGGTAGCTGAACTGTTACGCTGAGCCGCCCGACCGTGGATGCGGCCAGCCGCGTCCCGCGAGGGAGCCATCCCCTATCGCGAGCGTGGAAGGAAAACCGGACATGGCGGGTGCGGCGCGCCGTACGGCAGCGGTAATCGGGCTCACGGCGGCGGCGCTCACGGTGACCGCGTGCTCCGGGGGCAGCGAGTCCCCGGCCCAGGCGACCGGCGCGGCCGCCTACGGCAAGCTGGCGCAGCGCATCCTGCACGCGCCCACGAGCATGCTGGCCGCGACCGAGCTACCAGCCCACGGGACCATCTGGGCCCTCACCGGACCAGACAGCGCGGGCCTGTTCGAGATCAGCTCGGCGACCGGCCGGGTCAAGACCAGCTTCTCGGTGAGCGACGATGCCCGTTCGGTGGCCGAGTCGTCCACCGGCATCATCGCGCTGGCCCTGGCCAGCGCCCATTCCGGCGCGCTGGAGCTGGTGAACGCCGAGACCAAGAAGGTGACTAGGACCGTGCCGTTGCCCGGGCCGGCCGAGCAGGTGACGGTGGGCCGCGGTGGCAGCACGTTCTACGTGCTGACCACGCGAGCCAGCGCGGCCAAGGTGATGATCGTGGATGGGCGCAGCGGCCGGGTCACCGGCACGGTCGCGGTGCCGCCGGACGTGGCGTCGGTGGTGCCCGACACCCGGCAGGCCAGCCTCTACGCCATCGAGCGCGACGGCCTGGTCAACCAGATCGGCCTGCGCAACGGCAAGCTGATCGCGAAGATCCGGGCGGGCAGCGGCGGCGGCGAGTCGGTCACGCTGAGCCCGGACGGCCGCACGCTGTACGTGCTGGAGCAACTCGGCGGGATAGCCAACATCGCCATCGTCGATCCGGCCGCCGGGGCGGTGCGCAAGGTGCTGCCCGCGCCGGGCACCTGTGTCCAGGTGCTGGTCTCGCCCAGCGGCGGGCAGCTCTACGAGGTGCTGCGGGCGCCCAGGTCCGGGAGTATCCAGGTCGCCGCGGCCTAACCGGGCGCCGACGCCGCCAGGTCAGCCAGCACGTCCCCGGTGCGGGCCAGCGCGGCGGCGATCCACGGCAGCCGCGCCGGATCGTCGGACGCCAGCGCGGTTTCCCGCTGCTCGTCGGTTTCGCCGTACAGCAGCGCGGTGGCCACCCGCATCCGCAGCACCGTGTCGTCCTCGCCGAACGCGCTGCCCGGCAGCATGCCCATCCCGTACCGGTGCAGCAGGTGCCCGGCCAGCTGCGCCCCGGTCGTCAGCCCGTGCGCCGCGCGCAACCGCTCCCGCCACGGCGCGAAGTCCGGGTACAGGTAGAACGCCGCCTGGGGCGCGGGCACCCGGAGCCCGGCGGCGCGGAATCGATCCGCCACCGCACCCGCGACCGCGGCGTGCAGCGACCGGCTCCGCGAAATTCGTTCGGTAAGTTCGGGGGGTTCGGTGAACGCGAGGGCCGCGGCGTGCTGGATAGGCAGCGAGGGAGCGGACCAGATCTCGCTGCCGATGCCGAGCAGCCGGTCCCGCAGCGCCCGCCCGGTGCTGCCGTCCGGCAGCCGGGCCACCCCGATCCGCCAGCCGCCCAGGGCCAGGTTCTTGCTCAGCGCGGTGGTGACCACGGTCCGTTCCGGCGCGTAGGCCACCGGGCTGGGGAACCCGGCCGCGGGGTCGTGCACCAGGTCACGGTAGATCTCGTCGGCGATGATGATCAGGTCGTGCTCGCGGGCCACCTGGCACACCGCGCGTACGGTGCCCGGGCTGGACAGCCGCCCGGTCGGGTTGTCCGGCAGGGTCAGCACCACCGCGCCGATCCGCCGGCCAGCCTGCCGGGCGGCCAGCACCGCCCCGGCCAGCGCGGTGGCGTCGCAGACGCCGCCCTCGCCGGGCGGGGTGGGCACGAAGTGCGGCGCGACCCCGATCATGGTGGCCTGCGCCGCGTAGCTGACCCAGCTCGGCCTGGGCACCGCGACGTCGGCGCCGATCGCCATCAGCAGGCCGAACAGCAGCGCCTTGCTACCGGGGCCGCAGACGACCGAGGCGGCGCTGGCTGGGGTGCCGCGCCGGGTCCAGTAGCCGGCCGCGGCCTCGCGCAGCATCGGCAGCCCGGCCACCGGGCCGTAGGCGTTGCTGCCGCTGGCCGCGGCCAGCGCGTCCCGGAGCAGCGGGTGAGCGGGCAGCCCGGCCTCGCCGAAGGCCAGCGGCAGCACCGGCTCCCCGGCGCGGCGCTTGCGGGCCAGGGTCTCGTTGGCGCCCAGCGTGGCCGAGACCGGGATGGGTGGCAGGGCGGCCAGGCCAGGATTGGCCCGCGCGGCCAGCGGGGGAGCGGGGGTGTCCAGCTGGGTGGCGGCCGGCGGCGGTGCGGTGCGTGTGGCGGGGGTTTCGCTGGGCACGGTAATAGGCATGGCTGTATCAGCCATGGTCATGAGTCTCGACTCCTCGATCCGGGTGCCAAGCGCCGCACTGCGCCGTGAATTGGGCCCTCAGCGGGGTGGGTCGTTGAGCGACCCCCAGGCCACCTGACCAGGATGCCGTCTGATATGCATTAGCGCAAGCTGCTATAACTATCCTTGAGGGTAAGCTGAACTTATGCTGGATTTGCACCGGCTCCGGTTGCTCAAGGAGTTCGCAGGCCGGGGCACGATCGCGGCCACCGCGGCCGCGCTGGGCTACACCCCGTCCGCGGTTTCCCAGCAGCTGGCCGCGCTGGAACGGGAAGCCGGCGTCATTCTGCTGGACCGCACCGCCCGGTCGGCCGAGCTCACCGACGCGGGCAGCAGGCTCGCCGTCCACGCCGAACGCATCCTGGCCCAGGTCGAGGAAGCCGAGGCCGATCTGTCCGCCCGGGAACGGGAGCCGTCCGGCCGGGTGTCGGTCGCCGCGTTCCCCACCGCCGCGGCGGCCTTCGCGCCCGCCCTGGCCCGCAGCCTGCGCGCGCACCCGGCGCTGACCCTGCTGCTCCGGCAGACCCGGCGGGACGAGGGGCTCAGCTCGGTGCGCTGGGGCGAGGTCGAAGTCGCCCTGGTCGACGACTGGACCGGCGGGCTGACCGGCACCGGCGCCGGGGTGCTCCAGTTCTACCCGCTGCTGCGCGACCCGTTGGTGCTGGTGGTGCCCCGCGGGCACCCACTGGCCGACCCGGCCGAGCCAGTGGACCTGCGCAAGCTGAGCGAGAGCAGCCGGTGGATGGCCGCCCCGGCGGGCGAGCCGTCCCGGCAGGCGATGGACCGGCTGCTGGCCTCGGCGGGCGGGGTCCCGGCGATGCCGTGGGAGTTCGAGGGCCTGGGCACCATCCTGTCCCTGGTGTCCCGGGGCATCGGGGTGGCGGCCGTGCCGCAGCTGGCGCTGACCGCCGGCGAGGGCCGGGTCGTGGTGCGCGAACTGCCCGGCGCCGACGTGGCCCGGGACGTCTACGCGGTGGCCCGCACGGCCAGCGTGCGCCGGCCCTCGGTCGCCGTCATCCTGGCCGCCCTGCACAACGGGGCCAAGCACCTGCCCGGCCGCCGTACCGTGCCGTCCCGGACCCCGCCGCTCCCGGGCCGCCCCAGCGGCCGCCTGGCCCGGCCGGCCCGGCTGGCGTCGGGCTGGCCCCGGCCGGCCCGGCTAGCGACGGCGGCCCCCCGCCAGCGGCCGGCTAGGCCATCGTGGCTGACCGGTGCGAACCGGCTCAGGCGTCGCGCTCGATCGGGCAGGACATACACCGCGGCCCGCCCCGGCCCCGGCCGAGTTCGCTGCCCGGCACGGCCACCACCTCGATGCCGTTGTCCTCCAGGTAGCGGTTGGTGGTCACGTTCCGGTCGTAGGCGACCACCACGCCCGGCTCGATGGCGAGCACGTTGCAGCCGTCGTCCCACTGCTCGCGCTGCGCGGCCGGGATGTCCTGGCTCGCGGTCAGCACCTGGATGCTGGGCAGGCCGAGCGCGGCGGCCAGCGCGGTGTGCATATCCTCCGGCGGGTGGTCGGTGACCTTGACCTCGCGAGCTGAGGCGCCCGGCTCGACGGTGTACGAGGGCAGCATGCCCAGCCCCAGGTACTTGGTGAACACCCCGTAGTCACACATGGTCATCACGGTGTCCAGGTGCATGAACGCACGTGTCTTCGGCATGTCGATGGCCACCAGGCAGCGCGCCGCGCCGGCCGAGAACAGCCGGGTGGCCAGCATCTCCAGGGCCTGCGGGGTGGTCCGCTCGCTCATCCCGGCCAGCACGGCGCCGTTGCCCAGGACCAGGATGTCGCCGCCCTCGATGGTGGCCGGGGCGGCGTCCGCCCCGTGGTACCAGACCTCGAAACCGCCGCCCGCGAACATCGGGTGCCAGCGGTAGATGGCCTCGTCGTTGACGGTCTCCCGGCTCCGGGCCAGCATGGCCATCGCGTTGACCGACACGCCGCCATAGATCCAGCACGAGGTGTCCCGCTGGTAGAGCAGGTTGGGCAGCGGGGCGAGCACGAAGTCGTCCGGGTCCAGCGAGTGGAACGCGATGCTCTTCGGCTCCGGGGCCAGGTCCAGGATCTCCCGCTTGGTGATCCCCCCGGTCAGCGCCTGGGCCAGCACGGCCGACTCCAGGCCCTCGACGGCCTCGCGCAGCGCCGGGCAGGCGAGCGGCCCGTGCAGCCGCGGGTCGAACACCCGGCCCAGGATGTACTCCCGGGCCGGCGAGATGTCCAGGGTCCGGCTCAGCAGGTCGCTGTAGTAGTGCACGGTGACCCCGCGGCCGCGCAGCGCGTCGGCGAACTCGTCGTGCTCCGCCCGGGCCCGGCCAGCCCACAACACGCCGTCGAACAGCAGTTCGCTGGCGTTGTCCGGGGTGAGCCGTTCGAGCTCCAGGTCGGGCCGGTGCAGCACGACCTGGCGCAGCCGGCCGACCTCGGAATCGACGTGGAACATTGCTCCCCCGTTCACCGTGGGTGGTACTGACGTCTCTCATGATCCCCGGGCTAGGCTCACCGGGTGGACCTAGACCTTGACCTTTCCCTGGATCCGGTCACGCTGACCGCGGCGCTGGTGGATGTCCCGTCGGTCAGCGGCGAGGAGGAGCGGCTGGCCGACGCCATCGAGGCCGCGCTGCATGGTATCGAGCACCTGGCCGTGGTCCGCGACGGCAACGCGATGGTGGCCCGGACCAGGCTGGGCCACCCGCAGCGGGTGGTGCTGGCCGGGCATATCGACACCGTGCCGATCGCCGGCAACCTGCCGTCGCACACCGAAGGCGGCCTGTTGTACGGCTGCGGCAGCTGCGACATGAAGTCGGGGGTGGCGGTCCAGCTCCGGCTGGCCGCGTCGCTGGCCCGGCCGCGGTGCGACGTGACCTACGTGTTCTATGACGGCGAGGAGGTGGAGGCGGAGCGCAACGGCCTGCTCCGGCTGTCCCGCAACGCCCCGGACCTGCTGGCCGGTGACTTCGCGGTGCTGCTCGAGCCCACCAACGGGCAGATCGAGGGTGGCTGCCAGGGCACGCTGCGGGCTGAGGTCCGCACCACCGGCAAGCGCGCGCACTCCGCCCGCTCCTGGAATGGGCTGAACGCTATTCACCTGGCCGGTGCCGTCCTCGACATCCTGCGGTCCTACGTGCCACGGGAACCCGAGGTCGACGGGCTGAAGTATCACGAAGGACTGAACGCCGTGTTCGTCAGCGGGGGAGTGGCGCACAACGTCATCCCGGATGAGTGCGTGGTCACGGTGAACCACCGGTTCGCGCCGGACCGGACGGTGGCCCAGGCGCAGCAGCATCTCCTGGAGGTGTTCAGCGACTTCGAGGTGGAGTTCACCGACTGGGCCGCCGGGGCGCGCCCCGGGCTGGCCGACCCGGCGGCCGCGAGCCTGCTGGCCGCGGTGGGCGGCACCCCGGGCCCCAAGTTCGGCTGGACCGACGTGGCCCGGTTCGCCGAGCTCGGCATGCCCGCGGTGAACTATGGCCCGGGCGACCCGGAGATCGCCCATTCCCGCGGCGAGCGCGTCCCGGTGGCCCAGATAGGCGAGGTCGAGGACCGGCTGCGGACCTGGCTCACCTCGCCCAAATGATCAAACGATTGGTGTCGCTGTAGCGACACCAATCGTTTGATCACGAAACCGGGACGGCTACTTGACCGGGCCGGCGATCAGGGTGAGCGACGAGGTGTGGCTCTGCTTGCTGGCGTTCACGAAGCCGAGTGAGATGGTGCTGCCCGGCTTGTACTTCCGCATGATCGTGGTCAGCCCGTTGGCGGAACTCACCGGCTGGCCGTTCACCGAGGTGATCACGTCGCCCGCGACCAGGCCACCCTTGGCCGCCGGGGTGCCCGGGTACACGCTGCAGACCAGCGCGCCTGACTTGGCCGGCACCTGGTAGCTGGCGCCGACCCCGCCGTTGGCCAGGCACTGCTGGGCGTCGCTGATCGAGTCCACGCCGACGCCCATGAAGCCGGCCTGGCCGAGCAGGATGTGCGAGCTAGCCTTGCCGCCCGCGATCTGCCTGGCGATGGCCAGCGCGTGGTTGATCGGGATGGCGAAGCCCATGTTGGTGCCGGCCCCGCCCAGCGACTGGCTGTTCGCGGCGGTGTCCATGCCGACCACCTGGCCGGCCGCGTCGGCCAGGGGGCCGCCCGAGTCGCCCGCCGCGATCGGCGCGTTGGTCTGCAGCATGCCGTGCAGCGTCTCGCTGTTGGTTCCGCTGCCCGAGTCGCTGGCGGTGATGGTCCGGTCCAGCGCGGTGATCGTCCCGCTGGTCACGGTGGGGCTGCCGCCGGCGCCGCCGGCGTTGCCGATGGCCACCACGCCCGTGCCCAGGGTGACCTTGGACGAGTCGCCGACCGACACGGTCTTCAGCCCGGAAGCGCCCTCCAGCTTGATCAGCGCCACGTCGTCCACCGGGTCCACGCCGAGCACCCGGGCCTGGTAGCTCCGGCCGCTCGAGACGACCGTCGCGTGCAGGCTGGTGGACCCGTCCACCACGTGGTTGTTGGTCAGCACCAGGCCGTTGGAGGACAGCACCATCCCGGTGCCCGCGGCCGCGCCGTTCTCGTACTTGAGCTGGGAGTTGATGTCCACCACGCCGGGCTCCACCTTGTTCTCCACGGACTGCTCGTTGAGCGTGGTGGTGTTGGCGCCGCCGGCCGCGTTCCGGTTCGGCGACGGGATCTGCTGGGAGGAGACGGAGTTGGGACTCTGCGAGTTCTGGTTCAGCGCCACCACGGTGCCGGCGCCCACCGCCGCGGCCAGCGCGGCCACCGCGACGTAGACCAGCGCGCGCGGGCCCCGCCGGCGCGGCGGCTCGGGGCCGTAGCCGATGATGTCACCGGGCAGGCCCCAGTTGCCCGCGCCGCCCGGCGGCTGGCTCCACGGTCCCCCTGGCCCGTAGCCCGGCTGGCCGTACCCTTGCTGGGGGTAGCCCTGCTGGCCGTAGCCCTGCTGGCCGTAGCCGGGCTGGGGGTAGCCCGGCTGGCCGTAGCCGGGCTGTCCCTGCCCGGGCTGGGGGTAGCCCGGCTGGCCGTAGCCCGGCTGGCCCTGGCCAGGCTGGCCGTAGCCAGGCTGTTCCTGGCCAGGCGGCCGGTAGCTGGGCTGCTCCGGACTGGTCTGGCCGTAGCCCGGCTGCTCCGGGCTGGTCTGACCGTAGCCCGGCTGCCCCGGGTCGGACGGCGCGGAACCGGCCTCCTGGTGGCCCGGGAAGTGCGAGGCCAGGAAGCCTGAGCCCGGCTCAGGCTCGGGAGCCGGCTGGGTGGCGAATCCGCCTGGGTCGGCCGTGCCGCCCGGCTCAGCCGCGCCGCCAGTCCCCGCGGCCCCCGGCTCGGTCACCCCGGACTGGGCCTGGTCGGCGGGCACGATCCAGGTGTCCTGCCCGGACGGGTCCGCCCCGGGTGGGGTGCTGTCGGAGGGCTGGTCCGGTTGGTCCCCCGCCGGAATGGGTGACCAGGCACCCATGTACTCCGGCGACTGGTCGCCACTCCGGTCCTGACCTTCTTGCATCCGTATCACCCTTGTCCCGGATTACAGCGTAAGTGCCAGTTGTCGTCCCGGTGGCCGCGGGCTCGTGGCGCAGGGCCCCAGAGGCTTTTCTTAACTAAGCACCCGAGCCTGGACGTTAGCTGAACGCGTGCTGAGGATTCCTCATCCATGCTCGGCCAGTGGCCCGACGTTCAGCTTTCGCCGGCCACATTCCTCGAGCAGCCACGGCAGCGCGCCGAGCGCCGCGCTGGCCGCGCCGGGCGGGCTGGTGCAGGACGAATCGTGCAGCAGCACGGTGGCGCCGCCGCCCAGGTTCTGGCTCAGCGTGGCCTGCACGGAGCCAGGCGTCGCGCCGGGCGCCCACTCGCGTCCCCAGCAACTCCACAGGATCGGCCGCAACCCCAGCCACCGCGCCGCGGCCAGCGCGCCCGCGCTGAGCACGCCGTACGGCGGCCGGTAGAGCCGGGGCACGGTGCCGGTCACCTCGGCCAGCACATCGCTGGCCCGGGCCAGGTCATCGAGCAGCGCCCGGGGGCTGCGCAGCGTGGCGTAGCGGTGCTCCCAGCCGTGCACGCCGATTTCATGACCGGCCGCGGCCACGTCCGCGGCCAGGCCGCGGTACGCCCGGGCCATCGGGCCCAGCATGAAAAATGTGGCCCGCACCTGGGCCTGGTCGAGGACGGCCAGGACGTGCGGCGTGTAGCCCGGATCCGGACCGTCATCGAAGGTGAGGGCCACGTGATTGACCTGGCCCAGCCCGGCCAGCCGGGGAAACAGGGCCCGGCGCAGCGGGCCGACCGCGGTGAGGCCGGGTGCGCCCTGACCGGTCACGGCCACCGCGGCGGCGACTAGAGCGGTGCCGAGCGCGCGGTTCACGACGGGACTCCTTTGTCAGCTCTCAGCGAACACGCGGCCGACGTGCCGACGATCTTCAACGGTTACCTAGCAGACTCTCAGGGTATTCAGGCACGAGCGTGGCCGTGCCGCCACGGTATGTCACGACCGCATCCGCCCGGACACTACCCCGGCCGCCGCCTGGAACAGCGTTTTCTCAGCCAGCCTTTGCCATGATGACTGAGTGCCAGATGGCGCCATGCCGGGATGGCGGGCCGGCCGCGCCCGCGACTCGATCGGGGAGAGCCGTTGGGAGTCCCAGCCGCACGCATCGTGTTCCCGGCTGCCGACCGGGCGGAGATAGCCGCCGCCGTCAGCGAGATCCTGAGCACCGGCTCGCTCACCCTGGGGCCATACACCCGGCAGTTCGAGGCGGCGTTCGCCGCCGCGCACGGCGCCCGGCACGCGGCCGCCACCGCCAGTGGCACCTCCGCGCTGGACATCGCGCTGCGGGTGGCGGGGGTGCGGGGCCGGGAGGTGATCGTCCCGGCCAACACGTTCTTCGCCACGGCGGCCGCGGTCGCGGCGGCCGGCGGCACGCCGGTCTTCGCCGACATCGACCCGGCCACGTTCGCGCTCAGCCCGCAGACCGTGGCCGCGGCGCTGACCCCGGACACCGCCGCCGTGGTGCTCGTGCACGTCGGCGGGCTGATCAGCCCGCAGGCGGCCGCGCTGGCCCAGTTGTGCGCGGAGCGCGGGCTCACCCTGATCGAGGACGCGGCGCACGCGCACGGCGCCACCTGCCAGGGCCGTTTCCCCGGGGCGTTCGGCGTGGCGGCGGCGTTCTCCTTCTACCCGACCAAGGTGCTGACCAGCGGCGAGGGCGGCATGCTGCTGTCCGCGTCCGAACTGGCCGACGCCGAGGCCCGGATCTACCGCGATCAGGGCAAAGGGGCGTTCGGCACCAATCGTCACGAGCGCCGCGGCTATGCCTGGCGGATGAGCGAGCTGCACGCGGTGACCGGCCTGGTGCACCTGCGCCGCCTGGCCGAATTCATCACCAGGCGGCGCGAGGTCGCCGCCCAGTACACCGCGGCCCTGGCCGGGCTGGATGGGCTGGCCCCGCTGGCCGAGCCGGACGGCTGCCGGAGCAACGTCTACAAATACATCGTGCTGCTGCCGCCCGGGGCCGACCGGCGGCGGTTCAAGCAGGAGGTGGCCGCCCAGTACGACGTCCACCTGGCCGGGGAGGTCTATGACCTGCCGCTGCACCAGCAGCCGGTCTTCGCCGAGTACGCGCGGGGGCCGCTGCCCGCCACCGAGGACATCGCGGGCCGGCATATCTGCCTGCCGGTGCACTCGGACATGCGGGACGACGAGATCGACCAGGTGCTGACCGCGGTGACCGCGGTCTACGGGGCATTGACTGGAGTCTGAGGAAAGGGGCGCAACATGCGGGTGGCCGTAACCGGCGGGTGCGGCTTCATCGGATCGCATGTGGTGGACCAGCTGCTGGCAGCCGGCCACCAGGTGCGGGTGCTCGACGTCGGCGGCGGCTGGCGCAACCCGGCCGCCGAGTACCTCACCGGAGACCTGTTCGACGAGGCCGCGCTGCGCCGCGGGCTGGCCGGCTGCGCCGCCGTGTTCCACCTGGCCGGCGCGGCCGACGTGAACGAGGTGGCGGCTGACCCGGTGGCCGCGGTCCGGCTCAACGTGGAAGGCACGGCCCGGGTGCTGGACGCGGCGCGGGCCGGCGGCTGCGGCCGGGTGCTGCTGGCCAGCACGGTGTGGGTGTACGGCGCGGCCAGCGGGCCGGGCGAGCTGACCGAGGACGTCGCGGTGGACCTGCGCCGGGCCGGCCACGTGTACGTGGCCACCAAGCTGAGCGCGGAACTGCTCGTGCACAGCTACCGGGAGATGTACGGCCAGCACTTCACCATCCTCCGGTACGGCATCCCGTACGGGCCGCGGATGCGGGAGGAGCTCGTGGTGGCGCGGTTCGTCCGGGCCGCGCTGGACGGCCGGCCCATCACCATCGCCGGGACCGGCGACCAGCAGCGCAACTACGTGTACGTCGCCGACCTGGCCGACGCGCACGTGCGGGCGCTCGACCCGGCCGCGGCCGACCGGACGCTGGCCCTGGAGGGGGCCGCGCCGGTGTCGGTGCGGGAGATCGCGGACACGGTGCGCGAGCTGGTGCGAGCCGTCCCGGTCGAGTACGTGCCGGCCCGCACCGCCGACTACCAGGGCGTCAGCGTGTCCGGTGCCCTGGCCAAGGAACTGCTCGACTGGGTCCCGGTCACCCCGTTCGCCGAGGGCGTGCACCGCTACCTGGAATGGCTGGAGCGGCCGCGATGAGCACACCGCCGCGCCGGGCCCTGCTGCTGTCCGGGTCGCTGGGCATGGGGCACGACGTGCTCGCCCAGGCCTGTGCGGGATCGCTGGCCGACCGGGGCTGGCGCACCGAGACGCTGGACGCGATGCGGCTGCTCGGCGCGCGCGGCGGCCCGGTGGGCGAGGCGGTCTTCCGGTCCATGCTCGCGCTGCCGGGCGTCTACGACGCGGTGCATTTCGGCGCGCTGCGCACCGGCGCCTGGCCCGCGCTGCTCGCCGACGCGGCCGCCCGGCGGCAGCTGGTGCCGCGGCTGCGCGCGCACCTGGACACCACCCCGGCGGACCTGGTCATCTCCGTGTTCGCCACCGGGGCGTCCGGCGCCAGCGCGCTGGCCGGCCGGTACCCGGCCATGACCCACGTGGTGTTCTGCAGCGATGTGACCCCGCACCGGTTGTGGGTGCACCCGAACGTGGATGCCTACCTGGTCACGTCGGCGGCGGCCGAGGCGGCCGTGCAGCGGTTCCAGCCCACCGCGCGGGTCGCGGTGGTGCCGATGCCGGTCCGGCCTGCCTTCTACTCTCCGCCCAGCCAGAGCCAGGCCCGGGCCCGCCTCGGCGTGCCCGGCACGGCCCGCTGCGTGCTGCTGATGTCGGGCGCCTGGGGCCTCGGGCCGGTGGCCGAGGCCGCCGCCCGGCTAGCCGCGGCCGGTCTCGAGGTGCTGGCCGTGGCCGGCCGGAACGAGCGCCTGGAGAGCAGGCTGCGCGCGGCGGCCCGGCACCAGCCGCGGCTGCGCGTGTTCGGCTTCACCGACCGGATCCCCGAGCTGATGGCCGCGGCGGACCTGGTCATCACCAGCTCGGGGGACACCTGCTCGGAGGCCCGGGTGGTGGGCCGCCCGCTGCTGCTGCTCGACGTGGTGCCGGGCCACGGCCGGGACAACCTGCAGCATGAGCTGGAGCGCGGCGCCTGGGTGACCTCGGCCCAGCCCGCCGCGGTGGTGCGCAACGCGCTGGCCGCCGCCGACCGGATCAAGCCCGCGGCCGACGACCTCGGCCCGGCGACGGCCGCGGCCCAGCACCAGGCGGCCTGGGAGTCGTCGTTCAGCACCGCGCTCGCCGCGCTCGGGCTGGAGGACAGGTTCCGCTAGCCGGGCAAGGTGGGCAGGCTGGCCCGGGACCCGGTGGCGGTACGGGCGTTATTCAGGATCGTGTCGATCCGGGCCCGCTCCCGGTTCAGGTCCCGGGTGTCCCGCTGCAACGCGGCCGCGTAGCTGGCCTGGTTGGCCGCGGTCCGCGCGCCGGCCAGGTTGGCGACGTCGTTCTGCACTCGCTGCGCGTACGGGAAGCACCAGGTGACCAGGTCGTTCACGACGGCGGCCAGGTGGAAGGCGGCCAGCGACTCGGTCACCTGGTACCCGGTCAGGTCATCGAGCTGCATGTTGTTCGCCGGGGAGCAGTTCGACGCGCCGTACCGGGCGATGCCGATCGTGTCCGCGCTGTTCTGCCGCACGCTGCCGCCGGCGTGGATGTGGTGCAGCGCATTGAGCGACTCGCTCACCCCGGCGGCGCACGACTCGGTGTCCGTGCGCATGTCGGTCAGGAACCCCTTGAGGTCGTTGGCCTGCTCGGACTTGCTCGGCTTGTGCACCAGGGCGACCAGCACGATGCCCACCACGATCAGCACGCCGGCCAGCAGCAGCCAGCGCGGCGCCTTCTGCTTCCCGGCCCAGCCGGTCTTGCGGATGGGCACGTACGGCGGGTCGGTCCGGGTCGGGGTTTCCACGGCGCTCAGCTCCGCTTGTTCTGGCTGGTCATCAGGGCTACTCCGGTACGCAGGTCGGTCAGGGTCACCGCGCGGATGACCCGCTTCACGATGCGGTGCTGGGCGTTGAGGAAGAAGGTCTGCGGCAGCGCGACCACGCCGTAGGCCAGCGTGGTGGTCATCGGTTCCGGGTCCGTCACGACCGGGTAGCTGACGCCGGTCTTGTGCACGAAGGCCAGCGCGGCCGAGCTGCTGTCGTTGACGTCGACGCCGAGGACCGTTACCCGCCCGTGGTCGGTGCGGTAAAAGTGCGCGATCAGCGGGGTCTCCCGCTGGCACGGGGTGCACCAGGACGCGAAGAAGTTGATGATGAGCGGCAGGCCCGCGTACTGGGCGAGCGAGATGTGCTGACCCGGGTGCCCCAGCACGGCCAGGCTGAGCCCGGGCGCGCGGGGGTGGCTGACCGTGGGTTTCGGGCTGCCCGCCGAGGTGGCGCCGAGCGCCAGCAGCGCGGCCACCACCGCGAGCGCCGCGGCCGAGCTGGTCACCGCCAGCCGCCCGCGCCGGCCGAGGCCGCGGAACCAGCCGACGGGCCCGCGCCCGGCTGGGCCGATCTGGACCTCGTCCGCGGCGGCTTGCCGCTGCTCGGCGCGGAGCGGCGATCGGGGGGTTCCGGGGGGTCGCCCCCCCTGCCGCGGCGGCTCGCCGCCGCTCGGCGCGGAGCGGCGATCGGGGGGTCCGGGGGGTCGCCCCCCTGCCGCGGCGGCTCGCCGCCCGGCGCGACGCGGTCGGGGTCAATACTGTTCATCGGTTCCTGCTCGGCCATGCCTCGTCCTTCAGCGTCCGGTCCGGCTCGGGGTCCACGGCGGCCCCGGCCAGGCTCAGCGCGTGGGCCGGGTGCACCGAGCTGGCGCTCACGGCGGCGGCCGGGGCGGGCAGCACCAGCTCGAACTCGCTGCCCTCGCCGGGTGTGCTGCGCACCCGGACGTCCCCGCCGTGCGCGTGGGCCACGGCGCGCACCAGGGCCAGCCCGAGCCCGGTCCCCTTGGCCGTACCGCTGCCGCTGGCCGGGTTGACCGGGGAGCCGGTCCGGAACCGGTCGAAGATGTGCGCCAGCTCCGTAGCCAGGATTCCTGTTCCGGTATCCGCGACGATCATACGCACCGGCTGCCCGGGGCCGGGCGCCACCACCGACAGTTGGATCATGTCACCGTCAGTAGTGTGCCGAACCGCGTTCTCCAGCAGCGCGTCCACCGCCAGGCCGAGCCGCTCCCGGTCCGCGCTGACCGTGACCATGTCCAGCCGGCCGATCCGCCACTGCCGCTCCGCCGTCGGCCGCCACCGCCTGATCACGTCCATGGTGAACCGGTCGAGGGCAACCGGCTCGGGGCGGAGGAAGTCCGGGTCCTCGGCCGCGGCGATGACCAGCAGCCGCTCGCCGAGATGGCGCAGCCGGGTCAGCTCGCCCACCACGATCTGGATGTCCCGCCGCTCGGTCCGCTCGGTGAGTTCCCGGGCCAGCAGCTCGGCGTGGCCCAGCGCGATGGTGATCGGCGTGCGCAGCTGGTGCGAGGCGTCCTGGAGGAACCGGCGCTGGGTGGCCAGCAGCCGCGCGTTCTCGTCGCTGACCAGATCGCGCTCCCGGTCCGCTTCGAGCCGCCGCTGCGCGTGCCAGACCATCATCCAGAACATGGCCGCCATCAGCGGGACCTCGTTCAGCTCGTCCACCGACTGGGCGCCGATGTACACGTCCCAGCCGATGGCGGCGAACGTGGTGGCCATGACGACGCCGAGCACCCACAGCGTGGGCCGGGTGGCCCAGACCCGGAACCCGTAGAGCAGGGTCAGGCTGATCCAGATGAAGTGGAACGGGATCGTCTCCCAGTGCGAGAAGATCAGGATGCAGGCCAGGTTGGCCAGCGAGAACAGCACCCAGACCAGGTTGACCCAGGTCACCCGCCACGGCCAGGAGAACACGTCGCGCCGCGCTTCCGCCCGCCAGCCGATCGCCGGCAGTGAGTGCCAGCGCCCCGCCGGGAGTGCCTGGCGCAGCCGCAACCGGCTGGCCGATGCCGGGGTGGCCACCCCGGCATCAGGCGGTGAGCTGGTATCCCTCACCGCGCACCGTTTTGATCAGGTCGAAGCCGAGCTTCGAGCGGAGCCGGCGCACGCACACGTCGACCACGTTGGAGCCGGGGTCGAAGTCGTAGCCCCAGACCGACGCCAGCAGCTGGCCTTTGGGCACGGACTGGCCCGGGTGCTCCATCAACTCCCGGAGCAGCAGGAATTCCAGGCGGGTCAGCGGCACCGGGCCGTGCCCGATGTTGGCTTCCAGCAGGCCGAAGTCAAGCACGAGTTCTCCTGCCCTCAGCACCTCGCTCAGCGGATGGCCGTCGTCGCGCAGCCGGACCCGGACCCGGGCCAGCAGCTCGGCCAGCGAGAACGGCTTGGTCAGGTAATCCTGAGCGCCCAGTTCCAGGCAGTCCACCTTGGTGGTCACGTCGGCCAGGCAGGACAGCACCAGCACGGCCTGATCCGGCCGGTCCCGGCGCAGCCGGGCGAGGATCTCCCGCCCGTCCATGTCCGGCATGACCAGGTCAAGGATGACGAGGTCGTAGTCCTCCGCGGTGGCCCGCTGCAGGCCTTCCTTGCCGTTGCCGGCGAAATCGATTGCATAGCCGGCTGCCGCCAGAGCGCGGGCAATGAACTCGCGGATCTGCGGCTCGTCGTCCACGACCAGGATCCGTGCCGTGGTGCGGCTTGGCCCCGGTGGGTGGATCGTCTTCGCAGGTGAGTTACGTTCCATGGCTATCTGGGCGACGCGGCAGCGCGGTGCGGTGGCAGCCAGCGCCACCGCCTGAGCGATCCCCTGTGCTGAGGATGTACCGCACAGCGGCGCGCGGTCAACCCTCGTTATCTGGGGCAAACCATTGCATCACAGGACTGTGACCTGCGGGGGCGCTGGGGCGGTGATTAGTAACAGTCGGTAGTGGGAACAGGGCTTACCGTAGCGATAGTCGTGTTCCAAGGCCAAACGGTACCCGGATGACCTTCACTGATCATGACAATTTCGTCATTCAAGGCCCGTGTTGTTGCCCAGGCAAGGCGAACGATCGCAAGATCTTGGGCATACGAGACTTCCGGCCCGGAGTCATGGGGACATTGCGGCCGGCCCCAGTCGTGTGCGCGAGGCGCCGCGAAGAAGCGAGGTGGTGACTGGTGTCTCTGCCGGCCCGTATCGTGACCCTGCTGGTGGCGTTCGCCGCCGTGGTCGCCGGTGCGGTCTTCATCGTCGTGCACTACCTAGGGAGCAGCCTCCCGGTGGTGAACTACACGCCGGAGGCCGCCGGGGGCGCGGTCAACGTGGTGCTCCAGGAGGCCCCGGTGAACTCGGTTACACCGAGGCCGGACTGGGTGAGCTACTTCGTCCAGGACCCGAAGACGCACGCGTGGGTGCACACCACCTTGTTCCAGGTGCCGGAGAATACCCGGGTCAACATGACGATCCTGGGCTACGACGGCTGCACGCCGCTCCGCAACAACTACTTCAGCAAGATCCAGGGCACGGTGGGCAACAGGGTGACCGTGCAGCAGTTCAAGACCCTCGCCCAGCCGATCGGGCCGACCAGGAGTTACTCGCTGATCGACTCGTGGGCGAACTGCAGTGTGGCGCACACGTTCGCAATCCCGAGCCTGCACGTGTTCGTCCCGGTGGCGTCACCGGTCACGGCGCTCTTCAACAGTTCGGCATGCGGCACGGCGCCGTGTACCAACTCCCCGCACTCGATGGAGAAGTTCAGCTTCTACACGCCGAAGACCGGCGGGACGTTCCGCTGGCAATGCCTCGTCCCATGCGGCGGCGGGTTCCTTGATGGCAACGGTGGTCCCATGCAGACGATCGGTTACATGACGGGCAACATGGAGGTGTCAGGCTGATGGCCGAGTCCCAGGCCCCGGCCGCGCCCGCCAAGGCGGAGCCGAACCACGGGGTGCGGATCTTCTCGATCTGGATCGTGCTGGCCCTGGCCGCCGACCTGGTCATCTGGTTCCTCTGGAAACCGCACCTGCCCCCCGGGGACATGTCGTCGTCCGCGAGACATCAGCAGTTCGACATCGCCGTGCTGGGCCTCGCCGCGGCGCCGGTCATGCTGTTCGTCTGGATCTACTTCGGCTACGCGCTGGTCAACTGGCGGCACCGCCAGGGTGACGACGACGACGGGCCGGCGATCTTTGGGCACACCGGGATCCAGGCCGCCTTCATCGGCGGCACCTCGGTGATCGTGCTGGCCGCGTTCGTGTTCGGCACCGTGGAGCTGATCGCGCCGGCCGGCGCGGGCGCGGGCGAGGGCGCGAACCCGGTGTGGAAGCCGTCCGGGAACAACCTCCTCCAGGTGCAGGTGATCGGCCAGCAGTGGCAGTTCACGTACCGCTACCCGCAGTTCGGCGGCATGGAGACCACCGCGCTAGTCCTGCCGGTGAACCGGCCGGTCGCGTTCCACGTCACGTCGCTCGACGTCATCCACAGCTTCTGGGCCTACCAGCTCGGGGTGAAGGCGGACGCCAACCCGCAGGTGGACAACGTGGCCTACACCACCCCGGAGCACACCGGCGGGTTCACCGTCCGGTGCAATGAGCTGTGCGGGATCTGGCACGGGGCGATGTTCAACTCCGGCCGGGTGGTGACCGCCACCGCGTTCCAGACCTGGGCCAGAGCCAACCAGGTCGCCGAGGCGAGGTCAGGTCTGCTGCGGTCGCTCCCGCCCTACGCGCTGGCCTACGACCCGACGGTCGTCCCGCAACTCGGCAAGGTCCTGGTCAAGCTCGGGATCACCGGCGCAGCCGGCTACTACTACCCACCGCAAGACCCGGTGACGCCGTGAGCGGCGGCACAGTCCTCATGGCCGACCCTGCGATGAAGAGGTGACCGGATGTCCATCGAGATAGAGCCGGAAAAGGCGCAGCAGCCCGCGGGATCCGGGCCTGCTGGTCCCCGCCCGGCCCGGCCGTGGTGGATGCGGCCGGCCTTCCACACCGGCATCATCGGCGCGGTCCTCGGCTACTTCCTCGGTCACTGGCTCGGCAACGCGCTGTCCTGGGGCTACGCCCGGAACACGCTGTCCGACATGAACGACTTCCCGCTCGTGCTGGGCTACGCGTTCGGCACCATCGGCTGGCTGGGCGGCCTGGGCGTGTTCAACGACCTGTTCCGGCAGATGCTGGGCAGGCCGGTGCCGGTGGCCGAGGAGGAGGCGGAGGCGGCCAGCGGCCTGGCCCGGTACTTCCGCTACACGCTGGACCACAAGGTGGTCGGCATCCAGTACCTGGTCGGGATGATCGTCTACTTCTGCACCGGCGGCCTGTTCGCGATGGCGATCCGGACCGAGCTGCTGTCGCCCACGTACCACATCATGAGCGCCAGTTCCTACCTGATGGTGGTGGGCGAGCACGGCACGATGATGATGATGATGATGTCGTCGGTCGTGCTCGGGCCGTTCGGGCAGTACCTGCTGCCGCTGATGATCGGGTCCAAGCGGATGGCGTTCCCGCGTCTCGAGGCGCTGGCCTTCTGGCTGACCCCGGCGGCCTACGTGATCCTGCTCTCCGGGGTGCTGCTGGGCGGGTTCCCGACCGGCTGGACCGGGTACGCGCCGCTGAGCGTCCAGGCCACCGAGGGCATGGACTCGTACGCGCTGGCCTTCGGCATCATGGGCATCTCGCTGATCCTGTCCGGGTTCAACATCTTCGTCACCGCGGTCAACTACCGGGCGCCGGGGATGCGGTGGAGCAGGCTGCCCATGTTCGTCTGGTCCATGATCACTGTCTCGTTCCTGATGGTGCTGTCCGTGCCGGTCCTGGTCGGCGGGCTGTACATGCTCATCACCGACCGCACCGTGGAGACCGCGTTCTTCGCGAACCAGCTCGGCGGGAGCAGCTACCTCTACCAGAACCTGTTCTGGTTCTTCGGCCACCCCGAGGTGTACATCCTGGCGCTGCCCGGGTTCGGCATCGTCTCGGAACTCATCCCGGTGTTCTGCCGTAAGCCGCTGTTCGGCTACCGGGTGGCCGGGGCCGGCATGATCGGCGTGGCGCTGCTCAGCTTCTTCGTCTGGCAGCACCACCTGTTCGACAGCGGCATCAACCCGGAGATGCGGCCGTTGTTCATGCTGACCACCGAGCTCATCTCGATACCCACCGGATTCATTTACCTGGTCGCGATGGGCACGTTCTGGAAAGCGAAAATACGGTTCACCGTGCCGATGTGCTTCGCCCTGGCGTTGTACTTCAACTTCCTGATCGGCGGCATCTCCGGGGTGTTCCTGTCCGACGTCCCGGCGGATACCACCGAGCACGGCAGCTTCTTCGTGATGGCGCACTTCCACTACACGATCATGGGCGGGCTCATCTTCGCCTTCATGGGTGCCTGCTATTACTGGCTGCCCAAGATGATGGGCATCAAGCTGAACCAGAAGCTGGGCTATCTCCACTTCTGGACGATGTTCATCTTCTTCAACTCGACGTTCCTGCCGCTGTTCGCGGTCGGCATGCTGGGCCAGCCGCGCCGGGTGTTCGAGTACGCGAGGAACCTGCAGACGCTGAACGACTGGGTGTCGATCTCCGCGTTCCTGCTCGGCGGCTCGATCCTGATCTTCATAATCAACTTCATCTGGTCCACGGTGATTGTCCGGGAAAAGGAAACCGGCAACCCGTGGCAGTCCAGGGGCCTGGAATGGCAGGTTTCCTCGCCGCCACCGCCCGGCAACTTCCAGTACATCCCGGTGGTTCTCTCGGGACCGTACGACTACGGCGTGCAGGATGCGCCGCCGGTGGCCGACCTGGCCCCGCCGGTCGGAGTGGTGAGCGCCTCGTACGCGACCGCCGGCGCCGCCGGAGTGGAGGCATAGGCCATGGCCGAGCAGACGTCACAGCCCGCGACCCAGCTGGACCGGGCCGCCGAGGAAGCCGGCTTCTATCACGAGGCAGCGCTGAACGCGGCCTGGACCGGATCCCGGTTCGCGCTCGGCGCGCTGTCCTTCCTGTACGGGGCGTTCGCCTTCGCCTACTTCTACCTGCGCTCGGTCAACCAGAGTGGCCGGTGGGAGGGCTCCGGGTACCACGCGCCGCAGAAGGGCTACGGCTGGGCGATCCTGGCCTGCGTCGTGGTCAGCGCCATCGTCCAGTACGTGGGGCTGACCCGGATCAAGGCTGGCGCCAAGAGCGCCTGGCAGGGCGCGGCTCTGGTGGCTCTGCTGCTCGGGCTGGTGGCGGTGGCGCTGGAGATCGTCCAGTTGCTGAGCCTGCCGTTCCAGCCCGGCAGTTCGGGCTTCTCCAGCGTGTTCACCGGCTTCTACCCGGTGATGCTGGTCAGCTGGCTGGCCGGGATGATCTGGCTGGAGATCCTGATCATGCGGGCCAGGTCGTTGCCGGCCATCTCCTTTGTGGAGCAGCCGCCGACCTACGCCGAGGCGTTCGCGGTGCAGCGTTTCCAGTCCTCGCTGAGCGCCTTCACGCTCATCTGGAACTTCCTGGCCATTGTCACGATCTTCTTCTTCATCCTGTTCTACCTGGTCGCCTGAGCGGCGGCCGCACCCGTCATGAACATGCTCGTCTCGCACTGGTCGGCCAACGCGGCCGTCCTGGCTGGGTGCGTGCTGGTCACCGCCGTGCACCTGGCCGGCCTGCGCGGGCTGTGGGCCGACACAAGGCACGGGGGTGCGCCGCTACCGCGCGGGCTGGGCTGGCAGGCGGCCGCCTTTTACGGCGGCTTGCTCGCGGTACTGCTGGCTCTGGTGTCACCGCTGGGCTACTGGTCTGGGACCTTCATCTGGGTGCGAGTGCTGCAGGACATCCTGCTCGGCGTGGTGGCGCCACCGCTGATCGTGCTGGGCGCCCCTTGGCTGGTGCTCCGCCGCGGCCTGGGCCGCCCGGGCGCCCGGCCGGACGCGGCCGTGCTGGCCGAGGCGGAACAGGCCGCGGCGGCGGCGACGCCGGCCCGCCGCCGGGCGCCGCCGCGCCTGCGCTCCTGGCCGGTCGCGCTGACCGGGGTGTTCATCCTGGTCTGGTGCGGCTGGTACGTGCCGGCCCTGTACGACGCCGGGCTGCACCACCCGGTGGTGCTGGCCGCGCAGGCCGTCAGCTACCTTGGCGTCGGTGTACTGTTCTGGCTCCAGCTCATCGGTTCGCGGCCGTTCAGCCCGCGGTTCGCGCCGCTCTACCGCGTGATGCTCATCGCCGCCGTCGTGCTGGCCAGCACGGTGCTCGGCATGGTGCTGGGCTTCGGCGCGAACGTGATCTACCCCGCGTACCGCGGGGTAGGGAGTCATCATCTGCTCACGGTCACCGGGGACCAGCAGCTCGGTGGGGCAGAGTTGTGGGTACTGGTGCTGCTGCCGTACGTGATCACGGGAGTGGCCCTGCTCATCCAGTGGCTGAACGACGAGGAGTCCGAGGCTCTCTCGGTCAGCCTGGACCGGATGCTGCGGCCCTCGAAGTCCGCTTGGCCCACCCGGAGCGGGCTGAGATGATCAGTGAATTGAGTTCCGCCAGGAGGGCGTGGTTGCCGTGGTAAACCTGTCGTACTATCCGCTAGGTGCGCAGATAATGACGCTGGTCCTGCCGCTTGGCTGGTTCATCGTAGTCATGATCGCGATGTACTTCGTGTTCACCCGGCCGCACACGGTGCCCGGGCACCAGCGGGTCGCCGGGGCCAGGCCGGTCGCGCCGGCCGCCGGGGCGTCGGCGCCGATCGCGGCGGCCACCGGTTTCCCGACCGCGACCAGTTCGGCTGGCACGGAACCGCTGGCCGACCGGGCCACCCCGCCCGTGGTAGGTGCGCGGGCCGGCGACACCGGGGTGGCGGAGCCCGCCGCCGACAGCAGCAGCACTGACGAGAACGCGTCGGAGCAGGCGCCTGACACCGGAAAGCCGGAGGACCCCGAGTGACGCCAGCGACCGACGCGCTACCCGTTGCCGCGGGGCGCCGCCCCGCCGGGGTGGTCGCCCGGTCGCTGTTCGCGCTGACCAAGCCGCGGATCATCGAACTGCTGCTGGTCACCACCATCCCGACGATGCTGCTCGCGCAGCGCGGCCTGCCCTCCATCCGGGTTCTCGTCGTCACGCTGGTGGGCGGCGCGTTCGCCGCGGGCAGCGCGAACACCATCAACTGCTACATCGACCGGGACATCGACGCGGTGATGCGGCGCACCTCCCGGCGCCCGCTGACCGGCCACGGAAAGCTGGCCGTCATCAGGCCCGCCGAGGCGCTGGTCTTCGGCATCGTGCTCGGCGCGGTCGCCACCGTGCTCCTCGGCACGCTGGTGAACTGGCTGTCCGCGGGGATGGCCGACGCTGCGATCCTGTTCTACGTCTTCGTCTACACGCTCGGTCTGAAGCGGCGCACCCCGTCCAACATCGTCATTGGCGGCGCGGCTGGCTGCATGCCGGTGCTCATCGGCTGGTCCGCGGTCACCGGCACGGTGGGCCTGCCCGCGGTGATCCTGTTCGCGGTGATCTTCTTCTGGACCCCGCCGCACACCTGGGCGCTGGCCATGAAGTTCCGCGACGACTATGTCGCGGCCGGCGTGCCCATGCTGCCCGCCGTGGCCACCCCGGCCGAGGTGGCCCGCAAGATCCTCCTGTACTCGTACCTGATGGTCGCGGTCACCCTGGCCCTGGCGCCCTATGCGGGCTGGCTGTATACGGTCTGCGCGGCCGGCCTGGGCGGCTGGTTCCTGATCGAAGCGCACCGGCTGCGCGCCCGGGTCGCGGCGATGCCCGGGGCGGACGAGCCGGTCGGCGTGCGGCGGGCCGCCGCCGTGCCCAGCCCGGTGCCGGCCGGGGACATGGCCGCAGGCCCGGCGGGCGTCGCCACCGCGACCGTGGTGGACGTGGCGACCACGGTCAACGTGACGGCCGGGCCCGCGGACGCCGCGGTCGGCCGCGGCGTCACCGAGGGGGCCTGCGCGGGGCTGATCCAGCCCAGCGTGAACCCGGCCCCGATGCGCCTGTTCCACCTGTCCATCGCGTACCTCACGCTGCTGTTCGCGGTCATTGCCGTCACCGCCCTGCTGCCGTGGGGGACGTGGTAGGTCCGGGCGGCGCCAGGTGACACCGTCGGCCGCGCTGTTCGGCTACAGCCCTGGCGGGGCCGTGCTGACGCTGGTGCTGCCGCTGGGCCTGTTCATCGTGGTCATGATCGGCATGTCGTTTGTGTTCCGCCGCCCGCGTACGGTGCCCGGACGCCAGGTGGCCGGGGACCGCGCGGTGCCGCCGGCCCCGGGTACGGCCCGCGAGGAGCGCGAGCCGGATGGCGACGACACCGCCGTCAGCGACACCCTCGTCAGCGATCCCGCCAGCACAGGAACGCCGGAGGTCCCGGAGTGACTCCGGCGATCACCGCGCGGCTGCCGTGGCGGACCGGGTAGCGCCGGGCAGCAGCACCACCGCGCGCAGCCCGGGCCCGGCGTCCTCCAGCCAGGCTGACCCGCCGTGCGCCCAGGCCGTGGCGCGCACGATGGCCAGGCCGAGCCCAGATCCGCCGGCGTCCTCGCCGTCCCGGCTGCGGGCCGCCTCCAGCCGGGTGAACCGGCCGAAGGCCCGCTCCCGGTCCACCGCGGGGATGCCCGGGCCGTCGTCGGCCACGCGCAGCCGCGCGGTCGCCCCGTCGAGCGTCACCGACACCGCCACCTGGGTCCGCGCGTAGCGCGCCGCGTTGTCGATCAGGTTGCCGAGCATCCGGCCCAGCCCGTCCGGGTCCCCGGTCACCTGGCACGCCTCGGCCTGCGCCAGCACCACCGGCACCGGCGCGTCTGGGTAGCGGCTGACCACGTCGGCGGCCAGCGTGTTCAGCTCGACCGGCCGCGCCGCCCGCGGCTGGTCCGCCTCGTCCAGCCGCGCCAGCACCAGCAGATCCTCGGCCAGCGCGGCCAGCCGAAGCGTGTCTGCGAGCACGTCGCTGCCGGTCTGCCGCCAGTCCTGGCTGTCCGGATGATCCAGCGCCACCTCCAGCTGGGCCCGGATGCTGGCGATCGGGCTGCGCAGCTCATGCGCGGTGTCCGAGACCAGCCCGCGCTGCCGCTGCTGCGCCGCGCCCAGCCTGCTGAGCATGTCGTTCAGCGTGACGGCGAGGCTGTGCACCTCGTCGTGGGCGGCGGGCACCGGCAGCGCGCGCGGCTGCCCGGTGCGGGTGACGTCCTGCGCGCCGCGGCGCAGTTCCGCGATCGGCCGCAGCGTGCTGCCCACGATCAGCCAGCTGGCCCCGGCCAGCAGGACCAGCAGCACCGGGGTGCCGATGAACAGGGCCCGGCCCAGCGTGGCCAGGCTCTCGGCCACCGGGTTGTAGGCGACCGCGGCGATGACGGTGCCGCCGCCGCGGAGCGCGACCGCGGCCACCCGGAGCTCGCCGGGCAGGCCGAACGGCCGGCCATCCAGGAACACGGTCCGGCCGTCGCGGGCGTTGGCCGCGGCCACGCCCGGCGGCAGCAGCGGCACCAGCCGGTCCGCGTCCGGCGACACGTCGTCGATGCGGCCCTGCCGATCTAGCACCTGGATGGTGACCGTGCCCGGGCCGACCGGCACCGGGTCGGGCCGGTGGCCGGCGTTGACCAGCGCGGCGACTTCCCGCGCGCCCTGCCGGGCCGAGTTGTCCAGGCCGCGGGTCAGCGACAGCCGCAGCACGCTGGCCAGCAACAGGGCGGCGGCGGCCAGCGCCACGGCCAGCGCTGCGGTGGCGGCCAGCGTGACCCGCCCGCGCAGGCTGCGCCGCCGCCACCAGCGGCCCAGCCCGCCCAGCAGCGGCCCGCGCCAGCCGGGCCGGTTCGTGGATTGCACCGCGCTCACCGGTACCCGCCCCGGCCGGCCTGCGCACGGGAGGACGACAGCTCGGTCACGTCCTCTGTATAGCCCGTCGGCCGTGGTCTTGCGTCCATCCAGCCGCTCACATAGTATCACTATGCTAAACATTTCCATTATTCAAGATCTCAACGAGATGCACGGAGGATGCGATGACGGCTACCGCGGTCGGCACGCTGCGCGCGGACCGGGCCGCCCTGCTGGAGATCGGCGCCCAGCTCAGCGACGCGCAATGGCAGGCCGGCAGCGGCTGCCCGGGCTGGTCGGTCAAGGACGTGGTGAGCCACCTGGGCGCGCTGTACTGGCTGGCCACCGACCCGGCCGCGCTGCCGGACATCATCGGGATGCCCACTGAGCAGGCCCAGGACGCGGTGGTGGCCGCGCGGCGGCCGATGTCCGCGGCCGACGTGCTGGCCGACTACGAATCAGTGTCCAGCCGCGGGCTGGACGTGCTGGCCAGCCTGGCCGGCCAGCAAGCCGAGCTGGGCGGAGGCGACTTCGGCCGCTACCCGGCGAGCCTGCTGCCCAGCGCGTACTCGTTCGACCACTACACGCACATCCGGGCCGACCTGTTCGCCCCGCGCGGGCCGCTGCCCGGCCCGCCGCCGCCGTCGGACGCCGGTCGGCTCGGGCCGGTGCTGGACTGGATCGAGGCGGCCCTGCCACAACAGAACGCCGCCCGTCTCGGCGGGCCGTCCGGCACGCTGATGATCACCGTGACCGGGGACGGCGGCCGCGTCATCCGGGTCGGCCACGGCGACCCGGTGGCTCGGATCAGCTCGGCCGGGCCCGCGTTCGTGCGCTGGGTCACCCAGCGCGGCGGCTGGGCCGAGCTGGGCGTGCAGGCCAGCGGGGACGAGGCCCAGCTGGCCATCGCCCGGGCCCTGCACGTGTTCTGAGCGGGACGGCTGCCCGGCGGGGCAGCTACGGGGCCGGGCCGGCCGGGACCCGCTGCGGCGGGTCCGGCGCTGCCTCCCGGGGGGCGGGGGACAGCCCGGGCAGGCCGGGCAGCTCCTTCAGGTAACCGCCGCGCAGGATCGCGGGGAGGTCCTCATCGCGCTGCCGGCCGCCGCCGTCTGGGGGCGATGGCTCCGGATCCCAGGGACCGCCTCCGCCGCCTCCGCCGCCCCCGCCGCCGGGCCGCTGCCCCGGCCGGTCGGCGCCGTACATCCCGCCCCAGGCGCCCAGTCCGGCGAAGACCACCGGGAAGACGATCAGCGCGGTCAGGTAGCCCGCCGCGGTGTTGGCCGCGCCCACCCCGAAGCGCTCCAGCAGCGGGTTGGCCGCACTGTGCGGCGCCGCCGCGGCATGGAAGGTCCACCGCAGCGGCTCCAGCACGTGCGGCGCCAGCACGATCGTGCCGGTGCTCAGCAGCACGAACAGCAGCGCGGCGGCGCCGCCGGCGCACAGCCCGGCGGCGAATCCCTGCCGGGACCGGGTGGCCGCCACGGTCAGCCCGACGCGCCGGGCCGGGGTCCGCCGCGCCGCCACCAGGCCGGCCGTCACGCCCGCGGCCAGCACCAGCGGCACCGCGAGCACCCGCCCCACCTGGTACAGGTCGGTCAGCCAGCCGGCTGGGACGTGCAGCGGATGCAGTGGCGGCAGCGCATAGCTGACCAGGCCGGCCGCGACACCGGCGGCGGTGCCGATGGCCAGCGCGGTCCGGCCCGCGAGCGGCCGCCGCGCGGTCACTGCGAGCAGGCCGGCCGTGTAGACGGCCAGCACCAGCAGGAAGACGATCTCACCCGTCCAGGCGCCCGCCAGCCCGGCATGCCCGCCCGCCGTTATGCCGTCGCGCCGCTCCACCTCGGCCTTGACCAGCAGCAGGGCGAACACCGCCGCGTAGCCGACGATCCGGATCGCGTGGGCCAGCCACCCTGGGCCGGTCGGGCCGTAGTGCCGCCGGGCGGCCCACGGCGCCACGGCGAGGATCAGCACGGCCGCGACCATGTCGACCCGGGTAAGCAGCGTGGCCGGCTGGCCCGCCGGGCCGGCCCAGCCGATCCAGAGCACGGCAACGGAGGCGGCGGCGAACGCCAGCCAGCACGCGATCCGGCGAGGCATCCGTGTCTCCTCGCAACCGGCCACAACTCTCCACCTAAGGGTAACTCGGCGCCCCGGCCGGGGCCATCGGCTGGCCTGGTCAGCCGCCGTCCGCCGCCAGCCGGTAGCCGGCCCCGCGTACGGTCTGCAGGGCGCCGCGGCCGAACGGCACGTCAACCTTGCGCCGCAGGTAGCCCGCGTACACCTCGACCACGTTGAGGTCGAGCGAGTCGTAGGAGTCCCAGACGTGCTCGAGCAGCTCGGACTTGGACACCACCTGGCCCGGCCGCCGCATCAGGTACTCCAGCACGGCGAACTCCCGCGCGGTCAGCTCCAGATCGGCGTCACCGCGGCGGACCCGGTGGCTGGCCGGGTCGAGCACCAGATCGCCGGCCCGCAGCAGGGCTGGGCGGGGCACCGCACCGCGGCGCAGCAGGGCGCGCAGCCGGGCCGCCAGCACCACGTAGGAGAACGGCTTGACCAGGTAGTCGTCGGCGCCCAGATCCAGGCCGTCGGCCTGGTCGTACTCGCCGTCCTTGGCCGACAGGATCAGGATCGGCACCCAGTTCTCGTCGGCCCGCAGCTGCTGGCAGACGGAGTAGCCGGACACCTTGGGCAGCATGAGGTCCAGCACGACCGCGTCGTAGCCGCCTTCCCGCGCGGCGTGCAGGCCGTCCTCGCCGTTGTGCGCCAGATCGACCGCGAAGCCCTCGGCCATCAGGCCGCGGCGGACCGCGGCCGCCAGCCTCCGTTCGTCCTCCACGACGAGCACCCGCACGGCCCCGAGGGTACCCGGCCACGTCCGCCCGGCCGAACCACCTCACAGGTTCCGCACAGCCAGGCTGCGGCAAGATGAACGACAGCGAGTGCACGAAGGAGTGAGGCTTGTTATGACTGCGCTGCCGACGTTCTCCCGCCGGGCCCGGTGGGCGGTGCCTGCGGGCGCCGTAGCCATCGCGGGTGCGGTGACAGCTGGTGTCCTGATCAGTGCGGCCGCGTCGGCGTCCCCGGAGCTGCCGGTGAAGACCCCGGCGCAGCTGCTGGCCGCGCTGGCCGCGCGGACCGGCCCGCCGCCCCCGCTCACCGGCACGGTGGTGGAGAGCGCGGCGCTGGGCATACCGCAGCTCCCCCAGCTCGGCAACCAGAACTCCCCGGTCTCGCTGCTATCCGGCTCGCACACGATCAAGGTCTGGTACGCCGACCCGGCGCACCTCCGGCTGTCCATGCCGGTGACCATGAGCGAGAGTGACGTGATCCGCAACGGCCGCCAGGTGTGGCTGTGGCAGAGCAACAAGAACAGCGTGACGAAGGTGACCCTGCCGGCCAAGCCTTCCGCGGCGCAGGCCACCCCGGCGCCGACCGAGGTCCCGCTCACCCCGCAGCAGGCGGCCAGCCAGGTGCTCAAGGCCGTCGGCAAGAGCACCCGGGTCAGCGTGCAGCGCACCGTCACGGTGGCCGGCCAGCCCGCCTACCAGCTGGTGCTCAGCCCCAGGTCCAGCGGATCGCTGGTCGGCCGGGTGAACATCGCCATCGACGCCAGTAACAACGTGCCGCTGCGGGTGCAGGTGTTCGCCCGGGGCGCCAGCAGCCCGGCCTTCCAGGTCGGCTACACGGCGGTGTCGTTCGTCCGCCCGGCCGCGGCCAACTTCAACTTCAGCCCGCCCGCCGGGGCCAAGGTCAAGACGGTCACCGTGCCCAGCGAAGCCGCGGGCCAGCATAAGCCGTCCGCCGCGGAGCGGCAGGCGGCCGGCCAGGTCCAGGTCATCGGGAAGAACTGGCTGTCCGTGGTGGTGCTCCCGGCGTCGGTGCTGAGCCAGGTCACCGGGGGCAGCATGGCCGGCGCCGCGGGCCAGGCGGCCCAGTCGGCGGTGCCCGGCGGCCCGGCCGGCGGCGGCAGCGGGGAGACCGCCGCGGTCCTGCGCACCCTGGTCGCCGCGGCCACGCCGGTGCACGGCGCCTGGGGCAGCGGGCAGCTGCTGCACACCGGCCTGGTGTCCATGCTGATCACCAACAGCGGGCACGTGCTGATCGGGGCGGTCACGCCGTCGGTGCTGGAGAACGCGGCGGCCCAGGTCAAGTGAGCACACCCTCAGTCAAGGCCGCCGCCCAGGCGGCCGGCCAGGCTGACGCCGCGGACCCAGCGACCACCCCGGCGGTGGTGACCACCGGGCTGACCAAGCGGTTCCGCGGCGGCCAGCTGGCCGTGGACGACCTGGGCATGGTGGTGCCGCGCGGCAGCGTGTACGGGTTCCTCGGGCCGAACGGGTCGGGCAAGACCACCACGATCAGGATGCTGCTCGGCCTCGTCTACCCGACGCGGGGCAGCCACGCGCTGCTCGGCGTGCCGATGCCGGCCGGCACGGTCCAGGTGCTGCCCCGGGTGGGCTCACTGGTCGAGGGGCCCGCGTTCTACCCGCAGCTGTCCGGCTGGGACAACCTGGCCCGATTGGACGCAGCCGACCGGACCGCCGTCCCGCGCACGGCCAAGGCCCGGATCGGCACCGCGCTGGACCGGGTCGGCCTGCTGGCCGCCAAGAAGAAGCACTACCGGGCCTACTCGCTGGGCATGAAGCAGCGGCTGGCCATCGCGGCCAGCCTGCTCCGGCCCCGGGAGCTGATCATCCTCGACGAGCCCACCAACGGGCTCGACCCGCAGGGCACGCGCGAGGTGCGGGGGCTGATCAGAGAGATCGCCAGCGAAGGGATCACCGTGCTGGTCTCCTCGCATCTGCTGGCCGAGGTCGAGCAGATCTGCACGCACGTCGGGGTGATGCGCACCGGCCGGCTGGTCTTCGAGGGCACGCTGGACGAGCTGCGGGCCCGCGGCGCGACCCGGATCCAGGTCCGCACCAGCGAGGCGGAGCGCGCCGCGGAGGTGCTCGGCAAGCTCGGGCTGGCCGACGTGATGGCCGCCGACGGCGAGGTCACCGCGGCCCTGGGCGACCGGGCGCCGCAGGACATCTGCCGGGAGCTGGTTTACGCCGACATCCCGGTGGCCGGGCTGGACACGCCCCGGCCCAGCCTGGAAGACCTGTTCGTCGGGCTGACCGGGGAGGGCTTCGATGTCAACGGCTGAGCTGACCGCCACCCCGGACGGCGGGGCGGTGGCGACGGCCGACCGGGCACCGGGGGGCGTTCGGCAATGGTTCCGGTTGCTGGCTTCGGAGCTGCGCCTTATTTTCCGGCGGTGGCGGAACCTGGCCCTGCTCGCGGTGCTGGTGGTGCTGCCGGTGGTGCTGGGCATCGGGCTGAAGGTGGCCGGCCCGAACGGCGGCGGCGGGGGCGGGCCGGAGGCGACGTTCTTCGCCCAGCTCGCCGGGAACGGCGTGTTCCTCGCGTTCATCGCGCTGAGCATCCTGCTGACCCTGGTGCTGCCGCTGGTCATGGCCGTGGTGTCCGGCGACTCACTGGCCGGCGAGGCGGGCACTGGCACGCTGCGTTACCTGCTCACCGTGCCCGCCGGGCGGACCCGGCTACTCGCGGTCAAGTACACCTCGGTGATGATTTTCGGCCTGGTCGCCTGCCTGCTGGTGACCGCGGTGTCGCTGCTCATGGGCGTGATCCTGTTCCCGGTCGGGCCGGTGACGCTGCTGTCCGGGACGACCGTGTCGCTGGGCGTGGGCCTGCTGCACCTGCTCTACGTCACGCTGTACGTGGCCGCCGCGATGGCCGCGCTGGGCGCGATCGGGCTGTGCATCTCCTCGCTCACCGAGCACCCGATCGGCGCCATCGCGGCCATCCTGGTACTCGCGGTGGCCAGCGAGGTGGCCGACCAGGTGGCGCAGTTCGCGGTGATCCACCCGTACCTGCCGACGCACTTCTGGCTGTCCTTCGACTCGCTGCTGCGCAGCCCGATCGACACCAGCAGCCTGCTGCACGGGCTGCTGTCCTTCGGTGTCTACATCGTGATCTTCGGCTCGCTGGCCTGGGCCAGGTTCAGCAGCGCCGACGTCACCAGCTAGCTCTTCAGGCCGGGGAAGTCTTCTTCCCAGAACTCGAGGGTGCCGCGCGGGCCGGCCGCGGCTGGGTCCGGGGGCTGGGCCGAGCCGGGCGCACCCAGCCGGGCCGTTTCCTGGCTACGCAGCTCGACCCGGCGGATCTTGCCGGAGATCGTCTTGGGCAGCTCGCTGAACTCCAGCCGGCGGATTCGCTTGTACGGGGCCAGCCGCTGCCGGGTGTAGCTGAGGATGGCCAGTGCGGTGGCCGCGGACGGCTCGGCCCCGGCGACCAGCGTCACGTAGGCCTTGGGCACGGCGAACCGCATCGGGTCCGGCGACGGCACGACCGCGGCCTCCGCCACCGCCTCGTGCTCGATCAGCACGCTCTCCAGCTCGAACGGGGAGATCCGGTAGTCCGAGGCCTTGAACACGTCGTCGGTGCGGCCGACGTAGGTCAGGTACCCGTCGGCGTCCCGGCTAGCCACGTCGCCGGTGTGGTAGTACCCGCCGCTCATCGCGGCCGCATCGCGCTCCGGGTCGCCGCGGTACCCGGTCATCAGGCCGAGCGGGCGGCGCGACAGGTCCAGGCAGATCTCACCCTCGGCGGCGGGCTGCCCGGTCAGCGGGTCGATCAGGGCGACCGGGTAACCGGGCAGCGGCCGGCCCATCGACCCGGGCCGCACCTCCTGGCCGGGAGTGTTACCTACCTGCGCGGTGGTCTCGGTCTGCCCGTAGCCGTCCCGGACGGTGATGTGCCAGGCCCGGCGGACCTGCTCGATCACCTCCGGGTTGAGCGGCTCGCCCGCGGCCACGCACTCGCGCAGGTGAACCACGTCGGCGGCGGCCAGGTCGGCCTGGATCAGCATCCGCCACACGGTGGGCGGCGCGCAGAACGTGGTCACCTGGTGCTCGCCGAGCGCGTTCAGCAGCGCGGCGGCGGAGAACCGGTCGTAGCCGAGCACCAGCGCGGTGGCCCCGGCGTTCCACGGCGCGTACACGTTGCTCCAGGCGTGCTTGGCCCAGCCCGGGGAAGAGATGTTCAGGTGCACGTCGCCGGGCTGCAGGCCGATCCAGTACATCGTCAACAGGTGGCCGGCCGGGTACGAGGCGTGCGTGTGCTCGACCAGCTTGGGCTGCGCCGTGGTGCCCGACGTGAAGTAGAGCAGCAGCGGGTCGCTGGCCATGGTCACCCCGTCCGGGGTGAACCGCGGCTCGGCGTGCCCGGACTCGGCGAACGAGTGCCAGCCGGCCGGCGCGGCCTCGTCGAAGCCCAGGCTGACCTCGATCCGGGTCCAGTCGCCCGGGATGCCGGCGAACCGCTCGGTCAGCGCGCGCTCGGTGACGACGTGCCGGACGTCGCCGCGGGCCACCCGGTCGGCCAGGTCGTCCGGGCCGAGCAGGGTGCTGGCCGGGATGATCACCACGCCGAGCTTCATCGCGGCCAGGATGACCTCCCACAACGGGGCGATGTTGCCCAGCATGAGCAGCAGCCGGTCGCCGCGCCGCGCGCCCAGGCCGCGCAGCCAGTTGGCCACCTGACTGGACCGCTCGGCCAGCGCCGCGTAGCTCATCCGGGCGGCCGCCTCGCCGTCCGCGACGATCCACAGCGCGTCCCGGTCCGGGTGCTCGGCCGCGATCACGTCGAACCAGTCCAGCGCCCAGTTGAACGTCGTGAGTTGGGGCCAGCTGAACTCGGCCCGGGCGGCGGCGTAGTCGGTGCGCTGACGGAGCAGCAGGTCGCGGGCGGAACGGAAGGCAAGCGTCGGTGATTGCGCGTCGGTCATGAGGCCATCGTGGCAGGTGGGCCACGGCGGTGGGGAGACCCGCGAGCGGATCGCGCGCGACGCCGGGGCGGATGGGCACGAGTGACGGCGGGTACCGGTAGCGTGCTGACCGTGGCCGCCACTGATGAGCTCGCGCCGGCCCGGGACGAATCCCGGCCACCGGACGACGGGGACCTGCCGGACGTCCGGGTGCTGCTCGCCGCCGCGGTGGCCGGTATCGGCGGCGCGGAGCGGCCCGGCCAGGTGACCATGGCCGAGGCGGTCGAGCGGAGCCTGCGGGAAGGCGGGCATCTCGCGGTGCAGGCCGGCACCGGCACCGGCAAGTCACTGGCCTACCTGGTGCCCGCGGCCGTGCACTCGATGGCCAGCGGCACCGCGGTGGTGGTGGCCACCGCGACGATCGCGCTGCAACGCCAGCTGGTGGACCGCGACCTGCCCCGGCTCACCGACGCGCTGACCCCGCTGCTCGGTCGGCCGCCGGTCTTCGCCATCCTCAAGGGCCGCCGCAACTACCTGTGCCTGCACCGGCTCCGCTCCGGGGCCCCGGAAGACCCGGCGGACATGCTGTTCGACCCCACCGCGGTGTCCGCGGTCGGCCGGCAGGTGCAGCGGCTGGCCGAGTGGGCCGACCGCACCAGCACCGGCGACCGGGATGAGCTGGTGCCCGGGGTGGACGATCGGGCCTGGCGGCAGGTCTCGGTGCCCGCGCCGGAATGCATCGGGGCGCAGCGCTGCCCGTTCGGCGCCAGCTGCTTCGCCGAGAAGGCCCGCGAGGCAGCGGGCCAGGCGGACATCGTGGTGACCAACCACGCGCTGCTCGCCATCGACGCGCTGGAGGACTTCCCGGTCCTGCCCGAGCACGACGTCGTGATCATCGACGAGGCGCATGACCTGGTGAACCGGGTCACCACGCAGGCCGCGGCCGACCTGTCCGCGGCCGCGCCGGAGACCGCGGCCCGTCGCTGCGGGCGGCTGGTCTCCCAGGAGGCGGTTGGCCGGCTGCGGGCCGCGGGCGAGACGATCAGCCAGCTCTTCCCCGACGTCCGGGAAGGGCCGGCACGACGTGCTGGCCGAGCCGCTGGCTGTCGCGCTCACGGCACTGCGGGATGCCGCGGTGGGTTGCGCGGCCGAGGTCCGCTCGGCGGCCAAGGAAGCCGGCGAGGACGCGGGCGAGCTGGCGGCGGTCCGGGCCTCGCTGGCCTCGCTGGACGACATGCAGCGGACGGCCGAGCGCATCCTGGCCGCGTTCGGCCCGGACATCGCGGCCCGGCGCGAGGTGGTCTGGATGGACCGGCCGCTCGTGCCCGATCCACGTCGGCCAGCCACCCTGCGGGTGGCCCCGCTGGAGGTGGGCGGGCTGCTCGCGGAGCGGCTGTTCCGCCGCCGCCGGGTGGTGCTGACCTCAGCCACGCTGGCCCTGGGCGGCTCGTTCCAGCCGCTGGCCCGGCAGTGGGGGCTGCCCGCGCCGGGCGCCGAGGTCGCCGACGTCGCGGAGGCAGCCGACAGCGCCGGGGCGGCCAAGAGTGCTGGGGCGGCCGACAGCGCCGGGGCGGCCGATAGTGCCGGGGCGGGGGAGAACGCCGGGAGCGCGGGGGCGGCCGAGGGCGCCGGGAGCGCCGGGGCCGCCGAGAGCGCCGGCAGCGCCGGGAGCGGCGAAGCTGGACAGGAGGGCCGCCTGGCCTGGACCGGGCTGGACGTCGGCTCGCCGTTCGACCACCCGCGCAGCGGCATTCTCTACGTGGCCCGCCATCTGCCGCCGCCCGGGCGGGACGGCCTGCCCGCCGAGTACCTCACCGAACTGCGTGAGCTGATCACCGCCGCGGGCGGCCGCACCCTGGGCTTGTTCTCCTCGATGCGCGCGGCCCGGCAGGCGGCCGGGGACCTGCGGGCCGAGATCGACCAGCCGCTGCTCTGCCAGGGCGACGACGCCACCGCGGAACTGGTCCGCCAGTTCGCCGAGGACGAGCCCACCTGCCTGTTCGGCACGCTGTCGCTGTGGCAGGGCGTGGACGTGCCCGGCCCGTCGCTGCAACTGGTGGTCATCGACCGGATACCGTTCCCCCGCCCGGACGACCCGCTGGCCTCGGCCCGGCAGCGGGTGGTGGCCGCGCACGGCGGCAACGGGTTCATGGCCGTCGCCGTGTCACATGCCGCGCTGCTGCTCGCCCAGGGCGCGGGCCGGCTGCTGCGCACGATGGATGACCGGGGGATGGTCGCGGTGCTCGATCCGCGGCTGGCCACCGCCCGGTACGGCGGGTTCCTGCGCGCCTCGCTGCCGCCGTTCTGGGTCACCACCGACCCGGCCGTGGCGCGCGCCGCGCTCAGCCGCCTCACCGGCCAGGCTTCCTGACCCGCCGCTGGGTCTGCGCGGGCCGCCGATCAACCGGGCGCGGTCCGCAGCAGGCCGCGTTCGAGCACGAGCGGCACGAACAGCTCGCGGTAGCCGTGCTCGTCGAACAGCACCGTGACCTCGTCGCCGTCATAACGCTGTACGGTGCCCGGGCCCCAGCGCTCACTCACGACCCGCGTGCCCACGGCGAACGGGACCGAGGTCCCGGCGGGGTCGGCTGGCTCGGCGGGTCCGAGATCGTTGTCGCAGTTTCCGCACGGGCCGGGGTAGTCCTGCCCGAAGTAGGTCAGCAGGAACGAGCGGCGGCAACCGGTCTGCTCGGCGTAGCGGCGCATCATCGTCAGCCGGGAGCGCTCCACCTCGTCCTCGCGTTCCGTCTCCGCCTCCGACGCGGCCAACACGGCCGCGACGCTCATCGCCCCACTCCAGCGAACATCGCCGTCCGCCTGCCAGGCCGCCGCGCCGAGATCGGCCAGCCGGGTGAGCGCGGCCGTCTGCTGCCGGTCGCCGGGGTCGACCCGCTGGCCGGCCGCGAGCGCGGCCGCGGCCCGCCCGACGGCCGCGCCGGGCACACTCCTCGCGATCAGATGCCGCGCCCGCTCGAAGTCGTCGTACCGGTAGAGCAGCCGCACCTGCGACGGCTGGCTGTCCCGCCCGGCCCGCCCGATCTCCTGGTAGTACGAGTCCAGCGAGGGCGGCGGGTCAACGTGCAGCACCCAGCGAACGTCCGGCTTGTCGATCCCCATGCCGAACGCCACCGTGGCCGCGATGATGCGGGCCCGGCCAGCCAGGAACGCCGTCATCGCCTCGTGCCGCGCACGCCCAGAAAGCCCGGCGTGATACAGCGTCACCCGTTCGCCGGCTGACGCGAGCCAGTCGTGGGCGGCCTGCGCGTCGGCGCGGGTCGCGGCGTAGACAATGCCCGGCCCACCGAATTCGCGCGCCGCGTCGACCAGTTCGCGCTCCTTGTCATCGATCGTTCCCGCGTGATGGGCCGAGAGATGCAGGTACGGCCGGTCGAAGTCACCCAGCACCACCTCCGGGGCGCGCAGGCCGAGCCGCTGGATGATTTCCTGCTGCACCGGCGGCGCGGCCGTCGCGGTCAGGGCCACCCGGACCGGCGCGCCGACCGCCTCGGCCTGGGCCCCGAGCCGCATGTAGTCGGGCCGGAAGTCGTGCCCCCACTGGCTGATCAGGTGGGCTTCGTCCACGGCGAACAGGCCCGGCCGGGCGCGCCGCAGCGTTTCCCGGGTCTCCCGGTTGGCCAGCTGCTCCGGCGAGAGGAACACGAACGTTCCGGAGTCGCACGAGGCGAGCAGTGCCGCCGCGCGCGCACCAGCGGACTGCTGGGAGTTCAGCACGATGGCCGGGAGGCCGGCCGCCCGCAGGTGGGCGAGCTGATCATCCTGCAAGGCGATCAGCGGCGACACGACGACCGTCGGCCCGGCGCGCAGCAACCCGGCCAGCTCGTAGATCGCCGACTTCCCGCCTCCGGTCGGCAGCACAGCCAGCACATCGCGGCCACCGGCCAGCGCCTCGGCCGCGCGCAGCTGCCCGGGACGAAGCCGGTCAAAGCCGAGACGATCCCGCGCCAGTTGCTCGATCACAGCTCCGGTTCCCTGATTGCTCGCGTCCATCTCACCAAGCATCCCGTCCCGCTCCGACCGGCCCGATGCCGGGTCAGCCGGAGGGGCCCGGCGGCCCGGCGTGGGCCACGGCCCACCGCCGCCGGCTGCATCGCCCCCGTTTGAAGCGGTGGCTGGTGGGGTAGGCGCGCAGCGTGCCGGCTCGCGCACTCTTCCACACCGCGCCGCGCTGTGTGCAGATCAGGGAGCTGCCCACACCGCGGCCCGGGCTGGGCGAGGTCACGGTGCGGACCCTGTTCTCGGGCATCAGCGGTGGTACTGAGCGGCTGATCTATCGCGGGGAGTTCCCGGCTGATGCCGCGCTGGACGAGACGATCGAGGCGCTCGGCGGGAGCTTCCGCTATCCCTTCCCTTACGGCTATGCGTGCGTCGGAGAGGCGGCCGGGTGGGACCGGCCGGTGTTTGCCTTCCAGCCGCACCAGGACGTTTTCGCGGCGCGGGCCAGCGACCTGGTCGCGCTGCCCGCCGTCGACCCCGCCACCGCGACCTTGTTCCCGCTGGTCGAGACCGCGTTGCAGGTGACGCTGGACGCCGCCGCCGGCTACCGCGACCGGGTCATCGTGCTGGGCGCAGGCGTGCTGGGGGTGCTGACATCGCTGCTGCTGCAGCGCTCCGGGTCGCCCTCGGTGTGCGCCGAACCACTGGCCTGGCGCCGCGACCTGGCGGCCAGCCTCGGCGTGACCGCGGTCGCACCCGATGAGGTAATGCGGGCGGAAGTTCCGCTGGTCATCGACACCAGCGGCAACCCAGAAGCGCCAGCCACGGGTCTGGGCATGCTGGCCCACGAGGGCACCTTGCTGATCGCCTCCTGGTTCGGCACAAAACCAGTGACGATGCCGCTCGGCGGCGCCTTCCACCGGCGGCGGCTGACCATCCGGAGTACCCAGGTGTCCAGTATCCCGGCGCGCCTGTCCGCGACCTGGACGCGGGCGCGCCGCCGGGAGGAGGCCGCCGCGTTGCTGGCCGAACTGCCGCTGGCCGAGCTGTGTACCCACGTGTACCCGTTCAGCCGGGCCGCCGAGGCGTTCCGCGCGGTAGACAACAGCGCACCTGGCCTGATGCACGCCGTCCTCGACTACGACAGGAGCGCCGAGTGACCTACGAAGTGGGCTTGAGCCGGAGCGTCCGCGCGTTCCACGTCATGCCGGGGGTGCCTGGTCCGGAAGGGCAGCTGCATGATCACGACTACCGGATCGAGATCGTGGTGAGCCGGGAGCAGCTGGACGACATGGCCATGGTCTGCGACCTGGACACCCTCGAAGACGCGCTAGGCGAGCTGACCGGGCGCATCGACGGCCGCAACCTCGACGAGATACGCCCGGCCGGGGTTGCCGCCGTCACGGTCGAAGTGCTCGCCCGCTGGGTGCACGACACGCTCGCCGGCCCGATCGCAACCGCAGGCGGGGACGCACTGGCCGTCCGGGTCTGGGAATCCCCCGTCGCGTTCGGCGGATATACGGCGCCATGCTGACGGTCTGCCTGATCACTCTGGGCGACCCGGCTACGCTGACCGGCGGATACCGCTATCACCGGCGGATGGCGGAACTCGCGGCCCGCAACGACGCCCGGCTTACGTTCGCGTCGCTGCCGCTCCGGCGGCCGTACCTGCACGGCCGGCCCGCGCTTCGGGCCGCCCGGCGGGCCGATGTGGTGCTGGTGGACAGCATCGTGGCGGCGTCCCTGGCGCCGTGGATTCCGCTGCACCGCCCGCCGCGGCTGGCCGCGATCGCGCACCAGCCGCCGGGCGGAATCGATCACCCGGCCCTGCGCCGATCGGTGCAGGCCGGGCTGGACCGGTTCCTGTACCGCCGCTGCGCACTGGTGATTCTGGCCAGCTCGCTCCTGGCCGGCCTGTCCGACCATGAAGTGGTCATCCCGCCCGGCCGGGACCAGCAGGCGGCGACGCAGGGCAGCGACCTGCGGGCCGGCGCGCGAGCCGCCGCGCTGTGCGTGGCTAACTGGCTGCCGGCCAAGGGCATCCTCGAACTGCTGGACGCGGTGGCCGCATTGCCCGCGGGGACGCTGCGCCTGCACCTCGCGGGCGACGAGCGGGCCGGCACCGGATACGGGCAGCAGGTACTGCGCCGGCTCGCCGACCTGCCGGACCGGGTGGTCCGCCACGGGCGCTGCGACGACGCCGAGGTGGGGCGGTTGTACCGGTCGGCCGACCTGTTCGTGCTGCCGTCGCGCTGGGAAACCTTCGGCACCGCCTTCGCGGAGGCGATGGACGCGGGCCTGCCCGTGATCGGCTGGCGGGCCGGCAACGTGCCCCACCTCGTGGCGGATGGAGTCGAGGGCTTCGTGCTGCCGCCCGGCGACGTAGCCGCGCTGACCGGCGCGTTGCGCAGCCTCGCCGACAACGAGACCGAACGCCGCCAGCTGGGTGCGGCCGCCGCCCGCCGCGTGCAGAGCCTGCCGACCTGGGAGGAATCCGCGAAGGAATTCTTCACCGTGCTAGGGACGCTGTCATGACGCTCGGCTGGACCGACCCCGCGTCGCCACCTACGGTCACCGTGCTGCTCAGGCACGGCGACACTCACATGTCACCCGAACACAGGTTCAGCGGTCTGTGCGACGTCCCGCTCAGCGCGGACGGCACCCGTCAGGCCAAAGCCGCCGCCAGCAAGCTGGCCGCTGGCAGCCGGATTGACGCCATCATCAGCTCGCCGCTGCGCCGCGCCGCCGCCACCGCGGTCATCGTCGGCACCGAGCTGGGCCTGACCGCTGACATCGACGACGACCTCCGGGAGACCGACTTCGGCGAGTGGGAGGGCTTGACGCTCACCGAAATCCAGCAGCGATGGCCCGACGCCGCCGCCGCGTGGCGGCATAACCCGCAACAGGCGCCACCGGGCGGGGAAAGCTTCGCGGCCACCGCGCGGCGCGTGCACCAGGCGTGCGACCGGCTGCTCCGCGACCATTCCGGTCAGACGGTCCTGGTGGTAAGCCACATCACACCGATAAAGATCCTGCTGTGCCGCGCCCTCGACGTGCCCCTGGCCGCGCTGTACCGGATGTATCTCGGCTCCGCGAGCCTCAACGAGATCCAGTGGCATGGCCCTGGTTTCGCCGCCGTCCGCTGCATCAACGACACCAGCCACCTGCCCTAACGGCTGCTGCTTGCCCTGCGCCTCCGGCGCGCTCTTACCCGCTCTGCTTCCTTGCGCCTCCGGCGCGCTCCCGCTCTGCTTCCTCGCCTCGGCGGTCCAGCCGTTCCCTCGTCGCTCGGGCGCTCGTGCCTCGCTCCCTCGCGCCTCAGTCCAGTCGGCGGCGCGCCCCCTTTGGCGCGGCGTCTGGGTGAAAACCCGCAGATGAAGTTGGGTGATGGCCTGCTGCCGCCGAGCGCGGCGTCTCCGTAGCGTGATTGCTGACGCAAGAACGCTGGTTAAGGAGAATGTCAGGTGATCGAGGCCCACGGGCTTTCCAAACGTTTTGGCTCTACCGTCGCGGTCGATCAGCTCAGCTTCACGGTCCGGACCGGCGTGGTGACCGGATTTCTCGGCCCGAATGGCGCGGGCAAGACCACCGCGATGCGGCTGATCCTCGGCCTGGACCATCCCAGTGCGGGGATCGTGACCATCAACGGCCAGCCGTATGCGCAATTGGCCAGTCCCATGCGCGAGGTGGGCGCGTTGCTGGACGCCCGGGCGGTGCACGGCGGCCGCAGCGCCCGCAACCACCTGCGCTGCCTGGCGCAGACCAATGACATTCCGGAGCGCCGGGTGGATGAGGTGCTCGGCCTCGTCGGGCTGGCCGACGTGGCCGGGAAAAGGTCCAAGGGATTCTCACTCGGCATGAGCCAGCGGCTGGGGATAGCCGCGGCGCTGCTCGGTGATCCGGGCATCGTGATGTTCGACGAACCGGTCAATGGGCTGGATCCGGAAGGCATTCTGTGGATCCGCACCCTGATGAGATCACTGGCCGCCGAGGGCCGCACGGTGTTCGTGTCCAGCCACCTGATGTCGGAGATGGAAAACACCGCCGATCACCTGATCGTGATCGGGCGGGGCCGGCTCATCGCCGACTGCAGCATGGCCGAGTTCATCATCCGGGGCACCGGCCAGGCGGTGCTGGTCCGGACACCGCAGCCAGACGGGCTGGCCCGGGCGGTCACCGCCGCGGGCGGCACCGTAGCGCCGGTGGGCCCGGGCGACCTGGAGGTACGCGGCCTGCCGCCCGCCCGCATCGGCGACCTAGCGCTGGCCAGCGGCATCGCGCTGCACCACCTGGCGCCCGCGCGGGCCTCGCTGGAGGAGGCGTTCATGGAGCTGACCGCGGACAGCGTCGAGTATCACGCGGGGGTACCCGCGGGCAGCGTGGCCGGCGGCCACGGAACGGAGGCATGACATGGCTGCCATCACCGCTGACCGGACCAGCGCCGGGGCCGGCCCGGCCCGGGGGCGCCGGGCCGGCCTGGCCGGGGCGGTCCGCTCCGAGTTCACCAAGCTGCGCTCGGTCCGGTCCACCTACTGGTCGCTGCTGCTGCTGGTGCTGCTGGGCATCGCCTGGTCCGTGGCCAACTGCGCGGGCGTGGCCGCGCACTGGGCGCAGACGCCACCTGGGCAGCGGGGCTTCTTCGACGCGACTCAGGACAGCGTGGTCGGCGTGGCCCTGCTCGGCCAGCTCGTCGTCGTGGTGCTGGGCGCGCTCGCGATCACCTCGGAGTATTCGACCGGGATGATCCGCACCTCGCTGACCGTGCTGCCGCGGCGCGGCGTGGTGTTCGCGGCCAAGGCCATCGTGCTCACCGCGGTCACCCTGGTCATCGCGACGGTGACCAGCTTCGCCGCGTTCTTCATCGGCCAGTACCTGCTGCGCAGCACGCATGAAGCCGCCACCCTCGGCCAGCCGAACGTGCTGCGCGCCGTGCTGGCCAGCGCCCTCTACATCGCGCTGTCTGGCCTGTTCAGCTTCGGCATCGGCGCGATGCTGCGCAGCACGGCGGGCGCCCTCACCGCCGTGTACGGGCTGCTGTTCCTGCTGCCGCAGCTGGCCAAGGCGCTGCCCAATCAGTGGTACGCGGATCTGGTGCGGTGGTTGCCAGGCGGCGAGGTCACAAACGCGATCACTAATACCCAACGCCAGCTCCCGCAGCATCTGTTCAACGCCTGGGGCGAGTTTGCGGTGTTCGGCGGCTACACGGCCATCGTCCTCGTCGCGGGTGCGCTGCTGCTGCGCCGCCGCGACGCCTGACCCGAAACCAGTCAAGGAGAAGCACATGCTCAGGAACCGTCCGGCCGCCGTGTTCGGCAGCGCTGTGCTGGCTGGTGCGCTCGCCGTCACCGGTTGCGCCGCGTCCGCGGCGACCACCAGCGGGGCGACCACCAGCGCGGCGACCACCAGGGCTACCTCGCCGACCACGGCGGGCGGCAACGCGCACCTCATGGTGTACAGCATCAACAGCGACGGGCCCGACCTCCGGGCCATCGTCTCCGGGGTGATCGGCGATTACGGGCCAGCCGTGACCGTCTTCCCCAACGGCAAGGTCAACCCGTCACACACCCATGACCTGGAACTGAAGCTGACCCACGGGTCGTTCAAGATCCGCATCACCGAGCTGGACAAGAAGTTCGTCGCGGTCACCACCCACGAGCCGATCTACCCGCGCACCTGCTCGGACTACATGACCGCGACCGCGACGACGCCCATCGTGCCGGGTTCGGGCACCGGCGCGTACCGCGGGATCAGCGGCCGCTTCACCGTCACCATCACCGGCGACGAGGTGGAGAAGAAGCCATGCCAGCCGGTCGGTGCGTTCCTCTGGCAGGCCCTCGTGCTGCGCGGCCCGGGCCGCGTGTCGGTCGGCTAGCGGTCATGCGTACTCCGGTAGCCGCGTCACCGCGGCCAGCGCGGCGGGACCATGCATACGCTGGGTCCATGCTCACCGCGGGCGCCCGGCTACGCGATCACCCGATGCTGCTGGATGGCGTGCTGGCGGTGCTGCTGTTCTCGATCAGTTTTGGCCAGTGGCCGAGGGGCCCCTGGGTCAGCCTGGTGGCTGGCGTGCTGGTCAGCGGGCTACTGGCCGCCACGGTGCTGCTCCGGCGGCGCTACCCGGTGGCCGCGTTCACGGCGGCCATGACGATCGCCGCCGCGCAGGTCCTGTTCGGCATGCAGGCGGGCAGCGGCGGCCCGGCGGTCCGCGCCCTGGAGCCGACCGCCACCGACGTGGTCATCCCGGTGCTGCTGTACACGGTGGCCGCGCACCGCCCCCGGCGGGTCTCGGTGACCGGCCTGGTCGTCTGCCTGATCGCCACGGCCGTGGCCATCACCCGCTGGGCCCCCGCCCAGCCCCCGGCCTCGTCGAATCTGGTCTTCGTCGCGGCCGCCGGACTCGGCGGGACAGCCCTGGCCGCGTGGGTGCTGGGCGACTCGATGGCCTACCGCTACCGGCGCGAGTACTACGCCTCGCTGGAGGAGCGCACCGCCCGGGCCGAAGCCGAGCGTGACGCGCAGGCCCGGATCGCCGCCGCCGCGCAGCGGGCCGGCGAACTCCAGGACCGGCGGGCCCGGGCCATCGACGAGTCGGTGGCCCGGCTGCGCCGGATCGAGCGCGACCTGCACGACGGGGCGCAGGTGCGGCTGGCCGCGCTGGCCATGACCCTGGGCGAGATCAAGGAGTACCTGGCATCGGCGCCCGCGGGCGCCGATGACGCCGACCGGACCCGGATGCTGGTCAGCGCCGCCCACCAGAACGCCAAGGAAACCTTGGCCGAGCTGCGCGATCTGGCCCGGGGCATTCATCCCCCGGTGCTCGACCGCGGCCTCGGTGCGGCGCTGTCCAGCCTGGCCGAGACCAGCGCGGTACCGGCCCACCTGCGGATCACCGGTACCGAGCAGCCGTCACCGGCCATCGCGGCCATGGCCTACTTCTGCGCGGCCGAACTGCTGGCCAACGTGGCCAAGCACAGCGGGGCGAGCCGGGCCACGATCAGCGTCACCGACCAGGCCGAATGGCTGCTGATGACGGTGACCGACGACGGATCAGGCGGCGCTCAGCTGGCGCCGGGTGGCGGGCTGGCCGGCCTGCTGGAACGGGTGCAGACCGTGGACGGCCGGCTGGACGTGCGCAGCCCGCCCGGCGGTCCCACCGTCATCACGATCGAGCTGCCGAGGCACGCCTGATGCCGCCGCCTCCCGGCCTGCGCATCGTGATCGCGGAAGATGCGGCGATCATGCGGGATGGGCTCACCCAGACCCTGGCCCGCCGGGGCCACGACGTGGTGGCCGCGGTGGCCGACGCCGGCGCGCTGCGGCAGGCGGTCAACGCGCACCGGCCGGACGTGGCCATCATCGACGTGCGGATGCCACCCACCCACACCGACGAGGGGCTGCGCGCCGCCCAGTCGATCCACCGTGACCATCCTCAGGTCGGCGTGCTCGTCTTCTCCCAGTACATCGAGACCCAGTCCGCCGCCGAGCTCTTCGCCGGCGCGGCCGGGGGCGTCGGCTACCTGCTCAAGGACCGGGTGGCCGACGTCAGCGACTTCATCGACGCCATCAGCCGGGTGGCGGCGGGCGGCACGGTGCTCGACTCCGAAGTGGTCAGCCAGCTGCTCAGCGCCAGCCGCCGCGCGGACGCGCTGGCCATGCTCACGCCGCGGGAGCGGGAGGTGCTCGCGCTGGTCGCCCAGGGCCGCTCCAACGCCGCCATCGCGGATACGTTCACCATCTCGCCCCGGGTGGTGGAGAAGCACGTCGCCAGCATCTTCGCCAAGCTCGGCCTGCCGCCGTCGCAGAACGACAACCGCCGGGTGCTGGCCGCCATCAAGTACCTGGAGTCCTGACCGCCCGGCAGTCGTCACTGGTTCGAATTTTTGCCCCTATAAGGGCAAAAATTCGAACCAGTGAGCGAATCGGCTAGGCGCCGCTAACCGATTGAGCCCGGAGCCCGAGGTTTGGGCCGGCGACGACTGCGCTGAGCGCCCCTGCCGCTGCAGTTGCTTGGCTCGGACGATGTCCGGGTCGCGACGGTCCAGGGGGAGCAGGGTGTCCACCTGAGCGCGGCGGCGTGCGCTGACCGCACGCTGCCGTTTGCTGATCTGTAGCTGTCTCATCCCACGCCTCCCCTCGTGCCGGCTGGCGCCGATCCCTACTGGTATTGACACCGGCGGGCACTGAAACTAATCGCAGATCGCCGGGCTGCCCGCCGCACTGGCCGCGGTGCCGAGCCAGGTAGGCCGCTGATAGCCGTGCTGGCATGCTCAGCGGGCCAGGGTGAGCCCGGCCAGCCGCACGCTGTACCCGGCCGTCGTAACCACTGCTCCCGGGACGGCCCACGGCAGCAGGTCGTGCGGCAGCCGGGTGGCCCGGCTGACCACTGCCAGCAGCACGGTGAACACCACGCAGAAGACCGCGGCTCACCGTCATCGGCCACGCCCCGCTGGACGGGCACCAGGCGATCGAGCTCGGTATCTCGGTCCCTGCGGACAACGGGGCCGGGTCGCGGTGACCTCGGCCCGGTTGTGGGTGGACGCGGCAACCTAACTGCCGCTGCGCCAGTCGCTGCTGTTCTCCGCCGGGAAGCGGACCGTCACCGACGACACGTTCCTCCCGCCGACCGCGGCCAACCTGGCCAAACTCCACCCGGTCGTCCCCGCGGGCTATCAGCGCACCACGCTGCCTCCTGGCCAGCGGCCCAGCAGGTAACGAGCGACCCGGTGGCCGGGCCCGCCCCAGGCGGCACCGGCCACCGGTCACCGGCCGGTTAGTGCCGGTCCAGCGAGAACTCGAGCACCTGGGTGAGCCGGATGTTGTTCCCCGAGGGGTCGCGGAACGACGTGTCGATGCCGTACGGCTGCGGCGTCGGTGGGTCGTTGAACACCACCCCGCGGGCGGACAGCTCGTCGTACGCGGCCTGGCAGTCATCGGTCTCCAGGAACAGCGTGCCGCCCTCGCCCTTGGCCACCAGCTGGGCGAGCTGACCGCTGCTCTCGGCGTCGAGCATCGGCGCCCCCGGGATTGGCATGAGCACCAGCCCGGTGCCGTCCTGCCCCGGCGGCCCGACGACCAGCCAGCGGAAGTTCCACTCGGCCATCGTCACGTCGGTCCGGACCTCCCAGCCGAGCTTGCGGGTGTAGAACGCAAGGGCCTCGTCCTGGTCGTGCACCCAGAACTGCGCGTTGGCGATCTTGATCATTGACGTCTCCCCTCGTGTTGTCTGCACCCAGACGCTACGGCCCGGCTCGGCACCTAGGCTTCTCGAAACGTGCGGTTTCGCGGTCGGCCGTATGACCGGGCCACGCAGTCCGGGACCCGGATGTGCCGCCGCGCGGGCGGGAAGGCCGCCCGGTAGCTGCTGGGCGACGTGCCGTAGATGCGCCGGAAGCTGCTGGTGAACGAGCCGACGCTGGTCAGGCCCACATCGAAGCAGATGTCGGTCACGCTTCGATCGGTGTTCCGCAGCAGCGCGGCGGCCCGCTCGAGCCGACGGGTGAGCAGGTACTGGTGCGGCGCCTCGCCGAACGCGCGGCGGAACTCCCGGCTGAAGTGCGCGGCCGACAGCCCGGCGGCGCGGGCCAGCTCCTGCACCGTGAGCGGCTCGAAGTACCGGGCGTCCGCGAGGTCTTTCGCCCGCAGCAGATGGCGGGACAGCGGCTGCACACCCCGAGTATCGCCTAGGTTAGGAGCCGGTTCCCAGGCCGGCGCGGCGGGGTGGAGGGATAGATCGTGCAGTCGTTCGATACGGCGAAACCGAACATCGCCCGGGTATGGGACTACTGGCTGGGCGGGAAAGACAACTACGCTGCGGACCGTGAGCTAGCCCGGAAGATGCTGGAGATCTACCCGCTGTCCGCCCAGATGGCCCGGGAGAACAGGCAGTTCCTGGGCCGGGCCGTGGAGTACGTGGCCGGCCAGGGCATCCAGCAGTTCATCGACGTCGGGGCCGGCCTGCCCACGGCGGTGAACACGCACGACGTCGCGGGCCGCGCCGCCCGGGGGGCCAGGGTGGCCTACGTGGACAACGACCCGGTGGTGCTGGCCCACGCGCAGGCCCTGCTGGCCACGGCGCCCGGCGTGATCGCGCTGCCCGGCGACCTGCGTGACCCGGAGGCCATCCTGGCCGATCCCAGGCTGACCAAGCTGATCAGCCTGGACGAGCCGGTCTGCGTGCTGCTCTCCGGCGTGCTGCACTTCCTGGACGCGAGCACCGCACGGCAGGTGGCCAACGCCTTCACCGGCCAGATCCCGGCCGGCAGTTATCTGGTCATCTCGGTGGGCACCGGGACGGAGAACGCGGTGGCCGTGGACTTCCGGGCCGCGTACAGCGCGGCACAGCTGTACTTCCACCGGCCCAGCGAGATCGTCGGCTTCTTCGACGGCCTGGAACTGGTGCCCCCGGGAGTGGTCCCGGTGCGCGGCTGGGCCGGGAATGCCCCGGTGCCGGACCTGGAACCGCGGCAGGGCAGCTTCCTGGCCGGTGTCGGCCGCAAGCGCGCGCCAAAGGCGCGCGCCGCCGACTGGACTGAGGAGCGCGGAGCGAGGAACGAGCGACAAGCGACGAGGGAAGTCGGCGGGTAAAGCGCGCCGGAGGCGCAAAGCAAAACTGTGCATGGTCCTGTGGGCCGGCACGTGTGGTTCCTGCGCCGTCAGCTGGCCAGGCTGGAGCTAGCAGCTGACACAGGAAGGCAGAGACAATGGCCGGAACCCACGTCTGGCGGGCCTCGCGGATGCTCGCCAGGACCAGCCGCCGGAGCAGCCGCAGCGCCCGGGTGAGTACCCGGCTGTGGACCCTGCTGAACGCCCCGGGCCTGCTCCAGGGCAGCACCGCGGGCGCGGACAGCGCCACCCGCATGGAAGACGACCGCCGCCGCCTGGCCGCCGCACCGCGTGGGTACTGACGCGGGGCGGCGCCTCGCGCCGGTCCGGCGGGCCGGGTGCTTCACAGTCCGTGCGCGGTCAGCGTGTCCTGGACGCACCGGGCACCCGGCACGCCGATGCGCTGGTAGATCGCGAGCGCCTGGCGCAGCCGCGCGGCCGCTTCGGCCGGGTCCCGGCCCAGAAAGCTGCGGCCGATTCCCTCCAGCGCACGTGCTTCCTCCAGCGGAGTGCCGAGCTCCCGGGTAAGCGCGAGCGCCTCGCCGTGCTGGCGGGCTGCCTCGTGGACGGCCGAGGTCCGCAACGACAGCTCGCCGAGGCTGTTCAGCGCCTTGGCCAGGCCATGCCGGTCGCCGAGGTCGCGGAACAGCTCGATGGCCGCGGCCGCACTGGCCGCGGCGGCCGGGTAGTCACCGGTCAGCTGCTGGAGCAGGCCGAGCTCGTCCAGCGCCCAGGCCTGGCCGAGCCGGTCGCCGAGCTGGCGGAACAGGTCCAGGGCCTGCTGCTCGTCAGCGAACGCGGCCGGATAATCCCCGGTCAGCCGCCACACGGCGCCACGCTCACAGAGCACGTCGGCCTCGTCGAACGCCGAACCGAGACCGCGCACCAGCGGCAGCGCCTGCTGATAGCTGGCCAGGGCGGCCGGGTAGTCGCCGGTCAGCAGCTGCACGAGGCCCAGGTCGATGAGCGAGACGGCCTCGGCCAGCTGATCCCCCGCACTGCGGGCCAGCGCCAGCGCCTGCTGGTGGTTGGCCGCGGCCGCCGGGAAGTCCGCTATGTCGATCTGCACCAGGCCCAGGTGGTTGCGTGCGTGGGCCTGGCCGGGCCGGTCGCCCAGCTCGCCGAACAGCTCGATGGCCTCGGCCAGGGTGGCGGTGGCGGCCGGGTAGTCATTGGTCAGCTGCTGCAGTAGCCCGAGCTCGTCGAGCAGCCCGGCCTGGCCGGACCGGTCCCCGGCCTGGCGGGCCGCGACCAGGGCGGTCTGGTACTGGCCCGCGGCCCGGTCCCAGTGGCCACGGGCGCGCAGAAAGCCGCCCATCGCGGCGGCGATGGCGACGGCATGCTGCGGCATGCTGTGGGCGGCGGCGTAGCCGACGGCCGGGTGCAGATTGGGCCGCTCGGAGTCCAGCCAGGTGGCCGCGTCCGCCGGGGTGGCCAGCTCCGGGGCGCTGGCGGGCGGACTGGTCGGCGGCAGCCGTCCGCCGGCCGTGGTCCAGGTGGCGATGTGCCGGCTGGCCGCCGCGGCCACGTGCGCGTAGTAATTGACCAGTCGGCCGACCGCGGCGCGGGAATCCGCGGTGTCCGGGGCCGCGAGCGCGCGGGCGTACTCGCGCAGCAGGTCGTGCAGCAGGTAGCGGCCGGGGGCCGGTTCGGTGATCAGATGATGGTCATACAGCTCGTCGAGCTGGCCACGGGCGGCCGCCACGCTGGTGTCGTCCAGCGCGGCCGCGGCGTACGCGTCGATGTCCGCCCCTGGGATCAGCCCGAGCCGGCCGAATAGCCGCCGCGGTGCCGCGGTGAGATCCTGGTAGGACAGGTCGAACGCGGCGGCCACCGACAGGTTCTCGGTGCGCATCACGGCCAGCCGGTCGCGCGCCGCCGCCAGCCCGGCGGCCAGTTCCGCACCGGTCCGGGCCGGGCGATGCCGCAGCTGCCTGGCCAGCATCCCGATGGCCAGCGGCAGGTAGCCGCACAGCCGGGTTATCTCCCCGGCCGGGCCCGCCGGGACGCCCAGGTCGGCGCGGCCCGCCAGTTGGGCCAGCAGCGCCGCCGCCTCGCCGGGCGACAGCGTGTCGAGGCTGATCACCGCCGCGTCGTCGAGCGCGGTCAGCCGGCGGCGGCTGGTGACCAGGACCAGGCTGCCGGCCGTGCCCGGTAGCAGCGGCCGAATCTGCTCGTGCCCGGCCGCGTCGTCCAGCACCAGCAAGATTCTCTTGCCCGCGACGTGGTCACGCCAGCGGCCTGCCCGCGCCTCCAGGCCAGGCGGGATGTTCTGCGCCGGGACGCCGGCCGTCAGCAGCAAGCTGGCCAGCGCGTCCGCGGGGTCCACCGGGTGCTGCCCGGCCGTGTGCGCGTGCAGCGGCAGGAAGAACTGGCCGTCTGGGAACCTCCCGGACAGCCGGTGCGCCGCGTGCACCGCGAACGTGGTCTTGCCGATGCCCGCCATCCCGTCGATGGCGTGGATCCCCACCAGCCCGCCGTCGGACGTGTCGGCCAGCGTGTCCAGCAGCCGCGCCAGTTCCGGCTCGCGGCCGGTAAAGCCGCCGATGTCGCGGGGCAACGACCGGGTGGCGGCCGCGGTGGGCACCGGCGCCGCCTCGGCGCGCCGGGTGGCCAGCACCTCCGCGGCCGGCGCGCGGCCGCGGGCCGCCGCGACGAACACCACCGCAACCTCCCCGCTCAGCTGCAGCGCGTCGGCCAGCAGCCGGGCGCTGTCCTTGCGGGCCGTGCGGTTGATGCCCCGCTCCAGGTCACTGACCGAGCGCGGGCTCAGGCCGGCCGTCTCGGCCAGTTCCTCCTGGGTCAGCCGGGCCTCCGTGCGCAGCTGCCGCAGCAGCTCCGCGAACTCTGTTTGCTTTGCGCCGCCAGCGCCCCGCCCGCCTCCCCGTTCCCCCTTCACTGCCGACTTCCCTCGTCGCTCGGCCGCTCGTTCCTCGCTCCCTCGCTCCTCAGTCCAGTCGGCGGCGCGCGCCTTTGGCGCGAGACCCCCATCGTCCCTCGCGCCGCCGTCGTTGCCCGGTGTGCACATCGCCCTACTAGCCTGACATGCGGCAGTGCTCTGGGGCGACTCGTTACCTGCGCCAAAGGCGCGTGCCGGAGGCGCAAAGAAGCAGAGCAACTAACAGGTTTCGGGCACACTTGCGCTGTGGATCATTTACGGGAGGCATCGGTCGTGGGGGGCCGATTCCGGCTGATCGAGCCGGTCGGGGCCGGAGGTCCCGGCGGGGTATGGCGGGCTGCCGACTTGACGGCGCGCCATGAGGTGGCGGTCAAGGCGCTCGCCGCGCACGCGGCGGGCGACGCGGTGGCTCAGGCCAGGTTCCGCCTGGTGGCGCGCACCGTGCTGCAGCTCACCGATCCCGGGATCGCTCAGGTCCGGGAGTTCGGCGAGGCGGAACTGCCGGGGGGCGCTGCGGTCCCCTACCTGGTCCGTGACCTGATCCCGGGGCGGACGCTGGGGGAGCGGCTGCGGGCCGGACCACTGCCGGCCGGCGAGGCGCTCCGCGTGGTGGCCGCGGCCGCGGCCGCGCTGGCGGCCGCGCACCGGGCGGGCATCGCGCACGGGCACCTGGTGCCCGCCAACATCATCCTGGCGCCAGGCGGCCTGCGGGTGACCGACTTCGGCCTGTGGGCGTTGCGCCCGCGGCCCGATGAGGACCGGGCCCCCGGCGCGCTCTCCTACGCCGCGCCAGAACTCGCCGAGGGCGGCCCGGCCACCCCGGCCGCTGACATGTACGCGCTCGGCGTGGTGTTCCTGGCCTGCCTGGCCGGGATCGGGCCCGGCGGCCTCACCCCGGGCCAGGTGGACAGCCCGGCTGACCCCACCGCGCGGGCCGAGGCCGCCGGCCTGGGCGGCTCAGCCCACCCGGCCGGTGCGGCCGCGGAGCACGCGCCCATCGACGACCAGGCGCTGGACATGGTGCCGGCCGGCCTGGCCGCGCTGTGGGCGGCCTGCCTCGGGCCGAACCCGGCGGAACGGCCCAGCGCCGCGCACGCCGCGGTGATGTCCCGGCAGGCGCTGGCCAGCAGCCGCGCCGCGACGTCCTGGTCCGCCGCGACCGCGGACCAGGACGCACCCCCGGCCTGCCCGATCCCGGCCGGCCCGGCTCCGGCCGGCCCGGCTCCGGCCGGCGCGATCCCAGTCGGCTCGGCCCAGCCCGGCGGCGCCGTCCCGCTGGCCGAGCCCGCCGCCGCGGCCGGCCCGCCCGCGCCGCCGGGGACCGGACCAGCGGCCCGGCCGGGCACCCGGCGCGCCCGGGCCCGGCGCAGGCGGCTGATAACGGTGGGCGGCGTGGCCACCGTCGGCACCGCCGCGGCGGCCGTGGTGGCCGTGCTGCTCGCCACCTCACCCGGGCCGCGGCCGGCCAGCACGGCCTCCTCCACCACGGCCGCGGCCACCAGCCGCCCGGTCGTGGCCGGGCCCAGCCCGGCCGGCACCGGCCAGCTGCCCACCCCCGAAGCGACGTCACCGGTGCTGGCCACCACCACCCCGACGGCCAAACGGATCCCCCTCTCCCCGCTGGCCGCGATCAATCAGCTGTCCCGGACCATCGCCGCGGACGTGGCGTCCGGGCAGGTCCGGCAGGACGTCGGGGTGGACTTCGACAACCTCATCCAGCCGGTCAGGACGGCGCTGGCCGCGGGCCAGCGGGCCCCGGTCGCCCAGCTCGCCACCACGCTGCGGGAGAAACTCTGGACCCGGGTGAGCGAAGGCGCGGTCACCGTGAGCGCGGCCACGGTGCTCAACGACGAGATCACCGCGCTCGCCCGCAGCGGCGCAACCGGCTAGCCACCAGCCGGCGTTAGGCAGGACATGACTGAATCATTCAGGTACACCCGACTGCCTGAATGCATCAGTCACGCAGTGCGGCGCGGTGCGGTGCGGGGCGGGAATGGGGCGGGGCCGCCCGCGCGAAGCGGACGGCCCCGCCAGCAGCGGAGGGTAGGGGATCAGTCGTTGGCGCAGGCGGTGCCGTTCACCGAGAGCACGGTGGGCGCCGTGTCCTGGCCGGTGTCGGTGCCGTTGAAGCCGATGGTCGCCGAACCTCCGTTCGCGGCCAGGGTCGAATTCCAGCTCGCCGCGTTCACCGTGACGCTCGAACCGCTCTGCGTCCAGGTGCCGTCCCAGCCGTCGGCCACCGCCTCACCGGCCGCCGGGAACGTGAACGTGAGCGTCCACGGGTTGATCGCTGCGGCGCCCTTGTTGGTGATGGTGATCGACGCGCCGAACCCGCCCGGCCAGCTGCTGGTCACCGCGTAGTGCACCGCGCAGCTGCTGTTGGCCGGCGGTGGCACGGTGAACGTCGCCGGCGGGGACGGCAGCGAGGTGTTGCCGTGGCTGTCCACCGCGACCACGTTGTAGGTGTAGCTGTTCCCGATGGTCAGCCCGGTCAGCGACAACGACGTGGTCGAGGTGTTGCCGACCAGCGTGCTGGCCCCGTTGCTGCCCTCCTGGTAGACGTTGTAGGAGGCCACCGGGTAGGTCCCGGCCGAGGCGGCGGTCCAGGACAGCGTCGCGGTCCCCGACGTGTTGCTGGACGTGCTGGAGGACAGCCCGGACACGGTGGGCTGGCCGGGCGCGCCCGGCGCGGTGACGCCGGTGCCGCCGCTGCCCGGGATCTGCACCACGGTCAGCGAGTACGGCGCGACCGTGACCGACGAGGTCGAGGTCTGCGTCGCGCTGGTGATCGAGGTGGCGTTGTTGGCCAGCGTGTACACGGTCGGCGAGCCGGACGGGGTGAACCCGTTGTAGCCGAGGCTGACCGTGTAGGAGTTGCTCGGGTCCTCGTTGTCGATCAGCACATCCAGGCTGCCGCCCGCCCGGCGCACCGCGTGCACCCGGACCAGCGCGTTACTGGAGGTGGAGGTGACCATCTCGTCGCCCGGCGCGCCCAGCTTGGTCAGCATCTCGATGCCGTAGTACGGCGCGAACGGGGTGTCCACGGCCGGCTCGGCCGTCCCGCCGTAGTCGGTGTTGTTGGAGAAGATGCCCTGGTCGCCGTAGTCGGTGGCGCCGTCCACCGTGCTGACCGTGCCTTCCCCGTTGTGCTCGTTCCACCAGTCCACGTTGCTGACACCGTTCTCCAGCCAGGTCATGTACATGTCGGCCGCGAACAGCGCGCCGGGCTGGGTGTCCATGTCGATGGACGAGTTGGTCTCGGTGACCAGCACCGGCACGCTGGCCGCGTTGCTGATCCCGGCGTACTGGCTGATCTGGCTGTGCAGCGTGCTGACGACCCCGGCGATGTCCTGCGGGTCGGTCAGCATCCCGGCGGTGGACGATCCGCCCGGGTAGTAGTGCACGATCACGCACTGGGTGGCCGAGCCGAGCGCGGTCAGCACGGTCTGGTTCCACGACTGCGGGTACTCGGAGTTCGTCACGCCGTCCGGCCAGAACCCGGGCGTGGTGAGCACCACGCACACCTTGGCGTTGGCGTCCACCGCGTGGATCGCGGAGATGTACTGCTTGACGTTGGCCGCGTACTCGGCCGGGCCGCAGTTGTAGGTCTGCGACGGCTCGCTGCCCACCGTGACCGGGGTGCCGTTCAGCGACGTGTTGCAGTGCGAGTCGGCCTCCCAGTTGGCCCCGTAGGTGCCGTTGCCGTAGACCTCGTTGCCGACCTCCCAGTACTGGATGCCGTAGTTGTTGGTCACGTCGGCGTCCTGGACCCAGGCCGCGGCCAGCGCCGGCGTGCCGGTGCCGTAGTTGACGGTGATGATCGGCTGCGCGCCGGCCCCTGGGCCGTGCCCATGAAGCTGCTGAAGCTGGTGCCCGGGGCCACGTACCCGCTGTCGGCGGCGGTGTCGGTCTGCCAGTTGTAGATGTCCGAGAAGGACCCGCCCGGGTAGCGCAGCGCGTCGACGCCCGCCGCCTTGAGCAGGCCCGGGATCGCGGTGTCGTTCATGTCGCCGTCGTAGACGGCGGTGTTCAGCCCGATCGCGCTGGCCGGGATGGTGCCCAGCCCGGCGGTCGCGTTCACGGTCACCGCGTCCGTCAGCGTGGCCGCCTGAGCGTGCTGGGCGGCGGCGCCCGCTAACCCGCCGGCGCTCAGCACGAACACGGCCAGCACGGCGAGACTTCTTCGGGTCAATCGGTGCTGCATCGCGGCCTCCTCGCGATCCTCAGCCGCCCCGCCATACGCGGCAGCCGTCAGGACTTTCGTAGGAGCACGCCCGCCCGCCGTCCAGGCGCATTGTCGAAGCGCTTCCGTGAGTCACCGGCCTTCGTTATAAAGTCCCAGTTCAGAACGCCAGTGCTCGGCTGATGACGCCCGCCGGGGCGACGCCATGAAATGTAACCAAGCCCGCCGTTCACCCCGGGGTGGCGCGCAGCCCCTACTCCGGCGGACTAGGCTCGCCATCGTCCACTGCGATTGGGCCAGACCCAGGAGCGAGGCACCGTGACTGATGATTCGCCTCCCAGCCAGCAGCCGCCCGGATTAGACACCTCCGTGCCGCACTCGGCCCGGGTCTGGAACTACTGGCTCGGCGGCCAGGACAACTACCCGCCCGACCGGATGGTCGGCGACCAGGTGATGGCGATGTTCCCGGACATCACCCGGCTGGCCCGGGCCGACCGGGCGTTCCTCGGCCGTGCCGTCCGGTACCTGGCCGGTGTGGCCGGCCTCCGCCAGTTCCTCGACGTCGGCACCGGCCTGCCGACCGCGGACAACACGCACCAGGTCGCCCAGGCGATCGCCGCCGATTCGCGCATCGTCTACGTGGACAACGACCCGCTGGTGCTGGCGCACGCCCGGGCCCTGCTGACCAGCACGCCCGAGGGTGCCAGCGACTACATCGACGCGGACCTGCGCGACCCGGCCGCGATTCTGGCCCAGGCGTCCCGCACGCTGGACTTCAGCCAGCCGGTGGCGCTGATGATGCTGGGCATCGCCGGCAATCTGCCGGACGCCAGCCGGCCGGAGTCGATCATCAGGCAGCTGATGAGCCCGCTGCCGTCTGGCAGCTATCTCGCGCTCAGCGACGGGGTCAACACCAGCGCGACGTTCACCGAGGCGGTCCGGCACTACAACGAGAGCTCGGCCAACACCTACCATCCGCGCAGCCCGGAGCAGCTCACCGGGTTCTTCGACGGCCTGGACCTGGTCCCGCCCGGCGTGGTCGAGCTGAACCACTGGCGGCCGGAGACCAGCCCGGCGAGCCAGGACGAGGTGCCCGGGATGGGCGGCGTAGCCCGGAAGCCGTGAGCAGCCCGGTCAGCCGGAGTCGCGGATGACCAGCTCAGTGTCCAGGATGATGTGCGCGGGCTGCTGGCCGCCCCGGGCGATGAGGGCCAGCAGTTCGGCCGCCATCCGGGCGCCCATCGCCTCGACCGGCTGCCGGATCGTGGTCAGCTTCGGGTCGGTGTGCTGGGCCAGCGGGGAGTCCTCGAAGCCGATGACCGCGATGTCGTCGGGCACCCGGCGGCCCATCCGCCGCAACGCGCCGAGCACACCGGCGGCCATCAGGTCGGACGCGGCGAACACGGCGTCGATACCGGGCCGCCGGTCGAGCAGCCGGTACAGGCCGTGCTCGGCCGACACCCGGCCGAAGTCACCGAACACGATCAGGCCGGGGTCGGTCAGCCCGGCCTCGTTCATGGCCGCGCGGTAGCCGGCCAGCCGGTCCGCCCCGGGCGCCATGTCCGGCGGCCCCGCGATCGTCGCGATCGTGGTCCGGCCGGCCTTGAGCAGGTATTCCACCGCCATCTTGGCCCCGCCCGCGTTGTCCGCGTCGACGTAGGAGATCCCGTCGTCGTTGCCGAACGAGCGCCCGGCCAGCAGCACCGGGACGCCTAGGCTGCGCAGGTCGAGCGGCCGCTTCCCGTGCATGCTGACCAGCAGGGCCCCGTCCACGTGGCCGCTGCGCAGGTACCGGGAGGCGATCTGGTAGTCGCGCGGCGAGTGCGCGGTGAGCAGCACCAGCTGGATGCCGCGGGCGGACAGCTCCCGGCTGACGCTGCGCAGCATCAGCGGGAAGAACGGCTCGGAGAAGACGCGGGCGTTGTCCTCGCAGACCATGAACGCGATCGACCCGGTGCCGCGCGACGCGGACGCCCGCGGCGCCCGGTTGCGCACGTAACCGAGGTGCGCGATGGCCGCCTCGACCTGCTGCCGCGTCTCCGGCCGCACCCGGGCCGAACCAGTCAGCACCCGGGACGCGGTCGCTGGGGACACCCCAGCCTGCCTAGCGACGTCAGCGAGTTTGGGCCGTAATTTGGTGTCGCCCGGCACGCCAGCCTCCTCGCCAGCCATTTCCCGGTGGCGCGGAATTAGGCGGCGCAGGCCATCGGAAGTGGCGTGGGTGCCTATGTCGCGCACCAGCTTTGTATCGAGAGTGTTACGGATATGCAAACTCTCTGCTGAATGTTCCGGCTAAATTCACTGCCCTGTCAAGGGGCAAAACCAGGCAATCGCGGCACAGTGCATGCCCAGTCAGCGCAGCCACAAGGGCCATGAAAGTTTCATAGCGACGCTACCTGGGATCTTTACCTACCGGGTGGCCGAACGGCGTGGCCGAACGGCGTGGCCGAACGGTGCGGCGGAACGGTGTGGTCAGACCGCGGCCAGGATGTCGATAACGAAGACGAGCGTGTCGTGGCCGTTGACGTCGGGCGGGTTACCGGCCTGCCCGTAGCCGAGCCGGGGCGGCAGGACGAGCAGCACCCGGCTGCCTACCGGCAGGCCACGCAGGCCCGTGTCCCACCCCGGGATGACCTGCCCAGAGCCGAGCACGAACGACTCCGGGAAGCCGCGCGTCCAGGTCGAGTCGAACACCTTCCCGGTGCGCCATACCGCGCCCGTGTCCTGGGCCACGACGGTCTGGCCGGTCTGCAGCGGCTTGCCGTGCCCGCGGATCAGCACCTGCTGGAAGAGCTTGCTGGGCGGGGTGGCCTTGGCCGGGATAGTGATCACCGGCCCGTGGCTGCCGTCGGCCACCTGGGGCAGCCCCGGGCCTGGGCGGTACGGCGTGGCCGTGCCGGCGGCCTGCCCGTGCTGCGGCATCGCGCCCAGCAGATCGAACACGAACACCAGCGTGTCGGTGCTCATGACGTTGGCCTGCGGGTCACCCTTGCGGCCGAAGCCGTAGCGCGGCGGCACCACCATCAGCACCCGGCTGCCGACGCGCTGCCCGGCCAGGTGCCGCCAGGCGGGCAGGCCAGATCGCAGCGGCAGGCCCTGCGGCTGCCGGTCGGTGTAGCTGTCCACCACCTCCCGGTCCCCGGCCCACACCTTGCCCTCCACGTTGAACAGCACGTAGTCGTCCGGCTGGACGACCGGGCCGCGGCCCGGGATGACGGTCTGCACGATCAGCTGGCTGGATGGGTGCCCAGCCGGGATGTTGATCAGCGGGTCGGTCCCGAACCGGCCGGTGACCCCGGGCATCGGCCCCGGACTGGCGCCGCTTCCGCATCCGGCCGCGGTCGCCATCGCGAGCAGCAGCACGGTCAGCATCACGCAGCGTCGCAGCACAGTCATCGTTTCCCATCCTCGGCAGCGCAGGGCCAATTCCCGAGTCGCGCACTCGGGAAAGCAGGTCATTGGGGCCGGGGCAGGCCCGCGGGAATGCCCACGGGACTGCCCCGGCCGTTCGTTACCCCGAATTGCGGATATGCACGGCCTAGAAGCCGGACGGCGGGGCTGTCGTCGGGAACAGCTGCGCGAACGACTCGAAGGCGGTGGCGATTTCCACCTCCGCCCAGAACCGGTGGTAGTTGAAGACCGGGGCGGACCCGCCGTTCAGGTAGGCCTGAACCTTGGACCACTCCGGGTCGCCGATGTACCAGGGGCGGATGGACAGGAAGGTGTTCGTCGCCGAGCTGAGCGGGATCCCGCCGGGGTAGGTCCCGGTCCAGCCGGACGGAATGTAGACCCCTTCGTAGTTGGTCGTGTTGTACGGGCTGGTGAAGTTGCTGTAGTCGGTCCGCGTCTCCGGCGAGGAGTAGCCGAGCGAGTCAGCGTAGAACTTGTGGATGATGTCGATGATGTTCTGCGCGTCGGTCTCGGCGGTGGTGTTGCCGGACTTAGCCGCGTAGTAGGCGTACACCTTGGCCAGGGACGCCGAGATCCCGATGTCCGCGGAACAGCCGGACACCGACACGCTGAGGCCGGTGTTGGCCGGCGGCGCGGTGGCGCTGGAGGTGTAGTTCTCGCCCGGCTGCCCGGACCAGGTCAGCGTGCCCGGCAGGCAGATGGCGCCGGTGCTCGTGTTGAACGAGGTGACCGACTCGGCCCAGGACACCCACTTGGCCAGAATGGCGCCGGCCTGGGCGTTCCCGGTGTCGTAGTAGTACTCGGCGACCCGTTCCATCGGCCAGGTCTGGTATCCGAACCACTGGTTGCTCGGCGGGTTCGCGTACTCCGGATCGGGCGTGTAGTACATCCCGTCGAACGTGGTGTCACCGGCCGGTGGTTTGGACACGTCGCCGTAGTTGCCGCCCCAGTTGTTGGTGACGCCACCGGCGATCGCGCCCTGGCTGGACTGCAGCCACTGGAACATGTTCAGCTGCGTGGTCAGGCTGCTCGCCCAGTCCGCCTTGGCCGTCGGCGACAGCGGGATCAGGTCCGGGTCGGTGGACAGCGCCCACGCGGCCAGCGGGTTCTGGTAGCCCTCGTGGATCGCCTCGCCGCTGATCCGCCAGGACCAGGCGCCGGTGCTGGCCCCGCCCCAGGCGTAGTACCAGGACAGCAGGTAGGTGTCCTCGTTCGCCTTGCTGGTGCCGGCCGGGCAGGCCACCGAACCGTCCTGGCTGCACGCCGCGGTGATCTGCTTGAAGTACTTGTCGAACATGGAATAGCGCAGGTAGTCGCCGAGCTTGGCCGCGTTGGCCAGGGTGCTGGCGATCTGGGACTCCTTGCCCTGCGCCTTGGCGAACGTGTCCGCGATGTAGGCGGCCTGGACCATCCGCGCGTCCGCGTCGGGCGCGTCGGTGTACTTGTACTGCGACGCGAAGCTGCCGCCGCCGTTGTTGAACAGGTCCAGGAAACCGTTGGGCCCGCCGAACTTCAGCAGGTCGCAGTCGGGCTGCGGGATCGTGTCCCAGACCGACTCCATCGGGCCGCGCTGGTAGGAGTTGACGAAGCTCGGCGTGGAGGTGGTGTCCTCGCACTGGCCGAAGCCGTACCGGTTGTCCGTGTCCATGATCCACATGGGCGCGTAGATGTTGGCCGTGCCGTAAGTGGACGTGAGCTCGGCGGCCAGCGGGTCGGAACCGACCGGCACCGAGGAGTTGAGCGCGACCGGGTAGTCGTTCGGGAACGGCTCGTCGGGCCCGTACTCCGCCGGTGCGGACGCGTTGTACGTGCTCTGCCCCGGTTGCTCGGACGCGCTGGGGATCATGTACTCCTGCATGTTGGCCCAGGCGTTGTTGAACGGCGTCCAGTTGCCGGTGACCCCGCCGTAATCCGCGGTCAGCCACAGGTAGTAGCTGTACGTCTCGGACGTGGTCTCATGCCCGTAGTCCGGGGCCTCGACGATGAGCGTCTCGACCGAGTGGTACGGGATGCCCTTCGGGCTGAAGTAGCCGTTGTTCGGGTTCATGATCGTGTCGTAGAGATTGAGGAACCACTGGTCGTACGCGGACTGCGAGCCGGACGCCAGCGCCTCGGTGACCGTCGTGGTGCCGGCCGTGTACCCGGTGGCTGACGCGGTCACCGTGCCCTGGGTCCCGCCGTCCGCCGCGGTGCTCCCCGACGTGACGGTGACGTTCTGCGGGACGCTCCAGTTCGAGGTGGTGAACGTGAGCGTAGCGCCGGACGAGATGGACAGGTCGGAATCGCCGCTCTGCGCCACGGACACCGTGACGCTGGCCGATGGCTGCGCGGACAGGGCCACCCCGAACGTGGCCGAGTTGCCCTGCTGGACCGCGATCTGGTTCGGGTTGACCACCACGGTGGGTGACTCCACGGTGATCGCCACCGGGTAGGAGACCAGGCTTTCCTTGCCGTTGCTGGCTACCGCGGTGATCGAGTAGCTGCCCGCGGGCACGTTCGCCCATTGCACCGCCCACGGGCTGGCGGTGGCCACGCCGATCTCGGTGTCGTTGGCCGCGCTGGTGCTCTGGTAGAAGGTGACGGAGGTGACCGTGCCGGAGCCACTGACCGGGCTGGCCTGCAGCGTGATGGCCGAGCCGGGGGTGAAGATCTCCCCGGCGGTGGGGCTGGTGATGGACACCATCGGCGCCCCGCTGCCGCTGCCGCTCCCGCCGGTCGAGGTCGGGCTCGGACTCGGGCTCGGGCTCGGCGAGGGGGACGGCGAGGAACTGCCCGTCGAGGTCGGCGACGGCGATGGCGACGGTGAGGCGCTGCTGCCGCCGTTGCAGGCCGTCCCGTTCAGCGTGAACGAGGTCGGGGCGGTGTTGCTGCCGGTGTAGTTGAAGTTCGCGCCGATCTGCACCGACGCGTTGCTGCCCAGGCTGCCGTTCCAGCTCGCGTTGGTCACCGTGACGGCCTTGCCGCTCTGGGTCCAGTTCCCCGACCAGCCCTGGGCGAGTGTCTGGCTGCCCGCGTAGGAGTAGCCCAGCGTCCAGCTGGTGATGGCCGAGCCGGTGTTCTCGATGGTGATGGCCGCGGTGAACCCGGTGCCCCAGTCGCTCTGCACGGTGTAGGTCACCTGGCAGGAGCTGACCGTGGTGGCGGCCGGGTTGAGCACGGCCGCGGCCCGCGCCGCGGCCGCCGCGCCACCGGGCGCGGCCAGGTGTGCTGCCGCCGCGGCCCGGGCCGCCGCGGCTGGCTGGGCGGCGGCGGCCGGGCCGGTCACCGCGGCCGCGGCGCTGCCCGCCCCGGCGAGCATCCCGGCCAGCAGCGCGGCGCTGGCCGCACCGCTGGCCACCGCGCGCAACAGCGATCTTCGCGCTAACTGTCGCATCCGCATCCTCCTCGCGGATAGGGCTGCTGGTGGCGGGTGAGCCGGGCAGCCAGGGTGGGGGGCGCTCCCTGCTCGCGCGCACCGCGCGAGATGCGATCGGAAAGCGCTTTCACAATTGGCCGGAGTCTAAATTCGGCCTTCTGACCCGTGAAGTGACCAGCCGCGGGCGGCCGCAGTGGTGACGGTGGGTGAGCGCAAACCTGATGCCCGGGGCCAGAGCTAAGCCCGGGCCGCGCGGGCCGGCCGAACCCGGCCGGACCATGCTGACCTGTACGGGCGGGCCCCGGGTAGCGGCCCGCGAACCGTCCGCGCGGTACCGGTTGGCGGCGCCCGGATCGGTCCACCGGCGGTGCCGGTGACCTTCGGTGACTGAATCTTTCAGCCTGGCTGACCGCGCGACCGTACTCCGGAGCCCGGCGGCACAGATCACCCCGGATCGCCGGGACATAACCGGCAAACCGGATATTCTGCGATGCTCCGGGATGATATGTGGGGATCGTGGCCGACTCAACCGGGCCGTCACCCGCACTCACTGTGGGCAGGCCCGGGCGGCGGTCGCGGGCTTGGGCCGGCCGTGACGCACTCACTGCGGGCCGGCCCGGGCGGCGGCCGCGGCCTGCTGGACGGCGGCGCGCCAGGCTGGGCCGGACGGAACCATTCCGGACTCCACCCGGGCCAGCGCGTTGTCCATGTCGGCGCCGATGGCGTCGCTGGCCGGGCCGAGTACGGCGGCCGGGGTGCGGTCGGCGGACCGGCCGAATATCTGGCCGACCTGGGCCCCGCTGAAGTACGGGTTGGTCACCCCGTTCACCGCGTTGACCGCGGCGAAGTTGGCCGGGAACTCACCCTGGCTGCGGAACAACTCGACCCCCGCCTGCTCCCCGGCGAGGAACGCGGCTAGCTGGAACGCGGCCTGCTGGTGCGCGCCCGCCTTGGGCAAGGCCAGGTAGAAGCCGCCCGAGTTACCCGCCCCGCCGGGCGCCGCGGTCACGTTCCAGCCCCCGGAGCCCAGCGGGCCGGCCAGGCTGGCGATCTGGTGCAATTGCCATGCCGGGCACATGACGGTGGCGAACGAATCCCGCGACACACCCCGGTTCCAGGCGGCCGACTGCGGCGTGAGCCCGGCGCTCAGCCCGTCCCGGGCAGCCTGCACGGCGGTGTCCCAGGCTTGCCTGATGGCCGGGTTGCCGGTGACGGCCAGGCCGCCGGCCTGGCTGTAGTACTGCTCCTTGGCCTGCGCCGCCATCGTGTTGTACAGGCTGGCCGCGGAGTCGGTGAACGCTGGGCCGCGCGGGATGCGGGACCGGAACAGACGGCCGAACTTCAGGTACCCGGCCCAGGTGCTCCAGTCCTTGGCCAGCACGGTGGGGCTGGTCGGCAGGCCCGCCTCGCGCAGCAGGGCGGTCCGGTAGCAGGCGGCGATCGGGCCGATCTCGGCGCCCAGCGCGTAGGTGATGCCCGCCCGGTTGGCCGCCTGCTGGGCCACCCAGGGCAGCCAGTCGTCGGTGAACGCGCTGTTCCCGCCGGAGATCCCGCCCAGCGTGTTCAGCGGGACGAAGTCGCTGGCCAGGGGCCCGGTCACGGCGGAGATGTTGGCCAACGGCACGGCCTGGATGTCGTCCAGCGCGCGGCCGGACTTCAGCCGCGTCTGGAGCGTGCTCCAGTACCCGGCCTGATCCGAGGTGTCATCCTGGATGATCTTTATGTTCGGGTGCAGCCGCTGGTACTGGGCGTACAGCCCGGCCCGCTGGTAGCCGGGATCGCCGAACACGCCGACCCGCAGCGTGATCAGCGGGCCGACCCGCTTGAACACCGGCTGATCCGAGGACACCGTACAGCCGGCCAGCAGTGCGCACCCGGCCAGCACCGCCGCGGCGGCCCGGACGACCCGGCGGCCCGCCGCGGCCCGGACGATCCGGCGGCCCGCGGCGGCCCGGCCCACCCGGCGGCCCGCCGCGGCGCCCGCCACCCGCCCCGCTAATTTCGCCCCGTATTGCCTCGCCACGGACATGCGCGCCTCCTCGATCAGAAGACGAGACTTGCCCGCCCGCCCCCCCGAGTCAAGGCACCCGAAATGCCACCCCAGCCCGGTGCTGAAACTTTCACGACACGCCGCCGCCCGGGGCGCGCAGCCACTCAGCTGCCTTTCCGGCCGCCGATGCGCACTTTGTACGCGGACCGGGCAGGAGAAAAGGACATATCGCCCGCTACGGCGTACCTTCCGCGTGCAAAGAGGATGGTGGCGGGGCGGTGCGTGAGGGGACCGGGCTGGTGGCGGGGCCAGGCGCCGGGGCTGGGCGGGTGGCGGGGCTTGGCCGGGGGTACCCGGCCGGGGCCTGCTGGCCGGTGCTGAAAATAAAGCGCCTATTTTCACGCGGATCGGTTACTTGACCGGTTTAGTGAGCGACCGTTATTGTCGGCGTGTCATGTTTGCAGTCAGCATCTAGCCATATCTGGCAGACTGCGCCCGAGATCAATACGGTCAGCTGGCAGAACATTCCCGGAGACCGGTAAGCGCGGCCCGGTGAATGCACGACGCAGTGCTAACCCAGCAGGAGGTGTATGTCGTGAGACTCCACGCGATCCGATTGGCCAGACGTGCGCGGTACCTGGCATGCGGGGCGGCCGCCGCGGCCCTGGCCGCGGGCACGCTGGTGGCTGCCGTAACGGCCGCGCCGGCCAGCGCGGCTACGTCCTGTCAGGTCGCGTACTCGGCCAACTCCTGGAGTACCGGGTTCACCGCCTCGATCACCATCACCAATGAGGGCTCGGCGCTCACCTCGTGGACGCTGACCTACGCCTACAGCGGCAACCAGCAGCTGACCCAGGGCTGGTCGGGGAACTGGACCCAGTCCGGCGAGAACGTCACCGTGACCAACGCCAGCTGGAACGGCGCCCTGGCCACCGGCGCCGCCACCCAGATCGGCGCCAACTTCAGCTACAGCGGCACCAACACCGCACCCACCGCCTTCAGCATCAACGGCACCGCCTGCAACGGCGGCGTCACCTCCTCACCCACCCCCACCCCCACCAGCAGCCCCACCACCTCGCCGACCCCCACGCCGACGCCGACGCCCACCTCGACGGCCAGCGGGCCCGCCCCGCAGCTGCACGTGTCCGGCAACAAGCTGGTCAACGCGAGCGGGCAGCCGGTGCTGCTGCACGGAGTGGACCGGTCCGGCACCGAGTACGCGTGCGTGCAGGGCAACGGCATCTTCGACGGGCCCAATGACCAGGCCTCGATCACCGCGATGAAGAACTGGGGCGTCAACGCGGTGCGCGTTCCGCTGAACGAGGCGTGCTGGAACGCGGAGTCCTATGTCAACTCGGCCTACGCGGGCAGCAACTACATCGCCGCCATCAAGGCCTACGTCAGCCTGCTCAACGCCAACGGCATGGTGGCCATCCTCGACCTGCACTGGACGGACGGGCTGTACACCGGGAACTCCTCCGGCTGCTCGTCGGCCGAGGCCACCTGCCAGAAGCCGATGCCGGACGCCGCCCAGGCGATCCCGTTCTGGACCTCGGTGGCGAACACGTTCAAGGGCAACGACGCGGTGATCTTCGACCTGTTCAACGAGCCGTACGCGTCCCGGGCCACCGGCAGCACCACCACCGGCTGGCAGTGCTGGCTGAACGGCGGCACCTGCGCCGGCATCGGCTACCAGGTGGCCGGCATGCAGGCGATGGTCAACGCGGTCCGGTCGGCCGGGGCGAACAACGTGCTCATGCTGGGCGGCGAGGAGTACGCGAACGACCTGACCGACTGGCTGACCTACGAGCCGACCGACCCGGACCACAACCTGGTCGCGTCCTGGCATTCGTACAACTTCAACACCTGCTCCACCCAGTCCTGCTGGACCAGCGAGGTCGCCCCGGTGGCCGCGCAGGTTCCGGTCGTCGCCGGGGAGATCGGCGAGAACGACTGCGCGGACGGTTATGTCACGCCGCTGATGGCCTGGATGGATTCCGACTCGATCAGTTACCTGGCGTGGGCCTGGAACGCCGACTTCAACTGCTCCTCGGGCCCCGGGCTGGTCAGTGACTACACCGGGACGCCGACCAATTACGGCGTGGGAGTCGAAGCGCACCTGAAGGCCCTGGCCGGGCTCGGCTAGTCGCCGGGCCGGCCGGGATGACGAGCTGATCCCGGCCGGCCCGGTCTCCACGTGGCGGGCTCCCGAATGTGCTGCGGGAGCCCGCCACTTCCAGATCAGCTGCGTTTTCGGCGTGTTACGGAGCATGTTTCAATGCTGGGATGCAGCTGAGCAGGCCCGCCGCGCCCGCGTCCCGGGTCACCATCCGCCAGGTAGCGGAGCTGGCCGGGGTCTCGATCGCGACGGTGTCCCGGGTGGTCAACGGGCACTCGGATGTGTCCAGCGAGACCCGGGCGGCGGTCCAGCGGGTCATCCGGGAGCACGGGTACCGGGCCGGCCCGCGGGTCCGCCCGGCGCCGACCGGGCTGGTCGGGGTGACCATGCCGGTCGTGCAGACCGTCTATTTCGCCGAGATCCTGTCCGGCACCGCCGAAGCCTTGTACGAGCACGACATGCAGGTGGTGCTGTGCCCGACCCGGCACTCACACGCCCGCGAGCTGTCCCTGCTGGACCGGCTGGCGCGCGGGCAGACCGACGGGGCGATCCTGGTGCTGCCCGAGGAATCCAGCACCGAGTTGCAGGTGCTGGCCGGCCAGGGCTTCCGGTTCGTGGTGGTGGACCCGCTGACCGACGTGGCCGAGGGCATCCCGGTGGTCTGCGCCGCGCACTCGGCCGGGGCCACCCAGGCCACCCGCCACCTGCTGGAACTCGGGCACCGGCGGATCGGCGCGATCACCGGCCCGGCCGGCTGGATGGCGACCGAGCAGCGCCTGTCCGGGTACTACGCGGCGCTGGCCGGGGCCGGTGTGCTGCCCGACCCGGGCCTGGTCCACGGGGCGGACTTCACCATCCGAGGCGGCCGGGCGGCGGCGGCGCGGCTGCTCAGCCAGCCCGGGCCGCCCACCGCCGTCTTCGCGTTCAACGACGGCATGGCGGTCGGCGTGCTGCAGGCGGCGGCCGCGCGCGGGCTGCGCGTCCCGGAGGATCTCTCCGTCGTCGGCTTCGACGACACGACCGAAGCGGTCATCGCCGTGCCCGCCCTGACGACGGTCCGGCAGCCGCTGGCCGAGCTGGGCCGGACCGCGGTCAGCCTGCTGCTGCGCCAGCTGGGGAACGCGCGCTTCGAACCGCTGCGGGTCGAGCTGGAAACCCGGCTGGTGCCCCGGGACTCCACCGCCCCCGCCAGCCCTCGTCTGGCGACATGAGGCGTTGACCGCGCTGTAACACCGATGTACGTTTCCCCCGGAAATGTTCCGGTAATTTTCACCCGTGTCCAGGGGGAGCCATGTCCCGTACTCTCCGGCAGGCCGCATCTCTCGCCGCCGCGGCGGCCTGTGCCGCCGCCTTACTCGCCGTTCCGGCCGGTGCGCAGGCCGCCGCGGCCGCCGCCAGGACACCCGGCGGCTTCCCGGCCGGCGCCCGGCTCTTCGTCCCGCCGCCGTCCGCCGGGGCGCCGCAGCAGATCGCCCAGTTGCTGGCGAGCCATGACCGTAAGGACGCGGCGCTGGTCGCCGAGATGGAAGCGATCCCGCGGGCTGTCTGGTTCACCAGCGGCACGCCGGCCCAGGTCGAGCGGCAGGTCCGGGAGACGATGCGGGAAGCGGCCGCCGAGCGCGCCGTACCGGTCCTGGTCGCCTACGACATCCCCGGCCGGGACTGCGCCCAGTACTCGGCCGGCGGGGCGCTGAACCAGGCCGACTACCAGGCGTGGATCGGCGCCTTCGCCCAGGGCATCGGGGCCGGCCAGGCCATCGTCATCCTGGAGCCGGACGCGCTGGGCAACCTGCCCTCGGCCTGCGGGCTGTCCTCGTCCGTGTACCCGTTCACCGACGCCGAGCGGATCGCCGAGCTCCAGTTCGGGGTCAAGACGCTCGGCCAGGACCCCGGCGCGCAGGTCTACCTGGATGGCACGCACAGTGCCTGGCAGTCGGTGGGCACCATGGCCCAGCGGCTGCTCAAGGCCGGCGTCCAGGACGCACGGGGGTTCTTCGTCAACGTGTCGAACTACCAGCCCACCCCGGAGCTGGTCGACTACGGGACCTGGATCTCGGACTGCATCGCGATGGTCACCGACTCGGCGAACCCCTATTACGGCAACCCGTCGGCGTGCGCGAGCCAGTACTACCCGGCCACGCAGAGCGATTTCAGCACCTGGGGCCTGACCACGCAGTGGTACGCGGCCAACCTGGGCAGCGCGGTCGCCGGCACGCACTTCGTCATCGACACCAGCCGGAACGGCACCGGCCCGGACAGCATGCAGCAGTACGCCACCGCGCCGTACGACCAGCCAGCCAGCGTGACCGCCACGCTCGCGTCCGGGAACTGGTGCAACCCGCCGGGGGCCGGGCTGGGCCTGCGGCCGACCACGGCCACCGGCGTTCCGCTGCTGGATGCCTACCTGTGGGTCAAGACCCCGGGCCAGTCCGACGGCCAGTGCGACGCCGCGGGTGGCGTCCGGGCCTGGGACTACACCGCCTACACCCAGCCGGGATGGCCGGCCGCGACCGCGGATCAGGCGCTGTTCGACCCGCTGTGGGGCATTGACGACCCGGCCGCCGGGGCGTGGTTCCCGCAGCAGGCCGAGCAACTGGCGCAGCTGGCCAGCCCGGCGCTGCCCACCCGCTGAGAGCACGGCTGGCCCGGTCCGCAGGTGGCCGGGCCAGCCCGGCGCAGCCGCACCCGGCGGCGCCCGCCGCCGAAAGTTTCCGCACCCAGCGGCCGGTGTTCCGCCCGCTGACGTCCACGACCTGGGCAAACGCGGCCAGTCCCCGGGACGCGCCCAGCCGCCTTGGCCGGCCCGCCGCGGCACCTAACGTCCGCACCGGGCGCGTCCGCACCGGGCGCGCCCGGGACCGGGACAGCCCCGGACCGGGACCGGCTGAGGAGGACCAGCCATGAGAACGGCGTTCAGCGGCTTGGTGAAACGCGCCCGGGGAGTCGCCTGCGTGCTGGCGGCCGGCGGGCTCAGCCTGAGCGGAGCGCTGGCCGGGCCGGCGCCCGCCAGCGCGGCCAGCTCAGCCTGCACGGTGGCCTACACGGTGGTGAACAGCTGGCCGGGCGGCTTCCAGGCGGACATCACGATCACCAACAACGGGCCCGCGCTCGGCAGCTGGGCGCTGGCCTTCAACTTCCCCAACGCGCAGCAGATCAGCGGCGGCTGGTCCGCGACCTACGCGCAGAACGGCCAGGCCGTGACGGCGACCAGCCTGAGCTACAACGGGGCGCTGGCCACCGGGGCGGCCACGTCGATCGGGTTCACCGGCACGGTCGGCGCGACGGACGCCGTGCCCAGCTACTTCACGGTCAACGGCTACGCCTGCAACGGCGCGGCGCAGCTCCCGTCGGTCCAGATCACCAGCCCGGCGGCAGGCGGCAGCTATCCGCCGGGGACGAGCATCCCGATCACGGCCAGCGCCAGCGAGCCCACCGCGTCGATCAGCAAGGTGGAGTTCTTCGCCGCGTTAACGCAGCCCGGCACGTCGCCGACCCCGGTGCTGATCGGCACCGCGACGGCCAGCCCGTACACCGTGACCTGGTCCGACGTCACCGCGGGCTACTACGCGCTGACGGCGGAGGCGTTCGACAGCGCCGGGGCGACCAACACGTCGGCGGCCGACCCGGTCAGCGTGGTGCCGGTCAGCAGCACCGCGCCGCAGCTGCACGTGTCCGGGAACCAGCTGGTGACCGCGAGCGGCAGCCCGGTGGTGCTGCACGGGGTGGACCGCTCCGGCGGCGAGTTCGCCTGCGTGCAGGGCACCGGCATCTGGAACGGGCCGATGGACCAGGCCTCGATCACCGCGATGAAGAGCTGGGGCGTCACCGCGGTCCGGGTTCCGCTGAACGAGGCCTGCTGGAACGGTGAGTCCTACGTGAGCCCGGCCTACGCGGGCGCCGCGTATCAGCAGGCCGTCGAGCAGTATGTGAACCTGCTCAACGACAACGGCATCGTGGCCATCCTGGACCTGCACTGGACCGACGGCGCGTACACCGGGACGTCGGCCGGGTGCTCGTCGGCCCAGGCGACGTGCCAGAAGCCGATGCCGGACGCGGCCGAGGCGATCCCGTTCTGGACCTCGGTGGCCACCGCGTTCAAGGGCAACGACGCGGTGATCTTCGACCTGTTCAACGAGCCGTACCCGGAGCGGGCGGACAGCTACAACGAGACCGAGGGCTGGCAGTGCTGGCTCAACGGAGGGTCATCCTGCGTCGGCATCTCGTACCCGGTAGCCGGGATGCAGTCCATGGTGACCGCGATCCGCGGGGCCGGCGCGAACAACGTGATCATGCTGGGCGGCCTGGAGTACGCCAACGACCTGACCCAGTGGCTGGCCTACGAGCCGGCTGACCCGGACCACAACCTGGTCGCGTCCTGGCACTCGTACAACTTCAACACCTGCTCCACCCAGTCGTGCTGGACCAGCCAGATCGCCCCGGTCGCCGCGGTGGTGCCGGTGATCGCCGGGGAGATCGGCGAGAACGACTGCGCGGACAGCTACCTGAACTCGCTGCTGCCGTGGCTGGATGCGCAGAAGATCAGCTACCTGGCGTGGACCTGGAACAACTGGGACTGCTCCCAGGGGCCCGCGCTGATCACCGACTACTCCGGCGACCCCACCCCGTACGGCGCCGGCTACGAAGCCCACCTCCAATCCCTGGCCGGCGGCTGACGCCTGGCTTGAGCCCGGCGGGCCGCCGGGGTGGGGAGCGGCCCGGCGGGCGGGTGGGGGATTTCAGGTAATTTCATCTGGCTGGCTCGCAGACACGGGTTTGACCTGGGGAAAGGGCCGCGCGGTCAGGGGTGGCGGAGGCGGCTCTGGACCCCTGGAATGGCCGGCCGATACGTTCCACGCGAGTCACCGGCCGCGGCACCCTCACGCCCGCGGCCGGCGCCACTGCCCGCGCGGTACCCCGACACGGTCCCGCGGGGACCGTGCCCGGCGCACCCCCGCCGGGCACGGTCCCCCCACCGGGACCGGCTCGATCAGCATGCTCACCCTGGCCCGGGGCCTGACCCGGCCGTCTGGAGGCAACTGACATGTGGTTTCCCAGGCCGGTGATGGCGCTGGCCGGCACGCTGGCCCTGGTGGCCGGCGGGCTGGCCGGGGCCGGTGCGTTAAGCAGCGCGGCGGCGAGCGGCGCGACCGGCGGCACGGCCCAGCTGACGGCGGCCAAAGCGGCGCTGGCCAGCAGCGTCGGCGCCGGGTACTGGCACACCAGCGGCAACCAGATCATGGACGCCGCGGGCAACCCGGTGCGGATCGCGGGGATCAACTGGTACGGCTTCGAGACCCCGGACGAGATCGCGCACGGCCTGTGGGCGCAGGACTACCACACGATCATCAACGACATCGCGAAACTCGGCTACAACACGATCCGGATCCCGTTCTCCAACCAGATGGTGGAGGACCCGATCGTGCCGCAGAACCTGAGCTTCTACAACAACACCGGCCCGATCAACACCGACCTGGCCGGGCTGACCTCGCTGCAGGACCTGCAGAAGATCGTCACGTACGCGGGCCAGGTCGGGCTCAAGGTCATCCTGGATGACCACCGGTCCGAGGCCGGTGAGTCCGCGGAGGCCAACGGCCTCTGGTACACCAGCACCTACACCAGCCAGGACTGGGTCAACGACTGGGTCACGCTGGCCAAGATGTTCGCGGGCAACCCCACGGTGATCGGCTTCGACCTGCGCAACGAGCCGCACACGCCGGCCGGCGACACGTACGCCCAGGGCGCGACCTGGGGCACCGGGGACACCAGCACCGACATCCGGCTGGCCTACGAGCAGGCGGGCAACGCGGTCCTCGCGGTGGACCCGAACGCGCTGATCTTCTGCGAGGGGATCAGCGAGAACCCGACGTCCTCGGGCAGCTTCAACTCCACCTGGTGGGGCGGCGACCTGGCCGAGGCCGGCCAGGACCCGGTCACGCTGAGCTCGCCGGGGCACGTGGTGTACTCCGCGCACGACTACGGCCCGAACCTGTTCCAGCAGACCTGGTTCAACTCCTCGACCACGCCGGCCAGCCTCGACGCGGTGTGGAACGCCAACTGGGGCTACCTGTACAGCCAGGACATCGCGCCGGTCTGGGTGGGCGAGTTCGGCACCGACAACACGGCGGCGGACGTGCAGAGCAGCGCGGCCGGCTCGCAGGGCCAGTGGTTCCAGAGCCTGGTCAGCTACCTGGCCGCCAACCCGTGGATGGGCTGGACCTACTGGGCGCTGAACGGCGAGGACTCCTACGACCTGCTGGACAGCAACTACGACCCGACCCCGGTGAGCGCGCTGAAACAGTCGCTGCTGGCCTCGATCCAGTTCGGGGTGCCCGGGGCGGTGAACGGCACCCCGCCGCCGACCGGCAGCGCGGCGCCGGTCGCCTGCTCGGCGGCGTACTCGCTGACCAACACCTGGGCGGGCGGTTTCCAGGCGCAGATCGTGCTGACCAACACCGGGAGCAGCGCGATCAGCCCGTGGACGCTGACCTGGACATTCCCCGGTGACCAGAAGATCGCCAGCATGTGGACGGCGACGTACACCCAGTCCGGGGAGCAGGTGACCGCGGCCAACGAGCCGTACAACGCCACCATCCCGCCGTCCGGGTCGGTCACCATCGGCTTCACCGGGAGCTACACCAGCAGCGACAGTTCGCCGACCAGCTTCGCAGTCAACGGGACGGGATGCGCGGCGTGACCCACCGCACCGTCCTGCCCTACGCCGCGGCGCTCGCGCTGATCGCCGCGGGGATGGTCGCGGTGTCCGGCCCGGCCCTGGCGGCGGACACCGCGACCATCAACGGCGCCACCAGCTACCAGACCATCACCGGGTTCGGGGCCTCCGAGGCCTTCGGCGAGGCCGAGACCGTGATGAACCTGCCCGCCGCCGAGCAGCAGCAGGTGCTGAACCTGCTCTACAGCCCGGCCAGCGGGGCGGGCCTGACCATCTTGCGCAACGAGATCAGCGCTGACTCCGGCAGCACGATCGAGCCGTCCGCGCCGGCCAGCCCCACCGCGACGCCCAGCTACGTGTCGCTGGCCTCGATCAACCAGGATGCGGGCCAGTTGTGGTTCGCCCAGCAGATCAAGGCGGACTACGGGGTGAGCAACGTGTTCGCCGATGCGTGGAGCGCCCCGGCGTTCATGAAGACCAACGACTCGGCGGACAACGGGGGCGCGCTGTGCGGGGTCACCGGGGCTACGTGCGCCAGCGGTGACTGGCGCCAGGCCTACGCCAGCTACCTGGAGCAGTACGCGGCGGATTACGCGGCGGCCGGGGTGCCGCTGAGCTACGTCGGCCCGGAGAACGAGGCCAACCTGTCCACCAGCTACGACAGCATGCAGCTGAGCCCGGCGCAGACCGCGAACTTCCTGGACGTGCTCGGCCCGACCATGGCCGCCTCCGGCCTGCCCACCCACGTGGAGTGCTGCGCCACCGAGGGCTGGGACTACGCGCAGCAGTACGCCGCGGCCATCGAGGCGGACCCCACGGCCAGCGCGGACACCGCCGCGTTCACCAGCCACGGCTACACCGAAGCGCCGGATTCCCCGCTCACCGGCTGGACCAAGCCGGCCTGGGAGACGGAGTGGTCCACGTTCGAGAGCTGGGACCCGGCCTGGGACGATGGCACCGACGCCTCCGGCATGAGCTGGGCGCAGAACATCTACAACGGGCTGGCCAACGCCAACCTGAACGCGTTCCTGTACTGGTGGGGCAGCACGACGCCGTCGGAGAACGGGGACAACGAGGGGCTGGTCGAGATCAACGGCGGGGCGGTCACCCCGTCCGGCCGGCTGTGGGCGTTCGCCAACTACAGCGACTTTGTCCGGCCCGGCGCCGTCCGCATCGCCGCCGCCAGTTCCAACAGCGCGGTCGAGATGACCGCGTTCCGGAACACCAACGGCACCGTGGCCATCGTCGCGCTGAACACCGCGACCAGCGCCGACCCGATCACCTACGCGGTGTCCGGCACCGGCACGCCCAACGGCGCGACCGTCACGCCGTACCTGAGCAACGCCGCCAGCGATGCGGCCGCCCAGGCCACCACGTCGGTCAGCGGTGGCCAGTTCAGCGCCACCATCCCGGCCCGCTCCCTGGTCACCTACGTGGTCGGGGCCAGCGGCGGGCCGACCCCGACGCCCACGCCGACGCCGACCGGCACGCCCACGCCGACCGCCTCGCCGACGCCCACTCCGAGCAGCACGCCCACTCCGAGCAGCACGCCCACTGCGAGCAGCACGCCCAGCCTGGCCTGCACGGTCAGCTACGCCACGCAGAGTCAGTGGGCCGGCGGCTTCGTGGCCAGCGTGACGATCAGCAACGGCGGCTCGTCGGGGATCAACGGCTGGACGCTGACGTTCAGCTTCCCCGGCGACCAGAAGATCACCAACTCGTGGAACGGGGTGGTCACCCAGAGCGGCGCGAACGTGTCCATCGGCAACGAGAGCTACAACGCCAGCATCCCGGCGGGCAGCTCCACCCAGCTGGGCTTCCAGGGCACGTGGACCAGCAGCGACGCCGCCCCCACCGCCTTCACCCTGAATGGGACGGCCTGTAGCCTGTAGCAAGCCCTCGGTGACGCCTGCTGGCCAAGGGGGCGTACTAGGGAATCTGGGCACGCCGCACCGGGGGGATCGTGGTGGCAGCCGAGGAGCGTGGCTACGACGCGTTCATCTCGTACAGCCACCGGCTCGACGGCGCCATCGCGGCCCGGCTGCAGGCGGAATTGCAGCGTTTCGCCAAGCCCTGGTACCAGGTGCGCGCGCTGCGGGTGTTCCGTGACCAGACCAGCCTGGCCGCGTCCCCGCACCTGTGGACCACGATCGAGCAGGCGCTGGACAACTCGCGCTGGCTGATCCTGATGGCCTCACCGGAGTCCGCCCAGTCGCCCTGGGTGGCCAAGGAGATCGGCTGGTGGCGTGAGCGCCGGCCAGCCAGCCACATCCTCATCGCCGTCACCGGTGGTGAGCTGGTCTGGGACGCCAGCGCGGCCGACCTGGACTGGGCAGCCAGCACCGCGCTGTCCAAGGAAGCGCTGGGCCACGCGTTCAGCCAGGAGCCGCGCTGGGTCGACCTGCGCTGGGCGCGCGCCCAGGCGGACAGCCTCCGGCCGGCCGACCCACGGTTGCAGGACGCCGTGGCCGACCTGGCCGCCACTATCCGCGAGCTGCCCAAAGACTCGCTGATCGGTGAGCACATCCGGCAGCGCCGCCGGACCATGCGCTCGGTGGTGGCCGCGCTGACCGCGCTGGTCATCCTGCTGGCCTTCGCGGTGCTGGCCGCGGTCGTCGCCCAGCGCCAGCGGGACCGGGCCATCCGGGAGGAGACCGCCGCCACCGCGGGCCTGCTCGCGTCCACGGCGATTACGCTGACCGGCTCGCACCCCGATCTCGCGCAGCTGTTCGCGGTCAAGGCCTACCAGGTGGACCCCGGCGACCCGCAGACCCGGGCCGCGCTGTTCGCCGCGGTCCAGTCCGACCCGCAGGTGCAGCGGTTCATCGAGGCGCCTGGGCAGGTGTCGGCCATCGCCAGCTCGGCCAGCGGACGGACGATTGTCGCGGGTACCACAAACGGCTGGGTGCAGACCTGGAGCGTACCGGGCTTCAAGCCGGTCAAGGTCGGCCGGCTGGACGGCGCCATCAGCGGGGTCGCGGTCAGCGCGAACGGGACCACGATCGCGGCGGCTACCGGGACAGACGCCAGGATCTGGCGAACCGGCCAGACTGCCCAGTCTCGTTCGGCGCCGCCGGGGACCACGTTCAGCGCGGTAGGAGTGTCCCCGTCCGGCCGGTTCGCCGCGTTTGGCGCCTACCCCTCCCTCGAGGTGCTGGACACCAGCACCCGGTCCTGGGCGCAGTTGCGGATGACGGGGTTCGAGGCGCAGAACCGGCTCCGTCCGCCCGCGATCACCGGCATCGCCGTGCCGAGCGAATCCCAGCTGGTCGCGTTCGACGGCTACTACGGCTCGTGGCAGCGCATCGCGCTGCCCCGGCTGGCCGTGCTTCGTTCCGCCCGCGACGTGTTCGGCCTGGGCAAGTTCCCCGCCTACGCGTATGCACTCTCGCCGTCGGGGTCAGCCGCCACCTACAGCAACGTGGCGGCCGGGCGGGCGCTCCAGGTGTGGGCCGTCGGCCAGCGGTCCGGGGTGGCTGGGCACGCCCGCACCGGCGGCCGGCTGGCGCTGGCCCTGGCCATCAGCCGGGATGGCCAGTGGGTCGCGTCCGAGGACGCCGGCGGCATCCACGTGTCCCGGATCTCCGCTACCGGACCACCCAGCCCGGCCAAGTCGTACCCGGGCGCGGAGCCGATCTTCGCCACGTCGCTGGCGTTTCTGGGCGACAGCGACACCCGGCTGGTCTCCGCCTCGGGCGACAGGCTCACGGTGTGGAACCTCAGCCAGTACTCGCGGATCGGCAACGCGACCCGGATCCGGATGCCCTGGCAGTGCGGGGAGGTCTGCCCCGGGCCGCGGCTGGCCGTCCGGCCGGACGGCCAGGAAGCGGTCATCACCGACAGCAACGGGACCATGTTGCTGCAGGTGGGGCTGGGGGCCGCGGTTGGGAAGATCTTCCGGCTCGGCGGGGGCCTCACCCAGCAGTACGGGCTGCCGCAATGGAGCCCGGACGGGGACCAGCTCTACCTGTACGGGATCAAGCAGTACACCATCACCGTGCCGAGGGGCGAGGCGGCGCTCACGGATCATCTGGCCGAGGAGCGCTCGACGTCGGTGCAGGCCGACCCGGATCCGCCGCAGTCCGTGTCGATCTTCGCTGGTGGGAAGCAGTTTGCCCTGATCAACGCGGCGGGCAACATCACGATCGGCACCGGCCCGACCGGCCTGGGCGGCGCGCTGATCAGCGGGCCGTCCACGCTGCACCCGAACCCCGGCCTGTACCAGCACCAGGCGGCGGTTGACCCGGCCGGCACCCGGGCGGCCCTCATCGACCAGGTCACCAGGCAGGTCTATGTGGTCAACCTCAGGACCAAGAGCAGTTGGCTGGTGCCCGGCATCCGGGCTTACCAGGTGGGTTACGCCGGTCCGCGGCTGGTGATCCAGCGGGAGAACGGCGACATCGACCTGCGCGGCACCGACGGCAAGAAGCTGATCCGCTCCATCCAGGCGGGCACCCCGTGGGACTACGGCAACTTCGCGGTCAGCAGCCAGGCCGCGGGCGGTCCCGGCCTGGTCGCCGAGGAACGGGCGAATGGGCAGGGCGTGATCGCCGACCTCCGCTCCGGGCACGTACTGGGGGTGTTCCCGATCGGCAAGGCGTCGCCCTTCCAGCAGACCACGATGGCGTTCGCGCCGGGGGACAGGAGCCTGGTCACGGTGACGGAAGGCAACGGCAGCTCCTCCGATGGGCTGCTCACCCAGCTCAACCTGGTCCCCGCGCAGTGGGTGCGGGTGGCCTGCAGCACCTCGGGGCACAGCCTGACCGCGCAGGACTGGCGGGCGTACATCTCCAGCTCGCCGCCCGCTCACCTGGGATGCGCAGGATGACCGGCGTAGCCGAGGCCAGGCATACCGGCGCCTGGTGGCCGGAGGGGGAGGGGCGGCTCCCGTTCGCGCTGCGCATCGGGGTGACCGGGCACCGCGAGCTGGCCGACCCGGACGCGCTGGTCCCAGCGATCGACGAGGCGATCCAGGCGCTCACCCAGCGTGTCCTGGGCGTCCAGGCCGACCCGTCGCTGCTGGTCATCTCAGCGCTGGCCGAGGGGGCCGACCGGCTGGTGGCCAGGCAGGTGCTGGCCCGGCCGGTGGCCGAACTGGAAGTGGTGCTGCCGCTGCCCGTCCACGAGTACCTGCAAGACTTCCCCGCCGAGGCGTCCAGGAACGAGTTCACCGAGTTGCTCGGCCGTGCCGCCCGGGTCTGGCAGGCACCGCCGGGCAGTAGCCGCGAGGAGGCCTACGAGCGGGCTGGGCGGCACATGGTGGACCGGGCCGACATGATCATCGCGCTGTGGGACGGCCAGCCGTCGCGCGGCCGCGGCGGCACCGCCAGCATCGTGTCCTACGCCCGTGCCCAGGGTGTCCCGGTGGCCTGGGTGAACACTGCGAAGAGGTCAGACCCCGTGTTCTGGTACGACGAGGGGCGGGCGGCCCGGGTCGAGGAAGCGGCCCGCGAATTCCGCGAGTACAACTCGGCTGAGATCAGCGAGTTCGCCGCCCGGGAACGCGCCGAGTGGCTGCGGGTCGAGCCCCCGGCCGACGGCACCGGTCAGGCACCCACGCTCAGCGAAGCGTGCCGGAGCGTGGGCGGGTGGATCCTGCCCTACTTCGTCCGGGCGGACGCGCTGGCCAGCCGGGTGGAGCGCATCTTCAACGTGACCAGCTGGGCGATGTTCCTGGCCGCGGCGGGGGCGGTCGTCGTCGTGGCCTGCCAGGTCGCGTTCGCGCCGCACAAGCCGTGGATCGCCGCGATCGAGATCCTGCTGCTTCTGCTGCTGGTGGTGATGCCGCTGGTCAGCCGGCGTCGCCGGCTGCTGGACCGGTGGATCTCTTACCGCTTCCTGGCCGAGCGGCTGCGGTCTGGGTACTTCCTGGCCCTGGCCGGGGCCGGGGACCGGCCGCCCCCGCGCGACCGGAATGAGCGGGCAGGCTGGTCGTCTGACCCGACCGAGGTGTGGCTGCGCCGGGCCCTGGAGGAGGTGACCGCGCTGCGCCCGCAGGTCCGGATCGGCCCGGGCAACCTCGCGCCGCTCCGCGACTACCTGTGCGACCGGTGGCTTGGGGCGCAGATCCGGTACCACGAGAAGTCCGCGCGGCGGCAGGGCACGTGGGACAGCCGGCTGTTCTTGGCCACCGGGGTGCTGTTCGCGATCACCGCGGTGGCCGCGTTCCTGCATCTGCTCGGCTGGGGCGAGCACGCCGGCGAGGCGTCGGAGCTGGGCCTGGTCCTGATCGTGCTGTCGATCTGCGTGCCCGCGGTCGGCGCGGCGCTGCACGGGATCAGGACCCAGTCCGAGTTCCGCCGCCACTGCCAGCGCTACCAGCGGATGGCCGGGCTGCTCCGGCAACTGGAAGCCGACCTGAGCCGGGCGCAGTCCATCGAGTGGATCCATGAGATCGCGGCCGACGCCGAACGGGTGATGCGGGCCGAGAACAGCGACTGGTTCGGCGTGATGCGCTTCCACGACGTGGAGCTGATCACGTTATTGCTTTGCGCCTCCGGGGGCCCCGCACCTCCCCGTCCCCCTTCACTGCCTGGCCTGGGCGGGTTCCTGGGGGGTGAGACCATCGTGTACATCTGGGGGCTGGGCAACCCGGATGGTCACCCGAACCTGAGCCGGTGCCCGGCGGGGTCGGCGTGGGTGAACCCGTTTTCGTCTGATCATGGAATGCCCGGGTGCAGTCATCCCGGGCACGGCAGCGAGCTAGCGGAGTCAGCAGTGGCAATCACGGTACAGCCGGGCCTGGCCGACCGGATGCGCGCGGCCGCGCCGGTCATGCTCCGGGTCCTCAGCCCCGAGGACCCGGGCCGGCTGGCCGCGGCCCTGCGGCCGGCCCGGGAGGCCACCGCCAGCCTCGGCGACGGCGTCTACCGGTATCCCTATGTCACCGAGCCCATCCCGGTGCCCGGCGGCTGCGTCATGCTGATCGACCTGACCAGCATGCCGGACACGCTCCGGGTGACTGTGCCCAGGCTGGTAACCGGCAGCCTGCGCGAGGGTGGCATCCAGGACGCCGAGGTCGGCGAGGCGGCCGAGGTGGGTGACCGGTACACCGTGTTCGGCTCGTTCAGCCCGGTCGCCCAGGCCTGGCTCGGCGGCGCCCGGGACCGGCCGCTGGACCATCGGGTCACCGCGCGGCTCGATCCGGGCCTGGCCGGCATCGCCGCGGAATGGCTCCGCGGTGAGTACCGGCCCGAGATGGAAACGCTGGCGCTGGCCATCTCCGCCGAGGTGCCGGTCACCTGGGAGAGCGCCGAGCCAGTGACGCGCGGCATCCTTGGCACGCTGAGCGGCGCAACGCTGCTGGCCAGCGGCTTCGGATCGGCGGTGGCCAGCGCGGTGCTGGGTGCGTTTCTCGGCACCGGCCTGGCCCTGGCCGCCGCCGGGTCAGGCTGGCCAGTCCCCGAGGTGGCCGGGCACATGCGCGGCCAGCGCGACCTGATCCGTGCGCACCTGCCCGGGCTGGCCTGGGCCGGGGTCACGGCCGGGTCGGACACCCGGTACCTGGTGACCGCGCGGGTGACCCGGAGTACGCCGGTGCCGGGTCCGCTGTGGTTCCAGGTGCTCCCGCCGCACTACCTGGACGACCTCGGCGGCCTGCCAGACGGTGCGGTGCCGCTGCCGGGCGGGGCGGGGCGGGGCGGGGCGGGGCGGGGCGGGGCGGCCGAGCTGACCGTGGGCGAGCCCGAGCAGTGGGTCCCCGGCCACCCCGACCGCCGCGCCGTCGAGAACCAGGCCCGCCGCCTGCTGGCCGACCGTCAGTGAGCAGCCAGGTCAGTCCTCCAGGCTGGATTCCATGAACGTGACCAGGCCTGGCGTCCGCCCGGGCCGGATCGATGACATTGTCAGGGCTGCTCGGCGGTGGCGATCTTGGTTCGCAGGTCGTCCAGGGTGTGCGCCGCGATCACGTGGGTGAACGAGCCGTTGCGCGTGCAGGCGACCCAGGCGGCGCCCTGCTCAATCTCCCAGCGCTCACCGTAGTCGAGCAGCAATCCGCGCAACTTGTCCTGCTCGCCGCCCGCCCCGCCCGCCACTAAGCCGCCCCGGTCTTCGCAGTCGTCCATGACGTCAGCCTACACCGTTTCATGACGCGGTATAGAGCGGTGTGCCGCGTTCCATATGTCCATGCAGCTCAGCGACGCTTTATGTTGATCCACATGGCGGGCGTGCCGAAGTTCGATCCGGGTGAGGCCGGGCCGGCGTACATCTACGCCCGGGTCGCCGACCATGTCGCGGCGAGGATCAAGGCTGGCGAACTGGCGCCGGGTGCCCGGTTGCCCGGTGAGCGCGATCTGGCCGCCGAATACCAGGTGGCGCTCGGGACAGTGCGGCGGGCGATCGAGGAACTGCGCTCGCGTGGTCTCGTCGTCACCCTCCCAGCCAAGGGCACGTTCGTGGTTGCCGTGCCGCCGGACGCGACCTGACCTCCGGCATTCAGCTGAGCAGGCGGCGTGTGTCTAGGCCGTCGGAGATGCGCTGGTCAGGGCTTCACAACCGGCCGGGCTGCCGGCTCCCCGCGGTGCAGATGGCGCAGAGCCCACGGCCGGCACCTGGTCGCGTGACGGCCGTGTCGGTGGGGCGGATTAGCGTTCCGGCCCATGGCGATAGAGACCGAGTTAACGCATTCTGCCCCTGTGCCGGCTGAGGCGTTGTGGACAATCGACGGAGCCGGGACGCTGGTTGCCTACGACGGCTGGACAAGCGCGCCTGCCGCGCGGGTCGATGTGGGCCCGACCGGCCCATGGCCTTGGCTGTTGTCTGGCGGCGGGCTGCTGTGGGTGTGCACGACCGACGGCCGCCTAGCCATCGTCGATCCGGCCGCGTGCGGCGTGGTGACCCGGCTGACCGTGCCGGAGGCAAGCCGGCCCGGCCTGGTCGCGACCGGCTACGCGTTTGGCGCGCTGTGGTTCGCCCGGGCCGGGCAGCTATGCCGGGTGACCGGCACCGGGGAATCCACGGTCACCGAGCTCCCGGACGGCTTCGGGGCCGGGACGGGGCTTCCCCCGGCCGTCGCCGCCACCAGCGAGTGGCTGTGGCTCGGCAGCGGGGATCGCCGGCGCGACCGGGGGAACCGGCTGCTGCGGGTGGACCCGGCCACCGGGGAGATCACGTTGAGCGCCCGGCTGCCAGACGTCCACCTCGCCAGCCTCGCCGCCGCGCCCCCGGGCCTCGTGGCCACTGCGGTGAACCGGCCCGACGTCTTCGTGCTGGACCCGGACACCGGGGCGCTGCGCTGGGCCACCCAGGTACCCGACGGCAGCAAAATCGTCACGTTGTACCCGGCCGGGGACAGCGTGTGGGCCGTGAGCGCCAACGGGACCGCCATCCGGCTCGGCGACCCTCGCACCCCGGTCGCCGCAACGGTGGCGTTCGGCGACAACTCGACCCCCTACGACGCCGCCGCCGGCCTGGGATCGCTGTGGATCGCGGACGAGACATGGTCCACGATCATCCGGGTCGACGCGGGCACCGGGCGCATCCTGGCCCGGATCCCGGTGACCGCCGGCGAGCCGGACAGCCCCGCGTTCTTCCCCGCCGCCGGGGAGTCGACGGTGTGGGTCCTCGACTACAACGGCGCCGACGGCTTCTCCCGCATCGACCCCGCCACCAACCAGGCGATGCGGGTATGCGAGTCCAGCGGCGTGAACGGCGATGCCGCGATCGCGCCGACGCCCGCCGCAGGATCAGCCGGGTGACCGGACGTCCCCCCGTGCGGCACTGGGCCCCCGGAAATATCTACGGGACAGCGTGCGCTCTACATGGTGAAGGACCACATGCGAAGGCGGTCGCGCTGCACGGGCTAATGCTCAGGTCCGCCTGTCATCGCGGTGTCTGCAGTCGCTCCGAATGGGCCCAGCCCGGTGTTCGTTCGGAAAATGTCTTCCTTCCGTGCGCGCACGACGACTTGCCCAACTGCCCTGGACCTCGGCGGTTACGTTCGAATTTCTTAGAGCCGAGGCTGGCATGGACGCAGTTTTCCGCCCCACCGATTTCAGCCGGGCATGAGGATCGCCCATCGGTCGGCCCCGGTTCGGCAGAGCCCACCGAACAGGATAAATAAGCTGGACAAGCGCCCGCCCACGCCCACGCCCGCGCCGCCGAAGACCCCGCGCTGGCCGCTGTGGGCCGTGCTGGGCGCAGTGGTAATCGGGACCCTCCTCCTCTTCCACCCGGGTATCAAGAGTTCGACGACCCGGGACTTCAGCTACAGCGGCTTCGTCAGTGAAGTGACGGCCAATAAGGTCTCGACGGCGACGATCAGCTCGACCGGGCTGGTGACCGGGAAGCTCGATAACGGCGTCGCCTACAGCTCCCAGATCCCCACCGCGCTGAACGACAACACCCTTTCTCCCCTCCTGCTCAAGCACCGGGTCCAGGTAACGGGCGCCAGTTCGAGCACGTTCTCCGTGGCGACCCTGCTTTTCTCCTTGTGGCCGCTCCTGCTCCTGGTGGGCGTCTTCATCTGGTTCGCCCGCCGCAGCCGCAAGCAGCTCGGCGGAATCATGAGTTTTGGCCGGTCAAAGGCCAAGCTCTACGACGAGGAGAGGCCGGCCACGCGTTTCACGGACATTGCCGGTTATGAAGGATCCAAGGCTGAGGTCATGGAAGTCGTCAACTACCTGAAACACCCTCAGCGCTACGCGCGGGCGGGCGCGGTCGGTCCTAAAGGCGTGCTGATGGTGGGTCCGCCCGGGACCGGGAAGACGCTGCTGGCCAAAGCGGTCGCCGGCGAGGCGGGCGTCCCCTTCTTCGCCCTCAGCGGGTCGACGTTCGTGGAGATGTTCGTCGGCGTCGGGGCGTCGCGGGTGCGAAGTCTTTTCAGCGACGCCCGCAAGCACGCTCCCTCGATCATCTTCATCGATGAGATCGACGCCATCGGGGGCCGCCGCGGTCCCGGTGGGTTCGGCTCGAACGACGAGCGCGAGCAGACCCTCAACCAGCTGCTGTCCGACATGGACGGGTTCGAGCCTGGCGCCAGCGTAGTGGTCATGGGAGCGACGAACCGGGCCGAGATCCTCGACGCCGCGCTGCTGCGGCCCGGCCGCTTCGACCGGACGGTGGACATTCCCCTGCCCAACCAGAAGGAGCGGGCGGCCATCCTGGCCATCCACGGACGGGGCAAGAAACTCGGGCCTGACGTGGATCTGGACACGGTGTCGCGGGGGACGCCCGGGTTCGCGGGCGCTGATCTCGCCAACCTCGTGAACGAGGCGGCCATCAACGCCGTACGGGACGGGCGCGATGTGCTGTCCGCCGCCGACTTTTCCGCGGCGCGGGACCGCCTGCTGATCGGGCGGCGGGACGGGTCCAACGTGCTGCTGCCCGAGGAAAAGCGCTCGGTTGCCGTCCACGAGGCTGGTCATGCGCTCGTCGCGGTCCTGTCGGAGCACGCCGACCCGGTGGCGAAGGTCACCATCCTCCCCCGCGGCGCGGCGCTCGGGGTGACCGAGCAACTGCCGGAGGCCGAACGCCACCTGTACCGCCAGAGTTACCTTACTGACACGCTCGCGGTACGGCTCGGCGGCCGGGCCGCGGAGATCATCGTCCTCGGGGAACCCTCGACTGGGGCCGCGAATGATCTGGCGGGTGCCACCGACCTGGCCACCCGCATGGTACGGGAATGGGGCTTCTCGACCGAGATGGGGCCCGTCGGCTACGGCCCGGAAGGGCCGAGCCGGGACAACCCGTTCGCCGGCCGTCCCTACGCCGAGGAGACGCAGCGGTCGATAGACCGCGAGGTAGCCGAGCTGCTCCGGGAGGCCGAGAGCCGGGCGACCACGCTGATGCGCCAGAATCTGGACTCCCTGCGCCGGGTAGTTGATCTCCTGCTCGACCGGGAGACCATCGACGGGTCGGAACTGGCGGCCATCGTCGGGGTGCCGCAGCGGCACTCCGAACCAGAACTGGTCTGGGCCCCGCGGGCCGTGGCGATGACCCCGGCCGAGCCGGAACAGAGCGGAACCAGCGCGGCCAACGGGAAGGCCGCGCCGGTCAGCTGACCAGTACCGGCCCCGGATGGCCCGCTACTTTCTGGACCGCTGCTTAACGCTAGTGCCTGGCCGGGTGTCCCGCCCCGCGACGGGGCACCCGGCCAGGCGGTTGATGGTGGGTTACGGGACGGCGGGGTCGGCGTTCTGGACGAGCATCTGGAACTCGGCCGGGAACCACTGGCCGGCCGGGATGTCATAGCCCGGTATCGAGTTGGTGGAGTAGGTGTTGCCGCTGCCGTCGGTGTTGGTCCCGTTCGGGTCGCAGTGCGGGTCACCGTGCGAGTGCGTGGCGGTGGGGTAGTCACCGTCCGACTCGCCAGGTGGCTTGATCCACACGTACGCGTACAGGTTCGCGAACGAGGACACGGGGTTGGCCTGCGGGAACGCGCCCAGGCCCGCGTTGTTCTGGTTACACCAGTCACCACGGAACGGGCGTTGATCAACCTTGGACGCGTTCACGAACGAGGCGGTCGTGGTGCACGTGCTGGTGGAGCACGCGGCGGTGGGCCGGTTCGGGCCGCCCCAGCCGTTGCGCGAGGTGTCGATCAGCATCCCGATGGAGCTCGGGAAGCCGGCCGAGACCAGGTTGGAGTACATCGCCTCGTCGTAGGTGAGCTCGTCGATATACGGGTCGTAGGAGTAATAGGTGACCGAGTTGACCGGGTTGCCGTCCACGCTTTCGGTGGCGGTCATGAACGGCTCGGTGGTCGGCGTGTAGTTGGCCGTGTCGCTGATGAACCCGTCCACGCTGGCCACGCCCGCGGTCGTGCCGGAGGCCACCGACTTGTACAGCGAGACGGCCGGGCCCATGTTGCTGGGCCAGCCGAGCCAGGCCGAGTGCGCGATGTCGACGTAGTTGTACACGTTCGGGATCGCGTGCAGCTTGTTCAGCGCGTACTGGACGCCGTCCACGTAGGCCCCGCTGGAGTTGGCCTGGGAGCAGTTGGCGTCGCCCAGGTTGGTGATCAGGTTGGGCAGCGAGTCCGGCTCGATGATCGCGACGATGCGCAGGTTGGTGTGCTGGTAGTTGGACAGGATCTGCGCGATCGGGTTGATGTAGTCCTGCTCGTAGTACTGCAGGCCGTTGTTGCTCACGGTCAGCTCACCGTTGGAGGCGAGCGCGGCGCAGTCCCGGTTGGGCAGATCGTAGATCACGATCGGGACGATCTCCGGGGTGCTGCCCGACTCCTTGCTCACCGCGTTGGCCAGTTGCGCCTGCAGGCTCATCCGGCTGCTGTTGGCCGACCCGCCGTAGATGGCGCCGATGTGGTCCAGCCAGATGCCGGTGGACTGCTGGCCGATCAGCGTCATCTGGCTGGCCAGGGTGCCGCTGGCGCCGGCCACCGAGGTGGCCACCTCGGCCGTGTAGTCCGGGTTGACGTACCAGTTGGACCCGGTGAACGGGTTGACCACGTGGGACGGCGTGCTGGTCGAGCCCGCGGCCGTCTCGGTTCCGGTCACGCTCACCGACGTGCAGCCGGGGGCGCTCGCGGTGAACGTGGCGGCCCCGGTGCCGGACGAGTTCGCGGCGACCGTGACCGGCTGCGGCAGGTTCCAGTTGCTGGAGGACAGCGTGATGGAACTGCCGGCCGACACGGACAGCCCGCTGTTCCCCGTGCTGGCCACGGTCACCGTGATCGGCGTGGACGGCGAGGCGGTCAGCGACACGCCGAACACCTCACTGGTGCCCTGGGCCACCGAGAACGTCGCCGGGTTGGCTTGCAGCGCCAGGCCGGAACTGCACGAGCCGCCGCCACCGGTACCGGTAGAGGTCGGCGACGCGGTCGGCGTGGGCGACGAGGTCGGCGAGGTGGTTGGGCTGCCGGTGGGGGTGGGGGTGGGTGAGGAGGTGACGCCGCCGTTGCAGGCGGTGCCGTTGATGCTGAAGGCGGTGGGTGCGGTGTTGGTGCCGCTGTAGCTGAAGTTGGCGCCGATCTGGGTGGCGGCGCCGGTGGCCAGGGCGCCGTTCCAGCTGGCGTTGGTCACGGTGACGTTCTCGCCGGACTGGGTCCAGTTCCCCGACCAGCCCTGGGTCAGCTGCTGGTTGCCGCTGTAGGCGTAGGTCAGCGTCCACGAGGTGAGCGCCGAGCCCTCATTGGTGATGGTGATCGAGGCGGTGAACCCGGTACTCCAGGAGTTGGCCGAGTACGCGACCTGACAGGACGTGGCCGCGCTGGCCGGCGCGGCCGTCACGGCGGCCAGGCCGGCGCAACCCAGCCCGAGCACGGCTAATGCGGTCAGCACCCGCCGCGTTCGGAAATACCCAGCTCTGATGCGCAACGTTGGTCTCATGCAGGGATCCTCCTCGGGGCAGTCCACGCTGGCCGCTCTGCCGCGAACATAGGCATGTCCCGGAGGGCTGGTACAGCCGGCCGCGGTGCGCCCGGATGGCCCCGGCGCGGCGGCGGCCGCTTGGGTTGCCTGTGGCGGCGCCCGGCGGGCGGGCGGCACGGCTGTGAGCAGGGGCGTTCTGTATGAGGGGCGGCGCGCGGGGCGGTCCGGCGGGACTCGGCCGGCCCCCGGGGAGGGGGGCGAACGGGCGGGCCGATCAGGAAATTTTCATCAGCGCGGCCCGTCGCGGGGCCGCGCTGATGGGCTGCTTACAGGACGTCGTGGCCGGGGCGCGGCTCGGCCGGGATGGTACCCAGGCGGCCGGCCTGGAAGTCCTCGAACGCCTGCACGAGCTCGTCCCGGGTGTTCATCACGAACGGCCCGTACGCGGCCACCGGCTCCCGGATCGGCTCGCCGCCCAGGACCAGGATGTCCAGCTCCCGGCCGGGGCCGTCCTGGGTCGGGCTGGCCTGCACGGTCAGCGCGTCGCCGGCGCCGAACACGGCGAGCTGGCCGGTGCGCACCGGGCGGTGCTCCGGGCCCACGGTGCCCGACCCGGCCAGCACGTAGACCAGCGCGTTGAAGTCGCGGCGCCAGGGCAGGTGCAGCTGGGCGCCGGGCTGCACGGTCGCGTGCAGCAGCGTGATCGGCGTATGCGTGACGCCGGGGCCAGGATGCCCGCCCAGGTCCCCGGCGATGACCCGGATCAGCGTGCCGCCGTCCGGCGAGGACAGCAGCGACACCTGCTGGGCCCGGATGTCCTGGTAACGCGGGTTGGTCATCTTGAGCCGCCGGGGCAGGTTGACCCAGAGCTGGAAGCCGTGGAACAGGCCACCGCTCATGACCAGCTCCTCGGGCGGCTCCTCGATGTGCAGGATGCCGCCGCCCGCGGTCATCCACTGGGTGTCGCCGTTGGTGATCAGCCCGCCGCCGCCGTTGGAGTCCTGGTGCCGGAACACGCCGTCGATGATGTAGGTGACGGTCTCGAAGCCCCGGTGCGGGTGCCAGGGCGTGCCCTTCGGCTCGCCGGGCGCGTAGTCCACCTCGCCCATCTGGTCCATGTGGATGAACGGGTCGAGCTGGCTCAGGTCCACGCCGGCGAACGCGCGGCGGACCGGGAAGCCCTCACCCTCGAACCCGGACGGCGCGGTGGTCACCGACAGCACCGGCCGCTCGGCCGCCGTGGCCGGGTCCGGCTCCGCGACGCGGGGCAGGACCAGGATGTCTTCGACAGTCACCGCTGGCATGGCATCTCCTCTAGGGCGGTTGGTCTCCGCGTGTGCTCTTGCTCTGCGCGTGTGCTCTTGCTCTGCGCGTGTGCTCTCCGCGTACCTCCCACCAACAGTAGTTGATCGCTCAACATTCCCGCCAGCCTGCCCAGGCCAGCTGGTTGGCTGTCCGGCGGCCAACGGGGCCGGGGTGGCCTTATCCGCCCCCCCGGCACCGTCCTTTTTGCGGTGATTCCGTTACCGGGCGGCCTGGTCCGGCACACTCGGCGGGTGGCTCCACTCACGGCTGGGGCGATCCTCGATCGCCGCTTCCGGCTGACTGTCCCGCTCGGCCCCGCAGCCGCGGCCGGCGGGACTGGGGCCGTGTGGCAGGCCACCGAACTGGGCACCGGCGCGGACGTCGCGGTCAAGGTGCTGGCCGCGCACCTGGCCGGGGACATGGTGGCGGAAGCCAGGTTCCGGCTGGCCGTCCGGACGATCGCGCAGCTGACCAGTCCCGAGGTCACCCGCGTCCTGGACTACGGGGAGATCACCCAGCCGGGCGGCTTCGCGGTGCCCTACGTGGTGCGCGAACTGGCCGGTGGCCGGTCGCTGGCCGGCCTGCTGGGCCGCGCTCCGCTGCCGGAGGCCGAGGCGCTGGGGGTGGTGGCCACGGCGGCCGACGCGCTCACCGTCGCGCACCGGGCGGGGCTGGCGCACGGCCGCATCCACCCCGGCAACGTCATCGTCGGGCCGGACCGGGTGCGGATCACCGACTTCGGTCTCGGCTCGGCCGGCGGCCTGCTCAGCTACCAGGCCCCGGAACTGGCGGACGGTGCCGCGGGGACCCCGGCGGCTGACGTGTACGCGGTCGGCGTGCTGTTCGCCGCCTGCCTGACCGGGCTACCGTTCTCCGCCCGTGCGGCGGCGCGGGTGATGCCGGCCAGCCTGGCCGGGTTGTGGACCGCCTGCCTGGCCACCAGCCCGCGGGACCGGCCCGGTGCGGCGCATGTCGCGGTGCTGGTGCGGCAGGAACTGGCCGATATCGCGGGCCCCGGGACCGGGCCCTGGGCGGTTACGGCAGTTTCCAGTCCACGGGCGCGGCGCCCTGCTGTTCCAGTTGCGCGTTGGCCCGGCTGAACGGGCGGGAGCCGAAGAAGCCACGGTCGGCCGAGTTCGGGCTGGGGTGGGCTGACTCGATCAGCGGCACGCTGCCCAGCAGCGGCGCCAGGCTGCGCGCGTCGCGCCCCCACAGGATGGCCACCAGCGGCTGCTGCCGGGCGGCCAGCGCCCGGATGGCCTGGTCGGTCACTTCTTCCCAGCCCTTGCCGCGGTGCGAGCCCGGCTTGCCCGGCTGCACGGTGAGCACCCGGTTCAGCAGCAGCACACCGCGCTCGCTCCACGGGCTGAGATCACCGGTGGCGGGCGCCGGGAAGCCGAGGTCGGCGGTGTACTCACGGAAGATGTTGATCAGGCTGGGCGGCAGGCGGCGCACGTCGGGCGCCACCGAGAAGCTCAGCCCGACCGGGTTGCCCGGGGTCGGGTAGGGGTCCTGGCCGACGATCAGCACCCGCACGTCGCTCAGCGACTGCTGGAACGCGCGCAGCACCTTGTCGCCCGCGGGCAGGTACCGGCGGCCGGCGGCCAGTTCGGCCCGGAGGAAGTCGCCCATCGCGCTGATCCGGTCCGCGACCGGCGCGAGCGCTTCCGCCCAGCCCGCATCCATGATCTCGCTCAGCTCACGGCCTGTCACGGGATCACCCTACGGCTCCGGCCGCTCGCCGCGGGGCCGACGGCCCGATCCTCGCTCGAACAAATATTTGAGAAGTTTTGTATGCTCAGGGTATGGACACCGCGTTGCAGGGATCGCTGCTCGATCTGGACGATGCGCCGGTCCCCGGGCCGCTGGGCCGGTCCGTGCGCCGGACCAGGCTGGCTCACGGCGCCTGGGTGGACGTCCGGCCCGGCTGGATGGCCGGTGCCGCGGTGCTGTTCGACCGGCTCCGGGATACCGTCCCCTGGCGGGAGGAACGGCGCCGGATGTACGAGCGGGTGGTGGACGTGCCCCGGCTGCTCTGCTTCTACGCCGAGGGCGAGCCGCTGCCCGACCCCGCGCTGCTGGCCGCGCGGGACGCGCTCACCGCGCACTACTGGCCGGACCTGCGCGAGCCGCTGTGCACCGCGGGCTTGTGCCTGTACCGCGACGGCCGGGACAGCGTCGCCTGGCACGGCGACCGGATCGGCCGCGGCGCCACCGAGGACACCGTGGTCGCCATCCTGTCCCTGGGCACGCCCCGGGCGCTGCTGCTCCGGCCGCGCGGCGGCGGGCGCACGCTGCGCCATGAGCTGGGTCACGGCGACCTGCTGGTGATGGGCGGCAGTTGCCAGCGCACCTGGGAGCACGCGGTGCCGAAGACCAGCCGGCCCACCGGCCCGCGGATCAGCGTCCAGTTCCGCCCGCTCGGGGTGCGCTGAGCCTGGTCCTGGTCCTGGGGCTGGCGCTGGGCTGGCTCACAGGGCCAGGCCGCCCTCCAGCTGGGTCAGGCCTCGTTCGATCGTGGTGAACAGGTCCTCGATCTCGACCTCGCCCCGTTCCAGCATGGGCAGCGTATTGGCCAGGATCACGCCGAAGATCGCGCCGGCCAGCGTGCGCACCTCGGGGTCGTCCGGCTCCCGGCCGCTCCGCTTGGCCATCGCCGCAGTGAACACGTCGATGGTGCGGGCGAACTCGTCCAGCGCGCGGGCCCGGATCTCCGGCACGGCCAGGGTGAGCGCGGTCGTCTCCCGGAACCGCTGCCGTTCCTCGGCGGTGAACTTGGGCCGGGCCTCGGCCATCGCGGCCCGTACTGCCGCCAGCGGGCTCAGCTCGGCCGGCTGCCGCTCCAGCGACTCGAAGGCCAGCACGTCCAGGTCGTCCTGCAGGACCACGTCTTCCTTAGTGGGGAAGTACCGGTAGAACGTGGCCGGGGAGACCTCGGCCGCCTCGGCGATCTGCTCGACCGTGGTGCCGCTGTAGCCCTGCTCGCGGAACAGCCGCAACGCGTGCTCGCGGATCGCGGCACGCGTCTTGGCCTTCTTACGTTCGCGCAGCCCGGCGGGCCGGTCAGCGGTGCCGATCTCGCTCATGACCTTGATTGTCCCCGGAACCCGGCCCGGTGGCGACCGGCTGCGGGGTGCTGTCAGCTGGAGATCGGCCGGCCGGGGCGGCCTGGGTGGCCGTCGTGGCCGCGGCGGCCCGGCGGGGCAGGAAGATCAGCGCGAGCACGGCGCTGGCCAGGGCGATCACCGCGCACACCGCGAGCATCACGTCCTGGCCGTGCACGTAGGCGGTCCGGACCATGACGAGCAGGTCGGCTGAGTGGGTGGCGTGCGCCACCACCACCCCGCCAGCCACGCTGCTGCGCACCGCGTCGGCCGCCACGGCGGGCAGGTGGCCCAGGCTGAGCCGGCTCCGGTAGCCGGACAGCAGCACCGTGCCCAGCACCGCCACCCCGATGGTCGCGCCGACCTGGCGCAGTGCGGTGATCAGTGCCGAACCGGAGCCGCTGCGCTCGGTGGACAGCGCGCCCAGCGCCACGTTCATGGCCGCGGGCATGGCCAGGCCGAGGCCCAGCCCGGCCACGGCCAGCCAGGCCACCGCGAGACCGGTGCCGCTGGTCACGCTGGTGGCCGCGCCCACCGCGAGGGCCGCCGCCATCACCGCGAAGCCGACGGTGACCAGCGGCCTGGCACCCAGCGGAGCGGCCTTGGCCGGCTCGCCGCCCTTGGTCCGTGCCGTCTGCAGCCGGGTGCCGGCCAGCATGCCGACGACCATCCCGCCGATCAGCGGCAGCAGCCGCAGCCCGCTGCCGAACGAGTCGAAGCCCAGGACTTCCTGGAAGTACTGCGGAATGGCGAACAGGATGCCGAACATCGCGAAGGACACGAACGTGGTCAGCAGGGTGCCCCAGGTGAACCCGGCCGAGCGGAACAGCTCCAGCTGGACCAGCGGCTGCTTGCGCCCGCTGATCCAGCGCTCCCAGAACACGAAGCCGACCAGCACCACCGCCCCGGCCAGCATCGTGGCCACGGCGGTGGCATCGCTCCACCCGTCCTGCCCCGCCTTGATCAGGCCGTAGGTCAGACTGGCCAGGCCCAGGCTGGACAGGCCGATCCCGGGGATGTCGATGCTGGTGGCCCGGGCCCCGTACGACTCTGGCATCAGGAACACCACGGCCAGCAGCGCGAGCACCACCACCGGCACGTTGATGAGGAAGACCGAGCCCCACCAGAAGTTGTCCAGCAGCCAGCCGCCCAGCAGCGGGCCGATCGGGTAGCCGATGAAGGTCGCGCCCATCACGACCGCGATGGCCCGGGGCCGCTCCTCCTCGGTGAACATGACCGGCAGCACGGCGATAGACATCGGGAAGATGGCGGCGGCGCCGAGGCCGAGCACCGCCCGGGCCGCGATCAGCTCGGCCGACGAGGTCGAGAACGCGCACGCCGCCGAGCTGACGCCGAACAGCACCAGGGCGATGAGCAGCAGCTTCTTGCGGCCCACCCGGTCGCCGATCAGGCCGGCCAGCAGCAGCGCGGCGGCCAGCACCAGGCTGTAGGCGGCGGAGAACCACTGCAGATCCGTGGTTGACGCGTGCAACTGTGCGGACAGCACCGGCAGCGCCAGGCTGAGCACGGTCAGGTCGAGCCCGACGACGAGCACGCTGGCCGCGATGGCCACCAGCGCCCACCACTTGCGGGGATCCGAACCGCTCATGGTCACCATCCTCGATCACATCTACAGGCAACGTGGTAGCTGATCCAAAAAGAAAGCTACTATCAGATTCGAGTTGATGTCAACTGCGTGCCACAATCACGTTGCCGCCGACCTGGCGGCCCGTACTGGCGGCGGCGAATCAGTGCGGTGCATTGTGCCTCGCCGGTGAGGCACAATGCACCGCGCTGATGGGGGTGGACCCTGGGGTTAGCTGAGGACGGCGCGGACCTGGCGGGCGATCTCGATGTCTTCCCGGGCGGTGATCACCAGGGTGTGCACGGCGGCGCCGGGTGCGGTGATGTCGGCGTCGCTGGCGGCCGCCTGGTTGAGCTGCTCGTCGATGGCGGCGCCGAGAAAGCCAGGCGCGGCCCGGGCCCGGATCGGCGGCTGATGCTCGCCGATGCCGCCGGTGAACACCAGCACGTCGAGCCCGTCCATGGCGGCGGCCATGCCCGCGATCAGCTGGCGCAGCCGGTGCAGATACACCTCGACGGCCAGGATCGCGGCCGGGTCCCGGGCGTCCGCGCGGGGCAGCACGTCCCGGAGGTCAGCCTGCCCAGCCAGCCCGGCCAGCCCGGACCGCCGCTCCAGCCCGGTGGATAGCTCGTCCAGGCTGAGCCGGCCGTCCTGGAGCAGCCAGACCAGCAGGCCCGGGTCGGTGTTACCCGCCCGGGTGGCCATCACCAGTCCTTCCAGCGGGGTGAAGCCCATCGTGGTGTCCACGCTCTGCCCGTGCCGGACCGCGGCCAGCGACGCGCCCGCGCCCAGGTGGCAGGACACGATCCGGAGCCGCTCTGGCGTGCTGCCCAGCAACTCCGCGGCGCGTCGCGTCGCGTACGCGTGGGACAGGCCGTGAAACCCGTAGCGGCGCAGGCCGTACGTCTCCCGCCAGGCCGCGGGCAGCGCGTAGGTCGCGGCGGCGGCAGGCATCCCGGCGTGGAACGCGGTGTCGAAGCAGGCCACCGCGGGCACCCCGGGCAGTAGCGCGGACACCGCGTCGATCCCGGCCAGTGCCCGGGGCTGGTGCAGCGGCGCCAGGTCGGTGACCGCCTCGATCTCCCGCCGGACGGCCGGATCGAGCACCGCCGGCGCGGTGAGCTTCGGCCCACCGTGCACCACGCGGTGGCCGGCGGCATCGACGCGGGGGAGGGCGTTAATGAAGGAACGCAGGGCGGGTGGTGGGTCCTCGGTGTCCCAGTGCTCCACCTCGGTGGCGGCGAGGATCTCGTCCGCCGGATCGAGCAGGCTGAGCTTGAGGCTGCTCGACCCGGCGTTGACCACGAGCACGTTCATGTCAGGACGGGTCCTCCGCAGACGGCCCAGGCGCCGTGGCCGGGGCCGGGCCAGCGGCGGCCGGGCCATGAGCGGCGGCCGGGCCAGGCGGGGCGGACAGCGCGGCGGGCCAGACCCAGTTCTGCACCTCGGGCATGTCCTCGCCGTGCTCCCGGACATAGGTGTGGTGCCTGGTCCGGTTGTCCACCATCTGCTGGCGCAGCCAGGCGGCCCGGTCGCCCAGCCCGGGGACCCGGTCGATGACGTCCATGACCAGGTGGAACCGGTCCATGTTGTTCAGCACCACCATGTCGAACGGGGTCGTGGTGGTGCCCTCCTCCAGGTACCCGCGGACGTGAATGTTGTTGTGCACGTCACGGCTGTAGGTCAGCCGGTGGATCAGCGCCGGGTAGCCGTGGTAGGCGAAGATGACCGGCCGGTCGGACGTGAACACCGCGTTGAACTCGGCGTCGCTCATCCCGTGCGGGTGCTCGGTGTTCGGCTCCAGGCGCATCAGATCGACCACGTTGACCACCCGGACACGCAGGTCGGGCAGGTTCTCCCGGAGGATGCTGGTGGCCGCGAGGATCTCCAGCGTGGGCACGTCGCCGGCGCAGGCCATGACCACGTCGGGCTGCTTGCCGTCGTAGTCGTTGCTGGCCCACTCCCAGATCCCGGCGCCCCGGGTGCAGTGCAGGATGGCATCGTCCATGTCCAGCCAGTCCGGGTTGGGCTGCTTGCCGGCCACGATCACGTTCACATAGTTCCGGCTGCGCAGGCAGTGGTCCACGGTGGACAGCAGGGTGTTGGTGTCCGGCGGCAGGTAGACCCGGACCACCTCGGCCTTCTTGTTCACCACGTGGTCGATGAAGCCGGGGTCCTGGTGGCTGAACCCGTTGTGGTCCTGCCGCCACACGTGGGAGGTGAGCAGGTAGTTCAGCGACGCGATGGGCCGCCGCCAGGCCAGCGCACGGCTGGTCTTCAGCCACTTCGCGTGCTGGTTGAACATCGAATCGACGATGTGGATGAACGCCTCGTAGCAGGAGAAGAAGCCGTGCCGCCCGGTCAGCAGGTAGCCCTCCAGCCAGCCCTCGCAGGTGGTCTCGGAGAGGATCTCCATCACCCGACCGGCCGGTTCCAGGTGCTCATCGACCGGCAGCGTGGCCTCCTCCCACGTCTTGCCGCTGACCTCGTATATCGCTTCCAGCCGGTTGGAGGCCGTCTCATCTGGCCCGAACACCCGGAAGTTGGCCGCCGCGAGGTTGTCAGCCATCACGTCGCGGAGCAGCTTGCCTAGCACCCGGGTGGGTTCGGAGACCTGGGCCCCCGGCGGGGTGGCGGGCACCGCGTACTGGCGGAAGTCCGGCATGGCCAGCTCGCGCAGCAGCAGGCCGCCGTTGGCGTGCGGGTTGCTGCCCATCCGGCGCTCGCCGCTGGGCACGAAGCGGAGGATCTCCGGGCGGGGCGCTCCGGCTTCGTCGAACAGCTCGCCCGGCCGGTAGGACAGCATCCACTCCTGCAGCTGGCGCAGGTGCTCCGGATTGGTGCGGACCCCGGCCAGCGGCACCTGGTGCGCCCGCCAGGTGCCTTCCACCGGCTGGCCGTCCACCACCTTCGGGCCGGTCCAGCCCTTCGGCGTGCGGAACACGATCATCGGCCAGCGCGGACCGGGCCCCTTCCCGTCCGGCCCGCCGGAACCGGACCGCGCCTGCTGCTGGATCTCGCGGATCCTGGTGATCGCGCCGTCCAGCGCGGCCGCCAGTTCGTGGTGCACCGGGTCCGGGTCGGACCCGGCGACGATCACCGGTTCCCAGCCGTAGCCGCGCAGCAGCGCGATCAGTTCTGGCTCGGGGATCCGGGCCAGCACGGTCGGGTTGGCGATCTTCCAGCCGTTCAGGTGCAGGATCGGGAGCACCGCGCCGTCCCGGGCCGGGTCGAGGAACTTGCCGCAATGCCAGCTGGTGGCCAGCGGCCCGGTCTCCGCCTCGCCGTCGCCGACCACGCAGGCCACGATGAGGTCCGGGTTGTCGAACGCGGCGCCGTGCGCGTGCGACAGCGAGTAGCCGAGCTCGCCGCCCTCGTGGATCGAGCCGGGAGTCTCCGGCGCCACGTGGCTGGGCACCCCGCCCGGGAAGGAGAACTGGTGGAACAGCCGGGCCATCCCGGCCGTGTCCTGGCCGATGCTGGGATAGATCTCGGTGTAGCTGCCATCCAGCCAGGTGCCGGCGATGGCCGCCGGGCCGCCGTGCCCGGGGCCGATCACGTACATCATGTCCAGGTCGTGCTGGACGATCATGCGGTTGAGGTGGGCCCAGAGGAAGTTCAGCCCCGGAGTGGTGCCCCAGTGGCCGAGCAGCCGTGGCTTGATGTGCTCCGGGCGCAGCGGTTCGGCCAGCAGCGGGTTGCTCATCAGGTAGATCTGCCCCACGGACAGGTAGTTCGCGGCGCGCCAGTATCCGTCGAGCGCTTGCAGCTGATCGCTGGTGAGCTCGGCCTGGGCGGTCACGGTCATGTCGGGTTTCAGCTCCTTGCTGGGATCAGGTCCTGGGCTGGCATCGGGTCCTGGGCTGGGATGCGGTCCTGGGCTGGGATCAGGTAGGGACCGGTCTGGCCTGGGGCAGCTGGCGGAGGAACGGGTCGGCCGCGGCATGCGGGCTGACCCGGATCATGGCGTCCACCGCGGTCACGCCGTCGGCGCAGGCGATCACCGGGTTGAGGTCCAGCTCGGTGACCTCGGGCAGGTCGTCGGCCAGCCGGGACACCCGGAGCAGGGTGTCGCGCAGCGCCGCGATGCTGGCCGGCGGCTGCCCATGCTGCCCGAGCAGCAACGGTGCGGCCCGGATCGAATGGATCAGGTCGTCGGCGTCGGTCGTGGTCAGCGGGGCGAGCCGGGCGGCGTGGTCGTCGAGCACCTCGGTCGCCACCCCACCCAGGCCGAACACCACCAGCGGGCCGAACACCGGTTCCTGCACCACGCCGATGATGACCTCGGTGCCGCCGGTGATCATGGGCTGGACGACGGCGCCGCAGAAGCGGTCCGCGAAGCGGCCGGCCAGCGTGCCGAACGCGGCCCGGGCCTGGTCTGGGCCGCGCAGGTCGAGCAGCACCGCGGCCGCCTCGGTCTTGTGCACCAGGCCGGTCACCGCCGCCTTCAGGGCCACGTGGCCGCCCAGTTCCGCGGCCGCGGAAGCCGCCTGGTCCGCGTCGGTGACCAGCCGGAACGGCGCTGTGGGCAGCTGGTAGCAGCGCAGCAGCCGGTCGGCGTCGGCGGCGGGCAGCCAGCCGCCGCCGGGCATCTGCTCCAGGAAGGACGCGATCAGCGCCTTGGCCTCGGCCACCTGCAGGCCCGGGAGGTCCGGCACGCTGTCGGCGGGCCGGGATCGCCACGAGCCGTACCGGGCGGCGCGGCTGAGCGCCCGGGCCGCGCTCTCCGGGTAGGCGTAGGCGGGCACGGCAGGGCCACCGCCGGTGCTGGGCAGCAGCCGCACCGACTCGGCCTGGTCGAGCAGGACCGAGGTCAGCGGCACCGGCAGCCGGGCCGAGGTCAGCGCCGGGATGAGATCGGCGGCCGCGGTCGGTACGACCAGCGCGAGGACCGCGTCCACCCCGACGTCGCCGGCCGCGGTGGCGAGCGCGGCGGCGAACGCGTCCGCGCCGACCGCGGCGGTGGTGTCGATCGGGCCGGTGACCGCCGCGGCCGCGGGCAGCAGCGCGGTGAGCTGGGCCTGGGCCTGGCGGCTGGGGGTGGCGACGGACAGGCCGGCCTCCACGCACGCGTCCGCGGCCAGCACGCCGGCCCCGCCGGCGTTGGAGACGATGCTTACCCGGCTGCCTGCCGGGACCGGCTGCTCGGCCAGCAACACGGCCGCCTCCAGCAGTTCGCCGAAGCTGGTGGTGGCGATGACGCCGGCCTGCTCGAACAGCGCCTGCCGGGTGATCAGCGGGGCGGCCGCGGCCGCGGTGTGCGAGGCGGCGGCGCGCTGGCCCGGCGCGGACCGCCCAGCGTGCACGGTGAGCACCGGCATGCTGGCGCTGACCCGGGCCGCGCTGCGGGCGAACTTGCGCGGGTTGCCGAACGACTCCAGGTAGAGCACGGCCAGCCGGGTGCGGCCGTCCTCCGCCCACCACTGCAGCATGTCGTTCCCGGACACATCCAGCTTGTCGCCGACCGAGGCGAACGACGAGATGCCGATGCCGAGCCGGGAGAAATGATCCAGCAGCGCCACGCCGACCCCGCCGGACTGCACGACCAGCCCGGCCGTGCCGGCCAGCGGGTGGTGGGCCGCGAACGTGGCGTCCAGCCCGATGTCCGGTACCGCGACGCCGAAGCAGTTCGGGCCGACCAGCCGCATGCTGGTATTCCTGCATATGTCGAGCAGGCTGGCCGACTGGGCCGCGGTGAGCCCCGAGGTGATCACCACCAGCGACCGCGCGCCGCGCTGGCCGCAGTCCCGCGCTGCCGCCACCGTGGCGTCCGGCGGAACCGTCAGCACGGCCAGGTCCGGCGGCTCCGGCAGCGCGCTGGCTGACGCCACGGCGGGGATGCCGTCGATCTCGCCGTCGTTCGGGTTGACCGCGTACAGCGAGCCGGTGAACCCGGCGTCCCTGATGTTCCGCAGGATGAGCCGGCCGATCGACCCGGCCCGGTGGCTGGCGCCGAGCACCGCGACGGATCGGGGCGCGAGCAGCGGCGCCAGGCTGGCTACGTCGGCCCGCTGTTCCCGGCCGGCCACCGCGTCCAGGTAGCGGCTGGGCTCACCCAGCCCGACGCTGCCCGGGATGAGCATGGTCAGCTCGACCACACCGTCCTCCCGCCGGCGCGTGACGCTCAGCCCGGCGTCGGCGAACACGCGCAGCATGGCCGTGTTCTCCGGCAGCGTGGCGGCGATGAAGACGCGCACGCCGTTGGCCTGGGCCAGCGACACCAGGTGCTCGAGCAGCAGCGTGGCGACCCCGCGGTGGTGCATACGGTCCGCCACCGCGAACGCCACCTCGGCCGTGCCGGCCTGGCCCGTCGGCTCGTAGCTGGCCACGCCGACCAGGTCGTCGCCCAGGAAGCCGAGCAGCGCGCCATGGGGAGACCCGTCCGCCCGGGTGACCCGGCGAGCCTCCTGCTCGCCCGCGCTCCGGCTCAGGCTGAAGAACCGGAGATAGAGGTTGTCTGGGGACATCTCGTCGTGCAGCCGCTTGACCTGCGCGAGGTCGTCCGGGCGGGCGCGCCGGATGGTGATGGTGGTGCCGTCGGCGAGCAGCGCGTACGAGCACCCCGCAGCGGTGAGCGCGGTCAACCTGGCACCTCCTCGCTCTCCCGGGGCTGTGCTGTTAGCGTCGCCGCTCGCGAACGGCGAGGATCAGGGCCGAAAGTCCCGAGCCATGGCCCGCAGGCCCGTTCATCTAGGGTGGGCCGCGCCTTGCCGGGCGGCTGGTCGCCTGCATCACCATGATGGCCCGCCTGCTGTCGGTGCGCACCGCTGGGTGGTCCGCACGGCTTTCGCATCGGCCACGGCCCGGCCGGGGCGGCCGCCGCGATCCGCACTAGACTTGGCCCGTGATGACCTGGGTGGCCTCCGGCCCATCGGGCCCGGTCAGGCACGCCCCCGGCGGTTCGTGAGACCGGTCAACCCGCGACTGCTCCACTACGCCGCGGCCGCCCGGGGGTACCTGGTCCTCGCCGTCGCGACGGGCCTGCTCAGCACCGCGCTGATCCTGGCCCAGGCTGGACTGCTGGCGCACGCCCTGGCCAGCGCGGCGCTCGGCACCGGCGCCGCGGCGCTGGCCGTCACGCTGGGCGTGCTGCTGGCCGTGCTGGGCGCCCGCGCGCTGACCACGTACGGCGGGGAGATCGCCGCGCTGCGCGCCGCCGCGGCGGTCAAATCGCAGCTGCGCCGCAAGCTGACCGCGCACCTGGTGCGGCTCGGCCCGGCCTGGCTCGGCGGGCAGCAGGTCGGTGAGCTGGCCGCGCTGTCCAGCAAGGGCCTCGACGCGCTCGACCCGTACTTCGCCCGGTTCCTGCCGCAACTCGTGCTGGCCGTGGCGGTGCCGGTGGCGGTGCTGGTCCGGGTGGCGCTGGCCGACTGGATCTCCGCGCTGGTCATCGCCGTGACGCTGCCGCTCATCCCGGTGTTCGCGGTCCTGGTCGGGCTGCAGACCCGGGCTCGCACCGAGCGGCAGTGGCGGCTGCTGGCCCGCCTCGGCGGCCACTTCCTGGACGTGGTGCAGGGGCTGCCCACGCTCAAGCTGTTCGGCCGGGCCGACGCCCAGGCCGACGTGATCCGCGACGTCACCGACGCGTACCGGTCCGCCACCATGGCCACGCTGCGGGTCGCTTTCCTGTCCGCCCTGGTGCTCGAACTGTCCGCGGCGGTCTCCACCGCGCTGGTCGCCGTGGAGATCGGGCTCCGCCTGCTGGCCGGCCACGTGAGCTACCAGACCGCGCTGCTCGTCCTGCTGCTCACCCCCGAGGCGTACCTGCCGCTGCGCGCGGTGGGCGCCCAGTTCCACGCCAGCATGGAGGGGGTCACCGCGGCCGGCCGCGTCTGCGACATTCTGGCTCTGCCGCAAACGTCCGGGCCGATCCCAGTCAGCGGCCCGGTCCCGGCCGGGCTGGCCGCCGCGGCGTCTCTCCCGCCCGACCTCCGGCACGAGACCATCCAGCTGAACGCCCTAACCCTGGCTTATCCGACCCGGCAGCGCGCGGCCCTGGATCACGTGTCCTATTCCATCCGGCCTGGTGAGCGGGTCGCGGTGACCGGGCCGAGCGGTGCCGGGAAGAGTTCGCTGCTGGCCCTGGTGCTGCGCTTCGCGGCGCCGACGGACGGCCGGATCACGGTCACCCAGGGGGACCATGGCGCGGACGCGGTGGACATCGCGAGCGTAGACCTGGCCGCCTGGCGGCGGCAGATCGCCTGGGTGCCGCAGCACCCGCACCTGTTCGAGGGGACCGTAGCCAGCAACATCGCGCTCGGCCAGCCGGACGCGACCGAGGCGGACATCGCGGGGGCGGCCGCCGCGGCCGGGGCCGCGGACTTCATCGAGGCGCTGCCCGGCGGCTACGCCGCGTCGCTCGGCGAGCGCGGCGCCAGGCTGTCCGCGGGCCAGCGGCAGCGGATCGCGCTGGCCCGGGCGTTCCTCCGGGACGCCCCGCTACTGCTGCTGGACGAGCCGGTCGCGCACCTGGACCCGATCACCGCCCGGCAGATCATGGACACGATCGAGCGGCTGATGGCCGGCCGGACCGTGCTGCTGGTCACGCACCGCCAGGGCTGGTCCACCCCGGGCCTGGCCAGCACGGGTCTGGCCAGCACGGGCAGCCGGGAACTCAGGCTCGATCAGGGCCGCCTGGTGCTGGCGTCGGGCTGCCTCGGGACCGTGTCCACGCCCGGTGCCCTGGTGACGGCGCCATGACCGCGCCGAAGGGGCGCGCCGCCGACTGGACATGAGGGGGGAGCGGAGGGAGCGAGGAACGAGCGACCGAGCGACGAGGGAAGGAGGCAAGTGAAGGGGGAATGGGGAGGCGGGTGGGGCCCCGGAGGCGCAAGGAAACAGAGCACCCGCTGTTCCGCCTGCTCCGGCTGGCCGGGCCGCTGCGCGGCCAGCTGGTGCTGGCTGTGGTGGCCGGCGCGGTGTCCACCGGCTGTGCCGTCGCCCTGCTGGCCACCTCCGGTTTCCTGCTGGCCCGGGCCTCGCTGCACCCCAACATCGTCGCCATCTCGGTCGCGGTGGTCGCGGTCCGCGCGCTGTCCGTCGGCCGCGGGGTGTTCCGCTACGTGGAACGGCTGGCCGGGCACGACGCGGCGTTCCGGGTGCTGGCCGACGTGCGGGTCCGCGTCTACCGGCAGCTGGCCCGGCTCGCCCCGGCCGGGCTGCGTGACTTCCGCTCCGGCGACCTGCTGGCCCGCCTGGTGTCTGACGTGGACGCCACCCAGGACCTGTTCCTGCGCGGGCTGGCCCCGCCGCTGACCGCCGTGCTGGTCGGGGCCGGCGCGGCCGGGGCGGTGCTGCTCATCCTGGCCCCAGCCGGCCTGGTGCTGGCCGCCGGGCTGCTGCTGGCGGGCCTGGTGGTGTCCTGGCTGGCCGCGGCCCGGGCCCGGCAGGCGGCCCGGCGCACCGCGCCGGCCCGCGGCGAGCTGACCGCCCGGGTCACCGACCTGCTGGCCGGGGCCGCGGATCTGCACGCCGCCGGCGCCCAGGACGCCGCGCTGGCCGCGACCGACGCCGCCGACGGCGAGCTGACCAGACTGGCCCGCCGCACCGCGGCGGGCGCGGCCCTGGGCAGCGGGCTGTCCCAGGCGGTGGCCGGGCTGACGCTGTGGGGCGTGCTGGTGCTCGGCGTGGCCGCGGTCGGCGGCGGCACGCTGAGCCGGGTGCCGCTGGCCGTGATCACGCTGACCGCGCTGGCCGCGTTCGAGGCGGTGACCGCGCTGCCCGCGGCCGCCATGGAGCTCGGCCAGGCCCGGGCCAGCGCGATCCGGGTCGGCGCGGTGCTGGACGCCCCGGACCCGGTGGCCGAGCCGGCCACGCCGCGCCCGCTGCCCGGTGCTCCAATAACCGGTGCTCCAATAACCGGTGCCGTAATAAACAGTGGCGCGCTGCGGGTGAGCCTGCGCGGCGCCCAGGTCCGCTACCAGCCGGATGGGCCGCTGGCTATCGACGGGGTGGACCTCGACCTGACCGCCGGACGGCGGGTGGCGCTGCTCGGCCCCAGCGGGTCCGGCAAGTCCACCGTGGCCGCCGTGCTGCTCCGGTTCATCGACCTGGCCGGCGGCACGGCCACGTTGGGCGGCGCCGACCTGGCCAGCTACGCCCCGGCTGAGGTGCGCACCGTGATCAGCGGCTGCACCGAGGATCCGCACCTGTTCGACACCACCATCGCGGACAACATCCGGCTCGCCCGGCCCAGCGCCAGCCAGCCGGAACTGGACGAGGTGGCCGCGCGGACCCGGCTGCTGGCCTGGATCCGTTCCCTGCCGCGCGGCTGGGACACCATGGTCGGCCCGGGCGGCGCGGCGGTGTCCGGCGGGGAGCGCCAGCGGATCGCGCTGGCCCGGGCCCTGCTGGCCGACCCGCCGCTGCTCATCCTGGATGAGCCGACGGCGCACCTGGATCCGGGCAACCGGCGGGCGCTCACCGCGGACCTGCTAGCCGTGACAGCAGGCCGGGCCACCCTGCTCATCACGCACGACCTGGACGGGCTGGACCAGGTGGACGAGATCGTGGTGCTGGATCACGGCCGGGTGGCCGAACGCGGCACGCACCTGGACCTGCTCCGGGCCGGTGGGCTGTACCAGCGGATGCAGGCGGCGGCGGGGAGCGGGCCTGCCCGCTGAGCTGCCGTCAGGCGGCCGTCTCGACCAGCCGGAAGCCGTCCACCATGTCCGCCTGGATGGCGATGATGTCGTCCATCCCGTCGGCCACCCATGGCTGCAGCAGGTCCCGGTACCGGGCCACCTCGGCCTGGTTGGTGAGCCGGGTGGCCCGGCCCACGATGATCACGCTCCAGCCCAGGCGCGTGTCCGGGTCGATGAGGTCCGCCTCGTAGGCGACGACCGTGCCGGACCGGTCGCCGACCGCCGCGCTGATGGCCGTGCGCAGGTAAGCCCGGATGATGACCTGATCACCGGCCACGGCGTGGTTGACCGGCCGGATGGCCGGCAGGGCCAGGTGGGTGAACACGAGGCGGCCCAGCGACACCGTACCGAGTAGCCGCAGTGACTCCGCCCGGGGCAGCGTCTCCAGCCGCCGCAGCGCAGTCATGGTCATGGCACCTCCCACCGGCCGGCGGTCTACGCCGGGCTAGAGCGTCACTATCCAGGGTTGCGGCCAGCGGCGGATAGGGACCAAGGTCCCGGCAGCGCGCCCGGTAGACCCTAGTTGTCCGGGCAGAACTGTCTGATCCGGGCTAAACCCGGCGGGCCAGCTCGGCCAGCCCGCGGGCCAGGTCGCGGCGGCCCTCCGGGCTGAGCGAGGCGAGCGTCTGGTCCAGGGCAGCCCGGCGCTGGTCGCGCACCCACTGGGCCACCCGCTGCCCGGATTCGGTGCTGCGCAGCGTGATCTCCCGTCGGCTGGCCGCGGCCGGCTGCCGGGCCAGCAGGCCCGCCGCCACCAGCCGGTCGCACAGCTTGCTGGTGGCTGAGGTAGAGGCGCCCAGCAAGCTGGCCAGCTTGGTCAGGTTGATCGCGCCGGCGCCGTCCACGATGAGCAGCGCGCGCAACTGGGCCGGCGGTGTCACGGAGCCCAACTGCTCGACGGCACGCTGCCACGCCTCGGCCAGCACGGAAAGCCCGGCTTCGGCGCGGGCCAGGTCAGCCGGCTCGCCGGGCGAATCGCGGATCATGTTGCTGTGCATCTGCGGGGAATGGTACTTCGCCGGCCGTGGACCTGCCGCCGACCCGCGCTAAGCCCCCGGGGCGTCTTCGGCGGGGGCCTGCCCGCCGACCCGCGTCACGATCTCGGTGGCCAGCTCGCGGAGCTTCATCCGGCGGTTGTTCGAGGCCCGGCGCAGGGCCTCGAACGCCTGGTCCGCCGGGCACTTCGACTCGGCCATGATGATGCCGATGGCGTGGTCGATGACGGCCCGGGAGGACAGCGCCTGGTTGAGCTGGGCGGCCAGTTCCCGGGCCTGCTCGTATCGGCTGACGGTCACGATGGCGGCCGAGGCGAGCGGGACGAACAGCCCCACCAGCCCCTCGTCCAGCCGGTCGAAACCGTCCGAGCCGCGGCTGCTCAGATTCAGCGCGCCCAGCCGCTGGCCGCCCAGGCCAAGCCCGGCGGCCAGGTAACTGCGCAGCCCCATGTCGGTGGCCAGGGCGGTGAAGTCGGGCCAGTGCTGCTCGGCCTCGGTCAGGCTCCAGTTGTTGATCTGCTGCCGCCGGGCCGCGTCCAGGCAGGGCCCGTCGTGCATCAGGTACTGGCGGCGGTCCAGTTCCTCCTGTTCCGCATCGGTGGCCGCCACGGTGGCCGGCTTACCCTCGTCGTCCAGGACGGTGACGCTGGCCGCGTGACAGCCAGGGACGAGCCGGGTGGCGAGGGTGAGGATGCTGCCCAGGGTCTCCTGGACCGACTCGTCCTCAGCCAGCGTCCGGCCCAGCTCGGTCAGTGATTCGAGCAGGTCTTCGTACCGCTCGCTGGGCAGCGCGGCGGGCTCTTCCTCGGCAACCACGGTAACCTCCTCTCGGTCTGGCCAGGGTGACCGGCAGTCGGCTGCTGCCTGGTTATCTGCCGCTGACGGGCCTGCTCAAACGGCCGATCAGGCCAGGTCGGCCAGGACGCCGCCCCTGTAGGCGTCCGTGCCGACCCGGTCCACGAGCAGATCACTGCGGTGCCGGGCGGCCGTGCAGAGCCGACAGGCGGTCCATGGCCTCAGCGGCGGGGATGCCGATGATGGCGGCGATCAGGTCCCAGCTCATATCCGCCTGCTGAGCCAGCTCCAGCAGACTGGCTTCCAGCCGGTCGAGATAGAGCCGCGCGTTGCTGAGCAGCACCAGGGCCGCCCCCACATCGAGTGGCTCCGCCGTACGCGGGCCGGGCGAGCCGGCCTGTTGCGCCACGGCGCTGACCGCGCGCAGGTCATCCAGCGGGCGGGGGAGATGCCGGGCGGCGGCCGGCACCGGCTGAGCCGCGGCGGCCCGGACCCGGCCGCGGGCCTGGGTGAGCCGGGCCCGCGCGCTGTCCAGCACGTCGCGATCGGGCCCGGGAAGCGGGCCGGGGAGGAGGGGGAGGCCCGGCGCGGCGCTGGCCGGCGGCCCCCCGGTTTCCATTTCGAGCACGGCTGACTCCTGCTGTCACGAGTGACAGAGGTAGCCACGCTGCCGGGCTACGTCCTGGTTGCGCTGGGCGCTTTTGGGAATTATGTGCATCCACGCACCCGACGTCAAACGGGACCCGCCGGGCGGCTGGGCTGGTGGCGGCGCTCAGTGCGTCCGCTTAGTCCATTGCGGCTCGACGGCGGACCATTCGGCCGCCCAGTCCTTCAGCCTTCTGCGGTCCAGCACCGACCTGGCCAGCCACAACACGATCAGCAGCACGATGCCGAGAACGGCCGGGGTGAGCGCGATCACCGCGATGACCCGGCTGGCGATCTGGCTCTCCCCGATCGGCGGGTAGACCAGCTGGCCCGTCGAATCGACCCAGATGGACTCGGTCCGGCCTTTCCGGCTGCCGACCGGTGCGGGTACCTCGCCGGTGCGCCGCTGCCCATCCGGGGCGGTCCACCGGGCCTTGGCCCAGACGAAGCCGGTGGCGCCGTACAGCGGGTCGTCGGCGGCCCGGGCCACCCTGTCCAGCAGCACCGCGGTCACCTGCCGCTCGCTGGCCGCCTGCGCCCGCGCCGCGCTGGCCGAGGCGGCGCTGGTCAGCCTGCCCAGCCCGATCGCGGCCAGCGGGCTGGCAATCAGGAACACGAGCACCAGGCCGATCCGCAGCCACGCCTCGGCCCGGTCCGAGCCGCGGCGGAGCGGGTTGGCATCCAGTCCCGCGCGGCGGGCCAGCGCAGCCACCCCGCGCATCGGCGTCCGCGTCACCACACCATCATCCCTCTAGCCGGAGCAGTCCGCTCCGCGACCTGCCACCTTCGCCGCTGGTGACCGGGGCCGCCCGCTACAGACAGGCGCAGCGGCCAGCCGTTACCGTTGGTTCAGGCTTATCAGCAGCCTAGGGCGTAGGGGAGGCCGTGGAGTCGCCGGATCCGCATCCGATGTTGCCGCAACTGCGGCTCGACGACCTGCTGACCGAACTCCAGTCCCGGCTGCAGACCGTGCTGGCCACGCGGGACCGGGTGTACGCGCTGCTCGAAGCCGTCGTCGCGGTGGGCGCCAACCTCGACCTGGAGGTGGTGCTCAAGCAGATCGTGGAGGCCGCCATCACGCTCGTCCGGGCCCGCTACGGCGCGCTGGGCGTGATCGGCGACGGGGGCCGGCTGGCCGAGTTCGTGCCGGTCGGCCTGGCTGCGGAGCAGATCGCCGGGATCCACCACTGGCCGGAGGGGCTCGGCCTGCTCGGCGCGCTGATCAGCGATCCGCGGCCGCTGCGCCTGCCGAACATCGCGGCCAGCCCTAACTCGCATGGTTTCCCGCCCGGGCACCCGCCGATGCGGTCCTTCCTCGGCGTGCCCATCCGGGTCCGGGCCGAGGTGTACGGCAACCTCTACCTGACCGAGAAGGAGGGCGGCGCCGACTTCGACGAGGAGGACGAGGCGCTGCTCGTCGCGCTGGCCGCGGCGGCCGGCGTGGCCATCGACAACGCCCGGCTGTACGAGGAGGCGCGGCGCCAGCAGCGCTGGCTCCGCGCCAGCGGCGAGGTGACCAGGCGGCTGCTGTCCGGGGCCAGGGCCGATGAGGTGCTCGCGCTGATCACCCAGCAGACGCTGGAGATGTCCGGCGCGGACCTGGTGGCGCTGGCGGTGCCCACGCCGGACCGGCAGCAACTGGTCATCCAGTACGCGGCCGGCGCCGCCGCGGCGGACGCGATCGGGCTGGTGCTGCCGGTGGGCGCGTCACTGTCCGGCTGGGTGATGATCAACGGTGAACGGGTGGTCGTGGCCGATTTCGGGCACGACGAGCGGGTGGCGGCCCCGGCCCGGGAGCACCTGCCGCTGGGGCCGGCCATCCTGTTCCCGCTGGGCGAGCCGGGCGACGTCCGCGGTGTCTTCACGGTGGGCCGCGAGCCGGGGGCGCCGCCGCTGCCGCCGCAGGCGATCGACTTGATCAGCACGTTCGCGGGGCAGGCGGCCATCGGGCTGGAACTGGCCGAGCATCGCAATGACGCCGAGCGGCTGGCCATCCTGCAGGACCGCGACCGGATCGCCCGGGACTTGCACGACCTCGTGATTCAGCGACTGTATGCGACCGGGATGTCGTTGCAGGGCGCGGTGCCGCTGCTGACCCGGCCGGAGGCGGCCAGCCGGGTCAGCAACGCGGTGGACGCCCTCGACGAGACCATCCGGGAGATCCGGTCGGCGATCTTCTCGCTGCAGGCGCGGGGGGACAGCCGGCCGCAGGGCCTGCGCGCCCAGGTACTCGAGGTGGTCGACGAGATGACCGCCCCGCTCGGGCGCCCGCCCTCACTGCGGCTGGTCGGCCCGCTCGACGAGACGGTGCCGTCCGAGGTCGGTGAGCACCTGCTCGGCGCGTTGCGCGAGGCGCTGTCGAACGCGGCCCGGCACGCGCACGCCTCCCGGGTTGACGTGACGGTGCAGGCTGACGGCGAACTGGCCCTGCGGGTGCGCGACAACGGCGTCGGGATGGGCCTCAGCACGCGCCGCAGCGGCCTGGCCAACCTGGCCGAACGGGCTACCGAGCTGGGCGGCAAACTCGAGGTCACCCCGGCCGATGGCGGCGGCACCCAGTTGGATTGGAGAGTGCCGCTGTAATCCTGGGGGGGCGACCCCCCTGGACCCCCCCGATCGCCGCTGCGCGCCGAACGTCGGCTCCGCGAGCACCCGCCTGCGGCGGGCCTCGCCTCGCCGGCGCAGATCTTCCCCGGCCCCTCCGGGATCGTTGGCTCGGTGGGACACGCCTGCGGCGCGCCCCGCCTCGCCACCGGAATTCCGGTGGCGAGCGTTAACCCCGTGACCCGGCGCTTACGCCTTGCCATGGTCGTCGAAGACGCGGGCGGCGTAGGCGGCGGCTTGGGCGCGGCGTTGCATGCCGAGCTTGGCGAACAGGGCGGAGACGTAGTTCTTGACCGTTTTCTCGGCCAGGAACAGCCGGTCGCCGATCTGCCGGTTGGTCAGCCCCTCGCCGATCAGCTCGAGGATGCGGCGTTCCTGGTCGGTGAGGCCAGCCAGCGGGTCGGTGCGGACGGCCTGGTCGCGCATGCGGCGCATCACCCGGCTGGCCGCTTCGGGGTCGAGCAGGGACTGGCCGGAGGCGATGGTGCGGACCGCGCCGACCAGGTCGGTGCCGCGGATCTGCTTCAGGACGTAGCCCGCCGCGCCCGCCATGATCGCGTCGAACAGGGCCTCGTCGTCGGTGAACGAGGTCAGCATGAGGCAGCCGACCTGCGGCATCCGGGAGCGGATCTCGCGGCACACGCTGACGCCGTCGCCGTCCGGGAGGCGGATGTCCAGCACGGCCACGTCGGGTTTGAGGGCCGGGATGCGGGCCAGGGCGGAGGCAGCGGTGCCGGCCTCGCCGACCACCGTGATATCGGGTTCGGCCTCGAGCAGGTCCCGCACCCCGCGGCGGACGATCTCGTGATCATCCAGCAGGAACACCGAGATCTTCGCCTGGCCCTTGCCCGCCTCGCTCACCGGACCAGGTTAGCGCCGGTGGGTTAGCCTGAAGGCTGCGGCGGGCGACGATGCAGGGAGGCCGGTCATGCCACAGCCCCAGGGAGCCGAGCTGGAGAAGGTCCGGGCGCGCCGGGCGGAACTACGCGAGCGGTACCTGCGCCCGATCGGCCAGCGGCCTGCCACCCCGGTCCGCGGCGTCCATCACCTAGCGCTGATCTGCCGTGACGTGGAGGAGACTATCCAGTTCTACCAGGAGTTCCTCGGCTTCCCGCTGGTCGAGCTGGTGGAGAACCGGGACTACGCGGGGTCCAGCCACTTCTTCTTCGACATCGGCAACAAGAACATGCTCGGCTTCTTCGACTTCCCGGGGCATGACCATCCGGCGTGGCAGGAGACCATCGGCGGCGTGCAGCACCTGGCCCTCTCCATCCCGCAGCAACAGTACGACGCGGCCAAGAAGAAGTTCGACGAGGCCGGGGTCGAGTACCTCGGGCCGGACCGCGGCGTGGAGGAGAGCATGTACTTCCGCGACCCCAACGGCGTCGGGCTCGAGCTGTACCGGGAAGACCTGGGCGAGTTCGACGGCCGCCACCTGATTGATTAACGCAACTCGCGGCGGATGACCAGGCGCAGGCCGGTCCACACCTGATCGATCGCGCACACCTTGTTGTCCACCAGTCCGGTGGGCAGGGCGACGTCCCGGACCACGTGCTCGGTCATGTCGGTGGGCACCCTGGCCGCCCGCTTCGGCCACGCGATCCACAGCCCGCAGGCCGGGGCCATGCGCTCGCGCAGCGCGCCGAGTTCCGCCTCGAACTCCGCCCGGGACGTGGTGAAGAACACGATCACGTCCAGCTCCCTGGCGGGCAGCCCGGTATAGAACTCGGTGCCGGGCAGCTCACCGAGCCGGGCGGGAAACCCGGCCGGCGCGCCGACCAGGGCCACCAGGTGCCCGGGCCGGATGCCGAGTTTGGCCGGAAGCGGGGTCCCGGAGTACCCGCTGGAGGCGGTCACCGGCCGTCGGTTAGCCGCGCTCGCGCAGGGTCCCGACCCCGTCGCCGGACAGGTCGGTGAGCGCAGCCTGGCGGCCGGTCATGGCCATGATCAGAGACAGCAGCGGCCCGGCTGCCTCCGGGCCGTCGCCGGTGGACCAATCGGCGTCGGTGGCCCGCAGGCGCAGCCCGGCGATCCGCTTCTTGGCCCCGATCAGCACGTTGGAGCCCGCAAAGAAGCCGGCCACCTGGATCAGGGCCGGCCCCGGGAAGTCCCGGGCCAGGCCCAGCGGCCGCCGGATGTCGGTGCCGTGGACGATGGTCTCACCCAGCCAGCTGGTGGCCGGACCGGGCGGGTGCGTGGACGCTTGGGCGTACCGGCGGAATTCGGCCAGGTTGTCCGCCGGGGTGCCGCCGGTCTCCTGGGCTATCTCGCGGGCCGTCATCTCGTTGAACCGGAACCCGGCGCCGGCCAGCGCCAGGAAGAACTTCGGCGGCGTCATCTTGGCCGTCGCGGTCATGTGCCCGAGCACGTCCCGCACGGTCCAGCCGGCGCACAGCGACGCCGTGCCCCACTGCTCGTCGGTCAGTGAGCTCAGGTCCTTGGCCAGGACCTCGCGCTCGTCATGGATGGTCGGCCACGGATCAGCCATAGGTCATCCCCCCTTGTTGATCACCGTAACGCAGCCGAGGGGGGTGGTTCACCGAACGCAGCGGAGGGGGCGGTGGTTCACCGAACGCAGCGAAGGGGCAGCCGATTCAGCGGATGGCGGCCCCGGTGGCGGGGTCGAAGAAGTGCAGCCGCTCGGTGTCCACGGCGAACACCGCGCGGCCGTGCGGCTGGATGCTGGCCCGCGGGCCGACCCGGGCCACGCCGATCCGCTGCGCGTCGAGCTGGAAATGCACCAGCTGCTCGGTGCCGAGCACCTCGATCAGCTGCACGTCGGCGGTGAGGCTGGCCCCGGGCGCGGCTGGCCCGTGCGGATGATCCGCGAGGCTAAGGCTCTCGGGGCGGATGCCGACGACCAGCTCGGCACCGTTGTACGAGGTCAGCTCCGTGGACTGTTTGACCACGGCGGGCGGCAGGGTGAGCCGCTGGCTGCCCACGATCAGCTCGGCGGTGTCCCCGACGATGTCCAGCGTCGCCTGGAACAGGTTCATCGACGGCGAGCCGATGAACGAGGCCACGAACAGGTTGGCCGGCCGGACGTACAGTTCCCGGGGCGGCGCGGCCTGCTGCAAGGCGCCCTCGCGCAGCACGGCCACCCGGTCGCCCAGAGTCATCGCCTCGGTCTGGTCGTGGGTGACGTACAGCGTGGCCGCGCCGATCCGGCGGTGCACGGCGAGCATCTCGGCGCGCATCTGCACCCGCAGCTTGGCGTCCAGGCTGGACAGCGGCTCGTCCATCAGGAAAATGGCCGGCTCGCGGACGATGGCCCGGCCCATGGCCACCCGCTGCTTCTGGCCGCCGGACAGCTGCCGCGGCTTGCGGTTGAGCTGCCCGGTAAGGCCGAGGATGGCGGCGGTGTCCCGAACCCGGCGCTGGCGTTCAGTATTCGGGATCTTCTTGTTTTCCAGCGAGAAGCCGATGTTCTGGGCCACGGTGAGGTGCGGGTAGAGCGCGTAGCTCTGGAACACCATGGCCACGTCGCGTTGCCGGGGCGGCACGTCGTTGACCACCTGGTCGCCGAACCGGAGGGTGCCCGCGCTGATCCGCTCCAGGCCGGCCACCATGCGCAGCGCGGTCGTCTTGCCGCAGCCGGACGGCCCGACCAGGACGACGAACTCGCCGGCGTCGATGTGCAGGTCCAGATCCCGCACGGCGGTGACGCCGGTGGGGTAGACCTTGGTCAGCTGGTCCAGGGTCACACTGGCAGCCACGAGTACCACCTTCCTCAGTTCGCGATGCTGCCGAGCAGCAGGCCGCTGCGCCAGTACCGCTGCAAGATCAGGAACAGCGCGATCAGTGGCACGATGGTGACCAGCCCGCCGAGCACGACCAGCGGGAACAGTTCGGCGTTGCCGCTGTTCTGGGCGCGTTCCGACCACAGGCCGAGGCCCACGGTGAGCGGGTAGAGCTGGTTCTGGCTGAAGATGAGCAGCGGCAGGAAGTAGTTGTTCCACACCGTGACGATGCTCAGCAGCAGCACGGTCATCAGCCCGGGGACCATCAGCGGCAGGGCCAGCCGCCAGAAGATCTTGAACTCGCCCGCGCCGTCCAGCCGGGCCGCGTCGATCAGCTCGCGCGGCACCGACACCTCGACGAACACCTTCATCAGGTACACCCCGACCGGGCTGACCATGCTGGGCAGCAGCATGCCCCAGATCGAGTTGATCAGGTGTACCTTGGCGTAGCTCAGGTACAGCGGCAGCGTGATGGCCGTGATCGGCACCAGCAGGGCCCCGATCACCAGGTAGAACAGCACCCGGTAGCCGCGGAACCGGAACCGGGCGAAGCCGTAGCCGGCCAGCGCGGCCAGCGCGGTGGCGCCGCCGCCGCCGACGACCGCGTACAGCACGGTGTTGCCGAACCACTGGAAGTAGATCCCATAGCCGTCCACGTTCTGGAACAGCAAGCCGAAGTTGCGGCCGAACACGAACGGGGAAGCGAACCAGAAGCCGAACGTCTCGAAGATGTTGGCCTGGGTCTTGGTCGAGTTGATGATGAGCCACACGATGGGGATCAGCGTGAAGATCGCGAACAGCACGCAGAGCGTGGTGACCGCGGTGACCGTGCCGCGACGCAGCCCGTAGAACTCGATCGGGATGCTGTCCTCGTCCGGGCCGCCCCACCAGTGGCGGCGCGGCTCACCAGGCGGTGCTACCGGCGGCTGGTCCTGGTCGAGGACGGCAGCTGATGCGCTCATCAGATATCACCCCTGCGGCGGCGGAGGAACAGCGAGCCGACCGAGATGACCACGATCACCAGGCCGAGGATCACCGCCGCGGCCGCGGCCAGCTGGTACTGGCCGCCCGCGATCGCGGTGTTGTAGATGTACAGCGTCGGCGTGAAGCTGAACGAGATCGCCTGGGTCTCGAAGTACTGCAGGATCAGCGGCTCGGTGAACAGCTGCAGCGCGCCGATCGTATTGATGAACACCAGCAGCACGATGGCCGGGCGGACCATCGGCAGCTTGACCTTCAGGATGATCTTCCACAGCGGCGTGTCGTCCAGGATGGCCGCCTCCACCACGTCCCTGGGCACCGACTTGAGCGCGGTGTACAGGATGACCATGTTGTAGCCGGTCCACTCCCAGATCACGATCACGATGATGCTGGGCAGGATCAGGTTGCTGGAGAAGAAATCGGTGTTGGCGAAGCCGAGCGCGTGGGCCAGGTGCACGAACGGGCCGAACTGCGGTTCCAGCAGGAACGACCACATCACCGCGCCGACCACCGCGGGCACCGCGAACGGGATGAAGAAGATGGTCCGGAACAGCGTCCCGTACTTAGCGACGCCCAGGTCGAACATGGTCGCGAAGAAGAACGCGACGGCCAGCATGACCGGGATCTGGATCGCGGCGAAGATGATCACGCGGATGACGCCGGACCAGAACTCCCCGGACTGCAGCGTCTGCGTGTAGTTGGCCGCGCCGGTGAACGTGGTGCCGCCGATGATGCGGGTGGTGTACAGGCTGGTGTAGATGGCGTAGCCGAGCGGCGCCAGCAAGAGGACGACGAAGAAGGCGAGGAACGGGGCGACGAACCAGAAGCCCTTCCGGTCGCGCCGGCGGGCCCACGCCGATTGCACCAGCACGCTCCGCCCCGGGAGCGGGCGGCGCTGCGCCGTGGTGGCGGTGCCGTTCACGATGGTGTTCTCCTTACCCTCCGTGGCGGGGCCAGTGTTGCCGGGAGCAGGTGTCCGTGGGGGTGCACGGCCGGCGGGCGCCCGGCTGGGGAGGTCGGGCGCCCGCCAGCCAGCCATCAGGTGGAAACCGTGAAGCCCTGCTGCTTGGCGTAGTTGACCAGGACATTCTGGAAGTTCTGGAACGCCGCAGCCAGCGTTTCCTTGCCATTGAGCACGCCCGCGAACACGGTGGCGGACTCGGTCAGCGCCTCAGTCATGAACGGCGGCCAGGGCACGCCCTGGATGTTGCCCGCCGCCGCGGTGAAGGCCTGGTCCGGGTGGGACGAGCCGGACACCGGGACGGTGATGTTCTTGTAGGACGGGTCGCTGAGCAGCGGCTTGAACGTCGGGAACAGCGACGACGGGGCCGTCTTGGTGATGTTCCAGGACGCGGCGGTCCCGTTCAGCCACTCGGCGAACTCCGCGGCCGCGGCCGGGTGGGCGCTCTGGCTGAAGACCGGGTAGGTCGAGCCGCCCCAGTTGGCCGCCACGTTGGCGCCCGCGGTCCACTGCGGCAGCGGCGAGGCGCGCCAGTCACCCACCGACGACTTGGCGTCCGGCGCGAAGTAGGACGGGCCCCAGGCCGAGCTGAGCCAGCTCGCGTCGATGCCCTTGTCCATGTCGGCGAACGAGGTGGCGGACACGTCGGTGGTGCCGTTGACCTCGTGCGCGTTGAGCAGCTTCTGCCAGTAGGCGGCGAACTTCAGCTGGGCCGGGCCGGTCCAGTTGATGGTCACCTTGCTGCCCCCGCTATAGGCGAACGGCCAGGCGTTGGCCTGGGCCATCAGGCTCATCACCCACTGCAGGTCGGTCGCGGAGAAGTTGGTGATGTAGGCCGACGGGTCGGCCTTCTTCAAGGCCGCGGCGGCGGTCGCGAACTGCGCCCAGGTGGCCGGTGGCGCGATGTGGTACTTGGCCAGCAGCTTGGAGTTGTAGTAGAAGGCCATCGGGCCCGCGTCGCCCGGCATCGCGTAGACCGCTGAGCCCTGGCTGACTTCCTTCCAGGCCCACGGCACGAAGTCGCTCTGGTACTTGTCCGCGCCGTACTTGACCAGGTTGACCACGTTGTGCGTGGCCTCGAACGAGGGCAGTTCGTCGTACTCGACCTCGGCCACGTCGGGCGCGCCCGAGCCGGCCTTGAGCGCGTCCGAGAGCTTCACGTACTCGGGGTCACCCGCGCCCACGTCTTCCTGCGTCACGCAGATGCCGGGGTGGGTCTTGTTGAACTCGGTGACGGCCCGGCCCAGGCCCGGCACCCACGCCCAGAAGGTGATCTTCGTGGCGCTGGACGACTTGCAGGAGGCGCCGGCCTCCAGCGTGGCGCCGCCGCTGGCCGCGGGGGTGGCGCTCTTCGAGCCGGACGCGGCCGGGGTGCCGCCGCTGCTGCCGCACGCGGCGATCAGCGAGACCGCGGCCACGGCGGCCAGCCCGGCCGCCGCGCGCCCGGCCGCCGCGCGCCCGGCCGTGCGCCGCGACCCCGGGGGACGGGGCCAGCTGTGTGCTGAGGGGGAGGGCATCTTCGCAAAACTCCTCATGTGAGCCTTGTCCTTTTCCTGACGAGGGTTTCTGGGGAAGTGTCCGGTCCGGCCGCCTGGGGTGCACCGGAGCGTGTCCGGTATGCGGCCGGGGGACGGTCACCCGCCGGCTGTCACCGCTTCGACCACGGTGAACGACTGGGGCGGGAGGGTGAGGGTGAGCACTGCCCCCTTCGGGGTTTCCGACCCCTCCTCCAGGCAGGCACCCTCGACATCGGGCAGCACGCGGGCGCCCGGCCCACGTTCCGCGGTGACGGTCGCGACCTGTGCGTCGCCGTCGAAGGCCAGGTCGCGCACGGTGATCTCGACGGTTTCCGGCTCGTCCGGATTGCGGTTGACCAGGGTCAGCGAGAGTTTGCCGCGGTCGGCGGAGGCGGTGGCGGCCGCGTCCACCATGGTGAACGGACCCAGGTCGGCGACCCGGTGCGGCCACCGGCTGTGCCGCTCCTCGCCCAGTGGGCTGATCTTGGGAGCGCTCACATTAACGTCCACCGCCGCGTCCAGGGCGGCTTTGGCGTGCAACAGCACCGGGTAGTAGATGGGCTGGGTGGCCAGCGTCTCCGGGCTCGTCACGATGGGGGCGATGGCGTTCACCATTTGGGCCAGGTTGGCCATCCGGACCCAGGCGCTGTTCCGGATGAAGATGTTCAGGTAGGTGGCGACGGCCAGGGCATCGGGGAAGTCGTAACGCTCCTCCAGCGCGCCGCCCGGCTCCCGGTACCAGACGTTCCATTCGTCGTAGGCGATCCGCGGCGGGGTAGCGATCTTCTTCACGTAGGCCGCCCGCTCGATCAGCGCCCGGGTGACCCGTATCGCGCGCTCGGCCTGGTGCGGCTGCAGCACGTTGGTCCAGTAGTCGTCCGACCCGGTGTAGATGTGCAGCGAGTGGTAGTTGACCAGCGGGGCCATCCCGTCGATGACCACCCGGTCCCAGTCGTTCCAGCCGTTCATCCCGCAGCTGACGAGCTTGGCCTGCGGGTCGAGCATCTTGATGGCCCGGGCCCAGCGGGTCGCGGTGCGCACGTACTCCTCGGCGGACACCGCGCCGACCTGCCAGTCGCCGTACATCTCGTTGCCCAGGCCCCAGTACCGCACCCGGTAGGGGTCGGGGTGCCCGTTGGCCCGCCTGCGGTCGGCCCAGGCCGTGTCGCCGCCCCCGTTGCAGTACTCGACCCAGGCCAGCGCCTCTTCCAGCGTTCCGGTGCCCATGTTCAGGCAGATGTACGGCTCGGTGCCGAGCTGCTGGCAGTAGGCCAGGAACTCGTCCGTGCCGAACCGGTTGGACTCCTCTCCGCCCCAGGCCAGCTCCGGCCGCCGCGGCCGGCTGTCCTTCGGGCCGATGCCGTCGGCCCAGTGGTAGTTGCTCACGAAGTTGCCGCCCGGCCAGCGCAGTACGCCCATCCGGAGCTCGCGGAGCAGCCCCATGACGTCTTTGCGGAACCCGTTCTCGTCGGCCAGCGGGGAGCCCTCGTCGTACAGCCCGCCGTAGATGCAGCGGCCGAGATGCTCGACGAAGCCGCCGAAGACGTTGCGGTCCACGGTGCCGAGCTGGCGGGCAGGATCCACCACGATCCGGGTCACGAGTCCTCCTGGTCGGTTGCGCTTTTCTGAGCCCTGGCGCTAGTTGTGGTGGCGCGCCCCCCGCACGATTCGCGCACGATCAGCTCGACCGGCAGCCGCACCGGGGCCTCCGGCGGGGTCTCCCCGGCGATGCTGTGCAGCAGCAGTTCCACGGCCTGCTCGCCGGTCTCCGCGAACGGCACCCGCAGCGAGGACAGCGGCGGCATCAGGTACTCGGCGAACGGCATGTCGTCACAGCCGACCACGGCGACGTCCCCGGGGACCCGGCGGCCGGCCGCGGCCAGCGCGCTGAGCACGCCGATGGCCATCGTGTCGCTGTGCACGAAGATCGCGGTCATCTCCCGGTCCCGCTCCAGCAGCAGCCGGGTGGCGGCGGCCGCGGTGCCCGGCGTCCAGTCCGCTTCGACGGCCAGGTCCTCGCCCGGCTCGATGCCCGCTGCGCGCAGCGCGTCCTCGTAGCCGTGCAGCCGGCTGCGCACCACGTGCCGGCGGAACGGGCCGGTGACGGTGCCGATCGAGGTGTGCCCGAGCCGGATCAGATGCTCGGTGGCGGTCCGGGCCCCGGCCCGGTGGTTGGAGCCGACCAGCGGGACGCCGCCGCCCGGCACGTGGTGCAGGCTCACCGACGGCACGTACCGGCGGAGCATGTCGGCCACCTTGGTATCGCCCTCGAGCTGCGGGGCGGCGGCGATGACCCCGTCCACCCGGCGGTCGATCAGCATCTGCACCACGGCCGCGCCGTCCCGGCCGTCGTCGGCCAGGTTGCCGACCAGGACCGCGTGCCCGTGCTTGCGCGCGGTGCGCTCGGCCGCCACCGCGAACTGGGACAGCGCGCCATCGGTGATGTCCCCGGCGACCAGCCCGATGGTGGCGGTGGACTGCTGCACCAGGCTGCGCGCGACGCTGTTCGGCCGGTAGCCCAGGCTGTCCGCCACGGCCATGATGCGGGCCGCGGTCTCCGCCGACACCCGCACGTTGCCGCCGTTGAGCACCTTGCTCGCGGTCTGGAAGCTGACCCCGGCCCGGGCCGCGACTTCCTTGATCGAGACATACCGACGCGCCATGACGTCCTTGCCGTGACCTGGTTCGTCGTGATGAACGAACGTTCGCCTAGACGGTAAAGTTTGCCCTGACTTGCAGTCAAGACACGGTTCGGTCACGGTTTCGGTGCATTACCGCCGGTAGTAGCCGTATTGCGAGCTTATTTCCGCAGGCCCGGGCGGGTCGCGCGGGAACCTGAGCCGTCCTGCCGCACCGTGAGGCAAAGGTTTTACTCGGGCCGAACGTTCGCGCAAGCGCTTACCGGCGCCCGGGCTCGGCGCCCGGCCGCCGCCGCCCGGGCTCGGCGCCCGGCCGCCGCCGCCCGGGCTCGGGGCCCCGCCGTCGGCGCCACCCGCCGCCAGCCCGGCCGGCCCGCAACGCTCGTGATCAAACGTTTGGTGTCGCTATAGCGACACCAAACCCATGATCACGGGAGCCTCCCGAGCTACGTCCTATTACTACGAACCGGGGCGGCTGCGAACCCAGCGTCAGACCTGGACGAACTCGATGCCGGCCAGGTCGCAGAACACCTTCCAGTCGGCGGCGTGGTGGCCCAGGTTCATCACCTCGTGGTGCGGGCCACCCGCGGCCAGCCAGCCGTTGAGGCAGGCCCGCACCCCGGACGCGGGCCGGAACTGGCCGTAGGGCATCTCCAGCGCGGGCAGCTCCTGGCTGTCCAGGTTCTCGCCTTCGGCGCAGACCAGCCGCCACCGGGTGCCCTCCAGGGAGACCAGCGTGGCCAGCGTGGCCGGGCCGGGCTGGTACTGGAACAGGAACGTGGGCGGGTCGGCCAGCCGCCCGATGCCCAGCGGGCGCTTGATCAGCTTGACCGGCCGGTCGGTCCGGGCGATCTTCCAGTTGCCCTCGCCCATGTGGCTCTGCAGGATCGAGTCGGACGGGAAGTCCATCGCGTACATCTCGGTGAAGTGCGCGTCGCCGATCAGCTGGTGGCCCGCGTAGACCAGGCAGGCGGTGAGCACGTCGCCCTCGGCCGCGTACCCGTAGCCCTTGGCCATCAGCGACGAGGCCGCGGCCAGCGGCAGCCGGCTGAACCGGCCGTCCTCGCCGATCGCGTCGAAGTGCGCGGTGTACGCGCCGAACCCGCGCTCGACCAGGATCTGCTCGATGGCCACCTGCATCCGGGCGTGGTCGGCCCGTTCCTCCGCGGACAGCCGGGGGTCGATCTCGAAGTTCTCGTCCTCGAACGCGATCACGTCGGCGATCTGCGTGTCCGTGACGGCCTGCATGCCGCGGTACATGTCGCCCTGCGCGACGGCCAGGATCTCCGGGCCGAGCGAGCGGATCAGCGCCGACTCGTCCACCCGGATGTCGCCCATGTCGTTCATCGCGTAGCCGAAGATCGCCGTCTTCAGCGACTTCAACGCCGTGATCGCGCTGGCGGCCCGGGCGAACCGGCCCACGTCCACTTTGAACTGCTCGCTCTTCCAGTCGTCGGTCAGCACCGCGAACCGCCTGCCCGCGCGGACCATGGCGTTGGCCGTGTCCTGGGCCCCGTGCACGCCCTGGTTGTAGGTCATGTCCGCCATGTCCCAGGCCGGCGTCACGTTCGGCTCGGGCTGGATGTTGGCCATCAGCACCGGCAGCCGGGACTCGGTCAGCAGCCGGGCCACCCGCATGGCCGGCCCGTAGGTCAGCATGACCACCATGACCCCGTCGAGGTCCGCGTTCTCGAACTCGCGCATCGCGCGGACCGCGTCCTCCCGGTACTTGATCGCCTTGCTCGGGATGAACTCCCCGACGTCCGCGAGGTGGGCGGCCAGTTCCGCCGCGTAGCCCTCCTGGCGCTGCGCGATGCCCGGAATCATGTCGTCATACAGGTCCTGCATGACGCCAAGGATCCCGATCCGAGGCTTCCGTCCGGTCATGGCAACCCTTCTCACTTTCTTAACGCTCGGCTGATGGAACTGCCGTCGGGCCCGCGCGGTCAGCGCTGGCCGTACTGCTCCGTATAGCGCTTGTGCAGCGCGTCGATCTGGTCGGGCTTGAGGGGTTCGAGGCCGCCGTAGGCCCGGGCCAGGTGCACCGTCCTGGCCACGTCCTCGCACATCACCGCGGCCTTGACCGCGGCCCGGGCGGTGCCGCCGATGGTGAACACGCCGTGGCTGCGCATCAGCACGGCGGGGGAGCGGTGCCCGGTCAGCGTGCCCACGATGCCGCGGCCGATCTCATCGCTGCCGATCAGCGCGAACGGGCCGAGCGGGATCTCGCCCCCGAACTCGTCGGCCATCGCGGTGATCACGCACGGGATGGCCTCGCCGCGGGCCGCCCACGCGGTGGCGTAGCTGGAGTGCGTGTGCACCACGCCGCCCACCTGCGGCATGTGCCGGTAGACGTAGGCGTGTGTGGCGGTGTCGCTGGACGGGCTGTAGCCGTCCTCCACCGGCTGCCCGTCCAGGTCGCAGAGCACCATGTTGCCCGGGGTCAGGTCGGGGTAGGCCACGCCGCTCGGCTTGATCACCATCAGGTCAGTGCCGGGCACCCGCGCGGACACGTTGCCCGAGGTCCAGGCGACCAGGTTGTTCTCCACCAGCGCCGCGTGCAGGGCGTAGACCTCGGCGCGGGTGTGCGAGATGGCCGCGCTGATCGCGTGCTCGCTCGCGCTGCTCACGGGCCGGTCCTTTCCTCGGTGTGGTCATTGGCGTAGGCCTGCTGCCGGCCGGGCTCGGCCGCCAGCACCCGGTCGCGCAGCGCGCGGAGCCGGTGCATGACCTCGTTGCCGCCCCGGCCGAAGTAGTCGTGCAGCCGGGTGTACTCGGCGTACATCTCGTCGTACACGTCGGCGCTGGCCTCGTCGGGGGTGTACACGTCGGCCCGCTTCCCGCCCATCGCGGCGGCCGCGGCGGGCACGTCCGGGTAACCGCCCGCGGCCACCGCCGCGTGGATGGCCGAGCCGAGTGCCGAGCCCTGCTCGGAGACGATCACGCTGAGCGGGCGGCGCAGCACGTCCGCGTAGACCTGCATCACGAACGAGTCCTTGAGCAGGCCGCCTGCCACCACGAACTCGGTGACGTCGAGGCCGGCCGCGTGGTAGCTGTCGATGATCACCCGGGTGCCGAACGCGGTCGCCTCGACCAGCGCCCGGTAGATGTCCGGTGGCCGGGTGGCCAGGGTCAGCCCGACGATGGCGCCGGACAGGTGATGGTCCACGAGCACCGAGCGGTTCCCGTTCAGCCAGTCCAGCGCGATCAGGCCGTGCGCACCGGCCGGCTGCCCGGCCGCCTCCGCGGCTAGCCGGTCGAACAGGGAGACGCCCCGGCGGGCCGCTTCGTCGCGGTAGGAGGCCGGCACGGCGTGGTCGAGAAACCAGGCGAAGATGTCGCCGACGCCGCTCTGCCCGGCCTCGTAGCCGAACTCGCCGGCCACGATCCCCCCATCCACGACCCCGCACATGCCGGGCACCTCGGCCAAGGTGGTGGCGTTCATCACGTGACATGTCGACGTGCCCATGATCGCTACCATCTGGCCGGGTGCGATGGCGTTGGCGGCGGGCGGGGTGACGTGCGCGTCCACGTTGCCGACCGCGACCGCGATGCCTTCCGGCAGGCCGGTCCAGCCGGCCGCCTCGGCGGTCAGCGAGCCGGCCCGCGCGCCGAGCGGGCTGACCGGGTGGGCCAGCTTGTCCTCGGCGAAGCCGGCGAACCGCGGGTTCAGCGCGGCCAGGTAGTCCCGCGACGGGTAGTGGCCGTCCTGGTAGATGCCCTTGTACCCGGCGGTGCAGGCGTTCCGGGTCTCGGTGCCGCAGAGCTGCCAGATGATCCAGTCGGCCGCCTCGATCCAGCGCTCGGCCTGCTCGTAGATGTCCGGGTCCTCCTCCAGCAACTGCAGCGCCTTGGCGAACTGCCACTCGGAGGAGATCTTGCCGCCGTACCGGGCGATCCACGGCTCGCCGCGAACGCGCGCCAGCGCGTTGATCCGGTCCGCCTGCGGCTGGGCGGCGTGGTGCTTCCACAGCTTGACGTAAGCGTGCGGGCGGCCGGCCAGGCTGGGAAGCTGGCATAGCGGGGTGCCGTCGCGCCGCACGGGCAGCACCGTGCACGCGGTGAAGTCGGTGCCGATGCCGATGACCCGGGCCGGGTCGATGCCCGCCGCCTGGATCGCGGCCGGCACCGCCTGGCGGAGCACCTCCCGGTAGTCCTCCGGGTCCTGCAGGGCCCAGTCCGGCGGCAGCGGGTCGCTGGTCGCGGCCAGCTTGTCGTCCATCACGCCGTGCGGGTACTGGCAGACCGCGGAGCCGACCTCGGCGCCGTCGCTGACCCGGACGACCACGGCCCGGCCGGACAGCGTGCCGTAATCCACGCCCACCACGTAGCTGTCTGCGGCGGCCCCGTCCGGGTGAGCTTCGTCACGGTGAGCGCTAACAGTCATCATTGTCCTGTTCTGCGAGGTTCCGGCACACGTCAGCTCCGGGGCGGCCCGGTGCTGGACCGTATCACCAGCTGCGGGGCGACCGGCTCGGCCGATCCAGCCTGGTCCCGGCCGTGGATCAGGCCCACCAGAGCGTCCAGCGCGCGCCGGCCCAGTTCACCGAAGTGCTGCCGGACCGTGGTCAGCGGCGGCAGGAAGTAGGCCGCCTCAGGGATGTCGTCGAAGCCGATCACGCTGACATCGTCCGGCACCCGCCGCCCCTGCTCGGACAGCGCCCGGAGCAGGCCGAGCGCCATCGGGTCGTTGGCGCAGAACACCGCGGTCACGCTGTCGTCCGTGGCGACGCGCAGGCCCAGGTCATACCCGGCGGCGGCGGACCAGTCGGCGGCCAGCAGCGGCGGCTCCTCGGCGCCCGCTTCGCGCAGCGCCTGCCGCCAGCCGTCCACCCGGGCCTGCGCGTCCAGCCAGGTGGCCGGCCCGGCCAGGTGATGCACCGTGCGGTGGCCCAGGCTGAGCAGATGCCGGGTGGCGAGGGCGGCGCCCTCGGCGTTGTCCACGGCGACCGAAGGCACCGGCGGGCTGGTCCGGCAGCCCACCGCGAGCAGCGGGATGTCCTCCGGGACGTGGTAGAGCGCCTCCACCGCGGAGTCCTGCGGCGCGATCACGATGATGCCCTCGACGCCCTGGCCGACGAACCGGTCCACCGCCTCGAGCACCGAGCGCCGGTCCAGTTCCGGCACGCTGGCGATGGCGACGAAGTAGCTGTCCCGGGCGGCCCGCTCGATGCCGTACAGCATGGACGCGGGTCCATAGAGCGTGGTGTCGAAGCTGATCACGCCGAGGGTGTGGGTGCGCCGGGTGACGAGGGTCCGGGCGGCGGCGTTCGGCCGGTAACCGAGCTCGGTGATCGCGGCCAGCACCAGCGCGCGGGTCTGCGGCCGGACGTTGGGGTGATCGTTGAGCACCCGGGAGACGGTCTGGTGGGACACCCCGGCGAGCTGCGCGACGTCGGTCATCACCGGCGGCCGGCTCCGCGTCCGCTCTGGCAGCTCCACGCCCACCTCCCTCGCTCGTCGCTGGCCGCCGGCCCGCTGGCCGGCCCGCTGGCGGCCCCGCTGACCGGCCCGCTGGCCCGGCGCCCGGCCGCCCCGCCATCCGCCGCCGCGCCGGATGCCGGCTGGCCTGGCTGCCTAGCCACGGCCGCCCACCATCAGGCTGGGCCGCCACGGTCGCGGCGGGCACAGTTCCGGTGCGCCCGGTGCCCGTGGGCACGGTTCCGGTCGGCACGGTTCCGGTCGGCACGGTTCCGGTCGGCACGGTTCCGGTCGGCACGGTGCCGCCGGGCAGGTGTGCCCTGTCGGGGACGGTCCCGATTCCGCACCTGGTCGCCCCCAATTTAGACGCACGTAAGCAAACCCCGGTCTAATGCTGGAGAGATTGTTATCGTTCACATCCTCCCAGGTCAAGTGTGGCCCGGCCAGTCGCGCAGCGACCGCCGTGTGCATCAGGCTGAGCCCGGCTGACCGGGTGGGTCCGCGGTGGAGTCACGCGACACCAGACGGCACGCCAAGGTATGCACGCCGTGCGTGGGCTCGCCGTTGATGGCCAGCAGCAGATGCTCGGCGGCCACCCGGCCGACGTGCTCCAGGCACATGTCCACACTGGTCAGGGCGGGATCCGCGCCGAGCACCATCGGGCTCCAGTTGTCGAAGCCGACCACCGCGATGTCGTCGGGCACCCGCCTGCCGAGCAGCTTCAGCGTGTCCGCCACCCCGCGGGCGATCTGGTCGCTGCCGCAGAAGATCGCGTCCACGTCCGGGGTGCTGTCCAGCACCACCCGCACGGCCTCCCGGCCCCACCGCTCGCTCCACTCGCCGTACAGCACATCGTGGGCGGCGAACTCCGCGCCGGCCCCGGTCACCGCGTCGCAGAAGCCCCTGGCCCGCTTCCGGGCGCACAGGAACCGTTCCGGGCCGGTGATGTGCCCGAACCAGCGCCGGCCGCCACTGAGCAGGTGCTCGGCGGCGAGCCGGCCGCCGCCGGTGTCGTCGGGCAGGATCGCGGGCTCGTCGCTGTCCATCGACTGGGTCATCGCGTACACCACCGGGATGCCCAGGCCCAGCCCGATGCTGGGCCGCGGCTCGATCCGCCGCCCGGCCACGATCAGCCCGTCCACCCGGCGGCTCAGCAGCATGTCCAGGTACTGCCGCTCGCGGTCGGGGTCGTCCCTGGTGTCGCACATGAACACGGAGATCTGGCCGGCCCCGAGGGCGTCCTCGGCGCCGAGCATGACCGGAATGCTGAACCGGCCGAAGCTGTCGGTGGTGATCACACCGACGGTGTAGGTCCGCCCGGCCAGCAGCCCGCGAGCCAGCACGTTGGGCGCGAAACCCAGTTCCCGGGCCGCCGCCGCCACCCGGTCCCGGGTCTCCGCGCGTAGCTTGCCCTGGCCGTTGAGGGCCTTCGACGCGGTCCCGATCGAGACGCCAGCCAGCGCGGCGACATCCCGGATGGTCACCCGCCTGGCCGGCGTGCCCGGCGACGGGCTGAGCGCAGGCCCGGTCGCCGGGCCCGCGGGAGGCGATGAGCTAGGCGGCTGAGAGCTAGGAGGCAAAGGATTGCTCCGGTATCCAGGTCCGGTCTGCTGGCCGGGATATGTAATCAAATCGGGACTATACAGGCTTGACGCCTCCCGCTACGACTCCTACCTTGCTGGGGAAAACCTATTCCTACGAGCACATGATTTTGGGGAAGCGCTTAGCCACCTCCGCGGGCGGCCGCCGCCTCCCCAGCATCATGAGCCCGGGAGCTGGAGTGCGCCAGGTGAGCAGTGCAGATGCCATCCCCGGGGCCCGCGGCCCGGTCAGTCCCACTCCGGCCGCGGCGGTCACGCACCGGCCGCTGGCCGGCCAGGCCGCACGGCTCGGCACCGGCCTGCTGCACGACTGGCAGCAGCGCAATGCCGCGTCGAGCCTGCCGCTCGCGCTGCGCCAGCTGGAGGCGGCGGGGAACCTGGGCAACCTCCGGCTGGCCATCGCGGGGGCGCGCGAGGGCTACCGGGGCCCGGTGTTCATGGACTCCGACATCTACAAGACGCTGGAGGCGATCGGCTGGGAGCTGAGCCGGGACGCCGACCAGGAGCTGGCCGACTTCGCCCAGGAAACGACCGCGCTGCTGGAGAAGGCGCAGCAGCCGGACGGCTACCTGAACTCCGCCATCCAGGTGTCCGGCCGGCCGCGGTACCGCAACCTGGCCTACAGCCACGAGATGTACTGCGCCGGCCACCTGATCCAGGCGGCCGTCGCAGGCCAGCGGGGCGCCGGGTTCGACCGGCTGCTCACGGTGGCCCGCCGGTTCGCCGACCATCTCGTGGACACGTTCCTGGGCCGGGACGGCGGGCTGGACGGCCACCCCATCGTGGAGACCGCGCTGGTGGAGCTGTACCGGGAGACCGGGCACCGGCCTTACCTGGAGCTGGCCAGCCAGTGGATCGAGCAGCGCGGGCACGGGCTGATCGGCAGCTCCGGCTTCGGCCTCCGCTACCTGCAGGACCACGAGCCGGTCCGGGAGACCACGACCGAGGTCGGGCACGTGGTCCGCGCGCTGTACCTGGAGGCAGGCGTCGCGGACGTCGCGGCCGAGACCGGCGACGCGGCGCTGCTGCAGACCTCCATCACCCGCTGGGCTGACATGATCGCCGCCAAGACGTACCTGACCGGCGGGAACGGGTCGCGGCACGAGGGGGAGAGCTTCGGCGACCGGTTCGAGCTGCCGCCGGACCGGGCCTACAACGAGACCTGCGCGGCTATCGCCAGCTTCCACTGGGCGTGGCGGCTGCTGCTGGCTACCGGCGACAGCCAGTATGCCGACCACATGGAGCGCATCCTGTACAACGGCTTCGCGGGTGCGATCGCCACCGGCGGGACGCGGTTCTTCTACGTCAACCCGCTGCAGCGCCGGGCCGACCACTACGAGAAGGACGACCCGGGCCGGCGCCGCGAGTGGTTCTCCTGTGCGTGCTGCCCGCCGAACATCATGCGGCTCACCGCCTCGCTGCAGAACTACCTCGCCACCGTGGCCGGGGACACCCTGTTCCTGCACCAGTTCAGCGGCGCGGCGCTGGCCGCCCCGCTGGCCGGCGGCGAGCTGGCCGTGCAGGTGGACACCGGCTACCCGTGGTCCGGCGCGATCGAGATCCAGGTGACCAGCGCCCCGCCCGAGCCGGCTGGGCTGGCTCTGCGCGTGCCGGCCTGGGCCGCCAGCCCTCGCATTTTGCTCAACGGCCAGCCCGTGCCGGCCGACTCCGCCGGTGCGGGGTACCTGGTGGTGGACCGGCAGTGGCGGCCCGGCGACGTGCTCAGCTACCAGCTGGACACCACGCCCCGGCTGACCCGGCCGGACCGCCGGATCGACGCGGTGCGCGGGAGCGCGGCGATCGAGCGCGGCCCGCTGGTGTACTGCTTCGAGCAGGCCGACCAGCCAGCCGGCACCGACCTGGAAGATCTCGCCCTCATCCCGGGTGACCTCGGCGAGCGGGCCGTCACCGTGCCCGGAGTCGGGCCGACAGTGCTCATCGAGGCCGCCGTCCTCCGCCAACCCGTCCTCAGCGTCTCCGGCCTGCCCTCCCAGCAGGACCCGGAGGCCACCGCCCCAGCCGCACAGCCGGCCGGGGACCAGGTAATCGCGACCGCCATTCCCTATTTCCAGTGGGACAACCGGGACGGGCGGGCCATGCGGGTGTGGCTGCCGCTGGCCCAGCCCGCCCCTGACGGCACTAGCTCACTCTCCTCAGTGCGGAGGTAACACTCATGCGTGACAAGCAACGGCTGCTCGTCGTCGCGGTGCTGGGCGTGGCTGCCCTGCTGGCCGCGGCCTGTGGCGGCTCATCCGGGTCATCCAGCTCGACGTCCCCGAAGGATTTCGGCGTGAACGCCACGGGGGTGGTCCACTTCTGGGCCCGCCAGGCGACCGACGGGCCGGCCAAGGCGCTGGTCGCGGGGTTCAACGCGACGCACAAGAACCTCAAGGTGGTGCTCCACCTGACCCCGCCGAACGACGACACCAGCCAGCTGGCCACGGCGATCCGGGCCGGCTCCGTGCCCGACGTGGTCGGGCTGAACGACATCGACGTGCCGACGTTCAGTCATGAGAACGCGCTCATGAACCTGACCAAGTACATCAACGCGCTGCCCTACAAGAGCTCGCTCAGCCCGGGCCACCTCAAGCTGGCCACCTTCAACGGGCAGGACTACGGGCTGCCCTATCTGGCCGACCTGTCGGTGCTCTGGTACAACAAGAAGCTGTTCAAGGCGGCCGGGCTCAACCCGGACGCGCCGCCGACCAGCTACGCGCAGATCGTCGCGGACGCAAAGAAGATCACCGCGCTGGGCCATGGCATCTCCGGCTTCTCGTTCGCCGGCGACTGCCAGGGCTGCCTGGGCTTCACGATGCTGCCGTCGCTGTGGGCGGGCGGCCAGCACCTGATCAGCGGCCCGCTCGGCCAGCAGACGGCGAACGTGGCCAACGACGCGCCGCTCAAGACGATGCTGCAGGCCTACCGCACGATGTGGGCCGGCCACATGACGCCGGTCGCCGACCAGACCCAGAACGGGCTGACCTGGGGCGCCGACTTCGAGGCGGGCAAGGTCGGCATCCTGCCCGGTGACTACGGCTTCGCGGCCAAGTTCACGACCAAGGCCCAGCACGCCGAGTTCGCCGACGCGCCGCTGCCCGCGGTGAACGGCGGCGGCTACAGCACGTTCGACGGCGGTGACGACTTCGTCATCCCCGCGGGCGCGCCCAACGCGTCCGGTGCCTGGGAGTTCATCAAGTGGGCGCTGGAGCCGCAGCAGCAGGCCAAGTACCCGTCCGAGGGAATGACCCCGATCCGCAGCGACGTGCTGACCCCGTCCTTCGCCGCGACCAACCCGTACGACGCGATCGCGCTCAGGGCCTTGGCCAAGGGCTCGGTGGAATACACCCTGGCTTATGACGCGGTCTTCAACGAGCCGGGCTCGCCCTGGTTCAAGATGTTCGAGGAAGCGGTCTACAACGGCAACGTCAGCGGCGCCTTGACGACCGGGCAATCCGGAATCCAGAGCACGCTGGCTAGCGTGAAGGGCTGAGTCGAATCGTGTCAGGCCAGGTCAGTGCCCCGCCGTCGGAACAGAAGGCCCGTCGGCGGGGCGGCCTGACCCACAGTTGGCTACCCCGGGGCGGACCCGCCGCGGGGCGGCCCGCTGCGGGCGGGCCCGCGCCGCGGCGGTCCACCGCCGCCTCCCGCCGCACCGCCCGCACCGGCCTGCTGCTGATCTCCCCCGCCCTGCTGTTCGTCACGGCCTTCGCGCTGATCCCGCTCGGCTTCGGGGTCTACATCTCGCTGACCAACTGGCCGCTGGTCGGCCCGTATCACCTCATCGGGCTGGCCAACTACACCGCGCTGGTGCACAACTCGGTGTTCCTCCAGTCGATCCGGTTCACGCTGGAGTACACCGCGATCGTCACGCTGCCGATCCTGATCTTCGGGTACGCGCTGGCCGTGTTCGTCCGGGCCAACCGCCCGGGCAGCACGGTGTTCCGCACGATGATCTTCCTGCCGTACATCGTCGGGCTGGTCGCGGAGAGCTTCATGGCCGTGGTCGAACTGCAGCCGGACTCCGGCACGGTCAACTTCGTGCTGGCCAAGTTCGGCATCGTGAAGGCGTCCACCGCCTGGCTGGTGCACACCGGGCTGGCCCTGACCGCGATCAGCGTGCTGGTCATCTGGTTCGCGTCGGGGCTGACCATGATGCTGCTGATGGCCGGCATGCAGGGCGTCCCGGTGGAGCTCTACGAGTCGGCCCGGGTGGACGGGGCGTCCTGGTGGAGCGCGGAGCGGCGGATCACCATCCCGCTGCTGCGCCGCTCGATCGCGCTCAGCCTGATCATCTCGGTGGTCTACTCGTTCCTGGCCTTCAACCAGTTCTTCATCATGACCGACGGCGGCCCGGGGACCAGCACCGAGTCGGTGGTGATGGCCATCTACCAGACCGCGTTCGCCGACTTCAACGTCGGCCTGGCCAGCGCGATGTCGATCGTGCTGATCATCGTGGTCGGGCTGATCACCTTCCTCCAGTTCCGGTACCTGCAAGGAGACGCCGACTGATGGCTGCCGCATCCCGCGACCGGCCGCCAGCGCCGCAGCGCCGCAGCGCCGCCCAGCGCCGCAGCGCCGCACGCCGCCGCAGCCGGCTGGCCTGGTACCTGATCGCGGGCGTGGCGATCAGCGCGGTGTTCGTAGTGCCGCTGCTCTGGGAGGTGTTCCGGTCCCTGCAGCCGGAATCCGCGGTCAGCAACCCGCCGTCCGCGGCCAGCTTCAGCCACCTGACGTTCGGCAACTACAAGACGCTGCTGTCCGGCCAGGACGACATCCTGCGCAACGTGATCAACAGCCTGATCGTGGCCGTGCTCACCGCGATCCTGACTTCGCTGGTGGCGCTGCTGGCCGGGTACGGCTTCGCGCTGTTCCGGTTCCGCTACTCGGGCCTCGCGTTCGGCGTGGTGCTGCTCGCCTTCATGATCCCGTTCCAGGCGGTGCTCACCCCGCTATTCCTGGAACTGCACTTCCTGCACCTGCTGAACAGCCTGATCGGGCTGGCGCTGTTCTACACCACGTTCAACCTGCCGATCGGCGTGTTCGTGATGCGGAACAGCTTCCTGCAGGTGCCCGGCGAGATGGTGGACGCGGCCCAGATCGACGGCGCCTCGGTGCTGCGCACCCTGACCTCGGTGTATCGCCCGCTGGTCACGCCGGGCATCGCCACCACGGCGCTGTTCGCGTTCCTGTTCTCCTGGACCGAGTTCCTCGGCGCGCTCAGCTTCCTGACCAACGACAGCCTGTTCACCCTCCCGGTCGCGCTGAGCAACGTGGAGACCGGCACCTACGGGTCGGTCAACTACGGCCTGCTGCTGGCGGGCGCGGTGATCGCGATGATCCCGTGCATCGTGGTCTACGTCGGCCTGCAGCGCTTCTACGTCCGCGGCCTGGTCTCCGGCGCCCTCAAGGGCTAAATCGAGCAGCGGCTGGCCAGCGACGTCACCAGCGGCCGCCGCGATGACCTGGCCGACGCGGCCGCCTCGGTGGCCACCGGAGAGGGCGTCGGGGTCGAGGACATCCTGATCAGCAACGACCGGCCGGTCGGCACCGTGGCCCGCGAGGTGATGGCCTGGCTCGGCTGGCGGTGACCGGCCGGCCCGGTCAGAACTCGAACCCGCCGGGGCGGTCGTTGCGGTCCGCGATGAGCCCGGCCAGCGTCGCGATGGCGATCTCCGGCGGGGTCCGGGAGCCGATGTTGAGCCCGATCGGCCGGTGCACCCGGGCTATCTCCGCCTCGGGCACGCCCAGCCCGGCCAGCGCCGGGATGTGCGGCGCCGGGTGCCGCGGGTTGCCCAGGATGCCGACCCAGCGGGCCTTGCTGGCCAGCGCGTCGCGCAGCATGACGCCCAGTTCGGGCCGGTGGTGGTCGGTCACCACCACGTCCGCGGTCTCGTCCAGGTAGTCGCCGAACTCGCCGGTCACCGGGTAGCGGGCGGCCCAGCTCACCCCGGCCCGGGCCAGGTCCGGCTCGACCAGCACCACCCGGTATCCGGTATCGCTGGCGAAGTGCAGCAGGAACTCGGCGACCGGCGATGCGAACGCCGCGACCAGCGTCCGGTCCACATCCGGCCCCGCGGCGTGGCCATGCGCGACGGCGCAGGCCGCGCTTTCGGTGTTTTCCCCCTCATGTGCCATAGCACCGAGCTTGCCACGACCCGCGCGGCCTCGCCACGGGCCGGCCCAAGCGGGCCTGCCCAAAGCGGGCCGGCCCAAGCGGGCCTGCCCAAGCGGGCCGGCTCAAGCGGGCCGGGGCCGGCCGTTACCGCGACCCCGGACCGACGGGCGCCGCGGGCACGGCGGTCACGGGCTCGACTGGGGCGGGCAGGCCGCGCCGTCGCTGGGTCACCACCTGGCCGGTCAGTGAGCAGGCCAGCCCGACGCTGACCGTGACCGCGAGCGCGGAGGCCAGGCTGCTGCCGACCATGTGCCGGGTGGTGGAGATACCCGCGAAATAGGCGGGCGGGATGAACGCCACGATCGCGCATCCGGTCATGCACAGCACCAGGGCCGCGCCGTCCCGGCGCCACGGCCTGGGCAGGCTCAGCCGGAGCGCGGCCAGCGCGAGCACCGTCATGATCAGCCACAGCGGCAGGTAGAACCACAGGCCCGCGTTGGCCGGCAGGTGGTGCATCAGCCAGGTGATCACGACGACCCGGGACTCGTACGCGCCCTTCCGGTGTCCCGCCGAGATGGGGTAGTCACCCAGCTGGGTGACCCGGAACTGCTGCGCGAAGATGGCCGCCGACTGGCCGATACTGGCGATGTAGCCGGGATGGGTGAGCAGGTAGTGGGCGATGTTGACGTCCGTCAGCTTGCCCGTGTACCGGGGGAACAACGGGCTGAACCGGACCGACCGCTTGGCCCAGTAATAATCGCCCGCGTACTTGGCCCAGCTGGCCGGCAGGCCGAGCGCGCGGAGCTGGCCCGGTGCGGTGGACCGCTTGGTCACGATGTCGGTGAAGATCATGTCTACCGCCTGGATGTGCTCCAGCCGACGGCCGTAGTGGCTGGTGTAGTTCCAGATCCAGTAGCCGGCCGCCATGACGGCCAGCAAGGCGGACACCAGCAGCGCCGGGCCGGCCGCACGGTTGCGGAACCGGCGCAGACCGCGCCACGGGCCGCGGTCCGCGGCGGCCAGCACCAGGGTCAGGCAGATCGGCGCGGCCAGCACCAGGTATTGCTCCTTGGACAGGATGGCCAGGAAGCCGCCGGAGCCCGTCAGCGCCAGGCCGAACCCAGTCTCCGGCCAGCCTCGGCCCAGGTACAGCACGCCCGCCGCGACCAGCAGCAGGCCGACCAGGGCGGCGGGCTCGCTGAATGGGCTGGCGAACACGTCGAAGAACGCCGCGTCCGCGATGATCAGCCAGCAGGCCGCGGCGACCAGCCACTGCCCCCACCGCGGGACGCGCAGCCCGGTGGCCAGGCTGGCGATCGCGACCGCGGCCAGCACGCAGTACGCCGCGCCCAGTGCGATCAGGTTCAGGTCGCCGGGCAGCCCGAACACCGGGGTGAGCAGCCGGGAGATTTCCAGCGGCAGCAATTCCGAAGACGGGTACGGATGACGCCCGGCACAGCTGGGCGAGGTCAGGTACTCGAAATAAGCGAACCGGAAAAAAGTGGGCCTGCCGTGCGGGACGACCTTGTCCAGGCCAAGGCCGCACATTAGCCGCGGGCCGTCCCGGTTATCCGCCTGGCCGACTGGGCCGGGCGCCAGGAACCTGATCAGCAGGCCGCCGAGGGCGGCGCCGAACATGGCCAGCCAGCGGCCCGCCGAGGGGGGCAGCCGGCCGGTGCTGAGCCGGGCCCGCCAGCCCGGTCCCCGTCCCCGGCCCTGGTCAGCCGGAGCCGCGCCGGATTCGTGACTTGCCAGCTCGTCGCCAGGCACCGGGTCACCTTCTCAGCTTTACCATGGCTTTGATTTCGCATTGGCAGGCTTGAAGCTTTGTTTTGTATTCCGCGGCGGCTTAAAGAGTTCGCGGATAAAGCCTGCACGGAAATAGTCACCCGGCGGAGCTTAGCCAAGTAATTATGATCATGGAACTCCGCCATCAACCAGGCGGTTCGCGTTCAGGCTGGGGCGGGCCGGAAGGTCCGCGCAAACACCTCGAATATGGGTGAGGACACCCTGCCAGTAGCAGGTGAATTCCCAATCAGCGGCTGTTTCGGCTTGCGCATAGCGGACCGCCTGCAGCCGGATCCGGTGGTAACCGGGATAACTTGCTCTCCGGTCGGCCTCCTGGAATCAGACCTTTCCCGGCTCCGCGCCCAGCAGTGCCCCGGCGGCGGCGCGGAGCGGCGCCATCCGGGCCGCGGCCCGGCGGCGGGCGGTGGCCAGGCCGCCAGCCCCGACCGGCTCGACGACCTCCAGGTAGCACTTGAGTTTCGGCTCGGTGCCGCTGGGCCGCACCACCACCCGGCTGCCCACTAGCCGGAAGATGAGCACGTCCGACGGCGGCAGCGGGCCGCCGCGAGCCAGGTCGGCCACGTCCAGCACCGGCTGCCCGGCCAGCTCGGCGGGCGGTGCCCCGCGCAGCCCGGCCATGATCTCGCCCGGCGCCCGGGTGGCCACGGTCAGTTGCGCCGGCAGGTGCACGCCGTGCGCGGCTTCCAGCGCGTCCCACCGGTCCAGCAGGCTCTGCCCGGCGGCCCGGGCCCGGCTGGCGAGGCTGAGCAGGGTCAGCGCGGCGCTGATCCCGTCCTTGTCCCGGACCACGTCGCCGACCGCGTAGCCCAGCGCCTCCTCGTACCCGAACACGAAGCGGCGGCCCGGCTGCCGGTCGGCCGCCCGCACGATCCACTTGAACCCAGTCAACGTCTCCGCATACTTAACGCTCGCCGCGGCGGCGATGCGCGCCAGCAGCTGCGAGGACACCACGGTGGTGGCGACCAGGCGCCGCTCGGGGTCCGGGTCGCCCGCCGTGACGTCGAGCAGAAACGCGCCGAGCAGCGAGCCGACCTGGTCGCCGGTGAGCGAGCGCCAGCCACCGGCGGCCGCCGGGTCGGGGACGGCGACGGCCAGCCGGTCGCCGTCCGGGTCGCTGGCCAGCACCAGGTCGGCGCCGCGCCGCCCGGCCTCGGCCAGCGCCAGATCGAGCGCCCCCGGCTCCTCCGGGTTGGGGAAGGACACGGTTGGGAAATCGGGATCGGGTTCCGCCTGGGCTGCTACCAGGTGAGGTGCCGGGTAGCCGGCCCGCTCGATGGCCCGGGTCATCAGTCCTCCCGCCACCCCATGCAGCGGCGTATAAACGACCCGTAGGCCGGTGTCCGCCCGGCCGGCCGCGTAACCGCCTCCGCTAAGCCGCGGCGGCTTGCCGCCGCTCGGCGCGGAGCGGCGATCGGGGGGTTCCGGGGGGGCGTCCCCCCTGTACCGCGGCGGCTTGCCGCCGCTCGGCGCGGAGCGGCGATCGGGGGGTTCCGGGGGGTCGCCCCCCCGGGTCGGAACCGCGGCGATGATTGCGGTTACGTAGGCCGCGGCGATCTCGTCGCCGTGCCGGGTGACCAGCGGGCCGTCCGGCGGGCCCAGCGCGGCCTGCGACAGCGGCCCGAGCTCACGGATGGCCGTCTCGATCTGGGCATCCACCGGCGGCACGATCTGTGCGCCGTCGCCCAGGTAGAGCTTGTAGCCGTTGTCCGCGGGCGGGTTGTGGCTGGCGGTGATCATCACGCCCGCCGCGGCGGACAGGTGCCGGACCGCGAACGCGAGCAGCGGGGTGGGGCTGCGGCCGGGGAGCAGGTGCACCCGGATGCCCGCCCCGGTGAGCACGGCCGCGGCCTCCTCGGCGAACTCGGCCGACCGATGCCGGGCGTCCCAGCCGAGCACCACCCCCGCCTGGGCCGCCGTCGGCCAGCGCTGGTGCAGCCAGCGGGCCAGGCCCATGGTCGCGGCCCGGACCACCGCGCGGTTCATCCGGTTCGGCCCGGCGCCCATCGCGCCGCGCAGGCCCGCGGTGCCGAACTCCAGCCGTCCCGCGAACCGGTCGGCCAGCTCAGCCAGGGCCGCCTGGCCCGCCGCGCCCGGCTGCCCAGCCGCCGCCAGCAGGTCGGCCAGTTCGGCGCGGTCGGCCGGGCTGGGGTCGTCGGCGATCCAGGCCCGGGTCTGCTGGGTCAGCTCATCGGGGGTCATCTGACCGCGGGCAGCACGGCGGCCAGCAGGGTGCCCATCCGGAACGCGGCGGCCCGGCCGGCCGCGACCACCTCGGCGTGGTCCAGCCCGTGCCCGGACAGTCCGGCGGCCAGGTTCGAGACCAGCGAAATGGCCAGCACCTCAGCCCCCAGATGACGCGCCGCGATGGCTTCCAGCGCGGTGGACATCCCCACCAGGTCGGCCCCGAGCCGTCGCAGCATGCTGATTTCAGCTGGCGTTTCGTAATGTGGGCCGGGGAGCGCGGCGTACACGCCTTCGGTCAGGTCTTGGTCGGCTTCCCGGGCTAGCGCGCGGAGCCGGGGTGCGTACAGGTTGGTCAGGTCGGTGAACCGGCCCGGGTAGCCCGCCGGCGGCGGCGGGCCGGTGAGCGGGGAGCGGCCGGTCAGGTTGAGGTGGTCGCGGATCAGCACCGGCTGCCCGACCCGCAGCCCGTCCTGGATCCCGCCCGCCGCGTTGGTCAGCACGACGACCTGGCAGCCGGCCGCGACCGCGGTGCGCACGCCGTGCACCACGACCGGGACCGGGTGGCCCTCGTACAGGTGCACGCGGCCGACGAAGACCAGCAGGCTGAGCGGCCCGGCGCGCAGCGAGCGGATGGTGCCGGCGTGCCCGGACACAGTGGCCGCGGGGAAGCCACCCAGTTCGGTGGCGGGGATCTCGGTGACGTCCGCGCCCAGCCCGGTGGCCAGCACGTCGGCCGCCGGGGCCCAGCCCGAGCCGAGCACCACGGCCGCGTCGTACCGGTCCTGGCCGGTCAGTTCGGCCAGCCGGGCCGCGCTGGCCGCCGCCGCCGCGTAGGGGTCGGCGGCCGGGCCGCGCTCGGCTGGCTGCGGGCCGGTCATGCCCGCACGTACGGTTTGCCGTCCGCCGCGGGCGCCCGGACCCGGCCGACCAGGCCCGCCACCGCGACGATCGTGGCCACGTAGGGCAGCATGCCGAGCAGGAACGGCGAGATGGGCACCGAGATGCTGCCCATGAAGCTCTGCAGCGCCTCGGTGAAGCCGAACAGCAGCGCCGCGGCGGTAGCGCCCAGCGGGGTCCACCGGCCGAAGATCATGGCCGCCAGCGCGATGTAGCCCAGCCCGGAGGACATGTCCTTGCTGAACGTGCCCACCGACCCGATGGTCAGGTAGGCGCCGCCGATGCCGGCCAGCATGCCGCCCATGATCAGGTTGCCGTACCGGATGCCGTTGACCTTGATGCCGACCGTGTCGGCCGCCGTCGGGTGCTCGCCCACCGCGCGTACCCGCAGCCCCCACCGGGTGCTGAACAGGCCGACCTGGACCGCGATGATCGCGGCGTACGTGATGTACAGGAACAGCGTCGAGTCGAAGAAGATCGGCCCGAGGATCGGGATGTCGCCCAGTCCCGGGACCTTGATCGCGCTGAACGTGGTCGCGTTGTTGTATTTGTTCGCGTCCGGCACCAGCAGCCGGTCGTACAGGTAGCCGGTGATGCCACTGATCAGCAGGTTGAGCACCACGCCGAGGATGATCTGATCGACCAGCCAGCGGATGGCGAACAGGGCCAGCACCAGGCCGACCAGGCCGCCGGCCAGCGACCCGCCGATCAGGCCGAGCCAGAGCACGCCGACCGCGCTGGCCACGATGGCCGCGGTGAACGCGCCGAGCAGCAGCTGGCCTTCGATGGCGATGTTGATCACCCCGGCCCGCTCGCCCATGCAGCCGGCCAGTGCGCCGAGGATCAGCGGGATCGACGCGGTCAGCGTGCCCTGCAGCAGGCTGACCACGTTGACCGGGATGCCGTTGGCCCAGCTGCCGGTGTCCGCCCAGCAGAGCAGGGCAATGACCAAGAACAGCAGTACCGCGCCGATGCTCAGCCGTTTGGCCCACGGCGGCTCGTCGATCGTGGCGCGGAGGATGCCGAGCAGGATCGAGACGGCACCCAGGATGTAGGCCACCAGCCGGGCGGGCGCGTGGATGCTCGGCACGTGTATCGAGGAGGTGGGCAGGGCGAGCGCGAACGTGGCGTCGCCCTTGTGCGCGAACATCCCGAACAGGAAGATGTCCACGAGCCCGAACAGCACGAACGCCCCGGCCGCGATATACCGGCGGTTGACCGTGATCGGGCGGCGCGCGCTGGTGACGGTGGCGAGCGCGGTCATCCGTTCCACCCCTTCGCCACTGCTTCCAGCCCGGTGGCCCGGGCCTGGCGGAGCCGGAACACCGCGCGGATCAGCGGCGGTGCCGCGACGAACAAGACGATCAGGCCCTGGATGACCTCGGTGATATCGACCGGCACCGAGGTAGCCGCCTGCATCACCGTGCTGCCCGCGTTCAGCGCGCCGAACAGCAGCGCGGCCAGCACCACGCCGAGTGGCTTGGCCCGGCCGAGCAAGGCGACCGTGATGCCGTCGATGCCGTACGTGCCGTAGCTCTGGAAGTTGAGGCTGTAGAACGTGCCCTGGATGGTCACCGCGCCGCTGAGCCCGGCCAGGCCGCCGGCCAGCAGCATGGCCAGCACCCAGGTCCGGCCCACGCTCATCCCGGCCGTGCGGGCCGCGCTCGGGTTGGCCCCCACCGTGCGGAACTGGAAGCCGGTAGTGCTGCGGGCCAGCAGCCACCACATCCCGCCCGCCGCGGCCAGCGCGACCAGGAACCCGACGCCGACCTGCGGCGGCGGCCCGCCGACGTGCGGCAGCTGGGCGCTGCTCGCGATGGTCGGGCTGATCAGGTTGGACTGGTGCGGCAGCTGCAGCGCGGTCGGCGTGCCGAGCAGGTAGGACAGGAAGTCGTACATCACGTAGTTGAGCATGATCGTGACGATCACCTCGTGTGCCCCGGTGCGCGCCTTGAGATCGCCGACCAGCCAGCCCAGCGCCGCGCCGCCCGCGAAACCGCCGATCAGGCAGACGATGGCGTGGATGACCAGCGGCAGGCTGACGGCGAAGCCGAGGTAGGTGGCCACGATGGCGCCGCCGATCCACTGGCTGGCCGCGCCGATGTTGAACAGGCCGGCCCGGAACGCCAGCGCCACCGACAGCCCGGTCAGGATCAGCGGGGTGGCCTGGGACGCGGTCTGCGACAGCGGGTAGAAGATGGCGCCGACCGAGCCGCCGTGGAACGCGGCCGAGATCGTGTGCGGGTTGACGATCGCGCCCTCGAACAGCGCCGAGTACGCGGCGGCCACCGCATCCCAGGCGGCGGAGATCGCGGCGCCGGGATTGGAGAAGAACGTCGACCACTCGTGCAGCACCTGGGTGCTGCTGAATGCGATGATCAGCGCGCCGACGACCAGGGCGGCCAGGATGGCCAGCGTGGTGGTGACGGCCGGGCTGCCCTGGGTGATCGACTCGATGATGACGTGGTTCAGGCCCTGGCCCTTGGGTGGCTCGGTGCCCTCGGCCGGCGGGACGGGCGCCTGCGTGGCCACCGGGTCGGGGGGAGGGTCGCTGACCTGGTCGCTCATGTCTGCTCCGCCTGCCCATCCGGGCGTCCGGGCCGTCCGGGCCGTCCGTGCCCTCGCCACCGGCCTGGCCGTCGCCGGCGCCGTCCGCCGTGCTGCCGTCGGCCGGGCGCGTGATGACCACCGGCTCCGTGGTCATCACGGGCACCACGCCGAGTGCCGGGTTGGCCGCCTCGATGGCTGCGCCGCTGGCCTCCACGCTGGCCCCGTCCGTGGCGTCTGGCGCGTCCCCGTCCCCGGTCGTGGCCCCCGCCATCAGCAGGCCGAGTTCGGCCACCGGGACGGTCGGCGGCCGGAACCCGGTGATCTTCCCCTCGTACATGACGGCGATCCGGTCGGCCAGCGCGTAGATCTCGTCCAGCTCGGACGAGACGATGATCACCGCGACGCCCTGGTCGCGTTCCTCGACGATCCGGCGGTGCACGAACTCGATCGAGCCGACGTCCAGGCCACGGGTGGGCTGGCTGGCCAGCAGCAGCCGGACCCGGCGGCCCACCTCCCGGGCCAGGATCACCTTCTGCTGGTTGCCACCGGACAGCGTGCCGACCGGGGTGTCGATCGAGGAGGTCCGCACGTCGAACTCGGCGACCAGGCTCTTGGCGTTCTCGCGGATGGCCGGCAGGTCCATCGCGATCCCCTTGGCGTACGGCGGCCGGTCGTAGGTGTCCAGCACCAGGTTGTCCGCGACCGAGAAGTCCTTGACGATCCCGTCTTCCTGCCGGTCCTCCGGGATGTAGGCCATCCCGGCGCGGAGCCGGTCCCGCGGGCTGGCCCGGGTGATCTCGCGGCCGTCCAGGCGCACCGTCCCGGTGGCGGGCAGCAGCCCCATGAGCGCCTCACACAGCTCGGTCTGCCCGTTGCCCTGCACGCCGGCTATCCCGAGGATCTCCCCGCCGCGGACCTGGAACGACACGGCGTCCAGCGCGCTGCGGCTGTGCCCGGTCTCGTCCGGGATCAGCTCGCCGGTGACGGTCAGCTCGCTGACGTCGAGCACCACGTCCTTCGGCCGGGCCGGCTCCTTGCTGACCCGCAATTCCACCGGCCTGCCGACCATCAGCGCGGCCAGTTCGGCGTCGGTGGCGGTGGGCGGCCGCTCGCCGACCACCTTGCCGCGCCGGATCACCGTGATCTGGTCGGCGATGGCCTGCACTTCCTTGAGCTTGTGGGAGATGAAGACGATGGACCGGCCGCCGGAGCGCAGCTCGCGCATGATCCGGAACAGGTCCTCGGTCTCACCCGGGGTGAGCACCGAGGTGGGCTCGTCCAGGATCAGCACGTTGGCCTGGCGCATCAGCGCCTTGATGATCTCCACCCGCTGCTGCACGCCGACCGGGAGATCCTCGATCAGGGCGTCCGGGTTGACCTGCAGCCCGTACCGCTCGGACAGCTCCCGCACCTGGCGGCGGGCCTGCCGCCGGTCGAGCAGGCCCAGCGCCCGGGTGGGCTCCACGCCGAGCATCACGTTCTCGGCGACGGTGAACACCGGGACCAGCATGAAGTGCTGGTGGACCATGCCGATGTGCGCGTTGATCGCGTCCTTGGGGGAGTGGATCACGACCGGCTTGCCGTCCACGAGGATCTCGCCCTCATCCGGCTGCATCAGCCCGTAGAGGACGTTCATCAGCGTGGTCTTGCCCGCCCCGTTCTCGCCGAGCAGGCCGCGGATCTCACCCGGCGCTACCCGGAGATCGATGTGGTCGTTGGCCACGAGGCTGCCAAAGCGCTTCGTGATGCCGCGCAGCTCAAGTTCCACGGCTGTCCCTCTGCTGATGCTGCCGGTACGTACCGCTCAGTGTGACGCAGGCTGGGCCGGGGCTGTGAAGAGGGCAGGGGAGGTGGGCGGGGGCCCCGGCCCAGCCTGGCGAAACGGGTTACACCGGGCTCTTCGTGGCCGGCTTGATCTTGCCGCTGATGATCTCCTGCTTGAGCGTGTTGATCTCGGACTGCAGGCTGGCCGGGACCTTGCTGGCGAAGTCGTGGTACGGCGCCAGCGTCACGCCGCCGTTAGCCAGCGTGCCGACGTAGGTGCCGCCCTTGAACGTGCCGTTGGCCGCGTCCAGGACCGAGGTCTTCACCGCGGTCTGGATGCCCTTCTCCACACTGGTGATGAAGTACTTGCAGTACTGCGCCGCGCTGATGCAGCCGTCGGTGTCCACCCACATCGCGTTCACCTTCTGGGTGCCGGCCGCGTTGTCCGCGTTCTGCACCGCCTTCATGGCCCCCAGGCCCACGCCGCCGGCCACCGGGAAGATGATGTCCGCACCCTCGGTGATGAACTGCTGCGTGATGGTCTGGCCCATAGTCAGGTTGGTGAAGCTGTTGGTGAACTCACCGGACTGGCTCTGCTCGTTCCAGCCCAGCACCTGCACGTGCTTGTGGTGCTGCTGGTTGTAGTACTGCACGCCGTCCCAGAACCCGTCCATGTAGATGGTCACGGTGGGCAGCTTCTCGCCGCCGAACGTGGCCACCTTGCCGGTCTTGGTCATGCCCGCGGCCAGGTAGCCACCGAGGAACCCGTCCTGCACGGTGTTGAACACCAGCGAGTTGACGTTCTTCGGTGGTGTGGTCGGCTTCCCGGACGAACTGGTCGGGCAGTTCGCGGTGGCGATGGCGCAGTCCACGATCGCGAACTTGGCCGATGCGTTGGACCCCGCCGCGGTGCCGGTCGCGCTGGCCATCAGGAATCCGACGGTGACGATGATGCCGCACTTCTGGCCCAGGAAGGCCGAGATGTTCGAGGCATAGTCAGCCGGCGAGGTGGACTGCAGGTACTTGACGGTGACCTTGCTCGCTTCGGCGGACTGAGCTTCCTGCATGCCCTGCCAGGACGAGGCGTTGAACGACTTGTCGTCGATGCCGCCGGTATCGGTGACCATGCACCCGGTGAATTTAGCGGTTGTGCTGGCGCTCGTTGAGCTGCTGGACGGGCTGCTTGAGGAACTGCCGCTGCCTGAGCCACTGCTGCCGCACGCGGCCGCCAAGAGAGCCACGATGGCGAGCGTGGCCGCGGCCCGGACGGTCTGTCTCACGGTTACCTCCTGTTCCAGGGGCGGCTTCGCCCGGTCCGGGCGATATCCCCCTCCGCCCCGAAGCGGGTGAACCGGTTCGAAGATCCAGAACGCCCCGCTCTGCGATGTCCGCAGGTTAGACCGGGTAGCGCGGCCAGGGAAGGAGCGACGACGTGCCGCAGCCGTCCCGTTGCCAAATCGAAACCCGCCCCGCCTCAGCCGTTACTCAGTGCGGCGGGAACGTCGTTAGGGTGCCTTGAGGCTGCCGATGCTGAGCGACCCGTCGCTCGCCGGGCTGTTCGCGGCCGCCTCGTCCCCAGTCGCGCCCACTTGCTCCTCGATCGCCGCTACGTAGCCTGCCGGGTCCTTGTCCACCGGAGTCACGCCGGCGTAGTGCTGGGTCTCGAACCGGATGAATGCCACGGCCAGGTCATGCCGCCGCTGCAGGCTGGCCAGGTGGCGGAAGTCGGTCAGGCCTTCCCGCTCTTCCTCGGCCATGTGATCGCTGTTGGCCAGGTTGGCCGCGGCCACGGCCGCGAACCATTCGGCCGAGCCCACCGCGTGCCCGGCCACCCCGGCGATCGCGTCCCGGATGTCGTTGTGGTCGTGGATCGCGTCCAGCGTTTCGTCCTCGACCTGGCCGGTCCGCCGGGCGCTGGTGCCGACCCGGAGCAGTTCCGGGTAGAAGATCTCCTCTTCGGCCGCGGCGTGCAGCTCCAGGAATGCGGCCAGCCGGTCCCAGACCGCGCTCAGCGTGTCCTGATCGGCCGGGTCTACCTGCTCCAGGATGGCGAACAGCCGTCGCTGCTCATGATGGTCGTCGAGGATCAGCTGGGTGATGTCCACCCGGCCATCATCTCAGGGCAGCAGGACGATCTTGCCCTGGACGTGCCCCTGGGCCAGTAGCCGGTACGCGTCGCGCACCTCAGCCAGCGGGAAGGTGGCCGCGATCGGGACCTCCAGCTGGCCGTCCGCGATCAGCGCGGCTAGTTCGGCCAGCACGGCGGCGCTGGCCCCGGCGGCGTTGCCGTCGCCCTTGACGCCGTACTGCGCGATGGCCGCGAAGTCGGCGATGGTGTCGATGCGCCCCGGTACCACACCCAGGTCCAGCGCCAGCCGGACGTAGCCGCCGCCGACCGTGTCGATGAACGCGTCCACCGTGCCCGCGGCCTGCCGGATCCGGTCGGCTACCCCGTCGCCGTAGCTGACCGGGATCACGCCGTGCGCGGCCAGCCACTCGTGGTGCACCGGGCTGGCCAGGCCGATCACCGTGGCCCCGGCCCGCCGGGCCAGTTGGACCACGATCGAGCCGACTCCGCCGGCCGCCCCGGACACGACCAATACGTCGCCCTTGACCGGCGCCACCGCGCGGACGGCCGCGTAGGCGGTGGCCCCGACGACGAACAGCGCCCCGGCCACCGGCCACGGCACCTCGGCCGGCTTGGCGGTCAGGTTCCCCGCCTCCACCACGACGAATTCAGCCTGGCTGGCCCGGTTGTCGGTGTAGCCGATCACCTCGTCCCCGGCCGCGAAACCGGTCACCCCGGGGCCGGTCTCCGCGACAATCCCGGCCAGGTCGCTGCCCTGGCCGGACGGGAACGTGGACGGGAACTGCTCGGCCATCATCCCGTCCCGGATCTTGGCCTCGCCCGGGTTGATCCCGGCCGCCTTGACCTGCACCAGCACCTGCCCCGGGCCGGGCACCGGCCGCGGCACGTCCAGCACGTCCAGGACATCAACCCCGCCGTAGTTGTCGTACCGCACGGCCTTCGGCATGGCTGCTCCATTCCTATCGGCCGGGCCGGCCCCGGCAGGTCCGGTCCGGGCTAACCATGGCCTGTGGCCAGTTATGCCCGGCCGCTGGTCAGGCTGGCCGTCCAGTCCGCGATGCCGGTCACCTCGGCCTGCCGCGGAAACACCTTCTCCAGCAGGACCCGGTGCACGTCCGGGTCGGCGTCCAGGCAGCCGTCTGCCAGCACGGTGAGCTGGTAGTCCAGGTCGGCCGCCTGGCGCAGGGTGGACAGCACCACGCCGCTGGTGGCGATGCCGGCCAGCACCAGATGCCCGATGTCCTGGGCGCGCAGCACGACGTCCAGGTCGCTGCCGGCGAAGGCGGACACCCGGCGCTTGGTCACGATCACCTCACCCGGCGCCGGGGCGACGGCGGGATGCACGTCGCGGGCCGGGTCGCTGTCGGCGAACCGGTCAGTCCCGGCGATCGCGGCGAAGGTCTTGTTCCGCGGGCTGATCTCGGGATACCCGGCCCGGAACCCGACCGCTACATAGATCACCGCGATCCCGGCGTCCCGCGCGGCGGTGATCGCGGAGCTCAGCCCGTCCAGATAGCCGGGCTCGCTGCCGAACCGGTCTACGATGCCTTGCTGCACATCCATGATCAGCAGCGCGGTCGATGTCATGCTGGCTCACTCCTCACCACGATGGGCACGATGGGCACGATGGGCCTGCGGGCACGATGGGTCTGCGGGCTCAGCGCCACAGGTCGGTGATGGCCACGCCCAGCTCGGCCAGCATCCGGCGGAGCAGCGGCAGAGACAGCCCGATCACGTTGCCCGGGTCGCCGTCGATGCCCTCGACGAACGCCGCGCCGCGGCCGTCGATGCTGAACGCGCCGGCCATGGCCAGCGGCTCACCGGTGGCCACGTAGGCGGCTACCTCCGCGGCGGTGGGGGTGCCGAAGCGGACCGTGGTGCGCGCCACGTCCCGGACCTGCCGGCCACCGCCGGGCCCGATCAGGCAGTGCCCGGTGCACAGCGTCGCCTCCCGACCGGAAAGCCGCTGCCACACACCGGCCGCCTGCTCGGCCGAGGCTGGCTTGCCCACCGGCGCGTGATCCAGATCGAGCAGCGAGTCGCAGCCCAGCACCAGCGCGTCCGGCCGCAGCCGGGCCACCGCGGCGGCCTTGCGCTCGGCCAGCATGACCACCAGGCCGGCCGTGTCCAGCTGCCCGTCGTGGCTCTCGTCGACGCCGCTGACCAGGACGTCGGGGTCCAGCCCGGCCGCGCGCAGCAGGCGCAGCCGCCCGGCCGACCCGGACGCCAGCACGAACGCGGTGGCGGCAGGCGGGATCACGCCGTCACCCTAGCAACGAGGCGACGGCCGGCCGCGCGAGTCGGACAGCGCTGGGCCGCGCGGCCGGGCTTACGGTGAGATCATGGCCTACGCGCAACGCGGCGGGGCGCCTGGTGACGGCCAACCTGGGCTGCCGGACCAGGCCGGGGCCGGCCCGGCCCGGCCGCCCGGGCGGCCCCGGGACGCCGCGCTGGACCAGGCCATCCTGGCCGCGGCCGCGCGACAGCTGCACGAGCGTGGCTACGCGGGGATGTCGCTGGAGGCCGTGGCCGCCGCCGCGGGCACGACCACGCCGAGCCTGCGCCGCCGCTTCCGCGGCAAGCCCGAGCTGGCCTCCGCGGTCATTGACACGCTGCGCCTTGAGCCGCTGCCCGAGCCGGCCGGCGACCCGCGCGCCGATGCCCTGGCGGTGCTGGAGAACCTGCGGGCCAACATGCTCCATCCGGACGCTATGGCCACGCTGGGCAGCATCCTGGCCGAGGAGAACCGGCATCCGCTGCTGCTGGAGCGGTTCCGGCGACGGCTGGTCGAGCCGCGCCGTGAGCGGCTGCGCCGGGCCCTGCTGGCTGGCATCGAGCGAGGCCAGTTGCCCGCCCGGCTGGACTTCGACGTGGCCGTCAGCCTGCTGGTCGGCTCCTGCTACGCGCGCTACCTGGCCGCCGCGGCCATCCCGGCCGACTGGGCCGACCGGACGCTCAGCGTCATCTGGCCGCCCGCCGCCCCGCAACAGGCCGGTGCCCCGCAACAGGCCGGTGCCCCGCAACAGGCCGACCCCAGCGGCTGACGTGACATACACCCCGGAAGCACCCCGGTTATCCGGCAGAAGGGACAAATCCGCCTGCTTCCGGGGTGACAAGTGGGCCCGGTCCGCGCCCCGAGCCCGCCCACCCTGTCGAGCGTTATCTCTCGAGAGTTTTCTCTTGACAACTTTCTCTCGATAGATAGTATTGAGACATGTCTCTCGACGATCCTGCGGCCGAGACCGGGCGGCCGCGCACATCGGCACTCTCGGATATGCGCGATGTGAGCGACGCGCGGACCATGCGCGCGCTCACCCACCCGGTGCGGATCGCCATCATCGAGGCGCTCAGCTTGGGCGGCGCGCTGACCGCGACGCAGCTCGGCGAGCAGCTCGGTGAGTCCCCAACCACCTGCTCATTCCACCTCCGCCAGCTCGCCAAGTACGGCTTCGTGGAGGAAGCGGGCGGCGGCAAGGGCCGGGCCCGGCCGTGGAAGATAACGTCGATCGGCATGCACATCCGCGGCACCGGTGATCCGGAGACCGAGATCGCCGCGGCCACCCTCGGCCGGCTCTTCACCGACCGCCAGCTCGCCCGGTACCAGGCCTGGACCCGGTCCAGCGCCGGCTACCCACGGAAATGGCGGAAGGCGGCGGGTAGCAACGAGTGGATCCTGTTCCTGACCCCCGACGAACTCCAGCAGCTCAACGATGAGCTGGCCGAGGCGATCATCACCCGGTTCAGGGATCGGCTCACCGACCCGTCGAAGCGCCCGCCGGGCGCGCTCCCGGTGGAGTACCTGCTGTTCTCCTACCCGATCGCCGTGCCCGGCGCGGATTCCGGCGGCGACCCAGACAGCGGCGAGCCGCCTCCGGCCTGACCGCCGTACCTCAACCCCTTACACCCTCCGACCGGAAGGTAATTCCGTCATGCACCCCTACGTCCACCAGCAACTCATCACCGAACGACAGAACGAGCTGGCCCGGGCCGCCACCCGGGTACGGCCCGCCCGGTCCGCGGCCCGGCACCAGATGCGGCAGAACGCCGGCTGGCTGCTGGTGCACGTCGGCCTCAGGCTGGCCCTGGGCCGGGAGGCCCAATCCGCAGCCGCACGACCGGCCTGATGCCGAGCAGCCGAAGCTGGCGCGCCGACCTGGGATCCCCGCGGCGGGCGCGGCGTGATCTGGTCCACTGCACCTTGTTAGCTTCTATGCAGAGGTGTGATCACGACGATCCCGGACCGGAGGCACAGGCGTGGCGGTCAACTGGGCAGAGCTGCGGGCGGCGGCCACCGAGGTCAGCCGGCCAGGCCTACGCGCCGTATTCGAGGCTCCGGGTCGGCGCCGCTGGCCAGACCACGGACGGACGGGTGGTCACCGGCTGCAACGTGGAGAATGCCTCCTATGGGCTGACCCTGTGCGCCGAATGCGGTCTGGTCAGCGCGCTGTACGCCACCGGCGGCGGCACGCTGGAAGCGGTCGCCGTGGTGGCCGGGGACGGCGCGCCGCTGCTGCCCTGCGGCCGCTGCCGGCAGCTGCTGCTGGAGGCGAGCGGCCCGGACCTGCTGGTCGACACCGACATCGGGCCGCAGCCGCTCAGCGCCCTGCTCCCGGCCGCGTTCAGCGGCACCGACCTGGGCGCCCGGCGCGATGGGTGAGCCGCTGGCCACGCCGCCCGACACGGTCCAGCTGATCCGGGCCAAGCGGGACGGGCAGCCGCTCACCGAGGCGCAGATCGGCTGGCTGATGGAGGCCTACCTGGGCGGCGAGGTGGCCGACGAGCAGATGTCCGCGCTCCTCATGGCCATCGTTTTCCAGGGCCTGGACCGGGCAGAACTCCGCGCCTGGACGTCGGCCATGGTCGACTCCGGGGAGCGGCTGGAACTGGCCGGCGTGGCGCGGCCGACCGTGGACAAGCACTCCACCGGCGGCGTGGGCGACAAGGTCTCGCTGATCCTGGCGCCCCTGGTAGCTAGCTGCGGCGCCGCCGTCCCGCAACTGTCCGGCCGCGGTCTCGGGCACACCGGCGGCACCCTGGACAAGCTGGAAGCCATCCCGGGCTGGCGGGCGCTGCTGTCCGTGGCGGAGATGCTGGCCGTGCTGCGCGAGGTCGGCTGCGTCATCTGCGCGGCCGGCCCCGGCCTGGCCCCGGCCGACCGCCGTCTGTACGCGCTGCGCGACGTCACCGGCACGGTCGAGTCGATCCCGCTCATCGCCAGTTCGATCATGTCCAAGAAGATCGCTGAAGGCACCGCGGCGCTGGTGCTGGACGTCAAGGTAGGCAGCGGCGCGTTCATGCGCGAAGAGGCCGACGCCCGGCTGCTGGCGAAGACCATGGTGACCATCGGCGCCGCCGAAGGCGTCGCCACCTCGGCGTTGCTGACCAGGATGGACACGCCGCTCGGCCGGGCCGTCGGCAACGCGGTCGAGGTCGAGGAGGCGGTGGCCACGCTGCGCGGCGAGGGACCGGCTGACCTGGTCGCGGTGACCCTCGCGCTGGCCCGCGAGATGCTCCGGCTGGCCGGCCTCGACGCGGACCCGGCGGCCGCGCTGGCCGACGGTCGCGCGCTGGCCACCTACCACGCCATGATCACCGCGCAGGGCGGCGATCCCGACGCGCCGTTGCCGGTGGCCGCGCATTCCCGCCAGATGCTCAACGCCCCTACGTCCGGCTGGCTGCGGAAGCTCGACGCCTACGCGGTCGGGCTGGCCGCGTGGCGGCTCGGCGCCGGGCGCGCGCTCAAGGAGCACCCGGTGAACCCGGCGGCGGGCGTGCTCTGCCTGGCCAAGCCCGGGGAGTGGGTGGAGCGCGGCCAGCCGGTGCTGGAACTCCGCGCGGACGACGAGTCCCGGTTCGCCCGGGCCGCCGAGGCGCTCACCGGGGCCATCGAGATCGGCGCCGAGCCACCCGCCGCCGGCTCTCCGATCATCGACCGGATAGATCTGTGACAATGGGCCGATGACTCCCACGATCGAGGAGATCAGGGCCGTTCCCAAGGTGCTACTGCACGACCACCTGGACGGCGGGCTCCGGCCGGCCACCGTGGTGGACCTGGCCCGGGACATCGGTTACGACCAGTTGCCGTCCCAGGACGTGGACGAGGTCGCCCGCTGGCTGCGCCGCGGCGCGCATCGCGGCCACCTGAAGTTCTACCTGGACGCGTTCCAGCACACCGTCGCGGTGATGCAGACCCCCGAGGCGCTGACCCGGGTGGCGGCCGAGTGCGCGGAGGACCTGGCCGCCGACGGCGTGGTCTACGCGGAAGTGCGGTTCGCGCCGGAACTGCACGTCACCCGGGGGCTCACCCTGGAGCAGGTGGTGGCCGCGGTGCTGGAAGGGTTCCGGATCGGCAGCGCCGGGCGCGGCATCACGGTCTACGCCCTGCTCACGGCCATGCGGACCGCGGCTCGCTCGCTGGAGATCGCCGAGCTCGCGGTCCGGCACCGGGACGAGGGGGTGGTCGGGTTCGACATCGCCGGAGCCGAGGCGGGCAGCCCGCCGACCCGGCATCTGGACGCCTTTCAGTACGTTGCCCGGGAGAACTTCCACATCACTATCCACGCGGGCGAGGGCTTCGGCCTGCCGTCCATCTGGGAAGCGCTGCAGTGGTGCGGCGCGGACCGGCTCGGGCACGGGGTGCGGATCGTGGACGACATCCGGATCGGCGCCGACGGCACCGCCTCGCTCGGCCGGCTGGCCAGCTACGTGCGGGACCAGCGCGTCCCGCTGGAGATGTGCCCGACCTCGAACGTGCAGACCGGCGCGGCCCCGTCGATCGAGGAACACCCGATCGGGCTGCTCCGCCAGCTGTCCTTCCGGGTCACCGTGAACACCGACAACCGGCTGATGAGTGAAGTCACGCTGTCCTCGGAGTTCCACCGGCTCGGCGCGGCGTTCGGCTACGGCTGGTCCGACTACGAGTGGCTCACCATCAACGCGATGAAGAGCGCGTTCGCGCATTTCGACCAGCGGCTCCGGATCATCAACACCGTGATCAAGCCCGGGTTTGCCACCGCGCGCGCGGCGAGTGATGCTGTGGTGCGGATACACGGGACGAGATAGGGGGAACCGGGCAGCGTGAGCGGAGGGGTGCAGGCCAGGCCGGCCAGTCAGGCAGGTTACTGGGCGGCGGAGATCGTCGGTTCGGACGGCGCGCTGCGCCAGGTGCTGCACGGCCTGCCCGGCACCGACCTGGTCGGCGTGCAGCAGCGCGCGGCCGCGCTGGCCACCAGGTCCATCAAGCGTGCGGCCAAGCTGTGGGCGCTGGACGCGGCCATCCGGATGACCGATCTGACCACGCTGGAAGGCGCCGACACGCCAGGCAAGGTGCGCGGCCTGTGTGCGAAGGCGCGGCGGCCCGACCCGCAGGACGCCGCCGTGCCGCCGGTCGCCGCCGTGTGCATCTATCCCGACCTGGTCGCGGTAGCCCGTAAGGAGGTGGCCGGTAGCGGCGTGGCCGTCGCGTCGGTGGCCACCGCGTTCCCGTCCGGGCGCGCCTCGCTCGCGGTCAAGCTGGCCGACGTCGCGGACGCGGTGACCGCCGGGGCCGACGAGGTGGACATGGTGATCGACCGGGGTGCCTTCCTGGCTGGCCGGTATGGCCAGGTCAGCGACGAGATCCGGGCGGTCCGCGAGGCCTGCGGACCGGTGCACCTGAAGGTCATCCTGGAGACTGCGGAGCTGGCCACCCTGGACAACGTGGCCCGGGCGTCCTGGCTGGCCATGCTGTCCGGCGCCGACTTCATCAAGACCTCCACCGGCAAGGTCTCGCCCGCCGCCACGCCGGCGGTGGCCCTGGTCATGCTGGCCGCGGTGGCCGACTTCGCCGCCGCCACCGGCCACCAGGTCGGGGTGAAGGTGGCCGGCGGGGTGCGCACCGCCAAGGACGCGATCCGCTACCTGGTGCTGGTCAAGGAGACCGCCGGGCCGGACTGGCTGACCCCGGATCTGTTCCGCATCGGCGCCTCCAGCCTGCTCAACGACCTGCTCATGCAGCGCCGCAAGCAACTCACCGGCGCCTACGCCAGCCCCGACTACTTCACCCTGGACTGAGCCAGCCCCGAGCGGCCTGCCCACTGTCGCCACCCGGTTCTACAGTCACGGTGTGATTCCGGCCTTATGGGTCGCCCAGCTCATCATCGGCGATGCAACGAAGAAGAAGCTGTCAGCCAGGCATGGGCTGGACTGGCGTGACGTGAACGAGGCGCTGGTAGGCGCCCGCGGCCTCCGCTACTTGTGGGATGACCATCCCGAACGAGGTCGGCGCGCAATCGTGCAGGTATGGGTAGGCGGCCGAAGATGTGAGGCTGTGCTCTACCCGGTCGATGATCCGATGGGCAGCGTGTGGGCACTGGGAAGCGCGTACCCCCGATGACACATTTCCCAGTAGGAGGCATCATGGCTGGTATGAGGCCCGACGAGGCCAGGCGATTCTACGAAGAGGACGAGGACCCGGCGCGGATCCACGCCCAGTTCGATGCTGCCGAGCGGGAAGGGCGGCTGAGGCAGACCGAACCGCCACCGGGGCGGCCGGAACTCACGCCACTGCGGGAGCTAGCCCACGAGCTTGGCCGCGAGCTGGCGCACCAGCTGCGCGAGCTGCGCCTCGGTGACCGCCTGGTCCTGGTCGTCCGTCACCTGGCCCGGGCGATCGAGCGGACCAGGGTTCACTAGCGCCAGAGTTGACCATCCGGGTCGAGCTCACTGCTGCTGCTCAGGCTGGGCAGCTCAGGTCTCTGACTCCGGGGTGACGAACGTGCCGCGACCGACGATGGTGAGGATCAGCCCACGGTCCCGCAGCAGCGCGGTCGCCCGCCTGATCGTGTCGTAGGCAACCCCGTACTCGGTAGCGAGGTCCCGCTCGGCGGGCAGCCGTGCACCCGGAGCCAGGTCGCCAGCGGTGATGCGTGCGGCGATGTGGTCGGCCACCTGGACGTACACGAGCTTGGGCGCATTCGGGTCAACGCGGAACTCATCACTCACATGATCACCGTAGGGCACGGCTGACCTGGCGGGCCGGGCGCCTGACGGCTGGGTGCCTGACGGCTGGGTGCCAGCCTCACCCAGCGTTCAAAGGGAACGTCTCCTCTCGCTAGCTGATCAGCGCCTACGCCAGCCCCGACTACTTCACCCTGGACTGATTACACAGCGCTCGGCCCTCGGCGGCGCCGATCCACGTCGCACCAACCCAACCCAAGCCTCGCGACCCGCTACGGCTCGCTGGACTTCGCGGGCATGACGAACGTTCCCTTGCCCGCAACTGTGCGCACAATGCCCCGCTCCCGCAACTCACGCATCGCACGGCGGAGGGTCATCCGGGCCACGCCATATTCGGCTGCCAGGTCGTCCTCCCCCGGCAGGCGCTGACCGGGCACGAGCTTCCCGGTCTGGACCTGCTTGGCGATGTCGTCAGCGATGAGGACATAGACCAGGTCCGGGCCGTGCGGGTCGAACCGCGGCCCGTCTTCCCTGTCCGGCATGGTGATCACCATAGGCACACGGTGACCTGCATAAACAGATGGCTACCCCTATAGCTATCTACAGAGGTCTATATACAGCGGTACAATCAGCGGCCATGGTGGATGACTCTGTTACAAGTACGGTTGTGACCATCGGTGACGTGCTGGCCCGATACGGGGATGAGTGGGAGATCGAGACGACTGACTTCTGCCTGATCGCGGTGCGGCGGCCGACGCCGACTGCCCAGGAGATCGTCACTGGTCGGGACGCCAGCGAGCTAGCCACCAAGCTCGCGGCCGAGGAACCCGCCAGCGGCTGAACGGGTCAGATGCCAGTCGTCCATGCTGTGGACGAGAAGGCCGGGCTATGAAGTGGCAGACGGAGATGCAGCTGCGTGGGAGTGGCCTGCTCGATGACTGCCGCTTTGACGCGCTAGCCGACGCGCTGGCCGAGCTGGACGAGGCTGACACCGCGGTGGAAGACACGGATCTGACGGCTTCCCTGGCCGAGGGCTGGGTCATCGTGGCCGTGGTCGTCACCGCCGGCGACCCCGCGGATGCCATCCGGAAGACGGTTGCCACGGTACGGGCCGCGATCCAGGAGATCGGGGACGCTACCCCTGGCTGGGAGCGCATCACCGACCTGGCTCCGCTGGCAGTACATCCAGCAGACTCTGAACCGATGCACGCGTAATACGCCGCCACCCCCTGGTCAGCTGCCGTCGGGGTAGCCGCCGCGGTGGGAGACCATCGGGTAGTGGGGTAGCGCGGCGGCTGGGTTGGCCAGCATGGCTTCGGTCTGGCTGAGGTACGGCGGGTCGGCCCGCCAGCCGCCCGGGTAGGGCACCAGGCCGGCCGCGATCCGCTGCTGGCCATCGGCCTCAGCGAACAGCCCGCGCAGCGCGTCGGCTAGGCCGGCGATGTGCTCCGCGCCGAACCGGTCCCGCCAGTGCTGCTCGACGGCGCTGACCAGCCGCTGGTAGTCCGCCTGGGCCTGCTGGCCGCGCGCGGCCAGGCGGGCCACCTTGCCCCGGCGGGCGGCCGGATCGGGTTCGACCAGAGCGTAGCCGCGCCGCTCCAGCAACCCGAGCGCCACGCTGATCGCCTCCTTGGACAGCCCAGCCCGTAGCGGCAGATCGGCCACCCGCACCGGGTCACCGCTCAGCACCCGGAGTGCGCCCGCGCCAACCACCATGGTCAGCGGCGACTCGCGCTCCATGTCGATGGCGAAGGCGAGCAGCACGTGGGACAGCAGCGCCGGGAGATCCGCGTCCGCGCCGCGGCTGCCTGCCTGGCCTGCGGCCAGCCAGCTGCCGTGATCCGCCCGGTGCACGCCGACCACCGGCAGGTAGGGCGGCAGGACCAGGCCGGTCTGGCCGGCCACGGCGCGCAGTGCCCCGGTCAGCGCGGCGATGTGGTCCGCGCCGAACCGGTCCTGCCAGCGCCGCTCGATCTCGGCGGTCAGCGGCCGCCAGATGTGCTGGGCCCGCTGGCCCGCCGCGGTCGGGTGGACCACCCAGTCCCGGCGGGGCGGCTTGGCCCGCTGGTCGGCCGGGTCCGGCTGGACCGCGACGTAGCCCCACCGCTCCAGCCCGCCCAGGTTGGTGATGGCGGCCAGCGCCGCCACGTCCCGCAGCGGTACCCCGCCGGATGGCACGAACCGCATGAAGTTCGCCCACATGGCCTGGGACACCAGCCACGGCCCGCGCGATCGGGCCGCCGGGCCGCGGGTCGTCCGGTGCTGGATCTGATGTTCCGATTCGTTGTCGAATTCGATGGTGAAGGCGACCAGAGCCTGGGACAGCAGGACGGGCAGCGGACGGTCCGCCGCCACCGCCGCCGTGCGGCCTGCCGGGGTAGCCAGGTGCGGACGTGGTGCCGCGCTGGCCGGTCGGGGACGCGACCGGGCCGGGCGGGACCGGGGCAGTGCGGGGTCCAGGGCCGCGCTGATCAGCAGGGCTCGCGGCCGGTGCCCGGCCTGGCGGCCGGCCGGTGCGGCCGGGACCGTGCGGCCGTGCGCTTGCAGCACCTCACGAGCACCGGTGAGCTGCGCGGCCCAGCCGTGCCGGGCCAGCCAGCCGACCGGATCGTCCGGGGCCGCCGACCGGCGCAACGCCACCGCCGGGGAAGTCTGGTCGGCCGGCGCACGGCCGCGGAACGTCAGGCCCAGCCGGCTGCCCGGCGTGGACAGGCTGGTCACCCGGTCCAGCAACTCGTCCACGTCGTCCGGGCTGAGGTAGACCAGCAACCCTTCGGCCACCCAGACCGTCGGCTGGTCCGGCCGCAGGCCCGCCGCCCGCAGCGCGGCCGGCCAGTCGTCGCGCAGGTCGCCGGGGACGGTGATCCGTTCGCAGCCGGGCACGGCGTGCTGCGCGGCGAGCACCTCGTCCTTGCTGTCCAGCACGTCCGGGGTGTCCAGTTCGAAGCACCGCACGCCGGGCGGCCAGGGCAGCCGGAACGCCCGGGCGTCGAAGCCCGCGCCGAGCAGCACCACCTGCCGGACGCCGTCCGCGCAGGCGGCCATGACCAGCTCGTCGAGGAACACGGTGCGGGCGACCACCCACAGCCGCAGCGCGACCGCCTGCTGGCTGGTGGCCTGACTCGGCGGAGAGCCGGCCGCCGCCACGAACGCCGTCGCCAGCGGATCCGCGAACAGCCGGTCCGCCCGCTCGGTCTCCGCGGCCCGGATCCCGGCGACCGTCAGCCCCGTCCCGCCGACCCCCGCCAGCGGCACCGGCTCGGGATTCTCCGCCACGAGGGTCACTCTAGAGTCATCGGCGGGGACACAACGGACCGGGACAGGCCCGGCAGGAGGGACAGCGATGACGGCGGACAGGGACGGTTATATCGATCTGCGGTCGGATACGGTGACCAGGCCGTCGGCGGCTATGCGACGGGCGATGGCCGAGGCTGAGGTGGGCGATGACTGGTACGGCGACGATCCGACGGTCAACCGGCTGCAGGATGCCGCGGCCGAGCTGACGGGCAAAGCGGCCGCGCTGTACCTGCCGACCGGCACGGCCTGCAACCAGATCGCGCTGCACGCGTTCGTCCGGCCCGGCCGGTTCGTGGTGTGCGAGGCCACCGCCCACGTCGGCGGCACCGAGGCCGGGTCGGCGGCCACCCTGTCCGGGATCGCGTTCCGCCGGGTCGCGGCCCGCGAGCGCGGGCTGCTGGACGCCGACCAGGTCGCGGTGGCGCTGCAGCCCGATCCGTACGACGTCAACGTGGTGGACCTGGTGGCGCTGGAGAACACGCACCAGGTGGGCGGCGGCTCGGTCATGCCGGTGGAGAGCCTGGCCGCCATCTCCGGGGCGTGCGCCGCCGCGGATACCCCGCTCTACCTGGACGGCGCGCGCATCTTCAACGCCTGCGCGGTCACCGGGGCCAGCGTGGCCGAGTACGCCGGGCAGGCGGACGCGATGATGTTCTGCCTGTCCAAAGGGCTCGGCGCGCCGATCGGGTCGCTGCTCACCGGGGACGCCGAATTCATCCGGGAAGCCCGCCGGCTGAAGGTGCTGTTCGGCGCGGCCTGGCGGCAGGCTGGGCTGATGGCCGCGGCGGGCCTGGTCGCGTTGCGCGATGGCCCGGGGCGGCTGGCCGAGGACCACGCCAACGCCCAGCGGCTGGCGCACGGGATCGCGCAGACCTTGCCGGGTGCCCTGGACACCGCGGCCGTGCAGACCAACATCCTGTTCGTGGACGTGACCCGGTCCGGCCATCCAGTGCAGGAGTGGCGGCAGCGGCTGGCCGCGCACGGGGTGCTGGTGACGATGGTGGCCGGGCGGCTGCGGATGCTGACCCACGCGGACGTCAGCCCGGGGGACATCGACACCGCACTGGACGCGTGGCGCAAGGTCGCCGCCGAGCTGGCCGGGCCGCTGCCAGCTGCCGGGTAACCGGCCTTTCGGCCGGGACTCAGCTGGGCTGAGGCACCTGGGCCCGTCCGCCGGCCGCGCGGCCGTCCGCCGCGCGCCCGTCCGCCGCCCTGGCATCGGCCGCCCTGGCATCGACCGCGCTGGCATCGACCGCGCTGGCATCGACCGCACTGGCGTCCGCGGCCGGGGCGTGCGCGGCCGGGACCTCCGCGACACGGGTGTCCACGGCCCTCGTGTCGGCGCCCCGGGCACTGGCTGGCTGCACGGACAGCCCGGCCGTCTCGGTGAGGAACTTCCAGCCGCCCAGGGTGTCCCCGTTCGGGTAGATGGCGGTGCGCACCGTGGCCATGAGCTTGACCACCGCGAGCTCCAGCGTCTCCTGGTCGATGACCATCGACGCGGTGATCCAGCCCTGGGCCAGCGAGGCGGTGAGGTCGACCTCGTCTACCGCGGGGTCGGTCTCCTCGATCTCGGCGAGGGCGTAGGCGAGCGCATCGAAGCGGGCGCCGTCGAGCGGGCCGCTGCCCTGCACCCGCATCTCGCCGTAGAACCTCATCGCCGTGCCCCTTGCTCATACCCTGTTCGCGCTCAAGCCTGCGCAGGATGCTAGCCCAAACCGGTCGGCGGCGAGCCAACCGTGACGAAGCCCGCGGCGGTGGGTTGTGCAGTTGTGTTCGATTACGGGGGACATTGACCGAGCCTGTACCGCGCAGTACGAAGGAGATAGGTATCCCTGGTCAAAAGGAGGCAAATCGGGATGAGGAGACTGATCCGCGCGCTGATCGCCGCCTTACCACTTATCCCGCTGGGCCTGGTCGCCGCGGTGGCGGCCGCGCCCGCGGCGCAGGCCGAGGACAACGGGGTGGGGCAGACTCCGGCACTCGGCTGGAGCAGCTGGAGCTTCATCCGGCACGACCCCACCGCGGCCGACATCGAAGCGCAGGCCCGCGCGATGAAGACCAGCGGGCTGGCCCGCGCCGGCTTCCAGTACGTGAACGTGGACGACTTCTGGTACGAGTGCCCGGGCAGCCAGGGCCCCAACGTGGACCAGTACGGCCGCTGGGTGATCGATCCCACCAAGTTCCCGCCGGACGGTTCGGAGAACGGCATCCAGGTAGTGGCCAACTACGTGCACCACCTGGGGCTCAAGTTCGGGCTGTACGTCACGCCGGGCATCTCCAAGCAGGCGGTCGCGCAGAACACGCCAATCGAGGGCACCTCCTACACCGCCGATCAGATCGCCACCACGAGCAGCGAGAACAACTACAACTGCGGCGGCATGACCGGCATCGACTACAGCAAGCCGGGCGCGCAGGCGTTCATCGACTCGTGGGCCGATGAGTTCGCGTCCTGGGGCGTGGACTACCTCAAGCTGGACGGCGTCGGCTCGTTCGACATCCCCGACGTGCAGGCCTGGTCGCAGGCGCTGCGGCAGACCGGGCGGCCGATCCACCTGGAGCTGTCCAACAGCCTGGCCATCTCGGACGCGTCCACCTGGGCGCAGAACTCCAACGGCTGGCGCACCGGCGGCGACATCGAGTGCTACGGGTGCGAGCCGAGCGGGAGCAGCTACCCGCTGACCGACTGGGCCAACGTCGAGTCCCGGTTCGACCAGGTCGCGCAGTGGCAGCCGTACGGCGGGCCGGGCGCGTTCAACGACTACGACTCGCTGGAGCTGGGCAACGGCAGCAACGACGGGCTGACCCCGCCGGAACGGCAGACCCAGATGAGCCTGTGGGCGCTGGCCGCCTCGCCGCTCATCCTGGGCACCGACCTGACCCATCTCGACCCGCTCGACCTGAGCTACCTGACCAACCGGGCCGTGCTCTCGGTGGACCAGGACAGCATCGACGCGTCCCGGGTCGCGGACAGCAGCACCGCCCAGGTGTTCGCCAAGACCGAGAAGTCCGGCGACGTGGTGGCCGGCCTGTTCAACACCAGCAGCCAGGCTGAGGTCGTGTCCACGACGGCCGCCGCCGTCGGCCTGCCGGCCAGCACCGCTTATCTACTCAACGATCTCTGGTCGCACCGGCTTTCCGAATCCGGCTCGACCATCGCGGCTGATGTCCCCGCACACGGGGTCGCCTTGCTGCGCATCCGGCCGATAGCAGCGGCGGCAGTCGGCCTGGTGCCGCCGAGCACGACGCTGTCCGAATCCGGGCTGTCCACGCTGACCGGGGGACAGCCGGGCACCGCCACGGTGGCGCTGCGCAACGACGGCGTCCAGCCGGTGCCGTCAGTCCGGCTCACCCTGTCCGCCCCGGCGGGCTGGACGGTAACGCCCCGTTCGGCGTCGCTGGGGCCGGTCGCGCCGGGGGCGACTGTGCAGGCCAAATTCACCGTGCTGGCACCGGCGCCCCCGGCCGGGGAGTTGTTCGCCGCAAACAGCGTGACGGCGGCGGCGAGCTACCAATGGAGGGCGTTGAGACAGGAAAATTCTGTAACGGTGAGCGTGACGACCACGTCGCCGGTGCAGTCGCCGTATAAGACCTTTTCGTCCGCCACCGACGCCCCGGCTGCGTTCGGCCAGTCCGGCCAGCAGTTCGCGATCGAGGGGCCGGCGCCGACCTGTACAGCGGTACCGACGCGTACAGCAGCATCTACCAGCCGGGCGTGGTGGGCGGCACGGCGACGGTCGAGACCGAGGTCACCGCGCAGCAGAACATGACCGGTTTCGCCAAGGCCGGCCTCATGGTGCGCAACGACATCACCGGTTCGGGCACGTCCCCGGAGGGGGTGATCCTGTTCGAGTCGCCGTCCGGGGGCATCCAGCTGGAGTGGGCGTCCGGCGGCGGGGACTTCATCGACTCCGTGACCCCGGCCAACGGCACCATCCCGGAGAGCCTGCCGGTCTACCTCGAACTGGTCCGCAGCGGGTCCACGTATACCGGCTACTACTCCTACGACGGCGCGTCCTGGCTCACCGTGGGCAGCGCCACGCTGACCGGCCAGGCGGCGACGCAGGACGCCGGGATGTTCCTCACGTCGCACGCCGTCGGCCAGCCCGGCCAGGCGACGTTCAAGGGGTTCACCGTCACCGCCAGCGCGGCCACGCCGCCGCTGGCCACCTCGTATGAGGCCGAGGCGGCGGCGAACACCATCGCGGGCGGGGCGGGCATCACCGCGTGCTCGACCTGCTCGGGTGGCGAGAAGGTCGGGTTCGTCGGGGCGGGCGGCACGGTCACGTTCAACGGTGTGTCCGTGCCCAGCGCCGGGACGTACCAGGTGACGATCGCCTACCTGGACGGCTCGGCGACCGGGCGGCAGGCCGACGTGAGCGTGAACGGCGGCGCGGCCCAGCTCGTGCAGTTCACCCCGACCGGCAGCTTCAGCACGGTGGGCACGATCACCATCCCGCTGACGCTGACCGCCGGGGCCAACGCGATCGAGTTCAGCAACCCGTCCGCCTACGCGCCCGACTTCGACCGCATCATCGTCGGCGCGGCGCCGAGCTAGCGGCCTTTCATCAGCGCGGTGCATCGTGCCGCACCGGCGAGGCACAATGCACCGCGCTAATGGGGGTTACCGGGTCAGCGAGAGCGGGTGGAGCAGGGCGGCGACGGCGGCGCGGAGAGCGGCCGTGTCGGCCAGCGCGTCGGTGCTGTCGATGAACTGGTCGACGGCGCCCGCCGCGGGCAGCGCCCGGACCGCCGGGTCCCGGATGGCCTCGCGGAGCGCGGCGGCGAATCGGTCGCTGCCCAGCACCAGGTAAGGCCGGTCCCAGAACGGCCGCATGGTGGCCGGGACCGGCGCGGTCAGGTCGAGCTGGTTGTGCGCCGTAGCCGCCGCGAGCAGCGCCGCGGACAGGTGCTGCTGGCGGCCCGGCCAGTCCGCGGCGGCCAGCGCGGCCCGCAGCGGCGGTCCCACCGCCGGCCCGGCCGCCGACCGGCTGAACGCGGTGCCGAGCCATTTGCTGTACGGCGGGTAGCGACGGTCCATCAGCAGGCACAGCCGCATCAGGTCACGGGCCAGCCGCGCCGTGATGAGCACGGAGCCGAGGTCGTCGCCGGCCTCGGCGCACCGGCCGGGAAACGGTTCTTCCTGGCTGATCCGCTGCCACTGGCAGGCCAGCACGTAGCACCAGATGTCCCGGGGATACCAGGCCAGGCTGGCCCGGACCTGTTCCAGCTCACCCAGGCCGTCGTGAAATACCGCGCCGCCCGCCAGTTCGGCCAGCCGCTGGGTGGGCGTGGCCAGCCAGTCGAGCGCGGTGATCCCGGCCCGCGGGTCGAAGCCGAGCTGGCCGTGCAGCCACGCGTCGAGGGCCGCGACCCGGACGTGGTGCCGGGCCGCCTCCGGCGGCTCGCCGCTGAGCGCGAAGCGGACCGGGTAGCCGCGGAAGCTGGCCGGCAGACGGCCGTCCAGCGCTGACCCGATCCGGTCGGCCTCGTGGCTGGGGGTGCCCGCGGCCAGCAGGAGTTGCAGCCGCGGGCCCCAGTCGTGGTCGGTGGACCGTTCGCTGTCGAAGCCGAGCACCTCCGATCCCGGGCCGAGCAGCGCCGCCGAGTAGCGCAGCCCGGGGCACAGTTCGCCCAGCAGCGGCCGAACCACGTCCGCGTAGAACTGCCCGGCCAGCTCCAGCCCGGGCAGGAAGGCCGTCCCCATCCCGCCGATCCTGCCCAATCAGTGCGCCGGGGTCAGCAGGTTTTCTGTGTGCCAGAGTCAACGCGCACTACCCATCACTCCGGGAGGCTGGTCATGACGCAGCTGGTGGATGGGCGGGCCATCGCCGCCGCCATCGAAGGGCAGACGGCCGCCGCGGCGGGCGGGCTGCGCGCCGCGGGCACCGTGCCCAGGCTGGCCGTGCTGCTGCCCACCGACGATCCCGGCGCGGCCTGGTACGTCCGGTCCATCGAGCGGGCCGCCGCCCGGGCCGGCGTCGATGGCCAGGTGCACCGGCTGCCCGGGACGGCTGGGTCCGCGGAGATCACCGCCCGGCTGGCCGGGCTGTCCGCCGATCCCGCCGTGCACGGGATCATCTGCCCGACCCCGCTGCCGCCCGGCGCCAGCCTGGCCGCGGTGGGCCAGGCCATCGACGTGGCCAAGGACGTGGACGGCGCCAACCCGGCGTCGCTCGGCCAGGTCGCGGCCGGCCTGCCCGGTGCGTTCCCGCCCGCGACGGCCGCGGCAGTGCTGGAGATCCTGCACCGCGAGGGCGTTGCGCTGCGTGGCCGCCGGGCCGTGGTGGTCGGGCGGTCCATCGTGGTGGGCAAGCCGGCCGCCCTGCTGCTGCTGGCCGAGGACGCCACCGTCACCATCTGCCACTCGCGCACCAAGGACCTGGCCGCGGTGTGCCGCGAAGCCGAGGTGCTGGTGGTGGCGGCCGGGCGGGCCGGGCTGATCGGGCCGGACCATGTCGCGCCGGGCGCGGTGGTCATCGACGTGGGCACCAACCCGGTGCCCGGCGGCGGCCTGGCCGGCGACGTGGACACCGCCGCCGTCACCGGCATCGCCTCGGTGCTCACCCCGGTACCGGGCGGGGTCGGCCCGGTCACCACCGCCGTGCTCATCCAGCACACCGTGCACGCCGCGGCGCGCTGAATTACAGCAACTTTCACCGGGCTGGCCATTGTGCTCCCGGCCGCCTGACCGCTCACCTGTGCAGTTGCCGGCGCCCCCGGGGTACCTGACGAATTCGGCCGGGCAGGTGTACTACGCCCGGTCCGATGACTTCAGCACGATGGCGCCGAGCACGCCGGGCGAGACCGAGAGCGCCGACTTCACGCTGCCGGCCGGGCTGCCGCACGGGACCTGCAACCTGTACGTGTCGGCGTGCGGCATCTCGTCCAAGACGCCGTACACCTTCAGCTACTGAGCTTGCTAAGCCGGTATTACCTAGCTAATTGTGCTCTGGGCGGCCGGGGGCAGGCCCGGGTACGCTCGGCGGCAGGAAGACCATTCCGCAAACGCGCTAAACATCTCGCGCCCCGTGGGCTGTTCCTGAGTGTGAGCACCCGCGGCACAGGGCGCGGGCACGGGGCGGAAGGGCGTGTTGTGGATGCTGGTGGCGATCGTGCTCAGCTCCGTCGCGGCGGCCATCCGGCTGCTGGGCGGGCTGGCCTCATGGTGGCTGGCCATGTGCACCGAGCGGGTGCGCGGTGACGTCGCCGCGGGGCTGCTGCGGACGGCCGGGCCTGGCTCGTCGGTCCTGGACCGTCGCCGGGACGGCAGCCTGCTGGTCGTTCAGGCCGGCCGTGGGCCGGCCCCGGCGGGGCGCCGGGGGGCACGGTGAGCGAGCTTCCCACATGGCCGGCGCTGGCGGCCCGCCGCCGCAGCCGGACTTCGGCAGCTTCGTCAGCTGCACCTATCCGGCCATCCTGGCCCGGGCGATCATGCTGTGCGGGCACCGGCAGGACGCCGAGGACGCGGTCCAGGAGGCCTACAGTGAGGCGTTCCGGCGCTGGGACCGGATCGGCGGCTATGACTCCGCCGAAGCCTGGGTCTACAAGGTCATGGCGCAGCGGCTGTGGCGGGCCCGCCGGCGCTGGGCCAAGGCGCTGGACGCCGCGCGTGACCTGCCGGTCCCGGCGGACAGCCGCCCGGATCAGGTGGCTGAGGCCCACGACGTGCTGCGGCTGCTGGCCAGCCTGCCGCCCGCGCGGCGGGTGGCGCTGGTCCTGCACTGCCTGTACGGCCTGCCGCAGGAGGAGATCGCCCGGGAACTCGGGGTGCGCCGGGGCACCGTCGCGGCCAGCATCCACCAGGGCCGCCGCACGTTAGAACAGGCGCTGGGGCTGATCCCGGCCAGCGGCCAGGACGCGCAGGAGGCACTCATGTCCGTGGCCCGGCGGGCCATGACCACCGCGGCGGCGTGGTCCGGCGATCCGCTCGCGGCCCTGCTCGCGGCGGTGGCCGCGCAGGTCGAGCGCGCGGTCGAAGCGGACCGGTCAGGGTGTGCCGCGCTGCTGGCCCGGCTTGGCCCGCTGGCTGGCCCAGCGGCCAGCCCGGACCCGGCCGCGAGGCTGGACCCGGCGGCCAGGCTGGACCCGGCGGCCAGGCTGGACCCGGCGGCCAGGCTGGACCCGGCGGCCAGGCTGGATGCGGCGGCCAGGCCGGACGCCGGGGGCGGCCCGCCCGGAAGCGCACCGTGCTGACCACGCTGCGTGCGACGCTGGCCGTCGCCCTGCTGGCCGGGCTGTACGTGCTGGCGTTCGTCATGGTGCTGGCCGACCTGACCTTGGTGCTCGAACCGTTGGTCGTCGCGCCCGGCCAGGTGGAGACCTATACCAATGTCATCAACCTGGCCCGGCTCAGCGCCCCGCCGGTGCTGGCCGTGCTGGCCTGCCTGTTCGCGGTCAGCCGACGGGCCGGCGGGCCGCGGCCGTCGGTGCTGCTGGACCCGGCTGACGCGCCCGCGCTGTGCGCCATGGTGGCCGAGCTGGCGGCCGCGGTCGGCACCGCCCCGCCCGCCGAGGTACGGGTGACCGCCGAGGCCAACGCCCAGGTGAGCGAGGAAACCCGGCTGCTTGGCCTGGTCCCGGGCACCCGGCGGCTGTACGTTGGCCTGCCGCTCCTGCTCGGGCTGAGCACCGGCGAGCTGCGCGCCGTTCTGAGCCACGAACTGGGCCACTACGCCCGGCGGCACACCCGGATCGGGGCCGTCACCTACCGCGGCGCGGTCGCCCTGGAGCAGATCCAGGACGCGCTGGGCGGCCTGGCCGGCCGGCGGCGCCGGTTCGACGTGGTCGCGGCGTTACTGCGGCGCCTCTACCGCGGCTACGCGCGGCTGTACCTGCAGCTGTCGTTCGCCATGCGGCGGCAGCAGGAGCTGGAGGCGGACGCGGCCGCGGTGGCGGTGGCCGGGCCGGAAGCCACCGCCGCGGCGCTCCGGTCGAGCCACGCCATCGCGGTGGCGTGGGCCGATTTCCTCAGCCGGTTCGCCAGCACGGCGCGGGCCGAGGGGTTCCTCCCGGGCGGCTTGTTCGACGCGTTCGCAGACTTGCTCGCCGACCCGCTGGCGGGCGACGTGCTGGCCCGGCTGCGCGCGTCCCCGCCCGAGGTGGCGCGATCACCACTGGACTCGCATCCGAGCCTGGCCGCCCGGCTGCGCCGGATCGAGGCAGGTGAGGCGCGCCGCGCCGGGGTGGCCGGCGCCGGGGTGGCCGGCGGCAGCGCCGCGGGCCGGCCGGGCCGCGACCTGACTCCGGCGGCCCAGCTGCTGGCCGGCCCGGGCCCGGTGTTCCTGGCCGTCGCGGACCTGGTCTTCCCGGCCGGCTCCGGCGCGCCGGTGCTGCCCTGGCCGGAGTGGGCCGACCTGGTGGCGGACGCCCTGGCCGTCGCCGCGGCCAGCGAACTCCTCGACGCGGCCCGCCGGGTCGCGGTCCAGCCCGAGCCCACCCTGGGCACCGTGCTCGAACTGCTGGCCGGCGGGGCCGCGGCCCGGCTGGCCGCGGCGCTGGCCCGGAGCACCCTGGCTGAGGCCCGGCTGCCCGCAGCGGCCCCAGATGCGCCGCGGGATCAAGTGCTGGATAGGCTGCGCGGCGCGCTGGCCGCGCTGGTCGGCTGCCTGCTGGTGCAGGCTGGCTACGCCTCCTGGAAGCTGAACTGGACCGGGCCGAGCACCCTGATCGGCCTGGACCTCGCCGTAGTGGAGTTCCCCAGCCTGGTCAACGCCGCGGTCCGGTCCCCGGCCCAGGTCGGCAACCTGCGATCCAGCCTGGCCTACCTGGACGTGGCCGTGGACGTGCCGCCGGAGCTGGGCCGCATCACCGTGCCCGGCCTGGCCGACGCGGGCGCCGGTGCCGAGGCGGGCGGTGGCGCCGCCGGCCCGGTGCCACGGCCGCACCCGGCCGGGCCGCTGCCCGAGGTCCAGTCCGGGACCCGGCGCGAGCTGCTGATCCTGCTCAACATCGGCTTCCTGCTGGTCACCCTGGCTATCGGGGCGGCCACGCTGGACCACCACCTGCATCAGCCGGCGGTCGCCTTCCCGTTCCCGGTCAGCTCCTACCCGGGCGACTCATACTCGCCCGGCGGGCTGCTGCCCACCTCGCCCGCCCGGTTCGGCCTGCCCTCCTCGGACCTGCCCAGCCTGATGCCGGTGCCCACGCTGATCCCGCTGCTGTGGACCACGATCGTCGTGTCACCCGGGGACACGCTGTCCGAACTCGCCTGCCGGTACGGCACCACGGTGCGCCAGTTGCAGCAGGCCAACCAGCTCGGCCGCAGCAGCCAGATCCAGGCTGGTCAGCCGCTACGGGTCCCTGCCCTGCCTGATCGCCGCATCAGCTGCGGCGCGATACGTTAGCGGCATGGCTGACCAGGCGCTGGACGCCAGCACGGCGTGGGACTACGCGCCGGCCCCCGAGTCCACGGATGTCGTGTCGATCGCGCCCAGCTATGACCTGTTCATCGGCGGGGACTTCGTCCCGGCGGCGGACGGCGGCCACTTCGCCACGCTCAACCCGGCCACCGAGCAGCCGCTGGCCGAGGTGGCTCAGGCCGGCGACCAGGACGTGGACCGCGCCGTCGGCGCGGCCCGGGACGCCTACGAGGGCGCGTGGGGCAGCATGCCCGGCCGGGAGCGGGCCAAGTACCTGTACCGGATCGCCCGCGTCATCCAGGAGCGGTCCCGCGAGTTCGCCGTGCTGGAGAGCCTGGACAACGGCAAACCGATCAAGGAATCGCGGGACGTGGACATCCCGCTGGCCGCCGCGCACTTCTTCTACTACGCGGGCTGGGCGGACAAGCTGGAGCACGCCGGGTTCGGCCCGGACCCCCGCCCGCTGGGCGTGGCCGGGCAGGTCATCCCCTGGAACTTCCCGCTGCTGATGGCGGCCTGGAAACTTGCCCCGGCGCTGGCCGCCGGCAACACCTGCGTGCTCAAGCCGGCCGAGACCACGCCGCTCACCGCGCTGCTGCTGGCCGAGGTCATTCAGCAGGCCGAACTACCGCCGGGCACGGTCAACATCCTGACCGGCGACGGCGCCACCGGGCAGGCCCTGGTCGCCCACCCGGGCGTGCACAAGGTCGCGTTCACCGGCTCGACCGAGGTGGGCAAGGAGATCCAGCGGGCGGTCGCGGGCACCGGCAAGAAGCTCACCCTGGAACTCGGCGGCAAAGCGGCCAACGTGGTGTTCGACGACGCTCCGCTGGACCAGGCGGTGGAGGGCATCGTCAACGGCATCTTCTTCAACCAGGGCCACGTGTGCTGCGCGGGCTCCCGGCTGCTGGTCCAGGAGTCGGTCGCGGACACCGTGCTGGACCGGCTCAAGCGGCGGCTCGGCACGCTGCGGCTGGGCGACCCGCTGGACAAGAACACCGACATCGGCGCGATCAACTCGCGGCAGCAGCTAGACAAGATCACCGAGCTGTCCGCGGTTGGGGAGCAGGAGGGCGCCGAGCGCTGGTCGCTGGCCTGCCCGATCCCGGACCGGGGCTACTGGTTCCCGCCGACCGTGTTCAGCGGGGTCAGCCAGGCCCACCGGATCGCCCAGGAGGAGATCTTCGGGCCGGTGCTGTCCGTGCTCACGTTCCGCACCCCGGACGAAGCCGTGGCCAAGGCCAACAACACGCCGTACGGGCTGTCCGCGGGCATCTGGACCGAGAAGGGCAGCCGGATCTTCTGGATGGCCCAGCGGTTGCGCGCCGGGGTGGTCTGGGCCAACACCTATAACCGGTTCGACCCGGCGAGCCCGTTCGGCGGTTACCGGGAATCCGGGTTCGGCCGGGAAGGCGGGCGGCACGGGCTGGCTGGATACGTCAATGGATGAGCACCTCGATGCCTGAGCGCAGCCAGCCCGCGCGGCTCGACGTCCGCAAGACGTACAAGCTGTTCATCGGCGGCGCGTTCCCGCGTTCCGAGTCGGGCCGGTCCTACCCGGTCACCGGCCGGCGCGGCGAGTTGCTGGCGCACGCGGCGCGGGCGTCCCGCAAGGACGCACGGGACGCGGTGCAAGCCGCCCGCAAGGCGTTTCCCGGCTGGTCCGGCGCGACCGCGTACAACCGGGGCCAGGTCCTCTACCGCGTCGCCGAACTACTCGAGGGCCGGGCCGGTCAGTTCGCCGATGAGGGCGTTAAGGCAGCTGGGGCTGGGGCGGCCAGGGCAGCCCAGCAGGTGGCCGCGGCCATCGACCGGTGGGTGTGGTACGCGGGCTGGCCGGACAAGATCGGCCAGATCACCGGGGCGGCCAACCCGGTGGCCGGGCCGTACTTCAACCTGAGCGTGCCCGAGCCGACCGGGGTGGTGGCGCTGCTCGCGCCCGCCGAGGCCAGCCTGCTGGCCCTGGTCAGCGTGCTCGCGCCGGTCATCGCCACCGGGAACACGGCCGTGCTGGTGGCCAGCGAGCAGGCCCCGCTGGCCGCGATCAGCCTGGCCGAGGTGCTGGCCACCTCGGACGTGCCGGGCGGCGTGGTCAACGTGCTGACCGGGCGGACGGCCGAGCTGGCGCCGGTGCTGGCCGCGCACATGGACGTGAACGCCATCGACCTGACCGGCGCGGACCCGGCCGCCCGGGCCGAGCTGGAGCGGGCCGCGGCCGGCAACGTCAAGCGGGTGTTCCCGGTGGGCCGCGACGGGGCGGCCGAGGACTGGGCGGCCACGCCCCGCCTGGACCGGATGCTCGCCTTCCTGGAGACCAAGACCATCTGGCACCCGATCGGCACCTAGGGCCGCCACCGGCCGGTTAGCGGTTGATCCAGTTGGAGATGCGGTCCCAGAACGCCAGCAGGTTGTTTCCGTTGTTGTTGCCGCCCATGTTGACGAGCACCAGCTTGCTGCCGTACGTGGTGCTGATATCGGGCCTCCCCTTGTAGGGGTATTCCATGATGCGGCCGCCCAGGCTGGTGTTGCCGACGTGGTAGCTGGTCTCACACGGCGCGAACGTGCGGAACGCGGCCGAGCCGGTGCCCTGGTTGCACGGGCCGGTGTTCTCTGCCGAGTGCGCGAAACTCGACAGGAAGACGAGGTACGCGTGGTTCAGCGCGGCTTGTGTGCGGAACAGGTAATAGTTGACGTCACCGGCCGAAACGCTGGGCGCGCCGGCGCAGTCGAATTCCGCGACCGACCCGAAGTTCCCCCTGGACACGGTGCGGCAGCTGTTATCCGCGGCGACCGACGCGGGGATCAGCGCGGCCAGTGTGCGCTGCGTGGCGGTCAGGCCCGGGGTCGCCGGGGGGCTCGGTGAGGTCGGCGACGCGGCCGGCGTCGGGGGTTGGGACTGGCTGGGCGCCGGGGTCGGGCTGGCCTGGCTGAACGGCGGCAGGTGTGTCGCCCCGGCCAGGATGAAGTAGAGCACGAGCAGCGCCGCGGCGCCGCCGGCCAGCAGCACCTTCTGGTTCGGCCCGCCCGGCCGCACCGGTGGCCGCCCGGGGGGCGCGGGTGGGCCGCCGCCCGCGCCAGGTGGCCGCGCCCCCGTGACCGGCGGTGCCGCGCTGGTCACCGTCGGGCTGTGGCCCAGATCCGCCGGGTGGCCGCTGGCCGGCCGGTCGGGGCCGCTGGCCGGCGGCACCGTCGGGTCCTGGCCCGGCGGTGCGCCGCCGGAGCGCGGCGCGGGTTCCGGTGGCAGCGCGGTCACCGCATCCCCGGGTCGGCCCGGGACTGGATCCGGCGCATCCCCGACCACCCGGCCGGCTGCCGCGCCGCCAGTGCCGCGGGATGCCGCGCCGCCGGCGCCGGCGGTCGCCGCCCCGTTGGCCGCGGCGCCGCCGGGCGCCGCGCCATTGGCCGTGGCCGGCCGCAGCCCGTCGGACACCTGGTAGCCGAGCGCGCGGGCGAACTCGCCGACGACCCACACGCAGGCGGCCGGGTCGAGCGACCGGCTCTCGGCCAGGGTGCCCGCGGTGAGCCGCACCGCGGTGTCCGGGCCAATGCCGCCGGCCTGCTGCTGCAGCATGTCGGCCACGTCGGCCCGGGCCGCGGTGCTGATCAGGCTGGCCTCGCGTGGCCATTCCGGCAGCCGGTCCTCGCAGATGCCATCGACGATGGCTGGATCGGACAGCACCCGGACACCGAAGTCGGCCACTGCCGACTGCAGCACGCTGCGCGCCTCACCGCCCGGATCGAACGTTGGCCCCACGTCGTCAGCCATGGACAGACCCTCCCCCCAGGGTCAGACCGCCGAGTCTAACAACCCAGCATCGATATCACTACTCTCAGTATTTTCCCAGGTCACGGGATAGATTTGCGGGAGTCGGCCGGGTTAGGGTGGGAACTTCCGAGGGGGTCATGTCGGCCGCGGCGGGGGAGGCCAGGGCATGCCGGAAAGCGTCACGATCATGCCTGGGGGCGGCGTATCCCGCCGCCCGCTGCACTTCTTCATCCTGGCCGACTGCTCCGGCTCGATGAAGACCGACGGCCGGATGCAGGCGCTCAACTTCGCCATCGCCAGCATGCTGCCCCAGCTCGCGGCCTGGGAGCGGGAGCAGGAACAGGCCCAGGTGCTGATCCGGGCCATCGCGTTCGCGGACGAGGCGACCTGGCACATTCCGGCGCCGCTGCCGGCCGCCGGGGCCCGCTGGAAACCCCTGCACCACGTGGAGAAGGGGCTCACCCACATGGGCGCGGCGTTCCAGTTGCTGGCCGACGCGCTGCAGCCCGGCCGGCTGGAAGCCCGGGCGCTCCGCCCCGCCGTCTTGCTGATCACCGACGGCAGGCCCACCGACCCAGCCGAGTTCGAAGCCGGGCTGCGCGTGCTGTTCGCCGCCCCAGCCGGCCGGGCCGCGACCCGGCTGGCCGTCGCCATCGGCCGGTCGGCCAGCTCCGAGTACCTGTCCCGGTTCGTCGCCGACCCGGCCGTCCCGGTGCTGGTCGCGGACAGCGCCGAGGAGATCGTGCAGCAGCTGACCACCGCCTCGCTGGCCGCTTCCCGGCTGTCCGAGGTGGGGGCGGACCGGGGCGAGATCGCCGGCCGGCTGATCCAGCCGTCGCTGGCCGGCGCCCGGGCGCCGGACGACGACACGATTGTCTGAGCCGGGCATGTCCGTGCAGCCAGCGGCCCGGGGTGCGTCCCACGACTGGCAGCTGTGCACCGCGGTGGTCCGCGGCGCCTCGCACGAGCTGACCGGGCTGCCGCTGCAGGACGCGGCGGGCAGCCGGGCGATCCGCGGCGGGCTCGCGCTGGCCGTGGCCGACGGCCACGGCCACCGGCGGCACTTCCGCAGCGCCCGCGGCGCCGAACTGGCCGTCGAGGCCGGGCTGGGCGCGGCCGCCGGGCTGGCCCCCCGGCTGGCGGTCAGCCCGCGGGCCGCCGGGCTGACCGCGACCGCCCGCGCCGAGCTGGTTCCGGCCGTGCTCCGCAGCTGGCAGCGGACGGTGCACGACGATCTGGCCGAACGCCCCCTGGCCGCCGGTGAGCTGCGGCTGGTCCGCCCGGATGACCCGGTGACCGTGCCTTACGGCAGCACCCTGCTGCTGGCCGTGGCCACGTGGCCGTGGCTGCTGCTGGGCCAGATCGGCGACGGTGACATCGTCGCGGTCGGGCCGGACGGGACGGCGACGCTGCCGGTGCCCGGTGACCCGCGGCTCGACGGGGTGCGTACCACCAGCCTGTGCCAGCCGGACGCGGCGGACGCGTTCCGGCTGGCCGCGGTGCATCTCGGCGGCCGCCCGCCGGCCGCGGTGCTGCTGGCCACCGACGGGTTCGGCAACGCGCAGACCGCCGAGCCCTGGTATCCGCTGTTCGGCGCCGACCTGGTCCGGCTGGGCCGGCAGCATGGCCCGGACTGGGTCCGCGCCCAGCTGCCGGCCTGGGTGGCCCGGTGCGCGTCCGCCGATGGCAGCGGTGACGACGCCGCGGCCGCGCTCCTGCTGGCGGCCCCGGTGGCCGGGTGGCCGTCATGACGCCGCCGGGCGCGGACTTTCCGGCTGTCGGCGACGTGGTGCGGATGGCCCGCGCCGGCACCGCGATCCGGATTACCCGGCGGGTGGCCGAGGGTGGGCAGGGCGTTGTGTATCAGGGGCTGACCGAGGCCGGCGGCCGGGTCGCGGTCAAGTGGTACCGGCCCACCGGGTATGCGGCCCGGCAGCGGCAGCTCATCGCGGCGCTGGCCGCGCACACCCGGCCGCACCCGGCCTACGCCTGGCCGATCGACATCGTCGAGTCTGGTGGGGTGCACGGCTTCGGGTACGTGATGCACTGGGTGCCGGAGCGCTTCGGGTCGCTGGTGGAACTGCTCCGCGCCCCGCAGCAGCCGCCGTTCCGGCTGCTGGCGGCCATCGGCCGGGAACTGGTCAACGCGTTCGCCGCGCTGCACGCGAGCGGGCTGTGCTACCGGGACATCAACTTCGGCAACCTGCTGGTCGACCCGGACCGGTGCGAGGTGTCCATCGTGGACAACGACAACGTCGGCACCGAGGGCGGTGACGTGTTCGTCCGCGGCACGATGCGCTTCATGGCGCCGGAGGTCATCCGCGGCGAGGTCACCCCGTCCACCGTCACCGACCTGCACTCGATGGCGGTGTTCCTGTTCTTCCTGCTGATGCACGGGCACCCGCTGGAGGGCCGCCGGGTCCGCGCGTCCTACACCTGGCAGCCGGACGGGCACGTCTCCGAGACCAAGCTGGCGCTGCAGCACTTCGGGGCCGACCCGCTGTTCGTGTTCGACCCAGCGGACCCGGCCAACACGCCGGAGCCGGGTGACCCCATGCTGGTCTGGTGGCCCATCTACCCGCGGTTCATCCGCGACCTGTTCACCCGGGCGTTCGGCACCGGCCTGCACGACGCGTCGCTCAGCGGCCGGGTGGTCGAGGCCGAGTGGCGCCGCGCCCTGGTCCGGCTGGGCGACTGCGTGTCCGCCTGCACCTGCACGGCGGCGGTGTTCTGGGACCCGGATGACCCGCGGCTGCCCTGCTGGAACTGCTTGTCGGTGCCGCCTCCGCCGCCGCTGCTCGAGCTGCCCGGGCATCGCGTCGCGCTGTCCGAGGGGGCCGTGCTGACCGGGAACCACCTACGGCACGACCGCGATTACCGGACCCAGCTTGCGGTGGTGGAACGGCATCCGCACCACCCGGGGGAGGTCGTGCTGCGTAATCTGAGCGAGGCGAAGTGGACGGTGCAGCCAGCTGATGAGGAGGCGAAGACGGTCAAGCCGCATCAGCGGCTGCGGGTCCGGCCGATGACGATCAACTTCGGCCCGGTACGTGGGTCCATCCGGGGGAGGGCGGGATGAACGAGCTCGTGGTCAGCCACGGCGATCAGCGTGCTGTGCTGCAACCCGGACAGGTCGGCTACGTGGGGCGCCGCGACGACAGCGTGGTGGTGGTCACTGACCCGCGGGTGTCCAGGGAGCACGTCCGGCTCAGCTGGGGTGCGCAGGGCTGGGTGCTGGAGAACGTGGGCCGGAGTGGGACGTTCGTGCTCGGCCAGCCGGTGGCCCAGTACTACCTGGGGCGGCCGGTGGAGGCCCGGCTAGCCGTGCCGGACGGCCCGGCGGTGCGGTTCGAGCCGGTCCCGGCCGGCGAGGACGCGTCCGGCGCCCCGGCGGCGGCGGCACCAGCGGCCGGGGCAGCCGCCCCCGCGGCAGCGGCACCAGCGGCCGGGGCAGCCGCAGCTGGGGCGGCGGCTGGGGCAGCCGCAGCCGGGGCGGCGGCTGCGGCTGGGCCAGCGGCCGGGGCAGCGGCAGCGGCGGCGCCGGGGGCAGCCGCGGCGCCGGGGGCAGCCGCGCCCGCGGCGCGACCCGCGCCCCCGGCGGCAGCCGGGCCGGCCGGGCACGCCGCGCCGCGGAAGGCCGGCGACCCGCTGGGCGGGCAGTTCATCGGCGCGCTGCGCATCCTGGTGCCGATGGGCGCCTGGCTGCGCGACCCGGCCATGCGGCAGTGGCCCCGGCTGCTGGTCACCGCGTACGCGCTCACCCCGCTGATCCTGCTCATCGTGCTGCAGCACAACGCGGACCTGGTCACGCTGGGCTGGGTGTACTGCCTGTACGTGGCCCCGCTGTGGGCGCTGGTGTTCTGGTTCCTGATCCGGCCGGGCCCGCTGGCCCGGCTGCACCTGATCGTCGCGGCGATCATCATCGCGGCGGAATTCGTGCTGATCCCGGCGCTGACCCTGCCCTGGGAGCGCGCGCTGGCCCCACCCACCACCAGCCACAGCCTGTTCGGCTGGGTGATCGGGGTCGGCCTGCCCGAGGAGCTGACCAAGGCGCTGCCGGTGATGGTGCTGGCCATCGTGCTGCTCAAGGTCCGGCACGTCAAGCTGGACGTCCGGATGTGGATGTTCCTGGCCACACTGTCCGGGCTGTTCTTCGGCGCGTACGAGGCGTCCAAGGTCTACGTGCCCAACGCGATCATCGCGATCGCCCGCGGCTCGGCGTTCGGCATCCCGGAATTCGCTGAGCGGGTGTTCGTGGACGGCCTGCAGCACGCGCTGTGGGCCGGCATCGCCGGCTTCTTCATCGGCCTGGGCACCAACTACCGGCGGCAGCGGATCCCGCTGTGGCTGCTCGGCATCGCCGTGCCCATGGTGCTACACGGGCTGAACGACTGGATCCTGACCTGGCCGTCCACGTCGGCCGAATGGGGGTGGATTCTGATCCAGGCCTTCTCGCTGTTCCTGTTCCTCGGCTACACGGCGTCCGCCGTAGCCATCGAGAAACGGGTCCGGCACACCCCGGTGTTCCGCGGCGATTCGATGCTGATGGACGCGTCCCGGTTCCGCGACCCCGCGCCGCCCGGGGCCGAGCCCAGCCACGATCGCCCCGCTGAACTGCGCTGACCTTTCATTCATCGCCGCCGGCGCGGGTTCGGCACTACCTGAGTGATTCATTCACGCATACCGGTCTGCATGAATGATTCAGCCACGCACTTGGGGCGGCGTTAGACCTCGCCGAACAGGCGGTCGCCGGCGTCGCCCAGGCCGGGGATGATGTACCCGCGCTCGTTCAGCCGCTCGTCCAGGGCCGCGATCACCACCCGGACCGGCAGCGGCTCGTCGCCGGGGAACGTGGCGGCCAGCCGGTCCACGCCCTCCGGCGCGGCCAGCAGGCTGACCGCGGTGACCGAGGCGGCTTCCCGCTGGGCCAGCATGGTGATGACGGTCTCCAGGGTGCCCCCGGTGGCCAGCATGGGATCGAGCACGAAGACGTCGCGGCCGGACAGGTTGGCCGGCAGCCGGTTGGCGTAGGTGGCCGCGACCAGCGACTCCTCGTCCCGGGCCAGCCCGACGAAGCCCACGTCGGCGGTGGGCAGCAAATGGATCATCCCGTCCAGCATCCCGATCCCGGCGCGCAGCACCGGCACCACGAGCGGTTCCGGCCGGGCCAGCTTGACGCCCTGGGCCTCGCCCACCGGGGTCTGGACCGTCACGGGCTGAACGCGCACTTCCCGGGTGGCCTCGTAGGCGAGCAGGGTGACCAGCTCGTCGGTGAGCCGGCGGAAGGTGGGCGAGTCGGTGCTCTCGTCGCGCAGCGCGGTCAGCTTGTGCGCGATCAGCGGGTGATCGACGACCAGAGTTTGCATGATCGGTATTGTGTCGCAGGCGGGCCCGGGTCGGGGCTGGCCTGCCGGTGAACACGCGGTAATCCGCAGGCCACGTGCGCGGTCAATTGTCATCGAGCGTTCTCACGCTGGCCATGGCATTGCCGCCGCTGGCGCCATGCCGCGGCCGCATGGTGGGAGCGTGCGGATCGGGATCATTGCAGAGTCTTTCCCGCCCGATGTCAACGGCGTGGCGAACAGCGTGCTCCGGGTGGCCGAGCACCTGGTAGCCCGGGGTCACGAGCCCTTGGTGGTCGCGCCCCAGCCGGCCGGCGCCGCAGCCGACGGCGGCCAGCCCGCCGACCCTGGGTATCCGGTGCGCCGGGTGCCGTCCGTGCCGCTGCCCGGGTACCCGACGTTCCGGCTCGGGCTCGGGTCCGCGGTGATCCGCCGCTGGCTGACCGAGCACCGGGCCGAGGTGGTCCATCTGGCCAGCCCGTTCGTGCTCGGCGCCCGCGGCATGGTGTCCGCGCGGCAGCTGCGGCTGCCCACCGTGGCCGTCTACCAGACGGACGTGCCCGGCTACGCCCGTGCCTACCGGCTGGGCGCCGCCGCCGAGGTGGCCGCCTGGCGCTGGGTGCGCCGGATCCACAACGCCGCCGACCGCACCCTGGCCCCGTCCACGGCCAGCGCCGAGCGGCTGCGGGCGCACGGCATCGAGCGGGTCTGGCTGTGGGGCCGGGGGGTGGACTGCCAGCGGTTCAACCCGGCGCACCGCAGCGAGTCGCTGCGCCGGTCGCTGGCGCCACGCGGTGAGATCCTGGTCGGCTACGTCGGGCGGCTGGCCAACGAGAAGCGGGTGGACCTGCTCGCGCCGATCGCCGGGCTGCCCGGGACCCGGCTGATCATCGTGGGCGGCGGGCCCGCCGAAGACCGGCTACGCAAGGTCATGCCGGCCGCGGTCTTCCTCGGCCAGCACCGCGGCGAGCAGCTGGCCCGGATCTTCGCCAGTCTCGACGTGTTCGTGCACAGCGGCTGCCACGAGACGTTCGGCCAGACCATCCAGGAGGCGGCGGCCAGCGGGCTGCCGGTGGTCGCGCCGGCCGTGGGCGGACCGATCGACCTGGTCAACGACGGCATCACCGGATACCTGGTGCCGCCCGGCGACGCTGCCGCGCTGGCCCGGGCGGCGGCCCGGCTGGTGGCCGACCCGTGGGTCCGGGCGGCGCAGGGTCGCGCTGCCCGGCAGCGGGTGCTGGCCCGCAGTTGGGCCGCTGTCGGTGATGCGCTGCTCGGTCACTACGCGGCCGTGCTGGCCGGCCACGGGGCGGCGGCCGAGCCCGGCCGCGGGCCGGACCCCGGCCGGGGCGCCGAGGGCGAGGCGCTGTCGGCGGCTTAACTTTGCGCCTCCGGGGGCGCTTTACCCGCCGCCTTCCCTCGTCGCTCAGTCGCTTCGCTCCCTCGCTCCTCAGTCCAGTCGGCGGCGCGCCCCCTTCGGCGCGGGTCAGTCCAGCAGGTTCCGGGCGAGCATCGCGATGCCGTGGCCCCAGCTGGCCAGCTGGCTGGCGGGCAGGTAGGCGGAACCGGACTTGGTGTGGTCGGCCATCGGCATGGCCAGGTAGCGTTCCCGGCCGTGCCGGTCGATGACGTACACGGCCGAGGTGTGCTGCACGTCGGCGTTCGGGTTGGGCGCGCTGACCGCGATGTGGTAGCCCTGCCAGACCGAGCGGAGCAGCGGCACCGGCCCGGTGAAAAAGTGCCAGTCCGGGATGGTGACCAGCCCGTGCTCGCGGGAGTACGCGGCCATGGCCGGCACCTCGGTGTAGTACGGATTCACATTGACCGCGGCGAACACCACCTCGCTGGCCTGGGCGCCCAGGTCGTGGTAGGCGTCCACGAACTCCTGGGACACCAGCGGGCAGATGTCCGTGCAGTGCGGGTCCATGAACTGCAGCACCACGACCTTGCCGCGCAGGCTGGCCAGGGTCAGCCGGTGGCCCTGCTGGTCGGTCAGCGTGAAGCCGGGCGCTGGGGTGCGCGACAGCGCGGACAGCGACATCAGGTTGGCCAGGCTGGTGGGCATGTCGGCGGGCAGGCCGGACACCCGGGGCAGCTGCATGGCGGTGGGGGTCTCGTGCCGGGCGACCAGGTAGGCCGGGATGGCCGCAGCCGCCCCGACCAGCACCGTCAGGGCGACGGCCAGCAGGGCTAGCCGCGCCTTCAGCTGGACCACCTCCCTCGGTGCCTGCCGAGCATAGTCCGAGCCGGGCCGGGTTCCCGGCCCGGCGTCGTATGTCCATGGCCAAAATGGGCGGTGAATGTTCCTCGAACGGCCATACTTACCGGGGAAAGGCGGGCGCGGCCGGATATTCTGGCGCTCGCAACGGGTCGTTCCATGCTGAGGGGGTCAGGTGCCCGCTGGCGTGCGGCCCGTGGTGGGCGGGCTGCTGACGACAGGCATGCTGGTGGCCGGGCTGTCCGGGTGCGGGTCAGCCCCGGCCGGCAACGTCATCACGGTGACCACCGGTGCGTGCGGGACCGGCTGGCGGCAGGTGCACGCTGGGATGCAGACGTTCCAGATCAGCAACTCCAGCACCGGCGGTGCCGAGGTCAACCTGGTCAACCCGGCCAATGGTGCGGTGTACGCCGAAGTGGACCAGGTCGGACCGGCTACCACCGTGCCGATGCGGGTCGATCTGGGGTCCGGCCGGTACGCGTTCCGCTGCCTGATCGAGGACACCGACCCGCTCACCGGGCCGGTGGTCCGGGTCGGCGGGCACCAGCGCGGGGCCGCCGCCGTGCTGCCGGTCACGGCCAACGACCTGCTGGCGCCGGCCAAGGAGTACCACGCCTACGTGACGGCCGGGCTGGCCACGCTGGCCAGCCAGGTGGACACGCTGACCGGGCTGATCCGGGCCGGCCATCTCGGTGCGGCCCGGCGGGCGTGGCTGCCGGCCCACCTGACCTACGAGCGGCTTGGCGCCGCTTACGGGACGTTCGGCAACTACGACACCCGGATCGACGGCCGCCCGGATGGGCTGCCCAAGGGCGTCGCGGATCCGGCCTTCGCCGGCTTCTACCGGCTCGAGTACGGGTTGTGGCATGGCCAGAGCGCGGCGGAGCTGGCCGGTCCGGCGGTGACCATGGACAACGACGTGCGGGAGCTGCGCACGCTGTGGCCGGGCATGGAGGAAGACCTGACCGACCTCGGCCTGCGCACCCACGAGATCCTGGAGAACGCGCTGGAATTCCAGCTCACCGGGCACGACGACTTCGGCAGCGGGACCACGCTGGCCACCGCCGACGCCAACCTCACCGGCACGTACGAGCTGCTCGGCATCCTGCATCCGCTGCTGGTGCCGCGGTATCGCGGGCTGCCCGGGGTGTACACCTGGCTGCACCGGCTGCGCACGCTGCTGCAGGCCCAGCAGCGGCCGGACGGCAGCTGGACACCGGTCAGCCGGCTCAGTCCCACGCAGCGGGAGCAGCTCGACGCGGCGGCCAGCCAGGCGCTGGAGGATCTCGCCCCGATCGCCGTCATCACCGAGCCGCGGAGGTCGTGATGTCCGCATCCCGTGATCCGCAGCCAGACCGCCCCGATCTGCCACAGGCTGCACCGGACGCACCGGACGCACCGGATACGCACGCCGGGCCGGGCACGTCGGCCGAGCCCCGCCCGCCGGACACGCCGGCCGGCGGGCCGGATACGCCGGCCGACACGCTGGGCACGCCGGCCGGCGGGCCGCCGCGCCGCTCGTTCCTGCGCGGCGCGCTGGGCGCCGGGGTGACCGGCGCGGTCGGCGGGGTGCTGGCCGGGGCGGCCGGCGGCTACGCTTACCGGTCCGCGCAGCCTGCCCCGGCCGGGTCGGCGCTGAGCGAGCACGGCTGGTTCGGCCGTCTGCCCGCGGTGCCGTTCCACGGCGTGCACCAGGCCGGCATCGTGGCCAAGCCACAGCGGCAGACCCTGGTGGTGTCGTTCAACGTGACCGCGGACGGCCGCGGCGAGCTGACCGACCTACTGCGCGCGCTGACCGACCGCGCCCGGTTCCTGACCGCGGGCGGCACCCCGCCGCCGGAGGGCATCGGCACGCCTCCGCCGGACTCCGGGGTGCTCGGGCCCACCGTGGTCCCGGACGGGCTGACCGTCACGGTCGGCGTCGGCGCCTCGCTGTTCGACGACCGATTCGGGCTGGCCGGGCGCAAGCCGGCGGGGCTGACCGCGATGACCACGTTCCCCAACGACGACCTGGACCCGGCTCAGTGCGCCGGGGACCTGAGCCTGCAGCTGTCCGCGGGCAGCACCGACACCGTGCTGCACGCGCTCCGCGACATCGCCCGGCATACCCGCGGCGGCATGCAGGCGGCGTGGCGGATCGACGGGTTCGCCAGCCCGCCGCGGCCAGCCGGCACCACGCCGCGCAACCTGATGGGCTTCATGGACGGCATCGCCAACCCGGACACCAAGCTGGCCGCGGAGATGGACCGGCTGGTCTGGGTCCAGCCTGGCGCGGCAGGCGAGCCGTCCTGGACGGCGCACGGCAGCTACCAGGTCATCCGGCTGATCAGGATGTTCGTCGAGTTCTGGGACCGGGTCAGCATCAGCGAGCAGGAGAACATGATCGGCCGGCGCCGGAACAGCGGCGCACCGCTCGACGGCAACAGCGAGTTCGCCCGGCCCAACTACTCGGTCGACCCCACGGGGGCGGCCATCCCGCTCACCGCGCACATCCGGCTGGCCAACCCGCGGACCCCGCAGACCGAGCGCAACCGCATCCTGCGCCGCGGCTGGAACTACGACCGCGGCATCGACGCGGTCGGCGACCTGGACATGGGGCTGGTCTTCGTCTGCTACCAGCAGGACCTGCAGCGCGGGTTCGAGACGGTGCAGGCGCGGCTGGTCGGCGAGCCGCTGGTGGACTACATCAGCCCGTTCGGCGGCGGCTACTTCTTCGCGCTGCCCGGCGTCCGGGACACCAGCGACTACCTAGGCCGGCCCCTGCTGACCTGACCGCCAGGCACAAGGCAGCCAGCCACGAGGCAGCCAGGCACGAGGCAGCCAGGCACAAGGCAGCCAGCCACGAGGCTCAGTGATCGGCATTTTTGTTCGCTCGTTTGCCTGCCGGTAAACTGCCCGACGCCATTTGGCCATACCCTTCCGAAAGCTTTGGCTCTGTTGTGCGCGATGGTGCCACGCTGCCCGCTGTGCGCGGCTACGGCGCCAATGATCTGCCCAGACTCAGGAGGGTTACATGGGCGAAGGCCCAGGCAATGGCACCGGCATCAGCCGGGCCAGGCTCCGGTGGCGTGGCCGCTACACGGCCATCCTCGCCGCCGGCGTCCTGGCCGGCGGCACCGCCGCCGGTGTGTCGGTAGCCAGCGCGAGCACGTCCAACGCGAACACCGTCAACTCGGTGGCCGGGCCGGCCGCCGCGTCCGCCAGCGAGTACCGCGTGGTCGCCCCGACCAGCACACCGATCAAGCACCTGGTCGTGCTCTTCGACGAGAACGTCTCGTTCGACCACTACTTCGGCACCTACCCGTACGCGGCCAACACCGACGGCTCGCCGTTCCACGCCAAGCCGGGCACGCCCAAGGTCAATGGCCTGACGCCGAGCCTGCTCAGCCACAACCCGAACAGCTACAACCCGGAGCGGCTCACCCCGGCCGAGGCGCTGACCTGCGACCAGAACCACGGCTACACCGCGGAGCAGGAAGCGTTCGACGGCGGGGCGATGGACAAGTTCGTCCAGTTCACCCAGACCGACCTGTGTACCGGCGAATACGGGCCGCCCGGCATCGTCATGGATTACTACGACGGCAACACCGTCACCGGGCTGTGGAACTACGCGCAGAACTACGCGATGAGCGACAACAACTACGACACGAACTTCGGGCCGTCCACGCCCGGGGCGCTCAACGTGATCTCCGGCAGCGACGGCGACGGGTACGCGGTCAACCCGACCACCGGCGCGGTGACCACGTCCAGCTCGGTCAGCGCGCTGAACAGCAAGGGGCTGGGCACCATCTACGGCGACCTGGACCCGGCGTTCGACGACTGCTCGGACGCCAGCCACACCACGACCAACCCGGTCGGGGTGAGCACCGGCCAGAACATCGGCGACCTGCTCAACGCGAAGCACGTCACCTGGGGCTGGTTCCAGGGCGGGTTCGCGCCGACCGGAACCAACAGCGCGGGCTACGCGGTCTGCGGCTCCGCGCACAACAACGTCGGTGGGGTCGCGGTGGCGGACTACTCGCCGCACCACAACCCGTTCGAGTACTACAAGTCCACCGCCAACCCGAAGCACCTGCCGCCGTCCTCGGAAGCCATGATCGGCCGGACCGACCAGGCCAACCACGAGTACGACCTGTCCGACTTCTACGCGACGCTGAAGGACGGCAACATGCCGGCCGTCAGCTACCTGAAGGCGGCTGAGTACCAGGACGGCCACCCGGGCTACTCGGACCCGACCGACGAGCAGCACTTCATCGTCAACACGGTCAACCAGATCGAGGAGTCCAGGTTCTGGAAGTCCACCGCGATCGTCATCACCTACGACGACTCCGACGGCTGGTACGACCACCAGAACTCGCCCCGGGTGAACGGCTCCAACACGTCGGCCGACGCCGCGGTGTGCGCCACCGCCGCGATCCGGGTCGGCGACACCCCGGACCGGTGCGGCTACGGCCCCCGGCTGCCGCTGGTCGTCATCTCCCCGTGGACCCGGGAGAACTACGTCAGCCACAACGTGACCGACCAGTCCTCGGTGGTCAAGTTCGTCGAGGACAACTGGCTGCACGGCCAGCGGATCGGCAACGGCTCGTTCGACCAGATCGCGGGCAGCCTGGACGCCCCCGGCGGCGTGCTGGACTTCCACACCTGGCCGCACTTCCGGCCGGTCATCCTCAACCTGAGCGGTGAGGTGGTCAGCGGCGGCGGCTGGCAGGCGAAGAAGAGCTAGCCAGCGCCCGGAACGTCACCGGACGGCCCGTCTCACCCGGCGATCCCGGGGAGACGGGCCGTCCGCGTTCACCACTCGACCAGCAGCCACACCTCGGGCCGCGGGGTGCCGCCGGTGTCCACCGCGGCGAAGCCGCGGGCCGCTTCCTTGAGGTGGACCAGGGCCGCGTCCCGCTGCCCCGCCGTGTGCAGCAGGTCGGCCAGGTTGGTGTGCAGCGCGGCCACCCGGTGCTGGTCGCCGAGCTCGCGGCCGAGCGCCAGCGCCTCCTGGGCCAGCGGCAGCGCCTCGCCCGGCCGGCCGCTCTCGGCCAGCAGCCGGGCCAGGTTGTTCAGCGCGGCCACCGCGGGCCCCCGGTCCGGCAGCTGGCGGGCCTGGGCCAGGCTGTCCCGGAGCCGGGCCGCGGCCTCCGCCGGGTCGCCGCGGCGGGCGGCCAGCATGCCCAGCACGTTCAGCGCCTGGGCCACCGCGGCCGGGTCGCCCGCCGTGCGCGCCGTGGCCAGCGCGCGGGCGGCCAGCCGGGCCGCGTCCGCGGTGGCGCCGCGCCGGTAGCCGAGCACGGCCCGGTCGGCCGCGATCCGGGCCTGGCGGCTGGCGTCCGCCGGGTCCAGCAGCTGGGCCGCGGCGGCCAGGTGCGCCTCGGCCAAGGCCCAGTCACCCAGCCGGTGGTGCACCTCGGCCAGCTTGTGCTCGATGTCCGCCCGGGTGCTGTCCGGTGCGCCGCCTGGCCCCGCCGCGCCGTCGCCGGGGCCGGCCGCGCCGTCGCCGCGCTCGCTCTCCGCCGCCGCGGTCTCGAACTCGGCTAGCGCCTCCCGGTACCGGCCGAGCATGGTCGCCGCGTCGCCCAGCGCGACGGCCACCTCGACCGCCGGGTAGCCGAGCGCCTCCGCCTCCCGCAGGTGCGCGTACTCCTCGGCGTGCGCGTACAGTTCCCGGGCCCGCGCGGCGGCCCGCCACCACCAGGCCGCCGCCGCGGCTTCCCGCCCGGCCCGCTGCAGGTGCTCGGCCACGGCCGCGGCCCGGGTGCCGGCCGGGTCGCGCTCGTAGCGGCGGGCCAGCGCGTCGGCGGCGCGGCCGTGCAGCAGGCGCCGCCGGGCCAGTGTGGCCGACTCGTAGACCACCGCCCGCAGCGCCTCGTAGGGGAACTCGTAGCTGGGTGGCCCGTGCCCGCCCGCGGGCGGCACCTCAGTGAGCAGGAACCGGTGGACCGCCTCGTCCAGCGCCTCGACCGTCTCCGCCTCACCCCGGCCGCTGACCGCGCGGAGCAGGTCCGCGTCGCAGCCGCTGCCCAGCACGGCCGCGGTGGACAGCATCTGCCGGGTCGGCTCGCTGGCCGCCTGCAGGCGGCGGCGGAGCAGTTCGCGGACGCTGGCGGGCGGCCACCACCGCTCGCCCGGGTCGCTCCCGTCGGGGCCGGGCTGGCCCGCGCCGGAGCGCAGCCCCTCTACGTACTCGCGGACCAGCATCGGCAGCCCGCGGGTCTGGGCCAGCAGCCGGCCCACGTCCGCGTCGTGCACCCCGGACCGGGCCAGCAGATCGCGGACCTGGCCCGCGTCCAGCGGCGCGGGCTCGATCAGCGTGCACCGGCCCGCGTCGGACGCTTCGCCGAGCGCGGCGCGCAGGCCGCCGAGCCGTTCGGCATGGTCGGTGGACCAGCTCAGCACCAGCAGCAGCGGCCAGCCGGCCAGCCGCCGCACCAGGTAGCCGAGCAGGTCCAGGGAGGGCCCGTCGGCCCAGTGCACGTCCTCGACCAGGACCACCCCGGCGCGGCCGGGTGCTGAGCTGGCCGCGGCCCGCAGCGCCTCGGCGGTCGCCGCGTACAGCCGGGTCAGCGCCAGCGGGCTGTCCAGCCGGGCCACGTCGTCGGGGTAATCCGCGGCCAGGCCGGGACACAGCCGCCCGGTCATGGCCGCGGTGTGCGCGGGCAGCCGGGCCGGAAGTTCCGGGCAGACCGACAGCGCCACGGCGAGCAGGTCGGCCGCGAGCACGAACGGCAGCCCGCTCTCGCCGTCGTGGCAGCGGCCGGCCAGCAGCACCGCCCCGGCGGCCTGGGCGTCCTGGCGGAACTCCTCGACCAGCCGGGTCTTCCCGCAACCGGCCGGGCCGAGCACCGCGGCCACCTGGCCGGCCGCGCCCACCTCCTGCCAGGCCCGGTGCAGGCCGCGTAGCTCCGCGTCTCTCCCGACCAGCGGAAAAGCTTCAGCTGCCGAACGCCGGCTGGGTGCCTGCTGAGCCGCCCCGATCCGCGGTGGTGCGGGGCGGCCGACGGCTTCGCCGGCCAGTTCCGCCGGCCCGGTGCCAGGCACGGCCCGGGCCGCGGCGGGCGGGGCGGCCGCCGGTGGGCCAGCCAGCCGGCCAGCCCGGACGTCGTCGTAGAGCTGGGTGGTCTCCGGCAGCGGGCGCACCGCCAGCTCGGTGTCCAGGATGCGGACCAGCGCGCGGTAGGCGCGCAGCGCCGCGGACCGCTGCCCGGTCCAGGCCAGCAGCCTGATCAGCGCCTGGTGCGCGGGCTCGTGCAGCGGGTCGAGGCTGAGCCAGCGGCGCGCGTGGCTGGTCGCCCGGTCCAGGTCGCCCGCGGCGGCGCAGGCCGCGACCAGCCGGTCCAGGGCCCCGGCCAGCCGCTGCCGGAGCCGGTCCGCGGTGGCCGCCTGCCAGTCGTCGAACTCCGGGCAGTCGCGCACCGCGAAGCCGGCCAGGAAGTCGTCCCGGTACAGCGCGGCGGCGCGGTCGAGCGGGCCCGCGTCCGGACCGCCGGCCAGCGCCTCGAACTCGGTCACGTCCACCCGGACCCGGGCCGGGTCGAGCGCCACCGCGGTGCGGGTGACCAGCAGCCCCGGGCCGGCCGCGGCCGCGGTGACCGACAGCGTGCGGCGCAGCGAGGCGCGGGCCCGGACCGCGTCCGCGTCTGGCCAGAGCAGGGCGGCCAGCCGCTCGCGGCTCAGCTCGTGCCGCTGCACCGCGAGCAGCGCCAGCACGGCGGTGGCTTTCCGGGTGTCGAAGCTGACCGGGGCGCCTGGCCCGGCTGATCACCGGTGGCCCGAGCAGCGCGAGATCCAGGTCTGTCATGTCCCCCCCAGGGATGACCAAGCCACCGTAACGCAGCAACGTGAAATCCGCCGCCCATCCGGGCTGCGCCGTAACGATCCCGTATCGCCTGCTCCCTAAGCTGGCCGTGAGCTCGCAGAACTGGGGATTCGGAGGGTGTTATGGCGCAACAGCTGGACCGGGCGGCCCCCGGCCCCGGCGTGGCTCCGGTCGATGACTCCCTGCCCCCGCCGCCGGCTGAGCCGCCGCGGTCCTGGGCCCGGGGCTGGCGGCGGCGCCGCCCGGCCGTGCCCGCGGCGCCGGCCGCGAGCACCGTGCCCAGCGTGGCCGACGGGCCCCAGTTCGAGCTGGCCTCCAACGACCCGCTGGTCGGCTACCTGCTCAGCGCGGCCGGCGCGGTGGACATCCGCGGCCTGGACCTGGACTCGCCCGCGCTGGCCACGATGAAGCACGCCGGCGTCGTGCTCACCGTGCCGCTGATCTCCTCGGGCAGCCTGATCGGCCTGGTCAGCCTCGGCCCACGGCTGTCCGAACGGGACTACTCATCCGAAGACCGCAGGCTGCTCAACGCCCTCGCCGGGTACGCGGCGCCGGCCATGCGGGTCGGTCAGCTGGTTCGGCAGCAGAAGGCGGAAGCGCGGAACCGGGAGCGGATCGAGCAGGAGCTGAAGATCGCGCAGATCATCCAGCAGCAGTTCCTGCCGAAGACCGTGCCGGACTTGCCGAGCTGGCACGTGGCCGCGTTCTACCGGCCGGCCCGCACCGTGGGCGGCGACTTCTATGACTTCATCGCGCTGCCGGACGGCCGGGTCATGTTCGTGGTCGGCGACGTGACCGACAAGGGCGTGCCCGCGGCCCTGGTGATGGCCAGCACGCACGCGCTGCTGCGCGGGGCCGCGCCCCGGCTGATCTCGCCCGGTGCGGTGCTCGCGCACGTGAACGACCTGCTCTGCGCGGACATCCCGGCGCACATGTTCGTCACCTGCCTGGCCCTGGTGCTCGACCCGGCCAGCGGCAGCATCGTGTTCGCCAACGCCGGGCACGACGTGCCCTACGTGCGCACCGCCGGCGGGGTGGCCGAGCTGCGGGCCCGCGGCATGCCGCTCGGGCTGATGCCCGGCATGGACTACGAGGAGAAGACCTTCCAGTTCCGGCCGGGCGACTGCGCGCTGCTGCACAGCGACGGGCTGGCCGAGGCGCACAGCCCGGACCGGGAGATGTTCGGCTTCCCGCGGGTGGCCGAGCTGGCCGGCCGGGGCCCGTCCGGCGAGGAGCTCATCGACCTGTGCCTGACCGAGCTGGGCGCGTTCACCGGGCCGGACGCCGAGCAGGAGGACGACATCACGCTGGTCTGCTTGCAGCGATCGCTGCACGCCGGGTACGCGGGAGGTGCGCGATGACCTCGGTGGCCCAGCCGGCCGGGCGGCGGCTGGCCTCGTTCGCGGTGGCCAGCGAGCCGGGCAACGAGCGGGTCGCGAGGGCCCGGGTGGCCGAGGCGGTGGCGGGCTGCGGGCTGACCGCCGCCCGGCTGGAGCGACTCAAGACCGCCGTGGCCGAGGCCACCATGAACGCGATCGAGCACGGCAACCGCAACCAGCCGGACATCCCGGTCGACGTCGAGGTCACCCAGGACGGCCCGGACATCATCGTGGCCATCACCGACCGGGGCGGCGAGCACACTGCCCCCGGAACCGCCGTGACCCCTGACCTCGAGCTGAAGCTGGCGGGCGAGCAGCCGCCCCGGGGCTGGGGGCTGTTCCTGATCCGGAACATGGTCGATGCCATGGAGGTCAGCACCGACGGCCCGTGGCACACCATCCAGCTCACCATGCGGACCGGCGCGGGCGCACCGGTAGCCGACTTGCCGGGAGGCGGTCAATGAACAACAGGACCTGTGCGGCGGCCGTGCACGCGGTGGCCGATGCCGCGGTCATCGAGCTCACCGGGGAGGTGGACGGGGGTGCGGCCGGCGTGCTCACCGCCGCCTACGAGCAGGCCGTCGCGGACGGCTCGGCGCAGACCGTGGTGCTCGACTTCGCCCGGGTGGACTACATCAACTCGACCGGGATCGCGCTCATCGTGAGCGTGCTCGCCCAGGCCAGGGCGCAGCGCCGCAAGGTAGTGGCCAGCGGGCTGTCCGAGCACTACCGGGAGATCTTCGACATCACCCGGCTGTCCGACTTCATCGAGGTCTTCGGCGATCTCGACGCGGCGCTGCAGATGCAGGGTCACTAGACACGGGGTCACTAGACGCAGGGTCACGAAATACAGGGTCACGAAACGCAGGGTCACTAAGGGAGGGGTAGTGATGGACGGACCAGAGGTCACCATGCAGGTCAGGCACGTGGCTGACGCGGTGGCGGTGGTGGACATCAAGGGCGAGGTCACCGCGGGCTGTGAGCCGGTGCTGATGTCGGCCTACGAGGAGGCGGGCGGCCCGCGCGCCAGCCTGCTGGTGCTCAACTTCGCCGGCCTGGAGTACATGAACAGCGGCGGCATCGGGATGCTGGTCACGCTGCTGGTCCGGGCCAACCGGCAGCGGCAGCAGCTGGCCGCGTACGGGCTGAGCGAGCACTACCGGGAGATTTTCGAGCTCACCCGGCTGGACGAGGCGATCACCATCTACGACGACGAAGCCTCGGCCCTGGCCGTCGCGGGCGCGTGAGGGGGACGGCATGACGGAGGCAGCAGGCCCGGACCGGGCCACCTCGGCGGAGCAGATCGAGCTGAGCGTGCGCGAGGCGTCGGCCGCCGTGACGCCGCGGGGCGCGGTTCGGAAAGACGTGGGCCGGTGGGCGGCCAAGGTGGACCGGCTGGACGTGCCGCAGCGGGACGGGATGCGCGGCACCAACGTGGCCGGGCGGCGGCTGACCGGCCCGGTGCAGGGGTTCGGCAAGATGTGGCAGAAGACGTACCGGCTGACCCTGCCCGGCGACATCACGCCGCAGCAGGCCATCGCCACCTGGAAGGCGCACTTCCCGGAGTTCTGGCCGCCCGGCAACCGGTTCGCGGGCGCGCTGACCGGGATCAGCCCGGGCGACGTGGCCCTGCTGGACCTGGCCATCGGCGGCGGGGTGAAGCTGTCCACCGGCGTGTTCGTGCTGTACGCGGACGAAGAGTCGTTCACCCTGATGACCCCGCAGGGGCACATGTTCGCGGGCTGGATCACGTTCTCCGCGGAACCCGCCGCACCGGGCACGGCCGTCCAGGCGCAGGTACTGATGCGGGCGAACGACCCGCTCTACGAGCTGGCCATGACGTTCGGCGGGCACCGGAAGGAAGACGTGTTCTGGGCCCAGACGCTGACCGCGCTGGGTAGCTACCTGGGCGCGGGGGGCGCCCCGGTGTCCACCCGGACGGTGTGTGTGGACAGCAAGCGGCAGTGGCGCCACGCGGGCAACGTGTGGCACAACTCCATGATCCGCAGCGTGCTGCAGACCGTGGCGGCGCCGGTCACCGCGCTGCGCCGCCGCGCCCGGCGCACCAGCTAACCGGTCGCTAGGGGGGACGACCGGTGGCTGGTGACGCCGACGCGGTAGTAGTGGGCAGCGGCCCGAACGGGCTGGCCGCCGCGGTCACGCTGGCCGCGGCGGGCCTGCGGGTGCAGGTGATCGAGGGCGCGGCCACGATCGGCGGCGGCTGCCGCACCGAGCAACTCACGCTGCCCGGGTGCTGGCACGACGTGTGCTCGGCCGCGCATCCGCTGGCCGTCGCCTCGCCGTTCTTCCAGCGCTTCGGGCTGGCCGCGCGCGGGGTCAGGTTCGCCGAACCGGACGTGGCCGTCGCGCATCCACTGGACGGCGGCCGGGCCGCGGTGGTCACCCGGTCGGTGCCGGACACCGCCGCCGGCCTGCGCGCCGACGCGGCCGCCTACCAGCGGCTGCTGGGCCCGCTGGCCCGGGACTGGGCCGGCCTGACCGAGCTGCTGCTGGCCCCGATCCGGCGCCCGCCAGCCCGGCTGTCCGCGGGCATCGCCGTGTTCGGCGTGAACGGGCTGCGGTCCGCGGCGGGCATCGCGCACCGGTTCCACACCGACGAGGGCCGCGCGCTGCTGGCCGGCGCGGCCGCGCACGGCATGCTGCCGCTGCGCCAGCCGCCGACCGGCGCGGTCGGGCTGATGCTGCTCGCGCTGGCCCACGGGGTCGGCTGGCCGGTGGCCGAGGGCGGCAGCGCCCGGATCACCGACGCGCTGGCCGCCGCGCTGACCGCGGCGGGCGGCAGCATCGAGACCGGCCGGTGGGTGCGCTCGCTGGCCGAGCTGCCGCCGGCCCAGGCGGTGCTGCTGGACGTCGCGCCGCGGTCGCTGCTGGCCATGGCGGGCGACCGGCTGCCCGCGGGCTACGCCAGCGCGCTGCGCCGGTTCCGCTACGGCGCCGGCGTGTGCAAGGCCGACTTCGCGCTGTCCGGCCCGGTGCCATGGCGCAACGAGGCCGCCCGCCGGGCCGGCACGCTGCACCTCGGCGGGACGTTCGGGGAGATCGCGGCGGCCGAGGCCGAGGTGGCCGCCGGGCGGCACCCCGAGGCGCCCTACGTCCTGGTCACCCAGCCGGGCGTGGCCGATCCCAGCCGGGCGCCGGACGGCCACCACACGCTGTGGACCTACTGCCACGTGCCCTCCGGGTCGACGATAGACATGACGGCCCGGATCGAGGCGCAGATCGAGCGGTTCGCGCCCGGGTTCCGCGACCTGATCCTGGCCCGGCACGTCCGGACCGCGGCCGGGGAGGAAGCGGCCAACCCCAACTACGTCGGCGGGGACATCGCGGCCGGGATGCAGACCGTGTGGCAGACCGTTTTCCGGCCGGTGCCGCGGTGGAACCCGTACCGGACCCCGCTGCGCGGGGTGTACCTGTGCTCGTCGTCCACCCCGCCGCTGCCGGGGGTGCACGGCCGGTGCGGCGAACTGGCCGCGCTGTCCGCGCTCCGCGACGTGTTCGGCATCCGCCAGCCGCCCGACGTCAGCCCAGCCGGGCTCAGCCCGGCGGCCAGCGTGGGGGAGAAGTTGTGACCGGGCTGACGGCGCGGCGGCCTGCAGGCCGCCGCGCCGGCTCCGGGCCGAGGCTGCCCGTGCTGGGCCCGCAGCGGTGGCTAGCCGTCTGCGCCGCTGTGCTGCTCGCGGCGACAGCGGCGCTGGTCCCCCTGACGATCCTGTCCCACCTGCAGTTCGACGCGGTCGTGGCGCTGGTGGTCGGGGTGCCGAGCGGGGTGGTCGGCCTGCTCGTGGCCCGGCGCCAGCCGGGCAACCCGCTGGGCTGGCTGCTGCTGGGCATCGCGCTCTGCCTCGTCCTGTCCACCGACGGCTCGGCGTACGACGTACTGCGCTACCGGCTGGGCTACCAGCTGCCGCTGGGCGTGGCCGCGCTCGCGGTCAACCAGCTCTGGGGTCCCGGGCTGGAGCTGTTCGGCTTGGTCGTGCTGCTGTTCCCGGACGGGAAGCTCGGCTCCGTCTGGTGGCGCGCCGCGCTGCGCGCCTACCTCGGCCTGTACGCGGTCAGCCTGCTCTGCCTCGCGGTGGCGACCGGGCAGGCCCTCTCCCGGCACCCGGTCCAGGTGGACGTCAACGGTGGCCTGACCGCCACCGACAACCCGGCCGGCTGGTACGCGAAGGTCACGCTGCTGCTCCTGCTCATGCTGCTGTTCATCGTGGCGTTCGTCGGCCGGCAGGTGCTGAGCTGGCGGCGGTCCTCGGGTGAGCGCCGCCAGCAGCTCAAGTGGCTGGCCAGCGGGGCGTTGGTGACCGTGGCCATCACCGCCGTGGCCACCACGCAGGGCGCGTCGGCGTCCACGTTCTGGCAGGTGGTCAGCGGGCTGGGCTGGTTCGGGTTCGCCGCGCTGCCGGTGTCCATCGGCGTGGCCATCCTCAAATACCGGCTGTACGACATCGACCGGATCATCTCCCGGACGCTGGCCTACGCGCTGGTCACTGGGTTGCTGGTCGGGGTGTACGCGGGGCTGGTGCTGCTGGCCACCGAGGTGCTCGGGTTCACCTCGTCGGTGGCCGTGGCGGCGGCCACGCTGGCCGCAGCGGCCCTGTTCAGCCCGGTCCGGGTGCGGGTCCAGCGAGCCGTGGACCGGCGGTTCAACCGGGCCAGGTACAACGCCGACAAGCTGGTCGCGGAGTTCAGTACCCGGCTGAAGGACGCCGTCGAGCTGGACGCGGTGGGTGCTCAGCTAGCTGGCGTTGTGCAAGTGGCGCTCGAGCCGGCGCACGTGTCGCTGTGGATCTCCGGCGGTGCGCGGTGACCGGCCTGTCTGGGGTGCGCGCGGCCCAGTGGGCCGCGCTGATCGTCGGCGGGCTGGCGCTGGCGCTCACCGTGGCCGAGGTCCCGCTGGCCGGCCTGGCCCGGCAGAGCGTGCTGGCCAGCGGGGGCTCGCTGCCGTTCCCGTTCAGCCTGGCCTACGGCGTGGCCGGCCTGCTGGTGGCCTGGCGGAGGCCGGGCAACGTGGTCGGCTGGCTGATGCTCGGCGGGGCGGTGTTCGGGGCGGCCAGCGAGAGCGCCAGTTTCTACATGGTGGCCGACTACCGGCTGCACGGCGGCCACCTGCCGCTCGGCTGGCTGGCCGTGCTGGCCCAGCCCGGCTGGGCGCCGGACATCGTGGCCCTGGGCCTGATCGTCCTGCTGTTCCCGGACGGGCGGCTGCCCGGGCCGCGCTGGCGCTGGTACGTCGGGGCTTACCTCGCGGTCGGCGCGGTCTGGCTGAGCGGCGCCTACCTGCTCAGCGTCGGCGCGATCCTGAGCCATCACGTCCAGGTCGACAGCGGCGGGAACCTGCTGGTGCTGGACCGCCTGTCCGGCGATGCGGCCTGGTGGGGAGTGGTCCAGGACCTGTTCATGCCGGTCCTGCTGGTCAGCTGGCTGGCCGCGGTGGCCGGGCAGGTGGCCAGCTACCGGCGGTCCTCCGGGGAGCGCCGCCAGCAGCTCAAGTGGCTGCTGGCCGGGGCGGTCGGTGGGGTAGGCGGCCTGTTCCTGGCGTTCGGCGAGTCCGGCACGCACGGGCTGGTGGGCACCGTGCTGGCCCTGGTCAGCTGGCTGGGGCTGCTCGCCCTGCCGGCCTGCATCGGGGTGGCCATCCTGAAGTACCGGCTGTTCGACATCGACCGGCTGATTTCCCGCACGCTGGCCTATGCGCTGCTCACCGGCTTGCTGCTGGGCGTGTACGCGGGGCTGGTGCTGCTGGCCACCGAGGCGCTGCGGCTGTCCTCGTCGGTCGCCGTGGCGGTGGCCACACTGGCCGCGGCGGGCCTGTTCTACCCGCTGCGGGCGCGGGTGCAGCGGGCCGTGGACCGGCGGTTCAACCGGGCCCGCTACGACGCGGACGCCGCGGTGGCCGCGTTCGCGGCCCGGCTGCAGGACGCCGTTGACCTGGACAAGGTCCGCGCCGACCTGCATGCCGTGGTGAGCGGGGCGCTGCAGCCCGACCAGCTGTGGGTGTATGCGCACGACGCGGATGCGGCCACGGGAGCGGAGCGGTGAGCGGGCTGGCTGGGGTGGCCCGGGGCCGGTCACCCGCGCTGCTGGCCGCCTGGCTGCTGGGCGGCCTGGCCCTGGCGCTGATCGTCGCCGCGGTCGTGCTGACCGTGATCACCGGCAGCCTGACGGCGTCGTCGGACGGCTCGGTGATCGCGCTGGCCTTCGTGTTCCTGGCGGTGGGCTTCCTGGTGGCGGTGCGGCAGCCTGGCCAACCCGATCGGCTGGGTGCTCACTGCGACCGGGCTGGCCACCGCGTTCACCATCTGGGCGTCGCTGTACACGCTGTACGACTTCAGCCGGGCCGGCGGCGGGCTGCCGCTCGGCCGCATCGTGCTGTTCGTGGAGAACGCCTGCTGGCCGCTGGCCATCGTGATCGGCATGACCACGCTGCTGTTGTTCCCGGACGGCCGGCTGTCCCGCGGCTGGCGCCGCGTGCTGGCCGGCTACGCCGCGGTCGGCGTGCTGGTCCTGGCCAGCCAGGCCGTTTCGGCGTGGTGGCTGGTCGCCCTCCCGCACCTGCGGCTGGACGCGGGCGGGGCGGTGATCGGCGTGCACCGCCCGGGCGGCCTGATCGCTTTCTTCGCCAGTGGCCTGCCCGTGCTGGCCTTGATTCCGTTCTGGCTGGCCTGGATCGTCCGCCTGGTGATCGAGTTCCGCCGGTCGGCGGGCGCCACCCGGCAGCAGTTCAAGTGGTTCACCGCGGGCGCGGTGCTCAGCATGACCGGCATAGTCGTCATGACCGTGGCCGAGTCGGGCACCAATTCGACCGCGCTGACCAGCGTGGTCAACGTCGCCGCCACGTACGCCATGGTCGCGTTCCCGCTCGGCATGGGGCTGGGCATCCTGCGCTACCGGCTGTTCGACATCGACCGGATCATCTCCCGGACGGTGGCCTACGCGCTGGTGACCGGCCTGCTGGTGGGGGTGTACGCGGGGCTGGTACTGCTGGCCATCGAGGTGCTGCGGTTCGGTTCGTCGGTGGCGGTGGCCGTGGCCACACTGGCCGCCGCGGCCCTGTTCAGCCCGGTGCGCAGCCGGGTGCAGCGGGTGGTGGACCGGCGGTTCAACCGGGCGCGGTATGACGCCGAGCAGACGGTAGGGGCGTTCAGCACGAGGCTGGCCGACGCGGTCAACCTGGATGCGGTGCGTACCGGCCTGGTGGGGACGGTCAGTTCGGCGCTGGAGCCCGCGCACGTGTCCGTGTGGCTGGTCGGCAGGCGCGGATGACCGGGGCCTGGGTCGCCGGGGGGCGCCGGTTCGGGGTCCGCGCGCCGCTGATCGCCACGCTGGTCGGCGGGCTGCTGGTAGTGGCGCTGGCCGTCATAGCCGGGCACACGGTGCTCACCGGTCAGCAGGCAGGGCCGGTGGCCAGCCTGGCCGTGGTGATCCTGTCGGTCGGAGCCGTCGGTCTGGTGGTGGCCCGGCATCAGCCGGGGAACGCGATCGGCTGGCTCATGCTGGGCGCGGCGGCCTGGATCCCGGTCACCATCTTCGCGTCGGGCTACGCGGCGTACGTGTACCACGGCAGGCACGGGGGTGTCCCGGTGCTGGCTCCCGCCGCGCTCGTCATCGGCCAGCAGTTCACCCTGACGATCGCGGTGTTTCCGCTGGTGACGCTTCTGTTTCCGGATGGCCGCCTGCCGTCCGCGCGGTGGCGCTGGGCCGTCGGCGGGTATCTGGCGTTGTGCCTGGTCCTGCCGGCCAGCTTCGCGGTCGCGGCGGCCAGCGCGCTGGACCGGCACCAGTTGCCCGTCCTGGCCAATGGGCAGGCCACCGCCGCGGGCAGCCCGCCCGGCTGGGTGGCGCTGCTCTTTTTCGGTACGGTCGCGGTGGCCTGGCTCGGCGCGCTGGCGCGCCAGGTGGCCAGCTGGCGGCGGGCGTCCGGGGACCGGCGGCAGCAGCTCAAGTGGCTGCTCAGCGGGACCGTAGTGTGCGCGGCGCTCGGCATCTGGGCGGTGGCCACCAACTCGGCCATCTGGGAGGTCGCGCTGATCGGCGTGGCGGCGCTGCCGGTGTCCATCGGCGTCGGGATCCTGCGCTACCGGCTGTACGACATCGACCGGATCATCTCCCGGACGCTGGCCTACACGCTGGTGACCGGGCTGCTGGTGGGGGTGTACGCGGGGCTGGTGCTGCTGGCCACCGAGGCGCTGCGGCTGTCTTCCTCGGTGTCGGTGGCGGCGGCCACGCTGGCCGCCGCGGCATTGTTCAACCCGGTACGGCGGCGGGTCCAGCGGGTAGTGGACCGGCGGTTCAACCGGGCCAGGTACGACGCCGACCGGACCGTCACGGCCTTCAGCGTCCGGCTCAAGGATGCCGTCAACATGTCCGCGGTGCAGGCGGACCTGGCTGGCGTGGTCCGCGACACGCTGCATCCCGCCCACGTGTCGGTCTGGATTCGGCACGATGACCGGTGAGGCGCTGGCCGGCGCCTACCGGTAGCCGCGGGTCCGGCGGTCAGCTGGCCAGGGTGGGCAGTCCGCAGCTGGCTGGATCGGCGGCGACCTTGACGAAGGCCCAGACCCCGTACGGGCCCACCGGCACCTCGTACCGACGGCGCTCGAAGCTGACCGGCTGGACGCGCCGAGGGCAACTCGTTTCCGCGCCAGCCGGTAATCAACGGACAGCGATTTCGGCGGCGGTGCGTCGCGGGCCCGACTGGAGGGCCTTGGCGCTCGCATGTCCTTGCAGGCTTAGAGCAACGCCTCGCCGTTGGCCAGGTCGTTCTCTCCTGGGCATCGGTTGAGGATCTCTTCGAGAGCAGCAATGATCCTGCCGGTATCGGCCTTGGTCCGGCGGTAGCTGCTGGGCATGAAGATCATGCCGAAGTGGCCAGCCCCGCCAGGTGTTATCGCCTCATGATGCAGCGGGCGGAAGTCGCGGAGGTTATTTGTGACGACGGCGCGGTGCTCAGCACGGGCAAGCGCTAGCACCTCAGGATCTGACAGGGCCTCGTGGTCCGGCTTACCCGCCACCGGCTCTACGTCATGGCCGCGTGAGCGCAGCTCACGGGCGATCGCCGGACTCAGCATCTCATCCAACAGCAATTTCACCGCTGGACGGCCGCCTGCCCGGCCAGGTAGGCGGCCTGCGCCTCAGCGGCCTCCTGCTCGTTGGCCTCGATCTGCTGGTCGATCTCAGTGGTGTAGGTGCCGTAGTAGGCGATCGCGGCCTGGACCAGGCCGAGCGAGATTTCCAGGTAGCGCGCTGCCTCAGCGGCGTCGCCGCCGTTGTCGCGGACGACTTCGATGATCTCCCAGACGTCCTTCCCGGTCCCGAGCAGGCGGGCACGGCGGCCCGCTGGGCCGTCAGCGAACCGGATCAGCGGATGCTCATCCATCCGCAGGCCTTCCTCGACGTAGCGCTGCGCGAGGGTCCTGGGCGGCAGGTGAACACGCTGGGCGCGGGCGCCCAGGCGGCTGATCGTGGCATCGTTCAGGCGGACACTCAGCGGCTGGCTCATGTAGTTCATTGTAGTGCCCTGTAACACGAGAGCCAAGAAACATCCGCGGTCCTGCGGCCTCGCGGCGCCCACTACCGCCGCGGCCCGCGAAACCATCCCGGTGACACAGCCCCGACACCATCCCAGCCAACTGCACCACCTAGCAGGCAACGTCCAGGTCTGGTGCGCCGACGGGCCGCCCGGGCAGCTGCCAGGCCCGGCGGCCCGCTGGCTGCACGGCGCGGCCTGGAATACCCCAGGCACGCCCGAGGAGATTCACCGCCCGCGTGCCCGGCACATGTCCGGGGCGTCACGCGGCGTGGGGATCCGGCTCGTCCGCGACACTGCCCGGCGGCCTGCTGCTTCGGCTGTACAGATCTCAGGCATCCTGCACGGCTGGACCGCTCTCTTAGCGGATCGCGGCCAGCCCCTGCACATCCTCGACGAGGCGCTGGCCGGCGCGCTGGCGATGCTGTCACAGCCCGATGGCGGACTTCGGGCCCATGTAGGAGCCCGCTCCGGGGAAACCGGCCGTGGCTAGCTCAGCGAAACGGTCGCTGAACCCCAGCGCCGGAAGGTCAGACAGTTTCACGAACTCAACTCCGCGGATCGGCGTCGAGTCCGCGCCCGCCACGATGTCACCCACCGTGCCGCCCGTCCGCCTGGCCTCGAACGTCATGTGCACCACGTGGGTGCCGTTGCCGGGCAGGTGGTCGCAGACATACAGCAGGCGGCCCGGCTCCACCTCAAGGCCGGTCTCCTCGCGCATCTCCCGGGCCCGCTCCCGGGGAGTTCACCTGGACCACCCCGTCCGGGCGGCGTTATCGCACCGGTCCGGCTAGGTATCCGGGATGACTCAGCCCGGAGTTAAGTCGGGCATCCCGGAGGGCTCGAGGAGGCCGCGCGGGCTGGCCGCGCCGAGCCCGTCCACGCCGCCGGGGCCGGGGTGCGCTGAAGCCGGCTCGCGGCGGAGCAGCAGCATCGCCGCGTCGTCGTCCAGGGCGTGGCCGACGTGCCGGAGCACATCCTGCTGCAGCCGGTCGAGCACCGCCTCCGGCTCCTGGCCGGCGGTGAGCGCCTGGTGCTCGGACAGCGGGTAGAAGTCGCCTGCCGTGTTCCGCGCTTCGCTGACCCCGTCGGTGTAGAACAGCAGCTGGTCGCCGGGGCTAAACGGGAGCGTGATCACATCACGCGGGGACTCGGCCAGGTGGGCCAGGCCCAGCGGGAGCCCCGGCACGGCGGGCTCGATGAACCGGCCGGTCCCGCTGGCGATGAGCAGCGGCGGCGGATGGCCGCAGCTGAGCAGCTGGATCTTGGAGCCGTCCGAGCTGACCTCGGCCAGCACCGCGGTCACGAACTGCTCCGCGGTGAGCTGGCGGGACAGGCTCAGCTCGATCCGGTCCGCGATCACGGCCAGATCGGCCGCGTCATGCGCGCTCTCCCGGAACGCGCCGAGCACGGCCGCCGCCGTCTTCACCGCGATCAGGCCCTTGCCCTGGACGTCACCGATGACGAGCCGGCAGCCGTCCAGCGCGGGCACGACCTCGTACAGGTCACCGCCGATCTGCGCGTGCGACGTGGCCGACATGTACCGCACCGCGAGCCGGACCGAGCTCACCGCGTCCGGGATGGGCCCGAGCACGACCTGCTGGGCAACTTCGGCGATCGCCCGGACCTCGGCCAGTTCCCGCGCCCGGCGGGCCCGCAGCGTGCTGGCCATGACCGCGGCCACCGTCACCCCGGCCACGGTGGCGGAGTCGAACGCGTAGTTGTCCCACGAGCCGATCATCTGGTAGGCGGCCATCAGCGCGCACGACGCGAACGCCACCGTGCCGGCTACCACCGTCTTGCGTACGCCGCCGGATACGGCCGCGAACGCCGGGCCCAGCGCCAGCAACGGCAGCAATTCCGAGCCCCGCTCGACGAATATCGCGACGATGGCCACCGCGGCCATGATCACAAAAGGCAGCGCGTCCAGCGCGTACCGCCGGGCTGACCGCAACGGCGGTTCGGGCCCAGCACCAACTCGCGGGACATGACCCGGCGTGCGATCCCGGCCGGCCTTGCCCCGCTTGCCCCGAATGACTCCGTGCGCTCCGAACAATCCCCTGTATCCCCGGAAAGCGACAGTCCCCGTATCTGCCACCTGATCCCCCCGGCCAGGTCGGCGAAAGCAACCGAAATGCTATCAGCAGTCACAACCCGCTTCTGGCAACTCCGCATCATTCACGCGCCGGGGGACATTTTGTCTTGACGGCCCCGGCCGGCGGTGCCTGAATGAAGGCAGCTTCCAACGCTATCCATCACTTTCGCTCAGATCCGGTCAGTCACGGCCGCGGAGTGATGCCTGGGAGGAAACAGGGATGAACAGGATCTCGCCAGCCGGGTTACGGCACGCTCTCGCCCTGGCCACCGCCGCGCTGCTCGGCCTGGCGTGGCTGGTCGCGGTGCCGGTGACGCACGCGGCCGCCGCCACGACCATCACCGTCAACGGCACCAGTGCGGGCCGCACGTTCGACGGGATCGGGGCGATCAGCGGGGGCGGTGGCAACAGCCGCCTGCTGACCGACTATCCGGCCGCCCAGCAGCAGCAGATCCTGGATTACCTGTTCGAGCCAGGCTACGGCGCGGATCTGCAGATCCTCAAGGTGGAGATCGGCGGGGACACCAACTCCACGGACGGCGCGGAATCCAGCATCGAGCACGCCTCGGGCGCCATCAACTGCGGCAACGGGTACGAGTGGTGGCTGATGGAGCAGGCCAAGGCGCTTGATCCAAACATCAAGCTGTACGGGCTGGCCTGGGGCGCGCCGGGCTGGCTGGGCTCCTTCTTCTCCACGGCCACGATCAATTACCTGGTCAGCTGGCTCAACTGTGCCAAATCTCACAACCTGACCATCAACTACCTCGGCGGCTGGAACGAGCGCGGCTACAACATCTCCTGGTATGAGCAACTGCGTTCCACGCTGAACGCCGACGGCTACTCCGGCGTGCAGATCGTCGGGGCGGACAGCGACTGGAGCATCGCCACCGACATCGCGGACAACCCCACGTTCGCCAACGCGGTCTCGATCATCGGGGTGCACTACCCGTGCACGGGCGGTGACGGCGGGTCCGCCGACAGTTGCCCGGCCAACTCGACGGCCGAGGGCACCGGCAAGCCGCTGTGGGCCAGCGAGAACGGCTCGCAGGACCTGAACTCGGGCGCGCCCGCGCTGATCCGCTCCATCACCCGCGGCTACGTGGACGCCGAGATGACCGCGTACATCAACTGGCCGCTGATCGCCGCCATCTACCCGAACCTGCCCTACAACACGGACGGGCTGATCCTGGCCAACCAGCCGTGGTCCGGCGCGTACGGCGTGGGCGAGAGCCTGTGGGCCACCGCGCAGGTCACCCAGTTCACGGCGCCCGGCTGGCAGTTCCTCAACTCCGGCTCGGGCTACCTCGGCGGCAGCGAGCCCAACGGCAGCTACGTCTCGCTCAAGTCAACCGACGGCACCGACTACTCCACGATCATCGAGAGCACCACCGCCTCGGCCGCGCAGACGGTCACGGTCAACGTGTCCGGCGGCCTGTCCACCGGCACCGTGCACGTGTGGGCGACCGACGTCAACACGCCCGGGTCCGGGCCGCAGTTCGCCCAGCAGGCCAGCATCACCCCGGTGAACGGTTCATACTCACTGACCGTGCAGCCGGGCTACATCTACACGCTGACGACCACCACCGGGCAGGGCAGGGGCACCGCGGCCAGCCCGGCGCAGAGCACACTGAGCCTGCCCTACTCGGACTCGTTTGACGGCGACACCGTGGGCCAGCAGCCCAGGTACCTGTCCCAGATGCAAGGCGCGTTCGAGGTTGAGCCGTGCGCAGGCGGCCGATCCGGCCAGTGTGTCCAGCAACAAGCGGGCGTTCAGCCAATTGAATGGGACAACAATGCCACCCCATACACGATTGGGGGCAATCTCAGCTGGGCCAATTACACGGTGTCCGCGGACGCGCTGATGTCCTCAGCGGGTGCGGTGCAACTGCTCGGCCGGCCGGCGCCCAGGACGCGTTCAGCCCGGCCAACATCAACGATTACTACCTCCAGCTGAGCAATACCGGCGCCTGGTCGATCGTGCGGAACAGCAAGAGTGGCGGCCTGACCACGCTGGCCAGTGGCACGGTGACCGCGCCCGGCACCGGGACCTGGCAGCACCTGGCGCTGACCTTCAACGGCCACTCGATCTCCGCGGCGATCAACGGGACCACCGTGGGTACGGTCACCGACTCGTCGTATGCGTCTGGCCTGGTCGGCCTGGGCACCTCCGGTTACCAGACCGACCAGTTCGACAACCTGTCCGTCACCCTGGTCGGCTCGGCCACCCCCACCGGGCCGATCGTGGCGGGTGACGACACCGCCGACTGCGTGGACGCCAACGGCGGGTCGAGCGCCAACGGCACCAAGGTGCAGATGTGGCCGTGCAACGGCAGCGCCAGCTCGCAGTCCTGGACCATGGCCAGCAACGGCACCGTGCAGATCAACGGCAACTGCCTGGACATCACCGGCGCCAGCGACAGCAACGGCACGCTGATCGAGGAGTGGGCCTGCAACGGCGGGGCCAACCAGCAGTGGCTGGCGGTGAACGGCGAGCTGGTGAACCCGGCCTCCGGCAGGTGCCTCGACGATCCGGCGTTCAACACCGCTGAAGGGACCCAGCTCGACCTGTGGGCCTGCAACGGCGGGTCGAACCAGCAGTGGTCGGTGCCCTAACCGTATCCGCCCCCTCCGGTGCCGCCGCGACTGCGGCGGCGCCGGAGGGCGGCGGCGGCTCCGGCGGTACGGGGAGGGTGGACAGGCATTCCGCGGGCTAGCAAGATTTGACGTGAGAACGCAGCGGGAACGGCGGATCCGGACGGGGAATGACGCGGTGTAGGCACCGCAGCCATTTGGGTCACGTCTCGGGGCTCGGGGGAAATATGACTGACCGTCAGCACGGGTCCAGCGATTCCGGGCTAGGCGAATGGCTGGTCCCCGGGCCCGTCGGGATCGTGCCGGATTCGGTGGTCATGGTCCCCGTCGATGCGCTGTCGGTCGCCGGGTCACCGCGGCTCTCGGGAAGCAGTGAAGACCATGTACAGGTGCTGGCCGAGGTGCCGGAGGAGCTGCCGCCGATTATCGTGCACCAGGCCACGATGCGGGTTATCGATGGGGTGCACCGGTTACACGCCGCCAAGCTCCGGCAGCAGGACCAGGTTGCCGTCCGGTTCTTTTCTGGCGCCGAGGACGACGCCTTCGTCATCGCGGTCACGGCGAATGTCAAGCACGGGCTGCCGCTGTCGCTGGCTGACCGTGAGGCGGCGGCGGCCCGGATCGTCCAGTCCCACGGGCAGTGGTCAAACCGGATGATCGCGTCGGTCACCGGGCTATCGCCACGGACGATCGCACAGATACGCACCCGGCAGGACGCGAAGTCGCCGCGGGTCACGGTCAGGATCGGCCAGGACGGCCGGGTCCGCCCGGTGGATGGCTCCGCCCGGCGCCTGCTGGCCTCGGAATTGATGACTGAAGACCCGGGCCTGTCCCTGCGCGAAGTGGCCCGGGCCGCCGGGATCTCGCCCGAGACCGCCCGGGATGTGCGGAACCGGCTGGTCCGTGGCGAGGACCCGGTCGCCCGGCGGTCCGCGCTGGACCCCGGCCGGACCAGTGCGGCCAGGCAGCCACTGGACAAGCCCGCGGCCAGTTTCGAGCTCAGCCGGGCCTCGGCGGAGCACCTGGCCGAGATCGTGCAGCGGCTCAAGGCGGATCCCGCGGTCCGGTTCACCGAGACGGGGCGGGCCCTGCTCAGGTTGCTGCACGTTCATCTGATCGAGGTCAAGGATTGGGACAGAATCGGCGAGAGTGTCCCAGTGCACTGCAGCCCCTTAATTGCGCAGCTGGCGAAAGAGTGTGCCCAGATGTGGGTCGAATTGGCAGATCACGCGGAACGCAAGGTGGGTGACGGTACGTAGTGACTGGCGGGGCTTGTGGTCCATGGCCGGTGCCGCATGTCAATAAGGCAACGAGCCTACCGGACGGCTGGCGGTGCCTAATGGATGTCCAAGTGCCGTATGTGCCCAGTTGGACCGATCACCCTACCGGCCCGTTACATTACTTTTCCTGAACGCTTCCTTAGCCTTTCCGGGTGCCGGGTCTGCTGCGATGTAACCGCGCCGAAACCGGTAGTAGGGCAGTCTGGAGGAAGGTCTCGCCCCGACCTGCCGTCCCGCCCGTTTCCGCCCCGTCCCGGTCCGCCTGGCCCGGTCCGCGTGGCCAGGGCTGACCGGGCCGGGCGGCGGACCGTTCCTGGTGCCCGCATGTCCAGATCAGCGTCCCGCAGGATGGACAGTCGACGCTTCGGTGAGCAAGATTAGCTGTCAACGGGATATAAGGGGCACATCCAGCCGGGCACAGCGAAGATCACGTAGGGCGAGGTACCAGCAGTCATTAGAGTCTCGACCGCGCTTGCGCTTCAGGCCGGCGTCTTCTCGTGCGGGCAGACACTCTGCGGGGCTGTGGCCTTCCTTCCTGCTGCCGGCTGGACCAACATGCGGGGAACGGAAGACATGACTGTCCAGGCTCAGGATTTGGTTCGTACGCAGGCAAGAAACTTACCAGTCGCCGGGCAGGGAGACAGCGAGCCAGTTCCAGTGCTGATGCTCGCTATCAGCTCCCTTTCGGTAATTGATTCACCGCGCATCTCGGGGGAGAGCGAAGAACATGTGCACGTACTAGCTGAAGCGCAAGCGCAGCTTCCGCCGATTATCGTGCACCGCGCGACGATGCGTGTTATCGATGGAGCTCACCGGCTGCGCGCGGCCAAGCTCCGGGGCGATGAGGAGATTGCCGCGCGCTTCTTTTCCGGGAGCGAGGCTGATGCCTTTGTCCTGGCGGTGAAATCAAACATCAAACACGGGCTCCCGCTCTCGCTGGGGGAGCGTGTGGCCGCCGCGGAACGGATCATCCAATCGCACCCGCAATGGTCAGACCGGATGATCGCCTCGGTCACCGGCCTGGCGTCAAAGACGATTGCGGACATCCGGACGCGGCAGACCGGCGATGCTGTCCAGGTGACGACCCGGATAGGCCAGGATGGCCGGATCCGGCCGGTTGACGGCGCCCGTGGTCGGGTGCTCGCGTCAACAATTTTATCGGCCAATCCTGAGCTTTCGCTGCGCCGGGTGGCACACGCCGCCGGGATCTCACCGGAAACAGTGCGCGATGTCCGGAACCGGCTGCGGCGGGGCGAGGACCCGGTACCCAGCAGATACGACAGAAAGCCGCCCGGCCACGGCACCCAGCCAGCGCGCCCGCCGCTGCACCCGGAGCGCCCGCCGCCCAAAGCCGAGGGCCCGCCGCCCAAAGCCGAGGGCCCGCCGCCCAAAGCGGAGCGCCCGCAACTCGTGAACAATGCCTTTCCCGGGGCCAGCCGGGCGTCAGCCGGCAGCGCGACGGCGGTCATGGAGCGTCTCCGGGCAGATCCCGCGCTCCGGCTCACCGAGACCGGGCGCATCCTGCTCCGCCTGCTGCACGCCCACCTGGCGGAGACGGATAAATGGGATCGGATCGTGGAGAACGTCCCGGCGCACTGCGGCGGCATCATCGCCCAGCTGGCCAGGGAGTGCGCCCAGCTGTGGGAAGAATTCGCTGATCAGGTCGAGCGCAATGTGACGAACGTTTCTTAACGCCCGGGCCCGGCCGGTGGCGTCAGCCGGCCCGTGGGGTCAGCCGGCCGGCGACTCCACGGCAGGCGGCGGCCGGAACGGACCCGCCCAGCCTCGGCCGTGATGAACGCCGCCAGCCGGGCGATCCCGTCGGCCACATCGTCCGGCGGCAGGTAACTGGACGACACCCGAAGCTGATGGCGGCCGCCGTCACCGACGAAGAAGGCATCCATTGGTGTCCACAGCACGCCGTATTCGCGGGCGGAACGCTCCAGCGCCGCCTGGTCCGCAGCGAACGGCACCGTCAGCACGGTGAAGAATCCCCCATCCGGGTAGTTCCAGCCGACATCCAGCTCGGCACGCACCGGGACCGGGAAGTGCCGGTCGAGTTCGGCCAGCACGATGCGCAGGTTGGCGCGGTAGAACTCAATGGCCGGGTGGTTTGCCGCGCGCAGGCGGCAGCCGTGCTGGACCAGCATCCCGCCGATCACTGCCTGGCTGAGCGACGGGGTATTCACCGTGATCATGCTCTTGACCTTGGCCAGTTCGTCGGCCAGCAGGCTCACCTGGCCATCGCAGCCGGCCACCGGCTGGTCGGCCAGGACGTAACCCAGCCGGGCGCCCGGAAAGCAGGTCTTCGCGAAGGAGCCGAGGTAGACCACCACCCCGGACCGGTCCAGCGCCTTCAGCGTCGGCCTGGGTGCTGCCTCCCGGGTGAAGAAGCCGTACGGATTGTCCTCGATGATCAGCAGGTGCTCGGCCGCGGCTACCTCGAGCAATTCCTGCCGGGCCGGGACGGTCATGCTGGCACCCGAGGGGTTGGCGAAGTCCGGGACCACGTACAGGGCGCGCGGCCGCTGGCCCGCCGCGCGGGCCTGCCGCGCCGCGCGGCGCACCGCGGCGGGGTCCGGGCCTGCCGGGCCCTCGGCCACGCCGATCACCTCGACATCGAGCAGCCGGGCCGCCCCGGTGATGCCGATGTAACAGGGCGAACTGGCCAGCAGCACGTCCGCCGGCTCGGCCATGAGGGCGCGGAGCAGCAGGAACATCCCTTCCTGCGCGCCCACGGTGACCACGACCGACTCCGGTGTCACCAAGATGCCTTCATCGTTCGCCACTGTCTCCGCGATCAGGCCGTGGATCTGCCCTTTCGTCCGGCCGTACTGGAACAGGGCGGCCCGCACCTGCGCCTCGGTCCAGCCGGACCGCCGCAGGTAGCTGGTGTAGCTGTCGAAGTACTCGGCGATGCAGGCCGGGTCGAATAACCCGTCGAACGGGCGGCCGGGCGCGAAGGACACCGCGTCCGGGAACCGCGCGGTGACCTCGTTGAGGAAGTTCATCGTGTCCAGGATCGGGTCGGCGACGGAACCGTGCAGATCGGTCAGCGCGAGCCGGTGTGCCATGATCTTCTCCTAACCCTGACCGGGCGCGGCGGCGCAGAGGGCCGGGGCCTCGTGCGCGCCGAAGCTGAGCGCGCCGCGCCGCTCCACCAGTTGGTAGCCGAAGGTGCGCCTGGTGTGCTGGGAGCCGGCGAAGGCCTGGAACATCAGCCCCCAGCAGTCCCGGTCGGCCAGCACGCCGAGTTCGCGCAGCGTGTCCAGGGGGACGCCGGGCCCGACCCGGGCTGGCAGCGCGTCGTAGTAGCTGTCCGGCAGGGCCGGGAAACTGACGCCGCGGCGGGCGCAGCCGCGGATCGCGGCGAAGATGTCTGGCGTACGGAAGGCGATCCGCTGGATGCCCGGCCCGCCGTGCGCGGCGAGGAAGTCGGTGACCTGGCCCGGGTCGCTGCCGGTCACGGGCTCGAGCAGGCTGAGCGTGACCGTGCCGCTGGGGCTCTGCAGCACCTTCGAGTTCAGCGTCTGCCCGCCGGCCCTGATCCGCTCGGCGAACGTCCGGCTGAAGCCGAAGACGTCGTGGTAGGCCCGGGCGGCCGCGGCCAGCCCGCCCGGCTCCAGGCAGACAGTGATGTGATCGATGCCCAGCAGCCGGGCGGGATGCGCACTCCCCGCGGCCGGCCCGGGGGCAGCCGCGGTCTCGGTGCTCAGCCCCGGGGCGAACGGGCCAGCCGGGTCGCGCCGGGTGACGAACCGGTGCGCGACGTCCCCGAACCCGCGCACCGTGACTCCGGCCACGTCCGGGCCGGACGCGGGGCTGGCCGGCGCGGCGCCGCGCCGCACGGCAGCAGCCAGGCAGGCTTGGCCGTCAGCCACGCTGAACGCGATCACGGCCGGGCCGTCGCCGTGCCGCGCGACGTACCGGGCGGGCGGATGGCCCGGATCGTCGGCCGACGTGAACAGGATCCTGATCGCGGCGTGCCGGGTCAGCACCGAGCGGTAGCCGGGTTGCCGCGACCGGGGGCCGCTGCGCCCGCAGACGGTGAAGCCGTAACCGTCGCACAGTTCGGCAGCTGACTCCTCGGCATCGGCGACATAGAATTCGATGTGATCTATTCCCTCAATCTTCATCCAGGCCCCCAGGGTGGGCTTGATAGAGGTGCTGGGACGATCCCGCATAAAGGCTGGCGCAGGCTGGCGTGTACCGATCCTACGTTGATCGCCAGTCAGCAGCCAGCCGGATTTGATTGGCCAGACTGGACAGTGGCCTGCGTTGCCGGGCCAACCATTGTCCGATAGCCTTCCAGCGAAAGACCGGCCAAAGTGGCGATCGGCTAAAGACTGGGTGACCTGGGGTGAAGCCGTCTGGGTCCCTTTCTGGCGGGCCATCCCGGGCTGGCGATTCACCGGCCACCAGCAGGCGTTATGTATATTGCGGGGGTAACTTTGCCCACTGCGGATTATTGACGGTGAGGGCGGCATGGATATCTTGATCGCTGATGTTATCGGTGACGTTGCACTAGTATTAATTCTGGCTTCGCTGTTCGGCGCCTTGGCCCGGAAATTCGGGCAGCCGAGCGTGGTGGGCCAGATAGTGGCGGGCATCCTGCTCGGGCCCACCCTGCTCGGCCGCCTGCCCGGCCACCTGACCAGCCGCATCTTCCCGCCCGCGGTGCTGCCGCCGCTGACCGTGCTGGCCCAGGTCGCCATCGTCCTGTTCATGTTCGTGGTGGGCTACGAGCTCGACTGGCGCGCGCTGCGGGGGCGGCGCCGGGCCGCGCCGCTCGTCGCGGCCGCCGCCCTGCTGCTGCCCATGCTGCTGGGCGCCGGGTCGGTGCTGGCCGACCGGTCCGGATTCGCCGCGCTGGGCGAGGTGCACCCCAGCCGTTCCCTGGTGCTGTTCATGGCGGTCGCTCTGTCCATCACCGCGCTCCCGGTGCTGGCCGCGATCGTGCGCGAGCGGGGCATGGCGGGGAGCACCGCTGGGGCGACCGCGACGATCGCGGCCGGGATCATGGATGTGGCGGCCTGGCTGGTGCTCGCGGCCATCCTCGTCGGCACGGTGCACAAAGCGGGCCGGCCATGGCCGGTGAACCTGCTGCTGATCAGCTGTTTCGCGGCGATCATGCTGCTGGGAGTGCGGCCGGCGCTGCGCTGGTGGCTGGGTCGGCGCCGCTCGGTGCTGGCCAACCAGCTGCCGGTGGCGCTGGCCCTGGCGCTCGGCAGCGCCTGGGTGACCGCGTCGCTGGGCCTGCATCCGGTCTTCGGCGGTTTCCTGGCCGGCCTGACCATGCCCAGCCTAGACGGCGCCCCGGACGCTGAGGTGCTCCGGCCGATGGAGCAGGTCGGCGGGCTGCTGCTGCCGCTGTTCTTCGTCGTCACCGGCCTGTCGCTGAACGTCGGCGCGTTGGGCGGCAGCGCCTTCGTCCTGCTCGGGCTGCTCTGCGTGCTGGCCAGCGGGGGCAAGCTCGGCCCCGGGTACCTGGCGTCACGGGCGGGTGGCCTGGCCCGGCGCGACTCGGCGGCCGTCGCGGTGCTGGTGAACACCAGGGGGCTCACCGAGCTCATCGCGCTCAACGTCGGGCTCAGTGCCGGGCTCATCGACCAGCGGCTGTTCAGCGTGCTGGTCCTGATGGCATTGATCATGACCGCGGTGACCGCCCCGCTGCTGACGCTGGCCCGGGTGGGCATAGCGCCGCCAGCAGGCGGCCTGCAGCCGGTACCCCGGCCGCCCGCCAGCGCCACCGGAACCTGACCGGCCGGCCCACCGGGACCGGTGCGACGCCCAACCTGCGGAGGTAATGACGATGGACATCGATGCGATCGATCACCTGGAGTTCTACGTCGAGGATGCCGACCGCACGGCCAGCCAGCTGCGCGACGCATGGGGGTTCCGCATCCAGGGCCGCGGCGGCCCGGAGACCGGGCTGGCCGGCTGCCGATCCTTACTGCTGCGGCAGCGCGGCATCACCATCCTGGTGACCTCGGCGCTCGGCGACCGGCACCCGGCGGCCGAGTATGTCCGGCGTCATGGCGACGGGGTCGCGGTCATCGCCATGACGGTCGGCGACGCGCACCGCGCGTTCGCCGAGGCCGTTGACCGCGGCGCCGTCCCGGTAGCGCCACCCGCGGAGCTGGAACACGGCGGCGCGCGGGTCACGTTCGCCGCGGTGGACGGTTTCGGCGATGTGACGCACCGCTTCGTCGCCCGCGACGCGGCTGGCGGGCCGTTCAGCCCGGGGGTGATCGAGGAAAGCACGCCAGGCCCCGCCGCCGACGGCCTGCTCGACGAGGTCGATCACATCGCGGTGTGCGTGCCCGCGGGCGAGCTCGACGGGACCGTGCAGCGCTACCGGGAGGTGTTCGGTTTCGCCCAGACGTTTGAGGAGCGGATCCTGGTCGGCGCCCAGGCCATGGACTCGAAGGTGGTACAGAGCGGGTCCGGGAAGGTGACCCTGACCATCCTCGAGCCGGACACCAGGCGGGCGCCGGGCCAGATAGACGCGTTCATCCGGTCGCACGGCGGGGCCGGCGTGCAGCACGTGGCGTTCCGGGCCGACGACATCTGCGCTGCGGTGCGCACGATCGCCGGCCGCGGCGTGCGCTTCCTCAGCACGCCAGGCAGCTACTACGACGCCCTGCCGCAGCGGCTCGGCCCGGTAGCTGTGCCCATGGAGCTGCTCCGGGAGCTGAACATCCTGGCCGACCGGGATCGCTGGGGCATGATGCTGCAGATCTTCACCGAGTCGCGGCACCCCCGGCGGACGTTCTTCTACGAGGTGATCGAGCGCCGCGGGGCACGCAGCTTCGGCAGCAACAACATCAAGGCGCTGTACGAGGCGGTCAACCGGCAGGCCGCGGTGCGGCCGACGCTCAGCGGCTGAGCGGGGCGGCCGGCCCCCGGAAGCCGGAAGCCGGCGGCCGGAGAACCGGGGGCCGGTGCTGGTGGCGGCCACGGGGTGTAACCGCAGTGCAACCAGAGCTGGGGCACCCTGATACTGCTGAGGCATTATGGAGTATGCCTATCCAGCCCAGCCTCGGGCAGCCCAGGCCCGCAGGCTTAACCGCGGCCAGAGAGGACTCCACGATGCGGGTGCTGGTAGTCGAGGACGACTCCGAACTGGCCGAGGCGATCGGCGTCGGCCTGCGCCGGGAGCAGCTGGCCGTGGACGTCGCGCTGGACGGGACGACCGGGTTGGAGCGCGCCCTGACCACCAGTTACGACGTGGTGGTGCTCGACCGGGACCTGCCCGGGATGCACGGGGACGACGTGTGCACCGAACTGGTCAAGGCGGGCTGCCGCAGCCGCGTGCTCATGCTCACCGCGGCGGCCACCATCGAAGACCGGGTGGACGGCCTCGACCTGGGCGCCGATGACTACCTGTCCAAGCCGTTCGCCTTTGCCGAGCTGCTGGCCCGGATCCGGGCCCTGCTCCGCCGCGCCCAGCCCGCGCTGGCCCCGATCCTGGTGCACGGTGACCTGCGGCTCGACTCGTCGCAGCGGACCGCGAGCCGGGGCGGCCGGGTCCTCGATCTCGGCCCGAAGGAATTCGGCGTGCTCGAATTGCTGCTCGCCGCCCAGGGCCGGGTGGTCTCGGCCGAGGAACTGCTGGAGCGGGTGTGGGACGAGATGGCTGACCCGTTCACCACCGCGGTCAAGGTCACCATCAGCCGGCTGCGCCGCAAGCTCGGCCACCCGCCGGTCATCGAGACCGTCGCCCAGGCGGGTTACCGGATCTGACCATGAAAGCATCCCGGGGTGCAGCGGCGGGCCCGACCCGGTCCCGGTTCGGCCCGCCGCGCCGCACCATCCGGCTGCGGCTCACCCTGCTCTACGGGGGGCTGTTCCTGGTGTCCGGGATCGCCCTGCTCGCGCTCACCTACCTGCTGGTGGCGGCCAACTTCCCGCTGATCGGGCAGAGCCACCATGCCAACCCGGGCGCGGGCCGGGGTGGTGGCCCCGGCGGGGTGTCCGGCCAGGTGTCGGCCGGGCTGGCCGCGCAGGTCATCAAGCAGCGCGCGGCTGCCCTGCGTGAGCTGCAGATCCAGTCCGGCATCGCGCTGGCCGTGATGACCGTGCTGTCTATCGGGCTGGGCTGGCTGGTGGCTGGGCGGGTGCTACGCCCGCTGCGCACGATCACCGGGGCGGCCCGGCATATCTCCGCCAGCAACCTGCACGAGCGGCTTGCCTTGACCGGCCCGGGCGACGAGCTCAAGGAACTCGGCGACACGTTCGACGCGCTGCTCAGCCGGCTGGAAGACGCCTTCGACGCGCAGCGCCAGTTCGTCGCGAACGCATCGCACGAGCTGCGTACCCCGCTGGCCCGGCAGCGGACCCTCATCGAGGTCGCCCTGGCGGACCGGGAACCGACCATCGCCTCGCTGCAGCTGGCCTGTGAGCGAGCCCTGGTGGCCAGCGCGCAGCAGGAGCAGCTGATCGATGCCCTGCTCACCCTGGCCCGCAGCCAGCGCGGGCTGAGTCAGCGGGAGGTGGTCAACCTGGGTGCCATCACCAGCACGGTGGTGCGGTCGCGGCAGCCTGACGCGCAGCACCGGCAGATCGCGATCCGCACCAGCCTCGGCCGGGCGCTCGCGCTGGGCGACGAGCAGCTGGCCGAGCGCCTGGTCACCAACCTGGTGAGTAACGCCATCGTGCACAACGTGCCGGGCGGCTGGGTCGAGGTCAGCACGGGGATGCGCGGCGGGCAGGCGGTGCTGTCCGTGGCCAACAGCGGCCCGCTGATCCCGGCCGCGGAGGTGGACCGGCTGTTCGAGCCGTTCCAGCGGCTGGGCGCCAGCCGCACCGGCAACCGGGACGGCCTCGGCCTGGGCCTGTCGATCGTGCAGGCGATCGCCCGGGCGCACGACGCGGCGCTGGCCGCCCGCCCGCTGGCCAGCGGGGGACTGGCCATCGAGGTCCGCTTTCCGGCCGCCCCGGCTGCCCCGGCTGCCCCGGTCGGCCCGGCCGCGGCCGCGCGGCCGGGCGGCGCGCCGCCCGCGCCCGTGCCGTCCGGATCCAGCCCGGAACCGGTGCGCGCCGACGACTGAGCGCCGCCTGAAATTGGCCCCGGAATGCCGTGCCTGCGTATTCCGCGCGCCATTTTCGGAGCGGTCAATATCTGGATTCTGGCGCTAGTCTGCGCGCCGGATTGGCTGGACAGCTGACTGGACTATCGGTGTCACCGTGGTGCAACCGGTGGGGCGGTAGCACTGGGGGTATGGGCGTGGCCATTGGTGGCGGGCGCCCGGCCTATCTGGATAAGGAGACAACGATATGTCCGCGAAGCCAGCGGTGAGTGTGGCCGGGGCGGGACGGCGGGGCCGGCTGTGGCGGGTGGGCCCGGCGGCGGCCGGGCTGGCCGCGGTGGCGGTGCTCGCCAGTGCGTGCTCGGCCGGCCTGGCCAGCCCGGGCGTGGCCAGCGCGCCGTCCACCAGCGCCAGCGCGTCCCCGTCGGCGAGCAGCAGCCAGGCCGGGCCGCTGGCCTTCGCCGCCTGCATGCGCTCGCACGGGGTGCCCAACTTCCCCGACCCCAACAGCAACGGCGGCACCGAGATCACCCCGTCGATGGGGATCAACACCCGCTCCCCGCAGTTCATCAGCGCGCGGAACACCTGCGCCAAGCTGATCGGCGGGGGGACCAGCGCCAGTTCCCCGCAGAACCTGGCCCAGGAGCTGAAGTTCTCCAAGTGCATGCGCGCCCACGGCGTACCCAACTTCCCCGACCCCTCCAGCAACGGCGCCATCACCAGCTCCTCCAAGGGCATCAACCCGCAGTCCCCCACCTTCCAGAACGCCCAGCAGACCTGCCAGAAGCTCACCGGCTTCGGCAACGGCTCAGCGAGCGGCTCATGAGCACCGCGCCTTCCTCCGAGATGACCGGGGTCACCAGCCCAGCCGGGACGGATCTGGACCAGGCGCCGCCGCGGCGGTCGAAGCGGCGGGTGCTGCTGGCCGGCGGCGCGGCCGTGGTGCTGGCCGCGGCAGGCGGCGCGGCCGCGGGCGCCTACGGCGTGTTCGGCAACCCGAACCCGCCGGCCAGCGGGGTGACCGACAACGCCGCGCCGACCTCGCTGGCCCCGGTGACCCAGGGCACGCTGACGTCACAGAGCAGCGTGAGCGCCACGCTGACCTACGCCGGCCAGTACACCGTGCTGAACCATGCCGTGGGCGCCTACACCGCGCTGCCACCGGTCGGCCGGATCATCCGCCGGGGCGGCGACCTGTACTGGGTCAGCGGCAGCCCGGTCGTGCTGCTCTACGGCTCGATACCGGCCTACCGGACGCTGCAGCAGGGCATGAGCGGCGTGGATGTGCGCCAGCTCAAGCACAATCTGATCGCGCTCGGCTACGCCACCCGCGCGGAGCTCAATCCGTCCTCGGACTACTTCAACGCAGCCACGGCCACGGCGATGAGCAAGTTGCAGAAGCACCTCGGCGTGACCCAGACGGGCACGCTCCCGCTGGGCCAGGCCGTGTTCCTGCCCCGGGCGGCCCGGATCACCTCAGTCATGGCTACGCTCGGCGCCCAGGCTGGGCCGGGGACCCCTGCCATGCAGGCGACCTCTACCCGCCGCCAGGTCACCATCGCGCTGGATGCCGCTCAGCAGTCCGAGGTCAAGGTGGGTGACAAGGTGACCATCACGCTGCCGAGCAACAGGACGACGCCCGGAGTCGTCTCCTACGTGGGCACGGTTGCCAGCAAGCCGTCCGGCGGCGGGGCGGCCAACACCACCCCCACCATCACGGTGGACGTCACGCCCACCCAGCCCGCTGCCACCGGAAGCCTCGACCAGGCGCCGGTGCAGGTAGCGATCACCAGCGCTTCGGTACGCAGCGCCCTCATCGTGCCGGTGAACGCGCTGCTGGCGCTCAGTAGCGGCGGGTATGCCGTCGAGGTGCGGGAACCGGGCGGCGGACACCGCGTGCTGCCCGTCACCGTCGGCCTGTTCGATGACGCCGACGGCACGGTCCAGGTGAGCGGGTCGGGCCTGCAGGCCGGCCAGCACGTCGTGGTGCCGTCGTCGTGAGTGCCTGGACGGCCCTGGGCGAGCAGGCTTCGCTCGCCCAGGGCGGCGGCGCCCGCCCGGTGCTCGAGCTGACCGCGGTGACCAAGATCTACCCTGGGCAGCCGCCGGTGGTCGCGCTGGCCGGCGTGAACCTGGCCATCAACCAGGGTGAGCTGGTCGCCATCGTCGGCCCGTCCGGGTCCGGGAAGTCAACGCTGCTGCACGTTATGGGCATCCTGGACCGGCCCACGTCGGGAACGGTCTCGGTGACCGGCCTGGACGTCGCCCGGCTGTCTGATAACCAGCTGGCTGCCCTGCGCGGCGCCCGGATCGGGTTCGTGTTCCAGCAGTTCTTCCTGGCCGAGCACGCGACCGCACTGGAGAACGTGGCCGATGGGCTGCTGTATACCGGGACGTCCGCCGCGGAACGCCGCCGGGAAGCGATCCGGGCGCTGGGCCGGGTCGGGCTCGCGCACCGGGCCTCGGCCCGGCCGACCCAGCTCTCCGGCGGCGAGCGGCAGCGCATCGCGATCGCCCGGGCCCTGGTCGGCAGCCCGGCCATCGTGCTCGCCGACGAGCCCACCGGCAACCTCGACAGCGCCACCGGCCGGTCCATCATGGCCCTGCTGCGGGAACTCAACGCGGACGGCGCCACCATCGTGATCATTACCCACGACCGGGCGCTGGCCGACAGCCTGCCCCGTCAGGTCGAGATGCTCGACGGGCGCATCGTGGCCGACATGGTCCACGGCCCGGGCCTCCAGGCTGCGGCCCGCCAGCCCGCGGCTAGGCAGCCGGGTGACGTGCAGCCCAGTGACGTCCAGCAAGGAAGGCCTCTCCAGTGACCAGCATCCTCATGCCGGCCCCGATGCGGCCGGCCGACCTCGCCCGGGTCGCCAGCGTCGGGCTGCGGACCCGGCGGCTGCGTGCTGCCCTGTCCGCCCTGGGCATTGCCATCGGGGTGGCCGCCATGGTCGCCGTGCTCGGCTTGTCATCCTCATCCTCGGCCGGGCTGCTGACCGAGATCGACCGGCTCGGCACCAACCTGCTGACGGTCAACAACGGGCAGAACCTGTTCGGCCAGACGACCGAACTGCCCAAGGCCGCACCGGGCATGATTGCCCGCATCGGCCCGGTCACCGCGGTCCAGGACACCGGCACCACCAGCGCCGACGCCTACCGCAGCCCGTACATCCCGACCATCGACACCAACGCGATCAGCGTCCAGGCCGCTACCTTGCACTTGCTGTCCGTGGTCGGCGCCACGCTGGCCCAGGGCAGGTTCCTGAACGCGGCGACGGCCCATCAGCCCGTCGCCGTGCTCGGCAACGCGGCGGCCACCCGGATGGGCATCGACCGGGTCATCCCCGGAGAGCGGATCTGGGTCGGCGGCCGGTGGTTCTATGTGGCCGGCATCCTCAAGCCGGTCGTCCTGGCCCCCCAGCTCGATTCGTCCGTGCTGGTCGGGTGGCCGGCCGCGGTGAAATATCTCAGCTTCGACGGGCATCCCTCCACGGTGTACCTGCGTGCCGCGCAGAACGAAGTTGACGCGGTCCATTCGGTGCTGGCCGCGACCGCCAACCCGGAGAACCCGGGGGAGGTCAACGTCAGCCAGCCCTCGGCGGCCCTGGTCGCCCGGGCCGACGCTCAGTCCGCGCTCAACGGGTTGTTCCTGGGACTCGGCGCGGTCGCCCTGCTCGTCGGCGGGGTCGGCGTAGCCAACATCATGGTGATCTCCGTGCTGGAGCGCCGTTCAGAGATCGGCCTGCGCCGCGCCCTGGGCGCCACCAGGAGGAACATCCGCACCCAGTTCCTGCTCGAAGCGATCCTGCTCGCGCTGCTCGGCGGCACGGTCGGCGTCGCGGTCGGGACGCTGGCCACGGCGATCTACGCGACGGCCAAGCACTGGGCCATCATCGTCCCGCCGCTGGCCTGGGCGGGCGGGTTCGGCGCCGCGATCGCCATCGGCGCCATCGCCGGGCTGCTGCCCGCGCTGCGGGCCGCGCGGCTGTCACCCACCGACGCCCTGCGAACCGCCTGACGGCGCCACCGCCTGACGGCAGCGCCCCGGCCCGTGCTACGGGCCGGGGCGCTGCCTCGTCCAACTGGGAGGTCTGCCCGGTTGGACGCACGAAAAGACCGGGCTCACCAGCCCCACTGGGGGGGACTGGTGAGCCCGGCGCACTGGGGGCCCGTGCGGTCAGCCGCTCGCTGAGCCGTTGCCGAAGCCGGTGAGCTTCTGGCAGGTCTGCTGGGCGTTCTGGAAGGTGGGGGACTGCGGGTTGATGCCCTTGGAGGAGCTGGTGATGGCGCCGTTGCTGGAGGGGTCGGGGAAGTTGGGTACGCCGTGGGCGCGCATGCACTTGGAGAACTTCAGCTCCTGGGCCAGGTTCTGCGGGGAACTGGCGCTGGTCCCCCCGCCGATCAGCTTGGCGCAGGTGTTCCGCGCGCTGATGAACTGCGGGGAGCGGGTGTTGATCCCCATCGACGGGGTGATCTCGGTGCCGCCGTTGCTGTTGGGGTCGGGGAAGTTGGGCACCCCGTGCGAGCGCATGCAGGCGGCGAAGGCCAGCGGCCCGGCCTGGCTGCTGCTCGCCGACGGGGACGCGCTGGCGCTGGTGGACGGCGCGCTGGCCACGCCCGGGCTGGCCAGGCCGGCCGAGCACGCACTGGCGAGCACCGCCACCGCGGCCAGCCCGGCCGCCGCCGGGCCCACCCGCCACAGCCGGCCCCGCCGTCCCGCCCCGGCCACACTCACCGCTGGCTTCGCGGACATATCGTTGTCTCCTTATCCAGATAGGCCGGGCGCCCGCCACCAATGGCCACGCCCATACCCCCAGTGCTACCGCCCCACCGGTTGCACCACGGTGACACCCGCTATGCCGGGTTGCAGACTCAGCCAATGGTGAGTGAGACTGGCCAAACAAGCCGCCGGGATCCAAATGGGGGCGAGATCGGCAGTGTTATGAGCATGGACTCAGGAGCCGTGCCCGGGGATTAGGCATGCTGCCGTCGCCGAAGAGCTTGGTGTCAATTTTCCTTTTAGCTGCGTTGTCCAACTGGTCCGCCCGTGGGCAGATTTCCGACGCGAATGGGGATGCATAGATGGCTGGTGGCAATACTTTCGGGTCCGGCCAGGCGCCTGATTCTGCTGAATACATAGAGATCCGTGGGCCCCTCGATCCGGCTGTGTTCGAAGCGGCGCTCCGGCAGGCCGTCGCCGATGCCGAATCGCTGCAGGCCGGGTTCACCGAGGGTGGCGCTGGCCCGGGTCAGGTCATCAGCCCGTCGGACGGGTGGTCACTGCCGGTGCTCGACGTCAGCGCCGAGCCGGATCCGAGGGAAGCTGCCGAGAGCTGGATGCGGGCCGAGCTGGCCAGCCCAGCTGGCCCGCCGCGTGCGCGGTTATTCTCCTACGCCCTGTTCAAGGCGTCCCCAGACCAGTTCTTCTGGTTCCAGCGGTACAGCTCGCTGGTCCTGGACGACTATGGCCGGTGGCTGCTGGCCAGGCGGGTGGCGGAGCTCTACACCTGCCTGGTGCACGGGCAGCACGCTGGCGCATCCGGTTTTGGCTGCCTGGCGGTGCTGGTGGCCGAGGAGGCCAGCTACCGGGCGTCGGTCCAGCACGCACGCGACCGGAACTTCTGGCTGAGCCGCTTCGCCGACCGGCCTGACCCGGTATCCCTGGGTTCCCCGATGGTCGCGCCGGGCCAGGTACAGCGCTTGGCAGCATCGTTGGGGGAAGACAGCGCCGGGGCGCTGCGTGCCGCCGCGCGCCAGGCTGGGCTGGGCTGGCAGCGGATCGTGCTGGCTGCCGCCGCGGCGTACCTGTCCCGGCTCAGCGGCGTGCGCGACGTCGTCTTCGGCGTCGCGGTACCGGGCCGGGGCAGCCCGGCCGCCAAAACAACGCTCACGACGATGGCCGATGTACTGCCGCTGCGCTTAGCAGTACGCCCTGAGTCAAGCATTTCCGCGCTGGCCAGCCAGGCCGCGGTGGAAGTCCGGAAGCTGCAGCGGCATCAGCGTTTCCGGAGTGCAGAGCTGCGCCGCGAACTTGACTGGCCGGGTGCCGGGCGGCTTGACTTCGGACCCGAAGTCAATATCATGCCAGCCCGCCCGGGCCTGACCTTTGCCGGATATCCGGCTATTGTTCACCAGCTTTCTTTCTGGTCAGCGAGTGACCTTTCGATTCTCGTATCTGGCCGGGCGCCTGGCCGGGACATGAAGATCGGCTTCACCGCCGCTGCGGGTCTATTTGGCGACCCCGGGCTGGCTGCCCATCATCAGGGCTTCCTGAATTTCCTGTCCGCTGCGTCCGCTCAGCCGGGCCAGCCGGTCAGCCAGCTGGACGTGCTGAGTCCGGGGGAGCGACGCCGGATCGTGCGGGACTGGAACGACACTGCGGTGCCGGTGCCCGACCGGACGCTGGGTGAGCTGTTCGCCGCGCAGGCGGCCCGGACGCCGGCTGCCCCGGCGCTGGTCTGCGGAGACGTGACCTGGACCTACGCGCAGCTGAACGCTCTCTCCGGCCGGATCGCTGGGTACCTGGCCGGGCTGGGTGCAGGCCCGGAAAAGATCGTGGCGGTGGCCCTGCCCCGGTCGGCGGAGATGGTCGCGGCATTGCTGGGTGTGGTCAAGGCTGGCGCCGCCTACCTGCCGGTCAACCCGGACTACCCGGCCGAGCGGATCAGCTTCATGCTGGCCGACGCCCGGCCGACGGTGCTGATCTGTACCACCGCGACCGCTCAGCTGCTCGGGCCCGCGGCCACCCGTTCGGCCACCGGCGGGGCGGCTGGCGTGCTGCCGGTGGTGCTCGATGACCCGGCCACCTCGGCGGCGATCGCCGCGTGCCCGGACAGCGGGCCCGCGGCTGGGCAGCCAGCGGCATCGCGGTCCGACCATCCCGCGTACGTGATTTACACGTCTGGCTCGACCGGCACGCCCAAGGGCGTGCCCGTTCCGGGGCGGAATGTGGTCTCCCTCGTCGCGGCCGCCGGCCAGCGGTTCGGATTCGGCCCCGCAGATGTATGGACGCTGTTCCACTCCTACGCATTCGACTTCTCAGTGTGGGAGATGTGGGGCGCACTGCTGCTGGGCGGCAGTGTCGTCGTGGTGCCGTATCCGGTGAGCCGGACGCCGGCCGAGTTCCTCCGTCTGCTCGCGGCGCAGCGGGTCACGGTGCTCAGCCAGACCCCGTCGGCCTTCTACCAGCTGATGCAGGCCGACGCGGACGATCCAGCGACGGCGGGCGCCCTCGCGCTGCGCTATGTGATCTTCGGCGGCGAGGCGCTGGACCCGGGACGGCTGGGCGAGTGGTACCACCGGCACGCCGCCGCTTCCCCGGTTCTGGTCAACATGTATGGCATCACCGAGACAACGGTCCACGTGACCTATGTCGCGCTGGACCGGGAGCTGGCTGCTTCCGGCGAGGGAAGCGTTGTCGGCCGGCCATTGGATAACACGCGGGTGTTCGTGCTGGATGGGCAGCTGTGCCCGGTGCCCGCCGGCGTCATTGGGGAGATGTATGTCGCCGGGGCCGGGGTGGCCCGGGGGTATCTGGGCCGTCCGGCCTTGACCGCCGAGCGGTTCGTGGTGTGCCCGTTCGGGCAGGCTGGGGCGCGGATGTACCGGACCGGGGATCTGGCCCGCTGGAGCGCGGCTGGGGAGCTGGTGTTCGCGGGGCGGGCGGATGCGCAGGTGAAGATCCGCGGGTTCCGGATCGAGCCGGGCGAGATCGAGACGGTGCTGGCCGCCCACCCGGCCGTGGCCCAGGCCGCGGTCCTCGCCCGGGAAGACCAGCCGGGCCAGAAGCGGCTGGTCGGCTACGTCGTCCCCACCAGCACTGGTGGGGTGGATGTGCAGGTGCTGCGGGAGTTCGTGGCGGCGCGGCTGCCGGAGTACATGGTGCCGGCGGCGGTGGTGGTGCTCGATGTGCTGCCGGTGACGGTCAACGGGAAGCTGGACCGGGGTGCGCTGCCGGCGCCGGAGTTCGGTGGGGCGCTGATCAGCCGGGAGCCGCGGACCGCGGCGGAGGAGATCGTCTGCGGCCTGTTCGCTGAGGTGCTGGGTCTGGAGCGGGTGGGTGCGGAGGACAGTTTCTTCGAGCTGGGCGGGGACTCGCTGCTGGCCATGCGGCTGATCGCGCGGGTGCGGGCGGTGCTGGACGCGGAGGTGCCGATCCGGGGGCTGTTCACGGACCCGTCCCCGGCCGGGATCGCCCGGCTGGCCGAGGCCCGTGCTGCGGTGCCGCAGCTGCCGCTGGTGCCCGCCACGCGGCCTGCGATGCTGCCGCTGTCGTTTGGCCAGCAGCGGATGTGGTTCCTCAACCGGCTGGAGGGCGCCGGCGGCGCCTACAACATGCCGCTGGCCTTGCGGCTGACCGGGGACCTCGATGCCGAGGCGCTGGAGGCGGCACTGGGCGATGTCGCCGATCGGCACGAGAGCCTGCGCACGATCTTCCCCGAGACCGGTGGCACGCCCCGGCAGGAGATCCTGGATGGCCCGGCCGGGCGGCCTGGGCTGGTGCGGGGCGAGGCGGCGGATGCTGACTTGCCGGGGCTGCTGGCCGCCGAGGCTGGCCGGGGGTTTGACCTGGGGTTTGAGCTGCCGTGGCGGGCGGCGCTCTGGACGGTCTCGCGGTCTGAGCAGGTGCTGATGATCGTGATGCATCACATCGCCGGTGATGGCTGGTCGATGGGGGTGCTGGCCAGCGACCTGGGCACCGCGTATGCCGCCCGGTGCGCGGGTCAGGTCCCGGGGTGGGCGGCGCTGCCGGTGCAGTACGCCGACTACGCGATCTGGCAGCGTGAGGTCCTCGGCTCCGAAGACGACCCGGACAGCCCGGCCGCGGTGCAGCTGGCCTACTGGCGGCAGGCACTAGCCGGGATCCCCGAGGAGATCGCGCTGCCCGCCGACCGGCCCCGCCCGGCCACCGCCTCCCACGCCGGTGACCTGGTTGACGTGCACGTCGGGGCCGAGGTGCATACGGGCTTGGTGGAGGCGGCCCGGGCGGGGCGGGCGACGTTGTTCATGGTGGTGCAGGCCGCGCTGGCCGTGCTGCTGTCCCGGCACGGCGGCGGCGACGGATATCCCGGTCGGCACCTCCATCGCCGGGCGCGGCGACGCGACCCTCGATGATCTGATCGGGATCTTCCTGAACACGCTGGTGCTGCGGGCTGACCTGTCGGGTGACCCGTCGTTCGCTGAGCTGGTGGGCCGGGTCCGGGAGGCCGACCTGGCCGCGTACGCGCATCAGGATCTGCCGTTCGAGCATCTGGTGGAGGCGCTGAGCCCGGCCCGGTCGCTGGCCCGCAACCCGCTGTACCAGGTCATGCTCACCTTCCAGAACATCCCCGAAGACCAGCAGGCCACCTGGGACCTCCCCGGCCTGCGCGCTATCCCGATGGGGACGCATATCGGCGGTGCCCGGTTCGACCTGGCGGTCACGCTGTGGGAGCGCCGGGATGCCGCCGGGGCCCCGGCAGGTCTGGAAGGCGATATCCAGTTCGCGGTCGATCTGTTTGACCGGGCGACGGTCGAGGGGCTGGCCGCCCGGCTGGCTGGGGTGCTGGGTCAGGTGGCGGCGGATCCGGGGGTGCGGGTCAGCCAGGTGCAGGTGCTCAGCCCAGCTGAACGCCGGCAGGTCGTGCGGGACTGGAATGACACCGCGACCGAGCTGGCGGGGCTGACGCTGGGTGAGCTGGTCGCGGCGCAGGCGGCCCGGACGCCGGACGCACCCGCCGTCGTGTGCGGGGAGGTGACCTGGTCGTATGCGGAGCTGGGGGCGGCGTCGGGGCGGATCGCCGGGTATCTGGCCGGGCTCGGTGCGGGCCCGGAACGGGTGGTCGCCGTAGCGGTGCCGCGGTCGGCGGACATGGTCGCCGCTGTCCTCGGTGTGGCTAAGACGGGTGCGGCGTATCTGCCGGTGGATCCGGGGTACCCGGCGGAGCGGATTGGTTTCATGCTGACCGATGCCAGGCCAGCCTTGATCTTGTGCACCAGGGAAACGGCGGGGCTGTTCGGGGATGCCGCCGACGGTGTGGTGCGGGTGGTGCTGGATGACCCGGCTACGGCGGCGGCGATCGCGGCGTGCGCGCCGGATGGTCTGGGTGTGCGGGGGTGTGTGGATGGCGCGGCGTATGTGATTTACACGTCGGGGTCAACGGGGGTGCCGAAGGGTGTGGTGGTCTCGCACCGGGGCCTGGCTGGTCTGGTATCGAGTCAGGCGGAGCGGTTCGGGGTGGGTGCGGGGTCGCGGGTGCTGCAGTTCGCCTCGCTCAGTTTCGACGCCGCGGTGTCGGAGCTGGCGGTGACGCTGGGTTCGGGGGCGGCGCTGGTCGTGCCCCGGGCGGGGCAGCTGCCGCCGGCTGGGTCGCTGGCCGAGGTGGTGGCGGCGGGGCAGGTGACGCATCTGACGGTGCCGCCGTCGGTGCTGGCCACGGTGGAAGACAGCCTGCCGGGGTCGGTGCGCACGGTGGTGGTGGCGGGGGAGGCGTGCCCGCCCGGGCTGGCGGCCCGCTGGGCGCGGGGCCGCCGGGTGATCAATGCGTATGGGCCGACCGAGGTGACGGTCTGCGCCAGCATGAGCGCGCCCCTGGACCCCGGCGCTCTCGTGGTGCCGGCGGGCAGGCCGGTGGCCAACGCCCAGGTGTTCGTCCTCGACGCCCTGCTAGCTCCCGTCCCCCCGGGGGTGACCGGGGAGCTGTATGTCGCCGGGTCTGGCCTGGCGCGGGGGTATCTGGGGCGGGCTGGGCTGACGGGTGAGCGGTTCGTGGCGTGCCCGTTCGGGGCGGCTGGGGCGCGGATGTACCGGACGGGTGACCTGGCCCGCTGGAGCGCGGCGGGGGAGCTGGTGTTCGCCGGGCGGGCCGATGAGCAGGTGAAGATTCGCGGGTTCCGGATCGAGCCCGCCGAGATCGAAGCCGTGCTGGCCGCCCACCCGGCGGTGGCGCAGGCCGCGGTGATCGCGCGGGAGGACCAGCCGGGCCAGCAGCGGCTGGTCGGCTACGTCGTCCCCGCCAGCACCGGCGGGGTGGATGCCGAACAGCTGCGCACGATCGTCGCGGGGCGGCTGCCGGAATACATGGTCCCATCCGCCATCGTGGTGCTGGATGTGCTGCCGGTCACGGTCAACGGGAAGCTGGACCGGGCCGCGCTGCCCGCGCCGGAGTTCGGTGGGGTGGTGGTCAGCCGGGAGCCGCGGACCGCGGCGGAACAGATCGTCTGCGGCCTGTTCGCCGAAGTCCTCGGGCTGGAGCGGGTGGGCGCCGAAGACAGTTTCTTCGAGCTGGGCGGGGACTCGCTGCTGGCGATGCGGCTGATCGCCCGGGTCCGCGCCGTGCTGGACGCGGAGATCCCGATCCGGGGCCTGTTCACCGCCACCCCGGCCGGCATCGCGCGACTAGCCGAATCGGGCGGCAGGGTCCAGGCCGCGCTCACGCCGGTTACTCGTCCGGAGGTCGTGCCGCTGTCGTTCGGCCAGCAGCGGATGTGGTTCCTCAACCGGCTGGAAGGTGCCGGGGCGGTCTACAACATGCCGCTCGCCCTGCGGCTGACCGGGGACCTCGATGCCGCCGCGCTGGAAGCGGCGCTCGGGGACGTCGCGGACCGGCACGAGAGCCTGCGCACCATCTTCCCGGAGACGGTCGGCACCCCCCGCCAGGAGATCCTGGACGGTCCGGCCGGGCGGCCCGCCCTGGTTGTCCGCCAAGCGGCCGGGGAGGATCTGCCCAGGCTGCTGGCTGCCGAGGCAAGCCAGGGGTTTGACCTGCGCAGCGACTTGCCGTGGCGACCTGTCTTGCTGACGGTGTCGCCGTCCGAGCACGTGCTGATGATCGTCATGCATCACATCGCTGGTGACGGCTGGTCGATGGGCGTGCTGGCCCGCGACCTGGGCACCGCGTACGCCGCCCGGCGTACCGGTCAGCTGCCGGGGTGGGTGCCGCTGCCGGTGCAGTACGCCGACTACGCCATCTGGCAGCGCGACGTGCTCGGGTCAGAAGACGACCCGGGCAGCCCCGCCACCGTGCAGCTGGCGTACTGGCGGCAGGCGCTAGGCGGGATCCCGGAGGAGATCCGGCTGCCCGCTGACCGGCCCCGCCCGGCCGCCGCCTCCCATCGCGGCGGCCTAGTCGACATGCAGGTCAGCGGAGAGGTGCACGCCGGTCTGGTGGAGGTGGCCCGGGCCGGGCGGGCGACGTTGTTCATGGTCGTCCAGGCCGCGCTGGCCGTACTGCTGGCCCGGCACGGCGGCGGGGAGGACGTGCCGGTCGGCACCTCGGTGGCCGGGCGCGGCGACGCGGCCCTGGACGATCTGATCGGGATCTTCCTCAACACCCTGGTCCTGCGCACCGACCTGTCCGGCGATCCGACGTTCGCTGAGCTGGTGGGCCGGGTCCGCGAGGCCGACCTGGCCGCCTACGCGCATCAGGATCTGCCGTTCGAGCATCTGGTGGAGGCGCTGAGCCCGGCCCGGTCGCTGGCCCGTAACCCGCTGTACCAAGTGATGCTCACCTTCCAGATCGCCCAGGACCAAGAGGAATGGCAGCTGCCCGGCCTGCGCGTGACGTCGGTCCCGACTGGGGCCGGCGTGGACACTGCCCGGTTCGACCTGGCCGTCACCCTGGTGGAGCGGCGGGACGCCGATGGCGCCCCGGGTGGAATCGACGGTGAGATCCAGTTCGCAGCGGACTTGTTTGACCGGGGTACGGCGGAGGCGCTGGCGGCCCGGCTGGCTGGGGTGCTGGGTCAGGTGGCCGCGGACGCGGAGGTGCGGGTCAGCCAGGTGCAGGTGCTCAGCCCAGCTGAACGCCGGCAGGTCGTGCGGGACTGGAATGACACCGCCGCGGAGCTGGCGGGGCTGACGCTGGGTGAGCTGGTCGCGGCCCAGGCGGCCCGGACCCCGGCCGCCCCGGCGGTCATCTGCGGGGAGGTGGCCTGGTCGTATGCGGAGCTGGAGGCGGCGTCGGGGCGGATCGCCGGGTATCTGGCTGGGCTCGGTGCGGGCCCGGAGCAGGTCGTCGCCGTAGCGGTACCGCGGTCGGCGGACATGGTCGCCGCCGTGCTCGGTGTGGCCAAGACGGGTGCGGCGTACCTGCCGGTGGATCCGGGTTACCCGGCGGAGCGGGTCGCCTTCATGCTCACCGACGCCCAGCCCACCCTGATCCTGTGCACCACGGAAACGGCGGGACTGCTCGGTGATGCCGCTGGTGACGGTGTGGTGCGGGTGGTGCTGGATGACCCGGCCACGGCGGCGGCGATCGCGGCGTGCGCGCCGGATGGCCTGGGTGTGCGGGGGGGTGTGGATGGCGCGGCGTACGTGATCTACACCTCCGGGTCAACCGGGGTCCCCAAGGGTGTGGTGGTCTCGCACCGGGGCCTGGCTGGTCTGGTATCGAGTCAGGCGGAGCGGTTCGGGGTGGGTGCGGGGTCGCGGGTGCTGCAGTTCGCCTCGCTCAGTTTCGACGCCGCCGTGTCGGAGCTGGCGGTGACGCTGGCCTCGGGGGCGGCGCTGGTCGTCCCCGGGCCGGGGCAGCTGCCGCCGGCTGGGTCGCTGGCTGAGGTGGTGGCGGCGGGTGGGGTGACGCATCTGACGGTGCCGCCGTCGGTGCTGGCCACCGTGGAAGACAGCCTGCCGGGGTCGGTGCGCACGGTGGTGGTGGCGGGGGAGGCGTGCCCGGTGCCGCTGGCCGCGGAGTGGGCGCGGGACCGCCGGGTGATCAACGCGTATGGGCCGACCGAGGTGACGGTCTGCGCCAGCATGAGCCAGCCGCTCCACCCGGACGCCGTCCTCGTGCCAGCCGGCCAGCCGATAACTAACACGCAGGTGTTCGTGCTGGACGCCGCGCTGGCCGCGGTCCCGCCGGGAGTGACCGGGGAGCTGTATGTCGCCGGGGCCGGTTTGGCGCGGGGCTATCTGGGCCGGGCCGGGCTGACCGCGGAGCGGTTCGTGGCGTGCCCGTTCGGGCCAGCTGGGGCGCGGATGTACCGGACGGGGGACCTGGCCCGCTGGACAGGGGACGGGGAGCTGGTGTTCGCCGGGCGGGCCGATGAGCAGGTGAAGATCCGCGGGTTCCGGATCGAGCCCGCCGAGATCGAAGCCGTCCTGACCGCCCACCCGGCGGTGGCGCAGGCCGCGGTCATCGCGCGGGAGGACCAGCCGGGCCAGCAGCGGCTGGTCGGCTACGTCGTCCCCGGCGCCGGTGCGGGTGGGGTGGATGCCGAACAGCTGCGCACGATTGTGGCGGCGCGGCTGCCGGAGTACATGGTGCCTGCGGCGGTGGTGGTGTTGGAGGCGCTGCCGGTCACGGTCAACGGGAAGCTGGACCGGACGGCGCTGCCCGCGCCGGAGTTCGGCGGCCTGGTGGTCAGCCGGGAGCCGCGCACCCCGGTGGAACAGATCGTCTGCGGCCTGTTCGCCGAAGTCCTCGGGCTGGAGCGGGTCGGCGCCGAAGACAGTTTCTTCGAGCTGGGCGGGGACTCGCTGCTCGCCATGCGGCTGATCGCCCGGGTCCGCGCCGTACTGGACGCCGAGATCCCGATCCGGGGGCTGTTCACCGCTACCCCGGCCGGTATCGCGCAGCTGGCCGAATCCCGCAGCACAGCGCGCGCCGCGCTGGTGCCCGCCACTCGGCCTGTGGTCGTGCCGTTGTCGTTCGGGCAGCAGCGGATGTGGTTCCTCAACCAGCTGGATGTCACCTCAGCCGCCTACAACATCCCGCTCGCGCTGCGGCTGACCGGGCAGCTGAACACAGCCGCTCTGCAGGCCGCGCTCGGCGACGTCGCCGACCGGCACGAGAGCCTGCGCACGGTCTTCCCCGAGACCGCCGGGACACCCCGGCAGGAGATCCGCACCGGCGCGGCCGGGCGGCCCGCCCTTGCCATCCGCCAGGCAACTGAAGCTGACCTGGCCGGACTGCTGGCGGAAGAAGCCGGCCAAGGGTTTGACCTGCGTGCCGGCCTGCCCTGGCGCGCGCTGCTGCTGGCGGTGTCGCCGTCGGAGCAGGTGCTGATGATCGTGATGCATCACATCGCCGGTGACGGCTGGTCGATGGGCGTGCTGGCCCGCGACCTGAGCACCGCCTACGCCGCCCGGTGCGCCGGGCAGCTCCCGGGCTGGGCGCCCTTGTCCGCGCAATACGCCGACTACGCCATCTGGCAGCGCGAGGCGCTCGGCTCGGCAGACGACCCGGACAGTCCGGCCGCGGTGCAGTTGGCCTACTGGCGGCAGGCACTGGCCGGAATCCCGGACGAGACGCCGCTGCCCGCCGACCGGCCGCGCCCCGCGGAGTTCTCGCACCGCGGTGGGCTGGTCGAGGTGGGGGTCGATGCGGAGGTGCATGCCGGGCTGGTGGAGGTGGCCCGGGATGGGCGGGCGACGTTGTTCATGGTGGTGCAGGCCGGGCTGGCCGTGCTGCTGTCCCGGCATGGCGCGGGTGTGGATGTGCCGGTGGGCACGGTGGTGGCTGGGCGTGGTGATGCGGCCCTGGATGAGCTGGTCGGGTTCTTCGTCAACACCCTGGTGCTGCGCACCGACCTGTCCGGCGACCCCACCTTCGCCGAGCTGGTCACCCGGGTCCGCGAAGCCGACCTGGCCGCCTACGCCCACCAGGACCTCCCGTTCGAACACCTCGTGGAAGCCCTCAGCCCCGCACGATCCCTGGCCAGGCACCCCCTGTTCCAGGTCATGCTCACCTTCCAGATCGCGCAGGATGAAGCGGAATGGCAGCTGCCTGGCCTGTCCGTGAGGCCAACCCGGTCTGAGACCGATACCGCCAGAGTTGATATTTCGGCCAGCCTGGCTGAGCGCCGGACCGACGATGGAGCACCAGCGGGCATTGAGGGTGCGCTGCTGTATTCGGCGGACTTGTTTGACCGGGGCACGGCGGAGGCGCTGGCGGCCCGGCTGGCTGGGGTGCTGGGTCAGGTGGCCGCGGACCCGGGTCTGCGGGTCAGCCAGGTGGGTGTGCTCAGTGCGGCTGAGCGCCGGCAGGTCGTGGCTGGGTGGAACGACACCGCCGCGGAGCTGGCGGGGCTGACGCTGGGTGAGCTGGTCGCGGCGCAGGCGGCCCGGACCCCAGACGCCCCAGCGGTCATCTGCGGCGAGGTGACCTGGTCGTACGCCGAGCTCGAGGCGGCGTCGGGGCGGATCGCGGCCCACCTGTCCGGGCTCGGTGCGGGCCCGGAGGACGTCGTGGCTATAGCCATGCCACGGTCGGCGGACATGGTCGCCGCCGTGCTCGGTGTGGCCAAGACGGGCGCGGCGTACCTGCCGGTGGATCCGGGGTACCCGGCCGAGCGGGTCGCCTTCATGCTCACCGACGCCCAGCCCACCCTGATCCTGTGCACCACGGAAACGGCGGGACTGCTCGGCGGCGCCGCTGGTGATGGTGTGGTGCGGGTGGTGCTGGATGACCCGGCTACGGCGGCGGCGATCGCGGCGTGTGCGCCAGACGCGCTGGGTGTGCGGGCGAGTGTGGATGGCGCGGCGTATGTGATCTACACGTCGGGGTCGACTGGGGTGCCGAAGGGTGTGGTGGTCTCGCACCGGGGCCTGGCTGGTCTGGTATCGAGTCAGGCGGAGCGGTTCGGGGTGGGTGCGGGGTCGCGGGTGCTGCAGTTCGCCTCGCTCAGTTTCGACGCCGCGGTGTCGGAGCTGGCGGTGACGCTGGCCTCGGGGGCGGCGCTGGTCGTCCCCGGGCCGGGGCAGCTGCCGCCGGCCGGGTCGCTGGCCGAGGTGGTAGCGGCGGGGCAAGTGACGCACCTGACGGTGCCACCGTCGGTGCTGGCCACGGTGGAAGACGCGTTGCCGGGGTCGGTGCGCACGGTGGTGGTGGCGGGGGAGGCGTGCCCGGTGCCGCTGGCCGCGGAGTGGGCGCGGCACCACCGGGTGATCAACGCGTATGGGCCGACCGAGGTGACGGTCTGCGCCAGCATGAGCCAGCCGCTCCACCCGGACGCCGTCCTCGTGCCAGCCGGCCAGCCGATAACTAACACGCAGGTGTTCGTGCTGGACGCCGCGCTGGCCGCGGTCCCGCCGGGAGTGACCGGGGAGCTGTATGTCGCCGGGGCCGGTCTGGCGCGGGGCTATCTGGGCCGGGCCGGGCTGACCGCGGAGCGGTTCGTGGCGTGCCCGTTCGGGGCGGCCGGGGCGCGGATGTACCGGACCGGTGACCTGGCCCGCTGGACAGGGGACGGAGAGCTGGTGTTCGCCGGGCGGGCCGATGAGCAGGTCAAGATCCGCGGGTTCCGCATCGAGCCCGCCGAAATCGAAGCCGTCCTGGCCGCCCACCCGGCGGTGGCGCAGGCCGCGGTCATCGCGCGGGAGGACCAGCCGGGCCAGCAGCGGCTGGTCGGCTACGTAGTCCCGAGTGTGAGTGCGGTGGATGTCCAGGCGCTGCGGGCGTTCGCGGCCGGGCGGCTGCCCGACCACATGGTCCCGTCCGCTGTAGTGGTGCTGGAGTCGCTGCCGGTGACGGTGAACGGCAAGCTGGACCGGGCCGCGCTGCCCGCGCCGGAGTTCGGCGGGGTGGTGATCAGCCGGGAGCCGCGGACCGCGGCGGAACAGATCGTGTGCGGGCTGTTCGCCGAGATCCTCGGCCTGGAACGGGCCGGTGCGGAGGACAGTTTCTTCGAGCTGGGCGGGGACTCGCTGCTCGCCATGCGGCTGATCGCCCGGGTCCGCGCCGTCCTCGACGTCGAGATCGGCATCGGGGATCTGTTCACTGCGCCGTCGCCCGCCGCGATCGTCGAGCTGGCCGAGGCCGGTGCTGGTGCGCCGAGGATGCCGCTCGTGCCCGCCGCGCGGCCCGAGCCGGTGCCGCTGTCGTTCGGGCAGCAGCGGATGTGGTTCCTCAACCGGCTGGAAGGCGCCGCGGCGGTCTACAACATGCCGCTCGCCCTGCGGCTGACCGGGCACCTCGATGCGGCCGCGCTGCAGGCCGCGCTCGCGGATGTCGCGGACCGGCATGAGAGCCTGCGCACCATCTTCCCCGAGAGTGGCGGAACACCCCGGCAGGAAATCCTGGACGGCCCGGCCGGGCGGCCCACCCTGGTGATCCACGAGGCGGCCGAGGCTGACTTGCCCGGCTTGCTCGCGGAAGAGGCAGAGCACGGGTTTGACCTGCGCAGTGATCTGCCATTGCGGGCGGCACTGTGGACGGTCTCGCCCGCGGAACACGTGCTGATGATCGTGATGCATCACATCGCGGGTGATGGCTGGTCGATGGGCGTGCTGGCGCGGGACTTGGGCACCGCGTATGCCGCGCGGTGTACCAGGCGGGTGCCGGGGTGGGCGGCGCTGCCAGTGCAGTACGCGGACTACTCGATCTGGCAGCGGGACGTGCTCGGCTCGGAGGAGGACCCGGCCAGCCCGGCGGCGGTGCAGCTGGGGTACTGGCGGCAGGCGCTGGCCGGGATCCCGGAGGAGATCGCGCTGCCCGCTGACCGGCCCCGGCCGGCCACCGCGTCTTACCGGGGTGGCCTCGTCGAAATGCAGGTCGGCGCCGAAGTCCACGCTGGGCTGATCGAGGCCGCCCGGGCCGGGCGGGCGACGTTGTTCATGGCGGTGCAGGCCGCGCTGGCCGTGCTGCTGTCGCGCCACGGCGGCGGCGACGATGTCCCGGTCGGCACCTCCATCGCCGGGCGTGGCGATGCGGCCCTGGATGACCTGGTCGGGTTCTTCCTGAACACGCTGGTGCTGCGCACCGACCTGTCGGGTGACCCGACGTTCGCCGAGCTGGTGGCCCGGGTCCGGGAGACCGACCTGGCCGCCTACGCGCATCAGGACCTGCCGTTCGAGCACCTGGTGGAAACGCTCAGCCCAGCTCGGACACTGGCCAAACATCCGCTCTTCCAGGTCATGCTGACGTTCCAGAACATCCCCCAGGACCAGCAGGCCACCTGGGCACTGACCGGGCTGTCCGCGCATCAGATCTCACCCGGGACCGGACCCGTGAAGATGGACCTGGCGGTCACGCTGTGGGAGCGCCGGGATGCCGGCGGGGCGCCGACGGGTCTTGAGGGCGGTATCCAGTTTTCGAGTGACCTGTTCGACCGGTGCACGGTGGAGGGGCTGGCGGCGCGGCTGGCTGGGGTCCTGGGTCAGGTGGCCGCGGATCCGGGTCTGCGGGTCAGCCAGGTGCAGGTGCTCAGCCCAGCTGAACGCCGGCAAGTCGTGCGGGACTGGAATGACACCGCGACCGAGCTGGCGGGGCTGACGCTGGGTGAGCTGGTCGCGGCCCAGGCGGCCCGGACCCCGGACGCACCCGCCGTCGTCTGCGGGGACATGACCTGGTCCTACGCCGAACTGGAGGCGGCGTCGGGGCGGATCGCCGGGTATCTGGCTGGGCTCGGTGCGGGCCCGGAGCAAGTCGTCGCGGTGGCCCTGCCCCGGTCGGCGGACATGGTCGCCGCCGTCCTCGGCGTGGCCAAGACGGGCGCGGCGTACCTGCCGGTGGATCCGGGGTACCCGGCGGAGCGGATTGGTTTCATGCTGACCGACGCCCAGCCCACCCTGATCCTGTGCACGACGGCAACGGCGGGGCTGCTCGGCGGCGCCGCTGGTGATGGCGCGGTGCGGGTGGTGCTGGATGACCCGGCCACGGCGGCGGCGATCGCGGCGTGCGCGCCAGACGCGCTGGGTGTGCGGGGGTGTGTGGATGGCGCGGCGTATGTGATCTACACCTCCGGGTCAACCGGGGTCCCCAAGGGTGTGGTCGTGTCGCACCGGGGCCTGGCCGGGCTGGTATCGAGTCAGGCGGAGCGGTTCGGGGTGGGTGCGGGGTCGCGGGTGCTGCAGTTCGCCTCGCTCAGTTTCGACGCCGCTGTCTCCGAGCTGGCGGTGACGCTGGGTTCGGGGGCGGCGCTGGTCGTGCCCGGGCCGGGGCAGCTGCCGCTGGCCGACACGGTAGCGGCGGGAGGGGTGACCCACCTGACGGTGCCGCCGTCGGTGCTGGCCACGGTCGAGGAATCCCTGCCGAAGACGGTGCGCACGGTGGTGGTGGCGGGGGAGGCGTGCCCGCCGGGCCTGGCGGCCCGCTGGGCGCGGGACCACCGGGTGATCAACGCGTATGGGCCGACCGAGGTGACGGTCTGCGCCAGCATGAGCCAGCCGCTGGACCCGGACGCTGTCCTCGTGCCGGCCGGGCGGCCGGTGGCCAACGCCCAGGTCTATGTGCTGGACGCCGCGCTTTCCCCGGTGCCGCCGGGGGTGACCGGGGAGCTGTATGTCGCCGGGTCCGGGCTGGCGCGTGGGTATCTGGGGCGGGCCGGGCTGACCGGGGAGCGGTTTGTGGCGTGCCCGTTCGGGGCGGCGGGTACCCGAATGTACCGGACGGGTGACCTGGCCCGCTGGACAGGGGACGGGGAGCTGGTGTTCGCCGGGCGGGCCGATGAGCAGGTGAAGATCCGCGGGTTCCGGATCGAGCCCGCCGAGATCGAGACCGTCCTGACCGCCCACCCCACCGTCGCGCAAGCCGCGGTCATCGCCCGGGAGGACCAGCCCGGCCAGCAGCGGCTGGTCGGCTACGTGGTACCTGCCGCCGGTCTGGTGGACGTACCAGCGTTGCGTGAGTTCGTGGCCGCGCGGCTGCCCGATCACATGGTCCCATCCGCCATGGTGGTGCTGGAGGAGCTGCCGGTCACGGTCAACGGGAAGCTGGACCGGGGTGCGCTGCCGGCACCGGAGTTCGGCGGCCTGGTGGTCAGCCGGGAGCCGCGCACCCCGGCGGAACAGATCGTCTGCGGCCTGTTCGCCGAGGTCCTCGGGCTGGAGCGGGTGGGTGCGGAGGACAGTTTCTTCGAGCTGGGCGGGGACTCGCTGCTGGCCATGCGGCTGATCGCCCGGGTCCGCGCCGTACTGGACGCGGAGATCCCGATCCGTGACCTGTTCACCAGCCCGTCCCCGGCTGCGGTCGTCCAGCTGGCCGAATCCGGTGCTGGACCGCGAATGGCACTGTTGCCGGTACCCCGGCCCGAGGTTGTGCCGCTGTCGTTCGGGCAGCAGCGGATGTGGTTCCTCAATCAGCTGCAAGGCGCCGGCGCGGTCTACAACATGCCGCTGGCGCTGCGGCTGACCGGGGACCTCGATGCCGAGGCGCTGGAGGCGGCCCTGGGCGATGTCGCCGATCGGCACGAGAGCCTGCGCACGATCTTCCCCGAGACCGGCGGCACGCCCCGGCAGGAGATCCTGGCCGGCCCGGCCGGGCGGCCCGCGCTGGCCGTGTGCCAGGCCGCGGACGACGACCTGCCCGACCTCCTCGCCGAAGAGGCCGCCCGGGGGTTTGACCTGCGCACCGAGCTGCCCTGGCGGGCGGCGCTCTGGACGGTCTCGCCATCCGAGCACGTGCTGATGATCGTCATGCACCACATCGCCGGAGACGGCTGGTCGATGGGCGTGCTCGCCCGCGACCTGGGCGGCGCCTACGCCACCCGCTCCACCGGCCAAGCCCCGCACTGGGCGCCGCTGCCGGTGCAATACGCCGACTACGCCATCTGGCAGCGCAACGTCCTCGGCTCCGAGGACGACCCGGACAGCCCGGCCGCCGTCCAGCTGGCGTACTGGCGGCAGGCACTGGCCGGGATCCCGGACGAGCTGCCGCTACCCACCGACCGGCCGCGCCCGGCGGCCGGGTCGCACCGGGGCGGCCTGGCCGAGGTACGGATCGGTGCGGACGTGCATGCCGGGCTGGTGGATGCCGCCCGGGCCGGGGGGGCGACGTTGTTCATGGTGGTGCAGGCCGCGCTGGCGGTGCTGCTGTCGCGGCACGGCGGCGGCGACGACATCCCGGTCGGCACCTCCATCGCCGGCCGTGGCGATGCGGCCCTGGACGACCTGGTCGGGTTCTTCCTGAACACCCTGGTGCTGCGCACCGACCTGTCAGGTGACCCCACGTTCACCGAACTGGTGGCCCGGGTCCGGGAGACCGACCTGGCCGCCTACGCCCACCAGGACCTCCCGTTCGAGCACCTGGTGGAAGCGCTCAGCCCGGCCCGGTCCCTCGGCCGCAACCCGCTCTACCAGGTCATGCTCACCTTCCAGAACATCCCCCAAGGCAAGCAGGCCACCTGGGACCTGCCCGGCCTGCGCGCGACCACGGTTGGCACCGAGATCGGTGTGGCCCGGTTCGACCTGGTCTTCACATTGCGAGAGCGGCGGGACGCTGCTGGTGCACCAGCCGGCATCGAAGGTGCGGTCCTCTACTCGGCTGACTTGTTCGACGGCGGAACCGTGCGGGCGCTGGCCAGCCGGCTAACCGCGGTGCTGGGCCAGCTGGCAACAGACCCCGGCCTGCGGGTCAGCCAGGTGGACGTGCTCAGCCTGGCCGAACGTCGTCAGATTGTGCACGAGTGGAACGACACCACGACGCCGGTCCCAGCGCTGCCCCTGGGTGAGCTGCTCACGGCCCAGGCCGCCCGGACCCCGGACGCCCCAGCCGTGCAGTACGGGGACGTGGCCTGGTCGTATCGCGAGCTGGACGCGGCCTCGAACCGGATCGCCGGGTACCTGACCGGGCTGGGCGCCGGCCCGGAAACCATCGTGGCCGTGGCCCTGCCGCGGTCGGCGGACATGGTGGCCGCCCTGCTCGGCGTCGTCAAGGCGGGCGCCGCGTACCTGCCGGTCGACCCCGGTTACCCGGCTGAGCGAATCGGCTTCATGCTGGCTGACGCCCGCCCGGCCGCCGTGCTCTGCACCTCCGCCACCGCCGCGCTGCTGGGACATGCTTCCGCCGACAGCACCGGTGCCGACGCGGACGCTGCTGGCGTGCTGCCGGTGCGGCTGGATGACCCGGCCATCGCGGCCGCTATCGCGGCATGCCCGGACACCGGGCCGACCGCTGGCCGGGGAGCGGCGTTGCGCCCGGAACATCCCGCGTACGTGATCTACACCTCCGGATCCACCGGAGTCCCCAAGGGAGTGGTGGTCTCGCATGGCGCGGTGGTGAACTATGCGCTGCGCAGCGTGGACGCTTATCCCGGGTTGCGCGGCCGCACGCTGCTGCACGCCTCGGTCTCGTTCGATGCCGTGGTGACGCCCCTGTACGGTGCGCTGCTGTCCGGCGGATGCGTGCACGTGGCCGCACTGGATGATCTTCCCCGGTCAGCGGACCCGGCGGCCTACACGTTCCTGAAGATCACTCCCGGCCTGCTGCCGGTGCTGTCTGCCCTGCCCGGCGACTACACGCCGACGGTAGAGCTCATGCTGGGCGGCGAATCGGTGCAGAGCCACGTCGTCCAGGAATGGCGGGACCGCCATCCGGGCGTTGCTGTGCTGAGCCACTACGGCCCGACGGAAACCACCGTTGGCAGCACCGATAAGCGCATCCAGCCCAACGCTCCCATCGCGCACGGGCTACTCCCCATCGGACGGCCTATCTGGAACACGCAGGTTTTCGTGCTGGATGGCTCGCTGGCCCCGGTGCCGCCCGGGGTCACGGGCGAGCTGTACATCGCGGGGGCGGGCCTGGCCCGGGGTTATCTGGGGCGCGCCGGGCTGACCGGGGAGCGGTTCGTCGCCTGCCCGTTCGGGTCAGCCGGTGCCCGCATGTACCGGACCGGTGACCTGGCCCGCTGGAGCTCCGGTGGGGAGCTGGTGTTCGCCGGGCGGGCGGACAAGCAGGTGAAGATCCGCGGGTTCCGGATCGAGCCCGGTGAGATCGAAGCCGTGCTGGTCGCGCACCCGGCGGTGGCGCAGGCGGCGGTGCTCGCGCGGGAGGATCAGCCCGGGGAGCGGCGTCTCGTGGGGTATGTCGTTCCGGCGGCCGGCTGGCCAGACATCCAGGCGTTGCGGGCGTTCGTGGCGGGACGGTTGCCGGAGTACATGGTGCCCGCCGCTCTGGTGGTGCTGGATGCGCTGCCGGTGACGGTGAACGGGAAGCTGGACCGGGCCGCGCTGCCCGCGCCCGAGTTCGGCGCGATAACGATCAGCCGCGAGCCGCGGACCCCCGCGGAGGAGATCGTCTGCGGCCTGTTCGCCGAGGTGCTCGGGCTGGAGCGGGTCGGCGCTGAGGACAGTTTCTTCGAGCTGGGTGGGGACTCACTCCTGGCCATGCGGCTGATCGCCCGGGTCCGCGCGGTGCTGGACGCTGACGTGCCCATCCGTTCCCTGTTCAGCGAGCCGTCGCCGGCTGGGGTTGCCCGGCTGGCCGACGACAGCCGGCCGGAGCGGGCCGGATCCGCTGCTAGGTCGCAGCTCGCCCTGGCCCCGGCGCTGCGACCGGACATGGTGCCGTTGTCGTTCGGGCAGCAGCGGATGTGGTTCCTCAACCAGCTGGACGTCACCTCGGCCGCGTACAACATCCCGCTCGCGTTGCGGCTGACCGGGGACCTGGATGTGGTCGCGCTGGAAGCGGCGCTCGGCGATGTGGCCAACCGGCATGAGAGCCTGCGCACGGTCTTCCCCGAGACCGGCGGCACGCCTCGCCAGGAAGTCCTCGGCAGCCCCGGGGGCCGGGCCGCGCTGATGCAGGGCGAAGCAGCCGAAACTGACCTGCCCGAGCTGCTGGCCGCCGAGGCTGGCCGGGGATTTGACCTGCGCAGTGAGCTGCCCTGGCGGGTGGCACTGTGGGCGGTCTCGCCGTCCGAGCGCGTGCTGATGATCGTGATGCATCACATCGCCGGTGACGGCTGGTCGATGGGCGTGCTGGCCCGCGACCTCGGCACCGCCTACGCCGCCCGGTGCGGCGGGCACGCGCCGGGGTGGACGCCGCTGCCGGTGCAGTACGCCGACTACGCCATCTGGCAGCGCGACGTGCTCGGCTCGGCAGACGACCCGGACAGCCCGGCCGCGGTGCAGCTGGCCTACTGGCGGCAGGCACTGGCCGGGATCCCCGAAGAGCTGGCGCTGCCGGCCGACCGGCCGCGCCCGGCCGAGTTCTCGCACCGGGGGGGTCTGGTCGATGTGCGGGTGGGCGCGGACGTCCATGCCGGGCTGGTGGAGATGGCCCGTTCTGGGCGGGCGACGTTGTTCATGGTGGTGCAGGCCGCGCTGGCCGTGCTGCTGTCCCGGCATGGCGCGGGTGTGGATGTGCCGGTGGGCACGGTGGTGGCCGGCCGCGGTGATGCGGCGCTGGATGACCTGGTCGGCTTCTTCGTCAACACCCTGGTGCTGCGCACCGACCTGTCCGGCGACCCCACCTTCGCCGAGCTGGTCACCCGGGTCCGCGAGACCGACCTGGCCGCCTACGCCCATCAGGACCTGCCGTTCGAGCACCTCGTCGAGGACCTCACCCCAGTTCGCTCACTGGGCCGCAACCCGCTCTATCAGGTGATGCTCACGTTCCAGAACATCCCTGAAGCGCAGCGGGCGGTCTGGCAATTGACCGGGCTGTCAGCTAGTCCCGTTCAGCCAGGAACGGGCGTTCCGAAGCTGGATCTGTCCATGACCATGTGGGAGCGCCGCGCCGATGATGGGAGCGCCGCCGGTCTCGAGGGTGGGATCCAGTTCTCGGGTGATCTGTTTGACCGGGCGACGGTCGAGGCGCTGGCGGCCCGGCTGGTCAGGCTGCTGGGCCGGGTGGCCGCGGATCCCGAGGTGCGGGTCAGCCACGTGGACGTGCTCAGCCCGGCCGAGCGGCGGCAGGTGGTGGCCGGGTGGAACGACACCGCGGTACCGGTGCCGGAGGTGGGACCCGGTGAATTGCTCGCGGCGGCGGCCGCGCGGACGCCGGACGCGGTGGCGGTGGTGTCCGGGGATGTGGCCTGGTCGTATGCGGAGCTGGACGCGGCGGCGAACCGGGTGGCGTGGGCGCTGATCGGCGCGGGCGTCGTCCGCGGGGACTGCGTGGGCGTGGCGATGGGCCGGTCGGCGGAGCTGGTGGCTGTGCTGGCCGGTGTGCTGAAGGCGGGCGCGGCGTATGTGCCGGTGGACGCGGCCTGGCCGGCCGAGCGGGCGCGGCTGGTCCTGGCGCAGACAGACCTGCGGGTGCTGGTGGCTGGGCGGGCCCTGCTGGACGGGGATGGCGGGCTGGCCGGGGCGGCCGCCGGGCTGGATGTGCTAACCGCGGAGGAGATCCTGGCGGCTGGGGATGACCGTGATCCCCAGGTGACCGTACGGGCCGGTGATGTGGCGTACGTGATGTACACCTCGGGGTCGACCGGGGTACCCAAGGGGGTGGCAGTCACCCACGCGGGCGTGGCCGTGCTGGCCGGGGACGGCTGTTGGGCTCCGGCCGATGGTGCGGCCGCTGGTCCGGGGATGGCGATGCTGGCGCACGCGCCGTTCGCGTTCGACGCCTCGACGATGGAGCTGTGGATTCCGTTGCTGCGCGGCGGCCGGGTGTTGGTCGCCCCTGCGGGTGACGTGGACGCCGCGCTGATCCGCGGGCTGGCGGGCCGGGGCGCGGTGAACGTGGTGCATGTGACCGCGGGGTTGTTCCGGGTGCTGGCGGAGGAGTCGCCGGGGTGTTTCGCCGGGCTGGCTGAGGTGTGGACCGGCGGGGACGTGGTGCCCGCGGCGGCCGTAGCCCGGGTCCGGGCGGCCTGCCCTGGCCTGCTGATCCGGCATATATACGGGCCGACCGAAGTCACCGTCTGCGCGGCGGTCTATCAGCTGCCGGCCGGGCAGGTCGCGCCGGTGGCGCTGCCGGTCGGCCGGCCGCGGGACAACACTCAGGTGTTCGTGCTGGACGGCTCGCTCAGCCCGGTGCCGCCCGGCGTGACCGGGGAACTGTACGTGGCCGGCGCTGGCCTGGCCCGGGGCTACCTGGGCCGCCCCGCACTGACCGGGGAGCGGTTCGTGGCCTGCCCGTTCGGCCCAGCTGGGGGGCCGATGTACCGCACCGGCGACCTGGCCCGCTGGACGTTGGGCGGCGAGCTGGTGTTCGCCGGGCGGGCGGATGAACAAGTCAAGATCCGCGGATTCCGGGTCGAGCCCGGCGAGATCGAGGCGGCCCTGGCCACCCACCCGGCCGTGGGGCAGGCCGCGGTCATCGCCCGCGAAGACCAGCCCGGCCAGAAACGGCTGGTCGGTTACGTGGTCCCCGCCAGCACCAACGGCGCCGAGTCGGGGGCTGTGCGGGTCGGCGGAAACGGCCACTCCGCTCCCGTGGACATCCAGGCCCTGCGCGAGCATGTGGCGGGGCGACTGCCGGAGTACATGGTGCCCGCCGCGGTGGTGGTGCTGGAGGCGCTGCCGGTCACGGTCAACGGCAAGCTGGACCGGGCGGCGCTGCCCGCGCCGGAGTTCAGCGGCCTGGCGGTCAGCCGGGAGCCGCGGACCGCGGCGGAGGAGATCGTCTGCGGCCTGTTCGCCGAAGTCCTCGGCCTGGAACGGGCCGGTGCCGACGACAGCTTCTTCGAGCTGGGCGGGGACTCGCTGCTCGCCATGCGGCTGATCGCCCGGGTCCGCGCCGTCCTCGACGCGGAGATCGGCATCGGGGACCTGTTCACCGCGCCCTCACCAGCCGAGATGGCGGAACTGGCCGGGAGCAGCACCGTGCCGCGGATGGCGCTGGCGGCGGCCCTGCGACCCGTGGTGCTGCCGTTGTCGTTCGGCCAGCAGCGGATGTGGTTCCTGAACCGGCTGGAAGGCGCGGGTGGCGTCTACAACCTCCCGTTGGCCATGCGGCTGACCGGGCACCTGAACGTGGCTGCGCTGGAGGCGGCGCTGGGCGATGTCGCGGACCGGCACGAGAGCCTGCGCACCATCTTCCCGGAGACCGCGGGCACGCCCCGCCAGGAGATCCTGGACGGCCCGGCCGGGCGGCCCGCTCTGGTCATTCGCGAGGTTGCCGAGCAGGACGTGCCCAGGACGCTGGCCGCTGAAGCCGGGCACGGCTTCGACCTGCGGAGTGACCTGCCCTGGCGGCCCGTCCTGCTGACGGTCTCGCGGTCTGAGCAGGTGCTGATGATCGTGATGCATCACATCGCGGGTGATGGCTGGTCGATGGGCGTGCTGGCCCGCGATCTGGGCACCGCCTACGCGGCGCGGTGCGCGGGTCAGGTCCCGGGGTGGGCGCCGCTGCCGGTGCAGTACGCCGACTACGCGATCTGGCAGCGTGAGGTCCTCGGCTCAGAGGACGACCCGGGCAGCCCGGCCGCGGTGCAGCTGGCCTACTGGCGGCAGGCGCTGGCCGGGGTCCCGGAGGAGATCGCGCTGCCGGCTGACCGGCCCCGGCCGGCGACGGCGTCGCATCGGGGCGGGGCGGTGCAGGTCGGGGTGGGTGCGGAGGTGCACGCCGGCCTGGTGGAGGTGGCCCGGGCCGGGCGGGCGACGTTGTTCATGGTAGTGCAGGCCGCGCTGGCCGTGCTGCTGTCGCGGCACGGCGGCGGCGACGACATCCCGCTCGGCACGTCGGTGGCCGGGCGCGGCGACGCGGCGCTGGATGAGCTGGTCGGGTTCTTCCTGAACACGCTGGTGCTGCGGGCTGATCTGTCGGGTGACCCGTCGTTCGCTGAGCTGGTGGGCCGGGTCCGGGAGGCCGACCTGGGCGCGTATGCGCATCAGGATCTGCCGTTCGAGCATCTGGTGGAGGCGCTGAGCCCGGCCCGGTCGCTGGCCCGCAACCCGCTGTACCAGGTCATGCTCACCTTCCAGAACATCCCCGAAGACCAGCAGGCCACCTGGGACCTCCCCGGCCTCTCGGCCCGATCGGCGGGCGCTGATCCGGAGGCGGCCCGGTTCGACCTGGCTGTCACCTTGCGCGAGCGCCGGAAGGCCGATGGCGGCTCGGCCGGGATCGAGGGCGCGATCCTGTATTCGGCGGACTTGTTCGACCGGGCGACGGTCGAGGCCCTGGCGGTGCGGCTGGCTGGGGTGCTGGGTCAGGTGGCGGCGGATCCGGGGGTGCGGGTCAGCCAGGTGCAGGTGCTCAGCCCAGCTGAACGCCGGCAGGTCGTGCGGGACTGGAATGACACCGCGACCGAGCTGGCGGGGCTGACGCTGGGTGAGCTGGTCGCGGCGCAGGCGGCCCGGACGCCGGACGCACCCGCCGTCGTGTGCGGGGAGGTGACCTGGTCGTATGCGGAGCTGGGGGCGGCGTCGGGGCGGATCGCCGGGTATCTGGCCGGGCTCGGTGCGGGCCCGGAACGGGTGGTCGCCGTAGCGGTGCCGCGGTCGGCGGACATGGTCGCTGCTGTCCTCGGTGTGGCTAAGACGGGTGCGGCGTATCTGCCGGTGGATCCGGGGTACCCGGCGGAGCGGATTGGTTTCATGCTGACCGATGCCAGGCCCACCTTGATCTTGTGCACCAGGGAAACGGCGGGGCTGTTCGGGGATGCCGCCGACGGTGTGGTGCGGGTGGTGCTGGATGACCCGGCTACGGCGGCGGCGATCGCGGCGTGCGCGCCGGATGGTCTGGGTGTGCGGGGGTGTGTGGATGGCGCGGCGTATGTGATTTACACGTCGGGGTCGACGGGGGTGCCGAAGGGTGTGGTGGTCTCGCACCGGGGCCTGGCTGGTCTGGTATCGGGTCAGGCGGAGCGGTTCGGGGTGGGTGCGGGGTCGCGGGTGCTGCAGTTCGCCTCGCTGAGTTTCGACGCCGCGGTGTCGGAGCTGGCGGTGACGCTGGGTTCGGGGGCGGCGCTGGTCGTGCCCGGGGCGGGGCAGCTGCCGCCGGCTGGGTCGCTGGCTGAGGTGGTGGCGGCGGGGCAGGTGACGCATCTGACGGTGCCGCCGTCGGTGCTGGCCACGGTGGAAGACAGCCTGCCGGGGTCGGTGCGCACGGTGGTGGTGGCGGGGGAGGCGTGCCCGCCCGGGCTGGCGGCCGCGTGGGCGCGGGGCCGGCGGGTGATCAATGCGTATGGGCCGACCGAGGTGACGGTCTGCGCCAGCATGAGCGCGCCCCTGGACCCCGGCGCTCTCGTGGTGCCGGCGGGCCGGCCGGTGGCCAACGCCCAGGTGTTCGTCCTCGACGCCCTGCTAGCTCCCGTCCCCCCGGGGGTGACCGGGGAGCTGTATGTCGCCGGGTCTGGCCTGGCGCGGGGGTATCTGGGGCGGGCTGGGCTGACGGGTGAGCGGTTCGTGGCGTGCCCGTTCGGGGCGGCTGGGGCGCGGATGTACCGGACGGGTGACCTGGCCCGCTGGAGCGCGGCGGGGGAGCTGGTGTTCGCCGGGCGGGCCGATGAGCAGGTGAAGGTTCGCGGGTTCCGGATCGAGCCCGCCGAGATCGAAGCCGTGCTGGCCGCCCACCCGGCGGTGGCGCAGGCCGCGGTGATCGCGCGGGAGGACCAGCCGGGCCAGCAGCGGCTGGTCGGCTACGTCGTCCCCGCCAGCACCGGCGGGGTGGATGCCGAACAGCTGCCGTGAGCAGGTGGCGGGGCGGCTGCCGGAATACATGGTGCCGTCTGCGGTGGTGGTGCTGGATGTGCTGCCGGTCACGGTCAACGGGAAGCTGGACCGGGCCGCGCTGCCCGCGCCGGAGTTCGGTGGGCTGGTGGTCAGCCGGGAGCCGCGGACCGCGGCGGAACAGATCGTCTGCGGCCTGTTCGCCGAAGTCCTCGGGCTGGAGCGGGTGGGCGCCGAAGACAGTTTCTTCGAGCTGGGCGGGGACTCGCTGCTGGCGATGCGGCTGATCGCCCGGGTCCGCGCCGTGCTGGACGCGGAGATCCCGATCCGGGGCCTGTTCACCGCCACCCCGGCCGGCATCGCGCAGCTGGCCGGGTCGGCTGACTCGCCCCGGATGCCGCTGGCGCCGGCGGCCCGGCCGGAGGTCGTGCCGCTGTCGTTCGGCCAGCAGCGGATGTGGTTCCTCAACCGGCTGGAAGGCGCCGGGGCGGTCTACAACATGCCGCTCGCCCTGCGGCTGACCGGGGACATCGATGCCGCCGCGCTGGAGGCCGCGCTCGGCGACGTCGCCGGACCGGCACGAGAGCCTGCGCACCATCTTCCCCGACACGGCCGGCACGCCACGCCAGGACATTCGTACCGGGCGGGCGGGGCGACCGGTGCTGGTGGTGCGTCACGTGCCGGAGCAGGGTGTGCCCGCAGCGCTGGCCGAAGAAGCCAGGCGCGGATTCGACCTGCGCAGCGAGCTGCCCTGGCGGGCGCTGCTGCTAGCTATCTCGCCGTCGGAACATGTGCTGATGATCGTGTTGCACCACATCGCGGCGGACGGCTGGTCGATGGGCGTGCTGGCCCGGGATCTGGGCACCGCGTACGCGGCGCGGCGGGCTGGGCAACTGCCGGAGTGGACGGCGCTACCAGTGCAGTACGCCGACTACGCCATCTGGCAGCGCGACGTGCTCGGCTCGGCTGACGACCCGGGCAGCCCTGCGGCGGCGCAACTGGCGTACTGGCGGCAGGCGCTGGCCGGCATCCCGGAGGAGATCCCGCTGCCCGCCGACCGACCTCGCCCGGCCGAGTTCTCCCACCGCGGTGGTGCGGTCGAGGTTCAGGTCGGCGGCGACGTGCACGCCGGTCTGGTAGAGGTGGCCCGGACGGGCCGGGCAACGCTGTTCATGGTTATCCAGGCGGCTCTGGCGGTGCTGCTGTCCCGGCACGGCGGCGGGGCGGATATCCCGGTCGGCACGTCGGTGGCCGGGCGTGGCGACGCCGGTCTGGACAACCTGATCGGGTTCTTCCTCAACACGCTGGTGCTGCGCACCGACCTGGCTGGTGACCCGACGTTCGCTGAGCTGGTGGGCCGGGTCCGCGAGGCCGACCTGGCCGCCTACGCGCATCAGGATCTGCCGTTCGAGCACCTGGTCGAAGCGCTCAGCCCAGCTCGGACACTGGCCAGGCACCCGCTCTACCAGGTCATGCTCACCTTCCAGCTCGCCCAGCAGGACCAGGAGGAATGGCAGCTGCCCGGCCTGCGGGTAATTCCTGAGCCACCGGCCGCCGGGACCGGTACAGCCAGGGTGGACCTGTCCATCACGCTGGCCGAGCGCCGGGACGTCGGCGGTGCGCCCAGCGGCATCGAGGGCGGCATCTTGTATTCGGCGGACTTGTTTGACCCGGCCACGGCGGAGGCGCTGGCGGTGCGGCTGGCGGGGGTGCTGGGTCAGGTGGCGGCGGATCCGGGGGTGCGGGTCAGCCAGGTGCAGGTGCTCAGTTCAGCTGAACGCCGGCAGGTCGTGCGGGACTGGAATGACACCGCGACCGAGCTGGCGGGGCTGACGCTGGGTGAGCTGGTCGCGGCGCAGGCGGCCCGGACCCCGGCTGCCCCGGCGGTCATGTGCGGCGAGGTGACCTGGTCGTATGCGGAGCTGGAGGCGGCGTCGGGGCGGATCGCCGGGTATCTGGCTGGGCTCGGTGCGGGCCCGGAGCAGGTCGTCGCCGTAGCGGTACCGCGGTCGGCGGACATGGTCGCCGCCGTGCTCGGTGTGGCCAAGACGGGCGCGGCGTACCTGCCGGTGGATCCGGGGTACCCGGCGGAGCGGGTCGCCTTCATGCTCACCGACGCCCAGCCCACCCTGATCCTGTGCACCACGGAAACGGCGGGACTGCTCGGCGGCGCCGCTGGTGATGGTGCGGTGCGGGTGGTGCTGGATGACCCGGCTACGGCGGCGGCGATCGCGGCGTGCGCGCCGGATGGCCTGGGTGTGCGGGCGAGTGTGGATGGCGCGGCGTATGTGATCTACACGTCGGGGTCAACGGGGGTGCCGAAGGGTGTGGTGGTCTCGCACCGGGGCCTGGCTGGTCTGGTATCGAGTCAGGCGGAGCGGTTCGGGGTGGGTGCGGGGTCGCGGGTGCTGCAGTTCGCCTCGCTCAGTTTCGACGCCGCCGTGTCGGAGCTGGCGGTGACGCTGGGTTCGGGGGCGGCGCTGGTCGTGCCCGGGCCGGGGCAGCTGCCGCCGGCTGGGTCGCTGGCTGAGGTGGTGGCGGCGGGTGGGGTGACGCATCTGACGGTGCCGCCGTCGGTGCTGGCCACCGTAGAAGACGCGTTGCCGGGGTCGGTGCGCACGGTGGTGGTGGCGGGGGAGGCGTGCCCGGTGCCGCTGGCCGCGGAGTGGGCGCGGGACCGCCGGGTGATCAACGCGTATGGGCCGACCGAGGTGACGGTCTGCGCCAGCATGAGCCAGCCGCTCCACCCGGACGCCGTCCTCGTGCCAGCCGGCCAGCCGGTGGCCAACGCCCAGGTGTTCGTGCTGGACGCCGCGCTTTCCCCGCTCCCGCCGGGGGTGACGGGGGAGCTGTATGTCGCCGGCGCGGGCCTGGCGCGGGGCTATCTGGGCCGGGCCGGGCTGACCGCGGAGCGGTTCGTGGCGTGCCCGTTCGGGCCAGCTGGGGCGCGGATGTACCGGACGGGGGACCTGGCCCGCTGGACAGGGGACGGGGAGCTGGTGTTCGCCGGGCGGGCCGATGAGCAGGTGAAGATCCGCGGGTTCCGGATCGAGCCCGCCGAGATCGAAGCCGTGCTGACCGCCCACCCCACGGTGGCGCAGGCCGCGGTCATCGCGCGGGAGGACCAGCCCGGCCAGCAGCGGCTGGTCGGCTACGTCGTCGTCTCCACCTCCGGTGGCGTGGATGTGCACGTGCTGCGCGAACATATGGCGGGGCGGCTGCCGGAATACATGGTGCCGTCTGCGGTGGTGGTGCTGGAGTCGCTGCCGGTCACGGTCAACGGCAAGCTGGACCGGGCCGCGCTGCCCGCGCCGGAGTTCGGCGGGGTGGTGGTCAGCCGGGAGCCGCGGACCGCGGCGGAACAGATCGTCTGCGGCCTGTTCGCCGAAGTCCTCGGCCTGGAGCGGGCCGGTGCCGAAGACAGTTTCTTCGAACTGGGCGGGGACTCGCTGCTCGCCATGCGGCTGATCGCCCGGGTCCGCGCCGTCCTCGACGTGGAGATAGGCATCGGGGATCTGTTCACCGCGCCGTCGCCCGCCGCGATCGTCGAGCTGGCCGAGGCCGGTGCCGCGATGCCCCGGATGGCGCTGGCCTCGGCGGCCCGGCCGGAGCCGGTGCCGCTGTCGTTCGGGCAGCAGCGGATGTGGTTCCTGAACCGGCTGGAGGGCGCCGGGGCGGTCTACAACATGCCGCTCGCCCTGCGCCTGACCGGGGACCTGAACCTGGCCGCGCTGGAGGCCGCCCTCGGCGATGTCGCCGGCCGGCACGAGAGCCTGCGCACCACCTTCCCGGAGACCGCGGGCACACCTCGCCAGGAGATCCTGGACGGCCCGGCCGGGCGCCCCACCCTGGTGATCGGCGAGGCGGCGGCGCAGGAGGACCTGCCCGGCCTGCTTGCGGACGAGGCTGGGCGTGGCTTTGATCTGCGGTCCGAGCTGCCGTGGCGAGCGGCGCTGTGGGCGGTCTCGCCGACTGAGCAGGTGCTGATGATCGTGATGCATCACATCGCGGGTGATGGCTGGTCGATGGGCGTGCTGGCCCGCGATCTGGGCACCGCGTATGCCGCCCGGTGCGCGGGTCAGGTCCCGGGGTGGGCGCCGCTGCCGGTGCAGTACGCCGACTACGCGATCTGGCAGCGTGAGGTCCTCGGCTCAGAAGACGACCCGGACAGCCCGGCCGCGGTGCAGCTGGCCTACTGGCGGCAGGCGCTGGCCGGGGTCCCGGAGGAGATCGCGCTGCCCGCTGACCGGCCCCGCCCGGCCACGGCGTCGCATCGGGGCGGGGCGGTGCAGGTCGGGGTGGGTGCGGAGGTGCACGCCGGCCTGGTGGAGGTGGCCCGGGCGGGGCGGGCGACGTTGTTCATGGTGGTGCAGGCCGCGCTGGCCGTACTGCTGTCCCGGCACGGCGGCGGGACGGATATCCCGGTCGGCACCTCCATCGCCGGGCGCGGCGACGCGACCCTCGATGATCTGATCGGGATCTTCCTGAACACGCTCGTGCTGCGGGCTGACCTGTCGGGTGACCCGTCGTTCGCTGAGCTGGTGGGCCGGGTCCGGGAGGCCGACCTGGCCGCGTACGCGCATCAGGATCTGCCGTTCGAGCATCTGGTGGAGGCGCTGAGCCCGGCCCGGTCGCTGGCCCGCAACCCGCTGTACCAGGTCATGCTCACCTTCCAGAACATCCCCGAAGACCAGCAGGCCACCTGGGACCTCCCCGGCCTGCGCGCGACCGGAGTCCAGCTCGGCTCGGGGACCGACGCGGCCCGGTTCGACCTGGCCCTCACCCTGCGCGAGCGGCGCGACAGGACCGGCGCGCCCGCAGGTATCGAGGGTGGCATTCAGTTCGCGGCGGACTTGTTCGACCGAGGTACGGCGGAGGCGCTGGCGGCCCGGCTGTCTGGAGTGCTGGGTCAGGTGGCCGCGGATCCGGGTCTGCGGGTCAGTCAGGTAGGGGTGCTCAGCCCGGCCGAACGCAGCGAGATCGTGGGTGCGTGGAACGACACCACGACGGAGCTGCCGGGCCTGACGCTGGGTGAGCTGGTCGTGGCCCAGGCGGCCCGGACGCCGGATGCCCCGGCGGTCATCTGCGGCGAAGCGACCTGGTCGTATGCGGAGCTCGAGGCGGCGTCGGGCCGGATCGCGGCCCACCTGGCCAGGCTCGGTGCGGGCCCGGAGCGCGTGGTCGCCGTGGCCCTGCCACGGTCGGCGGAGATGGTCGCCGCCGTGCTCGGCGTGACCAAGACCGGTGCGGCGTACCTGCCGGTGGATCCGGACTACCCGGCCGAGCGGGTCACCTTCATGCTCACCGACGCAAGGCCCACCCTGATCATCTGCACCACGGCCACCGTTGGTCTGCTGCCGGATACGGCTGGGCTGCGGCAGGGAGCGGGCGCGCGGCACTCGGTGCTCGCCGGAGCCGAGTTGGCTGGGGTTGGGCTGGCCGGCGGTGGGCTGGCCGAAGCTGCTGAGCGGCCAGCGGCAGCGCAGTCACAGCTAGCCGGTACCGGCGCTGCGACAACTGATGGCAATGGCCTCGCGGCCCATCCGACGAACGGTGCCGCTAACGGTGATGGCGCTACGAACGGCTCCGTTACCCACCCCGTTGGTGCTGGTGTGGTGCGGGTGGTGCTGGATGACCCGGCTACGGCGGCGGCGATCGCGGCGTGCGCGCCGGATGGTCTGGGTGTGCGGGGGGGTGTGGATGGCGCGGCGTATGTGATTTACACGTCGGGGTCAACGGGGGTGCCGAAGGGTGTGGTGGTCTCGCACCGGGGCCTGGCCGGTCTGGTATCGAGTCAGGCGGAGCGGTTCGGGGTGGGTGCGGGGTCGCGGGTGCTGCAGTTCGCCTCGCTGAGTTTCGACGCCGCGGTGTCGGAGCTGGCGGTGACGCTGGGTTCGGGGGCGGCGCTGGTCGTGCCCCGGGCGGGGCAGCTGCCGCCGGCTGGGTCGCTGGCTGAGGTGGTGGCGGCGGGGCAGGTGACGCATCTGACGGTGCCGCCGTCGGTGCTGGCCACGGTGGAAGACAGCCTGCCGGGGTCGGTGCGCACGGTGGTGGTGGCGGGGGAGGCGTGCCCGCCCGGGCTGGCGGCCCGCTGGGCGCGGGGCCGGCGGGTGATCAATGCGTATGGGCCGACCGAGGTGACGGTCTGCGCCAGCATGAGCGCGCCCCTGGACCCCGGCGCTCTCGTCGGTGCCGGCGGGCAGGCCGGTGGCCAACGCCCAGGTGTTCGTCCTCGACGCCCTGCTAGCTCCCGTCCCCCCGGGGGTGACCGGGGAGCTGTATGTCGCCGGGTCTGGCCTGGCGCGGGGGTATCTGGGGCGGGCTGGGCTGACGGGTGAGCGGTTCGTGGCGTGCCCGTTCGGGCCAGCTGGGGCGCGGATGTACCGGACGGGTGACCTGGCCCGCTGGAGCGCGGCGGGGGAGCTGGTGTTCGCGGGGCGGGCCGATGAGCAGGTGAAGATTCGCGGGTTCCGGATCGAGCCCGCCGAGATCGAAGCCGTGCTGGCCGCCCACCCGGCGGTGGCGCAGGCCGCGGTGATCGCGCGGGAGGACCAGCCGGGCCAGCAGCGGCTGGTCGGCTACGTCGTCCAGGTGGGTGCGGGCGGGGTGGACGCCGAACAGCTGCGCACGATGGTCGCGGGGCGGCTGCCGGAATACATGGTGCCGTCTGCGGTGGTGGTGCTGGAGTCGCTGCCGGTCACGGTCAACGGCAAGCTGGACCGGGCCGCGCTGCCCGCGCCGGAGTTCGGTGGGCTGGTGGTCAGCCGGGAGCCGCGGACCGCGGCGGAACAGATCGTCTGCGGCCTGTTCGCCGAAGTCCTCGGGCTGGAGCGGGTGGGTGCGGAGGACAGTTTCTTCGAGCTGGGCGGGGACTCGCTGCTGGCGATGCGGCTGATCGCCCGGGTCCGCGCCGTGCTGGACGCGGAGATCCCGATCCGGGGCCTGTTCACCGCCACCCCGGCCGGCATCGCGCAGCTGGCCGGGTCGGCTGACTCGCCCCGGATGCCGCTGGCGCCGGCGGCCCGGCCGGAGGTCGTGCCGCTGTCGTTCGGCCAGCAGCGGATGTGGTTCCTCAACCAGCTGGATGTCACCTCAGCGGCCTACAGCATCCCGCTCGCCCTGCGGCTGACCGGGGACCTGGACGTGGCCGCGCTGCAGGCCGCGCTCGGCGACGTCGCCGGCCGGCACGAGAGCCTGCGCACCATCTTCCCCGACACCGCCGGCACGCCGCGGCAGGAGATCCTGGACGGCCCGGACGGGCGGCCCACCCTGGTGATCGGCGAGGTGGCCGAGGTGGGCCTGCCCGGACTGCTGGCTGCGCAGGCAGGCCAGGGGTTCGACCTGCGGTCCGAGCTGCCCTGGCGGGTGGCGCTGTGGGCGGTCTCGCCGTCCGAGCAGGTGCTGATGATCGTGATGCATCACATCGCCGGTGACGGCTGGTCGATGGGCGTGCTGGCCCGCGACCTGGGCACCGCCTACGCCGCCCGGTGCGCGGGTCAGGTCCCGGGGTGGGCGCCGCTGCCGGTGCAGTACGCCGACTACGCCATCTGGCAGCGCGACGTGCTCGGCTCGGCAGACGACCCGGGCAGCCCGGCCGCGGTGCAGCTGGCCTACTGGCGGCAGGCACTGGCCGGAATCCCGGACGAGACCCCGCTGCCCGCCGACCGGCCCCGGCCGGCTACCCCGTCCCATCGTGGTGGGCTGGTCGAGGTGGGGGTGGGCGCGGAGGTGCATGCCGGGCTGGTGGAGGTGGCCCGGGATGGGCGGGCGACGTTGTTCATGGTGGTGCAGGCCGCGCTGGCCGTGCTGCTGTCCCGGCATGGCGCGGGTGTGGATGTGCCGGTGGGCACGGTGGTGGCTGGGCGTGGTGATGCGGCGCTGGATGAGCTGGTCGGGTTCTTCGTCAACACCCTGGTGCTGCGCACCGACCTGTCCGGCGACCCCACCTTCGCCGAGCTGGTCACCCGGGTCCGCGAAGCCGACCTGGCCGCCTACGCCCACCAGGACCTCCCCTTCGAGCGCTTGGTAGACGCGCTGAGCCCGGCGAGGTCGCTGACCCATCACCCGCTCTTCCAGGTCATGCTGGCGTTCCAGAACATCCCCCGGGAGCAGCGGGCCGCATGGGACCTGGTGGGCCTGCGGGCGACCCCAGTCCAGAGCGGTTCCGAGGCCAATGCCGCCCGATTCGACCTGTCGGTAACGCTCGGCGAGCGCCGGGATAGTGATGGTGGCGCCGCTGGTCTGGATGGTGGGATTCAGTTCTCCGGTGATCTGTTTGACCGGGCGACGGTGCTAGCGCTGGCCAGCCGGCTGACCAGGGTGCTGAGCCAGGTCGCGGCGGATCCGGAGGTGCGGGTCAGTCAGCTGGACGTGCTCAGCCCAGCCGAGCAGCAGCAGGTTGTGCGCGGCTGGAACGACACCGCGGCGCCGGTGCCGGCTGGCGGGCTGGGTGCGCTGCTGGCCAGGCAGGCGGCTCGGACCCCGGACGCCCCAGCGGTCATCTGCGGGGACGTGACCTGGTCGTATGCGGAGCTCGAGGCGGCGTCAGGCCGGATCGCTGGCTACCTGGCCGGGCTGGGGGTAGGCCGGGAGCAGGTGGTGGCGGTGGCCGTGCCGCGGTCGGCGGAGCTGGTCGCCGCGATGCTCGGCGTGGTGCAGGCGGGTGCGGCGTACCTGCCAATCGACCCGGGCTACCCGGCCGAGCGGATCAGCTTCATGCTCACCGACACCCGCCCGGCGGCAGTGCTGTGCACGGCGGCGACGGCGGAGCTGCTGGACGCCGCGGCTGGCGACGGTGTGCCGCGGGTGGTGCTGGATGACCCGGCCACCGCGGCGGCCATCGCGGCAGGTCAGCCGCTATCCGTGCGGGTGCGCCCGGGTGATGTGGCGTACGTGATGTACACCTCGGGGTCAACCGGGGTGCCCAAGGGGGTGGCGGTCACCCACGCGGGCGTGGCCGTGCTGGCCGGGGACCGCTGCTGGGGTGACGGCGCTGGGATGGCCATGCTGGCGCACGCGCCGTTCGCTTTCGACGCCTCGACGATGGAGCTGTGGATCCCGCTGCTGCGCGGCGGCCAGGTAGTGGTCGCCCCGGCCGGTGAGGTAGACGCCGGGGTGATTGGCAGGCTGGCGGCCCGGGGTGTGGTGGATGTGGTGCATGTCACCGCAGGCGTGTTCCGGGTGCTGGCGGAGGAGTCGCCGGGGTGTTTCGCCGGACTGGCTGAGGTGTGGACCGGCGGGGACGTGGTGCCCGCGGCGGCGGTGGCGCGGGTCCGGGCAGCGTGCCCGGGTGTCCTGATCCGGCACATATACGGGCCAACCGAGGTCACCGTCTGCGCCGCGGTCTACCAGCTGCCGGCTGGGCAGCTGGCGCCAGAAGTGCTGCCCGTGGGCCGGCCCCGGGATAACACGCGGGTGTTCGTGCTCGATGCCGGGCTGTGCCCAGTGCCGCCGGGCGTGACCGGGGAACTGTATGTCGCCGGGGCCGGGGTGGCCCGGGGGTATCTGGGCCGTCCGGCCTTGACCGCCGAGCGGTTCGTGGTGTGCCCGTTCGGGCCGGCTGGGGCGCGGATGTACCGGACCGGGGATCTGGCCCGCTGGAGCGCGGCTGGGGAGCTGGTGTTCGCGGGGCGGGCGGATGCGCAGGTGAAGATCCGCGGGTTCCGGATCGAGCCGGGCGAGATCGAGACGGTGCTGGCCGCCCACCCGGCCGTGGCCCAGGCCGCGGTCCTCGCCCGGGAAGACCAGCCGGGCCAGAAGCGGCTGGTCGGCTACGTCGTCCCCACCAGCACTGGTGGGGTGGATGTGCAGGTGCTGCGGGAGCATGTGGCGGCGCGGCTGCCGGAGTACATGGTGCCGGCGGCGGTGGTGGTGCTCGATGTGCTGCCGGTGACGGTCAACGGGAAGCTGGACCGGGGTGCGCTGCCGGCGCCGGAGTTCGGTGGGGCGCTGATCAGCCGGGAGCCGCGGACCGCGGCGGAGGAGATTGTCTGCGGTTTGTTCGCTGAGGTGCTGGGTCTGGAGCGGGTGGGTGCGGAGGACAGTTTCTTCGAGCTGGGCGGGGACTCGCTGCTGGCCATGCGGCTGATCGCGCGGGTGCGGGCGGTGCTGGACGCGGAGGTGCCGATCCGGGGGCTGTTCACGGACCCGTCCCCGGCCGGGATCGCCCGGCTGGCCGAGTCGGGTGGCGCGGGACGTACGCCGCTGGCGCCCGTGGCGCGGCCCGAGGTTGTGCCGCTGTCGTTTGGGCAGCAGCGGATGTGGTTCCTCAACCGGCTGGAAGGCGCCGGACCCGTGTACAACATGCCGCTGGCGCTGCGGCTGACCGGGGACCTCGATGCCGAGGTGCTGGAGGCGGCCCTGGGCGATGTCGCCGATCGGCACGAGAGCCTGCGCACGATCTTCCCCGAGACCGGCGGCACGCCCCGGCAGGAGATCCTGGCCGGCCCGGCCGGGCGGCCCGCGCTGGCCGTGCGCCAGGCCGCGGACGACGACCTGCCCGACCTCCTCGCCGAAGAGGCCGCCCGCGGCTTTGACCTGCGCACCGAGCTGCCGTGGCGGGCGGCGCTCTGGACGGTCTCGCCGTCTGAGCACGTGCTGATGATCGTCATGCACCACATCGCCGGAGACGGCTGGTCGATGGGCGTGCTCGCCCGCGACCTGGGCGGCGCCTACGCCACCCGCTCCACCGGCCAAGCCCCGCACTGGGCGCCGCTGCCGGTGCAATACGCCGACTACGCCATCTGGCAGCGCAACGTCCTCGGCTCCGAGGACGACCCGGACAGCCCAGCCGCCCGTCAGCTGGCCTACTGGCGGCAGGCACTGGCCGGAATCCCCGAGGAGATCCCGCTGCCCGCCGACCGGCCCCGCCCGGCCAGCGCCTCCCACCAGGGTGGCCTGGTCAAGGTGCGGGCCGGTGCGGACGTGCACGCCGGGCTGGTGGATGCCGCCCGGGCCGGGGGGGCGACGTTGTTCATGGTGGTGCAGGCCGCGCTGGCGGTGCTGCTGTCGCGGCACGGCGGCGGCGACGACATCCCGGTCGGCACCTCCATCGCCGGCCGTGGCGATGCGGCCCTGGACGACCTGGTCGGGTTCTTCCTGAACACCCTGGTGCTGCGCACCGACCTGTCGGGTGACCCCACGTTCACCGAACTGGTGGCCCGGATCCGGGAGACCGACCTGGCCGCCTACGCGCACCAGGACCTCCCGTTCGAGCACCTGGTGGAAGCGCTCAGCCCGGCCCGGTCCCTCGGCCGCAACCCGCTGTACCAGGTCATGCTCACCTTCCAGAACATCCCCCAAGGCAAGCAGGCCACCTGGGAACTGCCCGGCCTGACGGCCCGCCCGGCCCGGTCGGGCGCCGGGACGGATACCGCCCGGTTCGACCTGGCCGTCACCCTCCGCGAGCGACGGGACGCCGATGGCGCCCCGGGTGGGATCGAGGGTGACATCCAGTACGCGGCTGATCTGTTCGACCGGGAAACCGCGGCGGCATTGGCCTGGCTGACCGCGGTGCTGGGCCAGGTCGCGGCCGACCCGGACCTGCGGGTCAGCCAGGTGGACGTGCTCAGCCCAGCCGAGCGGCGCCAGATCGTGCGGGACTGGAACGACACCACGACAACCGTGCCGGGTCTGGCGCTGGGTGAGCTGTTCGCGGCGCAGGCGGAGCGCACCCCGAACGCCCCAGCGGTCAGCTGCGGCGACATGACCTGGTCCTACGCAGAACTGGACGCGGCCTCAGACCTGGTCGCGGCGTACCTGACTGGGCTGGGCGCCGGGCCGGAGCAAGTCGTGGCGGTGGCCATGCCACGGTCCGCGGAGCTGGTCGCCGCCATCCTCGGCGTCACCAAGACCGGCGCCGCCTACCTGCCGATCGACCCGGCCTACCCAGCCGAGCGGATCACGTTCATGCTCACCGATGCCCGGCCTGCCCTGATCCTGTGCGCCACCGCCACCGCGGCGCTGCTGGGCCAGCTGACCGGCCACGATGCGCGTGCCGTGCGGCCGGTAGTGCTGGATGACCCGGCCACCGCGGCGGCCATCGCCGTCTGCCAGCCGGCTGGCCTGCGCCCGCGGGTCAGCATGGACCACGCTGCCTATGTGATCTACACGTCCGGGTCAACGGGAGTACCCAAGGGCGTCGTCGTCTCGCACCGGGGCCTGGCCAGCCTGGTCGCCAGCCAGGCGGATCGCTTCCAGGTGGCGGCCGGGGCGCGGGTGCTGCAGTTCGCCTCGCTCAGCTTCGACGCCGCCGTGTCGGAACTCGCCGTCACCCTCGCTTCCGGTGCGGCGCTCGTGGTGCCTGCGCCTAGCCAGCTGCCCCTGGCCGGGTCGCTGGCCGAGGTAACTGCGTCGGGCCAGGTGACCCACCTGACCGTGCCGCCCTCGGTGCTGGCCACCGTGGACGGCAGCCTGCCGGAGTCGGTTTCCACCGTGGTGGTGGCCGGCGAGGCCTGCCCGCTGCCGCTGGCGGGCCGCTGGGCGCGAGAGCACCGGCTGATCAACGCCTACGGTCCCACCGAGGTGACGGTCTGCGCCACGATGAGCCAGCCCCTGCATCCCCGGGCCCGGCTGGTGCCGGCGGGTCGGCCGGTGGCCAATACCCAGATCTACGTGCTGGACTCGCTGCTGGCCCCGGTGCCGCCTGGGGTTACCGGCGAGCTGTATGTGGCCGGCGCGGGCCTGGCCCGTGGGTACCTGGGCCGGGCGGCCTTGACCGCGGAGCGGTTCGTGGCCTGCCCGTTCGGGACAGGCGGTAGCCGGATGTACCGGACGGGGGACCTCGCTCGCTGGACAGCAGACGGGGAGCTGGTGTTCGCCGGGCGGGCCGATGAGCAAGTCAAGATCCGCGGCTTCCGGATCGAGCCCGGCGAGATCGAAGCCGTCCTGGCCACCCACCCGGCCATCAGCCAGGCCGCCGTCGTGGCCCGCGAAGACCAGCCCGGCCAGCGGCGCCTCGTCGGCTACGTCGTCCCGGTCCCGGCCAGCACGGACGGCCAGGCCACGGCGGTGACGGCCGAGGCGCTGCGGGAGCACGTGGCCGGCCGGCTGCCCGAGTACATGGTGCCGTCCGTCGTGATGCTGCTGGACGTGCTGCCGGTCACGGTGAACGGGAAGCTCGACCGGGCCGCGCTCCCCGCACCCGGAGGCCCGGTCACCAGCCGGGGACCACGCACCGAGACGGAAGAGATCGTCTGTGGGCTGTTCGCCGAGGTGCTCGGCGTGGACCGGGTCGGCGCCGAGGACAGCTTCTTCGAGCTGGGTGGGGACTCGCTGCTGGCCATGCGGCTCATCGCCCGGGTTCGCGAGGCCCTGGATGCCGAAGTGCCCATCCGCGGGATGTTCACCGCCACCCCGGCCGGAATCGCCGAGCTCGTGGAAGCCAGGGCAACGGGGGAGCACGAGCCCGGCGTGGAGGTGGAGATCAGCGACGAACTGAAGGCACTGCTGCCGGATGCCCTGCCCGGCGGTGCGGCGGCGGCCAACGGCTCCGGCGACTTCGATGTCCTGCTGCCGATCAGGCCGACCGGGGACCGTCCGCCGCTATTCTGCCTGCACCCCGGGGAAGGGCTCAGCTGGCGGTACCTCGGCCTGATCCGCTACCTCCCGGCGGACTATCCCCTTTACGGACTGCAGGCGCGTGGGCTGGCTCAGGCGGAAGCGTTGCCGCATTCGATCGAGGAAATGTGCGACGACTACATCAGCCAGATCCGCAGAATTCAGCCGCGGCCCGTATCACCTGCTCGGCTGGTCCTTCGGCGGAATCGTGGCGCACGCGATCGCCACCCGCCTGGAAGATCAGGGTGAACGGGTCGCGCTGCTGGCCAGCCTGGACGGTTTCCCGGCGCAGAAACGCCGGGCGGCCCGGCAGGCGCCCCAGGACGGCGCCGCCGCCGACGGCGAGCAGCCGCACCCGGCCGACGGCGAGCAGCCGCACCCGGCCGGCGGCGAACATCCGCACCCGGCCGGCGGCGAAGGCCACGACGCGGGTGGCGGCGAGCGCCCCGGAGAGCACGGTGAACCTCCGCAAACGCCCCAGAGCGAGCAGAAGAAGGGCGGTGGGCTGGAGGGCGACGGTACCCGGCACGCCCGGAAGTCCGGGCGCGACAGCAAGGGCATCGAGGACCAGATGAAGACCGAGCTGGCCGAGGTGGCCGAGCTCGCGCGCAGCGGCGACGCCCGATCGGTCATCACGGTCAACATCTTGTCGGCTATCCAGCGGATCATTATCAATGCCGGGCGGCTCGGCCGCGGGTACCGGCCCGGTTTCTTCTCCGGTGACCTGCTTCTGTTCATGTCGATAGACGGCCCGCCGACGCTGCAGGGCGCGGCGAAAGGCCGGGAAGTCTGGGAGTCCCACGTGGGAGGAACGATCGATGTTCACATGATCGACTCGAATCACAAGACGATGATGCAAGCGCGCCCGCTGGCCGAGATCGGGCGTGTCCTTTCTGCCAAGCTGCAGAGCCTGCCGACAACATCAGGAAAGGAATGATCACATGACGAACCCATTCGAGGACGAGGACGGCATCTACCACGCGCTGGTCAATGACGAGGGCCAGCACTCGCTCTGGCCGACATTCGTCAACGTGCCCGACGGCTGGACCATCGCGCACGAGGCCGACACGCGCGCGGCGTGCCTCGCCTTCATCGAGGAGAACTGGACCGACATGCGGCCGAAGAGCCTGGTCGAGGCGATGCGGGCGGACGGGGAGGGGTAACAGATGACTCCTGGTAATGCTGAAGAGTTCGACGTAGTTATCACCGGCGGTGGCCCAGCGGGTTCCACCCTGGCCGCGCTGCTCGCGATGCAGGGACACCGGGTCTTAATCCTGGAGAAGGAGAAGTTCCCGCGCTATCAAATCGGCGAATCGCTGTTACCATCGACGATCCACGGCATCTGCCGGCTGATTGGCGTGGCGGACGAGGTGGCCAAGGCCGGCTTCATGCGGAAGCACGGCGGAACCTTCAAGTGGGGGGCGAACGCGGAGCCGTGGACATTCGCCTTCGCGGTCTCGCAAAAGCTGGCCGGGTCAACCTCCTTCGCGTACCAGGTCGAGCGGATGCGGTTCGACCAGATCCTGCTGGACAATGCGCGCCGGCTGGGCGCGGAGGTTCGCGAGCAGTGCCCGGCCTCCGGCGTCATCGACGACGGCGACCGGATCCGCGGTGTCCGCTACTCCGACCCGGACGGCCGCGAGCACGAAGTCTTCGCCAGCTACGTGGTGGATGCCTCCGGCAACAAGAGCCGCATCTACTCGGCGGTGGGCGGCACCCGCCAGTACTCCGAATTCTTCCGCAACCTCGCCCTGTTCGGCTACTTCGACCATGGCAAGCGCATGCCCAGCCCTCATTCCGGGAACATTCTCTGCGAGGCGTTCGAGAGCGGCTGGTTCTGGTACATCCCGCTGACCGACACGCGGACGAGTGTCGGGGCGGTCGTCCGGCGCGAACTCGCCTCCCGGGTCCAGGGCGATCCCGAGGAAATGCTCAAGAGCCTCATCGACGAGGCCCCGATCATCCGGGATTACCTGTCCGGGGCCACCCGGGTCACCGAAGGTGAGTACGGCAAACTCCGGGTGCGCAAGGACTACTCCTATCACCAGACGAAGTTCTGGCGCCCGGGCCTGGTGCTCATCGGGGACGCGGCGTGTTTCGTCGATCCGGTGTTCTCCTCCGGGGTGCACCTGGCCACCTACAGTGCGCTGCTGGCCGCCCGTTCCATCAACAGCGTCCTCGACGGGTCGGTCAGCGAGCAGGCCGCCTTCACCGAGTTCGAGGGCCGGTACCGCCGGGAATACGGGGTCTTCTATGAGTTCCTGACGTCCTTCTACGACATGCACTCGGACGAGCAGTCCTACTTCTGGGCGGCCCGCAAGGTCACCAAGGACAGCCAGTCCGAACTGGAGGCATTCGTGGACCTGGTCGGCGGGCTGTCCTCAGGTGAAAACGCCCTGGCCATGACGGCGGACGTGGCGCAGCGCTTCAAGGCGGGCTCCGACGAGTTCGCCCGGGCTATCGACGCGATGGCCAGCGACAAGGACAAGAGCATGGTGCCGCTGTTCAAGTCGTCCGTAGTGCGCAAGGCGATGCAGGAGGGCGCGCAAGTGCAGAGCCGGGCCATCCTGGGTGCCGAATTCGGCGCCGAGCCACCGATTTTCGAGAATGGCCTGGTGCCGTCCCTGGACGGCATGTTCTGGCGCATCCCGAACTCCTGACCGATCCGGACCGATCCGGACCGGTCCGGACCGATCCGGCCGTGGCGCTGAAGGGCAGCCGATGACCACCGCACGTATCAACGGGATCAACCTCAATTTCGACCAGTACGGCCGGGGAGAGCCGGTCGTACTGGTCGCCGGGACCGGCTCGCCCGGCCGGGTCTGGAAGTCCTTCCAGGTCCCCGCGCTGATGGCGGCGGGATATCACGCCATTACCTTCGACAGCCGGGGCGTCCCACCGACCGACGCCTGCGTGGACGGGTTCACCCTCGGCGACATGGTGGCCGACACCGCGGCGCTCATCGAGCACCTCGGCGTCGGCCGCTGCCGGATCGTCGGGTTCTCGCTCGGCGCCATCATCGTGCAGGAATTGCTGCTGGCCCGCCCGGAACTGATCAGCCAGGCGGTGCTCATGGCGACCCGCGGCCGGACCGATGAGCTCAGCACCACGCTGTCTCTGGCCGAGATAGAACTGCTCGACGGGGGCGTCAAGCTGCCCTGGCGGTACGCCGCCTACGTGCGCCTCATCCAGGGCTTCTCGGCCCGCACGCTCACCGATGATCGGCGGGTGCGGGACTGGCTCGATGTGTTCGAGCTGGCCCCGCCCGACGCCAGCCTGAGCCGGGAGCAGCTCGAGGTGGACATGATCCCGAACCGGCTCGGGGAGTACCCCAGAATAAGCACCCCGTGCCTGGTCATTGGGTTCAGTGCTGACCTGATCATGCCGCCGCAGCTGAGCCGGGAGGTGTCCGACCGGATTCCGGGCAGCAGTTATCTGGAGATCCCAGACTGCGGGCACTACGGCTACCTGGAACGGCCCGCCGCGGTCAACGAGGCCATCGTCGGGTTCTTCGGCCAGGGCTGAGCCAGCGCGCAACGCGGCCGGTGTCCAACTGCGGAGATTCCCTGGCTGGACAGCGCAATTGCTGCCGGGTTAACGCACCCGGCGCACATTCTTAACCAGCTGGCCGGGTAATTCTCCTGACCCGTACGGCCCTTTGCTGCCAGGCTGTGAGGTGCGCCTGCAATGCGTTAAGCTGCGGTCCGTGCCTTAGTTATCTTGGGGGGCCCGCAGTGGCCATTTAACGAAGCCTTTGCATGGCGAAGTCAGAGCGCTGAATATGTGCAAGCGGGAGGAATCCAATGGTGGTGGTGATGGCCCCCGAGGCCACCCAGGCCGAGGTGACAGCGATTGTGGATCTGGTCCACGCCGCGGGGGGCGAGGCGTTCGTCAGCCGGGGGATCAGCCGCACGATCGTCGGGCTGGTCGGCGACGCCGATCAGTTCGGCGCGCTCAACCTGCGCAGCCGGGCCGGTGTGTTCGACGTGGTGCGGATCTCGGTCCCGTACAAGCTGATCAGCCGGGAGCACCACCCGAGCCGCTCGGTCGTCGAGGTAGGCGGGGTGCCGATCGGCCCCGGCACGCTGACGGTCATCGGCGGACCATGCGCGGTGGAAACCCCGGAGCGGACGCTGGCCGCGGCCCGGATGGCCAGGGCGGCGGGTGCCTCGCTGCTGCGCGGCGGCGCGTTCAAGCCGCGCACATCCCCCTACGCCTACCAGGGGCTCGGTGAGGCCGGGCTGAAGATCCTGGCCGACGTGCGGGCTGAGACCGGGTTGCCGGTGGTCACCGAGGTGATCGACCCGGCCAGCGTGGAACTGGTCGCCTCGTACGCCGACATGCTGCAAATCGGCACCCGGAACATGCAGAACTTCGCGCTGCTGCAGGCCGTCGGGTCGGTGGCCAAGCCGGTCCTGCTCAAGCGCGGCATGAGCGCCACCATCCAGGAGTGGCTGATGGCCGCCGAGTACATCGCTCAGCGGGGCAACCTGGACATCGTGCTCTGCGAGCGCGGCGTGCGCACGTTCGAGACCAGCACGCGGAACACGCTCGACATCAGCGCGGTCCCACTGGCCCAGCGCCTGAGCCATCTGCCGGTCATCGTGGACCCGTCGCACTCGGCCGGGCGGCGCGACCTGGTCGTGCCGCTGGCCCGGGCCGCCATCGCGATCGGCGCCGATGGCCTGATCATCGATATGCACCCGGAGCCGAAGCAGGCGTTGTGCGATGGCGACCAGGCCCTGATCGACGCCGACCTCCAGGAACTCGCCAGCGTGGTAGCGGACTTCCCGCCACTGCTCGGCCGCACGGTCACCCGGCCGCCCGGCCGCCTGCCCAGCGAGCTGGCCGAGCCGACCCTCATCAGCTGAGCATCCATTGTCAGCTGAGCACCCGATCTCCCAGATTGGAGCATCATGGTAAGCGGCAGCATCAGCAGCGGCGGCGGGCCGGGCCGCGGCATCAGCCGGGACGGCATCACCCAGCAGAAGATCACGCCGGGCACGACCCGCCGGATCCTGCCCTTTGTGCGGCCCTACAAGCTGTGGATGAGCTTTCTGCTCAGCGTGACGAGCGTAGACGCGCTCGTCACGGTGGCCACGCCGCTGCTGTTCAAAGTGATCATCGACGACGGCATCATGAAGGACCGGCTGTCGGTGGTCATCAAGTCGGCCGCGGCGATCGCCGTGCTGTCCATCGTCAACGCCGTGGCGCTGTTCGGACAGGGCTGGTGGTCGGGGCGGATCGGGGAGGGGCTGGTCTACGACCTGCGCACTAAGGTGTTCAGCCACGTGCAGCGGCAGCCCATCGCGTTCTTCACCCGGGCCCAGACCGGCTCGCTGGTCAGCAGGCTGAACACGGACGTCATCGCCGCCCAGCAGTCGGTGACCACGCTGCTGTCCTCGGTGGTCGGCGCCGTATTATCACTCGGCCTGGTGATCGCCGCGATGTTCTACCTGTCCTGGCAGGTCACCGTCGTCGCCCTGATCCTGCTGCCGCTGTTCGTCATCCCCGGCAAGCTCATCGGGCGCCGGCTGCAGCGGCTGGCCCGGGAATCGATGCAGCTGAACGCGGACATGGGCTCGATCATGCAAGAGCGGTTCAACGTCGCCGGGGCGATGCTGGCCAAGCTCTACGGGCGGCCGCGGGAGGAAGATGCCTTGTTCGCCGGCCGCGCCTCGCGGGTCCGCGATGTCGGCGTGCTGACCTCGGTGTCCGGCCGGATGCTGATGATCGTGACCGGCCTGATCGCCGCGCTGGCCACCGCGCTGGTCTACGGCCTGGGCGGCAGCCTGGTCATCAAGGGGGCCATCGACCTCGGCTCGCTGGTCGCGCTGGCCAGCCTGCTCGGCCGGCTGTACGGCCCGATCAACCAGCTGTCCAACACCCAGGTGAACGTGATGACCGCGCTGGTCAGCTTCGACCGCGTCTTCGAGGTGCTCGATCTCAAGCCGCTGGTCAGCGAGCGGCCCGGGGCGATCGCCCTGCCCCGCCCGAAGGACGGCGCGGCGCCGGTGATCGAGTTTGACCACGTCTCGTTCCGTTACCCGGCGGCCACCGAGGTGTCGCTGGCCTCGCTGGAGGCGCCCGGCCTGCCGGCCGCCGAGCGGGCCAGCCGCCCCGAGGATGTCCTGCATGACGTCAGCTTCGTGGCGCCGGCCGGTCAGCTCACCGCGCTGGTCGGCCCGTCCGGCGCGGGCAAGACGACGATCACCCACCTGGTGGCCCGGCTCTACGACCCGGGCACCGGCGCAATCCGGATCGACGGCCACGATATGCGCGACCTCACGCTGGACTCGCTGCACAGCTCGATCGGGGTGGTCACCCAGGACGCGCATATGTACCACGACACGATCCGGGCCAACCTGGTGTACGCGCGGCCGGACGTGACCGAGCAGGAGATGATCGAGGCTTGTCAGGCGGCCCAGATCTGGGATCTGATCTCCGCGCTGCCGCACCGCCTGGACACGATGGTCGGCGACCGCGGGTACCGGCTGTCCGGCGGGGAGAAGCAGCGGGTGGCCATCGCCCGCCTGCTGATCAAGGAACCCTCCGTGGTCATCCTCGACGAGGCCACCGCGCACCTGGACTCCGATTCCGAGGCCGCGGTGCAGCGCGCGCTGAAGCACGCCCTGGCCGGCCGTACCTCGCTGGTCATCGCGCACCGGCTGTCCACCATCCGGGAGGCCGACCAGATCCTGGTCATCGACTGCGGCGAGGTCGCCGAGCGGGGCAAGCACGACGAGTTGCTGGCCGCGGGCGGCCTGTACGCGGACCTCTACCACACCCAGTTCCGGCGCCGCGACCAGCCGGTCGAGCCGGTCCCGGTCGGCGCCGCCGGGCCGGACGGGCACCACGGGCACTCCTCGTCCGCGCTGGGAGTGCCGGGTCACGCGCACGGCAGCAGCGCCGCGCCGCCGCCCTGGATGCGGCCCACGGGCGGCGCGCCCGGTGGGATGCACGGCGGAGCCTAGCTGCCCGTTCCGCCCAGTCGAGCCCGCCGTCCGGGGCGAACCCGGGCGGCGGGCTCGGCGTATTCAGACCACCGGGGCGGCGGCGCCCAGCACACCCAGGGCGGCCAGCCGGTCCGCCGTCTCCGCGCTGGCCAGCGACGCCGTGGTCAGCCGCAGCTGCGGCTCGGCCGGCACCAGTTGGTGGTCCTGGCTGACCCGGCGCCGCCCGCCGCCGGTCACGTTCAGCAGCACGCTCGCCTGCCGGTCCAGCCGGCCTCCGGCGGCGGCCTCCCGCAGGCAGGCCAGCGCGACAGCCGCGGCCGGCTCGATGTCGATGCCCTCCAGGTCCTGGAACAGCTGGGCCGCGGCCTGGGCCGCCGCGTTACCGGTGAGCAGCACCTCCCCGCCGCTCTCGGTGAGCGCATCACGCACGCCGCCGCGCACCGCATAGGGCGGGGACCAGTTCGTCAGCTCGTCCGCGAAGACCTGCCGGATGGCGCGGCGGAAATGCCCGGCCGGGCGCGGCGCGGCCTGCCACAGATCGTAGATAGGGGTGAAGGGCGCGTTCTGGCACAGCATGAGCCGGGGTAAAGCCAGGTCGCCAGCTGTCGCACGCAGCCTTTTGGCCGCTTCGTGCACCGCGATGGCCCCCGTCCCGCTGCCAACCGCCTGGAAGTAAAAATCCGGCAGGCACCGCATCTCTTCGTACGCAGCGAACAGCACCGTCGCCAGCCCGTCGCGGCGTCCCACATTCTTAACGCCCCCTTCGGGCTGGCAGCCGTCGGCGGTCGCGAGCCTGGCCACGAACGCGATGGCATCGGGGTAATCGCCATCGTCGATAGACACCAGGCGGACACACGGGTGCAGCGGCGCCGGGAAACTGAGCCGCCCCAGCGCGCGGCCCGGGACGACGAGAAGGCACGGCATCTGCCGGCGGGAACAGGCCCAGGCGAAAGCCGCCCCGGTATTGCCGGAGGACGCCGCGGTGAGCGTGACCGGCCGGCCAGGCAACCGGCCGAGCACGGTGTAGGCCTCGAGTTCCTTGAACGTCGCCGTCTCCAGGAAGGCGCCCCGTTCTGGCCAGTAGCCGTTGAACGCGATCCATAACTTCGGCAGGCCGAGGACCTGGGACAGCCGGGCGCTGCGGTACACGGCGGTCCGGCCCGCATCGGGTTCGATGCGGGTCACCGGCAGCCATCCCCGGTAGCGGGACAGGCCGTGCTGGCCGCGCCGCGGGCTGAACTCCTGCTCCAGGTACTCCGTCTGCAGCAGTGCGGGCGGGTGATCCGCGGCGCAGTCGAGTACCAGCCCGTCGTCATCCTGGCGCCTGCCGCACCACGGGCAGACAAGTGAATAGTGACGCCTTTCGAGCACTGCATCGGTCATGACTAAAGGACCATCCTCTTTAGCTGGCCGCGCGTTCCGGCCGCGGTATAGGCTGACCAAAGTGGATCATTATCTGTAGCGTAGTGGCCGGGTGCTGGGGAGCGCCAATTACCAGAATGGCCGCCAAGGCCTGATCCTGGCCATCATGGGATAGCCGTGGGATCATAATAAGCATGATCGAGCGCAGCCCACGATGGACCGCTACCGGCCCCGGCGAGGATATCGCCGATCCGCGTTTCTACACCGGAACCCGTCATTTCGAGGTATGGCAGCAGGCCCGCCGTGACCACCCCATCGCCTGGGTCGAATCGGGCCTGGCCGGCGGTTTCTGGTCGGTGACCGGCCACACGCTGGGAAACCAGGTCCTCCGGCAGCCGGGGACCTTCTGGTTGACCGAGGGCATGCGGCTGGGCAGCAAACCGGCCGCGGTCCGGGCCGCGGCCGGCCGGATGCTCGTGGTGTCCGACGGTGACACCCACCGGATGCTGCGCACCGCCCTGTCCACCTGGTTCACCGGCAAGTCGGTGGGCGCGCTCCATCCGGAACTGGAACGCACCGTGGACGATCTGCTGCGCGGGATCCTGGCCCGGGGCGCCGAGTTCGACGTGGTCGAGGATCTCGCGGTCCAGGTCCCGATGTGGGTGCTGTTCGAGATGATGGGCGTGCCCGAGGCGGACCGGGACGAGTTGATGCGGCTGACCGCGGCCGGCTTCGACGCCTCCGACGACAGCAGCGAGGCCGCGCAGTTGACGGCGCACACCGCGATCTTCGCCTACTTCGTGGATCTGATGTACCAGCGCCGCGCGCGGCCCGGCCCGGACATGGTGACGTCGCTGGTGCAGGCCGAGGTGAACGGGCGCAGGCTGACCGACGAGGAGATCATCCTGAACTGTGACGGCCTGCTCAACGGTGGGCTGGAGACCACCCCGCACGCCATCTCCGGGGCTATTCTGGCCTTCGCCCAGTGCCCGGGCGGGTGGCAGCGGCTGCGGGATGACCCCAGCCTCATCGATACCGCGGTGGACGAGATCCTGCGCTGGACCTCGCCACCCATGCACGCCATGCGTACGGCCACGGCCGCGGCCGCCGTCGGCCCGGCCCAGATCCAGCGCGGTGACCAGGTGGTGGTCTGGCTGCCATCGTGCAACCGGGACGAGGAAGTGTTCCCGGCGGCGGGCGAGTTCCGCATCGACCGGCGGCCCAACCCGCACATCTGCTTCGGGGCCGGCCCGCACTACTGCATCGGCGGGCTGCTGGCCCGGCTGGAGCTGAGGTGCTTCCTGGCCGCGCTGCGCGGGCTCGTCGCGTCCATGGAGGTGACCGGGGAGCCGGTGCGTCAGCAGTCGAACTTCCTGCACGGGCTGGCTCGCCTCGAAGTGCAGCTGAAACCGGCCCCCGGCGTCTGACCGGGCGCCGCTGGAGCCGTTCTTCCAGATACTAATACTAATGGTTAAGAAAATGGCCGGCAAGGCCGTTCCGTAGTCCGGAAAGAATGGTTTAGATTCGTCTCGGTAGATCCCGACATCGGCCGTCTGCGCCTGCATCGACGGCCTGGCTGTGGAGGTGTGCATGAGACGAAAGCGCTGGCGGCTGCTAGGCGCGGTGCTGGCATCCGCGTTAGCCGCGGCCGCGGCGGCGGCCACCGGGTCCGGGGTGGCCGCCGGGGCCGCCACCGCGGTGCGGCCGGAAGTGAAGCTGGTGGCGGCCCAGAACACCGTCACCCTGCCCACTCAGAACGGCCAGGTCTATATGGATCCGGGCATCTGGGTGGCCGCGCTGAAGTCGCGGCTGGAATTCGACGTGCAGCGGCGCAGTTACCAGACGCCGCTGACCCTGACTCAGGTCATCCACACGCCCGGCGCGGGCACCCACCTGGTCCCGTTCCCCAGCACCGACATCGGGATCGTCCCGACCGGGCTGCTGAATTTCTTCCAGCTGACGGTGAAGAATTCGGCCGGCGCCGTGGTGTCGTCAACCCGGCAGCCGTTCTGCCCGGACGGCCTCACCCCGGAGCGGGACACCCCCAGCAGTTCGGCCACCTCGCCCTACCCGACGCTGTGTTCCGCGGACCCGTTCCCCAAGTCGCTGGTCTGGGGTGTGGGGCGGGGCTGGGCCGTCGACCCGCTGGCCAGTTCCTGCCTCTCGCTTCCGCTCGGCGCCGGGAAGTACACCGCGACCGAGACCATCACACCGGCGTACGCCCGGCTGCTGCGCATCTCGGCGGCCGACGCCTCGGCCACGGTCAAGGTCAACGTGGTGGCGGGCGCCGCGCTGTGCAAGCAGTCGGCGCCGGGCTCCTCGGCCAGCCCGCTGCGCAGCGGACGGCCCAAGTCCGCGCCGCCACCGCTGGCCAGCGTGGTGAACCAGAAGGTCAAGACCGTGTCGCACCCGCCGCAGAGCGCGCTGCCGGATCTAGTGCCGTTGCCATCGTGGGGGATCTCGACCAGCACCACGAAAGCGGGGCACGACCTGCTCGACTTCGGTGCGACGGTGTGGGATGGCCACGCCCCGCTCGACGTGGTGGGTTACCGGTCGCACGGCGCGCCGATCATGAAGGCCTACCAGTACTTCTGGCGCAACGGCCATGTCATCGGCCGGGTCCGGGCCGGGACCATGGGTTTCGATTCGGCGCCCGGGCACAATCACTGGCACTTCGAGCAGTTCGCCCAGTACCGGCTGCTCGGCGCGGCCAAGCAGCTGGTGCTGCGTAGCGGCAAGGTGGGCTTCTGCATCGCCCCCACCGAGCCGGTCGCCCTGGTGCAGCCGAACGCGGTGCTGCTGCCGCCGAACATCGGCCTGACCGGCCAGTGCGGCGTCCCGACCGCGCTGTCGGTGCAGGAAGAGATGCCGGTCGGCTGGGGAGACACCTACTTCCAGACGGTGTCCGGGCAGTCGTTCAACATCACCAGCCTGCCCAACGGCACCTACTACATCGAGATCGTGGCCAACCCGTTCCGGGTGCTGCGGGAGAGCAACACGAGCAATGACAGCTCGCTCCGCAAGATCATCCTGGGCGGCACGCCGGGTCACCGGACGGTGACCGTGCCGGCCTGGCACGGTATCGATCCGGAGAGCTGATCCGCGACTGGGCCGCTGCGGCCGCCTGACCCTGGGGTCAGGCGGCCGCAGCGGGCGTGGCTCACACCGGTTCTTCCCGGCCGGTTCCCCGCCAGTCCTGCTCAGCCTGGACGCTCATCAGCTGTCTCCCGTATTCGTGGCCGGCTGTCCCCGGCTACCCAGGACGCATCGATCTCGTGCACCGACGGGCAGCCCGCCAGCGCCAGCGCGGTGCGCAGTTCCGCCCGCAGGATCTCGACGGCGCGCCGGGCGCCGGCTTCCCCGGCCGCGCCCAGCCCGTACGCGAGCGGCCGCCCGGCCAGGCAGGCCCGGGCGCCGAGCGCGAGCGCCTTCACGATATCGGCACCGCGCCGGATGCCGCCGTCGACGTACACCTCGGCGTCCGCGCCGACCGCGTCGGCCACGGCGGGCAGCGCCCGGATGGCCGGCGGTGCGCCGTCCAGCTGCCGCCCGCCGTGATTAGACACCGCGACGGCGTCGGCCCCGAGCTGCACCGCGCGCCGCGCGTCCTCGGCCCGCAGGATGCCCTTGACCACCAGCGGGCCGGCCCACCGGTCGCGGAACCAGGCGAGGTCATCCCAGGTCGCGGACGCGTCGAACTGCCGGTTGGTCTGCGCGCTCAGCGTGGCCGCGCCCCGGACCTGGTGAGCAGCGCCGCCGTCGCTGGGCAGGTTGCCCCAGCTGATCCGCGGGCGCCGGGCGAACCGGTAGGACCAGCCCGGATGGGCCAGGCCGCCGGCCAGCGCGCGCATCGTCACCCGCGGCGGGATGCTGAAGCCGTTGCGCCGGTCCCGGTCCCGGTTGCCCGCGCACGGCACGTCCACGGTCAGCACCAGCACCGGCAGGCCAGCGGCCCAGGCGCGCTGCAGCATCTCCTGCACCAGGCCGCGGTCACGCCAGATGTACATCTGGAACCAGACCGGCCCGCGGACCGCGGCCGCGACTTCCTCGATCGGGCAGGACGCCATGGCGGCCAGCACGGAGATCGAGCCGGCCGCGCCCAGGGCGCGGGCCAGCGCCACCTCGCCGGCCGGATGAAGCAGCCCTGCCAGCCCCATCGGCGCGCCCAGCAGCGGGAGCGTCACCGGCTGGCCCAGCACGCTGGTCGCCGTGTCCACCTGCGACACGTCGGCCAGCACCCGCGGGCGTAACTCGATGGCGCGCAGCGCGGCCACGTTGCCCGCGGCCGTCACCTCGTCACCCGCCGCGCCGTCCACGTAGTCGAAGACGACCCGGGGCACCCGGCGGCGGGCGGCGGCGCGCAGCTCGCCGATCGTGCCCGCCCGGGCGGCCAGGCCGGCGGCCGAGAAATGGTGCTGGGCGCGCCGCGGCAGCGCGCGCAGATCCGCGCGGACCTGGCTGGCCAGCAGGCTCGCGAACGCGTTCATCAGCTCTGCGCGGGCTGCACCACGTCGGTGATCGAGTTGTACTCCTCGTTGCTGAGCTCGATCGCGACCGCCGCGACGTTCTGCGCCACGTGCTCGGGTGATCCCGAGCCGGGGATCGGCAGGATCACCGGCGACCGGGCCAGCAGCCAGGCCAGCGCGATCTGCCGCTCGCTGACCCCGTGCCGCTCGGCCGCGGCGAGCACCGGGATGATCTGCTCGGTGTCCTGGATCGGCGCCCACGGCAGGAACGCCAGGCCGTCCTGACTGCACAGGTCGACCATCTGTTCTGAGGCACGGTCGTTGACGTTGTACCGGTTCTGCACGGACACGATCGGGGCGATCCGCTCCGCCTCGCGGAGCTGGTCTTCCCGCGCGTTGGAAATCCCGATGTGCCGGATCTTCCCCTCGGCCTTCAGCTCGGCCAGGGCGCCGATCGAGTCCGCGAGGGGCACCCGCGGGTCCGGCCGGTGCAACTGGTACAGCGGGATCTGCTCCAGCTTGAGCCGGCGCAGGCTGCTCTCGCACTGCGCGCGGAGGTGCTCCGGGCGCCCGTCCGCGTCCCAGCGTCCCGGGCCCGGCCGGACCAGGCCGCCCTTGGTCGCGATGACCAGGTCGTCCGGGTACGGGTACAGGGTTTCCGCGATGATGGTTTCGCTGACGTCCGGGCCGTAGGAGTCGGCCGTGTCAATGAAATTCACTTCCAGCTCAACGGCCTTGCGTAGAGCTGCCTTAGCCTGCTCGCGGTCGGCGGGCTCACCCCAGATGCCCGGGCCGGTGATCCGCATCGCGCCGTAGCCCAACCGGTTGACGGTCAGGTCGCCGCCGATGTCGATGGTCCCGGCCGCCGCGGCCGTCGGTTGGCTCGTCATGGAAACCTCCTCGCACGGGGGTTCCACCCTTTCAGCCCGGCCCGGGACGCCCGCAGCGGGGTGGGGGTATCGGCGCGGCGGGCCAGGCGGGCATGACCGATGGCTACGCAGGGTAAATATACAATGCTCAGAGTAATCACACTTCGACCCGTTCTGAGGCAGGGCCGGATGGCGGCAGCCGTGGTGCACCCGCTCGACCAGGCGGATCTGGCGTCCCTGGGCCAGGCCTGCGGGATCCCGCTGGCCGCGTACCGGCGCGGGCACGTGCAGACCTGTGTCAGCCGGACGCTGACCCGCTGCGGCGTGCCGGGCGTGCCGGAGCTGATCCGGCTGTGCTGGCGGGACGCGCCGGCCCGGGCGGCCCTGCTGCGCTGCCTGCTGGTGCCCACCACCGGCCTGTTCCGCGACCCGGAGCAGTTCGCCGTGCTGGCACGGGACATCCTGCCCGGCCTGGTGGCCGGCCCGCGGGGTATCCGGGTCTGGTCGGCTGGCTGCTCCGACGGCTCCGAGCTGTACAGCGTCGCGCTGATCCTGGACCGGCTGGGCCTGCTGGCACGGTGCCAGCTGCTCGGCACGGACATCCTGGCCGAGCGGGTGGCCCGGGCCAGCCGGGGCGGCCGGGAAACCGGTGCGGCCGGTCGCGGGGCCTGGGCCACCCTCCGCTGGGAGCGCCGTGACCTGGTCCGCGAGCCGCCGCCACCGGGCCGGTTCGATCTCGTGCTGTGCCGCAACGTGCTGATCTACCTGGATACCAGGGCGCGGGTGGCGGTCTACCGCAAGCTGGCCGCCGCGCTGCACCGGGACGGCGTGCTGTTGCTGGGCCGCAGCGAGTGGCTGCTCGACCCGGCGCCACTCGGCCTCGTCCCGGTCGCCCCGCACGCGTACCGGAAGGAGGCGGCATGCAGCGAGGCCTGACCCGGCGCGCCCTGGTGGCCAGCCTGACCCTCGGCGCCGTTGTGGTGGCCGGGTTCGTGGCGCTTACCGTGGCCTGCACCAGCCTGCGCGGCGAGGAGCAGCACGACGACCAGGCCGCGCGCGTGCTGGCCACGTCGAACGCGCTCGAAGTGTCGGTGCTGAACCTGGAGACCGGGCTGCGCGGGTACCTGCTGAGCGGCAGGCCGCCGTTCCTCCAGCCATACCGCGCCGCTCAGCTGGTCTATCCGGGCCAGTCCCGCGAACTGGCCGCGCTGGCCACCGCCGACCCGGCCCTGCACGCCCGGGCGGTGGGCATCGGCCGCGCGGTCAGCAGCTATGTACACAGCTGGACCGAGCCGGTCATCCGGCTCAGCCAATCGGACCTGGCCGCGGCCCGGCGGGCCGAGGCCGGCGGCAGCGGCAAGCACCAGGTGGACGCCATCCGGAGGCAGTTCACGCTGCTGAACGCCCGGGAGCGGACGCTGGCCGCTGCGCAGCGCGCGGCCTCGGACCAGACCGTCACGGTGACGTTCGTGCTCGGCCTGGTTGCCTTCGTGCTGTCGGTCATCCTGATCGCGCTTTTCGCGGCCGGACTGCACCGCGCGGTGGTGCTGCCGATGCACCGGCTCGCGGCGGCGGTGGCCCGGCTGCGCGGGGGTGATCTGGCCGCCCGGGTGCCCGAGCGCGGCGCGGCCGAGGTCGGCGAGCTGACCCGCGGCTTCAACGCCATGGCGGCCAGCCTGGAAGGCCAGCGGAACGAGGTGGAGCAGCACAGCGACGAGCTGCAAGGGCAGCAGATCGAATTGGAGAACGCGCTGGCCCTGGTGGCCGAGCAGAAGGAGCGGATCCAGTCGCGGCAGCGGTTCAGCGAGCGGCTGGCCGCGGAGCGCGACATCGAGGCGGTGGCCGCGGTCTTTCTGCGCCAGATCGCGGACCAGGCGGCCGCCCAGGTGGGCGCGGTCTACGTGCTGAACGAGCAGACCGGCGCGCTCACGTTCCGGGCCGGCCGCGGGGTCCGGGCCACCGATTTCGCGCCCATCCTGGCGCCGGGCGAGGGCCTGGCCGGGCGCGCGGTGGCCGAGCAGCGACCCGTCGTCGGCAGTTACCCGGAGACCTCGTTGCGGCTGCCGGGGCTGACCGGCGATCGGGTGATCCGCCGCGAGGTGCACCTGCCGCTCGGGCACCGGGACGAGGTGATCGGGGTGCTCAGCCTGGGCCGGTCCGACGAGATGGCGTTCACCGCCGAGCAGATCGACGGGCTCGCTGAACTCACCCTGAGCGCGGCGCTGGCCTGCGCCGAGGCGCTCGGCCTGCGGCGGCTGGAAGTGGTCGCGGCCGAGTTGCAGTCGGTGATGGACTCCACCGACGAGGGCATCTACCGCTGCGACCTGAGCGGGCGGATCACGTTCATCAACCAGGCCGCGCTGGAGCAGACCGGGTATACGGCCGGGGAACTGCTCGGCCAGGACGCGCACCAGATGCTGCATCACAGTCATCTGGACGGCAGTCCATACCCAGCCGCGGAGTGCCCGCTGACCCCCGTCACGCGGGCCCGGGACGCGCGCTTCCAGGGTGAGGTGTTCTGGCGCAAGGACGGCACCCCGTTCCCGGTCAACTGCTCCGCGTCCCCGCTCCTGGACGGCGAGGAGCCGACCGGCCTGGTGGTTACTTTCCGTGACGTCAGCGAGGCCAAGCTGGCCGAGCAGCAGCGGGCCGTTCAGTACCAGGGGGCCCAGGTGCTGGCCGCGGCGGACAGCGTGCCGGACGCGCTGCCGCGGCTGCTCGGGCTGCTCTGCGACCCGCTCGGCTGGCAGCTCAGCATCGCCTGGCGGCCCGCCACCGACGACGAGACGGTGCTGCGCTGCGTCGCGGCGCAGGCCCGGCCGGGCCACGAGGACGAGCTGGCGCTGGTCAGCCACGAGACGGTGGTCCTGGGACAGGGCCCGGCCGGCCAGGCCTGGCAGAGCCGCCAGCCGGTCGCCGCGGCGCCCGGGCAGCCGCGGGCCGAGGTGGCCGTGCCGATCGTCCGGGACGGCGCCGTCGTCGCGGTGGTGCAGCTGATCGGCAACCCGAACCCGGGGCTGGAGGGGCTGCCGGAGACGATCGAGACCCTCGCGGCCCAGCTGGCCCAGTTCAGCGAGCGCAAGGAGTCCGAGGCCGCCACGGCGCGGATCAAGGACCAGTTCGTCGCGACCGTGTCGCATGAGCTACGCACCCCGCTGGCCGCGATGGACGGCTGGCTGCACATCCTGCTGGACGGGGAGTCCGGCCCGCTGACCGAGGAACAGCGCCGCTTCCTGGGCACGGTCAAGCGGAACAGCGACCGGCTCATGCGCCTGGTCGGTGACCTGCTGCTGATCGGGCAGATGGACGCGGGCCGGTTCAGCCTCGAAATCGGCGACGTCGATCTGGCCGAGCTGGTCACCGAGACGGTGGCGCTGTTCGGTGGCCCGGCCGTGGAGAAGAAGGTCGAGCTGACTGCGGACGTGCCGCCGGCCGCGCTGCTCCGTGGCGACCGGCTGCGGCTCGGCCAGCTACTGAGCAACCTGGTGTCCAACGCGGTCAAGTTCACCCCTGAGGGCGGCCAGGTCAGCGTCGCTCTCACCGAGGGGGATAGCAGCTGCCGGGTCGCCGTCCGGGACAGCGGCGTGGGCATCCCGGCGGCCGAGCAGGGCCGCCTGTTCGAGCGTTTCTACCGGGCCTCCACGGCCAGCGGCACGGCGGGCTCCGGGCTGGGCCTGGCCATCAGCAAGGGCATCGCCGAGGCGCACGGTGGCACGCTGCGGATCGTGGACACACCCGGCCCGGGCACCACGTTCGTGCTGGCCGTTCCGGTCACGGTGCCCGCCGAGGCGCGGCGGTGACTGGGTTGCCCGCGGCCGGGCCAGACGCGACCGGGCCTGAGGCGGCCACCATCCTGGTCGCCGACGATGAGCAGGACATCCGCGAGCTGGTCGCCTACCGGCTCAGCCGGGCCGGCTACACGGTGATCCAGGCCCGGGATGGCGAGGAGGCGTACCAGCTGGCCGCGGCCGCCCGGGACCTGGACATGGCCGTGCTGGACGTGATGATGCCCCGGCTGAACGGGTTCGACCTCACCTACCGGCTCCGCCAGTCGCCGGTCACCGAGCATCTCCCGGTGCTGCTGATGAGCGCCAGCGTGCAGGAGGCGGATATCGCCCGCGGCCTGAACGCCGGTGCCAATTCCTACCTGACCAAGCCGTTCAACCCCGACGAGCTGCTGGCGCGGGTGCGGGATCTGCTGGCTCAGCGGCCAGCCTGATCTCCAGCCCGGCCCCGGCCGCGGTGATCCCCGTGGTGGTGATCAGGGTGCCCTGCGGGTGGGCGGCGGCGGTCCCGCCGGCCACCGGGCCGACGGCGTGGATGCCGACCAGCAGCAGCTGCCAGCGGCGGGGGGCAGGGGCGCCGGCCGTGGCCACCCGGATGACCGGCCCGGTGCGGGTCACGGTGAACACCGGCGGGTCCTGCCGGGGGTCGGCGACCGGGATCCGGGCGGTCCGGGTGGCCCCGTCGGCGAGCTGGTAGACGTGCAGTGTGACGCCGTCGGCGTAGTCGTAGTCGGGCCGGTCCTCGACCGCGCCGACTGGGATCACCGCGCCGGGCCGGGCCAGCAGCGGGACGCTCATGAACGAATGCCGCTCCCGGTGCCAGCGCGGCCCGGTGACCTCCGCGCCGGTCAGCACGTGCGTCCAGGTGCCGTCCGGCACGTAGTAGGAGACGTCGCCGTCCGCCCGGAACACCGGCGCCACCAGCAAATCGTCGCCGAGCATGTACTGGCGTTCTAGATGGGTACAGGCCGGGTCATCGGGGAACTCCAGCACCATCGCGCGCATCATCGGCACGCCCTCGGTGTGCGCCTGCAGCGAGGCGCGGTACAGGTAGGGCATCAGCCGCGCCTTCAGCTTGGTGAACATGCGCAGCACGTGCACCGCTTCCTCGTCCAGCAGCCAGGGCACCCGGTAGGAGGCGTTGCCGTGCAGCCGGCTGTGCGAGGACAGCAGCCCGAACGCGATCCACCGTTTGAACAGGGCCGGCTCCGGGGTTCCCTCGAAGCCGCCGATGTCGTGGCTCCAGTACCCGAAGCCGGACATGCCCAGGGACAGCCCGCCGCGCAGGTTCTCGCCCATGGCCTCGAAGGTGGACTCGGAGTCGCCGCCCCAGTGCACCGGGAACTGCTGCGACCCGGCGGTCGCCGAGCGGGCGAAGACGATCGCCTCGCCCTCGCCACGGTGCTTGCGGAGCAGCTCGAAGACGGTCCGGTTGTACAGATAGGTGTAGTAGTTGTGCATCCGCTCCGGGTCGGCGCCGTCGAAGTAGGCCACGTCGACCGGGATCCGCTCGCCGAAGTCGGACTTGAAGCAGTCCACCCCGGCGTCGAGCAGCGCGCTGAGCTTGGCCGCGTACCAGTCGCGGGCCTCCGGGTTGGTGAAGTTGACCACCGCCATGCCCGGCTGCCAGCGGTCCCACTGCCAGACGTCCCCGCTGGGCCGGCGCAGCAGGTAGCCCTTGGCCTGGCCCTGCGCGAACAGCGGTGACCGCTGCGCGATGTACGGGTTGATCCAGACGCAGATGCGCAGCCCGCGCGCCTTGAGCCGGGCCAGCATGCCGTGCGGGTCGGGGAACGTCCGCGAGTCCCACTCGAAGTCGCACCAGTTGAACTCGCGCATCCAGAACGTGTCGAAGTGGAAGACGTGCAGCGGCAGGTCCCGCTCGGCCATGCCGTCGATGAAGCTGCTCACCGTGGCCTCGTCGTAGGAGGTGGTGAACGAGGTGGACAGCCAGAGCCCGAACGACCAGGCCGGCAGCCGGGCCGGCCGGCCGGTCAGCGCGGTGTACTTGCGCAGGATCTCCTTGGGGGACGGGCCATAGATGAGGAAGTACTGCATGGCCTGGCCCTCGACGCTGAACTGCACCCGGGAGCTGGCTTCCGAGGCCACCTCGAACGACACCCGGCCCGGGTGGTTCACGAACACCCCGTAGCCCGCGTTGGTCAGGAAGAACGGCACGTTCTTGTACGCCTGCTCGCTGGATGTGCCGCCGTCCGCGTTCCAGATGTCCACCGACTGGCCGTTCTTCACCAGCGGCCCGAATCGCTCGCCGAGCCCGTAGACGAAGTCGTGCACGCCCAGGTCCAGCTGCTCGCGGATGAAGTGGCTGCCCGCGTCGGTGTCGATGAGCGCGGTGCCCTTGGCTGGGCTGCCGGTCAGCCGCCTGCCGCCGGCCACGAAGTCCACCGACCACGCGCCGTCCCGGCTGACCACCGCGGCCAGGGCGCCCGAGGTGAACGTGGCCGCCTGCGCGTCGCAGCGCGTGCAGGGCTCGGCGGTCTCGCCCGCCGAGCCGGGCAGCAGCTGGAATTGGGGCTGCCGCGGGGTCCCGCCCGCGAAGTGGGTGATCTCCACGCCGATGACGTCCGGCATGGGCGCGGTGAAGGACAACGTGACGGCGGGCCCGGTGAGCAGGTCACCCCGGTGGCGGATACGTTTCGTCGGCGCGTAGACCAGCAGCGAGCCGGGGGCGGCCGTGGCGTCGAGAACCTCGGCCGGGTGGCTGGCGCGCACACCCGGCCGCATCAGCCAGAAACCGTCAGTGAACTTCATCGAGCGGATCTGCCTTTCCGTAGCTGGCCTGCGGTTGTCGAAGCGCTTCAACACTGGCGCTGTCCATCGAAGCCTCCGGCCTGTGCGCGGTTGGGTTTAGCGGTCCGGGCCGCGGGTGCTGGCCCGGGCGGTGCTGGTCCCTGCGTTGGTGGGCCGGGCGGTGCTGGCCCGGGCGGTGCTGGCCCGCGCGGTCAGCCGCGGCGGCAGCAGAGTGGCTCGGGGCACCTGCTCCCCGGCCAGCTTGGCCATCACCAGCGCGACCGCCCGGGCGCCCACCTCGTTGGCCGGGATGGCGATCGAGGTGAGCGCGGGCGTGGCCTGCTGCGCCAGGTCGTCCGGGCAGATGGCGAGGAGGGACAGGTCCTCGCCGATCCGCCGGCCCGCGGCCCGCAGGCTGTCCAGCAGTGTGGCCAGGGCGGACTCATTGTGCACCACCACGCCGTCCAGCCCGGGCCGCTGCTGCAGCAGTTTGCGCACGGTGGCCCGGACCGCGCCGGGCGCCGGGTCGCACGGCCAGGTGACCGAGCGCAGGCCGCGCTCCCGGGCGGCCCGCTCGAACCCGGTCTGGGTGCGCTGGGCAAAGCTGGTGCCGCGCTGGTACACCTCGGGCGGCGCGCCGATCAGCGCCACCTCCCGGCAGCCCGCGTCGGCCAGGTGCTCGGCCGAGGCCTTCCCGGCGGCCTCGAAATCGAGGTCGATGCAGGTCAGGTCCGACGAATCAGCCGGGAGCCCGATCAGCACCGCGGGCAGCCGCAGCGAGCGGAGCACCGGCAGTCGGATGTCGCGGGTCTCCACGTCCATCACGATGATCGCGTCCACCAGCGCGGTGCCGGACACCCGCTGCAGACCCTCGACGCCCTCGTCCTGGGTGAGCAGCAGCACGTCGTGATCGTGGCCGCGGGCCGTGGTCACCACCGAGACCACGAACTGCATCAGCACCGGGACGTAGATGCCCGAGCGGAGCGGGACGACCAGCGCGATCACGTTGGACCGGCTGCTGGCCAGCGCCCGGGCGCCCGCGTGCGGCCGGTAGCCGAGGGTGGCGATGCTGGCCAGGACGCGGCGGCGGGTCTGCTCCGAGATCGATCGCTTGCCGCTGAGCACATAGGAGACCGTGCTCGGCGAGACGTCCGCATGCCGCGCGACGTCAGAGATCTTGACCAAGGCCACGTCCGAGGTTTCGAAGCGCTTCGATGCCCAGGATGCTAAACCCCTCCGCCGCCTGGCACAACCCTAGCTGCCGCGGGCCCGCTAGCGTGGCCGGCGTGACTTCCATCCCCCCAGCGGACCCGGCCGACCTGGCCGTGCTGGCCGCGGTGGGGCGCAAGCCATGACCCGGGGTCAGGCCCGGGCCAGGTCCTCGAGCCGGTCGTGCAACTGCGTCACGTAGTGCTCGGACTCCGGTTTCATCAGCACGCTGCGCAGGATGCGGGCCCCGGCCGCGTCCCGGCCGACCGCCGGATGACGGGCCTGGAAGGCCGCCGCGTCCGCCCGCAGCGTGCTGACGAAGACCGGGTCCGGGCCGGTCAGGCCGGCCTGCAGGATGCGCGCGGAGGCCTGGTCGATGGCGGACAGCGTGGCTGGCTCGGTGACCGGGAAATAGCACACGATGTCCAGCTCGGGCGGCTGGTAGAGATCCAGCACGGCCGATTCGCCGAGCAGCGCCGCCCAGTCCAGCGCGGCCCGCCGCCCGGCCGCCAGCACCTCGCCGAGCCCGTCCCGGGTGGGCGGCAGCAGCCGGAAGGTGAGCCACAGCGCCGCGGCGGACGCCCCGGCGCGGGAGCACTCCAGGCTGATCTCGCCCAGGTGCAGCTCGTCGGAGGTGAAGTAGGTGTACGGCGAGTCGTGCAGGTAGAACCGCCCGGCGCTGGGATCGCGGAACAGCACCGCGCCGCAGCCGTAGGGCTGCAGCCCGTGCTTGTGCGGGTTGACCACCACCGAGTCGCACTCGGCGATGGCCTGCCACGGCGCCGCGGGCAGCCCGGCCCGGCCGCCCGCCCCGGCCAGCAGGGTGAAGAAGCCGCCATAGGCCGCGTCCACGTGGATGCGCACCCCGTACCGGTCGCGCAGCGGGACCGCTTCGTCGATCGGATCCACCGCGCCCAGCCCGGTGCTGCCCGCGGTCAGCACCACGGTGCCGACCCGGCCGGTGCGCAGCAGTTCCGCCAGCGCGCCCAGGTCGATCCGGCCCCGGCCGTCGGTGCGCACCGGGTATCCCTCGATGCCCAGCAGGTGGCACATCCGGCCGTGCGTGTAGTGCGCGTCGGCGCTGAACGCGACGCCCCGCCCCGGGTGCAGTTCGCGGGCCACGAACAGTGCCTCGAGGTTGGCGATGGTGCCGCTCGTGGTCAGGTGGCCCAGGTGGCTGTCCAGCCCGAACATGGCGGCTAGCTGCGCGGTCACCTCCCGTTCCATCCGCGCGGTGGCCGGGCCGCCGTCGAGCGCGTGGTTGTTCGGGTTGATCAGCATCGCGGTCAGGTAGCCAGCCACTGCGGCCGGGTGCGGCGGCTTGAGCATCTGGCCCGCGTACCGCGGGTGGAAGAACGGGTAGTTGTCCGTCAGCCGCGCGGTCAGCTCGCCGAACGCGGCGCCGAACTGCTCGTCGCTGATCCGCAGCGAGGGGTGCGGCTGGACGGGCCCGTAGCCCGCCGCCCAGTCATCGATCGCGCGTACCGCCGCGCCGAGCCAGTGTGCTAGATCCATGATCAGCAGCGTAGGGGCGGGCGGCCCCCCTGACCTCGGCCCGGCGGCGCAGATGATCCAGGACCACCGCCCCGTCCGGCCCGGCGAACCACCGCGCATGCCCCAGCAGGTAACCGTCGTAGGCCAGGCCGGCGTGGCTGGGGGAATGCACCACGTCGTGGAAGTACTCGATCTCGGCCAGCGCGTACTCGACGTGCACGACCGGGAAGACCTCGGCCAGCGCGGCGGCCTCGCCGGCGCTGAGCGGCCGGACCGTCTGGTAACCGTCGAGCAGCGCGTCGATGGCGGCCAGGTCCGCCGTGGCCCGTCCGGACTCGGCCAGGTCGAGCCAGCTGACCGTGCTCCGCTCCAGCGCGGTGGCCAGGTCGTGCACGGCGAACGTGCGGTTCGCCAGCCCGAAGTCGAACACGCCCGCGACGTCCGCCGTGCTGGTGGCCGAGGTCCAGGTCAGGTTGGACGGATGCCAGTCGCCGTGGCCCCACTGCCGGGGCAGCGCGGCCAGCCACGGGGCGGCCCGCTGGATCGCGGGCAGCACATCCCGGGCCAGCTCGGCGCGCCAGCGCCGGGCCGTCAGGTAGCTGGCCAGGCCGGGGCGCCGGCCGAGCAGCAGGCTCAGCTCCCGGATCGGATCCGCGGCGAGCACGATGTCACACCCGCTGAGCAGCACCCCGGGCGGCCGGCCCGGCCGCGGGAAGTCCGCGGCCGCGAGGTGCAGCCGGGCCAGCGCGGCCCCCGCCGCGCGGGCGTGCCCCAGACTCCGCAGCGGTGACCAGGACACCGCGTCGCGGTAGACGTCCAGTCCACCGGCCAGCTCGTGCACCTCGTAGACGAACGCCCCGAGCCGGACCGTGCTCGCCCCGCCGGTGGTGCGCAGCACGGCGGGCGCTTGGATGCCGCGGTCGCGCAGGTGGCCGATGAACGCGTGCTCGGCGGCCAGCTGACCGGCGGTGCGGACCCGGACGTGGTGCCGCTTGACGAAGACGGCCCGGCCGGACCGGGTGGCTAGGCCCGCGGCCGACCAGGGCCGCGGGCTGCGCCAGCTGACGTCCCCGCCGCGGCCGGCTGGGTAGCTGGCCAGCACGGTGCGTACTTCCGCGTTGGTCAGCAGGGGCCAGTCCGGGGCGACCAGGTCGTGGCCCATGCCGTGCACGAGCCCCGGCCGGGCGGCAGCGCCGGTCACGGGGCCGCCGGTCACGGGGCGGCGGGTTCGCGGGCCAGCAGGCGGCCGACCGCGCCGATCAGCAGCGTGATCAGCGCGGCGGCCAGGAAGGACAGGATCGACGCGGACATCCAGCTTTCCGCGGTGAAGTCGAGATGCCGGCCGATCCAGCCCCACATGGCCACCCACCACCCGATGTACCCGGGGTTGATCAGCTGGTACATCACGAAGCCGGCCGCCCAGGGCAGCAGCATCAGCCAGCGCGCCGGCGCGTGACCGGACAGGTCCCAGCGGCCCCGGCGCAGCACGAAGAAATCCACCACGAGCACGGCGAACATGGGCACGAACACCGAGCCGAGCAGGACCAGGAAGTTCTCGTAGTCAGCGATGTTCAGCAGCAGCGCGCCCGCGGTGCACGCGGCGGCGATGACGCTGGCCAGCACCCGCCGGTCCCACAGCGGGCGCAGGTTCTGGGTGGACACCGCGGTCGAGTAGACGTTGGCGAAGGACTGGTCCAGCTCGCGCGCGGCCAGGATGGCGAAGCCGATCGCGCCGGCCGGCAGCGCGATGAACGCGCCGTAGATGTCGCCCGGGTTACGCGCCACCGTGACCAGCGCAAGCAGCCCGATGACGTAGCAGAGCACCTGGGTCACGCTGTAGCCGACCAGGGGGCCGGCGAACGCCGCCCGCTGCGACCGGGAGTGCCGGGTGTAGTCGGCGGCCAGCGGCGCGAACGAGATGGCCGCGGCCACCACCGTGTCGGTGGCCGCCCAGTAGCCCGACCAGGTGCCGTGGCCGAACGCGGGCAGCGGGTGCCGGAGCAGCTGGATGAACAGGTAGCCGAGCACCACGATGACCGCGCTGGTCACGTAGCGGCGCAGGATGCGGATGGCGCCGAGCGGCCGGACCGCGAGCAGCCCGGTGGCCGCCCCGGCGATGAGCACGTATCCCCAGCGGGGCAGCGCGGGCGCGACCGTGTGCGCCGCGGTCGCGATGGTGACCAGCTCGAAGATGCCCCAGCCGAGGCACTGCAGGATGTTCAGCGCGGTCGGCAGGTAGGACAGCCCGGCGCCGAACAGGCCGCGGAGCAGCACCATGGCGGGCGCGCCGGTCCGCGCGCCGGGCAGCCCGGACAGCGCGACCGCGGTAGTGCCGAGCACGGTGCCGACCACGATCGCGCACAGTCCGGCCGCCAGCGACAGCTCCGGCGTGCCGCTCCCGCCCGGCTGCAGCACGAAGATCGCGCCGGTGAAGCCGAGCAGGCTGACCCCGAGGTTGCCCCACAGGCCGAGCTGGTCGACCAGGCTGAGCGCTTGCGGGACGGGTTCGGCCAGCGTGCGCCCTACTTCAGAACGCTGATCGCCCGGGACGGTGCGGAAACTGTCCGGCGCCGGCTGGCTCGATGTACGCGACGTAGCCGTGGCCACGGCATCCTCCCTACGCCGGCATTACCCGGTCAGGTTCAGACGGTCGGTGGCGCGCGGCCTGGTGGCCAGCCACCCTCTCAGCCCGGTCAGCCCGAGCTCCCGTGTTGTTCAGCCCGATGTTACCTGGTCTTAGCCTGGCGGCCAGCCCCGGCCTCCCGTGCCTCCGGGCGCGGCTCAGTTCAGGCCGTCGCCGTGCTCGAGGATCTCCGCCGCGCCGCGGACCACACAGCGCAGGGGGTCGTCCACCACCAGGACCGGGATATCGGTGGCCGCCTCGATCCGGCTGGCCAGCCCGGGCAGCAGGGCCCCGCCGCCGGCCAGCCTGACCTTGCCGCGCACCACGTCCTCGGCCAGGTTCGGCGGGATGTCGGAGAGCATCTCCTGCACGCAGTCCACCATCGAGGTGACGATGTGCTCCAGCGCCCGGGCGACCAGCCGGCCGGGCACGTGCTCGACCCGTGGGGTGCGGCGCGCCGCGTCCACCCCGACCGCCTCCATCCACCCGGTGCCGTCCTCGGCGATGCCCAGCGTGGTCTTCAGGCTCCGCGCCGCGTTACGGCCGAGCAGCAGGCCCAGTTCGGCCTTGACCGCGGCCACGATGGCGTCGTCCATCGCGTTGCCGCCCATCCGCAGCGACTCGGCCCGCACGATCTGGCCGCCGGCCACCACCGCCGCCTCGGTGGTCCCGCCGCCCACGTCCACGATGAACACCCCGGCCCCCGCGGCCAGGTCGAACCCCGCGCCCGCGGCGGCGGCCACCGGCTCGTCGATGAGCTGGACGGTGCACCGCGGCCGCACCGCGCTGAGCGCGGCCACCAGCGAGCGCCGTTCCACCCAGGTGGCGCCGCCGGGCACGCAGATCACCGCCGAGGTGCGAAACAGCCCGCGGCGCACCTTGGCGCGGCGCAGGAAGCCCTGCATCATGGCCGAGGCCGCCTGAAGGTCGGCGACGACCCCGTTTCGTAGTGGATGGACCACCTCGACGTTCTGCGGCTCCTTGCCGGCCAGCGCGTCCGCGGCCGAGCCGACGGCCGCGACGTGCCCGGTAGCCCGGTCTATCGCGATGGCCGACGGCTCATCGATGATGAGTCCGCGGCCGGCCACGCTGACCAGCGTGTTGACCGTGCCCAGGTCGATGGCTACCCCAGACCGCAACCGCATGGCTCCGCCTCTGCCCCGAAAAGCCGAAAAAATCGTCAGGTACCCCCCAGTATTGTGGCCCCTGGCGACCTGCGGGTGAGATGGGAGCCGACTAGCCGGGTTCAGGCGTGCCGGAAACCCCAGTTCAGGATCCTGGTGGCGTCGCTGAAACCGGCTGTGTCGTCGGTGCGTGAACTGTGCAGCACGACCCCGATCAGCAGCACCCCGCCGCGCTGCGCGGCGAACAACAGGCAGTACCCGGCGGCCAGCGTGTTGCCGGTCTTGATCCCGATCGCACCCGGGTAGCTGTGCAGCAGCATGTTGGTGTTCTGCCACCGGTAGGCGTGGTGCCGTGCGTTCCCCGCCAGTTGGTAGTTGCGCTGGTCCACGATCGAGCGGAACGCCCGGTACTTCATCGCCGCCACCCCGAGGGTGATCAGGTCGGCGGGTGTGGAGTACGTGGTGTGCTCGGTGGGCCAGGGCAGCCCGTCGAAGTTGGCGAAGTGGGTGTGCGCCAGGCCGAGCGCCGCTGCCTCGGTGTTCATCTTCGCGATGAACTTGGTCAGCCCTGGCCCATACGCCTTGGCCAGCGCGTAGGCGGCATCGCAGCCGGACGGCAGCAGCAGTCCCTCCAGCAGTTCCCGCGCGGTCAGCCAGTCGCCCGGATGCAGCCCGGCGTTGCTGGCGTCGTACTTCTTGACGTACCCCACCACCGCGGCGGGCACCTCGATCCGTCGGCTCAGGTCGCCGGCCTGGATGACCACGAGCGCGGTCATCACCTTGGTGATGCTGCCCATCGGGCGCTCGGTGGTCAGCTTGCGGCTCCATAGCATGCTGCCGGTGCTGGCGTCTTCCAGCGCGGCGCCCTTGGCCAGCACGCCACCCGGGTAGTGCGCGGCCGCGTCGGCCGGCGCCGCCGCGGTCAGCGAGGCCAGTGCCAGTCCCAGGGTCACGGCCAGGGCGCTCAGGCGGGCAGGCAGGCGCATGACACTCCCGTCGCTCGGTGACAACCACCGGCAGCCTGTCAGCAACCCCCCGCGACGGCAAGCGGAACGCCGGCCCAGCCGACCCGAATCCGGCCAGGCCGCGGTACGAGTCCGGCCATCGTAATCATGAGTCAGGTGGCGCTCCAGTGCTCACCAGGCAAGGCCCCACCTCCGGCGGTTAGCGCTGGGCGGCGCGGCGAGTGCGGTAGGCGGCCACGTTGGTCCGGTTGGCGCAGGCCGTGCTGCAGAACCGGCGGGACCGGTTCTTGGACAGGTCCACGTGCAGGCTGCTGCAGTCAGCCGCGGCGCACCGGCGCAACCGGTCCAGCTGCTTGGTCCGGATCACGTCGGTGAACGCCATCGCCGCCTCGACCGCCATCCGGTCGGCCAGCGGGGCGTCCGGCGCCGTGGCGTGCAGGTGGTAGTCCCAGTTGTCGTGCCTGACCAGCTGGGGCAGCGCGTCCGCCTCCCGCAGCAGCGCGTTGACCAGTTCGACCGCGCCATCTTCCGGCAGCTCCCAGAGCTGGGCCAGCCGGGGCCGCAGCCGCCGGACCGCGTCGAGTTCGGCCTGGTCGCGGGTGCGGGAGCCGGTCCACCGCCAGTCCGTGACGAACCGGTCCAGCGCGGCCACGTCGGGCAGCCCCTCGGCGCCGCGGCCGGTGTTGACCAGCGCGGCGGCAGCGGTCAGAGCCACCTCGGTGTCATGGGCAAAAAGCACCTTGACTCCTTTCAGGCCCGACGGCTACCGTCACTAGTGTAAGTAAGTTTTACCACTTACGAACCCCCCTGATGGAGCCCTCAGTGACTATCATCGGCCGCCGCGCCGCCGGATCCAGCCCAGCCGCGCCGAACCGGGACGCCCCCCGGGCCGCCACCCGAGCCGAACGGCCGGGCGCCGGCCTGGCGCTGGCCCTGCTGTCCGCGGCGACGTTCGGCACGTCGGGCACGTTCGGCTCGGCGCTGATCGACGCGGGCTGGAGCCCGGCCGCCGCGGTGACCGTGCGGATCAGCCTGGCCGCGCTGATCCTGACCGGGCCGGCCGTGCTGCAGTTGCGCGGCCGGTGGGGACTTCTGCGCCGGGACGCGGCCCCGGTGGCCGCGTTCGGCCTGATCGCGGTGGCGGGCTGCCAGCTGTTCTACTTCAACGCGATCCAGCGGCTGCCGGTCGGGGTGGCGCTGCTGCTCGAGTATCTGGGCGTGCTGCTGGTCGTCGGCTGGCTGTGGCTGCGGCACGGGCAGCGGCCCCGGCGGCGCACCGTGGCGGGCACGGCGGCCGCGCTGGCCGGGCTGGCGCTGGTGCTGGGCGTGACCGGGCACGTCCGGATCGACCCGCTCGGGGTGATGTGGGGCCTGCTCGCCGCGGTCGGTCTGGCTATCTACTTCCTGATCTCGGCGGCCACCGGCCAGGGCAACCGCACCGGCCAGGCCGCCCGCACCGGCCGCGACCCGGGCGAGCCGCTGCCGCCGATCGCGATGACCTGGGCCGCGATGTGCACCGGCGGCGCCGCCCTGGCCCTGCTCGGCTGGGCCGGCCTGGTGCCGCTGACCGCCCGCACCGGCCCGGTGACCGTCCTCGGCCACCAGGTCAGCTGGATGCTGCCGGTGGCCGGGCTGGCCCTGGTGTCCTCGGTGGTCCCGTACGTGGCCGGCATCGGCGCCGCCCGCCGCCTCGGCGCCAAGCTGGCCTCGTTCGCCGGCCTGGCCGAGGTGCTGTTCGCCATCGTGTTCGCCTGGCTGCTGCTCGGCCAGCTGCCCACCGCCATGCAGATCCTGGGCGGGGCGTTCATCCTGGCCGGGGTGACCCTGGTCCGGCTGGACGAGCTGCGCGCTCCGCGGGGCGCGGCCGGGTCAGCCGGGGGCCGGATCGAGGGGGGCGAGCCAGTCTGGGTCGGCGAGCGCCACGATCATGCGGGCACTACGGTGGGTGACACGACGACAGTGGGGAGCTAGTCATGGCCTCGGTGTTCAATCCCATCATTTACCCGGTCAGGGACCTGGCCCAGGCGACCGCGCTGTACCGCACGCTGCTCGGCGTGGACCCCTACGCGGAATCGTCCTACTACGTGGGCTTCCGGGTGGACGGGATGGAAATCGGCCTGGACCCGAACGGGCACGCGCAGGGCATGACCGGCCCGGTCCCGTACCACGTGGTGCCGGACATCCAGCAGGCCCTCGACGAGCTGACCAAGGTCGGCGCGCAGGTGCAGCGGCCGGTCACCGACGTCGGCGGCGGCAAGCTGATCGCGACCGTGCAGGACGCTGACGGCAACATCACCGGGCTGACCCAGGACCCGTGACCGGCCGGGCGGCCGCTGCCGCGACGGCGCGGGCCAGCCGCGACGGCGCGGGCCAGCCGCGACGGCGCGGGCCAGCCGATCAGTCCAGCCCGTCGCGGTCGGCCCAGTCCAGCAACTCGTCCAGCGAGTAGGCCACGTCGTCGATGCCCGCGTGCAGGTCGCCCAGCTCCGCGAACCGCCCCGGCACGGTGGCGATGGTGTACTCCCGCGGCTCAACCGAGTCCACCTCGTTCCACCGGATCGGGGTGGACACGGTGCCCTCCGGCACCCCGCGCACCGAGTACGCGCTGGCGATGGTGTGGTCGCGGGCGTTCTGGTTGTAGTCCACGAACAGCTTGGCCGGGTCCCGGTCCTTCCGCCACCACACCGTGGTCACCTCGCCGGGCGCCCGGCGTTCCACCTCCCGGGCGAACGCGTGCGCGGCCCGGCGCACCTCGCCGAACCCCCAGCGCGGCTCGATCCGCACGTACACGTGCAGCCCGTTCCCGCCGGACGTCTTCGGCCAGCCGGTGATGCCCAGCTCGTCCAGCACCTCGTGCACCACGTGCGCGACCCGGCGCACCACCGAGAAATCGCACTCCGGCATCGGGTCCAGGTCGATCCGCCACTCGTCCGGCTTCTCGGTGTCGGCCCGCCGCGAGTTCCACGGGTGGAACTCCACGGTGGACATCTGCACCGCCCACAACACGCTGGCCAGCTCGGTCACGCATAGCTCGTCGGCGTGCCGGCCGTATCGCGGGAAGCTGACCCGGACCGTCTGCAGCCAGTCCGGCGCGCCCGCGGGCACCCGCTTCTGGTGCACCTTCTCGCCGCTCACCCCGGCCGGGAACCGGTGCAGCATGCACGGCCGCTCGCGCAGCGCGCGGACGATCCCGTCGCCCACCGCCAGGTAGTAGCGGGCCAGGTCGAGCTTGGTCTCGCCGCGGGCCGGGAAGTACACCCGGCCCGGGTTGCTGATCCGCACCGTCCGCCCGCTGGCCTGCAGCTCCGCCACGTCCCCCGCCATACCCAGACCATAGACCGCGGCCGGCCCGGGCGGACGCGTGCCGCCGCGCGCTGGCCGGTGACCAGCCGGCGGCCGTCGCCCCGGAACCCGGGCGGCCCGCAGCTGAAACGTGGCTAAGTTTTCCGCCAGCACGCGTAACACGGCATGCCTGGCCGGCGCTTGCAGTGGGTGGGAGCCTCTGCAACGGGGCCCGGGCTGTCCCCCGCAGTCCGCGGCCCAGCTGGCGCCGGGTCCGGCTAGCCCGAGACCGGACGGCCGGGGCGGAGGTGGGAGGTAGGTGCCGTGCCGCCCGGTCCGTGCCGCAACTGGCAGGCAGACCGTAAACTCCGTCCCGGCGACAGAGCCGGGGGAGGCCTGCCGATGACCACCGCGGACACCGATATCAGCGACATGCTGGTGCAACGCCCAGACCTGCTGGCCGACGCCGCCCGGCGGGCACTGCGCTACCTCGCCGGGCTGGCCGGCCGGCCGGTGGCCCCGGCCGCGGCCGACGTGGCCGGCCTGGACCGGCTCGACTTCCCGCTGCCCGCGGGCGGGCGGCCCGGGAAAGACGTGCTCGCGCTGCTCGACGAGGCCGGCTCGCCGGCCACCGTGGCCAGCGGCGGGCCGCGCTACTTCGGCTTCGTGATCGGCGGGGCGCTGCCCACCGCGCAGGCCGCCGCCTGGCTGACCGCGGCCTGGGACCAGAACGCCGCGCTCACCGTCATGTCGCCGGCCGCCGCGCGGCTGGACGCGGTGGCGCTGCGCTGGGTGACGGAGCTGCTCGGCCTGCCCGCAGGCGTCGGCGGCGGCTTCGTCACCGGGGCCTCCATGGCCAACGCCACCTGCCTGGCCGCGGCCCGGGACGCGGTGCTCAGCCGGCACGGCTGGGACGCGGCCGGCGAGGGCCTGGTCGGCGCGCCCCCGGTCACCGTGCTGGTCGGCGAGGAGGTGCACACCACGGTGCGCAAGGCGCTCGGCCTGATCGGCCTCGGCCGGGACCGCGCGATGGTGCTGCCCGCCGATTCCCAGGGCCGCATCGTGCCCCGCTCCCTCCCCATACTGAACGCCGGCCCGGTGCTGGTCTGCCTGCAAGCGGGCAACGTGAACAGCGGGGCCAGCGACCCCTTCGGGGATCTGATCCCGTGGGCTCATGATCAGGGTGCGTGGGTGCACGTGGACGGCGCGTTCGGGCTGTGGGCGGCGGCCGCGCCGGGAGTCGCGGACCAGGTGGCCGGTGTCGCCGCGGCTGACTCCTGGGCCACCGACGCGCACAAGTGGCTGAACACCACCTACGACTGCGGCATCGCCCTGGTCCGCGACCCGGCCACGCTGCGGGCGGCCATGCAGGCCACCGCGGCCTACCTGCTCGCCACCGGGCACCGGGAGGCGATGAACCTGACCCCGCAGTCCTCGCAGCGGGCCCGTGGCGCCGAGGTGTGGGCGGTGCTGGCGTCGCTGGGCCGGGACGGGGTGGCCGGGCTGGTGGACCGGACCTGCCGGCTGGCCCGCCGGTTCGCGGCTGGGCTGCGCGCGGCGGGCTACCCGGTGCTGAACGACGTGGTGCTCAACCAGGTCCTGGTGGGCTTCGGCGACCGGGCCCAGACCGCGGCAGTGGTGGCCGCCGTGCAGCAGGACGGGACGTGCTGGTGCGGCCCGACCACCTGGCAGGGCCGCCCGGCCATGCGGATCAGCGTCAGCGCCTGGAACACCACCGAAGCCGACATCGACCGCAGCGTGGCCGCCGTGCTGGCCTGCGCTAGCAGCGGCTGAACCGCGTCGCGTCGGCCGGACCGTCACCTCGCCTATCCCGGGACCGTGGCCAGAATGGTCGTGAACCGGACACGGTTGGCAGCCGTATCCCGTGGTGAGGGAGACCGTCTTTCGAAGGGGAGAGCATGTTCCTGGCCAAATTAGGTGCCACCGCCGCGGTCGGCACCGCCTTAGTGCTGGCCGCCAGCCCCGCGCTGGCCGCCAGCGGGTGGACCATTGTCACCGCCCCACCGACCGGGGTGAACGCCAGCTTCACGGGCGTCAGCTCGACATCCGATTCCGACGCCTGGGCCGTCGGCAGCGAGAACGCCGCCCTCAATGGCGTCGGCGCCAAAGCACTCATCGACCACTGGAATGGCACCGCCTGGACGCAGGTGGCCACGCCGGCGACCCCGGGCAACACGGCCAGCCTGGCCGGGGTCAGTGCCAGCAGCCCCACCGACGCCTGGGCGATCGGGCGCACCCAGGTGAACCGCTCGGACTTCGCCCCGCTGGCCCTGCACTGGAACGGCACGGCCTGGTCGGTGTCGGCCAGCGCCGCCACCGCGCTGGGCGGCCAGATCGGCGCCGGGGTAGCCGACATCAGCCCCACCGACGCGTACGCGATCGGCGGCGGCCTGGGCAGCGCGCACACCGGCCTGGTGGCCCAGTGGAACGGCAGCACGTGGACCCGGCTGACCGTGCCCCAGCCGAGCACCGACGGCCTGGCGTCCAATCTGGATGCGATAGCCGCGGACGGCCCGGACAACGTGTGGATCGTCGGGACGTTCATGGATGAGATCAGCCCGACCTTCTTCCCGACCGAAACGTACGCGTTGCACTGGAACGGCACCGCCTGGAGCGCGGTGCCGATGCCGCTGGTCGGCAGCTCGAACGTGAACGCGTTCTTCCACCTCAACGCAATCCAGGTGAACAGCCCGACCGATGTGTGGGCGGTGGGTAACCGAGGTGTCGCCGGCACCACCACGAGCAGCACGCTGATCGAGCACTGGAACGGGACGGCGTGGAGCATCGTGCCCAGCCCGTCCCCGGGCTCGGGCGCCAGCCTGGCCGGGGTGACCACCAGCAACGCGGCCAACGACGTGTGGGCGGTGGGGACTGAAGAGCCGGCTGGTGGCACCGTGGCCCAGACGCTGACGCTGAACTGGAACGGCACCTCGTGGGTGACCGTGCCCAGCGCGGACGCGGCCACCGGCGCCAGCGTGCTGTCCGGGGTGTCCACCACGCCGGGCGCGGCCATCATCCAGGCTGTCGGGCTCAGCGGCAGCAGCGGGGCGGAAAACCCGCTCGCCGAACAGAACGGCTAAACAACAGGGCAGGCCGCGGCCCCGGTCGCGGCCTGCCCAGGTCACTCGTGATCTGCTCAGTCGGCTGCGCTGGCCGAGGGCCGCACCCCAGCCCTGGCCACTGGCCGGCGTAGTCGGCCGCCGGCCCCGGTCGGCCGGGACGGCCACCAGGCGCGGTCGCCCAGGGTGAGCAGCGCGGCCGGCACCAGCACGGTGCGGACCAGCAGCGTGTCGAGCAGCACGCCCACCGCCACCGCGATGCCGACCTGAGCCACCGGCACCGACGGGAGCTGGGTCAGCGCGGCGAACGTGCCGGCCATCACCAGGCCGGCCGCGGTGATCACGCCCCCGGTGACGCCGAGCCCGCGCAGCGTGCCCGGCCTGGTGCCCAGCGTCCGGGCTTCTTCCCGGATCCGGGCGCTGAGGAAGATGTTGTAGTCCACCCCGAGCGCGACCAGGAAGATGAAGATGTACAGCGGAAGCTGCGCCTCGACCCCGGCGTAGCCGAAGCCGTACCGCCAGGTCAGGTCGGCCAGCCCGAACGCGGCCGCGAAGCTGAGCGCGGTGGTGGCCACCAGCACCAGCGGCGCGACGATGGCCTGCAGCAGCACCGCGATGATCACGAAGATCACGGCGAACACTAGCGGGAATAGCAGCCAGGTGTCATGGTGCGCGGCCTGCGTGATGTCGTACTGGATGGCCGGCCCGCCGCCCACCAGCGATCCGGGCGCCGCGTGGTCCAGGTGGCCGCGCAGGCCGGCGATGGCGGCCGACCCGCTCGCCCCGTACGGCGGTACCGACAGCGTGACCGAGTAGCGGGCATAACCCCCGATCGGCGCGCTCGGTGTCACCGTGGCGACGCCGTGGCTGGCCGCGGCGGCCGCGGCGGCCGCGGCGGCGTCACGCGGCCGGGCCAGCAGCACCAGCGGGTCGTTGACGCCGGCCCCGTAGTGCTCGGCCAGCAGCTGCGCGCCGGACACGCTGGTGGGGTGCCCCTTGACGGTGTCCAGCGGGTTGTTGCTGACGCGCACCGCGGCCAGGGTGGCGCACACGCCGCCGAGCACCAGCACGGCCACGAGGGTGACCCGGCCGGGGTGCCGGGCGACCCGGTGGCCGATGCCCGACCATAGCCGGGACTCCTCGTGCCCGGCCTGGCCGGCCCGGGGGACCCGAGGCCAGAACGCCACCCGGCCGAGCACCAGCAGCAGTGCGGGCAGGAATGTGACCTGGGCCAGCAGCGCGGCGGCGATGCCGACCGCGCCGACCGGGCCGAGGCCGTGCAGCGAGGCCGACTCGGCGGCCAGCAGGCAGATCATCGCGCAGATCACGGTCGCGGCCGAGGCGGCCAGGGTCGGCACGGTGCGGCGCAGCGCGGCCGCCATCGCGTCCTCGGTGGCCGCGTGCTGCCGCAGTTCTTCCCGGTAGCGGTGGGTCAGCAGCAGCGCGTAGTCGCTGGCCGCGCCGAGCACCAGCACGGTCAGGATGGCCGCGGACAGCGAGCTGACCGTGAGCCCGGCGCTCGCCAGCCCGTGCGTGGCCGCCTTGGCCACCACGATGGCCCCGATCGCGCCGAACAGCGGGAGCAGCCAGAGCAGCGGGCTGCGGTACACCAGCAGCAGGATGATCACCACGATGATCAGCGCGGCCAGCAGCAGCTTGGTCTGGGTCTTACTGCTGATGCCACTGGCCGCGTTCAGCGCGGCCGATCCGGTCACGGTGGCCCGCAGGCCTGGCCCGGCGCGGCTGGCCGCCCCGCTGACCGCCCGCTGGACGGCCTTGACCGCGTTCGTGTCAACGCTGGTCACATTGTTCGACGGCGCGATGATGTCGGCCGAGAATGCGTCAGCCTGGCCGTCGGCCGACCGGCGCGGCAGGCCCGGGACGGCCAGCCCGCGGACATGCCCGGCCAGTTGGGCCACCGCGGCCCGGGCCGAGCTGACCGTGGCCAGGTCGGCCGCGGTCAGGCCGCTGAGCCGGGTGAACAGCACCACCACGGTGTCGGTCTCCGGCTGGCCGGGGCCGTGCTGGGCGGCCTCCTGCAGTTCGGCTACCCGGGTCGAGGCGGCCGATGCGGGCAGGTAGGCCGAGGCGGTGTCGTTGGTCACCTTGGATAGGCCGCTGGCTAGCGGGTCGAGCAGCACGATGGCGATGACCCAGACCATCACCACCGGCCAGCGCAGCCGGCGTAGCCAGGTGGCGAGCCGGTCGCCGGAGGCAGAAGTAGACATCAGAACTCCTTTAGGAAATCGGTGTGCTGGGTCCACCGTTCCGGGAACTGGCCGGGGCCGAATCGGCCCGCCGGTCTGATTCCGCGGGTCTCCGGTATGAGGCTGGTATGAGCCGCCGGCGCCGGATCTCATACCGGAATTAGGCCCGCGGGCCGAAGCCGGCGGTCAGCAGCGGGCGACAATGACAGCATGCTGCTGCGCGCCGCGAACTGGACGGTCCGGATCGTCCTGCTCGTCCTCGCGGGCGCGCTGACGTTCACCGCGCATTGGCCGGGCCGGCTGGCCATCACGGTGCAGATCATCGCGTTCAGCATCGGGGCACTGGCAATGGCCGGCTGGGCGCTGGCCGACCTGCGGCCGGCCTTCGCGGCCCGGTCCGCGGCCTGGCAGCCTTATGCGCTCGGCGCGGTCATCGTCAGCACCAGCCTGGCCTCGGCCCGCGGCGGGGCGCTCATCTACCTCGGCATGGCGGCGGCGCTGATGGCGGCCAGCCAGGAGAGCCTGGCCACCACGTGGACCGTGGTCGGGCTGGGCGTGCTCACCGCCACGGTGGCCGGGCTGGCTCTTGGGGCCAGCGCCTGGGTGATCATCGCCAACGTCAGCGGCCTGCTGATCCTGATGCTGCTCGGCCGCAACCGCCGGTCGGCCCGGGTGCAGGCCGAGCAGTCGGCCGCCCTGCTGGCCAAGGCCGAGCAGCTCAGGGACGAGCATGCCCGGGTGGCCACGCTCGATGAACGGACCCGGATCGCCCGTGAGATCCACGACGTACTGGCCCACTCGCTCGGCGGGCTGGGCGTGCAGATCCAGGTGGCCCGGGCCGTGCTCACCGACCAGAATGACGTGCCGCGGGCGGTGGAACTTTTGGATCAGGCGCACCGGATGGCCATCGATGGGCTCGCCGAGACCCGCCGGGCGGTGCACGCGCTGCGCGGCGACACGCTGCCGCTGCCGGCCGGGCTGGCCCTGCTCAGCGCGGACCACCAGCGGCAGCACGGCGCCCCGGTAACGTTCCAGGTCAACGGCGAGCCGCGGTCGCTGTCCCCGGACGCCGGGCTGGCCATCACCCGGACCGCCCAGGAGGCGCTGGTGAACACGGCCAAGCACGCCCCGCACCAGCCAGTCAACATCCGCCTCGACTACGCGTCCGCGGACACCAGCCTGCGGGTCACCAACCAGCTCAGCCAGGACGGCCACGACGCGCAGGAAGCGGGGCTGGCCACGGTGAACGGCCGGTACGGGCTGGCCGGGCTGCGGGAACGCCTGCTGCTGCTGCACGGCACGCTGAACGCCGAGCGCCGCGGCGCCACCTGGGTGGTCGAAGCGCGGGTGCCGCAGTGACCGGGCTGCTGCGCATCGTCGTCGCCGACGACCAGGCCAGCGTGCGGGAGGGGCTGGTCGTGCTGCTCGGCCTGCTGCCCGACATCGAGGTGGTCGGGGCCGCGGCCAACGGCGCGGAAGCCCTGGACCAGGTGGCCGAGCAGCGGCCCGACGCGATCCTGCTCGACCTGCACATGCCGGTGCTGGACGGCATCGAGACCACCCGGCGGCTGACCGCGCTGCACCCGGACGTCGCGGTGGTCGTGCTGACCACCTACGCCGACGACACGTCGGTGCTAACCGCGTTGCAGGCGGGCGCGCGCAGCTACATCACCAAGGACGCCGACCGGGCGCACATCGCCCAGGCGCTGCGCAGCGCGGCCACCGGCCTGGCTGTTCTCGACCCGGCCGTGCAGTCCGTGCTGCTCGCCGCCGCGGCCGCCCGGCCGGCCGAGCTGCCCGGGCGGAAGCCACCCGGGCAGCTGCCCGACGGGCTGACGCAGCGGGAAGCGGAGATCCTCGGCATGATCGCCGGAGGCATGACCAACCCGGATATCGCGGCTCAGCTGTTCCTCAGCGCGCACACCATCAAGAGCCACATCAACCGGATCTTCGCCAAGACCGGGTCGGCCGACCGGGCCGCGGCCATCCGCTACGCCCGCGACCACGGCCTCGGCTAGCCGCGGCGCGGGCGTGCGGGTGGCCGGTCAGGGGACCGGCGGGCGGCTGCCCGGCTCCTGGGCCGGGAGGGCCTGCTGCGTGGGCACCACCGGCGGACACGGAACCTGAACTCGAACTCGAACTCGAACATGCCGCCAGGGCGGCCACCTTCGGCCCGTCCCGCAGCATGGCCATCGACAGCCGGGTGGCCGGCCCCTGGTCGGGCAGCAGCATGTCTACCGTGTTGTCGCACACCGTCAGCACCGACACTTCGTCCACCGCCTCCAGCGGCAGCACCTCACCAGGCCACTCGGTGCCCTCCGGCACCGCGTCAACCGGCAGCATGGGGGCGTCATCATGGGCGTCGCACATGGCCTGCTCCTCGCTCACGTCCGCTGTGCCCAGTACAGCACCGGCGGCCGCGCCGGACGCAGCCAGTACCAGGCAAACCAGGGGGCGGCCAGACGGCGGCTGGACGGACCGGCGTTGGGCAAAATCTGCTGCTTGCTGCCATTGTCTGCGACGTTTGCCTGGTGGGGCTAAGATTGGCGTACTCCGGGTTCTACGAGAGGCAGGAGATGCTACCAGTAGCGTTATATAAGCGCCGCTCGGCACGTATGGTGACTATGACGAGTGCGGTGTTAATCTCGGTGGCTGGCCTGGCGGCATGTTCGAGTTCGAGTTCGAGTTCGAGTTCAGGTTCCGTGTCCGCCGGTTCCCCCATTACCGTGGGCGCGGACCTGCCATTATCAGGTACCTTTTCCTTCTTCGGCGGCTACCAGAAATGGGGCTACGACCGCGCCGTCAGTCAGGTCAACGCCCGTGGCGGCATCCTGATCGACGGCAAGAAGCACAAGGTCAAGCTGATCATCCTGGATGACGCTTCCAACCCCGCCACGGCTACGTCCAACGTCCATGAGCTGATCAGCCACGATGGAGCCGTCGCCATCTTGGGCTCGTGCACGCCACCCATGGTTACCCCCGGCGCGGTGGTCGCCGAGCACAGCAGCGTCCCCATGGTGACCGGCTGCGACCCAATCGCAACCTTCGAGGCTACCGGGCCGTGGAAGTGGGTGTGGGACATCTTCTTCGACGACCCCGACCTCGCCGTGCTTCCGTTCCAGACCATGCAGACGTACCGCTCGATGACGAACAAGAAAATCGCCATCCTGTACTCCCAGGATCCCGACGGTGACGAGGTGGGCGGCGCGCTCTGGCCGAAAGACGCCAAGGCGTTCGGATACCGGGTGGTCGCCAGCGTCAGCTTCCCTGACTCGGCGACCCACTTCGCTGCGGCGGTCGAGCAGGCGAAGTCCTCTGGTGCGCAGATTGCGCTCGTCAACTGCGACACCCCGCAGGCCATCGCGATCCGGCAGCAGATGGCCGCGAGCAACTACACGCCGAAGGTGCTCGACATCGAGAAGGGATCCGAGCCCTTCGGGTACTCGGCCGCGCTCAAGGGGCTCGCGTCGGGGACACTGGTCGGGGGGTATTGGTCGCCGACCCTTCCTTTCCCAGGCGCGGCGGCGCTCGCGGCCGCCTATCAGAAGGAGACGGAGAACGCCTATAGCCAGCACATCGCCGACAGCTATGCTGCGGCGCAAGTCCTGCTGCAGGCGATAGCCCGGGCGGGCAGCACCTCGAGCACCGCGATCAACAACGCGATCGGCCAGACGAACGGCATGTTCGTCGTCGGGCGGATAAATTTCGCGGGCTCGGACCTAGCGCACGCCGCAGCGCTGGGCGTTGTCGAGCTGCAGTGGCAGAACGGTAAGACGGTGGAGGTGTGGCCGAGGAACACCGAACAGGACCCGTTGCTGTTCCCTATTCCCCAGCGATGACTGGTCAGGGCCAGACTCGGGAACGCTTATCGGGTCTCCTGCGCCGGCCTGCCCTGGGGTGTCAGCGGCTCGGCTAGAGCAGCAGACTGTGCACCCGAGGCGAAGTACGCCTCGGCGAGTACCTTGTCGTCGAGCAATTCGCCCGGCGCGCCAGCGAAGGTCACCTGTCCGCGGTTGAGAACATAGGCGGCGGTGGAGATTTCGAGAGCCCGGTGGACGTTCTGCTCGATCAGCAGGATGGCGACTCCGGACTCGTTGACCCGCACGAGCACCTCGTACAGCTCCCCGGTGATCTTCGGGGCGAGGCCGAGCGAGAGTTCATCGCAGATGAGCAGCTTCGGTGACATCAGGAACGCTCGCCCGATGGCCAGCATTTGCTGCTCGCCACCTGAAAGCGAGCCAGCCCGCTGGCGACCGCGCGATCTGAGCGCCGGCAGGATGTCGTAGACGCGCTCGAGCTCGGGGGTGATCTCGGCCCGGCGCCGCCGCAGGGGGACGCCAAGGAGGAGGTTTTCTTCCACGGTGAGGCCGCTGAAGATGCCCCGGCCCTCCGGGCAGAGGCAGATCCCCTGGCGCGCCCGGTCATAGGCGGGCGTTTTGGTGATGACGTGCCCATCGAACCTGATACGGCCCTGGATGGCACGGACCTGACCGCTCACGGTGGCGGCGAGCGTCGACTTGCCCGAGCCGTTCGCACCGAGCACGCTGACGATGTCGGTCTGGCGGATGGTCAGGCTGACGTCCCGCAGGGCAACAAGGGAGCCGTAGCCGGCGCTCACCCCGTCCACCTCGAGGATGGCCGGCTGACGTGCCTGCGTTCCGGCCAGCTCAGCGGCCGGCGTCGCGAGGGGGCGCGCCGTGGCTCGCGTTCCGTAGTAGATCTGCGCTACCTCGGCATTGGCTGCGATCTCGGCCGGTGTCCCCGCCGCGATCAGCTTCCCGGAGGACAGGACGAGGACGCGGTCGACCACACCGCTGATCACCTGCTGGACGTGCTCGACGACGATAACGCTCCGGCCCGTGGCGTTCACCCGCTTGATCAGGGCGATGACCTGGGCCAGTTCCTCGCCGACCAGGCCGGCCGCCACCTCGTCGAGGAGGATGACGACCGGGTTCGTGGCCAGCGCGCGAGCGAACTCGAGGCGCTTGAGGTCGAGCAGCCCGAGCGATCCAGCCTTCACCCGGGCCCGGTGGCGCAGGCCGCAAACGTCGAGCACTTCCTCGGCGGCCTGGTGCTCCCGGTGCCCGGCGTGGTGGCCCGCGGCGAGGCGGACGTTCTCATGCACCGTGAGATCGGCGAAGGGCCGGGGAACCTGCATGGCGACGGCGACGCCGAGGCGGTTGACCGTATACGGCTTCCTGCCACCGAGCGGCGTCCCGCCGAGGGTCACCGACCCGCCGTCCGGCTTTTCGACCCCGGCGATCAGCTTGAGCAGTGTGCTCTTACCGGAGCCGTTCGGGCCGATCAGGCCGACCGCCTCGCCGGGCTCGATCCGGAAGGAGACCCGGTCCGCCGCGACCACGCTGCCAAAGCGCTTCTCGAGTCCTTGCACGACGAGCGGGCCGACGGTGCGGCCCGGCGCCCCGGAGAGGGCGCTCTGGCGGACGGCGTCCCCCCGGCTGGTGGCCTCGGGCCGGTGCTGCGGTGCTGGCCGCCATCTGGACATACCAGCCTTGATGCCATCGACCACGAGAGGCACGATCCCCCGCGGAGCGAAGCGCACGATGAGGATCAGCAGGGCGCCTTCGATGAACAGCCCGAGCGTCGGGTAGCTGGCGAGCTCGGTAGCGACGACGTAATAAACGAAGACGGCCCCGGCGATGGGGCCGATGATGGTGCCGAAGCCGCCGATCACCACCATCATCAGCGCCCAGATCGTCCAGTTCATCCCGACCATGCCGGTCGGCTCGAAGCTGAGCTGCATGAGGGCGAAGGCGCCTCCGGCGAGACCGGTAAGCGTGCTGCTCAGCACCAGGGCCCCGGCCCGCATCCGCCAGGTGTTGACCCCCAGAGTGGCGGCTGCCCCCTCATGCTCGCGGATCGCAAGCAGGCGGAGCCCGAACCGGCTGCCCCGCACCACCACCGCGGCTCCGATGCCGAGGACGCCGACCACCACACCGAGCTGGTACAGCCCTTCGAGAGAGGGAATGCCCGCGATCGGGAGGCTGAGCCCGGTCGAGCCGCCAGCGAAGTTCCAGTTGAGCAGCCAGGCCTGCAGGGCCAGCGCCGCCGCCAGCGTGCCGACCGCGAAGTAGTCCCCGCGCAGCCGCAGGAGCGGCACGACCAGGAGGAGGCCGAGCAGCGCTCCGGCGCCGGCCGCCACCGCCAGCCCGGCCAGCATGCCGAAGCCGTCGTGGACCATGACGAGGCCCATCGAGTAGGCGCCGACCCCGACGAAGGCCCCGACCCCGAGCGACACCTGGCCGCTCAGCCCGGCGAGGATGTTCCAGGCCTCGGCCAGCGCGATGTAGACGAACAGCGTCCCACCGATGTTAAGCGCGCTGCGGCTGAGGCTGCCGGAGACGGCCAGGGCCGCCGCGGTCGCCACGAGAAGTGCCGCCAGCGAGGCGAGTGTCCGTGCCCGGCCCCACGGTTCGGCCAGCGTCCAGGTCCGGTGGGCGAGCCTCACAGGCTGCTCCTCTCGAACAGGCCAGCCGGCCGGAGGGTGAGGGCGATGAAGAAGACGACGTACACGACCAGGTTGGCGTAGCCGCCGCCGAAGATGCCGATGCCGATGGCCTGGACAAGGCCGAGCCCCAGGCCGGCCACGAGGGTCCCGAGCACGTTGCCTACCCCGCCGAGGACCACGACGGCGATGCCGGTCAGGAGGATCGCCTGGTCGCTGGTGGGCGTGAACGAGGCGGTCACGCCCTCCAGCACCCCGGCGAGAGCCGCGAGCCCGGCCGCCAGGGCGAGGGTGAGCCCGAAGACGTGCGGGACGTTGATGCCCATGAGCTGCGCTGTCCGCGGCTCGGCTGCGGCTGCGCGCAGCATCGCTCCCGCCCGCGTCCTGCGGATGCCGGCGTGCAGCGCCAGGGACAGGACGACGGCGAGCCCGAACGCGAGCAGGAGCCCGGCCCGGATCGTCGTCCCGAGGACGGTGAAGCCGGCGACCCCGAGCCCGCTCGGCAGCGACTGGGTGTTGGAGGTGAAGCCCACGGCGAAGGCGGTCTCCGCGATGATGGCCAGGCCGAACGTGCCGACGATCCCGAGCAGGAAGCTCTGCAGCATGAGATGGGTGAGCAGGACCCGCTGCAGCAGGTAGCCGAAGAGCGCCGCTGAGATCACGACCAGGGGCAGGGCGGGGAACGGCCCGATCCCCGCCTCGCTGAACAGCCACAGGGCGAGGTAAGCCGCACCGATCACCAGGGCTCCGTGGGCCAGGTTGATCAGCCGCATCACGCCGAAGGCGAGGGAGAGCCCGAGCGCGATGAGCACGTACAACCCGCCGAGCAGGAACCCGTTGACGAGGTCGGTGGCGCTCACGGCATCCTCATGGCCGGGGCGGGCGGCCCGGAACCGGGCCGCCCGCGAGACCGCGGCTGGTCTCCATTACAGGCCCGCCATGGGGAACTCGAGTTTCGCTCCCTTCACCGGCGGCCAGACCGGAATGGTCTTGGTTCCCTGCCACTGCGCCACGGCAAAGCGCATCGTCGAGGTGTGGTTCTTGGCGAAGTGGACCAGACCGTACGGGGTGGTGAGGTTGGTCGAGGCGAGCGCGCTGTTGACCTTGGTGGGGTCCGTTGAACCGGCGCGCTTGAACGCGTTGATCATGACCTGGACCACGCTGTACGCCGCCGTCGCCGTACCGAGGTCGCCGAGGTTGTCGAACTTCTTGCCGAGCGTGGCCTCGATGTGAGCGGTCCCGGGATAGTTCCAGCTCGGCAGCCACACCGCTTCGAGCAGCGAGCCCTCGGCGATGGGACCCAGGGCAGTTACCCAGGAGACGAAGTCGCCGGCCTTGGCGACGATCCCGATCTTCGGTGCGTAGCCGAGCGACTTCATCTGCTTGAACAGAGTGACAGCGTCCGGCGGGTCCATCTGGCCGACGACGATCTGCGCTCCCTTCGCCTTGGCGGTGGTGATGAACGACGTGAAGTCGGTGGTGCCGACGGGGAAGGAGAAGTCCCCGACCACCTGGTCGCCGTTTGCGGCCGCTGCCGCCTTGTACAGCGGCCGCTCGACCACGCCGTCCGGCTCGTTGTCGGTGAACAGGGCGATCTTGTGGTTGGTCCCGAAGCGGTCGACCGCCGCGATGATGTCGGCCGCCTGTTCCTTCTCGCTGAAGAACATGTCCCAGCTGTACTTCCAGCCGCTTTTGTTGCCCGCCGCGAACGCGCCGACCGGCGTGTTGGTCGTCAGGTAGGGCACGCGCAGCGTCTCGGCGACGAGGGCCTGCGGCACGGTGATCGGCGGCGTGCCCGCGCCCAGCATGGCCTGCGCCCCGTCCTTCAGCACGAGGTCGCGCACCTGCTGCGACGCGGTGGTCGGGTCGCTCTGGTTGTTCAGCACTACGAGCTTGACCTGATGGCTGGTGCCACTGATCTTGACGCCGCCCGCGGCGTTGATGTCGGCGATCGCCTGCTCGTAGCCAGCCCGCTGGTCAACACCGAAGCTCCCGAGCGCGCCAGTAAGGGACAGGCTCGCTCCCAGCGTGATCGGATCCCCCTTGCCGGGGGACCCGGGGGACCCGGACGACTGGCTGGCGCAGGCCGACGCGAGGACGGCCAAGCTGAGCACGGCCGCGAGAGCCAGCGACCGGCGCCGTAACCTGGGCGGCGCTAACGGGCGTTTCATTACCTGCGCCAAAAGGATTACGGCGCTGCGGCACCCAGCGGCGCGTGGATTTCGGATCATGCTCTGCCTCGGCTCCTTTGCTGGAAACTGGGGTAGAAATGTGCAGGTGGATGGATATGTATCACGATGCGGTACAAATGTACCAATTGACGCGGCGGACGGTAGCCATTATTCGGCTCAACGGTCAAGAGCCTGGGGCGAGTCAGGCGGATCGTGACGTGGTCTTGACCTGCCTGGCGGGAGCCCCATGGGCTCGATCGGCACCTCAACCGTGTGCCGCGGGCTATCTCCCGCTCGGGATGCGTAGCCTGAGCAGCGGAAATGCAAGCAGCGCCTCCTGCGCCGAACGGCGGAGTCATCCTTGGCCCCGGCTCGCCGAACTCGCCGCCGTCGGCGGTCGGCCGACCTAGCTGAGCTGGGCAGGCTAGGCTCGGCAGGAAAGAAGCCGTCCGCCCGAAGGCCCTCGAAGGCAGCGCGATCTGCGGTCTCAGTGTCCCGGATCCCAGGACGGGACAAGTGACAGAGGCCGGTACCCCCCGCGACACTATCGCTGACCACCCCTTGTTCGCTCTGGCCCAGAACGGATGACGACATTGGACGAATCACGCCGCCCGAAAGACGCTCTAACGGCCGACGTGGCCATCATCGGCTTCGGCCCCGTAGGGAAGCTGCTTGCGATTCACCTGGGACGGCGGGGTCACGCGGTCGTGGTCGTGGAACGAGAGTTGGGTCGGTATCCGCTGCCCCGCGCCGTGACGCACTGCTCGGACTTCGCCCGGATCCTTCAGTCGGTGGGCCTCAGCCCCGACACGATCCCAGAAATCACCGAGCCGTATGACGATATGTACGTCTGGCGTAACGGCGAGGGACAGACCCTGCTCGAGGTCGATTGGAGCGGCCGGGGCGAGTCCAGCTGGCACAATACCTACTTCTTCCACCAGCCATCGCTCGAGGAACGACTCGACGCGCTTGTCGCTGAATTGCCGTCAGTGCGCGTCCTGCGAGGATACGAGGCCGGGGCGCTGACTCAGAACGGCGAGGGCGCCATTGTGCACATCCGGCCCAACGCCGCCGGGGAGATGACCAGGATTTCGGCGGCGTGGGTGGTGGGTGCTGACGGCGCCAACAGCCGTGTCCGCGAGTGGTCGGGCATCGATTGGCACGACGAAGGCTACTTCTATGACTGGCTCGTCGTTGACGTGAAGCCGCGACCGGGCCTGCGGTTCCCGCACGTGGCCGCCCAGAACTGCGACGTCCGCCGCCCGTCCACGATGGTCCCCGGCGGTCCCGGTCGCCGCCGGTGGGAATTCATGCGCTTGCCGGGGGAGACCAGCGCGGAGCTCAACACGACGGATAAGGCGTGGGAACTGCTGCGGCCCTACGATCTGAGACCGGACAATGCCGAGTTAGAGCGCCATGCGGTCTACCGTTTCCAGGCCCGCTGGTCGACACGCTGGCGGGCGGGCCACGTCCTCCTGGCCGGAGACGCCGCCCACCTCATGCCGCCCTTCGCCGGCCAGGGCCTCGGAGCCGGGGTACGCGACGTCATGAACCTGTCGTGGAAACTGGACGCCGTCCTGCGCGGGCTCGCCGACGAGCGACTGCTCGATACATACGCCTCGGAGCGGCTGCATCACGCGATCACATTTGTCAGGTTCTCCATGGAACTTGGCAAGGTGATCTGCATCACTGACCCGGCCAAGGCCGCCACTCGTGACGCGCGGATGATTGCCGACTGGAGCACGGGGATGAAGCCTCCGGCTCCTCCGCGGCCCGGGCTGGGTCCCGGCCTTCACACTGGACCAGCCGGCGGTCTGCTCGCCCGGCAAGGCCGGGTCCGGCTCAGCGGCGCAACCCCGGTCCTGTTCGACGACGCTTTCAGCGGACCCGGCGGCCTCATCGCCCGTTCATCGGGAACACTCAGTGGCCTAGAACCCGAGGTTCGGGTGTCCCTTCGCCGGCACGGCATTGACCTTGTTGCCATGAGCGGGCCGCCAGCCGGGGACGTCACGATCATCGAAGACGTGGATGCCACCTACGACGGGTGGCTCAACGATCTCGACGCCGACGTGGTCCTCGTCCGTCCCGATTTTCACCTTTACGGCGCTGGGCGCGCTGACCGGGCCGATGAGCTCGCGGTGGGCTTCCTGACCGCTCTGCGGTCACCGGCGCCGGTCACGGCAGGTTGAGGAGGCATCGTGCCCCGGGAGTACCGCCAGTACCTGTTCCCGCGGGAGCACCCCAGTTCCCGCGGGAGCACCCCAGGCTGGCCGAACTCGCGGTCACCGGAAGATCATATTCTCGATATTGAGGGGCTTCGGGATGACCCCGAAGTCGATTAACAGGTTGGCGACCCGCTGCAGGCCACCGACGTCCGGCGAAGTCTGGTACTGCCCGATCGTGACCAGGGCGGCGCTTTGCGCGGTCATGCCGACAAGCCCTGTGATTACTGCCCGTACCGCGGTGCCTGCGTTGGCGTGATGCTGCACTCTCTGCAGGCCGGCCCGGAATCCCTCCAGCGCGCCGGCGTGCGCGCGGGCGAAAGAAGTGGAGGTGAAGTAGCCGGACAACGGAAGGGTGGCGGTGGTTCCGCTGACCGAGTCCAGCATCTCGGAGGCCCCGATCTGGCTCTCCGCCCGATAGATGTAAGGCTCCGTCACGAGAATGGCGGCTACCTTGTGGCTGCTGAGAGCGCCGATGAGGTCTGGTGTGGGCACTGGCTTCCATCTGACCGACGCCGGATCCACCCCGTCGTCCTGCAGGGCCGACTGGGTCGCCAGCGTCTCCATGCTGTACGGGGTGGTGGCGCTGTACGGGATTTCTTGTGGCTCCGGCGTGCCGATGGTCTTGCCCGCGAGCTGCTTCGGCGTGGTGATGCCGGAATCCGGTGAGACGAGCACATCCATCACGTCGGCGGCCGCAACGTAACCCTCAGCGACGATGAGCATGCCCGGCTGATGGGCCTGCGCATAGAAGAAGTCGGCGTAATCACCTGCGGCAACATCGGCTTTGCCGGTCTTCAGTGCCGTTATTTCACTGCTTGCCGAGCCGTAATTCTTGATCTTTACCTTGAGGCCCTCGGCAGCGAACTGCCCGTCATCAGCCGCGATGTACAGCGGCGCGTCGTCGATGCCGGGTACTGCCGCCACCGTGAGCGTAGGCAGCCCGTGAGCCGATGCACTGCAGCCCGCAACCAGCGGAACGGCCAAGCCGAAAATGGCGCTGAGAATGGTGCGGACCCGGCCTGACCTCGGCCGATCCCGCCATAAGACAGCAACAGGGAGCACTCCGAGCCTCATGGCCCTCCTCTGTGCACAGACATTGGGCGTTAATGGTCATCTGGAGAACGCGACGAGAGTACCCTACTGCCGTTGGGTCGTAGGGAGACATTACGGTTTCAGTGTTTTGTGCTGCTCAGGCGAGTACCTTGTGCAGTTACTCAAGTGAATACCTAGTGCAGCTGAGCTGGTAGCACGTTAGGATTGGCCGCGCCGACGTCGGTGGCGCTGGCGGAACGTCGCCCAGGAAGGGGCGCATCACGTCGCTCCCGCTGCAGGCCCCCGGACACACGCTGGCTCGCCGTGGCAGCCAGCGGAGATGTGGAGACGCCATTGCGATCGAGACACAGGAAGATCAGCCGTGTCACTGCCGTCGCCCCGATCGATGCGACCCTGACCGGACGGTCTGACGCGTTATTGACCGGCGGGCCGGCGGCAGGTACGGCTCCACCGCGCACCTCCTCCAGCCGTGCCCTGAAGAACTTGCGGGTCCGTTCACGCCTGCTGCTGCTCGTCCTCGTCCCCACCATCGCCGCGGTCGCGCTGGGTGGGTTCCGCATCGTTTCATCGGTGCGGAGTGAACAGCTTTATCAGCGCGTTCGGCAGCTTGCCATCCTGGGCCGGGACGACACCAACCTGGTCCAGGCCCTTGAGGACGAGCGAGATCACACCGTCTACTACATCGCGCTTGGCACCGATGGCGGGCGAGCCAGCGCCCTGTCGGCCAGTTCGAAGGCCGGGGCGGCAATGACTTCGTCGCAACTTGGCGTGCAATACGCCGCGACGGATCAGGCCATCTCCGAGGTCCGTGGGCTTGCCCAGCAGATAGGCAACTCCTACCCGAAGCAGACGCGGCAGCAGGCGACGGCCGTTCTCGCCGCGCTCGACAGCCTCCCGGGGTTGCGCGCCGACGCGGCTAAGACCAACACGCCCGTGCTCACCGTGGTGACGGAATACGCGCAGATAGTCGAGGACCTGCTCGCGCTTGACAACGACATCGCGCAAGTCGCTGGCGACCCCGTGCTGGCCCAGGCGGTCGGCGCGCTCGGACTGGTTTCCCAAATGAAGGAGGAGGCATCGCAGCAGCGGGCGATCCTTGCCGCCGCGCTGTTACAGGGAGCGTTGGGGCAGCGCGAGCTGACCGCTCTGCAGAATGCCGTGTCGGCCCAGCAGACCAACCTGCAGGCCTTTGATGGCACCGCGAGCCCCAGCCAGCTCGCGTTGTGGAACGCCGACGTGGCAGCGTCATTCGGCAACCAGGCGAGCGCTGCTGAACTCCGGGCCATCTCGCTGGCCACCAACGCCGGCGGATCAGGGTCGCTCGGCAGCGACCCTACTACCGCCGATGATTGGTACAACACGATGACCAACACCATCGAATACCAGATGGGTGCGGTCCAGCGGCAGCTTGTCGCGTCGGTCACCTCGCGGGCCACGACGTTGCGCGGGAATGCGATCACGGAGGCGGTGGTCGCCGTCGCCGTCGTGCTACTCATCCTTATGCTCGCGGTGCTGTTCACGGTGGTGATCGGCCAGTCCATGGTGCGGCCGCTGCGCACGCTGCGGGCCGGCGCGCTTGCGGTGGCGGGCGTGCGGCTGCCGGAGATGGTGCGCCGGCTGTCCGAGACCGGCGGCGAGGGCGTCTCGCTGGCAGTACAGCCCATCGACGTGGATTCCTCCGACGAGATCGGTGAAGTCGCGCGGGCGTTCGACCAGGTCCACCGGGAAGCGCTCCGGCTGGCGGCGAACGAGGCCGCGCTGCGCGGCAATGTCAACGCGATGTTCGTGAACCTGTCCCGGCGCAGCCAGTCGCTGGTCGAGCGGCAGATCCGGCTCATCGATGACCTGGAGCAGGGCGAGCAGGACCCGGAGCGGCTGGCCAACCTGTTCCAGATGGACCACCTGGCCACCCGGATGCGCCGCAACTCCGAGAACCTGCTGGTGCTCGCGGGCCATGAGCTGCCGCGGCGGCGGAACCAGCCGGTCGCCCTGGTCAACGTGCTCCGCGCGGCGGTGTCCGAGATTGAGCAGTACGAGCGGGTCTCGATGAACGTCCAGCCGGGCATCGCCGTCCGCGGCCAGGCCGTGAACGACGCCGTGCACCTGGTGGCCGAGCTGGTGGAGAACGCCACCTCGTTCTCGTTAGCGGAGACCCCGGTGACGGTGTCTGGCCACCTGCTGAACAGCGGCGGGGTGTTGCTGGACATCAGCGACCAGGGCCTGGGCATGGGCGCCGACGAGATGGCGCACGCCAACTGGCGGCTGGATAATCCGCCGGTGGTGGACGTCGCGGTGTCCCGCCGGATGGGCCTGTTCGTGGTCGCCCGGCTGGCCGCCCGGCACGGGATCCGGGTCCGGCTCCGTCCCGCGCCGACCGGCGGCCTGACCGCCCTGGTCTGGCTGCCCGACGAGACCGTGACCCACGATACGGCCGGCTCTCCGCTCACACCGCGCCGCTTCGATCGCGATGGGCCGGGCTCACCCGATTCCCTTGACGCGCCCTCCACTCTCGGCACGCTCGGCCCCGAATGGGGCCGCACCGGGCGGAGCGCGGCCGAGGACGCGGTCAATGCTGCCCGCGCCCCGCGGTTTACCCCACTGCAGGGGGATACGAAGGGGGACGCAACGGCTGAGGCCAGCTTCCCGGCCCTGGGTCCTTCGTGGGAAGATCGCCCCAATCCGGGGGTCTTATCTCCACCAGCCGCCAGTACCGGGCAGCTGCCCTCGGTGGCGGATGCGGGCCCGGCGCCGGTTTCAGGTGCGTCACAGACGAGTGAGCCCACCAGGCAGCCGCCCCGGCCGCGCGCCCGGCGGGTGCGTACTTTCGCGGGTGACACGGGCCCGATCGGGCAAGAGATCGTCGTGCCGCCTGCGGCCACCGTCGGTGAGGACAACTGGCTGCCCGTATTCGAGTCGGTGGAGTCTGACTGGTTCCGGCGTGGCAGGCACAGCGCCGACCGGACCGCCGCCGCCGTGGATAGCACCATCAGCTCCTCCAGCTGGACTTCCGCAGCCGACGAGGGCTGGAGGGCAGCAGAGGCGGTCAGTAAGCCGTCTTCGGGTGGTGTTACCCCTTCCGGTCTCCCCAAGCGGATCCCCCGGGCCAACTTGGTTCCCGGGACGGTCGGAGCAGACGGGCAGGCCGCACCGCCACCTCCCCCGGTCCGGTCGGCCGTAGCGACCAGGGACCGTTTCGCGAGCTTCCAGCGCGGAGTACGTGAAGCCCGGGCCGCAGACCGTGACGATGGCGATGCTGGCGGCGAGAGGAACGTGGTCACATGACGCCCGGCGCAGTAATGCCGCAGGTGTTGATGCTCAGGATGAGGCCGCCAAGAACGGAGGGGGCATGAGTCGGCTGACCCGCCCGGTGCAGGATCTGAACTGGCTTATCACGAACTTCGTGGAACGGGTTCCATCTGTCTCGCACTCCATCGTCGTTTCGTCGGATGGGCTGCCGCTAGCGTTCTCGGAAGGCTTCCCTGCCGACCGCGTGGATCAGCTCGCTGCCGTCACATCGGGCCTGACCAGCCTGACGCAGGGCGCGGCGAGGATATTCGAGGGTGGCCAGGTCACCCAGACTGTTGTCGAGATGGAGCGTGGGCTCCTGCTCGTGATGGCGATAAGCGATGGGTCGAGCCTTGCGGTAATCGCATCCACCGAGTGTGATATGGGACTCGTTGCCTACGAGATGGCGTTGCTCGTGGAGCGGGTCGGGCGCGCCTTGACGCCGGACATGCGCGCTGGCTTTCGGCCGAAAGATGGCGGCAAGTGACAGGAGAATCCCATAGGCCCGCGCCTGGCAACGCGGGGGAGACCGCCATGACGTCGGTCAAGATCGTCGTTGCCGGCGGCTTCGGCGCAGGCAAGACCACTTTGGTCGGGTCCGTGTCGGAGATTACGCCGCTCACGACCGAGGCGGTCATGACGTCCGCCAGTGCCGTGGTCGATGACCTGTCGCACGTCCCGGACAAGACAACGACCACGGTCGCCATGGACTTCGGCCGGGTGACTCTGGACGCGGGGCTGATCCTGTACCTCTTCGGCACGCCGGGTCAGCACCGTTTCTGGTTCATGTGGGATGACCTGATCCAGGGCGCCATCGGTGCCGTCGTCCTGGTGGACACCAGGCGGCTGGCCGACTCGTTCCCGGCGGTCGACTACTTCGAGGCAGCTGACCTGCCCTTCATCGTGGCGGTTAACGGCTTCCACGGCCAGTTCCCCCATGGCGTGCAGGACGTCCGGGAGGCGCTATCGGTCAGCCCGAACGTTCCTGTCGTCCAGTGCAACGCGCGGGGGAGGAAGTCCACCAAGTTGACGCTCATCGCCCTCGTTGAGCACGCCAGGGCGACGCAGTTGAGCACCAGGTAACAGATGGGCCAGGCGGCCAGGTGGCCGTCGGCATCCGAGCAAACATGGAGCAAACATCGGTGCGGCCGATGTCCGGCGCGGGCAGGACAGCTGCGTCTCCTGGAGTTGCACGGGCGGCCCGGAGATCGCGGAAGCTTCGGCCACGAGTACCGCACGGTCGTCTGCGAGCAGAATTCCTGCTCGCGCGGGGGGTGGTGTGGGCAGCGGCGTTGCTGGCCACCGGCGACGCCGTCGGCGGGCTGGCCGCGGTGGCGTTGCGCACCGCCACGGGATCACCCCGGCGGAGCTGGTCGAGCGCAGCGTCCCCGATCGCGGCATCGGCCCTGACGGCAGCCTGTCGCGCGGCCTCGGGGAGTACGCGGCCACGGTCACGGTCGAGGACGGCGACAGCGCCAGGCTCACGTTCCGCCCGCCGGACGGGAGGATTGCCCGCAGCGTCCCGGCCGCCGTCGCCCGGCAGTTCCCGGGCCAGACCGCGGAGCTGAAGAGCCTGGTGAAGCAGGTCCGGTCAACGCTGGCCGCCGAGTGCCGGCGCCTGGAGTCCCTGCTGGCGGAGTCCCGGACCTGGCCGCTGCCGGTCTGGGAGCGGCATTACGCCAGCCATCCGGCAGCTGATCTGGGAGCTGGAAACGCACCCTACATGCTCTGTCGTGGGACGACAGACCTCATTGGTGGCGTAGTTTCGGTCTGGCGCCCGGTCACATTCCCGCTGCCGCCCCGGCCACCGCCAGGCCGGTCCATGCGGCGACGATACCGGCGATGATCAGCCACGCGGCCGGGTTGCCGAAGTTGAGCATCCAGCCGGCGCCGAAGCGGGCGCTGACCACGAGGGCGGGATCGTCGCGGTTGACGTAGAGCAGCCCGGCCTTCCAGAACCGGTCGTCGTCCCGATCGCCCCCGGTCGCGGGGGCGAGGCCGCGCACGTTGCCGTTCACCCGCCACCCGCTCTGGCCTACTCGCAGGGCGACGGCCGCCAGCAGCAGCACGCCAGCCGCGGCCGGCAGCGCTGGCAGGATCCGGCCGGCGCCCGAGAGCCGGTAGACCTGCCAGTCACGCAGGGCGACTAGCAGCAGGACAGTGTCTACCAGCGCGACCATGGTCAGCAGTACCCGGGTGAAGGCAGCGAGGAAGCGGCGATAGCGCAGCATCGACGCTGCGGGGTCGGCTGCCTCGATGTCCGGCCGGGAGCGGTAGACGATCAGCAAGATCCCGCTGCACAGGGCCGTGACGTACAGCTGGCCGGCCACCACCAAGATGATGAGGGCAGACTTGAGCACCCGGTGACCAGACTCGGTGAGGATGTGGGCGGGCAGGCCGGGGTAGCGCAGCGCGCCGATGGCGGCGGTGGCCGCCGTGACGGCCAGGGCGGGTATCAGCCAGCGCACCGGAAAGCGCACCGGATTGGTGCGCCAGCTGGTATCGGTGACGATCGTCTGCCGCAGGCCCGCGAACCAGCCGTCCGCGTTCTTGACCGCGGCGATCTTCCGCCGGGCGGCCCAGAAGCAGCCGAGATCGGCGGCCAGCTCCAGCAGCAGGATGATCCTGGGCAGCCACCATGACCCGTAGCCCTCCAGCGCCACCGCTGCGGCGGTGCAGCAGGCGCCGATGGCCGCGGTCCGCCAGTAGTAGGCTCGCCGTTCCCGCCGGATAACCGCGGCGTCGGCCCGCTCGCGGGGAACGCGGACGCCGAACTGCACGGTCGGCCGGCTCGCTGCGGGCGCCGAGCACGTCAGCGCCCCGAGGACCGGCACGGTGAAAACCCCGGCCAGGGTCCCGGCGATCATGGCGGGCTTCCGCTTCCGTTACCCGTCTCCGCCGCCGTGGCGGGGAAGGCGAAGTCCTCCGTGGCGGCCAAGCATTCCCGGACGATGTCGGTGGCTGGCATGCCCTGGGCGGCGGCCTCGGCGAGCAGCGTCCGCAGCCGGCCCGTCCAGTCCTGGGCCCACGCTGGGTCCGGCGGCCCGCTGCTCGCGTCGCGGCGGACCACCGCGCCGGACTTGCGGCCGAGCCGCAGCAGGCCTTCCTGCCGCAGCACGTCGTACCCCTTGTTCACGGTGTGGAAGTTGACGCCCAGGTTGACCGCCAGCTGCCGGGTGGACGGCAGCGCGGACCCAGCCGGCTGGCGGCCGCGGGCGATCGCCTCCACGATCCGGTCCCTGATCTGCTGGTAGATGGGCACCGGGCCGTCTGGTTCGATGCTGAGCAGCATCAGGCCTCCAGGATCTCAGGAACGCCGGGCTGCCTGGCCGCCCGCCGCACCCCGGCCTCCGCAGCGCTCACCGCTGGCTCTCCTTCCGGCAGGCAGCCCCCGCCCGACAGCATATGAGCTAGTAGCTATAGAACAAATTACAAGAGGCTGTCAAATCTCTGCCGGTGCACCCGGCGCTCGTGCCGGGCTGCCGCCCGCCCGCGGCAAGGTTGCGCCTGACTGGCTGATCTATCTACTCTATAAGTTGTATAACAGATGAACGTGAGCTGCTACGCGCCGCTGTTCCCGGCGGGCAGGGAGGGGGCCATGGTCGTGCCGCGGCCGGTGGCGCTGCATCACCGGGCAGGTCTACCGCCCAGGGGTGTCGGCGCGTCGCTCACTACCGGATCGGACCGGCAGCGTGAACCCCGCAGCATCAGGCCGCGGCCGGTTCACGGTGACCATTGCCCGATCCGCGCTGGGCCAGGCCAATAGCTGCCGCTCTGCGGCACCACGAGCACGGTCCTCGTCTACCGTCTACCTGGGTGTGCTGCTTCGGTGCTGACGTGGAGAGGCGCGCACGTTCCCGCCTGCCCCAGCGCCCCCACTTCCGTGGCAAGCGTACCGCCGCGGGCGCGGGCGGTCCGCCGGTGCCAGGACGCGCCTCGACACCCCGATCAGCTGTTCTACAAGACGTGTGTCGTGATAGCCAAAGCATGCTGACTGTCGTGCCGCAGATCCCGGCGCCCGGGGAGGACGTCCCTACTGGTGGTGAGCATCGAGTCAGCCGGATCGGCAACCGCAGGGACCATGCTCGCGTGCCGGCCGAGAGGCGGTCGCCGGCCGGGGACTGCCGCTGGCGTCTTCGGCGCCGCGGCGGCCCTCGCGCTGGCGCCCGCAGGCCTGGTGAAGCCGGGGGAGAGCAGTCACGAGATTATTTCTATATCAGATAGAACAGATACAACAAGAGATACGATGATGCGCGCTTGCGGAGCAAGCGGAAAGCACCCGGTAGGCAGGGGAGGCGGGCGGAAGTGGGCGGTGACTTTGCGGTGCGCGAAAGCCAGGATGAGACGGGAACGGCCCGCACCGGGGAGGCTGCCCGAGGACGGCCGCCGGCCCGGGCGGTGCCCGCGGCCATTGAGGTCAGCCACCTGACGAAGGTTTTCGGCGGGCGTACCGCGGTGTCCGACGTGTCGTTCACTGTCGCGGGCGGGGAGGTGTTCGGGTTCCTGGGGCCGAACGGGGCGGGCAAGACCACGACGGTGCGGATCCTGGGCACGCTGATCTCGCCGACAGCCGGCTCGGCCGTGGTGGCGGGCTTCCCGGTGGGCCCGGCCAGTGCGGCGGACATCCGGCGGCGGATCTCGGTCATGCCGGAGTTTCCGGGGCTGTACCTGCGGCTGACGGTGACCGAGAACCTGGAGTACTTCGCGCGGCTGTACGGCCTGCCGCGGCGACAGCAGCGGATGACGGAGGCACTGGCGGCGGTCGGCCTCGCCGACCGGGCGCACGACCTGGCCGGGAGCCTGTCCAAGGGGCTGCGGCAGCGGGCGGCGCTGGCCCGGGCGCTGCTGAACGAGCCGGCGGTGCTGTTCCTGGACGAGCCGACCTCGGGGCTGGACCCGGTGGCGGCGCACGAGGTGCACGGCCTGATCGCCGGGTTGCGTGACCGCGGGGTGACGGTCTTCCTGACCACCCACCGGCTGGAGGAGGCCGAGCGGCTGTGCGACCGGGTGGCGATCATGAGCACCAGCCTGCGGACCATCGGCCGGCCCGAGGACCTGCGGTCCGAGCTGTTCACCGCGTCGCTGGAGGTCACGGTCGCCGCCGCGCTGCCCGGGCCTGGCCGGGTCTTTGGCGGGCTCCCGGCCGTGCAGGGGTGGAAAGCGGCCCGCCCGCCGGGCGGCGGCCCGGCCAGCTACGCGCTGACCGTGTCTGACGTGGGGCGGGCGGCGCCCGCGGTGACCCGGGCGCTGGTCGCGGCCGGCGCCGACGTCCTGTCGATCGCTCAGTCGCGGCACACGCTGGAGGACGTCTACCTGCAGCTGGTCGGTGACGACGGGGGGCGGTCCCGGTGAGCGCGAGCACCGCCCGCATCGGCGCCGTCATCCGCAAGGAGCTTGCGGAGTTGCGGCGCAACCGGCTCATCGTGGGCACGGCGGCCGTGCTGCCCGTGATATTCCTGGTCGTCCCCACCGTCTCGATCCTCACCGTCAAGGCGTCGGCGCTGAGCGCCGGGGTGGCCAAGGGGATCGACAGATCGCTGTTCCTCCCGCTGATCGTCCCGGTGCTCGTGCCGTCGATGATGAGCGCCTTCGCGGTGGTCGGGGAGCGGGAGCAGGGCACCCTCGAGCCGGTGCTGACCACCCCGGTCAGCCGGGCCGAGCTGCTCATCGGCAAGGCCGCGGCGATCTTCATCCCCGCGGCCGGCCTCGGCTACCTGATCTTCGGCGTCTTCGTGGCGATCACGCAGCTCGCCGCCAGCCCGGCGGTGGCCGCCGCCGTGTGGCACGCGCCGCAGCTGCCAGCCACGCTGATCTTCATTCCGCTGCTGGCCGCCTGGGGGATCTGGGTCGGCCTGGCGATCTCGGCCAGGGTCAGCGACACCCGTGTCGCGCAGCAGCTGTCCTCCCTGGGAAGCCTGCCGGCGGCCGGGGTGGCCGCGCTGATGTCGTTCCAGGTGATAGGCCCGACGTTCGGGCTGGCCGCCGCCCTGGCCGGGGGACTGCTGGCGGTCGACTGCGCCGCGTGCTTCGCGGTGGCCCGGCTGTTCGACCGCGAACGCCTCATCACCGGGGCCAGGCCCAGCCGCGGCATCCCCGCACCGGCCGCGCCGCAGGACATCCGGTCCCCAGACGACGTGAGCGCGCACCAGTAAACCCGATACCGCGCGGAAGGAACACCATGGCCATGGCCACGCTGGCACTCAGGCGGAAAAGGGCAGGCGGTCAGCTTCACCTGCCACGCGCCGCTGATCTGGCCGCAGCAGCGGCGGCGGTCATCGTGCCCGGCCTGTGGATAAACCTCAGACAGGAGTGAAGCCCGCCATGCTGCTGAGCATCGACCCCGACGGCCCTGCTTCCATGCACCAGCAGATCAGGGACAGCATCGTTCCCATCTACCAGCAGATCAGGAACCAGATCGTGGAGGCGATCGCCGCCGGGGAGCTGCCGGAGGGCTCGGGGCTGCCCGCTATCCGGCAGCTCGCGGTGGACCTGGGCATCAACTTCCACACCGTGAACAAGGCCTACGACCTGCTGCGCCGGGAAGGGCTGCTGCGGATCGGCCGGAAGGCCGGCGCGGTCGTGCAGCGCGATGCGGCAGGCGGCCCGCCCCGGCCCGGCTGGGAGCGCGACTGGGCGGGCCGGCTGCGGACGCTGCTGGCCGAGGCTGCCGCCCAGGGCCTGCCGGCCGACGGCATCATCCGGCACTGCCAGGATGCCGTGGCCCGGTTCGCATTCCCAGCCGGGCCGGCCGGGGCCGCCAGCACGGAGGGAACCCGGACATGACGCTGGCCACGCGCGCAGCGACGCACCCTTCCCGCGCTGCCCGGGGGAGAGACCGGCTACGGGTGCCGCGCCGAGGCCACCAGGGTGAACGCGGCGCTTCTTGCTGGCTGCCCGATCTGGCTGGCTGCCCGATCTGGCCGGCATCGCCAGCTCCGCGCGCTCGGTGGACGTGCGCGCCGCCCAGCAGGTTGGCATGTTCGCCAGCCTTCCCCCGCTCGGCATCGCCGCGCTGATGTCATTCAACGTGATCACGCCGGCTCTCGGACTAGCACGGGCTCGCGGCCGCGCTGCTGATCGTCGATGTCTCTGATGGCGGGCGGTGGCGATGTTCGACCAGGAACGGATTGTCACCAGTACGCGAAGCTGAACCCTTCAGCTTGAAACAACCCGGGCCAATCCCAACGGCTCAGCAGGTAATCAACAGATAAGGAGACTCAAGTGCCAGCAACGCTCAGGGTGTCGCACAAAGTAGTCGGCGTGGAGGTCCGTCGCGGCCCGTTCGACGTCGTGGTCGACGGTAAGCACGTCGGATCGGTCGAACTGAATGGCACGTTCGAGATGCCAGTCGAACCTGGACGCCACACCCTGAAACTCCGCAGTGGCCGAAACTCAAGCCGAATGAAGACCTTCGACGCGGCCGAGGACGAAGTTGTCAGCTTCCGGTGCAGCGGAAAGAATATTTTGCCGATCTTTCTCCTGTCGTTCGCTGTGCCATCCCTGGCGATCACGGTCAGGCGCGAGCGGTAAGGGCGTGTGACATTTGCCAGCCGACAATAGCGGATCGCGACACTACTCGATTCGGGGCGCGTGTGACAGCCCCTTCTCCATGACGACCACCAGTGCTCCTGGTGAGGAGATCATCCTTTCCGGACTTCGCAAGTCGTATGGTCACCTGCGCGCCGTCGACTCGATCGACCTGACGATCAAGCGCGGCGAGACGGTTGCCCTCCTCGGGCCGAACGGCGCGGGCAAGACGACGACGCTTGACATGATGATGGGTCTGACAAGGCCCGATTCCGGCAGCGTCTCGCTGTTCGGAATGCCGCCCTCGCGCGCGGCCAAGGCGGGCCTCATCGGCGGCATGCTGCAGACCGGGTCGCCCATCGACCACCTGCGCGTCTGTGAGCTCTTCACCATGGTCTCCTCCCTGTATCCGCGGCCCCTCAAGGTCGACGACGTGCTGCGGCTCACCGGGACGCAGTCGTACGCCCGCCGCCCGACGAACAGGCTGTCCGGAGGCCAGACGCAGCGGGTCCGGTTCGGGGTCGCGCTGATCTCGAACGCGGACCTTCTCGTGCTGGACGAGCCGACCGCCGCCATCGACGTCGAGGGCCGGCGGGAGTTCTGGGCCGCCATGCGGGAGGTCGCCGAGGCAGGCAAGACCGTGATCTTCGCGACGCACTACCTCGAGGAGGCCGACGCCTATGCGGGCCGGATCGTCCTGATCGCGCGCGGCAAGATCGTCGCGGACGGCCCGGCCACGGAGATCAAGGCCAAGGCGGGCGGCCGCACCATCCGCGCGACGCTTCCCGCCGTGGACGTTGCGCAGCTCGCCGGGCTGCCGGGCGTCACGAACGTCCAGCGGCATGGTGACGCGGTTGCGCTGTCCACGTCCAACTCGGACGAGACGGTTCGCGCGCTGCTCGGCCGCTTCCCGGAGACACGCGACATCGAGGTGCAAGGCGCAGGGCTCGAAGAGGCGTTCCTGGCCCTCACCGCCGGAGAAAACGATGGCGCAAACCATTCGCAGGGGGTCCGATGATGCACGTCACGTACATCCGCTATGAGATACTGAGGAACTTCCGCAACTGGCGATTTCTCGTCTTGTCGCTCGCGTTCCCGATCGTGCTCTATTACTCGGTGGCGTCGGCGCAGAAGAGCCACAAGCTCCAGGGTATTGCCTTTCCCATCGCCTTCATGTCCTCGATGGCGACCTTGGGCGCCATGTCCGCTGTCATGTTGAGCGGCATTATCATCGCCGGCGAGCGTTCGATGGGGTGGACGCGGCAGATGCGGATCACGCCGCTGGGCGCAGCCACGTACGTCGGCACGAAGGTACTCGCGTGCTACTTGCGGGCGATACTGGTCATCGCGGCAATGTGCGTGGCAGGGATTACCCTCGGGGTCCATCTGCCGGCTCACAAGTGGGCGGTGATGACCGGGCTGCTGCTGGCAGGGCTCGTGCCCTTCACCGTGCTCGGCATCCTGCTCGGGCATCTGCTGACCACTGACTCCAGCGCCGTCGCACTGGCTGGAACAGTGATGATATTCGCACTCCTCGGCGGTGTATACGGGTTCCAGCTTGCGAGTACCGGCACACTGTTCGACATCATCAAGGGAATACCGTCATTCTGGCTCGCCCAGGCCGGCAAGGCCGCCCTCCGCCTCGACAACTGGCCCGCCGAGGGATGGATCGTGATGGGTGTCTGGACCGCCGTCCTTCTCCCGCTCGCAGTTCTCGCTTACCAGGGCGGCGCCCGCCGCTAACTCAATATCCGAACCATGTGTTCGACCCATCACACTAGAACGGGAAAATGGGTATGCAACCAATCGACATCAAGGTGACAATCGACCGGCCCGTACCGGACGCGCGGGTCCAGATTCTTGACAACGTCGAGCCCCGCATGCGCTCGGTCCACTTCAGCGAGCGCGCTCAGGGCGACGCGGTGACGTTCCGCCCGAAGTTCATGGGCCTTCCCGCGGTGTGGCTGATGCGCCGACTGTCAAACGAGCACCTCAAGCTCGCCTTCGAGCAAGAGGGCTCTGTCACCCAAGTGAAGGTGACCGGCAAGCTCAGCAGCCGCGCCCATGCCGAGGTCATCGAGGCCCTCGGTGGCCACTAGGGGTCACGCGACAAACCCGAGTTCTACATCCGCCGCGGCGCCAGCGGCGCGCGGCGCGGATCTCGGCGTCGGCGACCTTCACCGCGCTCATCACGGCGCCGCGCCGCGCCGCTGTGGGACCCGCAGTTCCGCGCGCAGCCGCCAGGCCGCCATCAGCTGCCGGAACGCCAATGCTGATGGCCCGCTCCGGTCACACGTCGGCGGCGGAGACGCGGGCCAGCAGCAGCGGCCTCTGCCCCGGGGCGGCGGGGCAGTCCCCGGGCAGGTGCCGGTGCCGGGCACCGAACAGGGGCATGAGGGTGTCCCGTCTCAGCTAAGTCGGTCCTGTCTCACTTAAATCGGCCCATTAGGGCTCGAGTCTCAGTTAAGGCGGCCCGCTGCTGCCCTTCGGCTGTCCGGTCTGCTCACCGGAGTGCGGCAAGCCCTGCGCTAGCGGTCGATCAGACGTCGTCGGGGCGTCACCGTCTGCTATCTGCCTGGCGGAGCATCGCGTCGAGTTCGGGGTCGAACCCGATCTCCCGGACCTCTTGCGCGCAGCGGCAGGCGACGGCGATCTTGGCAGCCCATTCCAGCGCTTCCTCGCGTGAGGGCACGTTGACGAGCGTGTATCCGCCGATGGCCTCCGGATACGGGCCGTCGGTGACCGTCCCGTCGGTGGCCACGATGCTCGCCGGCTGGCTTTCCAGTCCGCCGGCGGACACATACACGCCGGCGTTGATGGCCTCCTGGACCACCGCATGCGCGGCATTGGCCACTGCGGGCATGTCCTCGTCGGGGATGTAGTCCATCGCGTGGGCATCGATGATGATCAGGTACTGCGTCATCCCACGACTCCCTTGTCCCGGCGGCCGGTCCGGCCCCGTCTTAACTTGTAGACGAACGACTCGCTTCGGATCCACCGCTCTGCCAGAAACAATCTCACGGGACCGCCGTTCGGCCCCCGCGAGCGTCAGCTCGCCGCACTGTGCGCCGGAAACGGATGTTTCGTCAATATCGGGATAAGAGCTGGCCTCGATATTTACAATTTTTTCATTTCCGAACGAATCGTCGTCACTATGATCGGTTTTGACCTGTCTCTTGCTACGATGCTGACGTGCGGCCCAGGGTGATGAGCGGCAAGCCGGCGCCCAGGTCCAGCCGGGAGCTCGTACTGACCGCCCTCCGCGAACGCGGCGCGATGAGCCGCGCCGAACTGGCCCGCTACGCCCGGGTCGCCCCGTCCACGATCAGCGCGGTGGTGCAGGACCTGGTGGCCGGCGGCGTCATCGTCGGGTCCGCTGGACCGCCCGCCGCGCAGCGGGCCCAGCCCGGGCGGCCCGGCCTGCGGCTGACGCTGAACCCGGGGGCGGGCGCGGTGGCCGGCCTCGAAGTCGGCTTCGACTTCGTCCGGGTCCTGCTGTGCGACCTCGCGCACAACATCATCGGCTCCGCCTCATCCGAATTGCCGGACGGCCACACCAGCGCGGCGGGCCTGCCGGCCGCGCGGCGGCTCCTCGAGCAGACGCTGGCCGCCGCGGGGCTGACGCACAGCGCGCTGATCGGCGCCGGGGTCTCGCTGCCCGCTCCGGTCCGCCATCACCCGGACGCGGTCCAGCCGTCGTCGATACTCCCCGGCTGGCGCGGGGTGACCAGCCACGACTTCGAGGCGGCGCTCGGCGTCCCGGTCAGCATCGACAACGATGCCAACCTGGCCGCGCTGGGCGAGCACATCTGGGGCGCCGGGGAGGGCTGCGATGACTGCATCACCCTCAAGTTCCACTACGGCATTGGCTGCGGGCTGTTCGTGAACGGCACCCTGGTCCGCGGCCGCGGCGGTGCGGGCGAGATCGGCCACACCGGCGTGGACGAGCGTGGCCCGCTGTGCCGCTGCGGCAAGCGCGGCTGCCTGGACTCGTACGCGGCCGTCCCGGCCATGCTGGACGCGCTGCGCCCGCAGCACAGCGCGCTGACTCTCCCCGGGCTGATGACCTTGCTGGCAGACCGCGATCCGGGCGCGATCCGCGTGGTCAGCGACGCCGCTGAACTGGTCGGCCAGCACCTGGCCACGGCCTGCAATCTGCTCGCGCCGCAGCGGGTCGTCCTGGTCGGGGCGATGGCCGAGGCCGGCGAGCTGGTGCTGGCGCCGATCCGGGCGGCGCTGCACCGGAACATCGCCCCCAACCAGCCGCCCGACCTCGTGCTGGGCACGCTGGGCACCCGGCACACCGCGCTTGGCGCGGTCGCCCTGGCTCTGGGCGAGAGCGACTGGCTGCCGATGACCCCGGCGGCCGGCGACCACGGCCTCGGTTAGCCGGCTACCCGCCCGCCGTACCCAGGCTCACGATCAGATTGATGGCTGTGGCCAGGATGATCGAGCCGAACAGGTAGGACAGCAGTGCGTGTTGCAGGGCAGTCGAGCGCACGGCTGAGTTCCGCAGGTTGGTGTCCGAGACCTGGAACGTCATCCCGATGGTCAGCGCCAGGTAGGCGAAGTCCCGGTAGCCGGGCGGCTCGTCCTGGTTGAAGTCGATGCCGCCGGCCGGCGCGGCGTAGTACAGGCGTGCGTAGCGCAGCATGAAGATCGTGTGCACGCTGAACCAGGACACGGCCACGCTGACCAGCGCCAGCAAGGCCAGCATGACCCGGTGAAGCCCGCCTACCTGATGGGCATAGACGAGCAGGAGGCCCAGGGCGCCCAGGCTGGCCACCGAGGCGCCCAGCACGATCACCTCCCGGAGGGCCCGGTTGGAATCCTCGCCGGTGGCGTGGGCCGCCGTCTGCCCGGGCGGCAGCGGCCAGATCTCCGTCCAGACCCAGGCGCAGAAGACCGCCGCGGCGGCGACCCAGCCCAGGCTCGGTGCGTAACGCCAGTTGCCCACGAAGACCGTCACGAGCGTCGCGATAACGCCGACCCCCGCCGATACGGCCATCCGCGCCGTCATGATGGGGTGCCCGGAGCTGGTCGCGTTCACGTTGCGGCGCCCTGGTCAGGTCAGCCCGTAGCCGCGGTGCGTGATCATTGCCGCGCAGTGGTGCGTCTCCGGGAACGTGGACTGCGCCTCGCTGAGGGCCATGGTAGGGAGCATAAGGGGCGGTCAGCCGGCCACCCTGGCTGACATGCGGAAGGTGGTGCCGACGCTGTTCTGGATGAACGCGCCGGGCAGCCCGCCGGCGATGGCGTGGGTGGCTTCCCACCCGGTGCAGTGCGCGGGCACGATGACGTCGGGGGCGAGCCGGTCCAGCGCGCTGACCGTGTCCCCGATGATCGGCTCGAAGGCCGGCCCGGACAGGTGGAACCCGCCGATCACCGCGTGCAGCGCGGTGACGCCGGTCAGCCGCTGCGCGTAGCGGCAAATGTTGATCACTCCGGCGTGCCCGCACCCGGTGAGCACGACCAGCCCGCGCCCGGCCAGATGCACGATCAGCGCCTGGTCGTCCAGGATCAGCGGATCCGGTTCCCAGCCCTGGCCGCGCCAGGCCTGATGACCCGGGAACCCGCGCTCGAAGCCGCTGACCCGGTCCACCTCGCCGGTGATCAGCACCGACCGGTCGTACAGGAACGACGGCTGCCGCTGCTCGATGATGCTGAACCCGGCCTCCTCCAGCGCCCGGCGGCTGGTGGTCGGGATCTCGGCGGGCTCGCGGCCCGGGATGGCCAGCCGGCGCCGGGTCCAGAACTCCGGGTGCAGCAGCACCGGCAGGTTCGACCGGCCGAGCCGGCCGATCAGGCCGGACAGCCCGGTGGTGTGGTCGAAGTGACCGTGGCTGCACACGATGGCCTCGATGTCCGCCGGGTCCCGGCCCAGGCGGCGCAGGTTGTCCACGCATCCGGTGGGGGTCACCCCGGTGTCGAACAGCAGCCGGTGCACCCGGTCACCCTTGCGCACCTCGACCAGCGCGGAGAAGCCGTGCTGGGCCAGCGGGGCGTCCACCGTCTTGCCGCCGCGCAGCGTCGGGGCGGCCACCTTCGGCCCGTCCCGCAGCATGGCCATCGACAGCCGGGTGGCCGGCCCCTGGTCGGGCAGCAGCATGTCTACCGTGTTGTCGCACACCGTCAGCACCGACACTTCGTCCACCGGCTCCAGCGGCAGCACCTCACCCGGCCACTCGGTGCCCTCCGGCACCGCGTCAACCGGCAGCATGGGGGCGTCATCATGGGCGTCGCACATGGCCTGCTCCTCGCTCACGTCCGCTGTGCTCAGTACAGCACCGGCGGCCGCGCCGGACGCAGCCAGTACCGGGCAAACCAGGGGGCGGCCAGACGGCGGCTGGACGGACCGGACTCGACGACGCGCGCCCGGCGCGGGACAATGCCACAGCGGGGCACGCCACACCTCATTCAAATGAGCCATTTCCCCGCTCATTCGTGAGCCCCCCAGAGCTTGCGTTACCCGGAGTTCGCGTCGTGGTGCGGCACTACGCGAACTGCTGACTGGCATCTCAGGTTCAATGCCACCGCAGTCGTATACGGGCACCTCCACATTCCCCGGACAACCTGGCACGATGGGGTGCGGTAGGGCAGGAGACTGGCGAAGCATTTTACAGTGCCACCGACGCCACCCGCTAGCGGCGAGCCCACCCTTACTTGGTTGCGTTAGCCCGGTCCTGCGGCCCGGCGCTGACCCATGGATCCGAAGGGCACAGTTGTCGTACTATCCCAGAGTGCTGGATGGCGCTCACGACAACCGCGATCCGACTCCATTCATGGAAGCGCTCTGCCTCACAATGATTGCTCTATCGAACCGAACCAGTGGCAGCAAACGGGGCGTAACCGCGCCCGCCACCGACCCCCTTCGGAGGTTCCGATGAAGAAGTACTGCAAATCCTACCCGCTGGCCGAACTACGCCGCTTTTCTGGCTGGTCTGCCGGAGCACAGCCGGCGGAGCAGGAACTGGCCGACGAGACGTCCGTATTTCTCTGCGACGAATTCACCGTGCTGGTCAGTCCCGTTGGGAAGGATAAAGATAAGATACTCTTTGCCGAAGTCACTCCCGAGTGGCAAGAGTTCTGCACCGAGAGCCTGAATTTCAAGATACCGGAGGACCTGGCCTTCGCCTATGCCGAGCCGGAAGAGGACTGATCCGACCGGATCGGGTCGTTCACGCGACAAGTGGGTATACCCGGCAGCCTTCGGACCGCGTGGTCGGCCACGGCGCACGAGCAGGATCCGCAGCGAACTTGATGAGCCACCCGAATGCCCGTGGAGTGACTGCTGCTTCGGAGATAGGGCGAGAATGGACATCCTGATTGCTGACGTTATTGGCGACGTTGCGCTGGTGCTGGTCATATCGTCGCTACTCGGCGCGTTGGCCCGGCGGATCGGGCAGCCCAGGGTCGTCGGCCAGATCCTGGCGGGTATTCTGCTCGGCCCGACCCTGTTGGGACGGCTGCCTGGCCACCTCACGAGCCGTCTCTTCCCGCGCGAGGCGCTGCCGTCCCTGACGGTACTTTCCCAAGTCGCCGTCGTGATCTTCATGTTCGGCGTCGGATACGAACTCGACCGACGCTTGCTGCGCGGGCCGGGCCGGGCTCTGTCGCTTGTCGCAGCGGGAGCGCTGCTCGTGCCCATGGGCCTGGGAATTGGGGCTGCACTGATCTTCAGGTCAAGCTTCGCTGCCCTGGGTCAGCCCCACAGCGGCCATTCCTTCGTGCTGTTCATCGGCGTGGCCATGTCCATCACCGCTTTGCCGGTACTGGCCGCGATCACGCGCGAGCGCGGCATCGCCGGGAGCACCGCTGGCGTCACCGCGACCGCCGCCGCCGGGATCATGGACGTGGCAGCGTGGCTGGTGCTAGCCGCGGCACTCGTCGGCACCGTGCACAAGCCGGGCCGGCCGTGGCCGGTGACGCTGCTGCTGATCAGTTGCTTCACGGTGATCATGCTGCTGGCCGTGCGCCCGGCACTGCGCTGGTGGATCAGCCGGAGCCACTCCGTGCTGTCGAACCAGCTGGCCGTGGCCTTGGCGCTGGCGCTGGGCAGCGCGTGGGTGACTGCGTCGCTAGGGCTGCATCCGGTGTTCGGCGGGTTCCTGGCCGGTCTCACGATGCCAAGTGCGGACGGGACCCCGGATGCCGAGGTCCTCCGGCCCATGGAAGAGATCGGGAGCCTGCTCCTGCCGCTGTTTTTCGTCGTCACCGGCTTGTCTTTGAACATCGGAACTCTGAACGGCACGGCGTTCGTTCTCCTGGCCCTCGTCTGTACCCTCGCGAGCGTCGGCAAGCTGGTCCCTGCGTACGTAGCTTCCCGAGTTGGTGGCCTGGGCCCAGGGGACTCTGCGACTGTTGCCGTGCTGGTGAACACGAGAGGGCTGACTGAGCTCATCGTACTCAACGTCGGGCTGAGCGTTGGCCTTATCGGCCAGCGGCTCTTTACCGTACTTGTCCTCATGGCATTGGTCATGACGGTCGCGACCGCACCGCTGCTATCGCTGATTCATGCGCCCGCACCGTCGCCATCAGTCGGCGAACGGCGTCCGGTGGCACCGCCGCCATCCGGCGCCAGCGAGCCCTGACATAGCTCGGCAAAGAGGGCTTCCATGAAACTGATCACGTCTCTATCGTTGGAACCATGGATGAGGGGATACCGCTAAGAGCGGCCTGTTGACCATGGAGCTTATTGATGATTTCCGTTTGGGAATGCAGCGGCTAGCTAGTGGTGTGAACGTCGTGACGGCGGTTTCAGCAGATGGCGTACGATGCGGCATGACCGCCACCGCGGTTTTCTCGCTTTCCTTGCACCCACCCTCTCTGGTGGTCGGCGTCAACAAGGAAAGTCGGCTGGGGGAAGTTCTTCACGACCTATCTACCTTCGCCGTCAGCATTCTTGGAACAGAGCATCGTCATGTTGCCGAGGCATTTGCTGGCAAGGTATCCGGAGTCAAGGGTGCCACGCGTTTCGCATATGGTAAGTGGCGATACAGTAGCGAGGGCGTACCAATTCTAGATGACGCACCCGCATGTTTTATCTGCAAGGCTGACGAAATCATTGAGCGGCCGACACATCTGCTGCTGATCGGCGCTGTCACCGAGGTCTATGTGACAGACAGAGACCTTGCTCTTCTGGTTTACTTCTCGCGGCACTTCACTAGCGTTGGTTCCGGCGGAGTACAGAATGCGGTAGCAAATGGTCTTGGTCCCAGCCCTGGCGAGGTCGCCTCCAATCGCCAGGTGGACGAGCCATTCGACCAGGGCGGCAGCCACGAGAGAGGCGGTCGGCCACGCGGAATTGATCGCGGAGTCGGGTAAGGGGAGACGCTGGCGCCAGGGCCAGGCGCATGACACAGAACGGTTGTGGCCCCTTACTCTGCATGCCTCCGCCCATGAGTTGCCGGACGGGGCCGCTGCCCGGCGGGACTCTGGCCCCTGCGCAGGGGGGCGTCAGAAGCGCCTTCTTGCCGGGAGAACTGGGTGCGGTACAGCTCCGAGTAGAGGCCGCCTGCCGCGAGCAGTTCGTCGTGGGTTCCGCGTTCGCGGATCTGGCCCGCGTCGATGACCAGGATCTGGGTGGCTTCGCGGATGGTGGATAGCCGGTGGGCGATGACCAGGGAGGTCCGGCCGGCCAGCGCGGTCTTGAGGGCCCGCTGTATCGCCGCTTCGGACTCGGAGTCCAGGTGCGCGGTGGCCTCGTCCAGGACGACGACCGACGGGGCTTTGAGCAGCAGCCTGGCCAGGGCGATCCGCTGTTTTTCCCCGCCGGAGAACCGGTAGCCGCGGTCGCCGACCACGGTATCGAGGCCGTCGGGGAGGGCGGAGATCAGGTCCCAGATCCGCGCCGCCTGGCAGGCCTCGGTCAGTTCCGGCTCGGTGGCGCCGGGGTGTGCGTACATCAGGTTGGCCCGGATCGTGTCGTGGAACAGGTGCGCGTCCTGGGTGACGACACCGATCGTGTCGTGCAGCGACTGCAGGGTCAGGTCGCGGATGTCGTGGCCGCCGATCCGCACGGCTCCCGAGCCGGGGTCATAGAGCCGGGGCACCAGGTGGGTGATCGTGGTCTTCCCGGCGCCTGACGGGCCGACCAGCGCGGTCAGCTGGCCGGCCGGGGCGCGGAAGCTGACATCGGCCAGGGTCCACGTGTTGTCGGCGCGCTCGGGCATGGGCAACGCGATCGACTCCAGCGAGGCCAGCGACACCTCGCTGGCGGTCGGGTACCGGAACGAGACCCGGTCGAATTCGACCTCCGGCGCCGTCCCGTTGCCGGATCCGGCCGCAGGCAGCGAGACAGCCCCGGGCCGCTCGGCTATGAGCGGCTTAAGGTCCAGCACCTCAAACACCCGGTCAAAGCTGACCAGCGCAGTCAAGACATTAATCTGCAAATTAGACAATTGGTTGATGGGGCCGTAGAGGCGGCCAAGCAAGGTGACCAAGGCCACGAGGGTGCCGATCTTGAAGGCGCCCGAAATGACGAGGCTGCCGCCGAAGCCGTACACCAGTGCCGTGGTCAGCGAGGCCAGCAGGGCTATGATGATGCCGAACGCGCGTGCGTACACCGAGGCCAGCACGGCAACGTCACGGACCCGGGCTGCCCGGTTCGCGAACAGGCTGGATTCGTCGCGCGGTCGCCCGTAGAGCTTGGCGAGCATGGCTCCGGCAACGTTGAACCGCTCGTTCATCATCGAGCCCATTTCGGCGTCGAGCTGCATGCCCTCCCTGGTGAGCCGCTGTAGCCTCTTCCCGATTAGCTTGCCGGGAAGAATGAAGGCTGGGATCAGCACCAACGCTACGACCGTGATCTGCCAGGACAGGTAGAACATCGCGATAAGCACGAAAATCAAGGTCAAGATAGTGGATACTGTCTGGGACAGCAGTGCCGTGACCGCCTGCTGCGCCCCGATAATGTCCGTGTTCAGCCGGCTGACCAGCGAGCCTGTCTGCGCGCGGGTGAAGAACGCCAGTGGCTGTCGCTGCACATGATTAAAAACCTTGGTGCGCAGATCGTAGACAAGGCCCTGGCCGATCCGGGCCGAGACCCAGGTCTGGATATACACCGCTAATGCATCCAGCAGCGCCAGTCCGGCGATAGCTAACGAAACTCCTACTACAATTACAAGCCGGTGGGGCAGGATGCCGTTATCAATAACGACTCTAAGCAGCAGTGGGGTCGCTACCGTGATGATCGCGTCTAACGTCGTGATGATCAGTAGCAACGCCAGCGCCCAACGGAATGGCTTGACGTACGGAAGGATCCGCCGGACTGTGCCGGGCTTGATCTGCTGGCGGGTGATTGATTCGCCGACGCGCAGCCTCATCGGCTGACCTCCGATCATGGCGTCGGAAACCCCCTTCGCTTTCGTGTCCGGATTGGTGGCTGCATATTTACTATATAGACCTTTGGCTTAGCTGCTACATAGCCTTCGGCCTGGCGTGCTTTGGTTAGTACCCGGCACCGCACGCGGTTGCCGCTTCGGGGCGGTTCGTCGAGTATCCCCGGAGTCTGCTGAGGTGACAACAGGCTGGGTCGGCAACATCCGTTGGACGGGGCGCAAGGTCGAGAAATTCACCGGACCGGGATGGGCGCGGTGCGAAGGTCGCGGCGCCGCGGGTGGATTGCACTGATGTAACCGTGCCATGAAAGTTGGACACTGGTAACATGAAGCATGGTGTGAGGCTGTCGGAGAATTTATGCCGTGAGAAGGTATGAGATGAGTTCTGAAGGTGCTGAAGATGTTGATGTGGTAGTCGTGGGCGGCGGCCCGGGCGGGTCAACATTGGCATCGCTGGTCGCGATGCAGGGACACCGGGTCGTGGTCCTGGAGAAAGAGAAGTTCCCGCGCTATCAGATTGGCGAGTCATTACTGCCATCCACGGTACACGGAGTATGCCGGCTGACCGGCGTGGCAGACGAACTCGCACGGGCCGGCTTCACCCTGAAGCGGGGCGGAACGCTCAGGTGGGGATCCAATCCAGAGCCGTGGACGTTCTCGTTCTCAGTGTCAGCAAAAATGACAGGGCAGACGGCATACGCATACCAGGTCGAGCGAAGCAAATTTGATAAGATCCTGCTCGACCACGCACGCCGGATGGGCGCGGATGTACGGGAGAAGTGCGCCGTCACCGATATCGTCAGCGACGAGGACCGGATCCGCGGGGTTTCATATACCGGCCCTGACGGGCAGCCAGGCGAGATCCGCGCGAAGTATGTAGTAGACGCCTCAGGCAACAAGAGCCGCATCTACAAGCACGCCGGGGGATCGCGGCAGTACTCGGAGTTCTTCCGCAGCCTCGCGCTCTTCGGCTACTTCGAAGGCGGGAAGCGCCTCCCACCGCCAAACTCGGGCAATATCCTGTCCGCGGCCTTCGACAGCGGCTGGTTCTGGTACATCCCGCTGAGCGAGACGCTGACCAGCGTCGGCGCGGTCGTGCGGCGGGAACTGGCCGCCAAGATCCAGGGAGATCCCGAGCACGCACTGCAGGCTCTCATTGAAGAGTGCCCGCTGATCAGCGATTACCTCCAGGGCACCAAACGGATCACAGACGGCGAGTACGGGCAGCTCCGGGTGCGCAAAGACTACTCGTATCACACCACGAAGTTCTGGCGGCCAGGCCTGATCCTCATCGGCGATGCGGCGTGCTTCGTTGACCCGATATTCTCCTCCGGCGTGCATCTGGCCACCTACAGCGCGCTGCTGGCCGCGCGGTCCATCAACAGCGTCATGGCCCAGATGGTCGATGAGCCGACCGCGTTCCGGGAGTTCGAGCTGCGGTACCGCCGTGAGTATGGCGTGTACTACGAATTCCTCGTGGCCTTCTACGACATGCACGTCAGCGAAAGCTCGTATTTCTGGTCGGCCAAGAAGGTCACCAACAACACGCATTCCGAGCTGGAGTCATTCGTCGAGCTGGTCGGCGGGGTATCCTCCGGCGAGGCCGCCCTCGCGGAGGCAGGGCCCCTGGCGCAGCGCTTCAAGGACCGGTCCAGGGAATTCGCCGGCGCGGTCGATGAACTCGTCGCGAACGGCGAGCGGAGCATGCTGCCCCTGTTCAAGTCCTCTATCGTCCGCCAGGCGATGCGGGAGGGCGCCCAGGTCCAGACCCGGGCCCTGCTGGGCGAGGACACGGAGGCCGAGGCCCCGCTCTTCGACAACGGGCTTGTCCCTTCGGCTGACGGCATGTTCTGGTCAGCGTCCTGAATGCGGACGCGAAGAGACTGTTGGTGGCAGGCGCAACCGCTGCGCTGGCGATATCGGTGAGAATCGCGCGAGGCAGCGCGGGCAGGGATCCGGCGGCGTTCAACTGGTGCGGCGCCGCAGTTGAACGCGCGGGTCGGCAGGGGAGGCAGGGTCCGTCTGACAGTTCTCCACTTGGACGGTGATGCCGACCTGCTGGCAGGCCACCCCGGCGGTCATCGTCCCCTTCTTGAGTTCCGTCGTGAACAGAAAGCTAGCCGAAGGCAAACGCATGAGATTCCGCCCAGCGCTCCTCGAAGAATGGCTACGCGACTACTACTTCACCGCCCAAATCGATATCAGCTCCAGTGGCGTGCAACCCTACTCGATGGCCGAGCTCCGGGCAAAGACTGGACTCAGTCACGAAGAAATCGATGCCCTGGAATTCAGGGACGGATACTCGCTGGGAACCCCTGCCCTCAGGACTGCCATCGCGCGACGCTGGGGAGATGGCGAGCCGGAAAAGGTTATGACGACCAGTGGATCCAGTGAAGCCATCTCCCTGGTATTGATGACGCTGCTCAGGCCAGCGGACGAGGTCATTGTTGTGCAGCCCGGCTATCATCTGCTCGTCGAGTTCGCCGCCGCATTGGATTGCACGGTAAAAACGTGGCGGCTCGACGCCGATGATGGCTGGAGGGCGTCACCTGATGTGCTGGCAGAGCTTGTCACTGAACGGACCCGGGCTATCATCGTTAACTTCCCGCAGAATCCGACCGGCGCCTCGATCGGGGAGGACGATCGGAGGATACTTCTGCACTACGCGGAAGAGGTCGGCGCGTACGTCCTGTGGGATGCTGCGTTCACAGAGCTTACGTACGAGACGGATCCGTTGCCTGACATTTCCATACACTACCCGCGAGGCATCAGTTTCGGCACTTTCTCGAAGGCCTTTGGGCTCCCGGGCCTGCGTTTCGGATGGTGCATTGCGCCACCCGACGTCCTTGCCAGTTGTATGCGTATACGCGACTACACCACCCTGCACGTGTCTCCGCTGATCGAACTGCTGGCACTTCGGGTCCTGGAGAATGCTGACGGATTCCTGGAACCGCGGTTGAAACAGGCCCGTGCTAATCGGAGCATCCTGAGGGAGTGGGCGGATGCTGCCGGCGACCACGTCTCTCTCGCTCTCCCGGCCGGCGGCGTCGCGGCTTTTCCTCGTCTCGACAGTCTCACGGGTACCGACGAATTTTGCGAGAAACTCTTCCAGCAGCACGGTGTCCTCGTTGTTCCTGGGTCGTGCTTCGGCTGCCCGCGCCACATTCGACTGGGCTTCGGCGGCCCTACAGATGAGCTCGTCCTAGGGCTTGAACGGCTGAACACTGCGCTCTCAGTGGTCGCCTCACGTTGAGGTCAACTTGTAGGGGCGACTCGATCCGGATACGTTCGGCTAGCGCTCGTCGATCGGTCTCGCATGCACGCGAGCCCGGCCTGTCCAGTGACCTGAATTTGCGGCAGCGGCGCCGTTCAACTGCGGCCGTGCCGCAGTTGAACGCCTATCCCCGACTGTGGCGCGGTCGGCAGATGAATGGCCGGGCTTGGGCGGCAGCAGCGAGCGTTGCCTGGCGATCTGGCCGTATGCGATAGTGAGGAACCGTCGCGGCGCGGGGTTTGGTGAGATGAGCGTGCTGGACAGGAATAACGGCATGTGATCTCCAGGATGAGGGAGCGGAGATGGGTGATGAGCCGAGGTTTCTCCGGCCGGATGTAATCATCGAGCCGCTGGTTGATGGGTTTTATGCGTGGCTGCAGACGGTGGCGCCGGTGCAGTCAGCGATGAACCTGGCGTTTTTGCAGGTGCCTCTTCTTGAGTCTTATCTGCAGTCTCCGCAGGTCCATATCGCGGCGAGCCGCAATCCGGACCTGCGGGGCGGGTTTTTCATCAATATCGATGAGAGCCGCAGCGGTGAGGTACGTACGTTACTGGCCTCTATCAAACGTGACCGTGCTGAGCTGCTGCGTTTCGCGGAGGCGGTCGCTGAGGCTGAGGAGATCGTGCGGCAGGGAGCGACCGGGTTTGACCTCACCCCGCTGTACCCCAAGCTCCCGGCAGAGCTATCGGGCCTGGTGGAACTGGCATATGACACCAGCAATCAGCCGTCGGTGCGGTTCATCGAACCGCTGGCCTATGAGAGCAGCGCCTATAGCGAGGACCGGCAGTCGGTGCAGCTGTCGATCGAGCCGGGGACCGAGCGGCCATTCATCTTGAGCACGCCGCGGCTGGCCTCGCCGGATGTGCTGGACCTGCGGATCCCGTTCCGGCATCCGGGCCTGGCCGAACTGCTCGGCGCACGGGTCCGCCCGGTGACGCTGGCCCGGCTGCGTGAGGTCCTGGAACTCGGTGACGAGCAGGCCGCCCAGCTGGCCGGGCTGCTGGCTGCCGGGCCGGGCCTGGCCAGTGACCGCCACATTGATGACGGGGCCCGGATCCGCTACTTCGGGCATGCCTGCCTGGTGCTGCAGACACCGCAGGCTGCGGTCGTCACTGACCCGTTCATCAACGCTGACGTTGCGGCAGCGGGCCGGTACACCTACGCCGACCTGCCTGATCACATTGACCTGGTACTGATCACCCATGGGCATCAAGATCACATCGTGCTGGAGACGTTGCTGCAGCTGCGCGGCCGGGTCGGCGCGGTTGTGGTGCCGCGGTCCTCCCGCGGCGGTCTGTGCGACCCGTCGCTGGCGCTCTACCTTTCGCATGTCGGGCTGCCGGTGGTGGAGGTGGACGACTTCACGGAAGTGGCCTTCCCCGGCGGGACGGTGATCGCCACACCGTTCCTGGGCGAGCACGCCGACCTGGACATCCGCGCCAAGACGACCTACTGCGTGCGGATGGCCGGGCGGACGGTCTTCGTGGGAGCGGACTCCTCGGGCATCGACCCGGGGCTGTACCGCTACATCCGCGGTCACGTCGGCACGGCCGACATGGCGTTCCTGGGCATGGAATGCGCCGGGGCACCACTGACCTGGCTCTATCAGGCGCTGCTGACCCGGCCGGTGACCAAGAAGATGAGCGACTCGCGGACGCTGTCGGGGTCGAACGCGGCACAGGCAGGCGCGATCATGACCGAGCTCGGCGCGGGTGAGGCATACGTGTACGCGATGGGCGAGGAAAGCTGGCTGGGCCACGTCATGGCCACCAGCTACACCGAGGACTCCTACCAGCTCAAGCAGGTGGAGGAATTCATGACCTGGTGCGCCGGGCACGGCATCAAGGCCGGGCACCTATACGGCCAGCATGAATGGCGCTGGTAACCGACCCGGAAAGGCATATCCCCGCGATAAGGAGGCCGCCCCATGCGGACGACAAGCTTCGACTTCGACTCAGCCGAGGCACGGTTCAAGGTACTGATCAACGACGAGGAGCAGTACTCCCTGTGGCCCGCGGACCTCCCCGTTCCCGGTGGCTGGGCAGAAACCGGCGTGTGCGCCTCAAAGGAGGAGTGCGACTCCTACCTGGAGGAGACCTGGACAGACATGCGGCCCAAAAGCCTGCGCATCGCCCTCGACGGCGAATGACACGGTCGCGTCATGCCGCATGTCTTCACCAACGGCATTCGGCTCGCCTACGAACGATCGGGCCGGGGCGAGCGCGTCCTTCTCATCATGGGCTCCAACGCAGCTGGCCGGGTCTGGACTCTTCACCAAACCCCAGCGTTGAGCCGGGCGGGGTACCAGGCCATCACCTTCGACAACCGTGGCATCCCCCCATCCGACGTCCCCCCCGGCAGGTACTCGGTCGCTGACATGGTCGCCGACACCAAGGGACTGATCGAGGCACTGGACGCCGCGCCGTGCCGCATCATCGGGGTCTCCCTGGGGGCCCTGATAGCGCAGGAACTGGCGGCCAGCTGGCCGCACCTGGTGCGGTGTGCCGTCCTGATCGCCACGAAAGCACGCTCGGACGCTGCCCGGCGGGCATACGCGGCGGCGCACCTGGCGAAAGTTGAAAGCGGCATCCAGTTGCCCGTTGACTACGAAGCTGCCATGTCGGCGTTCCAGATGCTCTCACCGGCGAGCCTAAAGGACGATGCTGCCGTCTCCCTGTGGTTGGAAACATTCCGGCTTTCCCTCGGCAGCAAAGATGCAGCCAACGGGCAGGCTTGGGCCGATACCTCCGCGGACCGGCGCGAGTCGCTCCGGAAAGTGACCGCGCCGTGCCGGGTCATCGCTTTCTCCGACGACTTCGTCACCCCGCCGCACCTGGCCGCCGAAGTAGCCGATGCCATCCCGGACTGCGACTACGTGGAAATCCCTTCATGCGGCCACTTCGGATATCTAGAACACCCCGAAGAGGTCAACTCCGCAATCATCGAGTTCCTGGACAAAAACTAACCGGAGGCAAGCGTGCGCGCGCGGTCTTTACGATGCTCGCCAGATCTCGTCGCGGAGAAAGTAAATCAACATGGACAAGCTAAGGCTTGACACGACAGAACTGCAGACATTGATGCAGCTCCTGGATGAAATTGAAGACGGATTCGAGAATCTCGAGTCTGCCGAGGCCTTGCACCGTTCCACGGTTTTCGCACACGAACTGCCAAGTCGGATCCGCCTCGCCTTAAACGCCTTCCGGCTCGAGCGGATGTCTGGTGTCCTGTCCATTTCCGGGTACGTTGTTGATCAGGATCGCGTGGGCCCTACCCCCCCGCATTGGCGTGACCGGGCTGAGCCGTCCACTACAGGACGCGAGGAACTGCTTCTCGTACTTTTCAGCTCATTGCTCGGTGACCCGTTTTGTTGGGCGACTCAGCAGAACGGAAGATTGATACACGATGTCCTGCCGATCAAGGGCCATGAACAGGAACAGCTTGGGTCGAGCAGCGAAGCCCTGCTGACCTGGCACACCGAGGACGCTTTCCATCCGCTGCGCGGAGATTTCCTCTCGTTCGCCTGCCTGAGAAATCCATATGCCGCGGCCACGACGATCGGGTATGTCGATTCGCTGGACCTGCCAAGCTCCACAAAGGCCATTCTTTTCGAGGAACGGTTCTATATCCGTCCGGATGAATCTCATCTGGCCAAGAACAATTCAGCACCCGACGTGGCGGCCTTCGCAGATATCGATAAGTTGCAAAGTAATCCGACGCCAGTGGCTGTCCTGTTTGGCGATCAGGAACGGCCCTACATCCGGGCCGACCCGTACTTCATGAGCGTCAAACCCGAAGATCACGAGGCACGGTCTGCCCTGGATCAGTTTGTCAGGGAGATGGACGAGAAGATGTTCGACGTCCATCTAGAGAGCGGGGACTTCTGCTTCCTAGATAACTTCCGTGTCGTCCATGGCCGAAAGCCCTTCCAGGCGCGCCACGATGGTACAGATCGGTGGCTCAAGCGCGTCAACGTCGTCCGCGACCTGCGGAAATCACGAGCTGCGCGGCTGCCCGGGTCCCGGTCGATCTGCTGAGTCGCGCCTTTCGCAGTCGCCGGCCCGCGTGCGCCCTTGCCGAGCACTGCGGTGCTGTGTGAGCCTGACACTAGATAATCAGCACCGTCGTTGGCCAGTCCGCCTTACAGGGAGTTTCTCCATGGCTGCATGGGACATCGAATACGCTGAGTTGTACACCTGTGATATGGAGTCGGCCGTCGATTACTTCGTGTTATCGCTGGGTTTCGCGCTGGTGGCTGAGAGCGTCGATTACGGCACGAATTCTGTGTTGCTGCGGCAGGGCGGGGTGCAGCTGCTTGTCACGGCAGGCCCTGGGGCCCGGGAGTTCCTGGATGTGCACGGGGACGGGGTCGCTAACATTGCTGTGACTTGTGATGATGTCGCCGCGACCCTCGATGCGGCCGTGGCCGCCGGTGCCTCGGTGGCCGAAACCGTGTCAGGCCACCCGGTTGTGCAGGGGTTCGGCGGTACCTGCCATACGCTCCTGCCTTTTGCCGGGGATCCTAGCGCTCGGCTGCCCGCAGGCCGTACGTGGTCCGCCCCGCAGCGGCCGCTGATCCGGCCAGCCGGGCGGATCCAGTTGCTGGATCACGTCGCCATTTGCCTCGAAGCGGGGACCCTGGAGGATTACGCAAACTTTTATAGGGATGCTTTTGGCCTTGCCCGGTACTCCACCGAATACGTTGAGGTCGGAGGCACGGCGATGGACTCAATTGTCGTGCGCAGCTCCTCCGGGGGTATTACCTTCACCCTCCTCGAACCAGATTCAACGAAGGGCGCTGGGCAGCTTGACGCCTTCCTCAGCAGAAACGGCGGTGCTGGTGTGCAGCATCTCGCGTTCGGGGTGGACGCCATTATTCCCGCAGTCCGCGAGTTCCGGCAGTCTGGGGTGGAGTTTTTGCGCACCCCGGACACATATTACGACATGCTCGCCGAGCGGCACACCGGCCTCCGTGCGGAGGTAGCGGACCTGCGGGCCGCGCAGGTGCTCGCTGACCGCGACGAATGGGGCTATCTCCTGCAACTGTTCACCCGCTCGCCATACGAACGGAACACGCTCTTCTATGAGCTGATACAGCGCCGGGGTGCGCGGGGATTCGGCGGCGCGAACATCCGTGCCCTGTATGAAGCAGTGGAACGCGACCGGCTGGCCGCCAAGTGAACCGCGGTAGCCCTGCTACCGCCACGGTGGCCGCCCTCATGCCGCGCCCAGTTCGGCCCCGGCCAGACGGCGTTGTCCTGCGCAAGGAGGATCTGCACGTCAGCGTCTGTGACCCGGTCATGGACACGATGAATTTCCTCAATGAGATCACCCTGCGCTATCCCACGGCCATCTCGTTCGCGCCCGGCCGTCCGTACGACGGTTTCTTCGAAACCGAGCAGATCTTCACGTACATGCGCCGCTATCTGGACCACCTTGCGGAAAGCGGGAACTCACCGGGCCAGATCCGCGATGCGCTGTTCCAGTACGGCCCGACCGCCGGCCGTATCCGCGAGCTGATCGCCGCTTCGCTGCGGCAGGACGAGAACATCGATGTTCCGCCCGAATCCATCGTGGTCACGGTGGGCTGCCAGGAGGCCATGTTCCTTGCGCTGCGCGCGATCATCTCCGGCCCTCAGGACGTGCTCCTAGTCTCCAGCCCCTGCTACGTGGGAATCACTGGGGCTGCCCGCTTGCTGGACATCGATCTGGCCGCGGTCGAGGAACGTGAGGATGGCTTCCGCTGCGCCGATCTCGAAGCGGCGGTCCATGCCCAGCGGGCGCGCGGGCGCCGCCCCCGCGCCTTCTACGTGGTGCCTGACCACTCGAATCCGTCGGGGATCACGATGTCTCTGGAGACCCGCCACGCGCTGCTTGACCTAGCCGCCCGCCAGGACATCCTCATACTGGAGGACAGCCCCTACCGGCTGGTCAGCCCCGGGCCGCAATTGCCAGCCCTCAAGTCCCTCGACCGCCAGCGCAGAGTCGTCCACCTAGGCTCCTTCTCCAAGACTGTGTTTCCTGGCGCCCGCGTCGGTTTCGCTGTCGCGGACCAGATCGTCGCCGATTCGGGGGGCCGCACGAGCCTCCTGGCAGACGAACTCGCCAAGATCAAAAGCATGGTGACGGTGAACACCTCGCCGCTGAGCCAAGCCGCCGTGGCGGGCATGCTCCTCGGCTGCGCAGGGCGGATCTCAGAACTCAACAGGGAGACGGCCGCGTACTACGGAAACGCGATGCAATGTACTCTCCAGCACCTCGATCACTGCTTCCCAGCTGACCGCCGCGCCGCCCTGCACGTGCGCTGGAATAAACCCAGCGGAGGCTTCTTCCTGACGATGCATGTTCCATTCCGCGCGGACAACGGCGCACTGGCGCGCTCTGCAGAGGACTTCGGCGTTATCTGGACGCCCATGTCGTACTTCTACCCCGAAGGAGGCGGGTACTGCAGTATCCGGCTGTCCATCAGCTACCTGACCGAGGCAGACATCACAGAAGGCATTTCCCGGCTTGCGGGCTTCATCCAGGCCGAAGCCCAGGCTTCACCACCGGCGGGCGCTGACGCCGCGCGGCCGCCATAGCAAAGGCGGTGGCATCTGTGCCGCCATGTTACCAGTACGAAGCAATGCACGGACGGCGCCGTCGCACGTAATCTCTCGAGGTGGCTGATGTATACCCGATGCCTCTGTGTGCTGCCAAGTAATAGTATTGCTGGCTTGCAGTACAATCCGCATATTGCCCTGCCGCAGGGAGGACCTCCTGATGGATAATCGCATCGAGAACATTGTGATCCTGGGCGGCGGCTCAGCGGGCTGGATGACCGCGTGCTATCTGAGTGCCTATCTGCAGGGCGGTGTTAGCATTACGCTGCTGGAGGCCCCGGGAATCCCAAAGATTGGCGTCGGAGAGGCTACCATCCCAAATCTCCAGCGGGTCTTCTTCGATCAGCTCGGCCTCGACGAAGACGAGTGGATGCCTGAGTGTAACGCGAGCTTTAAGATGGGCATCAAATATGTTAATTGGCGCACCGGTGGCTCGTCAGCATCCAGCCCCAGGAAGTTCAATGGCAGTAGCGATTACTTCTATCACATATTCGGCCTGCTCCCAGAGCAGGACCAGTTCCCGCTCTCGCATTACTGGCTGCGCAAGAAGAGCGCGTCGCTCACCGATCAGGACCTTGCTTATGCTTGCTTCAAGGAGCCACCAGTCCTGGACGCCAATCTGGCTCCACGATGGCTTGACGGCCGCGCGGCCACGAGCTATGCGTGGCATTTCGACGCCCACCTGCTCGCTGAATACCTTTGCCGGATCGCGACGAAGCGGCTGGGCGTTCAGCACGTCCAAGCCGAGATGCAGGAGGCCTTGCTTGATGAGCGTGGCTTCATCACGGCCCTCAAGACCAAGGATGGCCGCACGTTAGAGGCGGACTTCTTTGTGGACTGCTCGGGCTTCCGCGGGCTCCTGATAAATCAGGCAATGGGTGAGCCGTTCATCGACATGAGCGACTACCTGCTGTGCGACAGTGCTGTGGCTACCGCGATCCCGCACGATGATGCCCGGCATGGGGTTGAGCCGTTTACTTCAGCCATCGCGATGGACGCAGGATGGACGTGGCGGATCCCGATGCTCGGCCGCTTCGGCAGTGGATATGTCTATTCGAGCCAATTCGCCAAGCGAGATGAGGCGACCGAGGACTTCTGCAGGCTATGGGGCCTGGACCCGGCCGAGGCGCAGCTAAACCAGATCCGCTTCAGGGTTGGGCGCAATCGCCGCGCATGGGTGAAGAACTGTGTGGGAATCGGATTGTCTTCATGCTTTCTTGAACCATTGGAGTCAACTGGCCTGTATTTCGCCTACGGTGCGCTCTATCACCTTGCGAAGCATTTTCCCGACAAGCGCTTCAACCCAGCTCTGGCCGATGGCTTCAACCGTGAGATCGAGACGATGTTCGATGATTCCCGTGACTTCATCCAGATACATTACTATTTCTCACCAAGGGCCGACACCGGTTTTTGGAGGGCGAACAAGGATCTGCGCCTGTCAGACAGCATCATGGAAAAGATAGAGCTGTACAAGGCAGGGATGCCCGTTAGCCAGCCTGTTGTAAATGTCGATACCTACTATGATAACTTCGAAGCGGAGTTCCGGAATTTCTGGACCAACGGAAGCTACTACTGCATCCTGGCCGGCCTGGGTCTGGTTCCTGAATCCCCGCCGCCCGCGCTGACCTATCGCCAGGAATCGATACAGCGGGCAGAGTCTCTCTTCCTGAGGGTCAGGGAGCAACAGCGCGAGCTAGTGGACACGTTGCCGACCAACTACCAGCTCTTGCGTCAGGTGCACGGTGAGTGACAGGTCGTTTGCCGAGTCACAGCGCCGCCGCCAGCATCTACAGAAAGGTGAACTGAAGTGATCACAGCAACACGTCGCCTGCGCAGCAAGCCCCGCATGTGGGGGTGGACGTTCCGATGACCGTCAGCGTAAGACTCGCGCGCCCCGATGTGCTGCCTGGGATACAACGGGCTGTACCGCAGGCCACGAACGTTCCGCGGATCGTGGGTGTCGGCACGGCTGTGAGTGAACAGTCTTATTCGCAAGAGGAACTGCTCGAAATCCTTGGGATCACCGACCCCAAAGTCCGTTCTGTCTTCATAAATAGCGCGATCCGGCGCCGGTATCTTTCGTTACCTCCGCAGGAGGCTGGTGGCGGGCGCGTCGTGGAGTCCCAGGGGGAACTGCTCGGCAAGCACAAGGCACTGGCGGTCGGCATGGGGGCGCGGGCACTGGAGGCTTGCCTGCGGAACGCGGGAGCCGGTCTGCAGGATGTCGGCTGCTTGTGCTGCGTCACATCGACGGGCTTTCTTTGTCCTGGCCTGAGCGCCCTGCTCATCCGCGAACTGGGAATCTCGCCTCAGTGCAGCCGGGTCGACATAGTAGGCATGGGCTGCAACGCGGGACTGAACGCGCTTAACGTGACGGCCAGCTGGTCGGCGGCCCACCCAGGGCAGCTTGCGCTCGTACTGTGCGCGGAGGCCTGTTCTGCCGCCTACGTTTTGGACTCGACGATGCGGACTGCGGTCGTGAACAGCCTGTTCGGCGACGGTGCCGCCGCAGTCGCCCTCACCACGGGCGCGGGCGGCGGCCCGGTACCGGTCCCGGCGGGGCCGCTGGTCTTGTCGTTCGCCAGTCACATCATTACCGATGCGCTCGATGCCATGCGTTACGACTGGGATGCTGCGCAGGGCAAGTTCAGTTTCTTCCTCGACCCGGCCATCCCATACGTGGTGGGTGCCCACGCGGAACTGGTTGTCGGCCGGCTCTTGTCCGGGGCTGGCCTGCGCCGCACCGATATCAGGCACTGGCTGGTGCACGCCGGTGGCAAAAAGGTCATCGACGCGATCATGGTCAATCTCGGGCTTACTCGCCACGACGTACGGCATACCACCGGGGTAATGCGCGATTACGGCAACCTGTCGAGTGGGTCGTTCCTGTTCTCTTATGAGCGCCTGCTCGGCGAGAGAGTCGCCCAGCCGGGCGATTACGGCGTCCTGATGACGATGGGTCCGGGCTCGACTATTGAGACGGCACTAGTCCAATGGTGACAGAAAGACCGACGAAAGACGCCGCGGGCATGGTGCAGGCCGCTGATGGGCGGGCCGGAATCGAGGATCTGGTGCTCCGGGTTGACGGCCGGCGCCCCTTGTCGGCCAAGTCGGTTGCGGCTGTCGGTGCCACGTGCGACAGCGCCGAAGACCGCGGTGAGCACAGCACGGTGATCGTTCATGTGTCAGGAGCTCCTGACACATCGTGGGTCGGCGATCTGAATGTCGCGCTGGTGAGCAGGTGGGAACGTGGGCTCCGCCGCCTGGAGCGCCTTCCTGCGGCCACGATCGCAGTCGCTGTCGGCGACTGTGGCGGGCTGGCCCTTGATGCGCTGCTGGCTACCGATTACCGCATCGCGGCGGCCTCAGTGCGCTTGCTCGTGCCCGTCGGGGATGGGGCGACCTGGCCAGGGATGGCGCTATACCGGCTCGCCCACCAGGCAGGTGCTGCCGCGATCCGCCGGACGGCCCTGTTCGGTCTTCCGATCGGCGCCGACGACGCGCTGGCGCTGCACTTGATCGACGAGCTGACCGGCGACGTTGCGAGCGCGCTAACAGCGGCAGCCGGGTTGGTAGGTGCGTTCTCGGGTGCCGAACTTGCCATCAGGCGGCAGCTGATGGTCGACGCACCTGCCACTAGCTTCGAGGATGCCCTGGGCGTACATCTTGCCGCCTGCGACCGTGCATTGCGACGCACAAGTACCAGAGTGGCACCAGGACGAGAACGGTGAGCCGGCCGGAGCCGCGGGACGAGATCCAGGCCGTGCAGGCGGACCTGGCCTCGGCCAGGCGGGCGCTGGCTCAGGCGGCCGGGCGCACTGATGACCTGGTGGCGTCCCTCCCCGAGCCGGGGCGCCGGTCGGCGGGACAACGCGCTGCCGCCACGGCAGCGAAAGAGACCGCCCGTACGCTGCGCGCCCAGTTCATGGCGACCCACACCGATGCCGTGTATGAGCAGCTCACCGAGGGCCGCACGGTCTACCTGCGGCTCGCGGAACTGGCCGGGGCGGCTGCGGTCGCTTTTCCCGGGCTGGTGCCCACGGCCGGGCAACTTGCGGCCGAGCAGGCCCAGCCGCAGGCCGGCAAAGAGGATCATGAGATCGACCAGGGCATCTTCTTCAGCTGGGTGCTGCGCTCACCGCTGGCCGGCCTCCATCTGCTCGACGCCATGCTCCGGCCGACGCCGCGCGCCCTGGGAGCGCTGCCGGAGTTCACCCGGACCGGCATGACCGATCTGGGTTCCGTCCGGCTGGAACGAAGCGGCAGCGTGGCGCTCTTGACCATGTGCCGCGACGATTGCCTGAACGCGGAAGATAACCGGCAGGTCAACGACATGGAAACCGCCGTCAACCTCGCCTTGCTCGACCCTGCGGTACGCGTCGGCCTGTTGCGCGGCGGGGTAATGAGCCATCCCCGCTACCGCGGCAAGCGGGTATTCAGTGCCGGCATCAACCTCAAGGCCCTGCATGCCGGGGACATCTCCCTGGTTGACTTCGTGCTCCGGCGCGAACTGGGCTACATCCACAAAATCATCCGGGGAGTCCTCCTCGAGGAACGTGCGTACTGGCTGACTCGCACGCTCGAAAAGCCCTGGGTCGCTGCGGTGGACAGCTTCGCCATCGGCGGTGGAGCCCAGCTGCTGCTCGTGATCGATCACGTGCTCGCCGCGTCTGATGCGTACATCAGCCTTCCTGCGGCCAATGAAGGTATTGTTCCCGGAGCCGCCAGCTTGCGGTTAACCCGGTGTGCCGGAGCGCGGCTATCCCGCCAGATCATCCTGCAGGGGCGCCGGATCTGGGCCAGCGAACCAGCGGCCCGGCTGCTGGTCGATGACGTTGCTGAGCCAGATGATCTGGAGGTGGCCATCGAGGAGAGCCTCGAGCGTCTCCAGGGTCCGGCGGTGATTGCCAACCGGCGGATGCTGAACCTGGCCGAGGAGTCTCCAGAGGAGTTCCGCGTGTATCTGGCTGAGTTTGCGTTGCAGCAGGCTGTCCGCCTCTACAGCGATGACGTGATCAGCAAAGCCGGCCGCTTCCAGGAGAACAAAGAAGCCTGATTGCTGTGACCAACTGCCCACCGTCACCCGCACCGGTCCGGCCCAGTGCTGGCCAGTCGCTGGACGGCGACGATCGAATGTACCATCCGCAACGTTAACGCAGACAACTTGCGCTCCTTCTAGGAATGGCTCGCAATAGACGAGCCTGGCGCGTCCAGCGGTATGTGCCAACCAGTTCCGTGTGGTATAACACTAAGGGAAAACATGCCAACGTGGCCTAACCTCGGTAAAACATATTGATTTCGAGCGAAAGGGTAGCTGCTAATGCGACGTGCATTACTCTCGGTAGGGGCAGTTGTGGTCACTGTGCTGGCGGCCGCGTGTGGTTCATCTGCGCCATCCTCGAGCTCCAGTTCCAGCAATGCCAGGGTGAACTTGCGGTTGGGTTTCCTTGCCGATCTGACCGATGCTCCCGCGCTGGTGGGGCTACACAAGGAATTCTTCCGCAGCAACCTGCCCCCGAATGTCGTCATCGACTTCAAGGTGTTCCACTCAGCGGACTCGGAGACCACCGCGCTCCTAGACGGGCAAATTGACGCCGTCTACATGAACCCGAACCAGGCGATCACCGCGTGGCAGAGGTCGCACGGTACCGCCATAAAGATCATCTCGGGTGCGGCGTCAGGTGGCGCGTCGCTGGTCGTGAAGCCCGGCATCACCGGTGCCGGCCAGCTCAAGGGCAAGTCGCTGGCCACGCCATCACTCGGCGGCACGCCGGATGTGGCGCTGCGCTACTGGCTCAAGCAGCACGGGCTGACCACTACCCCGACCGGCGGCGGGGATGTCGCCGTCCGGCCGACGGCGACGATCTCGGCTGCCGTGCCGGAGTTCACGTCGGGCCAGATCGAGGGCGGCTGGGAGCCCGTGCCATACGACGTCGAGATGGTGGCCAATGGCGGCACCCGACTGGTGAACGAGGCCAGCCTGTGGCCCAACGGCCAGTTCGCCACCACCAACCTGGTCGTCACGCAGTCGTTCCTGAAGGCACACACGAGTTTGGTCAGCGGGTTGCTCAAGGGGCAGGTCCAGGCGAATAACTACATCAAGGAGCACCAGACTGCTGCGGAGCAGGCCGTCAACGCGATGCTGATCCAGCTCAACGGCAAGGGCCTGACGAGGTCCATCCTGGCCAGTTCCTTCAAGGAAATCACCTTCACCGACAACCCCGACGCATCCTCGGTGGCCGCAGACGCGCAGCATGCGGAGGCGGTCGGGCTGCTCAATCCAGTCAACCTGAGCGGCATCTACGATCTCGGCCCGCTGAACAAGGTGCTGGCCGCACAAGGCGAACCGCGAGTGAGTTCATGACCGTCCATCCTTAGCCGCGCGCGCCCCGGACACCCATCCGGGGCGTCCGCGCGCCCGGGCCAGCGCAGAACCACGGAGGAAGTTCCGCCGTTGCAGGTGAGCGCCAGACTGGCCCTGATCTCGGGCCCGAGTACGCGAGACGGGCCAGGGTGCCGCGGTCCCAGAGCCTATTGCTGCGCCAGAACTCGCCGTGCATAGTCGACACAGAGCGGATCGGCAAGGCTTCGGAGCGCTCCGCGCCCAGCCCCGCTGATGGCGGTGTGTTCTGGATGATCGTCAACCAGGCTATTTCGCCGATTGCGCGTCGGAGCTGGCGAAGTGGGAGCAGGGCAGCATGGGCACGGCGACCGCGTCGGGACCATCCGATGACGAGGTTCAAGAAATCTGGCGTCCTGCGTGAACCGGTTGTCGTCGCAGCGCAATAGAGAAGGCGATGGATGACGATGAGCTGATCGCTGCCGTAGCAGGCGGCGACGACGTTGCGCTGCGGGAGTTGTTCCTCCGGCACGCGCCGTGGCTGGCCGCCCGGCTGCGCATCATGCTGCCTGTCCCCGATGTGGAGGATGTGCTGCAGGAGACGTTCCTGGCGGTCTGGCGGGGTGCTGGGGGGTATCGGCCAGGTGGCACCGGCGGGGGGTGGCTTTGGGGGATCGCCCGCCGCCAGGCCGCATTGTGGCTGCGCAGCCACGGGCGCGTGGTCCCGCTGATACATGCCCTGGCACAGGCGGAATCGCTCGGTGCGGGAGATCCGGCGGAGGCGGCGCTGGCGCGAGTGGATCTGGCCACTGCCGTCGAGGCGCTCGGGCCCGCTGGCGGGCCGGAACGTGAGGTGTGGCGGCTGCTGTATGTGGAGGACCGGCCGGTCGCGGAGGTGGCGGAGCTGATGGGTGTTCCGGTGGGCACGGTGAAAAGTCGTGCGTACCGGGCCCGGCGGCTGTTGCGGGCGGCGTTGCGTGGTGGGCCGCTGGCGGAGGGAGGTGCCAGGTGATGGGTGCTGATGGGGGGCCGCCGGGTGACGTGGCGGGGGGTGCGCGGCTGGATCTGGGGGGTGGTGAGCCTGATCTGGGCCGGGTGTGGCTGGGGGTGGCGGCGCAGGTGTGGCGGCGCAGGGTGGGGTGGCTGGAGCGGGTAGCCGGGCGGCTGCTGCGGTCGCCGGGGCTGGCCCGGGCGCTGGTGACCACTCCGTCGCTGCTGGTGCCGTGGCTGATCGCCAGCGCGGTGGTGCTCGGCGCTGGGGCGGCCGCGACGGCGGGTACCGGCCAGCCGCTGGTGGCGCTGATGGCGCCTGCTGTGGCGGCGGCGGGTATCGCTTATGCCTACGGGCCTGGTATCGACCCGGCGTGGGAGTTGTCGCGCAGCATGGCGGTCAGCGACCGGATGGTGCTGCTGGTGCGTGCGCTGGGGGTGTTCGCTGCCGACGCGGTGCTCGGGATCGCCGCGTCGGCGGCGTCGGGTGCCGCGGCCGGGATCACGTTCGGCTGGCTGGTCCCGGTGACCGCGGTGTCGGCGCTGGCGCTGGCCGCCGCGACGGTGGCCCGGTCAGCGAACGTGGGGGTGGCTGCGGGGCTGGCCAGCTGGGTGATCACGGTGCTGGGCGGGCAGGCAGTGACCGGGCAGCCGGGGAGCGTGGTCACCGACACGTCTTTGTACCTGCCTTATCTGACGGTCGCTGCCTTGTGCACGGTGATCATGGTGAGCAAGACCAGGATTTTGAGAGGATCGTCATGAACGTCGAGATCACCGATCTGACCCGGCGGTTCGGCCGCAACCAGGCCGTCGCGGGGGTGAACCTGCAGACCGGGCCGGGGGTGTTCGGGCTGCTCGGCCCGAACGGGGCGGGCAAGACGTCGCTGCTGCGGATGATGGCCACCGTGATCCCGCCGACCTCCGGGACGCTGCGGCTGCTTGGCCGCGACCCCCGGTCTTATGGCCAGCGCAGGGAGATCCGGCGCAGGCTCGGGTACCTGCCGCAAAACCTCGGCTATTACCCGGGCTTTACGGTCGCGGAGTTCGTCGAGTATTTCGCGCTGCTGAAAGACATGCCGGCGGCCAGGGTGCCCGGCGCGGTGGCTGCCGCGGTCGAGCAGGTCGGCCTGGGGACCAGGGCCCGGTCGAAGCTGCGGACCCTGTCGGGCGGGATGCTGCGCCGGGCCGGCATCGCCCAGGCGATCGTGAACGACCCCGAGCTGCTGCTGCTGGACGAGCCGACCGCGGGGCTAGACCCCGAACAGCGGGTGGCGTTCCGTGAGCTGATGCGGGGCTTCGGTGAGCGGGCGACCGTCATCGTCAGCACCCACCTGGTCGAAGACGTCGGCGCCGCCTGCACCGAGGTCGCCCTGATCGACGGGGGAAAGATCGTCTTTCAGGGCACTCCCGACGAGCTGACCATCCGCGGTGAGGGGCACGCCACCGGTGACGCGCCACTGGAACGCGGCTACAGCGCGGTACTCGCGAAGGCGCGGGCATGACCGCCGCCGGAACCCCCGTCCCCGCACAGCAACTGCGGGCCGGACGCCGATCCCTCCCCGCACCAGCCCGGCTACTACGCCTGGAACTGCGCCGCAGCACGATGCTGCCTGCAGTGCCGCTGCTGGCCGCGCTCCTCGCCTTCACCGAAATGCGAAATGACTTCGGTCAGCTGCCGTTATGGGTGCTGCGCAGCGCCGACACGCAGTACCTGATTGTGCCGATCGGCGCGATCGTGGCGGCGGTAGCAGCCTGGTCGGCCGGACGGGATGGGCGCCATCACGTCACCGACTTGATGGTGACTACTGCCCGGCCACGCTGGATCAATCAGCTGGTGAGATGGGCGGCGGTCACAGCCTGGGCGACGTTGTTCTATGCGGCGTGCGTAGCCCTGGTGTTCGTGGTAACCGCCCGGCAGGCCAGCTGGCGCGGTCCGATCTGGTGGCTGCCCGGCGTGGGCGTGGCTGCCATCGTGGCGTTCAGCGCCGTCGGGTACGCGTTCGGCGCCCTCATTGCTGGCCGGTTCGTGGCGCCGCTGGTGGCGATCGGGGCTGCGCTCGCGCCGCAGGTCGGCGTGATAGCGTCCCACCAGCACCATCCGTGGGGCCTGGTCAGCCCGGCCAAGGATGCCACGGTGCCTGGCACCGCGATCTTCTTCCCGTTCCATGCGGGCCTGTCGATTGTGCAGATCGTATTCCTGGTCGGGGTGGCCCTCACCGCACTCGGCGTCCTCGCGCTGCCCGCAGCCGCAGGCGGTCCGTGGCTGCGCCGCGCCGGGGCGATGGTGGTGCTGCTCGGCCTGTCAGCAGCAGCTACCGGCGTGGCGCTCACCGACGCCGCACGCCAGGAGGCGGGCGGCGTGGTCGTCCCAGCGCTGCATGATGCGGGCAGCGACAAGCTGATCACCTACACACCGGTCTGCGACAACGTCGCGGCGGTCCCGGTGTGCCTGCACCCAGCCTACCGGGCCATGTTGCCGGCGTTTGTGGCTGCCCTCGACCCCATGACCAGCCAGGTAGCCGGCCTGGCCGGGGCACCAGTTCGCGTCCAACTCGGCCGGGCAATCCCACAAGAAATCAGCGACGGCTTCCGCATCGCCAACCCGACCATCAGCGGCAGCCCGCCTGTGCTCTACCTGAGCGTGTACTCCGTATTGCTCGTACAGACCAACACTAATTTCAATAACCTGCTGCGATTGGAAGTCGCCAACACGGTCATCGCCGCCGTCATCGACGGCAGTAGTCGGGACAGCCCAGCTCAGCAGGCGATCACGGAAGCCCTGCTGATCAATGCGGAGGTGCCCGGCTCAGGCCCGGCAGTGCCCGGCTCAGGCCTGGCCATGCCTGGAGTGCGGGAGGTGGCCCACCGGTTCGCCGCGCTGTCGGCGGCTGCCCGCCACACCTGGCTCGCGACCCATCTGACTGCGTTGCGGGCGGGCCGGATCAGCCTCAGCGAGCTGCCGTGACCGCCATGACGGGCACACACGCCCCACCGCCCTAATTCGGTAGAATTAAGGAATGAATCTTGGACAGATCCAAGGAGCAACCCGCCGGAAGCCGAATGCAGGCCGACCTTAATGGCGCTACTTTTGACGTCACACGCAGGAGACTTGCTGATCTGCGTAAGGATCGCACCCCTGTGCCCGACTTCAGGGCATCCGTGAGGAAAGTAGTCGTAATAGCCTCGCCATTTAGAGGCGGATCTTCCCTGCTGACTGAGCTTCTTAGGAGATCGAATAGCCTCCTACATTTTCAAGCTGAAATGCATCCGATGTTGCGGCTGGCCGGCTGGACCTACCCAGAAAATGGTGCGGAATCCGACTATATAACTGAGCTGGTGGGGGATGCCGAACTCTTGGATCTGGAACTGGGCAGTGAGGTAGGCAGCCCGATTAATGACTGGGATCAGATCGACTGGCACCATTATGCGCAGGACGTACTCTGGCGATGGGCTGTGCAGTGGCCTGGATCGACCGCGACGCTGGCTGACGTTGAAGGAATGGTTCTGAGGGCCGTCGCTGATTTAGATCCAGCAAAAGGGGCTGGGATCGAGAGTCACCTAAGGTTGATTAACCTGAAACTGTTGGCACGTCTGGCAGCGGACTGTCGAGCAGTCAATCCATATTACCTGGATGTCTCTGCTGCAGAACTCGAGGACAGTTTTCCTCATGCCTCAAGACCTTCTGGCCCCCACGGCAGGACCGTTATAGAATTTGCGCCCTTAGTAGTCCCGCGACCTTGGAAGAGGGCTACGAGGGATGATGTAGAGACAATGACTGTGGTTACAAAGACGCCGATCAATGTTCATAAGCTTGCTGCACTGCGAAAGTTCTTTTCGCATGCTGATTTCAGGGTACTACATCTAACACGGAATCCTGGCGCTGCCATAAATAGCTTGTATGAAGCATGGCTGTCGCCGTGGTTCTTCAATGCATCCGTGGACATCCCTTTGTGTATAAATGGCTACACAAGGCAAGAGCAATCGTGGAGCGCTCACTGGTGGAAGTTCGACTTTCCGCCCGGCTGGGAAGGCCTTGCCTGTATGCCCCTTGAACGTGTCTGCGCTGGCCAATGGTGCGCAGCGCACAAGGCGATATTGAGATTTCTGGAAAAGAATAAGAACGTCGAGGTGCTGAGAGTTAGATATGAGGATCTAATCGGTAGCACCAGTGACAGAACTCGAGTCGTGGAAGATCTAGCGAGCTGGCTGGGCATAGATCGCTCAGATCTGCTCGATCCGGCACTCCAAGGCTTGATGCCGGTGTATTCGGTCACCCCCCCTCGGCCAACAAAATGGCGCGGGAACCGTACCTTGCTGAGTGACGTTTTAAGGGATCCGGAAGTACGAGAAGTCACGGCTGATCTTGGCTACTCGGAGAACATTGCGACTTGGCGGTAGATTCACCTAGCCGAAGCCGCGCGGAGAAGGGCCTGCACGGCAGGCACCTCGCCACACGGCTTACCCGGCTTGGACGCTCCTACAAGCACAGCGCACCGAATATGCGGCTCATTTAGCTGATTAGCTCGGACTCATCCACGACCACCAGATGGCCAGTCCCGTTCAGCGTCGCCAGGTCGATATCGGCAATGCAGCGCACGGGGTCATCGTTCAAGGTCAAGGTGCCTTCGACGTGAACGGTACCGCTTCCCTGGTCAAAGTCAGCCATGCTGAGATCGGAGGCGGCTGTGTCCAAGCGCACGCCCAGCTCGGTACCGCCGCGTGTCTCGGTGAACTTTATGAGCACATATCCGAGTTCTTCCACGCGTCGCCGCAGCTCTTCCAGCGATGGCTGTGCTCCGCCCATAGTCACTGGGTTGTCGGGGTTGGCCAGGCGCTGAGTCAATTCATCCATGGGTAGCCTCTCAAAAGCGATGGTTGCTGTTGGGTGGACACAGTATCGCGGGGATATGTCTTTCCGGGTCGGTTACCAGCGCCATTCATGCTGGCCGTATAGGTGCCCGGCCTTGATGCCGTGCCCGGCGCACCAGGTCATGAATTCCTCCACCTGCTTGAGCTGGTAGGAGTCCTCGGTGTAGCTGGTGGCCATGACGTGGCCCAGCCAGCTTTCCTCGCCCATCGCGTACACGTATGCCTCACCCGCGCCGAGCTCGGTCATGATCGCGCCTGCCTGTGCCGCGTTCGACCCCGACAGCGTCCGCGAGTCGCTCATCTTCTTGGTCACCGGCCGGGTCAGCAGCGCCTGATAGGCCCAGGTCAGTGGTGCCCCGGCGCATTCCATGCCCAGGAACGCCATGTCGGCCGTGCCGACGTGACCGCGGATGTAGCGGTACAGCCCCGGGTCGATGCCCGAGGAGTCCGCTCCCACGAAGACCGTCCGCCCGGCCATCCGCACGCAGTAGGTCGTCTTGGCGCGGATGTCCAGGTCGGCGTGCTCGCCCAGGAACGGTGTGGCGATCACCGTCCCGCCGGGGAAGGCCACTTCCGTGAAGTCGTCCACCTCCACCACCGGCAGCCCGACATGCGAAAGGTAGAGCGCCAGCGACGGGTCGCACAGACCGCCGCGGGAGGACCGCGGCACCACAACCGCGCCGACCCGGCCGCGCAGCTGCAGCAACGTCTCCAGCACGATGTGATCTTGATGCCCATGGGTGATCAGTACCAGGTCAATGTGATCAGGCAGGTCGGCGTAGGTGTACCGGCCCGCTGCCGCAACGTCAGCGTTGATGAACGGGTCAGTGACGACCGCAGCCTGCGGTGTCTGCAGCACCAGGCAGGCATGCCCGAAGTAGCGGATCCGGGCCCCGTCATCAATGTGGCGGTCACTGGCCAGGCCCGGCCCGGCAGCCAGCAGCCCGGCCAGCTGGGCGGCCTGCTCGTCACCGAGTTCCAGGACCTCACGCAGCCGGGCCAGCGTCACCGGGCGGACCCGTGCGCCGAGCAGTTCGGCCAGGCCCGGATGCCGGAACGGGATCCGCAGGTCCAGCACATCCGGCGAGGCCAGCCGCGGCGTGCTCAAGATGAATGGCCGCTCGGTCCCCGGCTCGATCGACAGCTGCACCGACTGCCGGTCCTCGCTATAGGCGCTGCTCTCATAGGCCAGCGGTTCGATGAACCGCACCGACGGCTGATTGCTGGTGTCATATGCCAGTTCCACCAGGCCCGATAGCTCTGCCGGGAGCTTGGGGTACAGCGGGGTGAGGTCAAACCCGGTCGCTCCCTGCCGCACGATCTCCTCAGCCTCAGCGACCGCCTCCGCGAAACGCAGCAGCTCAGCACGGTCACGTTTGATAGAGGCCAGTAACGTACGTACCTCACCGCTGCGGCTCTCATCGATATTGATGAAAAACCCGCCCCGCAGGTCCGGATTGCGGCTCGCCGCGATATGGACCTGCGGAGACTGCAGATAAGACTCAAGAAGAGGCACCTGCAAAAACGCCAGGTTCATCGCTGACTGCACCGGCGCCACCGTCTGCAGCGACGCATAAAACCCATCAACCAGCGGCTCGATGATTACATCCGGCCGGAGAAACCTCGGCTCATCACCCATCTCCGCTCCCTCGCACGCATCCCGCCAAACCCCTAATCCACCACTTCGGCCTTTACTATCGCATACGCTCAGACCGTTGATCAATATCACGGCAGCACCCATAAGTAATTCGGTGAATCCGTGGGAGATCGTGTTGTGGCGTTAACATCACCAGGGCCAAGCCCGTCACACCCACTACCAGCACAGACTCACCACCGAACTCGGCCCATAACGTGGTGATGCTGCGGCGCTAGTAGCTAGGCTCTTCGAGGGCTTCCCCAGCTGCTCTCAACATCTCGTCGAAGACCCGCTCCATGGCCTGCATGGAGCGCGCGCCGCCAATGCGGCCTCCCAGGGTGGTCCCGACGGCTGCGCTATCTGGAGTCTCGCCCAGCTGGACGATCCGCTGGAGCGCCTGCCGGTACCGGACGTCGGCCGGTTGGCGGTGGAATTCGTGGCCGTCAAGGGTGCTGGCTGGGCTTGCCGGGCCCGCCGCGGGTCCGGTGTGGCTGGCTTCTTGCCGGGAGAACTGGGTGCGGTACAGCTCCGAGTAGAGGCCGCCTGCCGCGAGCAGTTCGTCGTGGGTTCCGCGTTCGCGGATCTGGCCCGCGTCGATGACCAGGATCTGGGTGGCTTCGCGGATGGTGGATAGCCGGTGGGCGATGACCAGGGAGGTCCGGCCGGCCAGCGCGGTCTTGAGGGCCCGCTGTATCGCCGCTTCGGACTCGGAGTCCAGGTGCGCGGTGGCCTCGTCCAGGACGACGACCGACGGGGCTTTGAGCAGCAGCCTGGCCAGGGCGATCCGCTGTTTTTCCCCGCCGGAGAACCGGTAGCCGCGGTCGCCGACCACGGTATCGAGGCCGTCGGGGAGGGCGGAGATCAGGTCCCAGATCCGCGCCGCCTGGCAGGCCTCGGTCAGTTCCGGCTCGGTGGCGCCGGGGTGTGCGTACATCAGGTTGGCCCGGATCGTGTCGTGGAACAGGTGCGCGTCCTGGGTGACGACACCGATCGTGTCGTGCAGCGACTGCAGGGTCAGGTCGCGGATGTCGTGGCCGCCGATCCGCACGGCTCCCGAGCCGGGGTCATAGAGCCGGGGCACCAGGTGGGTGATCGTGGTCTTCCCGGCGCCTGACGGGCCGACCAGCGCGGTCAGCTGGCCGGCCGGGGCGCGGAAGCTGACATCGGCCAGGGTCCACGTGTTGTCGGCGCGCTCGGGCATGGGCAACGCGATCGACTCCAGCGAGGCCAGCGACACCTCGCTGGCGGTCGGGTACCGGAACGAGACCCGGTCGAATTCGACCTCCGGCGCCGTCCCGTTGCCGGATCCGGCCGCAGGCAGCGAGACAGCCCCGGGCCGCTCGGCTATGAGCGGCTTAAGGTCCAGCACCTCAAACACCCGGTCAAAGCTGACCAGCGCAGTCAAGACATTAATCTGCAAATTAGACAATTCGCCGATCGGCCCGTACAACCTTTCAAGCAGGGTAATAAAGGCTACGAGGCTGCCAAGTTCGAGCTCGTGCTTAATGACGAGGACGCCGCCTAGGCCAAATATGAGTGCAAAAAGCAGCGAAGAGAGCATGCCCATGGCGATGCCGAACGCCCGTGCGTACACCGAGGCCCGGATGGCAATGTCACGGACCCGGGCTGCCAGGTTCGCGAACAGGCCGGATTCGTCGCGCGGTCGCCCGTAGAGCTTGACGAGCATGGCTCCGGCAACGTTGAACCGCTCGTTCATCATCGAGCCCATTGCGGCATTAAGTTGCATCTGCTCCCTGGTGAGCCGCTGCAACCTGCTCCCGATTGGCTTGCCGGGAAGAATGAAGACTGGGATCAGCACCAACGCTACGACCGTGATCTGCCAGGACAGGTAGAACATCGCGATAAGCACGAAAATCAAGGTCAAGATAGTGGATACTGTCTGGGACAGCAGTGCCGTGACCGCCTGCTGCGCCCCGATAATGTCCGTGTTCAGCCGGCTGACCAGCGAGCCCGTCTGCGCGCGGGTGAAGAACGCCAGTGGCTGTCGCTGCACATGCTTAAAAACCTTGGTGCGCAGATCGTAGACAAGACCCTGGCCGATCCGGGCCGAGGACCGGCTCTGGATAAATATCATCAGCGCATCCACGGCCGCAAGCCCACAAACAACCAGAGAAAGTCCGACGACAACCTCGATGTGGCGAGGCAGAATACCCTTATCAATAATCGCCGCGAGTACCAGCGGGTTCGCTACCGTAATTAATGCGTCCAGGGCAGTAACGATCAGCAGCAACACCAGCGCCCAACGGAATGGCTTGACATACGGAAGGATCCGCCGGATAGTGCCTGGCTTGATTTTCTGAGGCGCCCCCGGCCGATGAACGGGGTCTATTGCGATTGGACCTGTGATCATGGTGCTGGAAACTCCTTCCGCAGCCAAGCCATTTCTGCGCCATGGACTGGTCGCTTGGCACATGTGCCCGTTCGTGTCCGCTATTCTGCGGAGTTTCGATGAGTATCCCTGGGTATGGCTGGGGTTACAATGGCCGGGCCTGATACCGCTCCGCCCGGAACGGTCGCCAACTGAAGGTTCGCCCGGCTCTGCTCACCCGCTGCCTACGAGACCGCGATCGCCCGGACCAGCCGCCGCGCTCTTGCTTGCCGCGAACGCGTTTCCGCCGGTCAGCAGCAAAAAATCCGTGCTTGCGCCCAGAACCACGGCCAGGCTACATATCAAGTCCACGCTACATCAACTGCCTCGATTCAGCGCTGATGGGATGGCGGGTGCGTCGGCATCCGGCCGGCGCCCCGGGTGGTCAACTGATGCTGCGCCTCAGTTGAACGCGCGGGCCAGGCGAAGGGCTCGAAGGACCTGCTAGCGGCGTGCCTGGATGGCTAGGTAGCTGCTGTGTTGACGTACGCGGAGGTGTACAGGCTGATTGCGGAATGGCGGTGCTCCTTGCTATAGCAGGTGAAGAAGCCGTCGCAGAGGGCGCTGGCGTCGGCGAGGCAGCCGGACCGCTCGGGGAAGCAGGGCAGTATTCGTGTATCTTGTTGCGGGCACAGAAAGTAATAGGCTTGGCAGGCTGAGCCCCGGGCTATTAGTTGTGGCCGCTGGCTAATGTCAGTTGTGCGCAGTGGCTTGCCCGCGCGGCGATTGGGCCGGGATACTATCTGATTGAGTTTTCGATGGCCTGCCGGAAAAGGTTGGTGCACGAGATCTGTTTATTCAGCCTGAATCGGAGGTCGCATTGGAGTCCGGCTGGACCTGGAATGCGGAGCACCTGCCGAATCACTCGTCCGCTCAGGTGGTTAGCTCAATTGCCGCAAGGCCCCGGAATTCGGCTGTGCAGATCGCATTGCGACTGGTCGGCTCATTGGACATTTCCATATTGCATGCGGCCTTGACAATGCTCGGCAGGCAGCACGAGATTCTACGCGGCAGGCTCTCACCAGCCGGCGAGATAGTGATACCTGAGTTCGCCGGGCAAGAGGACTTCGCGGTACCGCTACTCGACCTCGGCGCTGAACCAGCGGCTATTGCCGACACGGACGGTATTGTCGCGACGATCCTCGCTGAGGAAGCGCTTACCGTATTCGCGCCCGAAACGTCGCCGCTTTTTCGCTGCCGACTGGTCCGCATCAGTCCAGTGGATCACGTATTGAGCTTGGTATTGCATCGCCAGATCGCGGATCAGGGTAGGGCTGGGTTGCTATTCGGCGAGTTGCCTGCCATGTATGCGGCGGCACGAGGGGGCCGCCAGGCAGCGCCAGTTAAGCAGCAATCTGACAGCGAGGGACGGCGGCAGGACGACGGCGCTACGACCGAGGATCGGCTTGCCTATTGGCAGGCGCGGCTTGCTGATGTCCCAGCGTTGGAACTGGCTGGAGAGAAACCTCAGCTGGCGAGTTCGCCTGCACTCGGGGCGAGCGTTGAGTTCGCTATTCCGGTGGACACCGGGCACGGCTTGCATGCGGCGGCCCAGCAAATCGGAGCCAGCGTCCCGTCGCTGGTTCTTGGTGCTTTCACGGCGCTGCTCAGCCGTCATGCCGACCAGGATGACATCGTGGTGGGTGTCCCGATCCCTCCGTGGTATCGGCCCATGCCGATTCGAATCAACCTGGCGGGTGATCCGCGCTACGCCGAGATCGTCCAGCAGGTGCAGGAGGAACTGGCGGCTGCGGCCAGGTTCAGCGACGTTGGTGTCGGCTCACCGGCCGGGATGCTCCAGTTGACGGCCGGCTCCGGCCGCCAGCCGTTGTTTAGTGTTATGTTCGACAGCTTTACCGAGAATGAGGATGGATATGGCGCTGGGCAATGGGATTCTGATCTCCGGGCGACGGTCGCTTATGTGGATGCCGCGCCGGCGGGCCTCGATTTGGTGCTTGTTCTGAGCGCAAGTAGAAACCGGCTTAAGATCAGGCTTGATTACAGGGCCGATCGCTTCCGTGATGTCACGATGCGCCGGGCCGCAGGTCATCTGGCCACGATGCTCGCCGCTATCGCCGATAATGCGGATCGGCCGTTGTCCCAGCTCCCAATCCTCACCCACGGTGAATACCGGGAACTGGTCCATCAGTGGAATGACACGGCGGCAGAGCCAGCCTCCGTCGCGGGAGTTCATGAGCTGTTCGCGGTTCAGGTCATGCGGTCTCCCGAAGCCGTGGCCGTGTCGTGTGCAGGCCGTTCGCTGACATATACCGAGTTGGCTGCGGAGGTGAATCGGCTCGCGCATTACCTGCGAGGACATGGGGTCGGTCCAGAGGTAGTGGTAGGGCTCGCCGTCGAACGAGGCGTCAACATGGTGGTCGCGCTGCTGGCCATCTGGGGGGCTGGCGGTGCCTACCTGCCGCTGGATCCGGACTATCCAGCCGACCGGCTCGCCTACATGATATCTGACAGCGGCACGAGGCTCGTCCTTGGTACCCGCGCGCTGGCTGGGGAATTCACCGATGCTCCCGGCACCGTTATTGTCCTGGACGACCTGGATACAGCGGCGGCGATCGCCGCCGCACCGGAGCATCCCCCCGAGATCGTTGTCCATCCGGACCAGCTCGCCTATGTGATTTACACCTCCGGGTCAACCGGACTCCCGAAAGGGGTCGAGGTCGGTCACCGCGGCGTGGTGAATCGGCTGGTGCGGATGCAGGAGTCCTACGGCCTGACGTTGGCGGAGCGGGTGTTGCACAAGACACCGCTGACATTCGACGCATCCGTATGGGAGCTGTTCTGGCCCTTGTCGGTTGGCGCTGAGGTGGTGGTGGCCGAACCGGGGCGCCATCGTGACCTCGACTACCTCGTCTCGTTGCTGGGGTCCCGGCGGATCAGCGTGGTGCATTTCGTTCCGTCCCTGTTCCGGTTGTTCGTCATGTATGACCTCCCACCGCTACCATCGCTGCGCCTGGTGTTCTGCAGCGGTGAGGCGCTGGCCGCCGAAGACGTGGTTCGCTTTTATGCGAGGAATACGACCGCTGTGGTCGGGAATTTGTACGGCCCGACCGAAGCGTCGATCGAGGCTGCGTCGGCCGAGTGCGAGCGTCCAGCCCGTCCCTCGATTTCGCCGCCTATCGGTCGGCCGATCGGGAACGTGCGGCTGTATGTGCTGGATCGGTTCCTGTGCCCCGTCCCGGTAGAGGTGCCGGGGGAGCTGTTCATCGGTGGGGCGGGAGTGGCCCGCGGATATGGCGGTCGGCCAGGACTGACAGCGGAGCGCTTTGTCGCGGATCCGTTCGCCGGGAATGGATCCCGGTTGTATCGCACCGGGGACCGTGTTCGCTGGTGGCCGGACGGCCAAGTCGAATATCTGGGCCGCGTTGACCATCAGGTGAAGGTGCGCGGGGTGCGGATCGAGCCGGGGGAAGTGGAGGCCGCACTGCTGGCCCACCCAGGCGTTGCCGACGTCGTCGTCGTCGCGGACGGAACTGGCGCTGACCGGCGCCTGGTCGCCTACTTGGTGGCAGCAGGCCCGGAAGCCCCTACCACTACCGCGCTCCGCGCGTTCCTGCGCACCAGCCTGTCCCACTACATGATCCCGTCGATATTCGTGAAACTGGCCGCAATCCCGGTGAGCCCGAACGGGAAGGTTGACCGGGCCGCGCTCCCGGCTCCCGGCACCACCCGGCCGGAGATGGGGGGCACCTTCGTCGCGCCCGTCACACCGGCCGAAGTGATCTTGATCGGAATCTGGGCCGACGTCCTGGGCCTGGACCAGCTTGGGGTTACCGATAACTTCTTCGACCTGGGCGGTCACTCCCTGCTGGCCACACAGGTCGTTTCCCGGGTGAGGGCGCATTTCGGGATCGAACTCCCGGTCAGCGCGCTCTTCGAGCAGGCGACCATCACCGGACTGGCGGGAGTGGTCGAAGGAGCCGTGCTGGGTCCGGCGATGCCAGAAATCACCACGGCGGATAGGGGCTGCCCGCTTCCGCTGTCGTTCGCCCAGCAGCGTCTGTGGTTTCTCAACCAGCTCGAGCCGGAGTCGGCCGACTACAACGAACTCCTGGCCCTGCGCATAACCGGGGACTTGGACGTGGCCTCTCTGGGCGCGGCTCTAGACGCGATCGTGGAACGGCATGAGGTGCTGCGGACCCGGCTCGTCGCTGACGCCGACGGCGTCGCGCATCAGATCATTGATCCGGCCATTGGGTCTGGACTGGTCATGGTCGATCTCAGTGCGGAATCCGATCCCCTCGCCCCGGCGCGCACACTCGTGGCGATGGATGCAGTGGAACCGTTCGATCTGGCCGCCGGCCCGCTGCTTCGGGCCAGGCTGATCCGGCTGAGCCCGGACAACCATGTATTGAATTTGTGCATGCATCACGTCGTCTCCGACGAGTGGTCGGTCGGCTTGCTGCGGCGTGAGCTGACGATTCTCTACAGCGCGGCCCGCCGGCACGAGGCCGCGTTGCTCCCACCGCTAGCGGTGCAGTACGCCGACTTCGCCGTCTGGCAACGCGCATGGCTTCAGGGCGACGTGTTGGACGCGCAGTTGGCTTACTGGCGGGAGCATCTGGCGGAGGCGCCGGTACTGGAACTGCCGACCGACCGAGAGCGGCCACCGTTGCGGTCTTCGGCGGGCGCGCGAGTCGAGTTCGCCGTGCCGGACGAGGTCACGGCCGGGCTGCGCGCGGTGGCAAGGTCGGCGGACGCGACAATGTTCATGACATTGTTCGGCGTATATGCGGTCCTGCTCAGCCGGTTCACTGGCCAGGACGACATCGTAGTCGGCACTCCTATCGCCAATCGCACTCACGCTGAGACGGAGAGCCTGATCGGGTTCTTCGTTAATACCATGGCGCTCCGCGCGGACTTGACCGGTGACCCGACCTTTTCTGAGCTGCTTGCCCGGGTCCGTGACATCGCCCTGGCCGGCTTCAACCACCAGGACCTGCCCTTCGAGCAACTCATTGACGCCCTTAACGTCGACAGGGATCGATCCCGCACACCGCTGTTTCAAGTCCTGTTCAACTACAACCAGGCCGACAGCACCGCTGGTACGGTGGACGCCGAGCCCGATCTGGGCATCTCGCTGGCCGAGTTGCCAGGTGAGGTCGCGGCCAAATTCGACTTGCGGCTCATTTTCACTGACGGCGGTGGGACGCTGTCGGGCGCGATTGAGTACGCCGCAGCGCTGTTCGAGGCGCCGACGGTGCACCGCCTGGTTGAGCGCCTGTTGCTGGTGCTGGCGCAGGTGGCGCGATATGACGGCCTACGCCTGTCCCACCTCCAGACGATACCGCTCAGGGAGCGGCGTGAGATCGATGGGTGGAACGACACCGCCGCACCCATCCCGCCGGTGGGCGGGGTACATGATCTGATCGCGAGGCAAGCGGCCACCCATCCTGGCGTGATCGCTGTTACATCAGGGGGGACATCGGAGACCTACGCCGGGCTGGACAGACAGGCGAACCAACTCTCGCACTACCTGCAGGGCCTGGGCGTGGGAACAGAGACAGTGGTCGGCCTGTGCCTGGACCGTGGTGTGGACATGCTGGTCGCACTGCTTGCGGTGTGGAAGGCAGGAGCAGCCTATCTTCCGCTCGATCCCCGTCATCCTGACGAACGCCTGGACTACGTGATTGCTGACAGCCGGGCCTCTATCGTGCTGGGCGACGCCGTCGTCCTAGACAACCTTTCCGCCGTGCGGGCCAGGACGGTCGCGCTGGATAATCCCGCGATTGCCGCTGCGATCCGGCTGGGGCCTGTCACTGCACCCGTCGTCGGCATCCACCCTGATCAGGCCGCTTACGTGAGCTACACGTCGGGATCGACCGGGCGTCCCAAGGGCGTCTGGGTCAGCCATCGCGCCCTGACCGGATATGTAGACGGCATACCGGGCCGAGCCGGCCTCGGTGGTGTCGGCCGCCGTTACGCGCTGTTGCAACCAGCCGTCACCGACTTCGCAAACACCATGATCTTCGTTTGCCTGAGCACCGGCGGATCCCTGCACATGCCTGACCCCGGCATGGCCAGTGATCCCGTTGCCGTGGCTGCCTACCTGCGCGAACATGACATCGACTACCTCAAGATCGTGCCCTCACACCTGGCTGCCCTCGCCGGACCGACTGGGCTCACCACGCTGCTGCCCGCACGCACTCTCGTCCTTGGCGGCGAAGCCGTAACGCAGACACTGGCCCGTGATCTTGCCGAGGTGGCCGGGGACCGGATGGTGGTGAATCACTACGGACCCACCGAGGCGACTGTCGGGTCGGCCACGGCCTGCCTGGACGGTGGTCCTGTGCGCATCGGCCACCCAGTCCCCAACACCCGCCTGTACGTGGTGGACCGGCAGGTCAACCAGGTTCCGGTAGGCGCGGCGGGCGAGTTGTATATCGGCGGCGCCGGGGTGGCGCGCGGCTACGGCAACCGGCCTGGACTGACGGCCGAGGTCTTCGTCGCCGACCCCTTCAGCGGCGACGGTACCCGGCTGTACCGGACTGGCGACCGGGTGCGCAGATGGCCTGATGGGCGGCTGGAGTTCCTTGGCCGTCTTGACCGCCAGGTCAAGATCCGCGGGTATCGGATTGAGCCCGCGGAGATCGAGGCCGCTCTGCTCACCCATTCCGCAGTGGCATCGGTGGCCGTCATAGCCTGCGACGACGGCCCGGGCAGGCGCCTAGTGGCTTACCTCATGCCCGCCAATCCGGCTGACGGCATCCCCGCGAGCAGCGACCTCCGAGCATATCTACGACGTTCCCTCCCCGACCACATGATCCCCGCCGCCTTCGTGGCACTCGACAGTCTGCCGCTTACCTCCAACGGCAAGATAGACCGCAAGGCGCTTCCCGCACTGGATGGCACCCGCCCTGGGCTGGCAACCCGCTACCAACGCCCCCGCACGGCGACCGAAGAACTCCTCGGCGGCATCTGGACCGACACCCTGGGGATCGACCGCATCGGGACCAGCGACAACTTCTTCGACCTCGGCGGCCATTCTCTCCTCGCGACTCAGGTGATATCGCGTATCCGGGCGATCTTTGAGATCGAGCTGTCGCTCGCCGCCCTGTTCGACCATCCCACCCTGGCTGAACTGGCCATTGTCCTTGAAGGCGCCACCCGAGAAGGCACTGGGCGGCAGATCGCGGTTCCGCCGATCGCTGCTGTACCCCGGAACAATCCGATCCCGTTGTCGTTCGCGCAACAACGTCTCTGGTTCATCGACCAGCTTACGCCGGGCTCGACCGAATACAACAATGCGGATGCGGTACGGCTCCGCGGAGCGCTGGATGCCGCAGCGCTCAGTGCCGCTCTGGACGCGATGACGGAGCGGCACGAGGTGCTGAGGACCAGGCTGGTGGCTGGAGTCAACGGCGTGGCCCACCAGGTGGTGGATCCGCCGTCCGGATTCGGCTTGACGACAGTGGATGTCGGCGGGGAGCACGACCCCCTATCGCGGGCGCGAGAGCTCATATCCGCGGACGCGCTGGAGCCGTTCGATCTGGCGGTGGGTCCGCTGGCGTGGGGCCGACTGATCCGGATGGGGCCGGACGATCATGTGCTCGCCTTGTACCTGCACCATGTCGTGTCGGACGAATGGTCAGCCATCGTCTTGCGCCGCGAGATGGCGGCACTGTACGACGCCTTCCGCGGTGGGATGCCGTCGCCGCTGGCCGCATTGCCAATGCAGTACGCGGACTTTGCCGCCTGGCAGCGCGACTGTCTGACCGGCGAGGTGCTGGATCGGCAGCTCGCGTACTGGCGCGACCGGCTGGCCGGCGCTCCGGTACTTGAATTTCCCGCCGATCATCCCAGGCCCGCGGTCCGTTCGTCGGCCGGCGCTCTCGTGGAATTCATGGTGCCAGCCGAGACTGCGGGGGGGCTGCGTGCGGCGGCCCGCCAGGCCGGTGCGACCGCCTTCATGACATTGCTGTCGGCGTTCACGGTTCTGCTCAGCCGCTACACCGGCCAGGACGATATCGTGCTCGGCACCCCCGTCGCTCACCGGACGAGGACCGAGTTCGAAAGCCTCATCGGGTTCTTCGTCAATACCCTGGTCCTGCGCACCGACCTGTCGGGTGACCCCACGTTCACCGAACTCGTCGGCCGGGTCCGGCGGGAGGTGCTCAACGCGTACGCCCACCAGGACGTCCCGTTCGAACAAGTGGTCGACGCTTTACAGCCGGAACGAGACCGATCCCGCACACCGCTGTTCCAGATCGTCTTCAGCATGGACCGGGTCCGCGACACGCGGCTGGCCTTCTCGGGATTGAGCGGCGAGCGGTTCCCGGTGAGCGTGGAGGAAGCAAGATTCGACCTGACCGTCGCCCTCGGTGAAGACGGCGATGAGATCGGCGGCTCGCTGCTCTACAGCACCGAACTCTTTGACCTGCTGACCGTACAGCGCTTGGCCGGACACCTCGTCACCGTGCTTGGCGCGGTTGCGGCCGCTCCGCATCTGCGCGTGTCGGAAGTGTCCCTGCTGACCGGGCGCGAGCGGGATCAGCTGGCCCGGTGGAATGACGCGCCGGTGCCGGTGCCGGCGGCGGGCGGGGTGCATGAGCTGGTCGCGGCGCGGGTGGGGGTGGGCCCGGACGCGGTGGCGGTGACGTGTGGTGGGGTGTCGCTGAGTTATGGGGGGCTGGAGGAGCGGGCGAACCGGCTGGCGCAGTACCTGCGTGGGGTGGGGGTGGGTGCGGAGACGGTGGTCGGGTTGTGCCTGCCTCCTGGCGTGGGCATGGTGGTGGTGATGCTGGCGGTGTGGAAGGCCGGGGGTGCCTGGCTGCCGCTGGATCCGGGGTATCCGCCCGAACGGCTGGGGTTCATGCTGGCCGACAGCCGGGCGGCGGTGCTGATTGGTACTGCCGCCGTCATTGACGACCTGCCGGCGGGGCGGATCCGCACTATTGCCCTGGATGATCGTGTCGTTGGGGCGGCGGTGGCGGCGATGCCGGCGGTGCCGCCGCCGGGGGTGGTGGCGGCGGGTCAGCTGGCGTATGTGATCTATACCTCGGGGTCAACCGGGGCACCGAAGGGGGTGCAGGTCACCCATGGTGGGCTGGTCAATTATGTGGTGTGGGCGGCCGGGGGGTATGGCGTGGATGCCGGGCGCGGAGCGCCGTTGCATACCTCGCTGGCTTTCGATCTGACGGTGACGAGTGTGTTTTTGCCGTTGGTGACGGGGTCGGCGGTGGTGGTCAGCCAGCCCGGCGGGGTGGAAGGGCTGGCCGCGGTGCTCCGGGAGGGAAACGCGTTCGGCCTGGTCAAGGTGGTTCCCGGGCATCTGGTTTTGCTGAGGGAACTGCTGAGTGCGGGGGAGCTGGCCAGCGCGGCGTGGCGGCTGGTTGTCGGTGGGGAGGCGCTGGCTGGGGCTGATGTGAGGTCGTGGCTGGAGAAGGCTCCCGGGACGGTGATCGTCAATGAGTACGGGCCGACCGAGACCGTGGTGGGGTGCTGCGTGTTCGAGGTCACCGCGGGTCAGGAGGTGCCTGAGCTGGTGCCGATCGGTGCGCCGGCCGCCGGTACCCGCCTGTATGTGCTGGACCGCGGTCTGCGGCTGGCCCCGGTTGGTGTTGCGGGTGAGTTGTTCATCGGCGGGGCGCAGGTGGCGCGGGGGTATGGCGGGCGGCCGGGGCTGACGGCGGAGCGGTTTGTGGCGGATTTGTTCGCTGGGGATGGGTCGCGGCTGTACCGCAGCGGGGACCGGGTGCGGTGGCGCGCCGATGGGCTGCTGGAGTTCCTGGGCCGCGCCGATGAGCAGGTGAAGATCCGCGGCTACCGGATCGAGCCCGGCGAAGTCGAAGCAGCCCTCGCCGCCCACCCGGCGGTGGGTGCGGCGGTGGTGGCCGCGGACCGCGACGGCCAGGACCGGCGGCTGGTGGCCTGGCTGGTCCCGGCCGGCCCGGCCGGGGGTATCCGCCGGCCGGCGAGTTGCGGGCGTTTGTGGGGCGGCGGCTGCCGGGGTTCATGGTCCCGGCGGTGTTCACCGAGCTGGCTGCGCTGCCGCTGACGGCGAGCGGGAAGCTGGACCGGGCGGCGCTGCCCGCCCCCGGCACCACCCGCCCGGAGCTGGCCAGCCGGTACGTCGCCCCGGCCACCCCCGCCGAGGAACTGCTCGCCGGGATCTGGGCGCAGGTCCTCGGCATCACCCGGGTCGGGGCCACCGATAGTTTCTTCGACCTCGGCGGCCACTCGCTGCTGGCCACCCAGGTCATCTCCCGGATCCGGGTCGTGTTCGGGGCCGAGATCCCCCTCGCCGACCTGTTCGACCACCCGACAGTCCAGGCCCTGGCCGCGGTGATCGAGGGGACAGCGCCGGGGGTGGCGGCGCCGGCGGTCACGCCCGCGGGCCGCGGCCAGCGGTTGCCGTTGTCGTTCGCGCAGCAGCGGCTGTGGTTCCTGGACCAGCTCGAACCCGGGTCGGTGGAGTACAACATCCCCATCACGCTGCGGTTGCGGGGCAGCCTCAACGTCGCCGTACTGGGGCGCGCCCTGGACGAGTTGATCGAGCGCCATGAGGTGCTGCGGACCAGGCTGATCACCGACGACGGCGCGGCCCATCAGGTGATCGACCCTCCTTGCGGGCTCGGCTTGGCCGTACTTGACCTGGCGGGTCAGCCGGAAGCACTCCATCAAGCCGTGGCTTTGGCCATGGCTGACGCCACGATGCCATTCCGCATCAGCACGGATCGGCTGATCCGGGGGCGGCTGATCCGGCTGGCTGCGGACGACCATGTCCTATGCCTGGTGTTGCACCACATCATCTCCGACGAATGGTCGGTTGGGGTGCTGCGCAGGGACCTATCGGCGTTGTACGAGGCATTCGGTGCGGGGCGCCCATCCCCGCTGTCGCCGCTGCCGGTGCAGTACGCCGACTTCGCGGTATGGCAGCGCGAGTGGCTTCAGGGTGAGGTGCTGGACCGGCAGCTGGAGTACTGGCGGAATTGCCTCGCCGGGGCAGCGATCCTGGAACTGTCCGCCGACCGCCCGCGGCCGCCGGTACGGACCTCGGCCGGCGCGTTGGTCAACTTTACCGTGCCAGCGCAGACGATGGCCGGTCTGGGCAGGATGAGCCAGGACGCCGGAGCGACCATGTTCATGATCCTGTTGTCCGCGTTCAGCGTCCTGCTCGGCCGGTACGCGGGTCAGGACGACGTGGTGGTAGGGACCCCGATCGCCAACCGGAACCGGGTCGAGACCGAGGACCTGATCGGGTTTTTCGTCAACACCCTGGTCATGCGCACCGACCTGTCCGGCGATCCGGCGTTCACCGAGCTCGTGGCCCGCGTCCGCGAGACGGCCCTGGGCGCGCACGCACACCAGGATCTGCCGTTCGAGCAGCTCGTCGATGCCCTGCAACCGCAGCGGGACCGGAGCCGGACTCCGCTCTTCCAGGTTTTCTTCGACCATCTCGGGGTCGCCGGCGGATCCCGTAGCGGGCCTTTGAGCGGGGAGCTGGCCGAGGAGGAACTTGCTCTGCCGCACACCACCGCCAAGTTCGATCTGACGCTATTCACGTACACCGTGGCGGAGAGGACGCGCGGAACCCTGGAGTACAGCACCGATCTGTTCGATCGGTCGACCATCGAGCGGCTGGCCAAGCATTTCGTGGAGCTGCTCGACGCAGTCGCGTCCGCGCCGCACCGACCGCTGTCGGAGCTTTCGGGGCTGAGTACGGCCGAACGCGACCGGGTGCTGGTGGAGTGGAATGACACGGCGGTGCCGCTGCCTGTGGCCGGTGGGGTCCACGAGCTGATCACCGCCCGGGCAGCCGCCATCCCGGACGCTGTTGCGGTGGTATGTGCCGGGGAGTTGCTGAGCTACGCCGAGCTAAACGCACGGGCCAACCGGCTCGCATACCTTCTGCGGGCCATGGGCGTACGGGCGGAGACCGTGGTCGGGGTGTGCTTGGAGCGGGGCCTCGACCTTGTCGTGGCGCTTTTGGCGATCTGGAAGGCCGGCAGCGTGTACCTGCCGCTGGATCCTGGCCACCCGGCTGAACGGCTCACGGCCCTGGTCTGTGACAGTGGCGCATCAGTGGTGATCGGCGGTTTCGGTGAGACCGTGGACGGCGTAACGGTCTTGCGGTTGGACGAGCGTGACACGGTGGCGATGCTCGGGTCGGTGCCTGCTGCGGATCCGGATGTGGCGACCAATACGGATCAGCTCGCGTATTTGATCTACACGTCCGGTTCGACTGGACGGCCCAAGGGCGTGCTGGCTGGCCACCGGGGGCTGGTGAACCGGATCGAGTGGATGCAGCAGCGGTACCAGCTGGCGCCTGGCGAGCGGGTCTTGCATAAGACACCAGTGACCTTTGACGTCTCCTTGTGGGAGTTGCTGTGGCCGCTGACCGTCGGGGGCTGCCTGGTGGTGGCCGAGCCCGGGCGGCACGGTGATCTGGATTACCTGGTCGGCCTCGTCGAGGACCTAGGGATCAACGTCATGCATTTCGTTCCGTCGCTGTTCCGCCAGTTCGCTCGGCACGAGTGGGCCGCCTCAATGCGGGATCTACGGCTGGTGGTGTGCAGCGGGGAAGCGCTCACTGGCGGTGACGTGGCCCGGTTCTACACGCGGCACTCTGCCGCAGCGGTCGAGAACCTTTACGGACCCACCGAAGCGTCCATCGATGTGTCGTACTGGCCATGTGAGCGGCCCGGCGGGGCGGCCGTGCCGATTGGGCGGCCGATCGCCAATACCCGCTTGTACGTCCTCGATCGATCGCTGCGGCCGGTCCCGCTCGGGGTGGCGGGCGAGTTGTTCATCGGCGGAATTGGCCTAGCCCGTGGTTACCAAGGGCTGCCAGAGCTTACCGCCGAACGGTTCGTGGCCGACCCGTTCGTGGGCGATGGGTCACGGCTGTACCGTACCGGGGACCGGACTAGGTGGCGGCCCGATGGGCGGCTGGACTTCCTGGGCCGCCTCGACCATCAGGTGAAGGTGCGCGGCTACCGGATCGAGCCAGGCGAAATCGAAGCCGCGTTGACCGCCCACCGTCAGGTTACGGAGGCCGTAGTCCTGGCCCGCGCCCAGGAAGGGGGCTCGGACCAGCGGCTCGTCGCCTACATCACCCCCGCCGACCTGGAACAGGGTTCGCCGTCCAGCAACGACTTGCGAGTTCTGCTGCGTCGGACACTGCCTGAGTACATGGTCCCGGCCATTTTCGTGGAACTGGCGGCCCTGCCGCTGAGCGCCAACGGAAAGATCGACCGGGCGGCGCTGCCATCTCCGGACGGTGTCCATGCGGATCCGGGGAAGTTGATCGTACCTCGCACACCCGACGAAGAACTTCTCGCTGCCATCTGGGCTGAAGTTCTCGGCTTGCACCAGGTCGGCGTCACTGACAACTTCTTTGAGCTGGGCGGCGACTCGATCGTCAGCATCCGTGTGGTGTCGCGCGCCCGCCAAGGTGGGCTGAATCTGACGCCGGCGCAGCTGTTCGAGCATCAGACCATCGCGGAACTGGCCGTGTCCGCCGGCCACCAACGAGGTCCAGTTCAGGCTGAGCAAGGACTGGTGACCGGCGAGGTTCCGCTCACGCCGATCCAGCACATGTTCGTCGCACGTGACCTGCCTGAACCTGGCCACTACAATCAGTCCCGGCTGCTCGAGGCACGCTGGCGAGTCGATCCGGAGCCCTTGGGGGCGGCGCTCGCCGCCCTGCTGGAGCAGCACGATGCGCTGCGTCTGCGCCTTACCGGTCTCGGCGGTGACAGCGATGGTGCGCGTCTGTGCTGCGCCGCAGCCGAGCAGGCGGAGGTGCTCTCCGAACTCGATCTGACCGGGCTGAGTGAACAGGCCGAGCGGGACGCGCTGGCGGTGGCAGCCACCAGTGCGCAAACCGGCCTCGACCTCGAACATGGACCACTGATCCGGGCCGTTCTTTTCGACCGTGGTGACCGTGGCCAGTGGCTGTTCATGACGATTCACCACCTTGCGGTGGACGCGGTGTCATGGCAGATCCTGCTCGAGGACCTGATGATCGCGTACGGCCAGGCCGAAAGCCGGTTGCCGGTGCGACTGCCCGCCAAGACGACATCGTTCAAACGGTGGTCGCAGCGGTTGGCCGAGCTGGCCACCTCAGCCGACGTGGTGGCCGAGGCCGATTTCTGGCTGCCGGCAACGAGCTCCGCCCTGGTCCCTCGCGATCATCCAGATGGAGTGAACGATCTCAGCTCGGCGCGGGTGCTGCGAAGTGAGCTGTCCGCTGAGCAGACCGACCGGTTGCTGCGCGCGGTGCCGGCCGCGTACGGGACACATATCAATGATGCGCTCCTGACGGCCCTGGCCGTGGTGGTCAGGGAATGGGCCGGTGGCCCCACGATCACGATCGACCTCGAAGGTCACGGCCGTGAAGACCTCGGGCAGGACTTCGATGTCTCACGTACCGTGGGCTGGTTCACGACGATCTTCCCCGTAACAGTCACATTCGACGCATACCCCAGTGATCTGGGTGCCGCGCTCAGGCAGACCAAGGAACGGTTGCGGCAGGTACCGCGCAGGGGCCTCAGCTATGGTGTGCTGCGCTACCTCGCAACGGAAGAGGTCAGCCGGGCGCTGAATACCGTGCCGGCGGAGATCAGCCTGAACTATCTGGGACAGACCGGCCGAGGCAACCCTGGCACAGAGCTGTTCCGGGTAATGCCGCAGTCGCTTGGCCCTGACCGCGCTCTATCGGGGAGGCGGGCTCATCTCGTCGATCTCGATGGGCGGGTCGCCAGCGATCGGCTAGAGCTGGCTTGGACGTACTCCGATCAAGTGCACGAGCACTCGACGATCGAGCGGCTGGCGCGGCGCTACGCCGAGATCCTCGGCGAACTGATCGAGCACTGCTGCAGCCCCGGCGTCGGCGGGTACACGCCCTCGGACTTCCCGTTGGCGCGCCTCGACCAGCACACCCTCGACGTCATTCAGCAACGCCTTGGCTCACCGGCTCCAGCGGGCGAGAGCGCCGACTCCGGAGGTCGATCATGACGACATTCGATCTGGCGGCCGACGCGCAGGGCCGTGCCATCGAGGATGTTTACCCGTTGACGGCGTTGCAGGAGGGGATGTTGTTCCATTCCCGGCTGGCGCCGGGGTCGGGTGTGTATTGGGTGCAGAACGGGTTGCTGCTGGATGGTGAGCTGGATCTGGCGGCGTTGCGGCGGGCGTGGGAGCTGGTGTTTTCCCGGCATGCGGTGCTGCGCAGCACGGTGGTGTGGGATGGGGTGCCTGGGCCGCTGTCGGTGGTGTCGCGGTCGGTGCCGTTGCCGTGGCAGGTGCTGGACTGGTCGGGGGTGGATGAGGGGGGGCAGCGGGAGGCGGTTGCTGGGTATATGGCGGCTGACCGGGCCCGGGGTGCTGATTTCAGCCAGCCGACTTTGGTGCGGATCGCGCTGATGCGGCTGGGTGGTGGGCGTCATCAGCTGGTGTGGAGTTATCACCATCTGCTGCTGGATGGGTGGAGTGTCCCGATTGTGCTGGGTGAGCTTATCGAGGCTTACCACTGCTACCGGGCGGGGGAACAGCCGCCGCATCACGTGCACCGGCCGTTCCGTGATTTTGTGGCCTGGGTGAGCGGGCAGGACGTGGCGCGGGCCAGCGGGTACTGGCGGGAGCGGCTGGCTGGGGTCACCGCGGCGACGTCGCTGGGGGTCGATAGTGGCACTGGGCGGCAGGGGCATCATCGTCATCGGGTGCGGCTGCCGGCGGCGGCCACCGCTGCGCTCGGGGAGTTCGCGCGGCGTCACCGGCTGACGCTGAACACGGTGGTGCAGGGGGCGTGGGCGGTGTTGCTGGGCGTCTACAGCGGGAGCAGTGACGTGGTGTTCGGGGTGACCACGTCCGGGCGTGGTGATCAGGTCGATGGGATGGAGTCCATGGTCGGGCTGCTGATCAACACCACTCCTGCCCGGGTCCGCGTCGATCCGGGCCAGCCGGTGGCCGGGTGGCTGCGGGGGCTGCAGAAAGAACAGGTCCGGGCGCGCCGGTTCGAGCACACTCCGCTGGTGGACATCCAGGCCGCCAGCGCCGTCCCGGCTGGCCAGCCGTTGTTCTCCAGTTTGTTCGTGTTCGAGAACTTCCCGGATGAGGCGCTGGAGGGGGGGCAGGGCGGGGCCGCTGCGGCTGGTCTGCGTGTGCGGGACAACTTGTCTCGTGAGCAGCCCAGCTATCCGCTGACGGTGGTGGCTGGGCCTGGGTCTCAGCTCACTATCGGCCTGCTGTATGACCAGGCCTGGTTTGATGCTGGCTCGATCGGGCGGATGGCTGGGCACCTGGTCACTTTGCTGGCGGCGGTGGCGGCTGATCCGGGGCAGTGTGTCGGGGAACTGGCGGTGCTGACCGCGGCTGAGCGGGACCAGCTTGTGGATGGCTGGAATGACACGGTGGCGCCGGTGCCGGCGGTGGGCGGGGTGCATGAGCTGGTCGCGGCGCGGGCGGCGGTGGGCCCGGACGTGGTGGCGGTGACCTGTGGTGGGGTGTGGCTGACGTATGGGGGGCTGGCGGAGCGGGCGGCCCGGCTGGCGGGTTACCTGCGGGGGGCGGGGGTGGGCCGCGAGACCATTGTGGGGTTGTGCCTGGAGCGGGGCGCGGGGATGGTGGCGGCGATCTTGGGGGTGTGGCAGGCCGGGGGTGCGTACCTGCCGCTGGACCCGGATTATCCGGCGGAGCGGCTGGCGTTCATGCTGGCCGACAGCGGCGCGCGGGTGCTGGCGGGTCACCGTGGGCGCGCGGATGGCCTGGCTGCTGATCTGCCTGCCAGTGTGGAGGTGGTGGTGTGGCTGGATGACCCGGTCGTGGCGGCGGCGGTGGCGGCGGCGCCGCCCGGGCCGCCGCCGGGCGCGGCGGTGACGGCGGGCCAGCTCGCGTATGTGATGTACACCTCCGGATCCACGGGGCGTCCGAAGGCAGTGGGTGTCCCGCATGGGAACGTGGCGTGCTTGCTGGGCGCGGCGCAGCAGCGGTTCGGCTTCGGCGCCGCTGATGTGTGGACGTGGTTCCACTCACCTGCGTTCGATTTCTCGGTATGGGAGCTGTGGGGGGCGCTGGCGCATGGCGGGCGCGTGGTGGTGGTGCCGGCCGGGGTGTCCCGCTCTCCGGTGGATTTCCTGCGCCTGCTGGACCGGGAGCGGGTGACGGTCTTGAACCAGACCCCGTCGGCGTTTTACCAGCTGATGCAGGCGGACGCCGAGCACCCTGAGGTGGGCCGCGGGCTAGTGCTCCGCTCGGTGGTGCTCGGCGGTGAGGCGCTGGATGCGGGGCGGCTGCGGCAATGGTATGAGCGTCATCAAGACAGTGCTGCCGCGCTGGTCAACATGTACGGCATCACCGAGACCACCGTGCATGTCAGTTACGCCGCCCTGGGTCCAGGCCCAGGGCGGGGCCCGGCCGGCGGCAGCGTGATCGGCCGCGGGCTAGCGGGCCTGCGGGTATATGTGCTCGATGGCAGCCTGCATCCAGTGCCGGCCGGGGTGGCCGGGCAGCTGCATGTGGCGGGCAGCCAGCTGGCCCGGGGATACCTGGGGCGGCCGGGGCTGACCGCGGAGCGGTTCGTGGCGTGCCCGTTCGGGCCGCCGGGGGCCCGGATGTACCGCACCGGTGATATGGCCCGGTGGACCGCGGCAGGCCAGCTGGAGTTCCTGGGCCGCGCCGATGACCAGGTCAAGATCCGCGGGTTCCGGATCGAGCCCGGCGAGATCGAAGCCGCGGTCCGCGAGCATCCCGGTGTGGCCCACGCCGCGGTCCTCGCACGAGAGTACCGGCCCGGCGATCAGCGGCTGGTCGCCTGGCTGGTCCCCGCCGACCCAGCCGGCGGCATCCCGCCCACTGGTGAGCTGCGGGCGTTCCTGGGGCAGCGGCTGCCGGAGTTCATGATCCCGGCGGTGTTCACCGAGCTCGCCAGCTTGCCGCTGACCGCGAACGGGAAACTGGACCGCGCTGCGCTGCCCGCCCCCGACACGGCCCGCCCGGATCTGGCGGGCGGGTATGTGCCGCCCGCCACCCCGGCGGAGGAGCTGCTGGCCGGGATCTGGGCGCAGGTCCTGGGTGTGAGCCGGGTCGGCGCCGATGACAGTTTCTTCGACCTGGGCGGGCATTCGCTGCTGGCCACCCAGGTCATCTCCCGGATCCGGGGCGTGTTCAGGGTCGAGATCCCGCTGGCCGCCCTGTTCGACCAGCCGACGGTGCAGGCCCTGGCCGCGGTGATCGAGAGTTCGGCGCGGGGGGTGGCGGCGCCGGCGGTCACGCCCGCGGACCGCGGCCAGCGGCCGCCGCTGTCGTTTGGTCAGCAGCGGCTGTGGTTCCTGGACCAGCTCGAACCGGGGTCGGCGGAATACGGCATCCCCGTCACGCTGTGGCTGGGCGGGGATCTGGATGTGGCGGCTTTGGGTGCGGCGCTGGGCGCGGTGGTGCGCCGGCATGAGGTGCTGCGGACCCGGCTGGTGGCGGGCCCGGACGGGGTGGCGTATCAGGTGATCGGCCCGCCCGCGGGTTTCCCGCTGCCGGTGGCTGACGTCTCAGGCCAGGAAAACCCGCAGGGCGCGGCGCGGGCGCTGGTGGCGGCGGACGCGGCGGCGCCATTTGACCTGGCCGCCGGGCCGCTGATCCGGGCCGCGCTGGTCCGGCTGGCTGCTGGTGATCATGTACTGGCGTTGTCGGTGCATCATGTGGTCTTTGATGAGTGGTCGGGGCGGATTTTCCGCCGTGAGCTTGTCGTTTTGTATGAGGCGTTCCGGCGGGGGGAGCCGGATCCGCTGCCGCCGCTGGTGGTGCAGTACGCCGATTTCGCGGTGTGGCAGCGGCGGTGGCTGGCCGGGGAGGTGCTGGAGGGCCAGCTGGCGTACTGGCGTGGCCGGCTGGCCGGGGCGCCGGTGCTGGAGCTGCCCGCTGACCGGCCCCGCCCGCCGGTGCGGTCCACCGCAGGCGCGGTGGCACAGTTCAGCGTCGCGGCGGAGACCGCGGCGGGGTTGCGAGCGGTGGCCCGTGAGGGCGGCGCGACGATGTTCATGACGCTGCTCGCGGCGTATGCGGTGCTTTTGGGCCGTTACAGCGGCCAGGACGACGTGGTGGTGGGCACCGCGGTCGCGAACCGCAACCGGGCCGAGACGGAGGACCTGATCGGGTTTTTCGTCAACACCCTGGTGATGCGGGCTGACCTGTCGGGCGACCCGGAGTTCACCGGGCTGCTCGGCCGGGTCCGCGAGGTGGCGCTGGGCGCCTACGCGCATCAGGACCTGCCGTTCGAGCAGCTGGTCAACGCGCTGGTCAGTGACCGGGACCGGTCCCGCACCCCACTGTTCCAGACATCCTTCCGCTATGCCGCCGAGGACCCTGGCGATGGCGAAAGCGATGGGAGACCGGATGCCTTGCGGGCGAGGTCGGTCGGCGGATATGCGGGCTGGGACGACGGGTAGCGAGGTTTGATCTGTCGGTGCTGCTGGCGGAGGCCGGTGGGGGCGGGCTGGCGGTCGTGGTCGAGTACAGCACGGCGTTGTTTGATGCGGCGACGATCGGGCGGATGGCGGGGCATCTGGGTGTGCTGCTGGCGGCGGTCGCCGCGGACCCGGCCCGGCCGTTGTCGGGGCTGGGGGTGCTGACCGCGGCGGAACGTCATCAGCTGCTGGTCACCTGGAATGACACGCCGGCGCCGGTGGCGGCGGCGGGCGGGATGCATGAGCTGGCCGCGGCGCGGGCGGCGGCGGGCCCGGACGTGGTGGCGGTGACGTGTGGTGGGGTGTCGCTGAGTTATGGGGGGCTGGAGGAGCGGGCGAACCGGCTGGCGCATTACCTGCGTGGGGTGGGGGTGGGCGGTGAGTCGGTGGTGGGGTTGTGCCTGGAGCGGGGCGCGGGCATGGTCGTGGCGATGCTGGCGGTGTGGAAGGCCGGCGGCGCGTACCTGCCGCTGGACCCGGGCTACCCGGCGGGGCGGCTGGCGTTCATGCTGGCCGACAGCCACGCCAGCGTGCTGGTCAGCCGGCGCGGGGTGGCTGCGGGCCTGGCCGGGGAGCTGCCCGCGGGCCAGCTGGTGGCCATCACGCTGGATGATCCCGTGGTGGCCGCGGCGGTGGCCGCGGCGCCGGCCGGGCCGCCGCCGGCGGTGGCCGCCGCGGGCCAGCTGGCGTATGTGATCTATACCTCGGGGTCAACTGGGACGCCGAAGGGGGTGCAGGTCACCCACGGCGGGCTGGTGAACGTGGCGGTCGCGCTGCGGCCGGTGTTCGGCGCCGCGGCTGGTGTGCGGGTGCTGCAGTTCGCCTCGTTCAGCTTCGACGCCGCGACCCTGGATGTCGCGGTGGTGCTGGCCGCCGGGGGCACGCTGGCGGTCGCCACATCCGCCCAGCGGGCCGGGCCGGCGCTGCTGGCGCAGCTGATCCGCGGCAGCGGGGCCCAGGTGGCCAGCGTGGCGCCGTCGCTGCTGGGCGTGCTGGATCCCGGTGACCTGCCCGGCATCACCACCCTGGTCGTGGGGTCGGAGCGGGTGAGTGCGCAGCTGGCCGGCCGGTGGGGGCCGGGGCGGCGGCTGTTCAACGCCTACGGCCCAACCGAGACCACGGTGATCTCCTGTGCCGCGCTGGCTGATCCTGGTGCCGGGCAGGCGCCGCCGATCGGGTCACCGATCGCGAACACCCGGGTGTATGTGCTGGACCGGTACCTGGGCCCGGTGCCGGTGGGGGTGGCGGGTGAGTTGTTCATCGGCGGGGCGCAGGTGGCGCGGGGGTATGGCGGGCGGCCGGGGCTGACGGCGGAGCGGTTTGTGGCGGACTTGTTCGCTGGGGATGGGTCGCGGCTGTACCGGACGGGGGACCGGGTGCGGTGGCTGGCGGGCGGGGAGCTGGAGTTCCTGGGCCGCGCCGATGAGCAGGTGAAGATCCGCGGGTTCCGGGTGGAGCCGGGTGAGGTGGAGGCGGCGCTGGCCGCCCATCCGGGGGTGCGGGTGGCGGTGGTGGCCGCGGACCGCGACGGCCAGGACCGGCGGCTGGTGGCCTGGCTGGTCCCCGCCGGGCCGGCCGGGGGTATCCCGCCGGCTGGTGAGTTGCGGGCGTTTGTGGGGCAGCGGCTGCCGGAGTTTATGGTCCCGGCGGTGTTCACCGAGCTGGCGGGCTGCCGCTGACGCCCAGCGGGAAGCTGGACCGGGCGGCGCTGCCGGCCCCGGATGCGGGCCGGCCGGAGCTGGCGGGGGGGTATGTGGCGCCGGCCAGCCCGGCGCAGGAGCTGCTGG
>CAVQVG010000018.1:0-361180 GCA_963717125.1 uncultured Actinomycetes bacterium
CCAATGACAGTGATCAGGAGCAGCCTGCGCTCGGCTGAACTCCACTCCCACAACCCCGACGGAGCCGGGGGCTCGGCCGCACGCTCAGGCTGACTTGTGGGCGGCGGCGGCACGGACAGAGTGTAGCGTCGTCGCCCTAGCTATGGCCACGAGCCTATCGTTATTCAGAACTACTATTCAGCGCAATATTTACGGTCTGAAGCTGGCCCCAGACGTATACAGATCGACGGCTCGGCGAGCGTGTCTCACGGTCAGCCACTCGCACAGATCACACCAGCGGCCATCCAAGGATCTTGCATAAGCATGCAGTAGGGCTCGCGAGGTCAACTCACTCATTTGCCGCGCAGCGGTCAAAGTAGACAACTCCCCGCTGCCTTGACTAGCATCTGTTCGGGAAGTTGACGTTGATCCTCGCCGCGGGATGCAGCACGACGGTATACGGAGAAGCACCTGACAACGGGTCGCTGATCGCGTACCGGCCTGGCCGCAGCACCAGCCTGTACCGAGACCGGAAGTCCTCGAAACGCGCGACTGTCTTCGCGACTGCATGCCCGTTCTGCCTGGCGACGATCACGATGGGCTGCAGCCTGCCTTCCAGCGGATTCTGGCACCCACCAGCGACACCGGACACCGTTCCCTGACCCTGCGAGGGCGCCTGCCCACACGCCGCCAAGGCAAGTGCAAACGAAACGGCGAGAGCACTAGCAAGCCCAAGGCGAGCCCATGCCTGTTCCGCAGCATCGATCATCTCAGCGAGCAGGAGGATGTCACGCTGCATAGACAGGCCGGGCTTCGGCCAGGACGGATGGTTGCAGCAGGGGGTGCAGGGAGCGGAGTGACACGAGGTTAACCGGGTGGCCGAACAGTGCGGTGAGCTCGTCAGCGAGCTGCTCGATTTCCCAGCCGAGCCGGCGCCCGGGGCGCAGTGTGTAGAGAATGTCGATGTCGCTGTCGGGCCCGGCGGTTCCGACGGCCCTGGAGCCGAAGATCTGCAGCTCGGCGATCCCATACCGGTCGCAGATGTCGGCCAGGCGTCCCTCATCCACCTCAACGCCCGGGATGATCAACATAGTCACAGACTAACCCCGGAGGCGCCAACGATGCGTGCGCGGCCAGCGACACGCACGATGACCTGGCATGCGCGCCATGCTGGCCGATCGTAGGAGGCGGGACCTTGTCGATGCCGTTCGATGGCGCGCAGGGTTGAACGCTGCCGTCTTGGCTCATAACCCAGAGGTCGCAGGTTCAAATCGTGCCCCGCTACCAAGTAAGTGCAGGTCAGAGGGGGCGTTCAGGAATTTCCTACTACGATCGAGGACCGTACGCCGCGAGGATCTGCTGCTCGGTTTCCTCCCGTGACAGGTAGACGTTCAGATCCGTGCCGGTACAGCGCTGAGCGCCCATTGCATTCCCGTACTGGCAGGCCACAACGTAATCACGGTACGCGAGGTAGCCGTAGGCCAGTCCGCCGGCGAACGAGTCGCCGGCACCGGTGGTGTCCACGACGTGCTCCACCTCGATTCGATTGACAAACTCCTCGGCGACCCCTCCGGAGGCATCCCGGAAGAAGGCAGCGCAGCCACGCTCGTCGAGGGTCACGCATACCGCCCCGACACCGCGGTCCAGACAGTGATGCGCCAGGTCGCGCAGCTGTTCATCGCTCAGCCTCGGCGGATCAGCCGTCATCTCCGCTGACTCACCGAGCCACGTCGAGCTCGCTTCGTCAAGGTTCATCTTCAGGATGTCGATGTACGGAAGCCATACGTCCTGGTCAGCCCACACCCTTGGATGGCGCTCGCCGCTGCGGGTCAGCGTCATCGCGGGACCGTGAGCGTCCAGCACCACGGTTGCGCGGCTGTGCTCCTTGATGTGCCGCAGCGTTGGCTGCCCGACCTCGTAGTCCGTGATCGGGACACAGACAAACACGTCGGCATCGAGCACCTTGTCGATGTCGGCCGGCAGGATCGGGTTCATGAAGCTCGTCTGCCGCTCGGCGCGACGATTCTGGTCGATATAACGCAGCTCGACTACGTCCCCCTGGTCGGCCGGCGACGTTATACCGGTGGTGTCGATATTCGGGAAAGATCCCAGGATCTGCTTGATCGGATCCTCGTCCTGCCGACGGACGTGTGAAATCGGGACGATCGTGTCGCCAACATCCAGCAGGGCCGAGAGGGCAACCGCCGTGTACATTACGCATCCATACTTGTGGAACCGCTCACCGGCATGGGTCACGATCTGGTCGCGCGGGATCGGGCCCAGCACCGCGACCTTGCGACTCGCCCGGCTTTTCATGTCACTCATCATGAACACCTCCGGCGCTTACCGGCATCGCACGCGCGATGTGGGCCCAGTTGCGCTGTGGCCTGCTGGTTGTGCTACAAGGGCTTGTGGTCATCAGCGACCGCTCCTTTGATTCGACCGCCTCAGTGGGATCACCCACGTTACGTCTCAAGCCAACCTCCGGCGGGCTCGTGGCGCTAGGCGGTGTCATGCCGGGTCGCGGAGCCAGATCCGGATCGAGGCACCTCCAGGACCGCGTCGGCGTTGCCTGAGGTGATCTCCCACGGGCGGCCGCGTGTCGCCGCCCAGTCCTCGATGAAGGGCGGGAGGATGCCGAAGTGGACGCGGACGGTGGTGTGCGACCGGGGGCGGGTCCGTGCCTCACCGTCGAGCAGCACCACCAACCAGGCACGGATGTCGCTGCGGCGACGGGCAGTTCGCCGGTGTGGCGGTCGATCCAGGCCCTGGACACATCGAGTCCGGTTCCTGGGCAACGGTTTGCGTGGAAGTCCGGCATCCAGCGACACGGTTGGATTCAAGATGACAGCGCGAGCCAAGATCAGTTCAGCTTCCTCAGAGCCGGATGTCAACCCCGCCGCGCCGCATGTGCTCACAGCCGGAGCCGGGCACTCTAGGGTGGGTGATAAATTTCGCTGTTCTCCGGCGGGCGTCCCGAGGCAAAGAAACGATGAGGTGTCCTATGAGCGGTGACGATATGACCACATCGGTTATTCGAGGCTCCCATCCCTCGCATCATTCTGGGCCCGGCTACGCGGAACATCCGATAGCGCGCGAGTTCGAGGTTAATGATGAAGTTACCGAAGCCATAGCACGGTGGCTCGACTATGTGCCCTCTGAACACCGCCATCGGGCCGCAGAATCGGTCAAGCGTACTCTGGATACACTCCAAGAGCACATGCGTAGCTGCAGGAAGCATCCCCTTCAGGCCCTGTGGACCGCACATCGCCACCTGAAGGAGCCATCGACTTCGATCCGGGTCGCGTCGTTCGTGCTCGCCTCAGAGGCACTCTGGTGGCTGGAGTATTTTGAGGATGCCCGGATTGCCGCCCAGGCGGCAGTCGAGGCCGACCCTGAATCCGCCCAGGCGCGCTGGCGCCTCGCGGTCGCGCTCTACCGGCTAGGCCGATTCAGCGACTCGGCCACCTGCCTCGACGACCTGCTCAGCCTGGCCGATGGGTTCGGCCCGGCGTGGGCGCTGCACGGCCAGGTCAAGGTCTGGCTCCATCCGGGTAACCGTGACGCAGGGCAGCCCGACTTCGCCGCGGCGGCGAAGCTGGATTCCGCCACCTGGGTGGTGCCGTACCGGATGGAGCGCGCTGACTTCGAGGCGAAAGTTACCGAAGAGATCAGGATCCACGACTCGGAGGTAGCCGGTTCATCCCGCGTCTTTATCGATGTGGAGTGGCTGCCAGAAACGTCCATGGTTGATAACGGTCTGGACCCGGACACGCGGTGGCACGTGCCCGCCGTTCAAGCCGGCGGCCCCACCGGCAGTTTGTTTCCGCTGGGCGGAGAATTTGATGCGGGGACACCCTCGCAGCTGCCGTTCGGTACGACATTCATTCTTTATCAGCGGAACATTGAGAATCTCAGCAAAGATGAGGAAACTGTCCGCAAAGAGATCCGGGAATCAGTGACCGAGATTTTCGACGGGGCTTACCATCTGCGCGCGAGTACCTCAGATAAGGCGCCGGAGGAACATGCCGAGGCTGCGGACGTCCCAGAGGACGAGGACAGATAGGAATCTTTACTTCATCCAGACGGCTCACGGGACCTGCTGACAGCAACCGCAGCAGACAAGGGGTTAACGTCGGTGACCGACGGCGTGCCTGGTCGGGGTCAGCATCAAATTGGACGTCAGGAAGCGATCTTGCTAACGGATCTGCTAGCGAGACCCAGCGAGACGAGAAGCCGGTCGCGTAGCGATCCATGTCGCCCGGGTACAGGTGGCCGAGCTCACGCGGACGAGCGATCGTTGCGCCGTCCCCAGGCGCCGATGTGCGCAAAGCCGCAGCCCATGAAGTCAGGTTCGGCTAGGCGGGCGGTGAGGCGGTCCACCTCTGGAGCAGTCAGTAGTCCAGCCGAGATTAGGGACTGTGACATCGCCGCTATGCGCAACCGGTAGAACTCCGCCAGCGCGGTTCCTGGCAGGACGATATCCAGTTCGGCGTCAGCGCCGATGTCCGGCCGCGATCAGCAAGACTTCGTGATCGCGATCGACTGCGGCACCAACCGGACCCTGACCGGCGAACTGGGCCTGACCCCCGGCCAGGTGCACGACTGGATCCGTAACTACTACCGGCGCATATTCCTCAGCCAGGCCGGGGCCACGCCGCCCGGCTGAGCACTTACCCCTGCGACCGTCGACCACCCGGTGCCCACTAACTTGTCACAAGTCGGGTGAAAGCCAAGATCGACCACGTCGTACAGCAGCCAGAACGCCCTCTGCCGACCCCAGCCGACCGCTGGTGTGCCGGTTCGCCGAGAGAACCTGGAGGTAGGCGCATCGGCCGCACACGAGCGGCAATCCGCCCTTACCGTCCCAGCGACCTCGATGAGCTGTACCGGATCTGGGGCTTTTTGCTTGTCGTTTGTGCACGGCGGGTCACGCGGCAGTGTCCTTGTCCGGCCGGTCGCCCTCGTCCTTTGTGATCTCTGCCGAGGCGTTTGAACCGGCAAGGCGGCGCCTGCGGCGCCGCTATCCGGGGGAGCCCGGGTTAGAACTGGCTCTTGAGCCGGTCAATGTCGCGGGTGTGCTCCCGCAGCTGCTCGTAGGCGGGGCGTTCGGGGATGCGGGTCAGGGCCCAGCGGATGGCCTCTGCGCGGTTGTTCGCGATACCCGCGGCGATCAGCGTGTCCACGATGTCCAGCTCGGCCGTCCTGAGCCGGACCATCACGTGGGTGAACTCACCATCGGCGGCCACGCGGCCGTCTTCGACGAACCGGACGTTACCGGCCACCCGCTGGCCGCTGTCGTCTTCTTGCATCACCTCGATGTACCGGATCTCGGGCCACCGCTCCAACAGGTTGTCCCGGAACTGGTTGAGCCCGGGGCCGACGGCCAGCTTGAACGTCCGGGCCGCCTTGGCCACCTTGCGGGGATCGGGATGCGGATCCTGCAAGCGGTCGGCGGGATCGGTGAAGACGAGCCTGGGCATCAGCTGGCCCGGCTCGATCATTGGTGCGTCGTCGTGTTGCAGCAACTCGACGCGGCGTATCCAGCCGGGGAAGAGCTTGTTCGCCGCGATTTCGATCTCGTGCTGGATGTGGTCTCTCTCCGCCTGGTCCATCCGTCCTCCTGCAGTACTTGAGAAACTCAGCTTACTCCATTTCATGGGGTAAGCTCACTTCACGTTAGACCCCGGCTTGCCAGTGATCCCTCCCGCGCTGGCGCGCACCCGGGGCTCGCCGCCCCGGACCCCTGCGGATACGGATTCCGGTGTACTGGCCGGACATGCTGTGTGCGCGGTCGCGCACGTTGGAAGGACGGAAACCCGCAGGTCGGGAACCAGCTTTGTGCACGGATTTGTGCACGGGATGCGGCGGGACAGATCGAGACGGGGGAGACGTAGAACGCTCGACACGAGTGCGCTCGGCCGTTCTACCGAGGCCAGCGCAGTGACCAGAGACCACGCGCGACCGTGGAGACGGCCGTCGTACGGCTCATAACCCAGAGGTCGCAGGTTCAAATCCTGCCCCCGCTACCAAGTAAGTGCAGGTCAAAGGCCTGATCGCCGGAATGCGGTCAGGCCTTTTGGATCTCTATGGCAGCGGGGTGGCGGCAGGGTTGGGCCGCACTGGTGTGCGGTCCCGGTAGATGCTGGACACATCGATTCCGGTTCCTGGGCGACAGTTTGCGGACGCGGTTCCGGTAGCTGGTTGACAGTAGTTCCGTTTGGTGGGCGACACTCCGAACTGGTTTCCGGTTTATCCGCATGCTGGCCCCGGGTGATGGCGTCGAGCGCTCATTGCAGGCGCGGTCGCGCGGTCCACTTTTGGATGTGCAGCGCCGGGGACGGTCGACCGCCCTGGTTCCGTCCGCGGCGCGGCCTGAGCGCGAACTCAGGTCTGCTTGAGCGCGGTGTCCTGTGTGTTTTCGGTGCCCTTCCAGCTGGCCAGAAGGTTGAGCGTGTCGGCGTTCCTGGCTGCCGGGGGCCCTGGTGCCAAATGCGGTCGTAGAGGTTCTCGCTGAGCGGGCCGCTGCGGGCGCGGCGAAACAGCCGCCCGTCGGCGGTGCACCCATGCGCCTGGAGATGGCTAGGAGGGCACGACTGGGGCGGGAAAATCGCGGGTGTGATGGGCATCTGTCGCATTTGTAAGGCTCGCTGCCTGGCCGCTGGCGAGAAGGTGCCCGTAGCCGTCCTGCCAGTCCGGCAGATCTGCGCTGGCTTGCTCCCAGTCGGCGAAGGTTGCCTCATCGCACCACTCATCAATGCGGTCCATGGTGTACAGATGCGGTTCGCTGCCTACGAACGCGTTCATCGAGTCGCGTTCTCGCCAGGCGGTGCGGGTCCAGTAGGTGTTGTTCGCCTCGGCCAGCACATCCGCGCCGAGGTTGCCTGCCGAGTTTTGTGCCTGTTCCACCACCGCCAGGGCGCTGGCGAAGAACTCATCGAAGAACGCCGGGTCCTTGAGCCGAAGCCTGGTAACCACGATGACCGGCATCGTTACCTTCCCTACCCCGGCGACCGCGTGCGGACCAGCCGGTGCCGACGATGTGACTGGATTCGGTCAGCGTCAGTGTGCCCGGCGCAAATCGGGCGAACACGAGCCTGCCTCAGGACGCGGGCGGCGATCTCTCACAGCTTTCGCACAAGACAGGCCGGGCAGAGCCGGACCAGGGCAGACAGCCTGGAGATCAAGTGGACCCTGACCTGCGGATACGGACTTCGGCGCACTGGCTGGACACTCCGTACTGATCTACGGATCAGAAGGCTGGGGTAAGACGAACCGGGGAACTGGTCAGGATTCGTCTGGCGGCGTGGGAAACCGCGGCTTTGTACGGCGCAGCAGGCGCAGAGTCTGCCGTTCTAGAAGGAACAGTGCCGTCCACGCGACGAGGAACCCCGCCGCCACTGCCAAGATCGTGGTCGCTTCGGCCTTCTTCACGGCCAGTACGGCGATCGCCGCCGCAAGGGCGGCGTCTACGGTCGCGATGACGGCCTGCGTGTTGACCAGCTCCCTTCTGCTCCGCGGCCAGAACTTCCGGCCAGCCGCGCGGGCAGATGCCGCCGCGTTTACCGAAGTCGGCGCAGAGGTCATTGCCGACCGGAGCAATCACGCGAAGGGCGTCATTGCCGACCGTTGCGCGGGAGCCCTGTTCTCCGTGAACTTCACCGTTCCCCGGGGGCCCGGTCCCCTCGCGGCGCGGGGTCGATACTGCAGGTCTTGAGGTTCTCCCATACGGTCCACGCCGCGACCGTGACTCTCAGGCCAGCCAGCTCATCGTGGATCCTGCGGCGGCCTCACTCGGGGTTCTCCCGGCCAGGCGGAGGACGAGAGGTCTTTGTAACTGGGCTTAGAGTTCCAGATCTGCAACTCTAAGACCCTTACAGTTGTACTATTGCTACCTAGCTGAGCTCGTCTCGTGCTGGGTGTGCTCGCTCTGTGACTAGGCAGGCATTATCGGTTGGCGTTGTCTCTGTCCGGGGGCTGTGGACCTCTCCAGCTCCGCGAAGCGGTCGCTTCTATAAGGTTGTAAATATGCTACTCTAAAGCTATTAGGGTAGCAGAGGAAGAACTTTAGGAGTTCCATGGCGGCGTCGAGGACGCCGATCGCGGTAGCTAACGGCCAGCGGCGCATCGGTGAGGAACTTGCTACGTGGCGGCGATTGCGGCGGCTTACGGCCGCTCAGGTGGCGGACCGGGCCGGAGTGTCACGCCACACCGTCATGCGGTTGGAGAACGGTCAGGGCGCCAGCATGGAAAGCGTTCTGAGGGTGGCCCGGGCGCTGGGGGTGCTTGACTCGCTGGTGGCGGCGCTTGATCCGTATGCGACAGACGAGGGCCGTCTCCGGTCGGAGGAGGCGCTGCCTGAGCGGGTGCGCCCGCCAAGGCCGGGGCGAAGGCCGTGAGCGACGTCGAGGTCTATGTCTCCGTCGGCGAACAGAATCTTCTTGCCGGTCGGATGTATCCCCACCGCCGCCGCGGAATCGAGTCGGCCAGCTTCGTCTACAACGACAGATACCTCGCAAATCCAAACGCTTACGCCTTGGACCCAGGGCTGCCCCTGGTCACCGGCACGCTGCAGACACCCGTCGGCCGCGCGCTATTCGGCGCGTTCGCCGACAGTTCACCAGACCGATGGGGACGGACGCTGATCCAGCGCGCCGAGCGAGCCCGGGCCAAAGCTGCAGCAACGGCCCCGCGCTCGATGAGTGAGGTCAACTTGCTGCTCGGCGTCCGAGACGACCTGCGACAGGGAGCGCTGCGCTTCCGGCTCAGCGAGCAAAGCCCCTTCCTCGCGACCGACGAGTCAGGGGTCCCTGCCCTCACGGATCTTCCGGCGCTCCTTAATATTGCAGCGCGCGCCGAAAGCGATACAGCCGACTACGAAGACCTTAAGCGGCTGGTGCGGGCGGGCAGTTCCCTGGGCGGTGCACGTCCCAAGGCACATGTCCTGGACGCTGCCGGCCGTGTGGCGATTGCCAAGTTCCCCAGCGACAGCTCGGATACCTGGAACGTCATGGCATGGGAAAAGGTGGCCCTTGACCTCGCCTGGGACGCGGGGGTGACGGTCCCCGACTCTCAATTGGTCCGCATCGGGGACCGGAACGTGCTTGTCATCGACCGGTTCGATCGCCGCGGCACAGCCCGTATCGGCTACGCCAGCGCGATGACGATGCTTGAGGCCAGCGACGGCGACCAACGCAGCTACCTCGAAATCGCGGAAGTGGTTGAGCAACGGTCCACGGCCGTGGCGGCGGAGCTGCGCCAGTTGTGGCGGCGGATAGCTTTCTCAATCCTGATCTCCAACACCGATGACCACCTCCGCAACCACGGGTTTCTGCACGAGCGCGGCGATTCGTGGATGCTCTCGCCCGCGTTCGACCTCAACCCCAACCCCCAATTTGGCTCGAAGCACCTCAGCACCGCCATCGACTACACAGATTCGCGTGCGAGCGTGGATACCTTGATGAGTGTCGCTGCCTACTTCCGGCTAGATGCTGGCGATGCACTCGAAGTCCTGGCTGAGGTCACACGAGCGGTCACGCGATGGCGCACCGTTGCGAGGTCCCACGGGCTGCTGCACCAGGACCTAGACGCCATGGAACCAGCGTTCGAGCATGCCCAAGGTGAGCGAGCCCGAGCCCTCACAAAGATCCGGCCTTCACGCTCCAGCTGAGCCGGCTTGCGCGAGGCTCGTCGTGCCTCCAAAGGACGTGAACGCTCCTTCCGCCGACCTCACGGCCTGGCTGTAGGCGCCGTTCGCTGCCTAACGATGACGGACAGGCAGGCCAGGTGCCGGACCGGGTTGAACAGTGCCTTCTGTTCTCATAACCCAGAGGTCGCAGGTTCAAATCCTGCCCCCGCTACCAAGTAAGTACAGGTCAGAGGCCTGATCGCAGAAGGCGGTCAGGCCTTTTTGATCTTTTGTCCGCGGTCCGTCCGCGCGATCGGGCCGCATCGGGCCGCATCGGGCCGCATCGGCCGGGCACAATCGGGTGCGACTGGCAGCGAACGACATCCTCGAGGTCTGGGTTCGAATCCCCATTGCTCCACTGGTCAGAAGCAAAATTCGAACAGCCGGATCGCGGGTGCAGCAGCAAAGTACCGCAACCGCCAGCGCTTGGGCCGCAGCCATGAGGTCATCCGCGTGAGGAGGTTGTGCACCGGCTTGTCGGTGGCGGGCAATAGGCTCGTTGTCCATGCGCATCGATGCGGTTTTCGGGGGTATCGGCCGCTGGTGCGTCCGGCTGCGCTGGCTGGTCCTGCTGATCTGGGTAGTCGGCGCGATCGCGGCCGTGACGCAGCTGCCGTCGCTGTCCAGCGTGACCCAGAGCAACAACTCCAAGTTCCTGCCCGCGAGCGTGCCCAGCCAGCACGCGATCGATCTGTCCGCGCCGTTCGGCAGCTCGAACCTGCTCCCGATCCCCGTCATCGCGGCGACCACCAGCGGGCCGCTGACCACGGCGGACATCAGCGCCATGACTTCCCTGCAGGCCAAGCTCCACTCCGTAACCGGTATCAAGCAGGTGCTCGACGTCGGCCGCTCCGCCAACGGGCAGGCCGTGCAGCTGCTCGCCCTCGCCGCCAACAACAGCGGCAACCAGAACTACCAGCAGGACCTCATCGACAGCATGCGCGCGAAGATCGCCAGCGCCGGGCTGCCCGCCGGGCTGCGGGCCCACCTGGCGGGCAGCATCGCCGTTCAGGTGGACCAGCAGAAGGCGTCCGGCAACACCGGCAACAAGGTGCAGGACCTGTCGCTGATCTTCATCATCGTGCTGCTCGTGCTCATCTTCCGATCGCTGACGCTCGCCATCACCACGGTGCTGCCCGCGCTGTTTTCCGTGCTCATCTCCGGTCCGCTGGTGGCCGAGGCGGCCAAGCATGGCCTGCAGGTGTCACCGCTCGCCCAGTTCCTGCTGATCGTCCTGGTGCTGGGCGCCGGCACGGACTACGGGCTGTTCCTGGTCTTCCGGGTCCGGGAGGAGCTGCGGGCGGCCGGCCATGACGTGACCGGGATGGACGGGGCGCCCGAGCATGGCCTGTTCCGGTCCATGCTCTCGGACCTGGCCGGGGCCCGGCCGGCCGCGCGGACCGCGCTGGTCGAGTCGGTCACGCGGGTCGGCGAGTCGATTACCTTCTCGGCCGCCACGGTCATCGCGGCGGTACTGACCCTGCTGGCAGCCAGCTTCCCCTTCTACTCCAACCTCGGCATCCCGTTCGCCATCGCGATCGCGGTCACCCTCCTGGCCGGCCTAACGTTGCTGCCCGCGCTGCTGTCGATCCGCCTGTCGCTGCTGGCGATGAAGCGGACGCTGTTCCAGGCCATGTTCCACAAGCCCAAGCTGCTGCCCTGGAGCATCCAGGGCAGCGGCGGGACCGGCGTCTGGGGCCGGGTAGCCGGCCGCATCGTGCGCCGGCCCGCCACCACGCTGGCCATCGGCGTGCTGGCCTTCGGCGGCCTGGCCCTGGCCGTACTCGGCTATACGGCGTCAGGCTTCGGCGGCAGCACGGCCCCGCCGGCCGGTAGCGACTCCGCGAAAGGCACCCAGCTGCTGACCAAGTACTTCCCGGAGTCGGCCGCCAACCCGACCTCACCGATCTTCAAGTTCAGCCAGCCGGTCTGGACCGATCCTCAGGTCCTGGCCAAGGCCACCAGCGAGCTTAAGGCCAGCAGCCTGTTCACCACGGTGGCCGGCCCGCTCAACCCGAGCGGGCTGACGCTGCCACCCGCCGACTACACGAGGCTGCACGCCGCGCTCGGCCCGGCCAAGGCCCTCCCGCCGGTTGAGCCACCGGCTCTGGCCGGCAAGGTGCCGCCCGCCATCTACCAGCTCTACCGCAGCACCTCGAACTTCATCAGCGCCGACGGGCGGACGATACAGTTCTCCGTCGGGCTGCGGGCCGGCGATCCCGGCAGCACATCGGCCCTGAATGCCGTCCCGGCGATCCGCGCCGAGAACGCCAGGGTGGCCAAATCCATAGGCGCCATCGACTCGGCGGTCGGCGGCGAGGCGCCGGCCCTCTACGACATCAGTGCCGTGTCCAACAGTGACCTGGTCAAGGTCATCCCCATCGCAATCGTCGTCATCGGGATCCTGCTGGCGCTCGTGCTGCGGAGCCTGGTCGCCCCGATCTACCTCATCGCCTCGGTGGGCTTGTCCTACCTGGCCGCGCTCGGGCTCTCAGTGCTGCTGTTCGTCAACATCGGGGGGAGCCAGGGACTGGTCTTCTTCCTGCCGTTCCTGATGTTCATCTTCCTGCTCGCGCTCGGCGAGGATTACAACATCCTGGTCATGACCCGGATCAGGGAAGAGGCGCGCAAGCTGCCGTTGCGTGAGGCGGTCGTCAAGGCGATCGGCTTGACCGGCACGACCGTGACCTCGGCCGGCCTGGTGCTGGCCGGCACCTTCGTAGTGTTCGGCATCGTGGCCGGCGGCGGGGCGGGCGGTAGCCAGTTCCGCGACATCGCGCTCGGCCTCGCACTCGGGATCCTGATGGATACCTTCCTGGTCCGGACGCTGCTCGTGCCCTCCACGGTCGTGCTGCTCGGCCGCTGGAACTGGTGGCCATCCAAGCTGACCATGGACCGCCCGGAGACGCCCGCGCCTGCAACCGGGAAGGCCGTGGCCGGGTCAGCCGGGCCGGAGTCCGCCTCCACGACGCAGCCAGAATCCCGCTGAACGGTGGCCCCGCGGGCCAGGCCGCCGCTGATCAGCGTCGTCATCGGTGTCTACGACGTCGCTGAGGCCGCGGCCCGGTCGAGATCGGGCCCGGCGCGGGGGACGGGCGGTCGTTCGAGTCAGGCCCACCCATGTCCAGGGGCGACCTGCCAGTCGTGCACGACGGTGTGGTCGGCGTGGAGGGCGAATGCTTCGAGCCGGCCGTCCTTGTTGCGCGCAACGACCGGGTCGTGCTGCAGCGAGCCGCCGAGTGATGCCCACGCCTGGGTGAGAGATGCGCCGGGGGCCTGTTGCCAGCGGTGGTAGAGCTTTCCGTCGGCGCCGCGGATAAAGACTTCCAGTCGGCCACCGGCGTTGCGCGCGGTCACCGGCTTCCCTGCGGCGCCGGTGGCGGGCGGCGGGCCGAGGTCAGCCGTGCTCGTCCACCAGTTGCCGTTGGCGGTCGTTTGAGCGAGGTCGTGCAAGTCGCCGTGGACCCCGAGCGCGAACAACTCGAGCCGCCCGTCCTGGTCCTGGGCGGGGACAGGATCTTGTGCCCACGTGCCTGCGAGCGGCACCCACTGCGCGGTAAGGGCGGCTCCGGGCGACTGCTGCGAGCGGTGGTGGAGCTTGCCGTCGCCGTCGCGGAGGAACACTTCGAGGCGGCCGTCCAGGTTGCGCGAGACAACGGGCTGCCCACCGGCCCCGCCCGGCGGGGGCGGGCCGAGGTCGGCCCAGCTTGTCCACCAACTGCCGTTGGCCGCGCTTTGCGCCAGCGCGAACAGGTGGCTGTTGCTGCCGAGTGCGAACAACTCGAGCCGCCCGTCGAGGTTCTGGGCGCTGACTGGGTCGTTAGGAAAGGAGCCGCCGAGCGACGTCCAGTTCGCGGTGAGCGCGCCGCCGGCACCTTGCTGCCAGCGGTGGTAGATCACGCCGTCGCTTGCGCGCAGGAACACTTCCAGGCGCCCGTCCAGGTTGCGGGCAACGATCGGGTTGCCGTCGGCTGCGGGCTGCGGCGGCGGGCCGAGGTCGGCCCAGTTCGACCACCAGCCGCCGTTTGGCGTTGCTTGAGCCAGGTCCTGCAGATGCCCGTGCGCGTCTAAGGCGAACAGCTCCAGCCGACCGTCCAGGTTCTGCGCCGCAACCGGTCCCTGCTCGACGGAGCCGCCCAGGGACGACCAGTGGTTGTCGCCATGGCCGTCGTGGTGCGCCGCGAACCAGTCGTCGTACCAGCCTCGGTTGACACCGCAGCCGAACTCTTGGTGGGTTCCCTGCCACTGCCAGCCGCAAGGGCCGTTTGGCCGCGGATAATGCGGATCACTCGTCCAGGTACGCGTCGGATTGTCTCCTGGATAGGCGGCCAGCACGTAGAACGCCGCCTGCCGGTTGGCGAACACGGGAGCGTTGCCGTACAGGCCGGCGCCACTCTGGTGGAGCCAGGCCTGGACCCAGGGGCCGTCGCCGCGTATCCCGCCCTCGACATCGAGGCACAGCCGCACACCCCAGGCGGCGGCCAGATTCTTGCAGGCGACCGGATCGTCGAGGCCTGAACAGAAGGCCAGCACAGCCAACCCAGCGGTCCGGACGCGGGCGAACTCCGCTTGCTCCCAGGCATGACCGATGTTGACGCCCGACCTCGTCTGGAGATACCCCGACCACATCCTGACGCCGTGCTGCTTGGCTTCAGCGAGCTGAGCTGCGCTCGGCACATCGAAAGAACTATCGAGTCCAGCGATCATGGGTCCTCCACGCTGCAGCTCGCTTGAGCGCACCTTACCGTGCGGAGATCCTCGTTAGAAGAGCACGATACTGGGCGCCTGAGCCGACTGCCTGGCCCCGCAGGCGTCTCACGGAGTTGCGCCGCGCTCCCGGTCCGTTCATCCTGACAACCCATTCGCCGTATCTCGTGTCCTGACCATTCGCAAGCTGAGATCGCGTTCTGACCGACTAACTAATGGCATTGCTTTCCATACTTGCGGGATGCGCAAGTATGGAGGCTTCACAACAGGAGTTCCTGACCGAGATCTATGAGGCACCGACGATTACTGTCAGTGACCTGATTCAGGCAGGCGTCCGACTAGGCCGAAGTTCCGAGTGTGCCCGGCCCCGCCTCTCCGCAGAGGTCAAGCAGAGAGCTCTGGAATACCTGCGCCATGCTCCCGAGTGTACGCGGTCGCCAAACACACATTCGACGGCTGCGTGCTGGCCAGGGCCACCTTGGAAGGCACGTCTAGGGACGCTGGCGTCCTCCGCGCCGACGTGTGCTATGGGCACCCCTGCCGCCAATGCAAGGGAGAGCTGTCCTCTGAGTAAGTGGCCGGAGCGCGTGAGCCGGCCGATAATGTCACTGGCGCGCCGCAGCGCGATGGGGGGAGAACTTCTTGATTGTCACCTACGGTGCTCACTATTCTGCAGCCGAGCTGTCGCCTGCCGAAATGCATATCGCATTACTCCGGCGCCTATCAGAAGCTTGTCAGCAGCGGCCGCACCGTGTTGCTGGTCATCGAGGAAGGCCACACTGACTCAGCCGTCGCCGAATTCGTAGACAATGCGGCGGGGCCGACGGTACCGCCCGAGGGCATACGGCTGGTCGTGCCGTGACCGGCGGCATGGAGGCCGGCTCCCACGACGTAGCGGATTAGGGGGAAGCGATGCCGGGTCCATTCACGCACATCTACGCTGCCCGCCGGGTAGCCGATCTACTGAGCCAGCAGAGCGCGTTCGCGGCACCTGGCGACGGCCCGCTGGCGCCGGGGCAGCCGCTGGCCAGCCCGTCCCAGGCGGCCTTCTACGCGCAGGTCATGCATACCTACCCCAAGCTGGCCTCCCTTGGGGCCATCGGCCCCGACATGTTCTTCTTCCTCGGCGATCTGCGGAGTGTCCCCGGCGATGAGTTCATGCTGCTGCTCAGGATGGGCTATCAGCTCGACACCTGGTCCTACGAGAACTGGGGGCCGCTGATCAAGCTCCTGACCAGTAACGGGTACGAGGAGGCCCACCCCTGGTCTGCGATCCTGGCGCTCATCCTGCAGATCGACGCGGCGTGGGAGGTATTCTCCTCGGCCTACCAGCAGGCCGTCGCTCCCGTGGTGGACGGCTTTGAGAACCTGGCCAATGCCCTAACCGGCGACCTGCTGCAGAGCCTGAGCACCGCGCTGCAGGAGTTCCTCAACACCATCGAGGGCCTGATCGCATCGATGGCGCTCGACAGTACCGATGTGCTCGGCTACTTCAAGCTGATCATGGAGTCCGGGGAGGACGAGACCGCGTTCTACTGGTCCGACATGCTGCACTACCGGCGGACCAGCCAGATGGCGCAGGCCTTGCTGCGCCGGGCGGAGCAGATGATCACCCAGAACCAGGCCCAGGGTGAGCAGTTCCTCGCTTACGCACTCGGGTACGCCTGCCACCTCGGCGTGGACGTCGTGGGCCACGCGTTCGTCAACGAGCAGGCCGGCGGCCCATATCGCACCCACTGGCAGCGGCACCACCTGGTAGAGAACCACCTCGACGCCTGGGTCTACAGCCAGACCGTCGGGCCGACGCTGCCCTGGTACCTGGCCGGGAACGTCGAGGGAAAAAACGGCAGCCCGTGGAACTTCGGCAACGTCTCGGGATGCCCGTTCTTCACCGGCAATTTCACTGGCACCGGCAAGCAAGAGGTCATGTTCTATTACCCGGGCGACGGCAACTGGTGGCTGGGCACCTTCAGCGGCACCTCGCTGAGCTGGACTCTGGCCGGGAACACCAGCGGCTTCGGCAACATCTCGGGCAACCCGTTTTTCACCGGGGACTTCACCGGCAGCGGCAAGACCGAGATGCTGTTCTATTCCCCGGGCGATAGCCACTGGTGGCTGGGCACCTTCAGCGGCACCTCGCTGAGCTGGACCCTCGCCGACAACAGCAGCGGCTTCGGCAACATCGCCAGCGACCGGTTCTTCACCGGCAACTTCACCGGCACCGGGCACACCCAGGTGCTGTTCTACTCCCCGGGCGACAGCAACTGGTGGCTGGGCACCTTCTCCGGCACCTCGCTGAGCTGGACTCTGGCCGGGAACAGCAGCGGCTTCGGCAACATCGCCAGCGACCGGTTCTTCACGGCCAACTTCCAGGGCACCGGCCGGAGCGACCTGCTGTTCTATTCCCCGGGCGATAGCCACTGGTGGCTGGGCACCTTCAGCGGCGTCACGCTGAGCTGGACCCTCGCCGACAACAGCAGCGGCTTCGGCAACGTCTCCAGCTACCCGTTCTTTCTCGGCCAGTTCTCCGGCACCGGGCAAACGCAGATTATGTTCTATTCCCCCGCCTCGACCGACGGAAGCTGGTGGCTAGGCACCTTCTCCGGCACCTCGCTGAACTGGACCTGGGTCGGCAACACCCGGGGCAACAACAACAGCCCGCTGGATTTCGGTGACACTACCCACGGCCGTTTCCTGACCGGGCGGTGGGCAGGCCAGACGACCGAAGGGATGTTGTGGGCCTCACCGGGCGGCAACTGGATGATCGGCTTCCTGTCCGGGACTCAGCTGGAATGGACACTGGCCAACAACACCAGCGGCTTCGGCAACGTGGCGCCTGACCCGTTCTTCGTCGGCGACTTCACCGGATCCGGGCAGGACGAGGTGGTCTTCTACTCGCCGGCTGACGGCAACTGGTGGCTGGCGATCCTCAAGCCGAGCCGGCTGCCGCAAGACAGCTTCTGCGCGGCGATCCCCGGGTATCAGTCGCTGTGCCAGTCGGCCCTGTATTTCGCGCTGGCCTTCAACAAGGGCAACAACGGCGACCCGCAGGGCGACGCGCGCGGGGTGCTGCCGGATAGCACCCCTCCGAACGGATACAGCTCAGCCGCCCAGCTACAGCGGCAGAACGCGCTCGACACCGACGGTGAGCTCCCGGACTGGCTGGCGCAGGGCATCGTCTCCGCCATGATCGAGACCTATGCGGACACCAGCCACCCGCTGATACTCCAGGGCGGGGCATTCCAGCCCCAGATGAACGTCGCGCTGCAGAACGCCCAGTTGCCCCCCGACCCGCCGCTGCCCTTCGCGGTGCCGCCGGGATTCCCGCTGCCGTGGGAGGTCAAGACCGCCTACAAGCTCATGCTGTCCTTCTTCAAGCGTGCCTATGTGGACAGCTTCGACATGCCGGTACCGCCGCCGCCCAGCGGGGCGGTCCCGCAGTGGCCCGACTTCGGCAACGCCACCGGCATCGACACCAGCTCGCTCGGCAACTTCTTCTCCTCGATCGCCGATGACGTCGGCAACTTCATCGGCGACGTGCTCAATTCGGTCGCGAACCTGATCGCCATGCTCACCGACACGGTCACGCTGGAGCTGCGGGAGCAGCTGTACAACAACCTGACCCTGCCGGCCTGGCACGCGGCGAGGAAGTTCCGGCAGGCGCTCGTGGAGACGGGATTCCTGATCCCGGAAAGCTACGAGGTCGACCAGGTGGGACGGCTGCTGCACCCCAACGAGATCGACATGAGCCTGATCACGCTGGGCGCCTCGATGGGGCAGCCAGCATTGCCGGACCCCGGCTACCCATGGCAGAGCGTTCCCAACGAGTTCCAGCGGCCGTGGGCGTACCCGAACACGATGGTGACCGGCGGCGCCAACACCACGGAGAACGCGCCGACGCGGGCCGGCCCGTTCGCGGCAGGCGCGCTCCCGGACGCGCTTCTGCTGCACAACGCGAACGCCAGCAACGGGGTGCGGCTGAGCTACGAGTCGGCGACCTCCCCGGCCGATAGCGACGCCGTCACCGCCAGCGGCGCGTTTGCGTCCGCGAGCGCCGGGGGCGTGAGCCCGCTCGGGGACTGCGTCAGGTTCGCCGCTTACCTCATCGGCAGGCTGACCGCGGCCGGCCCGCCGCCGGCCGACTTCAACCTGGATGCCGACCGCGGCTTCGGCTACCTGTGCTGGGACTGGGTCCGCGACTCGACGCAGAAATGGACCGACAGCTACAACTTCACGTTCCCTGAGCCTGCGGGATGGGTGCAGACCCCCCTGCAACGCAGCAGCCCGCTGCAACTGCACTATCTCAAGAGCCGCGCCGTCAGCAGCCGGAAAGACCCCTCCTCCCAGCACGTCGCCTACATCTCGGCCGACGGCCATCTCCGTGACTTCGCCTCGGCGTCCGGCACCGGTTCCTGGACGGCCACCGATCTGACCGCTGCCGCCGGTGAGGTGCCCACCGCCTTCGGCAGCCTTACCTCGTGGGTCAACAAGGTCGACGAGCACGTGGTCTGCGTCGAACGCCAGCGGCCACCTGCACGAGTTCTTCTGTACCCTCGGCACCACGGCATGGGGCCACGGCGACATCACCGCGGTGTCCGGCGCCCCGCCGGCCCCGGCGCGCTGACCAGCTGGATCGACAGCGTCTACCAGCACGTCGTCTGCACCTCGGCGGACGGTCACATCCACGAGCTCTACTATGTCCTCGCAACCGGCCCGTGGCAGTCCGGTGACCTGACGGTCAGCGCGAACGCCCCGCCGGCGCTCCCCACCGCGCTGACCAGCTGGGTCAACAGCGTCTACCAGCACGTGATCTACCTGTCCGCGGACGGCCACGTCCACGAGCTCTACTTCAAGCTGGGCACGGGCCCCTGGCTGGTGAATGACCTGACCGCGATCACCGGCGCCCCGCAGGCGGTTCCGGGCGCACTGACCAGCTGGCTGGACAGCGCCTTCCAGCACGTCGCATACCTGTCCGCCGACGGTCACGTCCGCGAGCTGCGCTACAACCTGAGCGCGGGCTCGTGGACCGTCACCGACATCTCGGCGATCGCGGTGGCGCCGCCCGCTGCGTTCGCGGTGCTGACCTCCTGGATGGACACCGCCGTACAGCACCTGGCCTACGTCTCCGCAGGTGGCGATGTGCAGGAACTCTACAGCCAGCTCGGTACCGAAGCCTGGACCAACAATGACCTTACCCGCGCCGCGGGCGCCCCGGCGGCCGCGGGCTCGGCGTGCGGGCTGACGAGCTGGGTGGACCCGGCCTACGAGCATCTCGCCTACCTCTCGGCCGACCGCCACGTCCACGAGCTGCACTTCGCGCTGGCGACCGGGCCCTGGCAGACCAGTGATCTCACCGCGGTCACCGGCAGCGCGCCGTGACCCCGCCGCCGCCCGGCTGTAACTCATTAGCGTCATGACGGGAGAGCAGGAAATGACCCCAGAGCAAGATCCGCAAACGACAGCGGCCGCCATCGAAGCCGACCCCGTGGTGGGCCCGCTGCTGAACGCGCTGACCAGCGACCCCGGGTTCCAGACCGGCTGGCAGAGCCTCGACGTGCCCGCGTTCGCTCAGCAGCTTCAGACCGCTAGCGGCCACCTGCAGCAGTACGTGTCCTACCACTTGCGGGAGTCACGGCTGTGGACCATCAAGATCGGCACGGGGTCGCTGTCGCCCAGCCTCGAAGATGGCCTGAAGCAGGCCACGGCGCCGGCCCGCGACCACATCACCAGCGGGTTCGCCGCCCTCGACGCGTGCCTGACCCAGGTGGAACAGCCGCAGTTCAAGCCGCTCGTGAACTCGCATATCGCAGCGCTGGCCAAGCGGTGCACGTTCGACACCAGCACCATCTTCGGCCGGACCGCGTCCGGATACTTCCGGCAGCTGGGCTTCTCCTCCGACCAGGTCGCGGAGTTCCAGCGCCAGTACGCGCCGATCGGCTGTGACTTCATCGGCGTTCTCGGCCGGGGTGACGTGTCGAATCTGCGGCCGGTGTACCAGCAGGGCCTCAACGCCCAGGTACAGATCATGAACCACACCGAGCAGAACGGCCTCGACTACATTCGAGGCGCGGGAGGGCCGCCGGCCTGGGCCGTGACCGCTTCCGCCATCCTCGCCCTGTTCGGCATCGCCATCTCCGCGTGGGCGCTGCTTGCGGTCATCGCCGCGGTCGCCGTCACCCTGGGCCTGCTGTGCGGGGTCTTCTGGAACTCGCTGCCAGGATGGGCACGCGCAGGCTGCTCCAGCCTCGCGAGCATCGGCCTGATCGCGATCGCCCTGTGAGCCGCAGACATGCCCAGGAGGTTCGGCCTCACCGCACCCGAACTGCGCCAGCTTGACGAGGTGCGCATCGAGGCCGAGGTGCGCGCCGCGCTGCTGACCGCCGCGCGGCCCGCGACCGGCGAAGCCTGCGCCGCGCTGTACGGAACGCCGGACGGCCCGCGGTTGACGGTCGGCGCTTGGCGCCTGCTACCAAACGCCGATCCCGGCGACTGCCTCACGATCTCGGTCTCCGACCTGCTGGAAGGCAGCAGCACGTCGCCGCCTGGCCGACTGGTCGGGCTCTTTCACAGCCATCCGCGCAGCCAGGCAGTACCCAGCGACCTCGACCGCCTCGCGATAGCCCGGCTGCCGTTCGTGTGGGCCATCGCGGGCCCCGGTGACTTGCCGGGGGCCGCGCTGCGCTTCTTCGCCTGGTCCGGCGCGGGCCTGCGGGAACTGCGCGAAAGCTCCGTGCGGACCCGGTTAGGGCCGGCCCGACTCACGGCCCCCACAGGTCGCGGGTTCATGTCCCGCCCCCGCTACCAAAGGGCTCAGCTGCGTGGGCCGATAGTTTCGCGCCCGGTGACGGGGGCGCCTGAGCGGTCCGGCCACCGGGCGCTTGACTGCCGCGGAATCGGCTACTTCTTGAACGTCTTCGGTCTCGGGCCGGTGACCTGGGTGCGGCCCGCCCGGGTGTAGCCCGCCGGGATTACCGGGCGGAGCTTCGCCAGGTTCGCGGCCGTGGGCGGGAGGTAGGTGTAATCGGTGACGTTCTGCTCTCCATTGGACATGCGCAGGTACTGCTGCATCGGGAGGTAGGTCGTGGCGTTCACCCACAGCCGCGCCGCTGTCACATGGGGCGGAGCTTCGCTGTTGGGCGGCACGCTGATCTCCAGCTCAAGGGCCTTCTGTCCGTGCAGTTCGGTCGGCCCGACCACCTTGAACTGGCCGTTAGCGATCTCGGCTCGGACACCGGCCGCGTCGAGGGTAAACCCGAGGACGAACTTCGAATGCCACTCACCCCAGAGGTGCCTGAAGTGATTTATATCCATGACCGTCCCGGAAAGCTGCAGCCCGCCCTGGTCGAGATTGGAGGTGTAGCTGTTGGGGCCATCGTTCCCGGAGGGCATTGTGAAGGAGTACTCCCCGTCCTTGAACACCGTCCCACCCGACCCGAGGCCGAGGTTACGGACATGCACCTTCTGGCCAGGTTGGGGATATGCCGGTGACTGCCACGTCCCCCCACCCGGCGCCGGCCCGCCATGCGCGTACAGGATGTCTCCGCTGGTGGTATCGATCGCGGCGAGCAGGCGGGTTCGCAGCGCGGGCGCCGCCAGGGGCGTGGCCTTGGTGGCAGGTCCGTGGGCAACCGCCGCGATCACCGCGACAAGACCCACGACGAGGGCCACGCCGGTCGTGATGCCTGCGGCTAGCCGCCGGTTCCCCTGGCGGGGGTGGTAATTGCGCTGAAGCAGCCGCTGGCGGACCTGGTCCGGATTCTCGAAATCGGCGGCAGCCCTGGCGAGGGTACTGCGCAGCTGACTCTCAAGTTCGTCGGTGGGCATCAGGTAGTTCCTTTCATGATGGCCGGGCGGTGGATCCGGTGGAAGGCAGCCCGCTACGAGTAAGCGCCTGAGCCAGTCGGGCTGCTGCGCGGGATGAGGTACTGGTGACCGTCGCGGCCGAGCACCCGAGGACATCCGCGACCTCGGCGACGGGCAGGTCCTCCCAGTAGCGCAGCACCAGCACGGCACGCTGCCGCGCAGGCAGCTGAGCCAGCGCCCAGCGGAACTCCGCGAGGTCATCAACCTCCCGCAGCGCCCGCGTCGCGCTCTCGTCGGCGGCATCGATACCGGCGTCCTGCGGCCCCAGTTCCGCCTGTTGCCGGGACCGGCGACCAGCATCATCTAGCACGAGATTGATCAAGATACGGCGGGCGTAGGCGGCCGGATAATCCATCGACCGCACTCGGTTCCACCGCCGGGCTACCCGCAAGAACGTCTCCTGGACCAGGTCCTCGGCGTCCCTGACGTCCCCAGTCATCAGGAAGCCGGTGCGCAATAGCGAGTCTGACGCCTCGGCGGCGAAGCCCTCGAACTGGCGCTTCGATGTCGCGTCGCTGACCCAGTCCATGCGCACCTCCGCAAGCCCGACCTTCGCGCTCATCTGTATAAACCCGCCAGTCCGGCCCGAGACTGAGCGCAGTCCGGGGGTAATTTCCTTTATCGCTGAAGGCCCGCCGCTTAGGGTCACAGTCAACGCAGACCGAGTCCGCCTCTCCAACGCGGGTCCGGCCGTTGCCTGGCCCGACTGATTGAGGGGTCAGGAATACGCCGAAATCCGCCGGTCAAGGACTGTTGGCAGCACTGCGCCGCAGCAGCGAGCTGCTGGTGGCGTCGGTACGGTACTTAAGACGGCAGTCGATACCTCGGGTCCGCCGGCCGACCGGGGATCCGGGGGCATGGCCACGCCGGCTTCATCCGGCCGTCGGCGACCGCGGCTGGCCGCTGTCCCGCTGGGGGGCGCCCAGGGGCAGGTCGATCCCCAAGACGGTGCCCGCACCGGGCGGGCTGTGCAGCGAGAGGCGGCCGCCGAGCGCCTCGACCCGGTCCTTGAGGCCGACAAGGCCGGAGCCGCCCGTGAGGCCGGCGCCGCCGCGGCCGTCGTCGCAGACCCGCACATGCAGGACGCCGTCGCCGGTGACCACCTCGACCTCGGCGCCGCTGGCATGCGCATGCTTGGCCGCGTTGGTCAGCGCCTCGGAGACCGCGTAGTAGGCGGCGATCTCGACCGGTTCGGATAGCCGCTCCCCAGCCCGCACGGTCAGGTCGACGGGAACGGCGGACCGGCGGGCGAGCGCTCTCAGCGCCGGGCGCAGTCCGCCCTCGGTGAGGACCGCCGGATGGAGACCGTTGGCGATCTCGTGCAACTCCTCCAGCGCGCCGGTCACCTCGGTGACCGCGCCCTCTAGCCGCTGGACCAGCTCGTCGGCCCCGGGTGGCGCCTCCGCCTGCGCGGCCCGCAGTTGCAGGCCGAGGGAGACCAGGCGCTGCTGGGCGCCGTCGTGCAGGTCACGCTCGATGCGGCGGCGGGTGGCATCGGCGGTGGCGACGATGCGCGCCCGGGAGGCGGTGAGGGTGGCCTGGGCCTCGGCGTTGGCGATCGCGGTGGCGGCCAGTTCGGTGAAGCCGGCCAGCCGCGCCTCGGTGTCCGCGGGCAGCGGCTCCTCTCGCGTGGACACCACGATCATGACACCCCACAACCGGCCCCCGACGCTGATCGGCACGCCAGCGCACGAGCGGATGTCCAGCCCGCGGAAGACGTCGGCGGCCGCGCCCGAGGCCTCGGCGCGGTCCGTGCGCGCCGGCCGGTGCGTCTGGAACACCAGCGTGTGCACGTTCCGCCCGCCGAGCTCGAATCGGCTGCCGACGGGGGTCGGCGCGGCGGCGCCGGTGCTGCTCCACACGCCGACGACCGTGGCCCCGTCCTTGGGCTCATACCGGCTCATGACCGTGATGTCGGCGGAGAGTACCCGCCCGACCTCCGCCGTGACCGCGGCGAACACCTCCTCCGGCGACGCCCCCCGGGCCACCAGCACCGCCACCCGCCGCAGCGCTGCCTGCTCCTCGGCGAACCCGCGCAGCTCCACGTGCGCCTGCGCGTTGGCGATCGCGGTGGCGGCCAGTTCGGTGAAGCCACCCAGCCGCGCCTCGGTGCCGGCCGGCAGTGGCTCTTCCCCCGTGTGCGCCACGAACATGACGCCCCACACCCGGCCCCCGACGCTGATCGGCACGCCGACCGACCCGCGCAGGCCCAGCTCGCGGGCGCCCTCGGCGGCGGGGCCCGAGGCGCCGGCGTAGTCCTCGATCCGCGCCGCCCGGCCCGTCTGGTACACCAGCGTGGTCACGTTCCGCCCCCCGAGGCTCAGCCGGGTGCCGACGGGGAAGGTGTTGCCCCATGCGGCGGCCACCATCATCGTGCCGTCGGGCTCGTACCGGAGCATGGATGCATGGTGAGCGTGCAGCAGCCGCCCGGCCTCCGCAGTGACCGCGTCGAGCGCCTCCTCTGGTGGCACCGCCCGGCTGACCAGCATGGCCACCCGCCGCAGCGCTGCCTGCTCCTCGGCGAATCCGCGCAGCTCCGCGCGGGCCTGCGCGTTGGCGATCGCGGTGGCGGCCAGTTCGGTGAAGCCAGCCAGCCGTGCCTCGGTGTCGGCCGGCAGCGCCTCTTCCCCCGTGGACGCCACGGACATAACGCCCCACGCCCGGCCCTCCACGTTGATCGGCACGCCGACCGACCCGCGCAGGCCGAACTCACGGGCCAGGTCGGCGGCCGGCCCCGAGGCGTCGGCGTAGTCCTCGACCCGCGCCCCCCGGCCCGTCTGGAACACCAGCGTGTGCACATTCCGTCCTCGCAGGGTCACCCGGGTGCCGGTGGGGAAGGCAGCGCCGGTGCCGCTCCACGAGGCGACGATCGTGGCCGAATCACCCGGGTCGTACCGGCTGAGGAAGGTGAAGCCGACATCCAGGATTCGCCCAGCCTCCTCAGCGACCGCAGCGAACACCTCGCTCGGCGACGCCGCCCGGGCGACCAGCGTCGCCACCCGCCGCAGCGCCGCCTGTTCCCCGGCGATCCAGTCGTCGGGGGTTCGCCCAGGCGAGACACTCATCACATCGAGTACACCCCCTGCGCCGTTCCGATCCGGAGCACCAGGGAGCGTTCCAGGTCATCCAGCCCCAAGATCGTTCGTGGCGTCATGGCAGCGACCCCAGCCGCGGTTAGGACGGAGTCACGGCGTGCAGGCTGCACGAGGTGGTAGTCGGGAAGCTCAGCACGCAACAGCTCATACGCCACCCGGGACTTCCCCGCCGTCGACTCACCCACGAGCAGGAGGAAAGACTCTCGTCGCAAGACCTTTCCTAACAACCACCCACTCGGACCAGCTCCGACCACCCTCACGGGGACACCCGCCTTCCACCGCAATCCGACTACAGCATCGCAGTCGCAGCGCCCGTCGCCAACGCACTCACGGCAACGCACCGCGCATCCCGCGCTGATCCGGAAGATCATCAGCGTGCTAGGCGGGAGGACGCTTTATGTGTCGGTGAACACGGTCCGGACGCACATGCGGCACCTGTACGACAAGCTCGGCGTCCACCGCCGCCTGGAGGCCATCGACCGGGCCGTGCCTTGGCCTGCTCGCCGTCCCGCAAGGGGCCTGAACCAGCTGCCGGATCACCCCGTTTGCCCGTCGATCGACTCGCGCATCAGATCGGCGTGCCCGTTGTGTCGCGCGTACTCCTCGATCATGTGCACCAGGACCCACCGTAGTGAAACGCGATACGGGAGCTGCCAGTCAGCGTGCGTCTCGCTTAGCGCCGCCTCTTCACCCCTGCTGAGCTGTGCCTGCACGACGGCGCGGGACCGGTTAACCCCCTCCGTCCAGAGCGCCCGCAGGTACGAGCCGGAGTCGAACGCTGCGCTGTGCCAGGTCCACTCCGGGTCCGCCTGGAAGTCCACACTGGCCCACGGTTCGAGAGCCGGTTCACCGGCCACCACCTCTGTGAACCAGGCGTCCTCGACACAGGCCAAGTGCTTGAGTAGCCCGCCTAGCGTCATCGACGAAGGCCGCAGCGCCACCCGCAACTGTTCATCGCTCAACCCCCGGCACTTCCACTCCAGCGTCGCCCGCTGATAGTCGAGAAAACCAAGCAGCGTCGCGACCTCGCCACCTTCATGAGGCGGCTCGGGCCGCCCATACTCGTCAACCATCACCTCAGCCATGAGCCGGACCCTACCGATGACGGCAACCCAGTACATCCTGGCAACGATCTTCTGACCGCGGCGCGGAGGACATATCGAACGCTTCCGATCCGGCCGTCCGGGGGCGGGCCGAACAACCATGGCTCCGGGCAGCGCCTGATGGTCCTCACCGCCCACCCCGGCACCCCGTCCCACGATGCACTGCGCATCCTCACCTCTTGGGGCGCCGGGCAAACGAGTGGGAGCCTGGCCCAAGGCCGCACCCCGTTACCAGCTGATGTGCAGAACTATGCTTCCGGGGCGCATACTGACAAGCCGTTCGAAGGGAATCATTTGCTGCCATGAGAAAGAGAAAGCTCAACCTGTACTACGGCACAGTTAAGTCCGCTACCGGCGGACGGCACTTCATGGCCTGGGCAGATTCTCGGGAACATGCCTTAGACCTGGTCGAAGCGGCGATCACGGTAACTGGGCCTGTACAAGGCTCTGTCGTCGGCCCACTCGCACGCCTGCCTGCCGACGTTATGAAGCCTGGCGTCTTCGTGGAGGTGACACCTGCCCCGAAGGACCGTTAGGTGGCATCGGCTACCTGAGTCAGGGTCGGCCGGCACCAGGGACTGGGACCGGGAGGGTCAGGATCTCTCCGGTACGAAGGACAGCGCGGCCGATCGACACGGTTCGGCTAAAGCCGGCGTTCTAAGGCGGGGTGGCGGTTGAGGTTGGCTGCCTGATCCTGGGATGTCTAGCTGCGGGCCAGCAGGGGGAGGAGCGCCTGCGCGTTGGGGGATCCCCAGCCCGTTACCGGGTCCCATCCGGGACCGGCGTGGTAGGTGTAGCTGACGGGGCCGAGCGTCAAGTTGTCACCGGTAGTGATGTCGTGGAAGGCCTTGTGGTAGCTGGCGCTGCGGGCGATGCGGTAGATGGTGGGGTTGACGAAGCCGAGGCCGTGATGGGCGTCCTGGTCGGCCAGCGCCATGAGTCCCGCCCACAGTGCCGTGGCGGCGCTGGTGCCGGGGGACGTGCTGACCGCTGACTGGCTATCGCCGGCCAAGACGATCGGGAGGCCGCCCAGCTGATTGGCGTCGCCGGCCACGTCGGGCACGCCCCTCCTCGTGGAGATCCCGGGGACGCCATCTTGATAGGCCGGACGGGGGTACAGGTGGCTGAAGCCGCCCCCCGATGCTCCGGGGGTCACACTGGCGCTGCCGGTCGCGCCGTTCCAGGTGGTCTCGCTGCTGTAGGCGCCGGTTACGGGGTTCGCGGTGAGTGTGGTGCCGCCGACGGCCAGCGCGAGCGGGTCGGCGGCCGGGAGGCTGACCTCCTTGACCGGCGTGCCTCCGTAAGACTCGCTGACCGCACCGTTGTCGCCGGAGCTGGCGGCCACCGTGACGTGGTGCGCGGCCGCCCCCCGCAGTATGGAGTGCAGCTGGGCCACCTGAGCCGGCGTGAAGAAGTGTTCCCCCAGGCTCCAGCCGATCGACGCCACGTCAGTGCCGGAGACGGCGAGCCGCAACGCGGCGATCATGTCCGCGGTCGCGTTCGCGGCGCTGTCCAGGACGTTGCCGGGCAGCAGGACCACGCGGAGGGTGGCGGCGGGGGCGACCGTGTGCACGACCTCGAGGTCCTGGACCTCCCCGCCCGACGCCTGCCAGGGCGAGGCTGAGCCGGCCAGGGTGGTTACGACCTGGATCCGCGCGGCGGGCAGCCGGAACATGCGGTCGAATGCCGCCAGGTCCTTGCGGATGTCGGTGGTAGCAGGTTGCGCACCAGGAGGCGGGGTTGCCGGGGCGCCGGCTCCCGGCTCGTTGGGGAGCTGGGGAGGCCCAAGGACCGTCACCGTTTCGCCGCGGCCGTCGATCCCGCTGTCCAGCAAGGGCTGGATGCCATACGCGACCCGGAACTGGCGCGGGGCATAGCAGGAGGAGGCCGGGGGAAACAGGCAGCCGGAATTCGCGCTGGACGGCGCGGAGCTGGTCGCCGCGGTGGTGGCCGGGTGCCCTGAGCTTCCCGTGCATCCTGCCACCAAGACCCCGCTCAGGAGCAGCGCGGCGGCGGGCAGGAGCGCCCGCCGTGCGCGGGTCAGCCACGCTGACCGGATGCTGCTGTCTTGGCTCACACCCCGTTAACCCGCCAGTGGCGGCAAACGCTTACCCCGGCCCGGCAAGATTTCGCACGCCCTGCGACTGAACGATTCAGCGGGGAGCCGCGGCCATGGCGGGGATCCCGGTGTCAGCGGAGTTGGGCCAGGGCATCGGCAAGCGGGGCGAGCACGGCGGGGTCGTGCGGCGGTTGGAGGGTGACGATCGCTAGGTCCAGGCCCAGGTCGCCGAGCGCGGCCGCGGTGTCGATGGCCGGTCCGATCTCGCCGTTAGGGCCGAGCCGAACATGGCTGGACAGCACGATCTCCGTCGGGTCGCGCCCAATGTCCTGGCAGTGGCCATGAAGAACGTCACGCTTGCGGGCGAACTCCTCAGGCGGCCCACCGACGAAGTTCCAGTGCTGGGCAAACCGGGCGGCAGTTCGCAGCGTACGCCGCTCCCCGCTGCCGCCGATGACAATCGGTGGGTGCGGCTGCTGCACCGGTTTTGGCTCACACCGCGCGCTGGTGAGCTGGTAGTACTTGCCGGTGAAATCCGTCGTCTGTCGCGTCAGCAGGCTGACGATGACCTCGCACGCTTCCTCGAACCGGTCGCTGCGCTCAGCCGGCCCGCCCAGTTCGATGCCGTAGGCGCCGGACTCTTCCTCATTCCACCCAGCGCCGATGCCCAGCTCGAGGCGGCCGCCGGACACTATGTCGAGGGTGGCGGCCATGTTCGCCAGGACCGCGGGATGCCGGTAATGAATGCCAGTGACCAGCGTGCCCAGCCGCAGCCGGCTAGTCGCCTGCGCCAGCGCGGTAAGGGTCACCCAGCCCTCCAGGCAGGGGCCCGCTGAGTCGGACAAGATCGGATAGAAGTGGTCGAAGGTCCAGCCCGACTCGAACAGGTCAATGTCGTCGGCTTCCTGCCACACCGCGAGCATGTCGCGCCAGGTGGTGTTCTGTGGGGCGGTTTTGAAGGCGAATCGCATAACTGCCATCCTTGCAAAGCCGTCCCGGGCACCGGCGTCCCCGTCCCCCGGACGATCGCCGTGGACGGGGACGGCGTGGTGGTCTGTTGCGGCGAGGACTGGCTGGCGGGCAATGTCTGTGGCTAGATTTTCTCCTCGTGACATGGCTGCTGGTCGTGATCGTGTTCGCCGTCGTGATCGCTGCTGCGCTGTGGGGCGAGTTCGAGCACTGGCGGTCGTCGCGGCGCCGGATGGGGACCCGGCCCGGCGAGAGCGGGACCGGCGAAGCCATCCTTGTCCTGGGGTACCGGAACCGGGGAACACGCGCCAACGCCATAAACCGGTGGCGGGTACGTGCGGGTCTGCGTTCCTGCCCGCCATGGCCAGGTCCGTCGCGACTGGTGCTCTGCGGGGGTGCTGTGGGCGGGAGTGTGGCCGAGGCCGAGCTCATGGCCTGCTATGCGCGCGAGTCGTGCGGGTACGCCGGTGAACTGATCACCGAAGCCCGCAGCCGGTCAACGTGGGAGAACGTCCAGAACGCCATTCCCATGATCGAGGACGCGGACCGGATAAAGATCGTTTCGAACTCGCTGCACGCGGAGAAGGCGCGCTTCTACCTTCGGGAGCACCGGCCCGATCTCGCCGAGCGGCTCGTGCAGGCCCGGGACTACCGGTTCGGCGAGCTGATTCTCATCAAGCCCGTCATGGCGGCCATCGGCCTGAGGAACATCCGGGACGCCGTACGGTCAGGAACCGCCACTTCGGGCACTGCGGGGTAGCGAGTGGCGCCGGCTGCCGTGCCACGATGGGGGTCATGGGCTCGCAGCGTTTCCGCGCCGTCATTGCCGCCGGTCCTGGCGACAGCGCGGTCATCACGATGCCGTTCGACCCGGATGAGGCGTGGGGTGCTAAGGCTAACCATCCCGTCGGCGGCACGATCGACGGCTGCCGGATCCGGGCAAGGCTCTTGCCGGCCGGCGACGGATGGGTTTTGACCGTGGCGCTGAAGCGCCTGCTGGGCCTGGGCGTCGCGATCGGCGACGAGGTGACCGTTGACCTGGCCCCGGAAGGTCCGCAACGCGGTGATCTTGCCGACGATATCGCCGCGGCGCTCGCGGCCAGCCCTGCGGCGGGCGCATTCTTCGATACCCTGGCGCAGTTCTACCGCAAGGCCTACCTCAGCTGGATCGATGCTACTAGTCGCCGGCCGGATGTCCGTGCCGCCCGCATCGCTGAGGTAGTCAACCTGCTCGCGGCGGGCATCAAAGAGCGCCCGCGATCGTAAGGGCAGGTCCGCCGGTGACCTCGCTGGTTGGTGGACAGGCCGGCCAGTTGTCCAGCTGGTGTTCATAGCGTGCTGCGGACGCCGGGCTGCCGTTCGATGCCCTGCAGCTCAACGGCCAGGGTGCCATGGGTGGCCTGCCGGGCCGCGCCCAGCCGCCCGATCGGCAGCACCTCGCGACCGCGGGAGTCCTCTAGCAGCAGCGCGAACGCTGTGTAACTGCTCAGGGGCGGCGCAGCTATGGGGGCCGACGCGCCGCCAACGACAGCCGAGGGCACTCAGTACGAAAGGAGAGATGTTCATGGCCCAGCCGACCGGCCCCGGCTCCCGGCGGTGGAGCCGCCGGCGCCCCGCTGCCCGATGGCGAGAACAGCAAGCACGCACTGTCGTGGTAGAGCTGCCCGGCCCATCGCCACAACACAAACGATCGGGAGGCCGTCCCAAGGCCGGGCGATGATCACTGCGACGCAGGCGTAACTGGCCGAGGCGAACGGTGATCGCCGGGGCCGCCTCGCGCAGCCAGGCCTCGGCGCGCGGCAGCTCGTCCTTGGCGCCGTCCTCCCATAGCTTGCGGAACACCGGGTCCAGCTCGGCCGAGGCGCGCGAATCCTCGTGATAGCGGCGCGCCATGTCGACGGCGAACGGCGCCAGCTCCGCGCGATGCCGCGCCGTCATGCCGTAGGCGTCCGCGAACACCGCGACCCGGTGCGGGATGTCCGCGTCCGCGAACGCGGGCGCCCGGTCCCGCGGATCGCGCAGCGGCGCCCAATACCACAACGCGTTCGCGATGTCGTAGAGCTGGGTGGTCGGATGGGCCAGGTCGAAGTCGATCAGCGCGACGGGCAGCCCGTCGCGGAAGACCACGTTGCCCGGGTAGTAGTCGCAGTGGCTGACCAGCTCGGTCCGCTCGGTGATCGGGCGCCCCACGTTGGCCGGCGTCCCGCCCCACACCGCGTCGGGGGGCGGCACCCACCCGGCCGACGCCTGGTGCAGCGTACGGATCAGCTGGGCCAGGGCGACCAGCACGTCGTCGCCCGCCGTCTCCGGCGGCAGCGGGTTGCGCGGCACGTCACCGGGGACGAACGACAGCATCTCGCGCCCTTGCTCGTCGACGCCGAACGGAAGCGGCGCGCCGGTGAACCCGGCGTCGCGCAGGTGGGCCAGGTACGCCTGCACGGTCAGGCTGAACGGCCGCAGCGGCCGCCGCACCGTGTCCCCGATCCGAACGATCCCCTGGGTGACGCCATCCCCGGTCAGCAGCTCGCCTTCGCTCACACCGCAGCAGCCTAGCCAACGCCCCCGCGCACCACGGCCGTGAGCTGTGCGGGCGGCCGGACGCCGCGTTCAGCGCGGCCCGTACTCGCCCTCGTCGCCCCGGCTGGTGTGTCGGTTTCCCGGCAGCGGTCCGAGGGGAAGGAGGAGAACACCTGGCCTGGGTAGGTGAGCGCGGTCAACCTGATGGGCCTCGGTCAGCCCATCCGCTGTTTCGGTATACCCACCGTGATCATCGAGGAGAGGAACGCGATGAAGCTCAGCGCCCGCAACCAGATCCCAGCCCGGGTCACGGGCATCACCGTCGGCGAAGCTATCGCCAACGTCGAACTCGACGCCAACGGGATCCGCCTGGTGGCGTCGATCACCGTCGAGGCGGTCCGCCAGTTGGGCTTGACGGAGGGCAGCGACGTCACCGCGGTGATCAAGGCATCAGAAGTGATCCTGGCCACCGGCGACTAGATCGGGTAGCTGCCGGTGCCGTCCCGGGTGGTGATCCACTGCAGCTCGGTGAAGTCGGCCATCAAGGCCGGCCCGGACCGGCCCCAGCCGCTGTCCTTGACCCCGCCCAGCGGGAGCTGCGGCTCGTCGGCCACGGTCTGGTCGTTGACGTGGACCACGCCCGAGTCGATCTGCCGGGCCAGTGCGAAGCCACGCTGGTTGTCTCCGGTGATCAGGCCAGGATGGTCGGCTGGTAGCACGGTCCGTCCGCGCGTCCGCCCGCCAGGACCTTGGCCCCGGCCCCGACGGCCTCGTCAACCTCGCGGGCCACCCGCTGCACCGCGGCCGCGTTGATCAGCGGCCCGATCACCGTGCCAGCCTTGGCCGGGTCGCCGATAGACAGCGCCGCGGTGCGGGCCACCAGTCGCTCCATGAACTCGTCGTAGACGGGCCGCTCCACGATCACCTTGCGGGCATTCATGCAGATCTGGCCCTGGTGGAAGAACGCGGCGAAGGCCGCGGCCTCCACCGCGTACTCCAGGTCGGCGTCGGCCAGCACGATGAGCGGGTTGTACCCGCCGAGTTCGAGGACGCATCGTTTCAGGTGCCGCCCGGCGCGCTCGGCCAGCAGCCGCCCGGTGGCCGAGGAGCCAGTGAAGTTGATGCACCGCACCTCGGGACGCTCGAAGAATTCGTCCGCGATCGGCGCCGCCTCGCCGGGGGCGTGCGTGACCACGTTCACCACCCCGGCCGGGAAGCCCGCCTCAGCCATGATCTCCGGCAGCAGCAGCCCGGCCGACACCGGTGCTTCCTCCGAGGGCTTCAGGACCACCGTGTTGCCGAACGCCACCGGGTTGACCACCGTGCGCCAGGCCAGCACGTGCGCCCCGTTCCACGGCGTGATACCGGCCACGACGCCAAGGGGTTTGCGCAGCGCCATGGCGAACGTCCCCGGCATATCCGAGCGGATGATCTCGCCGACCGGCAGGTAGCCCCAGTTCGATGCCTGCCGCAGCAGCCGGATCGCGGTGACCACCTGGAAGCCGGCGAAGGCGCTCGCGCAGCCGGTCTCGGTGGCGAGAAGCGTGACGATCTCCTCACGTCGCCGTTCGACGATGCCGGCCGCGCTCGCCGCGCTCGGCATCGCTCAGGCCGGTCGGCGGGCGAAAAGCATGGGGTGCCAGCCGCCCGGTTGCCATAGCCTCGGCGTGTGGCGCGCGATGAACGCGGAGTGACCCCGCAGAGCGAGGACTTCTCCGCCTGGTACAACGAACTCATCTTCAAGGCCGAACTCGTGGAGCGGGGACCGGTCCGGGGCACGATGGTGATCCGCCCTTACGGGTACCGGATCTGGGAGCTGCTGCAGGCCGACATCGACCGGCGGATCAAGGAGACCGGTCACGTCAACGCGTACTTCCCGCTGCTGATCCCGCAAAGCTACCTGGAGCGCGAGGCCGAGCACGTGGCGGGCTTCGCCCCTGAGCTCGCGGTCGTCACCCACGCGGGCGGCAAGGAGCTGGACGAGCCGCTGGTCGTGCGGCCCACGTCCGAGACGGTCATCGGCGAGATGATGGCCAAGTGGATCAGCTCGCACCGTGACCTGCCGATGCTGCTCAACCAGTGGGCCAACATCGTCCGCTGGGAGATGCGGCCGCGGATGCTGCTGCGCACCACCGAGTTCCTGTGGCAGGAGGGGCACACCGCGCACGCCGACGAGGCCGGCGCGATGCGCGAGACCATGCTCGCGCTCGGTCTGTACGTGGACGTGGCCCGGGAGATGGCCGCCATGCCGGTGGTGGCGGGGGAGAAGACGGCGGGCGAGCGGTTCCCCGGCGCCCAGCAGACCTTCACGGTCGAGGGCATGATGCGCGACGGGCGGGCCTTGCAGTCGGGCACCTCGCACTACCTGGGGACCAACTTCGCGCAGGCGTTCGGCATCCAGTACACCGCCGAGAGCGGCGGGCTCCAGTACTGCCACACCACGTCGTGGGGGATGAGCTCCCGGATGATGGGCGGCGTGATCATGACCCACGGCGACGACAAGGGCCTGGTGCTGCCGCCGCTGCTCGCTCCCTACCAGGTCGTGATCGTCCCGATCGGCCGCGGTGACCAGGCCGGGCAGGTGCTCCCGCCAGCCATGGATCTGGCCGGACGGCTCCGCCGCGCAGGCATCAGAACGCACGTGGACGACCGTCCGCAGCTGTCGCCCGGCTTCAAGTTCAATGACTGGGAACTGCGCGGCGTCCCGATCCGGCTGGAACTCGGGCCCCGGGATCTCGCCGACGGCTCCGCGCTGATGTCGATCCGGCTCGGCGAGGGCAAGACCGCGGTCTCGCTCGACTCGGCGCCTGCCCGGCTGCAACACGAGCTCGACGCGTTCCAGGCCGTGCTGCTGGAACGCGCGACCGGGTTCCGCGATTCGCACACGCGCGTCGTGGATACGTGGGACGAGTTCACCGAGGCGGTCACGACCGGCTGGGCGCTGGCGTTCCACTGCGGCCTGCCCGAGTGCGAGGACGACATCAAGGCCGAGACGTCGGCCACCCCGCGGTGCATTCCTTCCGACGGCCCGCCCGAGCAGGGGCTGTGCGTTCGGTGCAATCTCCCGTCCGCGTACGGGAAGCGGCTCATCTTCGGCCGGGCGTACTGACCGGGCTAGGGCGCTGGCTCCTGGTCGCCCGGATCGCCCGCGCCGGGTTCGCGACCTCGTACCAACGCCGCGACCTCCCGGCCGATTCCGATCGATGGGCCGCCGACCAGGTCCCAGGCCCGGTCGATCCCCGCCAGGAAACAGAACGCCACCAGGATCGCGATCGTATTCACCGCGCCAGAATCGGCCGGATGGACGATCACGTCTAGTGCCCGGGAACCAGCGAGAGAAGCGACACCAGCAGCGCGTTGATGAACGCCGTCAGCGCCGCCGACGCCCGGATGCGGTGAATTTGCGTCCCTTGCTTGCCGCTGGCCAGCCGGTCCGAAGCGACCGAGATAGCTACGAATAGCAGCCCGATCAGCGCGCCGGCCACGCTTCCGCTCGCCACGAAGAAGTCGTGGATGCTCTCAGGAACCACCTGAGGATTCTCGCATCCAGACCCCGGTGCGGTGTCCCGGTCCGGTTGAGATGGCGGAGCGGCCAGGGGCAGCCTGTTCTGGTTTGCCCATGTTAACCGATTTGCGAAAAACGTGCTGAATGACCGGGTTGGGTTTATCGCATTACCGCGGCGGGCGTGGCGATCCGACGCTAAACTCCCAGTCGCGAGGGTTCCGAAGTAATCTTAGATAGGCTGGCACTTGGCCTGCCTATGCGCGTTATAGGCTGCGCATGATTTCCTGTTGAGCACCCGTCATGATAATAACTAAATTACTTGCTATGAAAGGATGCCATGGTCAGGATACTATGGTACCTGCTGTTCCTGGTTACGTACGGGGTCATGGGTAGCCTGGTCTACCGTGTTTCCGTGCTAAAGCCAGGAAGGGTGCGCGCGTCATTCTGGACGAGCGAAGCGATATACCTGCTCTCCGCGGCCACGCTCTACTGCTTCGTCCTGGTGCTGACCCGCTTCTCGGTGGCGCCTATAGCGGCCAGCTTCTTCATCAGCGCGCAGGTTCCGATAATCCTGAACGCGGTGCTCGACGCCATCGCTGTCGGGGGTGACCGGAACGACCGGCGCATGGCTGAGATCCGCTGGGCCACAGTGTGCTTCAACGTCCGGCATAAGGGCCTCATGGCCTGGCAAATTGTTGTCAGCATGGTGGTGGGACTGGGCTACCCGGTGGTGGCCGGAATCCTTTATTTCTCGGGCGGCACGTCCTCGGCTGCCAAGACTTTGGCGATAACGCAGGTCACACTCGTCATGACTTTCTTTTCTAATTTCATCATCTTCTGGCCAACCCAGGTGGGACTGGCCTTGTCGGAGAATCTCAGCGCGGCCGGCCGATGGCGATTGTTCGGCCTTTCGCTGGCCAGCCTCGTGCCTACCGCGATGTTGCTGGCCGCATTCCTGTGGACCTTCGACTTCGCCCATCCCACCGTGGCGCAAATCCGCTCCGCGGGCAGCCTGCGCCTCACGTACTCAGCCGCCGAGCTGACGATCCTGCTCGCGTACTTTGTCACGACGCTGTTGCTCCCGCACGTCGTGGGCACCATGCGGGGCACGCGCTGGCTGAATCAGCTCACAGAACAGCGGGAGGCAACGCTGACCGACGTGATACGGATACTGCGGATCCCGAAACCCGGCTTCCACACCCAGGCAATACTGACCCTGGTGGCCAGGCTCCAGCAGGAGTGGGAAACTCTGGCGACGGCCAAAGATGATGTCGTCCTGGGGCTGGAGCTCGACGAACTCAGGACCCAGCCGGGAGCAGGGTTCACCGCCCCGGCTCTCACCAGCGTCGTCGGCGCAGGGCACGGTGCCCTGATCGGGACGCCTGAGCCGGGTGCGTCGGACCAGTCCTCCGCACACGGCAACCTCCTGGCCAGCGCCATCCTCGATGAGAGTCGGGAGAATCCTGACCGGGAGCACTATTACTACCTGGCGCGCGACGGCGACCCCCGATTTGCTTACCTCGACTGGCTGGGCCGGATGATCGACCAACTGCGGATGACCGCCAGCGAGCTCATCATCAGGCACGACGGCCTGGCTGACCTGTCCTTCCCCGCGTACTGGGCCAACAGCTACGAAGAACAGCGTCGAGAGCTGCGCGAGACCGCCCGGCGGGGGCGTGCGAACCCACTGGTCCCGATAATCGCCGGCGCGTTCGTCACCTCGGTCGTCACCGTGCTCTTCACCGGCTTTGCGAACTGGCTGTGGCCCCACATCGCGCAGACACTGCCGAAGTAACGAGGACCGCCGAAGTAACCAGGAGTGGCAAAGGCCGTCAGACGGCCACCGAGGACCAGTCGGCGAAACCGGTCGGGTCGTGCCGGCCCATGCTGGCGTGCTCGAACAAACCCCAGCCCGGTTCACCGCCGAGCCACGCCCGGGCTAGGTGATCGGTCACGCCGAACGGTATCCGGGCGGTCACCGCGGGATCGGCCAGGTCGTACACGGCCGACCGCGTCCAGTTCCGGCCCATCCACCGCCCGTGCGACCAGTCCGGGTCGCCGCTGTAACCGGCGCCCACGTGCAGCGGCACCGACGTGAGGGTCTCCAGTTCCACGGTCAGCGGCGCGCCGGCCGCGTCGGTGAGCCGCAGCCGGGCGGATTCCGGGTGCCTGGTCCCGGGCCGGTAGCCGATCTCCGCCCGCGGCCAGCCGAGCTGCTCAACCCGGCCGTCCTGGCCGATCCGCTTGGCGTCGTTCAGCGTGCGGTAGCCGTCCGGTTCTTCCTGCAAGATCACGATCACCGCGCAGGACTCGAACCGCAGCGGCGCGTACAGCCACCAGAACCCCTGCAGCGGCTCGCTGGCGGCCCGGCCCGGCGGCTCCGGCTCGCCGACCGGCCGGATGCCCCAGGACCTGTCCCGCGCGCCCGCCCACCGGTCGGCGGTCACGGCGAACTCGCGGTCACCAACCCGCAGCCGGCCGTCCCAGCTGCCCAGCTGGGAGAAGCGGGACGCGTCCAGGATCGGCCTGCGGCCGGCCAGCAGCAGGTGGGGCTCCTCCTGCACGGCCGGGAACGCCGCGGTCCAGCGCAGGTCGAACTCGATGCCGCCGTCCGGCGGGTGGCAGCTCAGGCTGAGCTGCCGCAGTGGCTCCAGCACGTCGATCCGGTAGCCGCCGACCTGCTGATCCAGGCTGCGCTCACCGAGCGCGTCGGAGAACTGGACGGTCCACTGCCGGTCGCCGCAGCGCGCCGTGGCGTACGCGTCGATGACGCCCAGATTCGGGTACACGCCAAGACCAGTGACCAGGAAGACCTCGCCGGTGCGGTCGTGCGCGTTGAAGTAACAGCGGTCATAGAAGTTGCGGTCACTGCTCGCCACCCGGTCTATCGGCAGCGGCGCCTGGTGGACCGGGTACTCGTCGAGCGGTCCGGGCACGGGCCTCAATCCCATCGGTAGGTGCCGGCGAGCAGCTCCTCGAGGGCCGCCCGGTGCAGGACGTAGTCGTCGGGATCGGCCGGCACCTGATCCTCCCCGAAGTGGATCATCCGCCGCTTGATCCGGGCCATTATGATCGCGTGCCGCAGCGCGGCGTAGGTGAGGTAGAAATCCATGTCCCGCAGCTGGTAGCCGGTGAGCTCCTGGTAGCAGCGCTCCACGTCCGACCGGCGGAGGAAGCCGGGTAACCCCGGCTGGCCGAAGAACTCCGCGATGTCCTGGAAGAACCGGTGCAGGAAAATGAACCAGCCGACGTCGAGCTCGCGCGGGCCGAGCGCGGCCATTTCCCAGTCGAGCACCGCAGCCGGCTCGAAGCCCTGGTAGATGATGTTGCCGATCCGGGCGTCCCCCCAGCTCAGCACGTCCGGGCCGCAGTCGGTCGGCCAGTGCTCCGCCAGCCAGTCCAGGCTGCGCTCGATGATCGGCACCCGGATGCCGTCGCCGGACAGCGCCCAGCGGTAGTACTCGCGCTGCTGGCCGGCGTGCCAGCGCAGCGTATCCGTGTGACCGGGTGGGCGCAGCGCGGGAAACGCCGCCGCCGGCTCGGCGATCGCGTGCAGTCCGGCTAGCACCCGGACGCTGGCCCGCTGCAGCCGCGCCAGTTCGCCGGCGGCGGAGTCCAGCAGCCAGCCGGTGAACACGTAGGGCGGGTTGTCCAGCGGGATCTGCCCGTCAACCTGGTCCATGACGAAGAACGGCGTGCCGAGCACCCGCTCGTCGGGCTCGTACCAGCGGACCGCCGGCACCGGGACGTCGCTGCGCGCGGCCACCTGGCCGATCACCTCGAACTGAGCGGCCAGGTCGTACCGCGGGAAGACCGGCACCGCGCTCGCCTCCGGGGCCATCCGGGCCACGTACCCGCCGTGCCGCTCGTGGCCGCCGCTCAGCCAGGTCGCCTCGAACAGCACCGACGTGCTGGACAGCCCGCCGCTGCCGGATAGCCGGGGGCGGCTCACGGTGAGCGCGGTTACCTCGCCAGGCCGCAGGCAGGCCGCGCCCGGGTCCGCCTGGTTCAGCCGGGCCGCCAGCCAGCCCTCCAGCCTGGCGGCCAGCGCGCCGACGCTGCGCTCGCTGACCGTCATCTTGATCCGCTCGTCTCGCGACCGGCCCTCCGCTGACGCTGTCACGGCAGCCTCCTCGCTGCAGACCGGATCACCGTCACCCCGTGGCCTGCCTCCCGCCCGCCCCGCCGTGGACGTGGCCGGCCCCGGCAGCAAACTGGAACACGTTCTACCGCAAGGTAACGAGCAGGCGACCAGTGGTCAACGTGGGGGCCTCATCAGCTCAACGCCCTTACCCGCACCCGGGTGCACCAGCTAGCGCGCGGTGGTCGCCCAGCGTGCACGTGGCCAGGTCCACCGAGACGCCGGATCGCTAGCCTGACCGCCGGGGGGCGGTCAGGCTAGCGTCATCCGCACGGCAGCGTCCGCGCCGCCTTGCTATCGCCGCCGCCTGGCGGACGGTAGCTCAGCCGGTTAGCACCCAGCGCGGTTTGTTCGCCTCGACGCGGGCCGAACCGGTCGCCTCGGCTGGCAGCACCTGACGGAACTGGCTGTTCTGCCACTGGAAGATGAACGACTGGCCCACGGAGTCGCTGTTTGTCCCGTTCATAGCGAACTTGGCCGGCCCCTGAACGGTCTGCACGGTATGCGTGTGCAGGTAATGGGCGATCGCGGTGTTGCTCAGGGTGTGGGTGGCGGTGACCGCGGACGCGAGAACCTCGCCCGACGAGTAGGCCTCGGCCACGTCGGTGTTGATGTCGTTGGTGGTCCCGCCGAACTTGGCGATGTAGTCCTGCACCATGACGTGGCTGAGCGCGTTCTGCTCGCCGCCGTACCAGCCGTCCGGCACCATCATCGCCTCGGCGTTGGCCGGTCCGATGTGGTGCAGGAACTCCTCACCCTGGTCGGGCCCGGAGGACGCGATGAGGATCTTGGGCGTGTAGTTCCGCACCTGGAACGCGTGCACGAAGGCGAGCAGGCCCGGCACGTCAACCGTGCCGAGCACCACGAGTTGCGGGTCCTTGGCCGCCACCGCGTCCGCGACCGGGGCCAGGTTCGAGTCGCTCGCGTTGGCCGTGACCGGGTTGCGCGCGTTGTAGTACACCGTCCTGATCCCGTGCGCCGACAGCTCTTGCTCGGTGTTCTCCACCGGTGGGTCGGCGAACGGGTCGTTGACCATCGGGTAGGCCGCGGTGGCCGGCCGCCTGCTGGGGGGCAGGGAGAGGATCCAGTTGGCGAACGGCACCATCTGGTCCACCACGGGAGTGGTGACGCTGAACACCCACGGATCATTCAGCTGGAAGACGCTGGGCGCGCCACCGGACCCATCACCCAGCGCGTAGTGGTACTTCCTGGTCACCTGGGCGGCCGGGACGGTCAGCAGCGAGGAGAATGGCGCGACGGTGAGATCGACGTGGTCCTGGGTGATCAGCTTGTCGTAGTCCCTGGTCACTGTGTCCGGGTTGCTGTTGTCGTTGAGGATCTTTAATTCGACCGGCCGGCCGAGCAGGCCGCCGAAATGGTTGACGTCGCTGGCCCACAGCTGCAGGCCGTGCAGCGACGCGATGCCGTCCGCGGAGAACGGCCCGGTCAACGGCTCGCTCGCGCCGACGACGATGGGTGCGCGCCCGCTGTGCTGGGTGCTGGAGCTGGCCGTGCCGCAAGCGGCCACGCCCAGGACGACCAGGGCACCGACTGCTGTTAACCGCTGGCGCCTGCCGGGATTGTGCTGCATAGACCTTTCCCATCTTTTGGTCGTCTGGAAATGTTACTTGGGCGTAGCCGGACGATCGCTGGCTCGTCCTGGGCGGCATCCAATACGGTCGGGAAAGGGCAGCCCTCACCTGTAACGACACGAGATGTTGACACCGTAGAGGCTGGGCCGGACGGCCACAACTGGATGCGGCAAAGACGCAGCTAAACGGCGCGCTACGGTCATCAGCCAATAAGGGCACCATTTTCGTCCGACCGTAACGCCGCGGACATCCTGGCCGTGCGACGACCTGACGGCGGCCAGACAGCCGCGGACGCGGCCAAGCGATCAGATCATCACCGCGCCGCCGGTCACGTCGATGACCAGGCCGGTGATCCAGGCGGCGGCGTCGGAGGCCAGGAACACCGCCGCGTCGGCCACGTCGTCGGGGGTGCCGAGCCGCTTGAGCGGATGGGACTCGGCCAGCGTGAGCTGGGTGGCGGCCGGGATCCGCGCCTGGTTACCCGCGGTCAGGATGGTCTCCGGGGCGATGCAGTTCGCCCGGACCCCATACGGCCCGGCCTGCGCGGCCACGTCCTGGGTCAGCATGATCACGCCAGCCTTGGCCGCGCCGTAGGGAATCGGCGCGTAGGCATTGGCCCGGCGGCCAGCCGACGAGGCCATCGTGATGATGACCCCGCGGCCGCGTACCTTCATGCCGGGCAGGAAGCTCTTCAGCGTGAGGAACGTGGCGAGCAGGTTGGCGTCCACCGTCGCCCGCCAGCCGTCCTCCGGGATGTCCTCCAGCGGCGCGGGCGGGGTCAGGCTGGCACCCGCGTTGGCCACCAGGATGTCCACCGGCCCGAGGCTGTCCTCGACCTGGTGCCGGATGGCCTCGACGTCCGCGAAGCTGGTCACGTCGCCGGTCACCCCGGTCGCGGTGGCCCCGCTGTCCCGGATGGCCGCCACCCCGCTGGCCACGGCGTCGGCGTCCCGGCCGTGCACCGCGACCGCCGCCCCGTGCCGGGCGAACTGGCCGGCGATGGCCGCACCGATGCCCCGCGAGCTGCCGGTGACCAGCGCCACCCGGCCTTTCAACGCCGTCATCACGTCCCCCATTCACAGGTCTGCGCGGCTGTTACGGCTACACTTACTCAAGCCGAGTAGAAAGTCAAGAAGACTTGAATAATTTTGGACCGTACGCCGCCCGGCTGGCCCCGCTGCTGCCGCAGCTCGTGCTGGCCTACCAGCGCCGCGCCGGGGACATCCCGGCGCCGCTGCGGAGCGCCGGCCAGCTCGGCCAGCGCCACGTCGGCACGCTGATCATGCTCGCCATCGGCGGCCCGCTCAGCGTCTCCGAGCTGGCTCAGCGGGCCGAGATGACCGTCGCGCACGCCAGCCTGGTGGTGGGGGAGCTGGCCAAGGCCGGCCTGGTCGAACGGGAGCACGACGAGCGGGACCGGCGCCGGATCCTCGTCTCGCTGTCCGAGGTGGCCAAGCCGGCCGTGGCCGAGATGCGCCGCCGCAACGCGGAACCGGTGATCGCCTTCCTGCGCGAGCTCGACGAGAGCCAGGCCGACGCGTTCATCCGCCAGCTCAGCCTGCTGCTAACCCATCTTCGTGCTTAACGCCCGTACCCGGTACCGCGCCGGCGCCTGACGCGTACCTGCGCCTGGTTCACCGGCGCCGCCGGTCGATGGCGCTGGCCGCGTTCGCGACGATGGCGGCGAACGGCGGGATCACCAGGGCCACGGCCGACATGGCGATGGCCGCGACGGTCGAGTACCGGTCCACGACCGCCCAGGCGATGACGAACAGGCCGATGCAGATCCCCATGAGCACGAAATAGAGCCGCCGGTCCCGGCGCGACGGCGGCTGCCCCGTCGGCGGCGGCTGCCCCATGGTTCAGAGCTTATGGTCCAGGGCGAAGCCGTCCGGCACGATGACGTCGTCCCGGGTCACGTCGTGCGCGGACGCCTTGCCCAGCCCGTACAGGGTCTCGCTGATGCCCTGGCGCAGGATCTCCAGCACGTTGCTCACGCCCCGCTCGCCGCCGGCCGCCATGCCCCACAGGTAGGCCCGGCCGATCATCACCGCCCGCGCGCCAGGGCCAGCGCCTTGACCACGTCGCTGCCCCGGCGGACGCCGCCGTCCAGCAGCACCTCGATCTGGTCGCCGACCGCGTCGGCCACGGCCGGCAGGCAGCGGATGGTGGCCGGGGTGGAGTCGAGGTTGCTGCCGCCGTGGTTGGACACCGAGATCGCGGTCGCGCCGGTGTCCACCGCCCGGCGCAGCGTGGTGCTGCTGGCCGACGTGTCCGGCTCGATGCGCGGCGAGCGGGTCCGCACCGTGGCCGCCACGGTGGGCGCGCTGGCCGCCGAACTGGCCCGGGACGACCTGGCCGTGCTGGCGTTCTGGTCGGATGCGGCGGTGCTCGCGCACCTCGGCCAGCCGGTCCCGGCCGCCCGGCTGCCCCGGCTGGATGTGCTGCTGGACACGTCCGGCGAGCAGGACGAGGAGCTGGCCCGGGACCTGGCCCGGCTCGGCCGTGGGCGGCTGCGCCGGATCCCCGGCTATGCTGCGGTCGCCCCGGCGCTGAGCGAGATATTCACCAGCTGATCCACGAGAAGGGACCTCATCCATGACCGCTGTCGTCGTCGTCGCCACCATCCGCCCGAAGGCTGAGTACCGGGCCGAGGTCATCGCGGCCATGGAGAAGGTCATCGCCTCCGTGCACGCGCACGACGAGGGCTGCCTGCTCTACGCGCTGCACGAGGGTGACGACCGGCTGGTCATGGTCGAGAAGTGGGCCAGTCCGGAGGCGCTGGCCGAGCACGCGCGCGGGCCGGCGCTGGCCGAGCTCAACCAGGCCCTGGACGGGCGCACCGAGGGCCAGCTCGACGTGCAGATCCTGCAGCCGCGCCCGGCCGGCACCCCGGAGCAGGGCGCCCTGTAACTACCCCAGCCAGCTGATCCAGGTGCCGTGGCCGTCTGCGTAGGCCAGCGCGTCCCGGCCATCCCGGGTCAGCACGTACGTCATCCCGCCCGGCGGCGGGGTGAAGGGGGCTGGCGAGGTGGGCGGAGTGCGGGGAAAGTCGGGCAGCCCGCCCACCTCCCCAGCCCCCTTCATGACGGCCGGCGATTCCTGGGCCAGCCACACCGCGCCCAGTCCGGCCACCGCCTGGGCGAACTCCTGCCGCCGGGCCGGGCTGACGTAGGCCAGCACCGAGGAGTGGAACACGACCAGGGTGGCCCCGGGCGGCGCGCCGGCCGCGGTCCCGGCCAGCCGGTCCACGAGGTCACCGCGGACCACGCGCGGCGGGTCGCGGCGGGCCACGTCGATGGCCGCGGCCAGTCGCGCGGCGCGGTCGCCTTCGTCCGGCCAGACCAGGCAGGACAGCCAGCGCACGTCGTCCGGGTCGGTGACATCCAGCGGGTGGACGTCGATCCCGGCCCGCCACGCCACCTCGACCGGCTGGGCCGGCAGCGGCACCGGCCCCTGGCAGCGGCAGCTGAGCACCGGCGCCCCCGGCTGGCCGGCGATCCGCCGGGTGCCGTAGTCGTAGCCGTACCGGTCGGGCAGCAGGCACAGCCCCGCGCTCGCGCCCACCTCCAGCAGGGCCAGCGGCTGGGGGAGCGCGGCCAGCGCGGGCAGCAGGGTGGCGCACCGCGCGGGCTCGTTGGTCTGCACCCGGCGGGCCAGCATGATCGCGGCCAGCTCGGCGCGGCGGTCCAGCACCACGGCGCGCAGGCCCGCGTAGCTGGCCTGCACCCCGGCCAGGTAGCGCACCGCGGCCAGCAGCAGCTGCGGCTGGCGTTTCCTGGCTGGCAGCCCGGCCAGGAACCCGAGCACCTCGGGATCGGCAGCTACGCCGATCCCGAGCCGCACGTACAGGGCGGAGCGCCCGCCCGCCTCGTGCGCCGCGAACTCCCGGTACTCGTCCGCCGTCTGCTGCTCAGCCTCGCCACTCATCGCGGCTGGCATGCTATGCCGTCCGGGCTCACGCCACCCCGTCCGGGTGCCGGACGGCCACCGCTACCGGCGGAGGTAGCTGGCTGCCCCAACCAATCGTGATCAACCGATTGCTGTCGTCATAGCAACACCAATCAGTTGATCACGCCCCGCCAGAAACGAGAGCCTCCCGAGCTACGTCCTATTACTACGATTGGTTGGGGGCTATAGGGACTGGAGGACGATGTCGCGGAGGGTGGACTCGGGGAGCGGGACCGGGTTGCCTTGCATGCTGCTGGACCGGGCCGCGGCGGCGGCGATCTCCGCCGCCTGCTCGGGCTGGATGCCGAACGTGGCCAGGCCGGGCACGGCGAGCAACCGGATCGTCTCGCGGATCCAGGCCAGGCCGTCCTCGATCGACGCGCTGGGGTCCCCGGTCAGCAGCCGGGCCGCCGTGGCGTACCGGTCCAGCGGCCCGCCGTCCGGCCCGGACCGCAGCGCCCGCACGTTGGCCTCGACGACCGCGGGCAGCACGGCGGCGCAGGCGAAGCCGTGCGGGACGCCACCGGTGCCGCCGATCACCCCGGCCAAGCCGTGCACCGCGCCGAGCTTGGCGTTGGCCAGGGCCAGGCCGCCGAGCAGGCTGCACAGGGCCATGTCGGTCCGGGCCGCCAGGTCGGTGCCGTCGGCGTAGGCGGCGCGCAGCCCGGCTGCGGCGCGGCGCAGCCCCTCCCGGGCCAGGCCGTCGGTCAGCGGGTTGGCCCGGACCGAGACGAACGGCTCGAGGCACTGGGTGAGCGCGTCGAGCCCGCTGGCCGCGGTGACCGGCGCCGGGCAGGACACGGTGAGCTCCGGGTTGACCAGCGCGACCCGGGGAATCATCAGCGGGCTGCGCAGGCTGGCCTTGATCCGGTGCGCCGGGGCGGCCAGCACCGCGTTGGCGGTCACCTCCGCACCGGTGCCCGCGGTGGTCGGCACGGCGACGCAGGGCACCGCGGGCTGGGTGATCGCCCGGCCGGCCCCGATGACCTCCAGGTAGTCCAGCGGATCCCCGCCATTGCCGAGCAGCATGGCCACGGCCTTGGCGGTGTCGATGACGCTGCCGCCGCCGATGGCGGCGATCATGTCGGCGCCGTGCTGCCGGGCGGCGCCGGCCGCGGCCCGGGCCAGGTCGACGGTGGGTTCACCGGCCACTGGAAACAGCGCGGCCGGCAAGCCGAGGTCGCCGATAAGTGCGTTATGTCTCGTGGGGTCCGCGCCGGTGCAGACCAGCACCCTGGTGCCGAGGCCGGCCAGCACGGCGGGCAGATCCGCGGCCCGGCCCGGGCCCGCCAGGATGCGGCCCGCGGTGACGAACTCGAACCTCACACTGCCCATCCTGCCGCAGACGGGGGACGATGGTCGGGTGCGGACAACCTCTGCCCCGGCCCAGCCGCCGATGCTGGCCGGATGGCGCGCCATCGTGTTCGCCCCGGCGGGGGACGGCCAGCGCCGCAGGCGGGGGACGGACGGAGTGCGGCTGGCCGGCGCCATCCTCGGCCTGATCGGCTGCCTGCTCATCATCCACTACAACTCGCGCATCGACCAGGCCATCGCCGAGGTCATCCACCCGCCGCCGCGGAGCATCACCTGGCTCGTCACGGTGGTCTACGAGGTGGGCTCGTACGGCGTCACGATCGCCCTGGTGCTGCTGGCCCTGATCGCCCGGCGCTGGGTGCTGGCCCGCGACATCGGGCTGAGCGCGGCCGGCGCGGCCGTGACAAGCTGGATCCTCATCGCGGCACTCGGCAGTCACGGCGGGCGGCCCAGCGGGATCGTGATCGACAGCTACGACCTGAGTTTCCCGGTCCTCCAGATCGCGCTGTTCATGGCGGTGGCCACGGCCGCGCTGCCATACTTGGCCCGCAGCCTGCAGCGGGTCATCGAGGTCTTCATCGGCCTGGTCACCCTGGCCGCGGCGGTCGGCGGGGATGGGCTGCCGCTCAACGTGCTGGGCAGCATGGCCATCGGCTGGGCGGCGGCGCTGCTCGTCCGGCTCATCTTCGGCTCACCGCTCGGCCTGCCCTCGACGGCGGATGTCCGGCGCCTGCTGGATGAGCTCGGCATCAGCGCGGACGGCGTGCACCCGCTGCCCCGGCAGGCCTGGGGCGTGGCCAAATACCAGGCCACGGAGGCGGATCCGGCGGGTGACGCTGGTGCCCCCCTGGCCATCTCGGTGTACGGCCGGGACGCGGCGGATGCCAAGCTGCTCAGCAAGGTGGGCCGGTTCCTGTTCTACCGGGACTCCGGGGCGAGCCTCACGCTGACCCGGCTGCAGCAGGTCGAGCACGAGGGGTTCCTCACCCTGCGGGCGGCCCAGGCCGGGGTGGCCGTGCCCGAGATAGTCGCGGCCGGAACGGCCGGGCCGGCCAGTGACGCGCTGCTGGTCTACCGCCTGCCGCCCGGCGCCCCGCTGTCCGGGACGGACGCCGCCAGTCTCAGCGACGCCACTCTCGACGACATCTACCGCCAGCTGCTGGTCCTGCGCCAGGCCCGGATCGCGCACGGCGCGATCAGCGGCGACGTGATCCTGATGAGCCCGGCCGAGCAGGCCGCGGTGCTGACGGACTTCCGCAACGCCAGCTCGAACGCCACCCAGTACCAGCTCGATCGCGACATGGCGGGGGGCATCGCCGCCGCCGCCGCGGCGGCCGGCGCCGAACGGGCCGGCGACAGCGCCGCGCGGTGCCTGGACCCGGACGTGCTCGGCGGGGTCCTCCAGCACCTGCACAAGGCCGGGCTGGACCCCGCGCTCGGCCGGAACCTGCGCGGCCGGCGCGGGCTGCTGGGCGACGTCCGGCAGCGCGCCGCGCAGGCCGCCTCGATCGAGGTGCCCAAGCTCGTGGAGCCCCGCCGGGTGAGCTGGCCCACGATCATCATGGCGGTCGGCACGCTGATCGGCGGCTGGGCCCTCATCGGGGTGCTCCTCGACGTGGCCAGTTCGTTTGACACCGTGATCGGGGCCAACTGGCTCTGGGTGGCGCTGGCCTTCGTCCTGGCCCAGCTGGCCTTCGTCGCGTCGGCGCTGGAAGCCATCGGCAGCGTGTCCGGCGTGCTCCCGTTCGGCCGGGTGCTGGCGGTCGAGGTGGCCAACTCGTTCAGCGCGCTGGCCGGCGGGACCGCGGCCGTGTTCGCCACCCGGGTGCGCTTCTTCCAGCGGCAGGGCTACGACCCGTCGGTGGCACTGAGCTCGGGCGCCATCATGACGTCGTCCAGCTGGATCGCCAAGACCATCCTGTTCGTGGTCGCGCTCCCGTTCGCCTGGGGGGCCCTCGACTTCGACGTCACTCCCCAGTCCGGGGACGATTCGGCGCTGGTGTGGATCATCCTGGCCGTGGTGCTGCTGGCCGGCCTGGTGGCTGGCCTGGCCCTGGCGGTACCCCGGCTGCGCCGCCGGGCCGCCGACACGCTGCGCCCGAAGGTCCGCGACATCTGGGGCAACCTGCGGCAAGTGGCCAGCCAGCCACGGAAGCTGGTGCTCCTGGTGAGCGGGTCATTCGCGCAGGAGCTGGTGGTGGCGATGGCCCTGTCGGTGTCGCTGCTAGCCTTCGACGACCATCTCCGGCTGCCCATCCTCATCGTGGTCATCTCGCTGGCCGCCACCATCGGCGGCGTGTCACCGGTGCCCGGTGGCATGGGCGTAGTGGAAGCGGGCCTGATCCTCGGCCTCACCGCGGCCGGCATCCCGGAAGCCGACGCCACCTCCGCCGTCTTTATCCAGCGCCTGTTCACGTCCTACCTGCCGCCCATCTGGGGCTGGGCCACCCTGGTCTGGATGCGCAGGCGAGAGTACCTGTGACCGGGGTGGTCAGCCGGACTCGGACTGCTGCGTCTGCTCCAGCACGATCCGGGCCAGTTCGACGCGGGAGCCGATGTTCAGCTTCCGGAACACCTGGCGCAGGTGGAACGCGATGGTGTGGGCGCTCACATACATCCGGGCGGCGACCTGCCGGTTGTTCAGCCCCTGGGCGACGAGCTCGGACGCGGCGCGCTCGGTCTCGGTGAGGCTCTCCCACCCGGCGGTGGGCCGCCCCGCCGCGGCGGCCCAGTGCCGCCGGCGCACCCCGAGCCTGCGCAGCCGGCGCCGGATGCGGGCCATGTCGGCGTTCGCGTCGGTCTGCCCGTAGCCGTCCAGCGCCTCGCTCATGTAGGGCACGGCCCGAGCCGCGTTCCCCTGCCGGGCCAGCAGCACGCCGAGGTCCTCGGCGGCCGAGGCGCGGGCCCACGGGTCATCGTGCTGGGCCGCCGCGTGGGCCAGCCGGGCGGCGTCCTTTTCCAGCAGGCCGAGGCAGTGCGCGGCCGCTACGGCGGCCGGCCGGCAGCCGGGGTTCTCGCTGGCCAGCGCGCCGGTCAGCTGGGCGGCCTGGGTGGCCAGGCCGCGGTCGCCCGCGTCCAGGGCGGTGCGCACCAGCCAGGCTGGGGCGGTGGGATTGCCAAGCAGCATGCTGCGCCGGGCCGGCAGCACGGCGCAGATCTCGCGGACCTGGCTGAGCACCGCGGCCGGGCCGTCGCGGGCCTCGGCGATCTGGGCCGCGCCCACCGTGCAGTCGGTGCGGGCATAGCCGGCGGCGTAATGCGGCATCCGGACCTGGCGCCGGGCCATGTGCTCGGCCGCGGCGGCCAGGTCGCCGCGGCGCAGCGCGATCGCGCCGAGGATGGATTCGGCCGCCGAGGTGTAGCCGTGGGCGCCCAGCGCGGCCGCCGTGGCCAGTGCGGCCTCGGCCGCGGCCACCGCGTCGCCCAGCCGGCCCCGGGCCAGGTAGATGCGGGCCCGCAGCAGGGGCGGGATCGCCTCCGCCGGGATGCCGCGCAACGTGATGTTGTCCGCGGCCCGGATGACCGTCTCCGCTTCGTCGAACCGGCGCAGTTCGACCAGGCAGGTGGCCAGCGCGAGCAGCGGCTGGAAGTGCCGGGCGTCCGGCGAGATCCCACTGCCGTGCCGGGCGGCGTCGCGGAGCCGCTCCAGGGCCTCGGCCAGGCGGCCCTCGTCCCAGCTGATCATCGCGCGGGCTATCTGGGCCGCCACCAGCACCGGGCCGTCGTAGTCGCCGGGGGCGCTCAGGATACGGGCCGCGATCGGGCCGGCGGCGTCACGGTCACGCAGCCCGTTGAGGGCCAGCAGTTGCGCGGTCAGCGCCTGGTCGCGCAGTCCGGCGGGCAGCCCGGCCGGGGCCAGCGCGGCCCGGGCCTCGGCCGCGGCCTGCTGCGCCCGGCCGGTGGCGGACCGGATCGAGGACAGCGCGCAGCGCAGCCGGGACTCCGGGATCGTCGGCAACGGCTGGGCCAGCGTCTCGTGCACGATGCGGGCGGCCTGTTGGAGCTGGCCGGCCGCGGTCAGCGCCTCGGCGGCGGCCACCGAGCGGGGTAGCGCGGCCGGGTCGGTGGGCGGGGTGAGCTCCAGGGCCCGCAGCGCCAGCCGGGCCGCGGTCTGCGGCGACGAGGGCAGCGTGCCAGCGGCGGCCCGGTCCAGCCCGGCCAGGGTGGCGGGATCGCTGGTGTGCGCGGCTTCCAGCAGGTGCGCTGCGGCGGACAGAGCCGAACCGCCGCGGTTCAGCAGGATCTCGCCGAACTGGCGGTGCAGCGCCTTGCGGCCCGGCTCGGGGATGAGGTTGGCGATGGCCCGCCACATCAGATCGTGCCGGAACGACAGCAGGTCATCGGCGGCGACCAGCAGGCCGGCGTCCATCGCCTCCTCGACGGTGGGCAGCAGGGTGGCCGGGGTCACGCCCAGCATCTCGGTCGCGTCTTCGAGCAGGAACGACCGGCCCAGCACAGCCGCCGTCTCCAGCAGTTGCTGGGCCGGCCCGCTGAGGTCATCCAGCCGCTGCCGGGCCAGGTACTGGATCCGCTGCGGCAGCCGGGTGCGGACCAACCGGGCCGAGCCGTCGGTGACCTGGACGGCATCCTCCTCGGCCAGGCCGTGGACCAGCTCGCTGAGCAGCGACGGGTGGCCGGCCGCGCGCGCGGCCAGGGCCAGCAGGCTGCGGTCCGGTGGCACGCCGAACGCGTCGGTGAGCACGCCCAGCACCGCGTCATCGCTGAGCGAGGCGAGCGTGATGCGGCTGGCTCCGTCTCCCTCCAGCACCCGGAACAGCAGGTCGGCGCCTTTGTCCTGGGGGGTCTTCGAGCCGGCCAGCAGCCAGGCCACCGGGCTGGAGGCCAGCTCGCGGGGCAGCACCCGGAGCGCCAGCAGGGTGGCTGGGCTGGCCCATTGCAGATCATCGAGGCTGATGAGCACGGGACCGGCCGCGGCCCGCTGTTCCAGATGGGCTTGCAGCTGGCCGATCCGCCCGGCGGTGATGTCCGGCGGCCTCCCGCGATCCGCGGCGCCGCCGCTGCCCAGCGGCTGATGCAAGGCCGCGAGCAGGGTGAAGAACGGCACGTGCCGGCCGAGCTGGTCGCCGCGGCCGGCGGCCAGCGAGAAACCCTGGCCGGCCGCCTCGCGGGCGGACTCGCGGAGCAGCCGGGATTTCCCCATCCCCGCATCGCCATCGACGAGCAGGACCCCGCCAAGCCCACGCTGCGCGCGCCGGAGCAGATCACGGACCAGCTGCCATTCGGCCTGGCGGCCGCGCATAGCTACTTGTCCGGCCGGCTTTGCCGCCCGCGGGCTCACTACGGAGCGCCCGGCCATCGCTGCCCCCGGGAGCCTGGACGGTTTGCCATGATTCAATACGAAGCGTCACATGACGGCCGGCGTGTCACATCCCCCATCCGCGTAGGTGGCTAGCCGTACTTCGGCCGGGAGGCTCGTATCGTGCCTGGTGGCGGGGGGCGCGGAGGCGGCCGCCGGCGACTTTCGGCGGACCGTCTATTGCCGCCTCATGGTTATCACTTTTCCCGCTACGTGCGGGTCTGGCGCCGGGTGGCGTGTTTCCGGCCGCGGAGTCTGGCTGCGGCCGGAGCGGTCCGCCGCCGGGCGGCGCGGCGCGGGGTTATGGACTAGCCGGTTTGAGGATGCGAAAGCACGCCGGGCGGTTCACGCTGTGCTCTGCGCGCGGCCCCCGCTGCTCGGCCACCACCCGGGCCAGTTCCACCCGGGAGCTGATGCCGAGCTTGCGGAAAACGTTCCGCAGATGGTAAGCGACGGTGTGCGCGCTCACGTACATCTGCTTCGCGACCTGCTGATTGCTCAGGCCCTGCGCGACGAGGTTGGAGGTGGCCTGCTCGGCCGGGGTGAGGCCATTCCAGCCCGACACCGGCCGTGCTCCCGTGGCCCGGGACCGCCGCCGGATACCCAGCCGGCGCAGCCTGCGCCGGACCCGGGCCACGTCCCGATCGGCCCCGGTCTGGCCGTAGCCGGCCAGCGCGCTGTCCAGCTGGATCACGGCGTCGGCCCGCTCCGCGGTGCTGGCCAGCAGGTGACCCAGATCCTCGGCGGCGGAGGCCCGCGCCCACGGATCAGGGTGGCCGGCCACCGCCTGAGCGAGCCGGGCCGGGTCCAGACTGACCAGGCCGGCGCAGTGCGCCGCCGCCACCATGGCTACCGGGAAGGTGGGATTCTCCCGGGCGATCTCCTCGGCGACCCGGGCCACGCTGGCCGCCAGGTCCAGGCGGTTCGCGGCCAGGGCGGTGCGGGCCAGCCAGGCGGCCGCGGCCGGGTCGCCGATCAGCACCTGACGATGCCCGCCCAGGCCGGCGTAGAGGTCGCCGAGCAGCTGCGTCGCCTTCTTCGGCCCGGCCGCCGCCTCCACGAGCAGCGCGTGGGCCAGCAGCGTCTCGGTGCCGGCATAACCGTCCGTGAAGTGCGCGACGTCGGGGCGGCCGCGCAGGTGCTGGGCGGCCGTGCGCAGATCCCCAGCCCGGAAGGCGATCACGCTGAGCACCGACCGGGCTAGCGCGCTCTGCGTCCAGGCCCGGCGCGTGTCGGCCAGGCTCAACGCGGTGTCGGCCGCCGCCCGGGCCTCCTGGATCCGGCCCTGCGCGAGGTCAGCCCGGGCCCGGAGCACCGGCGGGATGGGCGCTGACACGTGCCCCCCGGGCGTCTGCATGGCGCCCGCCGTGCCGCGGATGATGGCTGACGCCTCATCGAACTGGCGGAGGTCAATGAGCCGGGCGGCCAGCACGAGCAGCGGCTGGAAGTGCCGGGCGTCCGGGGAGATCCCGCCGGCCCGCCGCGCCGCCTCGCGGCACAGCTGCAGGCCCTGGCCGAGCTGGCCGTCGGCCCAGCAGATGGCGCCCAGCACGGTCAGCGCCCCGGCCAGCGCCGGCTCGCCATGCTCACCCGGCCGGGCCAGCACGTCCTGAGCCACCGCCCGGGCCCGCTGGTTCTCGCCGAGCGCGCCGAGCGCCTGGAGTTGCGCGACGACGGCCTCGTCGCGCACCGGTTCCGGCACATCCGGCCAGGCCAGCACCGTCCCGGCTTCGGTGTTGGCCTCGGCTGGGCGGCCCTGCAGGCCGAGGATCGCGGACCGGGCCGCGCGGAGCCGGGCGCGGTAGCCGGCTGGCAGCGGCTGGGCCAGCGCGTCCCGGACCAGCCCGTCGGCCTCGTCCAGCCGGGCCGCCGCGGTCAGCGCACCGGCCGCGCGCACCAGCCGTGGATACCGGTCCGCGTCGTCGGGCAGGGTCAGTTCGAGCGCCCGGACGGCCAGGTCGGCCGCAGTGCCCGGCGCGGTTTGCAGCACCTCATCGGCGGCCTGGTCCAGGCCGGCCGTGGCGGCCGGATCCCCGCGGCGCGCCCCCTCGACCAGGTGGCTGGCGGCGGTCAGCGCGGAATCACCGCGATTCAGCAGGATCCCGCCGAACTGCCGGTGCAGCGCGTGCCGAGCGGGCACCGGCACTCCCTCGGCGATCGCCCGCCACAGCAGCGCCTGCCGGAAGCTGAACGCCTGCCCGCCCGCAGTCAGGATCCCGGCCGCCAGCGCCTCGTTGACCAGCGGGAGCAGCCCGGCCGGCGGCTCACCCAGCATGTCGACCGCGTCGTCGAGCTGGAAGGAATCGCCGAGTACGGCCATGATCTCCAACAGCGACCGGGTGCGCCCGGTCAGCTCGCCGAGCCTGCGCCGGGCGGCCGCGTGCAGCCGCGGCGGCAGCTGCCCAGAGATCAGCGCCGCGCTCTGCCCAGCCATCCGGACCGCGCCCGCCTCGCACAGGCCGTGCAGCAACTCGGTGAGCAGGAAGGGATGGCCGGCCGCCCCCGCCGCCAGCTCGGCCAGGTCCTGGTCGGGGCGGGCGCCCAGCACATCGGTGAGCAGGGCGGCCACCGCGTCGCTGGTCAGCGGGCCCAGGGTGACCCGGGCCGCGCCTTCTTTCTCCAGCAGGTCGAAAAGCAGGCCGGCACCGCCGCCGTCCGCCGCGGTCCGGCGGGCCAGCACCCAGGCCAGCCGGTGCGCGGCCAGCCGCCGGGGCAGGACGCGCAGCGCAGTGAGCGTGGCCGGGTCGGCCCAGTGCAGATCGTCCAGGCTGATCAGCACCGGGCGGACCGCGGTGCGCCGCTCGACCAGCGCCTGGATCGCGCTGAAGGCAGCCGCCGGGAAGTCCCTCGCCGCCAGCCCGGAGGAGGCCGGGATGCCCGGGGTCCACGACGTCCCGGCGGATGTCGCCGGGGTCCCTGGGGTCCCGGCGGTCCGGCCGGCCAGGTCGCCGGGTGATTCTGGCAGCGCCGCGGTCAACGGGGCGAGCGGCATGAGCTGGCCCAGTTCATCGGCGGCCGCCGTGGCCAGCGCGAAATCCCGGCGGGCGGCCAGCGCGGTCACCTCAGCCAGCAGCGCGGACTTGCCGATACCCGGTTCGCCCTCGATCAGCAGCACCTGGCCGTGCCCTTGGGCGGCTGCCCGCAGGCAGTCCCCGGCTAGTTGCAGCTCATGCTCGCGTCCCCGCATAGCAGGCCCCTAAGCAGGCTAGACCCAGGCGGTGCGGCGGCACAGCCAGCTCAATCCCGGTTGACGTCGGCGTGGCGACATGACCCCGAATAGTCGCTGATGATGGCAATGTGATACTCAGGGCACAGTAACACGGTTGGGTAACGGTGTGATCGCCCGGGAAGCCCGCGCAACGGACTGCAGGTGGTCAGGGTGGAAGAGATTTCGGTACCTGAGGTGACAGCCGAGGACCACGTGCTCGGCCCCGCCGGCGCGCCGGTCACGATCATCGAATACGGCGACTACGAATGCCCGTTCTGCCGGGGCGCGGCCCGGGATGTGCACCGGCTGCTGGACGAGTACCCGGGCAAGATCCGGCTGGTGTTCCGGAACTTCCCCATCCCGCAGCTGCACCCGCACGCTGAGCAGGCGGCCGAGGCCGCCGAGGCGGCCGCCGCCCAGGGAAAGTTCTGGCAGATGTACGACCTGCTGCTGCGCGACGGGGCTCGCCTCGACCTCGACTCGCTGCTCGGCTACGCGGACCGGCTCGGTCTGGACGTCAGCCGGCTGCAGAACGAGATGGCCGGCAACGACTATGCCGCCAGGATCGAGCGCGACGTGCGGGAGGGCATCCAGAGCGGGGTGAACGCCACGCCCAAGTTCTACGTCAACGGCACCCGAATCGACGGCAAGGTCCCGCTGGAGGGTCTCTTCGAGGCGGTGGAGGAGGCGCTGGGCGTGGTCTCGGCCGAGGAGACGCTATGAGCTACGCACGGCAGTTGCTGGACACCTACCCGAGCACGTACCGCGCTGACGACGACATGCTGGCCGCGGTCATCGACGCGCTCACCGACTGTGCCCAGGCCTGCACCGCGGACGTCAGCGCGGACCTGAGCGAGCCCGATCTGGCCGAAATGGTCACCTGTATCCGGCTGTGCCTGGACTGCGCCGACATCTGCGCCGCCACCGCCGGGGTGGTCAGCCGCCAGGCGGCGTACGACCCAGCCATGGTCCGGCCGCTGCTGGAGGCCTGCGCGGCCAGCTGCAAGAGCTGTGGTGACGAGTGCGAGCACCATGCCGCGCATCACCCGCACTGCCGGGTCTGCGCCGAGGCGTGCCGCCGCTGCGAGCAGGCCTGCCGGAATCTGCTGGCCGTGCTGAGCTAGGCGGTCCGGTTGTCCAGCAGGCGGCTGACGCCGACGCCGCTGAGCCATTCCTTGCGGATGGCCGCGCGCTCGGCCTCCAGCAGGCCGCCCCAGACACCGTAGCGCCCGGCCGCGTCCCACTGCCGCATGGACAGCTCCAGGCAGTCGGCGCGCACCGGGCACGTCGCGCACAACGCCAGCGCCCGCGCGGCCTCGGCGCGGGCGCGGCTCCACCGGGTCGCCACCGGGAACCAGTCATCGGCGTCCGTGCCGCCGTCGGCGCACCGCGCCAGCCGGCTCGTGACCCGCACCATCAGCTGCCGGTCGGTCAGGTCAGCCGGCCTGTCCGCCCGGGCCTGCCCGGAAGCGCCGGGCTCCGCCAACCCTGTCTGATACATATCCCGAGCCTGTCCGGCCCGCCCGGGAACCCACATCCTCAAGGCGGATAATTCTCCGCGGCAGAGCAGCATGAAGCCATGACTGAGCTGCCCGGTTCGCCGGCCGGGCACCAGGACCAGATGTCCCGCCGGTCAGACCTTGAGCAGCTCAGCCAGCTGCCGGGCGTTGGTCTGCGCGTAGTCGCGGTAGCAGTTGTTGAACAGAACGTGCGTGCTGCTGGCCTGCTCGGCCAGGGTGCGCACCTTGGGCGCCCATTCCGCCAGCTCGGGCTCGGTGTAGTGGTAGCCGAACCGCTCGTGGATGTCCTTGCTGGTCCACTTGTCCGAGTGGCCATGGAAGCGGACCACGGCCAGGTCGGGAGCCGTTACGGCGACCACCGGCGGGATCGAGTCCCGGTAGCCCTGGGGCATGTCCACGCACACATACGGCAGCTGGTTGGCGGCCAGGAAATCGAGCGTCTCCTGCTGGTTATCCGGGGTCATCCAGGTCCGGTTGCGGAACTCCACGCAGATCCGGCGCGGTGCCGCCCGCTCAGCGCAGGCCACGATGTACTCCTTGCGCGCCCGGGAGATAGGGAACCATGGCGGGAACTGGAACAGGATCGCGCCGAGCTTGCCGGCCTGGTTGAGCGGCTCCAGCGCGGCCAGGAACCGCTGCCACGCCTGATCGGTCACCGCGGGGTCGATGTCTTTCAGGTAGATCCGGTCCTTGCCGGTCTTCTCCGCGGCCGGGCGCAGGTCGGTGGGCAGCGCGGCGACCCGGGTCGGGTGCTGGGTGAACAGGCTGAACGCCTTCACGTTGAAGGTGAACCCGGCCGGGGTGCGCTGCGCCCAGGTGGTGGCGGTCTGTTCGGCCGGCAGCGCGTAGTAGGTGGCGTCCACCTCGACCAGGGGAAACTGCCGGGCGTAGTAGCGCAGCCGTTTCTCCGGGGTGTCCGCTTCCGGCGGGTACCAGCCCGAGTCGATCAGGGTCCGGTCCGTCCATGACGCCGTGCCGACCCGGACCTGTCCCATACCCGCAGCATAGAAACAGGGAAGATAGGACCGGGCAACCGGGAGGAACCTGATCTGTGAGCTACGACCCCGAGGTGGCTGACCGGGTCCGGCGGGTGCTGGCTGACCAGGCCGGCGTGGCTGAGCAGAAGATGGTCGGCGGCGGACTGTCGTTCCTGGTCATCACCGTCGAGCCCGCCGGTTTCGCGGCTGATGACGCGCTGGCCGGGTGGGTGCAGCGGGGACTGGACTTCGCCGCCGGGCAGCCGGCCAAGCCGGAACGCTGACGGGAGCCGTCCGCCGTGGTCAGTACGGCGGCCCGGCCGGGCCGGGATGGTGCGGGGCCTCGGCGCGCAGCACGGTCATCCGCTGGTGGAACTCGTCCTCATCGATCTCGCCGCGAGCGAACCGCTCGGCCAGGATCTGCTCGGGTGGTGCCGGCTGCCCGGGGCCCGTACCGGGGCCGGGGCCGTAGGGTGCCGCGCTGGGGTATCCCGGGCGCGGCGGGAAAGGTCGCTGGCCACCGCGGGTGAAGGAGCGAACCAGGGCGAAGATGACCAGCGCCAGGAGCACCCAGAAGACCAGGGAGCCGAGACCGACGGCCCAGCCCCAGCCGCCCACGTGCGGTCCGTACCAGAACATCGCGATGCGCCTCCGTCCTGCGGGTCCGGGGCATGGGTGCCTCGCCGGGCCGCGGGGTGTGGCCCGCCGGGGCCGTGGGGTGTGGCCCGCCGCAGTTGCAGTGCACCTCGCCAACCTGGGCGCGGGCTGGATAGCACCCATTAGCCCGCTTCATGCCTGGCTGTCCCGAATGAGCCGGGGACTGCGGGGCAGTAGTAGTGGCTGTGCTGGAATGCCGCACAGTGCCCTACCGGTGCGGCCGTCTCGGTGGAGGACACGATGAGCTTCCTGACCAGGATGAGGAACAAATCTCAGATCGCCCGGGGCCGCGCGAAGCAGAAGGTGGGCCGGGCCACCGGCAACCGCCGGCTGCAAATGCACGGCGTCGCCGACCGGATCGGCGGGAACGTCCGGCAAGCCGGCGAGCAACTGAAGGACACGGGCCGGGATCTGGGCCGGTCGCTGCGCCGCTAACGCCATTGCGGCGGTAACGCCGCCCGCTCAGCCACCGCCGCCCAGCCCGATCATCCGCCGTCCAGCCCGATCACCCGCCGTGAGCCGTCAGTCAGGTACCGGCCCCTTGGACAGGTCGAGCAGCATGAGGGTGGTGGGACGGACCCGGGCCGCCGCACCGGGAAATATGTGCCGGCCAGAAGTTGTGCCGCCGCGGCCGCAACCTTGCTGGCGCTCCGGCCGTATAAGCAGGAGCAGGGGCCGGCCGAAGGGACCACATGGCGCGCGGGGACGAGGAGTTCGCCGAATTCGTCCAGGGCAATTCCGCTGGGCTGCTGCGGGCCGCCTATCTGCTGACGGGTGACCGGCACGTTGCCGAGGACGCGGCCCAGACGGCCTTGGTGCGCACCTACGCGGCCTGGTCCCGGGTGCGCCGGGAGGACGCCTTCGCCTACGCACGGCGGGTACTGGTCAACCACGTGACCGACCGGTGGCGGCGCCGGCTGCAGGAGTATGCGACCGGCGCGCTGCCGGACCGGCCCGCCGACGCGGACATCGCGGAGGAGGTCGCGCGGCGGCAGTGGCTGGTGGGCGCGCTTGGGTCGCTGACCGGCCGGGAACGAGCGGTGATCATCATGCGGTACTTCTTCGATCTTCCCGAGGCGAACGTCGCCGACGAGCTGCGGATCTCGGTAGGCACGGTGAAGAGCACCAGCTCCCGTGCGCTGGCCAAGCTCCGGGTTTCGGCGGATCCGCGGGCGCCCAGCCCACCGTCGGCTGGGCTCCCCGCCTCATCGATGGGCGGTGATCAGCGGTGACCGACCTCGACACCTTCCGCCGGGCGCTGCACGGGCCCGACGCGTCCGGGCTGCCCAGCGTGGACCCGGATGCTCCCACCACCCGCGCGCTGGACGTGGGCGTGATCATGGCCAAGGGCAGGCGGCTGCGCCGGCGCAGGCGGCTGGCCGCCGCCACCGCTGTGCTGTGCCTGGCCGCCGCCGCGTTCGGCGCGGTGACCGGGATCAGCCACCTGACCCGGCCGTCCCCGGCGCTGAGCCTGGGCCCGGCCACCTCGGGCGCAGGCACCTCGTCGCCGGCGCCGGTGGGGCCGGCGATGTCGGCGCCGCCGCCCTCGCTGGGGCGGGAGGGGCGGGTGGTCCCGACCGGGATCCGGGCCGGCGAGGGTGAGCTGGTGTTCTACGGGGTGCGGGTGAACGTCAGACAACTGCGCGGGATCACCTTCGGGATCATGGCCGGGCTGCGCGGCCCCTCCGGCGCGCTGACCCCGCAAGTGGAGACCAGCGAGACCACCGGCCGCGGCACCGCCCCCGGGTTCCACGCCATCGAAGCCGCGACGCGGGTGGGCAGCCCCACGGTGGCGGTACCCGAGTTCGGCTACTACGCCGGCCCGGCTGCTGTCATCACCGCCCGCCAGGGCGGCCAGCTGGTGCACGCCAGCCTGGCCCGCTGGTCCGCCGACCCCGGCATCGTCATCTTCTGGTTCCCCACGACCCGGCACACCAGTACCCCGCTCACCGGCCTGGCCGCCTACACCGCCACCGGCCGCCAGCTCCCCAGCGGCAACACCGCCGCCGGCCACGGCTAACCAATCAGTTAGCGCGCCCGGCCATCATTGTTGCTGCTGTGACAAGTGATTCCGTTTACGCGAGGCACCCGGCCCGGGAAGCCGCCCGATTTACGAGGTATGTCCGTACGAACCGCGTGCTAAGTCGGCGTGGGCTGGGCCGCCTCCGGCCGGGTCTGGGCTGGGCTGCCGCCCAGGAGCCCTCGCCGGGCGGGCTTGAGTTAGTTAATAGGATGAACTTTCGTACTGGTCAACCGGCGCATTGTGGCTGGTCACGGCGCTGGGCCGGAAGTGAATGGGGCGCGAACCACGGTAGGTGGGGGAATAGCCGGGCTTGTGCCGGGGTCGTAATGGTTGTGAGCGAGAACATCAACCCGGCCGGAGAAACCCGGCGGGCCAATCTGATCCTTATCGAGCAGTCCGGCGCCAAGCGGGAGATCCCGCAGCCCTCGCCGCTCGACGGGATGGCCGGTGCCGAACAGGCCATCCATGAGCACGGCCGTCAGTTGCGCGAGGTCAAGGTGGTCAGCGAGCACAAGGCGATCGCGCGCTGGAAGGCAGGCGAGCTGGGCTGGCGCCGAGTCGCCTGACACCGGGTCAACTGACGGGGTCGCCTGACACCAGTAGCGCACTCCTGACGTCCGGCCAGGGCAGACTGAAGGCATGCAGGACGCGGCAGCCGGCCCGGAACGCTGGACCCACAATGGGCACTACCACCAGCTGATTCTGGACGCCGTTCCGGCTGGCTGTGCGACGGCGCTGGACGTCGGCTGCGGCACCGGCGGGCTGACCCGGCGGCTGCGCGCCGCCGGGCTCCGGGTCACCGGACTCGACCGGGACGAGCAGTGCATCCGGGCGGCCCGCGGCCATCCGGCGGCGGCCGGTATCGGCTACCTGGTCGGGGACGTCGCCCGCGCGCCGCTCCGGCCGGAGTCGTTCGACCTGGTCACGTCCATCGCCATGGTGCACCACATGGACGCCGAGGGGGCGTTGGGCCGGATGTCGGAGCTGGTCCGGCCAGGAGGGGTGCTGGCCGTGGTTGGGCTGGCCCGGGACAGGTCGCCCGCCGATCTCGGCTGGGCCGTGCCCGCGATCGCCGGCACCCGGCTGCACCTGGTGGCCAACGCGTGGCACCGCCGGCGCACCAGCACACGCCCGCCCGCGCCGCACCAGCCGCCGCTGGTCTGGCCGCCACCGCTCAGCTACCGGGAGATGCGGCGGCTGGCCGAGCGGCTGCTGCCGGGCGCCCGCTACCGCCGCCACCTGTACTGGCGCTACTCGCTGGTCTGGACCAAGCCCGCGGCTACCCCTGGCCCCGCACCGTCACGTTGAACACCCGCACCTGGAACGTGCCCGCCGCGTCCGGCGGCAGCGTGGTAAACCACACCAGCACATAACGCCCTTGCGCTGGACTCGCCAGCGGCAGCCGGATCACCCCGCCTGGTCCGGCGGACCTGGCGGCGACTGGCAGCCCGGCCAGGTCACGGGCGGAGCCCACCCGGATCTGGAAGTGGGTGCCTGGCGCCGCGCCGAGCCGGATCCGGACCTTGTTCACGGTGACCTGGTGGCCCATGTCCAGCAGCAGGCCGGTGCCGGGGTACAGGTTGCCGAACTCGGGCGTGGTGTACCAGTCCGTGTGCCACGCCGTGTTGGGGTTGCCGTCCACGGCGAGCGCCGCGTCCTGTGGGTTGTCGCCCGGGCGGCCGAACGAGCCGAACGCGGTGACGCTGACCGGTTGCAGGTTCTGCAGGGTGGGCGCGGGAGACGGGGTGGGTGCGGCCGGGGTGGCCACGGTGACTGGCCGCCCCGGGCCGAGGCTGAGCGTGACCGGGCCCGCGGCGGGGCGCGCGGGCAGCGGGTTCTTCCCATCGACGGTCAGCCGGACGCCGCCCGGGTCGGACAGCTTGATGTGCACCGCCCGGTGCAGTGTCCAGGTGACGGACGTGCCCGCGGCGGCGTAGGACCTGGACAGGTACCGGCCGTCCGGGGTAGTGAACACCACCGAGGTGCCCCGGGTGGCCGTGAGCCGGACCACCACCGCCTGGCTGGATTGCGCCGCGGCCGGGCTGGCGCCGGGCGTGGCACTGGTGCGGCCCTGGCCGGCCAGGCTCGGCGCGGGCGCCGGGCGGGGCCCGTGCCCCAGGCCCGCGGTCAGCAGATAGCCCCCCACCCCGAGCACGACCACCACCGCCGCGGCGATCAGCACGGCCGGGTTCAGCCGGGGCCGTCGGGGCGGCCGGGACATCGCGACCAGCTCGTCCAGCCCGATCGCCGAGATCGGGCCGGTCGCCGCGTGAGCATCGTCGTACTCCTGGACCAGCGGCTCGGGATCCACCCCGACCGCCTGGGCGAGACTGCGGATATGGCCGCGGGCGTAGAAGTCGCCGCCGCACACCGAGTAGTCGTCCGCCTCGATGCCGTGGATGATTCCCTGCCTGATCCGGGTGCGCTCGCTGACCTGGGCGATGCTGAGTCCGGCCTGGTCGCGTGCTTCCGCTAGGACCTCGCCGATGCTCACGCCGTGCCTCCACCGCCGTTCGCACCGCGCGCCGCTCGGGGGTGCGGCCCGCAGTCGGTCATGCCCGGTTTATCACCTATACCAATGCCCGGGGAACCGCTCGCGCATCCCCGGGTGGGGCCACTAGATACCCGGACGTGCTGCGGTCCATCATCGCTGGTGAACACGGCCGATGCGGTCAACCCTGGCCGGTTCGGCGCGTCGTCGCGGTCAGCGGTCCAGGTAGGCCAGCACGGCCAGCACCCGGCGGTTGTCGTCCTCGGATGGGGGCAGGTCGAGCTTGCCGAAGATGCTGGTGCAGTGCTTGCTGACCGCCTTCTCCGAGATAACCAGGCGCTGCGCGATCGCGCTGTTCGACCGGCCCTCGGCCAGCAGCGCCAGGACGTCGCGTTCCCGGGGACTGAGCCGGGTCACTGGCGGCTGGTTCGACTGCCGGGCCAGCAGCTTCGACACCACCTCGGGATCCATGACCGTGCCGCCCCGGGCCACCGTGCGCATCGCGTCGGTGAACTGCTCGTCGGTGAACACCCGGTCCTTGAGCAGGTAGCCGACGCCGCCCGCCTGGTCGGCCAGCAGTTCGCGGGCGTACAGCCGCTCGACGTGGGTGGACAGGATGAGCACCGGCAGCCCGGGCACCTGGCGCCGGGCCTCGAGCGCGGCCCGCAGGCCCTCGTCGGTGTGGGCCGGCGGCAGCCGGACGTCCACGATGGCCACGTCCGGCCGGTGCTCGAGCAGCGCGCGGAGCAGGGACGGCCCGTCGCCGACCGCCTCGGCGATCTCGAAGCCGTGTTCCTTGAGCAGGCTGGCCAGCCCTTCCCTCAGCAGGAAGAGGTCTTCAGCGATGACAACTCGCACGGCACCTCGATGACGACGATGGTCGGGCCGCCCGGTGGGCTGCTGACCGCCAGTACGCCGTCGAATGTACCGAGCCGCGTCTCGATGCCGCGCAACCCGGTGCCACGAGCCGGGTCCGCGCCGCCCGCGCCGTCGTCGGTCACCTCGATGCGCAGCGCGCCCGCCGCGTGCGCCGCCCGGATGTGCACGTGGCGCGCGCTGGCGTGCTTGGCCGCGTTGGCCAGCGCCTCGGCCACCGCGAAGTAGGCAGCCGCCTGGACCGGGGCGGGCAGCCGCCGGGGCAGGTCGATGTCGGTCGTGCTGGGCAGCGGGGAATCCAGCGCCAGGGCACGCAGCGCGTCGCCCAGGCCGCGTTCCGCCAGCACCGGCGGATGGATGCCGCTGACCAGTGCGCGCAGCTCGGCCAGCGCCCGGGCCGAGTTGTCCCGTGCCTCGGCCACCAGGGCTACCGCGGCGTCCGGGTCGGTCCGGATCAGCCGTTCGGTGGCGCGCAGCGAGATGCCCAGCGCGATCAGCCGGGCCTGCGCGCCGTCGTGCAGATCCCGTTCCACCCGGCGCAGTTCCGCGGCCGCGGTGTCCACCGCCGCCACCCGGGCCAGGCTGAGCCGCCGGACCCGGCCGATCAGCTCACGGTTCCGCCGGGCCAGCGCTGAGTGGCCGCCGATGGTACGCGGCACCAGCCACACCCCGCAGGCCAGCATGACCAGCCCGGCCGTCAGGTCAACGGCGTGCGGAAAGCCGGCCCCGAAGACCACCGAGTGCAGCGGGTACAGGCGCAAACTGCCCGAGCCGGGCGGCATCGTGCTGTCCCGCAGGTACAGCGCGAACGCGCAGGAGGCGAAGCCGATTAGCGCGATCGCCGCCAGGCCGCCCGCGACCGACGGCGCGAGCAGCGCGACGGCGGCTGCGACCGCGATGACCAGCAAGGTCCACGGGCGGATGCCCCAGTACACGGTGGTCACGAGCATGACGAGTGGCAGCAGCGCACCCCGGTCGAGGACGCGCGGCCGCCGGGGGAGGGCGTTAGGCACGATGTCCATGGCATCCATGCTGGTCCCGGGGCGGGGCGGGCACCAGGGGCCGGGCTCCCCAGATCGGGGGTTGGTAAATACCTACCTGGTGCGGTGGTCCGGCATGATGAGCGGGTGCCCGGGAGTGATCAGGTGATCGGCTGGATCCGCGAGATCGTGCTGGACACGCCGGACCCGCACCGGCTGGCCGGGTTCTGGGCCGCGCTGCTGGGCGGGACGCCGGTGCGGTGGTATCCCGGCTGGGTCACCCTGGAACCGCCGCCGCATGGGCAGCGGCTGTCCTTCCAGGGCACTGACTCCTGGGTTCCGGACGGGGCTGGGGCCGGGGTTCATTTCGACGTGCTGGTCAGCGACCTCGATGCGGCCCAGCAGCGGGTCGTCGCGCTGGGCGGGTCGTACGTCGAGGAGCACGTCTCGCCGCGGCCGGGGCCGGGCGGCGAGCACATCTCCTGGCGGGTCTGCCGTGACCCGGACGGCCACCTGTTCTGCCTGGTGACCCGCTGACCCGTTCGCCGCGCACATCCGGGACGCGGTCGGCGGCGCGGCCCGGTTCACCGAGCAGATCCACGTCAGTGTGCTGATTGGTTACCGGCCGTCGGCTGGCTGATTTATCACTCTCATCAGCAACATCACCGTTACCATGTGGCGCCATGCGGATCTTGGCTGGTTTCGGTCGGTTCTCACTGGCAGTTGTGGCTGGGACCGCGCTGGCGGCCGCGGCTGCGCCGCTGACCGCGAGCGCGTCGGTGCCCGGCGGTGCCGAGCAGGCCGCCCTGACCGCGCGGCAGCTGCCGGACTTCGGCAACCCGGCCGGGCACGCGGCCGTGCCGCAGGCCGGCCAGGCGGTCAGCGTCAGCCGGCCGGGCCAGGTCATCGGCGCCGGCACACCCGCGGGGTGCACGTCGGCAGCCGTGGTCAGGGCGGTGGCGCGCGGCGGCGTGATCACGTTCAACTGCGGCCCGAACCCGGTGGTGATCAAGATGACCGCCACGGCCAAGCTGCGCAACACGAGCCACCAGGTCGTGCTGGACGGCGGCGGGCTGGTCACCCTCAACGGCGCCGGCAAGCACCAGATCCTGTACCTGGACACCTGCGACGCGAAGCAGAAGATCACCACCTCGGACTGTTACAACCAGCGATGGCCGCAGCTCACCGTGCAGAACATCACCCTGGAGAACGGCAACTCGACCGTCCGGCAGAGCGCGAGCGTCAATTACGGCGGCGGGGGCGGCGGCGCCATCTTCGACCTGGGCGGCCAGCTCAAGGTGGTCAACTCGCGGTTCATCAACAATCGTTGCTACCACAGCGGCCCGGACCTGGGCGGGGCCGCCGTCCGCGCGCTGGCCCAGTGGCGCAACCGGCCGGTCTACATCACCAAGGACACGTTCACCGGCGGGCGGTGCTCCAACGGCGGCGCGCTCAGCAGCATCGGTGTCTCCTGGGTGGTGAGCAACAGCGTCATGACCAACAACCGGGCCATCGGGTACGGGCAGAATCCAGCCCAGCCCGGCACCGCGGGCGGCGGCAGCGGCGGCGCCATCTACAACGACGGCGACCGGTATTCGCTGAAGATCGTGGGCACCGTCATCCGGAACAACCACGCCCGGGAGGGCGGCGGCGCCATCTTCTTCGTCAGCGACAACTACACCGGCTGGCTGACCATCAAGGACTCCACGCTGCACAACAACCCGAGCGCGGTGTTCTGGACCCGGCCCTACCCGGGCATCTTCTTCCACAGCACCGGGCATCCGCGGGTGGTCAACTCCAAGCTCAGCTGACCCGCGGGCTGGCAGGATGGGGCGCCAGAGGGTTGGCATGGTCGAGTTCACCGAAGTGCCGGGCGTCAGCCTGGCCTATGACGTGGCGGGCGCCGGCGAACCGCCGCTGATCTGCGCGGCGCCTGTCCCGGGATCACGATTGGCCAGACGGTCGGGTCCGGTCACTTCAACCAGCTCGAAGTGCCGGACCAGGTGAACGCCATGATCGGGAAATTCCTGGCCCTGAATCACCTGCACAAGCATGGATAACCGGCCGCCCGGTGCTCGTGCCGCGCTAGACCGTGCGGCGGAGCACCGCGACGACCTTGCCCATGATCTCGGCGCTGTCGCCGGGGATCGGCGGGTAAGCCGGGTTGTGCGCCATCAGCCAGCACTGGCCGTCCTCGGCCTGCTGGAACGTCTTGACCGTGGCCTCATGCTCGATGCCCTCGATCAGCGCGGCCACGATGTCACCGCTGACCACCTTCTCCTGCTGCCGGATGATCACATAGTCCCCGTCGGTGATACCCGCGTTGATCATGGAGTCGCCCGCAACCCGGAGCATGAACAGGGTGCCGAAGCCGACGATCTTGCGCGGCAGCAGGAACGTGTCCTCCACTTCCTGCTGGGCGGTGATCGGCACGCCGGCCGCGATCCGCCCGATCAGCGGCACCCGGACCGGGTGGTCCAGGTCAGCCCGGGCCGGCGCGGCGTCCGGCTGCGCCGGGGGAGTATCCATCCCGGTCACTGCAGCCTCCGGCTTGGCCTGTGCAGCGCCGGTGCTGGCTGGGGGCGCGTCCGCATCGGCCGGCGGAGCGGCGGTCGCGCCCGGGGGACCGTTGGTCGCGGCCGGGTCCTGGCCGGACGGCAGCTCTACCGTGGTGCGCGGCAGGCCCGGGCCCCGGCTCAGGTAGCCCTTCTTCACTAATGCCGACAGGTGATAGGACACGGTGGACTGGCTGGCCAGTCCGACCGCCTGGGCGATCTCGCGCAGCGAGGGCGCATAGCCCTGACGCTGCACGGACTCCCGGATGAACTGCAGGATCGTCACCTGCCGTGGGCTGATCGACTGGCTGCGGCCTGGCTGGCTCGGCGCACCCGTACTGGTCATGTTCAGGTCACCAAGCCAATTCATCAGCCCGATTACGGACCTGGCCTTCGTGATCAACCGATCACTGTCGCTATAACGACAATAATCAGTTGATCATAAACGACTGATGAGCGCTACAGGGCGATGAGGCCGGCGCTGGTGGGGCGGAAGCCGCAGCTGTCCCAGTAGAACGGGCCCAGCTCGGTCTCGAAGTCGACGTGCAGCCAGGCGCAGCCAGCCGCCCTGGCCTGCTCGGCGGCGAGGGCGACCAGCCTGGTCCCGGCGCCCTGGTGCCGCAGCCGGGCGGCGACGACGGTGTCCAGGATGAACGCGTGGGAGCCGCCGTCCCAGGCCACGTTGACGAAGCCGGCCAGCCCGGCGCCATCCCGCGCGCACACCCAGCCCAGGCTGTACCGCTGCAGCTGGGCCTGCCAGTCGTGCTCCCGGACCGGGCTGGCCGAACCCCGCCGCGTGCAGCGCGCCGAGCTCGTCGTTGCCGAACGGCCCGCGCCACTCGTAACTGACCACCCAGCTACCGTAGAGCCCGCTGTGACAGCATCCGGTCATGGACATGACGCTCCGGTTCGAGATCTTCCCGGACGACATCGACGTGATGGCCGACTTCTACCAGCGGGTCCTCGGGTTCCAGCTCACCGCGGACCGCCGCGACGAGGCCCCACCGTACATCGCGCTGCGGCGCGGCGCGGTGCGGGTCGGGGCTCTTCAGTACCCGTTGCCTAACGCCCGTGCCGCCCGGCGGCCGCCAGCCGGCGTGGAGCTGGTACTGGAGGTGGACGACATCGCCGCCGAACGCGATCGGGTGCTGGCCGCCGGGTGGCCGCTGGACGACGATCTTCATGATCAGTCCTGGGGGCTGCGGGACTTCCGCATCCTCGATCCCGACGGGTACTACCTGCGCATCACCGACCGCGCTGGCTGATCGGGCCGGTCGCGGGCACTGGCGTTCGGCAAAAGTTCAGAGTTCGTGGGGATGAGCCCCCGCTCAGCCGGGCGGCAGGCAGGCGGTCAGCGCGGCCGCTTCGGCGTGCAGGCCGGCCGCCAGTTGGTCCACGTCATCCAGCAGGGTCGGGTCGGCGACCAGCCCGAAGTTCAGCGTCTCGGCCAGCGACACCACCGCGATGCGCAGCGCGTGGTGCTCGCCGATCTCGGCCAGCGAGTACATCGCCTGGACCGGAAGCCCGAGCACGTGCACCGGCTGGCGGGGACCGGGCACGTTGGACACGTTCAGCGCGAACGAGCGGGCGTGCGACAGCACCCGGTCGGCGAACTGGCCCAGCGGCGGGACGCGGGCCAGCTGGCGCATGAGCGCGTCGAGGTGCTGGGCGTCGTGGCCCTGCTTGCGCACCGTGGTGGCCTGCCGGATGGCGGCCAGCCGGTCGAGCGGGTCGGCCGAGCCGAGCGGCAGGTCCAGGCAGAAGAACGAATCGCGGTTGCCCGGATCGGCCGTGGCGTGGCCGGGGTTGTGCAGGCTGACCGGCACCTTTACCCGGACCGCGCCGAGGTGGCCGTGCTGGGCCTCCAGCCAGCGGCGCAGCCCGCCCGCCACCACGGTCAGCACGGCGTCGTTGACGGTCGCCCCGTGGTGGGCGTCTGACACGCGGCGCAGCGCGGTCAGCCCGGCCGTGCTGAACGCCACCGACCGCCGGGCGTCGATGTGTCCGTCGAACGGGGACCGCCGCCACGGCTGCGGCGCCTCCCGGGCGGCGGACCGCAGGTCGCCGGCCAGGTGCGGCGCGGCGGCGGCTGGGGCGGGCGGCCCCGGCTGCTGGTGGGCGGCCCGGGGCGCGGTGACCGGCGGCTCGTCCCAGAGCACCGCGCTGGCCATCGCCATGGCCGTCATCCCGTCGGCCAGTGCGTGGTGGATGCGCCAGACCAGCGCGCTGCGGTCGCCGGCCAGGGCGGGTATCACGTCGATCCGCCACAGCGGCCGCGACCGGTCCAGGTGCTGGGCGAAGCGGGCGGCCACCGCGGCCCGCAACCCGGCATCGTCGCCCGCGCCGGCCGGGTCGCACCGCACCACGTGCGCGGCCAGGTCCAGCTCCGGGTCCGGCGCCCACCAGGGCGCACCATCCCGCTCGGTCAGCCGCACCCGCAGCCGGGGCGCGCGGTCCAGCCGCCCGGCGATCGACGACCGGAGTTGGTCCGGGTCGAGCTGGCCGTGCACCAGGATGACCTTGCAGGTGTGCCCGGCCACGGTCTCGTTCTCCAGCGCGAGGATGCGCAGATCCTCGCGGGATAGGCGTTGTGCGACTGGCACGGACGACGCACCCCCCGACGCCGAAGTCCGTTACCGCGGGCACCGTCACCCAGGCACCCTGCGTAGCAGCAACTATACGGTGCGTTGATCCCCGTGCTTAGATCCCCGTGCTTGGATCATGGCGCGGTGAGGTCCCCGGGGCGCAGCCGGAACACCTGCAGGCGCAGGTTGTGGTACTTCTCGGTCTCCCCGACCCACTCCATGCCGATGCGCCGGACCATGGCCTCGGCCCGCTTGTTGGTCGGCCGGACGACCGCGATGACCTGCTCGATGCCCTGGTCGAAGGCCCATCGGGCCATCGCCAGCCCGGCCTCCGCAGCGTAACCGTGACCCCACGCGGCCGGGCTGAGCTGCCAGCCGACCTCGAACTCGTCGTCCGGCAGAAGCGGCAGCAGGGTCGCCCCGCCGATCAACTGATGGTCTTCGCGTAGTTCGATCGCCCACCGCCCGGCCGGGGTCAGCATCCGGGCATCCTCGGCCACCCACTGCTGCAGGACCAGCCGCATGGCGGCCGGGTCCGGGACGGTGTCCATTTCCGGCGCCAGCCACCGGGCGACGTTGCCATTGCCGTACGCCGCCAGGGCCGCGTCGGCGTCGTCAGGTGTCCAGGGCCGCAGGACGAGGCGTTCGGTGACCAATCGCTGGGCCATGAGAACACGATATCCGGCCTGTGGCACCAGGGACTACGGTGGGCGGGTGACCGGTACAGATGCCATTGTTGAGCGCATTCTGACGAGCTACGACAGCATCACCGTGGTGGGGGCCAGCGCCGCAGCGGCCAAGGCCGCGCACTACGTGCCCGCGCACATGCAGCGGCACGGCTGGCGGATCGTGCCGGTCAACCCGCACGCCGACGTCATTCTGGGCGAGCCCGTGTACCGGACGCTCAGCCAGGTCCCGGGGCCGGTCGGCCTGGTCAACGTGTTCCGGCCGTCCGGGCAGACACCGGACATCGCCCGCCAGGCGGTGGCGGCCGGCGCCACCGCGCTGTGGCTACAGCTCGGCATCGCCTCGGCCGAGGCCCGGGCCATCGCCACCGCGGCCGGGCTGCTCTACGTGGAAGACCGCTGCCTGATCATCGAGCAGCGCCGGCTCGGCCTGGACGCACCGAATCTCGGTGGCCAGTGACCCCGGGTTCGCGGCACTCTAGAGCGGTGACAGACACCAGGCCGCGGTCATGACGCCGCCGCGGCAGCGCCCGCCGTTCGTGGCCGATGAGCGGGCCCAGCTGATCGGCTGGTACGACGTGCAGCGCGCGATCGTGCACCTGAAGTGCGAGGGCCTGTCCGAGCCGGATGCGCACCGCGCCCTGCTGCCCACGTCACCGCTGATGACCGTGGCCGGCCTGGTGTCCCACCTGCGCTGGGCCGAGCAGCTCTGGTTCGAGGTGATGTTCCTCGGCCGTCCCGGGACCGGGCCCGGGTTCGAGGGTCCCGAGGACTCCGACATGATGGTGGACGGCGTCCCGCTGGCTCAGTTGCTGGCCGCGTACGCGGCGCAGTGCGCGGTGTCGAACGAGATCATCGCCGCCCACTCGCTCGACGACACGGGGCGGAACGCCGATTACCCCGATGGCGGCGCGACGCTGCGCTGGATGGTCATCCACATGCTGGAAGAGACCGCCCGGCACGCCGGCCACCTGGATGTCATCCGGGAACTGCTGGACGGGCAGAAGGGCTACTACTGACTCCTGTCCTCCTCGTCGTCCTGGCCGTCCGCGCCGGGCTGGGGCGGCGGGTCGCGGAACACGATCCAGCGCATGGCGGCGTACATATAGACCATCTCGCAGCCGCTCGCCGCCGTGCGGGCCAGCTGGTAGTTCAGGCCCAGCGCGGCCAGCCCGGTGGTCACCCCGAGGATGCAGCCGAAGTAGTTGATCACCAGGACCACGGCGTACCGGGCCACCTGCGGGCCGACCGCGCCGTGCGAACGGAAGTTCAGCGATCGGTTGAGCAGATAGCCCAGCCCGGACGCGAGCAGGTAGGCCACGGTGATGCTGGCCGGCAGCGGCCAGTGCAGGCCGCTGCGCGCCGCGGTGAGCAGGGCCAGGTCCACCGGGAAGGTCACCGAGCTGATCGCGGCGAAGCCGAGCAGCCGCGGCGGGACGACCCGGCTCAGGCCGAATGGGAGCACGCGGACAGCGGCGGCCATCGCGGCACCGAACCGCTCGCCCCGGGCTGCCCTCCTGTCCGCCCGCACCTGGCGCGTGGCAATCATCCACGGCAGCCTGCCAGCCGCGGGTGACTAGCAGCGGGCCGGCGGCTAGCCAGCCGGCCAACGAGTCCCGGCTGCCAGGTGCACGCCGTACCAGCGGGGGCTAGCTCTGGCGGCGGGGGCGGCGGACTGGTGGGTCGCAGTCCGCTGGCTCGGCCAGGTAGCCGTCGACCAGCGTGGTCAGGGCCGCGATGAAAGCGTCGCGCTGGCGAGGCGGCAGTGCGTCGAGCACCTCCTGGTGCACCCGGTCCACGATCTCCAGGCCGGCGGCGGTGATCTGCGTGCCCCGCTCGGTGACCCGGACCAGCCGGGCCCGCCGGTCGGCCGGCGACGGGACCCGCTCGGCGTATCCCGCCTCCTCAAGTTCGTCCAGCGTGACCACCATCGTGGTCTTGTCCAGGCCGGCCACCCGGGCCAGCTCGATCTGGGTCAGCTCGCCGGGCAGCGCGTACATCAGCACGCAGTGCCCGCGCGGGGTCAGCCCGATCTCCTGGAGTGCTTCGGTCAGCCGGGTGGCCAGCACGTAGCTGGCATGGGACAGCAGGAAGCTGATGTCAGGGACGGCCCGCTGGACCGCGTTCGCCGTCATGACCTGAGCATACGTACATAGGTCTGTTTCGGGATAATCCCGCGGCCGGCCTATCTGAGCGGCGCGGTGGGCGTACCAGGCGGTCGAGTGGTACTTCCCCGGGGAGCACCAGTCGTTCAGCGCCAATCACTACGAGAACATCTGCACCGGCAGCTACGTGCCCAGCCCGTAACCGCGCGGGTTACTCCCGGCAGGCCTGCGCGGCCGCGCCGAACAGCAGCCGCTTGTGCGCGGCCAGCGTCCGGCGGTCCTTGGCGGCCAGGCCCGCGGCCAGTTCGATAGCCTGCGGCAGTACCAGGTCGGCGGCCACCGCCTGGTGCACGATGCCGGCCGCGGCGGCGTCCGTCCCGCCGAAACGGCGGCCAGTCAGGATGGCCTCCTGCGCCGCGCGCCGGGGCAGCTTGGCCTCCAGCACCGCGTACATCGGGCCGGTGACCGGCAGGCCCAGATCCGCCTCTGGCATGCACCAGTAGCCCCGGTCCGCGCGCATGACCGCGACGTCGTGCGCGATCGCGAGCACCGCGCCGGCCCCGAACGCGTGCCCGTTGACCGCGGCCACGGTGGGCAGTGGCAGGGTGAGCAGCCGGGCGTTGAGCTTGTTCACCCCGGCCAGGAACGCGCCCGCCTCCGGGTAGCCGGCCAGCCAGTCCAGGTCCAGGCCGTTGGTGTAGAACTTCCCCTCGCCCGTGCTGACCAGTGCGGCCGGGCCGTCGGCCGCCTCGACCTGGTCCAGCGCGGCGTGCATCGCGTCCAGCCACTCCTGGTTGAACCGGTTCTCGCCGGCCGCCATGCGCAGGATCCAGACGTCGCCGTCCCGGTCCAGACTGATCACCGAGGGTCTCCTGTCCGCGCCGGGTATCCGCGGCCGGCGGCAGGCTCAGGTTACGGCGTGATCAGGAAGCGCGGCGCGGCTGGAGTGAGCACGGCGCCGGTAGGCGTGACGGACCACACCGCGTCAAGCTCCGCGGTGATGGCCGCGAGCAGCGCGGGCACGTCGGTGGCCGCCGACGCGTGCAGCGCCTCCGCCACGATCAGCACGTCGGCCGTGCTGTCCTGCACGGCGGACAGGCCGCTCTGCCGGTTCGTCCAGCGGCGGGCATGCGCCTGGCCGTCCTCGTCGGCGAAGATAACCTCACCGGCGGCCGGATGCTCCACCTCGCCGGAGAACGTCAGGTACTTCTCGTCACCGGCCGCGTAGCCGCACCGCCAGGCCGGCGCTGATCTTCGCGAGGTCGAGCACGGCCACCGGGATGGCGAACGCCAGCGAGGCGGCGTTGCACAGGTTGACCAGGGGATGCAGCTGGGGCAGTGACCCTTCCTTGCGGAACCGCCGGAGCAGCGACTCGGACGCGCACCGGTACTGGGTCGGCTTGAGTCCCATCCGGGCGAACGCGCGCCGCCAGGCCCGGATCTCGGGCAGCTCGCTTTCTGTCCCCCGGCCAGCCGGGACGCGGCCACCGCGGTGAACTCGGCGGTGCGGGCCGGGACCGGGACGCCGGCCGTGATGCCGCTGGCGGCCATGACGCCGGGCACCAGGTCCGGGAAGTCCCGCCAGATCTCGGCCGAGTGCTGGAAGTACATCAGCTCACCTCACGGTTTCGATGTCCCGGGCAGGCCGGGCGGTTTCGTGCGGCCGTCCGGACGAGCGGGACCGCAGGCCGAGGGCCAGCCCGGCCAGGACCACGGCGACGCCCGCCCAGACCAGCGGCCGTGGGGCCGGGCCGCCCAGCAGGATCCCGGTGGCCGCGGCGGCGATCGGCGCCACGCCACCGAGCAGGCCGGCCCGGCCGGCGCCCAGCCGGCCGACCGCCGAGTACCACAGCACGAACGCTACGGCCGTGATGACAGCAAGGTAGCCGACCGCGAGCCAGTCCTCCGGGCGGAGCCGGGTAACGGCGGCCGGCCCGTCGTGCATCAGCCCGGCCCCGCCGTAAATGATGGCCGCGATCCAGGTGGCGTGCACCGAGACCCCCCATGGGCCGTGCCGGCCGAGCACCGGCATGGCCAGCAGGGTGAACGCGGCATCGCAGCCACACACCACGGCGGCCCAGGCCACCCCGGCCGCGTCGGTCCGGCCCAGGCCGGTGACCACCGCCGCCCCGCAGGTCACCACCAGCGCGGCGGCCAACCCGGCCCGGCCCGGGCGGATCCGGTCGGCGAGCGGACCGAGCACGGCCAGCAGCGGCGGGACACAGGCCACGGCCACGCCGAGCACGGCCGGCTCGGCGTGCCCGGACCCTTGCACCAGAGCGATGTTGAACAGCACCAGCCCGGTCAGCGCGACGCCGCAGAGCCAGAGCCATTCGGTGCCCCGCGGCCTGGCCACCCGCTGGCCAGCCACCCGGGCGAACAGCACCAGCAGCAGGCAGGCGACCGCGTACCGCACCGCCTCGGCGGTGAGCATCGGCGCGGTGGCCAGCACCGCCGAGATGGCCACGCTCCCGCCCACCATGGCGATCGCGGCCACACCCATGGCCACCGCGCCCGCCGTGACCGGGGCAGCCGGTCCCGGGGCACGGGTAGCGCGCGGCCCGGCTGTGGGGGGCCGGTCGCGGGTGGCGGTACGGAGTTCGGGCACGACGGCCACGCTAGGGCCAGAATGGTCCGGCTAACAGAACCATTGAACCGGCTCTATAGTGGACCAATGTCTGCCGCTGACCGCGCCGGGGAGTCCGCCGGCCGCCGCGCACCGGCCGGGGCGGACTTCCTCCAGCTCGATCCGGCGACCGCCCCGGCCCGCGGGCTGACCAGCTGGCTGGCGGGCGCGCTGCGGGCCGGCATCCGCGACGGCCGGCTGCCCGCCGGCGCGGTGCTGCCGGCGACCCGGCTGCTGGCCGGTGATCTCGGCGTGTCCCGCGGTGTGATCGTCGAGGCATACCAGCGGCTCACCGACGAGGGCCTGGTCAGCGCGCGGCAGGGGGCCGGGACCACGGTGCTGCCGCGCACCCCGTCGCCCGATCCGGCCGCCGCCCCGCCCGCCGCCCCGCCCGCCGCCGTGCCCAGCCCGGGCCGTGCCGCGCCTGCCGCTCAGGCCACCCCACTGCGCACGCCGACCGGCACCCCCGCGGTGCTGGAGCTGCCCCGGCAGTGGCGGGCGCACGCGGAGCTCGACCTGTCCCCGGGCGTGCCGGACCTGTCCGCGTTCCCCCGCGCCGCCTGGCTGCGCGCCGAACGAACCGTGCTGGCCAGCGCCAGCGCGGCCGATCTGGGTTACGGCGACCCGCGGGGCAGCGAGCGGCTGCGCACCGAGCTGACCGGCTGGCTGGCCCGCACCCGGGGCATCCGGGCGCAGCCTGACGCGATCATCATCGTGGCGGGCGTTGCACAGGCCATGGCGCTGCTCGCCCAGCGGTTGCGGGCCGCGGGCCTCAGCCGGATCGGGGTGGAGGACCCCGGCTCCCGCGGGGCGCGGGACGAGCTGGCGCACTGGGGCCTGCGGTCAGTGCCGGTCCCGGTGGACGAGCACGGCCTGGACGTGGCCGCGCTGGCCCGCAGCGGCGCGCGGGCCGTGCTGCTCACCCCTGCGCACCAGTTCCCCACCGGGGTCGTGCTGGCCCCGCCGCGCCGCCGCGCCCTGCTGGACTGGGCCGCGGTCGGCGGCCTGGTCATCGAGGACGACTACGACGCGGAGTACCGATACGACCGGGCCCCGGTCCCCGCCGTGCAGGCGTCCGGCCCGGACCGGGTCGCCTACACCGGCAGCACGTCCAAGACGCTAGCCCCGGGCATGCGGCTGGGCTGGCTGATCCCGCCGGCCCGGCTGCACGCCGACCTGGTCGCCGCCAAACACGCCAGTGACCTGGGCAGCCCGGCGCTGCCCCAGCTCGTGCTGGCCCAGCTCATCGCCAGCGGCGAGCTGGACCGGCACGTCCGCCAGGTCCGCGCCCGGCAGCGCGGCCGCCGCGACACGCTGCTGGCCGCGCTCCGCGAGCAGCTGCCGGGCGCCCGGGTACAGGGCGTCCCGGCCGGGCTGCACCTGCTGATCACGTTCCCGGACCTGCCCGCAGGGCCCGACGACACCGGGCCTGACGACACCGAGCTGGCCAGCCGGCTCCAGCAGGACGGCGTGCTGGTGCACCCGCTGTCCTGGCACCGGGTGGCCAGCGGGCCGCCGGGCGTCGTCCTCGGTTACGCGGCGCACTCACCGGATCAGCTCCGGGACGCGGCCGGCCGGATCGCCCGAGCGGTCCGCGCCTGGGCATCCTGACCGCGCGGGCGGCACGCGGCGGAGGGAGATTGGACCATACTCAGGACATGGCTGTGCACGTGGTGCGCTACGGCGACCAGCCGGATCTGTGGGCGCAGATCGCCGGGCTGACCGGGGACGTATGGCCGGAGTACAACACCCACGGCGACGAGCTCAACCGGTACTGGGGGCAGCTCTACGACGTGTTCCCGGAGTATCAGTTCGTGCTCGTCGACACTGACTCCGGAGAAGTACTGGCCGAGGGCCACACGATCCCGGTGGCCTGGGACGGCACCGAAGCCGGCCTCGGGCCGGGCATCGACGCGACGATCGCGGGCGGCTTCGCGCTCCGGTCGGCGGGCGGCCAGCCCACGGCCGTGTGCGCGCTGGCCGCCGAGATCCCGCCGCGCAATCAGGGCCGCCGGCTGTCCGGCGTGCTGCTCCAGGGCATGGCCGGGCTGGCCCGGGAGGCCGGCCTGGGCTCGCTGATCGCCCCGGTCCGGCCCAACCTCAAGGAGCGGTACCCGACCATCCCGATCGAGCGGTACGCCTGCTGGGTGCGCGGCGACGGCACCCCGTTCGACCCGTGGGTCCGGGTGCACACGGGGATGGGGGCGCGGACCGGCCCGGCGATTCCGCGCTCGCTGCACATCACCGGTTCGGTAGCGGAGTGGGAGTCGTGGACCGGGATGCGCTTCCCGGACACCGGCGACTACGTGTTCCCGGCCGGGCTGGCCACCGTGCACATCGACCGGGATACCGGCACCGGCGACTACTGGGAACCCAACATCTGGCTGATCCACGAGGTGCAGCCGGAGCAATGACCGACGGTGCGGACGCGGCGTTCTGCGCGAAGACGCTGCTCGACCGGGCCGGCCTGCGCGGCGTCGACGCGATCCTGGCCGGCCTCACCGCCGAACCTGCCGCCCTGCTCAGCGCCGTCGGCCAGGCGGAAGCTCGGCTCGGCTAGCCTGGGGCAGCCCAGCCGAGGAGGCAGCCGGTGCCAGCCGATTACGCGAAGATCCGGGACGAGAACATCGCCCGGTACGGCTGGGACACGGCCGTGCTCGACCTGCTCGGGCACCTGTACAGCGAGCGCACCCATTTCATCTACGAGCTGATCCAGAACGCCGAGGACGCCGGCGCGACCGAGCTCGCGTTCGAGCTGTCCGGCGACAGGCTGGAGGTCCGGCACGACGGCCGGCCGTTCACCGAGGACGACGTCCGCGGCATCTGCGGGGTGGCCCGGACCACGAAGTCCGCGGACCTGACCACGATCGGGCAGTTCGGCATCGGCTTCAAGGCGGTGTACGCGTACACCCGGACCCCGCGCGTGTACAGCCGCGGCGAGCACTTCCGGATCGACAACTACGTCCGCCCAGCCGCGGTGGACCCGCTGGACGAGGCCGGGTCAGGCACCCTGTTCGTGTTCCCGTTCGACCACGACAGCGTCCCCGCGGACGTCGCCGTCGCGGAGATCTCCGCCGCGCTGAACGCCCTCGATCCCGGCATCCTGCTGTTCCTGCGCGGCATCACCCGGATCCGCGTCGGCGGCGCCGGGGTCACCGAGTCGATGATCGAGCGGCGCACCGAACCCGGCCCGGGCGCGCGCCGCCGGGTCAGGCTGTCCAAGGGGCAGCGCACCGAGGACTGGCTGGTCTGGGCGCGCCCGCTGGACCACCTGGGCCACGCCGGGCACCAGGTCGAGGTCGCGTTCCAGATCGCCGCCCAGATCGTGGCCCAGGCCAGTGCCCCGCTCGCCGTCTACTTCCCGACCGAGAAGGAGACCTCCCTCGGATTCCTGGTCCAGGGCCCATATCGCACAACGCCGGCCCGGGACAATGTGCCGGAGCATGACCCGGCCAACCAGGCGCTGGTCGGGGAGACCGCGGTGCTGCTCACCGACGTGCTCGCGGACCTGCGGGCCAGCGGGCTGCTCACGGTGGACGCGCTGCAGGCGCTGCCGCTGGACGCGGCCCGGTTCCCGGCCGGCTCGATGTTCCGCCCACTGTTCGACGCGGTGCGCGCGGCGCTGGCAAGGACGGACCTGATCCCGGCCGCGGGCGGCGGGCACCGCGCCGCGCGGGACGTGCGGCTGTGCGGCGAGGCGGCGCTGCGCGACCTGCTCGACCCCCAGCAACTGGGCCTGCTGCTGGCGGCCGGCCAGCCGGTGTGGTTCACCGACCAGGCCATTACCGAGACCGCGACCCCGCTGCTGTGGCGATACTTCCGCGCGGAGATCGGCCTCCAGGTGCTCAGCCCAGAGGACTTCGCCGCGCGGCTGGGCGGCGAGTTCCTCTCGGCCCAGGCCGATGCGTGGATCACGAGGCTGTACGCGTTCCTCGATGGGTACCCGTCGCTGTGCCGGGCGGGCGGCCCGGCCCGGGACAAGCCGATCATCCGGCTCGAGGACGGCAGCCAGGTCGGGGCGTTCGGCCCGGCGGGTCAGCCGGCGGTGTACCTGCCCGGCCCGGCCGGGACCGGGCTGCGCACCGTGCGGCGCGTGATCGCCGAGGTGCCCGCGGCCCGGCATTTCCTGGCCGGGCTCGGCCTGACCGAGCCGGACCTGGTGGCCGAGGTGCTGGACAGCATCCTGCCCCGCTACGACGGCCTGGACGTGGCCCAGCTGGACGCGGCCCAGCACGCCGCCGACCTGGAGTGCATCATGATGGCGCTGGACCAGGCGCCGGCTGGCAGCCGGCCACGGCTGCTCGACCAGCTCCAGCAGACCGCGTTCCTGGTCGGCGAGAACGCGAGTACGGGCGTTACGACAATGAAGCCGCCGGGGGAGCTGTACCAGCGCAGCCGGGAGCTGGAGGCGTACTTCGACGGGAACCCGGACGTCTGGTTCGCGGGGGACGGGTACGGGCCGTGGCTGATGCAGCTGCGGGAGATGGGGGTGCGGCCGGAGGTGCGGCCGCGGGCCCGCGCCGCGGACGCGCTGGGGTACGTGGTGACCGCGGACGAGTTTGCCCGGCACGAGCGCGGGGTGGCCGGGTTCGACCCGGGGGCGGAGCTGGACGGGCTGGATTTCGCGCTGCGCCATCCGGGGCACGCCCGGTCGGAGTACGTGTGGAACATGCTGCTGGCGCCGCACCGGGCGCTGGTCGCCGGGGTGGTGGAGAAGTCGGTGCACGACGGGTTCCGGGACGCCAGCCGGGAGACCGTCCGGTCGGTCTTGGGCGCGGCGGCCGCGCACGAGGCGTGGCTACCGGGGCCGGACGGGAGGTTCCGCCGCCCAGGCGAGTTGTCGCTCGACGACCTGCCGCCGACCTACCGGCGGGACGAGACGCTGGCCCGGGCGCTGGACATGAGCCAGCCCGCGGTGGCCGAGGCGGCCCGGCAGCTCGGCGTCCCGCCGGACGTGCTGTGGGGCCTCAGCGCCCACCCCGACCTGGTCGCGATGCTGCAGCGCGAGCTCGCTAGCCGGTCTAGCGGGGGCGCTCTCTAAGGGCAGGCGGCCGCCGGGTGAAAACCGGCGGCCCTCAGCTCAGGTCGAGCGCGCCGTTCTTCAGCTCGGCGGTGAATGCCTGCCAGTCGGCCGGGCCGAAGATCAGCGCCGGGGCCTTCACGATCTTTCGAGTCCCGGACCGCGACGATCCCGGGCAGATTGCTGGCCGTGCACAGTCATTCCGGAAAGCCGGGCGGTCACTTCACGGTGCGCGTCGAAATGAATGGAAATCAGCTTCGCGTTGAAGTACACGACGACGGTGGTTCGTGGCCCGGGACCGGTTCTGCTGCGCCTGACGGACAGCACGGCCGTGGATTAACCATCGTCAGCCACCTGGCCCGGGCGTGGGGACGCGACGGCGACAGCGAAACCGGCTGGACCGTATGGCACGAATTCGAGTGCTCATGATCGCCCAAGCGGCCCCCGCTGATGGTGATCATACGTTTGGTGCCGTGATAGCGGCACCAAACGTATGATCACGAACAAGACCGGCAGGCGGCGGTTGTCAGCGGAGTCAGGGTAGCCTGAGGGTGGCTTGCAGGGAGCCGCCGGTCCGCGGGAAGGGCAGAGCCCGCCTGAGCAGGGCCCATGGATTTAGTGGTCAGCATTCCTCCTTTCGGGTTGCGCCGCGGACCGCAGGCGGACGAAAGGAGTCGCAGTGGCGACCGTCCCGCTTCCTGACCAGGTCAGTTTCGAGCAGCTACGCAACCAGGCCAAGGACCTGCGCCGAGCCGTACGGGCTGGCGCGCCGGACGCGCTGGCCGAGGTCGCCGAGCGCTATCCCGGCGGGGTAGCCGCCGGGGCCGCGTTCCCCCTGCACGCGGCCCAGCTCGTGGTGGCCCGCCGCTATGGCTTCGCGAGCTGGGCGCGGCTCAAGCAGCACTGCGCGGTGATCGAGCGGTACACCCGGTTCCCGCCCACTGACCCGGATGACCCGGATGGGCCGGCTGGGCCAGATCCGCGGGCGGGCGGGGATCGGCCGGACACGTTCCTCCGGCTGGCTTGCCTCTGGTACAAGGATGACCAGCCCGCGCGCTGGGCGGCCGCGCGCGAGCTGCTGGTCGCGCACCCGGAACTGACCAGCGGGCATGTGCACGCGGCCGCCGCGGCGGCCGATGGTCCAGCGCTGACCAGCATCCTGGCCAAGGACCGGCGGGCCGCCCGCCGGGAGGGTGGCCCGTACCACGCCGAGCCGCTGTACTACCTGGCCTACACCCGGCACGATCCGCTGATCGCCGAGGACGCCGTGCTGGGCGCGGCCCGGATGCTGCTCGCAGCCGGCGCTGATCCGAATGCTGGCTATCTGTGGCAGGGGCTGCCCAGCCCGTTCACGGTGCTGACCGGGGTGTTCGGCGAGGGTGAGCTGGGCTCGGACCGGCAGCCGCGGCATCCCTGCGTACAGTCGCTGGCCCGCCTGCTGCTCACCGCGGGCGCCGATCCCAACGATGCCCAGGCGCTGTACAACCGGATGTTCGAGCCGGGCAACGACCATCTGGAACTGCTCTTCGAGTTCGGTCTCGGCCAGGACACGGGTGGTCCCTGGCTGGCCCGGCTGGGCGACGTCCTCGGTGGCCCGGCCAGCATGCTCCGCGGCCAGCTGGCCTGGGCCATCACCCACGGCATGACCGACCGGGTGCGACTGCTGGCCGAGCACGGGGTCAACGTCACTGCGCCGTTCGAGGATGGCGAGACGCCCGCGGCCGTGGCCCGCACCACCGGCCGCCCGGACCTGGTCAGCGTCCTGGTCAGCTACGGCGCGGCCGAGCCCAGCCTGCCGCCACTCGATGACTTCATCGCCGCGGCCCTGGCGGCCGACCTGACCCGGATCGGCCAGCTACGCGGCAGCCACCCGGACATCGTGGCGCAGGCCCGGGCCGCCCGGCCCGCCCTGGTGGTGTGGGCGGCCGTGCTGGGCCGGGCGGATGTCGTCGCCCTGCTGGCCGGCCTCGGCTTCGACATCAACGCCAAAGGGCGGACCGACGGGGTGGGCGCGACCGAGTGGGAGACCGCGCTGCACCACGCGGCCGGGAAAGGCGATCTCGATCTGGTCCGCGCGCTGATCGAACTGGGCGCCGACCCGGACATCCGGGACACCCGGTTCGGCGGCACGCCACTCAGCTGGGCACGCTACTTCGGGCAGCAGCAGACCGCGCGGTTCCTCGAACCGATCACCGCCCCGGACCCGGCTGGAGAGGACGCTAATTAAATCAGTTGCCCCGGGCCGGGCCCGGGCTTGCTGTACTCCTTGTGACCAGTCCACCGACCAGGAGGGTGACGTGCGCGCAGCGTTCGTGTCCATCCCGCAGGCCATTGCCGCCTCTGCAAAGGACATGACGCTTTGTGAGCGCATCAACCACCCTCAACCTGGGCATCCTGGCCCACGTCGACGCCGGTAAGACGAGCCTGACCGAACGGCTGCTGTTCGCGGCCGGGGTCATCGACGAGGTCGGCAGCGTCGATAAAGGCAGCACCCAGACCGACACGCTGGCCCTGGAACGACAGCGCGGCATCACGATCAAGTCCGCCGTGGTGTCGTTCGGCATCGGGGACGTCACGGTCAACCTGATCGACACACCCGGCCACCCGGACTTCATCGCCGAGGTGGAGCGGGTGCTGAACGTGCTCGACGGCGCCGTCCTGGTGATCTCGGCGGTCGAGGGGGTGCAGGCGCAGACCCGGGTGCTGATGCGCACGCTGCGGCGGCTGGGCATCCCGGTGCTCATCTTCGTGAACAAGATCGACCGCCGGGGCGCGGACGGCCAGCGGGTGCTGCGGGACATCCGGGCCCGGCTGACCCGCGCCATCGTCCCGATGGGATCGGTACCCGGCCTGGGCAGCCGCGGCGCGGATTTCACCCGGTACGGCGCGGCGGACGCCGGGTTCACCGCCGGGCTGGCCGAGGCGCTGGCCGACCACGACGACGCGCTGCTGGCCGCGCTGGTCGAGGACGAGGCGGCCGTGCCCTACCAGCGGCTGCGCGCCGGGCTGGTGGCACAGGCGCGGCAGGGTCTGGTGCATCCGGTGTTCTTCGGCTCGGCCAGCACCGGCGCGGGGGTCGCGGAGCTGACCGACGGCATCCGGGAACTGCTGCCCCGCGCCCCGGACGCGGCGGACGGCCCGGTCGCAGGCACCGTCTTCAAGATCGAGCGCGGGCCGGCCGGGGAGAAGATCGCCTACGTCCGGATGTTCTCCGGCACGGTGCGGGCCCGGGACCGGCTGCGGTTCGGCCCGGCAGGCACCGGCAAGGTGACGGCGATCAGCGTGTTCGACCGCGGGCCGGCCACGGCGGCGGAGCAGGTCACGGCCGGGCAGATCGGCACCCTGGGCGGCCTGGGCGGCATCCAGGTCGGCGACACGCTGGCCGCGGCGGCCAGCGCGGCATCCAGCGCGGCGAACGGAGCCGGGGAGCACGCTCCCGCGCCGGGGCAGCGCGCGTTCTTCGCCCCGCCGACGCTGGAAACGGTGGTCGTGCCCGCCCGGCCGGCGGACAAGGGCGCGCTGCGCGCCGCGCTCGGCCTGCTCGCCGAGCAGGACCCGCTGATCAACGTGCGGCAGGACGACGTGCACCAGGAGATCCTCGTCTCGCTCTACGGTGAGGTGCAGAAAGAAGTCATCCAGGCCACGCTGGCCGGGGACTTCGGCCTGGCGGTCGGGTTCCGCGAGTCGACCACGCTGTGCATCGAGCGGCCGTCCGGCAGCGGCGCGGCGGCCGAGTTCATGAGCGACCAAGCCAACCCGTTCCGGGCCACGGCCGGGCTGCGGATCGAGCCGGCCGCGGCCGGCTCCGGGGTGCGGTTCCGGCTGGGCATCGAGCCCGGCGCGCTGCCGGTCGCGTTCCAGAAGGCGGTCGAGGAGACCGTGCGGGACACGCTGCGCGAGGGGCTGTCCGGCTGGCCGGTGACCGACTGCACCGTAACGCTGACCCAGTCCGGGTACACGCCGCCGCCCCCGTTCGGCTGGAGCAAGTGGTCCACCTCCGCCGCCGACTTCCGCCACCTGACACCGCTGGTCTTGATGACCGCGCTGCGGCGGGCGGGCACCCAGGTGTACGAGCCGATCCACCGGTTCAGCCTGGACATCCCGGCCGACACGTTCGGGCTGGTGCTGCCCGCGCTGGCCCGGCTGGGCGCGGTGCCCGGGGCGCCCCAGCCGCGCGGTTCGTCGTGCCTGGTCGAGGGGGACATCCCGGCCGCCCGGGTGCACGAGCTGGAGCAGCAACTGCCCGCGCTGACCCGCGGCGAGGGGGTGCTGGACTGCGCGTTCGACCGCTACCAAGTGGCCGGTGGCCGGGTCGTGGCCCGGCCGCGTTCCGACCATAACCCGCTGAACAGGAAGGAGTACCTGCTGCACGTGAAGCGGCGGGTCGCCGGACGCGACGGCGGGTGATATAACCCGGGCATGCTAGAGGTCAAGCGGCTGCACCTGGCCAGCCTGCGCGGGGTTGATGGGCTGGAGTGGCCGGTGCACGGCTTCGTCGTCACCCACCCAGGCGGCGCGGTGCTGGTGGACACCGGCGTCGGCGGCCCGCAGGAATGGCTGGACGACTGGCGGGTGGTCAACCGCTCGGTCGCGGACGCCCTGGCCGGGCTGGACATGACCCCGGGCGACATCGACCTGGTGATCAACACGCACCTGCACTTCGACCACTGCGGGCAGAACGCGGTCTTCCCCCACGCGCCCTGCTACGTGCAGCGGGCCGAGCTGGCCCGGGCCGAGCGCGAGTCACCGGAGCTGTACGACTGGTTCGGCTTCGCTAATGCCCGGTTCGAGCTGGTGGACGGGGACGCCGAGATCGTGCCCGGCTTGTCCGTGCTGGCCACGCCCGGGCACACGGCCGGGCACCAGTGCGTGCTGGTGCGGACCGGCGACGGTGCCGGGGATCTGCTCATCGGGGACGCGGCTTACACGCCGCAGGTCTACCGCCGGCCGCCGGAGCGCGACCTCCTGCCCGGGCAGGCCAGCGACCCGGTGAGCTGGCGCGCATCGCTGGGCCGGATCCACCAGCTGGCCCCCGAGCGGGTGCACTTCTGCCATCACACCGACATCATTCATACTTAACGCCCGCGCTGATCAGCGCCGTCCGCTGAGCGCTCGGGGAAGGCGGGGCGGGTGCGGGCTGCGCCCGCGCTGATCAGCGGCGGTCGGTGAAGACTCCGGGTGGCGGGGCTGGTGAGGGCTGCGCCTGAGCGTCGCTGACCGGTTTCGCGCCTGCGGCGAAGCGGTCCAGGGCGGCGCCGTGCACCAGCCGGCCCGGGAACGGGTCGCCGGCCGCGCGCCGGGTCAGGCCGGCCAGTGGCAGGTCGCCGTGCGCCGCGGCCAGCACCAGGTTGCCGAACCGGCGGCCGCGCAGCACGGGTGGGTCGGCGATCAGGCACAGCCGCGGGAAGACCGAGCCGACGGTCGCCACCTGCGCGCGGGCGTAGGACAGCGGCGGGCCGTCCCCGATGTTGACCGCGTAGCAGCCGGCCGGGGTCAGCGCGCGGGCGGCGGCGGCCGCGAACTCGGCTGAGGTCAGGTGGGCCGGCGTCCGCGCGCCAGCGAACAGGTCCGACACCACGAGGTCGAACGAGGCGGCCGGCACCTGTTCCAGGACCGCGCGGGCGTCCGCCACCCGGATCCGGACCCGGCCCGCTCCGGTGCGGCCAGCGCCGCTCCGGCGAGCGGGCTGGTTCAGCGGCAGCCACCGCCGGACCAGCGCGACCAGGGCGGCGTCGGACTCCACCGCCAGCTGGCTGGACCCGGGCCGGGTGGCGGCCAGGTAGCGGGCCAGGGTCAGCCCGCCCGCGCCCAGGTGCAGCACGTGCAGCGGCTGGCCCGCCGGGGCGGCCAGGTCGGCCACGTGCCCGAGCCGCCGCATGTACTCGAAGTCCAGGTATTCCGGATCGTCGAGGTCCACATGCGACTGCGGGACGCCGTCCACCAGCAGCATCCAGGCCCCGGGCCGGTCCGCGTCGAGCAGCAGTTCGGCCATCCCCGAGTCAACCGGCTGCCGGACGGGCGGCCGGTCGTTGCCATCGCGGCGGTGCGACATACCGACCAGTATCGCCCGGTCCAGTCACTACCTGGCCGGACGGCTGCCTTACTTACAATTCCCGGCTTTTATTGGCTTAATGCTGACCCGGCAGACTGTTATTTTACTAAGGGCGGGTGAATTAACTACCCGGCGTACTGCTCTGCATTAGTGTAAGCGAGCCGCGCCCACCGGTTCAGTGTGCCGGATGAAACGGAGAAATTCGGGCAGTGGGCGGTAATTCGGGGGCCGGGATGGTCCGGTAATCCGTACGTAACCTATTACGGGAGAAAGGGTACTTGAGTGCTATCTCAGGGGAATAAGATTTCGGCATCCACCGTCCGCCGCACGATTCCGGCGGCCTTGGGCGCGGCCGGTCTGATGGGCGCCTGGCTGGCTGCCGTCCCGGCAGCCGCCCAGGCCAGCCCGCATGCCACCGCGCCCGGCGTGGTCATCCGCTCGGCCAAGGCGGTCAACGAGAAGGCAGTGCTGGCCTACTGGACCCCGGCCCGGCTGCGCGCGGCCAAGTCAGCTGACGTGGTCGTCGCCGGGAGCAAGCCGCACGTGGTACCGCCCACCACGCACACCCCAGGCCAGCCGGGTCACGTGGCCGGCGGGATGCCGCGCGGGACGGCCGAGGCCGCGATCCATCCGGCCACGGTAAGGCCGCAGGCTTTCACGTATCCGTATCCGTACGACAGCTTCACCCCGCAGTGGGCGCTCTGGCACAGCTACCCAGACGAGGTGAACGGCAAGCTGTTCTTCACCAACAACGGCAACGGTTACGTCTGCTCCGCCACCGCGGTCGCCTCGGCCAGCGGCAGCAGCAACGAGAACGAGATCTGGACCGCGGGGCACTGCCTGGTCAACACCGGCGGGAACAACCAGGTCTACGACAGCTCGGCGATCTTTATCCCCGGCTACAACGGGAACGTCTCGAACTTCGACCCGTTCGGCGAGTTCGTCTGGGACGGTGGCTCAGCGACCAACACCGCCTGGCTCAACAACAGCGACCTGACCGAGGACGAAGCCGCTATGACGGTGGGCACGTCCAATACGACCGGGCGCACCCTCGGGCAGTCGGTGGGCTGGGACGGCTTTGCCTGGAACTTTTCCGTCAACGAGCAGTTCGTGGCGTTCGGTTACCCGGCCGCGTCCCCGTACAACGGCAAGAACCTGGTCGAGGACATCGGCGCGACCGCCGGCCAGGACGGCAACATCAGCGGTGCCAACGCCACGAGGCCGATCGTGATCGGCAACCCGATGACCGGTGGCTCGAGTGGCGGCGCCTGGAACATCGGCTGGAACACGAACGGCCCGGGCTACATCAACGGGCACAACGACTACAAGTACAGCAACCAGCCGCTGGCGATGTATTCGCCCTACCAGGACACCCTGTCCAACGACGTCCGCTGCTTCGGCGCGACGAGCTGCTGAGCTAACCGCGGCCACGCACCGGCGTGCCCGGGGCCCGCGTACGCGGGCCCCGGGCCGTCGTGCGGTTTGGCGCCGGCCCGGGTGAAACCGGAGCGGCGCGGGGCGCGTCTTATCGACGCGCGACCGTTGGCTGCCCAGGTAGGAGGTCTCATGGTGCGGAGCCAGCCTGACCGCCGCCCGGCGCTGGCCCTGGCCGTGCTGGTCAGCGTGGCCGTCCTGGTGGCGGGCTGCGGCCAGCCGAGTGCACCGGCCGCCCGGACCGGGCAGCTGCTGGTAGGCCGGGCCGAACGGCTACCGTCCGCCGCGATGTCGCCCAGCCAGGTCACGGCGGCCGAGGACACGTTCGGCCTGGCGCTATTCCGCCGGGTGTGCTCCCCGGCGCCGGAGGCGAATCTGCTGCTGTCACCGGAATCGGCCGCCGAGGCGCTCGGCATGCTCTATGCCGGGGCCAAGGGGCCGACGGCGGCGGCCCTCGGGCGGCTGCTGCACCTGCCGGCCTGGCAGCCCGGGCTGGTCACCGCGCTCCATCAGCGCACCGCTCTGCTGTCGGGGCTGCGCCAACTGGCCATCACCGACCATGTCTTTGCGCAATCCGGGGTGCGGCCCAGCCCGCGTGTGCTCGATGATCTGCGCACGGCATACCGCGCTGGCCTGTGGACGGTCGACTTCGGCGCCGAACCCGCGACGACGAACCAGATCAACGCGGTCGTCGCCCACGACACCCACGGGCTGGTGCCGACCCTCTTCCCGGCGCCACTGCCCGCGTCCACCCGGACGGTGCTGTCCAACACGGTCTACCTGAAGGCGCGCTGGGCGCAGCCGTTCCGGACGACGAGCACGGCACCGTTCCACACCGCTAGTGGCAGCTCTGTCCAGGTGCCGCTGATGAGCAGCACCGACCCGGTGGCCAGTTACCGCCAGGCGGCTGGCTGGCAGTCCGCCACGCTGCCGTACCAGGGCGGCAGGCTGGCCGCGGTGGCCCTGCTGCCTCCCGCCCACGCGGCCGGCTGCGCGCTGCCCACGCTGGCCCAGTGGACGGCGCTGACCGCCGGGACCAGCGCCCGGTCCACCGGGGTCCGGCTGCCCCGGGTGCGGCTGAGCCAGACCTGGGACAACCTGCAGACGCCGCTGGCCGCGATGGGCCTGCCGCTCAGCGGTGACTATTCCGGGCTTGGCCCGGCGGACAGCCAGATCTCCGAGATCGTTCAGCGCGACACCATGGACGTCACCCCGGCCGGGACCACCGCGGCCGCGGCGACGGGAGTGGCCGTGGGCAGCGCCGAGCTGGTCGGCCCGGCGGCGACGCTGACCTTCAACCGGCCGTTCCTGCTGCTGCTGGAGGACACCGCCAGCCACGCGCCGCTGTTCCTGGCCCGGATCGCCGACCCGGCTCAGCCCTGACCGGCCAGGCCCTACCATGGCAATGTGGATCATGGTTTTCCGCCATCCGGCCCCGGCGCCGGCGACGAATCCGAGTCCGGGCTGTCGGCCTTCGAGAGCTTCTTCTTCCTGGCGGGCAGCGCCGAGGAGGCGGCCTACCTGGACACGCTGCGGGAACGGTTCGGCGATGAGATGGTGGACCGGATGCAGCGGGCCCGGGCGCGGCGCGAGCAGCCACGGCCGCTGACCGAAAGCGAACGCACCCGGCTGCGCGAGACCCTGGCGCCAGTGTTGCGGGACATCGAGACAACCGGCGCTATCCTCCCCGCCATCGCGGACGAAGCCTACGAAGACGCGGACGACGAATTCGTCACCGTCATGGCCTCGGGCGCCGACGGCACCGGCGTGGGCGTGTTCATCCCCACCGAGCAAACCGTCGCGGAACGGGTGGCCAGGCTGGCGGAACAGATCCAGGAGTGGGAGATCGAGGAACTGGCCGCGGCCGCCCGGCCGGCGACCTGGCCCGAGTGTCCCGACCATCCGAACTCACATCCCCTGGAGCCAACCACGGCTGATGGGACCCGGGCGGTCTGGCGCTGCCCCCGGTCCGGGCGCGTGATCAGCCAGGTGGGGGCGTTGGGCAAATAATTGGCGCCCCCGGCCAGTACAGCTCCGGGGGCGCGGGGCACCGTGGTCAGGCGCCTGAGCGGGCTGTATGCGCCAGCAGCGGGACGAGGTACTGGGCGTCAGGGCTGCCCCAGCCGGTGACCGGGTCCCAGCCGGGTCCGGCCTGGTAGCCGGTGAAGACCCCGGTGGGCCACAGCACCGAGTTGTCGCCGGTGACCACGTCGTGGAAGGCGCGGTGGTAGGCGGGGCTGCGGGCGATGGCGTAGATGGCGGGGTTGACGAAGCCGAGGTGCTGGCGGGCGTCCTGGTCGGCCAGGGCGATCACGGCCGCCCACAGCGGCGCGGCGGCGCTGGTGCCCTGGGCTGGGTACAGGACGCCGCCGGTAAACGTCAGCGCCATGGCGGTGGAGGCGTCGGCGTCGGCGGCGACATCGGGGACGCCCCGCATCGGGCCGATGCGTGGGACGCCGCCCTGGTAGGCCGGCCGGGGGAACAGGCGGCTGTAGCCGCCGCCGGAGGCTTCGGTGCCGGCGTTCCAGGCCATCTCGCCGTGGTAGGTGCCGGTCGCCCAGGTCGCGTCCAGGGTGGTGCCGCCGGCCGCCAGCACCAGCGGATCGGAGGCGGGCAGGCTGACCTGCCGGGGCGGGCCCTGGTCGCTGATCGCGCCGGTGTCGCCGGAGGAGGCGACGACCGTGACGTGCTGCTCGCGGGCTTGCTCCAGCGCCGCGTTCAACTGGGCCACCTCGGCGGGGGTGAGAGAGTGCTCGCCGCCGCTGCCGCTGATCGAGATCACCGCGGCGTGCATGGCGACGCCGGCCTGGATCACCTTGGTCGTCGCGGCGGCGATGTCCGCGATGCTGGCGGCGGCGTCGTGGGGCATCAGGACGACGTCGAGGACGGCGCCTGGCGCGATCGCGTGCACCATCTCGGCGTCCTCGACTTCCTCGCTGCCCGCCAGGTAAGGCGTCTTGGACCGGGCGATGGTGTTCACGACGTTCAGCGTGGCCGGAGGCAGGCCGAACTTGCTGTCGAACGCGGCCAGGTCCTGGCTGATGTGGGTGTAGCTGAGGCCCGAGTGGGACGCGGTTTCGGCCAGTTCGGGCATGACCACGGCCTCGCCGCGTCCGTCGATTCCCCGGCGCAGCAGCGGCGCGACCCCGTAGGCCACCTCATACGCCTGCGGGGTGTAGCACTGAATAAAGTAGTCCGGCGCCCCGCAGTTCAGCGGCCGTTGCGGCACGGCCGACGCCGGTCCGGCGGCGGCTGCGGCGGCCGGGTACGCGGCGGCCAGGCAGGCCGCCAGGGTCGTGGCGGCGAGCCACGGCCGCCGGCGCGACCGCCGGCCTGGCGGGCGCACGGCGTGCGGTCGCTGCCGTGAGATCTGGTTCAGGTGCATCGTGTCTCCTCATGAGCGTCAGCGGGTCCGCGATCCGGCAGGCCCGGGGTGTGGGGGGCGGCGCTGTGTCAGGCGTCGCGGGTGCTCATCCGCCATGCTCCGATCGCCGACCAGCCGGCGATCCAGCCGGTGATCACCGAGATCATCGCCCAGGTCGGCATCGGCGGAATGCCGAGAGCTCCCTGCCCGCCGAACAGCAACTGGCCGGGGCCGCCGGACGAGTTGGCTGACGCCAGCCCGGCCGGCCGCAACTGGTCCATCGCGACGCCGATGAGGAGCCGCTGGCCGTCGATGAAGTAGGGGATCTGCGTGCGGGCCAGGAGCGGGGTCACGATGATCTCCAGCGCGATCAGCACGATGGTCGTGGTCGTCCGCTGCCCGGTGAGCGACCCGAGGCCGAGCCCGACCAGGAACCCGATCCCGACCTCGAGCTCGAGCCACAGCCCGATCTTGGCCATCTCGTTGGCCGCCGGGTCCGAGCCGCTGACCTCAGCGTCGATGTAGTCGGCGTAGATGCCGGCCATATCCCGGTCGATGACCGAGCGGATCTGCGCTGGGGTAGCGGTGACGGCGGCAGGGCCCAGGTTCAGGGGCAGCCCGCTGGTGGCGGCCTGCTGCGGGCGCCGCAGGAGCCAGGTCTGCAGTCCGGCCTGGTCGAGATGCTCCGGGAGGGTGAGGCCGTTCATGCTGACCGAGGTGGGTGGCGGAGGGCTTTCGTAGGTCGTGACCAGGCAGTTCATCGCGAAGGCGAGGGCCACGAGCGGGACAGTGACCGCCAGGCCGGCCGGGATGCGGGCCAGGTAGAGGGCGAGCCGGGACCGGCCGGTGATGACGAGGTGGCGGAACATGCCGTCGGATAGGTCGGTGGTCCCGGCCGCCGCGCCGAGAGCCGTGGCGGCGATGAACCCGAACTCGGCCATCAGGTTGCTCAGCTCGGAGAAAAAGCCCGGGTCGCCGGCCAGGCCGTAGCTGTGCGGGTCGACCGCGTGGAACAGCAGCCGCAGACCGTAGATGAGGACCACCGGCGCGACGATCAGTACCGCGACGGTGACGATGAGGCCGCGGCGCTTGCGGATCTCCAGGTTTTTCGTGGTGATGAGATCCCAGGTGGGCACCCAGGCGCCGATGGCCGGTGCCCCGCGCCGGCCGGGCCCGGGCGCTTCGGATCCTCCCTCGGACAGCGAGGGTTCGGTGGCGGTCACGATGGTTCCCCCAGCCGGCTCGTCACGGACAAGAACCAGTCCTCCAGCGACGTCTGTATCTCCCGGAGGCCGTATACCGAGATGCCCGCGCCGACCAGCCGCCGGTTGATGTCGGCGACGAGCTCGCGCGAGGCTCCCGCGGGCAAGGTGACGGTCAGCCCGGCGTCGGCCAGCGCCGTGCCCGCGGCGATGCCGGTCTGGTCGATGAGCCGCGCCGCCCGGGCGGGTTCGGCGCAGTCAACCTGTACGACAATGGCGCCCGCGCCACGGATCAGCTCGTCGATCGGGCCCTGACGGATCACCCGGCCGTGGTCCACGATCGCCACGGCGTCGCAGGTCCGCTCCACCTCATCCAGCAGGTGCGACGACAGCACCACGGTCCGCCCCTCGCCGGCCAGGCTGGCGATCATCGTCCGCATCTCGTGCATGCCCGCCGGGTCCAGGCCGTTCATCGGCTCGTCCAGGATCAGCAGCTCCGGGTCGCCGAGCAGGCAGGAGGCCACGCCGAGGCGCTGGCGCATACCCATCGAGTACGTGGCGACCTTGTCATCGGCGCGGTCGGCCAGGCCGACCCTGTCCAGCGACGGCGCGATCCGCGTGGCGGCGTCGCCGCCACGGGCGGCGGCCAGCAGGCGGAGGTTGTCCCGGCCGGTCAGGTGCGGGTGGAACCGGGGCTCGTCGACGATCGCGCCGACCCTGGCCAGTGCCCGCTTCCGCTCGGCCGGGACGGGGAACCCGAGCAGCGACATGCTGCCGCCGTCGGCCCGGGTCAGGCCGAGCAGGGTACGCATCAGCGTGGTCTTGCCGGCGCCGTTCGGGCCGAGGTAGCCGAACGTGGACCCGCGCGGGACCTGCAGTTCCACGCCGTCGACCGCCACGTTGGTCCCGAACCGCTTGGTCAGGCCGCGGGTCTCCACCGCCCATCCCCCGGCCGGGCGCTCGAACGAGCCGGCGGCGTGCGGCCTGCGAGCTGGCGAGAGAGTCGTGGCGCCAGGCGGCTCGGACGGCGCGGGCGGTTCCGGCGGCGGTTCCCGCGGGATCCGCTGATCGTCGTGCGGTGCGGCGTGCCGGCCGCGGCGAAGGCGCGTCACGCCGAAGCCCAGCCCGCCGAGCACGAGGAGCGCGAGAAGGATCTCCCCGATGTTGTGAAAGCCCCCGCCCACCGGTGCGGCAACGGCGACTGCCCACCGGACCGGGCCGGGCGCGTGATGCGAGATGGCTTGCGTGTCGATCACGTTCATGGCACACAATCGTGAACGGCTGACGCCGGCCCGTCATCGTGCGCGAGCATCACCATCCGCGTCATCCCGCAGACCGACGGGATCGGCTCAGCGGGTGACGATTCCCGATTCATAGGCGAGGATGGCGAGCTGGGTCCGGTCGCGGGCGCCCAGCTTGGTCAGGAGCCGGCTCACGTGCGTCTTGGCCGTGGGCAGCGTCACGTGCAATGTTGCGGCCAGTTCGGCGTTGGACAGGCCGCGGGCGACCAGCTCCAGCACCTCCCGTTCGCGGTCGGTGAGCTCGGCCAGGCCCCAGGGGGTTTTGGCCGTTGCCCGGGTGTGGTCGGTGAAGTGCGCGATGAGCCGCCGCGTCACGCTCGGCGCGAGCAGCGCCTCGCCGTCGGCGACCGTGCGGATGCCGCTCAGCAGTTCCTCGGGCGGGCGGCTCTTGAGCGCGAAGCCGCTCGCCCCGGCCCGCAGCGCCTCGAAGACATACTCATCCAGGTCGAACGTGGTGAGGATCAGCACCCGGGGCCCGGACCGGTCGCGGGTGATCCGCCTAGTTGCCTCGATCCCGTCCAGCACCGGCATCCGGACATCCATCACGACGACGTCAGGTGCCAGGCTCGCCGCGAGCTCGGCCGCCTGCTGGCCGTCGGCCGCCGCACCGACGACCTCCAGGTCGTCCTGCGCCTCGATCAGCGAGCAGAACGCGGAGCGCAGCAGCGCCTCGTCATCGACGACGAGCACCTTGATCAACCCGCCGCTCCCCCGATCGGAACCTCGGCGGTCACCCGGAAGCCACCGCCGGCGGCCGGACCGGCCACCAGCCACCCGCCGAACGCGCCGATCCGCTCCCGCATCCCGGTGATCCCATGGCCCGTGCCCAGCCCGGCCGGCGGCGCCCCGCCGCCCGGCCCGCCGTCGTCGCGGACGTCGAGGCGGACCTTCCCGGCCGAGACGGTAACCTCAGCCGCCGCCCGGGCACCAGGCGCGTGCTTCACGACATTGGTCAGCGCCTCCTGCGCGACGCGGTAGATCGACAGCTCCAGTGACGGGGAGAGCCGGCGATCGGTCCCCTCCATCCTCAGGTCCACGGGTACGCCAGCTGCCCGCACCGTGTCGGCCAGGTCCTTGACGTCGATGAGCCTGGGCACCGGCGCCAGCGGCGCGGTCCCGGCCTCCTCGTCGCGCAGCAGCCCGAGCACGACACGCAGCTCATCCTGGGCCGTCCGGCTGATCGTCTCGATCGATTCCAGCGCGGCGCTCGCCTCCGCCGGGCGCTTGCCCGCCAGGCACCTGCCGACCCCGGCCTGGACCGTGATCACCGCGAGGGCGTGCGCGACGACGTCATGCATCTCGCGGGCGATACGCACCCGCTCCTCCCGGACCTCGGCGGCCCGTTCCCGCCCGGCCTGCGCTACCAGGCCTGCCTGGTAGCGCCGCCGCGCCGCGACGCTGTCCGCGATAAACCACGCTCCAGCCAGCGGCACGAAAATCTCGGTGGCCTCGGCCGCCACCTGTGCGGTCCCGGCCGCGAACGCCGAGTACACCACCGCCACGCCGAGCGCCGCCGCAACTGCCACGGCGAGCGCGATCGACCTGGGCCTGGGCAGTCCCAGGGCCGGGAAATACAAGGCCAGCCCCAGCAGGACGCCGAACAGCAACGAGGCGACGCCCCAGGCCGTGACCATCCCGGCCGCGATAGTCACCACCCCGAGCATCGGCAGCGGCCAGCGCCGCAGGACAACGACCGGAACGCAGGCCAGCAGCGGGATGCGCAGCCGCCCCCCTTCTGCACCCCCCGGCCCGGTCACTATCGTGAGCATGACGGCCCCGGCGGCGGCGGCGAGCACGACGGTGGCCAGCCATTGGCTCTCCGCGACCCCAGCGGGAAACCAGCGCCTGGCTGGCACCCCAGCGCCTTCGGCTGGACGATCGGTAGTCACGCAACGACGGTAACCAGCGCACCCGTCCAACGCATCGTTCTCGAGTATGACGATATGGCACCTCACGTTTGGCCGGCCGGCCGCGTCTACCGGGCATGACCACACAACCAGCTGAGCAGATCAGGACGGGAGCTCCGGCCGGCCGGCGGCTCCGCTTCGAGCCGATCCGGGCGGCCACGCTGGACGGGATCCGGGCGGCCGGGGTGGACGAGGCGGGCCACCGGCTGACCGTGCAGACCGACACCGAGGGCGGCAGCCCGCTGCGCTGCTGCCTGCGCGAAACGGCCCCCGGCGAGCGGGTGCTGCTGATCGCGTACACGCCACCCGGCGGCCGGGGCGCCTACGCCGAGCGCGGCCCGGTGTTCATTCACGCCGAGCCGTGCGACGGCTACCGCACTCCGGACCGGTACCCGCCCGCGCTGAGTCACCGCCAGCAGGTCGTGCGCGCGTACGACCGGGCCGGCCGGATCGCCGACGGCGTCCTGGTCAACGACGGGGAGCACGCCATGACGGCGATCCGCGAGCTGCTGGCCCGGCCGGAGGTCACGCTGGTACAGCTGCGCAACGTGGGGTACGGCTGCTACAACTTCGCGGTTTTGACTTGCGCCTCCGGGGGGCTTTGACCCGCCTTTGGCGCGTCAGGCGTCCAGGCGGAGGATGGTCTCCTCGATCTCCTGATTCCGCGCGGTGGCGAACGAGATCTCGGTGCCGATGTCATGGAAGCCGGACTTGTGCAGCACCCGCAGCGAGCCAGCGTTGTCGCTGGCCGCGCGGGCGTACAGCGGCCGGGTCGGCACCAGGTCGAGCAGCAGCGCCACCGCCCGGGTGGCGATGCCCTGGCCCCAGGCGGCGCGGTCGATCCAGTAGGTGATCTCGGTCTGTCCGTCAACGGTAAAGCTGCCGATGCTGCCCACGAGCTGGCCATCGCAGGCAACCGCGTGCAGCGTGATGTCGGGCGACGTTCTCAGCCGGGCCAGGTGCGCGTCGAACGCGCTCCGGTTACTGGGATCCTCGGCGGTGAATGCCGCCATCCGGACCGCCTCCGGGTCACGCATCTGCTCGAACAAGGCGTCCAGATCGCAATCCTGCACCGGCCGCAGCGCGACATCGATCACGTGCGTTTCTCCTCACGTCGGCCCGGGGTGAACCAGCAGCAGGTTACGCCGGGCGGGTGCGTCGCCGCTGAGCCCGGTGCGCGCGTCCGGCCGGGCCCGGCTATCCTCACCAGGCATGGCGGAGGGGAGCCTGGTCATCTCCCATGCCGATGTGTCGCCAGCCCATGCGGCCGGGACGCAGGGCCTGGCGGCTGGACGCCGACACGGCCGTGACGACCACCGAGGTGATGCGGATCCTCGGTGGGGTGGCGCGGAAGGCCTAGTCCCGTCCGCGCAGCAGGGACAGCCGGAACGGGCGCAATTCCCCGCGGGCATACCCGCCGCGAATGACCGGGTCCTCCGCCCAGACCGCCTTCTCCGCGTCCGTCATCGTCGCCGCGAAGTCATCCCGCGGCGGGTGGATGAAGTAGATCCATTCCGGCATGGCGTCAGGGCTTAGCCAGCCGGAGCTGGCGTTTGACACGTCGGTCCCGAACATCGCCCGGATGTACGACTACTGGCTCGGCGGATGCTTCCCCTAAGCACACACTAGTCGGCAGGCAAGGTATCGCCTAGCGCGCGTCTCGTAGATCTTGGTCCTGGTTTGGTGGTACATCATTCCAGGTGGGTGACAGATCGGGTCGTCATGAGCTGAACGATGAGGAACAGCAGAGCCCTCTACCCCAGGTGCACCCAGGAGTGTGAAGCCACTGATGACTGCGCTTACCAGCAAGGCCCGTGGTGGCTACTCGCCTGCCTGACAGCGCTCGTCGCGGGGCTCATAGTCTGGGTCGCGCTACGCGGAAAGCAGCTCGGTCCTGCCGCCTCCGCAGTATCCAGGGAGCAAGCGTTCGTACTGAGCTTCTACGGGGCACTTGTTTCATCAGAGATGGGAACGACCAGCATGTAAGAGCGGTAGCTAGGGCATCGGCCCGGCGAGTGCTGGTAAATTACCAGATGCTAGGGGGGCTTGCTAGCACAATTGCCTATCTCCAACATGCACTCAAATTTTATGCTCAGGACAAGGGCTCACTAGATTCTGACCTTGTTGATATGGGACTTAATGGCTTGCAAGAGCAAGTTGTCACTCAGATCTCTTGGGCTGATGCGGCTGTGCAGGATTGGGAGACTACGCCAGACGAAGTTGATGAGGAAGTTGCAAGAGCACGCGAAAGACAGGTCGGGCAATGACTGACCTATTCGAGGAAGAGTAGCCCGAATCCTCAACAGCCGTGATCTCGTCATCAATCGCGGAAGTGAAGCAGGGGTAAGGCTGGGCATGAAATTCGCCGTTCTGGACCCTGCCGGGCAGGGTATCACGGACCCTGAAACTGGAAACGTTATCGGCTCGGTTAGCCGTACCAAAGTTCAGGTAGAAGTGACGCAGGTTACCGACAACCTGGCGGTCGCAAGGACATATCGCCATTCCACGGTGACATCGGTGGGGTAGGATCAGCTATGGGCGATATTGCCCGCATGTTCACACCGCCACGCTATGTGGAACGAGCGGAAACCTTCAAGACATCAGAGGCAGACTGGGAGCCGCTCACCGAGGCCGAATCAATAGTAAAGAGGGGCGACCCAGTTGTTCAGATCGAAGTCGGCGATGACGCTATAGTGGGTGGCGTCATAGCTGAGGTAAACGACACCGATAGCATCGATGCCCGCGATAACGAGGTTTCCCTCAAGGAAATACCCTCTAGCCAAGAATCCGATTCCCATGATTGACTATTCACGACTTGGATTGATCTGCCGGATCGCTCGGCCCTCGCGACGGGTTTAGAGATAAGCGTTAACCCAAGTCGAACGTGAGCAGTAGGTTGTACCTGTGCTTACAGTGACCGACGTAGTGCGCTACCTAAGCCAGTTCCTAGCCCGGCGGTCGATAGAGGTAATACGGCCAGACCTGTCGCGTTGGCTGAGACGGCTCAACGAATACGGCGTTGACACCGTGCCACTGGCAATCGGCAGCGTGAGCGCGGCGTACATAGATCTATTCGTGTTGCAGGCATCGCGCGAGCCGAGCGCTCAGCGCTTGGCGCATGACGTGCGGGACACGCTGCCAATCATCCGGCCATACAAGGGACGCTGACACCGAGCGCAGATGCCTGACGACCTCCGCGACGCTCTCAACCGCCTCCACGGCCCTCCAGGTGGGGCCGCGTCAACGTGTCACAGTCGGGGAACACAGATGCCACATACAGGCACGACTTATACGAATACGCCTAAAACGTCCATTTGCAACACGGCGCAAGATGTGGGTAATCGGTTTCTCGGCGCGCATCTCTTGGAGTATCGTTACGGCGTGCCTACTATCTATGAGCCCTCCAAAAAGACGATTGGCGATCTACTAAGCGATCCCTCGCGGAAAACCGCAGTGCCCGACTATCAGCGGGACTACAGTTGGAGCGAAAGTCATATAGATTACTTCTGGCAGGACCTCATGGAATTCAAGGAGGCTCATAACGAGATTTCGCTCAGAACGGCGGAATACTTCGTAGGGTCAATGGTCCGCGTTGAGAGTGACTCTGGCTATGAATTGCTTGACGGACAACAACGGCTGGCTACCGCGGTAATCTTGTTGTCCGCGATTCGAGATCGCCTGAAGTCCCTAAACACTCAAGCCTCCCAGCGGACCGACGACAAATGGATAGTAGATCACGACGACCTGACAGACAAGCGGACATATTCGCTAACTCTTGGACGTTACGACCGTGATTATTTCCGCAGGCGGATCCAGGATAAGAATGGAAATAAGCCAGCGGCAGATACCGAAAGCCAGAAACTGATTAACGCTGCGCGCCTCAAATTTGATCGTGAGATCGAGGCACAGCTAAATAAATGCCGAGACGAAAAGAGTAAAACCGACTGGCTCTTGCTCCTTAGGTCGGCATTGGTCGATCACGTAACTACGGTCACAGTTACGTGCGCGAGCGAGGATGAAGCGGCGTCGATCTTTGAAACGCTAAACGACCGAGGTCTAGGTCTGTAGACGGTCGATCTACTGCGCAACCTTCTTCTGCGACAGGCAAGAGAGGAAGAACGGGAAGAGATCCTGTCAGTATGGGGAGAGATTCTGGCGGAATCCCTCACTGTGGATGTCGAGAACTTTCTTCGCCACTACTGGACATCGCGGCACGGTGACATAAAATCTCAGCGTCTATATCGAGTTATCCGAGGGTACCTAAAAGGTGAGAATGGTCCCCCCATCTCTATCATTGATTTCGTCCGGGACCTGGGTGATGCGCACAAGTCATATATCAGGCTTTTGCGACCCGACTTTGAGGACAGACAAACAACTGAGGCGTTGTACGACATAGCCGATCTAAAGGCAAAAATGTTGTACCCTCTGCTGCTTAGCGGGCTGGCTGTGGACGAAACCTCTATGCGTAAGCTTCTTGACGCAGCTGTAACATTCTACGTGCGTAATGTGATCGTGGCAGGCCAAGGTGGTACGTCGGCAGAGAATGTATTGTTTAGTGTAGCCCAGATTCTCCATGAGACGGGAAAATTGTCAGAGGTACTTCTTCAGCTGCACGACAAATCCGTCTCACAGGGAGCTTTCGAGGAAGCCGCTAAGAGCCTCACAGGCTTGGAAACGGCACAGGCCCGCTACCTTCTGCGTGGAATTGAGGTAGACCGCAGAGATAACGACGAAACAGATATTGCTCGCCAGCCGAGAATTCACATAGAGCACATCTACCCTCAGAAGCCTAGAACGGCCAAGTGGGCCAACCATAACTCATACGTTAACAAGCTAGGCAACCTAACTATCCTCTCGCGACGAATTAACACTTCTATCAAGAATGCACCATTCGATCAAAAGAGGATCGAGCTGGCAAAATCAGAGTTGCATCTCACCAAAGAGGTCGCCGCGAATGTGCAATGGACGGCCGCCGAGGTTGACAAACGCCAGCTTGCGCTAGCCGACGATATCATAAGGATATGGACATGGCCGCAAGAAGTTCTTGATGCAAAAGCATCGACCTAGGTGCCGTCCATGGGGAGGTTCGCAGGCTCTTGTATCAGTCACAGGTCCCGACCTCCGAGGCGGGCCGAGCCGACCTGATGCCAGTCCCAGAGGCGTTCTGGGCCTCGTTGCACTATCAGGCTGAGGGACTGCACGCTGATCTCGCAGGTCGGCAATTCCTTTCCAAGTGCCTCAATGATCGGTTCTGCGGGCTGCCGTCCGGTGCTATAGCAAAGGGTTACATGCGGTTTCCACGGCTGGATAGAGCCTGAAACCTTGTCGTCCCGACCGGTGACTGGACGTGTAGCGGCAAGCGCTGCTTGACGAATTGGTGCCAAAGCTTCTTGCGGATAGACGTCAAGCGCTATCGCCTCTGGGTGATAGAGGACCCGGCTGAACGTGATCTCTATGGGGTCGGTATCCGACAGGAGCGCTCTGGCCTCTGCGAGCATTCTCGCCATGCCGCTATCGCCTATTTCGTCGGCTGACCCAGCGATGAGCGTGGTGATGTGGAGCCACCGAAGAGGTGTCTGGTGAAGATCAGAGAATTTAGCAAGTCGGACGCGCGCATTCTCTGCGATGCCGCGGAGTCCTGCGTTATCACCCAGAAGAATATGCCAATATACCGTGCTCTCCCAAGGGCCGTTTTCGCTGCGGTGGTGCCAGCGGTCAACTAGCTCTTGCGGAAGCGGGCTCATTTAGGGCTCCGTTTCTTCCCGCTCGAACAGTGTAGCAGTTGAGTTGAATTCCCGGATCTGCTCTCTTAGCTCGGCGGCTGCTTTGCTTCCGTTGAACCGGGGTTGATCCAGAAGCCGGTATAGGTCCCGAAGATATCCGGTCACCGTATCAATGCGGAGATTGGGATGAAGGTCAAGGACAGGAATCAATTCTTCGGTGGCTTCATCAAGGCGGTTCTTCATAAGTGTGCCATTGCCGCACCTACTCGAACTTGCGCCCAGTTTGCGGGATTCCGTGGGTCGCCTGTGGCCCAGCCTGCGTCGGCCGTTGCTGCCGCGCGGAGCGCCGTATCAGGATCTCCGCTGCGGAGGGCTACGGACAAGCCGAAGACGGCCTGGCGCTCGATCGGAAACGACCACACCGACATGCCGTCTTCGTTGGCAGGCAAGTTGTCCGCCACCCTCTCCGCGCGTTCGAGTGCTTCGCGAGATCTGCCTGTATCTCCGAGTAATGCGGCTGAAAGCGCTTCACGATACGCTAGCTCGATTCTCGTAGGCGTGAGGCGGCTAACGTCGAAGCCACGTCTCGCCATGTCCGCAGCATCCACATACCTGCCCTGCCATCGTGCTGTCTTGGCTCTGACACTCCAAGCGATGGCCTCATCAGACTCTGCCTCGCGAGCGAAAAGGAGAGCGGCGCCACCGTATTCTGCTGCAATACGATTCTGGCCCAAGTCTCCGAGCAGCACGCATGCGTGTGCGAGAAGATCGGAATTTATCCGCATCAGTTCACGTGTTTGCCGAAGCTTCTGCTTGCCGCCCTGAAGAAGGGATTGCGTCTGCTGGTGGAGCCGCAGCACTTCCGACAGTACACTTTTTGGCGACGCTTGAATGTGAGCACGGGCCAGTGATCTGCCCGCCTGCGCCAACGCGTCCACCACATCATCGCTCACATTAGTATAGCTGAGCCAGGCCGAAATACGGTGAACCTGAACCAGGGGAGAACCCTGGTGGGGTGCCGCTTCCTCTGGATCTTCATCGAGCAAGAGCCAGAACTGTGCTCTGGCTTGCGCAGAGGCTCTTGCAAGCGCGGCATCCAGGATTTCTTGAGTCGCGGGCAGTGGGGTCATATTCGGGTTTTTGCGCCAATATGCAACTGTTCGAGTGGCGATACCCAGGTGCTCTGCGAAGTGTTCGTTGGTCATCCGCAGCGCGCGCCGCAGCGCGTCGGCTTTACCGCCGTCCCACGACGCCACAGCGTCCATGGCTGAGACCCAACTTTCGCAGCTTGTTGCACCGTGATTGCACTGTGGCTGCACTGGCGTTGCATGGTCTGCGCTGTGTGCAGCCGGTTCAATTTTAAGCGTGTTCAGGTGTTCAGCGTCACTGCCGGGAGGAGGACAGTCACATGGATCACCTGCCGATGCTCTCCGGGGCCGAGCCAGCCGGGCACACCAGCTCCGGGCGCGCTTCTGCTGCCAGTTCCACCGTACCGCCTGTCACTGCCGAGGCGGAGCGAATGGCCGCTGCGCTGATGAAGCGCTGTCCTGGTGCCCTGGTGTGGTTCGGCCTCGTACCCGCCGTTGGTGGGCGTTCGCCATGCTGCGTGGGGCCTGGACGCTGCTGGAAACGCAGACCGTCGAGGAAATTGCTCAAACCCTAATGGCACCCGGGGAGGTGAGAACTGGTGAGTGGAGACAGTCTTCAGGTAGAGGATGGCCCGGTGCCGTTTGACACGACGGTTCCTAATGTGGCGCGGATTTACGATTTCCTGCTTCAGGGTAAGGACAATTTTGCTGCTGACCGTCAGGCGGCCGGGAAGTTGCTGAAGGCTGTTCCGTCGGCGGCTTCTGCGGCGCGGGATAACCGGTTGTTCCTTACCCGGGCCGTGGAGTTCCTGGCGCGTGAAGTGGGAATCCGCCAGTTCCTGGATATCGGCACTGGTTTGCCGACGGCCGGCAGCGTGCACGAGAAAGCACAGGAAGCCGACCCGCTCTGCCACGTTGTTTATGTCGACAATGACCCCATAGTGATCACCCATGCTAATGTGTTGCTCGCAGATTCGTTAAGGGTTGCGGCTGTCCAGGCTGACCTGCGGAACCCAGATTTCCTGCTTTCGCTGCCAACTGTGCGGGCACTTATCGACTTCGAGCAGCCCGTCGCGGTGCTCATGGTCGCGGTGCTGCATTTTGTTGCCGATGACGAGGACCCGTGGTCGATCGTCAGCAGATATATGTCCGCGATGGCACCGGGCAGCTACCTGGTGATTTCCCATGTCACCGGGGACGGCTCGCCGGCCGAGGCCATCCAGGAGGCAGCCGGGATTTACGAGCACGCCTCGGCGGCCGGGACTGCACGCCCACGCGCGGAAGTGGCCCGGTTCTTCCGCGGTCTCGATATGGTCGCCCCGGGCCTGGCCGACGTCAAATACTGGCGCAATCCGCTGCCAAGACGGAACCCAGGACCGTTGTTGTTTTGCGCGGGCGTTGGCCGCAAGCCCGCGAGAGAGGCGGTGACCTGATGAGGCAGAGGGTTATCACCGATGGTATAGCGCACTGGCACGCGGGCGAGCGGCACACGGTGCGGATCACCGACGAGGCAGACGGCCTGCTCGACTGGTTCCTTATCGCTATGCCGCGTGACCGCCCCGGCCTGGAAACCCTCTGGCATACGAGCTGGCACACCTACCCGGGCAGCGAATGGCAGGAGGAACCCCCGGGCTGCTGGTCACGTCCCGTATTCCGGCACGGCATCAGCAGCGGTAGTGAGGCGGGGCCGTGAGGAACACGCGCGTACGGGACGCGCCGCCCCCAGACCCTAGGCAGAGAGCCGTGCGTGAGGTGCTCGGCGCGCGTTTGCGGGCTGAACGGGAATCACGCGGATGGAGCTACCGACATCTGGCCGGAAAGCTCAGCGACGCTTCGGCTGGTATCTGCCCCGTCCCAGATGTTGAGTCGATCATTCCTCAGATACGCCGCTGGGAACGCGGCGCGGCCGGGATCGGTGAGCGTTACCGGACTTTGTACTGCATCGCGTTCGGCATGGGAATGGAACTGTGGGACGTGAGGCAATCATGACGCCTGATTCCCACACGAATACGCAGAGGCAGTGGAGGCGCGGAACGTGTCCCCTGACGATAGCCGGGAAGCAGCCCGTGCGATTGAGCAGCAGCAGCCAGGCTGGATGGTTGTCTACGGGATTTACAGCAAAGAGTACGTCGCGTTTCCCTTATTTCCCGCACCGCGCGGGACGATTCTCACCGCCACCCACCCGCCAGCGCTCATCAACCAAATGCTGCAGGCCGAACGGCGGATATTCGGCAAACCCCGTCATCGCGGGGAGCTGTGAAAGCTCCCGGCCCGTGCCAGGCACGCCGGTGCTCACACAAATGTGCCGTGTCTGTCAGCAGGCACGGGCCGGGGTGCCAGGCCCCCGGCCCGCGTCCGTGCCCGGCATGCCCCGGAACGCAGCGGACGCGGCCGCTCCAACACCGCGTCCAGGAAACGCGGAAGGAGGTGCCGGAGTATGGCGGGCCAGCGGCTCAGCACGAAGACGGCCGCCCGGGATGAGCGATTGCGCCGGTACGCGGAACTGCGTGACCGGGGCATGCCGCGCAGTGAGGCAGTACGCGAAGTTGGCGTGGCCTTTGAGGGCGCAGGCGCGGCTTATGAGCGGTGGTACCGGTCAGATCGTGGCCTGCCACCCCGGCCGCCCAGACGGGCCAATACACCCTGGTTCGTGTGAATAACCTGCGAGCCGGGTCACTGAACGCCGGAACTCTTTAAGGGAGGCACGAATTAACTAAAGAAAATAGAAGAAGGCCCGGGCCACCCCAGCCCACCGGAATGGAAGTGGGGCGGCCCGGCAGGGAACACAGCGGCTCCCCGGGCGGCAAGGACAATTACGCGGCCGACCGGGAGGCGGCCGACCGGCAAGCGCGCGCGATCCCGCAGCTGCCCTGGCTCGCCCGGCAGAACCGTGACTTCCTGCACCGGGCGGTGCGCTTCTGTGCCGGGCAGGGCATCACGCAGTTCCTGGACATCGGCTCCGGGCTGCCTACAACGAGAACGTGCACGAGGTCGCGCAGCAGGTCAATCCGGACGAGGCCGGTCCGGCCGCCGCGGTGGCCCGGCTGCGGGCGGCCATGGCGCCCGGCAGCTACCTGGTCATCTCCCACGCGGACGTGTCGCCCGCCCATGTCGTCGGCACGCAGCGCCTGAGCGCGGCCGCCCGCGAACTGGAGGACGCGCACAAGGGACTGGCGCCCGTGCCCGCCCGGACCCGCGACGAGATCGCTCGGTTCTTCGCCGACCTGACGCTGGTCGAGCCCGGCCTGACCGATATCTGGGCCTGGCGGCCGGATGCCGACACGGCCGTGACGACCAGCGAATTCATGCGGATCCTGGGCGGGGTAGCCGGGAAGGGCTGAGATCCATTCCGCCACGGCGGCAAGGCGCCAGGGTGTCAGGGCTTACGGGCGACGCCCGCGTAGCACGGGATCACGTGCGCGGGATTGGCCACCCCCCGCCATTCCGGGAGGAACACCAGCCCGGGTTCCACCATGTCCAGGCCGGTGAAGTAGGCCGCCATCTGCTCGCGGGTGCGCCGGTGGAGTTGGGTGGGCCCCATCCGCGCGTTGAGCCGCGCCGTCGCGGCGGCGACCCGGTCGGCGTCGACATCCCCGGTGGTGTCCGAGTGGGCCAGGTAACTGCCGGGCGGCACGGCATCCATCAGGTCGGCCACGATCTGCTGCGGCCGGTCCTCGTCCGGGATGTACTGCAGGATCATCAGGAACATGACCGCCACAGGCTGGCTGAAGTCGAGGACCTTGGCCGCCTCGGCCAGGATCGTGCCGGTGTCCCGCGCGTCGGCCTGCACGTAGGAGGTGGCGCCCTCGGGGGTGCTGGTCAGCAGGGCGCGGGCGTGCGCCAGCACGATCGGATCGTTGTCCACGTACACGATCCGGGCGTCCGGCGCGATCCACTGCGCTACATCATGCGTGTTATCCGCCGTGGGCAGCCCCGTGCCGATGTCCAGGAACTGCCGGATCCCGGCCTCGCCGGCCAGGTACTGCACGGCGCGACGGAGGAACGCCCGGTTGGCCCGCACACCCGGCAGGATGTTCGGATTGGCCGCGACGGCCTGCTCGGCGGCCTCCCGGTCGGCCGCGTAATTGTCCTTCCCGCCCAGCCAGTAGTCGTAGATCCGGGCGGGATGTGCGACGCCCGTATCAAACAGCGCCGGGTCAGGCTCGCCTGGCTCGCTGCTCTCCTGAAGATTGGCTGATCCGCCCTCGTTGCTCACTGGCTGGTGCCCTTCTTGCTGGGGGTGGTCATATCGTATGCCCGGGCAAACAAGGGTGCGGCGGTCACCGCATGCATAGTCCGCACCGCCGCGGTAACTTCGAGTCTCGGGCATAACGGACATTACGGAGACGCGAGGGACGCACGATGCTTGCCGCCCTGCTGCTGGCCGGGATCGTGGCCGCGCCGCTTGGCTCGGCCGGGCTGCTCGCCGGCCCCCGGCCACATGCCTACGTCGCGGGGACCTGGCCGGCCATCCGCAGGCTCATACTGGCTCTGGCCGGCACGGCTGTACTGGCCGCGGCCGCGGCGGGTGTGCTGCTCCTGCTCCACGTCACCGAGCACAACCTGATCGCGGGCGCGGCCGGGGTCGTGGCGGCCAGCCTGATCTGGCTGCCAGTCACCAGGCGGTGGCGCGCCCGTGCGCATCTGTGCTGGTCATCCAGTGTTTTTCTGTTCGTCGTCTACCTGGTGTTCGCGCTGCGCTGGACGTTCGAGAGCCATCTCGGGCCAGCCAGCACGGTTGGTGGCGTGCTGCTCTGGCTGTTCGAGGTGTTCGCCGCCGTGCTGTCCTGCGCCTACCTGTGGGAAATCTGCGACGCGCTGGGCACCGAGCAGTGGCGCCGCCGGGTCACCCGGTCCACCCGGCTGACCACCGCGGAAGACGAACTGCCGTTCGTCAGCCTGCACGTCCCGGCGCACAACGAGCCGCCGGACATGGTCATCGACACGCTCCGCAGCCTGATCCGGCTGGACTACCCGCGCTACGAAGTCATCCTGATCGATGACAACACCGACGATGAGCGGCTGTGGCAGCCGGTCGAGGCGTGGTGCGCCAGGCACGGAGTGAAGTTCGCCCACCTCACGGACTGGCCGGGCTACAAGTCCGGGGCGCTCAATTATGCGCTTCGTGAGCTCACTGACGAGGCCGCCGAGGTGATCGGCGTGGTCGACTCCGACTACCAGATCGAGCCGGGTTTCCTGCGCGGTTGCACCCCGGCGTTCACTGAGCCGTGGGTCGGGTTCATCCAGTGCCCGCAGGACTACCGCGGCTGGCAGAGCGCCCCCTACTACCGGCGGCTGTACTACTCCTACAAATACTTCTTCGCGGTCTCCCAGCCGTCGCGCAACGAGCACGACGGGGCCATCTTCGCCGGCACGATGGGGCTGATCCGGCGGGTCGCGCTGGAGCAGCTCGGCGGCTGGGACGAGTGGTGCATCACTGAGGACGCCGAGCTGTCGCTGCGCCTGCTCCGGGCCGGCTGGCACGGGCTGGCCATGGATCAGACCTGGGGCCGCGGCATCATGCCGCTCACGTTCGAGGGACTCAAGGGGCAGCGGTACCGGTGGTGCTTCGGCGGAATCCAGATCCTGCGGATGCACTGGCGGTCGCTGCTGCCCGGGCCGAAGTCCCGGGACAACCACCTGAGCAACGCGCAGCGCTGGGCCTACCTGGCAGGCGGCGTGCAGTGGTACGGCGACCTGCTCGGCCTGGTCTTCCTGGTCTTCCTGCTGGCCGGAGCGCTGAACCTGGCGACCGGGGGAGGCGAGCTGTTCCGCAAGCTCACCCCGTTCCTGGTGGCCACCGTGCCGGTCCTGGTCGGGCTGGGCCTGGTCCGCGCGATAGCGCTGCTCCGCCGGGGCACCGGGGCGTCCTGGCGCGATGCGCTCGGTGCGTTCTTTATCTGGCAGTCCACGTCGCTGGTGGTCAGCCGGGCCTCCGTGCTGGGCCTGTTCGCTCGCAAGGCCGCCTTCCTGCGTACCCCGAAGACGAGCGAGCGGGCCAAGTGGTGGGAGGCGCTGCGGGCGAACTGGGCGGAGACGACCCTGGCCCTGCTGGGCCTGGCCGGGATCATCGGTGCGCTAACCAAAGCCACCCAGCTCAGCGGTCCGCTGCTCGCGGTGCTGCTGCTCTTCCCCACGCTCGGCATGGCCGCCGCACCGTTCAACAGCTGGGCGGCACAGCGGGCCACGCTGCCGGCCTGGCTGCGCGAGCGCCGGCGCACCGAGTACCGCCGCGATCGCAGCGCGTTCGCCGCTGGAGCGGCCACCGGCGGGGTGGTCGTGGTCCTCGGCGTGGTGGCCGCGGCCCTGTTCCTGATGCTGGCGCCCAGCCACCACCAGGTGCAGCCGCCCAGTCTGCTCGGCCCCGCGCAGGGCAGCCACAGCAGCGCCCCAGCGCCCGCCCGCAGCAGCGTGCCCGCCCGGACCAGCAGCCCCGCCACGCCGACGCCGAGCGCCTCGTCGGTCAGTGCCACTCCGTCGGCGGTGCCCAGCCCCACGGTCTCCGTCACCCCGACGCCCAGCCCCTCGGCCACGGCCGCGCCCACCGGGACGGCCACGCCAACCCTGTGACCACCGGCTGTCCAGAGGCTCCGTCGCGCACGGCATCATCGCCGGTCACGGCGCGGCTGCCCAGCGCAGGGTGAACTGCTTGAGTGAGTAGCCCAGCGCGTTGAGCGTCGGCTGGATGAAGTTGTCCCGGATGGTCTGGGTGGCTTCGGTCTCCGCGCTCTGGATAAGCGGGCGGGTCACCTGCGGCGCGCGGGTGGCCTTGTAGAACGCGATCTGCTGCGCCTGCGCGTACAGCACCGACTCGGCGAACTGGGGCCGGAGCAGGACGCCGCAGCCGAAACCGGGATAGGTCCAGCTGTGCTGAGTGGCCACCGGCTTGGACGGGAGGTTGTCGATCGTCACGTCATGCGCGGACTGGGGGAGGTGCGGGGCGGGCAGCACTATCATGACCGTCACCTGACCCGGCTGCCCGCCCCGCGGCCTGCTCAGCACCTGGAGCCGGTAGTGCCCCTGGGCCGGTGTCCACCAGGCTGGGCCGGGGTTGAGGGCGACGGTGGCCGACGCGTGGCCCACGGCGTAGAACGTACTGGCGTACCAGCACGGCCAGATGCCGATGTTCTTGGACACCTTGTGCGTGAATACGAACGTGAAGTTGGCCTGGCCCAGGGCCGGCCGGGAAATGCCCTCGATCTTCTGCAGGACCCACGGGCCCAGGTCGGTGTTGGTCGTGGTGCCGGCCGTGATGGTCTGCCAGGGCCAGGCGAACCGCACGTTGGGCAGGTGCACGTTGAGGCCGAGGAAGTGCAGGGTCGCGGCCAGCGCGGTGAGCACCACCGAGGCGATGGCCCGGCGGAAGATGAACGCGGCCGCGGCTAGTACCAGGGCCCATTTGACCGAGCGGGGGACCCGGAACCGGGGGGACCGCGGCCCGCCCCGGTGATCCTCGCGATAGCCGGCGCTGACCGGGATCGGTGGCCCGCCCGCTGGGTCAGTGGCCTGGTACCGGGCCTCCTCCGGCCTGGGCGGCCGGAGCCGGGGCGGCGGGCTGGCCGGGAAGAGCAGCGCGCGGAGCATGGCAGTCACCTTTTCCTGGGCTGGGAGCGGGACATGGGCTAGACCACCGCCGGGTAACCGAGCCCGAGCACGATCGGCACCGCGCCGAACGGCCGCCGGAACCGGGCGCCGGGTTTGTCGGGCGCGTCCGGCTCGGCGATCTTCGGCCAGCGCATGTGCAGGTGCTGCACCGTGAGCCCCGCGACCGAGTACGGGAATTCGAGCGCCGAGGTGCGGTGCACGACCAGCAGCCGGCCCCAGCGGAACGCGGCGAACACACTGGCCAGGTCGCTCACGGACAGCGGCCGCCGCTCGGTGAGGTCGATCTGGTACACCGACCAGGCCAGGTCCCGCAGGTCGTCGGCGCACTGCTCGAGCCCGGCCGACCGCGTCGCGTACGTGGTCCCGTCCGGGTTGATGGTGCCCAGCTTCTCGCCGTGCACCGGCGAGTATCCGGAGCGCGCCTCGCACTGCATCCAGTCGGCCGCGGCCAGCACCTTCCACGGGATGTCGGCGTGCGTGCCCACCTCCCGGTAGAGCGGTTCCTCGCGGCGCAGCGGCACCTTGGCCGAGGCCAGGAACGCCGTGTTCACAGACGGTGGAATCTCCGGCCGGTAGCGGCGCAGCGTGGTCCAGGTCCGGCGGCCGCTGGCCGGCCGGGTGGCCCGGCTCGCCCGGAGCGGCATCTGCTGGGCGGTCAGCACCGCGGCCTGCGCCACCGGGTGCGCGGCGGGCCGGTGCCCGGTGGCCCGGTGGTCCGCGCGGGTGACCGCGCTCGCCGACGGTCGTGGTGTCGCCGGGGCCGCGGGCGACGCGCCCACCGCGTCCGGCACCCCGGGAATCGTCGCCTGACCCGGCGCCGCCGCGGTCGGCGTGCCCGGGTGGGTCGGCGCCGGCGCCGGCGTCGGCGTGCTGGGCGTGGCCGCGGGCGTCGGCGTCGCGGTGGCGGTGTGGGTGGGCGTTGCGGTCGGGGTCGGCTGACCGGTCGATGGGCCGGACGGGCTGGGTGCCGGGGGCCGGGACGGCTTGGCCGTGGGGCTCGGGGAGGTGGACCGGGCTGGCGTCGGTGCCGTGCTCCGGCTGGGCCGGGGCGACGGGCTGTGCGCGGGCGCAGTGCTGGGCTGGGCCGACGGCGCGCCGGCGTCGTACTGGTAGAGGTTGTACTGCTGCATCAGGCTGATCAGCTTGGCGCCGTAGCTCGGATCGGTGGCATACACCCCGGTCAGCGCCGAGGCGAACGCGTTCGGTGCTCGCCGCACCGCCATCGCCCGCTGGTAGTAGCCGCTGTCGGCGAGCAGCCGTCCATGGTCATCGATGCTCTCGGCGAAGCTGTGGTAGGCGCGGAACGGGGCCGTGGTGCTGACCCACTGCCCGTTCTGGTACTCCGTCGTCGGCAGCGAGTCGCTGCCCGCCGGGCCGGTGCCCTTCATTCCGAACAGGTTGTGGTCCTGGCTGGCGAGCAGGCTGTGGCCCCAGTCCGACTCCTCGATGGCCTGGGCGATCGTGACCGCGGCCGGCACCCCGTAGGCGCGCTGGGAGGCGATTGCCCCGGGCGCCACCGCGTCGATGAATGCCTGCTGCGACGGCGCGGCCGGTGCCGGCGCGGGGCCGGTTGGGTGGTGCTGGCGCCCGGTACCAGCGGCGGCCGGCTGCGCGGCGGCCGAGTGGTGCTGGCCGGGCGTTTGCACACCCGGGATAGCCGCGCCGCCCGGGGCGGCGGCCAGATCGGTCGCCCCAGCGCCGCCGGTTCCAGCGCCGTGGTGATGCCGGTGCTGGCCTGGGGCCGGCCCGGTCGCGCCTGGGATAGCGGCCTGCCCCGCGACCGCATCGGCCTGAGTCGCGGCGGTGGCCGGATGCGTGTGGTGGTGGGCTTTGGCTGGTGGGCGGGCTGGAGCGGATCCCGGGATGTCCGCCTGGCCCGTGGCCGCTCCGGCGGTGGCCGATGCGCCCGCCCGGTGGGACCGGCCTTGGTCAGCGTGCGCCGAGCCGGACGGGCTTGAGGTGACTGGGCTGCCCGGGGCGAGCGACCCGTTGTTCACGAAGCCGACCACGCCCTGGCCGGACAGCGGGTCGGCGTACTGGTGCGCGTTGACCGAGAAGTTCGGCAGCGAGTCGCCACCGATCGTGTGCAGCACCCCCTGCGCGTACTCGGTGACTACCTCCACATGCCCGTTGAACAGCACCCAGTCGCCGGGCTGCGGCTGGTAGCCGTCACCGAGCGGGTGCCACCGCCCGTGCGCCTGCGCGTCCTGCTGGATCGACATGATGCCGGGCGAGGCCGGGTTGGCCTCGACCCGGACATCCGCCCAGGTGTGCAGCGGCCAGGGATACGAGCTACCACCGGTCACCCAGCTCTGCTGGCCGACGACCTTGGCCGCCAGCTCCAGGGTCAGGCTGGCGAACGCGGCGCAGGACGGGCCGTGATCAGCATGATCGAGGCTGTCCTGCTGCCAGATCATCGCCTCCATCTCGGCCGGCGTCTTGTCCTGGCCCAGCTGCAGGTAGTGCTGCGCCACGTTGACGATGGCGGTGCGGAGCGTGGCATCGCTGCCGGGCGCCTGCCGGACCGAATGCTGCAGGGCCAGCAAGTTGACCGGCAGGCTGGTCGGCGACGAGAAATCAACGGCGGTCGTAGGCACGAACGAGAAGCCGGTGATGGCTCCGCCCGCGCTCAGGCTGACCAGCGCTGTGGCCTGCTGCCACCAGGGCTTGCTGGCGCGCTGCAACGAATTCACCTCCTCAGTGATGGCGCAGGCCCGGACGGTTCAGCCGCGAAGGCGGCCGCCGGGGCGGGCCGGAAACGGAAGTCGGGCGGGCGGCTGGCTCAGGGCGAGAGCGCGGCGGCTGGCAGGTGGCCCAGGATGAACTGGACCTGCGAGTCGCCGGGATTCTTCGCGTTCTGGAAGAGCACCGCCGCGTCCTGGGCGGCGACCGTCGGCGCGCCGACCACCCACTCGCGGTAGATGTCTCGCACCAGCGCGGCCTGCCCAGGCCCGGTGAACGGCCGGGCACACACGTCCGGGTAACCCTGGCGCGCGTTCAGCGCCGCCGACCCGGTGTACCGCAGACAGTTGGCCGAGCTGCTCTCCAGCCCTGGCTGGACCACCGGGTTCCCGTTCGTGCCGGTCACGGTCACGCCGCCGATGATGTCGTTGATGGCGCGAGCCGCGACCTGAATGCTGTCGATCGGGTTCGACGGGTCGTACGGGTGGTGCAGGTTGAGCGCCGCGGCGACCTGCCCGCCCTGGGCGGGGGTGATCGGCTCCAGGCCCTGGCGGCCGGTCTTGGCGTCCGCGAAGCTCGGGTTGTTGTCGCTGGTGATGAGCGAGAAGACCCAGAGGATCTGGCGGCTGTCCCTGGCGCAGGCGAAGTTGACCTGGCCCGGCTCGGACAGCACGTTGGGGTTCTGGCAGGCCTGCTCGGTCCAGCCCTGTACCCGGGCCACGCTGGCCGGCCAGGACGCGCCGCCGCCGGCGGTCACCAGCAGCACCAGGACGGCGAGCAGCGTGGCCGTGGCAATGGCCGCGATGACCAATTTCCGGCTGACCGAGATCTTGCGCCGGTGCGCGCTGGACCGGCCTCTGTTGATGAGGATCGCGGTGCGCTCCTCATCCGGCCCGGCGTCAGCCGCGTCGAGACCGGCTGCGGCGAGATCGGACTCGGCCAGATCGGACTCGGCCAGATCGGATTCGGCCAGATCGGATTCGTACCGGCCGACGTCGAAACGGTCCGTGCCGCCCAGCTCGGCCTGGCCAGGGCCGAAATCGAAATCAAGCCGGGGCGCCGCGTAGGCCGGCGTGCGCGGCCCCGGCACCCGGCCCACCCTGGGCTGGCACTGCTCGCACTGGCACGCGTCCGCGGCATAAGCCGGCTCGGCGGCCTGGCCGCGGCGCGTTTGCGCGAATTCGCGCTGCAGTGAATCGCGGGCGTCGGAGATTTCCCGTTCCACCTCTGCGGTGGACTTCTTCAGGTCAGCGAGGTGCTCGCTCTTTAGCCGGATTATGTCCTCGAAGTAGGTGCTCACTGTCTCACCCCAACCATGCGCTGTGTGTCAGGCGGATACAGATCCTGATGACTGGCACGAAGCCTGCCTGCGCGACGTCTGGTGAGCAGCTGATGCGGTTGCGGGCACCCTGGGGGCGGAGCGGGAAGGGCCGGGGGTGGCTCATGACAGGTCATCCGGAAGCCTGTCGGCCCCGTGTGGGGGAAGCCGGTCGGGCCCACGTCCAACATCGCGGCGGCGATGGCGGCGAGGGACCCTGGTCCGGCAGCGCGAGCGACCTCAGGCATGCAGGTATTAGAACATAAGTACGATGGAACTGGGAAGTCAGTTTGCCTAGAACACACGTTCGAATATTAGGTCGCCAGCCTTGACCTCCTCGCTGAGCTGGGATGACGCGGTGCAGCTGGCCCGCGCCGGCGTGCGCGGGCAGGCTGCGGTCTAGCTGCGGGCAGATCCGGGCGACGGGCGGCCTGCCGCGACGGCCGGCCGACCCGATGGCCCGTACCGGATAGTACGGGGGCAGTCCGACAAAACGGTGTTCCCAGCTCAGCCCGGGCAGGCACCAGTGGGGCGCGGGGAGGGGCCGGTGGGGCGGGCTGAGGCGCGGGCCGGTGGGGGCGCGGCCACGGGCCGGTGGGTGACCCGGGTCGCGGCTCTCGGGCCGGTAGGTTGGCGGGATGAGCCGGGCCGCGGATGAGCTGAGTCCGGCCCACCCCGGCGAGCGCGGCGGGACGGGGCCGTCCGGGTCCCCGCCCCCGGGGCCTGGCCGTGGCCTGACCGCCCTGCAGCCGTTCCGGCACCGGGCGTTCACGCTGCTGTGGACCGCGGGCCTGATCTCCACGATCGGCTCCTGGATGCAGACGGTCGCGGTGGGGGCGCTGGTCATCTCGGACACCGGGAAGGCCACCTGGGCCGTGCTGGTCGCCGCGGGCGGGTTCCTGCCGATCGGCCTGCTCTCGCCGGTGGGCGGCGCGCTCGCCGACCGGCTGCCGCGGCGGCCCGTACTGGTCATCGGCAACCTGGCCGCGGCGGCGACGGCCGTGGCGCTGGCCGTGCTGGTCGCCGCGGGCCGGGCCAGCCCGGCGGCGCTGGTCGGACTGGTCACCGTACAGGGCGCGGCCAGCGCGCTGATCGGCCCATTCCAGCAGGCCATCCTGCCCGACCTGGTGCCGCCGACCGAGTTCCTGGCCGCTGTCTCGCTCAACTCGGCCGAGTTCAATCTCGGGCGAATCGCGGGGCCTGCGCTGGCCGGGGCCACCGTAGCGGCGTTCGGCTACCCGGTCGCGTTCGTGGCCAACGCGGCGTCGTTCCTGGCCGTGGTCGTCGCGCTCGGGTTCGTCCGGCTCGCCCGGCCGGGCGGTCAGCCGGCCTGCTGTTGTCCCTCCGCTCGGGGTACGCCGCGGCCCGGGCCGAGCCGTCGTGCCGCGCCGCCATCGGCACGATCGCGCTGGTGGCGTTCCTCGCGTCGCCGTTCATCGCGCTGGTCCCGGTGATGGCCCATCATCTGACCCACGACGGCGGCGCCCGGGCGGTCGCCCAGTGCACGGCGTTGCTCACCACCGCCCAGGGGGCCGGTGCGGTGCTCGGCGCGCTGTGCCTGGCGCCACTGGCGGCCTGGCTCGGCCGCGGCCGGGTGCTCGCGGCCAGCCTGGTGCTGCTCCCTCTGGTCCTGGTCGGTTACAGCTCGGCGCGCACTCCATGGCAGGGGGCGGTCACCCTGTTCCTGGTCGGCCTCGTGTACCTCGGCGTGCTGTCCGGGCTGTCCACCCTGGTCCAGTTGCGCGCCCCGTCCGCCTACCGCGGCCGGGTGCTCAGCTTCTTCCTGGTCGCGCTCGGCGTCGCGTATCCGGTCGGCTCGCTGGTGCAGGGACCGGTGATCGACCGGATCGGGCTGGGCTGGACCACGGCCGGCGGGGCGATCCTGCTCGCGCTGATCATGGGCATAGTCGCGCTGCGCCGGCCGGACCTGGCCCGCGTGCTCAGCCGCGAGTTAGCCCCCGATCGGCCGGTCAGCCCGCCCGGGGCCGGCCGCCCGGCTCGCCCGGCGGCTCTGCGGGCGCCGCGCCAGTGGCACTCGCGTGCCCGTTCGGCGCACCCGCGCCCCGTTCCGCGGCGCCGCTGCTTGGCTCGGTTGGCTCGCCGCTGACCTGGCCATTCGCGGCTCCGGCCGTGGCCAGGGCGGGCCGCACGCCGTTCCGCCACGGCTGCACCCGGGCCAGCCAGTAAACCGCCCCGCCCAGCGCCACCACGCACAGGATCCAGCCGAGCGCGGTGGTGGCGACCCCGACGTACTTCAGCCCGGATGCGAAGATGACGAACGTGATGATCGGCCGGATGTACCGGTCCGGGGCGCGCGACGACAGGAACGAGCCGATCAGCACCGCGGGCACGCTGCCCAGCACGATCGACGCGGTCACCCCGAACTGGACGGTGCCGAAGATCAGGGCGCCCAGCGCGGCCGCCGCGGTCAGCGGCACGGCCTGGGTCAGGTCGGTGCCGACCAGCTGCCCGGCGCTGAGCAATGGGTAGAGGAACAGCAGCAGCACGATCATCAGCGAACCGGAGCCGACCGACGTCATGCCCACGATGACCCCGCCGACCACGCCGATCAGCACGGTAGCCAGCGGCCGCACGGTGATCTTGTGCACGGTGCCGGTCCGCTGGTTGCCGGACCGGCGGTCCAGGATGTAGCGGAACACCATGGCGGCCGCACCGACCAGCAGCGCCGCGCCCAGCGCCACTTCCACGTGCTTCTGCTGGGCTGAGCTGCCGCCCAGCCGGTGCAGCAAGTAGGCCCCGACGAACGCGGCCGGTACCGAGCCGAGCACCATCCAGCCGACCAGGCGCAGGTTGACGGTGCCCTTGCGCAGGTGCACGGCCGCGCCGACCGGCCGCATCAGCACCGCGGCGACCAGGTCGCTGGAGATGGCGGCCGACGGCTTGACCCCGAACAGCAGAATCAGCATCGGGGTCATCAGCGCGCCGCCGCCCGCCCCGGTCAGGCCGACGAGCAGGCCCACCACCGCGCTGCCCAGCACGATATAGGGGTTGAGGCTCATGGCACGTTCCCGCTTTCTCCCTGGCGCCGGACACGGAATTCCCTAGAAAGCTACGCCCAAATATAGGCATCGCCAGCCAGATGTCTATCCCACCCTCCAGAAAAGTGGGCAATGCGACGCCGTCATGAGAGCGCTCTGGTAATTTCCCGACTATAGCTATTGATAAAACCGGGAGTTAAGAAACGGACAACTGCTGAATAGGCTCCAGGCTGCGGCCGGCCATGGCCGGTGGCCGGGCACAGAACTGTCCGACCCGGGCCGGACAATCGGGGTCATGGTCACCGTGGCGGACGTGCGGGCGGTGGCGCTTTCGCTGCCACGCACCGAGGAACACTTGATCCACGACCGGGTCAAGTTCCGGGTCGGCCGGATCGTGTACGCCGCGCTGTCCCGGGACGAGACGATCCTCGGCTTCGGTTTCCCCCGGGAGGAACGCGCCGCGCTCATCACGGCCGAGCCGGACCGGTTCCTGCTGGAGCGGGCCAGCGACATGAGGTATCAGTGGATCGACGCCAGGATGGCCACGCTGGGCGTGGCCGAGATGCGCGAGTTCGTCACCGACGCGTGGCGGATGGTCGTGCCGAAACGGGTGGCCGCGGCCCACCTCGGCGGCTAACCGCGGCCCACCTCGGCGGCTAGCCGCGGCTAGGCACGGAGCGGCCGATAGCGTTCGGGGTATGACGATCGAGACGCGCCCGCTCGGGCGGACCGGGACCGACGTGACCGTCCTCGGCTACGGGGCGATGGAACTGCGCGGCCAGCCGCATGGGCCGGTCATCGCGGACGACGAGGCTGGGCGGCTGCTCAACGAGGCTCTCGACGCCGGCGTCAACCTGATCGACACGTCGCCGGACTACGGGCGCAGCGAGCAACTCATCGGCCGCTACCTCGGTCACCGCCGCGAGGAGTACTTCCTGTCCTCCAAGTGCGGCTGCCTGCTCGGCCCGGCGCCGCCCGGGGCCACGCCGCCGTTCCCGCACGACTGGAGCGCGGCCAACGTCCGGGCCGGGGTGGAGCAGAGCCTGCGCCGGCTCGGCACCGACCGGCTGGACCTGGTCCAGGTGCACATGTCGCCGAGCCGGGCCCAAATGGAGGCCGACGATACGGTGCCGACCCTGATGGCGCTCCGCGACGAGGGAAAGGTCCGGTTCATCGGCATGTCGGGCATCCTGCCGAACCTGCCCGATCAGATCGCCATGGACGTCTTCGAGGTGTTCCAGATACCGTACTCGGCCGTGCAGCGTGAGCATGAGGACCTGATCACCGCGGCGGCAGACACCGGCGCCGGCACGCTGATCCGGGGCGGCGCCGCCCGGGGCGGGCCAGCCGAGGACAAGGACTGGCGGCAGGGGCCGCTCGGGCTGCCAGCGGGGGAGGGGCAGCGCCGCTGGACGTCGGCCGACCTGGACGCCCTGCTCGACGGGATGCCGCGGCTGGAGTTCGTGCTCCGGTTCACGCTCAGCCACCCCGCGCTGTGCAGCACCATCGTCGGCACATCCAGCGTCGATCACCTGCGGTCGAACGTGGCCATCGCCGCGAAGGGGCCGCTGCCGGCCGACCTGTACCAGCGGGCGAAGGACGCCGCGCGGCCCGCGAACCACTAGCCGGGACGCGACGAGGGGAGGGTCCGCAGACCCTCCCCTCGGTAGCCCGGACCGCCCCGGTCAGCGATCGGTGCGGGTAGCCTCCTGCGGGTCCAGGGACTCCTGGCTGATGGCCGGCTGCGCTGGGCCGGCCCGGCGTCAGCCTCGTCGGCCAGGGCGCTGGCGACCACGGTCGCGCCCGGCACTGGCAGGGCCGCTTCGCCGCCGTCGGCACCGGCGTCCGGCCACTGCTTGAGCTCCACCTGCGGGATCAGCCAGGACGCCAGGAAGGCGAGCGCGGCGATCGGCACCGCGACCAGGAACACGGTCTGGATCGACTCGGCGTAGCCGGCCACGAAGCCCTGGTGCACCACCGCGGGCAGGTGCTTGAGCAGCGCCGGGGTGGCATCCGACGCGCTGAACCCGGCCGGCAGCGACACCCCGTGCAGGTGCCTGGCCAGGTTGCCGACCAGCACGTTGGCGAAGATCGCACCGAAGATCGCGGTGCCGAACGAACCGCCGATCGAGCGGAAGAACGTCGCGCCGGAGGTGGCCACGCCCAGTTCGCTGTGCGGCACGCCGTTCTGCACGATGATCACCAGCACCTGCATGACACCGCCGATGCCCATGCCCAGCACCAGCATGTACAGCGCGTCCTGCCACGTGGACGAGCCCACGCCCATCAGCGAGAGCAGGAACAAGCCCACGGTCATCACCGCGGTCCCGGCGATCGGGAAGAACCGGTACTTGCCGGTCCGCGAGATGATCTGGCCGGAGCCGATCGAGGTGATCAGCAGCCCGGCCATCAGTGGCAGCAGGTACACGCCGGAGATGGTCGGCGAGATGCCGCGCACCACCTGGAAGAAAGCGGGCAGGTAGGTGATCGCGCCGAACATCGCGAAGCCGACGATGAAGCCGACCACGCTGGTCACCCAGAACGTGCGCAGCTTGAACAGGTGCATCGGCAGCACCGGCTCCGGCGCCCTGCGCTCGACCAGCACGAACAGCCCGATGAGCAGCGCGCCGGCCACGCCCAGGATGTAGATCGGGACGGACCGCCACGGGTAGGTGGTGCCGCCCAGGCTGGTCAGCAGAATGAGCGAGGTGGCCGCGAGGGAAAGCACCGCGAAGCCCCAGTAGTCGATCACGTGGTGCACCCGGGACAGCTGGCCCGGCACCTGGCTGGCGACCACCAGGAGCGCGACGATGCCGATCGGCACGTTGATGTAGAAGATCCAGCGCCAGGTCAGGTCGTCCACGAACACCCCGCCGAGCAGCGGCCCGATCACGCTGGCCAGGCCGAAGACCGCGCCGAACAGGCCGACGTAGCGGCCCCGCTCCCGGGGTGAGACCACGTCGCCGACGATGGCCTGCGCGCCGACCATCAGGCCTCCTGCGCCCAGGCCCTGGACCGCGCGGAACGCGATGAGCTCGAACATGGAGGTGCTGATGCCGGACAGGATCGAGCCGGCCACGAAGATGACGATGGCCGCCTGGAAGAAGATCTTCCGGCCGTACTGGTCGCCGAGCTTGCCCCACAGCGGGGTGGACACCGTGAGGGCCAGCAGGTACGCGGTGATCACCCAGGCGATGTGCGAGCCGCCCTTCAGGTCGCCGACGATGGTCGGCAGCGCGGTGGACACGATCGTCTGGTCGAGCGCGGCGAGCAGCATGCCGAGCATGAGCGCGCCGATGATGAGCAGAATGCGGCGGCGGCCGAGCCCGGGCTGGGCGCCGTTGCCAGTGCCGTCCGCGGCGAGCGACTGGGGGCCGCCGGCAGGCACGGGAGTGGCTGAAGCCATCAGTGGTTGTCCTTTCTGTCCGCCGCGTCCCACGGCGGGGAGCTCAGCAGGGGTGGTCCGTCCGGGCTGGCGCTGACGTCGCGCAACGCGCAGTCTTCTGGCAGCCCGTCGGCGAGCGCACGGAACGCCAGGTCCACGAACCGGGTGAGCGGCTGCGCGCCGCCGGACCCGGTCCACATCGAGATGCTGGCCCGGAACACGCTGGCCGCGACGGCGGCCAGCAGCGCCGGGTAGGGGTCCTGGTCTGGGTCAACGCCGAGCCGCGCGGCCAGTCCTTCGGTCGCGGCCCGCTCGACCAGCGCCATCTGGACCGCACGCGCCGCCCGCAGGTGCGGGTCGGCGCCGGCTTCCTTCACCCGGCGCAGCCAGTCCAGCGGGTTGCCGCCGAGCGCCCGGAGTTCGTCGACGACCGCGTCGGCTTCGTCGGTTAGCACGATGCGCAGCGCGGTCAGGGCCGGTTCGCCGGGCGCCGCCCGCGCCAGCCGGTCGCGCAGCGACGCGGCCCGCTCCGGGTCGGCGCCGAACAGCGCCGCCTCCTTGGACGGGAAGTAGTTGAAGAACGTGCGCGGCGACACGTCGGCCGCCTCGGCGATGTCCTCGACGGTGACGTGCGAGAAGCCACGCTGCGCCACCAGGTCCAGCGCATGCCGGCGCAGTGACTGGCGGGTAGCCAGCTTCTTGCGCTCGCGAAGCGAGGCGCGTGGCTCCGCCGGGGCGGTGGTACTAGCCAGTGTCATTGTGCGCTCACTACAACTTTGCGTGTCGGTAAAACTTGCATGACCGATATTATTACAGTGAGTGCAACGTTGCGCCGGTGGGGCCTATTCCCGGGTAGCCGGGGGCGGCGGACGGCGCTGGCCAGGGGAGGGCGTTGGGCAGAAAAGGGCGGCTAGGTGGCGGCCGGCCGCAGCTCGGGCGGTCGGCCGCCACCGGCTCATTTCGCGGCCACGAAGTCGAGCAGGGCGGGGTTGACCACCTCGGGGAAGGTCCAGCCCACGTTGTGCGGCCCACCCTCGACCGTGACGAACGTCAGGTCCTTGATCAGCCCGGGCAGCCGGGCGGCGGTGTTCGCGTAGGGCAGGATCCGATCCGAGTCGCCGTGAATGAGCAGCACCGGGACGTCGATCTTCGGCAGGTCCGCGCGGAAGTCGGTGAGCCAGGTGTCCACGCACGCGTACGCGGCGTACCAGGACGCGTTGACCGCGACGATGAACGAGTTCTGCCAGGCTTCGTCGCTGATCCGGCCCTGGGCGCGCAGCACGTCAACATTGTAGAAGTTGTCCAGGAAGTCCTTGAAGTAGGCGGGCCGGTCCTTGATCACGGCCGCTTTGATGCCGTCGAACACCGACCCGTCCACCCCCTCCGGGTTGTCCGGGGTCTTGAGCAGGAACGGCGGGATCGCGCCCATCAGCACCGCCTTGCGGACCCGGCCCGAGCCGTACTTGCCCAGGTAGTGGGTGACTTCGCCGGTGCCCATGGAGAACCCGCCGAGCACGATGTCGCGCAGGTCCAGGTGCTCCAGCAGCGTGTTCAGGTCGGCGGTGAACGTGTCGTAGTCATAGCCGATGGTGGGCTGGCTGGACTGGCCGAAGCCGCGCCGGTCGTAGGTGATCACCCGGTATCCGGCGTCGAGCAGGACGCGTGACTGCCTCTCCCAGGAGGCCCCGTTGAGCGGGTACCCGTGGATGAGTACCACCGGCTGCCCGCTGCCGTGATCCTCGTAGTAGATCTCGATGTCGGTGCCGTTCTCCGAGCCGACGGTGACCTTAGCCATGGCGCTGCCTCCCGTGGTGCGCTGATTGTGTTGCCTCAACCACCCTGCCCGGTTTGCCCGGCTGGCCAACCCGGGACGTTTCGGCTTTCTGGTGAACAGCGCAGCCAGGCCCCGGCCCGGTTGGAGGGGAGGCGAGCCGGGGCCCGGCCAGACCGGGGCGCTGGGCAGGGCGATTGTGGCGAACCACCCTGCCCAGCGGGCTATAGCCCAGCCCCGGTCAACTGGTGCTGCTGCGGCCGCGCCGGGTCAGCGCGTCCACGGTTACCGCGGCCAGCAGCACCAGCGCGGTCCACATCAGCTGGGCCGTGGCGGTCAGCCCGAGCAACTGCAAGCCGTTCGCGATCACGCCGACCACCAGGCCGCCGAGCAGCGCGTCCATCATCTTGCCGCGCCCGCCGAACAGGCTGGTACCGCCGATGACCGCGGCCGCCACCGCGTTCAGCACGTTCTGGCCGCCCTGCACGCTGCTGGAGATCGAGCCCAGGTACGAGGCGTAGATGATGCCGGTGATGCCCGCGGTCATGCCGCACAGCGCGAACGCGATCACCCGGATCCGGTTGGTGTTCACCCCGGCCCGGCGGGCCGCCTCGGCGTTGCCGCCGATCGCGTACACGTAGCGACCGAACCGGGTGCGGCCGAGCAGCACGGTGTAGACGACCAGGATGCCCAGCACGATCAGCACCACCCAGGGCAGCCCGCGCACCGGGATGAACGTGTGGCTGCGGTTGGTGTTGCCGATCAGCACGACCACGATGCCGGCCACCGCGATCACCCCGATCTTCAGCAGCGTGATGCTGACCGGCGGGGCGACCAGGCCGTTGACCCGGCGCCGGCGGTCGCGCAGGAACATCATCGCGGCCGCGAGGGCGACCAGCACGATCATCACGATCCAGCTCGCCGCCGGGCTGAGGGCGCCTGCCTCGATGTCGTTGATCACGTTGCTGTTCAGATTGATCACGCCGCCCAGGCCGAAGTGGCCGCTCGCGTTGATCAGGAACAGCAGCAGCCCGGACAGGCCGAGGAAACCGGCCAGCGTGACCACGAACGAGGGCAGCCGCAATCGGGTGATGATGAAGCCCTGCACGGCGCCGTAGAAAGCCGTCCCGGCCAGTGCGGCCAGCACCGCCGCCCACCACGGCACGTTCTCGTTGACCAGCCACAGCGCGACGACCGCGCCGCAGGCCGCGGTATAGCCGGCCGCGAGGTCGATCTCGCCGAGCAGCAGGACGAACACCTCGGCCATGCCCAGGGTGACGATGAACGCGGCCTGGGTCATCAGGTTGACCAGGTTGCCCGCGGACAGGAACAGCGAGTTCTTCAGCTGGAAGAACAGCACGATCGCGACCAGGCCGACGATGACCGGCAGCGCGCCGCTCTCGCCGCTGCGGATCTGCTTGAGCCAGATCCGCAGGTACTCGGTGACCGAGCCGGCCATCAGCTCGGCTGGTGCCCCGGTGGCCACGGCTAGTTCCTCCGTGCTGCCGAACGCACTCTCGCTGCTGATCTCGTTCTGCTCTGAGGTGTGTTCTGGGGAAGGGGGATTCGTCGATGTCAATGGTCAGCCCTCCGCGCCACTCTTTGGGCCGCTCTGCGTGAGGCGGGCACCGTTGTCCGCGCCGGGGGTCCGGTGCGAGGCGCCCGTGGTCATCAGGTTGACGGCGGATGCGGTGTCGTAGTCCGCGGCCGGGCCGGCTGACACTAGCCGGCCCAGGTACAGCACGGCCAGCCGGTCGGCCACCTGGAACACGTCGATCAGGTTGTGCGAGACCACGATGACCCCGATGCCGCGCCGGGCCAGCCGGGTGATCAGGTCCAGGACCAGGGCGGTCTGCGAGACGCCGAGCGCGGCGGTCGGCTCGTCCATGATCACGAGCTTGGCTTCGAGCATCACCGCCTTGGCCACCGCCACCGCCTGCCGCTGGCCGCCGGACAGCGACCCGACCGGCTGGCGGATGTTGCGGACGGTGGTGACCCGCAGGTCGCTGAGCGTGCGCTGGGCGGTGGTCTCCATCGTCACCTCGTCCAGCAGCAGGTGCCGCCGGGCCTCGTGGCCGAGCAGCATGTTCTGCACGATGTCCAGGTTGTCGCACAGCGCGAGGTCCTGGTACACGGTGGCGATCCCGGCCTGGGTGGCGTCCTTCGGGGTGCGGAAGTGCGCCCGCTGCCCCTGCCAGACAATCTCGCCGTGCGACGGCTCCCAGATGCCGGAGATGGTTTTGATCAGGGTCAACTTGCCCGCCCCGTTGTCCCCGACCAGGGCAGTGACCTGCCCCGCCGGGATGTCGAGGTCGATCCCGTTGAGCGCCTGCACCGGGCCGAAGTTCTTCCCGATGCCGCGCAACTGAAGTAGCGGCCCGTCCATGGTGGCAGTTCCTTTGCTGCTGCTGGTGCGCGTCGGAGCCCGGCCCGCCGCAGCGGGCCGGGCTCCGTCTTCCGAGCTACCTGTCACCGCATGGTGTCCCGGCTGATGTCCCGGCTCAGCCGGTCAGCCGGAGATCCCCGCCGCGGTGCAGTCCTTCGCGTACTTGCCAGCGCACAGCTGGGCGGCCGGCACGAACTTGTCCGCGATCACGGTCGAGTTCATGTTGGCCGTGGTGACCCACTCCGGGGTGAGCAGCACCGACTGGACCGAGGTCTTCGTCTGCGGGTCGGTGGTGGTCTCGTTGATCAGGCTGGCCGGGGGCGTGAGGCCGGCCCGGATGTACATGGCCAGCGCCGCGGCGGCCTGCGCCTCCAGGTAGATCGGCTTGTACACGGTGCCGCACTGGTAGCCGGTCAGGATGTTCTGCAGGCCAGTCAGCGTGGCGTCCTGGCCGGTGGTCGGGAACGTCTTCGCCTTGATGCCCTGGTTTTGCAGGTAGTGGATGATCGGGGCGCCGTTCTCGTCGTTGGGGATCAGCGCGGCGTTGATGTTCTTGTGCGCGGTGTACTGCTGCTGGAACTCGCTGAGCGCGGTCGGCGGGTCCCAGGTGCCGGCCGGGTTGCTCACGTCCTTCCAGCCGCTGCTGAACTTGGGCGCCAGCACCGCGTCATACCCCTGCGCGAACAGCGTCGCGTTGTTGTCGGTCGGCGCACCCTTCATGACGATGACCTGCGGCTTCTTCAAGCCCCAGGAGGACACGCAGCTGACCAGGCCCTGCCCGATCAGCTTGCCGACCTGCACGTTGTTGAAGCTGACGTAGTACTTGCGGGTGCCGCCCAGGGTCAGCCGGTCGTAGTCGATGACGGTGACGCCGTGCGCCTTGGCGTAGGACTCGATGTGCGCGCCGACGCCGGAGTCGAGCGGGTCGACGACCAGCACGCTGGCGCCCTTGGTGATCGCCGTCTGCGCGTCGCTGAACTGGGTCGCGTCGCTGCCGAGGGCGTTCTGCACGGTGAACTGCGAGGTCTTGAGCCCGGCCTTGGTGAAGGACTCCTTCAGGTAGGGCGCGTCGAACTCGACGTAACGGGTGGACGACACGGTGTCCGGCAGGATCACGGCCACGTTGCCCTTGCCGCGGGCGGCGAGCGGCTTGAGCGTGGACATGGCGGACAGGCTGTTGTTCAGCTGGCTGAGCGAAAGCTGGGGTGCGGGGGCGGAGCTGCCGCTGGACGAGCTGGACGGCGAGCCGCCGCTGCTGCCGCAGGCGGCGATGAGCAGTGCCGCGCTGCCCGCACAGGCGGTCAGCGCAACTTTACGGGTGACTGAATGCAAGGGAACCCACCTCACTGTGGCGGAAACATGTCGGGGTCCTGCGGGGGCAGGTTCTGACTGCCGTGTTTCGCGAGCCCCCCATCTATCTGGGGAAACAGTAGGACGACGGTAATAAACAGAGCCGTAAACATTTCTGTCACGTCGTGAAAAAACCATTAATAATCGCAGCTTGGTGCGTACCGTCCGGTTCGCCGTCGGCTCGGTGCGCTGCGCGCTGAGGTGTCGCTATGTGGTGAGAAAGTGCACGTATTTGGACACAACTCACCGCGCAACATGGGCTGGGGGGTCTGCGGGGCCTGCTGGGGGTGGGCGGTGTGCGGGGTTGTTGGAGTGCGCTTAGCGGCGCACGGCGCGCTGAGCCGGCTAGTCGGCGGCGATGCGGTAGCCGGCCCGGGGCTGGGTGAGGATCACCGGGGCGGTGCCGTCCGGCTCGAGCTTGGCGCGCAGCCGGCGGATGTAGACCCGGACGTACTCGGTCTCGGTCTCGTAGCCACGGCCCCACACCCGGCGCAGCAGGTGCGCGTGCGTGAGCAGCTTGCCGCGGTTGATGGCCAGCTCGCGGAGCAGGGCGAACTCGGTCGGGGTCAGGTGCACCGCCGTGCCGTCCCGGCGGACCTGCTGGCTGGCCAGATCGATTTCCAGCTGCCCGATCGTGATCAGCGTGGGGGCGGCCCGCGGCACGGCCTCTCCCGGGCGGGTGCGGCGCAGCGTCGCGGTGATCCGGGCCAGCAGTTCCTCGATGCTGAACGGCTTGGTCAGGTAGTCGTCGGCGCCCATGTTCAGCGCGGTCACCTTGTCCCGCTCCCCGCCGCGGGCCGAGATCACGATGATGGCCACCGGCGACTGCTCGCGGATCAGCTGGCACAACTCGAAGCCGTCCACCTCGGGCAGCGTCAGATCGAGCAGCACGATGTCCGGGTCCTCGGTCTCCAGCAGGTTCAGCGCGCGTAGCCCGTCCAGCGACACCACCGTGTCGAAGCCGCGCACGGCCAGGTTGGACCGGATCAAATCGACGATGTTGGGATCGTCCTCGACCACGAGCGCCCGCGTGTTCCCGGCCGGCTCAGGCATCGGCCACCGCGCCCGCCGCGGGCTCCGTCGCCCCATCCGGCGCGGCCGGGTTCTCCACCGGCAGGTGGATCCGGAAGCAGGTGCCCCGGGCCGGCTGGTCCAGCTCCATCCGGCCGCCGTGCGCGGCCACGATGCCGCGGGCGATGGACAGCCCCAGGCCGGACCCGGAACTCGCCGCCCGGCGCCGCCGCCGCATCGGCTCGAACGGCGCCTGCGCCACGTCGGGCGGCAGGCCCGGTCCGTCGTCGGCCACCGTCACCAGCACCGTGCCCGGCCCATCCGGCGCCGCGCTGACCATGACCCGGGTGCCGGCCGGGTTGTGGCTGGTCGCGTTGCTCAGCAGGTTCACGAACACCTGCTCGAGCCGGTCGTGGTCGGCCCAGATCGGCGGCAGCCGGTCGGCGCAGTCCACCTCGACCAGGGGTGCGCCGGCCGGCGGCAGGCAGGCGATGGCGGCGTCCAGCACCAGCGGGATGCTGCACCAGTCGCGCTGCAACGACAAGATGCCGGACTCGATGGCGGAGAACCGGAGCAGGTCGTTGACCAGCCGGCCCAGCCGGGACGATTCGGCCGCGATCCGGGTCAGGAAGCGCTGCTGAGATTCCGCGTCCCAGGTGACGTCCGGCTGGAGCAGGCTGGACGCGTACCCCTTGATCGCGGTCAGCGGGGTGCGCAGCTCGTGGCTCAGCCGGGACAGGAAGCCCCGCTGCAGTTCCCGGGACCGGCGCAGCGCGGCGGTCTCCTGGATGGCGGACCAGGCCGCCTCCCGTTCCAGGGCCAGCCGCAGCGAGTGCGCGGCGTCCTCCAGCAGCGCGGCGGTCGCGTCCGGCGGCGGCGCGCCGCACCACCGGGCGACCAGCGCGGACCGGCCGCCCGGCGCCGGGAACGCGACCGACAGCAGATGCTCGCCCCCGGCCAGCCGCGCCGCCGCGCCGTCCTGGCCCGCCACCGCCAGCGCGGCCCCGGCCGCGTGCCGCGCCGCCGCGGAGCACTCGGCGCCTTCCCCGCCCGCCGGGCGCGCGGCCGCGCGGCAGACGGCGGGCCCGTCCGGCGGCTGGGCCAGCAGCGCGACCTCGTCGGCCTCCAGCCCCCGGCGCAGCGCCTGCAGCGCCGCGCCCAGCCCCTCGGCCACCGGCACCGGCCCGGCCAGGATCTGCAGCATCTCCCGGATCGTCTCCAGCACCCGGTTCCGCGCGGTGACCTCCTCGAGCAGCCGGTCGCGTTCCACCGCGCTGGCCACGTACCCGGCGTACAGCGAGGCCAGGTCGAGGTCGTCGCGGCGCGGCGGGCCGGCCGTCGCGCGGAACACGGTGATCACGCCGAGCAGCCCGCCGGGTCCCAGCACCGGGACCGACCAGGAACTGGCCACCTTGGCCGACCTGGCCAGCTCGGTGAACGGCCCCCAGGTGGTACCGGCCTGCACGTTCTCCTCGACGACCGGGGCTTGCCCGGCCGCGGCCAGCCCGACCGGGCCGCCGGCCGGGCCGGACGGCAGCCGGGACCAGGCGTGCAGCAGTTGCGGCGCCAGCCCGAGCGACGCGGCGCAGACCAGCGCGGAATCCTCCAGCAGGTGGATGCACAGCCGCTCGCTGCCCAGCGCGGCGCCGAGCGCGGACAGGATCAGCGACAGGCTGCTGGACGGGTCGGCCGACACCAGCCGCCCGGTCAGCCCGTGCAGCCGGGTGAGCTGCCGCCGGGCCGAGGAGTCCACCTCCTGCCCGGAGACCAGCGCCACCACGTCGTCCGGGTGCACCTCGCTCGGTGAGACCTCCGCGATGACCCGGCCCTGCCGGAGCACCACGATGCGGTCGGCCAGCCGGAACATCTGCCCCGTGTCATGACAAGCCAGCAGCACCGTGGTGCCCTGCTCGCGGACCCGCATGATCAGCTCTTCGACCAGCCCGGACTCCTGCACGCCCAGGGAGGCGGTGGGCTCGTCGAGCAGCAGCAGCCGCGGCTGGTGCACCATGGCCCGGGCTACCGCCACCATCTGGCGCTGCCCGCCGGACAGCGACCGGACCGAACGCTCCGGGTCGTGCAGCGGCACGCCCAGCCGCTCGAAGATGCGGGCCGCGTCGGTGCGCAACCGGATGTCGGACAGTAGTTGCCCGCGGCGTTCCCGGCCGAGCAGCACGTTCGAGGCCACGTTGAGGTTCTCGCACAGCGACAGGTCCTGCCAGACCACCGAGATGCCGCGGCGCTTGGCGCCGATCGGGTCGGCGGGCACCGGGCGGCCGTCCAGCACGATCGCCCCGGAAGTCGGCGCGATGTCCCCGGCGATGCAGCGGACCAGCGTGCTCTTGCCCGCGCCGTTCTCGCCGGCCAGCGCGACCAGCTCGCCGGCCCGCACCGTGAGGTCGATCGCGTCCAGCGCCGTCAGCGGGCCGAACCGGACGCCGAGCCCGGACACCGCGAGCTGCGCCGCCGCGACCGCGCTGGCCGAGCTCACCGTGGCAGTCATGCGGACATTGTGGTCTGAACCCAGGCTGAGCACCATACGCTCAGCTGGCCCGCCGGGTTGACTGCGTACCCGGGTACGGCTGTTAGCGTCGCGAACATGGCTGGGTTGACGATCGGCAAATTCGCCGCCGCCGAGGGCGTCGGTGTCGAGACGGTGCGGTTCTACCAGCGGCGCGGGCTGCTGGCCCAGCCGGACCGGGGCCGCTCCGGGTTCCGCGAGTACTCCGAGGACGACCGGTCGCGGCTGGCCTTCATCCGCCGGGCCCGCGCGCTCGGCTTCAGCCTGGGCGAGATCCGGGACCTGCTCGGCCCAGCCCAGGCCCGGTCCACCGCCGAGATCGTCCAGGCGGCCGAGCTGAAGCTGGCCGCCAACGCGGCCCGGATGCGTGAGCTGGCCCAGCTGCAGTGCCGGCTGCGCCGCCTGGTCCAGGTATGCGAGCACGGCGACAGCGACGACTGCATCGCGCTGCACATCACCGAACCACGAGAGGAACTGGCCTGATGAGTACCGACCTGACCAGTACGGGCCCGGCCGGCCCCGGCAGGGGCCTCGGCGCGGAGCGGCGATCGGGGGCCGGGGGTTCCGGGGGTAGTCCCCCGGGGGAGCAGAGCGGGGGGTCGGCCCCCCGGGTCAATACCGTGACTGACGAGACGTTCGCGGACGCTGTGCTGCGCAACCCCCGCCCCGTCCTGGTCGAGTTCTGGGCGGTGTGGTGCCCGCCGTGCCGCCAGCTCGCCCCGGTACTGGACGCGCTCGCCGCCGACCTGGCCGGCCAGGTCAACGTGGTCAAGGTCAACATCGACGAGAACCCGCAGACCGTGCAGCGCTGCGGGATCATGCTCGCGCCGACCATGAACCTGTACCGCGGCGGCGAGGTCGTCCGCCAGGTGGTGGGGGCCCGGTCCAAGTCCGCCCTGCTCCGCGCGTTCGCCCTGGCCGGGTAACTGGCCGAGTCTGCGGCGCCGCCTTGCCCCAGCGGCCAGCCGCTGGGCAGGGTAGGAGCATGATCGAGGCTGTCATATTCGACCTGGACGGCGTGCTGATCGACTCCGAGCCGGTGTGGGAGGAGGTCCGCCGCCAGGTGGTGGCCGAGCACGGTGGGCAGTGGGCCGCGGACACCCAGCAGCGGCTGATGGGCATGAGCACCGGGGAGTGGGCCAGCTACCTGAGCGCCGGCCTCGGCGTCCAGCTCCCGCCGGACCAGGTCGCGCGGGTGGTCATCAGCCAGATGGCCGACCGGTACCGCGAGCACCTGCCGCTCATGCCCGGCGCGGTAACCGCGGTCCGGGCACTGGCCGCACACTGGCCGCTCGGCCTGGCCAGCTCCGCACCGTTGTCGCTCATCGACACGGTGCTCAACGCCAGCGCCCTCCGGCCGTACTTCGCTGCCACCATGTCAACCGAGCAGGTCATGGCCGGCAAGCCGGCCCCCGACATCTACCTCGCGGTCGCGGCCAAGCTGGGCCAGCCGCCGGCGGACTGCGCCGCGGTGGAGGACTCGGCCAACGGGCTGCGCTCGGCCGCCGCCGCGGGCTGCCAGGTGATCGCCGTACCGCACCCCCGGTATCCACCCGGCCCGGACGCGCTCGCCCTGGCCCTGGCCCGCACCAGCCTCACCGACCTCACCCCGGACACAGTGCGCGCCCTCACCCCCTGACCTGCGGATCGTGATCAACCGGTAGGTGTTGCCAGGACAACAGCAATCGGTTGATCACGGGCTGACCGGGCGGCCGGGCCGTGCGAGGATCGCGCTATGCGGATCTCTACCACCGTGGGCTACTGGAGCGCCGGGCCGCCGGCCGACGCGGCTGAGCTGTTCGCCGCGGCCGACCGGCTCGGCATCGACCAGATCTGGACCGCGGAAGCGTACGGCAGCGACGCCTGGACTCCGCTGGCCTGGTGGGGATCGCGGACGTCGCGGGTCACCCTGGGCACCGCAGTGTCCCAGCTGTCGGCCCGGCCGCCGGTCACGCTGGCCATGACCGCGATGACCATGGACCATCTCACCGGGGGACGGCTGATCGTCGGCGTCGGGACCAGCAACCCGCAGGTGGTCGAGGGCTGGTACGGCCAGCCCTACCCGCGGCCGCTGGAGCGGACCCGGGAGTACATCGAGATCGTGCGCGCGGTTATCGCGCGGCGTGAGCCGGTGGTCTACGACGGCAAGCACTACCAGCTGCCGCTGCCCGGCGGGACCGGGCTGGGCAAGCCGCTGCGCTCGATCCTGCACCCGTTCCGCACCGAGATCCCGATCTACCTGGGCGCCGAGGGGCCGAAGAACGTGGCCCTGGCGGCGGAGATCGCCGACGGCTGGAACATGATCTTCTTTTCGCCGGCCATGAACGAGTTCTACGCCGGCGCCCTCGCCGAAGGCTTCGCCCGGCCCGGCGCCCGGCACGACGAACGCACGTTCGACGTGGTCGGCGGCCCGATGCGGATCATCGTGGACGACGACGTCGAGCGCGCCGCCGACCTGATCCGGCCCGCGCTCGCGCTGTATATCGGCGGGATGGGCGCCCGCGGGGTCAACTTCCACCACGAAGTCTTCGTCCGGATGGGCTACCCGGACGAAGCCAAGATCATCCAGGACCGCTACCTGGCCGGCGACCGGAACGGCGCCATCGCGGCCGTGCCCACCCGGATGGTCGAGGACGTCGCGCTGATCGGCCCCTGGCCCAAGATCGCCGACGAGCTGCCGCGCTGGCTGGACACCGTCCTGACCACGTTCTCGGTCAGCACCGACCTGCACCACCTGCCCCGCGTCGTCGAACTCCTCCGCTCCTGACCCGCCGCGCGGCCGCCCGCCACGGGTGCCGCCACTTTGCACGCGAATGGTGCACCGGAATCGGGATGAACCGGACAGGACGGCGTACGAAACGCGTGCGAAGTTGGCTGTAAGCGCCTAGCAGGTGTGCGTTCCGGTCTCCGGGGAAGCAGAGAAGGCGAAGCCTGGCCGGCCCCAGTCGGCCAGGGCCCCCGAGTATGCCCGCAACCGGGCTCAGGAGGTAGTGGCCATGACCATTGGCGGCAGCATCGCGCTCATCGTGATCGGCGCGATCCTACGTTTCGCCATCAGCTGGTCGCCCGCCCACATCAACGTCCAGCTCATCGGGCTGATCCTGATGATCGCCGGGATCGCCGGGCTGATCATCTCGCTGACCTTCCTGACCGTCCGCCGCCGCCGGGTGGTGACCCGCCCGACCGGGACCGAGGTGTACGAGGAGCGCCGGTACAGCGAGCCCCCACTGTAGACCGCGACACCGCCCGGTGTAGACCGCGACACCGCCCAGTCTGAGTGGGCCGGAACGGGCGTTAAGGCTGCTGACCTTGCCTTTTACCGGCCTCGGCGTGCACCTGCTGGCCAGCCGTTGCATAGAATCAAGATCAACGGCGTGGCCCGGCGGGGGGACTGGGAGGAGAGCATGGCGCGGTCGATCTGGTCGGGGTTCCTGAGTTTCGGGCTGGTCAGCGTCCCGGTGGGGCTGTACCCGGCCACCGCCGACCAGACCATCCACTTCAACCAGCTGCACAAGGGCACGTCGCACCGGATCCGGTACAAGAAGGTGGACGAGGTCACCGGGGAAGAAGTGCCGACCGCGGACATCGTGAGCGGCTATGACCTGGGCGGCGGCGAGTATGTCGTGGTCACCCGGGAGGAGCTGAAGGAAGCCGCGCCGGGGAAGTCGGAGACCATCGAGATCAGCGACTTCATCGATCTCGAGGAGATCGACCCGGTGCAGTTCCGGACCACGTACTACCTGGCGCCGCGGGGCAAGGGGGCCGACCGGGCCTACGCGCTGCTCCGGCAGGCGATGGCCGAGACCGGCAAAGTGGGCATCGCCACCATGGTGCTGCGGGACAAGGAACACCTGGTCGCGGTCCGGCCCGGGACCGACGTGCTGGTCCTGGAGACGATGTACTTCGCCGACGAGATCCGGACGCCGAGTGAGGAACTGGACACCCTGCCCGAGGATGCCAGCTTCCAGGGCCGGGAGCTCGACGTGGCCAAGCGGCTGGTCGAGTCGCTCACCGTGCCGTGGCAGCCGGAGGACTACCACAACACGTACCGGACGAGGGTCATGGACCTGATCGAGCGGAAGCGGGAAGGCGAGGCGGTCGTCTTCGAGGCCGAGCGGCCCAAGTCCAACGTGGTCGACCTGATGGCCGCGCTGGAGGGGTCGCTGGCCCGGATGGGGGAGGCGGGCGGCGCCGCCGCCGAGCCGCCGTCCGGCCCGGGCCAGCGGTCACGGAAAGCCCGGCCGCCCGATCTGGACCGCCTGTCCAAGGCGGACCTGCTGGCCCGGGCGGCCGACCTGGACGTCCCCGGGCGCTCCAGGATGTCCAAGCCGGAACTCATCGAGGCGATCACCGCGGCGTCGGCGGCCCAGCCGGGCAAGCGGCGGTCGCGGAAGATTTCGTAGCAATCTGGCCGCTGGCCGGCCTGTCGCGCTGCCTGCTGTCGGCCCCGGGTGATAGGCCAGTCTCGGAGGTAGCCGAGATGCCCGAGCCTGCCGTGATCAGCGGAACCTGCCCGGAGTGCCGCCAGGACCTGGAGCACTGCCACGGGACCGCGATCGAGCACTGTGACGGGTCCGCCGACTGCTCGGACGGCCCGAATTGCCAGCTGCCCGGTGAGCTGCACCTGTTCCTGATTTCCTGCGCCGAGGTGGGCTGTGACTGCGGCTCAGTACAGGTCGTCGGGGCCGAGCTCAGCCTGGCTGAGGCCGGGCTGGCCGAGGTGCGCCGCGCCTCATGACCGGGTGAGCCCGCAGCCGCGCATGGCCCTGCGGTAGGCCACGGCACCTCGGGCCGCGGCCAGCGCGGCTCGTCCAGCGCGACCCAGATCAGCCCGTACCGCTCTTGGCAGCTGAACGCCGCTACCTTGGCCCGGCCGGCACCCGGGACGGGTCTTCGAGTTGCCGAACGCCACCGGGTGCCAGCAGTTACGCAGCGCGCGCGGATCCGCGAAGGCGGCCGGGCCGGTCATGCTGATCAGGGTACGGCGGACGCCTGCGCGGTCGGCTGCTGGGTCTGATGGCCCTGGAAGAGGATCGACGCGATCTGGGTCAGCGTGTTGATGCCGTAGTTGAACCCGACGTCGCCGGCGTCCCCGTAGCCCTCCAGGTTGTACATGATGGCCAGGGTGTACTCGTGGTTCGGCCCGGCGAAGCCGACCGTGTTGGTGATCCACGGCGGGTCGAGCTCCCAGCCGTCCTTGTTACCGGGGTGGTTCTCCGGCCCGGCGCCCCACACGCCCCACTGCTGGTCGATCGAGCTGACGTGCTGCAGTCGGTGGACGAGGTAGTCGCGCACGCTCGCCGGGGTCTGGCCGAGCACGTAGTTCATCAGGTTGTCCAGGTCCTCGGCCGAGCAGTACATGAAGCCCCAGTTGGGCACCGAGGAGGTGAACGTCGCGGTGTTCATCCCGAACCCCTGGATGCGCTGCAGGAAGCTGCCGTCCTCGAACTGGTTCCACAGGTCGTTGGCGTCGTCGTCGTTGCTGGTGTAGAGCGCCTGGAACATTTCCTGCTGGTCGGCGGGAGTCAGCGTGATGGTGCCGGCCCGGGCCCGCAGCAGCAGGTCGGTCATCATGGCCAGCTTCATCGTGGACGCGGCCGGGTAGGCCACGGTGGCGTTGACGTTCCGGTACACCGCCCCGGTGACCCGGTCGTCGAGCACGATCGCGATCGAGCCAGGTGCGCCCGAGCGCCGCAGGTACCGCTGCACCGCGTGGATCCGGTTGCGCATCTCGCAGGAGAAACCAGGCGCGATCTTGGCGCAGTGCTTGGGCTTGGGGCTGGGCGTCGGGCTCGGCGTGGGCGAGGCCGACTTCGACGCCGAGGGTGACCCCAGCGCCTCGTGCTGACTGGCTGGGGTGAACATACTGCAGCCGGCCAGGGCCAGGGCAGCCAGCAGGCAGCAGCCCAGCACGACGGGAAGCCGCAGCGAGCGACGGGGGCGGGTGACCGGAGAAGACACGCCCGACAGGATACGAGCGATGCCGTGATGGGGTGGGTACAGGCGGCGATCCCCGTCGATCCCGTTGCTAATTCTTGATCTCAGGCTGGGTGCTCTTGGCCGTCCCCGGCCCACTCGGTGTGGAACGTGCCCGGCTTGTCCACCCGGCGGTAGGTGTGCGCGCCGAAGTTGTCCCGCAGGCTCTGGATCAGCGACGCGGGCAGCCGCGCCGCGCGCAGCCCGTCGTAGTAGGCCAGCGACGACGAGAACGCCGGGGACGGGAGGCCGGCCGTCGCGGCGTGCGCGACCACCCGGCGCCAGCTGTCCACGCCGTCCCGCACGGCGGCCGCGAAGTACGGCGCGACCAGCAGGCTGGGCAGCTCCGGGTTCTCGTCGTAGGCGGTCCGGATCCGGTCCAGGAACCGGGCCCGGATGATGCAGCCGCCGCGCCAGATGGTCGCCATCATGCCCCGGTCGATGTCCCAGTCATACTCCGCGCTGCCCGCGGCGATCTGGTCGAAGCCCTGCGCGTACGCGACCACCTTGGACGCGTAGAGGGCGCGCCGGACGTCGTCTACGAAACTGTCAGGGTCGCCGATGTCGATCGGGGCGACCGCCGTGCCGAACGCGTCCCGGGCGGCCGCTCGCTGGTCCGCATGCCCGGACAGCGACCGGGCGAACGTGGCCTCGGCGATGCCGGTGATCGGGATGCCCAGGTCCAGCGCACTCTGCACGGTCCACCGGCCGGTGCCCTTCTGCTCGGCCTGGTCGAGCACGATGTCCACGAACGGCCGGCCGGTGTCCGCGTCGGTGTGCGCCAGCACCTCGGCGGTGATCTGGATCAGGAACGAGTCCAGATCACCCTCGTTCCAGGTGCGGAAGATCTCGGCGATCCGCGGGGCCGGCGCGCCCAGGCCCGCCCGGAGCAGGTCGTAGGCCTCGGCGATGAGCTGCATGTCGGCGTACTCGATGCCGTTGTGCACCATCTTGACGAAGTGGCCGGCCCCGTCCGGCCCGACGTGCGTGCAGCACGGCGTGCCGTCCACCTGGGCGGCGATGGACTCGAAGATCGGCCCGAGCTTGGCGTAGGACTCCGGCGACCCACCGGGCATGATGCTGGGCCCGAGCAGCGCGCCTTCCTCCCCGCCGGACACGCCGCAGCCGACGAAGTGCAGGCCGTGCTCGCGCAGCGCGGCCTCCCGGCGCCGGGTGTCCATATAGTGCGCGTTGCCGCAGTCGATGACGATGTCGCCCTCGTCCAGCAGCGGGACCAGTTCGTCGATGACCGCGTCGGTCGGCTGGCCGGCCTTGACCATGATGATGATCGCGCGCGGCTGGCTGAGGCTGGCCACGAACTCCTTCATCGACTCGGACGGCACGAACGTGCCCTCGTCGCCATGCTCGGCTACCAGGCTGCGGGTGCGTTCCGGCGAGCGGTTGTGCAGCGCGACCACATGCCCGTGCCGGGCCAGGTTGCGCGCCAGGTTGCGGCCCATCACGGCCAGGCCGGTTACGCCGATATCCGCACTGTTCGCCTGCGTCATGCTGGCTCCTCGTCAGTCTCGTCCCTTCTTTCGCGAGACTAGCCCGTGCCGTTCCGGCCGGTGTCGGCAGGCGCTACCGGGCAGGCCCGTAACTGGTGGTTCGGCGCGTACCTTGGCCGCTTGCGGCGGGGGGTGGTGGCAACCGGGCCGGTCGGGGCGCGAGACTGCAGGCATGTCCCAGCCCACGGTCACCGGCACCGGCCCGGCCTTCATCGCTGATCCTGCTGACGGCCGGGTGTTCCGCACCAGGCGTGTGGTGCGCAGCGTGGACGTCACCCCGGCGGGGCGGCTCCGGTTCGACGCGCTGGCCCGCTACCTGCAGCAGGCCGCCGAGGATGACCTGGCCGACGCCAACTGGGCCGAGCCGTATACCTGGCTGGTCCGCCGCACCGCCGTGGTGGTGCGCGGCTACCCGGCTCATCGCGCCCGGGTTCAGCTGCGGACGTTCTGCTCGGCGACCGGGCCGCGCTGGGCGGAGCGCACCACCACCGTGGCCGGCCCGGCCGGGGACCTCGTGCAGGCCACCGCGGTCTGGGTGGCCATCGCGGCCGCGGACGGCCGCCCGGTGCCGCTCGGCGACGCCTTCCACCGGATCTATGGCCCGTCCACCGCGGGACGCCAGGTGTCGGCGCGGCTGTCCCACCCGGGTCCGCCAGCCGGCACCGCGGGGCGGCCGTGGCCGCTGCGGGCCAGCGACTTCGACACCGCGGGGCACGTCAACAACAGCATTCACTGGGCCGCCGTCGAGGATGTGCTGGCCGGTCTGGACTGGCTGCCGTCCCAGGCCGAGCTGGAGTACCACCGGCCGGTGCTGCCCGGCCACGATCCCCGCCTGCTGACCAAGCGGGTCGACGGCCAGCTGTCGGTATGGCTGTGCGACGACGGCGAGCGGCTCGCGTCGGCGGTGCTGCGCTAGCTGAGGCGGCCCGTCGGGGGGCCGGCAACTGCACCAGGCCGGATCTAGAATTGGTAAAGCAGGCCCTGGGCAGAGGTGTGGCGGCCGCGGGCTGTGCGGGTCTGGAGGCAGTCAATGTCCGTCGGGGTCAGCGTGCACAGCGTCCAGGCCGCGGCTACCACGTCGTCCGGGTTCACCTGGGCCGACGCTGCCGTGATCTTCGTCCTGGTCATCGTCGCCCTACTGGTGCTGGTGGCGTTCGCCGGCCGCCGGACCCGGCGGCTGACGTTCCGGCCGCGGGTGCGTACCGAGCACAACCGCCGGATCCGGGAGGCGGCCGAAGAGGACGTCGAGGCCATCGAGGACGGCCGGTACGTCCCCCGCCGGGATGTGCCCGATTCCCCTGAAGACGATCTCTAACCAGCGGCCTCGTCGGTACCTGCCACCACGATCATGAAGGCGGCTGGCTGCTGCCGGGTCGGCGGCGGCGATAGACGAGCCAGCCGGCCCCGCCTACCACGATGAGGACGCCGGCGGCGATGCCGCCGATAGCGGCGGGTGGCGTGCCGTGCCCGCTGTCCGTGCTGCCCGCGGCCGGCTGGTTGCCCGCACCGGCCCCGCTCCCGGCGGCCGGGCTGGCTGCCCCACCAGCCCCGCTTGCGCGGAAGGCGACGACGCTGTTCGCCGAGGGGGCCAGCAGCAGGCCGTCCCCGGCGCTCGGCGTTGGGAAATGGTTGGCCGGTGCCCCGATGGACGCCTTCTGCCGGAGTTTCCCGGTGGCCGGATCGATGCCGGACAGGGTGCCGCGAGAGCCGATCGTCCAGACCAGGCCACCGGCCACGATGGGCGGCCCGCCGCCAATCCGGGAACTCCACAGCACCCGCAGCCCGGGCGATGCCCCCGCCGCGCTGACCGCCACGACCCCACTGAGGCAGGGCAGGTACACGGTTGTGCCCACGGTGGCCATCCCACCGTCGATGTCTTCGTCGCAGACCGGCCCGAGCTTGGCCTGCTGGCCGCCGATGCCGCCGAGGTGCGCGCCGTTCAGCAGGAAGACGATCTTGGATTTGCCGGCCAGCACGACCCGGCCGTCGGGCAGCAAGGCCGGCTCGGTGGCCATGTCCCGGTCCGTGGCGTTGTCCGAGGCCCAGGAGTCGGGGGCGAAGAACTGCTCCAGGTGCATCAGCGGGCTCAGCTCGAGCGCCGAATCGCTGTCGTCATAGCCCCGGGCCGCGTCGCGCACCGAGCCGTTTCCCACGCTGACCCAGACATTGCCGTGACTGTCCACGGCGGGGGCCGCGCCGCCCATCCAGACCGCGCCCTGGGCTTGGCCGGGGGCCGAGTCCACGGTGAATATCGCGGGCGGGCCGCCGTCCTCGGAAACTGACACGACCCGCCCCCGGTAGGTGGAGCAGTCGCCGTCGTTGCCGCCGTAGCCGAACACCACCCGCCCGTCCGTCAGGGTCAGGCCGGTGCGCTGCAACAGCGCCGGGGTGTACGAACCAGGCGGGTCCACGCCCTGGGTCATCTGCACCGCGCCGTTGGCGGTGCTGAGGCCGGCCAGCACGTGGGCGGGCTTCCCGTTCACCAGCTCGTCGGCCACGACGAAGATCTCGCCGCGGGCCGGGTCGATGACCGGGGTGCCGGTGATCCCGACCGTGGGGCTGATGTCCCCGCACGGCAGCGATGACGCGGGTACCGGGGTGGCCAGGTGCTTGGACCAGATGACCGCCCCGGTGCTGGCGGACAGCGCGTAGACCGTGTCGTTCTCGGTCGCCGCGAAGACCCGGCCGCCGGAGACGAGGGGTTCGCCGTAGAGCTGGCCGTCGAGCGCGGGTGAGGTCCACGCCGGGGAACTGGTGTCCACCGGGCCGGACAGCGTGCCGGTGCCCGAGCCGGCCGGGTCGCCGTGGTACACGGTCCAGGAAGCGGTCGCGGGGCTGGCCGCCGGGGTGGCCGCGGCAGCGGGGCCCGCGCAGGCGGCCCCGGTGACCGAGATTGCCGCGGCGGCCGCGAGCAGGGCGGCCCGGCCAGGTCGGCGCATCGGCCCAGCCTACCGCCGGGCCGCAGCGGCCTGACCCGTTCGTGCTCACCGAACCCTTACGGCTGGCCCGCCTGGCACGCGCCGTCCGGCGGCACGTCGAGGGCCGGGTTGCGGTCGAAGAACCCGGACGGCTTGAGCCAGAACGAGACCGTGTCCACCGGCATGATCGGCCAGTCCTCCGGCCGCGTGACGTGGTGGATCCCGAACACGTACCACAGCACCACGTCGGTGTCCGCGATGGACCGGTTCTGCGCGGTCCAGGCGCCCAGCCCGGAGTCGGTCGTCGCGAACGTGGGGAACTCGCCGCACGGCCACCGCTCGTCCCGGTGGTACGGGGTGACCCACAGCGTGTGCCCGATGGCCCGGGCACGCTCCAGCACCGGGGAGTCGGCGTCGAGCATCGGCGGGAAGCACCCGCCGGGCACCAGCTTGTAGCCGACCGGCGTGCCCAGCCCGTTGCGGCTGCGGTCGTTGACCACTTTCCAGCCGCGCTGGGTGTGCCAGTCGTAGTCCTGCCGCCCTTCGGCCTCGGTGCGCAGCGGTGTCTGCCGCAGCACCAGGCCGAGCTGGTAAGGGTCGTCCTCGCTGGCCCGGCACGGTTCGGAGTCAACGGCGTACACCGTGTTGTCCGGACCGTCCACGTCCAGGTCCAGCCGGGCCACGATGAAGTGCTGGTGGAACGGCGCGTAGGTGCGTTCGTCCACCAGCGTGCCGTACGGCGGCTGCTGCCCGCCCGGGAAGTTCGAGGTGACCATGATGCCGGTGGCCCGCACCTCGCACTCGATGCTGCCGTCCTGGTAGAAGCGCCAGTACACGAGGTACTCGTAGTTGGCCACGGTGGCGTGGAACGACACCACGAGCCTTCGGGCCCGCCGCACCTCGGCACCGAACTGGTGATCCACGTGCTTCCACAGCACGCCGCTGTCTTCCTCGTGAATGCAGATGGCGTGCCGGATCTCCTGCGGCTCACCCGCCGAGTCATGCACCACCGCGTCCAGGTACGTGATCTCGCCCAGGCAGTCGCAGCCGCGCTCCAGCGAGGTGGTCATGAAGCCGAGCCCCCACTCGCCGATGTCGAATGCGGTGCGCCGGTAGTGGTCCACGGTCGCGTCCCGGTACGGCACCACCATCTCGGCGAACGACAGCCGGTGCGCGACCGGCCGCAGCCGCCCCCTGTCGCGGAAGCCGACCGTGTGCAGGACCAGCCCCTCGCGGTAGTTGAAGCCGAGTCGCATCTCCCAGTTCTGCCAGCTCAGCACCTGGCCGTCGAGACTGAACGACACGCCCGCCGGCTGGCTGATCTCCAGCGGGGCGACCTGCCGCAATGGTTCGGGGATCAGCTTGGGCAGGTATTCGCCCATCACGTCGGGCAGCCCGGGGGAGGTTGCCGGGTCGAAGCCGTCCTCGATCTCCAGCAGCGCCATCCGGTTGAGGTCCACGATCGGGTGCAGCCCGCTGAGGTGGTGCGCGTACGGGTTGCCCTGCTCGCTGCCCCGGTACCAGACGTCGGTCCAGCCCAGCCGCAGCCCGCGGTAGTGCGGCGGGATGGTCGCCGCGGGGTAGGCCCACAGGTCGGTGAGCACCCGGGACAGGTCGGTGATGCCGCGCCGGGCCAGCGCCGCGGCCAGCGCCGGGTCGGCGTGCAGCATCTCGTCGCACTCGTGCCATTCGTCCACGGTGATGTTCGGCTGCTGGCCGGGCAGCGGCGTCCAGCTGGCCACGCTGTCGCTGGTCAGCGAGACCACCGCGCGGTAGGCCTGGCCGGTGTCCCGGTCCCAGCAGACGGCCAGCGCCTCGCGGGGCAGCGGGCTGCCCGGCTGCGCGGCGCGCAGCTCGTCCTTGCTGGGCTCGCGCAGTTCCATCGAGGCGAACCGCCACCGTGGGCCCATTCCCTGGTCGCGCCGCAGGATCGCCGCGACCTGCCGGAACTCGCCGGCGGTCAGCGGGTCGAGCGGATGATCAGCCGGCCTGGTCTGTTCCGAGGTGCTCACCGATGTGCCTCCAGTCGTGCCGCGGCCCTGCCCCCACTGTGCCGTCCGCATGGGCCCTCCGCCATCCGCAGCCACCAGCCGGAATGGGTCTTCCCAGAGATCACCCCGGGGCGCACAATGAGCGCGTGCAGAATGACGAGGGGGGCGCGGCCTGCCCGCGATGCGGCAGCGCGGCTGCCGTGCACTCGATCCAGGAACTTGCCGAGCTAGCCAGGATGCGCCTGGGCGGGCAGGGGACTGGAACTGCGGCCGGGCCCCAGCCAGGCTGGGCCGCGGAGCCGCAGCCGATGGGTGGTCCGGGTGGGCAGCAGCCCGGGTGGGCCGCCGACCCGCAGCCGATGGGCGGTTCAGGTGGACAGCCGCCGGGCTGGGCTGCCGACCCGCAGCCGATGGGCGGTTCAGGTGGACAGCCGCCGGGCTGGGCTGCCGACCCGCAGCCGATGGGCGGTCCAGGTGGACAGCCGCCGGGCTGGGCCGCTGACCCGCAGCCGATGAGCGGGCCGGGCAACTGGCCGCGCAGCTCCGGAATGCCCGGTGGCTCACCGAGCGACGCTCTTGGCTCCCTCGGCGACGACATCGCGGGCGCCGCCATGGGCGCGGCCGCGCGGTTCATCGGCCGGAAGATCGGCCGGAAGGTGCAAGACCGGCTGGACCAGGCCATGTCGACGGTCGCGGCCAAGCAGCAGGACACGCTGCGGCAGCAGATAGCGATCGCCGAACGCCATCCCGACCTGCGCGCCTGCCTGACCGACAAGGTGGTCTTCCTGGCCGGTGGCAGCCGGACGCTGCCCATGCCGGATCTCGGCCCCACGCTCACCATCGCGCAGGCCGACGCCCTGGTCACCCAGTTGCGGGACGGATGATCTCTACAGTGCAGGTCGGGCGCGCGCGTTCGTCCGCACGCCAATCCCAGCCGCCGGGCGGCCTTCCAGCCCATCCGGCGGGTGGGTGTGCTCAGCGTGAGCCGTCTGCGCTGCTCGTCGCGGGTCGCTGAACATCAGTGGCACATTTCCCCGACGTGAGTCTGCTCGTGCGCGGACCAACCACGCAGCCGCAGGCCAGCGCAAAGAACGCCAGCAGGAAAAATCCTCCTATCAGGCTTCCCCAGATGAAGTACTCCGACGGCACGTATTGGATCGGCTCGGTTACTAACATGCCCGCTAGTGCCACGCCGGCTGAGGAGATAAATATTACGAAGGCCGGCAAGACCGGGCGAACGCACAGCCAATTGCACACGCCATGCAATGCTGTCCACTTTTCGAAGATACGTTTTAGGGAGACCAGGACAGAGATGGACAGGAGGAGGGCAATGATTGCTATACCGCCGAGCAGCGGCGGCGACCAGTTCTCCGGAATACTGGTGCCGGAGTTCCAGGCTCCTTGTGCTGCATCAGCGAGGAAGCGCAGTACTACTGCTGGGCCGATGATCACGACCACCCAGTAGGCAGCCTTGGCGGCCCTCCTGGTGTCAGCGTGCTCATAGGTCATCAGTGTGAGAGCGTAGAAGAACGCCAGGACAGAAGCGCCAAAGATAACTCCGTACAGAAGTAGGGCGGCAGCTACTTTCGACACACTCTCAACCTGAGTCGTGAGGCTGGCGTACAGAAATGATGATATGGCCAGAGATGCCATGCCGTAGAATAGTGTCGCGGCTACTTGCGTTCGGCTTATCGGATACTCTCTGCCAACTACTACCGGAAGTTTCTGTTTACCGTTTTCCTTAGTATTGTACCGGTTCCGGCGGCTGTGCTCGGTATCGTCCGCATCATCCTCCTGCCTATCTTTCCCCTCGGTGGTGTGCTTACCCTTCGCCGATTCGTAAGCCAGGTAGATGGCGATGGCTGCGAAGCTGAATCCGGTCATAATCTCAGCGAAGCTCGCGTATGTGCTTGCGGTAACCCCCAGATCTGCAGGGGTGACCACGGGACGGCGACCTGCCAATGGCAGCGCCAGTGCGGCGAACATCCCATTTCCCTTCTTGCCGTAATTTCTGAGGCAACGAACGACGGTGAAGGCTACTCGCCTACTAAGAAACACGTGCCAGCTTTGATCTCCGTTGAGCGGAGGTTCCGTCACGGCGGAGTAGAGGCAGGTCCGCACTGGTTACCGGGGCTGGGCAGTTAGGACGTCCTTACTTCCTCTTCGGCAGCCGATCGCCAGGCCCGCAGAACGTACCGAACTGGCCCGGCATGGCGTTCGGAAGGGAAGGCTCGGGCCGGTGCGGGCGGGTGGCCGATAGCCTGGCCGGCGTGCTGGAACAGGTGAGCGTGATCCGCTACGTCACGCCGCTGCGCGAGGGCGGGTCGCTGCCTGCGCTGGTCGAGGCGGACAACCTGGGCACCTACGTGCTCAAGTTCCGCGGCGCGGGGCAGGGGGCCAAGGCGCTGGTCGCGGAGATCATCGGCGGCGAGCTGGCCCGCCGCCTCGGGCTGCGCACGCCCGAGCTGGCGCTGGCCTACCTGGACCCGCGGATCGCCAGCAGCGAGCCCGACCCGGAGATCCAGGACCTCCTGCGGGCGAGTAGCGGGCAGAACGTCGCCGTGGACTTCCTGCCCGGATCGGCGGGCTTCGACCCGGCGGGCTGGCAGGCCGACCAAGACTTCGCCAGCCAGCTGCTCTGGTTCGACGCGCTGATCCAGAACGTGGACCGGACCTGGCGTAACCCGAACCTGCTCGTCTGGCACGGCAACATCTGGCTGATCGACCACGGTTCGGCGCTGTACTTCCAGCACAACTGGGCCACCGCCCGCCCGCTGGCCTCGTTCGACGCGAAAGACCACGTGCTGCGCCCGGCCGCGACCCGGCTGGACGAGGCTCATCAGGCACTCGCGCCGCGGATCACGGCCGAACTGCTCGACGAGGTCGTCGGGCTGGTGCCGGCCGAGTGGCTGGGGAACGGCCAGCCAGGGGACTATGTCAGCCATCTGATGCAGCGCGCGCCACAGATGCTGGAGGTGATCCGGTGATGAGCGCCGACCCAGGCCCCGGCGCCGCGGCCAGCGCGGAGCCGTTCGAGTACGCGGTGATCCGGGTAGTGCCGCGGGTCGAGCGGGGCGAGGCGATGAACGCCGGCGTGATCCTGTACTCACACCAGCACCGGTTCCTGGGCTGCCAGATCGAGCTGAACACCGACCGGCTGCGCGTCCTGGACCCGGGCGCCGACCTGCCCGCCGTGCTGGCCGCGCTGGGCGCTGTGGAAGAAGGCTGCCACGCGGGCCAGGCCGAGGAGCCGCCCGGCGTGCGGTTCCGCTGGCTGACCGCTCCCCGCAGCACGATCGTGCAGCCGGGGCCGGTGCACAGCGGCCTGACCACCGACCCGGCCGCCGAGCTGACCCGGCTGTTCGACGACCTCGTGCGTTAGACCAGGCAACCAAACCGGTAAGCCAGGCAACCAAACCGGCCGTCGGGCACATTTAGCCGGTATGACCTTCCCGCACCCGGGGCGCCGGCGGTGAGCAGCCGCCGGGATGACGAGTTCACCGAGTACGTGGCCGAACGCATGTGGTGGCTGCGCCGGCTCGCCTACCTGCTCTGCCAGGACTGGCAGCACGCCGACGACCTGGTGCAGGGCACGATCACCCGGCTGTACACGCACTGGGGGCGGGCGGCCGCGGTCGAGCACACCGACGCCTACGTGCGGACGATCCTGGTCCGCGAGTACCTCAGCGAGCGCCGCTCCGGCTGGGCCCGCCGGGTCCGCCTGACCGCCGAACCGCCGGAATCAGCCACCGCGGCGGGGGACCGCGAGGGCGCGCTGGACCTGCGCGCCGCGCTGGCCAGCCTGCCGCCGCGACAGCGGGCCACCCTGGTGCTCCGCTTCTACTGCGACCTGAACGTGGACCAGGCCGCCCACCTGCTCGGCTGCTCCCGGGGCACGGTCAAGAGCCAGACCGCGAAAGGGATCGCCGCGCTGCGCCGCGAGCTGCAGCCACCGGGGCAGTGGCCGGGGAACCCGACGTCCGGACCAGACGGTTTGGAGGTGAACCGGCATGGATGAGACCGGAGTGCGCGCCCTGCTGGAGCGCGTCGCGGCCGACCCGGCACCGCCGTCCCGGGTGGACATCGCGGTGGCCCGGCAGCGTGGCCGCCGCCGGATCCGCTGGCACCGGGCGGCTATGGCCGCCGCGCCGCTGGCCGCCGCGGCGGCGGTGGCCCTGGTGGTGAGCGGAGTGATCCCGGCCAGCCTGGGCCCCGGTCGGGGCGGCGGGCTCCATCCCGGCCCGGTGACCCCGCGCAGCCGGTTCGACCCATTGGTGCCGTACGCCGGGTTCGGCTGGCTGCCCGCCGGCTTCTCGACTGCAGCGGGGGCCGCGATGCCCTCCTCCGGCCAGGACCAGGCGACCACGCTGAGTGTCACGCTGATTGCGGGCGACCAGGCGACGGGCCGGCTGGTCACGCTTACGGTTAGCGCCGCGGGCGCCTGCCGGATCACCGGGCCGCAGCGGGACAGGGTGCTGGTGGCTGAGGCACCCCGGCCCAGACTCCGGACGGTGACGTATCCGCATGGGCTGAGCTGCAGCGATGGCGTCGGCCACCGGGCTGTGACGCCGCTGCTGGCGGTCGCCCCCGGCGTCCGCGGCGGCAGCGCGTTCTACCTGCCCAGCGGCGGCCTGGCCTGGGAGTACGCGCCTGACAGCTGGGCGCAGCTCACCCCCACGACACAGAGCATCGGCGGGCGGGATCGCCTGCGCCGGTCCTACGAAGCCGCCGCAGGCTGGACGAACGGCCCCGCCATCCAGGGCTTTCCCACGACGGTCCAGTCCGCCGCCGCCCGGGCGCTGCTCCGGAAGATCGCCGGGCGGATCAGCTACGGCGCCGCCGCGCACATCGTCTTCCCGTTCCAGCTGGCCGCGCTGCCTGTCGGCTGGGCGGTGTCCAGCGTGGGCTACGTCCCGTCGGGCAGTCGGCTGCTCGGCACGGGTGGCCTGCAAGCCGGACCTGCCCGTGACCCGTGGGCGCTGTACGCGGGGGTTATGCCAGCTGGCACGGAGGGTGGCAGGTGCAAGATCAACCGTGGCGAGGGCGAGTTCGTCAGGGTGCACGGGGCCCCGGCCACGCTGTACTCGAACGTGCTGAACTCGGGTCAGTCGCTCTATGTGTGTGACACCGATGGCATGTACCTGAATATCAACCTGGTCATTACCATCCCCAAGACACATACGCCGGTGCCCGGCGCGGCCAGCCTGGGAGCCTTGGCCCTGGCCCGCCGGATACGCCTGCTCGGCACGGACCCGGCCGGGTGGACGGCTCAGCCGGTGCGCTGACCGGCCCGGTCAGCCCGGCTTGCGGGCCAGCAGGCAGGCGTGCGGCCGCCTGGTCCGGGCCGCGGCCGGTGGCGGCGACTCCAGCTGCGCGGTCACCGACAGCCCGGCCTGGGCCAGCAGCGCGCCGATCCGCCCGGGCGGCACCAGGTAGGACCGGTAGAACACCCGATGATTGCCGAACGCCAGTGCCGGGCGCAGCTGCTCATCATCGCCGGTGTAGGTGCCGAGCAGCAGGTGCCCGCCAGGCGCCAGCGTGCGGTGGAACTCGGCGAACAGCACGGGCAGCTGATCCGGCGGGGTGTGATAGGTGGAGTACCAGGCCAGAATGCCGCCGAGCGCGCCGTCGCCGAGGCCCAGGGCCGTCATCGAGCCGACGGCGTAGCGCAGCTCGGGGTGGGCCTGCCGGGCCATCGTGATCATCTTCGGGGACAGGTCGATGCCGAACGCGGGCAGCCCCAGCCGGGCCAGGTGGGCGGTCACCCGGCCCGGGCCGCAGCCCAGGTCGGCGACGGGTCCTAAACCAGCCGCCCGGACCAGTTCGGCGAACGCGGTCAGCATGGACCGGCTGGCCGGGTCTATCGCGCCCGGCTTCGCGACCAGCCGGACATATTCGGCTGCCACGGCGTCATAGGACTTCCGGATCGCAGCCAGGTACCCGGTCTCGGCCATGCCGTTGACCCTAGCGAGCCGCACCGACAGTGCCAGCCGGCTCGCCGCCGGCGGGATTATCTGGCCGCGCTGTGACGTTGTCGCCTCAGACGTTAGTTTGAGTTAAGCAACTATATTACGGCGGCGGGTGCTGCCCGCGCGGATGGCGCCGCGCCAGCCCACCGCCAGGAAAGGGTGTGCATGCTGGGCTCGTCTGGGCTAACCAGGTTCACTGCTCGCACCGCTGAGCCGACCGCGCAGCCGCGGGCGCACCGGCCGCCGGGCCGGAACTACAAGTGGGTGGCGCTGTCCAACACCACGCTCGGCGTGCTCATGGCCACGATCAACGCGTCGATCATGCTGATCGCGCTGCCGGACATCTTCCGTGGCATCGGGGTGAACCCGTTGCAGCCGGGGAACACCAGCCTGCTGCTCTGGATGATCATGGGCTACCTGGTGGTCACCGCGGTGCTGGTGGTCAGCTTCGGCCGGCTCGGCGACATGTTCGGCCGGGTCCGCATCTACAACCTCGGCTTCGCCGTGTTCAGCCTGTTCTCCGTGCTGCTCGCGGTGACGTGGCTGCAGGGCACCGCGGCCGCCTGGTGGCTGATCCTGGGCCGGATCATGCAGGGTGTCGGCGGGGCCATGCTGCTGGCCAACTCCAGCGCGCTGCTGACCGACGCGTTCCCGACCAACCAGCGCGGGCTGGCGCTCGGGCTGAACCAGGTCGCGGGCATCGCGGGCTCGTTCATCGGCCTCATTCTCGGCGGCCTGCTCGGCCCGCTGGACTGGCGGCTGGTGTTCCTCGTGTCCGTGCCGTTCGGCTTGTTCGGCACGTTCTGGGCCTACCTGAAGCTCCGTGAGCTGGGCGTCCGGCGGCCCGCCAGGCTGGACTGGTGGGGCAACGTCACGTTCGCCGTGGGGCTGATCGCGGTACTGGTCGGGATCACTTACGGCATCCAGCCCTACGGCGGCCACACCATGGGCTGGACCAGCCCGTTCGTGCTGACCGCGATCTTCGGCGGGCTGGCCGTGCTGGCTGTGTTCTGCTTCGTGGAGACCCGGGTCGCGGAGCCGATGTTCCGGCTGCCGCTGTTCAAGATCCGCGCGTTCACCGCCGGCAACCTGGCCAGCCTGCTGTCCAGCCTGGGCCGGGGCGGCCTGCTGTTCGTGCTGATCATCTGGCTGCAGGGCATCTACCTGCCCCGGCACGGCTACAGCTTCGACCAGACCCCGCTCTGGGCCGGCATCTTCATGGTGCCGCTGACCGTCGGCTTCCTGGTCGCCGGGCCGGTGTCCGGCTGGCTGTCCGACCGGTTCGGCGCGCGCCCGTTCGCCACCGGCGGCATGGTCGTCGCGGCGCTGTCGTTCCTGCTGCTGGAACTGCTGCCGATCAACTTCACGTACTGGCAGTTCGCGCTGATCCTGCTGCTCAACGGGCTCGGCATGGGACTGTTCGCCGCGCCCAACCGGGCCGGGATCATGAACAGCCTGCCCCGGGAGAGCCGCGGCGTCGGCGCGGGGATGAGCGCCACGTTCCAGAACTCGGCCATGGTGCTGTCCATCGGCATCTTCTTCACCCTGATCATCCTGGGCCTGGCCAGCTCGCTGCCCACCGCGCTCAGCCACGGCCTGATCGCTCAGGGGGTGCCACGCGCCGACGCGGCCCGGGTCGCCGCGCTGCCGCCGGTCTCGGTCATGTTCGCCGCGCTGCTCGGCTACAACCCGGTGCAGACCCTGCTCGGCCACTCCCTCAGCAGCCTGCCCGCCAGCCACGTCGCGTACCTGACGGGGCGCAGCTTCTTCCCGTCGCTGATCGCCCCGGCCTTCTCGCAGGGCCTGGACATCGCGTTCAACTTCTCCATCGCGTGCTGCCTGATCGCGGCCGTCGCCTCGCTGCTGCGCGGCAAGCGGTACGTGCACGAGGAGCACGCCGCCACAGTGCCTGCCGCACCGGACACGGCGGACGCCGCGGCGGCGGCGTAGCGTAACCCGAGCGGGCCAGACCGGCCTGCGGAAGGGACGGCGATGACAGCCAGCGGCGACAGCAGCACCGAACTGGACGGCGTCCGGGCGCTGGTCACTGGCGGCACCAGCGGCCTCGGCCTGGCCATGGCCGAGGCGCTGGCCGCCGCGGGCGCCACGGTGGTCATCACCAGCCGGTCGGCGGAGCGCGCCGCGGCCGTCGCGGCCCAGTGGCCCAGCGTGGCCGGGGTGGTGGCCGACGCGGCCGACGAGGCGTCGGTGGCCCGCGCCGTCCGGGAGGTGTGGTCTCTCTTCGGCGGCATCGACCTGCTGGTCAACAACGCCGGGCTGGGCATGCGCACGGTCAATCCGCGGTTCATGGTCGAGCCGCGGGGATTCTGGGAGGTGTCGCCGGACAAGTTCCGGGCGGTGGTGGACGCCAACCTGACCGGTTATTTCCTGATGGCCCGGGAAGTCACCCCGCGGATGCTGGCCGCCGGGGCCGGGCGGATCGTGAACATCTCGGTGAACGACGCCACCATGACCCGGCGCGGGTTCGTGCCCTACGGGCCGTCCCGGGCCGGCAGCGAGGCGCTGTCCCGGGTCATGGCCGCCGACCTGGACGGCACGCCGGTCACCGTCAACATCCTGCTGCCCGGCGGCGCGACCGAGACCGGCATGCTGCCCCCGGCGGCGGACCGCCCGGCCCAGTTCACCCCGATCGACCCCGCGGTGATGGGGCCGCCGATCGTGTGGCTGGCGTCGGCCGCGGCCCGCGGCGTGCACAACGAGCGCATCGTGGCCACCGAGTTCCCGGGCTGGCTGCGCGCCCGGGCTAGCGGGTAACCAGGTCGAGTTCCCCCGAGGTGATCTGCGCGCTGATCGTCCGGCTGGCGCTGGGCGACTGCGGCACGCCCGCGTGCAGGTAGCCGGACGTGACCTGCTGGCTGAGCCGGTACACCGAACCGGCTGGGAGTGACACCGTGGCCTGGGCGGACAGCAGCGTTACCCCGAGCTGGCGGGGCGGGCTGAGGAAGGTGGCGCTCAGGTGGCCCGAGGTGATCACCGCGGTCAGCACCGGTGAGCGTAGTGCCGACGCGGCCACATCCACGCTGGACGCGGTGATCCGGACCCGCCCGGCCAGCCGGTACAGCACGATATGGCCGGAGGGCTGGTCCAGCACCAGGGCGGTGTGCTCGGGCAGCGCCAGCCGGAGGTGGCCGGTGCACGGGCTGCCCGCCGCGCACCGGTAGCCGAGCCGGAGCACGTGCCCGGACTGCCGCGGCCCGATGGCTACCGCGGCCCGGTGGCCCGGCACCCAGTGCACCTGCCCGGTCAGCGTGACCTGCTTAGCGCTGGCGGCATTACCCGGCTCGCCGGAAATGGACAGCTGGCCGGGCGGCCCGTTAAACACCACGGTGGACACCGAGGCAGCGCTGACCGACACCGCGACCGAACCTGGGGCGGGACGGCTCTTCGCTACCAGTACGGCCACCAGCACGGTGCCGAGTGCGACGGCGGCGGTGAACCAGGCCCACCAGGGCACTGCGCTGGCCCGGCCGGGGACACCAGGTACGGGATGTACTGTCACGCCCGGATTAGTGCCCGCCAATCCAACGATAATGCGTCATTCCATGGTTTAAACCGGCCGGCCCGGGTACCTGCGAGGCCGCATTGCGACGTACATTTCAGCCGCACTACCGACTAGGAGGATGAGCCATGCTGGGTTTCATCGCCGCCGTTCTCTTCGCCATTGCCTTCATCATCAATGCCGCGAACGTATCCGTCAGCAACGCCATCTTCAACGTGACCAGCCTGATGCTGCTGGGCCTGGTCTGCCTGTCCCTGCACCTGGTCGGGGTCGGGGCTGGAAGTGGCGCCGGTAGACCTCAGCCGGGGTGCCGTCGAGCGCAGTGACCTGGGCACGGCAGGATGACATGCGTGAATCCAGCCGACATCGCCCGGGCGCTGCGCTCGGTGGTCAAGGGCGGGGTCGATGACTCCGCCCGCCGCCGGGCCGAGTATTCCAGCGATGCCTCCAACTACCGGGTGGTGCCCGCGGTCGTCGTCTTCCCCCGGGACACCGACGACATGCTGGCCGCGGCCGAGGTGGCCCGGCGCACCGGGACGCCGCTGACCACCCGCGGCGCCGGCACCTCGATCGCTGGCAACGCCGTCGGCCCCGGGATCGTGCTGGACACGTCCCGGCACCTGAACCGCGTGCTGGATATCGACCCGCAGGCCAGGACGGCCCGGGTCGAGCCGGGCGTCATCCTGGCCAGCCTGCAGGACGCCGCGCGGCCGCACGGGCTGCGCTTCGGCCCCGAGCCGTCCACCTGGTCCCGGGCCACCCTGGGCGGGATGATCGGCAACAACGCGTGCGGCGCGCACGCGCTGGCCTACGGCCGGACCGCGGACAATGTGCTGGAACTGGACGTGCTGGACGGGACCGGCCGGCGGCTGGCCGCCGGGCGCGGCCTGGACCCGGTGCCCGGCCTGGACGCCCTGGTCACCGCGAACCTGAAGCTGCTGCGCACCGAGTTCGGCCGGCTGCGCCGCCAGGTGTCCGGTTACTCGCTGGAGCACCTGCTGCCCGAGCACGGCGCCGATCTGGCCAAGGCCCTGGTCGGCACGGAGGGCACGGTGGTGACCGTGCTGGGTGCCACGGTCCGGCTGGTCCCGGTGCCGCAGGCGTACGCGCTGGCCGTGCTGGGCTACCCGGACGTGATCAGCGCGGCCGATGCGGTGCCCGCCGTGCTCGGGCACGCGCCGCTCGCCCTGGAGGGCCTGGACCGCAGGCTGGTCGACGTGGTCCGCCGCCGCAAGGGCCCAGCCCGGGTGCCGGACCTGCCGGCCGGGGACGCCTGGCTGATGGTGCAGGTCGGCGGCGAGTCACCGGCCGCGGCGACCGCCCTGGCCGAGGCCCTGGCCAAAGACGCCGGGGCGGTCGCGTCCCTGGTGCTCCCGGCCGGCCCCGAAGCCGCCGCTATCTGGCGGGTCCGGGAGGACGGCGCGGGCCTGGGCGGCCGCACCCCGGACAACAAGCAGGCCTGGCCCGGCTGGGAGGACGCCGCCGTGCCGCCCGAGCGGCTGGGTGGCTACCTGCGCGAGTTCCGCGCCCTGCTCGACTCCTACTCGCTGGACGGCCTGCTGTACGGCCACTTCGGGGACGGCTGCGTGCACGTCCGGATCGACTTCCCGCTGGACCATCCGGACGGCGCGGCCTGCTGCGCCGCTTCCTGACCGACGCGGCTCACCTGGTCACCGCGCACGGCGGGTCACTGTCCGGGGAACATGGCGATGGCCGCGCCCGCAGCGAACTGCTCCCGGTGATGTACACACCGGCCGCGCTCAGTGCGTTCGGTAACTTCAAGCAGTTGCTGGACCCGGCGGATCTGCTCAATCCGGGCGTGCTGGTGCGGCCGCGGCCGGTGGACGCGGACCTGCGCCTGCCCGGTGCCGGGCCGCTGCCGCGGCGGGGCGGCTTCGCGTTCGGCGACGACGACGGTGACCTCACCACCGCCGTGCACCGGTGTGTCGGGGTCGGCAAGTGCCGGGCCGACTCGGCCGCGTCCGGCGGCTTCATGTGCCCGTCCTACCTGGCCACCCGGGACGAGAAGGACTCCACCCGGGGCCGGGCCCGGGTGCTGCAGGAGATGGCGGCCAGGCTGGTGACCGGCGGCTGGCGCTCGCCCGAGGTGCGCGAGGCGCTGGACCTGTGCCTGTCCTGCAAGGCCTGCTCCACCGACTGCCCGGCCGGGGTGGACATGGCGCAGTACAAGGCCGAGGTCAGCTACCGGGCCTACCGGCGGCGGCTGCGGCCGCGCTCGCACTACGCGCTGGGCTGGCTGCCGCGCTGGTCCCGGTGGGCGGGGATCGCGCCCGGGCTGGTCAACGCGGTGCTGGGCGCGGGCCCGGTGGCGGCGGCGGTGCTCACCGCGGGCGGCATGGACCGGCGGCGGGCCATCCCGCGGTTCGCGGCGGTGCCGTTCCGCCGGTCGGCGGCCGCGCGCGGGGCGGCGGCAGTCCCTGGCCGCACTGGCGGTGGGGAGCGCGCGGTGGTGCTGTGGGCGGACTCGTTCAGCGACAGTTTCGACCCGGGGGTGGCCGAGGCGGCGCTGGCCGTGCTGCGCAGCGCCGGCTACCAGGTGATCATTCCCAGCGGCCCGGCGTGCTGCGGGCTGACCTGGATCAGCACCGGCCAGCTCGACGGCGCGCGGCGGCGGCTGAGCCGGCTGCTGGGCACCCTCGGGCCGTACGCCGAAGCGGGCCTGCCGATCGTCGGCCTGGAGCCGTCCTGCACCGCGGTGCTCCGCTCCGACCTGGCCGAGCTGTTCCCGGGGACGCCGCGGGCGGCCGCGGTGGCCGGCGTCACCCGGACGCTGGCCGAGTTGCTCACCGCGCCGCCGCCGCTCGGCCCGGGGCCGGAGTGGACGCTGCCGAGCCTGGCCGGCGTGGAGATCGTCGCCCAGCCGCACTGCCACCACTACTCGGTCCTGGGGTACGACGCCGACCAGGCGCTGCTGGCCCGGGCCGGCGCGACCGTGCGCACCCTGGCCGGATGCTGCGGGCTGGCCGGCAACTTCGGCATGGAACGCGGCCACTACGAGGTGTCGGTCGCGGTGGCCGAGACGGCGCTACTGCCCGCGCTGCGCGCGGCGCCGCCCGGTGCCGTGTACCTGGCCGACGGCTTCTCCTGCCGCACCCAGGCCGCCCAGCTGGCCGGGGTGAGCGGGGTCCACCTGGCCGAGCTGCTGGCCGCCCGCCTCCCCGTCCCGGCCGGCCATTAGCGCGGTGCATTGTGCCGCACGGGCGGGCTGTTGCAGAATCGGCTGGTGTCCTGCGGCGTGTTGTTTGTGCTGGTAGATGATGTTTTGGGATGATTTTCCCATGGCGAAGGGCTACAGGCCGGTGCAGCGGGATCAGCCGTTCCTGCTGCCGCCGGATATGCGGGAGTGGCTGCCGGCGGATCATCCGGTGTGGCTGGTGATCGGGGCGGTCAGCGATCATCTGGACACGTCGGTGTTTCATGCGCGGCGGCGGACCGGCGGGCCGGGGACGGCGGGGTATGACCCGGACATGCTGGTGACGCTGCTGATGTGGGCGTATGCGCAGGGGGTCACCTCCTCGCGGCGGATCGAGGCGGCGTGCCTGGCCGATGTGGCGTTCCGGGTGATCTGCGCGGGCAATGCCCCTGATCACGTGACGATCGCCCGGTTCCGGGCGGCGTTCCCCGGGGCGGCAGGGAGCCTGTTCGCTGAGGTGCTGGTGCTGTGCGCGAAGCTGGGGATGGGGAAGCTGGGGACGATCGCGCTGGATGGCACGAAGGTCACCGCGAACGCGTCGAAGGCGGCGAACCGGCGCGAGGAGACGCTGCGGAAGCTGGCCGCGGAGGAAGCAGCCAAAGCGGTGGCGGCGCACGCGGCGGCGGATGAGGCCGAGGATGAGCTGTTCGGTGAAGGACGGCGTGGTGACGAGGTGCCGCCGGATGCGGTGAACCCGGCGGCCCGGGCAGCCCGGATCGCCGCGGCGCTGGCGGACCTGGAAGCAGAACGCCAGGCCGCGGAGGCGGCCCGGGAGGCGCAGGCGCAGGATTACCTGGCCCGCGGGGGCCGCGCGCCGGGGCCGCCGCCACTGGCTGCGGCGGTGGCCGCGGCCCGGGCGCGGCTGGACCGGGCCCGCGCTGACCGGGCGGCGCAGATCACGCGGCTGGAAGCGCGGGCCGCGGGGCCGCGGGTGCCGGGCAGCCGCCGGGACGGTCCCAGGAGGGGCGTGGAGGACTGCGGGCGCGTGCGGGCCGCCCGCGCCCGCCTGGCCAGGGCAGAAGCCAGGGCCGCTGAGGCGCAGCGCCAGGCCGCCGCGAGCTCCTGCGGGCCGGTCCGCAACATCACCGACCCGGACTCGCGGCTGATGCCGGTCCGCGGCGGCGGGTTCATCCAGGGTTACAACGCCCAGAACATGACCAGCGAAGACGGGCTGATCATCGCCACCGAGCTCACCTGCGACACCACCGATACCGGGTGGTTCACCCCGATGCTGCGCCAGGCCGAAGACGCCGCCACGCTGATCACGGCCCATCAGCCGCGCCGGCCAGCGCCACCCAGGACGACGACGGCAGCAGGATCGGGCTGGTGCTGGCCGACGCCGGGTACCTGTCGGGGGACAACCTCACCGCCGCTGGCCCCGACCGGCTGATCGCCGTCGGCAAGCACCGCGACCTGGAGAAAACCGCACGCCAGGCCGCCACCGCCCAGGACACCACCGCCTGGGACGGTGAGCGGGACGCCCACGACGATAATGGCGGGCCGATCGCGGCGATGGCCGCCCGGCTGGCCGCCAGCGAAGGCATCACCGCCTACCGCAAACGCGGCCACATCGCCGAGACCCCCCACGGGCACATCAAGCACAACATGGGCATCCGCCAGCTGGCCACCCGCGGTAAACCCAAAGCCAGCGCCGAATGGCGATTCACCGTCACCGTGCACAACCTCTTCAAGGCCATCACCACCGGGAACCTCACCCCCGCTGCCCTCGCCGCCCTGCCCGGCTGACGACCAGGGCCCCGGCCGCCCAGCCCGGCCCGCCCGCCCAGCCCGAATCCCGGCCGCCCAGCCCAGCCAGCCCGGCAACGCCACCTCGCGCCCCGCCAGCCAAAACGAATCCGACACAGCCCGCCGGCGAGGCACAATGCACCGCGCTGATGTGAATTACGGCGTTTGCTGCCAGCGCCAGCTGAGGTCGCCGTGCGGCGGCGGGCCGGGCAGCGGCGCCCGGACCGGGTCGGTGGCCAGGCCGTCGAGCTGCAGCTGCAGATAGCGCTGGCGCAGCTCACGGGTCCGGTCCGGGTCGGGCACCTTGATCGAGGCGCAGCCCTCCAGCACCAGCCCCACGTCGTCCGCCACCACGTCGGGGCGAAGCTGGCCGGCCGCCTGGGCCCGCCGGACCAGCTCCGCGGCCAGTTCATTGGCCCGCCGCGCGTCGGCGTCCATCTCCGGTGTGGGGGTGAAGGTCCCGGCGAGATGCACGGTCAGCGAGTGCACGTCCGCAGCCACCACCCCGCGCAGAAAGCGGCTGAACGCCCCCCACGGGTCCGGGTCGCCGGCCGCTGACTCGGCCTCGGCGATGAACCGGCGCAGCCCGTCATGGCATAGCCGGCGCAGCAGGTCTTCCTTGCTGGGGTAGCGACGGTACAGCGCGCTGATCCCTACGCCGGCCTGCTCAGCCACCGCGGCCACCGGAGCCTTGGGGTCGTTGAGGAACACGGTCCGGGCCGATTCGAGGATCACTGCGTCGTTGCGCAGCGCCTGGCCGCGCCGGCCGGGCAGGGCTGGGGCGGGGCCCGCGGAGTCAGTCGGCATGCGGCCGAGATTACCACTGGAACGGATCATTCCGCTCTGCTATGCTGACACAAGACAGAACAGAATATTCCGTTCCGACGAGACTTCGAGCTCACCTGGAGAGGTCATGACTGACACCGCGATCCGCCCGTTCCGCGTCGAGATCCCGCAGGCTGCGCTGGACGACCTGGCCGGCCGGCTGCGCCGCGCGCTGTGGCCGGACGAGCTGCCGGGCGCCGACGGCCAGTACGGCATGACCAACGCACGGGTCCAGGACCTGGCCCGGTACTGGCTGGACGGCTTCGACTGGCGCGCGGTCGAGGCCCGGCTGAACTCCTATCCCCAGTTCGTCACCGCCATCGACGGCGAGCCGATCCACTTCCTGCATGTCCGCTCGCGGCGGGCCGGCGCCACCCCGCTGCTGCTCACCCACGGCTGGCCCGGCTCGGTCGTCGAGTACCTGGACGTGATCGCGCCGCTGACCGAGCCGGAGGACCCGCAAGCACCCGCGTTCCACCTGGTCATCCCGTCGCTGCCGGGATTCGGCTGCTCCGGCCCGACGCACAGCCCGGGCTGGGGGACGCAGCGCACCGCGCGGGCCTGGGCCGAGCTGATGCACGGGCTCGGCTACCACCGGTACGGCCTGGTCGGCAACGACGCCGGCTCGATGATCTCCCCGGAGGTCGGCCGGATCGACCCCGGGCGCGTCATCGGCGTGCACGTGACCCAGCTGTTCTCGTTCCCGTCCGGCGACCCGGCCGAGTTCGCCGGGCTCAGCGACGAGGATCAGGCCGCGCTGGCCCACCTGCAGTGGTTCATGGACAACAAGTTCGCCTTCAACGTGCTGCACAGCCAGCAGCCGCAGACGCTGGCCTTCGCGCTGGCCGACTCACCGGTCGGCCTGCTGGCCTGGCACGCGCAGCTGCTCGGGGAGAGCCTGGACCGCGATTTCGTGCTGGCCAACGTGGCCATCTACTGGCTGACCGGCACGTCGGGGTCGGCCATCCGGTTCTACTACGAGGACGCGCACAGCGCGGACAAGCCGTCCGGCCCGACCACGGCGCCGACCGGCCTGGCCATGTTCGGCGGGGACTTCCAGTCGATCCGGCGGTTCGCCGAGCGGGACCACAGCAACATCGTCAGCTGGCACGCCTACGGCCAGGCCGCGCCGGGCGGCGGGCCGCCGACGCCGCCGGGCACTACGCCGCGCATGAGGCCACTGGCGTGCTGGTGGCCGACATCCGGCAGTTCTTCGCTCTGCTAGCCGGGGGGACGACCCCCCGAGCCCCCCGATCGCCGCTCCGCGCCGAGCGGCGGCAAGCCGCCGCGACTGGGGGGACGACCCCCGAGCCCCCCGATCGCCGCTCTGCGCCGAGGCTGACGCCGGCTAACTGCCTGACTCAGCCGGCCCGCCTGGGTGCGCAGTACGATCAGCGTGCCCAGGCAGACGGCGGCGAGCAGCGCGAACGGGACCAGGTCGGAGGTGGCCTGGGCCAGCGCGCCGCTCGCCGCCGCGCCGATCGTCTGACCGCCCGCCCAGGCCAGGTTGGCCAGCCCGAACGCCAGCCCCTGGTTCAGCCCCAGGCCGTGCGCGGCGTTGCTGAGCAGCGCCGAGGACGGGGTGAACAGCGTGCCGTAGGCAGGCATCCCGACGATCAGCACGGCCATCAGCAGGCCCAGCGGCGCCAGCACCGGCGCCAGCAGGCTGACCAGCACCGCGGCGGCCAGCGAGAGGGACAGCGGCAGCACCGCGCCACGCCGGTCGGACAGCCGGCCGGCCAGCGGCGACAGCGCCGACTCGATGGCCGCGGAGACCAGGAACGTGCCCCCGATGAGGAGCGTGCCCGCGCCCATCGCGGCCAGCCGTAGCGGGGCCAGCACATCCACGACGCCGAACGCCAGTCCGGCCAGCATGGTGAGCCACAGGCCCCCGGCCGCCCGGGGGTTGGTCAGCGCGGGCAGCGCCGCGCGCAGGCCCTGTGGCTCGGGCGGCGCGGGCGCGGGCATGAAGAACGCGGCCACGATCAGGATGACCCCGGCCACCGCGGCCGCGGCGAAGGCCGGCCCGGCGCCCACCTGCCCGGCCACCACCCCGACCACCGGGCCGAACAGCGCCCCGACCACGGCCGCCCCGAGCGCGATGCCGAGCAGTTCGCCGCGCCGCTGCGCCGGGGCGGCGGTGGCCATCCAGGCCATCGCGGCCGCCCAGGTGCACGCGCCGGCCAGGCCCTGCACGAACCGGGCCGCGTCCAGCGCCCCGGCGGCGGAGGCGAAGCCGAAGACCAAGGTGGACACGCTCATCAGGGCCAGCCCCAGCACGGCCATCACCCGGTCGCCGAACCGCGCGGTGAGCAGGCCGCCGGGCAGCGCGCCGACCAGCGTGCCGAGCGGGTACATGGCGACCAGGATGCCGGCCCCGGCCTTGGACAGCCCGGCCAGGTGCTTGTAGTAGGGCAGCAGCGGGGTGAGCGCGGTGAAGAACACGGTGTCCACCAGCACCAGTGCGCAGAGGAAGGCGACGAGCACGCGGAGCCGGGGGGACAGCTTCGGCCGGGTCACGGTCGGCGGAGCGCTGCTCATACCGGTCTCATGCCGTGCTGACACCACCTGCCTGTGCTGCCGCGCCGCTGCGGCTCGGCCGCGGCCCCGGTTCCGGACTGTACCGTCAGTCAGGCCCGGCTGGCCAATCCATTTCCGGCCCGGCCGGCCCGGCAAGGGCACGACTACCTGCGGTTTCCGCCCAGTGCCTGCGCTTTCCGCCCAGCACCCCAGCCACTTGCGGGGCCACCCGCTGACACGTAGCGGACGTCCGGGGCGCCGCGCGCGGGAGGTCGGGCCGCGTCTGCTGAGCACTGTGGTGCTGGTGTGACCAGTGATAGCGGGCCGGCGGCGCGCCTGGATTTCCGTTGTGTACCAGTGTTTCCGGCATGCCTGGGCAGTATGGTGGCCCGCCACATACGGTGAGCGCATGCAGGACCGCGAGATCGTCGCGGCCATCGTGGCCGGCCAGCCCGGTGGGCTGGCCGCGGTGTACGACCGCTACGCGCAGCCGCTGCACGCGTACTGCTGCACCATGCTCGGCGAGCCATCCGACGCCGCCGACGCGGTCCAGGACACGTTCGTCATCGCCGCCGCCAAGCTGGGCGGGCTGCGCGATCCGAACCGGCTGCGGCCCTGGCTGTACGCGGTGGCCAGGAACGAGTGCCACCGCCGGCTGCGGGGCCGCGCCGCGGCCGCGCCGCTGGACGACGCGGACGAGATGGCCGACGACGTGCCGGAGGTCGGCGCAGCGGCGGAACGGGCCGAGCTGCGCCAGCTCGTCCGGTCGGCCCTGGCCGGGCTGAACCCCGGCGAGCGGGAGATCATCGAGCTGAACCTGCGGCACGAGCTGGACGGGGCCGAGCTGGCCGCCGCGCTGGGCGTGCCGCGCAACCAGGCGCACGCGCTGGCGTCCCGGGCCCGCACCCAGTTCGAGACCGCGCTGGGCGCGCTGCTGGTGGCCCGGACCGGGCAGGAGGCCTGCCCCTATCTGGCCACCATCCTGGACGGCTGGGACGGCGAGCTCACCGTGCTGCTGCGCAAGCGGATCAACCGGCACATCGAGAACTGCGACATCTGCGACGAACGGAAGCGCCGCGAGCTCAGCCCGGCCGCGCTGCTCAGCCTGCTGCCCGTGGCTCTGCTGCCGATCGGGCTGCGGCGCGAGCTGTTCCGGCTGGTCGCCGACCGCAGCCCGGTCGCCGCCGAGCACCGCGACCTGGTCGTGCAGCGCGCCGGGCCGATGGGCCCGGACGGCTTCCCGGTGCCGGCCGGCGGCCTGCCGCCGGTCCGCCGCACGTTCTCCCGGACCGCGCTGCTCACCGGGGCGGCCGCGGTGGCCGTGCTGGTGCTCGGCGGGGGCGCGGTGTTCGCGGCCGACCTGCTGCAGCACAACGGGGGCCCGGGGCCCGCCGCGCTGGCGGCCACTCCGGCCGGCGGCGGCAGCCCGTCCAGCGGCCCGCTGGGGACCGGTTCGGCCAGCCCGGGTACTGCGCGGAAGCACGACCGGTCCGCCCCGCACTCGGCGGCCAGCACCCCGGCCGTGGTCCCGGGCGGCGGCCAGCCGGCCGCCACCAGCCCAGCTGCGTCGCGCGGCGCGACGCCGACCCCATCGGTGTCGCGCAGCCGCTCGGCTTCGCCGTCCCCGTCACGCACGCCGCCGCCGTCGCCGGGCACGTTAACGTCGTCGACCACCCGGGTGGTGCTCAGCCAGCCGGCCTCGGGCGGCCCGTACACCGGATCGTTCACGCTGACCGCGGACGGCGGCCCGGTGAAGTTCAGCATCACGGCATCGGCGCCGTCCAGCGAGCTGACGGTGAGCCCCAGCTCCGGGTCGCTGACCGCGGGGCAGAGCGTCACCGTGACGGTGACCGTGCCGGCCGGCGCGAGCCCGCCGTACGCCAACACGCTCACCGTGGACCCGGGCTCGCTGAGCATCGACGTGTACTACCCGCCCTCGGGCTGACCGGCCCGGCGGGGCGTGCCGCGGGCGTGGCGGCCGCGAAAGTCCGCGCGGCCGGGGACGGCACCGGCCGCGGTCAGGCGTTGCGCTGAATCTGGCTGAGGAATTCGGCGTTGGAGCCGGTGCTGCGCGCCTTGTCCAGCAGCAGCTCAATGGCCTGCTGCGGGTCCAGTTCGGTGAGCACCCGGCGCAGCCGGGCGGTGATCTCGCGCTCCTCGGCGCTCATCAGCAGGTCGTCCCGGCGGGTGCTGGACGGGGCCACGTCCACGGCCGGGAAGATGCGCTTCTCGGCCAGGTCGCGGCGCAGCCGCAGTTCCATGTTGCCGGTGCCCTTGAACTCCTCGAAGAACACGTCGTCCATCCGCGACCCGGTTTCCACCAGCGCGGTGCACAGCAGGGTCAGCGAGCCGCCGTGTTCCACGTTGCGCGCCGCGCCGAGGAACCGGCGCGGCGGGTAGAGCGCGCTCACCGCGACCCCGCCGGCCAGGATGCGGCTGCTGGGCGGGGCGACCAGGTTGTAGGCGCGGCCGAGCCGGGTGATCGAGTCCAGCAGGACGACCACGTCGCGGCCCTGCTCGACCAGGCGCTTGGCCCGCTCGATGGCCAGTTCGGCCACCGCGATGTGCTCCTCGGCGGGCTGGTCGAACGTGGAGTAGACGACCTCGCCGCGCACCGTACGGCGCAGGTCGGTGACTTCTTCTGGCCGCTCGCCGACGAGCACGACCATCAGGTGCACTTCCGGGTGGTTGGCCGCGACCGCGGCCGCGATGGCCTGCAGAACCATGGTCTTGCCGGCCTTGGGCGGGGACACGATCAGGCCACGCTGGCCCTTGCCGATAGGGGTGACCAGGTCGATGATCCGGGCGGTGGGGGCGCCGCCGGGGGACTCCAGGCGGAGCCGTTCCTGCGGGTGCAGCGGGGTCAGCGTGGCGAAGTCGGGCCGCGCCATGGCCTGCTGCGGGTCGCCGCCGTTGACGGCGGTGACCTGGGTCAGCCCGGGGTACTTGTCCCGCGTCTTGCCCTGCCGGGGCGGCCGGGCGGTGCCGTCCAGGTGGTCGCCCTTGCGCAGGCCGTGCTCCTTGATCAGGGCGGCCGGCACGTACACGTCGCCGGGGCCGCGCTGGTAGCCGTCCTGGCGGACGAACGCGGTGCCATCGGTGATGTCGAGCAGGCCGGACACCGGGATGGGCGGGCTGCTGGGTGGCCCGGCGGGCTGCGGCCGGGCGGCGGCAGCGGGCTGCTGCCGGGGCGCGGCGGTGGGCGACTGCCGGACCGCCGGCTTCTTGCTGAGTGTGCTTGTTGTCATGAGGGCAATTCCCTTCGATGGGCGGCCGTTTTCGGGCACGCCAGGAAAAGCGCCGTAACGGCGCTGCGGAAATGGGCGCGTGATGAGCAGCCAGGAAATTCCGGAGCCAGCGCCGGACGCTGGATCCCTGGTAGTCGCTCGACGTCAGCCCGGGATATTCCGGGAGACGGAGCTAGGAAAGAGGCCGCGCGGTACGCACACCATAAGGCGGAAATCCATCGCCTACCGCGACTGTACCGCACAACGCCGGGGTGGGCCAGTTCATTCCGCGCCGCGGCGGCGGCGTCCGCCTCAGCTGGGCGGCAGCCCCGGCTCGTGGAAGAGCAGCACGACGGCCAGGATGAGCAGCGCCGTGCCGAAGGTGATCAGGCCGTACCGGATCTGGTGCAGCTTGAACGTGCTGCCGATGCCGACCAGGAACAGCACCGCGGCCAGGAACACGGTGATCCGGATGTAGTTGTCGCTGATCTCCCCACCGTGGGTGCCCTCATTGAACTTGACCGTGGCCGCCGCGTCCAGCGCGTTGGCCGTGGCCTGCTGCGGCAGCTTGTACTGCGGCATGTAGGTCGGGCCGGGCGGGGCTTTCGGGTTGTGCAGCGGGTTGGTGGCGATCCAGGCGTCGAACGCGACCCGGAACCCGGGCCGGAACCTGCGGATGGCGATCGCTTCCGCCTGCTTGTTGCCCAGTATGTAGGCGGTGAACCAGGCTTCGAACGTGGAGGAGTCGAAGTTGCGGGTGGTCAGCGCCTCGAGGTCGGCGCGGGTGGCCAGGTTGCGCAGCGTGGACGACTGCGCGATCTGCACCCGGGAGGCGGTGCCCCACTTCGCCGCCGCGTAACCGGCCCAGGCGGCGGCGATGGTGACCAGCGCGAGCAGCAGCGCCTCGCCGCTCTGCAGGATGCGGGAATGGCGTTCGGCCGCCTTGTCGGCGGCGCGGTCCGCGGCCCGCTCGGCTCGCTCGGCTTCCTCGTGGGTGTGCTCATGCAGCTTCCGGCCGGCCTCGATCGGATCGAGCCCCTCTGGCATCGGTGCCCTCCGCGTCCGGTGGATATGACCCTGTCCGTCCATGGTGCGGACCGGGCCGGGGTCGGCGCGTCGTCCTGCACGGGTGACCTGGGGGAGCCCGGCACCGGTCGGCAGCCCAGCGGCCGGGGCCGGAGGGACCGGGGCGCATCGGCAGATTCCTATATTTTTGATTGGAATAGTTGACATAGTCGGACATGGTTGCCAGGCTCGGATCCATGACCTCCTCGACAACCACCCGGCGCGCGGGGCTGCCGGTCTACAAGCGCAAGCGGCGCCGGATCTACCTGGCCGCTGTCCTCGCCGTGCTGCTCGTCGCGGCCCTGATCGCCTGGGCGGTCAGCCAGGGCAGCGGTGGGTCGGGCCCCGGGGCACTGCCCAGCTTCACCATCTCGGTCAGCCAGGGCTCCGTGGCCAGCCCAGACAGCATCATCGAGAGCCAGCCGTCGCTGGCCAAGATCATCCCGGCGCACCTGCACTACGTGCCGTTCGACGCCGGCGTCACCGCCATCGCCGAGATGAAGAGCGGCTCGGTGCAGGCCATCAGCGGCGTCGGGAACCCGCCGGTCACCGCCGCCATCGGCAACGGCACCGCGGTAACCGTGGTCATGGCCTGGGGCTTCGACGACGATCAGCTGCTGGTGCCGAAGTCCATCACCTCGCCCAGCCAGCTGGCCGGCAAGTCGGTCGGCGTGCTGGTCGGCTCCTCAGAAGACTATGAACTGCTCGGTTACCTGGGCCTGGAGCACCTGACCGGCAAGGTGAAGGTGGTCAGCTTCCCGGACGAGAACTCCGCGGGCGCCGCGGCCGAGTCCGGCGCGGTCAACGCCGCCTACGTGTACGGCGTCCCGGCGGCCAACCTGATCGCCAAGGGCTACCACCCGCTGGTCAGCGCCGAGCAGATCGCGAAGCTCGGCATTCCGGGCCTGAACGTGATCGCGGTGGCCAGCAGCGTGGTCAAGAACGATCCCCAGCTCGTGCAGGACTACGTGTGCGCCGAGGTGCGCGGCAGCCGGGACATGACCGGGCCGCGGGCGGCCACGTACCTGACCCGCACGGCCAAGGTGCAGGGTGTCCCCGGCAACGAGGTCGTGGCGGCGACCCGGGCCTACCCGTTCATCCCGGCCGGGCAGCAGCTCTACTGGCTCGGCTCGACCCCGCACGACCCGGGCAGCCGGATCGTGCAGGCCTACGAGCAAACCGCCAAGTTCCTGCTGACGCAGGGCAGGCTCAGCTCGGTGCCCACCGCGGCCCAGATCGCGGCGCACATCGACAGCAGCTTCATCAAGAAGGCGCTGGCCGGTGGCTGCCCGAGCTGACGCGGCGGCGGCTGGCCCCGCACCCGGTGCGGCCGGCCGGGATAGGGCGGCCGGCCGGGACGGCACCCGGCCGGCCGACGTGGTCATCGACTCGGTGGGCAAGACGTTCCGCCGGAGCGGACGGCGCACCGTCGCGCTGGCCGGGGCCAGCCTGGAGGTGCGCGCCGGGGAGCTGATCTGCCTGCTCGGGCCCTCGGGCTGCGGCAAGTCCACGCTGCTGCGGATCGTGGCCGGCGCCCTGCAGGCGGACGAGGGCACGGTCACGGTCGGCGGCCAGGCCGTGGCCGGGCCGTCGCCGGACCGCGGCATGCTGTTCCAGACCCCGATGCTGTTCCCCTGGCTGACGACCAGGAAGAACGTCCTTTTCGGGCCGAAGGCGCAGCGCGCCGCCGGGCGGCACGAACGCGACGACCCGGAACTGGACGACGAGGCCGACGCCATCCTGGGCACCGTAGGCCTGGCCGGGTTCGGCGACGCATACCCGCACGAGCTGTCCGGCGGGATGCGGCACCGGGCCGCGTTCGCCCGGGCCATCATCACCCGGCCGTCGCTGCTGCTGATGGACGAGCCGTTCGGCGCGCTGGACGCGATCACCCGGCTGCGCATGCACGACTTCCTGCTCGACATGTGGGCGCGGTACCGGACCACGATCATCTTCGTGACGCACGACATCGAGGAGGCGGTCCTGCTCGGCGACCGGGTCGCGGTGATGGGCGGCCGGCCGCCCGGCATCCGGGAAGTCCTCGGCATCCCGCTGGCCCGGCCGCGGCACGCGCTCGACGCGGACACCGCGTCCTTCCTGGCGGCGAAGCGGAGCATCCGGGCCGCGCTGACCGTGTGACCGGTCCTTCCGGCGCCCGTAATCCTGGCAAGGAGCGTGCAGCATGACAGGCTGGCAGTCTTTCGGTCCCGGCGCGGTCAACGAGCGCCCGCGCACCGAGGACATCGTGGTCCCCGCACCGGGGGAGCACGGCGACGCACCGTTCACCGGCTCCGGCGAGCCGGCGGCCACGACGACCTGGCTGAGTACCGGAAGGCCCGGCGGCGGGCCCATGCGCGCCGCCTGGCCACCGGCGCGGCCGGGCTCGTCGTCCTGGTGCTGATCTGGCAGCTCGTGGCGACGCTGCTGGCCGACCCGGTGACGCTGCCGTCGGCCACGCAGACCGCGCAGGCCTTCCTGCACTACTTCGGGCGGCCGTACCCGTCGCAGGGCTCCCCGCTGTGGTTCGACGCGCTGACCAGCCTGCGCCGGATCCTGATCGGCTTCGGCATCGGGGTGGCGGCCGGGGTGGTGCTCGGCGCGGCCATGTCCGCCAGCCGGGTGCTGCGGCACCTGATCGACCCGGTCATCGAGGTGCTCCGCCCGCTGCCGCCGCTCGCGTTCATCCCGCTGTTCATCATCTGGTTCGGCATCGGCGAACTGCCCAAGGAAGTGCTGATCGTCATCGGCGTCACCCCGATCATGGCGGTGACCACGGTGGCGGCTCTCGACGAGGTGCCCGAGGACCTGCGGCTGTGCGCCCGCACGCTGGGTGCATCCCGCTGGTACACGCTGGCCCGCGTGCAGATCAGGGCCGCGTTGCCGGGCATCCTGACCGGGATGCGCATCTCCATGGCCGGCGCCTGGACCAGCATCGTGGCCGCCGAGCTGATCGCGGCGACCAGCGGCCTCGGCTACCTGATCATGCAGGCCGGGGACTACCTCAACACCGCGCTCGTCTTCTCCGGCATTCTCAGCATCGCCATCCTCGGGCTCGTCCTGGACGCGTGCCTGCGCGGTCTGCTTCTGCTGGCTGATCCGAGCCGGCGAGGCTGACCTCGGGGCAGGCGAGGGCGTTCAGCTGGCGGAGGCCGCGCCCGGGGGGAGGTCAGCCGGCCGTCCCGAGGGGGAGCCGGTGGAGTGGGATGCTATCCAGTCGTCGATGCGCTGCCACCAGTCGTACAGCCAGCGGACCTGGGCGTCCTGGTCGAGCGCGCGGGGCACCTCGGCCGCGGGCACCCGCCACCACTTGGCCCGGACCACGTGCCCGATCGGCAGGCTGCGCCAGACGTCGGCCACGCTGACCAGCGTGTCCAGCCCGGCGTGCGCCACGAAGATCACGTCGGCCGCCGGGCAGGCCGCGATGGCGGACAGCGCCCCGCCGGCCCGCGGCGGCAGCAGGTGCGGCATGCCCCGGGCCCGCTCGGCCAGGTCGGCGTGGCCCAGCCGCTCCAGCCGCCGGATGCCACGCCGCCACCGGCCCGGCGTCCAGTTCCCGCCCTCCGGGAACAGGACCAGCGCGCCGGCCGGGTCCAGGCCGCTGGCCAGCCGGCTGATCTGCGCGACGAAGATGTGCTCGCCGCTGCGGCGGCCCTGGATGAACACGTTGGGCACCCGGTTGGCCACCACATCCACGCTGGGGTCGAGCTGGAGCGCGGCCTTCATCACCACCCGCGGCCGCCGCCGGTAGACGGTCAGCAGGTGGTGCACGAGCAGTAGCGAGTCACCCGGCCCGGCGTGGCGGCTGAGCACGATGACCGGGCCGGCCAGCCGGGCCGCCTGCTCGGCCGGGGTCAGCGCCGGCTCGTCCACCTCGACCCGCAGGCCGAGCATGCTGACCGCGGCCAGGTACAGCCGGTCCAGGTACCACTGCATGATCGCGTAGTGCCGGCTCTGGTAGGGCTCGGTATGCAGCCGGCCGCCGAAGCCGCTGGCCAGCCACAGACCCAGGCACATGAACAGGGTGGCGGTCTCGGCCACCAGCCAGATGAGCGCGAAGCTGAGCAGCCGCAGCGCGCGCATCCGGTGCGGCCGGGACCGGCTCAGCGCGCCGAGCAGCAGGGTCAGCAGGGCGAGCGGGGGGAACAGCACGACCATGCCGGCCGCGACCACGATGGCCAGCGGCGCCAGCACCAGCCGGCGGACCAGCCTGGGTGGCACCATGACCAGTTCCTCCTCTGCCCGGCGCCGGGCTCACTGCCCGGCGAGCTGGGCCAGGTAGCTCGCGGACGCCTGATAGGCGCGCTCCATCCGCAGCCCGACCTTAGCCCGGTCGCGGTACCGGAGCTGGGACAGATCGGGTGGCCGCGGGTCCGCGCCGGACGGCAGCACGTGCACCCGCACGCCGGCGGGCAGCGCGGACATGTCGTCGTGGAACCGGTGCCGCCGGGCGATCTCGAAGGCCACCAGGCCGACCTCCCACGGCCGGCGGGGCACCGTCAGCGGGCGCTCGATCCGGCCCACGTGCAGCACGTACACGGTGCGGGCACCGAGCGCGACCGCCCGGCCGACCGGGATCGAATCGACCAGCCCACCGTCGAAGTAATGGCCGCCATCCACCTGCACCGGGGGCAGCAGCCCGGGCACCGCGCAGGACGCCAGCACGGCGGGCACCACCGGCCCGCTGCTGAACCAGCGGGCACAGGCCCCCTCGATGCTGGCGGCCACGCAGTGAAAGGGCACCTGGAGGTCGGCGAAGGTTGTGCCGGGGAAACTGTCCGCCAGCATGCGCCGGAGCGGCTCGATGGAGTGCAGGTGGGTGCCGGAGCGCAGCAGCCGGATGGCCCGGCCCCACAGCGTCTCGCGGAACGCCTCGCGCAGCGCGTCGCCCTGCCACAGCTGGGCCAGCCTCGCCGCCGCCCCGGCCGGGTCGGCGGCCACGAACGCGCCGTTGATCGCGCCGACGGAGGTGCCCACGACCACGTCGGGCCGCACTCCGGCCTGGTCCAAGGCGCGCAGCATGCCGACCTCGTGCGCGCCGAGCACGCCCCCGCCGCCGAGTACGAACGCGGTTTGCACGGCCTGATCCTCCTCCCCGTCAAGCTAACCAGACTGCCCGGGAGCGGCCGTGGCACACCGCGCGGGTTTGCGCCGCCGCAGGCTGAGCAAGGAGAGGGGCAGAAGCGATCTTTACGGAGGAAGCATGACTCCCGGCGCAACCGGCGGCGTCACCGAGGTGGGCGGGCCCGCTGGCGCGTACCAGCGGGCGTTCGCCGCGCGGCCCGAGCAGGTCGCCGAGGCACGCCAGTTCGTGCGCGGCCTGCTGGGCGGCTGCCCGGTCGCGGACGACGCGGTGCTCTGCGTGTCGGAACTGGCCGGCAACTGCGTCACCCACTCTGCCAGCGGCCAGCTGGGTGCGGTGTTCACAGTGCGCGCCGAAGTCCGCGCCGGCGATTACGTCTGGCTCGAGGTGGCCGACCACGGCGGCCGGTGGGGCGAGGCGGAGCGGGACGGCCGCCCGCACGGGCTGGACATCATCGGCGCGCTGGCCAGCGAGTCCGGGGTGGCCGGCAGCGCCCAGACCGGCTGGGTGGTCTGGGCCAGGATCGACTGGCCGCCGGACTGAGGAAAATTGCCGCGATTGCCGCGGCGCGGTGGTGAACCAGCGTGGCCGGGGGCACGTGTTGTTGATGGGAGCGGGGCTAGCGGGCGGATGCCAAGCATCCGCCCGCAGGCCTGTTGCCGGCGGGAAGCCCCCGGTGCGGCGGACGGTGCCCGGGCGCGGGGGATCGGCCAGTCAGGGGAGATCAGGCCAGTCAGGGGAGATAAGTGAGCGGGGACTGCGGCGCATTACGGCTTGAGCTGCTCGGCCCGGTACGGGCCTGGCGGGGCCAGCGGGAAATCCGGATCGGCGGGCCACGGCGGCAGGCGGTGCTCGGCATGCTGGCCGCCCGGGCTGGGCATCCGGCCCGGCGCGGCGAGCTCATCACCGGGATATGGGGTGACCAGCCGCCGCCAGACGCGGTGCGCCGGCTGCACGGGGACATGGCCGGGCTGCGGCAGGTCCTGGCGCCGTGCCGCCCGCACCGGGCAGCGGGCCAGGTGCTGCCGGCCAGCGGGCCCGGCTACCTGCTCCGGCTGGACCCGGCCGGCCTGGACACCGGGCAGCTGGACCAGCACGTAGCCCAGGCCCGGCGGGCCTGTACCACCGGCGACCTGGGCCATGCGGTCCGGCGGCTGGACGCGGCGCTGAGCCTGTACGGGGAGGTTCCGCTGGCCGGGGTGCCCGGCCCGTGGGCCGCCGCCGAACGGCGCCGGGCGGCCGAGCTGCGGCTGACCCTGCTCGAAGAACGGATCGAGATGCTGCTGGCCATGGGCCGCCAGCACGAGGTGGTGCCGGACCTGCTCGGCCTGACCCGGGCCCACCCGGAGCACGAGCGGTTCCTGGGCCAGCTGATGGTGGCGCTGTACCGCGCGGGCCGGCGCACCGACGCGCTGGCCCAGTTCGCCGCGGCCCGCCAGTTGCCCGGCCTTGAGCCGGGCCCCGGCCTGCGCCGTCTGCGGTTGCAGATCCTCACCGCGGACACGGCGCTGATGACCGTCCTGCCGCCCGGCAGCGGCCTGCCCGGCGGCCGGCGCGGCGGGCTCAGCGGGCTCAGCCAGGAGGCCGCGGCAGCGGATCCACGGCGGCGTACCGCTGCTCGGCCGCACGCACATCCGGCAGCCCGATGAAGTCGCAGAACTCGCCGAACGACGGGAGCTCCGGCAGCGCGGCCGCGGGCGTGCCCGCCTGGGCGATCTCGCCCAGGATGCGGCGCATCGCCGCGGTCGCCGCGAGCAGCGTGCTGATCGGGAAGATGACGATCCGGTAGCCGAGCTGGCGCAGCCGGTCCAGGCTGAGCGGCGGCGTTTTGCCGCCTTCCGCCCAGTTGAACAGCAGCGGCACGTCGGGGAAGGCGCGGGCCGCTTCCGCGGCCTCCTGGTCCGACTCCAGCGCCTCGATGAACAGCGCGTCCGCACCCGCGGCCCGGTACAGCCGGGCCCGGTCCAGGGCCGCTTCCAGGCCCGCCACGGCCCGCGCGTCGGTCCTCGCGATGATCATGAACTCGGGCTGGGTTTTGGCGTCGGCCGCGGCCCGGACCTTCTGCGCCATCTCCTCGGCCGGGATGACCAGCTTGCCCTCCATGTGCCCGCACTTCTTCGGGGCCACCTGGTCCTCGATGTGCACCGCGGCCACGCCGGCCGTCTCATACACCCCGATGGTGCGGATGACGTTGAGCGGGTTGCCGTAGCCGGTGTCCGCGTCGGCGATGACCGGTATGTCCACGCAGTCCGCGATCCGCGCCGCGTTGCCGGCCATCTCGGTCATCGTGAGCAGGCCGACATCCGGGCGGCCGAGCAGCGCCGCCGACGTGCCGAACCCGGTCATGTAGACAGCCGGGAACCCGGCTTCCTCCACCAGCCGGGCGGCCAGCGGGTCGAACGCGCCCGGAGCCAGCACGGTCCCGCCCGCGTCGATCAGCTCCCGCAGCCGGGCGGCGGCACCGGGTTTCCTGGTCAGCCTGCCGGTCACTGACCGGGCCCGGCTGGCCGCGCTGAGCCCGGCCCGGCTGGGCGTGCTTGGCCGGACCCGGCCGGATGCGCTGGGCCCGGCCCGGCTGGACGCGTTGAGCCCGGCCCGGCTGGGCGTGCTTGGCCGGGCCCGGCTGGACGCGGCTCAGCCACCGCTCTTGCGCCGGAACGAGCGTCGGCTCTGCGCGGGCCCGTGGGCGCCCTGAACCTTGCCGCCGTTCTTCCCGGTCTGCCTGTCGTTGTGTTCTGCCAGCTGGCTGCGCTTGCGGTCCAGTGCCGCGCGGAACTTCCGTTTCATCTCGTCTTCTGGGCGCTCCGGCTCTTCCTCGTCGGCGGCGCTCTCCGGTCCCGGTGCGGCGTCGGCCATGCCGACCTCCTCTGCTCGGACGGCTCCCCGCCCAGCCTAGGGCGTGGCCGCCGGCCAGCGCCGCCCGGCCGGGCCGGCGCGGTGAGACGATGACCCGGTGGACGGCGGCCAGCGGATGCCGGCCGTGACCGAGGAGGCCTGATGGCAACGACCGGAGTGGCCGTGGTCACCGGGGCGGGATCGGGGCTGGGCCGGTCCATCACCCGCGCGCTGCTCACGGCCGGCTGGCAAGTCGCCGCGGCGGGCCGCCGCTGGGCCGCGTTGCAGGAGACGGTGGCCACCGCCCCGGCCGCCGAGGCGGCCTTGCCGGTGCTCACCGACGTCACCGTGCCCGATTCGGTCGCGGCGCTGTTCGCCGCCGCCGTCAACCGGTGGGGGCGGGTCGATCTGCTGGTCAACAACGCGGGCATCTTCGGCCCCGCCGGCGCGGTGGACGAGATCTCGGTGGCGGACTGGCGGCAGGCGGTGGACACGAACCTCACCGGGGCCTTCCTGTGCGCCCAGCAGGCGGTCCGGATGATGAAGGCCCAGGACCCGCGCGGCGGGCGCATCATCAACAACGGCTCGATCTCGGCCCACGTGCCCCGGCCGGGCAGCGTCGCCTACACCGCGACCAAACACGCGCTGACCGGTCTGACCAAGTCGATCTCCCTGGACGGCCGGCGGTTCGGCATCGCCTGCGGTCAGATCGACATCGGCAACGCCGCCACCGAGATGACCCGGGCGATGAGCGGGGGCGTCCGGCAGGCCGACGGCTCGCTGGCGGCCGAGCCCACCTTCGACCCCCAGCACGTCGCCGAGGCCGTGCTCTACATGGCCGGCCTGCCGCTGGACGCCAACGTGCAGTTCATGACCCTCACCGCGACGGCCATGCCGTTTATCGGCCGCGGCTGACTGCTATCCGGCTCAGCGGGTCGGCGGGTCAGGGGCTCAGCGGGTCGGCGGATCGGCGGGTCAGCGCCCGGGCCGGTTGGCGCGCAGCCGGGACCGCACCAACTGGGGCATGGCGGCCCGCCCGGTCACCGGGTGGAACCGCTCGGCGGCCGCGCGCAGCGCGCTGTGCTCCTCGTCGGTCAGCTCGATATCGGCCGCGGCCACGTTGCTCTCCACTTGCTCGACGCTGGACGCGCCTGGGATGGCGGTCACCGCCGGGCTGCGGATCACCCAGGCCAGCGCGATCTGCGCCGGGCTGGCCGAGTGCGCGTCCGCCACTTCGCGGAGGGTGCTGATCAGCCCGGCGGCGCGGTCCAGGTTCTCCGGCAGGAACAGCGGGTTCGCGCCGCGGACCCGGTTGGCGGGCCGGTGCTCCGGGTCGTACCGGCCGGACAGCAGCCCCTGGGCCAGCGGGCTGTACGCGATGATGACCCGGTCCTGCACCTCGGCGTAGGGCACCAGTTCACGCTCCGGGTCCCGGACCACCAGGCTGTACGGGACCTGGTTGCTCAGCACCCGGCTGCCCAGCGCGGCCTCGGCGGCCTGCCACCGGTCCAGCGAGTAGTTGCTGACCCCTACCTCGCCGACCAGCCCGACGTGCTGCAGCGCCCGCATGCCGCGCATCGCCCGGGTGTCCCGGACCACCGGGTTGGGCTGGTGCATCTGGTAGAGGTCCAGGTGGCGGGCGCCGAGCCGGTTCGCGCTGGCCACGGCCCGCTGCTCGACGACCGGGGCGAGCGGCAGCACCGGAAGGATCTTGGTCGCGACGAACACCGACGGCAGGTCGTCGCCGAGCGCCTGGCCCAAGATCCGCTCGCTGCGCCCGTAGCCGTAGATCTCCGCGGTGTCGAAGAAGGTGACGCCGAGTTCGAGGGCGCGGCGGACGATAGCGTGCGCCTCCTGCGCCGCGTACGGCTCGCCGTAGCCCCATTCCTTGGCGCCGAACTGCCAGGTGCCCAGGCCGATCTTGGAAATCCGCTTGGTGGTATCGGTAGCCAGATAGCGCATGCTCTATCATCTCGCGCCTCCGGCGCGCTTGGACCCGCTCTGCTGCCTTGCGCCTCCGGGGGCGCTTAACCCGCCTCCTTCCCTCGTCGCTCGGTCGCTCGTTCCTCGCTCCCTCGCTCCTCAGTCCAGTCGGCGGCGCGCCCCCTTCGGCGCGGCTCCTTCCCCTCCTCGCTCCTTCCCCTCCTCGCTCCTTCCTCGCTCGTCGGTCCAGTCGGCGACCCCTTCCGCGAGGGCTGTCGGTGGGGGTGTTTAGCTTGGGGGGTGTGGCTGAGGAAATGGTGGCGGGGAGCCCGGCGGCTGAGGAGGCTGTGCGGCGGTTCGAGGACGTGGTGGACGGACTGGTCGGCCGTCCGGGGGTGACCCCGCCGCGGGGCGGCAGCGGCTTCGGCCGGTCCGCGTTGCGCTGGGAGAACAAGATCTTCGCCATGCTGGTCCGCGGCCGGCTCGTGCTGAAGCTTCCCGCCGACCGCGTGGACGCGCTGGTCCGCGGCGGCGACGGGGTTCGCTTTGACGCGAACAAGGGCACCCCCATGAAGGAGTGGTTCAGCCTGGATCCGGACTCCGGGCTGGGCTGGCTCCCGCTGGCCCAGGAAGCACTGGAATTCGCCCGGGCCGCCCGGTGACGCTCCGGGCCGCCCGCTGACGCGTCCCCGGCCGGGTTGCCGGATGATGGGAACGTGGTATCAGCCGATCCGGCCGCCGGGGAGCACTCCGCGCTGTCCCCGGTGTGCCCGTTCACCGTGGACCAGCCGGTCATGCGGCAGCGCTGGGAGCGGCTCACATTCCTGCACTGGGCCTACCCGCCGGCTGACGTGCGGCGGCTGCTGCCGCCCGGGCTGCAGCCGGATCTGTTCGGCGGGGCGGCCTGGATCGGGCTGGTGCCGTTCTTCATGCGGGTCCAGACCGGCGGTGGCCACAGCGCGCCCTGGGTGTCGAACTTCTGCGAGACCAACGTGCGGACCTACGTCCGCGACCACGAGGGCCGGGTCGGCATCTGGTTCCTGTCCCTGGACGCGGCCCGGCTGGGCGCGGTCGCGGTGGCCCGGGCCAGCTACCGGCTGCCCTACTTCTGGTCCTCGATGCGGCTGGACCGGGACGGCCGTGACGTGTCCTATCAGTGCCGCCGGCGGCTGCCCGGCCCGCGCGGCGCGAGCAGCCACGTGCGGGTCCGGATCGGCCCGGCCTACCAGCCCGGCGAGTTGACCGGGCGGGACCACTTCCTGACCGCCCGGTGGGTGCTGTTCAGCGTGACCGGCCGCCGCCGGTTCTTCGCCCGGGCCGCCCACTCACCCTGGCCGCTGTACCGGGCGCAGGCCCTCGCGGTCCAGGACCACCTGCTCACCGCGGCCGGCCTGCCGCCGCCGGAAGGCGAGCCCCTGGCGCACTACTCACCGGGCGTTGACGTCCGCATCGGCCGGCCCGAGGGCTACCGCTGAGCCGCGCGGCCCGCCGTGTCCGGTGCTGTCCGGAACGGTGCCCCGAACGCGTACTAGGGCGGGCACGGGACTGTGTGGTCAGCGGGGGCACCCCGGCGGCCGGTCAGTCGGCCGCGGGGCACACCCGGGGGAGTCAGCGCGGCTCGCCGTCCACGGTCAGCTCCACCCGGTCCGGGTAGAAGCACAGCAGGTCGGCGATCTGCGCCGCCTGCGGGATCGGGTCCGGGTAGCTCCACACCAGGTCCGCGTATACCGCACCGTCGACCTCGGCCGACCAGTACGACGCCTCGCCCTTGAACGGGCAGGTCGTGTGCGTGTCCGTGGGCCGCAGCAGGTCGGTGCGCACGTCCGCGCGCGGCAGGTAGTACCGGGTCGGCAGGCCGGTCTCGTCCAGCAGCACCGGGCGGTCCGACTCGGCCAGCTTGGTGCCGCCCAGCGTGACCACGACGTGTGCGTTGCCCTGAGTGGTGGTGATCGTGTGTCCTGTAGCCATGCCTGGGTGAACCCCCCGGCGCGGGGGATGATTCCGCCCCCGGCCCGGTAACAGCTCAGCTGCCGCACCGGACGCACCGGACGCACCGCCGCACCCGCGCACCGGCCCAACCCGGCTCAGTCGGCGCAGCCCAGCTCAGCCGGCTGCAGCGTGCCTCGGCCTGCTGCCGGGCCGTCTCGCTGAACGCGGCCAGCGCCTCGGCGTCGCTGGCGCTGGCCCGCACGTTGCCGGCCAGGAAGCCGATGTCCGGCAGGTCGCGGGCGGCGGCCTCCAGCGCGGTCGCGGCGGCTTCCGTGTCATAACTGGTCCGGCGCAGCACCACGTCCGGCCCGAGCAGCGCCCAGCTCGCCCCCGGGTGGCCGTAACCGAGCCCGACCGAGCCGGGGTTGATGACCCGCCGGGTGTCGGCCAGCCGGTCGAACGGCATGTGCGTGTGGCCGACCACCACGGTCTGCTCGGGCAGGCTGCCGAACGCCGTCCGGTACTGCTCGACCGGGCTGTCCACCAGGATGAACTCGTTATCGTCCCGGGCCGTGCCGTGGCAGAACGCCACCGCCCCCAACCCGTCGATGTCCAGCGAGACGGTCAGCGGCAGACCGGCCAGCCGGTCGCGCTGCGGCTGGCTGATCCGGGCCGCGCACCACGCGAAGAACTCGGCGGGCGCGTTGGTGGCCAGCCCGCTGGGCTGGAACGTGCCGTCGAACGCCGCGGCCAGCGACCGGTCGCCGTTGCCGCGAACCCAGATCGCCCGGTCGCCCAAGCCAGCCAGCCGGTCCAGCGTCTGCGCGGGCATCGGGCCGTCGGCGATGTCGCCGTTGAGCACCACCGCGTCCACCCCGGCCGCCTCGACGTCGCGCAGCACGGCGTCCAGCGCGGGCAGGTTGCCGTGGATGTCAGCCAGAACCGCGACCCGCATCGATGGCTCCTTCCCGGGCCCGTACCCCCGCCACGCAGTCTGGCGCGGCCGGGCGGCCCGGTCCAGGAGATTCGCTGCCAGGAGAAAAGCCCTGGCCACGGGCGCGCTGACCCAGGCGGCGGAACGCCTGCCAGGTCGCCGAGCCCGGCTCCGCGGAGTAGATGACCAGCCGCTGGTCGGTGTCCGGGATGTGCAGTACGTGGCAGTCGAACTCCAGCGGGCCGGCCTCCGGGTGGTTGACCCGCTTGCGGACCGGGCGGCGGACGGCGACCTCGTGCTCGGCCCACATCGCGGCGAACCGGGGCGCGCTGCCGAGCAGCTCGGTGACCAGCTCCTCGATGCTCCGGTCGCCGGGGTAGCGCGCGTACGCGGCGCGCAGGTCCGCGACCGAGGTGCGGGTGAATGCCAGCGTGTCCGCATCGCTCCACCGCGGGTCGTCGGTGGGCTGCCGGAACATCCAGCGCAGGATGTTCCGGTCCGCTTCCGGGAACGCGGACAGGTCGCCGATGAAGCAGGTGGCCAGCTGATTCCAGGCCAGCACGTCGTACTTGGCGTCCAGCACGTAGGCGGGCGTATCGGCCAGGCTGTCCAGCAGGTGCCGGGTGGCCGGGGCCAGCGCCCGGGCCGGGCTGGCGGCCGGCGGCGGGCTCGCCCCGGCCATCCGGAACAGGTAGTCCCGCTCGTCGCGGGTCAGCATCAGCGCCCGGGCCAGCGCGGCCAGGATCTGTTCGGATGGGCGCGGGCCACGGGCCTGCTCCAGCCGGATGTAATAGTCCACCGACATCCCGGCCAGCTCGGCGACCTCCTGGCGGCGCAGCCCCGGGGTGCGCCGCCGACCGCCGCCGGGCAGCCCCACGTCACCCGGCCGCAGCCGGGACCGCCGGCCGCGCAGGAAGGTGGCCAGCTCGCCGCGCCGGATGCTGGGCCGGCCGCGCCCGCCCGCCAGCTCATCCATGGTTACCAGCCTGCCCTATCCGCGCCCCGTGGCCGGCCCGCGAAGGTGGTACTGCCGATCCCAGCCTGCACCGGTCTCTCCCGCATCCCGGCCGCCTGCGGCAGGCTGGCCGGCATGACGACCACTGCATTGATCACCGGCGCCAACAAGGGCATCGGCTTCGCCACCGCCCAGCTGCTCAGCGCCCGCGGGATAACCGCGCTGCTCGGCGCCCGCGACGCGGAGCGCGGCCAGCAGGCCGAGCGCACGCTGCACTCTGAAGGCGCCCGCGCGGCGCGCTACCTGCCGCTCGACGTCACCGACGAGAAGTCCGCGGCGCAGGCCGCGGCCTGGATCGAGGCCGAGTACGGCCAGCTCGACATCTTGATCAACAACGCCGGGATCGCCCGCGGTGACGGCCGCGGCGCGCCCAGCGAGACCACCCTGGGCACGCTGCGCGAGGTCTTCGAGACCAACGTGTTCGGCGTGGTCACGGTGACCAACGCCATGCTGCCGCTGCTCCGCCGCGCCCCGGCCGCGCGCATCGTCAACGTGTCCAGCGAGGTTGGCTCGATCGCCTCGATGACGAACCCGGACGGCCCGCTGTGGCCGATGGCGTCGGTGCCCTATCCCGCGTCGAAGGCCGCGCTGAACATGGTCACCGCCATGTACGCCAAGGAACTGGCCGGCACCCCGGTCAAGGTGAACGCGGCCAACCCGGGCTACTGCGCGACCGACCTCAACGGGCACAACGGGTTCCGCACCGCCACCCAGGGGGCCGAGGTATGCGTGTACCTGGCCACGCTGCCCGCGGCCGGGCCGACCGGCCAGCTCTGGGGCCACCTGTGGGCGCTCGGCGACGGCGAACAGGACGGCGTCCTGCCCTGGTAACCGGCGGCGGCTGCACGCACCCGCCGGCACCGGGGACAATGGGCAGGTGCGCATTGGCATCCTCGGCCCGCTCCAGGTGCGCGGCGACGCGGGGCAGCCCATCGAGCTGGGCGGCCCGCGGCTGCGCGCCTTGATGATCCGGCTCGCCCTGGATGCCGGGCACACCATTTCGGCTGAACGCCTCTGCGCTGATCTGTGGCCCACCGACGGCCCGGCCGACACCGGCAACGCGCTGCAGGCGCTGGTGTCCCGGCTGCGGCACGCGGCCGGCCCGGAGATTGTCCGGCACCGGCCGGGCGGCTACCAGCTGGCGGTGCCGCCGGAGCAGGTGGACGCGGCCGAGTTCGAGCGGCTGGTCGGCGTGGCCCGCGGCGCGCTCGCGGCCGGTGACCCGGAGCACGGCGTGGCGGTGCTGCGTGCGGCGCTGCGGCTGTGGCGTGGCCCAGCGCTGGCCGACGTAGCCGACATGTCCTTTGCCGCGGGTCCCATGGCCCGGCTGGAAGAACTGCGGCTGTCCGCCACCGAGGACCGGATCGAGGCCGGCCTGGCGCTTGGCCGTGGCGCGGAACTCACCGCCGAGCTCGAGGAACTGGCCGGCGCGCACCCGCTGCGCGAGCGGCTGCGCGGTCAGCTGATGCGGGCGCTGTACCTGGCCGGGCGGCAGGGCGACGCGCTCAACGTGTACCAGCAGACCCGGGAACTGCTCGCCGACCAGCTCGGCGTGGACCCGTCGCCAGCATTGTCGGAGGTCCACCTGGCCATCCTCCGCGGTGATGCCCAAGCTGACGGCCTGCGCGGGCGAGGCGGGGCCCGCCGCAGGCGGGTGCCTGCCGAGCCGGCGTTCGGCGCGGAGCGGCGATCAGGGGCCGGGGGTTCCGGGGGTAGTCCCCCGGGGGAGCACAGTGGGGGGTCGTCCCCCCGGGCTAACACAGGCAACCTGCCTGCGCAGCTGACCAGCTTCGTCGGCCGGGACGAGGAGCTGAACCGGGTGGCCAAGCTGCTGGACGAGGCCCGGCTGGTCACGCTGACCGGGCCGGGCGGCACCGGGAAGACCCGGCTGGCCATCGAGGCCGCGGCGCGGCTGGCCGATCAGTCGCCGGACGGCGTGTGGTTCATCCCGCTGGCCCCGGTGCGGGACGCGCTGGACGTGCCGCAGGCCGTGCTGGCCGCGCTCGGCGTGCCGGAGGCGACCCGGCCCGCCGAGACGGTCTGGCTCACCCTGCTGCCCCCGCTGGACCGGCTGACCGACGCGCTGGCCAGCCAGCGGCTGGTCCTGGTGCTGGACAACTGTGAGCACCTGATCGCCGCGGTGGCCGAGCTGGCCGGGCGGGTGCTGGCCGCGGCCCCCGGCGCGCGCATCCTGGCCACCAGCCGGGAGCCGCTCGGCGTGATCGGCGAGACGCTCTGCCCGGTGCCCGCGCTGCCGCTGCCGCCACCGGACGTGGCGGCCGGCGAGGCCATGGACTACGGCGCGGTCCGGCTGCTGGCCGAGCGGGCCGGCGCGGTCCGGCCAGGGTTCACAGTCGACGCGGATAGCGTCGGCCCGGTGGTCCGGATCTGCCGCGCGCTGGACGGCAACCCGCTGGCCATCGAGCTGGCCGCGGCCCGGCTGCGGTCGCTCACCGCCGCGCAGGTGGCCGGGCGGCTGGACGACCGGTTCGGCCTGCTGTCCGCGGGCAGCCGGACCGCGCTGCCGCAGCACCAGACGCTGCGCGCGATCGTGGACTGGAGCTGGGACCTGCTCGGCGACGAGGAGCGCACCGTGCTGCGCCGGCTGTCGGTGTTCCGCGGCGGCGCCACCCCCGACGCGGCCGAGCAGGTCTGCGCACTGGGTGGCAGTACTGGCCCGGGGGGACGACCCCCCACTGTGCTCCCCCAGGGGACTACCCCCGGAACCCCCGGCCCCCGATCGCCCCTCCGCGCCGAGGCCGCTCCCGCGGCCGAGCGGATCATCGACCTGGTCGCCGCGCTGGTGGACAAGTCGCTGGTCACCGCGACCGGCGAGATTGACGTCCGTTACCACCTGCTGGAGACGGTGCGGGCCTACGCGGCGGAACGGCTGGCCGAGGCGGGGGAGCAGGACCAGGTGCAGGCCGCGCACGCGGGGTACTTCCTCGGCCTGGCCGAGCGGGGTGAGCCGGAGCTGCGCGGCCCGGACCAGCTGGACTGGCTGGTCCGGCTGTCCGCCGAGCACGACAACTTCGCTGCGGCCCTGCGCTACGCGATCAACGTCCGCGACGTCCCGGTGGCGCTCCGCTTCATCTCTGCCCTGGCCTGGTTCTGGCTGATGCGTGACTACGAGGCCGAGGCGGGGGAGTGGGCGGTCGCGGTGCGCGAGATGGCCGGCGACGAGGTACCGCCCGGGCTGGCTGACGCCTACGCGGTGTGCCAGATGGTGGGGGCGATGAGTGTGGCCGCCACCTCGCCAGAAGTGCCGCCCGGCCTGCTGATGGACACGTTGCAAACCGCGGTCCGGGTGGCCGGACCGGACACCCGTCACCCGCTGCTGCTGCTGGCTTCGCCGATGCTCGCGTTCTTCGCTGGGGACACTGAGCGCGGGCTGCAGGACCTGCGCCTGCTCGGCAGCGACTCGGACCCGTGGGTCCGCGCCGCCGGGGGGGTAGCCGGCGGCCATCTCGCGCTGAACGGCGGAAGGCTCGACGAGGCAGCCGCCGGCTTGGCCCACGGCTACGAAGCCTTCACGAGCATCGGCGACCGGTGGGGGATGATCATCAGCCTGTCCGGCCTGGCCGAGGTCGCGCTGGCCCGCGACGACCCGGACGAGGCGGTGCGCCAGCTGGAGGAGGCCCGGGAGCTGGCGGCCGACGGCCTGCAGGGCAACTTCGCCGACATGATGCTGATCAAGCTGGGCCAGGCCCGGGCCCGGCAGGGCAACACCGAGGCGGCCCGGGCCGACCTGGAGCGCGGCGTGCACATCGCGGAGCGGATCGGGGAACGGGACGACGCCGCATCCGGGTACCTGGAGCTGGCCGAACTGGCCCGTCAGGTCGGTGAGCCAGACCGGGCCCAGGAGCTGGTCAGCAAGGCGGTGACCGCGACCGAGGCCAACATGGGGCGCCCAGGCATGGCGGCGATCGCCTCGATCGCTTACAGCAGGCAGGGCTGCCTGGACGAGCAGCAAGGCGACCTGACGTCGGCGGCGGGCTGGCACGCCAAGGCCGTCGGCCTAGTGGCCGAGCATGACGAGATGTTCATGCCCAACCACCCGGTGGCCGCCACGGTGGCCGAGGGCTACGCCGCGCTGGCCGCGGCCCGCGGCCAGCACCACCGGGCCGCGGAACTGCTGGGGCTGGCGCACACTCTGCACGGCTTCCGCGATTTGGCCAGCGTGGAGGTGCGCCGGGTCACCGCGACGTCCTCGGCCGCGCTCGGCGCGGAAGAGTTCGACGCCGCATACACCCGCGGGCAGGGCCTGACCCGCGCCGACCTGCCTGCGCTGGGTACCGAAACCTGACCTGTCCCGGGCTCTCGCCGCGGGACAGGCCAGGCCAGGCCGGGCCGGGTGGGTCAGACCCGGCGGCGGTACATCCGCATGGCCACCGGGAAGGCCACGATCACGATGCCGGCCGCCCAGGCCAGGGCGTACAGCACGTGCGTGGCCACTGGGCCGCCCACGGTCAGCCCGCGCACCGCGTCGGCCAGGTGGGTGACCGGGTTGACCTTGACCCAGGTTTGCAGCCAGCCCGGCAGGGTGGTCGTCCGCGGAATCAGGATGCTGCTGCCGAAGACCAGCGGCATCATGAAGATGAACGAGATGCCCTGCACAGTTTCCGGGCTGGGCGCGACCAGGCCGATCAGCACCGAGATCCAGCACACCGCCAGGTAGAACACGTAGGCCAGGGCGAACGCGGCCAGTACTGGCAGCACGCCGGTGTGGAACCGGAAGCCGAGTATCACGCCGAACCCGGTCAGCACGAACATCGCCACGCAGAACCGGACCGTGTCGCCGAGGACCGCGCCGACCAGCGGGGCGGACCGGGCGATGGGCAGACTGCGGAACCGGTCGAACACGCCCTTGTGGATGTCCTCGCACAGCGCGGTGCCCAGTCCCATGGTGGCGAACATGGCTATCTGCGCGACGAGCCCGGGCAGCAGCAGTTCCAGGTAGGCGTGCGTGCTGCCGGCCACCGCGCCGCCGAACAGGTACAGGAACAGCACCAGGAAGACGACCGGCATCAGCACCACGTCGAGCAGCTTCTCTGGGGAGTGCTTGAGCTGGGTCACGTTGCGCCAGGCCAGGGTCAGCGCGTTGGCGATGCCCTGCCGGGCCCCGATCCGGCGTCGCAGCGGCTGCGCCTCGCGGGCCGGTACGGTCGTGGCCGGTGCGTCCAAGGTGGTCATGCCGCCCGCCCTTCGTCGTCGCTGGTGTCTTCGGCGGGGTGCCCGGTCAGGGTGAAGAACACTTCGTCCAGGCTGGGCAGCCGGAACGCTAGTTCGGCGGCCAGCAGGCCCGCCTCATCCAGCCGCCGGACCACGGCCGGCAGCAGCGCCGGGTCGCTGGCCGGGGCGCTGACCAGGCCGATGTCGCTGACGATCTCCGGGGTCGCCCCGGTCACCTGGGCCACGATCGTGGCCAGCTCTCCGGTCCTGGACTGGTCGGCCGCCCGCACCATGAGGGTCTGGCCGCCGGTCCGCGCCTTCAGCTCGGCCGGCGTGCCCTCGGCGACCAGCCGGCCGTGGTCGATGACCGCGATCTGGTCGGCCAGTTCGTCGGCCTCCTCCAGGTACTGCGTGGTGAGCAGCACGGTGGCGCCACCCGCGACGATGCCCCGGATGGTGTCCCACACCTGGCTGCGCGCCCGCGGGTCGAGACCCGTCGTCGGCTCGTCCAGGAACAGCACCTGCGGCTCGCCGACCAGGCTGGCCGCCAGGTCCAGGCGGCGGCGCATGCCGCCGGAATACGTCTTCGCCGCCCGCCCGGCCGCGTCGGCCAGCTCGAACCGCTCCAGCAGTTCGGCCGCCCGGCGGCGGGCCTCGGCCCGGCGCAGGCCGAGCAGCCGGCCGATCATCACCATGTTCTCGGTGCCGGTCAGCTCGTCGTCCACCGACGCGAACTGCCCGGTCAGCGCGATCAGCTGGCGCACCTGGACGGACTCGGTGAGCACGTCGTAGCCGCAGATCCGGGCCTGCCCGGCATCCGGCTTGAGCAACGTGGCCAGTACCCGGACCGCGGTGGTCTTGCCCGCCCCGTTCGGGCCGAGCAGGGCGAGCACGGTGCCGCGCCCGGCCCGCAGATCGACCCCGCGCAGCGCCTCGGTGCGGCCGAAGCGCTTGACCAGCCCCTCGGCCTCGATCATCTCAGTCATCAGTCGTGTCCTGTCATCCGCTGCTGTCTACGGCTCCACTGTCGCGGGCCGCGCTGACAGCTCCCAGACAGCGCGCTGACAGACGCGATCAGCCGGGTGTCAGCACCCGGACCGGTGCCCCGCGCCGCCACGCGGCGATGCTGTCCACCGCGTCGGCGTACCAGGTCTGCATCGTCCGCTCGGTCACATAACCGAGATGGGGGGTGAGTACGACGTTGGGGGCGTTAAGCAGAGGATCGTCTGGGGGGAGCGGTTCGGTGTCGTAGACGTCCAGGCCGGCCCCGGCGATCCAGCCTTCCCGCAGCGCGCGGAGCAGCGCGGTGCGCTCGACGATCGGCCCGCGCGACGTGTTGACCAGGTACGCGGTCGGTTTCATCCGGCGCAGCTCGCGCTCGCTGACCAGATGCCGGGTGCGGTCGGACAGGACCAGGTGGATGCTGACCACGTCCGCGGTGGCGAACAGGTCCGCCTGGCTGACCGCGCGGGCGCCTTTCGCCGCGGCGGCCGCCGGGTCGAGGTGCTGGCTCCACGCGATCACGTTCATCTCGAAGGCCTGCGCGATGCGGGCCATCTGGCCGCCGATCCGGCCCAGCCCGGCCAGGCCGAGGGTGGCGCCCATCAGGTCCATACCGACACTGCCCTGCCAGCCGCCGCGGCGGACCGCGGCCGTTTCGGCCGGCAGGTGCCGGGCCAGCGACAGGATCAGGCCCCAGGTCAGCTCGGCCGTGTTCGCGCTGCGCGGCCCGCCGGTGCCGGACACCGTCACGCCGTGCTCGGCGGCCGCCCGCAAATCGATGGCGGCATTGGCCCGCCCGGTGGTGACCAGCAGCTTCAGGTCCGGCAGCCTGGCGAACAGGGCGCGGTCGAACCGGGTCCGCTCGCGCATCGCCACCACGACCTCGGCGCCGCGCAGCGCGGCCACCAGGTCGTCGCCGGCCAGGTGCTCGCGGACGGCGGTCCACTTCGCGCCGCCGGGCTGGCCGTCCAGCCGGTACTCCGCCACCAGTCCCTGATAGTCGTCCAGCGCCACTACGTGCAGGGCCATGCTGCCTCCCGGCTGGGCGCTAGCCGAGGTCCGCGGCGTACCGCGCGGAGTCGTCGGCCGGGCGGAGGCTGATGTCGAACTCGGCGCCGAGGGCGTCCACCACCATGGACAGCGTGCGCAGGGTCAGGTTGTCCTCGCCGGACAGGATCTGGCTCACCCGGCCGGGCGATACCCCCATAGCCTGCGCCAGTGCGGCCCGGGAGACCTTATGCTCGGTCATGTACCAGGTCACTTCGTCCACGAACGTACGGACGAGGTCGGTCTGCCCTGCTGGCGCCGCGTCCCTCCCCGCGGCGCCGGTCCGGCCAGGAGATCGCGCAGAACGTCGAAGGACCATCGTGGTCTCCCTGGGTAGCCCGGGTTCGGCTGATGCCATGTTAGCTCTGGCTAAATGTTTAGGCACGGCTAAACGGGCCGGGATTCGCTGAGCTGGTCCCTATACTCGGCGCGGGAGCGATGATCATGGCGGAAGAACCGGAAGCGGGCACGTCTGCCGGGGTTGCGAGCGGTGGGGTTGCGCGGGCTGGAGTGGCGAGCACCGGGGTTGTGGGCACTGGGGTCGCGAACACTGGGGTCGCGAACACCGGGCGGGAGCGGGTGGCCCGCGCCGCCTACGAACTGTTCAGCCAGTCGGGTGTCCGGTCGGTAGGCGTCGATGCCGTCATCGAGCAGGCAGGCACGGCCAAGATGACGCTGTACCGTAACTTCCCGTCCAAGGACGACCTGATCCTCGACTTCCTGCGGCGGCGCGAGGAGCGCTGGACGCACGCCTGGCTGGAGGCCGAGACCCAGCGCCGCGGTGCCACCCCGGCCGAGCAGTTGCTGGCGGTCTTCGACGTGTTCGGCGAGTGGTTCTGCCAGCCGGACTTCGCGGGCTGCTCGTTCCTCACCACGATGATCGAGATCAACGACCAGGCGCATCCGGTGCACCAGGCCGCCGTCACGCACCTGGCCAATATTCGCTGCTACCTGTCCCGGCTGGCCGCGGCGGCCGGCGCCGCTGATCCGGATGGTTTCGCCCGGAAATGGCACATCCTGATGAAAGGCGCCATCATGGCCGCTCAGGAAGGCGACACCGCCGCGGCCGCCCGCGCCCGCGAAATCGCCGAACTCCTCCTGGAGTCGGCTACCCGCTAGCCCACGCTGAGGCCCCCGGCTCCCGCTCCACCCGCGTCGGCTACCCGAGGTACTGCCCGGCGACTGGACCCCGACGGTGTGGGCTTTGCTCCCGGGCGCGGGATGGCGGCGCTGTGCGGGTTGGCGTGGAGCGGCGGCGAGTTGATCAGCCACTGGTGGCCGCGTGCCGGCGGCGGCGGTTGGAGGCGTGGGGCGTTAGGCATCGAGGGGTGGAGTTTGTTGGGTGGTCCTTGTCTATGCGGCCGCCCTTAAATGGCCTGTTTTCGCGGCCAATGTTTGACCGTTCCTGTTGACCGTGGGAGAGGACGGGGATAGCGTATCGAGTTAACTAATAGGAAAGTTTCCTAATAGTTAAGCCAGAGGAGGTCCTGTGCACGCATCCCCGCTCCACCGGCCCCGCCGCAAGGCGTGGGCGCGCCTCCGCAGTCGGCCCGCCGCGGCCGCCTTAGCCGCGGCCGCGGCCATGGTGCTGGCTGGCGGCGCCGCCGTTGGCACTTTAGCCAGCACGGCCCAGGCTGCCTCGGCCGCCGCGCTGTCGGCCAACTGGTACGAATCCGCGCCGTACTACAGCACGCTGGACTCGAACGGCCCAGACGTCGGCTCAGTCATGGCCGCGACCGGGCAGAAGGCGTTCGACATGGCATTCATCCTGGCCAGCGGCAGCTCGTGCGCGCCGGCTTGGGACGGGACCGACCCGGTCTCCTCCGACACCCAGGTGGCCAGCGTCATCAACGAGGTCCGCGCCGACGGCGGTGACGTGATCGTCTCGGCGGGCGGTTACAACGGCACCAAGCTGGGCCAGGTGTGCAGCTCGGCCGCGACCACCGCTGCCGCCTACCAGCAGGTGATCACCACGTATGGGCTGCATGCCTTCGACTTCGACCTGGAAGAGCCGGAGATCGAGAACTCGACTGCGATCGCCAACGAGTTGGGTGCGGCGCAGATCCTGCAGCAGGAAGATCCGGGCCTGTTCATCTCGATCACCATGCCGTCCACCACGACCGGCGCGAACTACTTCGGCCAGCAGCTTCTCGACGAGGCCAAGAGCCTCGGCTTCACCCCCAACGACTACACGATCATGCCGTTCGACGGCGGGTTCAGCGGCGGGTCATCGCAGGTCACCGCGCTGCAGGACTTCAACTCCCAGCTGATGAGCACGTTCGGCTGGAGCAGCTCCCAGGCGTATGCGCACGAGGGCTTCTCGGGCATGAACGGCCGGACGGACACGGGGGAGTACTTTTATCAGAGCGATTTCCAGACCGTGCTGAGCTTCGCGGAGAGTTCCGGGATGAGCAGGTTCACGTTCTGGTCGGTCAACCGCGACCGGCAATGCAACCCGCCCGGCAACAACGACGTGACGTCCAGCGAGTGCAGCAGCGTGCCGCAGAACTCGTGGGATTTCACCGCCTACACGGTGGCCTTCGCGCAGAACACGTCGGTGGCCTCGCCGAGTCCGACGCCATCCTCGCCCAGCCCCACCACGTCGCCCACGTCCTCGCCCACCCCGACGTCGGGTGGATGCTCGGCGGCCGCGTGGGTATCGAACGTGGCGTACGTCTCGGGTGATGTGGTGTCGTATGGCGGCGACCAGTGGACTGCCAACCAGTGGAACTATGACGAAGTCCCTGGTGGAGCATCAGGCGCCTGGAACAACGACGGCGCTTGCTGAGACGTGGCGCCGGGCGACCCTGTGCGCGCCGCCCGGCGCCACCCCGGATCGGCTGTTCGCCGGAGGGTACGTAATCCTCCGCGCAAGTCGGCCGGCCCGCTGCCATCGGATCCCAGGCAGGAGTTCCAGCGCCGCAGGATCATGACGCTTACGCGCGTGAGCCAGATCGTAAGCGTGTCCTTCATCTGGCTGTTCTCGCACGTCATCGACGGCTGGTTAGTCATCCTGGGTCGTCCAGACTTGGCCACGCTGGCCCAAGTCGCTTTGGCGGTCGGGTGCGCGGGCCGAAACGAATGCCAGCCCTTGCTGTGCTCGACCAGTTAGAACTCGGCCCGGATTGGACCCTGGAACTTGCTAGCCTTCCGAGCATGATCTACCGCCTCGCGCACCGCAGCGTACGCCGGGCGATGCAACGCATGCGCGAGCAGGATCCGATCATTCCATCTACGCCCGCCGGATTTTCGTTGCCGGGTAGCGTCCTGCTGCTCAGATACCAGGCTCCTCGCGCGCATCTTCTTCGCGCATCGACTCGGCCGCCGCTTCTGCGAGGAGTCGATAGTGAGGTCTGGAAAGGTCGCCACGGTAGTAAGCTGCGGCGACCTCGTCGAATGACCCTGGGACCAAAGGGGCAGGGTCATTCTGGGCTGCTTCCGCTAGCTCAAGATACGTTCGCGGTTCAACCCGTCTGCTACGGGGCCAAGATCGTTCACGAAAGCGCTGAGCCACTTGCTCTAGGCTCATGGTTCCATTCTGTAGTGCGGCAATTAGCTCAACCACGTCACTACTCATAGACTAGCTCCTTGGGATCGTACTAGCCCGCATGTTTCCTTCTGCTTGAGTCGATAATGGTCGCTGGTCTACCATCGACCGAGTTATCATATATCGACCAATGATCAAAATTGTCCTTTAGCCTCTCGAAGGTTCTCCTGTTCCGGCTCCCCCATTCTGGATCCTCTTGCCGCCTTATGACCTCCGGTGGGACGTACCTTCCTCCGAGACCTTCTCCGGCACGGTAATTTTCGTGACCTTCCCTATGTCTCGACTCTGTCCGGGTGACGCTGGTCTCAATCGGGATGTCGACAAAGAGCCCTTCGACTTTATTATATCCGGCGGCGCGCAAGTCGTGAATTCTTGTTGCGGTGCTCTTCTCAGTCGACATTGTGATGTCCCAGATAACGTTCTTGCCCTCGGCCTGAGCGCGAGAGGCAAGTTGAAGAGCCAGGTATGACGACTCTTCATGCACCAGGTCGGCAGCCTCCATCGGAGAGAGCCCTTGTATCTCGGGGATCATTCCTCGACGAGCCATCTCTTCCTTGAAAGTATCCGGATTAATCATCAGGTACTGTGAGAGATCGATGTTTGCATGTTCGGTAAGGACTGTAGTCTTGCCGGCCCCGCCTAGGCCTCCAGCCATTATGGCCTTGAAGTTGCAAGGAACCTCTGCCGCATCCGAATAAAGGCTTTCAAGGATGGAATAGTGGAGGAGTTCGCGTTCGTCTGTCCAGATCTCACCAGCACCATTGATTGTGTGCATGCGTTCGGGGGTGAGTCCTTGAGATTCGGCTTGGGTAAGACCGTCTCGGATTTCGATGTTGTGGTCAACCCATTCTGCATCAGTCAGTAGGCGTGGTCGATCTTTGGTTAGTGCGGTGTCCTCACTAGAGGCTGCCAATTTGTCATCGAGGCCGTCACGGGGTGCGCCAGCAGTCGGTAGCGTGTTAATGGCTTCCCTTGGAAGCTCATCGCTACCGTCGCCGTCCTGAATTCGGTCGTTGGTACCGATTGAATTGTCTGATCTGCTATCTGCTACATCAAGTCCTGAGCCAGTGTCAGGGTCATCTGTGAACGAATGATGGTCATCTGCTGGGTTGGTCGATGAGTCTTCCTGCTCGTCGCTTGTCGTGCCGTTCTTACCATCCGCTTCTTCGGCCGGTTCGGAGTGCGAATAGTCGGAGTTGGGTCGCGGATCATGCGAACTTGACGAATCTTCTGGGACTGTCTGCTGCTTCGTCTCCTGACCCCCTTCCAGTGCCTCGTCCTTGGGATGTGTCACTGTACGGTGCTCGTTCTGTGGGTGGTCCCGCTCTTCGGCCCCGTGCTTGGGTGGATCGCCGTCTATCGGTGAGCTCCCGGGTGGGGCGATGTCGTCGGCGTACTCGCTGCGGGACCGCGATTCCGCTCGCTTAACCGCCAGGTCTGTGGTCTCCGGAGATTCACGAGCCGGGCCTTCTGGTGGCGGCTCTCCGGACCGGGGGACTTCCCCCGAACGGTCGGCTTCTCCTGAACGGCCGGAGTCCCCTGAGCGGTAAGTGTCCCCGGAATGATGACCAGCATCCTCTGAACGGCCAGCGTCCTCCGGCCGCCCGGCCTCTCCCGAACGCTCTGCCTCCCCTGAACGGCCGGCTTCCCCGGAGCGGGCGGCTTCCCCGGGATGACCAGCGTCTTTGGGCAGAGCCGCGTCGGCTCTCTGGCTGGGGTCGTCGTCGTCCTGGAGCCGCTCTATGCCCATGCTTCACCTCCCAGTGCCTGAAGCGGTGCTGCCCGGCAGGTAGTCGAGTGGCCAGCGGCAGTCGTGGAACTCGTCGAGGGCGTCAGACAGGCGCTGCTCCCAGTCCTCGTCCGCACACCGCGCGCCTACCGAACGCTCCACCGCAGACGGGGCCACGGTGCCGAACGCCACGCCTCGCACTCGGCTCGCGTCTCGCTGATCGGCGTCGTACCAGCGCTGGACCACTCCGATCTGGCGGGCGCACATTTCCCCGGGGATCGGCCGGCCGCAGGATTGTTCCCAGGCGGTGGACTGAGGGTGGCGGCCGGCGCCTGGCTCGCGGCGGTCCAGGGTTTTCAGCGAATCGAGGACTAGCGCCCAGCGGAACGCGGGCGCCAGCCACTGGGGCTCGGGGAAGGAGCACTCGCGGCCCCGGTCCTTGATCCACCGGTGCAGCGCAGCCGCCACATGACCGGCCAGCGCGGCTGGGCTGACCTGGCCGGAAGTCACGTTCACCCGGCAGGCGACCGCCGCGTCCACCGCATGCGACACGGCGCAATCGAGCAGCCGAGCAGAGCCCCCCAGCTCCGCAGAGCCCCCCAGCTCCGCAGAGCTCCCCAGCTCCGCAGAGCCCCGCAACCCCGCACAGCCCGCCAGCCCGGCCGCACCGGTCAGCCGAGCGGCCAGGTCACTCCCGGCAGCGGGCAGCGGCATCAGCCAGCCGGTCAGATGGGCCAGCACGGACAGTTCCGCCCAGAGCGCCAGCCCTGGCGTCTCGTCCAGCGCCCGCTGGGCGGCCCGCATGTCCCGCAACGTGCACGGCGCGGCCCGGCAGTCCGGCCCGCAGGTGCCCGATCGCGGCGAAACCACCGCGCCAGGGGACGCCGTCGGCGCAGAACCAGTCGCTTCCCGCGCCGTGCCGTCCGGCATCACCGCCAGCACCGGGTAGTCCATCCCGTCGGCGAAGACCGCGGCCTGCCCGGGCGGCAGGGTCACCAGGTACCGCGACTGCGCGTCGGTCAGGTTCATGGTCGCGCCGACCGTCTCCCGGTCGTCGGCGGCGGGCAGCCGGTGCACGATCTTGACCGCCGTGTTCTTGATGGCGTCGGGGATGAGCTTGGCCGGGATCTGCTCGGCGATGACCAGGCCCTCGCCGTACGCTCGGATCTCGGCCAGCAGCCCGGCGAACATCTCCACCGCGTGCGCCGCGGCCCCGGTCCCACCCGCCGCGGCATCGGGCCGCCGCAGCAGCCGGTGCGCTTCCTCGAACACCGACAGGTGCCGCAGCCTCGGACCGCCGGTCAACCCGTCCGACCGGGCCCGCAGCCGGAGGTGCTCGGTGAGCTGGATCAGTACCGTGCCCATCAGGAACGCCTTGTCCCGGTCGTCGCCGACGTCCTCGATCTCGAACACCACGTTCTGATCCAGCAGCCGGCCGAAGTCGATCGGGTGCCCACCCTCGAAGAACCGCCCCGTGGTCCCCAGCCGCAGGCTGGACAGCCGCACCCGGATGAACCCGCGCACATTGTCGGTGATCTCCCGGCCGTACCCGATCTCCGTCACCACCCGCTCGGCGGCCGCCTGCAGGTCACCGAGCGTGGGATAGCCCGGCTGGCCGCCCGGCGCGGCCGGCTCGCCGAGCGCCAGATCCCAGCCGGCCTGCTCATACACCCGCGTCACCGCCGCCGACAGCACCTGCGGAAACGGCTCGTCCGCCGCGAACGAGGCCAGGAACAGCGCCCGGACCAGGTCCGCGTGGGTCTGCAGCGGGAACCGCCGGCCGTCCGGGCCGGCCGCGGGCTGCAGCGGATTGATCCCCGCCGCGACCTGATCCGCCTCCCCGGGCCGGATCCGCACCACCTCACCCCCATTTAGCCGAACGCCCATCAGCCGGTACTCGCTCTTCGCCGGCTCGACGACCAGCCAGGGCAGACGTGCCGCTGACGCGGCCTCCAGCAAGGCCCGCACGGTCTGCGACTTCCCAGCGCCGGTCGCCCCGCACACGAACGTGTGCCGGTTCAGCGACGTCGCCGGGATGGCGAGAGTCCCGGCCGGGCTGCCGTTGCGATCCAGCACAGTGCCCAGGCGAAGCGCGGCCGGCGCGGAACCATCGGGGGCCGCGGCCTGCTCCACGGTGACGTCGAAGTCCGGGCGCAGCACCAGCCGGACACCGGGGACCTCGGTCTCCGGCACCTGGGCCAGCGCGGCCAGCAGCGCGGTGCTGCCGCAGACCGGGAACGTGGCGGCGGGGTCGGTCCGGGCTGGCGCGGGGTCCCCAAGCTCGGCGTCGAGCAGGTCGGGGAGGGTGGCCGCCCGGCAGCCGGAGGGAGTCAGCGCGTAGGGCAGGCCGGTGGTGTCGGCGGAGGCGCAGAGCAGCCCGGCGACCCGCGCGGCCGCTTCCGGGTCGGCCGCGCCGGCCAGCAGGTGCAGCCGCCACAGCCCGGAGGACAGCCCCTGCCGCAGTTCGGTGTGCCGGAGGGCGAGCCGCCGCGCGTCCACCGCCTTGTCCGGGTCGCGTTCGGCCAGGCCGGCCGTCAGCCGCTGCCGGTCGGCGAGTTCGGCGGCGAGCTTCCCGGCCTCAGCCGGGGTCAGCGGGTCGGCCAGCAGCAGCCAGCCGAACGCGCCGTCCCACGCGGCCAGTAATCCTTCGTCCAGCGACACCGGGGCTGCTTGAGCTGGGCCCGGTTGCTCGGCCAGCAGGCCGTCGGCGATCCCGGCGATTGTCGTCCAGCAGGGCAGCCCGGCCATCGCGGCGGCCAGCCCCCCGGCCGCCACGACGGTGCCCCGGGCCCCGGCCGGTAAGGCGAGCGCCACCTCGGCCGCGCCTAACGTCGTGCTGCCGCGCGCTGCTGGCCCGTGGGCGCTGCCGCGCGGTGCTGGCCCGTGGGCGCTGCCGCGCAGGGCCGATCCGGCCACGAGGACGTGCACCGGGCTGCCGGGGGCGGTCCGCACCCAGCCGACGGCGATCGGACCGGCCGCCTCGGCGCCACTGATCGCCGCGGCGCCGCTGATCGCGGCGTGGTAGGCGGCGGACAACACGGCGCTGCGCTGGGCGCGCCGGGTGTCCCGAGCGGCCGGGTCCAGGCCGCGGCCGTCGTCCGGATGGCGCGGGATCTGGGTAACCCGGTAGGCGTCCAGGCCCGACAGCCGTTGCCACACCGTGCCTGTCATCGGTGTCCCCAGACCGCTTTCTGCCGGATGCGTTAAGTGCCCCGGACTCAGCGTAACCGGCCCGGCGGCGGTGTGCTCCCGGACGGCGCACACCGGGCTGGCCCGGCGGCCGCGTGAGGGCAGGGGTTGAGTTGCGTTAAATGCCCGGCCTCGGCGTGACCGGCCCGGCGGCGGTGTGCTCCCGGACGGCGCACACCGGGCTGGTCCGGCGGCCGCGTGACGGGAAGGGCGTTGAGTCAGGATGCTTGATTGGCGGGCGGGGCGTCGTGCGCGTGGTCCTCGGGCAGGAGGGTGGCGGAGGTGTGTACCGGCACCTGGTCCAGAGCGCGCAGGTAGGTATCGGCCCAGTGCGCCACGTCGTTCTCCAGGACCCGGCGGCGCATCGACCGCATCCGGCGGCGGGCCTCGGCCGGGGAGACGGTCGCCGCCCGCACGATGGCCTCCTTGAGCCCGTCGATGTCGTGCGGGTTCACGATGAACGCGCTGGTCAGCTCGTCGGCCGCGCCGGTGAACTCGCTGAGCACCAGCGCACCGGTCTCGTCGTGGCGGCAGGCGACGTACTCCTTGGCCACCAGGTTCATCCCGTCGCGCAGCGGGGTCACCAGCATCACGTCGGCCGCCAGGTAGAGCGCGGCCATCTCCTCCCGCGGATAGGACTGATGCAGGTAGTGCACGGGCGGGTTGCCGACCTCGCCGTACTCCCCGTTGATCCGGCCGACGGTGGTCTCGACCTCGTCGCGCAGCCGCTTGTAATGCTCGACCCGCTCCCGGCTGGGGCTGGCCACCAGGACCAGCACGTCCTTGGGCGGCCCGAGGTAGCCGTCGTTCAGGACCTCGCCATAGGCCTGCAGTCGGTGCAGGATGCCCTTGGTGTAGTCCAGCCGGTCAACGCCGAGCAGCATGACCTCCGGCTTGCCCAGTGCCTCGCGGATTTCCTGGGCCCGGGCCTGCACGTCGGGGCGCTGGGCGATCTCGCCGAAGCCCCGGGTGTCGATCGAGATCGGGAAGGCGGCGGCGCGGACGCTGCGGCCCCCGGTGCCCTGCCGGGCGGTGAGCCGCCGTCGCCGGCTGGCGTCGTCGGCCACCGGGGTGTCCGGGACCCACACGTACGACCCGTGCGTGGTGAGCCCGCCGCTGCGGCGGCAGGCGCGCAGGAAGTTGGTGGCGTCGCCCTGCCGCTGGAACCCGAGCAGGTCCGCGCCGAGCAGGCCCTGGACGATCTGCTTGCGCCAGGGCAGCTGGGCGAAGATCTCGTAGCCTGGGAACGGGATGTGCGTGAAGTGGCCGATCCGTACGTCACTGCGCAGCGCGCGGACCATCCCGGGCACCAGTTGCAGTTGGTAGTCGTGCACCCAGACGGTCGCGCCCTCGGCGGCCTGCGCAACGACCGCCTCCGCGTACCGGCGGTTGACCCGGACGTAAGCGTCCCACCACTCCCGGTGGAATTCGGGCTGCGCGATGACGTCGTGGTAGAGCGGCCACAGCGTGGCGTTGCAGAAGCCCTCGTAGTAGTCCTGGACCTCGGCGGCGGACAGGCCCACGCTGACCAGGTGCATGCCGTTAGTGTCGAACGGCTCGGGCGGGTCGCCGGGCGAGCCGGGCCAGCCAACCCAGGCGCCGCCGGCCGCGCTCATCACCGGTTCCAGCGCGGTGACCAGGCCGCCCGGGCTGGCTCGCCACTCGGGTGCCCCGTCCGGCCCTTCGGTGCGGTCAACGGGCAGCCAGGCTGGCGGCGACGACAAAGTTGTACTGGCCGGGTTGAGGCGGAGCGGCCCCGCTGTTCACCGGGGCGGCACCCGCATCCTGATCAGTCGGCGGGCCCGAGTTGTCCACGCGGCCAGCAACCCCTCTGATCGGCAGCATTGCCTTCAGATTACCTGGACGGCCTGCGTGGGCTCCGGTCGGCTCCACGGCCGGGGCGGCGGCGCACCGCTGCCGCCCCGTCAGTGGGTCAGGTCGCCCAGGGCCAGCGGACTCTGGAACGAGCCTTGGAAGGTCCCCGCCGTGATGACTTCATAGACGAGATTGGCGCCGGTCACGGAGGCCACATAGGCCTCGACCGATGTCACGCAGACTCCTGTTGGGTTCTGGGTCGTTTCCAGATCCAGATCGGCGGCGGGCACGGTCTGGCCGCTCATGGTGACCGACGTATCAGCATTGAGAAAGACGTCTCCCTGGCAGTTGGCGGTCTGATTGCTGAACGTCCCGACCTGCTGGCCGGGGCCGCCCTGGGTCAGATTCAGCAGGAAGCGTTCGGTGACCCCGTTGTTCTGTTTGACGAAGCCGCCCCAGGAGCCGAGATCGGCGCTAGGCATGCCGCTCTGCGTGCTGGCCGGCGTGCTGCCTGCGGACGTGGCCGGCGTGGTGGCGGCGACGGGCACCGAAGCAACCGGTGTGCTGGGCGTCGGTGTCGGCTTCGGGGTTATGCCGCCGCCCAGAGCAGCCAGCGACGCGAGGGTGCCCAGCGCGGCCACGGGCAGGGCAAGGACCGTGGCTACCTGAGCCCAGCGGTCTAAACCCAGGAATTTCCGCTTGACGCTGGCACCGACCGAACGATTCCGTGGTTGCTGATCTGGTCCATTCACCGCATATCCCCCCACCGTGATGGTGCCGTGCGCTTCGCCGGTTTTGGTGGTGATTACTCCGGTATATGGGTAAGTGCGAACAGCGATCGGCTTTTGGCCTTCCCCAGCACCATCAGATCCCCACCCCAGGCGCTTTCGATGCTGAGTGTAGGGCTAATGGCCGCCGCGATCTAGCGTGAAGCTGTCCGGGTTATCCCGAGGCCGTCGAAAGGCGTGCCCGGATCTGCTCGGCGGTGGCGTCGAGTTCGCCCCGCTCGGGCTGGCGTCGCCGCTTGGCCCGGAGCCCGAACCCGTCACGCTGGTTGCGCGGGATGACGTGCAGGTGCACGTGGAACACTTCCTGGCCGGCCAGGACGCCGTCGGCCAGGAACAGGTTGGTGCCCGCGCAGAACCCGGACCGGCGCAGCGCCACGGCCAGCTGCTGGGCCACGGTGAAGACCCGGGCCCCGAGGTCCGGGGCGAGGATTTCCAGGCGGTCGGCGTGTGCCCGGGGGATGACCAGCAGGTGGCCCGGGGTGAGCGGCCGGATGTCCAGGAACGCGACGACGTCCTCGCCGGTGTACACGAAACTGGCTGGCAGCCGGCGGCCACAATCTCGCAGAAGATGCAGCGCTCCTCAGGAGCGGCGGTTGTCATGCCGGCATTCTGCCGTGCTAGGGCGTCAGCGCGGTGCATTGTGCCTCGCGGGTGAGGCACAATGCACCGCGCTCATGGCTCTGGGACGCGGCGCCAGGGACGAGGGAAGGGTGAGGCTGGGCGTATGGATGGGCGGGCAGTGCTGGTGACCGGGGCCAGCCGGGGCATCGGCCAGGCGGTGGCGCAGGCGTTCGCGGAGCAGGGCGACCGGGTCGCGGTGCACTACGGCCGCGCGGCCGATTTGGCCGCGGACGTGCTGGCCAGTCTGCCGGGGGCCGGGCACGTCGCGGTGCAGGCCGACCTGGCCGACCCGGCGGCGGTGCGCCGGATGGTGGACGAGGCGGCCAGCGCGCTGGGCGGCCTGGATGTGCTGGTGAACAACGCCGGCATCTACACCCCGCACCGGATCGCCGAGGTGTCCTACGAGCAGTGGCAGGCGGCCTGGCAGCAGACGCTGGCCGTCAACCTGACCGGCGCGGCCAACGTGACCTGGTGCGCGGTGCGGCACATGATCCCGCGCGGCGGCGGCCGCATCGTGAACGTGTCGTCCCGCGGCGCGTTCCGCGGCGAGCCCGGGCAGCCTGCCTACGGAGCGAGCAAGGCCGGGCTGAACGCGCTCGGCCAGTCGCTGGCCCGGGACCTGGCGCCGCATGGCATCGCGGTGACCACGGTGGCGCCCGGCTTCGTGGACACCGACATGGCCGCCGAGAGCCTGGCCGGGCCCACCGGAGACGCCATCCGCGGGCAGAGCCCGTTCGGCCGGGTGGCCACGGCTGAAGAGATCGCCGCCGCCGTGCTGTACCTGGCATCGGCGCAGGCGGAATGGGCCAGCGGCAGCATTCTCGACCTGAACGGCGCCTCGTACCTGCGGACCTGAGGCGGCGGCCCGGCTGAGTGCGCGCGGGCTGAGGGGGCAGCCCGGGAAGACCCGGCTGAGGGGGCGGGCCGGTCAGGGCTTGCGGGCAACGCCGCACCAGGCGGTCACCTCGGCCGGACCGGGCTCGGCCGGGTCGGGGTGCCATTGCTGGGGCTGCACCACGCCGGGCTCGACCAGTTCGAGCCCGGCGAAGAACGTGCTGATCTGGGCGTGGTCGCGCATCGTGGCCTTGGTCCCGCTCAGCCGCTGGTTCATCCGCCGGGTCATCTCGGCCACCGCGGCCGGCCGGATGTCGCTGGCCGGGTGGGCCAGGATCAGGTAGCTGCCGCTGGGCATCGCGGCCAGCAGCGAGCTCACCACCAGGTGCGGGTCGTCCGCGTCGGGGATCAGGTGCAGGATGAGCAGCAGCATGACCGCCACCGGGCGGCTCAGGTCCAGGGTGCTCGCGGCCGCCTCGAGAATCGTCGCCTGGTCGCGCAGGTCGGCGTACACGTAGTCGCAGTGGCCCGCGGGCCCGCTGGTGAGCAGCGCCCGGGCATGGGTGAGCACGACTGGGTCGTTGTCCACGTACACGACCCGCGCGGTGGGATCGGCGGACTGCGCCACCTCATGGGTGTTGCTGACGGCGGGCAGCCCGGTGCCGATGTCCAGGAACTGGCTGACGCCGCGGTCGCCAGCCAGGTAGCCCACCGACCGGGTGAGGAAGGCCCGGCTGGCCCGGACGTCGGCCACGATCGCGGGGTTGGCTGAGATGGCTTCCTCGGCGGCATCACGGTCAGCGGCGAAGTTGTCTTTCCCGCCTAACCAGTAGTCGTACACCCGCGCCGAATGTGGCAGCCGGGCGTTGATCCGGGCGGCCCGGTCAACGCCGGAAACCAGTCTCTGCGGCCACTGACCTGCCACTCCGTACCCCCGACATTGTGTAGTCGCCAGCTCACCCAAACGGCAGCATAGCTGGGCGGCTCGGCCCGGCGGTATACCATCATCACGGTCAGCATCGACCAGAACCTTGGATGGGCGGATGATGATGGCCCGGTGGCGGCGGCTCACGCTGCCTCGTCCACTGATCGCCGATCCTGGCCTGGCCTCGCTCAAGAACGCGGCCCGCGCCGCCATCGTCATGCCCGCCATGTTCGCGCTGGCCAGCAAGGTGATCGGCAATCCGCAGACCGCGCTGTTCGCCGCGTTCGGGTCGTTCGCGATGCTGGTGCTGGCCAGCTTCTCCGGCCCGGCCCGGAGCCGTCTCGCCGCTTACCTGACCCTGGGCGTGGCCGGACTCGGGCTGGTTACGCTGGGCACGCTCTGCTCGGGCAACGCCTGGCTGGCCGCGGCGGCCATGGCCGTGGTGGGCTTCGCGATCCTGCTCTCCGGCATGATCAACGGCTACTTCGCGGCCGGTGGCACCGCCGCGATACTCGCTTTCGTCCTGTCGGTGGCGGTCCCCGCCCCGGCGTCGGCCATCCCGGACCGGCTGGCCGGCTGGGCGCTGGCCGCGGCCGCCGGGAGCTGCGCGGTCATGCTGCTGTGGCCGCCGCGGGCGAGCAGCACGCTGCGCGCTGAGACGGCCCGGGCCTGCCTGCGGCTGGCTGAGCTGGCCGACGCGCTGTGCCACGACCCGCCAGGGGTCCCCGCCCGGGTGGCGGCGGCCCGGAAGACGGTGGATGCGCTGCGCGTGCGGCTGACCGGCACGCCGCGCCGGCCCACCGGGCCGACCGGCCCGACGGCCGCCCTCGGCGCCCTGATCGACGAGGTGGGCTGGCTCTGCCCGTCGCTGGCCGCACTGGCCGGCTCGTCGGCTGGCGAGTTGTGCGCCGCGGAGAACACCATCACCTTGCAGAAGGTGGCCCGGGTGCTGCGGACCAGCGCGGCCCAGCTGGCCGGGGAGCAGCCCGCCGGCGGCCAGGCCGGCCAGGTGTCCGCCGACGACCTGCCCGGGCAGCTGGAGAACGCTCAGGAGGGGGCGGCCCAGATCCTGGCCGAGCGGATCTCCGCCGCCCCCGAGCTGGCCGACGAGGCGGCGCTGGAGGCCATCCTGGGCCGCTCGTTCAAGATCCATGCCATCGCCTCCACCACCCGGCAGATAGCCGGGTATGCCGAGGTGGCCAGCGCGCCCCTGGGCTGGCACCTCCGGCGGGTGCGGGCCGCCGTGGGCCAGGCCGGCCTGGCCGGGTCGCTGAGCTGGCTCCGCTCCGGCGTGAGCACGGTCACCGACTTCGGCACGGCCCGTTCCGGGGTGCGCTCCGTCTGGTTCCGCAACAGCGTCCGCGGCGCGGTCGGCCTGGCCGTGGCAGTGTTCATCGCCCAGGAGACCGGTCTTCAGCACTCGTTCTGGGTGGTGCTGGGCACGCTGTCCGTGCTGCGCTCCAACGCCCTGGGCACCGGCTGGTCGGTGCTGTCCGCCCTGATCGGGACGGCGATCGGCATCCTGATCGGGGCCGCGATCCTGATCCCGGTGCACGGCAACACGACCGTGCTGTGGGCGCTCCTCCCGGTGGCTGTGCTGATCGCCGCCTACGCCCCCCGGGTCATCTCGTTCGCCGCCGGCCAGGCCGCGTTCACCGTCGTCGTCCTCATCCTGTTCAACATCATCCAGCCCGCTGGCTGGAAGGTAGGCATCGTGCGGATCGAGGACGTGGGGATCGGCTTCGCGATCAGCCTCGGGGTGGGCCTGGTGTTCTGGCCGCGCGGCGCCGCCGCCCTGGTCCGGGAGAACCTGGCCGAGGCGTACTCCCGCGCCGCGGACTACGTGGCCGCCATGGTGGACCAGGTCACTGGGGTGAACGGCGGGGCCGACCCGCAGCAGGCCGCGCAGGCCGCCGAGGCCGCGGTGGTCCGGATGGACGACTCGTACACCCAGTTCCTGGCCGAGCGGTCGGCTAGTTCGGTCAACCCGGACCGGGCCGCGCGGCTGGTCGCCGGGGCCGCCCGGCTGCTGCGGGCCGGTCACTCCCTGGCCTGGCTGCAGGAACTGGCGGCCCGGCCACTGCCCGCCCCGCCGGGGGCTGACGGCGCGGCCGGGGCCGATGGCGCAGCCGGGGCTGACGGAGCGGCCGGGGCTGACGGCGCGGCTCGGGGCGACCGCAGGCCCGGGCTGGCCCTCGCCGCCAGCGGCCCCAAGCCCTGTGCGGGCAGCGTGGATGAGGAAGTGCAGTCGATCCGGGCCTGGTTCGTCACCCTGGGCGACTCCATCGCGCACGGGACCTCGGTCCCGCCGCCGCAGCCCCGCGACCCACCAATGCGGAGCCGCCTGCTGGCCTGCGCCCGCCAGGAGATCACCAGCGGCCAGCCCGCGCAGGCGCGGGATGCCCTGATCGTGCTCTGGGTGGACGAGCACCTGGAGATGCTGCGGCGAATGGAGCAGCACCTCGGCCGGATGGGCGACGAGCAGCCCGAACCCCAGCCCGCCAGCGCGGCCGCAGCCTAGCCGTACCCCAGCCCGCCAGCGCGGCCGCAGCCTAGCCGTACCCCGGCCGTACCCCGGGCAGGCCGCCGCGGTCAGCTCGGCCGGGTGGTGCGCAGCCGGATCGTGACGTCCAGGTCGCGCAGCCGGGCCAGCATGTCGTCCGGGTATTCCGTGCCGATGTCGGTGAGCACGTAGCCCAGCTCGTCCCGGGTGCCGAGCAGCTGACCCTCGATGTTGGCCCCGTACTCGGCCAGCAGCTGGTTGATGCCGGCCAGCACGCCGGGCACGTTGCGGTGCAGGTGCACCAGCCGGTGCGTGCCCGGGGTGTGCGGCAGCGCGACCGGCGGCAGGTTCACGCTCAGCGCGGTGGCCCCGGAGCTGACGAAGTCCTGCAGCTTCCCGGCCACGAACTCGCCGATGTCCTGCTGCGCCTCCTCGGTCGAGCCGCCGACGTGCGGGGTCAGGATGACGTTGGGCAGGCCGCGCAGCTCGGAGCGGAACTCGTCGCCGCGGGCCTTCGGCTCCTGCGGGAACACATCGACCGCCGCCCCGGCCAGGTGCCCGGACTCGATGTGCCGCCGCAGCGCGGCGTGATCGACCACGAAGCCGCGGGACAGGTTCAGGAACAAGCTGCCCGGCCGCATCGCGGCGAACTCCGCCTCGCCGAACAGCCCGCTGTTGCCCGGCCGCCCATCCACGTGCAGCGTGACCACGTCGGACGTCTCCAGCAGCTCTTCCAGCGTGCCGCAGCGCCGGGCGTTGCTCAGGGCCAGCTTGTCCGCGGTGTCGTAGAAGAACACGGTCATGCCGAGGTTCTCGGCCAGCACGGACAGCTGGCCGCCGATGTTGCCGTACCCGACGATGCCCAGCCGGCGCCCGCGCACCTCGTGGCTGCCCGCCGCGGACTTGTCCCAGGTGCCGGCGTGCATCTGCGCGTTCTTGTCGGTGAGCCGCCGGGTCAGCGCGATGATCTCGGCCACGGCCAGCTCGACGACGCTCCGGGTGTTGGAGAACGGCGCGTTGAACACGGCGATGCCGCGCCGGGACGCGGCCGCCAGGTCGATCTGGTTCACCCCGATGCAGAACGCCCCCACCGCCAGCAGGGCCGGCGCGGCCGCCAGCACCCGCTCGGTGACCTGCGTCCCGGACCGGATGCCGAGCAGCTGCACGTCACCCAGCGCGGCGATCAGATCGTCCTCGTCCAGCGCCTTCGGCACCGTTTCCACCTGGTAGCCGTCTTTGGCCAGCCGGGCGGTGGCGTCAGGGTGAATGTTCTCCAGCAGCAGGACACGAATAGGCCCGTCCGTGCGGTCCAGCTTCAACACTCCCTATTACTTTGAGCCTCCGGGGCGCCTTCTCGGGCGCCCCTTTCGGCCCGGTCGCGAGTCACGATGGCCGCAGCCAGCCACCTCCATCAGCCTAATCGGGGTGGGCTGGTGCCCAGTCGAGCGCGGTGCCTATCTCCGGCGTCCTGGACAGCGTTAGGCTGGCGGCAGAAGGCAGCGGGAGGCGTGATGGTCTGGCTCGGTGGCCCGCGGGGGAGGGGCGGCAGGACCAAGGCGATCGTGCTGCACGATCCTCCCCCTGGCTATCGTCGGCCCAGGCTCAGAATTCCGTTGCAGGACCGGCAACGGAAGGCACGCGAGGACTATGTCCTCATGCGCGTGGCCACCGTGGTCGTGGTACTCGCGGCTGCTGCGATTGCCGTGTTCTTTGTCCTGATGATGGCGGGGTATCGCTAGCCCCGGTCTTCCGCTTCGGCGGCCGGGACGATGTCGGCCGCTACGCACGCGATGTTGTCCGGGCCACCGCCCGAGTTGGCCAGCCCGATCAGGTCGCCGACCACCTGCTCCGGGCCCGCCGCGGTGCGCAGCACCTGGTGGATCCGGGCGCCCGGGACCACGCTGGTCAGCCCGTCCGAGCAGAGCAGGTAGCGGTCGCCCGGCCGGGCCTCGTGCAGCGACAGGTCGGCCGTCACCCCGGCGCCGTCCAGGGCCCGCAGCAGCAGCGAGCGCTCCGGGTGCGACACGGCTTCCTCGGCGGTGAGCCGCCCCTCGTCGATCAGCGACTGGACCACGGTGTGGTCGTGGGTGATCTGGAACAGCTCACCGCCGCGCAGCAGGTAGGCCCGGGTGTCCCCGATGTGCACCAGGCCGAGCTGGGCACCGGACCACAGCAGCGCGGTGAGCGTGGTCCCGCTGCCGGCCTGGGCCGGGCCGGCCGCGGTGATGTCCTGGACCGCCGAGTCGGCCTCGGCGACCGCGTCGGCCAGTGCGTTGAGCAGGTCACCGGCGGGCAGGCCGGTCTCGAGCGGCTTCAGCGCGTCGATGGCGGCCGCGCTGGCCAGCTCCCCGCCGCCGCCCATGCCGTCGGCCACGGCGAGCAGCCGGGCGCTGGCGTACGCCGCGTCCTGGTTGGCCGGGCGGCGCCGGCCGATGTCCGACGCCGCCGCGTACCGGATGGCCAGGCCCGTCCCTGAATCTGGCATAGCAGTGTCCTTCCCGGTCAGGTAGCTGGTCAGGAACGCGGCCAGGTCACGCCGGCTGGCCAGGTCCGCTTCGGCCTGGGCCCAGAACGCGGTCACCTCGGCGGCCGCCGCCCCGGGCGGCAGGTCGCACACGACCCGGATCCGGGCCAGCGGCATGCCGAGCCGGCGCAGCCACGCCACCAGCCGGGCCCGGTCCAGCTGGTCCGGCCGGTAGAACCGGTACCCGGACACCGGGTCCACCCGGGCCGGCGGCAGCAGGCCGAGCTCGTCGTACAGCCGCAGCGCCTTCGGCGACAGCCGGCTGGCCCGGGCGAACTCCCCGATGGTCAGCAACCCAGCACCGCCTTCCTGATCCCGGGCACCGCGCCCGGGCACCCCGATGCTGCCGCTTGCCCCAGGGGCAAGGTCAAGCAGTGGGACGCAGGGGCGTTAAGCAAATGGAGCCTGGGTGATCCGGGTGGCCACGGTGGCCGCGTGCGCCGGGTCCAGGACCAGCGTGTAGTGGTTGCAGCCGGGCACGGTCTCGGTGCTCAGCCGCGGCGCCTGGGCCTGCCACGCGGCGCACAGCCCGGGCGGCTGCATGCCGGGCGGCTCGCCGAACAGGCCGCGGCGCGGCGAGCAGCCGGGCCGGCCAGGGCAGCGCGCGCAGCGCGGCGCCGAACCTGGCCGTGCCGCCGAGCAGCTCGCGGCCGTCCGTACGCGCGGCCTCCTCAACCACCCTTGAGCGCAACGCCCCCTCGGGGCCGGTCAGGTCATATCGCAGGTAGTCCTCGATATCGGCGTTCCAGGCGTCCTTCAGGGCCGGATGGGCCCGCCAGAAGTCGAAGTACGCCGTGGTGCTCGGGAAGGTCTCGCGCAGCCGGGCCAGCGCCGGCCCGAGGCTGGCGTTCAGCACCGCGTCCAGGTCCGCGCCGTCCGGCACCGGCAGCGGCAGGCCGCCGTCCACCAGCAGCAGGCCGCCGAACCGGTCCGGGTGGCCGGTCGCCGCCAGCAGCGCCACGTATGCGCCCAGCGAGTGGCCGGCCAGCACCGGGCGGTCCAGGCCCAGCTGCCCGGCCGCGCTGACCAGGTCGGTCACGTGCTGGTCGAAGCCGTACGGGGCGGGCAGCCCCGCGCTGTGCCCGCGCCCGCGCAGGTCCACGGCGAACAGCGACCAGTCCGCGGGCAGTGCCCGGGCCACCGGCTGCCAGGCGGCGGCCGAGGCGGTGATGCCGTGCACGGCCAGCGCGGCCTGGCCGCCGCGGCCCCAGCGCAGCACCCGCAGCGTGCCATCCGGCAGCGCGACGTCCAGCTCCTCGTGGTCCAGCGTCACGTGATCCTCCTCGGTGCTGCTCGGCACCCTTACGGTACGTGCGAGAGTGTGCAGCGTGACAGCGCCGTTTGCCACCGCCCTGCTCGGCTGGAAGCCCGCCGCCAAGGCGAACAAGCTCGGCTGGTCCCTGGTGCCGAACTTCGCCGACGTGGACAGCCCGGAGTCGGTGCGCATCGCCGCCGGGGTGCTCGATCACCTGGCCGTGCCCCGGGACGCCGTGTCCGACGTGCCCAAGGACCCCGGTGGGCCGCTGGAGCAGCAGGTCTGCGACCATCTCGGCTGGATCCTGCAGCGGCGCGACCCGGAACGCGGCTGGCGGATCGAGCGGGGCGCCGTCATCACCCAGTTCGACCAGTACGCCCACCTGTCCGAGCTGGACCGGCTGGTGCGCGGGAACCCGGAGCTGCGGGTCACGGTGGGCACCGACTACCTGATCAAGCCGGACGTGACCGTGTCGCTGGCCCGGGTGCGCACTGCGTCCGGACTGCCGCCGCTGCACGCCGCGGTGTCCTGCAAGTGGACGATCCGGTCGGACCGGGTGCAGAACATCCGGCACGAGTGCCTGCAGATGATCCGGCACCGCCGGGGCCGGGCGCCGCATCTGGTCACGGTGACCGCGGAGCCGCTGCCCAGCCGGCTGGCGTCCATCGCCCGGGGGACCGGCGAGGTGGACGCGGTGTATCACATCGCCTACGACGCGATGGCGGCCAGCGTGGCCGGGAACGCGAACACCGAGCAGGCCGACGCCTGGCACGAGGTGACCGGCCAGCGCCGGGTGCTGAGTTATGAGTTGCTAGTGGAGACGCTCGCCTCGTGGTGACGGCGTGGGACAGGCGAACTGTCGCCGGCTGCGGGCACAATCGGGCGGAAGAGACGGCGCGGGAGGGAGAGACCATGGGTGAGCTGACCTCCGTGGAGATCTGCGCCGGGGCCGGTGGGCAGGCGCTGGGCCTGGAGCAGGCCGGGTTCGCGCACGAGGCGGTCGTGGAATTGGACGCCGACGCCTGCGAGACGCTGCGCCGCAACCGGGGCGCGGAGTGGAAGGTCAGCCAGGACGACGTGGCCAACGTGGACGGGCGCGCCTACGCGGGCATCGACCTGCTGGCCGGTGGGGTGCCCTGCCCGCCGTTCTCGATCGCGGGCAAGCAGCTCGGGCCGGGCGACGAGCGGGACCTGTTCCCGCAGGCGCTGCGGCTGGTCGAGGAGGCCCAGCCGCGGGCCGTGCTGCTGGAGAACGTCCGCGGCCTGGCCGCCAGCCGGTTCGACGGATACCGCAGCCAGGTCCTGGGCCGGCTGCACGACCTGGGCTTCCAGACCTGGTGGGACGTGGTGCACGCGAGCGACCACGGCGTGCCGCAGCTCCGGCCACGATTCGTGCTGGTCGCCATCCGGGCTCCGTGGGCGGCCTCGTTCCGCTGGCCCGCCCCGTCGGCCCAGCCGCCACCCACGGTGGGCGGGCTGCTGGCCGACCTGATGGCCGCCGGTGGCTGGCCGGGCGCGGCCAGCTGGGCCGCCCGGGCCGGCGGCATCGCGCCGACGATCGTCGGCGGCAGCAAGAAGCACGGCGGCCCGGACCTGGGCCCGACCCGGGCCCGCGAGGCCTGGAAGCTGCTGGGCGTCAACGGGCTGGGCATCGCCGACGAGCCGCCCGGGCCGGACTTCCCGGCCGGCCAGCCGCCCAAGCTGACCGTGCGGATGGTGGCCCGGCTGCAAGGCTTCCCGGACTGGTGGCAGCTCGCCGGGCGCAAGACGGCCGCCTACCGGCAGGTCGGCAACGCGTTCCCGCCACCGGTGGCCCGGGCGCTCGGGGCCGCCATCGCCGCCGCGCTGTCCCGCGCCGGATCCCGGCCCGCCGACCCGGGGCCGGGGGTCCCGCCGGCCGAGCCGGGGCACCACGCCAGCCTGGCCGGTTAGGTGCTCCGCGCCACCCGGCGCCCGCACCCCCCACTCTCGCGGCGCTGAGTCAGCCCACCCCCACCCGCGCCCTAGAGTCGGGGCATGAGAGTTCGTGGCCGACCCAGGCGGTACTGGTGAGTGGGCTGCGCGGGCGGATGCGGCGCTTCCTGCAGAAGCCCGGATCGGCCAGCCTGGCCGGCTATGAGGCGCTGCTGCCGGACATCGCCGGGCGGGAGACGGCCCTGCAGGCGCTGACCGACGCGGAGCTCACCGCCACCGCGCGGGACACCACGGACGACGCCGGGATCTGCGCGGTCGGCCGGGAGGCGGCCCGCCGGGGGCTGGACGAGCGGCCGTTCGACGTCCAGCTGCTCGGCACCCTGGCCATGCTGTCCGGCCAGATCGCCGAGATGGCCACCGGCGAGGGCAAGACGCTGTCCGGCGCGCTGGCCGCGGCCGGTCACGTCCGCCGCGGCCACCAGGTGCACGTCATGTCGGTCAACGACTACCTGGCCCGCCGGGACGCGGAATGGATGCGCCCGGTCTACGACCTGCTCGGCGTGACGGTCGGCTGGATCGGCCAGGCCAGCGCGCCGGAGCAGCGCCGGGCGGCCTACGCCGCGGACATCTGCTACGCGTCCGCCAACGAGATCGGCTTCGACGTGCTCCGCGACCGGCTGGCCGTGGCGGCCGACGCCCTGGTCACGGCGGCCCCGGACGTGGTGCTGATCGACGAGGCGGACTCGGTGCTGGTCGATGAGGCGCTGATCCCGCTGGTGCTGGCCGGCTCGGTGGGCGACACCGATCCGGTGCGGGACATGGCGCTGATCGCCGGCCGGCTGCTGCCCCGGCTGCACTACGAGGTGGACGACGAGCAGCGCAACGTCTACCTGACCGACTCGGGCGCCCGGCTGGCGGAGCAGGCGCTGGGCGGCCTCGACCTGTACGCCGCGGACCAGCTGGACGTGCTGACCCAGCTCAACGTGGCGCTGCACGCCCGGGCGCTGCTGCAGCGCGACGTGGACTACATCGTCCGGGACGGCCGGATCCAGCTGGTCAGCGCGTCCCGCGGCCGGGTGGCCCGGCTGCAGCGCTGGCCGGATGGTCTGCAGGCGGCGGTGGAGGCCAAGGAGGGTCTGCGCGCCACCGAGAGCGGCGAGATCCTGGACAGCATCACCATCCAGGCCCTGGTCCGGGGGTACCCGTCGGCGTGCGGGATGACCGGCACGGCGGTCGCGGTCGGCGAGCAGCTGCGGGAGTTCTACGGGCTGGAGGTCGCGGTCATCGCGCCGAACCGGCCGTGCATCCGGGTGGACGAGCCGGACCGGCTGTACCGGCAGGGCGCGGAAAAGGAGGAGGCGGTGGTGGCCGCGGTGGAGGCAGCGCACGGCACCGGCCGCCCGGTCCTGCTCGGCACGCTCGACGTCGCGGAATCCGAGCGGCTCGGCGCCCGGCTGGTGCTGGCTGGGCTGCCCTGCGTGGTGCTGAACGCGAAAAACGACCCCGAGGAGGCCGCGATCGTGGCCGAGGCCGGCGCGGCCCGCGCGATCACGGTGTCCACTCAGATGGCCGGGCGGGGCACCGACATCCGGCTGGGCGGGACGGCCGGCGATCACGGCCAGGTGGCCGAGCTGGGCGGGCTGCTGGTGATCGGGATGGGCCGGCACGCCAGCAGCCGGCTCGACGACCAGCTGCGCGGCCGGTCCGGCCGGCAGGGCGACCCGGGCGGCTCGGTGTTCTTCCTCAGCCTGGAAGACGAGCTGATCACCACCTGCGCGCCGGACACGCCCGAGCCCGCCGAGGTCAACGCGGACGGTCTGGTGTCCGACGCCAAGGCGCACTGGACGGTGGGCCACGCCCAGCGGGTAGCTGAGGGCACCGCGCTGCAGATCCACCGGGACACCTGGCGCTACAACGTGCTGATCGAGGACCAGCGGCGCGCGGTGCTGGCGTACCGCGACCAGGTGCTGCACTCCGGCGCCGCGCTGGACGGGCTGGAGACGTCGGCCCCGGACCGGCTGGCCGAGCTGCGTACCGCTGGCGTGCCGGAGGACGTGCTGAGCCAGGCGGCCCGCCAGATCTGCCTGTCCTGCCTGGACCAGGCCTGGGCCGAGCACCTGGCCCAGGCGGCCGACCTGCGCGAGGGCATCCACCTGCGCGCGCTCGGGAGCAGCGCCAACCCGTTCGGCGGGTCACTCAACCCGATGCAGGAGTTCAACCGGGAGCTGACCGAACTGTTCAGCCGGTTCACCGGCGAGGTCACTGAGCGGACCGCGGCCGCCGTTACGGCGGCGGAGATCACCGAGGCCGGCGCCGACCTGGCCGGGGCCGGGCTGAAACGGCCCAGCGCCACCTGGACCTACGTGGTCCAGGAGAACCCGTTCGGCACCGACTTCGGCCGCGCGGTGCAGGCCATCGGCCGCTTCCTGGGCCGCCGCTGACCGCTCGGCCGCTAGGACCGCTGGGGCCGCTGGGGCCGCTGGGGCCGGGCCCGGGTCCTGATGTCGGTGATGAGCGCGTCGAGGTCGGCGGCGGTCATGCCGGGGTTGACGATGCAGGCGCGGAACGCGAACCGGCCGTCCACCTGGGTGCCGGCCAGGAAGGTGCAGCCGCCGAGCTGGACGGCCCGCAGCACGGCCTGGTTGTGCGCGTCCAGCTCCGCCCCGGCCAGGCCCGCGGGCCGGTGCCGGAAGCAGACCACGCTGAGGCCGCTGGCCAGCACCTCGAAGTCGGCCGCGCGGGCCAGCACCCGGCGCAGCCGGGCGGCCAGGGCGATGTCGCGGGCGATCAGCTGCCGGTAGCCGGACCGGCCGAGGTGACGGAGCTGGAACCAGACCTTGAGGGCGCGGAACGGGCGGGTCTGCTCCAGCCCGTACTCGGCGAACCACGGTGGGCCGCCCGGCCCGTCCTCGTCCCCGTCCGTCCGCAGATACGGCGGCACCAGGCTGAACGTGTCCCTGGCCAGGTCGCCGTCCCGGATCAGCAGCAGGCCGGCGTCCACCGGGGCGTAGAGCCACTTGTGCGCGTCGAGCGCGATGCTGTCCGCGCTGGCCAGCGCGGCGCGGGTAGCCGCATAGCCGGGCAGCAGCAGGATGGCCGGGCCGCCGTACGCGCCGTCCACGTGCAGCCACAGCCCATGCCGGGCGGCCACGGCGGCGATGGGCCGGAGCGGGTCTACCGCCCCGGTATTGACCGTGCCTGCGGTGGCCACCACGGCCACGCCGACCTTCCCGGCGGCCAGGTCGGCGCGGATCATGCGGTCCAGCTCGGCAGGCCGCATCCGCCGCCTCGCGTCCGACGGCACCACCCGGATGTGCGCGGATCCGATGCCGAGCAGTTCCGCGGCCTTGGTCACGCAGCTGTGGCTCTCGGTTCCCGCGTAGAGCACGAACCGGCTGGCGGCGGACTGCACGCCGTCGGCCCGGTCGTCCAGGCCGGCCCGGGCCGCGGCCCGGTGCCGGGCCACCGCGAGCGCGGTCAGCGTGGCCACCGACCCGCCGCTGACGAGCTGGCCGGAGAAACCGGCGGCCCAGCCGAGCAGGTCGGCGAACCAGCGGATCACCTGGTGCTCCAGGTGCACGGCGGCGTGGTTGCCGCCCGCGACGCTGGGATTCATGGCGGCGGCAAGGCACTCGGCCAGCACGCCCAGCGGGTGCGGCGGCGAGTTGACCCAGGCCGCGAAGCGCGGGTGGCCATTGCCGAACGGGTACGGCGCGACGTGCGCCGCGAAGTCGGCGAGCAGGACATCCGCCGTCTCGCCCGGGGCCGCCCAGGCCGCGCGGCGCATGGCCTCGACCACGTCGCGCGGCGGCGGCTGGTAGACCGGGCCGTCCGGCAGGCTGATCAGGTAGTCGGCGACCAGGTCCGCCACCTGGTGGCTGACTCGCCGGATCTCCGCGGCCGGCCAGCCGAAAGCCGGCCTCCCGGCGGCACGGGGGTCCGCGCCCTCCGGGGCCGGCGGGGTGCTCACCGCGATTCGAGCCTGGACAGCACCTCGGGCAGCGGGCCGGGATGCAGCACGCCGAGCCGCTGGGTCGCCCGGGTGAGCGCCACGTACAGCTCGCTCAGGCCGTGCGGCGAATCGGCCAGGATCCGCGCCGGGTCCGCGATCAGCACCGAATCGAACTCCAGCCCCTTGGCCTGGCTGACGGTCAGCACCACCACCATGTCGTCCAGGTCCGGGCCGTCCGCGCCGCTGCCGTCGAGCGGCCCGCTGCCGACCGCCTCGTTGAGCTCGTCGACGAGCGCGGCCGGGGCCAGCACGGCGACGTTCCCGCCCGCCACCGCGGCGGTCTCCGCCGACACGGCCGCGGCCACCGCCGGGCCGAGGTCGCCGGGCGCAACGCGGCGGTGCCAGGGCACCGTGCCGGTCTCCCGCACCGACGAGGGGATCTCCAGCTTGTCGTCCAGGTCGCCCAGCACGTCCGCGGCCACGGCCATGATCTCGGCCGGGGTCCGGTAGTTGATGGTCAGCCGGTCCAGCCGCCACCGGGTGCCCAGATGCGGGGCCAGCACCCGCTCCCAGGACGAGGTGCTGGACAGGCTGGTGGCCTGGGCGATGTCCCCGGCGATGGTCATCGACCGGCTGGGGCAGCGGCGCATCAGCATCCGCCAGGCCATCTCCGACAGCTCCTGCGCCTCGTCCACCACGATGTGCCCGAACGCCCAGGTCCGGTCGGCGGCCGCCCGCTCCGCGGTGGTCAGGTAGCTCAGTTCTTCGTGCCGCCCGGCCAGCCGGTCGGCGTTGATCAGGTCATAGCCCATCAGGATTTCCGGGTCGTCTTCCAGGTCGCGGGAGACGATGTCCAGCACGCCCTGGGCGTAGGCGATCTCCCGCTGGCGCTCCCGGGTGGCCCGGCGCCGGGCCACCCGGTCGTCCTCGCCGAGCAGTTCGGCCGCCTCGTCCAGCAGTGGCACGTCGGCCGGGGTCCACCCACCGTCCGGGTCGCGGCTGAGCAGCGCCCGTTCCTCCCGGGTCAGCCGGGGCGCCACGGCGGCCAGCCGCCGCGGCGAGTCGAACAGGTCATCAAGCAGCTGCTGCGGGGTCAGCACCGGCCACAGCCGGGCGATCGCGGCCCGGACCCGGGCGTCCTGGCGCAACTCGGCCCGGATGTCCTCGGTGTCGGCCGCGCCGAGCACGCTGCTGTCCGCGGCGGGCACCTCCTCGCCGAGGATCTCGGCCACCAGCTTGTCTGTCTCCCGCAGGCCCGCGGTGAACTTGCGGCTGACCTGCTGGACCAGCGCGTCGAGGATCTCCCGCACGAAGATCGGCCGGGCCTGGTTGTGCGGGCGGCGGGACCGGCGGGCCCGCTCCCGGGCGCGCTGCACGGTCTTCCGGTCCAGCCGCAGCACTTCGCGCTCGAACGGGATCTCAACCGGCTCGTCGGGCAGTTCCTGCCTGCTCCGCACGGCCGCGGCCAGCACGGCCGCCATGACGTCGCGCCCCTTGATCTCGGCCGCCTCGGGCGATTCGGCCCGGCGGGCGCTGATCCCGGGGTACAGGTCGGCGATGGTGGACATCACCACCCCGGTCTCGCCCAGCGACGGCAGCACGTGCCCGATGTACTGCAGGAACGTCGGGTTCGGCCCGACGATCAGCACGCCGCGCCGGGACAGTTGCTCGCGGTAGGTGTACAGCAGGTAGGCGGCCCGGTGCAGGGCCACCGCCGTCTTGCCGGTGCCCGGTGCGCCCTGCACCACGGTCACCCCGTTGTGCGGCGACCGGATGATCATGTCCTGCTCGGCCTGGATGGTCTCCACGATGTCGGTCATCCGGCCGGTCCGGCTGGCGGACAGCGCCGCGATCAGGGCCGCTTCCCCGGTCAGCCCGGCGTGGCCCGCCGGGACGCCGGCCCCCGAAGCGTCGCCGTCGAAGTCGAGTACCTCGTCGTCAACCCCGGTCACCGTGCGCTGCCGGGTCCGGATATGCCGGCGGCGCAGCACTCCCTCCGGGGAGAAAGCGGTGGCGATGTAGAACGGGCGCGCCGCGGGTGCCCGCCAGTCCACCAGCAAGGCCTGGTAATCGTCGGTGTCGTCGAGAATGCCGATCCGGCCTATATAACGGCGGTCGCCGCCCTCGGACAGATCCAGCCGGCCAAAGCACAGCCCGTTTTCCGCCGCGTCGAGCTGGGTGATCCGCCGTGAGTACATCTCCACGAAAGCATCGCGCTCTGACCTGGCCGCGGGTGTTCCCCCGGTTTCCAGCAGCACCTGCGACAGCCGGCCCGACGCCCGGTCCCGGAGGTCGTCGAGCCTGCCATAGAGCATTGAGATGTAACTCTGCTCAAGGTCGGCTTCTCCGTTTGACAACCGGCCTCCCTTTCTTTATAATGCGCCATATCCGGGCCGCTTAAGGCCCTTTGTTTCGACCGTCTAGAACAAAACTCTAGGCGGTTTTCGTTTCTTCCCGGGACGGTTGCCACGGCTCTGGCCGTCGCGGCCGGCGCCACGGCGGGCCCAGGCCGGTTAACACCAAGATCCAGGTCGGGAAAGCGCAAGTCAACGCCCTCTTGCCAGCGGTCCCGCGGCTGCGGGTGTGGATCCGGGCAGGCATGACCACGGCCCGCGGTGGGCAGGCGTCCATCGTGACCAGTGAAGCGGCCGGGCCGGAGCCGGCCATCCGGCCCTGGGTGCTGCACGTCAACTTGGACCAGTTCATCGCGGCCGTCGAGGTGCTGCGCCACCCTGAGCTGCGCGGCCGCCCGGTGGTGGTCGGCGGCGACGGGGACCCAGCCAAGCGGGGCGTGGTCAGCACCGCGTCGTATGAGGCGCGGCAGCACGGGGTGCATTCGGGCCTGCCGTTGCGGACCGCCGCGCGGCGCTGCCCGGACTGCGTGTTCCTGCCGGTGGACAAAGCTGCCTACGAGGCCGTCTCGGCCGAGGTGATGGCCATCCTCCGGGACACCGGCTGGACCACCGAGGTGCTGGGCTGGGACGAGGCGTTCCTGGCCGTGCCGGCCGCCGACCCCGAGCGGGTGGCCCGGGACATCGCCGCCCGGATCCAGGCCGGGACCGGGCTGCACGCCTCGGTCGGCATCGGCCACAACAAGCTGCAGGCCAAGCTGGCCACCGGCTTCGGCAAGCCGGACGGCGTGTTCCGGCTGACCAGCCAGACCTGGTTCGACGTGCTGGGCGACCGGCCCACCGACGCGCTGTGGGGGATCGGGGCCAAGACCGCCCAGCGGCTGGCCGCGCTGGGCATCGGCACGGTCCGCGAACTGGCCGCGGCCGACCCGGACGCGCTGGCCGCCGAGTTCGGCCCGGCCTCCGGCCCCTGGCTGATCCTGGTCGCCCGCGGTATCTCGCACTCGCCGGTGTCCAGCGACCCGTACCTGGCCCGCTCGCGCGGCCGGGAGGTGACCTACCAGCAGGACATCGGCGACTGGGCCGAGGTGCGCGCCGAGGTGATCCGGCTGGCGCACTGGGTGGCCGAGGACGTCGCCGCAGAACAGCGGCCAGCCGTCCGGGTCGTGGTCAAGGTGCGGTACGCGCCGTTCCAGACCGGCACCCATTCCCGCACGCTGGGCGGGCCGACCGCGGACCCGGCCGCCATCGAGCGGGCCGCGCTGGAGGCGCTGGACCGGTTCACCCGCCGCCGCCCGGTCCGGCTCCTCGGCGTCCGCGCCGAGTTCGACTAATTCGCTGCCGCCCCGCCAGCCCCGCCAGCCCCACCCCGCCCCGCCCGGGCTGCGGGGCCGAGCTTCCCGCCCCGTCCCCAACTACGTGGCTGAATCATTCACGTAGTCGGGCGTGCATGGGTGAAGCATTCACGTAGTGCCGGGCGGCCAACCATGGCGATGAGTGAAACATTGGGGCAGTTCTGCGGGCGGCTGGTGGCTGCATGAGTGAGCCGGTTATCGGCCAGGCAAACCGGTTACGGCTTGCCGCGGCTGCGAGCGGCCAGGATGATCTGGGTCACCTCGTACCGGGTCAGGCCGAGCTTGCGCGCGATCTCGTCTGGGCGCAGCCCCTGCTGGTTGTACAGCACGGCCAGCCTGCGCTGGGACGGCGTGCCCGGCTGGCGCGGGGCCGCCGGGCGGCCCGGTGGCCGGGCCGGGGCTCAGGCCGCGCCAGGGCTGGCCGCGCCGCGTCTGGCCCAGCAGTCTCCGCGGCTGGCTTGGCCGTCTCCGTGATTGGCTTGGCCGTCTCCGCGGCTGGCTTGGCCGTCTCCGCGGCTGGCTTGGCTGGCGCGGGCGCCGGGCCGGCGCGGCCAAACGTGCCGCGGCGCTGGTCGTGGTACTTACCATCGGCCAGGTCGGTCTTGGTCTCGTCGTCCAGCAGCAGATACTGCTCGGCCGACTTGTTCACCCCGACCGCCACCATGGTCAGGCCCTTGAGGTTCTTCGCCTGGCACTCCGGCGACATGCAGTAGTTGTATTTCTTGGCCCGCTCGGGATGCAGCTGCGTCCCGCAGGTCACACACGTGGCAATGTTCTTCTCAGTCATGACTTCCACCAGGTAAAACCACGCCGGCCCGGCTGCTGTTCCGGAGGACGGGCTGCTGTTCCGGCCGACGGACTGCTGTTCGGGGCGCCGGGGTAGCGTGTGCGCAGTGACGGACGACAACCTGCTGCCGCTCATGCCGTTCGCGGCCACCCTGGGCATCGAGCTCGACGCGGCCGACGCCGCCGAGGTCCGGGGTCACCTGGCCTGGTCGGAACGGTTGTGCACGACCGGCGGAGTGATGCACGGCGGCGCGCTGATGGGCCTGGCCGACAGCCTGGGCGGGCTGTGCGCGTACCTGAACCTGCCGGCGGGCGCGCAGACCGCGACCATCAGCTCCGGGACGGTGTTCCTGCGCGGTGTGCGGGACGGCGTGGTCACCGCGGTGTCGCGGCCGCTGCACACCGGGCGGACCGTCATCGTGGTGCAGACCGAGCTATTCGACGCCGCCGGCCGGCTGGCCGCCCAGGTAACCCAGACGCAGGCGGTGCTGGGGGAAACCAGGTAAGTGCGTTGGGCAGCTTATTTGGATTTCGCGTCGGTCTTGCGGGCCGCGCTGACCGGCGGCGGATCCGGCTTGTCCTGCAGGCCGGAGACGAAATCCTCGAAGCGAACCCGGAGCCGGACCACCGGCTGGCGGAGCCGCCGCTCCCGGCGCGCGGCGCGGGCCCGCTTGTGCGGCCGGTTCTGGTAGCGCCAGTGGGCCCACGGTGAGCCGGGCCGGGCCAGCCGCATCGCGCCCACGATGAGCAGCGGGAACAGGAACAGGCCGAACAGGCCGGTCCAGATCTTGCCCTTGAGCAGGGTGACCGCGGCCAGGCCGAAGCTGAACACCACACTGATGGTCAGGCCGATGATCGCCTCGGCGGCGCTCGCGTGCTGGCCGGCCGGGCTGGGCGCGACCGACGGGACGATGCCGAGCAGCAGCAGCACGGTGATCCCGGCCGCGACGAACACCGCCTCCACGGACAGCCGCCCGGCGCTGCTCCAGTACACGTCCTTCAGGTGCAGGATCAGGGCGAACTCGTCCAGGACGAGCGCGGCGCCCAGCCCGAACAGGGCGGCCGCGCCGGCCCGCCACTCCAGTGAGCCGACCGGGGCGACGATGCCGGTGACGCCGCCGACCATCATGAAGATCACGCCGAACACCATGTGGTGCACGTGGAAGTCGCCCGGCGTGACGTTGCCCGGCCACCAGCGGACCTTGGCGCGGATCATCCGGACCGAAAGCCGGATGAACCCGAAACCAGCCACGAACGCCACGAAGAAACAGAACAGCGGAAACCGCCCTGTATCCACGATCTTCGTGCTGAACCAGCTGGACATGCCGCCCCCACCAGCCGGGCTGACGTTTGTCGGGTTGTTATCACCGAGCGTATGCGATCGAAACCGGAAGGGCGTCGGCCCGGCCCGTTGTTTCTGAGCAGTTAATGTTATGGCTGTGGGGGTACCGGGGCCCGTGGTTCGCGGACGAATCCGGCGACATGCCCGCCGTGCGGCGGCGGTGCTCGCGGCCGGGCTGCTGGTCGGGCTGGGCGCGGCCGGCAGCCGCGCGACCGCGGCGACCGGCACGGCTGGGGCGACCGGCGCGACGGCGGCCACCGGCACAGCTGGGGCGACCGGGGCGGCTGGGGTGACCGCGGCGGCCAGCCCGCCGGCCCATACCGTGGTCAGCTTCACCTGGGGCGGCGGCTTCGCCAACCAGATGGGCGCGCTGCCGATCTTCCGCCAGTACCACATGCACGCCACCTACTACGTGCCGTCCGGCCTGGTCTGCGTGCCCGACACCGACCCGGACTGTACCCGGACGCCGTACCTGACGCTGCCGGACGTGCGGACGCTGACCGCGGCGGGCAACGAGATCGGCGGGCTGACCGTGCTGCACCAGCGGCTAACCGGGATTCCCGCCGCGGAGGCCGCGCGGGAGATCTGCCAGGACCGGGTCAACCTGACCGGGTGGGGTATGCGGGTCACCGACTTCGCCTACCCGTTCGCCCAGGTGACCAAGACGCTGCAAGATCTGGTCCGGCGTTGCGGGTACAACACCGCGCTGGGCGCCGGGGAGTTGCGCGGCGCCGGGCTGTGTGAGTCGTGTGGCTGGGCGGAGACCATCCCGCCGCAGAACCCGTACCTGCTCCGCGCGCCGATCGAGGTGTCCTCGGTGGGCACCCGGTGGACCGCGGCCACGTTCGAGTCGATCGTGACCGGCGCGCAGCGGCACGGCGGGGGCTGGATCATCTTCAACATCCACGACGTGTGCGCCCAGGACTGCGCGCTGGGCGTCACCAAGCCGGAGCTGAGCAGCGTGCTGGCCTGGCTGGCCGGCCAGGCCAGCCACGGGGTCACGGTGCGGACCGTCCGGCAGGTGACGGGCGGCCCGGTCCGGCCGGTGCGGGCCGGCCCCACGCCGCCGCCGATCCGCGGCCCGGGCGTCAGCAACGCCGCGCTGGCCACCCGGGGCCCGGACGGCGTGCCCGCCTGCTTCCAGACCGCCCGGTACGGCTCGAACACGGCCCGGTTCGGCTACCAGCCGCCGGCGGGCCGGGCGGCGCCGGGGCGGAGACCATCCGGATGACCGGCTGGACGTCCGGGGACGCCAAGCTGCTGCCGGTGCTGGACCTCGGGCAGTGCGCGCCCCCCGCCACCGCGGGCCAGCGCTACAGCGTGGCCGAGTCCTACCGGTCCAGCCGGCCGGTCCGGTTCGACCTGTACTACCGCACCACGGTCGGCAACTGGCTGTACTGGACCAGCAGCCCGGCCATGCCCGAGGCCGGCGAGTGGACACAGACGTCGTGGAATACGCCGGCCCTGCCGCGCGGCGCCACCGCGGTCAGCTTCGGCCTGGCCATCGGCTCGAACGGCACGGTTTCGGTGAGCCGGTACAGCCTCCAGCCGGTCCGGTACAGCGGCACCCGGCTGCTCGTGTTCGGCGTGGTGGCGCTGGCCCTGCTGGGGTACTTCACGCTGCGGCGGCGCCGGTTCCGGCGCCACGAGGCGGCCCGGGCCGGGCCGGATCCGGAGCCGGCCAGCGTGCCGGACAGCGCGGCCGGCCCGCCGCCTGGCGCCCCGCAGCCGCCTGGTCCCCGGTAGCCGCCCAGCGCCCGCTTAGCTACTAGGCCCGCCGTAGCCACCGGGCCCCGTAGCCGCCGGGCCGGCCCAGGCCGTACGCTGGCCGCCGGGCCGCGGCTGGCCAGAGCGAGCTGGCGGAGGGAGACCGCAGGGTGCAGCTGATCAGGTTCCGCGCTGCAGGTGGGGCGCCGCGGGTCGGCGTGCTGGAGGATGGCGAGGTCAGGGGGCTGCCCGGGATCGGCACCATGGCCGATCTGCTCGCCCTGCCGGTGCTCGCGGTGCGCGAGTTGTGCACCGGCCAGGCGACGGGGGACCCGCCGTTCGAGCCGGTGCGGTTCGACCCGGCCAGCCTGCTCGCGCCGCTGGACGGCCGGACCGAGGTGTGGGCGGCCGGCGTCACCTACGAGCGGTCCCGGCACGCCCGGGTGCAGGAGAGCGCGGACTCGGCGGACATCTACGAGCGGGTGTACGACGCGCCCCGGCCGGAGCTGTTCTTCAAGTCGGCGGCCTGGCGGGTGGCCGGGCCGGGCGCCCCGGTCAGCGTGCGCGCCGATTCCGAGGTGAACGTGCCAGAACCGGAACTGGCCGCGGTGCTGAACTCGGCGGGCGAGCCGGTCGGCTACACCGTCTGCAACGACCTGAGCTCCCGGTCGATCGAGGGGGAGAACCCGCTCTACCTGCCGCAGGCCAAGATCTACCTGGGCGGTTGTGCGGCTGGGCCGTGGATCCGGCCGGCCTGGGAAGTACCGGATCCGTACGACCTGACCATGGATATGACGATCAGCCGGGACGGCGCCACCGCCTGGACCGGCCAGGCCAGCACCCGGGGGCTGCGCCGGACCGTGGCCGAGCTGGCCCGGTTCCTGTTCCGCGAGGATGAGTTCCCGGCCGGCGTGCTGCTGTCCACCGGTACCAGCCTGGTCCCGGACCTGCCGTTCACGCTGCGCGCGGGGGACGAGATCCGGATCTCCATCGCCGGGATCGGCGAGCTGGTCAATCACGTGGTGCGGGGCAAAGCCGCGCTGGGCACAGTGTCCTGATCACTGCTCCAGGTGCGCGGTGTCGTTGTAGCCGCGGAGGATCCACCGCTCGGGCGTGATGACCAGCCGGGAGATGGACCCGTTGTCCGCGCCCAGGAAGGCGAACGGCCGGGAACCGGTGGCCAGCGCCAGCGCCTGGCCGATGACCCCGCCGTGCACCACCACCGCGACCCGCTGGTCCGGGTGGGCGGCCGCGATCCCGCGGATCGCGCCGCCGACCCGGGTGGCGAACGCCTCGGCCGGCTCGGCGCCCGGGATGACGTCCCAGCGTTCTTCGGCCCACATCCGCTCGGCCACCGGATGGTTCTCGGCCACCTTCTTGCGAAACAGGCCGGCCTCCCAGTCACCCAGGTTGACCTCGCGCAGGTCCGGTTCCACCTGTGGGGTCAGGCCGAGCCGGTGGGCCAGCGGCGCCGCGGTCTGCGCGGTACGGCGCAGCGTGGTCACGTAGATCGCGTCGATCCGGATCTTGGCCAGCCGCTCCGCGACCAGCTCGGCCTGGGCCCGCCCCTCGGCCGACAGTTCCGGGTCGGCGTGGCCGCCGGCCAGCGGGAATGGTTCTTCCAGGTAGGCCGCCTGCGACTCGCCATGCCGGATCAGCAGCAGCTCGGTGCCGCCGGGCGGCAGCCGGAAGCGGGCCTGCCGGTAGGCCATCGCGCCGGGGTGCGGAGGCTGGTCGGCCGGGTCGGCGGGGGGGTCGTGCTCAGGCATCACCACCTGGGCAGGGTAGCCCGGCCCGCCTGCGGACTCCGCAGCCGGGCGGGGTGCGCAGGCAGGCCGGGGCCGCCGCCTGGCCGGGCCGCCGCCCAGCCGGGGCAGCCGGCAGGCCTAGGTCCGCCGGCCGGCCCAGGTCCGCCGCCGGAACGTCAGTGCCGGGAGGCGAACCAGGGCTGGTGCAGGTCCAGGTACCTGACGTCGTCCAGCAGGGACATCTCCTCGTCCAGCAGCCGGGCCGCATCGGCGGGCAGCTCCTGCTGTTCCGCCGCGCGGGCCTGCTGCTCCGAGAGGAACGCGATGGTCTGGTGACCCCGTAGGTGCCGCCGAGCCAGCCCGCCGCGGCTGGCTCCAGGTCGCGCTCCCAGCGCGCTATGGCCTGCCGGGCCGCCGCCGCATCGCCGATCCGGCCCTGAATGATCTGCACGAACATGACGCATACCCCCCGTGTATGGCCGGCCCGGCGCTGGCATCCCCCCGGATCGCGCAGGCCAGCCGTGTGCCGATGCCGTTATTGTACGAATCGGCCCGCCGGTGGGGCGGGCACGCAGCCTGCCGGGCGGGCGCGCGGAGGAGGGCGGATGGCTCCAGCCGAGTACGACTTCATCATCGTCGGCGGCGGCAGCGCCGGCAGCGCCCTCGCCAACCGGCTGTCCGCCGACCCGCGGACCCGGGTGCTCGTGCTCGAAGCTGGCCGGCCGGACTACCCGTGGGACGTCTACATCCACATGCCCGCCGCGCTCACATTTCCGATCGGCAACCGCTTCTACGACTGGGGCTACCGGAGCGAGCCCGAGCCAGGGCTGAACGGGCGCAGCATCTACCACGCCCGGGGCAAGGTGCTCGGCGGGTCGAGCAGCATCAACGGCATGATCTTCCAGCGCGGCAACCCGCTGGACTACCAGCGCTGGGCGGCCGACCCGGGGATGGCCGGCTGGGACTACGCGCACTGCCTGCCGTACTTCAAGAAGATGGAGACGTGCCTGGCCGGGGCGGACGAGTTCCGCGGCGGCGACGGCCCGCTGATCCTGGAACGCGGCCCGGCCACCAGCCCGCTGTTCCAGGCCTTCTTCCAGGCGGTGCAGCAGGCCGGGTACCCGCTGACCAAGGACGTGAACGGGTACCGGCAGGAAGGTTTCGCGGCGTTCGACCGGAACATCTCCCGGGGCCGCCGGCTGAGCGCGGCGCGCGCTTACCTGCACCCGGTGATGGGCCGGCCCAACCTGGAAGTGACCACCCGGGCCTTCGTTACCAAGATCATTTTTGAGGGGCGCCGCGCGGTCGGCCTGGAGTACCGGCAGGGCGGCGCCGGCCGCGGCAGCGGCCCGTCCCGGCTGGTCCGCGGCGACGAGATCATCCTGTGCGGCGGCGCCATCAACACCCCGCAGTTGCTGCAGCTGTCCGGGGTGGGCAGCGCGGAACTGCTCCGTGGGCTGGGCATTCACGTCGTCGCCGAGCTGCCCGGGGTGGGCGAGAACCTGCAGGACCACCTCGAGGTCTACGTGCAGTACGGGTCCAAACTGCCGGTCTCGGTGGCCCCGGCGCTGAAGCTGCGCAACCGCCCCATGGTCGGCGCGAAATGGCTGTTCCTGCGCAGCGGCCCCGGGTCGACCAACCACTTCGAGGGCGGCGGGTTCATCCGCAGCAACGACGAGGTGCCCTACCCGAACCTGATGTACCACTTCCTGCCGATCGCGATCCGCTACGACGGCTCGTCGCCAGAGAAGGGGGCAGGGGAGGCGGGTGGGGGGCACGGCTACCAGGTGCACGTCGGCCCGATGTACTCCGATTCCCGCGGCACGGTCCGGATCGTGTCCCGCGATCCCGAGGTGCACCCGGCGCTGCGGTTCAACTACCTGTCCACGCCCACCGACCGCAGGGAGTGGGCCGAGGCCATCCGGATCACCCGGAACATCCTGAACCAGCCCGCGTTCGACGAGTTCAACGCGGGCGAGCTCTCGCCCGGCCCGGAGGTCGCCAGCGACGAGCAGATCCTGGACTGGGTGCGCCGGGACGCGGAGACCGCCCTGCACCCGTCCTGCACCTGCAAGATGGGCACCGGCAACGGGGCGGTGGTCGACCCGGCCAGCATGCGGGTGCACGGCCTGGACGGGCTGCGTATCGTGGACGCCTCGGTCATGCCGTACGTCACCAACGGCAACATCTACGCGCCGGTGATGATGACCGCGGAGAAGGCCGCCGACCTGATCCTGGGCAACACGCCGCTGCCGCCGGAGAACGTCGAGTTCTACCGGCACCAGCCGGGCGTCCAGCCCGGCACCCCCGCCCCGGCAGCATAGGGTGACCGGCACGGACGAGACGAGGGAACAGGCAGCCAAGGACCCAAGGAAGCTGCGCGGCGAGGCGCCCCTGCTGGACGCCTGGCTGACGGTCACCGCGCGGGCCCAGGCCGGGGAGCTGCTCCCGATGAGCGTGCCCGGGCACAAGCAGCGGCTGGACCTGACCGGCGCGGTGACCGCGGGTGACGCACCGCTGTACGGCGGGCTGGACACCATCAAGCACGCTGACCATCTGCTGGCCGAGGGGGAGCGGCGGGCCGCCCAGCTGTGGGGCGCGGACTGGTGCCGGTTCTCGGTGGCCGGCTCGACGCACGGCAACCAGGCGCTGGCCCTGGCGGCCGGCCAGCCCGGGCAGCCGATCGTGGTCACCCGGGCGCTGCACCGCTCGCTGCTGCTCGGCATCGTGCTGGCCGGCCTGGAGCCGGTCTGGGTGCTGCCCGAGGTGGATCCGGCGACCGGGCTGCCCGGACCGGTCCCGGTGGCCGCGGTCGAGGCGGCACTGGCCAGCCACCCGGATGCCTGCGCGGTGTTCCTCGGCGACCCGTCCTACGTCGGCACCACCGGCGACCTGGCCGGGCACGCGGCCGCGGCGCACCAGGCCGGGGTGCCGCTGCTGGTGGACGCGGCCTGGGCCGCGCACCTCGGCTTCCACCCGGACCTGCCGCCGCACGCGCTGGCCGCCGGCGCGGACGGCATGGTGACCAGCGCGCACAAGGCGCTGCCCGCGTACACCCAGGGCGCGCTGGTGCTGGCGCGCACCAGTCAGGCGGGCAACGGCCGGCTGGACGCCGACCGGCTGAACCGGGCGTTCGAGGCCACCCACACCACCAGCCCGGCGGGCGCGATCATGGCCAGCATCGACGCCGCGCGGGCGCTGCTGGCCCGGGACGGGGCGGAGCTGTGCGGCCGGCTGCTCCGCGCGGTGGCCGCGGCCAAACGGCGGCTCCGGGCGGAACCCGGCCTGGACGTGCTGGACGGGCCCGGGGTCGAGCCGGCCAAGCTGGTGGTGCTGCTGGCTGGCACCGGGGCGCACGGGAACGCGGTGGAGGCCGACCTCATCGCGGCCGGGATGCCGGTCGAGATGGCGGACCGGGACACGATCGTCCCCATCGTGACCCTGGCCGACGACGAGGACACCGTGGCCCGCTTCACCTCTGTCCTGCTGGCCGCGGTGCGGCGGCATCGCGGGCTGGCCCGGCGGCCACTGTCCGCGGCGGCTTGGCTGGTCACGCCCGAGCCGGCCATCCCGCCCCGGCAGGCCTTCTTTTTGCCCCACGAAACGCTCCCGGCCGCGACTGCCGTCGGCCGGGTCTCGGCCGAACTGGTGGCGCCGTACCCGCCGGGCGTCCCGGTGCTCGCGCCGGGCGAGGTAATCACTGTGGCGGCGCTCGACGCGCTGCGCGCGACGCTGGCCGACGGGGGCCGGATCGCCTACGCCGCCGATCCGAGCCTGGCCACCTTCCAGGTCGTCGCAGGCGAGTGACCCAGCGGCGCAAAATCTCCTGCACTGAATCTCCTGCGCTGAATCTCCACCACGGGGGCATTGTCCGGCCAGCTGTCCCGGGCCTAGCCTGAGCCGATGCATGATCTTCGCCGGGTCCCTCGTATCACTGCGGCCGTGGCCACGTTCGGGTTGGCGCTGGGTCTGTGCGCGGTGGCCGGCCAGGCCGGCGGCCAGCGCCGCGCCGGCCAGCGCGCAGGCCGCCGCGGGCAGGGCCGGGGCCGGCGCGGCCGGCGGGTCAGCGGTGCAGAAGATCTGCCACGAACCCGCGCCCAGTTCGGTGCTGACCACCGGCTCGCACCGGGCGGCGGCCGGGCCGCCCGCGGCCGCGATCCGGGTGGACCAGGTCGGCTACCCGGCCGGGGCGGTGAAGCAGGCCGAGATCATGACCAAGTCGAAGCCGGCCAGCGCGCTGCGCTGGGTGGTGGTCCGCGCCGGGTCCTGCACGGTCGCCGCGGCCGGGCTGGCCGGGCCGGACCTCGGCGGCTGGAGCAAGCGGTACGGCTGGGTGTGGGCGGCCCGGTTCTCCGGGGTGCACGCGCCCGGCCGCTACCGGGTCGGCATCCTCACCGACCCGTCGGCCGCGTCGCCCTGGTTCCAAGTCAGCCCGGCCGCGCAGCTCTACACAAGGCCGCTGGCCAACGCGCTGTCCTTCTACCAGAACGAGCGGGACGGCCCGGACTTCATCCCCAGCGCGCTGCGTACCGCGCCCGGTCACCTGAATGACGCCAGCGCGATGACGTACCGGACCCCGCCGGTCAACGGCAACGGCCAGTTCAAGGGCAGCCTGGCCAAGTACGCGACCGGGGTGCGGATCAACGCCACCGGCGGCTGGTGGGACGCCGGCGACTACCTGCACTTCGTGGAGACGACCAGCTACACCGAGGCCATCCTGCTGCAGGGCATCGCGTCCTTCCCCGGGCAGCTGGGCGCCGGGGCCAGCGCGGACTTCACCAGCGAGGCCCGGTTCGGGATGGACTTCCTGCAGCGGATGTGGCACGAGCAGAGCAAGACGCTCTACTACCAGGTGGGCACCGGCGAGGCCAACAACTACTACTTCGCCGACCACGACATCTGGCGGCTGCCCCAGGCCGATGACCACTACATGGGCAGCAACCCGCACTACCTCTACATCCGGCACCCGCCGGTGTTCCGGGCCGCCCGGCCGGGCTCGCTGCTCAGCCCGAACCTGGCGGGTCGGCTGGCCGCCGACTTCGCGCTCTGCTACCAGGTGTTCCGGAAGACTGACCCGGGCTATGCGGACGGCTGCCTGCGCTCGGCGCAGACCGTGTACTCGCTGGCCAACACGCACTGGAAGGGCCAGCTGATGACGGCCATTCCGTTCGACTTCTACCCGGAGACGAGCTGGAAGGACGACATGATGCTGGGCGCCACCGAACTGGCCATCGCGGAGCGGGACGCGGGCCGTCCGGACACGGGCTACCTGCGCGACGCGGCCAGCTGGGCCAGCGCGTGGATCCACAGCCAGCAGGCGCTGTCCGACACGCTCAACCTGTACGACGTCAGCGCGCTGGCCGACTACGAGCTGGACCTGGCCATGCGGGCGCAGCACGTCGGCGGGCTGGCGGTGAGCAGGGCGCAGCTGCTGGCCAACCTGCGCGGGCAGATCGAGACGGGCATCCACACCGCGGCCAGTGACCCGTTCCGCTTCGGGTTCGCGTGGGATCAGTACGACACCACGACGCACGGGGCCGGGCTGACCGTGATGGCCGACGAGTACGACGCGCTGACCGGCCGGCCGGTCTACGCGGGCTGGGCCCAGCACTGGCTGGACAACATCCTCGGCAGTAACGGCTGGGGCGTGTCACTGATCGTCGGGGACGGCACCGTGTTCCCGGACTGCATGCAGCACCAGGTCACCAACCTGGTCGGCTCGCACGACGGGAAGCCGCCGGTGCTGGCCGGGGCGGCGGTGGAGGGACCGAACTCGTTCGCCGCGACCGGCACCGTGCCGAACATGCGCCGGTGCAATGCGAACGCACCCGGCGATGTGCCGTACGCCGCGTTCGACGGGCACAAGGCGGTGTTCGAGGACAACGTGCAGTCCTACTCCACGGTGGAGCCGGCCATCGACCTGACCGCTCTGACCCCGCTCGCCTTCGCCTGGGGGGAGCAGGCCAACTCTGCTCCTTGAGCCGCCGGGGCCCCGCCCGCCTCCCCATGCCCCCTACATGTCCAGTCGGCGCCGGCGCCCCTTGGCTCGGTTCAGCCCTGTAGCTCCGGGGCCGGGTAGAGGATCGTCTTTGGCTCCGTGAAGGCGTCCATGGCGAACCGGCCGCCAACCCGGCCGCGCCCGCTCACCGAGCCGGACCGGCCGCCGAACGGCAGGTGTGACTCCCACAGGTTGGTGGAGGCGTTCACGTTGACCCAGCCGGCCCGGGCCTGCTCGGCGAAGGCCAGGCCGCGCTCCAGGTCGGCGGTGAACACCGCCGCGGTCAGGCCGAACGGGGACGCGTTGGTCGCCGCCAGCGCGTCGGCGGCCGACGCCACCTCGATGATCGGCACGACCGGCCCGAACGTCTCCTCGGTGGCGATGGCCATGTCCGGGGTGACCCCGTCCAGCACGGTGGGCTCGGCGTACAGCCCGGTCGGGAAGCCCGCCGCGCGGCGGCCGCCGCAGCCCAATTTCGCGCCGCGGCCGATCGCGTCGGCTACGTGCCGGTCGAATTTGGCCGCGGTGGCCTCGTTGTTCAGCGGCCCCATCGTGGTCTGCGGGTCGAACGGGTCGCCCAGCCGGATCTGCTGCCGGGTGGCCGCCACCACCCGCTCGGTGAACTCGGCGCGCACCGCGGCGTGCACCAGGAACCGCTCGCCCGCCGTGCAGCTCTGCCCGGCGCACAGGAACGCGGCCTCCAGCGCGGCCTCGGCCGCCAGGTCCAGGTCCGCGTCCTCCAGGATGACCATCGGGCCGTTGCCGCCGAGTTCGAGCAGCTGCGTCTTGCCGGCCGCCCGGGCGGCGACCAGCCCGCCGGTGGCCACCGACCCGATGAAGCCGATCGCCGCCACGCCCGGGTGGCCCGCCAGCGCGTCCCCGGTCACCGGCCCGGGACCGGGCACGAAGCTGAACACCCCGTCCGGGATCCCGGTCCCGGCGATGATCTCGGCCAGCGCCGCACAGCAGGCCGACGTGGTCGGGGCTGGCACCCAGACGACCGCGTTGCCCGCGGCCAGCGCGGGCGCGAACAACTCGGCGCCCATCGTGTACGGCCAGTTCCACGGGCTGATCACGCCGACCACGCCGAGCGGCACCCGGGCCGTGATGACCCGGCGGCAGGCCGAGGTGGACGGGGGGAAGGCGCCGTCCAGCCGCCGCGCGTCGGCCGCCGCCATCCGGAAGTACTCGGCCAGCTCGTCCACTTCGTCGTAGGCCTCGGTGGCCAGCGGCTTGCCCTGGTCCTGGGTGAGCACCCGGGCCAGCTCGTCGCGCCGTCCGGCGACCGCCGCGGCGACCCGCTCGCACCAGGCCGCCCGCTCGAACGCCGAGCTGGCCGCCCAGGCCGGCCAGGCCCGGGCGGCCGCGCGGACCGCGTCATCCACGTCGGCCGGGTCGGCGGTGGCGACGGTGGCGAACGTCTCGCCGGACGCCGGGCTGACCGCCGGGGCCGCCGCGCCCCGGCCCGCCCGCCACTGCCCGCCGACGCAAAGCAAATATTCCTTCATAACTGTGTCTCCTTGCGCCTCCGGGGGCGCTTTGAGGCGCCGCCTTCCTTCGTCGCTCGGTCGCTCGTTCCTCGCTCCCTCGCTCCTCAGTCCAGTCGGCGCCGCGCCCCCTTCGGCGCGGGTCCAGTCGGCGCCGCGCTCCTTTGGCGAGGGTCAGTATGCGGTGGCACAGAGCCGGCCGAGTTCGGGCAGTTTGTCCGGGGGCATCCGGATTGCCGGGCCGGAGATGGACAGCGCCGCCACGCAGCTGCCGTCCGGGCTGAACGCCGGCGCGGCCACGGCGACCAGACCGTCCTCCAGCTCCGCGGTCGCGGTGGCGTAGCCGTCCCGGCGGATCTCGGCCAGCTGCGCCTGCAGGGCCGGCCGCGAGCAGATCGTGTGCTCGGTGTAGCGGTCCAGGCTGGCCGGCATCGGGATGACGCCGAACGCGAGCAGCACCTTGCCGTTGGCTACCGCGTGCGGCTTGGTGCGCCGCCCGATCCAGCCACCCGAGCAGCTCAGGATGTAGGTGCTCGGTACCTCGGCGACATTCAGGATGTCCGGCCCGGAAGGCACGGCCAGGTTGATGGTCTCCCCGGTCAGCTCGGACAGCTTGGCCATGGCCGGCTGCAGCCGGGCCACGATGTCGGCGCCGCGCAGTGCCAGGCTGCCCAGCCGGATTATCTCCACGCCGAGCCGGTACCGCTTGCCCGAGCGGGCCAGGAACCCGGTTCGCTCCAGGGTGGCGGCCAACCGCGACGCGGTTGACTTGTGCACCCCCAGCGCCGCGGCAATCTCTGTCACACTGAGTTCCGGCCGGCCGTCCTCGAAGCTCGCCAGCAGCGCCAGCACCCGCTCGGCGGAGTGATAGGTTGCGTTAGCCGCAACCACATTCGTGGACACGCAACCAAGAATGACCAATTTGCCCGTTGTGCGTCAACTTGGCGCTCCTGGTGTTCGTGGCATACTCGCTACCGACTTAGCAGTAATTGTGCGGCCCGTCCGCGCTGGCCGGCGCCGCCCAGGATGAGAGCAGGCCCGGTATGGCCCAACCCGCGGATGCGCCGGTACCCGGATCGCCAGAGGACCCGCTGACCGAGGCGCTCAGCCTGGCCCGGGCGGCCGCCGCGGCGGGCCTGGGCATGAAACTCCTGGGTGGCCTGGCGGTCCGGGTGCTGTGCCCGGACTTCCCGCCGCGGCTGCGCCGGGACCAGGACATGGACTTCGCCTGCACGGCCAAGGGACGCAAAGACGTAGCGTCCTGGCTGGCCGGCAACGGCTGCGAGCCGGATCGCCGGTTCAACAACCTGAACGGCGACCGGCAGATGTATTTCAACGCGCCGTCCGGGCGGCCCATCGACGTCATGGTGGACCGGCTGACCATGTGCCACACGCTGGATTTCCGGCCGTCCTTCGGCCGGCTGCCGCTCACCGTGGACTCGGTGGATGTGCTGCTGTCGAAGCTGCAGATCATCGAGCTGAACGAGAAGGACGCCCGGGACATCGTGCAGCTACTGTCCTGCCTCCCGGTCGGCGACGGTGCACCGCCCGCCATCGACACCGAGCGGTTTGGCAAAGTGCTCGGCGCGGACTGGGGCTGGTGGCGGACCGTCACCGGGAATCTGGACAAGTTGCCCAGCCTGCTGGCGGAGAACCCGGCGCTGGCGTGCCCCTCGCCCGACTACGACCCACTGGCCCAGGCCCAGCGGCTGCGGGAGGTTGCCGACGCGGCCCCGAAGGGCGTCAAGTGGAAGCTGCGGGCCAAGGTTGGTGACGGGGTCCGCTGGTATGAGCTGCCCGAGGAAGTCGCGCACTAGAAGCAACGGGCGGGTCTCGCCCGGTCGGCCGAAGGGCTGCGTTAATTCGCTCTGTGCCGCTTGACGGCGGTTTCGGCCGGATGCTAGACGTTGCACAGTACGCGCGGGAGTTGCGCAAGACGCTCAGAACCTGCGCGTGCGGCTCACGGCGAACCCGGCGGAGCAGCTGCGCGGAGGAAGGCAAGGGGTGGACACATGAGGGTCTTCTTCGCAACCGATATCCACGGCTCCGAGGTGTGCTGGCGCAAGTTCCTGAACTCGGCCGCCTTCTACAAGGCCGATCTGGTCGTACTGGGCGGTGACGTCACCGGCAAGGTGATGGTGCCGATCGTGGCGCACAACGGGTACTGGCAGGCCGTGGTCCGCGGTGAGAGCATCCGGATGGACACCCAGACGGAACTGGAGGCGGTCCAGAAGCAGATCCGCAACAAGGGCTCCTACCCGGCCGTGGTCACCCCGGACGAGTTGCAGAACCTGAGCGACGAAGAGGGCGCGGTGGACCGCCGGTTCAGCGAGGAGATGATCCACTCGCTGGACCGCTGGCTGGACATGGCCGACGGGAAACTCCAGGGCGGCCAGATCCCGTGCGTCCTCAATGGCGGTAACGACGACATCTGGGAGATCGACGACATCATCGAGTCGTCGCCCTGTGTCAGCTTCGGTGAGGGCAAGTCGCTCGACCTCGATGGTTTCCATCTGGTCTCGATGGGCTGGACTAACCCGACACCGTGGGACACGTTCCGGGAAGCCCCGGAAGAAGAGCTCAAGCAAAAGATCGACGCGGTAGCCGCCCAGATTCCGGACATGGAGCGGGCCATCTTCAATTTCCACGCCCCGCCGTATGGGACCGGGCTGGATGAGGCCCCCGCACTGGATGACACGCTGCGGCCTATGCACGGCGGTGCGGTGATGAAGCCGGTGGGCTCGACCGCGGTCCGCGACGCGATTAACAGCTACCAGCCGATGCTGTCGGTGCACGGCCACATTCACGAGAGCCGCGGTATCAAGAAGATGGGCCGCACGCTGGCCATCAATCCCGGCAGCGTTTACGGCGATGGCGTCCTGCAGGGCGCGGTACTTGAGCTGAACCCAAAGAAGGGGAAAGTTACCAAATACCTTCTGGTGAACGGCTGAGTTTTACCAGCATTTACCGTCGGATGGCAATAAGCTTATCTAGCCACACAAAAGCCCCCACCTGGGAGATGAGCATGGCAACTGACGCGATTGGCGGCGAGACGCCAACACTCTTCTTGCGTAAAGCCACCGGTCTGGTCCGCGGCTGGTCCGTCCGCGACTCCATCATCTATGCCTGCCTGGCGACCAACTTCGTCACGCTCGGCCTCTATGAGTTCACGTTCGCTGGGCCGGCGTTCCCCAAGGGGCAGTTCATCACGGCCACGCTTATCTCCGGCGTCTGGGTGTCTTTCCTGGTGATCGCGTACGCCGGGCTGATCGTCACGATCCCGCGGGCCGGTGGTGACTACGTCTGGCAGAGCCGGATCCTGGGCAGCGGTCTCGGCTTCGTGATGGCGGCCACCGGATGGTGGTTCATCCTGTGGCTGTGGGCCCCCATCTACGGGAACATCCTGTCGGTCCAGCTGTTCGAGCCGCTCTGGGCCACGCTCAAATGGACCTGGCCTGCGGGCGGGGCCCTCTGGTTCGGCACGAAAAACGGGATCTTCATAGTCACGCTGATCACGATCGTCATCGCCGGCCTGCTGGTCTCGCTGGGCATGGCGGGCTACGCCCGGATCCAGAAGTACGCCTTCGCCGGCGGCATGATCGGGTTCGCCGTCGTGGTGATCCTGCTGCTGATCAACTCGCACGCGGACTTCGTGAGCTCGTTCAACCTGTACGGCCAGAAGCTGTTCGGGGTGCACAACGCCTACGCGGCGACCAACCACGCCGCGGCCAAGGCGGGCTATACCACCTCGCCGTTCGGGTTCGGCCCGCTCGGGCCGACGATGCTTCTGGTGCCGGCCTTCATGTTCTTCCTCCTGTGGCCGAACTGGGGATCCACGCTCTATGGCGAGATCCGCGGGGCGAGTGACTTCCGGCGCGTGTTCACCGGCATGTTCGCCTGGCCTGTGGCTGACCGTCATCCTGACGGTTATCTTCCTGCTGCTGATCGCGAAGACCGTGGGCTGGGGCTTCTACCAGAACCTCAACTCGCTGGACTACAACCTCACGCCGCAGTTCGGCATCTGGCCCTACCCGTTCATGTTCGCGGGCTGGCTGGTGCACAACACGGCGTTCCAGGTCGTCCTGATCCTGGTGCTGAGCCTGTGGTTCTTCGCCTGGGTCGGCACGCTGTTCCTGTCCTCGACCCGGGTCATCTTCGCGGCCGCGTTCGACCGGGTGCTGCCGGACCGTGCGGCCGAGGTGTCCGAGCGGCGGAAGGTACCGGTCTACTCGCTGATCTTGATGCTGCTCCCGGCGGCGGGCCTGGCCGCGGTCTACGCCTACTCGGCCACGTTCCGCACCTACACGCTGGACGCCACCCTGGTCATCGCGGTGACCTATTTGTTCAGCGCCATCGCGGTGGTCATCCTGCCGTGGCGTAAGCCCGACCTGTGGCGCGCCTCGCCGGCCAGCCGGATCAAGGTGCTCGGCGTGCCGATCGTCCCGGTGGCCGGGGTCATCACGATCGGGCTGCTCGGCTTCAACCTGTACGAGTGGCTCAGCAACAGCCTCTACTTCGTGAACAGCCACGCGTCACTCATCTACATGGGCGCCATGTACGTGCTGGCCATCGTGATCTACGTGGTCGCGCGGGTGGTGCGGAACCGGCAGGGCATCGACCTGGGCCTGATCAACAAGGAGATCCCGGTCGAGTAACGCGGGCAGGCAGCCCACGCTGGGGCGGCCGGCCAATGGCCGGCCGCCCCAGCGCGCGCCCGGCCTAGATGACGGCGCGGATCGCCTTGTCGAACTCGATGACGTGCATCCGGGCGATCTCGGCCGCCTGCTCGGCGTCGCCGTCGGCCAGCACCCGCAGCAGCTGGCGGTGTTCCGCGACGTGCGCCGCCATGTCGGCCAGCCGGTCCAGGAACAGGCACCAGATGCGGGTGGCCAGGTTGCCGTAGCGCACCAGGGTGTCCTCGAGGTACGGGTTGTGCGTCGCGGCGTAGATGGCCCGGTGGATCCGCACGTCCAGGGTCATCAGCTCACCGGGCTGGCCGGCTAGCTCCACCGCCGCGGCCAGCTCGCCGGCCAGCGCGCGGAACGTGGCGCGGTCGGCGGCGGTGGCGTGCCGGGCCGCGCTGGCCGCCGCGGCCGGCTCGATGACCGCGCGGACCTCGAAGATGTGCGTCAGGTCGGTGACGTTGATCTCGGTCGCGAACGTGCCCCGCCGCGGGTAGGCGACCACGAGGCGTTCGTGTTCCAGCCGCTTGAGCGCCTCCCGGACCGGGGTCCGGCCCAGCCCCAGGCGCAGGCACAGGTCTTCCTCGTTGATCGGTGCGCCGGGCCGGATATCCAGCCTGACCAGCAGATCCTGGATCTGCCGGTAGGCCAGGCCGGCCAGCGAACGCGGCTCACCCGGGCCGCCGCTGTCCCGGTCCGGGCCCGGCTGCGGCGGCTTGACCATGGCATCCACGCCCTCTAGTCTACCAACTGATATATCAGTCGGATACTAAGCGGGCCGCGAGCAGCGAGGATCAGCCATGAGTGACTTCCCGGGCCGGGCCAGCGCCGTCATCGTGGGCGCCGGGATCGTCGGCAACAGCCTGGTCCGCCACCTGGCCCGGCTCGGCTGGCGGGATCTGGTGCTGGTGGACACGGGTCCGATGCCGAACCCGGGCGGGTCCACCGGGCACGCGTCCAACTTCATCTTTCCCATCGAGTACTCGAAGATGATGATGGAGCTGACCCGGGACAGCACCGAGCAATACCAGGCCCTCGGCGTGTTCACGCAGAGCGGCGGCATCGAGGTGGCCCGGACCGCGGAGCGGATGGCCGAACTGCGCCGCCGCTGCTCGGCGGCCAAGGCGTGGGGGATCCCGGCGCAGGTCGTCTCGCCTGCCGAGGTCCGCAAGCTGGTGCCCTACCTGGACGAGTCGGTGATCCTGGGCGGCGCGCACTTCCCGACCGTAGGCGTGGTCGACTCGCTGCGGGCCGGCACGCTGATGCGCGAGGAGGCGCAGCAGTCCGGGGCGCTGCGGGTGCTGGCCGGGGCCGAGGTGCTCGGCATCGAGACGGCCGGCACCGACGAGCGCGGCCGGCCGCAGGTCACCTCGGTGCGGACCAGCGCCGGGGAGATCGAGACCGGCGTCTGCGTGATCTGCTGTGGGGTGTGGAGCCCGCGGCTGGCCCGGATGGCCGGGGCCAGGATCCCGCTGACCCCGATCGTTCACCAGATGATCAGCGTCGGCCCGATCCCGCTGTTCGCCGGGTCACCGGGGGAGATCTCCTACCCGATCGTCCGCGACGTGGACACCAACATGTACGAGCGGCAGCACGGCGGCGATATGGAAGTCGGCTCTTACGCGCACCGGCCGATCATCGTCAGCCCGGACGAGATTCCGTCCATCGAGGAATCGGCGCTGTCCCCGACCGAGCTGCCGTTCACCGCCGACGACTTCGACCCGCAACTGGGCGAGGCGCTGGAACTCATGCCCGAGCTGCTCGGCGACGAGAAGGCCGGCATCCGGTACGCGATCAACGGGCTCATCTCGATGACGCCGGACGGCCACCCGGTGCTCGGCGAGACACCCGAGGTGGCCGGCCTGTGGTCGGCCGCGGCCAGCTGGATCAAGGAGGGCCCGGGCGTCGGCCGCGCGGTGGCCGAGTGGATGTCCGGACAGGTGCCCACCGTGGACGTGGACGAGGCCAGCATCGCCCGGTTCTACCCGGCGCAGCGGACCGTCGAGCATGTCCGGGCCCGGGCCCGCGAGGGCTTCAACAAGATGTACGGCATCGTGCACCCGGCCGAGCAGTGGGAGTCCGGGCGGCCGTCCCGGGTCAGCCCGGTCTACCAGCGCGAGCGGGACCTGGGCGCGGTCTTCTTCGAGACCGCCGGGTGGGAGCGGCCGTACTGGTACGCGGCCAACGAGAGCCTGCTGGAGCGCTACGCCGGGCAGCTGATGCCCCGGGACGCGGAATGGGACGCCCGGTGGTGGTCGCCCATCATCAACGCCGAGCACCTGGCCATGCGGGAATCGTGCGGGCTGGTGGACCTGTCCGCGTTCGCGATCTTCGACGTCACCGGTCCGGCCGCGCTGGACACCGTGCAGTCACTGGCCGTCGCCCAGCTCGATGTCCAGCCCGGCCGGGTCGTCTACACCTCGCTGCTCGATGAGCGCGGTGGGTTCAAGGCCGACCTGACCATCATGCGGCTCGGCGCGCAGCGGTTCCGGGTGGTGACCGGCGGTGCGACCGGCATGTCCGATCTCAAGTGGTTCGCCGATCACCTGCCCGCGGCGGGCACGGCCGCGCTGGCCGACCTCACCTCAGCCCAGGCCACGCTGGGACTGTGGGGACCACGGGCCCGCGAGGTGCTGCAGTCGGTGTCCGGGGCCGACCTGAGCCACGCCGGGTTCCCGTTCGGCACCTGCCGGGAGATCGAGATCTCCGGGCTCACCGTGCTCGCGTCCCGGATCTCCTACGTGGGTGAGCTCGGCTGGGAGCTGCACGTGCCGACGGAACAGGGCGCCCGGCTATGGGACGCGCTGTGGGACGCGGGCGCCCCGCACGGGCTGGTCCCGGCCGGCATCGGGGTGTACGGCACCACCGGGCGGCTGGAAAAGGGCTACCGGGCCATGGGCAGCGAGCTGACCGCCGACTACACCCTGGTCGAGGCCGGGATGACCCGGCCCCGGGTCAAGCCGCAGGAGTTCATCGGCAAGGACAGTTACCTGGTGCAGCGGGACGAGCCGCCCCCCGCGGTGCTGTGCACGCTGACTGTGGACGACCACCACGCCCGTGGCCGCCAGCCGGACGGCGGGGCAGCCCGGTACATGCTGGGCGGCGAGCCGGTGCTGTCCGCGGCCGGGGACCGGCTGGTGGACGCCAAGGGCCGGCCGTCGTACGTGACCAGCGCGGGCTCCGGCCCCTCGGTCGGACGCCACCTGCTGCTCGCCTACCTGCCGCCGGCCCAGGCCGTGCCGGGGACCCAGCTCCAGGTCGAGTGCTTCGGCGACGGCTACCCGGTGACCGTGGCGGTGGCCGGCAGCACGCCGCTGTTCGACCCGGACAACACGCGGATCCGGAGCTGACCGAATGGAGATCGGAGTCTGCGTCAAGCGGGTGCCGCAGGTCGGCGGCCGGATCGTGGTCACTGCGGACGGGCAGGACGTGGACACCCGGATGTCCGGGTTCGCGATCAGCCCGCACGAGGAGTGCGCGGTGGAGGAGGCGGTGCAGATCACCGAGCGGTTGGCCGGCCGCGTCTCGGTGCTCACCCTGGGCCCGCCCGAGGCCGCCGAGCAGCTGCGCGACGCGCTGGCCCTCGGCGCGCACCGGGCCGTGCTGCTGGCGTCCGGCGGCCGGGAGTGGGGCCCGGTCGGCACCGCGGCCGCGATCGTCGACGAGGCCCGGCGGCACGCCGCGGACGGACCCGGCTACGACCTGCTGCTGATGGGCAACGAAGCGGCGGACACCGGCGACTACCAGGTCGGAGTGCGGGTGGCCCACGCGCTGGGCTGGCCGTGCGTGACCGGGATCAAGCGTCTGGAGATCACCGCCGGCCGGGCCCGGGCGGGCCGGGAGTACCAGGGCAGGCAGGAGACGTTCGAGGTGCCGCTGCCCGCGGTGATCGGCGTGAAGGAAGGCATCAACCTGCCCAGGTACCCGTCGCTGCCGGGCCGGCTGCGCGCCAAGCGGGCGGTCATCGAGCAGTATCAGCCGCCGTGGCAGCCCGAGGGCCTGCGCAAGCAAGGGCTCCGGGTGCCGGAGACGCAGCCGCACCAGGCCACCGTGCTGGGCACCGGACCCGACGCGGTACCTGCCCTGGTCCAGTTGCTGGACGAGCTGGGGGTGCTGCGATGACCGAGCCAACGCGCCGCGGCGCCGACTGGACGGCGCAGAGGGGCACCGTGCTCTGTTTGGTCGAGCTGGATGCGGACGGCCCCACCGACGCGTCGCTGCGGGCGCTGACGTTCGCGCGCACGCTGGCCGGCCAGGGCCTGTGCGCGGTGCTGTTCGGCCCGGCCGGCCAGGTGCCGGCCGGCCTGCTGGGCAGCTACGGCGTCACCGAGGCGTACGTCATCGAGCCCGCGGCGCTGGACGGGTACGCGCCGCAGGCGTGGGCGCGAACCCTGGAAGGACTGGCCAGCGTGACCGTGGCCGCCACGGTGCTGGCGGCCGGCACCGAGCGCGGTCACGAGGTGCTCGCCCACCTGGGCGCGCTGACCGGCCAGCCGATGGCCGCGAACTGCATCTCCGCCGCGGCCACGGCGGAAGGCACGCTGGCCGTGGCCCGGCAGCGGTGGGCCGGGGTGCTGATCGAGGACGCCGTGCTGGACGGTTCGCCCGCGCTGCTCACCGTGGCCACCGACGCGGTGCCGCCGGTTCCCGCCGAGACCGCGGCCGAGCCGGAGGTGCACGTGCACGAGCCGGACCTCGCCCCGGCCGACCTGCTGGTCCGGGCGGAGGTCTCGGCGGCTCAGGGTGGCGGGATGTCGCTGGCCACGGCCCGGGTGGTGGTCGGCGGCGGCCGCGGGGTCGGCGGCCCGGACGGCTTCGCCCCGCTGGAAGAGCTTGCTGGCCTGCTCGGCGGCGTGGTCGGGGTGTCCCGGGTGGTCACCAGCGAAGGGTGGCGGCCACACACCCAGCAGGTCGGGCAGACCGGCACGAAGATCACCCCCGAGCTGTACCTGGCCTGCGGGATCAGCGGCGCGATCCAGCACATGGCCGGCTGCGCCAGCGCCAAGCACATCGTGGCGGTGAACACCGACCCGGGCGCACCGATCCTGGCCCGGGCCGACTACGCGGTCATCGGTGACCTGGCCGACGTGATTCCCGCCCTGATCGCCGCGCTCAAGGAGCGTGGCTAGCTGCGGTTGGCCGCTTCGAGGTTCTCCCGGACCGCCTGGGTCAGCGGATGGTCCGGGCCCAGCGCCACGTCGCAGTCGGCCAGGGTGCGCTCGAACACGCTGATCGCCTCGGTCAGCCGCAGCGCCGCGTGGTAGGCGGAACCCAGGTTGGCCCGTGAGGTCAGCGTGGCCTGATGGGTGGGACCGAGCACCCGCTCGCAGTCGAGCAGGGTCTGCTCGTACAGCGGCAGCGCGTCCTTGAGCCGCCCGGCCGAATGGTAGGCGTTGGCCAGGTTGCCCCGGGCGGTCAGCGTGTCCACGTCGTCGGTCCCCTGGGCCATCTCCCGGTCGGCCAGGGTGCGCTCGTACACCGGCAGCGCGTCCTTGAGCCGCCGGGCGGCCAGGTACGCGTTGGCCAGGTTGCCCCGGGCGGTGAGCGTGTCCGGATGGTAGCTGCCCAGCACCCGGTCCCGGTCCGCGACCACCCGCTCGTACTGTGGGATGGCGTGTTTCATCCGGCCCGCGGTCCGGTAGACGTAGGCCAGGTCGGCGCGGGCGCTGATGGTGTCCGGGTGGTCCGGGCCCTGCGCCTTCTCCCGTTCGGCCAGGGTGCGCTCGAACGCCGGGACGGCCTGCTTCAGTTCGCCCACCGTCTGGTACGCGTGGGCCAGGCCGGCCCGGGCGTTGAGCGTGTCCGGGTGCGCCGGGCCCAGCGCCCGGTCCAGGTCGGCCAGGGTCTGCTCGTAGACCGGCAGGGCCTGGTCCGGGCGGCCCGCGGCCAGGTAGGCGGCGGCCAGGTCGCCGCGCGCCGCCAGGGTTTCCGGGTGCCGGGCGCCCAGCACCCACTCGCGGTCCGCGACCACCCGCTCGTACATCGGCAGCGCCTCGCCGTGCCGGCCCGCGGCCGCGTAGACCCGGCCCAGGTGGGCGCACGACGCCAGGGCGTCCGGGTGGTCGTTGCCCAGCGCCCGCTGCCGCTCGGCCAGGGTGCGCTCGTACACGCCGATAGCGTCGTCGAGCCGGTCGGCGGCCTCGTACGCGGCGGCCAGGCCGTCCCGGCAGCGCAGCGTCTGGGCATGGGCCGGGCCGAGCACCCGGGCCGAGGTGTCCAGCATGGACAGCCAGTACGCGGTGGCTGGGCCGCTGATCTCCCCGCGGGACAGGCTCTCCCCGGCGCGCAGCAGCACCGGGTGGGCCTCCGGGGTCCACAGCAGGTCCCCGGTGCAGTCGCGCAGCCGGGCGGTGCAGTCGCGCAGCGCCTGCGCCAGCCGGGGCGGCACCTCGGGCCCGGGCCAGGTCTGGTACAGCGCGTCGGCGGCGGACCGGGCGGCCCGCTCGAACTCATCCGCCGGAATGACCTTCCTGGTCAGCGCCTGGATGAGCGGGTGCACCTGGACGGTGCGGGTCGTGCTGGCCGGGTTGATGGTGACCAGGCCGGCCCGGGCCAGGTTGTGCACCGCTTCCCGAGCCTGGCCGGGATCGCCCGGCATGGCCGGGTGCCCGGTCATGTACCCGCACGCGGCCTGGCTGGTGAAGACCACCCCCGGGATGCCGGCCGGATCCAGCAGCGCGGCCAGCGCCAGCATCGGCCGGGCCAGCCCGGCGGGCGCGATCTGGTCGGCCAGGTCCATGGCCAGCGACCAGGTCACGTCGATGGGGCCGGGCTCGGTGTCGGACGCCGGGGGCGCGAGCCGCCGCCGCCGGTCGTGAAACCAGCCCCGGTAGTCGCGGCAGTTGGCCCCGGTGCAGATCAGCGCGGCGGTGGCGTGGGCCAGCGCCAGCGGCTGGCGGTCGAGGTCGGTGGCCAGGTCGAGCGCTTCGGTGCGCTGGCCCGGGTCGGTGCTGAGCCTGCCGGTCAGGTAGGCCAGCGCCTCCCGCATGGCGAACGAGCCGACCTGCACCACCCGCCGGTTCGGCCCGTCCAGCGAGTTCTCCTGGCGGGCGGTGACCACGACCCGGCCATCGGTGCCGTCCGGCCACAGCCCGTCGAGGTCAGCCGGGTCGGCCAGGTCGTCGAGCACCACCAGCCAGCGCCGCTCGGTGCGGGACAGCCAGGCCAGGAAGCGCTGCGCGGCGGCCAGCAGGTCGTCATCCAGGTCGGCCGCGCCCAGGTCGGCGAGTGCGGCGGCGTAGCCGGAGAGGATCGCGTCCCGGCTGGTCGCGCCCACCCAGACCAGCAGGTCCACGGAGCGGCTGTCCCACAGGCCATGGGCCAGGGCCGCGGCCAGCTGGGTCTTGCCGCTGCCACCGTGCTCGGGGAACCGCGGTGACCCTGGCTGGCCGGCCGGGGTCAGGATGAGCGTGTCTCCCGGGGCCAGCTTCCCGACCAGCCCTAGCCCGGTCTCCGGCCGGGGGCTGGCCGCATCGGCGAGGGGCGGGACCGGGCCGCACCGCAGCGGCCACTCGACTAGCTGGCCCGGCACGAAGCCCCTCCGCTTCCAGTTGGGCGAGGCGCTGCCGAGTGCACGGTCACGGAATTCTCCCGTCACAGTTCCGGACGATGCTTCGAAGATCCCTAGTACTGCACGAGCCGGTTGGGCACGACAACTCTGTGATGGAGTTGCAGTGCACAGCCTATGCCGGAGCGACCGAAATTGGGCGGTGTTCGCTTAGTACAGTAAGTCTCGTCTTTGCCGGCGCAGTGTAATTGGCGCAGGTAAATGGCGTGTCGCCGGTCATATGGCCACATCCCCGCGACCTGGCCCGGCGAGCCGTTCCAGCAGGCTGCGCCGCCACTGCTCAGTCTGTTTGACCTGGTTGAAGGTGAACAAGTGCAATCCGGCCACGGCCGCGGCGGGGTCCGCAAGTGCCGTTCCGGTCCGGTCCAGCAGCCGTTCCGGACGGTAACCACCCGGGGTGCCGAGGCGCAGGAACCACTCGGTGTGCCCGGTCAGGAACCGGGCGGATTCGGCCACCCCAGCCTTGGCCGCCATGCGCAGCAGTTTCGCCCGCTCCACCGGCCCCGCGAGCCCCACGTACAACGGCAACGTGACGCCGCGGGCCCGGATCCGGCTGATCCACTTGCGCAGCAGGGCCGGGTCGAAGCACAGGTTGCTGACGATGTAGGAGGAGTGGTGCCGCTTGTCCCACATGGCCTGGATGACAATGTCGTCGTCGATGCGCGGGTGTGACTCCGGGTACCCGGTAATGCCGACCCGGGCGAACGGGCGGCCCAGTTCGGTGAGCCGGGTGAGCAGGGACAGCGCGCTGTCGAACGGGCCGCCGGCGGATCGGCGTCGCCGGCCGGGACGAAGATGTCGGTCACCCCGCACCCGGTCAGCCGGGCCACGATCTCGCGGAGATGGGCGTCCCCGGTGACCAGCCGGGCCGACACGTGCGGCACCACCTGGTAGCCGTGACCGGCCAGCCGCTCGGTCAGGTCGAGCGTGGCGGCCAGGCCCTTGGTCGGTGAGGCGGTGACGGTGACCGTCATGCCGCGCGGCACCCACTCGGTGACCTGGTCCTCGATCGATGCGGCCGGGAACACCTCGTAGCGCGGGTGCGCCAGCAGCGGCGCCACGCTGGCTAGCCCGCCGCGCACCGCTGCCCGCCTTCGGTCCCCGCCGGTCCGGTGGCACCTCGCCCGGCAGGTGCCCGCAGGGAGTTCTTTTCACCCCTCCGGTGCGCACGATTCGGGACAAAACGCCCAGCGACCCGCACCTCTGGGGTGAAAAGAGGCGAGGGAGCATGATCAATGTGACTGGTGGGCCCAATGAGGTTTTCTAGTTCGCGTTCCAGGCGGGCCGTGCCGGTGTCGATCACCGTTAGTGGGAGACCGAACATCGCGGCCACCGTGCGGGCCTCCGCGTCCAGCGCTGGGTCGGGGTGCTGGGCCAGCCAGACCACCCGGCGGTAGTGCCCGAAGTAGTCCGGCCACAGTTCCGGGTAGCGGTCCAGGCCCAGCTCGGTGAGCACCGACCGGCGGAACGAACGGACCAGGAAGTCGGTCAGCAGGTAGGTGCCCGGCTCGTCGGCGAACAGCTCCGCCACCCGGGACGGCCCGGCCAGCAGGTCATAACAGTGCAGCCCCGGCAGTCGCCGCAGGCCCAGCCGGCCGCACAGCTCGTCCAGCGCCCCGTACGTCCCGCAGTCCGCGTAGCCGACCGCGACCGGCAGGCCGCGATCCAGCGCCGCCACGGCGAGCCGCTCGACCTGCGGCGTGATCTGGGCGGGCCGGTTGTGCAGCAGCGACGGCAGGCTGTGCAGCTCGACCGGCCAGCCACGGCGGCTGGTGATCTCCCGGATGGGCCCGCCCAGCGCGCCGCAGGCGATCACCACCAGCCGAACCCCTGCGGCCGCTTCGCCGGCGGTCGGCGTCGGCTGGGTGCGGGGTGCGCCGCCATCGGCCGCACCATTTCCTGGCGGCGCTGGTTGGGTTGGGGCGTTAAGCAGGGAAGGAGAGCTGGTCGACGAAGCGGTCGTTGAAATCGGGGCGGTCGGAGAGCTCGACATATCTCACCTCCTCGAGCAGGGCCAGGCCGCCGGCCCGCTCGCGCACGCTGAGCAGGGCCATCTTGGCGCCCTCGCCGGCCACGTTGCCCGCGCTGACCACGCGCAGCACGCCGACCGCGGGCACCAGCCCGAGCCGGATCGCGTTGGCCGGCGACAGATAGCTGCCGAACGAGCCCGCCAGCAGCACCTGCTGGATGTCCGCGGGTTGCAGGCCGGCTTCCTCCAGCAGGATCTGCCAGCCGGTGGCGATGGCCGCCTTGGCGAACTGGAGCTCGCGGACATCCCGCTGGGACAGGTACACCGACCGGGACACGTCACCCGGCTCGCCCAGCCAGTGCAGCACGAACACGCGTTCCGCGCCCAGCGTGGTGAGCCGGTCGGCCAGGCCGGGGGCCAGTTCCGCGGCCCGCTCGCCGGGGACGAGGCGGCCGGAGGAGTCGAGCAGGCCCAGCCGGACCAGGCCGGTCACGGCGTCCACCAGGCCGGAGCCGCACAGCCCGGCCGGCTCCGCGTCCCCGATGACCTTGAGGTCCAGCGCCTCCGGGGTCATCGTGACCACCTCGATGGCGCCGTCCGCGGCGCGCATCCCGCAGCGGATGGCCGCGCCTTCGAACGCGGGCCCGGCCGGCGCGGCCGTGGCCAGCAGCCAGTCCCGGTTGCCCAGCACGATCTCGCAATTGGTCCCGATGTCGATGAACAGCCGGGTGCGCTGGTCCCGGTCCATCCCCGAAGCCAGCAGGCCGGCCGTGATATCCCCACCGACGTACGCGCCGAACGGCGGGAACACCACCGCGCGGGCCCGCGGGTGCACCGCCACGCCGAGGTCGGCCGCGAGCACCTCGGGCAGCAGCCGGGTGGCCAGGATGAACGGGGCCACGCCGAGCGGCTCCGGGTCGATGCCCAGCGCGATGTGCGTCATGGTCGCGTTGCCGGCCAGCGCGACCTCGTACACCTCGGCCGGATCCACGCCGGCCTCCGCGCACACCTCGGCGGCCAGCTCACCCAGCGTCTGGTGGGCCAGCGCGGTCAGCCGGCCGAGCGTGGCCGGGTCCAGCATGGTCGCGCTGATCCGGGTGATCACGTCGGCGCCGAACGGCTGCTGGGCGTTCAGCGCGGAGGCGACCGCGGCGGGCGTGCCGGTGGCCAGGTCGAGCACCGTGGCCACCACGGTGGTGGTGCCCAGGTCGAACGCGATGCCGAAGATCCGCTCCGAGGTGTCCCCGGGCTGCACGTCGATCAGCACGTCGTCCACGATGACCGCGGTGACCTTGTAGTCCGCGGCCCGCAGCGCGGGGCCGATCGCGCGCAGCGCGTGCAGGTCGGCGCGCAGCTCCAGGTCGTCCACGGCGGCCAGCAGGCGCTCCAGGTCGCTGCGCTGGTCGGCCAGCGTGGGCTCATCCAGTTCCACGTAGCGTTTCTGCACCGCGGGCCGCAGGATGACCTGCCGGCCCACCCCGACCGTGGCCGCCTTGGGCCGGGTGACCAGCGGCGGCACGTGAATGGTGGTGTCGCCCGCCGCCTGCGCCCGGCAGGCCAGCCGCCAGCCCGCCCGCAATTCATCGATGCTGAACGCCCGTTCGTCCAGGGGCGTCGGCGGTGCGGCGCCGTCCAGCACCCGGACCTTGCACTTCTTGCACGTGCCGTGGCCGCCGCAGGTGGAGTCGATGGCGATGCCGTTCCAGCTCGCCGCGTCGAACAGGGTGACCCCGGCGGGTACCCGGACCCGCCGCCCGCTGGGCTCAAAGACCAGGTCGACCCGGACCGGCCCGGCGGCCAGGCCGCCGGTGTCCTCGGTTACCGGCAACGTCACGGTGCGCCCGGCCCGGTCTGAGTCTGCTGGGTCTGGGCCTGCTGGGCCTGGGCCTGCTGGGCACGGTGCCTGGCGATCCAGGCGGCGCCCCACGGGTCCCGGTCCAGCAGCAGGTCGGCGGCCTGCACCGCGCGGACGATCTGCGGCGACCGGGCGTCCAGGATGGCGCTGGTCAGCCCGCTGTGGATGGCCATCGGCAGGAACGTCGCGCCGAGCGTGTGCCGGTCCGGCATGCCGAACGACACGTTGGACGCGCCCAGCGTGGTGTTCACGCCGAACTCCTGGCGGAGCAGTTCGATGGTCTGCATCGTCTTGACGACCACGGAGGTGTCCGCGCCGACCGGCATGGCCAGCGGGTCGATGACGATGTCCTCGATCGGGATGCCGAACCGGCCGGTCGCGGTGTCGATGATCTTGCGGGCCAGCTCGACCCGGCGGGCCGGCTCGTCCGGGATCTCCTCCTCGTCGTTGGGCAGCGCGATGACCGCCGCGCCGTACTTCTTGACCAGCGGCAGGATCGCGGCTAGCCGCTCGTCCTCGGCGGTCACCGAGTTGACCAGCGCCTTGCCCTGGTAGGTGGCCAGGCCGGCGTCCAGCACCTCGACGATCGAGGAGTCGATGCACAGCGGCAGGTCGGTCTGCCCCTGGATCAGCTTGACCGCGGCCACCATCAGCTCGGCCTCGTCGGCCAGCGGCGCGCCCATGTTCACGTCCAGCACCATGGCCCCGCCGGCCACCTGCTGGGCCACGTCGAGCTCGATCCGGGACAGGTCGCCGCGGCGCAGCTGCTCCTGGAAAATCTTGCGGCCGGTCGGGTTGATCCGCTCGCCGATGATGCAGAACGCCCGGTCCGGGCTGATCACGACCTCTTTGCTGGCCGACCTGAGCACTGTCTCCATGCTGGCCTCCTAGGCGGGGGTCATCGCGCGGCGGTGCCGCAGCAACTCCTTGGCCCGGACCACGGCGGCCGACGCGTCGGACGCGTACCCGTCCGCGCCGACCACGTCCGCGTACTCCTGGGTGACCGGGGCGCCGCCGACCATCACGATGACCTGGTCGCGCAGCCCGGCCTTCTGCAAGGCGTTGATGTTGGCCTTGAACATCGGCATGGTCGTGGTCAGGAACGCGGAGAAGCCGACGATATCCGGCTTGTGCTCCTGGATCGCGGCGATGAACTTCTCGGGCGCGACCTGCACGCCGAGGTCGATGACCTGGAACCCGGCCCCCTCGAACATGATGTTGACCAGGTTCTTGCCGATGTCGTGCACGTCGCCCTTGACCGTGCCCATCACGATGGTGCCGATCGACTGGGCGCCGGTCTCGGCCAGCAGCGGGCGGAGGATCTCCAGCGCCCCGGCCATGGCCTTGCCCGCGATCAGCATCTCCGGCACGAAGAAGTCACCGCGCTCGAACCGGGCGCCGACTTCTTCCAGCGACGGGATCAGCGCCTCGTACAGCAGGGTTTCCGGGCCGAGGCCCATCTCCAGGCCAGCATTGGTCAGGCTGATCACCTCGGGCCCGTTGCCGACCAGCGTGAAGTCATACAGCTGGCGGAGCAGCTCTTCCTGGGTCACGCGGCACCTTCCTTCGTGGTCCTGAGTTTGCGGGTGGGCCCGTGCTTGATAGGCCTGGGGTCGGTGGGCCCGGGGTCGGTGGGCCCGTGGTCGGAAGATCGGTGGCCGAGGGCGGCGGACAGCCCGTCCGCCTCGGCGACGCAGGCCTTGGCGACGTCGGGAAGGTGGGCCGCGATGAGCCGGCTGGCCGGGGCGGACACCGACAGCGCGGCCACCACGACCGCGCCGTCCCGGAACACCGGGGCCGCCACCGCGACCAGCCCGGGCTCCAGCTCCTCGTCGGTGACCGCGTAGCCGCTGCGCCGCACCAGATGCAGATCGTCCTCCAGCGCGGCGCGGCTGGTGATGGTCCGTGGCGTGCGTGCCTCCAGCCGGCCCGGCGGCAGGTCGGCCGCGCCGAACGCGAGCAGCACCTTGCCCAGGGCCGCGCAATGCAGCGGCACGGGGCGGCCGAGCCAGTTGGTCCCGCCGATCAGGTACCGGCTGTCCACCTGGGCGATCTGCTCGACCAGGCCGTCCCGGGCCACGCCGAGGTTCACCGTCTCGCCGGTCAGCTCGCCGAGCCGGTCCAGGAACGGCCGGGCCACCTCGGTCAGCCCGGCCTCAGCCCCGCCGCGCCACGCGTACCGGACGAACACCTCGCCCGGGGAGAACCGGCCGTCCGCGCCCCGGCGGACCAGCCCGCCCCGCTCCAGCGCGTCGAGCAGCCGCGACGTGGTGCTCTTGGCCAGCCCGGTGGCCGCGGCCAGCTCGGTGAACGTCACCGAATCCGCCGCGTGCACCACCTCGGTGACCAGCCGCGCGGCCCGGTCCACCGCCTGGGTTCCGGTGGGGGTTGCCACCATGCCCTCACCTGTCCTGCCCGTGCCTGTGCTGCCCGCGCCGGTCGTGCCCGCGCCTGTTCTGGGTACGCCCATGAGTTCCATGTTACGGAACTCTGTTCTACTATGTGATGCTACGTACCGGTCCGGGAGAGGGTCAAGACGGGAACGAGGTGGCGATGTTCCGCAACACCATGCCGCGCTACGAGATCCTGTCCGCGGACGCGATCGGCGTGCTGGACAAGGGCTGGCGGCGGATCGTCTCGGAGATCGGCGTCCAGTTCGCCAAGCCCGAGGCGGTGGAACTGTTCCGCCAGGCCGGCCAGAAGGTGGACGGCGAGGTGGTCTTCCTCGACCCGGACTTCGTCCTGGCCCAGGTGGCCAAGGCGCCCAGGGAGTTCGACCTGCAGGCCCGCAACCCGGTCAACAGCGTGCATATCGGCGGCGACCAGATGGTGTTCGGCGCGGTGTACGGCTCGCCGTTCATCCGCGAAGGCGATGTCCGGCGGGACGCCACGCTGGACGACTTCCGCCGGCTGTGCATGCTGTCCCAGTCGTTCCCGGAGCTGGATTCGGCCGGGGGAGTGATCTGCGAGCCGAACGACGCGCCGCTCGACTCCCGGCACCTGGACATGATCTACGCGCTGCAGACGGTGACCGACAAGATCTACATGGGCAACGTGGTGTCCGGGCCGAACGCGGCCGACACCATCAAGATGACCGAGATCCTGTTCGGCGGCGGGCAGGGCGCCGAGGCGGGCCGGGCGGCCATCGAGCGGACGCCGGCCACCGTCTCGCTGATCAACTGCAACTCCCCGCTGCGCTGGGACGACCGCATGCTGGACGCGCAGTTCGAGTACTGCGCGGCCAACCAGCCCGTGGTACTGACGCCATTCCTGTTGATGGGCGCGATGTCGCCGGTGTCCATCCCGGCCGCGCTGGTGCAGCAGCTGGCCGAGGCGCTGTCCGGCATCGCGCTGGCCCAGCTGATCCGGCCCGGCTGCCCGGTCATCTTCGGCTCGTTCCTGTCCAACATCGACATGCAGTCCGGCTCGCCCAGCTTCGGCACCCCGGAATCGGCCATCGGGCTGCTCTGCACCGGTCAGCTCGCCCGGCACTTCGGGCTGCCGTTCCGCACCGGCGGCGGGCTGAACTCCAGCCAGACCGCGGACGCGCAGGCCGCCTACGAGGCGCTGATGACGCTGCTGCCGACGTTCCTGGCCGGCACCAACTTCGTCATGCACGCGGCTGGCTGGCTGGAGGGTGGCCTGGTCAGCTGCTATGAGAAGTTCATCATCGACATCGAGCTGCTGCGCATGCTGCGGGTCGAGTTCACCCCGCTGGAGATCGACGAGGAGTCGCTGGCGTTCGGCGCGCATGAGGAGGTCGGGCACGGCGGGCACTTCCTCGGCGCCGCGCACACCATGGAGCGGTTCCGGGAGTGCTTCTACCGGCCGCTGCTGTCCTCCACGGCCAACTACGAGCGGTGGCTCAAGCTGGGCGGCAAGGACACCGCCGCGCGGGCCAGCGAGATCTGCGCCAAGACGCTGGCGGAGTACCAGCCGCCGCCGCTGGACGACGCGATCCGCGCCGAGCTGGCAGACTTCGTCACCCGCCGCCGCGCCGAACTAGGCGACTAACGCGGGTCCGCCGGAGACCGCGGGTGTTCGCGGGGCTGCTGGCTGGCGCCGTCACCCACCAGGAGGTCCAGGACCTCGCCGATGGCGGGTTCCTGGCTGGCTGGTTCTGGCAGCCGGAGGTGCGTCTGGATCTGGTACCGGTTGCGGCGGCCGTCTTTCTGCTTGACGACGTATCCGGCCGCGGTCAGTTCGGTGACGATGCCGTACGCGCTGCGCTCGGTGATGCCCAGGCTGGCCGCGATGTCACGCAGTCGCGCGCCCGGGTCGCTGGCGATGCACAGCAGGACGCGGGCGTGGTTGGTCAGGAAGCTCCAACTCTCCACGCTCTAAAGCTAGCATCATTATTCCGGAAATCAATTGCTAGTTATAGCTTTCGACTGTAGCCTGTGGGCAGACACCGGGGAGCGGCAGCCGAAGGCCGCGGCAAGCCCAGGTCCGCACGGGAGCCTGCCAAGGGCCTCAACGGCGCGCTCCCACTCTGGAAAGAAGCAGTGCCATGACCGAAACACCGACCCCGCCGGGCACGACGACCACCGCGCCACCCCCCTCAGTCAACGGCTCCACCCCGTCCGCGCCACACCCGCCCCAGCCGCCGTCCGCGCCGCAGCCGCCCCGGCGCCGGCGTGCGCATACCCGGATCACCCAGCTGCGGCAGATCATGCGGCGCGACCGGCGCAACTCGCAGGCCGGCTGACGCAACCAGGGCACCGCGCCCCAGGCACGGCCGCCTACCGACTACCGCACCCCCGTACGTCACTGACTTAGGAGTCGGTTATGAGCATCATCGCCTGGATCATCCTCGGCCTCGTCGCGGGCCTGATCGCCAACATGCTGATCCCCGGCAAAAGATCACAGGGCCTCATCCTCACCTGCCTGATCGGCATCGCCGGGGCACTGCTCGGCGGCTGGCTCGCCACCAAGCTGTTCCACATCCACAGCCTGCACGGCTTCTTCAACGTCTCCACCTGGCTCACCGCCATCGCCGGAGCAGCCGTCCTGCTACTGGTCGTCCACCTGCTCACCGGGCGCAGCGGCAAGTCCAGCCGGTTCGCCCACCGCTGACACAAGCCCGGGCCGCCAGGCAACGGCACCCGGCAGGAAGAGGCAGCAGCCATGCTGACTACGACCCAACGCGACACGGCGACCAGCCCGGCGCCGCCGCCCGGGCCGCGGCTGCGGCTGCAGCCCGACCCGTCCGCCCGGACGCTGCTGGACGGAGGCTGGTGGCCCCGGTCGGCCGACCCGGCCGCCCCGCCAGCCAGCATCCCGGCCAGGACGGCACCAGATAACATCCAGGTGGGTACCTGGGAATGGGAAGGCGGGCACGACAGCGCCAGACCGCAGGCCCTGCCCGGGCCTCCCAGGCCGGGTATGCCCAGCTCCGCCCCTGGTGGCGGAGCGGACAGGAGCACGCATGTCATCGCCGACCCCGCCAGTTCACCTCAGTAACCATCAGCGCAACACGCTGCGCCAGATCTTCCAGCATCCCGCAGGCCACAACATCGAATGGCGTGCCGTGCTGTCGCTGCTGAGCGTGATCGGCTCAGCCGAAGAGCAGCACGGCGGCAAGGTCGCCGTGACCATAGGGTCCCAGACCGAATACTTCGACCCGCCCCGCCACAAAGACATCGACACCCAGGCGGTTGTCAACCTGCGCCAGATGCTCGCCGAAGCCGGCTACGGAGCCGACGTCGCGGATGCGGAGCCCAGCGGCCCGCAGGCCTGACCCAACCCCGGCGCCCTGCCGCCGCGCTGCTGGCGTCGCAGCGCTCCGGTGTCGGCGCGGCGGCTAGCATGTGGCCGTGACTGAGCCTGACTTCGATGCTGAACTGACCGGGGCGCAGGGCGTGGGCCTGGCCACCGTGGCGGATGGCACCGTGCTGGACACCTGGTTCCCGGCGCCGGAGCTGATCCCGGCCAGCCCGGCGGGGGGCACCGACCGGCTGTCCGTGGCGGACGCCACCGAGGCCCTCGGCCCGGACGCGGTCAGCCTGCTGGGGGAAGATCCCGGCCGCGGGGTGGAGGTCGTCGCGGTGCGCACCACGATCGGCCGGCTGGCGACCGCCCCGGCCGACGCGCACGACGTCTACCTGCGGCTGCACCTGCTGTCCAGCCGCCTGGTCCGGCCCCGCGGCGGCAACCTGGACGGCATCTTCGGGCTGCTGGCCAACGTGGTGTGGACGAACCACGGGCCGTGCCCGGTACCGGAGTTCGAGGCCACCCGGCTGCGGCTGCGCCGCCGCGGCCCGGTCACCGTGTACGGGGTGGACAAGTTCCCGCGGATGGTGGACTACGTGCTGCCCGGCGGGGTGCGCATCTCCGACGCGGACCGGGTCCGGCTCGGCGCGCACCTGGCCGAGGGGACCACGGTCATGCACGAGGGTTTCGTCAACTACAACGCCGGCACCCTCGGCAGCTCCATGGTCGAAGGCCGGATCTCGGCCGGCGTGATGGTCGGCGACGGATCCGACGTGGGCGGCGGCGCGTCCATCATGGGCACCCTGTCCGGCGGCGGGACAGAGACGATCTCGGTCGGCGAGCGCTGCCTGATCGGCGCGAACGCCGGGATCGGCATTTCCCTCGGCGACGACTGCGTGGTGGAGGCCGGCCTGTACGTGACCGCGGGCACCAAGGTGGCGCTGCCGGACGGGCAGGTGGTCAAGGCGCGGGAGCTGTCCGGGCAGCCGGGGCTGCTCTGGCTGCGCGACTCGCAGACCGGCGCGGTCCGGGTCGTCGAACGGTCGGGTCACGGCGTCGCGCTGAACGCCGCCCTGCACGCGAACGCCTGACAGAACGGGAGTGACGACCGTGCGGCTGGCCACCTGGAACGTCAACTCGGTGCAGGCCCGGCTGCCGCGGCTGCTCGGCTGGCTGGAGGAGGTCCGGCCGGACGTGCTGTGCCTGCAGGAAACGAAGGCCCCGGACAGCGGCTTCCCGGCCGCGGCGGTTGGTGAGCTGGGCTACGAGGCCGGGCTGTACGGCACCGGCCGGTGGAACGGGGTGGCCATCCTGTCCCGGGTAGGCCTGGACGAGGTGCGCCGCGGCTTCGCCGGTGAGCCGGGCTTCCCCGACCCGGAGGCCCGGGCCATCTCCGCCACCTGCGCGGGCTGCCGGGTGTGGTCGGTGTACGTGCCGAACGGGCGGGCGCTGGACAGCCCGCACCTGGCCTACAAGCTCAATTGGCTGGCCGCGCTGCGCGACGCGCTGCGTACGGAGCTGGCCGACGGCGCGCCCGGCGCCGGGGCAGGCGAGCCGCGCCTGGTGGTGTGCGGGGACTTCAACATCGCGCCCAGCGACGAGGACGTGTGGGACCCGGCGGCGTTCGTGGGCTCCACCCACGTCACCCCGGCGGAACGGGCCGCGCTGGCCGAGGTGCTGGCGCTCGGGTTCACCGACCTGCCGGCCCGGGCGCTCAAGGGCCAGCCGTTCACCTACTGGGACTACCGGGCGGGCATGTTCCACAAGGGCATGGGCATGCGGATCGACCTGGTGCTGGCCAGCGCGCCGGTGGCGGCGGCGGTCAAGGACGCCTACATCGACCGGGAAGCGCGCAAGGGCAAGGGGCCGTCTGACCACGCCCCGGTCGTGGTGGACCTGGACCTGCCCGCGGCGGCTACAGGCTGATGATCAGCATGTAGCCCATGACCAGGCCCATCACGATGTTGCAGCAGGCGGCCAGGCGCAGGGACAGCGGCGGGCTGATGGTGGTGGGGGCCGGGCTGGCTGAGCTGGTGCTGGCCAGGGCGGGGCTGGCTGGGTGGTCGGCGGCGCGGCTGACCAGGGCGGGGACCGGCTCCGGGCGGGCCGGGGTCAGTGCGGCCGGGGCGAGCCGCCAGGCGGAATGTGGCCGGGAATTCATAAACCTCGTGGGGGTATCTCCCGATACCCCCAGGAGGTATTTCTGCAGAGATATTTCGGTAACCAAATAGCCGCCATTGTGACCGGCTGGCGCCGCTGCGTGGCGACGGGGGGCGGAGCGGTGGTGGCCCGGCTGCGGGTGCCGAGTCGCGTGGGCGGTCGCCCGGGGGTGCCGGCGCGTGCGCGCCGGAGGGTGCCGGAAAGGGCTGGACCCGGAGGGTGCCGGAAACGGCTGGACCCGGAGGGTGCCGGAAAGGGCTGGATGAGAAATTCCGGCAGAAAGTGTTGGTAGGGACCGGGGCGCGGACTCCTACCTCCGACGGCGTAACCCGGCGCCGTCGTAAGGAGGGGACGCGGCATGGACTCACTGACGAAGGCATCCGGGGTCGCGGTCAGCATGCTCGTCGCGGCGACAGCCAGCGTGCTGCTGGTGCTGCCCGGGCATCCCCGGGTGCGGACGTCGCGCGGAGCGGGCATGACGCCGGCGGTCATGGTGGCCTCGGCCACCGCGACCCCGCACCGCCCCGCGCTGGCGCTGTCCGGGGCGGCTCATCGCTGCCTGCCCCCGGCGGCGCCGTCGCAGAACTGCCGCGTATCGGGGGACAGCACCGGCGGTACCCGGGCAGCCACTGCCGGGCGCCGCCGGTGCCGTCACGGCCAGCCGGGCACCGGCCAGCCGGGCGCCGGTCCACTGGGCGCCGGTCCGCTGGGCGCGGGCCGGGAGCACCTGCGCCCGGGCACCGGGAGCTGGGGCAGCACCGGGCGCGGCAGCACGGGGGCGGTAGGCCCACCGGCGGTCCAGGGGGGGCCAACGGGCCGGTCGCCAGCCTGCGCGACCGCAATTCCGCGGCGACCGCGGTGATAGGCCGGAATTGCCCCCCGGGCCAGCCGTGGCGGCCTACCGTAAGCCCATGCGCGACCGGGACATTGTGGCCGCGATCATCGCTGGCGACCCGGCAGGGCTTTCTGCGGGCTATGACCGTTACGCAGCGGATCTGTTCTCTTACTGTCAGGTACTGCTCGCCGAACCGGCCGACGCGGCGGACGCGGTGCAGGACACGTTCGTCATCGCCGCCGACAAGGTCACCGCGCTGCGCGACCCGGACCGGCTCCGGCCCTGGCTTTACGCGGTGGCCCGGAACGAGTGCCACCGGCGGCTGCGGGCCCGGGATTCCGCCACCCGGCTGGACGAGTCGGCTGAGGTGAGCGATGACACCACTGACCTTGGCACCGGCCTGGAGCAAGCCGAACTCCGCGAGCTGGTCTGGGCGGCGCTGGCCGGCCTCAGCCCCAGCGAGCGGGAGATCATCGAGCTGACCTTGGGACACGAACTGACCGGCGCGGACCTGGCCGACACCCTGGGGGTGCCGCGCAACCAGGCGCACGCCATGGCGTCCCGGGCCCGCACGCACTTCGAGGCGGCGCTGGGCGTACTGCTGGTCGCCCGGTCCGGGCAGGCAGCCTGTACAGAACTGGCCACCATCATGACGGGCTGGGATGGGAAGCTGACCGTGCTGCTGCGTAAGCGGGTCAGCCGGCACATCCGGCGGTGTGCCGTGTGCGGCGCCCGGCGGCGCCGTGAGCTGACCCCGGACACGCTGCTCGGTGTGCTGCCGGTCGCGGTGCTGCCGGCCGCCCTGCGGCACCAGGTGCTCAGCCTGGTGACCGATCCGTCGCCGGCCGCGGCGGCCCACCGGCTGGCCATCGGCCAGCGGCTCGGGCCGGTCGGGCCCAGCGGCTTCCCCCACCCGCTCAACCCGCCCAGCCCGATCCGGCTGTCTGGCCAGCATCTGCGGGCCGGGACGGCCGCGGGTGGCGCGGCCATCGTCGGCGGGGCACTGCTGGCCGGCGGCATGCTGCACCACCATCCGGGCCCCGGCCCGGGCGCCGCGCCCGGCGCCAGCCCGGAGCCATCGGCCACCGCGCCAGCCCAGCCGCCCACGGCAGGCAGGCCCACCGAGAGCCCAGGGGGCGCCGCCGCACTGGCCGGCGGGGCCCACCCGGCCACCCGCCGCCCGTCGGCCACCAGCCCGGCGGCCAGCGGCACCCCGACGGCGGGGTCCACGACATCCGCGGCCGGGTCGCCTTCCAGCCTGGTCTCGGTGAGCGGAACGCTGTCCGTGTCTCCCCTCCACCTGGGCCTCGGATTGTCGCTGGGCGGCTCGTACACCGGAACGCTGACGCTGACCGCCGTCGGCGGCCCGGTCAGCAACTACCACATCACCGTGCCCGTCGCGTTGCTCGAGGACATCACGCTGAGCCGGACGTCCGGCTCGCTGGCCGCCGGGCAGAGCGTGCACATCACGGTGACCGCCGTCGGCGCCGGGCTGTTCTCCACCGCGATTCTGGACGTCAGCCCCGGCGGGCTGAGCGTCGCTCTGTCCTACAACCTGACCCTTTAACCGCCCACCAGACCTGGTCCGGGCGGCCGACATGAGGTTTGCGGCGATTCCTATGGAGTCCGTCCGAAACCCTCAGGGAAGCCATAGCGTGATGACATGCGTGACGGGGAGATAGTGGCCGCGACGCTGGCTGGCGAGCCAGCGGCGCTGATCGATGCCTACGATCAGTACGCCCCGGGCCTGTACGCGTATTGCCGGTCGATGCTGAGCCGCCCGGCGGACGCGGCGGACGCGGTACAGGACACGTTCGTGGTCGCCGGGGCCAAGCTGGGCACGCTGCGTGACCCGGGCCGGCTGCGGCCGTGGCTGTTCGCGGTGGCCCGCAACGAGTGCCGGCGTCAGCTGGACGGCCCGCGTCGTGTCTCCCGGTCGGCCGATGACGACGACATGACGATGATCAGCGAGCGGATCAGGGTCACCGATTCCGGCCAGCCCGGCGATGAGCCCGGTCAGCAGGAACTGGTCTCGTCCGCGCTGGCCACGCTCAGCCGCGAAGACCAGGAGATCATCGAGCTGACCGTGCGGCACGGGCTGTCGGGCGCCGACCTGGCTGATGTGCTGGGCGTGCCGCCCAACCAGTCGCAGCTGGTCGCGTCCCGGGCCCGGACCAGGCTCGACTCGGCGCTGAGCACGGTGCTGACGGCCCGGCCCCGGCTGGGTGCCTGCCCGGAGCTGGCCAGCCTGCTGACCGATTCCGCCGACGAGCTGACCGGGGCCGAGCGCAAGCTGGTCCGCCGCCACCTCAGCACCTGTCCCATCTGCACCGACCACCACCGTCCCGAGGTCAACGCGGCCGCCCTGCTCGGCGCGCAGCCTGCTCCAGTGCCGCCGTCCGGGCTGCGCTTCCAGATGCTGTCGCTGCTCCGGGACACCTCACCGGGGGCGGTGGCGTACTGCGCGGAGGTGGCCAAGCGGGCCGAACCGTTCACCCGCTCCGGGTTCCCGGCCGCGGTGGCTCCGGTCAGCGCGGCCCGCGGGCCGGTCTCGTTCATCCCGGCGGCGGGACTGCTGGTCGCGCTGCTGGCGGTGTTCGGCGGGGGCGCGGTGCTGGTGTCGAACACGCTGCACCACATCGCGGACCGTGGGCCGGCCGTGGTGACCCCGGCCGCTTCGGCGCACGCCGCGCCGACGGTGCCCGCGCCGGGCGCGGGCCGCCGGCCCGGCAAGAAGGGCCGGGCCGGCACCAGCACCCCTGGATCGACCGCGTCCTCATCCGGCAAGAGCGGCGGCAAGGCGGGCAAGAAGACCAGCCACCTCGCCACTCCGACGCCGACCAAGGCTAAGCCCAGCACGCAGCCGAGCTCGCACCCTGCCACCTCGCCGGCCAGCACGCCACCAACCACCCCGCCGGCGACGGACAGTCCGACGCCCACGCCGAGCAGCAGCGGCGCGATCAGCAGCCTGATCGGCTCGATTATCGGGATACTGTCGGGGGTGTAGGCGCCACGCTGGCGTCCGCGCGGAGCAGCGCCACCGCCGTCCGCAGCGCGCTCAGCTTGCCGAACGCCGACTTCCGGGGCAGGTACTTCATCCCGCAGTCGGGCGCCAGCACCAGCCGCTCCGCGGCCACGTAGGGCAGCGCCCGGCGGACCCGCTCGACGATCAGGGCCGGGTTCTCCACGTCCTCGTCGCCGAGGTTGAGCACGCCCAGGATGACCGTCTTGCCGTCCAGGGCGGACAGCACCGAGCAGTCCAGGCCGGACTGCGCGGTCTCGACGGACACCATGTCGCAGGCGCAGTCGGCCAGCTCGGGCAGGAACGAGTAGCCGGACGGCCGGTCGTGGATGATGGCCGCGTAGCCGAAGCACAGGTGCACCGCGGTGGTACCGGTGATCCCGTCCAGCGCCCGGTTTATCACCCGGACGCCGTACTTCTTCGCCTCCTCCGGGCGCGCCTGCAGGTACGGCTCATCCAGCTGCACGATGTCCGCACCTGCCGCGAAGAGGTCCGCGACCTCTTCATTAACTGCTTCCGCATATCCCAACGCCAGTGCCTCGGTGCTGCCGTAATACTCGTTCTGGGCTTGCTGGGCCATGGTGAACGGGCCGGGCACCGTGATCTTGATGGTCTTGCTCGTGCAACCGCGGAGGAACTGCAGGTCGCCGGTTTCGACCGGGTGCCGCCGCCTGATCGGGCCGGTCACCCGGGGCACCGGGTTCGGGTGGCCGCTGCGGTCCAGCGCGGTGCCCGGGTTGTCGATGTCCACCCCGTCCAGCGCGGTCGCGAACCGGTTGGAGTAGCTCTCCCGGCGGATCTCACCGTCGGTGATGATGTCCAGGCCGGCCCGCTCCTGGGCGCGGATGGCCAGCTCGGTGGCGTCGTTCTGCGCCTGCTCGAGGTACTCCGGGGCGACCCGCCACAGTTCGGTGGCGCGGACCCGGGGCGGGAAACGGTGCCGCAGCCGCTCCCGGTCGATGAGCCAGTCCGGCTGCGGGTAACTGCCAACGAGCGAGGTGGGAAACAGCATGAGGCAACAATGGCAGAGGGCCGGGGCCGGTTACCAGTCTGCCGGGCGGCCGGTCACCTCGGTGTGCACGACCCGCTGGGTCACGCTGAGCGGGCCGAGCCCGGACAGCGCCTCGGTCACCTGGGCGGCCAGGCCGGGCGGCGCGACGGTGGACTCGGCCAGGCCGACCGAGCCCGCCCCGGCCAGCCAGGACGGGACGATGTCGGTGACCGCGCCGATCACGTTGGCCTTGGCGTGGCTGGACCGGGCCAGCGCGGTCAGGTGGCGGGTGTCCGGGTCGTCCTCGCTGCCCAGGACCAGCACCATGGCGCAGGACGCGGCCATGGCGCGGACCGTCTCGGCCCGGTCGGAGGCCGCGTAGCAGAACCCGTCCGGGTCCGGCCCGCGCAGCGCCGGGAACCGGGACCGCAGCGCCTCGGTGGCCACCGTGGTGTCCTCCACCGGGACGCCCGGCAGCAGCAGGTAGGACACCCGCCGCGGGTCCGACACCTGGACCGCGCCCGCGCCGGCCCGGGTCTCGGCCAGGATGGCGTGGCCGGGCGCCGCACCCAGCACGGTGGGCAGCACGGCCAGGCCGGCCTGGCCGATCAGCACGACCTGGTCGCCCCGGTCCGCGAACCGGTGGCAGTCCGCCTGGATGCCCGCGACCAGGGGGCACGTCGCGTCGATGACGTCGAGGCCGCGTTCCGCGGCTTGCTCCCGCACGTCCGGCGGGGCACCGTGGGCCGGGATCAGCACCGTGCCGGCGTTAGGCACATCGGATAGTGAGCTGGTGAAGACGGCGCCGGCCTTTTCGAGCTCGGCGCAGACGTGGGGTGGCGCCATCAGCTGGCCGAGCACGTGCACGGGGCCGCGGGCGGTGGCCTGCCGGGCCTGGTCCAGGGCGCGCCGCGCGCCCGGGCACCACGGGCTGACGGCGCTGAGCAGGCGGCGGCTCGAGGTGACCGCGGCCCATTCCTCGACCGCGCCGCGGGCCGCGGCCATGGCCACCCCGTCCACGCTGTCCGCGGCCGCGCCGATGGCAGTGGCGGTGCCGTCCCGGTGCAGCGCGGTGGTGACGAACAGGGCCGCGCCGTCGTCGGATTGGGTGGCGTCGCCGGACTGCGGGACGGGCGCGTAGCGGACCCGGATGCCGCGGCGGTGCAGCAGCCCGCCGACCAGCGGGGCGGCCGGGCAGGGCAGCAGCCCGTGCGCGGGGTCGCCGATCTCGGTGGCCACCAGCACCTCGCCCGGTGCCACCACCGTGCCCGGCGCCAGGCACTCGCGTGCAGTTGACCGGCTCATGGCCGCATTCCCCCCGACGTCCCCGATACCCGCAGCTCAGTCTAATGATCCGGTATCGCAGTGTGCGGGCGGGGTAACGCCTCGTGTGGCGGTGCTGGCCTCGGTGCTGCGGCGGCGCTGCCGCGGTCCTGGCCTCAGTCCTGGCCTCAGTCCTGGCGGCGGCCCGGCGCCGGCTGGCCCGGCCTGCCGTCTGTACCCTATTATCTCACTCGGAATTATGTATTTCAGTAGATGGGGGGCGGAATGTTCGGCCGGTTCGGTGTAGCTGCGGCCTATTTGGTGCAGAAGATGATCGTGAGCAATGCCGCTCAGCGCGGCCAGAACCGAGGAGGACTGGCGTCATGACCGCTACGGATGAACTGCTGGCCAACAACGACGCGTACGCGGCGGTCTTCGGCGGGCTGCTGCCGTTGCCGCCGGCCCGGCAACTGGCCGTGGTCGCCTGCATGGACGCCCGGCTCAACGTGTACGGCCTGCTCGGCCTGCAGGAAGGTGAGGCGCACGTCATCCGCAACGCGGGCGGCGCGGTCACCGACGACACGATCCGGTCACTGGCCATCAGCCAGCGGCTGCTCGGCACCCGCGAGATCATCCTTATTCACCACACCGAGTGCGGGATGCTCACGTTCACCGACGATGGCTTCCGGGCCGCCATCGAGGAGGAGACCGGGATCAGGCCGCCGTGGGCGGCCGAGGCGTTCAGCGATCTGGACGAGGACGTCCGGCAGTCGATCAACCGGATCAAGGCCAGCCCGTTCATCCCGGTCAAAGACTCGGTGCGCGGCTTCGTCTTCGACGTGAGTACCGGGAAGCTGCGCGAAGTGAGCTGACCCGGTGCGGGCCGGGTCAGTCGGCCGAGTCGGTCCGGCCCTGCTGTTCGGCCAGGAACTGCTCGAACTGGGCGCCTAGCTCGTCGGCGGTGGGCATCCGCTCCGAACCGTCGGCGAGCAGGTTGCCGTCCCGCGCCGCGCCCTCGGCGAACGAGTCGTACTGCCGCTCCAGCGCCTGCACGACCTCCAGGATCTCCTCGGAGCCTTCCACCTGGCGGCGGATCTCCTCGTCGGTCTCCCGGGCCGCCTCGCGCAGCGCCTCCTCGGGCAGTTGCAGGCCGCTGGCCCGGGCCACCGAGCCGAGCAGGGTCACCGCGGCCGCCGGGTAGGCGGCCTGGGCCAGGTAGTGCGGGACGTGCACGGCGAAGCCGAGCGCGGCGCGGTCCTCTTGGCCGAGGCGCATCTCGAGCAGCGCGCCCACGCTGCCCGGCACCTGCAGCCGGTCCACCAGCGGCGGGTACCCGGTGGTCAGGCTCGGGCTGGTCGCGTGTGCGGTGACGCCCAGCGGGCGGGTGTGCGGCGCGCCCATCGGGATGCCGTGATAGCCGATCGCCATCCGCACCCGCAGCCGGGCCGCCACGTCCCGGACGGCGCGGGTGAACCGCTCCCACTCCAGGTCCGGTTCCGGCCCGTTGAGCAGCAGGAACTGGCTGCCGGCCGGGTCGGTGAGCAGCTGCATGGTGAGCTCGGGGGTCTCGTAGTGCTCCCAGTGGTCCTGGGCGTAGATCATCGGCGGGCGGCGCGACCGGTAGTCGATCAGCCGGTCCACGTCGAACCGGACGATCTCCTGGTGCTCCAGCGTGCTTATCAGGTGGGCGGACAGCAGCTTGCCCGCCGCCCCGGCGTCGATGAAGCCGTCGAGGTAGTGCAGCATCACTACCCCGTCCAGTTCCGGCGCGTCAGGGCTCACCTCGTAGAGGTCTCCCGGATCTCGCACCACGATCACAGCCCTTCCAGCGGTGTCCGCCTGCCGCTTACTGGATAGCAACGAAGAATGGGGGGCTATCCATCCCACGTCAGGCGATCTCTGTGCCCACGGTACCGCCTGTGTTACGCGGGCTCAGTACGCCTCGGCCGAGCCGGTCAGCCGGAGCTTGCGCTGGGCGCGCTGGTAGAACGTGGTCCGGCCGAGCCGGACCACCTGGGCGGCGCCCGGGACCGTGTTGAGTTCGACCACGTCGCCCGGGCGGACGTGGCCGACCACAATGCCGTCCGCCTCCACGGCCAGCTCGCCGCTGGTCGGCAGCACGGTCAGGGTGAGGTGCTCGGCCGCGTTCAGGAACACCGCCCGGTTGAACGCGGAGTGCGGCGAGGCCGGGGTGACCAGCAGGCCCTCGACGCTGGGGGAGACGATCGGGCCGCCCGCCGAGAAGCTGTACGCGGTCGATCCGGTCGGCGTGGCCACGATCACCGCGTCGGCCGCGTAGCGCACGAACGGGTGCCCTTCCACGGTCAGCTCGACCACCGCGGACGAGCTGAGGCCGGGGATGCGGGCCAGGTCCACGTCGTTGAACGCGAGGTGCCGCCCGCCCTGGAACTCGGCGCACACCGCGGACCGGGGCTCCACGGTGAACCGCTGCTCGTCGATCGCGCCCAGTGCGTCGCCCACCTCGGGCGGGTTAACCTCGGCCAGGAAGCCCAGCTTGCCCACGTTGACCCCGAGCACCGGCGCTCGCGAGCCGGCCGACATCCGCATCGCCCGCAGCATGGTGCCATCGCCGCCCAGACTGACCACCAGGTCGGCGCGTTTGGCCAGATCCTCCGCGGAGACCGCGTCCACCGGGGTGGGTATCCGGTCGGCTTCGCCCTCCAGCCCGAGCACGGTCACCTTACGGTCGCTGGCCCACTTCAGGATGGTGAGCATCGCCGAGTTGCAGTTCCGGCCCGGATGCAGCACCAGGCCCACCGTCTTGACCAGGCCCATCGGCCGGCCTCCTCAGATCGCGATGAGGGCGCGGGCCCGGGCGGCCCGGACCGCCTCGGACAGCGCGTCGATGTCGTAGGCGCCGTAGTGCCGGTTGCCGTTGACGAAGAAGGTGGGGGTGCCGGACACGCCGGACAGGTCGGCCGAGTCCACGTCCTCGGCGACGTGCGCCGCGCCCACGTGGTCCCGCAGGTCGTCGGTGAACTGGGCCTGGTCGAGGCCGAGCTCGGCCGCGTACCCGAGCAGGTCGCGCTTGGTGAGCGCGCCCTGGTGCTCCATCAGCATGTCATGCATGTCCCAGAACTTCCCCTGGCGGTCCGCGGCCTCCGCTCCTTCCGCGGCGAGCTGGGCGTGCGAGTGCACATCGGTCAGTGGCAGGTGCCGGAACACGTAGCGCAGGTCACCGGTGCCGGCCAGCAGTTCCCGGACGACTGGTTCGGCCTGGCCACAGTAGGGGCATTCGAAGTCGCCGTACTCGACCAGGGTGACCGGGGCCTTCTTGGGCCCGCGGATGTGGTCGCGCCGTGGGTCGACCGGGACGGCCAGGTCGGTGACCTGCTCGGCGGTGCCGAGGAGGGCACGGATCTTCAGCCGCTTGGGCAGCCGCATGGTGGCCTTGAACACCAGCCAGGTCACCGCCGATGAGCACAGCGCAGCGGACAGGATGCCCAGCTTGGCCTCGGCCAGCAGGGTGCCGTGGAAGGCCAGCGCCGCTATGAGCAGGGACACGGTGAAGCCGATCCCGGCGATGGTGCCCGCGCCGAGCACCGCCGCCCAGCCGACCGGCGGCTGGATCCGGCCCCGGGTGAGCTTGCCGACCAGCCAGGCCGCCCCGGTCGTGCCGACCGGCTTGCCCACTACGTAGCCGACCAGGATGCCCAGCGTCAGCGGGGCGGTGAACGCCGTTTTGAGCAGCCCAGAGCTGATCGCCACGCCGGCGTTGGCGAGCGCGAACAGCGGCACGATGAGGTAGCTGGACCACGGGTGGTACAGCTGCTGCAGCCGCTCGTTGGGGGAGATCGTGGTGCGCACCCCTTCCCGCACCGACTGGGCCAGCTCGGGCGTGGGCTGCTCGCGGAACAGCCGGAACAGGTCGGTGGCCCGCTCCAGATCGCCGCGCGCGGGCGGGGAGGCGTAGCTGAGCAGGCCCAGCAGCAGGCCGACCACGACCGGGTCCACGCCCGACTTGAAGAACGCCACCCAGGCGACCAGCCCGAGCAGGAAGTAGGCGGGACCGAACCGGATATTCGCGATGATCCGCAGCCCGGCCGCCACGGCCAGGATGGCGATGCCGATGAGCAGCGCGTCCAGCCGGACCCCGTGGGTGTAGACCACGGCGATGACGACGAGCGCGGTCAGGTCGTCCACCACGGAGAAGGTGAGCAGGTAGGTGTGCACGCGGTCCGGCAGCCTGCGGCCGACCAGGGCCAGCATGCCCAGGGCGAACGCGCTATCGGTGGACATCGTCGTGCCCCAGCCGTGCGCGGTGTTCGCGTGCCCGGCGTTGAAGGCCAGGAAGATGCCGATCGGCACGATCATCCCGCCCAGGCCGGCCAGCACCGGCAGCGTCAGCCGGCTCCGCTGGCGCAGCTCGCCCATGTCGAACTCGCGCCGCGCCTCCAGCCCCATGACCAGGAAGAAGAACGTCATCAGCCCGGAGTTCACCCAGCCGTGCAGGTCCAGGGCCAGGCTGCTGCTGCCCAGGTGGATGGACAGATCGGTGGCCCAGAACGAGTCGTAGCTGGCGATGCTGACATTCGCCCAGATCAGCGCCGCTACCGTGGCGGCCAGCAGCACCGCGGCGCTACCGGTTTCGGTCCGCAGGAACTGGCGCAGCTGGGTTTCCCGGTTCCGCGCCCACGCGGTCCGCCCAGACAGCAGTGACGGCTGCGGTTCCGTCATGCCCGGGTTCTCGGTCGCCGCCAGCTCGGGTCCTCCGTCTTCAGTTCTGCGTGGGGAATCGGGGTTAGCCTTCGGGGCCGCCCGCGATGTCCTCCTCGTCCTCGTCGGTCAGGTGGACGGCGGCTTCCTCCGCGGACGCGGCGCCGCCGTCGATGCCCACGTCCTCGGCCACCAGGTCCGGCTCGCGGTCGGGGTGGGCGCCTTCATCCTCCGCCACCAGCCGGCCCGCGGCTGCGGCTCGTCGAACGGCTCCGGTCCCTCGCGGGGCAGGTCGCCCTCGGATGCCGGGGCTTTGTACGGGTCTACGTCTGGTTCCTCTTCGGCGAGCAGCTGGTCCAGCGACTCGCCTTCCCGTTCCTCTTCCAGCGTGTCGCCGAACCGCTCCCCGGCCGACCACTTGTCCGCGGGCAGGATGCCCTGGTCCAGTGGGTCCTCGTAGGGGTCTTCGCTGTCCTCCAGCGTGTCGGAGGAGTCCAGCACGCCGTCGTCTTCGAAGTCCGTGTCCTCCAGGCCACCTTCGCCTGGGTTGTACTCCCCGCGCTCGAAATCGCCGGTGCCGCCGCCGTATTCGTACTCGACACCGCCGTCGTCCGGACCGGTGGAGCGGTCATTGGTCTCATCGTCGGGCATACGGCCAGGCTAGCGAAGAAGATCCAGCGGTTGACCGGGAGGCTGGTCTGTTCAGGTATCCGGGCGTGCGTCGTCAGTCCCGTGCGCGGCGCGGTACTCCTCCCAGCGGCTGAACATCGTCGGCAGCTCTTTCTGGACGAAGTCGAAATACATGATCGAGTCGCGGATCCGCTCGCCCGCCGGGGTGTCCGGGCCGACCAGTTCCAGGCCGTCCCGCAGGGTCTGCGACCAGCGGTACATCACCTGGTCCTGAAGCCGGGACACCTCGATCCACACGTCGCGGGGCGTCCGGTACCAGTAGCGCCGCGAGCCCGGCTGGGTCTCCCGGGTGACCAGGCCGACCGGCAGCAGGTAGCGCACCGCGCCGGACACCGCGGCCGGGCTGACCTGGAGCACCGCGGCGATGTCGTCCGCGGTGAGCCGGGCCGCGTCGGCGGCGAGCAGGGCGACGAACACCCGGGCCGGCATCGGCGGGATGCCCGCTTAAAGTACGGAGGCATGAGTGCGGTGATCGAGGTGACCGGGCTGCGGAAGGCGTTCGGCCGGACTCGGGCGCTGGATGGGCTGGAACTGCACGTGGCGGCGGGCGAGGTACACGGCTTCCTGGGGCCCAACGGAGCGGGCAAGACCACGACGATCCGGGTGCTGCTCGGCCTGATCCGGGCCGACGGCGGGACCGCCCGGCTGCTCGGCGCGGACCCGTGGCAGGACGCGGTCAGCCTGCACCGGCGGCTGGCCTACGTGCCCGGCGACGTCACGCTCTGGCCGAACCTGTCCGGCGGGGAAGTCATCGACCTGCTGGCCCGGCTGCGCGGCGGCCTCGACGAGAAGCGCAAGGCCGTGCTGCTGGAGAAGTTCGAGCTGGATCCGAGCAAGAAGAGCCGGGCCTACTCCAAGGGCAACCGGCAGAAGGTGGCGCTGATCGCGGCGCTGTCCGCCGGAGCCGAGCTGCTCATCCTGGATGAGCCGACGTCCGGGCTGGACCCGCTGATGGAGGCGGCGTTCCGGGACTGCGTCGAGGAGGAGCGCCGGGCCGGCCGGACCGTGCTGCTGTCCAGCCACGTCCTGTCCGAGGTGGAGGCGCTGTGCGACCGGGTGACGATCATCCGGGCGGGCCGCACGGTGGACTCCGGGGCCCTGGCCGACCTGCGGCACCTGTCCCGCACCTCGGTGCGGGCCGAGCTGGCCCGGGCGCCGGAGGGGCTGGACCAACTGCCCGGCCTGCACGACCTGGATGTCGAGGGAACGCGGGTGAGCTGCCAGGCGGACAACAGCGCCCTGGACGCGCTGCTCAAGCGGCTGACCGAGGCGGGCGTGCCGGGCGGACGAGGAGGCCGGGCGGCTGGAACTGGTCGGCGCCACCGCGGTCGGCCGGTACGCCGCGCTGGCGGCCGCGCTGGTCGTGACGGTCGGCGTGTGCCTGCTGATCGGCCTGCTGGTCGCGGTGGTGCAAATGGTGTTCGGGCTGCCGGCGGCGGCTCGCTGGCGCTGGGCGCGGGGATCGCCGTGGCGGGCTGCATGTTCGCCGGCGTGGCCGCGGTATGCGCCCAGCTGACGGAGAGCGCCCGCACCGCCCGGGGGATGGCCGTCAGCGTGCTCGGCCTGGCCTACCTGCTCCGGGCGGTGGGCGACCCGGCGCCCGGGCTGTCGTGGCTGAGCTGGGTGTCCCCGCTGGGCTGGATCGAGCGCGTGCAGCCGTACGCGGGCCCACGCTGGTGGCTGCTGCTGGTGTGTGCCGCGGTCACCGTGGTGCTGGCGGCGGCCGCGGCGGAGCTGGCAGCCCACCGGGACCTGGCCGCCGGGCTGGTGCCGCCCCGGCCGGGGCGGGCGGACGCCGCGGGCTGGCTGCGCAGCCCGCTCGCGCTGGCCTGGCGGCTGCAGCGCGGCGGCTTGGCCGGCTGGGTGCTGGGTTTCGCGGTGGCCGCCGTGGTGCTCGGCGCCGCGGCCAAGGGCATCGGATCCGTGCTGAACAGCAGCCCGCAGACCCGGGACGTGATCGTCCGGATGGGTGGGCATACCGGGCTGGTGGACGCCTACCTGGCCATCGAGCTCTCGCTGCTCGGCGTCGTCGCCGCGGCGTTCGGGGTGTCGGCCGCGCTGCGGCTGCGCACCGACGAGGCCGAGCACCGGGCCGAGACCATGCTGGCCGGCCCGGTCAGCCGGATGAGCTGGGCGGCGGCCGAACTGGTGCTAACCATGGGCGGCAGCGCGGTGCTGATGGCCGTGGCCGGGCTGTTCTCCGGGCTGGGGTATGGGCTGCGAACCGGCTCGGCGGGCACCGAGGTCAGCCGGCAGCTGGGTGCGGCCCTGGCCCAGGTGCCAGCCGCGTGGCTGCTGGCCGGGGTGGTGGTGGCCGTGTTCGGCCTGGTGCCGCGGGTGACGGTGCCGGCCGCCTGGACCGCGCTGGCGGTGGCCGCGCTGCTCGCCCTGCTCGGGCCCTCGGTCCGGCTGCCGCAGTGGCTGCTGGACCTGACGCCGTTTACTCACGTGCCCAAGCTGCCCGGCGGCCACTTCACGGCCACGCCGCTGATCTGGCTGACGGCGGTCGCGGCCGGGCTGACCGCGGCCGGGCTGGCCGCCTTCCGCCGCCGCGACCTGACGTGATTCAGCCGCGGCCGCCCGGCCCGGGCCACCAGTACCGGGGGCCTGCCCGGGCTGGTAATTGACCCGACAAAGAATGGGGCCCCTCCAAGTATGAGTTGGAGGGGCCCCACCTGGCCGCTTTGCATCGGCCACCGATTGCTCGGCTGCCTGGCGCGCTACGGCCCACCGCTTCGCTCTGGCCTGCCGATTGCTCGGCTACCTTGTGCTAAACGGCTTACCGCTTTTGCTTCAAAGCACCGCAGGAATTCCGGTTGCCCGGCCTTTCCACGGTCCCTGGGTTTCCCCTGCCTGCCCTGGAGTTTCCCCCTGAGAAGGCCTCCGCTTTAGCGGTGAGTGAATTTCTACTCCGCCGGCTCGCGCGGCACAAGAGGTTGCGGCCATCAATTTCAAGATTCTTTGCTGTCCACACGAAATCCACAGGAGCCGGGTCGTTATCCCCCGGGAGCGGGTGGCTGTCCACCGTGGTATCCACAATCTAGTCCACAGGGCAGGTTTGCCGGATCTCAGCTGGGTAGCGAGGGCAGTGTGCCCGGAGCGGGCCCAGCCGGGATGAGGTGAGCAGACATGTGGCTGGACATCGGGATTGTGGCCCTGTTCCTCGTCGGCCTGTACGCGCTTTTCGAGCTGGTCGGCTGGCGGACCCGGTTGCTGACCCGCCGGTCCCACCGGACCGCGGAGAACATGTACAACCAGTACGCCGACTCGCCGCGCAGGCAGCGCCGGTACGCCAAGGAACACGGCGGTACCTGGTCGGAGGGCAGCGATGCGCCCCCGCCACATCGCGAATCGTGAGGCAGGCCGGGGCTGGCGCAAAAGGGTACGGCCCCTCCAAGTATGAGTTGGAGGGGCCGCACTGTGGCCTGCGCGTCATCGGCCGCCGATTGCTCGGCTTCCATTGGCCGCAAAGGCCGTTCCCACCTAAGTAAGAAATCAACCCGGAGAACCGGTTACCCGGTCTCACCACATTCCACGGAAAGCCCGGTTGCCCGGCCAATCCAGGATGCGGATTTCCCGCTGAGCCCCACTATTTGGTGGTGAGGAAATTTCTACTCCTTGCCCCCGGGCTACGCAAGAGCTGGCACCAACTATTTTTGATGATTTCTCGCTGTCCACACGTTCTCCACAGCGGCAGGGTGGTTATCCCCGGCACCGGGTGAATATCCACCGCGACATCCACAGCCTGGTCCACAGGCGAGGCTAGGCCGGCTCCCCTGGCCCGGTCCGGCCCAGCCCGGGCGGCCCCAAGCCCGGGCGGCCCCGAAGCCCGGGCGGCCCCGAAAGCCCAGCCGGGCCTCAATGCCGGATCTGCGGCCCCTCGTCCTGCTGCCGGACCGCTGCCCCGTTGGCCGGGGACCCATCCGGCCGGGCTTCGGTGGCCGGCGTCCCGGTCCCCGGCGCAGCCGTGCCGCTGACGGCAGCCGCTGGGCTCTTCCGGCGCAGCGCCTCGATGACCAGGGCAATGCCGAGCGCGCCCGCAGGCGGCAGGGTGACCAGCGCGGGTAGCTGGTAGCGCCAGGAGAACTCGAACGCGTCCGAGGCGAGCAGCAAGGCCACCGCCGCGCCGAACACCAGCAGGCAGGCCAGCGAGAGCTGCCGCTGGACGTCCGGCACGGACCGGCTCTGCTTGCTCTGCGCCTCCGGGAGCGCTATACCCGTCTCCTTCCCTCGTCGCTCGGTCGCTCGTTCCTCGCTCCCTTGCTCCTCAGTCCAGTCGGCGGCGCGCCCCCTTCGGCGCAGCACACCCAGACTGCCGAGCAGGCCGAACACGGCGGCCAGGGCCAGCAGCGGGCCCGGGGTGTAACCGCCGTCCAGCTGGTAGCCGCGCAGGAACGAGGCCAGCGGCCGGACCACCTGGGCCGGCCCGCCCCAGGACGGGGTGAGCGTCTGCACCACGGTGGGACCGCCGCTGGCGGCATAGTGCAGCCCGACCTTGATGGTGCCGCCCTGGCTGAGGGAAATGCTGTCGCCGAAGGTCGGATAGCTGGTCTGGAACTGCCAGCGGGAGATCGGCGTGTCCCCGGTGCTGGTGTACCGGCCCAGCGCGAACAGCTTCACCGAGTCACCCAGGATGCCCGCCACCACCCGGAGCGGCTGCTGGACCAGCACCTGATGCTCGAAGGCATCCGTCATCTGGGCGTGCGTCCGGCCGGGCGGCGCGACGTACGTCCGGTCCGGGGAGGCGGCGTTGTGCACCAGCCCGTCCGGGCCGAGCCGGACGGCCAGCGCGCGGGGCGGGCAGAGCGCCTTCTCGTAGCTGGGCAGCTGCAGCGTGGCGCAGTCGGCGCTCTCCGCGAGCCGGCCGTAGATCGTGTTGCCCGCCGCGGGGGCCAGCGAGAAGTGCCCGTTGACGATGTACTCGCGCATGGAGAAGCCCGCGATGGGGATCGCGAACGCGACGCAGAGCGCCGCGCCCATGATCAGCTTGCGCCGCCAGCCGGTGACCACGATCAGCACGAACAGCAGAGCGGGCAGGATGAGGATCTGGCCCACCTGGGCGAACGGTGCGCTCAGGCCGAGCACCAGCCCGCCCGCCACGATCAGCCGCGGCCCGGGCCGGGGCTGCCAGAGCAGCAGGGCCAGCCCGGCGACGATGCAGGCCTCGAACCACACGTCGGGCATGATGGTCTGCTCGATCTGCAGCTGGTAGCCGTCCAGCAGGACCGGCGCGGCGGCCAGCGCGGCCAGCCAGCGCGGCACGCCACGCCGGCTCAGCACCACGTACAGGGTCAGCCCCATGGCCAGGCCGAGCAGGTGCTGGACGGCCGCGACGGACGCCAGGTTCCCGGCCAGCAGCAGCCCCTTGAGGACCACGTTGTAGCCCATCGGGTCGTTGCCCGGCCACGCGCCGTAGAGGTACTTGAGGCTGTCGATGTACAGCAGCGCGGGCCGGTAGGCGATCTCGGCCAGCACCCGCAGCACCAGGCCGGCCAGCAGCAGCACCGAGATCAGCCAGTGCCGGCGCACCGTGGCGGCCAGCCGCCAGCCGCCCGGCCGGATCATCGCCCCGTGACCGCTGGCCGCGGCGGCACCCGCGTCGCCCGCGGCCACCGCGGGGCGCCCTGCGGACATTGGCATTCGCATCGCGATCATCCAGATTGGGGGTGGGGCGGCTGTGACTCGGCCGGGCACACCTGCTGCCCGTGGGCACTTTACTTGCCCCGGCTAAGGGTACGGTCCAGGACCGGCCGCTGGCCGCGGTGTCAGCGGACCGTAACCGCGGGCCGGCCGCGGCCTCGCAGCTGACCTTCGCGCCCCCGACCGAGACCCGGCATACCTAACGCCGGCCAGGTGTTCTGCCTTCAGAAGCTTAGTTGTATTTTCGCAAGTACAGGCGCTTTCGAGACTTGAGGGAGCTGTGCCGCAACCGAGCCGCCGCCGTCGCTACCTGATCCTGGTCATCTGCTGCATGAGCCTGGTCATCGTCGGGCTGGACAACACGATAGTCAACGTGGCGCTGCCGTCGATCCAGAAAGAGCTGCACGCGCCGGTGTCCGGGCTGCAGTGGGTGATGGACGCGTACACCCTGGTGCTGGCCAGCCTGCTGGTGCTGGCCGGGTCCACCGCCGACCGGGTAGGACGGCGCCGTACGTTCCAGGCCGGGCTGGCCACGTTCACCGCCGGCTCGCTGCTGTGCAGCCTGGCGCCCAGCCTGGGCTGGCTGGTCGTGTTCCGCATCGTGCAGGCGGTGGGCGGTTCGATGCTCAACCCGGTAGCCATGTCGATCATTGTCAACACGTTCACCGACCGGGCCGAACGGGCCCGGGCCATCGGCGTCTGGGGTGCGGCCGTGGGGGTCAGCCTGGCTCTCGGCCCGGTGGTCGGCGGGCTGCTCATCGCCGCGGTCGGCTGGCGCGGGATCTTCTGGGTGAACATCCCGATCGGGGTGGCCGCGATCGCGCTCACCGCGTTGTTCGTGCCGGAGTCCAAGGCGCCGCACCCACGGCGGATCGACCCGGTCGGCCAGGCGCTGGTGATCGTCATCCTGGCCGCGCTGGTCTACGGGATCATCGAGGGGCCCCAGCATGGCTGGAGCTCGCCGGAGATCATCGGCTGCTTCTGCCTGTCCGCGGCCGCGCTGGTGGCGCTGCTCATCGTCGAGCCGCGGCGGGCCGAACCGCTGCTCGACCTCAGGTTCTTCCGCAGCGCGCCGTTCTCCGGGGCCACCCTCATCGCGGTGAGCGCGTTCGCCGCCCTCGGCGGGTTCCTCTTCCTGAACACGCTGTATCTGCAGGACCAACTCGGCTACTCGGCGCTGCACGCCGGGCTGCTGACGCTGCCGCTGGCCGCGGTCACGGTGGTCGCCGCGCCGCTGTCCGGGCGGATCATCAGCTTCCGCGGCCCGCGGCTGCCGCTGCTGGCCGCGGGGCTGTGCATGACCGCGGGCGCGGCCATGCTGACCGGCCTGACCGCGCACACCCCGGTTGGCTGGCTGCTCGGCTCATACGTCGTGTTCGGCATCGGCTTCGGGCTGGTGAACGCCCCCATCACGAACACCGCGGTGTCCGGGATGCCGACCACCCAGGCTGGCGTCGCGGCGGCCATCGCGTCCACCAGCCGGCAGGTGGGCCAGTCCCTGGGCGTGGCCGTGGTGGGCTCCGCGGTGATCTCCGTGCTGGCCGGCCCGCTCAGCACCGGGTTCGCCGCGGCCAGCCACGTCGGCTGGTGGATCATCACCGGCTGCGGGCTCTCCGTGCTCGTCCTCGGGCTGCTGACCAGCGGCCGGTGGGCGCGGGGGACGGCGGCCCGGACCGCGGACGAGCTGATGGCCGAGGAAACGCCGGTGCCGGTCGGCTAGGCACACGCGCCGGGCCGCGACCTGGTAGACAGGCGCAGTGGAAACTTGGGATGCCATCAGGGCGCGCCGGAACGTGCGCAGCTACACCAGCCAGTCGATCGACCGGGCCGATCTGGACCGGATCCTGGAGGCGGGCCGGCGGGGCCCCGTCGGCCCAGAACTGGCAGCCGTGGGACTTCGTGGTCGTCACCGACCGCGCTGAGCTGACCGAACTGGCCCGGGTCTGGCAGGGGGCCCGGCACGTGGCCGAGTCCGCGGCCACCATCGCCCTGGTCGCGCCGGTGCTGGACGAGGAGCGCCGCCGCGAGGGCCTGCGCTACGACCTGGGCCAGACGACGATGAGCATGATGATCGAGGCCGCCGACCTCGGCATCGGCAGCGGCCACGCGGGCGTCGCCGACCAGGATCTGGCCCGCCGGCTGCTCGGTTTTCCCGCGGACCGGTTCCTGGCCTACCTGATCGCGCTGGGCTACCCGGCGGACCGGCCGCTGGCCCCGCTGACCCGGCCCGACCGCCGGCCGTTCGAGGACGTCGTGCACTACGGCCGCTGGTAAGGTCCCAGCGGCCCCAGTGCCCGGGAAGCCTGTGCCTGGGAAGCCCGCGCACGGGAAGCCAGCGTTCGGGAAGCTAGTGCCCCGGCCCCCCGGTCGCTACGGCTCGGACGGGAAGCAGTACGAGTCGCTGGACGCGTCGCCGCCCTGCAGCCGTACCTGGTGGGTGCGCCGCCCGCGCCACGCGTCGCCCGCCGGGAAGAACCGCTCGTCGAACGCGATGCCGCCGTCGGTCGCGACGTCCAGCTTGGCCATCCAGGCGCCCACCCCGTCGGGGTAGAACTGATCGTCCCACGCCCCGTACAGCGAGTTGGTGAAGTACACCCGCTGGCCGTCCCGGCTCACCTCGACCATCTGCGGGCCGCCGCTGAGCGGCTGGTCCGGCCGGGACGGATGGGCGACCCGGCCCACGATCCCGCCGATCCGCACCGAGCCGGTCTCGACCGGGTGCAGCGGGTCGCTGACGTCGTACTGCTTGAGCTCGCCGGTGCCCCAGCACGACACGTACAGGTACTTGTCGTCCACCGACAGGTTGATGTCGGTGATCAGCGGCGGCACCGCGCCGAAGCCCTGCAGCAGCGGCGGCAGCTGCTCCGCGGGGGCCGGCTCGGCCGGGATGGTGATCACCTTGGTCGCCGTCCACTGGCCGTTGTCCTCGTGCCACATCCAGACCGAGGCGGACAGGTCTTCGACGCTGATCACCACTCCGACGAAGCCGTACTTCTTGGTCGGGTCGTGCGCGGGCCGCAGCTCGAGGGCCATCTGGTGCTGGTCGCCGAGGTCCACGGTCTGGATCAGCTTGCGGGCCTTCATGTCCCAGAAGTGCAGCCGGTGACCGTACTTGCGGCCGAGCAGCAGTTCGGGCACCACCCCGTCCTCGATCATGGACGGGGTGCCCCACTCCGAGGTGATGGCGACGTCGGCCAGCACGTGCCACCACACGTCGTAGGCCAAGAACTGGTCGCCCCGGTCGGCTTCCCAGGCGCCCAGCACGTCGAAGCTGTTCTGGTCGAGTAGCGCGATGCCCCCCGGCCCTTCCTCGCCGTAGCCGCCGAGGCAGGACATGAACACGGCGCCCGGGCCGCAGTGCACGGTGTGCGGCCGGGAGTAGCCGGCCCGCTTGCCGAGTTCGTCCCCGTCGAGCACCTTGACGACGGCCGGCGCGGTTGGGTCCGGCTCGATGTCCAGGATGCTCACCCGGGAGGAGCGGATCCCCGGCACGACCAGGTAGCGCCGGCCCCCGTGGTCGTGGCCGCCCCCCGGGTGCAGTGCGCTGGAGCACGCGTTCCAGCCGAAGTGGTGCAGTTCGTCGCCGCGGTGCGGCAGTTCGGTGAAGCCGACGACCGAACCGTAGCGGGCCGAGTCCGGGTCCACATCCAGCACCGCGATGGCGTCCGGCTGGTCCGCTGGCCGGGAGAAGGCGGCCACGTAGGCGAGCTTCTCGGGCGGGGCCTCGGCCGCATCTCGCGGCGTGCGGTAGAACGTCGGGTCGTGGTGGTGATGCTCATCTGCCATAGCTGAGATCCCTTTCACGGTCGTCGCGGGGCGCCGGGAAAATATATACATTCCCGATCAGCTAACTCAAGTATGCCGCTACCGGCGGCGGCCGCCGCCCCGCCCAGTACATCAGACGGCTAATACGGGGGACCAGACGCGTGATCAGGCCACCAGCCAGAACGCGCTGACCCCCAGCGCGCCCAGCGACACCACGGCGAACAGCATGATCCAGACCCCGGCGGGCAGCCGGGTGAGCCGGGCCAGCTGGTCCGCGTCGGACCGCTCGGCACGGCCGCGGCGCCGGGACCGCTGCAGTTCCAGCACCGGCCGGACCCCGCCGAGCAGCAGGAACCAGGCCATCGCGTAGCCGAACGCGGCCTGCAGCAGCGGAGACCCACGCCACAGCACGAAGGCCACCGCCGCCGCGACGCTGAACACGGTCAGCAGGCCGTAGGCGTTGCGCACCAGGAACACCAGGCAGGCCAGCAGCACCAGGGTGACCAGCAGCGCGGCGAACAGGTGCCCGGTGGCCAGCAGCGCGGCGGTGCCGAGCCCGAGCAGCGGCGGGGCCAGGTACCCGGCGGCCGCGGTGGCCACGATGCCCGGGCCCGAGGCGTTGCCCGCCGACACGGTCAGCCCGGCCGTGCTCCGGTGCACCCGCACCCCCTCCAGCCGCCGGCCCACGGCCAGCGCGACGAGCGCGTGACCACCCTCGTGCGCGATGGTGACCACGGTTCTGGTCACCGGCCACAGCCGCCTCGACCCGACCAGGATCAGCGCGGTCACGCAGCAGCCCAGCACGAGCAGCCGCGGCGGCAGCGGCTCCGCGGAGAGGGCCTGGTGCCACAGCTGGCTGGGCGATGTGGCGTGCACGTCTGCCATCCTGCCAGCCGGGCGGATCCGGTCTGGACCGCCTGACGGCATCGCTGCGCACATTCACAGCCGGTAACCAGGTTGGGCATACTGCTGCGCATGCAGCGGGTGTCCGTGGTCGGGAACAGCGGCTCAGGCAAGACCACGATCGCCGCCGAGCTGGCCAGGCTGATCGGCGCGCCGCAGCTGGAGCTGGACTCGGTCTTCCACCAGGCGGGCTGGGTGCCGCTGCCGGAGCCGGAGTTCCGGGCCCGGGTCGCGGACTTCACCGCCGCCTCGCGCTGGGTGGTGGACGGGAACTACAGCGCGGTGCGCGACCTGGTCTGGTCCCGCGCCGACACGGTGGTCTGGCTGGACCTGCCGCGGTGGCAGGTGATGCGCCAGGTGGTAGGGCGCACCATCCGCCGCGCGGCCCGCCGGGCCGAGCTGTGGAACGGCAACGTCGAACCGTGGTCCAACTTCCTGCACCTCGACCCGGAGCGGTCCATCGTCGCCTGGGCCTGGACCCGGCATCGCGTCTACCGGGACCGGTTCCTCCGGGCCATGATCGACCCGGGCCACGCGCAGCTCAGGTTCATCCGGCTGACTACGCCGGGTGAGGTCCGGGAATTCCTCGCCGCCGTCGGCCGGGAGCCGGCCAGCGGAGCCGGGAAGGCTGAGTAGCCGGGCCGTCCCAGCGGCCCCAGTTCCTCTTCCGTTCATCCACGGTCCGATGTGCCCTGACTGTCGATGCTGGCCACCTCGCCGGGGCTGAGCGAGAAGCCGAGCAGGCCGATGTTGGCCGCGATCCGGGCTGGCCGGGCCGACTTCGGGATGACCGGGATGCCGTGCTCGAGGTGCCAGCGCAGCACGACCTGGGCCGGGGTCACGCCGTGCCGGGCCGCGATGTCGGTCAGCACCGGGTCCGCCAGGTCGGTGCCCTTGAGCGGGCTGTACCCCTCGATCACCACGTGCCGCTCCCGGCTGAGCGCCAGCCGGGCGCCGTCGTAGCGGGCCGGGCTCCACGGGATCTGGTTGACGGCCGGTGCTTCCCCGCACTTGCTGATCAACGTGTCGATCTGGGCCAGCGAGAAGTTGCTCACCCCCACCGCCCGCGTCATGCCCGCCGCGCGGAGGTCGAGGAACTCGTGCCACATCGGCGCGATCGCGCGGGCCGCGGGCGGCCAGTGCACGAGCCACAGGTTGACGTAGTCGGTGCCCAGCGCGCGCAGGCTGGCACACAACGTCTGGCGCTCCCGGCCGGCCTTGCCGGGCGGCAGCTTGGTGGTGAGGAACACCTGCCGCCGGTCCAGCCCGCTGTCCCGCAGCGCGTGCCCGACCTCGGCCTCGTTCCCGTACATGGTGGCGGTGTCGATGTGCCGGTAGCCCGCGCGCAGGGCCAGCAGGATCGCTTCGTAGCCGGCCGAGCCGCGCAGCTGCCAGGTGCCGAACCCGACCATCGGCATGGCGACGCCGCCGGCCAGCAGCGTGGATGGGATATCTGGCGCCTTCGTCATAACGGGCATTTTCCCCATCCGAGCTGGCCGTACTCGGTGTCGCTCAGATGACCTGGGTGCCGCCGCTCGCGGTCAGCTCGGCGAACAGCGTGGTCAGCCGGCCGGTTACCGGCCCGGGCGTCCCGGTGCCGATGGTCCGGCCGTCCAGCGACGTCACCGGGGCGAGGCCGCCCATGGTGCCGGTCACGAACACCTCGTCCGCGGCGTAGAACTGGGTCAGGCTGTAGTCGCCGACCCGGCACGGGATGCCCGCGTCGGCCGCGATGTCCAGCACCACGGCCCGGGTGATGCCCTCCGGGCAGGCCACCGTCGTGGGCGTGCCGAGCTGTCCCGCGGCGACCAGGAACAGGTGGGTGGCGTTGGTCTCGGCCACGAAGCCCCTGGTGTCCAGCATCACCGCGTCATCCGCGCCGGCCACGTTCGCCTCGATCTTGGCCAGGATGGACGGCAGCAGGTTGTTGTGGTGGATCTTGGGGTCGAGCACGTCCGGCGGTGGGCGCCGCACGCTGGACGTGATCAGGGCCAGCCCGGACTGGTCGTAGACCGGCGGCTTGTGCTCGGCCAGCACGATCAGGGTCGGCCCGGACTGGTTCAGCCGCGGATCCATGCCGCTGGTGATCTTGACCCCACGGGTCAGCGTGAGCCGGATGTGCACCTGGTCGGTCATCGCGTTCGCGCGCAGCGTACGGCGGATCTGCTCGGTGATCTCCTGGTCCGAGGGCAGCCCGGTGAACGCGAGCGCGGTCGCCGACCGGCGCAGCCGGGCCAGGTGCTCGGCCAGCTGGAAGATCCGGCCCTGGTAGAGCCGGAGACCCTCCCAGACCGCGTCGCCGCCCTGCACGGCGGAATCGAACGGGCTGACCCCGGCCTGGTTCCGGTGCGCCAGCTGGCCGGCGATGTTGACGATGAGGTCACGGTTGCGCTCGTCGAACTGCTGGAGCATCAGGCCTCCCCGGTCAGGCGGCAGGCGTACAGCCGCTCGTAGTACGGCCGGCCCTGCCCGGCCAGCGCGGCCAGCGGGCCGGGCAGCGCCTGGTCCGGGGGGCGGTACCGGCCGAACCCGGTCGACCGCCAAACCGACTCGTACCAGTACGGGGCCCAGACCCCGTCGGTATCCCGCGGGCCGCCCGGCCAGCGCAGCATCCGGGCCGAGAACGGCACGCCGAGCGCGGCGCACAGCGCGCGCAGTACCGCCTCCGGGCGATCCAGCAGGTCATGACTGTCGATCACCGGCCCGCCGAACCGGTCGAAGATCTCCGCCTGCTGCCAGATGCCGAGATCGTCCAGGGTGGGGGTGGCCCGCACCCTGGCGTAGGAGGCCAGCAGCTCGGCCGGGTCACGGATGAGGAAAGCGTGCCGGAGCGGCGCCAGCGCGTCCCGGTCCACCTCCGGCAGCAGGTGATGGGTCATGTGCTTGGCGTAACACACCGACCGGCCGGGCGGCAGCGGGCCGGACGTGAGCTGGTGGATCACCGTCTGCCAGCCGGTCGGCTGGCTGGCGATGACCTGCTCCCGGCCCGGATGGTCGAGCCCGGTGCGGTCCAGGTAGAACGCGTACAGCGGCTCGTCCACCACCGCGGTGTCCGGGCGGTTCTCCCAGGACCGCATGAGCGCGGTGGACACCGTACGCGGCCCGGACCACATCGCGATCCGGGCCGGCCCGGCTGGGCTTGGCGTCACCCGGTGAACTGGCCGGCTTCGGCGCCGATCGTGGTGTCCTCGCCGTGCCCGGTGTGCACGACGGTCTCCGGGGGCAGCGACATCAGCCGGTCCTGGATGGACGTGATGATCAGGTCGGGGTCGGAGTAGGACCGGCCGGTCGCGCCCGGGCCGCCGTGGAACAGGGTGTCCCCGGTGAACACGACGCGCAGCGCCGGCGCGTACAGGCACACGCTGCCGGGGGTGTGCCCGGGCGTGTGCAGCACCCGCAGCGGGGTGGCGGCGATGTCAATGACCTGCTCGTCGCCGAGGTCCCCGTCGGCCCGGGTGCCCGGGTAGATCATCCGCCACAGCACTTCGTCGCCCTGATGCAGCCAGATCGGCGCGCCCTTGGCGTCGGCGACCTGCGGCGCGGCGTTGATGTGGTCGTTGTGCCCGTGGGTGCAGACGATGGCGGACAGCCGCCTGCCGCCCACCGCGGCCAGGATCGCGTCCGGGTCGTGGGCCGCGTCGATGACCAGGACCTCGCGCTCATCGCCGATCAGCCAGACGTTGTTGTCGACGTTGAAGTCCTGCCCGTCGAGGGAGAACACCCCCGAGGTGACGACCTTCTCGATCTGCGCCGTCATCCCAGGGTCACCACGCTGCGCAGCACCTCGCCCGCCTCCATCTTGGCGAACGCCTCCTCGACCGCGTCCAGCGCGATCGTCTCGGAGACGAACTTGTCCAGCGGCAGACGGCCCTGCAGGTACAGGTCGATGAGCACCGGGAAGTCCCGTTCCGGCAGGCAGTCGCCGTACCAGGACGACTTGAGCGCGCCGCCCCGGCCGAACACGTCGAGCAGCGGCAGATCGATGCGCATATCCGGGGTGGGCACGCCGACCAGGACGACCGTGCCCGCCAGGTCCCGGGCGTAGAACGCCTGCTGGTAGGTCTCCGGGCGGCCGATCGCCTCGATCACCACGTCCGCCCCGTTCCCGCCGGTCAGCTCCTGGATCGCGGCGACCGGGTCGGTGTCCCGGGAATTGATCACGTGGGTGGCGCCGAATTGCCGGGCCCACTCCAGCTTGCGCGGGTCGATGTCCACCGCGATGATCGTCCGCGCCCCGTTGAGCCCGGCCCCCAGGATGGCCGCGTCGCCCACCCCGCCGCAGCCGATGACGGCCACCGAGTCGCCCCGGGTGACCGGCGCGGTGTTGATGGCCGCGCCCAGCCCGGCCATCACGCCGCAGCCGAGCAGGCCCGCCACCTCCGGCTTGGCCGCCGGGTCCACCTTGGTGCACTGCCCGGCCGCGACCAGCGTCTTCTCGGCGAACGCGCCGATGCCCAGCGCCGGGGACAGCGTCGTGCCGTCCTCCAGGGACATCTTCTGGGTGGCGTTGTGCGTGTTGAAGCAGTACCACGGCCGGCCCCGGCGGCAAGCCCGGCACTCGCCGCAGACCGCGCGCCAGTTGAGCACGACGAAGTCGCCCGGCGCCACCGACGTGACGCCGTCGCCGACCGCCTCCACCACCCCGGCCGCCTCGTGCCCGAGCAGGTAGGGGTAGTCGTCCCCGATCCCGCCCTCGCGGTAATGCAGGTCGGTATGGCAGACGCCGCAGGCCTGCACCCGGACCAGCGCCTCGCCCGGCCCGGGATCCGGCACCACGATCGTGGTCAGCTCGACTTCGGCACCTTTGCCTGGGGCGATGACGCCCCGCACCGTGGTTGTCATTGGCCCATCGTGCCCAATCAGCCAGCCCAGCGGAAGCGGTGGGGTGCCGCAACCCTGGCCAGCCGGGCGTGCCGTGCAATTTGCAACATACGTCACCCGACCGATGTCTCACCGCGGGCCGGCCGGCGACCGTAGCGGGTATGCACGGCACGACATGCCGGTACCTGACCCGACCTAACCGCGACAGAGGACGAGATGACGCTTATGACGCAAGTACCCGCGAGGGCGCAGCGTCCGTATCGCATCTCTCTGCCTGCGGGCTCGGCGGCCACGATGGCCGCACGCCGCCACGTGTGGGCTCTCATCCACGCGTGGAACGTGCCCCTGGACGCCTACACCGCGGCGTTGCTCACCAGCGAACTGGTGGCCGATGTCATCTCCTGCGATCCAGATGCGGCGGTTGAGCTGATGATCAGTTGGGTGGACCGGAAGTTCTGTGTGGAAGTGCGCGATGCGTCGCGGTCCACGATGGCGGGCGAGGACCCGGCGGCTGCGCCGGCCGGCGTGGCGGACGCGCCGCCGGCGCGGGGCCCGCGCGGGACCCGGCCGATGGACCTGACGACCTGGTGCTGGTCGTCAACGCCCGGCGGAACCTGCATTTCTGGTACTGGCCCGGCCAGGACCGGTAAGGAACGACGATGAATATGGTGGCGCCGGCCCGGACGGCAGTGCAGCGTCCCTTCCGTATCTCTCTGATCGCTGGCCCGGCGGCAGCGGCGCAAGCCCGCCGTCACGTCTGCGCCGTTATCGAGGCCTGGGACGTGCCGGTGGACGACGACACCGCGGCCCTGCTCACCAGCGAGCTGGTCACCAACGCCATCAAGCACGGCAAGCTCGGCAATGATGGCATCCAGCTCGTCATCAGCTGGGCCTACAACCAGCTCCGGGTCGAGGTGCACGACCGGGCGAAGTCCGGGCCGGTGCTGGTGGACGCGCCGTGGGACGCCGAGGCCGGCCGCGGCTTAGTGCTGCTGGCCAGCCTGTGCACCAACTGGGGCTGGCGGCAGACGGTGACCGGGAAGGCCGTCTACTTCACGCTCGCGGCCCGGGACTGAGCCAGGAGCGGGCCAGAGCTGCGAGCCCAACCTGGGAAAAGGCGCCCAGGGCGTGTCCCGGGACACGCCCTGGGCTAGCCCATGGCCGCGGACTTCTGCTCCCGGCCAGCTGAGCCGGCGCCACCCGATCAGCTAGCGGCCACCCGATCAGCTGGCAGCTACCTGATCAGCTGGCAGCTACCTGATCAGCTGGCGGCTACCTGCCGGCTGGCCGCCTCGCGGGCGATGTCGATCCGCGAGTTGACATCGAGCTTGCTCAGGATGTGCGACACGTGGGTGCCCACCGTCCGCCGGGACAGGAACAGCTTGGCCGCGATCTGCGGGTTGGACAGGCCCTGGGCCACCATTTCGGTGATCTTGACCTCGGTAGGCGTCAGGCTGTCCCAGCCGCGGCGGGCCTTGCGGTGCTTCACCCGGGGGGCCCGGCGGATGCCCTGCGCCCGGAACCTGGCCTGCAGCCGGGCGACGTCGCGGGACGCATCGAGCGACGCGTACAGGTCGAGTGAGCGGGTGAACGCGGTCCGGGCCGGCCCGCGCTCGCCGCGGTCCAGGAAGGCCCCGGCCGCCGCCTCCAGCGCCTGCGCGCCGAGCAGCGGCCGGCTCGCGTCGCGGTAGCGGTCCGCGGCCTGGAGCAGCCGCCCGGCATCGCGGTCGAGCAGTCCGCGGCAGAACAGCGCGTTGGCCTGCCGGTGCGGGATAGCCGAGTCCTGGGCCAGCGCTTCGGCGCGATCGGTGAGCGCCCGGGCGGCGGCCATATCGCCAACCTTGGTGGCCAGCCGGACCCCGTCCGGCAGCAGATCCTCGATCTCGTCCAGTTCTTCGGCGTTGTCCGCGAACCCGGTCAGCACGGCGAGCGCCCTGGGCAGGTCGCCCGCTTGCTCGGCGTCCAGGCTGCGGGCCAGCGCCAGCGTGCTGACCACCCGGCTGCCGATTCGCTTGGCGTGCGGCGCAGCCGCGGCCAGGTTCCGCTGGGCGCCGTCCACGTCGCCACGATGGAACGTGATCAGGGCCGCGACACCGTGGTCGTAGCAGGCCACGCCGGGATCTTTGATGCTGTCCTGGACAGCCCCCACCTCGGCCATGGCCTCCGCCCAGAGGCCAGTGTTATAGAGCAGTTCGCCGAGGCAGCACTGCGCCTGGGCCAGCCGGACCATGATGCCGGCCCGTCCCGCCAGCCGCTGCGCGTCGCGGGCCACGGGGAAGGCGCCCTCGTACTGGTCCAGACCGCCCAGCGTGAGCGCCTTGTTGATCTGCAGCAGCAGCCTCAGGTCGGTCAGGGCCGGGTCAGCCTGGGTCACCGTCAGCGCGCGGTCGAACAGTGGCAGCGCGTCAGCCACCCGGCCCTGCATCACGGTCACCATGGTCAGCACGTGGAGCGCCCAGCCAACGGCCCAGTCATCGTCGGCGTTGGTCGCCTCGTCGAGTGCGGCGGCGGCCACCTGCCCGGCCTTTTCCACCTCACCGAGGTGCCGGTGGGTCCGCGCGGTGAGCACGAGCAGCCGTGCCCGGTTCCGCCCCGAGATCCGCGGATGGGCCAGCGCCTGTTCCAGGGCGGCCAGCGACTCGGTGAACCGGCCGGCGAGGGTCCGGCACTGGGCCAGCGTCCAATGCAGGTTGACGCGGAGATCGGGCTCGACGATGTCGGCCAGCGCGCTGCTGGCCACCCGCTCCGCCTCGGCTGCGTCGCCGACGCGGAACAACGCCTCGGCCAGTCGGCAGACCAGATTGTCATGCTGGGCCGAGCCCGCTGGCGACCGTGTGACGGCTTGGCGAAGCAGCTCTGCGGCCGCCCGGGGTGCCTGGCCGACCAGCAACGGTGCGGTCCGGGCCAGCCAGCGCAGGGTCCACCGCTCCATCGGCTCGGTGTCGGTGGGTCCGCTGAAGGCGGCCAGCAACTGCCGGGCTACCCGGTCGGCGGGCGCGCCCGCTTCGGCCAGCGCATGCGCCGCTTCGCGATGCCAGGCCGCCCGGACCGGGGCCGGTATCTCCTCGTACAGCGCCGTGCGGATCAGTGGGTGCCGGAAGCCCAGGCCGTTGCCGGACTCGACCAGCACGCCGGCTGCGCACGCCTCGTCCACGGCCGGGATCAGGTCGGCGACGCCACGCCTGAGCACGGTGGCCAGGTCCGGCACGACGAAGTCCACGCCCAGCAGGGCGGCCGCGCGGAGCACCTGGCGCACCCAGCCGGGCACGAAACGGAGCCGGTCCGCGATGGCCTCGGACAGCGAGTCCGGCGCGGAGTCGCTGGTCAGCTCCGCGATTCCGGCATCGGTGATGGTCAAGCCGGAGCTACGGGCCAGCGCTTCGACCAGCTCCGTCAGGTACAGCGGATTTCCCGCCGCCCCGTCGGCCAGCCGCAGCAGCTCGCCGGCCGGTTTGCCGCCGGCCAGCGCCGCGACCAGATCGGTCACCTCGGCCTCGGCGAGGCTCTCGAGTTGCAGCCGCGCGGCCAGTTCGGCGGTGTGCCGGAGCGCGAGCAGATCCTCCCGCTGCGGCACCGGGCGCATCATGCCGATCAGCAGCAGCGGCCGGTGCCGCGCCGACCTGGCCAGCCTTTCCCACAGCCCGACGCTGGCCTGATCCGCCCACTGGAGATCATCGATCACCAGAACAGTGGGCTGAGCGGCGCACAATTCATCGACCAGGGCAAGCAATTGTTCGGCCAGGGCGGCGGTCACATCCTCGCCGCGCCCGGAGGTGAGTTCGCCACGAAGCAGCGCAACGATCGTTTCCCGCCGGGGGCTGGGAATGGGCTCGCGGGTCCGCAATCCATCGAGGAAAGGCGACAGGGGTAACGTCTGCCCCAATTCATCACCGGCGCCCCAGAACACCTGGCAGCCCAGCTGAGTGGCTTCCGCGCAGGAGCCACGGACCAGCGCAGTCTTGCCGATCCCTGGCTCACCCTCGATCAGCACGGCCCGGCCCTGACCTGTCGCGACTTCCCGCACACAGCGTCCAAGCAACGACACCTCGTCGTCGCGGCCGATCAGCAAGCCGTCCAATGCCGAGGGTGGCAGACAACTGGTTGTACTGCGCCAGTCCAGGTTAACGGCGATAGACAAGTTAGCGACCCGTCTACTAAATAGCCTCTTTTTTCCATGCCGACACGCATGGCTACTAAACCGGACGGGTATACCACTCGCACCGGTGTCCCGGAGGCTGGCCAGCCCCTACTCAGTTACCACGGGATCTCCAGTCCCAATAGAAGTATAGGGAGTGGCCATGCAAATTGCACGGACCCTTGCCCAAAAAATTGTCTTAACTGTCGGAGTGGCCGGACCACTCCTATCTGGGATAGCAGTAGTCAGTACCAATGTGATCCCTGCGTCTGCTGCGTCTACCGTGGTTACAGCTTCCTGCCCCACGATGATGCACGACGCGTGCTTGCAGATGATGCACGACTGACTTCCGTCCCTGCTGGCTGCAGCGTGGCAGGTCAGCTCGGTACCGCGGCTCCCGCATCGCGATTGCCGTTGCCCGCCGATCCATCCCTCGCGTCAGGAGCTACTCAGAACCAATAACCCCGCCAGTATCAGCACACCTGGTCCAGCCCGCCCCGCACGGGCTGGACGGCCACCTGGATCTGGCATTGATGCCGTACAGGTCGCCCAGGTGTTTTCTCAACGCAGTTGCCATTGCGTGCAGGGACAGTATCCCGGCGGCTGGACTGCCTATCCAAATGGTGAGATCTCCGCACCGCGGGACCGTTCAGACCGCGTCGGCCTAGACCGGGCCCGGGCCTGACCCCAGTCAGGTCCGGGCCTGCCGTCGTTGCGGAGTGGTTCCCGTGAATGCTCGTGGCCTGGCCCCGGTCCGTATTTTGGATACAGCAGCCGATATGCTAAATGCAGGTCGGTGTAGCGAGGGTCCTTGGTGTGCCGAAGGCTCTCGGTGTAGCAATCGTTGTGGCCAGGAGCTCTCGGCGTGCCGAGGGCTCGGTGTGCGGAGGGCAACGTGACAGCGGACGCGAAGCCAGCGGGTGTGCCCGCATTCATCAGCCCGGTGACGCGGCCGGTGCCGTTGCGCCAGTCCGTGTACGAGGCGCTGGTCGAGCTGGTAGTCGGCGGCCGGCTGGGGCCGGGGGAGCACCTGGTGGAGACCGAGCTGGCCCGCCAGCTCGGGGTGAGCCGTCAGCCGGTCCGCGAGGCGCTGCACCGGCTGGAGGCGGAAGGCTGGGTGGACCTGCGCCCGAACCAGGGCGCGTTCGTCCATGTGCCCACCGATCACGAAGTCAACCAGCTGCTCGACGTGCGGGAACTGCTGGAGATGCAGACCGCCCGGCTGGCCGCCCGGTCGGCCGGGCCGGGGGCGGTGGGCCGGCTGCGGGCGCTCTGGCACGACGGCGAGGCGGCGGTCGAGTCCGGCGAGACCGAGCGCGTGGTGGCGGCCAACAACAAGTTCCACGCCGAACTGGCCCTGATCGCCGGCAACGCGGTGCTGGCCGACCTGGCCGGCATCGTGAGCAGGCGGGTCCGCTGGTACTACCGGCAGGTGGCGCCGTCCCGCGGCCACGAGTCCTGGGCCGAGCACTGGGAGCTGATCGACGCGGTGGAAGCCGGGGACGAGGACAAGGCGGCCGAGGTCGCGCGCAAGCACACCGAGCGCACCCGGTCCGCGTACCACAAGCCGCCCGGCGGGCGGGCCAGGGAAGGCCAGGCTAGGGGAGCCGGACCACGCTGATCGGGTCGGGCGCGTACGGATCGCCCGCGTTGTCGATCAGCTCGATCTCGGCCCGGTCCGACATGATGTGGTACGAGCCGTCGAGCCTGGTACTCGCGGATGATGGTGACCGTCCCGTCGGCGTGCGTGTAGCGCTCCTCGGCGTACCCGTCGCCGGAGCTTTTCTCCGCGTCCACCGCGGGCTCGTCCCGCCACTCGAACCGGTACGGCGCCAGCGGCAGCTTCAGCTCGTACGGGTAGCCGCCAGGCATGCCTGGTCCCTTCCGGTGAGCAGGTCGTGGTGGGCCCGCGGGCGCGGGCCCACCACGATCATGTCAGGTCTTGTCCAGGCCTCGTATCGCGGTCAGGCGACCGCGGGCCGTGCCTTCTCGGCCTCCTTTTCTGCCGATGTCTGGACGGCTGCCTCCATCTGCTCCACGGTCGGCCGCTTGCAGAAGAACGTCACGACCAGCATGGCGACCAAGCCCAGTGCCGCACCGAAGAAGAACCCGCGCGCCCAGTGGAAGGTCGCGGTCCCGTACAGCGTGCCGGTCATGACCAGCGCGGCGCCACCGCCCGCGAAGCTGCCGCCGAGCGCCTTCCAGGCGTAGATGGATCCGTAGTTGATCGCGTTGTTGTTCTCGCCGTAGTAGTCAGCCACCATGGCCGCGGTCATCGGGAAGTTGGCGCCGGACAGGCCGCCGGAGATGACCGCGCAGATGGCGAACAACGGCGCGTTGTGCGCTTCGCCTGCCCACAAGGCCAGAAGCTGGAAGACCACGTTGCCGGAGTACGCGTAAATCATGGTCTTGCGGCGGCCGATGTACTCGGAGAGCCACCCGTAGAACGGCCTGCAGATGCCGTCAGCGAGCGCGAAGCCGGCCGCACCACCTACATAGGCCCATTTCCCGAGGCCCATGGCCTGCCCGAACCCGTAGTAGTAGGCCACGCCGAACAGGGAACAGCCGACGTAGCAGGCGTACTGTATCCCGATCCACTTGGCCTGCGGCGTGCGCCACATCTCGCCGAGGTTGTAGTGACGTAGCGCTGGCGGGTTGGCCACCAGGTCCCGGGCGGACTTCCGGAACTTCTGCCAGTTGAGCGGGTCGACCGCCTTCGGCCACCAGTTCTTGGGCGGGTCCTTCAGGAACCAGCCCGCGATGCCGATGCCGACCGTCATGATGATGCCCTGAATGATGATGAAGTGCTTGACGCCTGCCGGGCTCATGCCGGCGGCGGCGCCGGCGCCCGAGGTGAAGCCGCCGATGGCGATGATGAACGGCACCGCACCGTAGGCCCAGCCGCCGTTCACGAACCCGGTGCGCCAGCCCTTCTTCTCCGGGTACCACTTGGCCACGATGTTGATGCAGCTCGAGTACACCATCCCGGAGCCGATGCCACCGAGGACGGCATAGCCGAGGTACGCCTCCCAGATGTTGCTCGACTCGGCGAGTATCCCGTACCCGATGATCCCGCAGACTAGGCCGCCGGTGATCGTGGCCCACCTGACGTTGAGGTACCCGCGGCTACGCAGGTAACCGGTGAGGATCTGCACGAACGACTCGAAGACGACGAAGAAGGAGAACAGCCAGAATGTCGGGGCTGCCCCCCAGTGGTGCGCCGCCGCCAGCGAACCGGACAGCGCGGCCCAGGTGTACTCCAGCAGGCCCGCTAGGCACATGGCCAGCCAGGCCGCCATGATCACGACACCTCGTGAGTAGCCGAGGATCTGGTTTGGTTCCTCACCGACCCGGAAGGTCCGGCCGGTTGTGTTGGTTATCTCTTGGTAGTTGGCATGTTCTGCTGTTGCGCTCATCGGTCGCCACCGATACCTCTCGCGGAGAGACGCTATTGGCTCGGGTGGCCGTCCGCCCGGAATGGGGGCGGCCACGTGGAGGTTGGTAACGATCACGGCCGGATCCTTCCGGGCCTTGCGCCGGGAAGATCAGCCGCGAAAGGGCGGGGGCGTCGCGCTGGGTTGTGGCAACGGTCTGCGCGGCGCCCTTGGTCCGGGCTACCGGGGCGGCCCGCGCGATGCTTCCGGGGGGTTCCGGGGGGTCGTCGGCACGGGCCAGCACACCCCCGCGACCGGGCCGCGCGGGACCCGGCGGCGGCATCCTCCTTGATCCGCCATACGTGCCTCCCGGTCCGGGCCGAGGCCACTGCGCGGTGCTCAGCGACTCCGGTCCTCAGGTCTCCAGTCCCAGCGCCCGGAACAGGGTGCTGCGGGCAGGTTCATCGGTAGCGGCCAGGTACAGCTCGTCGAGGCCCCAGCCGGCCTCGTCGAGCAGTTCGGCTGCCTGGTCGAACAGGGGCGAGCGCTGGTCCGCGGGCACCGCCGCCAGCACCAGGTGGCCGACCACCTGGAGGACGGCGGCGCACAGTTCCGCGCGACGGGCCCCGGACGCCCGGGACACGCCGGGCATCAGCGGGATGATCCGCGCCCCAGGCCCCGGCGCGACGGGGCCGTTGGGCCCGGTCACGCGGAGCCTCCGGCGCTTGACCGGCCGCCCGGGCTGGGCACGCCGCCGGCGGTGGACAGCGCGGCCAGCTCGGCGTCCAGCCGGTCCCGCTCGCCGGCCACCGAGAGGTCGATGACCTCCACTAATGAGTAGCTGCGCCCGCCCGGCGAGCCATCGGCCAGCCGGACCGGTGCCGTCTCGGCGAACACCTCGAACCGGGTGCTCGGCGAGCGCGGCCCGATGGCCAGCACGTAACGCAGCACCGCCTGCCGGTCCGGCAGGTAACGCTGCTGGTGACCGTCGTCGAAGCGGATCTGCCACTGCTCTGCCATGGGGGGTTCCCTACGCGCCAACGCCTCGGTTCAGGGGCATCGAGTAGCTTTCGTCCTTCAGCTTGGCGTGCCGCGCCGGGTCCTCGCCCTCGCGCAGCTCGGCGGGCACGTCCATGCCGATGTCCTGCCAGTTCTGGTTGGCCGCCCGCTGCGTGGCCGCGACGTGCTCGGGCAGCATGTGCCCGAACCGGCCCTGCATGGCCAGGTAGTCGGTGACCGGGCGCTGCACCGGCGGGTGGAAATAGTGGTACGTCCGCTCCTCCGGGTCGTACTCCCAGACTGGGAACAGGCCGGCTTCCACCACCCGGCGGCCCAGCTCGACCGTCATCGAGGTCTGGTAGACCCAGCCTTTCTGGCACGGCGTGTAACAGTGCATGAACGCGGCGCCGCGGCGGTTCAGCCCCTTGCGGGTCTTGTTCATCAGGTCCACCGGGTAGCCGACCGTGGTGGTGGCGACGTAGCAGTGCGGGTGCCCCTCGGCCATCATCTTGGCCAGGTTCTTGGGCGGCAGCTGCTTGCCCGCCGTGTTCGCCTTGCCGAACGGGGTGAACGTGGTCAGGCCCGCGTAGGGAGTGGTCGGGGACACCTGGATGCCGGTGTTCGCGTAGCACTCGTTGTCGTAGCAGATGAACAGCGCGTCGTGGTTGCGGTACAGGGCGCCGGACATCGAGCCGAGCCCGATGTCGGCGGCGCTGCCGTCCCCGGCCATCACGATGATGTTCGGGTACGGGCCGGGGTGACGGCCCTTGCGGATCATCGCCTCGTACCCCGCCGCCATGCCCGAGGTGAACGAGCCGCCGCTGGCGATCGGGGTGTGCGCCCACGGCACCGTGTACGGGGTGCACAGATAGGTCGAGTTGGCCACGTACATGCAGCCGGTCGGGCCGGCCAGCACGGTGTCGGCGCCGGCCGCCTTGAGCACCCAGCGGTACTCGATGGCCGGCCCGCACCCCGCGCAGGTCCGGTGCCCGGCCTGGTACGGGTCCTCGTCCGGCAGGTCCGGCAGGTAGTGACGGTCGCGGCCCTCGTCGTCGTCCACGGCGTCGCCGCGGCCGCCCTCCTCCAGCAGCGGGAGGTACTGGCGGGTTACCTCGATAGCCATCAGCGCGCTCCTCGTGCTCTGTTGATCATCATCAGTCCTCGAATCCGACCCAGTGCGCGGCCTTCTCGACGCCGCCGCGCGCGACGGCCTGGGCCAGCTTGCCGGCCATCCATTCGAACTCGGCGGTGGGCACGGTCTCGCCGCCCAGCCCGGCCATGAACGAGGTCAGCATCGGCCGGTGCTCGGCCTGGTAGAGCGCGGCGGACACGTCCGGGGCCAGGATCCCGCCGTAGGTCGGGCCGCCCAGGCCGAGGTTGGTCTCCACCACCCCGACCGCCTTGACCCCGCGCAGCGCGTGCCGCAGGTCGTCACCGGGGAACGGCCGGATCCACAGCAGCCGGGCCATCCCGATCTTCACGCCCTGCTCGCGGAGCCGGTTGATCGCGGCCCGGCAGGTTACTGAGTGGCCGCCGGAGATCACGATCGCGATCTCCGCGTCGTCCAGCATGTACTCCTCGACGAAGTGCGGGTACTGCCGGCCGAAGACCCGGGCGAACTCGTCGGTCTTCTCCCGGATGATGGGGATCGCGTCCTCCATCGCCCGGGCCCGTTCCAGTTGCAGCGGCGGGCCCTGGGACGGGTGGATCTGCGGCCCGTGCGAGAGCGGCTGCCGTGGGTCGAGCGGGAACGGCAACCGGTAGGGCGGCAGGAAGCCGTCCACCTGAGCCGCGGACGGCATGTCCACCTCGCCGGAGATGTGCGAGACGAAGTAGCCGTCCTGCACCACCATCTGCGGCAGCAGCACCCGGGGGTCCTCGCCGATCGCGTAGGCCAGCAGGCTCTTGTCGAACTCCTCCTGCGGGGTGGCCGCCCAGCCCATCAGCCAGCCCATGTCCCGCGTGCACAGCGCGTCGGTGTGCTCCGACCCGAAGTCGCCCGGCGGGTCCAGCGTGCGGTCCGCGATCGACATCTGGATCGGGATCCGGGCCCCGGAGATGATCGAGTACATCTCGTAGGCGTAGGTGACGCCAACCCCGGACGACCCGGTGAAGGCGCGCGCCCCGCACGACCCGGCGCCGAACGCGGCGGACAGCTGGGCATGCTCGCCATCCGCGTGGATGTACTCGGCGTCCAGGATCCCGTCCGCGATGAACTGGGCCAGGTTCATCATGATCGCCGTGTACGGCCGGATCGCGTACGCGGTGATCACGTCAACGTTGGCGTACAGCGCCGCGTAGGCGGCGGCCGCGCAGCCGTTCAGCCGCTTGCGGGTGCCGGCCAGTTCGGCCAGCCGCTGCTCGCCGGCTGGTGTGCGCAGACCGGGCCCGTACGCCGGCTGCTCCCCCCAGCCACCCTCGACATGGACCGTGGTCATGGCATCACCCCGGGATTGGCGTTGGGCAGAGTTGTGGGTTTGCCGTTGGACGAGCCGTTGGCAGGGGCCGCCTGCCGGCGGGCGGCGTCGTACTCGGCGATGGTTTCCTCGATGAGCTGCTTGGTGAAGGCGGACTGCTCGGCGTGCGCGCCGTCGTAGGGGGCGAACGCGGTTTCCATCCGGGTCACGTCGGCCGGGTCGTCGAAGTCCATCTCCGGCACCTTCTCCAGGCAGCCGGTCGGGCACTCCTGCACGCAGACCAGGCAGCCCTTGCAGTAGGTGGTGCGGATCGAGTAGTGCCCGTTCTCCCGCGCGTCGCGCAGCACGCTGACGTCCGGGCAGACCAGGTAGCAGTTGTCGCAGCCGTTGCACACGCCGCAGCTCATGCACCGGTCGGCCTCGGCCACCGCCTGCTCCTGGCTGTACGCCAGGGTCACCTCGACCTGCTGGCTCCGCCGCCGCTCGGCGGCGGGGGAGTGCGGTACCGGGGTGCGCGGCGCGTGCCGGAAGTAGGCCGAGTTCAGCCCCGCGTAGGGCATGATCGTCGGCTCCGGGTCTTCGGCCAGGGCCTGGTTGGTCAGCAGCCGGTCGATGTCCCGGGCGGCCCGCTTGCCGTCGCCGAGCGCGTCCACCACCATCGACGGGCCGCGCAGCACGTCGCCGCCGACGAAGATGGTGCCCTCGACCCGGCCGTGCTCGTCCGCGACGATCAGGCCGGCCGGGTCGCTGAGCTGCTCCGGCAGCCAGTCCAGCTGCTGGACCTGGCCGATCGCGATGAAGATCGTGTCGCAGATGACCTCGCGCTCGGTGCCCGGGATGAGTTCCGGCCGGACCGCGCCGCTGTCGTCCTTGGCCAGCCGCGCGTCGCTGAGCACGGCCCCGGTGACGTGCCCGTTCTCGGCCAGCACCCGGACCAGCGAGGTGTTCGGCTCGAACAGCACGCCCTCCTCGCGGGCCTGCTCCAGGTCCTCGGCCACGATCGCCAGTTCGTCTTCGGACTCCAGCGAGACGATGGTGGCCGCGCCGCCACCCAGCCGGACCGCCGACCGGGCCGTGTCCGACGCGGTGTTGCCGCCGCCGATGACCAGTACCTCGCGGCCCACCTGGACCGGCCGGCCCAGGCCGGCCTCGCGGAGGAACTCCAGCCCGCCGGTGACCCCGCGGGACTGGACGCCCTCGACCGGCAGCCGCCGGCCCACGTCCTGGCCCAGGGCGAGGAACGCCGCCGGGTAGTTCCGCAGCTCGTCCCAGGAGACGTCCTCGCCGGCCCGGGTGCTGGTGCGGATCTCGATGCCGCCCAGGCTGAGCAGCTTGCCGATCTCGGCGTCCAGGATCTCCTCGGGCAGGTGCCAGTGCGGGATCCCGCCGCGGAGCATCCCGCCCGGCTTGTCCAGCGCCTCGAAGATCACGCTTCCGTACCCGAGCCGGCGCAGGTGATAGGCCGCGGCCAGGCCGGCCCGGACCCGACGATCGCGATCGTGGTGCCGTTCAGCGGCGGGAGGGTCGCTTTGATCGGTTCCTCGGGCAGGTTCAGCCCGTAGTCGCCGAGGAACCGTTCCACGCTGCGGATGCCGATCGGCTCGTCGTGCTCGGCCCGGTTGCAGGCCGTCTCGCACGGGTGGTAGCAGACCCGGCCGGTCACCGACGGCATCGGGTTGTCTTCCATGATGGTCAGGTAGCCGTCGAGGTAACGGTCATGCTTAACGAAGTCCAGGTACTTCTGGATCTGCTCGCCGGTCGGGCAGGCGTTGTTGCACGGCGGCATCTTGTCCTTGTAGACCGGCCGGAAGAAGCGGAAGTTGCCGGTCGGGAACAGCCGCTGCCCGTCCTTCTCGGTGGGCGGCGGCGTCACGCCGGCGATCGGCAGTTGCAGGTGCGGCGGGATGCGGGTGCCGCGTACGGACATGGGGCCTCCTCGCGGGATACGCGGGTCAGGGGGTCAGGGGGTGCTCGCCTGGACCGGGGTGAACTCGATGACCTGGTGCTTCTCGACGCCGCGGAACATCGCGTCCCGGTCGGCGACCTGCTCGGCCACGCCGTCCAGCGGCAGTTCGCCGGTGACAGCGACCAGCGCCCCGATCAGCGGCGCGGCGATGCCCAGGCCGATGGCCAGCCGTTCCTCGGCGCCCTCGGTGGACATCCGGTCGTAGGCCAGCTCGCCCAGGTCCCGGACGAACATCCACGGGCTGCTGCCGCGCTGATCGGCCAGGCCGACCGCGTCCACCACGACGAACTTGGCCAGCTTGGCGCGCATCGAGTCCGGCAGGAACTTCAGCAGGTACTCGGGGTCGCGCGCCGAGTTGACTAGGAGGACCCCGGTGCCGTCTGGCGTGCCGCGGAGGAAGTTGACTGCCTTGATGATCGTCTCTTCGACGAGCACGACCCAGTCCGGGCGGGGGTTCTCGTACACGAAGCGGTCCACGATCGGCGAGTCGCCGAACCTGGCGTAGCGGCGGACCAGGCAGTTCGTCCGGTCCGGGTCGTCCACGTAGTCGCTGACGTTGTCGGCGTACAGTCCTTGGGCGCGGGCCGCGGCGGCTATGCACGAGGAGACGTCACGAGCCTCCTTGTCCATGATGATGCCGCGGGACCAGACCGTGAGCTCGTGATACACGTGCCACTTCCTAACATTGTATACCGTCGTCAGGATACTGACATCGTCGGGCTTAGCCCCGGGCCAGTCAAGGGGCAGCGCTGCTCTATTTAACCCTTGGCTTGCTCCGGCCCGCCGCCGGGCCGCCCGGTGGCCGGGCACTACCGCTGATACTGCCGTGGTCGGCGGGCCGGCCGCCGTTGCGCTGAGTTCGGCAGGGCTCCGCGCGGCCAGTAGCGAAGTCTGCCGGGACTGATGTGACTGGTGTCGTGCGCCCTGATGCCGCATGCATCAGCGCGGTGAGCTTGTGGTCCCGGGTGACCACAAGCTCACCGCGCTCAAGGCGGCGGGACCCGCCTAGGCGTCAGCGCGGTGCATTGTGCCTCGCCGGCGGGCTGTGTCGGATTCGTTTTGGCTGGCGGGGCGCGAGGTGGCGTTGCCGGGCTGGCTGGGCTGGGCGGCCGGGATTCGGGCTGGGCGGGCGGGCCGGGCTGGGCGGCCGGGGCCCTGGTCGTCAGCCGGGCAGGGCGGCGAGGGCAGCGGGGGTGAGGTTCCCGGTGGTGATGGCCTTGAAGAGGTTGTGCACGGTGACGGTGAATCGCCATTCGGCGCTGGCTTTGGGTTTACCGCGGGTGGCCAGCTGGCGGATGCCCATGTTGTGCTTGATGTGCCCGTGGGGGGTCTCGGCGATGTGGCCGCGTTTGCGGTAGGCGGTGATGCCTTCGCTGGCGGCCAGCCGGGCGGCCATCGCCGCGATCGGCCCGCCATTATCGTCGTGGGCGTCCCGCTCACCGTCCCAGGCGGTGGTGTCCTGGGCGGTGGCGGCCTGGCGTGCGGTTTTCTCCAGGTCGCGGTGCTTGCCGACGGCGATCAGCCGGTCGGGGCCAGCGGCGGTGAGGTTGTCCCCCGGACAGGTACCCGGCGTCGGCCAGCACCAGCCCGATCCTGCTGCCGTCGTCGTCCTGGGTGGCGCTGGCCGGCGCCGGCTGGTGGGCCGTGATCAGCGTGGCGGCGTCTTCGGCCTGGCGCAGCATCGGGGTGAACCACCCGGTATCGGTGGTGTCGCAGGTGAGCTCGGTGGCGATGATCAGCCCGTCTTCGCTGGTCATGTTCTGGGCGTTGTAACCCTGGATGAACCCGCCGCCGCGGACCGGCATCAGCCGCGAGTCCGGGTCGGTGATGTTGCGGACCGGCCCGCAGGAGCTCGCGGCGGCCTGGCGCTGCGCCTCAGCGGCCCTGGCTTCTGCCCTGGCCAGGCGGGCGCGGGCGGCCCGCACGCGCCCGCAGTCCTCCACGCCCCTCCTGGGACCGTCCCGGCGGCTGCCCGGCACCCGCGGCCCCGCGGCCCGCGCTTCCAGCCGCGTGATCTGCGCCGCCCGGTCAGCGCGGGCCCGGTCCAGCCGCGCCCGGGCCGCGGCCACCGCCGCAGCCAGTGGCGGCGGCCCCGGCGCGCGGCCCCCGCGGGCCAGGTAATCCTGCGCCTGCGCCTCCCGGGCCGCCTCCGCGGCCTGGCGTTCTGCTTCCAGGTCCGCCAGCGCCGCGGCGATCCGGGCTGCCCGGGCCGCCGGGTTCACCGCATCCGGCGGCACCTCGTCACCACGCCGTCCTTCACCGAACAGCTCATCCTCGGCCTCATCCGCCGCCGCGTGCGCCGCCACCGCTTTGGCTGCTTCCTCCGCGGCCAGCTTCCGCAGCGTCTCCTCGCGCCGGTTCGCCGCCTTCGACGCGTTCGCGGTGACCTTCGTGCCATCCAGCGCGATCGTCCCCAGCTTCCCCATCCCCAGCTTCGCGCACAGCACCAGCACCTCAGCGAACAGGCTCCCTGCCGCCCCGGGGAACGCCGCCCGGAACCGGGCGATCGTCACGTGATCAGGGGCATTGCCCGCGCAGATCACCCGGAACGCCACATCGGCCAGGCACGCCGCCTCGATCCGCCGCGAGGAGGTGACCCCCTGCGCATACGCCCACATCAGCAGCGTCACCAGCATGTCCGGGTCATACCCCGCCGTCCCCGGCCCGCCGGTCCGCCGCCGCGCATGAAACACCGACGTGTCCAGATGATCGCTGACCGCCCCGATCACCAGCCACACCGGATGATCCGCCGGCAGCCACTCCCGCATATCCGGCGGCAGCAGGAACGGCTGATCCCGCTGCACCGGCCTGTAGCCCTTCGCCATGGGAAAATCATCCCAAAACATCATCTACCAGCACAAACAACACGCCGCAGGACACCAGCCGATTCTGCAACAGCCCGCCGGTGCGGCACAATGCACCGCGCTGATGCGATACCGCTCTACATCACCGCTGGTAACTGAGCAAGCACGCCTCGTTGCGAAAATCGTGAAAGTTTCACCGTGCCGGATTGGTGGATTGCCCGACGGACCGCGCTGTCTGCGGTCGGCGCAGCCCGGCTGGTCCGGCGTGGCTGCGCTGCGGCTGTCCTGCGGCTCTGCCCCGGGCTACCCGGCAGGCCGGGCAGCCCGGCCGCGGCTCGCCCAGATGAGCACCGCGGATCCGGTGGTGGGCACCGCGCCCATGCCCCATGATGGGGTGACTTCCGGGTCTGACAAGATCGCGCCAGCACCAGGATGGGGGACCATGAGCGACGGAGGCTCGCGCGAGCCGCGCTACCCGCGGCGGTCGCGTGCTTACCCCGGCTCGGGTACTGGCTACCCCGATGACACACCGCCGCCGGACCGCGACCAGTATCTCGCCGCCCCGGCCGACCCGCCGCCAGCCACGCCGCCGGACCAGCGCAGGCCCGGCAGCCGGATGGCAGCCAGGCAGGCCCGCGGCTACCCGCCCGCTGCCGACCCGGCGGCCGGCTACCTGCCCGCTGCCGACCCGGCGGCCGGCTGGCCGCCCGCTGCTGACCCGGCGGTCGGCTGGCCGCGCAGCCCGGACCGGGACGAGCTGGCCCGCGGCTACGCCTGGGCGCCGGCCGAGGACGACCGTCCGGCCCGGCCGGGCACCCGGCGCAAGCCCACCGACGCTCCCAGCGAACCCCGAGACCTCTATACCGAACGCCCTGGCCGTCGCGCTCGCCCCGACCAGCCCGCGGACTTCCGTGGTGGGACGGCTGGGCCGGGTGGCGGCCACCGGGCCGGCCAGGGGTACCCGGGCCAGGACGCGGGTCCGGCGCGCCCCGCCGGTCCAGGCGCTGGTGGCGGCGCGGGGCCGGGGTGGGTCCCGGGGCCGGAGAATCCGGGGAGTTCGCGGCGCGCCGCGGCACCGCCCGGCAGTTCGCGGCGCACCCCGGCGTCGCCGGAGCCTGCGGGCTGGGAGACGTCGCGGCGCGGATCTGCCCCCGCGCCGCCGGGCGGTCCGGTCGCGTCGCCGGGTGGCCCCGCCGCGTCGCCGGGTGGCCCGGTCGCGTCGCCGGGTGGCCCCGCCGCGTCGGCTCGGGGTTCCCGGGCCGCGGGGGCCGGGGGCTGGGATGCTTCCGGGCGCGGGCCCACCGCGCCGGGGCCGGCGGCTGGGCGCGGGTCAACGGCGGGGGGACCGCCGGGACGGGATGCCGCCGGCCGCGGGTCGGCCGTGCCGGGGCCGGCTGGCCGGGATGGTTCTGGCCGGGGGGCGGCGCCGGCTGGACGGGATGCTTCCGGGCGCGGGACCCCGCCGCCTGGACGGGATGCTTCTGGGCGCGGGTCGGCCGCGCCGGGGCCAGTGGGGCGGGATGGTTCCGGGCGCGGGGCCGCGCCGGCTGGACGCGACGCCACCCGCTGGGGTGCCGCGGCGGCCCAGCCCTCCGGGCGCGCGTTCGCGGCCAGCCCGGCAAGCCCGGACGCCGGGCCAGCCGATCCGGCCGACCAGGGACGGCCGGGCCGGAGCCGGATCATTCCAGGCACCGTAGAGCCCGAACCAGCAGAACGTGGCCGCGCCCGACCAGGCCGTTCTGGGCGGCGCGGGGCCGACCGGGCCGATGCCGACCAGGCGCCGGACCGGGGTGAGGTGCCCCACCGCCGCCCCGGCCTGCAGCCCGACCTCGAGCGCTTGGACCGGGTCCTGGCCGCGGATCCGGAGTCCGCCGACGAGGGCCGTGGCCGGAGGCGCGGGCTGTTCGGCCGGCGCGGCCGGGCTGAGGACGCAAGCTGGGACGATGAGGCGGCTGGGGCCCGCAGCGCGGACCCAGGTCCGAAGCGGGACCGCGGCCGGGATGGCCGCCGCGATCGGGATGGCCGCCGCCGGGACGACGATGCGGGCCAGCGCGACCGGGGCCAGTACGCCGGGCCGGAGGAACGTCCGGCCGGCGATGGGTATTCAGGGCGCCGCTCCGCCGGGCCAGCCGGGTACGCCGGTGCCGGGTACCCGGGCGGGCCCGGTGACGCCGAGCCGAGCGCGCCCCCGCGGCGCAGCCGGGGCCAGGACGGTCCGCCGCCGGGTCCGGTCGCCGGCGCCCGAGCTCGCCGGGCGCAGCCAAGCGATCCAGGCCTGGCCGCCGGCAACTCGGGGCCCTGGGCCCAGCCAACCGACCCGGGCGTGGCCGCTGGTCCCCGGGGTCCCTGGGCGCAGCCAAGCGATCCGGGCCTGGCCGCCGGATCGCGCGGACCGCAGCCGCCGCGGGCCGAGCCGGGCCGAGCCGGTGCCCCGCGCGGGTCGCGGATGGCCCAGCCGCCCGGCTCGGCTACCCGGGACGGGGCGGTCCCGGGCCAGTTACCGCGGGACGGGGCGGTCCCGGGCCAGTTACCGGGGGGCGGGGTGGTCCCGGGCCCGAGGTGGCCGCGGCTCACTCCGGCCCGCTCACCGGGCCGCGCAGCGATCTGGGACGGGCCGCGCCGCTAGATGATCTTGGGCGCGCGGATGCGCGGGGCGATCTCGGGCGAGCCGGAACACCAGGCAGCCCGCGGCGTGCTGCGCCGCCAGACGAGCTCGGTCGTGGCGGGCCGCGCGGCGCTGCGGGGCGCACGGGGCCGGGCGGCTCTGGCGGCCGACGTCATGCCGCGGGTCCAGGGGCAGGCGCCCCGGATGCGCCTGCCGCGGCCGAGCCGGGCCGGTCGCTAGGTGGTCTGCGCGGTCGCCGGCATCGGCCTGCCGCCGAATCCGCCCCGGACGGCGCCGCCCCGGCGCGGGCCGCCGCGGCGCAGCCGGCCCGCAGCGCGCCCCAACTCCGGTACCAGACAACCGTGCAGATGGAACCCGGCCCAAGCGGGCCGCCAGATACCGGGCCGCAGCCGGCCCGGAGCAGCATCCACACTTACCAGCCCGGCACCGGGCCACAGGTCGCGCTGGATGATCCGGCCGGCGACTGGGCCGGCACCGGACCGCAGTCCGCACTGGATACCGGTACCCGCCGGGTTCCCGGGGACCGGCCCAGGGCGGCGGTGGACACCGACGGCCGGGGCAGGAAACGCGCCGCGGCCGCGCACCCGTCGGTTGACCGGGACGCCGACGTCGCGGGCGCGGACCCCGGACACCCGGCGGAGCGCACCGGCCGGTCAGCCGCGGCCGGCCGCCCGGGCCGCCGGCCTGGCCGCCGCCGATCCCGCCGGATGATCATGATGGCCGCCGGGCTGGTGGCGGTCCTCGTCGCGGTCGGGACCGCGGACGTGCTCGGCCTGTTCGGCCGCAACGGCCCAGCCCACGTGCTGGTCGCCCCGGACCGGCTGGGTGCCTACGTCCGGCGCCCCGCGCTGGAGAAGCAGGCCAACGCGGCCGCGCTGGAGCGGCAGGTGATCGCCAAGAGCGCGGGCCAGGCCAGCCATGGCGTGTCCGCCGTGTATGAGGACAGCGCTGGCTCGTCACCGCAGATGTTCCTGTTCATCGGCGGGAACCTGTCCGGGGTTTCGGCCAGCGGCTTCATCTCCAGCTTCACCGCGCAGTCCAAGGGCGCGTTCAGCACCAGCCCGGGCTCGCTCGGCGGGTCGGCCGCCTGCGTCAACGCCCAAGCCAGTGTGCCGGGCAGCGTCGCGTTGTGTACCTGGGCGGACAACGACACGTTCGGCGTGGTGGCGTCGCTGACCATGAACGCCACCAAGCTGGCGGCCGAGATGCGGGTGATGCGGCCGATGGTGGAGCGGTTGGCTAAGTAGTCAGCTGGCCGAGTCCTTGCCGTGCTGCGGGCGGGGCCTGCGCAGCGAGAACCTGACGATCGCGATGGCGATGGCCGCGGCCAGCACAGCGAGGCCGACGATCTCACCGCCCACCAGCCGGGTGCTGAACGGGAACGTCGCAGCGGCGTCGGTGACCCGCACGTCACGGGCGTTGGGCAAGGTAGCGGAGTATGGGCTCGGGCTCGCGCTGGCCCCCGGAGAGACGGTGGGGAACAGGCCGCCCGGCGAGCTTGCTGGGTTGGGCAGGGTGGGCAGGGTGGCCTGCGGGTCGGTGGCGCCGGGCACGGTGGGCAGGATGCCCGCCGGGAGGGTGGCGCCGACGCCGGGGGGCGTGGTGCTGGTGGACGGCGTTGGCGTCGGCGACGGCGACGGCGAGTGTGACGCGGTCGGCTTGGCGGTGATGGTGACCGCGCCCGACGCGGGCGGCGGCGCGGTCGCGTCGCTGGACTTGGCGGTGCCGGACAGCGTGGCCTGCTTGCCCGCGGCGGTGCTGGACGCCACCGACACCTTGGCCTGCAGCTCATCCGAGCTGCCCTTGGCTATCCCGCCCACCGTGCAGGTGCGCCCGCTGGCCGATGGGCAGACGGTGAACTTGGGGGTGACCGTCTTCCCGGCCACCTGGGCGCTGATCGTCACGCTGACCCCGCTGGCCGCACCGCCGGCCGGCCAGACCCAGATCGCGTAGCTCGCGGTTCCGCCCGGGTGCAGGCTGGACTTGGTCGTGATCGGCTGCACTTCCAGGCAGAGCTGGACCTTCGACTTGGTCGGGGTCGGGGTGGGCGTCGGAGTCGGGGTGGCCGACCCGGAGCCGGACGTGGGTGACGGGGTCGGCGTCGGGTCCGCGCTCGAGCTAGGGCTGGCCGAGGCGGAGTTCGATGGGCTCGCCGGGGCCTTGCTGGACGAACTGGCCGACGCGCTGGGCGTGGCTTTGGCGCTGGCGCTGCTGCTGGCGGTTGCCTTGGTGGTCGTGCTGGTGCTGGCGTCCGGCGTGGCGCTGCTGGTGGCCTTGGCGCTGGCGGTGGCTTTGGGTGTGGCCTTGGGGGTGCTGGCCGACCGGAACGCGGCGTCCAGGACCACCGTGGTCTGCCCGGCTGGCACCGTGCGCGCCGCGCTGGCCGCGGCCGGTGGCGAGCCGCACAAGTTGGGGGCGGACGCGGTGACCGCGGCCTCGGCCGGGCTGGCCGCGCCGAGCAGGCCGCCGGCCATGCCGGACGACACGATGGCCGCGCCGGCCACCGCGCCAAGCGCTGTCGTTGCAGATCGGGCTGATTTCATGGCTGTGCTCTCGTAGCCATGGTCATCGTCGTCGAGACCTCGCGTGTCGTCTGGCTGCTCGCTTCGCCCGTGCGCGAACACCATTCCCTGCTGCCGGCGTTCGACACCTACGTTTGACGAGACAGATGGTAAACCGGTTCCCCCTTCTGGTCACTGGGGAGAAATAAAGGTATGTCCGCCGCGGATCCGGCCGGCGTGCTGACCCGGCCGGCCCCGCCGCCGGATCAGGTGCTCCGCTACGGACCAGGGCCGGACCAGGTTGCCGACCTGCGGTTGCCGCCCGGCCGTGCGGTGGGCGACACTGGGCGAACGCCGGTGCTGGTTCTGCTGCTGCACGGCGGGTTCTGGCGGGCGGCCTATGACCGGAAGCACGTTGGGCCACTGGCGGCGGCGCTGGCGGCTGAAAATTTCGTGGTGTGCACCCCGGAATACCGGCGGACCGGGCAGCCGGGCGGCGGGTGGCCGGGGACCTTCGACGACGTCGCGGCGGCGGTCGACCGGCTGCCAGGGCTGGTGCGTTCGGCTGGGGCGGCCCCGGGCGCTGGGTGGCGGGTGATCCTGGCCGGGCACTCGGCCGGTGGTCATCTGGCGCTGTGGTCGGCTGGGCGGCACCGGCTCAGTCCGGACAGCCCGTGGCATCGGGTGCCTGGTGCGGCTGGTGCTGGTGCTGGCGGTGCTGGTGATGTGCCTGTGTCTGGGGCGGGCGTTGCGGGGATCGCGGGGGGTGCGGGGGTGCGGGGGGTTCCGGGGCTGGCGGAGGTTGCGGGGGTGGTCGCGCTCGCGCCGGTCAGTGATCTGGCCGCCTGCTACCGGGCAGGGCTCGACGATGACGCGGCCGGGACTCTGCTCGGTGGCGGCCCGGGGGAGCAGCCGGGCCGGTACGCGGTGGCCGATCCGGCGCGGCTGGTTCCGCTCGGGGCGCCGGTGCGGATCGTGCACGGCACCGTAGATGACCGGGTGCCGTTCGCGATGAGCCGTTCGTTCGCTGCGCGGGCCCGGGCGGCGGGGGACGATGTGCGGCTGGCGGAGCTGGCGGGCGGTGGTCACTTCGACGTCATCGACCCCCTGTCGGCGGCCTGGCCGGCCGTGCTAGCCGCGTTCCGCTCGGTCGCGGGTGATTGAGTTCGGCTCGCACCGATAGCACCAGCAGCTATGTACAAGGCAACCCAGACACAGTCGAACGGGTCCGTGGGCGGGGCGCCGTGTTCACCCGTGGTGGGTGATGCCCTGTCCTATGCCGGGCGGTTGGGTCGGGACAGTGGATGCCTGCCGCGCTTGGGCAGGCATCTTCCAGGAAGGGACCGCGGCCATGGCGGTTGCGTCAGCCGATCGGACCACGCGCAGGCCGGTTCTGGGGCGGATCGTGGGTTAGGGGTGCGAAGGTGAGCACTGGCGCTTTCCCGGACCCGCTCCACCACTTTCTGGCTCAGCTGGATGAGCTGCGTTCCGGCGACATCCTCGATATGGACCAGGTAGGGCAGCTCTTGGTGGAGCTGGCCGCTGAGGAGGAGTTTTTTGGTCCGCCGATCGCGGAGATGCCTTCTGCGACGGCCGGGGGGAAGTGGCTGGTCAAGCCCGAACGGGGTCCCCGCCTAGTGCTGTTCCACCGGCCAGAGGGGGTGATGGCCTACACCCACTCGCACCATTGCTGGGTGGCGGTCGCTCCGGGCCGCGGCGTCGAGACCCATCAGCGGTGGAACGCAGTTCGCCATGAGGGGGGCCGGGCCGAACTGCGCCTTGCCGATGACCGCGCCATGCATCGCGGTGACGTCGCAACCCTGACTCCGCCCGGCGACATCCACAACCATGGCCACGTCGCCGGCACGGGTCCCAGCCCCTACTCACTCATCCTCCTGGGTGACGACATGTACCTCTTCGAACGGAAAGAGTACGACCCCGAGCAGGGGACGTGGCGGAAGCTAGCACCCGGTGATCCAGGCCGGTCGCACCGCTGATCTATGGCTCTCGTGTCTTCGAGGTACGGGTACGTGCTGCTATCGAGAAACAGCCGGATGGTGGCGCAGTATCGCCGGTTTGCGGAGTCCTTACCGGAGCAGTCCGCCAGCAGAAGCCGGATGTGATCGTCGGAGAGCATCGGTCTTCGGCCAGGTCGCGGCCCAGGCGCTCCGCCGTCCGTGTACGCGCGGATCGTACGGGGGAGAGGTTGGACGCCTTCAGGTGGAGACGCCGCGACCAGTAGGAGTGCGGTAATCTCTCCTAGGTCGGTGGTGGGCGTCCAGTTCCCTGGTGCTGCTGGATGACACGCCGGTAGAACGCAGCGTACGACCTGAGTTGACCGCCGTGAGGTGCGAAACCCCAGGTCAGACAGCTAAACACAGGCCCCCTTAGCTCAGTCGGCAGAGCGTCTCCATGGTAAGGAGAAGGTCTACGGTTCGATTCCGTAAGGGGGCTCCCAGGTCAGAGGTCGGTTCCGATCAAGGAACCGGCCTTTTTGGATCTTGGTGCAGCAGCAATGTGCAGCAACGGCGTTTTGCGCAGCAGCAGCCGCTGTGCTCACTTGTCGAGCCACTGGCCGAGCTTCTTGAGCGCGTCGCGGGTGGCCGCTGAGGGAACCTCGGTGTAGATCTCCATGGTTACGGCGATCTTGCTGTGCCGCAGGATCTGCATGGCGACCCGGGGGTGAACGTCGAGCGCGGCCAGGAGTGAGCCGCACGTCCGGCGTGCCCCGTGCACGGTGATCTTGGAGACCTTGGCCTTGGTGATGCGGCGGTCGAAGCTGCGGTTAAAGTTGCGCGGCTCGATCGGGGTGCCATGGCGGGTGGTGAGCACCAGGCCGGTGTCGATCCAGGATCCATCGGCCCGGACGCGGTCAGCGTCTTGCTGCTGCCTGCGGAGCTTGAGTGCGGTGATGCAAACCTCTGGGAGGGGGAGCGGTGCGTCAGAGGTTTCGGTCTTGGTCTCGCGGCGCAGGAGCTGGCGGCCGACGCGCTGTAGCTGCTCGCCGACGTACAACTCGCCAGCGTCCAGGTTGACCAGCTCCCAGGTGAGCCCGAGCAGTTCTCCTTTGCGCAGGCCGAGGACGAGGACCAGGACGTAGGCCGCGTACAGCACGTCGTCGCCGCGGCGGGCGGATTCCAGGAACTGGCGTGCTTCATCGACGCTCCAGGACCGGCGCTTGCGCTTAGGGTCGCGGCGGCGGGTCAGTCGGATGACAGCGGCCGGGTTGCGGGTGATGATCTGTTCCTCTACCGCGCAGGTGAGCGCAGCCCGTAGCGCGTTGCGTGCGTCCGTGCGGGTGCCGGGGGACAGGATGGCCTGGCAGCAGTGACCGGTAGCGCAGCACCGGCGCTTGTTCTCTGGCCTGTTGGCGTCCTTACCCTGAGCGCAGCACTGGCAGATACGGCCCAGCTTGTTGAGCCAGCGCCTGATGTCCTGAACCTGGAGCTTGTCCAGCCGCTTCGTCCCGAGGTGGGGAACGATATGCAGCCGGGTGAACAATTCGTATTTCTCGCATGTCTTGGGCGCGAGGTTTGGCCGGACGATTTCTTCCAACCAGTAGTTCAGGAACTTTTCGAGGCTTGGCACGTCGGATGCGACCGGCCCGCGGTTTGCTTCATCCCGCAACTTCATCCACGCTTGCTGGGTGTCCTCGTAGGTCTTACGTCCAACGTACTTACGGTAGCGTTCGCCAGCCGGGTTCGTGCACCACACGTATCCCCGATAGCCGCCTTTGACTGGGTAGATCGACCCTTCGCCGTTATGGCGTCTGCTCATCCGATGCCCTCCTTAACTCTGCGGCGGACATAATCATCTACCCACTCAGGGAGAATCCGCCGGTTCCCGCCATCTTTTACTGACCGTATCTGCCCGGATAGGACGAGATGCTTGGTCTTGGTAAGCCCGTATCCCAGCATCTCAGCTACCTGGGCAGTGGTGTACCACTTCATTTCGATCACGTTGCCTGGTGACCGGACATTACCACGTTCCAAGATTGGCTTCTTCCAGCGAGATGTTCGGTGCTCTGCATTGACATTTAAGTGTCAGATGGTGGCCGGGTCATGCTGCCTGCTGCTGGGCGTTGACGCTTTGGCCCTGTTCGTGGGCTAGTTCTTCGCGTCCGGCGTCGCGTCGCCTGCGTGCCAGGTCGGCGGCTGTGTTGGCCAGGAAGGCGTCCCCAGTGGTTTTCCAGCCGGTTCCGGTGTACCGGAGACCGCCGATGATCAGGGTGGTTTCTTCTTCGGTGTGATCCGCGGTGCGGATCGGCTCGTGTTCTGGCCCGGCTGCGTCATTGCGCCGGTAGAAGATCCGGACGTTGCGGAGGGCGCCGAAGGTGACGGAATAGCGGCGTCCTTTGGTGAGGAAGTGGCCGCCGAATCCGAGCATGTGTGCCCAGCGGCGCAGTGAGTGATAGTCAGGTTCCCGGCCGAGTATCCAGCATGCGTGGATGAGCCGTTCGGCATGATTGCCGTCTGGATTTGCGTGCACGTCAATGGTGTCGTCGGTGATGCGGGCTGAGGTGTGCCCGGTTATCTCGGTGGCTTTGGTGGCGTATTTGGCGAGGTAACCGGCGACCATGACGTCGGTGATCGTATTGCTGCTGCGCATGGTGATGACACGCACGTCTATCTGGTCACCCCATCCGATGCGCCATCCATTGGGATGGGCGGGGTGCGGTGGGGTGGTGAATGCGATGACGTGAGCGGCGTAGCGTATGGCGTCGTCCAGGTCGGCGGCGGTGAGTCCGGACGGTGGCGGGACGATCGCGTCCAGGTCGCCGGGGTCGATGCCGTCGAGGCGGAGTAGGGCGTGGAAGTGAACGGCTCCGCGTGCCTGGAATTCGGCGGCTTTGCCGTGGGAAACCCGGATCGGGGGGAGGGCACGGTACTTGCCATCACCGCACGGAATCCGGGCCGGGGGGATGTGCCGGTGGCGGGCTTGCTGGGCGAGGTGGCGTTCGATGGCCTGTTTAGTGCGCCGCCACAGTTCCCCAGCGGCGTTGTTCCACACGGCGTGCATGCCGTAGTCGTAGCAGTCCGCGCAGATGGGCTTGCCGAGCTGGGGGTCGCTGGTTTCGTGGCGGGCGAAGCAGACGATCGGTATGCCGTGCGGGCAGATTCCGGCTTCGCGGCGGGCATGGCAGGGATCGGGACGGCATCCGCACCGGGAGCGGTCGGTGCAGGTGTGATGGCCGATGACCCGGGTGTGCACCGGGCCGAAGGAGGGGGCGGTGAAGGTGGCGAAGACGGCCGGGTGGGCAGTGACGGTTTCGGGGACCCCTTTGCCCCCCGCCAGGCCGGAACGGATGACGTGGTAGGCGTCGCGGCGGTAAGTCTCAGCGCAAGATGGGCAGACCGCAGTGCGGCGGTTGCCGCAGGCTTTGTAGATCACCTGATCTGGCATGCCAAGGGTGGATACCTTGCGCAGCAGCTCACCGGTGCTGGAGTCGATGACGCGCAGATCGCCGTACAGGCGGATGGGATGGGTGCATCCGGCGGCGGGCCAGATGTGATCAAGCCAGGTGAAGTAGCCGTCACCGCCCCGGGTGAGCGCAGCGTCGATGGCCCACGGCGAGGATGGCCCGGAGGCGGCGTAGCTGGTCACCAGGCCGCACCGTCCCCGGTGCCGAACAGGGTGAGCTGGGTGCAGCGCGGGCCGCGCAGCGAGGCGCCCACGTGCTCGTACCACTGGTAGGCGTAGCGCGGGCAGTTGGCGCAGTTAAGGTGGCGGCCCTGGCATCCGGGCAGCGGTGGGCGGCGGCGGGCGGCGTAGGACCAGGCCATGGAGTCAGCGGACGTGAGCAGGTGCCCGCACTGGGTCAGGCCGCTGATCTTGAAGCCGAAGCCGTGCAGCCGGGTGATGCCGCGCGCGTGCAGCGCGGTGATCAGGGCGTGAACTTCGGTGGTGGCCTGGCGGCGGCAGACCGAGCCGACGCCGACCAGGGGCTCGGCGGCGAGGTTGATCCCGTGGTGCTCGTACAGGTCGGCGCAGTGCAGGTAGTCGGTGAGGGTCCAGCCTTGCAGGACCGGGATGACCGGCAGTTCAGGGTCCAGGCTGCGGAGGTGAAGGAGGTTGGCGACGGTGCGGCGCTGATGGGCGGTGACGGGCAGCCCGGTGCGGGCGGTGATGAACGGCTCGCACATCCAGTCTTGCGGGGCGGCCCAGGCCAGGTGGCCGATGTCGTCGCGGTAGCGGCGGATACGCGCGGCGTACTGGCGAGGGGTGGGGCCGTGCTCCCAGGTGCCGTGGCTGGATAGCTCGGTGAAGCCACCCGAATCCAGGGCCCACGGTGACCGGGCGGCCGGGAACCTCTTGTAGCTGCGCAGCCGCCGGTCGGAGATGAACAGCGGGATGTCAGCGGTGCGCAGCCAGCCGGGATGGTGGGTGCCCAGGTAGAACGTCAGCGGCCAGGAGCCGGTGTTCGCCCCCGTGCCCGGGACCGGGTGGGTTCCGGGCGCGAGAGCCAGCATCGGGCTGGACGTGGTCACGGGCGGCCCCCGGTAACAAGATCGGTGCCGTTGATGGCCGTGACGTCGGACGGCGGTGTGGTGGTGTCGTCCAGTTCGTGGAGGAGCTGGCCTGCCAGTGTGGGCGGGATGGCCAGATGAGTGGCCAGGGTGTCGGTGGTGATGGGCTGGCCGGTGGCCTGGCGGTGCGCGTAGGCAGCCATGCGGGCGCCGGTCACCAGTTCCGGCGGCAGTGGCCCCGCAGCGGTTTGTGTGCCGGTGGGAGTGGGTGTGGGGTCATCCGGTGTGCCTGCTGGCGTGGTGGGCCGCTGGGTGGGGTTGCGGGATAGGACGAGTTTGGTGAGGGCGAGGAAGGCCAGGGCCGGGACGGCGGCGACGATCCAGCCGGTGGGGCTGGGTGTGGCCTGGGCGACCTGGGCGGTGAGGGATAGCGCGGCCGCGGCGATGAGGACGGCCGTGGGATAGGCGATGGGCCGGTTGTGCCGTTTGCGGCGGCGGATCTCCAGTCCGGCGGCGGTGGGGGTGAGTTCGGAGATGATGGCGTTGGCCCAGCCGAACCAGCCGCCGGTTCCGGCCGGGACGTTGTGCATGGTCCAGTCGTGGACATGGGTGAAGGACGCAGCCCCGGCCATGCCGCCGATGACCAGCACGATGAGGACCTGGGCGATGGTCTCGGTCTGGCCGGACCGAGGTGTGCTCACTGGGGTTCACCGCCCCAGCGTTGCTGTACGGCCTGGCGGGTCACGCCGAGACGAGCGGCGATGTCGGCCCAGCTGTAGCCGTGGCGGGCGCGCAGGCCGGTGATGGCCTCACGCATGGCGGTGTCGATCTCACCGGCGACGGTGGCCATGCCGGTGAGGGCTTCGATGTCGCCGGTGGCGACGCGGCGGCTGTAGGCGCGTATGACGCGTCGCAGGAACGCGGCGTACTCGTCGTTCTCGACCACCCGCCGGGATCGTTTTGGTGTCAAGGAGCTGTTGACACCTGGCGGGAGTTGGCGGAGCGCGGCGGTCATTGGGTCCACCTCGCCGCGCAGTCGTTGCATTCGCCTTTTGAGCGCGGGATGTAGTAGGTCTTCTCGAGACCGCAGGTGGGGCAGATGCGGCGGGCACGCAAGGCCCGGCCGATCGCGGCGAGCTGGGCCGGGGTGGCCTGGCGTTTGGGTTTGGCGAGGTCTTCGCGGTAGAGGTAGGCGACGCGGCGGTGCTTACGGTGGCGCCAGAGGATCTGGGCGACGATGTCCTGCCCGCCGGGGCGAAGTCCCTTAGCGCGGAGCTGGCGGATAGTCAGCAGCCCCGATGGTGCCCAGTGGAAGGGGTAGGTCGGAATGCCGTGCCGGCGGCCGTTCGGGTCGTAGAACTCGATGAACCAGCCCCGCCGCAGGAGAGTTTCGAGCTCATGCACCTGCCGGAGCAGGCGCTCGTTTCGGGGGGCGGGTGCAAGAGTGTTGGTAGGGTGCATGGATATCCACGTCCTTCGTTTTGGTGGGGTGGATAGGCAGGGGCCGGATGCTTGGTGGGCAGACCGGCCCCGTGCCATTTCCGGTGAAATGAGCGCGCAGCGGCTAGAAAGGTGCGCGCGATGTGGTGGGCCTCCGGTGCGCCGGGATTGACGCTTAAATGTCAGGAGGCTTTGGGTTCGAACGTGCCGCTGCAGGACTCGCAGGTGATGGGGGCTGCGTCCAGGGTGGAGGCGGCGGCGCGGATGGTCCGGCCGCAGGGGCACAGGGCGGCGATGAAGCCGTTGCTAGGCCGCCGGGTGGCCTGGGTGGGGGTTTCGCTCTGCCGCCAGAGGGTCATGGCGTCTTGCAGGGCGCGGAGCTGGTCCGCGTAATCACGGGCGGTGTCATCAGGGACGGTGGTCAGGCTCCACCCCAGCCGGGAGTTCTTGTCCACGTTGATGCCGAGCTCGCGGGCGAGCTGGGCGAAACGGGTGTTGTGGTAGCGGCCCTGGCGGCTGGTGTCCTGGATGCCGCGTGCGGCGGCCAGGGCGTGGGCGGCTTCGTGCAGCAGGGTGCCGAGGACTTCGCGGGCGCTGCGGCGCAGCCCTTCGCCGCTGATCATGATTTCGGCGCGTTGTTCGCCTGCGACGTTCCACCGGCCGGGGGCGTGATGACCAAGCCGGGTGTGCTTGCCACCGGTGCCGCTGGCGATGATGATGACCACGGCGGGGATTTCCGGGTGGCGGCGGCGGATTTCCATCCAGGTGTCTTCGAGGACTTTGAGGATCGTGCTCGCCGCCTGCGAGTGGTTGCCCGCAGATCCGGTCCCGGTTTTCGTCCCATTGCCGGACCGGGTGTATCTGGCCCGTGAGTCGCCAGCGCCCGTGGGTTTGCTGCCGGTGCGGGTGCCGTAGAGCCGGTCGTAGCGGCAGCGGCGGTCTGGGTCAGTGAGCGTGTCGTAGGCATCGGTGATCTCCCGGAACCGCTCAGCGGCGTCAGGGTTACTGTTGACGTCGGGGTGGTATTGCTTGGCGAGCCTGCGGTACGCCTTCTTGATCTCGGCTAACGTCGCGGTGGGCGGGACGCCGAGGATGGCGTAATAGTCTTTCTGCGCGGTTTTCACGGAGACCACTTGGCTCCGCACTGGCCGCATACGAGCACGAAGCCGCCTTCAGCGTCATCTTGTGTGGCGCTGGCCTCGGTGATGCGGTTGGCCTCGCCGCAGGCCGGGCAGGTGGGCGCTCCGGGGAGGCTGGCCTCGAATTCCCCGACGGTGGCGAATCCGTTGTCGGCGATACAGTCTTCGCAGCGCCAGTAGCCCGAGGTGGAGGGGTAGGCGTTGTAGGCGGCGATGGTGGCCGCGCAGCCTTCGCAGCCGCCCAGCATGTCCACGCCAGCGGCGTAGAAGTCCCCAGCTCGGTAGGAGTCGTTCTCGCCCACCTTGGACTTCACGTAGTCCAGGATCGTGATTGGCATCGGTTGTGTCCTTCCAGGTGATTGACGCTGAAGGGTCAAAAGGGGAGCGGTCAGGCGACATGAGCCGCCGGGGTGTAGGGAACAGGGCTGGCCGAATTACGGGTCCAGGTGGCGTAGTCGGCCAGCGCGATGATGTCGGCGTCGGACAGGTAAGCGACTTTGATGCGCCGGGGGACGCCGCCTTCCGCGATGAGATAGGCGACCCCCTGGTTGAGGGGGCTGATGTCGGTGGCGGAGAATCCGGCTTCGGACCAGCCGTCGCCTAGGACGATGTTGGAGCTGCCGCTGCTGGTGCAGCGGAACGCGGCCCGGTATCCGAACAGGTCGCGCAGGCTCTTGGGGATGATGTCCACACTCGGCCGCTGGGTGGCGGCGATGACGGGCATAGCAGCGGCCCGGCCGCGGGCCACCAGATCGCGGAGCAGGGCAGTGAACTGCTTTTGCTGCTGCTCGATGCCCAAGGTGGCGGAGTAGAGGGCGATTTCGTCGATGACGATGACGATGACGGTCATGCCGTCGCGGGGTTCGACCTTGCGGCGCTGGTGAGCGCGCAGCCAGGTGTAGCGGTTGTCCATGACCCGCTGGAGCCGCAGCAGGGTGGTGATGGCATGGTCAAGGTCGGGGCCGACGAATTCATCGGCCAGGTCGTAGTACATGCCGAGTTCGACGAGCTTGCCGTCGAACAGCACCAGCCGGGTGTTCACGGACAGGGCGGCGTGGGCGGTGATGATGTTCAGCAGGCCGGATTTCCCGCCACCGGGCTCGCCTCCGGCGAGGATGTTCCGGTAGATGATCCGGACATACACCGGCTCACCGAATTCATCGACACCCAGGTAGATGGGGTCATACATCGACAGGGCCGGGCCGACCGGGTAGATGTCCCGGGACCGGGCACGTTCGAAAGCGAACATGACAGATGCTCCTTTTAGGGCGGAAGGGATGCCGGGTAATGTGGGCCGGGTAGCCATGCAGCGCACACTGCGCGGGTACTCAGTGCCCGGCGGGCCGGGCCGGGGAGGTTTGGTCCCCGGGCCCGGCTCCCTGGTGTCAGCACGGGGCGTTTAGCCGTTCAGGCCCAGGCGCTGAAGATCACCGCTGCCCATGAATTCGTTCAGGGCGCGATGGCTTATGTTGAGATGCCCAGGACATCGTGGCGAAGCCGAGAGATCTCGGTCCACATAAGCATCTGACGTTGCTTGTGGACTCGCTCGATATCGCTTAGCGCTTTGCGGAACAGGGCATCCAGTGACAGCCGCTCAAATCCCGTGAGTGCGGCCCAGTCAATGTTCATAACTAAATCCAATCCTCGATGTCATCGCCTGGGGTGGTGGCCTTGACCGGCCGGATAGCCGGGTGGGGGGCCGGTGCTCTGGTTTCGGGGCGTGAGGACTTGGCGGGGGCCACGTCGGTGGCGGCCACATCGGGCAGGTCCAGTGCGGTCGGCACTGGGACCTCATCCCGCTTGGGAGCGGAAGCTAGGCGGGAAATCAGGCCCAGCAGGGGTGATTTGACGGTGCCGGTGAGCGCGTCACGCAGTTTGATGTCCAGCCGGACATACGCCGAGTTCGTTTGCGAGGCTGCTTCGGCGGTGACACTGGCCGACCAGCACGCGACGGCGATCAGGTCCAGGCGCTCTTGGAGGTCGCTCAGTGCGAGACCGGGACGCAGCCAGACCCAGGTGCGAACCCCGGCGAGGGTGGGTCGTGCCCCCAAGATCAGGGGCAGGTTACCGGTGCGGTTGGTGATGATGAATTGCGAGAAGCAGGTCCGGAGCCGGTGCCGGACGATCAGGCACCACGCCGTGGCGATGATGTAGTGCCGGACCTGGGGGATAGCGGCGGGGACGCCGGTGATCAGGGCGACCACGCCGAGGCGGTAGGGCAAGGTGGTGTGCTGGGCGAGCTGGACCCAGCCGAACACGAGCCCGGTGGCGATCAAGAGCTCGGGGAGCCACCACCACAGAGCCCGCAGCACAGGCCAGGCGACGATAAACGCGGCGGCGATCAGCCCGGTAGCTGCGCCGATGACCGCGCCCAGGAACAGGGCGATGATGGGGTGCCACTTGCTGGCCGCGACGGTGGCGGCAAGCAGTCCCACGGTGATCCAGACCACGTAGAAGACGATCTTCGCGGTGCGGGCCGCGTTGCGGCGGACCGGTTCCTCGATCACCGTGACGGTGCCAGACCTTCTGCCGAAGGCAGGGCGGCCATTAGAATTGGGCATGACGCAACCTCCTCCTAACTAGGGGGTTCGTTGGGATGAAGCAGGGCCTCGGGCGTTGATGGCGCCCACATGCGGCCCCGCGGGCCGGGCCAGAGGAAATTTGGGTTCTTCTGGCCCGGCACTTCCGGCTAGCTGAAGCTGATGCGGACCGGGGCGAAGTGACACTCCACCGGCCGCGTGGTCAGCTCCCGGAGATACAGGGCAGTGAACAGCGCACTCAGGAAAAGGCAATCCGTCACGCTGGTCATCTCTTCGGTGCCCTCGGCACCATGCGGCATGTTCAGAACACCGTCGGCGTACTCCGACAGAAGTTCCACATGAACCTGGATTTGCGCCCTGAGCTCGCGAGTTGACAGGGCAGCGGCATCCCGCTTGATCTGGCCCAGAAGCTGGCTTAGATCATTCACGTGCTGTCTTCCTTCCCTCATGAGGGAACGTGCGGACATTGGCATACGAACGGGTGCCGGTCCGCTCTGGTCAGGCGAATGCCTGCATTGACGCTTCAGCGTCAAGACACCGTGCACGCACCCAGGCGATCAGGCAGCAGGAACCTGGCTACTGAGCCTTCACCGAGGACAGCGCCCGCGCCTTGAGCTCCTGAGCCCGGAACGCCACGCCGTTGCGCCCGTTGGTCGCCCACGGCAGGGCCTCCAGCTTGGACACGGTGACCGGCTGACCGACCTTCACGTCCGGCTTCTCACCAGCCGTAGTGATGGCGATCACCTCACCGCCGTCGTCGTCCAGGACGAACACCTGCGTCGACCACATCGGCAGGCCCGTCCCGCGCTCAGTCTTCTGACGGCCGCTCTGCTCGGTCTTCTCAACCGGCTCCCTAGAAACCGTCACCTGCTTGGTGCTGGTGTCCACGTAGAGCTTCATCAAGCTCTCCCTTCGATCTTGGGCCAACTCTTGGCCACGGAAGAAGATTGCCCGGCGTTACCGTCTCACCAGTAGCCAGTGTTGACTCGTCTATGTATCGGCTTCTGGGACGCTGTCTCATGTCGTTTCATCTGTGCTAGCCTGAAAAGAGACACCAATCCGAGGTGCGGCCGAGAGTTGATCAATGGCTAACGAAGCTCCAACGCGCTTGAAGTTACTTCTCCAGCAACACCATCTGTTCGGCTATGGCATCTTCTGTTTGGAATACGACAAGATCGCCAAAGCCATCGACCCAAAGCTTGCCGGGAGTTACCCGAGCCGCGCCCAGTTCCATCGTTGGGTCACTGGAACAGTCAAGAAGCTGCCCTACGCACACCACCGTGCGGTACTTGAATTGATGTTCCCGGACTGGTCAATCGAACAACTCTTTGAAATCGACCATGAGGAAGTCAACGATCAATCTGTGACTGCCGCAGGCCCCCTCCCTAAACGGGAGATGTCAAGCTTCCTTGGCCTGGTCGATACAAACTTGAAGTCACCGGATGGCCCAGCTCCCTCGTGGGGTTCGCCCGACTTGGCGTCAGCATCGACATCACCAATAGCTCGGTCACGGCCCAGCCCTATCAGTGCCTACAGCACGGGTGACCTAGACGGCCTGGCGCGCCAGCTCGGGCGAAAGCTCATCGAACTGAGTCGCCTGATGCGGCTCACTGATGCTGAAACACGGCAGCTCGCAAACCTGGCCGGGCATATTGTCGAACTGGAGCTGAATCTGAGGATCGATATAGCCCCCGACAATAAGGCTCAAGTGCTGTACCAACATGACCTCATTAATCTCAGCAACACCCCACTAAGCCGAATGCCCCGTGAAGTTTGGTTCAAGCACACGCATAACTCAATCAGTATTACTCCAACACAGTACAATGAACGACGCATTGTAATCCAGCGCATCCACGATGCTGGACCTCTCGCCAAATTTGCCTTCAAAAGTCTCACCACCACTACAACCAGGCGAAAGAACTACAGTGCGATACCTGTGTGGTGGTGGCTTGTTTTCTGATGAGCTGTACTGGCGTCAGGTCATGCCAAGGTATACGCGGCACTACACTTTCGAATTGCGCCACCAGGGAATCGGGAGACTGGGTGACTGTCCGGCAATAATTGAGCACCCGGACGGCAGTGAAACATATGTCACCGAGGGGCTGTTGTGGGACTACGATGATGAGGATGCTACAGTAACCCTTGCAGTCGATTACCTTCGGCCTGGGCAGGTGGTAGAGCTACGATGGGAACGCTAAATGCCATTGCGTGACGAACTAGAACTTATTCTCCGTGCGTGGAATAGCTATGAGCTAGCCCGCAATGCTCCCGCCGTAATCGACTTTGATTGCTATCCCCAGAATGGAAATACTGTACAGCAGCCTCTAGATAGACTGTCCAGCTATTGGCGGTTGCTGAACATTTACCAGTCGGCTAAGCAACAAGATGAGACAACTCTTGCTGAACGCATAAACGCGCACTTGTCGTACCTCCGAGCCCTGATGGGCGCACGTCCCCCTCTAGATGAGTACGTCTGGGCTACGCAAGGTTGTCACGCTAAAGGATGGTCAGAATCGTACATCCAAGAAGTGGGACACAGAGCCAAAGCCTGCCTCGATGCCGTTGGTGTGGCATGGAATGCCGATACGCGCAAGCAACTTGTCAATATCGAGCAAGTAATTGATCCCAGGGATGCGCCCGACGCCATCGAGCAAGCAGCACACGAGCTTGAGCCGGGCGTCCGGAACATCACGGGGACATCTGCGCCCTTTACACTCAGGGTAGAAACGACCAGCCTAAACGTGTACTGGGCATACTGGACAGATGGCTCTGGGCAAGACGTACGAGTGCGTTTGAACATGAAGCAAGCCCTATTCACGAAAGTTCTAGCCAGGCAATTCGCTCTGCACGAGGTCCTCGGACATGGGCTCAAAGGTGCCAGCTATGCGAAAGAATGCGCACTTAACAAGTCAATTCCGTGGGTCCGACTCCTATCTGTCCATGCCCAGCAGCAAGTCTTGCTGGAAGGTCTTGCACAGGCCCTGCCGCTCTTTGTCACGCCGGACGACAAGCTTCTCATAACCAGAGTTCGTCTCGACCACTACACCCAGCTCGTACGCTCCCGCCTCCATATAGCACTCAACGAGGGTTCATCAATTGAATTCTGCGTTGAGTACGCAAAGATGCATATCCCCTACTGGTCCGACGAAGATATCGCCGATCTTCTGACCGACAGAGGCTCAGACCCTCTACTACGTTCCTATCTCTGGGCCTACCCGGCAGGCATTGACTGGTTCGTCAACCTGGCGGACTCGAACGCAACGGAAGCACCGGCCATCCTCCAGGCTGCCTACCGCCGCCCGTTGACTCCTGGCGAACTAGCCGCACTGTGGCCGTCAGGCCCAGTCTTCGGGGGTCCCGGCCGCGATCGCCGGTAGGAAGGCCGTCAGTACCGACAACCGGGGCGGGAACCCCTACTGGTTGGGGATGCTCATGGGGTGGGGTGGTGGGGTGGTGGGGATGCCTAGCCCCACTTGATGCGCGACACATCGGCTCCGCTTGACGCGTGACGGACCCTAGGTTTGTTTTGGTTCCGATGATCCCGTTACGGCGAGCTGCGCTGTTATCCACTGGGCGAAGCCGGTGAGCGCAAGGCGTCAATGAGCACCCGGTGGGTGTCCGCGCCTGGCGCCCTCAGGCTCTGGGGCAGCGTGAATATTGCGTCGCCAGGTTGGAGGCTGCGGAATTATCCTCAGGCTCGGGCGCTGAGGGAGGCCGAGATGGACCGCGGTGTGCTGGATGTGGTCGAGCGCGAGATTGACCAGGAGGTGCGGGCGCGGTTCCCCGGCACCGCGGTGCGGCGGGCTGTGCTGCTGCAATACGGCGACGACCCGGGGATCGAGCCGGGGATCTGTTGGTCCGGGTACTGCTCGACGAGCCGGACGAGCCGGAGGACGACTGGGGACCGGTCATGACGGCATTCGAGCAGGCCAACGAGACGGCGATCGAGCAATTCGCGGGCTACCTGGCGGCAAAGCTCCGGGAGATCATGGCGGTCGAGTGGGTGTTCAGCAGCAATCCCGTCACCTGGGACGGCGAGGGACCCGGGGCGGCATGCCCGTCGCGCAGCGGCTGTCGGACATCAGCGAGTGGGAGCACGGCGAGGCTACCTTTGTGCTGGTCGCGCTGGGACCGGCTGACCGGGAAACGGTGGACACGCTGATCATGGCGGGAATCGCGGCCACCCGCGCGGAGGCCATGCGGTGGGCCGTGGACCGCGCCCGAGAGGGGCCAGCGTACCAGCAGCTCGGTGAACTGAAAGGCGACGCCGAGGTCATGGACCGCGATGTGCTGGACACGATCGAGCGCGACATCGACGAGGAGGTGCGGGCACGTTTCCCCGGGACCGCGGTGCGGCAGGCTGTGCTGCTGCAATACGGCGATGACCCGGAAATCGGGCCGGGGGACCTGTGGGTCCGGGTGCTGCTCGACGCGGACCGGCCGGAGGACTACGAGCCGATCCTGATGGCATTCCGCATAGCCAGCAACGCAGCGATCGAGCAGTTCGCGAGCTACCTGGCGGGAAAACTCCCGGAGATCAGGCTGGTCGAGTACACGTTCAGCAACCCTAACCCCGTCACCCGCGACGGCCACGGGCCCCGCCTGAGCAATGTCGTCGGGGAGCGGCCGTCGGACATCCAGGAGCGGGAGCACGGCGAGTGGCCCGAGCTGACCCGGCTCGGACTGGCTGGCCTGGAAACGCTGGACGCGCTGATCATGGCGGGAACCGCGGTCACCCGCGCGGAGGCCATCCGGTGGTCCCTGGACCGCATCCGCGAACGGCCCGCCTACCAGCGGCTCCGCGAACTGAGAAGCGAAGCCGACAAGCTCAGGAACGAGTTCTAAGACCAGGCCAGATCACCGTCAAGCCCGGTATCTCTGCCCGGCCACGTTCAGCTCCCGAAGCATGAGCGGGAGCGTCGCGCATCAAGTGGAGCCACCGTGTCGCACATCAAGCGGAGCCGGGCAGTGGGTGGTGGGGAGCCTGTGAGAACTTTCTTTACGTCTTCAAGGCGGCCCGGAGGGCCGCTCGCGCCGCCGACACGGCGGCCCGGCGGCACTCTCGCTGGCGCTTCCATGCCGCCGGGCCAACGCCGCATGCCGGTCGGCTGGCGCGAAAATCAGAGATCCCGGGCCGCCGAGACGTCAGACGATCACAGGGCAGTTCCAGGGGTGCGGGCGTTGGCTCCCGCTACGTCATTGTCCGGGGCGGGCAGAACCCGTCAAGAGCGCCTACAGCGTCGGGCTTCGCCCGCAAACTCTTGACTGAACCTGCCCACAGTCCCGGAGATCGCAGCTATCGGGAGCCGGGAGAGGGCTGGGCCAAATCCTTGGCTGGTTATGGACTCTGCTTGACGCTTAAGCGTCAAGCAGAGTCCACCCTTCCGCTTCGGCGGCCTGGCGAATGTTAATCGATCCAAGCGGGTCCGCGTGGAGACCGATAGGTTAGGTCCCGGTTGACGTCCCACGTGACCTGCTGCATGCATCCGGTAGTAAGGTACTCGCGATAAGGCTCTTTGAGCGAGAAGAAGGGAAATTGAACGGAATCTCCCACGCTCCACTTTCCGGCTGGAAGCCCAGGAAAAGCAGGTGGCTCGTCCGATTGTTCAGATATGAGAAACCCATGAGCGGGGCATCCTATGATTCCTGTCGAACCAACAAAATCAGCCGGAACAAATGCTTCGGCCAACGGGTAACCGTTGTCGGTCGGCCATCCTTCGTTCGACATGGTCAATATCGGATCGTGATTCTCGTTGAAGTGCAGTTTTACTGCTCCTAGAATTCGTCCACAGCTCCCATCTTGCCTCGCGCACACTATGACAATAGCCGTATCGTCGTCCCGCTTGTCGGTTGACATGATTACTCCCAGCTTCGATCGATCGGACTGGAGTCGGTTTCACCCAACTGACCGACACCAGTCCTGCCGTACGGGCCTCTCCGTCTTCCTGTCGTCCCTGGGCGGTGCGAGGTCTCAGGCGCTTCGCTCCGCGTGGTGAGTCACACAGTGGCGGCTGCCTAGTCTGTTAGCTTGCTCCGGTAGAATCATTTCTTCCCGAGCAGTCTTTGCCCGAGTCTTGCCAGGGTCCCACATGCTGTCCTTCCAGCCAAGCTGGACACGCCAGTCCATCAGCGCCTTGTCTGTGTACTCGTTGGGAGGAGACGGAATTCGAAGTGTGAACAATCGGCCAATGAAATACTCTTCACTGGGCGGCCTTCCACACTTCTCGCAGCTAATATTGTCTCTACGAAGCAAATTTAGAGCATCTCGAACCAAAACAAAGTTCACTAGGTCAGGTTGTCGCTGCACAACCGCCACTCCTCCGCAATCGCACGCCCAAAATAGAGTACAGTATGGCTGATATCCGCAGTCTGGGCACACGAGGCCGAGTCGTCCGTTGTAGTTTCCAATCAAAGCATGGTTGCAGGCGAGACATCGAACAGCCCCCCGGATCGTGATGTTGAGAAAGCGTCGCCAAAAAGTCCGTCGGCGCCAATGTCGCATCAAACTCCGGCCAGCGCGGACGACGAGTCTGTACTCATTCCTGATCCTCGCCTTACGATCACTGTCAGGAAGGTAGCCAAAATCAGTCCGAATATAGTGCGTCTCGAATGTAGCAATGCTCATGGGAATAAGAGGCGCGAGCAGAAGGCGCTCCAAGTCATTCAGATCGAGGGCTCCTCTCCTCCGGCGCTTCCTTGATATCGTATTCGCACATAGGTCAGCGAGAAGTGCAGACAACTCATCGTTGCCATAATTGTGCACAGGGAAGGCGCGCCGCATAGCATGCGAAAATAGCGCCGCCGAGAAGAACGGATTATCGCCTAGTCGTCTTTCCATTACAACAAGCCTGGTGCCTATATTGGCATCAACGGAATGCTGCTCCTCAAAGTCTTCGCAAGCTTTCCGGTAATCATTGCTGCCTCGAACCGACTCTTTAAGCTCACGGAGCCGGACTATATCCTCGTAGAGGCTTCTGGCGCCGGAGGTGAGGCTGGCCGCCTCTAGCCTCAGCGTCTGCCGCGGCTCTTCCGCTACCTCGTCTGCGAACACCGCAAGGTTTTCAATCGCCTCCTTCAACTCTCCAGAGCCGACTTGTTTGTCTTTGACGGAGACGTATTGCCGACCACCTTGCCACCTTATTTCGAAGTCCTCTCGAGCCTCAAAGAGAATACGCCCATCTAGTTCTAGGAGATCTGGTGGAACAAACTCTAGATCACCTGCAATTGCCTCGACCGAGCAAATCGATGCTGCTAAATCTTGGGTTTCCAGGCGAGCCGACCAACTCCCCGCCTTGTACCGAGGACTAAACTCGCCACGAGACACTGGCGTTTCATTCATCAATGCTCCCCTAGGCGTATCGTCTTTGGCGTGCGGCCCAACACTCCGCCTCACCTTTCCATGATGCAGTATGCGGACGGTCACGTCACGTAGTCTGATGGATACCCGCGCGTCGCACTGTCGCTAGTCCTCAACTAACCCCCTTGGGAGCTCCTTGATGAGCAAGCGGCTGAACGGGGGACGGCTCTGCCACGTCAAGACATCCTTGACAGTGAAACGGACAGCAACCCGGAGAGGTAAGTGGGTACTACTGGCACTCCCCGGCGCCGCTCAGAGAGTTGACGCTTCAGCGTCAGTCCAGCCCCATTGGTGTGACACTTAAGCGTCAAATGTCCCGGATCTGGTGGCTGGCCCGGGGACCATTTGGGGACCACACGCCATGCCACGCACGGAACAACATGCAGGTCAGCAAACGCGGCGCTCGCACGGAAAACACGCCCTAAGCTGCGATGACTCCCGACCCTCCGTCCTGGGGGTCAAGTGGTGGGCTGCTTCGATGCCTGAACACGTAGCCTGCTGCTCATGGTTGATGTGGTCAGTGCGTTACGAAATCCGGTCATAAGTTCTGCAGAACGGGGTGAGCTGCAGTGTGACTGGTTGGTGTCTTCTGCCGAGTGCGGTCGGCGGACCAAGGAGGCGCTCACTAAGGCATCCGACGTGCCCGCTGAGGGCGTTGCTGGGCGCCGCCCAGACGACGAACTCGCCCGAGCCTGGGCGGCGGTGGGCCAGCGATGAGCCGCCCTTTCACATGCCGAGGCGGCCCGGAGCATGGCGACCGCTGCGTTCACAGTCGATCAGTCCGGTGTGAACACTTTTCCCAGCGTCTCTGCTTGTTACCACCTGGCCCGTCACGGCGAGCCGTGACAGGTCCCGGCTCAGTGCCGCGGGTCACTCGCGTCTCCGCCGGAAGCGATGATCCGGCCCGCCGGACGTGCGCGGCCCACCTTAGTAGTCGGTAGTCAGACTGGCACCCGGGTATCGACCTCCGCGTCGGCGCTACCTGGACCAATAACGCGCCATACTCCTGACCTTAGCTCCTCCGATCGTGCCAGCATGATCTCCGCCATGTGGTCCGGCCACCGCGTCTGATCCGACCAGAGCACTCCGATCAGGTTGACCTGGATCAGGTCCGCGCCCGTCAAGTCTGCGCCGCGCAGGTCCGCGCCGCTCAGATCCGCGCCCCGCAGGTCCGTGCCGCGTAGGTTCGCGTTGGTGAGCTTCACGTTGGTCAGCCTCGCCATGACCAGATCAGCGCTGGCTAGATCCGCGCCCGTCAAGTTCGCTTCGGTTAGGTTCGCCAGTTTCACCACTCGTGTGGTCGCGTCGTCTGCGGGGACCTTGTGTTCGGACAAGCTAGTGAGGTTCGCGCCGCGCAGGCCCGCCTCGCGCAGGTCAGCCCCGATGAGATCGGCGCCGCGCAGGTCTGCATCGGTCAAATGCGCACCGGTCAGATTCGCACCGGTCAGGTCCGCGCCGGTCAGAGTTGCACCGGTCAGGTCCGCGCTTCTCAGTTCCGCATTACCTAGCCTCACGCTAGTGAGGTTCGCGTGGGTCAGGGTCGCGCGGATCATGGTCGCGCCGGTCAGAGTCGCGCGGGTCAGGGTCGCGCGGGTCAGGATTGCCTCGGTCAAATCCGCACAGAACAGGTCCGCGCCCATCAGGTCCGCGCCGGTCAGGTCCGCGCCGCGCAGGTCCGCGCTGCGCAAATGCGCTTCAGTGAGATTCGCTCGGGTCAGGTCCGCGTCGGTCAGACCCGCGAGGGTCAGGTCCGCGCCGGTCAAGTTTGCGCTACTTAGGTTGGCGCGGCTCAGGTCTGCGCCACGCAGATGGGCCTCGGCCAGCGATGCGCGGTTCAGTTGCGTGTTGGCGAGAAACGGACTGGCGAAGTCTGCGTCAGCAAGACGCGCGAGATTAAAGTCCGCGTCGGTCAGGTCCGCACCGGCCAACTTCGCGCCACGCAGGTCCGCGCCACGCAGGTCCGCGCCACGCAGGTCCGCGCCACGCAGGTCCCTGCGGCGTAGATCTGTTCTCGGACGGGCACCAGCGGCGACCAAGAATCGAGCAACTCGGGGAGACGCGCTGACGTGCAGCCAGGGGCGGGTAGGCCGGGCCGCAGCGGCTATGACTCGTGAGGTAAAGCTGTTAGCCCGCCTTATCACTGATCTCTTCCTCCATAGCGGGCTTCCGCACCTCCGCGACGGACGGGAATTCGGGAGGTAGCTTGACATGCACCTCAATGCCGGACAACAAACCCCGGATGGTGGCGGGTGCGCCGGCGCCTATCACGAATGCGGGCCACGCGCCGCTCATCTGCGAATGTGCTGCGGCGGCAACCAAGGCGCCTAGCAGCAGCCCGCAGCCAAGGACGAATAGCCGCGGGCCGAACTCGTCGCGCCTCCACGGCCATTTGAAACTCGCAGCAGTCACCGCGGTCATGAGCGCCAGCACTCCGGCGGCTAGTCCTCCTGCCAACCCCCAGCTGGCTGCTTGCCACCAGCTCATAGCCAGAACATAGTCCTGTAGCTGGCGGGTTGCCTAGCGCGGTGCGCCCCACAGCAGGTAGCAACATAGACCCGGCCTGGCGAGCAAGGCAGACTAGAACAATTGAACGATCGAATAATCGTCGCGGCGCTGGTTGACGCCGTCAAGCGTTACGCCCGGTGAGAGCCGCCCGACGACGAAGCCACCGCCGCCGCAGTCACCGAGCTCCAAGAGATTGCGGACAGCCGCGCCGATCTGCTCGCCAAGGTGGCGGGCATCCTCCTCGGCACCAGTGAAGGCGACCTCGACGAGCCCGAGCCCGGAACGCCGCCGAACTCTGCCGCCTTGTCGGAACCGGCGAGGCCACTCGGCCGAGGCCTGCCCTCAATCGTTGGGAGGAGGCCTACGACGCCGGTTGTGCTAACGGATCCGCTAACGAGACGCGGCAGGATGACCGGAGACACGTTGAGATCGAGGAGACAACCGTAGACGTCACGCCCTGCTCACGGAGCCCCGCTGAGAGGCGAGAGACACAACAGACGCACGTCGCACTGCTCATAACCCAGCGACCGCCGACCGACAGCCCCGCAGAGTAACGCTTCAGTGTCACAAGCGATCTCGGCCAGGCCAACACCGGGAGCGACGTGCAGCAGCAAAGTGCAGCAACCGCAGCGACCCGAGCTGACCTTGCCTGACCCGCATCGGCTTGCTGGCCTGCGTCAATGACCCTCATCGACCTCCCTGCCTCTCGATGGTAAGGAGAAGGTCTACGGTTCGATTCCGTAAGGGGGCTCCACAGAACAGCAGGTCAGGCTGACTTTCTGATCACTCTGGGATGGCCTTCAAGATTCCCTGACCGTCAGTTGACCGTCGTTCTGGACGTAGAGAGTTGGCACTCAGCCGCACGGATTGACCCTCGATAGCACGCCGGTCCGGCGCAGCGAAGGCTCTTGTTGAACAGCCGGGGTCGTGCCCTCCGCGGGTCGCGTTCGCCGTTGCCCTGGTGGCGGCGGCCATCCAAGATCCTGGACGTCCAGATGTGCTGAAGACGACAGATCGGCCAGTGAGGACACATTCCAGGGCGCCAACGCCCGACCAAGTCATCCACCGACGTTGCCCGCCCGGTCAGCGGGCCGGGCGAAGCGGCCGGACCTGTTCTGCCCTATCGTCTGGGTATGCCTGCCAGGAAGGGTCCCACTCCCCAGGACGCGGCCACCGCCCGCCGGATCCTAGTCGACGGGATGGCCCGGGACACCGGGGTATCCGGCTTGGCATGCGAGCTAGCGCCGCTGCATCCACGCGGCAACACCTTCCCCGGCGAGGTCTTCCTCCAAGTCGCTGCCGACGCGCTGGAGTGGTGTGGGGCCAGCCGCGCCGACCCGCTGGCCCTGGAAGGGATGCCGGAGCGGTTCCTGCCGGAGTGCGCCTTCCGCGGCCGGGAAAACAAGAAGCTTCAGTTCACTGTCCTGGCAGCGGCGGCGCTGCGTGGGGGGGCAGAGCCTGACCTGCTCGGTGAGGTCACCTGGTGGCAAACCGACGACTTTTGGCAGTACGCCCTGTGGGCGGCGGTTGCCTATATCCGCGCTGCCGCCAGCCAAGCCGGCGTGCCGGTGCGCCGGGTATGCCAGGAACTGGCCCAGCGCGCCGGACCGCAGCCCGGATGAACCCTCACTCGATGCCTGCTGACGAGTCGGTCCCGCAGGGCCTAAGCTAACCGGCTGCCGGGCCCGGCAGCAGAGGACCGCAGTGGAGGTGCACCGTGGCACGGACCTGGTTGTCGATCCGGGTGGACCTGGTCGAGGGCCACGGTGAGCGGTACTGGCCGCGGCCCGGGCGGATATTCGCGGCGGCGCGCAGCCACACCTTCAGGCAACTCGCCAACGCTATCGACGACGCGTTCGCCCGATGGGACCGATCCCACCTGCAGGAGTTCACCCTCACCGGCCAGACTAGGCTGTGCCTGCCGGACCCGGACTGGGAGATCGAGGGCGTAATCACTGAGGACTACCAGCGTGTCAAGCTGTCACGGCTGCGGCCGGGCGAGCAGTTCGTGTACGTATTCGACCTGGGCGACGACTGGGCACACCTGTGCACGGTCGGCGCGCAGCGGATCGACCCGGTCGAGGCGCTTGGGATCCTGCCCGGCACACCGCGGCCGTACTGGGGCTGGGGCGATCTTCCCGACCAGTACGGCCGCCGGTGGGACGGCGACGACGGCGACTCACCCCAGCCCACCGACCCCGGGGTCGCTGATCTTCCACCGCTCCGGCCTCACTGGGGGACCGCCAGCCAACGGCCGGGACCCAGTCTCATGGCACTGTAGCCGGGCATCTGCCCATCCCGGTCAGCCCAGCCTGCACCTCCAGGCCTGCCGCCACCGCGGTATGTGAGCGCGGTCGCGGGGAATGGTCACTATTCGTGGAGACCTGGCGGTGTTCCCTCGGCCGGGTTTCCGCGTCCCAGGTTGGCTACTCTCGTCAGGCCAGGCAAGCTCAGGACATGGAAACAGGCGGCCGCACGTTCGTGACCGTGGATGTGCATTACCTAGGTTCCGGGGGTGCGCGGGCAGCGGCCGTGGTAGCTGCTGATGCCCGCTTCTGCGAGGTAGTGGCTGAACGCACTGAAGACGTGGCGGAGGTGCTGCCGTACCGGCCTGGTGAGTTCTATCTGCGTGAACTCCCGCCGATCCGCGCGGTTCTGAGCGGGCTGAGCGGTCTGGCCTTCCTGGTGGTCGACGGCTACGCCGACCTTGACCCCGGCGGCCGGCCCGGCCTTGGTGCGTACGCGCAGGCTGAGTTCGGCATCCCGGTAATCGGCGTGGCCAAGACCGCCTTCCGGACGGCTAGCCATGCCGTGCCCGTGCTCCGCGGAACTTCGGCGCGCCAGTTGTTTGTCACCGCGGCCGGGATGCCCCGCGGCGAAGCGGCGGAGCTGGTACGGCACATGGCCGGACAGCACCGACTGCCCGACGCGATACGCCGCGCCGACATACTCGCACGCACGAGCCTGCCCGCTGCCGAACTCACTCACAGACAGCACGGCTGACCAAGCGCGGATCGCGGCAGAACCGGACGTTCGCTGCCCGCGGGCTAGTGAATATCTATGCGGGCTAGTTGAATCGTCAACGCCACAACACTGCTGGACGGGCCACCATGAGGACCGCTGAGTGCGCGCACCCACCCGCCGTTCGGAGCGGGCAGAGAGCCCTTGCTGTTCATCTCCTGTTACGTCCAGATCAGGTTGTTCGGTGCTAGTTACCAGACCCCGAGACTGGAGCGGTCGCGCGTAAGGGATGATCTCACCTCGGGCGGACGCTCGGTGAGTGGCTGTAGCACTCTGAAATGGCCCCGCTGTTCTCCTTTGATCTGGCCCCACCGGGGGCGGGTCGCGGTGGCGGTGTAGCACTCTGATTTGGCCCCACCCCGTGCGGAACCCGTGGCGACACGCCGGGTGGTTGCGGGGCGGATGGGATGTCCGGGTGGATTGTTGTTCGCATCGGGGTGTTCCTCCGCTTCGGGTGGGGCCGGGATGGGGCCGAAGAGAGTGGAGCTGTTCGCGGCGATCCGTTTTGACTGGCAGCGCAACCAGATGTCGGTGCGGTCGCTGGCCCGCAAGTACGACGTGCACCGTCGGACGGTGCGTCAGGCGGTCGGCTCGCCGGTCCCGCCGGGCCGTAAGGCGCCGGAGCGGCAGGCGGTGGTGCTGGACGGGGTCCGCGGGCTGATCGACGGGATGCTGCGGGAGGACCTGGCCGCGCCGCGTAAGCAGCGGCATACCGCGAAGCGGGTGTTCGAGCGGTTGTGTGATGAGCATGGTGCGGCGGTGTCGTATTCGTATGTGGCCAAGTACGTGGCCCGCCGCCGCGGTGAGATCACTGTGGAGGACCGCGCCAGCGCCGGGAGCTTGCCGGGGTTCGTGCTGCAGGCCAAGGACCCGGGTGCTGAGGCCGAGGTTGACTTCGGCGAGGTCACTGTATGCCTGGCGGGTGAGCAGGCCCGGTGTTACATGTTCGCGTTCCGCCTGTCGTGCTCGGGGAGGGCGTGCCACCGGGTGTATGCCAGCCAGGCCCAGGAGGCGTTCCTGGAAGGCCACGTGGCGGCGTTCGAGGCGTGCGGCGGGGTGCCTGCCGGGCATGTCCGCTATGACAACCTGACCCCGGCGGTCGCCAAGGTGCTGACCGGGCGCAGCCGCACCGAGACCGGGCGGTGGCTGTCCTTTCGCGCCCATTACGGGTTCGAGGCGTTCTACTGCATCCCCGGCCAGGAAGGGGCGCATGAGAAAGGCGGCGTGGAAGGCGAGATCGGCCGGTTCCGCCGCCGGTGGTTCGTCCCGGTGCCGCAGGCGGGCTCGCTGGCGGAGCTCAACGCCCGCCTGGCCGGGGCCGATGCGGCCGAGGACGCCCGCCATATCGGGCAGCGGTCCGCGACGGTCGGGGAGGACTTCGCCGCTGAGCGCCCGTTCCTGCTGCCGCTGCCGTCGGAGGCGTTCGACACAGCCGCGACGCTGTGGCCGCGGGCAGACCGGTATGCGAGGATCACCATCGGCAAGTGCCGGTACTCGGTGCCCGCCCGCCTGATCGAGTCCCGGGTCCGGGTACGGCTGTCAGCTAACCAGCTGGAAGTTTTCGACGGGCCGAAGCTGGCCGCGGTGCATCCGCGGCTGGCCGCTTCCGGGGCCGAGCACCTGGTCCTTGATCACTACCTGGAGATCTTGTCCCGCAAGCCAGGCGCGCTGCCCGGGGCGGCCGCGCTGGTCCAGGCCCGCGCCGCCGGGGCGTTCACCCCCGCGCACCAGGAATTCTGGGACCGGGCACGGGCCCGGCTCGGTGACGGGCCGGGCACCAGGGCGCTGATCGGGGTGCTGCTCCTGCACCGGCGGATGCCCGCCGAGCAGGTGACCGCCGGGATCACCGCGGCGCTGGCGGCGGGCAGCTACTCACCGGATGTAGTCGCGATCGAGGCCCGCAAGCAGCCCGCCGCGGGCGGCCAGCCCGCCGAAGGCCCGTGGCCAGCGCTGCGGCCGCGGCCATCGCGGGCGGCGGTGGTCACCCTGCCCCGTCGGCAACCCGAGCTGCCAGCCGACCGGCGCCCCGCGCCGTCGGTGGCTGCCTACGACCAGCTGCTGGCCTCCCCGCCCGCCGCCGGCCAGGCAGGCGCGTGATGGCCCGCGCCACCGCCCGCGATGAGCTGACCGACACCGCCGCCGACGCGGCGATCGACCAGGCGTGCCGGATCCTGCGGCTGCCCACGGTGCGGGCCCGGCACGCCGAGATCGCGGCCGCGGCGTCCCGCGAGCAGGCCAGCTATAAGGGGTTCCTGGTCGAGCTGCTGTCGGTCGAGTGCGACGACCGGGAGGCCCGCCGCAAGGCCCGGCTGGTCCGCGACGCCGGTTTCCCCCGCCCCAAGCGGATCGAGGACTTCGACTTCGCCGCCAACCCCCGCGTGCCCGCCGCGCTGATCCACACCCTGGCCCGCTCCGCGTGGGTGGCCGCCGGGCAGCCCTGCTGCCTGATCGGCGACTCCGGCACTGGCAAGTCCCACCTGCTGATCGGGCTGGGCACCGCCGCCGCCGAGAACGGCTGCCGGGTGAAATACACCACCGCCGCCGCGCTGGTCAACGAGCTGGTCGAGGCGGCCGACGACAAGACCCTGTCGCGCACCATCGCCCGCTACGGCCGCGTTGACCCTTTGTGCCTGGACGAGCTGGGCTACCTCGAGCTGGACCGCCGCGGCGCCGAGCTGCTGTTCCAGGTCTTCACCGAACGCGAGGAACGCGCCTCGATCGCGATCGCGTCCAACGCTGCCTTCAGCGAATGGACCGCCACCTTCACCGATCCGCGGCTCTGCGCGGCCATCGTTGACCGGCTCACCTACGACGCGCACATCATCGCGACCGGCACCGATTCCTACCGGCTGCGCACCGCCAAGGCCCGCCACCAGGCAGGCGAAACCTGACACCCCTCGCACCGGCGGAGGTGCACGCCATGGGCCTGATCAGCCAGCCCGGCAGCGACTACCAGCTCACCGGCGTCACCCTCGACGCCGGGAACACCCGCGACATCATCTGCCTGCTCCTCGACGTCCATGCCGTCCTGGACCAGCTCCACCTGGACGGCACCCAGCCCGAGATCACGGCGCTCGCCGACGCCTGCCTGCGCGAATCATCCAGCCCCTGCACCCTGCCGGGCCTCATCAGCGCCCTCGACGACGTGATCAGCCAGCTCACCCGGGCGATGCGCGCCGCAGTCCTGGCCATCCCCGAGCCCAGCCACGACCACCATCCCGGCCCAGACAGCTCCTGACCGCCGGGCGGGTGCGCTGGCGATCCGCCATGATTGGCCGGTGCCCGAGTACCTCATCCGGACCACCAGCACGCACGAGCTCCCCGCCCTCCACCGCAGCCGCCTGGCCGACGTTCTCCTGCCTGCCGGGTTCAACTGCGAGCAAGCCGAAGGCTGGGGCGACTTCCGGATGCGCTGCGGCAGCACGCAGGTCGCGTTGTCAGGGGAAGATCCCGGATGGCAGGTCACCTTCGAAGGGCCCATGCCCGAAACCGACTGCGAGCGCCTCATGATCACGCTCACCCAGCAAATCGAACAGGCAGCCGGCGAAGCCTGCGAGTGGCTCCAGATCACCTAACCCGGCGGGCCGCACGGCCCGGACATGGGTGGGGCCAAATCTGAGGAGAACTTTCCGTCCCAGCCCTCGCCAGCCGGGGCCAAATCAGAAGAGAACAGTGGGGCCACTTCGGGTTGACAAAGCCACGGTGAGAATATGGGCTTGGCTCAACTAACGAAAAATTAGCAGAAATCTGACATAACGTAGTATCCGGGCGCATCCGGAGGACATTTTATTACACAGCAAGCCGTTGACACTGCTGGCGCTTGTGGGATTAGAATCGTCAGCCGAAAGTGCGGACTGTGGCTGCCGTAACAGAGATAGGCGAGCCATGAAGAAAAACATGTACAGGCCCGTGCTCATGGGCTTGGCCCTCGCGGCGTTGCTCATTTCCCCCCTCGCGGCCACCAGCTATCCAGCCCATGCCGCCTTGTCGGTGCACGCGGCGATCGGCAGCAATACACCCGTCCCGGCCGCGCCGTCGAACCTGACCGCGCGGGCTGTCGGCGCGACGTCCGTCCGGCTGACCTGGACAAACAACGCCGGTAACCAGTCCGGGGTCGTAATCAGCCTCGACGGCAAAGAGTCGGTGGACCTACAAGGGGCCACGGTCAGCTCCTACACCTGGAACGAGCTGTCACCGAACACGCAGTACTGGTTCTACGTCGCGTCGAAGATCTATGGCACGCCGGGCGACCCGACCGGCTCTGGCAACACACAGTCCGCATGGGTCGGCCCGGCCTACGCGACCACAGTCGGCACGCAGCCGTCAACATCACCTGCACCCCAGCCGCCGACGTCACCTGCGCCGCAGCCGTCGCGGACAGCACCCGCGCCGCAACCGTCGTCGACATCACCTGCGCCGCAGCCGTCAACGGCGGGTTCTGGTGTGCCGACGACACTGCCGACCCAGCCGTCGCCGACGTTTGTCTGCGTCACCGGGCCTGGCGGCAGCTGCCTGCAGCCTGGGGCGGCCTGCCGGTACCGCAAACCTGGACGCCGACGGTGCCCGGCTGGGTGACGTCGGGGGTCACGGGCGGCTGCGTGGCCGAGTTCCTCCCCCTGGATGAGGTCGAGCTGTGGACGCTGTTCGAGAAATTGGGCGATGCCATCCAGTTCGATGAGTCCAACGGGAACTTCTTCGTCCTGCTGTCCGCCGCCACAGGGCTGGGAGACTACTGTTCTCAGCTCGGCTACGACCTGCTCACCGGCAAGCCGATTCCACAGACCATAGACTTCACCCGGGGCGCGGCCTCGCCGCAAAACGGGACCGTGCTGGACAGCGTGATCACGCCGGCCGACACGGCGGCCGCGCAGAGCGTGTTCCAGCCGGTGCCCAAGTCGCAACTGGCCTCGGTCGAGAAGCTGCCGTTCCTGCGCCAGCGCTTCGGCTACGCGGTCGCCCAGGTCGGCGCGGCGGCGGCGCTCAGCCAGAAATACCCGGCCGGATGGCGTACGGCCACGCAAAAGAGCGTGGTGTGCCGACCACAGCAAGGCGGGTACCGCTGCCCCTGGAGTTATCAGCTCAACGGCGCTCATCACTCCGGTTACGTCCTCGTCGCGGTGAAGGCTAGCAATTACCGCCTCGTCAAGGTCGCCGAGGTCGCCCAGGCCGCACCCGCGAGCCCAGCATCCAGCCTCAGCCCCCTGTGGTACATCTCGATCGCCGCGGCGTTGGTCATCGTAGCCATCCTCGTCGCAGTTCTTCGCAGGCGACGCCGGGCAACGGCTGCAGCGCAGTGACGGTCTCATCGGCGAAGGCCGCGAGCCTCGCCCGTACCGCCCGGAGCGAAAGCTAACCCGCCCGGAGCGAAAGCTAACGTGGAGTTACTGCCGCTCAGCCAGGAAGAAGCACCGCAAGTGCCCGGTCGGCGGCAAAAGAGTGCGGCTGAAACGCCGGGCAGGCAGGCACATCGAAATCGGTTGATGGGTCTCCGGCAAGCGAACCGCTAGGTCACTAGCTAGACCCACCGTTATTCATTGTGCGTGATACTTGATGGCATGGCCTACTGCGAGCTTTGCGACATGAGCCGCGACTCCTGCCCACACGGTCTTGCTGAGCGGCGCGCAGCCACGATGCCGGACGCTTCCTTCCTCCAGATTTCGCCGAGAGGTATGGCTCATTTCCCGGGATGCCCTCACAAAGGCGATGACCCTGACCTCCACGACTGGGGCACACTCGACGTTCCGCAACCCTGGCAACAGCTGGGGAACGGCGAACATCTGCGTGTCACTGGCGGCGAGCGCAGCGATCTTGTCGCCGTCTCCCGGTGCCAGACCTGCCTGAGTCATGGCCCGTGGTGAAGCCTTCACATCCCCTGTCTGCCAGTTTGCGAGTACCGCCCTAGCCGACCAATCGCTTGTTTGCGGCTATGAGAATGCGGCAGTACCCGGCGGCGACGGCGGATCGCCGGGATAGCGCTGGAGTCCACTGGGCCAGGGCGGTGGAGTGGGGTGCCAGCCCTGGTGCCGCTCAGCATGAGCCTTGATTGACCAGGCGGTTATGTGGCTTGTGAAGGTCAGGGCATGGCAGAGTGCAGGCGGAACCATTCTGCGTGAGATGGGTAGATCATGGCTGCAGATATTCCGGTGTATCACAAGCTGCTGTGGCCGACCCTCCAGGCTGTGCTGGAGCTGGGCGGGTCGGCATCGATCGGCGAGATCGTGGAGACGGTCATCAAGGGCGAGGGTCTCAGCGACGGGCAGCAGGCAGTGCTGCATAACGACGGCCCCGGGACCGAGCTCGGCTACCGGCTGGCGTGGGCGCGCACCTACCTCAAGGGGATGGGCTTGCTGACCAACAGCGCCCGCGGCGTCTGGGCGCTGACCGACGAAGGCGCCGCACTCGTCACCGACACGGCCCTGACCGATCACCAGCGCGCCGAGCTCATCCACGATCTGCGGATGCGTTACCTGACCGGCCTGCGGACCGAGCGTAAGGCCAGGCCCTCCCACGACGGCGAGCAGCCCGGCGGGGCAGAGCCACCTGAAGATCTGAGCTGGAAGGAACAGCTCCTGGAGCAGCTGATGAGCGTCGCGCCTGATGCCTTTGAGCGGCTGGCCCAGCGGCTGCTGCGCGAAGCGGACTTCGACAGCGTGAACGTGACCGGCAGAAGCGGCGACGGCGGCATCGACGGGCTGGGCGTCTACCGGCTCGGCCTGGTCAGCTTCCCCGTTTTCTTCCAGTGCAAGCGCTACCGCGGCAGCGTCAGCCCCAGCGCCGTCCGGGACTTCCGCGGCGCCATGGCAGGCCGCGGCGACAAGGGCCTGCTGATCACCACCGGCACATTCACCGCCGACGCCAAGAAAGAAGCCACCCGTGACGGCGCCCCGCCCATCGACCTCATCGACGGCGACCGGCTCTGCGACCTCCTCAAAACCTACGACCTCGGCGTCCGCACCACGACCCGCACAGTCGAGGACGTCACCATCGACAGCACCTTCTTCACCGACATATAACTGCCGCGCCAAGACCAGGGCCAGCCAGGCTCCCCACTGGGAAGACCCAGGTCACGGTCTATCTGCGGCTGATGTGAGTGCGTTCCCGGGACATGATGGCCTGCACAAATATCCAGAGCAGTTCGCTATCGCGCTGTGAACGCCCATGACGGCTGAAGCGGAGGCGAAAGTGATAAGTCGGCCAAATAGACCCATCGGCCGAGCCGCCGGTTCGGTGCGACAGCACTGATTGGTCGAAGTGCTGTGCAGCGGATCAGGCAGATCGTCCGGATCGTTCCCTCGGCAGGTTAACCCAGAGTTAACCTGGTATGGCCAGCCGTCGCAGGCTGGTCATGGTGCCCCGCCCCCGACGTCGGCATTTGCGAGTCTTACGAGGCGTTATGAGTTCCTGCAACGCACTGGTCTACGAAGCCATCCAGCGGGTCTACCGGAACGCGGTCGTCAACCTGATCCGCTCCGGCATGCGAGCGGCCTACCCCGATGACTATGAGAACCGCGTGACGTCAGCGTTCAAAACCTGGGATGAGATTGTCAGCGCCGCTGCTAGGTCGGCTGTCACTGGTGTCGTTGCCCACCCCCATCAAGATGTCTTTGACTATCTGGACGTGAGTCACTTTCCGCTGCTCCTGAACAACTACTTCAGCGTCCTGGTTCCGTTGGAGGGTCCGCTGGCGGAGCAGGCAAACGAGCTGAAGAGGCAGGTGGTGTCGTACGCCAGGGAGATCAAGACAATCCGGGATCCGCTCTCGCATCCGGGGACGCCGGACATCGGCGCGTTTGACGCGTTGCGGGCGGTCAACAACGCCAGCCGGGCGCTTCGCGTGCTGGGCTTGCCGGAGGCAGCCGAGAAGATCGAGCCGCTCCTCAGAGAGGTCGCGGCGAAGGCGTCAGCCCCCGGGGCCGGCACGGCCCCAGGGACGGTGGGCAAGCCGGTGCGGCTGTTGCCACGGCCGGAGTGCCTGGCCGGCCGGGATGACCTGCTCACCGGCCTGCATGTGCGGCTAACCAGCGGCGCTGATAGCCAGCCGCGGATGGTGGCCCTGTGCGGGCTGGGGGGCGCCGGGAAGACCAGCGTCGCCGTGGAGTATGTCCATGAACACCTTGACGAGGTCGGGCTGGCCTGGCAGTTCGCTGCCGAGAACCCGGCCGTTCTGGCCGCCGAATTCGGTGAACTAGCCGCCCAGCTGGGAGTCCAGGACATCGCCGGCACCCGGGACCCGGTTGCGTCGGTTCACAACGCGCTCGCCGGGTTCTCCGCCGGGTGGCTGCTGGTCTTCGACAACGCGCCCGACCTAGAATCCGTCCAGCGATTCCTGCCACCGGCGGGGCCCGGCCGGGTACTGATCACCAGCCAGAACCCGAACTGGCCACACGGCCAGTCCCTGCCAGTGCCGGTCCTGGAGGCTGATGTCGCGGCAGACTTCCTCGTCACCCGCACCGGCGACACCGACCAACGCGCCGCCCGGGAACTGGCCTACGAACTGGATGGCCTGCCGCTGGCGCTGGCGCAGGCTGCCGCCTACATCCTGGCTACCGGCGGCACCCTGGCACGGTATCTGGCCTTGTTCACCCAGCGGCGGCCCGACCTGCTCCGCCGGGGCGAGCCGGCCGGGTCCAGCCGAACCGTGGCGACTACCTGGTCCCTGGCGTTTGGCCGGCTGGAACAGTCCGCACCGTCCGCGGTCGGCCTGTTGCGGCTGCTGGCGTGCTGCGCACCCGAGCCGGTCCCGTTGTCCATGCTTCTCCAGCCCTGCCCTGGGCTGGCCGGCAGGTTCGGCACCGAGATGGCGCCCGTACTGGGGCCGTTGCTGGAGGACCCACTGGCCGCCGATGACGCGATCGCCGCACTGCACCGGTACTCACTGGTCACCCCGGCCGGCGACGGGCTCGTGTCAGTACACCGCCTGGTGCAAGCGGTGACGGTGGATCAGATGGCCGATGACCTGCTCGCGCAGTGGCGGCAGGCCGCTGCCACGGTGATCGGGGCGGCGATCCCGGTCAGCACCGATGCGCCGCAGGCCTGGCCGATGTTCGCCCTCCTGCTCCCCCATGCTCAGGCCGCCTTGGCTGATGACAGTGCTGGCATGGCGCGGACCGCAGAGTATCTCGGCCACAGTGGCAGTCCCGGGGCCGCGCGGGACCTATCCCGCCGCATCCTGGACGCCCGGGCTGGTGCCCTTGGCCCCGAGCATCCCGACACCCTTGTCACTCGCAACAACCTCGCCCGCTGGACCGGGAAGGCAGGCGATCCGGCCGCGGCACGCGACCAGGCCGCGGCACTGCTGCCCATCGCGGAACGGGTCCTCGGCCCCGAAGACCCGGGTACCCTCGCCGTCCGCGCCAACCTCGCCGCCATGACCAGGGCGGCGAGAGACCCGGCCGGGGCCCGCGACCAGTTCGAAACCCTGCTGCCCATCCTTGAGCGCGTCCTCGGCCCTGACCACCTCGACACCCTCACCGTCCGGGAGGGCCTCGCCTGGTCGGCCGGTGAAGCAGGAGATAAGACCGGGGCCCGCGACCAATTCGCCGCGCTGTTGCCCGCCGCGGAACGGGCCCTCGGCCCTGAACATCCCCGCACTCTGAATAACCGGGCGGGCCTAGCCCGCTGGACCGGAGGGGCCAAGGACGCCGCTGGGGCCCGCGACCAGTTCGCCGCCTTGCTGCCGGTGTTCGAGCGGGTCTTGGGCCCTGAGCACCCCGACACCCTGTACATCCGCCACAGCCTTGCCCGCTGGACCGGGCAGGCGGGCGGTCCAGCAAGCGCCCGCGACCAGTTCGCCGCGCTGCTACCCATACGCTCACGGGTGCTTGGCCCCGACCACCCCGACACCCGGATCGCCCATGATCACCTCGCCTACTGGACCGGCGAAGCAGGCGACGCGGCCGGAGCCCGGGACCAGTACGCAGTCTTGCTGGCAGCCAGAGAGCGGGTCCGCGGCGTCGAGCACCGCCACACCCTGGGCGTCCGCGGCCACCTCGCCCGGTGGACCGGGGAAGCGGGGGATGCGGTAGCGGCCCGGGACCAGTATGCGGTCCTGCTGGCAGAAAGCGAACGGGTCCGCGGCCCCGAGCACCGCCACACCCTCACCATCCGCGGCCACCTCGCCCGCTGGACCGGCGAAGCAGGCGATCCGGCCGGGGCGCGCGACCAGTTCGCCGCGCTGCTGCCCACGCAGGAGCGAGCGCTCGGCCCCGACCACCCCAAGACCCTGGCTACCCGCGACAATCTCGCCCACTGGACTAAGAAAGCGGAAGCTGACGCTGACATGCTTCCGCGCACCTGACGCGGTGCGCCGCGCCGACGAACTCGCCCGCACCGCTCCGGAGGCAGCTTCCACGGAAGTCATCACCAACGCTTACGTACGCGCGGAACGCGGCTTCTGTGAGGTCGAAGATCTCGGCATCCTCTGCGTCGGTTGCTACAGGGATTCGAGGCGTTCGAACGTCTGCTTGATCCATTGAACTGCGTCGTAACAGCGCGACAGGAGTTTTTGGTACGGGCTAGGCCCTTGATCGGAGGATGATTGCTAGCTTGAGATATGCGTCGGTTTCGCTACATACACGCCAATATATCCGCTTTGCGACGATTCCGGTTGACCGGGCGCCACAAGAGTGGACATCCGTAGTCGCGCCGGACACTGACTGTGGCTATGCTGGCGTAAGCGTGGCCTTTCAAGAGGTCTTATTGGCCACAGCCCTTAATTATGGTTCTGAGCGGTACTCACTTCTCCTCGTCACACTGCCGCTCTGAAGCTATTTCTTTCACCGACCTGGGGCGGCGTGTCCTGAAGTGAGGAAACACATGCAGAGCGAGATCCGAGAAAGTCAGATAGCAGCGCTCAGCGAGCGTGTCCGCAGGCGTAACTACACCAAGTATCTAAGTGGAATGCGGCTCGTGAAGCTTCGCGGGTTTTGCGATCGTGAGATCCGTTTCGACTTTCCGGTGACCGCGCTCGTAGGCCCAAACGGAGCGGGCAAGACGACGATTCTAGGTGCAGCTGGTCTGATCTACGATACAGTCCCGCCACGTCGATTCTTTGCTAAGAGCGGCACCTACGACGATAGCATGAAAGGATGGCGAATTGAATATGAGCTAATCGACCGTGATCGACAAACAGCGGCACCAGCCACCGTAGCTAGGACCGCAAGTTATCTAAAAGCGAAGTGGAACCGAGATGCTGTCGCCCGCTCCGTTGTTATCGTAGGTATCAGTAGAACTTTACCAGTGACAGAAAGGAAGGATCTTTATAGGTTCATTGGAGGCGACTTTCAAGGAGTACGCGAGGAAGACTTTGCGGAACCAGTCGTGAAGGCGGTCGAGCACATCCTTGGAAAGGCCGCAGCCAACTATCTACGCGTGGACGCAGACCGAGCTGGACATTGGTCTATTTTGGCTGTACGCAACGTAGGGCACCCTAACGAGAACTATTCGGAATTCCACTTTGGCGCAGGGGAGGCGAGCATCATCCGGATCGTCAGCAGAATCGAGGAGGCGCCCAATGACTCGCTCATTCTGATCGAGGAGATCGAGAACGGCCTGCACCCAGTTGCAACGAGACGTTTGGTCGAGTATTTGATTGATGTCGCTAGGCGCAAGGCGTGCCAAGTGATCTTCACAACTCACTCGAATGATGCCCTCGCGCCGCTTCCGAATGATGCCGTCTGGTCCTCATACCGCGGCCGCTTGACGCAAGGCAAACTGGACGTTTCGGCGCTCCGGACACTGACAGGACAGATTGACGCGCGGCTTGCCATCTTCACCGAAGACGCGTTCGACGAGATGTTCGCTGATGTCACTCTCCGCGCATACGGTCAGCGGTTGGGCGTAGACAGATCGGGCATCAAGATTCATGCGCTTGGGGGGGCAGCTCCAGCCCGAGATCATACGAGGTTTCACAACGCAAATCCCACGCGGTCCTTCCCTGCCGTGTGCCTGCTAGATGGTGACAAACGGGCTGAGGACGGCTACAAGCCTATGCTGGTAACCCTGGATACGATCGGAGAAAACCAGAAGGTCGGAAACGACATAATCTATGCTCCCGGCGAGACTGATCCTGAAGCGGTTGTCTTTGAGCAGGTTCTCCAGAATCTGGATACCATCGGGAACCTCGTTGGCAAATTGACGCTCGCCATGCAACTCGACACCCCGATGCAGTCACGCGTCCGTGCGTCGATCGAGGAACGCTCTAGAACCAACCGAGATCGGCACCTTATCTACGGGCAGATCGGCGAAGATCTCGACTTCCTATCGGAGTCTCTTGTTCAGCGGGCCTTTGTGACTACATGGGCGTACGCATTCCCCGCCGAGGTTGACGCGATATGGTCGCCATGTCACAACCTTATCCCGGCCATCGGCATGGACGCGTAAGTGGGAACGAGTAAGCTCAGAGTTTGGTCTTTCGGCTTGCACTCGTATCCCTGACCGCACCCGCTCATCGGCAGAATCGGATGTTTTCCGCGGCAGGGATGGTAAGCCCTCACGGTGTTGAGAGTCCGGGATTGTGTCAGCGAAGTCTCACGGCTGGTGGTGGTGGGCGAGAAGCCGGGGCCGTCGGGACCCGGACGCTCCCGGCCTTCTGGCTGTTGCAGGCCAGCTTGGATGCCTAGCGCGGGGGGGGGGTGCGGGTGCCCGTGAAGTCGCTGCCTGCAGGTTCCAGGCCGTGCGGTTATTGCGCCCCGAGGATCCGCAGGCCGTGATGTTCGGTGAAGTCCTCGAAGTCCTTGAGGTTCAAGGTGGCGAGGGGCGCTTCGTAGGCGAGGCAGCAGGCCGCGATCCACATGTCGTTGACCGGGCGGGGCCGCCCGCGCCGGCTGGCTGCTGCGGACAAGCGGCCCCAGATGGCGGCAACCGCTTCATCGCCGGGCAGGACAGGGATGCCAGACAGCCAGCCGGCCAGTTCCCCGCGGCGGTCGGCGCCCCAGCAGCGTATTTCGGCCCACTTGGCCAGCTCACCGAACGTGATGAAGGTGATCAGCGGTTCCCGGCCGATGAGGCGCGTGGCCAGCGGCCCAGTAAGTTTGCGCCGGTGCAGTAACGAGGCGACGTCGGTGTCGAGGATGACTGGCTGCACGGCAGGGATCAGGCGAGGTCGCGGTGGCGCTCGGCGTAGGTGAAGGCCAGGAACTCCTCGAGTTCCTCGTCGGACTCGAAGATGTCAGTGGCGAGGTCGTCGAGGGACTGGATCGGCCTGGTGTTCTTAGCCGCCAGCAGTTCAGCGGCTGACAGGCGCGGCCGGGGTGGCGCACCTGCCGAGCTGTCTGCGCCGGATGTGCTCACCGGAACCTCCGCAGGGTGGAGTTCATGGCTGGTCTCCAGCATAAGCGCGCCACAGCATCGTCGCGTTCGGTGCGAGCCCCTGTCGGTGACACCCCCCTCTGCGGCTGAAGGCTCGCCGGATTGTCCTCGTGGGAACTTGTCGTCCTGAAGCAAGGAGAAGGCAGGGGGTTCAAATTCGCCTGGCAATCGAGGAAGACCTCTTGAACGGGCGTTCCAGCCCCAGTTGCACCCGCAGCAAGATCACATGACCGTCGTCTGACCGTCGGCCTGGCCGTGACCGGCTGGCACCCGGCCTCACGGACCGGCCCGGAACGGAACGGAACATGCCGGCTTCTTTGATCTCGGCCCGCCGGGCACAGCCTAGGTCTCGTAGCCGCACCTTCCGGCCCCATGGCGGCCCACGGCAGTAGCCTGCCCGTCGGATATTGCCACCGGCGGCCCCGCCGCCGGGCAGTGAACCTGCGGAATTGTGCATGGTAAGGAGAAGGTCTACGGTTCGATTCCGTAAGGGGGCTCCAGGTCATGAATACTTTTCGAATATGAAACCGAGTACCTCCTTCGATTGAGTGGCATTTGAGTGGCAAATGCCACCCAAGCAAGTACTCGTGACCTGGGAGTTCACCCACGGTAGGCCCGGTACAGCGGTTCCCGTCTGGGGAACAGGTTCTGGATTAGGCTCGACGAAAGCATGAGCCAAGCCCGAGGCCTGGGACTACGCATAGCCCGCGAACAGGCAGAACGGCTGCGCGGCAAGCCGGGCCCGCACATCTGCCCAGAGGCTGACTGCGCAGCCTGGTTTGAGGTCGGCGGCGGGGATCAGGTCGACCCGGGTGCCAAGGATGCGTTCGAGGTCAGCCTCGAGACGGCCCAGCCCGAACAGGCTCAGCCCAGGCGGGAAGTCGCCAGCAGGTCCACGTCGCTATCGGGACGGTCCTGTCCCGGATGAGCACCTGACTACCACCACCGGCCGGAGCCACTCGCCGGAGCCTGAGCGAACTGCAGCTTGGAGAGCCACGGGGACCCGGACATCGCCGCCCGTCCCCGGCCGGCAACCCGTTCCGGTGCCGTGCCCGCACCTCGCCGTCCGGACGATACCGGTGACCCATGGCTGCGCACAGACGCCGGGCGTGCCGTGACACTCCCTCCCCCGGGCCAGCCGGGCCACGGCCGGACGGCGAGTCTGCGGCGTCAGCCGTTCCGCTTCGTGGACGGCCGGGTCGAAGGCGGCTACGCCATCGCATCCCGGCACGGTCACCATGGGATCTGAGTGATGTTGGCGTAGCGCAGTGCGCGGACGTAGCCGGCGCGCTCACTTCCGGTCCTGTCTTCACCGGCGGCCAAAGCGAGCAGTCCGCGCAGCTCGCTGACCGAGGTGTATCCCTTACGGACCATCCACTCGGACAGGCCGTCGAGCAGGACCGCCGCATGCCCGGGGCCATGCCGGATCAGCGCGGATGCGGTCATCACCACGTCGGCGCCCGCCAGCAGGTACTTGATCATGTCGGACGGCTGGTCAACGCCGGTGGTCCCCGCGAGCGAGCCGCGAATGTGCTGGCGCAGGATCGAGATCCAGGTACGCGGCAGCCGGGCCTCCCGGGGGCTGGAGAGGTCAACGGCAGGAACCACCGCGATGCTCTCCGGATCGATGTCAGGCTGCAGGAACCGGTTGAACAGCACCAAGCCGTCCGCGCCGGCCTCGTCCAGCCGCAGCGCCATCTCGCCGGTCGAGCTGAAGTGCGGGCCCAGCTTGACCGCCACCGGCACGGTCACGGCGGCTTTGACCCGGCGCAGGATGTCAACATGCCGCTGCTCGACGTCCCGACCTGAGATGCGCGGATCGCCGGGGATGTAGTAGATGTTCAGCTCGATTGCCGCGGCGCCGACGTCCTGCATGGCCCGCGCATAGCTGGTCCAGCCGCCGGGCGTCACCCCGTTGATGCTGCCGATGACCGGTATCTCGACAGCCATCGCGGCTCGCTCGAGCAGACTCAGGTAGCCCCGGGGGCTAGGTTCGTCCGCGATGCCCTCCTCAGCCGCCTCAGCCTCGGCCTCCGCCGGGAAATAGGACAGCGCCTCGGCGAAGACCTCACTGCCAGCCTCGGCGAGCCGCGCGTTCTCCGCTGCCTCCCGGCGCAGTTGCTCCTCGAACAGGGAGTAGAGCACGACTGCGCCGACACCGGCGTCGGCAAGACGCCTGACACCATCGACCGAGTTCGACAGCGGTGACGCCGAGGCGACAAGCGGGTTGCGCAGGGCCAGACCGAGGTAGCTGGTCAACAGGTCCATCAGCGTTCCTTCCGCGCATCCGCCGGGAACCGATGGGCACCGCGAGTGGCCATCTCCTCGTATGTGTCCCACCGCTGGTCAACGGCCTCCTGGGCCAGCGCCGCCAGCCGCTCGGCCTCAGCCGGGTCGGTGTTGGTGAGCGTGCGATACCGCAGCTCCCGCTGGGTGTAGTCGGTCAGCCCGATGCGCGGTCTCGGCGAGTCGAGCATGAACGGGTTGCCACCGGTCATGCGCAACATGGGATCGTAGCGGACCAGCGGCCAGTATCCGCTGGCCACGGCGCGGTACTGCTGAGCGAGCCCGTCGCGCATATCGATGCCATGCGCGATGCAGTGGCTATAGGCGATCACCAGCGATGGCCCGTTGTAGGCCTCCGCCTCGCGGAAGGCACGAAGGGTCTGCTGCGGGTCGGCGCCCATCGCGACCCGGGCGACGTATACGTACCCGTAGGCGATCGCCTGCAGCGCGAGGTCTTTCTTGGGCATCGTCTTGCCTGCTGAGGCGAACTTGGCGACAGCGCCGAGCGGGGTGGCCTTGGATGACTGGCCGCCAGTGTTGGAATAGACCTCGGTATCGAGGACCAGGACGTTTACGTCGCGGCCGCTGGCCAGCACATGGTCGAGGCCGCCGGAACCGATGTCATAGGCCCAGCCGTCGCCGCCGACGATCCAGACGCTGCGCCGGAGCAGATGATCCACCACGCTGCGCAGGTCCGCGACAGGGCCGTCAGCCTGGTCCTGCTCGCCGAGCCGCTGTTTCAGCTCGGTGATCCGGTCGTGCTGCGCGCGCAGCTCGGACTCCCGGAGCTGCGGTGCGGCGAGGATGTCATCAGCCAGCTCGGCGCCGAGGACGTTACGCAGCTGCGTGAGGCGGCTACGGGCAAGCTCGGCATGCCGGTCGGCGGCCAGCCGGAATCCCAGGCCAAACTCGGCATTGTCCTCGAACAAGGAGTTCGACCAGGCCGGGCCGCGTCCGTCAGCATTGGCCGTCCACGGCGTGGTGGGCAGGTTCCCACCGTAGATCGAGGAGCAGCCGGTCGCGTTGGCGACCATCAGCCGGTCGCCGAACAGCTGCGAAAGCAGCTTGATGTACGGCGTCTCGCCGCAGCCCGCGCAGGCGCCGGAGAACTCGAACAGCGGCTGCAGGAACTGTGTACCGCGGACCGTGCCGAAGTCCACCTGGGACCGTTCGGCTACCGGCAGCGTCTCGAAGAAGGCAATGTTCTCGCGTGCGGCGGCTACCAGCGGCTCGCGGGCCGCGAGGTTGATCGCCTTGCGGTCCGGGTTATCTGGCGCCGCGACCGGGCAGGCCTGGACGCAGAGCTCACATCCGGTGCAGTCCTCCGCATAGACCTGCAATGTGAAGCGAGTGTCCGGCAGCCCGCGCGCGTCCAGCGGAGCCGACCGGAAATCCGCCGGTGCCCCGGCGAGCAGCGACTCGTCGTAGTAGGTGGATCTGATCACGCTGTGCGGGCAGACGAAGCTGCAGTTGCCGCACTGGATACACAGGCTCTGGTCCCATTCGGCGACCAGCTCCGAGATGTTGCGCTTCTCGTAAGCGGCGGTACCGCTCGGGTAGGTGCCGTCTACCGGCAGCGCGCTGACCGGCAGCTCGTCGCCGCGGCCGGCCATCATCGCCGCGGTGACCGTGCGGACGAACTCCGGCGCGCCTGCGGGTACCATCGCGGGCAGTTCCCGGGTGGATGTCGCCCGCCCTGGCATCTCGATCTGGTGCAGCCCTTGCAGGGCGCGGTCGACAGCGGCCTGGTTCTTCTCGACCACCTCCTTGCCGCGCCGGCCGTAGGTCTTGACGATCGCTGACTTGATCTTGGCGATCGCCTCGTCCCGGGGCAGCACTCCGGAGATGGCGAAGAAGCAGGTCTGCAGGATGGTATTGGTCCGCCCGACCAGTCCGACGTCGCGGGCGATCCGGGCCGCGTTGATGGCGTAGACGTCGACGTGCTTGGCGAGAATCTTCTCCTGGACCGGGCGGGGCATCGCGTCCCAGACCTCGTCCGGCGGCAGCGCGCAGTCCAGCAGCAGCGTCGCGCCTGGCGCCGCCCGGCCGAGTACGTCAACCCGGTCCAGCAGCCCGAAGTGATGACACCCGACAAAGCTGGCCTGCTCCACCAGGTAGGGCGCGCGAATCGGCTGCGGGCCGAAGCGCAGGTGCGAGACCGTCTGCGAGCCAGACTTCTTCGAGTCGTAGACGAAGTAACCCTGCACGTTCAGGTTCTCCTCAGCACCGAGGATCTTGATCGTGTTCTTGTTCGCGCCGACAGTTCCGTCCGAGCCGAGGCCGAAAAACACCGCGCGCACCGTATCTGACGGCTCGATGTCCAGCGACGGGTCATACGGCAGGCTCAGGCCGGACACATCATCGGTGATGCCGACCGTGAACCGGCGCCGCGGCCGCTCGCGCGCAAGCTCGGCGAACACCCCGGCGATCATCGCCGGGGTGACTTCCTTGGACGACAGGCCGTACCGGCCGCCGGTCACCAGTGGCATCGCCGGACGGTCGCCGTCGGTGTGGGCCTCAGCCACCGCAGCGACCACATCCAGGAACAAGGGCTCACCGTTCGAGCCTGGCTCCTTGGTGCGGTCGAGCACGGCGATCCGGCTCGCGCTGGCTGGCAGCGCGTCGAGCAGCGCCCGGAGCGGGAACGGCCGGAACAGCCTGACCTGCAGCACGCCGACCCGCTCACCGCTGGCGCACAGGTGGGCCACGGTCTCGCCCGCGGTCTCCGCGGCCGAGCCCATCACGACGATGACCCGCTCGGCTTCCGGGTGGCCGGTGTACTGCACGGTGTGGTACCGGCGCCCGGTGCGGCCAGCGAGGGCGGCCATCGCATCTTCTACCGCAGTCGGCACGGCCGCGTAAAACGGGTTGGCCGTCTCCCGCGCCTGGAAGTACACGTCAGGGTTCTGCGCGGTGCCCCGGATGAACGGGTGCTCCGGTGTCAGTGCCCGGCCGCGGTGCGCGCGGATCAGGTCCTCGGGCACTAGCGCGCGCAGGTCGTCGTCGGACAGCAGCTCGATCGTGTTCAGCTCGTGCGAGGTGCGGAACCCGTCGAAGAAATGCACGAACGGCACCCGTGTCGCCAGCGTCGCAGCCTGCGCCACCAGTGCGAGGTCGTGCGCCTCCTGGACCGACGCGGAAGCCAGCAGCGCGAAACCGGTCTGCCGCACCGCCATCACGTCGGAGTGGTCACCGAAGATCGACAGGCCCTGCGCCGCCAGCGACCGGGCCGCCACGTGCAGGACGGCTGGGGTCAGCTCGCCAGCGATCTTGTACATGTTCGGGATCATCAGCAGCAGGCCCTGCGAGGCGGTGAAAGTGGTGGCCAGCGCGCCACTTTGCAGCGCGCCGTGCAAGGCCCCGGCCGCACCGCCCTCGCTCTGCATCTCCATCACAGCGGGCACGCCGCCCAGCAGGTTAGGACGTCCCTTGCTTGACCACTCGTCTGCTAGCTCAGCCATTGGCGACGACGGCGTGATCGGGAAGATACAGCAGACCTCGTTGAGCCGGTAGGCCACGGAAACCGCGGCCTCGTTGCCGTCGACCGTGGCGCGTGTCATCGCTCCTCCGCGACCATCTCGATCGAATGCACCGGGCACTGCTCGAAGCACGCGCCGCAGCCGGTGCACTTGTCATAGTCGAACTCGTACCGGTAACCGACGCCGAGCTTGATTACCGCGTCCTCCGGGCACGCGCCTAGGCAGCCGTCGCACTCACAGCAGTTGCCGCACGACAGGCACCGGCGTGCCTCGTACGTTGCCTCCTGTTCGGACAGGCCGCCGAGCACCTCGCTGAAGTCCGCGGTCCGCTGCTCCGGTGCGGCTTCAGGCTGCTCACGGCGGGCGGCGTCGCCGAAATACCAGAGGTTCAGCTGGTCGAAAGTGACGAGGTCGTGCTTGGGCAGGTTCACCGGCGCGATTTCCCGCAGCCAGGAGTCGATGTTCCTGGCGGCCTTCTTGCCGTGTCCCACGCCGACCGTCACGGTGCGCTCGGCCGGCACCATGTCGCCGCCCGCGAAAACGCCGGGGCAGCCGGTCATCATGGCCGGGGAAACCTGCACTGTGCCGTCCCGCGCGAACTCCACCCCTGGGACCTGGCGCAGGAAGGCGGTGTCGGTTTCCTGGCCGAGCGCGAGAATGACGCTGTCGGCGGCCAGGGTCTCGAACCGCCCAGTTGGCTGCGGGAACCCGTTCTCGTCCAGCTCCATGGCCTCGATGGTCAGTTCCGGGCCGTCGAACGCGGTGATGGTGCGCAGCCAGTTGATCCGCACGCCCTCGCGCTCGGCCTCCTCGGCTTCCATTTCGTGGGCCGGCATCTGCGCACGGGTGCGGCGGTAGACGATAAGCGCGTCGTTGGCGCCCAGTCGGCGGGCTACCCGGGCGGCGTCCATCGCGGTGTTGCCGCCGCCGTAGACGGCTACCCGCCGCCCGATCACCGGCCGCTCTCCGGAGGCGACGCTGCGCAGGAACGACACAGCGTCAACGATCGGCCCGGCGTCCTTGGCCGGGATATCGACACGCTTGGACAGGTGCGCGCCCACCGCTATGAACGTGGCGTCGAAGCCGCCTTCGCGTCGCTCGGCGTCCAGGTCCTCCACCCGATGGCCGCAGGCGAAGCGCACGCCCATCCCGGAGATCCGGTCAATCTCGCCGTCCAGGACGTCGCGCGGCATCCGGTAGGCCGGGATGCCGTAGCGCATCATCCCGCCGGGCGCATCGCCCGCGTCCCTTACCTCGACCTCATGGCCGAGCCTGGCCAGGTGGTAGGCGGCCGAGAGCCCACTCGGCCCGGCGCCGATGATGAGCACCCGCCTGCCGGTGCGGACGGCCGGAGGTTCGAACGACCACTGCCGCTCGAGCGCCAGGTCGCCGAGGAACCGCTCGACCGAGTGAATCGAGACCGCACTGTCCAGGTTGGCGCGGTTGCAGACGCTCTCGCATGGGTGGTAGCAGACCCGCCCGTGGATGGCCGGCATCGGATTATCGGCGACCAGCTGGCGCCAGGCCTGCTTATGACGGCCGGCTTCAGCGTGCGCGAGCCACGCCTGAATGTTCTCCCCAGCCGGGCATCCGGCATTACATGGCGGCAGCAGGTCCAGATAGACGGGCCGCTGCTCCCGCACGGGCCCGGTGCGCGAGCGTCCGTGCAGCAGGTCGGGCAGCGGGGCAAGGTCCGGTCGCTCTGGTCGGGCAGTCATATCGTCACCGGTATCCGGTCGTGATAGCTGCCGCCAGGGTCTGGAGCGGTGCAATCGTCTGCACTCGGTGTCAGATAGCGATGTGCTTCAGTAGAAGGCTACGCCGCGTCGGCACTGAACGGAATGCCGGTCACGACGCCTCGACCATGCGGAGCCATCGCGTTCGCGATCGAGATCACGCAGGTGGGAACCGGAAGCCTCCAACGCGGCGGTCAGCACCACTTCGCGGATGATCTTGCCGTTATGGCTAGTGTCGGGCGTTACCGGTGGTGGGCCTGATGTGCACTGAGGCCATCGCGGTGCCTTTCTCCGGAGACTGGAGAGTGATTTCATATACGTCGTATGCCTACATCGTTGACATTTAGTCAACTGCCTGTTTACTGTAGGTCTACAGCGTAGCTAACTGGAACGCGCCGTGATCCTCATTCTCGGGCTCGTCATCGTGGTCGCCGCTGCAGTTAACCCCAACGAGACGGAGATGGTCATGCGAGCGCTTGTTTACCACGGTCCAGGTATGAAGGCCTGGGAGGATGTGCCGAAGCCAGAGGTCGCGGCCGACACGGATGCGATAGTGCGGGTGGATGCCACCACGATTTGCGGTACGGACCTGCATATTCTCAAGGGCGATGTGCCGATCGTGCCTGACGGGCGGATTCTTGGCCACGAGGCGGTCGGGACCGTCGAGTCGGTCGGCAGCGGCGTGAAAACGGTCAAGGCCGGCGACCGTGTCCTGGTCTCCTGTGTCTCCGTGTGCGGGACCTGCCGGTTCTGCCGCGATGGCCATTCCGGGCAGTGCCTCGGCGGGGGTGGCTGGATCCTGGGTTACAAGATCGACGGCACCCAGGCCGAGTATGTCCGGGTGCCGTTCGCCGACACCTCTACCTACCCGCTCCCTGACGGAGCCTCGGACGAGGACATCCTCATGCTGGCCGACATCCTGCCGACCGGCTATGAGGTCGGTGTGCTCAACGGCGGCGTGCGGCCAGGTGATGTGGTCGCGGTTGTCGGGGCCGGCCCGGTCGGCCTGTCCGCGATCAGCGGCGCCCGGCTGTTCAGCCCGAGCCATATCGTCGCTATCGACCTGGCTGACACCCGCCTGGAGGCGGCGAAGACGTTCGGGGCGGATGTCACCGTGAACAACAGCCGCGAGGACCCGCTGGAGATAGTCCGCTCGCTCACGGACGGGCTGGGCGCCGACGTGGCCATCGAAGCGGTCGGCATGCCGGCCACCTTCGAGCTCGCCGCTCAGCTGGCCCGGCCCGGTGGGCACATCGCCAACATCGGCGTGCACGGCGAGCCTGCCACCCTGCACCTCGAGGAGCTGTGGATCAAGAACATCACCATCACCACCGGCCTGGTCAACGCCTACTCCACGCCGACACTGCTGCGGCTGCTCACCAGCCACCACATCGACGCCGGGCGGTTCGTCACCCACCACTTCGCACTCGACGACATGGACAAGGCCTACGACGTGTTCTCCCGGCCAGCTGACACCGGCGCACTCAAGGTCGTGCTAAACCGCACTTCCTAAGGTCTGCGCCCGGCGCTGACCTGGTGATCGTGACAGTCACCTGCAGCGCCGGGGACGTACGATGTAGGTCTACGGTGAAACACAACACGTTGAAAGTGTTAGCGGCGTAGACCTGCATCGGAGGAAGAAGTGACTGCCGACCCCGGCCCCAGCCACGAAGGTGCCACCGCGAAGACCCCGCCGCCGCCCGGCCACGCCGCCAGCGACGCCACCAACGGGAGCGGCAAGATCACCCGGGAGGTAGTTCTAGCCGCCGCGCTCGAGCTCATCGACGCCGACGGTGCCGACGCGCTGTCCATGCGCCGCCTGGCCCGCGCCCTGGGCCGCGACCCGATGATCCTCTACCGGCACGCGCCGAACAAGGCCGCTCTGCTCGACGCCGTCGCCGAGACCGTCCTGGCCCAGCTCATTGTCAACCCAGCCGACCTCGACTGGGCCGCCCAGCTGCGCGCCGTCGCCCGTCACTACCGCGCACTCGCGCTAGCCCACCCCAACGTCTTGCCGCTGCTAGTCACCAGGCCACTGGCCACACCCCTCGCGCTTCGCCCCCCCGGCACGCTGCGCCCGCTCGAAGACATCCTGGCCCTGCTCACCCGGGCCGGCTTCAGCGGACCCGACGCCCTGCACATCTACCGGGCCCTGTTCGGGTTCCTGCACGGCCATGTCCTGAACGAACTCCAGGAACTCGTCGAGAAACCCGAGGAAACCGACGACCTGCTCCGGCTGGGCCTGCACCGGCTGCCGATCGGCGAATTCCCCCTCCTACGCAGCCTGGCTTCCGTCCTGGCTGCCTACGACGGCGCCGCCGAGCTCGAACGCGGCTTGGACATCCTGCTCACCGGACTCGCCGCCACCCTCACCCCCCACACCAGATGACCTACCCGCAGTCCTCCTCCAGCAGGGAGGATGACCTGCCCGACGAGTAGGCCTCCGGCTGGTCAACGGACAGCGCGAGGTTATGTCGTGACACGCCACAACGTCACACGGTCGCTGCCACGCGGTGATCGGACCGGGAAAGAAAGGAGTGGAACAGGTCATGGGCGTCGATCAAGGTTCCGGGGTGCGGGTGCTAGAGGATCCGCTGACGAATAAGGGCACCGCGTTCTCCGAGAAGGAACGCTCCGAGCTGGGGTTGCGCGGCCTGCTGCCGACCGTGGTGGAGACGCTCGAGCAGCAGGTGCACCGCAGGTATCAGGCCTACCAGGAGCAGCCCACCGATCTCGCCCGGCACATTAACCTGCGCGCCCTGCAGGACACCAACGAGATGCTGTTCTACCGGCTGATGGCCGACCACATCGAGGAAATGCTGCCGATCCTCTACACCCCCACCGTCGGGCTAGCCTGCCAGCGCTTCAGCGAGATCTACCGCCGTCCACGGGGGCTTTTCATCGCCTACCCCGACCGCGACCGCATCGGGGAGATCCTGCGCAACCGGCCCCAGCGGGAAGTCAACGTCATCGTCGTCACCGACGGGCAACGGGTCCTCGGGCTGGGTGACCAGGGCATCGGCGGCATGGCCATCCCGATCGGCAAGCTGTCGCTGTACGCGGCCCTGGGTGGCATCAACCCTGCGCGCACCCTGCCGGTGCTCCTCGACGTCGGCACCGACAACGCCGAGCTCCTCGACGACCCCGTATACCTCGGCTGGCGCCACCGCCGTATCGGCGGCGCCGACTACGACGACTTCGTCAACCGGTTCGTCCAGGCAGTGCGGGCCGAACTGCCGGACGTGCTGCTGCAATGGGAGGACTTCGCCACCCCGCACGCCCTGCCGATCCTGGAGCGTTACCGCGACCAGCTGCTCACCTTCAACGATGACATCCAGGGCACGGCTGCAGTTGTCCTGGCCGCGCTTTCCGCGGGGGCAGCGGCCACCGGGTCGCGGCTGCGCGACCAGACCGTGGTGATGCTCGGCGCTGGCTCGGCGGGCATCGGAGTCTGCGAGCAGATCCTGCGCTCGATGCTGGCCGATGGCCTGTCCGAGCAGGACGCCCGGGCCAGGATCTTCTTGATCGACATCAACGGCCTGCTCACCACAGACCGCCCGGACCTCGGCCGTGCCCAGCGCCGCCTCGCCCAGCCACCGGCCAGCGTGCCCAGCAGGGAGCCTGGTCGGCCAGCCGATCTCGCAGACGTGATCGACGGTGTGCACCCAACCGCCCTCATCGGCTTGTCGACCGCGGCCGGTGCCTTCACCGAAGACGTCGTCCGCCGCATCGCCGCGCACGCGAAGCGGCCGATCATCATGCCGCTGTCCAATCCGGACAGCCACAGCGAGGGCCGGCCACAGGATCTCGCCGACTGGACCGAAGGCCGCGCTCTCATCGCGACCGGATCCCCGTCGGCACCAATGCAGATCGGCGACGCCCGCATCCCCGTCGCCCAATGCAACAACATCTACATCTTCCCCGGAGTCGGCCTGGCTGTGACCGCTGTGCGCGCGACCCGTATCACCGACGCCATGATGACCGCGGCTGCCCGCGCCGTCGCTGACGCAGCCACTATCCGCCGCAACCCGTACGGGACACTGCTACCTGACCGTGCTCACCTCGCCGGCACCGCAACAGTCGTGGCGAGCGCCGTCGCGAAGGCCGCAGTGGCCGATGCCGTCGCGCCCGCGCTCACCGATGACCAGATCGGCCAGGCCATCGACCGCACCAGATGGCTGCCCTGCTATCAGTCCTATTGACAGGTCCTGATCGACGGGACGTGATCCCCACCGCATATCTGGTCAACCAGCGCCTCGAATTCGGGCGCCCTGCGGTTACGGGCCGGGGCAGGCTGCAGGGAATCTCGGTCGTGAACTGGCCGTGGCTGAAGGGCAGCACGAGGATGCGGTCGGCCATCAGGATGGCTTCCTCGAGGTTGTGCGTGACGATGAGGATGGCCTTGGCCGGACAGCCCTTGCTCCCTACAAATTCAGCAGCTCGGGTTGTGCGGACAGACGGGTTGTGCAGACACCGGCGAAGGTCGCCCTATTGCGGCGCCCTCGTTCCTAGTCTGCCGGTTTCCCGGACTGGCGGATGCGCCGGCCGGAGATCCGGGTGGGGATGATGCGGAGGAAGTGTTCCCTGTCTCCACCCGGCCACGGCTCGACGCCCACGTCCAGAACCTGGGCGCGCTCGGATTCGGAATCCACATGGTGGGCGGAGCCTTGGATCAGAACGCTCCAGCCCTCTCGTGCGGCGGGATCGAAGTCGTCGATCTCAAAGCCGACTTTGTATTCGGCGGACGCTATCCCGGTGCGCAGGTCTTCGTCGAGCGGGCTGTCCTGCGCGGTGCGGAACACAATGGCTCCCTGGTGCAGCTTGTAATTGACCGGAAGCACGGTCACGCCGAACCGGCCAGAATAGGCGATCCTGCCGATGCCGCCAGGGGAGATCAGCCGTAGGCATTCGGCCTCGTCCAGATGTTCCAGTGCTGGGCCGCCTCCGGGCGCGGGGACACCGAGGCTTCGAGGTGCGTCGCCTCTTGTGTAATCAGGCATCAATGATCCTATTCAGCTTGGGAGGAACGGTAAGGAACCGACCGGACAGAATGCCGCTGACGTGTCCGTGATCGACCGAGATATTAAAGATCGACCAATACAGGAAGGCCCCCGGCTGATTCAGGTGACAAGAACGGCTAGCGGACAGGCCTGGCGTATGCACCTCGGCGTTCGCGTCATGACGCGAACGCCGAGGTCCAGAGCAGCCGACTCATATTCTCGGGCGTGTGCAGTCTCCTGCCCGCCGCGCTTCTCCCGATCAGCAGGCTACGCCCGATAGATCGAGGCGACAAGCGGCGGCGACCCGGTCCTCGGCGATGATGATGGTGCTGGTGACGGCGTTCGTCCTGCCGATGGAGTCATTGATCAGTCCAAGGACGCTCTCCTGGACGCTGTGACTTTGTAGCCGAGAGCTTCAAGCGGCTGACCAGACCGGCGAGGGGTTGGTGCCGGGGAACCTCGAGCCTGTTGCTTCGAGCCACCGCCGTCGATGATCTTCCAGCAGACCGACAAACCCGCCCAGCCCCGAAGACAGCAACGCAAGCCCGCACCGACAAGCGTGAGGTTGTCGCGACCCGTGGCCGGCGGTCGGAGTGCGCGAGCGTGAAGGCTCAGGGCGCTTGGGCGTCGATCCAGGCGCTTGCGCGGCCCGGCTAGTCCGGTAGCCGCGGTGGCGTGGCGAGCTGTCCAGCTGTGCGTCCGCGGCTGCAGGGTTCCCGCCGAACACGCGGCCGAATCATGCGGCTACATAGCGCTCCAGAGGACCAGGCCAGCCGCTGCGCGCATGTTCTGATGCGGTCCGGGCCGGTTTCGGTCAGCGGGGCGGCGGGGTGGCGGGGTGCTCGTCGAAGAAGCGGATGAACTCGGCGCTGGCGTCCGGCCCGTGGGGGTCGGTGTAGGACCTGTGCGGGATGCCACCGGACCAGGCATGTCCGCCCTGGTGGATGGTCCAGCACTCGGCCAGGGCCGCGCCTGCGGGGTCCTGGTAGCAGGTGCGGGTGTAGGCATGCCCACCGGGCACCTGCCCGCGAGTCACCGCAGTGGGCAGGGTACCCGGGCGCCGGTCCGGGCTTGCCGCCGCCAGAACGTGGCCGATGAGGTCCGCGGCGTTGGCGGGGGCCACAATCGCATCCCGGTCACCATAGAAGACGATCAGCGGCAGCGGACGCGCGGGGGGCCGGGCCGGGCCGGACGGGCCCTGCCTCATCGCCGCGAACGCGGAGGCCAGGTCACCGGCGGCGGCGTAGGCCAGCCCGGAGTGCACGCCGACGGCGGCGTAAAGATCGGGGTAGACCGCGGCCATCACCGCGGCCATCGCGCCCCCGGCGGAGAACCCGGCCACATACACCCGGGCTGCATCTGCCCCGTAGCGCTCCACGACCTGGCCGGTAATCCCGGCGATCAGCGATGGCTCACCGGCGTCGCGGCGCTGATGACCAGGGGCAAACCAGTTCCAGTAGCGGCCCGCGTTCGCTGAGCGGGGTTGTTCAGGGTAGGCGACGAGGAATTTCTCACGCTCGGCGAGGTCGTTCATGCCGGTGGCGGCGGCGAAGGTCGCGGCGTCTTGAGTGCCGCCGTGCAGCATCACGATCAGGGGCAGAGCCCTGCCGGTGCCGCCGGTAGGGACGTAGAGCCGGTAGGCGCGGGTGCCGGCCGCGTTGGTGTAGGAGAAAGCGTCAAACCGGCCCGCTGGTGGCTTCACGGCTGGGGCCGCGGGCCGGTGCGGGCGGCGGAGATCCGGTGCGCCTCGGCCGGGGAGAGTGCGGCGGCGGAGAATCCAGCCGGAATGGACGCGCCTCAGTTGTGTCTCCTCGCGGGCGGGCCGCGCGGGCGGGGGATCGGGGGAGCGGCCACGCACCGCACCGGTCTCCTCCTCGGCGCGTGGGGCATGCGGCGCCCGCCGTGTCACCGCCGGGCTGGCCAATGTTTGCTGGATCAGCGCGGTTGCCTCGAGGAGGCAGCCCTGGCGGGTCAGGCGCGTGGCCTCAGCCATCGCCGCCAACTGCCGTGCGTCCATGGCGGTATCCCTTCTCGTCGGTGCCTTCGCTATCTCCTGGCCGCACGGCCTGTATGTTGCGGGACCGGCGGTTCGGTCAGCCGTTGGGATGGCGGCGGCTTAGGCGGTGCGAGCCGCGAGGGCGGCCTTCACTGGGGTGGGGGCCCGGAAGGCGCCGAGTACCTCCACCGAGGCGATCGTGGCCAGGGCCAGCTGGGGGGAGACATCGGCGGCGATGCTCGCCAGCCCGAGCACCCGGATGTGGATCATCTGCCCGGTGTCACGGATCTCCTCCAGGTCGCGCCGGGTGTAGTGGCAGCTGCCCAGGGTGAGGGTGCGCCGGGCCGCTGTCTGGTCGAGCGCCTCGCTCCGGGTGGCGAGCTGGCTGCGAATGGCCGTGCGGATGAAATCGGTGCGGTTGGTGTAGAAGCCTTCCTGGACCAGCAGATCGATCTGCCCGAGGTCCACTAGTCCCAGGTTGATAGTGATCTTCTCGGTCTTCTCGCTCTCGCCCGGGGCCATCCGTCCACCATCCCCTGGCCATCTCCTTACCATCTGTATAGATGGTAGCTTCAGGAGTGGCGGCGGTGCAACGAGCCAGCAGCAGTTTCCGTGAATTAGCGTTCCCAGCCAGCTTCCTGGCAGTTGCCGACATAGCCGGCCCGGGTGAGGTCGGCCCTGGCGATCAGCACCGCAAGACGGCCGGACCCGCAGGCAAGCTCACAAGCATGTGGGCAGGTGCTAGCGGGTTCAGTCCGGGTGTTGCTCACCTGGGCTTCCACGGTGCTCCATGTGAGTGAGATCCCTTGAGGGCTGCCTGCCACCACGTCGGGCAGGGGCGACTCGCTGCCGGGCCCGCCGGCGCCCGCGGCACCCGCCGCATCGAGGAGTCCCGCCTGGCGAGCAGCGTTTCAGCGACACATTCAGCGCCCCCGAGGTGAGCTTGACCGCCCGCACCGACGGCTCGTGCAGGCCCCGCTCCACCTCGCTCAGGTAGGGACTGGACAGGCTCGTCATATCCGCGAGCTGGCGCAGCGACAGGTTGGCTTGCGCTGGGTGCGGATGAAAGCTTCCAGGGCTTCTAGCTGTGTCCCAGGGATCCGGCATCTGGCCCCCGGCAAGGGAAAGGCGATGAGCTTAAATTGCAAATGCGCGGCGGGCCGGGATTCCCAGGCTCGCCGCGCATGCGGGGTGCTACTTGGTGGCGCCCTTCGTGGCCGCCGCGCCGTTCCTGGCGCCAAGCAGCGGCTTGGTTGCCTCGAGCATGCTCTCAGCGAACTTCCGCTGGGAGATGAGCAGCTGCTCGGCGAAGTCGTAGGCATTGGCCACGAGATCCTCGGGCTTGGGCAGCTTGTCCCTGTACGGCAGGTTGGGCATCGGGATGGACGGCGTGACCGACTGGACTGCGTCAGCCCAGCGCTTGACCGCGTCGGCCAACATTTCCTGGCTCTTGCGGACCGTGTCCAGGACCTCTGTCTGAATTTCCTGGCCGGCGCTGCGGGTCTCGGTCATTTCTCCTCCTTGTGGTCTTGTCTCTCAGTTCTCGTGGCCTGCTTTCTATAGTACGCACCCTGCTAGATTTGTCAAGCAAGCGGCGGGTGGCCACGCTCGGGAGCTGAAACAGGGCGAGGCGGGCCGGGCAGCAGACGCGCGGCAGCCGTCCCCGGCACCGATGGTGAACACGCAGAGCAGGGCGAGCGGCAGCAGTGCCACGCGACGGCGCCCGCTCACCAATACGTCTTCGTCCGCGAGATGCGGGATCCATGGACGAGGCGAGGGACACGAGGCGGATACATCCAGGCAGCGCAGTCAATAATCTGAGCGTCGAAGGAGCGAAATCGTGGAGTTCGACGTAGTCATCGAGATCCCGAAGGGCCAGCGCAACAAGTACGAGATGGACCATGAGACGGGGCGGATCCGGCTGCACTGAACCGGATGCTGTTCACCTCTACCCGGTATCCGGCCGACTATGGCTTCGTCGAGCACGCGCTGGCCGACGACGGTGACCCGCTCGAGGCGCTGGTGATTCTCGACGAGCCGACCTTCCCCGGCTGCCTGATCTCCTGCCGGGCGATCGGCAGGCGGCCACACTGAACTGGCTGGTCGGGGGCGCTGGTCGGCGATACCAGGGTGTGGAGTGGCGACGTGTGGGTGGTTGACTCCACGCCAGTGGAGTGCGTCCGCTCACGCGGTGAGCCGAGGTATCGACCCGGCGGGCGACGCGCGGGATGATGACGCGAGGAGCTGAGTATGCGAGTACTGATGATCGCGCCCCCGGGCGCGGGCAAGGGAACTCAGGGCGCACTGATCGCCACGCATTTCGACATCCCCCACATCGCGACCGGTGAACTGCTGCGCGATCACGTAGCGCGGCGGACCGCTCTGGGCCTAGCCGTTCAGGAGTATCTCGACCGCGGCGAACTCGTGCCCGACCAGTTCGTCCTCGACATGGTGCGGGAGGAGTTGATCGTCGCCAAGGCGGCAGGACGGGCGTTTGTCCTAGACGGAATCCCGCGGAACATGCACCAAGCCCGGGCGGTCTACCTGATAGGCCGCGAACTCGGGATGACCGCGGATGTGGCGTTGCACCTGCAGGCCGACGATGAGGAACTCATGCGCCGGCTGCTCGCGCGAGCTGCGCTCGAGCATCGCTCCGACGACACCGCTGACATCATTGCGCAGCGCCTTGCCCTCTACCATGAAGTGACATCCCCAATCGTCTCGTGGTACCGCGACCGCGGAATCCTGGTTTCCGTGGATGCGATGCGTTCCGCACAGCAGGTCGGCCGCGAAATCCTCACCGCCCTCGAAGCGATGCGCCCATTCCTGGACCATGTGCCCGGGCAGGCACGGCTCTCCGTTGACCTCACCAGCCTGGGCGACGCGTTCGGCGCGGCCGACTCTACCGTCGGCACATCCGACGGTAGCTGACGGGCTTAACCGCCGGTCACCGCGGCTGGTCGGCGCTGGCTGGCTTGATCCGGGCGAGAGGCGGTGTGCTGGTTGCCGCGTGCCCGATGGCCTGCTGCGTGCTGTGCGGGAAGTCGTGGCCAGCGGCGCCTGTCGCTGCGGGAGGTGGCCTGCGCAGGCCGGTCTGATGTGCCGTGGTGTACGGCGGCGGCTGCCGCCCGGTCGGCGGCGAGCGCGGTGAGGGAGTCGGTGACGGCCTCGGTCACGGTCGCGTGGTTCAGCCGGAGGATGGCTACGAGGCGTGCGACCTGGCGGGCGACGTGGGCGGGGGCATGGCGGCGATCAGGGGAGCGGTGGCGCAACGTGCCGAGCTGCCCCTTCGGTATCGTGCAGTCGGCGGCTCCAGCGGCGGCTCCAGCGGCGGCACTCGGCGTTGCTGACGAGGTCGGGCAGCAGGCAGGCGCGGCTGGCGAGCATCCTGGCGAGGGCGGCGGGCCTCTTGGGGGTGGTCGGCAAGCTCTCCGGGCGTTAGGCGGCTGGGGGCGTATCGGGTGCCGGGAAGCCTGTTGTTTGTGGGCTGTCTGGTTAGCGAACCCGGGCGCGCAGGAACTTTCCGATTTGCTCGGTGGCCTGGGCTGCCTCGGGGGTGCCGAGCAGGAGCTGGTAGACGTGGGGTAGGCCCTCGCCGACCTGCAGGGTGACGTCAACCCCGGCTTGGGCTGCTGCTGTGGCCAGGCGTTCGGAATCGCTGAGCAGCAGGTCGGCCGTGCCCACCTGTATCAGCAGCGGCGGGAGCCCGGCCAGTGAGGCGAACAGCGGCGATGCGAGGGGTGTTTTCGGGTCAGCCCCGGCCAGGTAGTCGGAGGCGAACTGGCGGAGCACGGCGGGGGTGGAGATCGGATCCTGATCGGCGCGCTCGGTCATCGAGGTCCCCGAGCTGGTCAGATCCACCGTCGGGGACATCAGTACGGCGGCTGCAGGCAATGCCTCCCCGGCGTCACGCGTGGTCACGAGCAGGGCGACGGTGAGCCCTCCGCCGGCCGAGTCGCCGGCCACCGCTGTTGAGCTTGCGCTCAGGCCCTGGCCGGTGCGGAGCCAGCGCCATGCGGCCAGCACGTCGTCGATGGCGGCGGGGAAGGGCTGCTCGGGGGCCAGGCGATATTCAGGGAATAGCACCCGCATCCCGCTGGCCCGTCCCAGCCGGGCGGCCAGCTCGCCGTCGCTGCGAAGCGACCCGAGCTCGTAACCTCCGCCGTGCAGGAACAGGAGCACCCGGCCGGTGTCCGCTCCGGGGGCGTCCAGCCAGTGGGCTGGCACGCCGTCCGCGGTTACCTCCGTCACCAGCACGTCGTCAGGTACCGGATGAAGGCGGTCTCCCGGGGTGAAGGCGGCACGGCGCTCGGTCAGCGTCAGCGGGGCCTGGTTGGCACTGGCCTTCTGCCGGTCTCTGAGGGCGTCAATTACGTCCTGCATTGCCTGGCTTGGCATGTCGGCCTCTCCTTTGGCATGGGGCTGCCTGTGATGCGGCGTGGATGGCGCTTCGGCGGCCGGGCCAGGATGCCGGCGCTTTGGCCGATTGCTCCTGACAATCACTGTTGCGACCCCTAACGACCGCGTTGCGGCAGCTTCCGCCGAGAGCTGCGGGCCAGACGACCCAACCGCCGTACGCCCCGGTGCGGCCCGGCATTTCATCTCAACGTACGTTCGGCCAGGCTGCGGGCATTGCGAACCGGAGAACCGGATGACCCCCAACCTCAGCCGGCCGATCGCTGCCCCGCTCGCCCCGGCGCGCCGGGCTACCCGGCACTGGCGGCCACCCTCGACGAGGCGGCCACCAAGCCGGGCCCCTATACGCGCGGACAGCGAAGGCCTGGAGTCTCATGCAGCTTTGAGCGCCAGCTCCGCCCCGAGGCGTTCTCGTGCGGCATACGCCGAGGCGGCGACGCCCTGACTAGCCAGCGACGGTCTCCCCGTCCGGGAACACCTCGCTGAGCCGGCCGGTGCTGACGTCAAAAACGAATCCCCTGACCGGGACCTCCGGCGAGATCCATGGATGTGACCTGGCCTTCTGGATCTGCTCCTTGGTGTTCGCCTCGGCGTCGGTGAAGCTGTAGAACTTGGCCGGCGCAATCGGCGCTTGCCCGGTCTCCTTGCGGAGCCGGTCCTCCAGCTCGCCGTCGGTGAACCTGAGCATCCCGCAGTCGGTGTGATTGATGATCATTATCTCTCTGGTGCCCAGCAACCTGGTCGACAGAACCAGCGACCGGACCGCGTCGTCGTCGATCACGGTGCCGAAGTTCCTGATCATGTCGACATCGGCAGCGGCGAGACCCAGCATCTGCTCGATGCTGGTGAGCCGGGGATCCGCACAAGTGACGATCGCGATCTTGGGCGCCGGCGGCCCCCCGCGGCTGGGATCGTAGCCGTTGGCGATGGTTGCATTGGCGCTCAGCGCCTCGTCAATGAGACTCATGACCTTTCTCCTTCTCCATGGCCCGGCTGGCCGGCCCGCGGCTGCGGGAGCGCTACCAGGACTGGGATCGCGGCCCGTTCACCGGGGAGAGCCAGGACCACATCTCGGTCTACGAGGTCACCGCAGCGCCTGCCGGATGAACGTGGCCACGGCGACCGGCTTCGCGATGAACGCGGTGTGCGAGCCGTCAATGGTGTCGGTCGTGGCGCCCATCCGCTGCGCCATGAACCGTTCCGCGTCCGGCGAGATCGCGTTGTCGTGCTCGGAGACCAGGAACCAGGACGGCTTGCTCTTCCAGCCCGCCGCGGTGGCGTTCTCGTTGAGCGCCGCGGCCGCGAGCGGGCGCTGGGTCGCGAACATGACATCGGCCATGTCCACCGGCACGTCGGCGCAGAACGTCTCCCGGAACTGCTCCTTCTGGACGTACAGGTCGGGACCGCCCGCGGCGCCGGGCGCGTCGTAGGGGGTCGGGGCGGCCGTCTTGGCGAGCAGAGGTGGCGGGAACGGCTGCTGCACGCTCGCGCAGCTCTCGCCCACCTCCAGCCCGAACGCCGCGAGAAAGACCAGGCCGGTCACGTTCTCCAGGCCGGCCGACGCCTGGGTGATCACGGCGCCTCCGTAGGAATGCCCGACCAGCACGACCGGGCCGTCGGTGGCCTTGACCACGTCGCTGACGACGCTGGCGTCGAAGGCGACGCCTCGCAACGGGTTCGGCGGGGCGAGGGCCGTGTGGCCGGCGCTCTCGAGCTCGCGGATCACTCCCCCGAACCCGGACGCGTCGGCGAAGGCGCCGTGGACGAGGACGACGGTGGGACCAGGCATGGGGTTCTCCTCGGGTTGGAGAGGTGACCCCACGACGCTACGTCACCGGACCCGAGCGGGCCGACCCAGGGGTGCGCTGGCCCGGGCGTGGGGTAGTTACCGGCATGGAGGCCCCCCGGGGGGTGGCTGCTGCAGGAGGCGGTCGCCATCGTCCGAGATCAGCGCGGTACCTCGACGCCCCGAGCGCTAGGCATAACACCGCGAAGACAGCGATTTCGAGCCAAGTGCGGAGGCGAACCGGTGCCGTCTGTGCGCTGTCGCCGTTCACGGCCAGGCGAGCCCGGCACCGGCAGCGGGCACTGCGTCTCACGGTCATCACGGCAGCTCCTGCCGGGCCATCACGCCCGGCGTGATCGGGTCGGAAAATACCCAGCCAGGGTTGATCGTGCTGATCGCCAGCCGGCTTATCGCCAGCCGAGCGCGGGTGCCACGTGCGTGAGAATGCTGTCGATGACGTGGGCGTTGTAGTCGACGCCGAGCTGATTGGGCACGGTGAGCAGCAGCGTGTCGGCGGCTGCGATCGCCTCGTCCTCCTTGAGCTGCTGGATCAGCACATCCGGCTCGGCAGCGTACGTGCGGCCGAAGATCGCCTGGGTCTTCGGGTCGATGAACCCGATCTGGTCGCTGTCGTGGTTCTGGCGGCCAAAGTATGCCCGGTCCCGGTCATCGACGAGGGCGAAGATGCTCCTGCTGACCGATACTCGCGGCTCCCGCTCGTGGCTAGCCTTCTGCCATGCGTCGCGGAACGCCTGGATCTGCTCAGCCTGCTGCAGGTGAAAGGGCTTATCCGACTCGTTGGTGATCAGCGTCGAACTCTGCAGATTCATGCCCATCTCGGCTGCCCACGTGGCGGTCCGCTGGGAGGCCGCACCCCACCAGATGCGCTCCCGCAGCCCTGGTGAGTGCGGCTCCACGCGCAGCAGGCCGGGCGGGTTCGGAAACATCGGGCGGGGATTGGGCTGCGCGAAGCCCTCGCCGCGCAGTACCTCGAGCAGCACCTGGGCGTGCCCGCGGGCCATGTCGGCGTCCGTCTGACCCTCGTCCAGCTGGTAGCCGAAGTATCGCCAGCCGTCGATCACCTGCTCCGGCGAGCCGCGGCTGATACCCAGCTGGAGGCGGCCGTCGGCTATGAGGTCGGCCGCGCCGGCGTCCTCTGCCATGTACAGCGGGTTCTCATAGCGCATGTCGATGACTGCCGTGCCGATCTCGATCCGGCTGGTCCGCGCGCCAACCGCCGCCAGCAGCGGGAACGGAGACCCCAGCTGCCTCGCGAAGTGGTGCACCCGGAAGTACGCACCGTCCGCGCCCAGCTCTTCCGCGGCCACGGCCAGGTCAATCGACTGCAGCAACGCGTCCGATGCCGACCGCGTATGCGAGCCCGGCGACGGCGACCAGTGCCCGAACGACAGGAAGCCAATCTTCTTCACCAGCGCGTCAACGCGAACCGCCCGGGCGGCATTCCTCGCCGGTGGGGCATGCCCAGCGCACAGTGGGCGGTACGCAGATTGCCCTGTTCGGCGCGCTCTGCGAGAGGTCTGCTACGGAATGCAGCCGACAGCCTCACTGTCACGCGCCCGCGCCGGCTTGTGCGCCGAGCCGTGCGGCCCGGATAGCCGTGCCTATCCGGGTTTGGCGGCGTCACAGCCTTGCGCCTGGCGGCGGTCGGCCGCGAGGGGTGCCGGAGACGGTGGTAGTCGTCTTCGGTCAGGTCGGGTCGCTCAAACAGCGGGTCGTAACAGCCGGTGGGCAGGGCGGCTGGCCTCAGAAGCACTGAGCGCATGCTGATCCAGGGCCAGGCTCTGCGCGGCGATCAGGGCCTTGGCGGATGAGCTTCCCGCGGGCGCGGTGAAGACGACAACGCGAAGACCCTCGTGCCGGACGATGTCGCAGTGGAGCTGGAGCAGGCCTAGTTCGGGATGCTCAATGGTTTTGTGCTCCTCGTCGTAGGGAGCAACTTCACGTGCCTTCCAGAGCTCGCAGAACCTGGGGCTCGCCGCGAGCAGGTCGCTGATCAACTGGCCCAGCTGCTCGTCATCGGGATATTGCCCAAAGCTCGACCGCAGGTCCGAGATGATGCGCTTCTCAAACAGCCGCTCATCCTCAGGCGACCGGAGGACCCGTGTGGGCAGGCCGGTGAAGTAGCGCCAGACCTTGTTCCGCTCGCGTGCGGGACGCTCGTTCGGGTCACCGAAGATCGTGGCCCACATCGAGTTCCAGGTGATCGGGCTCCAGCTCGGGTCGTAGATGGCCGCCGGGTTTCCGGGCAGCTGGCGGACCATGCGGCGCAGGCTGTCCGGAACTGCCTGGTGCCGTCGCGTGCTGTCCTGCGGCGACTGGCCAGCGAGGAAGAACAGGTGGGTCCGTTCGAGGTTCGACAGCCGGAGGGCCCGGGACAGCGCGGTGAGTACCTGCGGGGACGGCGCCTTGGCTCGCCCCTGCTCAAGCTGGGTCAGGTAGTTGACGGAGACACCAGAAAGCTGGGCGACCTCCTGGCGGCGCAGCCCGTTGGCCTTCCGGCCCGGGGAAACAGCCACCCCGAAGTCTCCTGGGTCCAGCCGCTCCCGCCAGTCGCGCAGAGTCGCGCCGAGCTCGCTGGCCGAAACAGCCATGATGTAGATCTTACGCTGGGCCAGCTGGGTGGCGATGTCAGCACCACCCAGTGGTCTACCGCGCGAGTAAATGGCCGATTTAGCCTGGCGACTGCCTGAGAGCCGCCAGACGGTACCCAATCCAGCCAAGCGCGGACCGACTTCCTCTTTCTTTGAAAGGCGCGACATTCATGAGTACCGCGACTATACAGACGCAAACCGCGCCGATCGATGGTCTGAAGATTCGCTACGCCGACTCGGGGACCGCCTACGGTCCGGTCATCCTGCTCACAAGCCCCTGGCCAGAAAGCTTGTTCGCGTTCCGGCGTGTCTGGCCGCTTCTCACGCAGACCGGACGGCTAGTCGCGGTCGACCTGCCAGGGTTTGGCCACTCGGAAGGCCGGCCCGACGTGCTCACCCCCACCGCCATGGGCGAGTTCCTCGGCCACTTCATCTCCAAACTCGGCCTGGGCAAGCCGCACCTCGTGGCGCCTGACGTGGGCGCCAGCGCCGCCCTGTTCCTGGCCGCACGCCACCCTGACGCGGTCACCAGCCTGGTCATCGGCGGCGGCGGCGCGGCCTACCCGCTCGAGGTGACCGGCACCCTCGCCGACATCATCGCCGCTCCGGGGATCGAGGTTTTTCGTGGCATGGACCGCGCCACGCTTGGCGCGAGCGTGGCGCCCGCGGCGGCCCGTGCCCAGGAGCCCGAGGTCTGGGAGGACTACGTCTCGGCCTACGAGAACGGCCGGTTCGCCGAGTCCACCCGCTACGTGCGCAGCTACCCCGAGCAGCTTCCCGTGCTGCGTGACCTGCTACCCGGGATCCAGCTGCCCGTACACGTCTTCGCCTCCGCCGACGACCCCCTAGTCCCAGTGTCCAACGGCGAGTACCTGGCCCAGCGAATCTCCGGCAGCAGGCTGACTATCCTGCCCGCCAGCCACTTCGCCTGGGAGGAGATCCCAGACCAGTTTGCCGCCCTCATCACCGACTCGGTCACCGAGGCCGAGAACCGGACCAGCCAGTGACCGCACCCGCCGCTGGCGCTAGCAGCGTCCACATGATCGTCCTGCCCGGCGGCGGCTACGCCGAGCACGCCGTCCACGAGGCCGAGCCCATAGCCGACTGGCTCGGTCAGATCGGCATTCCCGCCAGCGTGTTCCGCTACCCTCTCCACACCCGCCACCCGGTGCCGCTCGAGGCGCTGCGCGCCGAGATCAGCCGCCGCCGCGCTAACGGCGCCCAGCGCATCGGGCTCATCGGCTTCTCCGCCGGCGGCCACCTGGCCGGCCTGGCTGCCCTGGCCCCCGGCGCCACGCCCGACCAGGCCGTGCAGTTCGCAGTGCTGGGCTACGCCATCACCTCGATGGAAACCGAGACCTACCGCCCGGCTCGGCTGATCTTGCTGGGCGAAGACGCCAGCCCGGAGCAGCGCCGGTTGACCTCGCTGGACGCGCTGGTCACGTCCGGTTCACCATCGTTCTTCATCTGGCACACCGCAGAGGACCCCTACGTCCCGCCCGAACACACCTACCGCCTCGCCACCGCACTCGCGGCCGGCAGCGTCCCGCACGCCGTGCACGTGTTCGCCCACGGGCCGCACAGCCTCGGCCTGGCCCGCGGCGCCTGGCGAGACCGAGCTCTGGACCACGCTGGCGGAAGCCTGGATCCACGAACAGGCGTGAGTGACCAACGCAGCGGCGTCGTCAGATTGCCCCTCCTCCGTGAACACGCAAGGCAGCAGA
>CAVQVG010000019.1:0-633290 GCA_963717125.1 uncultured Actinomycetes bacterium
ACGGCGACCGTGATCGACAACCGGGGCGGGGAGGCGCTGTTCACCGACGGGCCCTTCGTGGAGTCGAAGGAGTATCTCGGGGGCCTGTGGATTATCGAGGCTGCCGACCTCGACGTGGTGCTCAAGCTCGCCGCCGAGGGGTCGAAGGCCTGCAACCGGAAGGTCGAGGTGCGGCCGTTCGCGCTCATGACCACAGAGACCGAGACGACCGCCCAGGAGCAGATCCGGACGCTGCTGAACGACCGCGCCGCCGCCATAACCGCCAAGGACGCCCGGCGCGCAGTGGCCCACCTCGCTCCCGAGGTCGTCAGCTTCGGCCTGGCCCCGCCGCTGCGTGACGCCGGGGATGAGGCTCGCGACCCGGCGGGGATCGAGGGCTGGTTCGGGACCTGGGACGGCCCGATCGGCTACGACACCGGCGACCCGGTCATTGAGGCGGGTGACGACGTCGCCTTCTGCCATGGCCTCACCCATATGACAGGCACGAAGACGGACGGGGAGCAGGTCGACTTGTGGTTCCGGTCCACCGTCGGGCTCCGCCGGACGGCCGCGGGCTGGCAGATCACCCACGAGCATGACTCCACGCCGTTCTACATGGACGGCTCGGGCCGGGCTGCCACCGACCTGAGGCCCTGACCCGCCGGGCGTTGCGGAGCTGACTACTCCTCCCCTTGCCTTCCCGATAGGCGCCGATCCCTTGCGAGCGGGTACCGTGTCTAGGCTCGGTGGAGCCGATCGCATGCGACGCGACCGCAGGGAGCGGCCTAGACACGGTGGCCGGGAGCGGGACAATCAAGCGCCGGGAAGGCGGCTGTGCAGCACTGAACAGCGTCCCGGGTGAGCCTTGCTGATCAGCTGGGCGGGTAGGTGTGGCCCGGCGTGCGCCAGGCGGGCCTCGTCAAGGCTGAGCCTGGCGCGGACGCCGGGCCCGGCGCCGCGCAGCGGCGCCGCTTGATTCCTAACTATGGCTTAATTCGGCAACTTGCCACGCTTCGTCTAACCCAGCATTGGGAGACGTCGGATGCACCCACTCGTCCGTCAGGACGACGATCGCACCTGCCTCCAGATCCTCAGCAACCGCCGGAAGGTTGGCGAGGGCCTCCCGCACGTCCTCGCGGGTCAGGTCGGGCAACTCGGCGATGATCTCATCAGTGGACATCCCGTCCGCGACCATCGCGACCACCGTCGCGACCGGGATACGCAGTCCCCGGATGCTCGGGAGCCCGCCCATCACGTCGGGATCCGTGGTGATTCGTTCGAAGGTCATATGCCGATGCTAACCGACGCGTCCGACACAGAGCCCCGCGACCGAACGGGCACGTCACGGGCACGACGGTCGTGATATCCGGTCAAGCGGCTCACGGTGCGAGTCCCTGAGCTGGACGGGAAGGGGTGCGCCCCGAGCGCGACTCGAACGCGCGACCTACTGCTTAGGAGGCAGTTGCTCTATCCGCTGAGCTATCGGGGCCTGCCGCGCTGTGTCCTTAGTGCTGCAGTACAGCGCGGGCGCGGTCTAGCCTAACCGCTCTGGCCGCGTGTCGCGCGGGTCGCGCTGCCGGGCCGCGCGGCTGCGCGCGGCGCCGGGCCTGCGCGGCCGGGCGGCGCGGCCGGGCGGCGCGGCCGGCCGGTCTGGCCATAGGCTGGAACGCGCACGTGCCACCAATACGGGGGATCAAGGAGCGGACGCGGTGCAGGTACGAGACGTCATGACCCAGGCGACCATCACCGATTCCGCCTCCGACACCCTCCGGGCCGCGGCCGAGCGCATGTGGCGGCAGCAGACCGGATCACTGCTCGTTTCGGACGGCGGGCGGCTGGCCGGGATCATCACCGAGCGGGACGTGCTGCGCGCGGTGGCGCTTGGGGCCGACCCGGAGCGGAGCACCGTGGACGAGGCGATGACCACGGAGGTGTACACCGTTCCGCCGGACATGCCGCTGCACGAGGCAGCCCGGGAGATGGCCGCGCGCTGGATCAGGCACCTGCCGGTGGTGCAGGACGGCGAACTGCTCGGCGTGATCAGCATGCGGGACATCACCGGGATCTTCGCGGCGCTGGCTCCGGCCGGGGTGACCGTGGAGCACGAGTTCGACCAGCTGGTACGGGAGCGCCGGCTGGCCCGGATCGAGCACGGCGACCTCGACTGACCGAAACCCCCGAGCCAACCGACGCCACCGAGCCGACCGACGCCAGTTAGCACGCGGTTGGTGCGGACGAACCAGGGCAAAATACCCGTCAGACCGCACCATTCGCGTGCAAAGAAGTCAGCACCCTCCAGGACGTGTGACTGTTGTGACTGAGGAGGCTGGTGCGACGAACGCGTGGTGGCAGCACCCCGACGCGACGACGCTGACCGCGCAGCGACCGGGCTCGACGGCGAAGCCCGGGCCCGGCCCAGCCGGGTCAGGGCAGGTCGATGGGGAGCTTGATGCCGTCCAGAGCGTGCGGGCAGGGGCACTCGCGGTCCAGCGGCAGGTTCCCGATGACGTCCATGACCAGCTCCCGCAACCGAGCCACATTGCGGCCGAACACGCGGAACACTTCGTCCTGGGTAACCCCTTCGCCCTCCGTCACACCGGCGTCGGTGTCGGTGATCAGGGCCAGCGGCGTGTAGCACAGCGCTAGTTCCCGGGCCAGCACGGCCTCCGGGTGGCCGGTCATCCCGATCAGCGTCCAGCCCTGCGCGGCGAACCACTGGGACTCGGCGCGGGTGGAAAAGCGGGGCCCCTCGATGACCACGAGCGTCCCGGCGTCGGACAGTTCCCAGCCTGCGGCGCGGGCGGCCGCGATGGCCTGGGCCCGGCCCACCGGGCAGTACGGGTCGGCGAACGGCACGTGCACCGCGCCGCCTGAGTCGTAGAACGTCTGGGCCCGGCCAGACGTGCGGTCCACCAACTGGTCCGGGATGGCCAGCCGCCCCGGGCCATACTCCGGCTTGAGCGAGCCGACCGCGGTCGGGGCGAGGATCTGCCGCACACCCAGTGAGCGCAGCGCCCACAAGTTGGCCCGGTACGGGATCTGGTGCGGCGGGAACCGGTGGTCCCGGCCATGCCGGGGCACGAAGGCGACCCGGCGGCCAGCCGCGTCACCGGTCACGATGGGGTCGCTGGGCGCTCCGTATGGGGTGTCTACCGCCACCTCGTCGGCGTCGGTGAGGAACTCGTAGAACCCCGACCCGCCGATGACGCCGATCTCTGCGCGCTGCTCCACGCGGATAGGTTAGCCAGCCTTACTGGCCGCAGGGGCCGCGGAAGGCGAACTCTTCCCACCGGACTTCCCGGACGAACCGGACCCCCCAGAAGACCCCGACGACCCCGAAGACCCAGCGCCAGAGGACCCAGACGAACCGGAAGACCCAGACGAGGAGTCCGCCGACCCAGACGACCCGTTGGCCGAAGACTTCCCCGAGTCACCCGACTCGGACTTCCCGCCCGCAGGCTCCTTGTCCTTCTTGGCCGCCCCATCGCCGGAACCGGAACCGGAATCGGACGAGCCCTTGCGGCTGTCGTTGCGGTAGAACCCGGACCCCTTGAAGACGATGCCAACCGGCGAGAAGACCTTGCGCAGCGATCCCTGGCAGGCCGGGCAGACCTTCAGCGGGTCGTCGCTGAACTTCTGCACGACCTCCAAATCCTCGCCGCACTCCGTGCAGCGGTACTGATAGGTCGGCACGGTCCCCTCCTCCTGGCACCGCGTTGAACGGTGAGCACTCAGCATGAATCGGTTAGCACTCAGCATCAACGACTGCTAGATGGTAGCTCATTCCCGTGGCGGCCTGATCACCCTGGCCGGGAGCCTGGTCACCCCCGCCGACGGCCGGGCCACCATGCGCACCCGCTGGTCATGCGGCCCGCCCGGCACCCGGTTAACCAGTTCCGGGTCATACACCAGCGCAACCGTCGGCACCTGCGCACCGACCCGGGCCAGCGCGCGGTCGTACGACCCACCACCCCGGCCCAGCCGCAGCCCCGACTGATCCACCGCCAGCGCGGGCACCAGCACCAGGTCCGCGCTGCTCACGGCGGCCACACCCCGCGCTGGCTCCGACGGCTCCATCAGCCCGCGCGGCCCCGGCCGCAGCGAGTCCGGCCCCTCGAACGAGGCCCAGTCCAGGTCCCCGTCCGGCAGCAGCACCGGCAGCAGCACGTACGCCCCCCGTTTCCACAGCGCGAACAGCAGCCCGTGGGTGTCCGGCTCGGCCCCGATCGAGTAGTAGGCGGCCACCGTCCCGGCCATCTGCGTCTCGGGCAGGTCCAGCACCGCGTCCCGGATCGACCGCCCGGCTGCGGCCCGCTCCGCCGGCCCCAACTCGTGGCGGGCGGCTAGCAGGCGGCGGCGCAGCTCAGCCTTGTCGTGGGCCGGCTGAGAATTCACTGGAGACCGCCTCTGCGAGATCGGGGCCCGGAGTCTGGCACACGCCGCGCGGGCTAGGGTACGAGGATGCCTGACAATGCCGCGGTAACCAAAGCGGTCGTACCGGCAGCGGGCCTTGGGACCCGGTTCCTGCCCGCCACCAAGGCGACCCCTAAGGAAATGTTGCCCGTCGTGGACAAGCCCGCCATCCAGTACGTGGTGGAAGAGGCGGTCAGCGCCGGGCTGGACGACGTACTGCTGATCACGGGCAGGAGCAAGCGGTCCATCGAAGACCACTTCGACCGTAACTATGAGCTCGAGGAAGCGCTGACCGCCAAGGGCGACGCCGAGGGGCTGGAGCTCATCCGGGAGTCCTACGAGCTGGCCACCGTGCACTACGTCCGGCAGGGCGACCCCAAGGGCCTGGGCCACGCGGTGCTCTGCGCGGAAAAGCACGTCGGCCACGAGCCGTTCGCGGTGCTGCTCGGCGACGACTTCATCCACCCCGAGGACGGGCTGCTGCAGCGCATGCTGGAGGCCCGCGCGCAGCACGGCGGCACGGTGGTCGCGCTGATGGAGGTCGACTCCGACCAGGTGTCCAGTTACGGCGTCGCGGCCATCGAGCCGACCGGCGAGGACGACCTGGTGCGCATCACCGACCTGGTCGAGAAGCCCGCGCCGGACGACGCGCCGAGCAACTGGATCATCATCGGCCGGTACGTCTGCGACCCGTCCGTGTTCGGCGTGCTGGAGCACACCCCACCCGGCCGCGGTGGCGAGATCCAGCTCACCGACGCGCTCAAGGAACTCGCGCAGACCGATCCGGCCGACGGCGGCGGCGTGTACGGCGTGCTGTTCCGCGGCCGCCGCTACGACACCGGCAACAAGCTCGACTACCTGCGCACCACGATCCAGTTCGCCTGCGAGCGTCCCGACATTGCCCCCGAGTTCGTGCCGTGGCTGCGCAAGTACCTCGACAACCTGGGATGAGCGCCGAGCAGCCGGCCCTGGTCCCGGTGGACGTGCACCTGGCCGACGTGCTGGCCGCGATCCGCCCGATCCTGCCGGTCATCGTGCCGCTCGCAGCGGCTGAGGGCGGCGTACTGGCGGAGCATGTCACGGCCAGCACCCCGCTGCCGTCGTTCGACAACTCGGCTATGGACGGCTACGCAGTCCAGGCCGAAGACCTCACCTCAGCCACCGGGGAAGCACCGGTCCGGCTGCCGGTCCGGGGCGAGATCGCGGCCGGGGACACCGGGTCCTACCGGGTGGACGAGGGCTCCTGCCTGCGCATCATGACCGGCGCCCTGATGCCCGCCGGGGCCGACGCCGTGGTCCCGGTGGAATGGACCGACGGCGGGTCGGCCGTCGCGGCGTTCCGCCGGGCGGTGCCAGTGGGGAACGCACTCCGGCATCGTGGCGATGACGTGGCAATGGGAGCCACGCTGCTGACGGCAGGCACCAGGGTAGGTTCCGTTCAGCTAGCGTTGCTCGCCGCTGCTGGGCAGGGCGAGGTGCTGGTGCGGCCACGGCCACGGGTCGCGGTGGTGTCCACCGGGAACGAGCTGGCCGAGCCGGGCTCGCCGCTGGTACCCGGCCGGATCTGGGAATCGAACAGCTTCATGCTCGCCGCGGCGGCGCGGGCGGCGGGCGCGGTGGCGCAGCGGCAGCGGCTGCCCGACGACCCGGACCTGGTGCTGCGCACGCTGGAGGCGCTGCTGCCCGAGGCCGACCTGCTGATCACCAGCGGCGGGGTGAGCATGGGCGGCGAGCACGACGTGGTCAAGGCCGCGCTGTCCAAGCTGGGCACGGTCACCTTCCGCAAGGTGGCCATGCAGCCCGGGATGCCGCAGGGCTTCGGCACGCTCGGCCCGGACCACACCCCGCTGTTCACGCTGCCCGGCAATCCGGTCAGCGCCTACGTATCGTTCCTGCTCTTCACCGCGCCCGCACTGCGCAAACTTCAAGACCTTCCGGCTCAACGCCCTCGCCTGCTGACCGCCGCCCTGACCGCCGCGGTGCGCTCGCCCGAGGGCCGGCGGTCGTACCTGCGCGGTGTGCTGGACGACGCGCAGCAGGCCGTCGTCCCGCTGACCGGGCAGTCTTCGCACCAGCTGGGCGCGCTGGCCCAGGCGAACGCGCTGATCATCGTTCCGGAGCCGACGACCCGGCTGGAGGCGGGCACCGGCGTCGACGTAATGTGCCTGCCATGACAGAGCCGAAGGGGCGCGCCGCCGACTGGACTGAGGAGCGAGGGAGCGAGGAACGAGCGACCGAGCGACGAGGGAAGGAGGCGGGTAAAGCGCCCCGGAGGCTCAAAGAAGCAGAGCCGAAGGGGCGCGGCTCCCCCCTGACCCATCTCGATCAGGCCGGGCACGCCCGGATGGTGGATGTGTCCGGCAAGGACGTGACCGCCCGGGAGGCACGCGCGTCGGGCCGGGTGCGGCTCTCCGCCGAGGCGGTGGCGGCGCTGCGGGCGGGCACGGTGCCCAAAGGCGACGCGCTCGCGGTGGCCCGGATCGCCGGCATCCAGGGCGCCAAGCGGACGCCTGACCTGGTGCCGTTGTGCCACCCGATCGCGCTGCACTCGGCCACGGTCGACCTCGAGGTGACCGACGACGGGGTGACGATCACCGCGGTGACCCGGACCGCGGACCGGACCGGGGTCGAGATGGAGGCGCTGACCTCGGTCACGGTGGCCGCGCTGGCGCTGGTCGACATGATCAAGGCGGTGGACCCGGCCGCGGTCATCACCGACGTCCGGGTCGAGGAGAAGACCGGCGGCAAGACCGGGCGGTGGCAGCGGCCATGACCGCGGCGGGAGCCGCCGGGCCGGGCGGCCCGGGCGCGGGCAGCCGTGGGCCGGGCAGCCCGGGGTCCGGGCCGGCGACTGGCCCGGGGGCCGGGCCGCCGGGCATGATCCGGGCGCTGGCCATCACGGTGTCGAACCGGGCCTCGGCGGGCGTGTACGAGGACAAGTCCGGGCCGGTGCTGGCGGGGCTGCTGGCCACGGCTGGTTGCGCGGTGGATGGCCCGGTGGTGGTGCCGGACGGCGAGCCGGTGGAGGCGGCGCTGCGGGACGCGATCGCGGCCGGGTACCAGGTGGTGGTGACGACCGGCGGGACCGGGCTGACCCCGGGAGACCGGACCCCGGAAATGACCCGGAACGTCATAGACCGGGAGATACCGGGCATAGCCGAGTCGATCCGGGCGGCGGGGGTGGCGGCCGGCATCCCGTCGGCCATGCTGTCCCGGGGGCTGGCCGGGCTGGCGGGGCAGGTGCTGATCGTCAATTTGCCCGGGTCCAGCGGCGGGGTTAAGGACGGCATGCGGGTGCTGGGGCCGGTGCTGGCGCACGCGATTGACCAGGCGCGAGGCGGGGATCACCCGCGTTCTGGCTGAATTCGTCCGGGGTCGCCGTAGCGTCCTGATCGGGAACGGGGGAATGATGGGCCTCGTGGGACGTATGCGTGGCTGGCCCGTGACTCTCGTGGAGCCTGCCCTGCTGGACGAGCCGATCGGGCTGCGCCCGGTGCGCTCCAGGGACGCCGGGATCTGGCGGGACGCCCGGGTGCGCAACGCGGGCTGGCTCCGCCCGTGGGAGCCCACCAATCCGGAGACCCCACTGTACCGGTCCACGATCAGCCCGTACCTGTCCATGGCCCGGACCATGCGCCGGGAGGCCCGGCAGGGCCTGGCGCTGCCCTGGGTGATTACCTACGGTGGCCGGTTCGCCGGGCAGCTCACGGTGGGCAGCATCACCTGGGGCTCGGCCCGGTCGGCCCAGGTCGGGTACTGGATCGATGAGGCTTTCGCCGGGCTGAACATAACGCCCACCGCGCTGGCCATGGCCCTGGATCACTGCTTCTTCGTGGTCGGGCTGCACCGGGTGGAGGCCAGCATCCGGCCGGAGAACCACGCCAGCCGCCGGGTGGTGGACAAACTCGGCTTCCGCGAGGAGGGCCTGCGGCGCCGCTACCTGCATATCGACGGGGCGTGGCGGGACCACCTGTGCTACGCCCTGACGGTGGAGGACGCGGCGGGCGGGCTGCTGCCCCGGTGGCGCAACGCGCTGTCCGCGATCCGCCCGGGGGCCGAGCGCCGCCCAGGCCCGCTTCCCGGGCCGCGGTAGCGCGGCCCGCCCGGCTCGGGGCCCGGCTCGAGCCAGTCCCAGCCGGGTCCCAGCCGGGTCCCACCCCGGTCCCAGCCCGGTCCCAGCCCGGCGATCTTACGACACACCGGGTTTAGTGCTGTTCATCGTCGGCCCTGGCCCCTACCGTGCGTGACGTGAGCAAGCCCGCCACGCGGCTAGTTGCGCCTACCCTCAGGCGGCTCGTTGCCGTGCCAGGGCACGCTCACGGGGAGGCGCGTTGAGCAGCGCGATCCTCTACTTCGCCATCGTCGCCATCTGGGCTGGGATACTCATGCCCCGGTGGCTGCGCCCGTCCGCGCACCGGCACCGGGCCGACGAAGGGCAGCAGGAGCCGGCCGCGCCAGCGGCCGTGGCGACCTTCGCCCAGCCCGGCCTGGACGCCGAGGACCGCGAACACGCGGCGGCCTGGGCCGCCAGGAACGCGGCCGCCCGGCGGGCCAACACCCTCCGCGCCCGGCGGCGCATGCTCACCACGCTCGTGCTGCTCACGCTGGGCGCGTGCGGCATCGCCGTGACCGGCATCGCCGCGTCGTGGGTCATCGCGCCGCCCGGTCTGCTGCTGGCCGGGTTCCTGCTGCTGCTCCGCGAGGCGGCCCGCAGCGATGCGGCCCGCGTCCGCCGCCCGGCGCACGAGACCGAGGCCAGGCACCGGCCGCGGCCCGCGGCCCGGGAAGACGAACCGGAGACATTCGAGCGCATCGCCTCAACCCCCGAGGCGCCGCAACCGGAGGCGGAGCCCGCCGCCACCGCCGAGATCATCGACATCTCCGCCCGGGTCAGCGACCAGGTCTACGACCAGTACACCGACGCCGCCGAACGCGCCGTCGGCGACTGACCCAGCCGTCCGGGACCGGCTCGTCGCGCGCGGAGGTCGCAGAGTTTGCTACGCTGACTGCCGGTCCAGGGGCTGTAGCGCAGTCCGGTAGCGCACCTCGTTCGCATCGAGGGGGTCAGGGGTTCAAATCCCCTCAGCTCCACTAGGAAACACAGGTCAAGGTCATGATCGCCGGTCGGTGATCATGACCTTAGGTCATTTGACCGTCACTCGACCGTCGCATGGCGCGGCAACAGACGATCCTGGACGACGCCAAGCGGCACACATCGGTCCCGGTCGCCTGGGAGACGAGCGTGGCACTTCGCCGCCGCGCCGGAAGAATGCCTCCAGTGAATCGGATCTCCCATGGCGCGGTGGGTGGCCAAGGGCGTGACTGCACATCGCGAGCTGTTCGAGATGAGCTGGGACAATGACGACCGTGCGACGTTAGCCATGCGGTGACGAACCCAGCGTCAAGAAGTGCTCGCGGTGCAGTTTCCTGAACTCCGGCTCCCGGGCCGGGAGGCCGGTACGTCGGCGCAGTTCCGCCGGATCAGGCAGGAGATGCACATCTTCCCCCTCATCCAGCTTCCGCTGCCGCCGCCACTCGCAGTCATCAACGAGAGCCCGTACCCGTTCCAGAGCCGCTCCCCCGGCCGCAACCGCTTCAGCCAGGGTCAGGCCATCCTCGTCGCGTGCAGCGAGCATCCGGTCCACCGCTTGTGCGCGGCTGATCTGGCCGGCCAGGTGTCCCTGATCGGCACCGAGAGGGAGGAAATACTGCTCCAGGAGCACGGTGACCGGCTCAGCCTCTGGGAGGCCCATGCCGCGCCGGCGCCGCTCATCCTCGCCGCTGTCCGGCTCGAAACCAGGTTCCCCGGTAGCTTCCAGCAACTGTTCCGCGGTTCGCACATTCCGTTCGATCACCTCGGCCCGGTGGGCCACCCTGACGATCTCGTCCTCCAGTACTGCCAGCCGCGCCTCGGAATTGGTGGTCAGGCGGAACTTGCCCGCATCCCCCCAGTCGATGGTGCCCAGGTTGGTGAGCGTTCCCGGCTCCACCTTGCCGACATACTCGATCTCGTCCTCGGCTACCTGGCTCCACCAGCGATCCGGCACCGCCGCCAGGTAGGAATGGAAGCCGGCCAGGTCCCGGACTGGCCGCTGCGGCGGGGGCAGGCATCTGTCCCGCAGCGCCGCCCAGACCGCCGCGGGGTCAGCCACTTTGACCGTGGCCTCGCAGAAGCGATACTCGTCGCCGTCGGCGTTCGCGAAGCGCCGCCGCGGAGGCCGGGAGAACAGCGCCAGCAGCCGTTCCGGGAACTGATCGCCCTCTCCGGGCGAGACCGGCCCGTGCGGGAACATCGCGCAGGCCTGGCGGCGGTGGTCGCGTCTCAGGCCGGCCAACCCGCCCAGCGCCCGTAGCCGCGTCCCATCGGGCAGGAAGCGGGCCACTATAAGGTCCAGCCGGTTCGCCGATAGCGACAGCAGCCGGTCATGCAGTTCGACGGACGGCGGGCCGCCCACCAGGCTGCGCGCCCGGAGCTGTGACCCCGGCCGGACCCAGGTGACCTCGTAGAGGTCGGCGGGGACGGTGAGCCACCGGCTCAGCAGGTCACGCTCGTCGGGGCGCAGCAGGTGGCCACGGTCGGCCAGGAACTGCCGAGCGGCGCCACCATCGAACACCGCGAAGTCCAGGGCCAGCATGCCGGCCTCCGGTGCGCCGATCGCGCACGCCAGTATGCGGTCCATGACCGGCCGCCGCGGGCTGCGCTGGGCGTACGTGGCGATCATCGCGTACAGCGCCACCGCCCGCTCCGCCAGCGGGTGCGGTGTGGCCCGCTGGTCCGCCCCGAGACAGCATGCCTCGTACTTGCGGCCGGCGCTGCTAGAGCCGCGATCAGCGCCACGGCGTCCACCGCCGCCCGCAGCGGCACGCTGCCGCGTGGCCCTAATCCACGGTGGGTGAGCAGCCGCGGCGGAACCCGCAGGTGCGTGACGAGCGCGGCCGCCGTGTCATCGTCGCCAGACCGGAGCGCCGTGGCGAGCGCGCCGAAATCGCTGTGAGCATCTAGCAGTTTCATCAAGGCTGATCATTTCATCCCATGCTCCCGGAGGTCAGCCAGAAGCTGACCCGCCACGGTCTCCTCATAAACAGCCCGGCCAGCCGTGTGCATCGCCGCGCGCAGTCCTGGGTCCCACGGCGGGGGCAATACCGTCGGGGCCGGTCTTGCGGCTTCCGTCGTCTCGTCGTCATCGTCTCGGCTGCCGAGCGTGAGGCTGAGGCGTGCCTCCGTTCCTTACGGCCCGTTGGCCACAACCCGGCAATTATGGATGCCAAGGGCGAGCTAGAGAAGAAGCAATGCCCGGCCTAAAGCGCGGTTGCGCTTACGCCGGGCAGGTCCGCGAACCGTGCGTTCGCATCGAAGCTGAGGACGATGCGATCGCTCTGCAAGGCATGCGCGGCGATGATGAGATCATGTGCGCCGCGAGGCTTTCCGACCCGGCGGGCGTGCGCGATCAGGCGTGCATGGTAAGAGGCAGTTACTTCGCCGTAGTCAAGCACGTCCACGGACGAGGTGATGGCGACCAGTGCGCGAGCGCGATCAGCGGCCCGTTCCGGCGTGTCGGCAAGTTCAATGCCAACTCTGTACTCGGCCACGGACACAGCCGCGATTGCCAAATCGTCGCCATCCAGGGCAGCCCGGTCAACCGTGCCGCGCTCGTACGCAATCAGAACATTGGTATCCAGGATCAGGCGCCTGCCCACGGATCATTCCCCTCACCAGAGATCAGGGCCAGCGCAGCGGCGATGTCTTGGGCGAAACGATCATCGGGCGGCGGGATGTGCTCCAGTGCGGCGCGTAGGTCCGCGCCGGTACGGCGCCGGGCGGGTCTCATCTCCGCGACCACGTGGTTCCCGCGAGTGATCGTGACGGTCTCCCCTCGCTCGATCGCGTCGAGCAGGTCCGAGAAATTGCGTGAGGCTTCGGTCGCGGACATCGTTCGCATGGACCCAATGGTATCTGATTATCAGATACCACGGCAGGCATACGAGCGGCCTGAACCAGGGACCCCTTCGTTCGCATCGAGGGGGTCAGGGGATCAAATCCCCTGAGCTCCACCTCTGGGATCTGGTCTCTGACCAGGTCAGAAGCTCTTTCCTTGAGCCCCCAGCCTACTTGCCGGGCTGGGGCTTCCGGCTTGGTCGGGAGGAATTGGGAGATCATCTTCTCCCTGCCTCCCGGTGATGGTGCGTCCTGCTGGCTGTCTCGTGGTGTCTGGCTCCGGTGCTTGCGGGCGTGGAGGCCGCGCATGCCGGGCACCCCGTGGCCCAGGCGATGCTCGGCGAGGATCTCCGGGATGTGCGTTCGGGTCGGTCCATCGGCCCTCGCGGATCCTGGCCTCCAGGCGCCGCCGCAGCGAATCGAGCGATCCAGAAAAGGATCAGCGAGGCTGAGTGCTGCCAGTAAGGAAATCGAACAGGTACAGGCCTTCCGGGCAGGCGGCGGCGAGTCCTGCACTACCGAGCCACGAGCAAGCAAGGACACTGCTCTCAACCCGCATCAGCGCCCGCGCCTGCCAGGTGGTGACGTCCCAGATCTGTGTCGTGAAGTCGAAGCTGCTGGTGGCGAGCCAGCGGCCGTCCGGCGCGACAGCAACAGCCTGAACCGAGCTCTTGTGGCCGGTCAGCACGGCTCGCTGCCGCCTGGTGACCACGTCCCAGATCCGTGCGGTCCCGTCGCGGCTGCCGGTGGCCAGCCAGCTGCCATCCGGCGCCACCGCCACCGAGTTCACCCAGTCCTCGTGGCCGGTCAGCACGGCGTGTTCCTGCCAGGTGACCACGTCCCAGATCCGGGTCGTCCCATCTTCCCCACCGGTGGCCAGCCAGCCGCCGCCGGGCGCTACGGCCACCGTGTATACCGTGCCTTTGTGGCCGTCCAGCACCGCACGCTGCCGGCCGGTCGCTAGGTCCCAGATCCGTGCGGTCCCGTCGCGGCTGCCGGTGGCCAGCCAGCTGCCATCCGGCGCCACTGCTATCGCCTCGACACTGCTTTCGTGGCCGGTTAGCATAGCCCGCTGCTGGGCGGTGACCGCGTCCCAGATCCGCACCGTGTTGTCCGTGCCACCGGTGGCCAGCCACCCGCCCTCCGGTACGACCGCTACGGCAGTCACATAACTTTCGTGGCCGGTCAGCACAGCGCGTTCATCCCCGGTGGCCGCGTCCCAGACCCTCGCCGTACCGTCACGGCCGGCCGTGACGAGCCAGCCGCCGCCCGGCGCGGCGGCTATCTCGCCCGTCCACTCCTTGCGGGGAGTCACGGTGGCGTCCTGATCCCTGCTCACCGCATCCCAGGTCCGCGCCGTCCCGTCGAAGCTGGCACTCACCAGCCAGCATCCATCCGGAGCTATGGCCACCGCATCCAGGTAGCCGTCATGGCCGGTGAGGACGGCGCGCTCGTGCCCGGTGCTGGCGTCCCAGATCCGCGCGGTCCTGTCGTCCCCGCCGCTGGCCAGCCAGCTGCCGTCGGGCGCTATTGCCACCGCGTATACCGTGCCTTCATGGCCGGCCAGCACGCCGCGCTGGTGCCCGGTGACGGCGTCCCAGGTCCGCACCGTGCCGTCCTCAGCCCCGGTGGCCAGCCAGCTGCCGTCGGGCGCTATTGCCACCGCGTATACCGTGCCATCGTGGCCGGCCAGCACAGCACGCTCGTGCCCGGTGACGGCGTCCCAGATCCGCGCGGTCCCGTCTTTGCTGCTGGTCGCCAGCCAGCTGCCATCCGGTGCGACGGCCACCCCGTGCACCCAGTCCTGGTGGCCAGCCAGCGCGGCGCGTTCCTGCCCCGTGACGGCGTCCCAGACCCGGGCCGTTCCGTCGCTGCTGGCGGTGGCCAGCCACCCGCCGCCCGGGGCGACCGCCACGGCATTCACCCAGCTTTCATGGCCAGTCAGCACGGCGCGCTGCTGCCCGGACGCCACGTCCCAGATCCGCACGGCTCCCTCAACGCCGCCGGTAGCCAGCCAGCTGCCGTCAGGCGCCACAGCCACCGTGATGACGCTCATCTCGTCAGCCAGCACGGCACGCTGCTCGCCGGTGACGGCGTCCCAGATCCGCGCCGTGTAGTCGAAGCCTCCGGTGACCAGCCAGCTGCCGTCCGGAGCGATCGCCAGCGCGGTCACTGGGCCCTCATGGCCCGTCAGGACACGCCGCAGCGCCGAATCGGGCAGATCTGGCAGCGGCCACCGGTTGACAAGCCTAGGCCGCGGGCAAAGGTCCCGCAGCGCGGCGACCTGCGGGCCCCACTGCGGATCCTCGGCTACCCGGCTGTGCAGGACATCGATGAGCGCCCCGGCCGGCTCAGCGGGCGTCAGCAGATGCGCGGTGCGCTCCAGCACTGCCTGAAGACGGCCTGTCTCGGGCGTGCCTGCCAGGGCAAGATCAGCCGCAGGAGCGGCGGGCCCGGATGCCAGCAGCCGGGCCCCGACCCACCGCAGGTCGCTAGCGACCCCAGCGGCCTCCTGGGCCCGGCCCGCGCCCAGCTGGTGCTCGATCAGATGATCGCGCACGTACCGGTCGCCCGGGCCCAGTGCCCACCACCTCACACCGGCCCGTGCGGGGGAGCCGGTATCGGACGGCTCAGGGGAGGGCAGCGCAGCGGCGACGGCATCCAGCAGCATGCCGTTCAGCTCAGCGAGGTGCGCGGCCTCGAGTTCGGCGCGCAGGAAGTCGCGGATCACGTCATGCAGCTTTATCCCGCCCGTCGCAGAGCCGTCGGCTGATATCAGCGCCAGCTCGTCGAGCCTGGCGCATACCTGTGCGGCCCGGAGTTCGTCGACGCCAGCGGTGGCCTGCCACAAACGGGCGACCAGGCTGAAGGGCACCGACTCGTTGACGGCGAAGACACTCAGCTCGGCGAAGCGCACGGCTTCCTGCGGGTCCAGTAGGTCAGTGCTGGCACCGATCGTCTCCCGGACCGCCAGCGCCCGGTCTTCCGGCTGGCCAGCGTCCATGCTCCGTCCGGAGCCGCCGAGAAGGTCGTCGACTGCCGCAGGGCCACCCGCCTGGAGCCGCTGCAGCAGCTGCGCCGCTGCCACCGGCAGATCCGCGCCAGCCTTCGCGGCGTTCGCGAGGATCTTGTTCGCCAGCCGCAGCAACAGCGGCCACCGCCCGGTTAGGGCGAGTAGCTGGTCAGTGAGCTGGGCATTCAGTGGCGGCAGCCCGTCCGTCAGCAGGCTGCGTGCCTGTGCCGCGGACATCTGGTCCACTCGCACCGCCGTGCCCTGCCCGGCTAGCAACTCCGGGATGCGCGTGGTCACCAGCCGCGCGCAGCGCCGCCCGCCGTCAATGAACGGCGCCAGCTGCCCTGGCTCCCACACGTCATCAAGGACAAGCAGCCGCCACAGGCCGGTATCAAGCAGAGCGCCGAGCTGCCGGCCCGCCAGCTGCGGGTCGGTGAGCCCGGACCTCTCTCCGCCCACCACCTCGATTACGTCATTGACCTTTGCCGCGATCGCGGCAGGACTCCGCACATCGCGGCCGATCGTGACCAGCTGCACCCCTCCCTTGAACCGCTGCCGCATCCGGGGATCCGCGCACACCATCTTCGCCAGGATGGTCTTGCCGAAGCCGCCCGCGCCGTACAGCGACGTTGTGCTGCCCATCGGCCCGTCCTGACGGCGGAGCAGCGCTGCTACCGCCTCCGCCACCTCCGCAGGCCGGTCCACCACCCACCCCGGCACCGTCAGCTCTGATGGACGCAGCGCTTTGGACGGCTTGCCGCCCAGCCCTAGCAGAGCCGCGGCAGTGCCCACCATGCCCACAGGCAGGCCCAGCACGGTTGCCCACAGGCCCGCGCTGGCCAGTCCCTCACCAACGAGCACCGCGAGCAGGAAGACGCACACCACCACGATCAGCCCCACGGCGGCAGCTATCGCGACCTTCCTCGAACGGCTCACAGCTCATAGGTACACCCTCGTACCACGACTTGACGAAAACAGGAGCCCCAACCCGGCCAGGCGGCCCATGGTCGCGACCAGGCGCAGCGCACCCAGCTGGACATCGCGACCCAGCTCGGCACCGACAAGTCCACCCTGGTGCCGCTCCTGGACCGCCTGGAACGGGACGGCCTCATCGTCCGGACCACTTCCGAACGCGACCGCCGGGTGCGTATCCCGCAAGCCACCCCAGCTGGCGCCAGGATCGTCAAGCAGGTCGCCATGGCCCGGGACTCAGCCATCAACGAACGCCTCGCCGCCATCCCCGTCACAAAATTGGAAAATCCAGGGGTCCGGCCGCCGAATCCTCCCCGGTGTAGACGGGGGTGTCCGCCCGCTCGGCGTGGACCTCAGCGTCGGAGGGCGCGTACTGCTGGGTCTTTTCCGCTAGGCGGTGCGCGTCATCTTCGCTGTCGGCACTGGCCACCACGGACTTCCAGCCCTGGTCGACTTGATGCCCGTCGCTTGACAGCCGCTGCGCCAGGGCCACCGTGTCGCGGTGGGTGCGCAGCTCGGCGCGGACCCGCCACTGGGCGACCCCGGTTTCTGCCGATAGGCGGCGGTCTTCCCGCTCCTGGTAATCGCGCTCTTCGGCGAGGTCGGGCTGCGATACGGCTGACGCGTCCTCCCACCGCTTTTTCACCGGACGCCAGCACTCGACCGAGACACGAGCGGCTAGCCCATGCTGGCCTGTCACCTCCCGTGCAACCCGCGCCGCCTCCTCGGCCGCCGCACGGTTGTCCGTGTACGCAGAAACCGGCGACTGGCCCGAATCGCGCCAGGCCCCCAACCGGGCAACCAGCCCAGAACCCGGCGCCCCGGCTACGACCACAGCTCCGCCGGTGCGGTCCCGCATCTCGCGAGCAACGTCACGCTTACAGCGCCACAGCCCAGACCGCCCAGCACCTGCCGCGTCGCCCAGAACGATAGCAACGCGCCACATTTCGGCCACGGCCGTGATGCTACGCCGACTCCCGCACCTTCGGGATACCGCGCGGTGGCCGCCGCCGCTCAGGGAGAACCGCAATAGAACCGCACGTCAGCACCCGGCCGCCAGGGTCACACTGTCGCTGGCATCATGTCCAGGGGGTGCCGTTGCCCCAGATACTGGTGGGATTCACCCGGATGAAGTGCGCAGGCACCCCCTCGACCCAGGGCTCCAGCCCGGCATCGATGAACGGCGCGCGCTCGGCCGCAGTGTCCAGATGATGCGCCGCCCCCCGTACCAGCACGAACCACCCGTCACGCGCGTCCACATCGATCTGGTCCACCTCCACCGCGACCTGGTAGTCGGCGTGCGCGATACCAGTACGCAGGTCCTCGTCAAAGAGGACGGGGTCCCACGTGCCCAAGACGAGCGACCCTGCATCGATCTTGTAGACGACCGGCAGCGCCGTGGGCCCGTACGGGCCGTTGTAGACCAGACGCCCGAGCCCCCCGCTGGCGAGCAGCTCCATGGACTCGGCCTCACTCATGCGCCTCAGGCCGGGCGAGGCAGAGCCGCTGGAAGAGTTCAGGTCGGCTCCGTCGTCCGGCATAGCTCGATACCCTAGCCACCCTGTCCGGCGATAACTAGGTCACATCGAGGGGACACTCGTTCGATTGCTGACCCGCGATGGCACTCCGCTTCAGTAGCACGGGGAGAGTTGTTGAACAGACTGGGCATCCTTAGGCTGACCCAGGTCGCTACGGCACAGCAGGCCGGTGCCAATCCGGCGGATGGTAGCGCTGCCGAAGGGAGCAGGTAGTGATCCGGAACGCCTGGTACGTCGCTGGCTTCTCTGCCGAGTTTGAGCTGGGGAAGCTGGCCGGCCAGGTCGTTGCTGGGCGCCCACTGGTGCTGTGGCGGTCCGCAGCCGGTGAGGTCGTCGCCCTGGACGCCCGGTGTGCGCACAAGCGGTTCCCGCTGTGGGAGGGCCGACTCCTTGACGGCGATGTGCTGGAGTGCGCCTACCACGGATTCGCGTACGGCACCGACGGCAGGTGTGTGGCCATCCCAGCCCTGCACGACCGGAGTGATGAGATCCCCCGGACCGCCCGCCAGCGCAAGTTCGCGGTGACCGAGCAGGACGGCGTCGTGTGGCTGTGGCCGGGGGACGCCGAGCCGGCCGCCCGGCCGCCGCGCACACCAGAGATCGCCTCGCCTGACTGGGAGACCTCCAGCACTGAGCCGATGGAGGTGGCCGCCAGCGCCCGGCTGCTGATCGAGAATCTGTTCGACCTGACCCACTTCTACCCGCTGCACGCCGGCAATATCGGGTCATTGGACAGACGCTATGGTGCCCGTTGAGATCGAGCGCGGGGAACGCGGCGGCCTGCCTTATCTCAAGACGATCCGGCGTCGCTCCTCCTTTACTCTCCCGCCGACGACCAGGGACCGGTTCGGCTTGGAGGTGGCCGATCAACTGCAGGAGCACACCATGGTGGGGCCGGGCCTGTTCCACGTGGTGGTCACTGTCGCCCCACCCGGACGGCTGGGCGGCGACGAGGACCAAGGATTCGTGCTCTACCAGTCGATCACCCCACGCGATGAGTCCCACCACGTGTGGCGCCGGTCCACGTCCTGCCGGGCCGGCTGACGCTGGGCCGCATCCCCGGATAAGAGCCTGGTGGAGGCTATCGTGACCGGCGCGCCTACGGTGATCGAGCAGGACCGGTGGGCGATCGAGCAGCAACAGCAGATGTTCGCCTATCCCGACGAGGGCTACCGCGAGGTGCACATCAGGACCGATGGCGCCGTGGTCATGGCCCGGCGCATCCTGGACGACCTGGAAGCGGCCGAGGAGTCGGCCAGTTTGCCGCAAGTCAGTAGCCAGCGCGCCCGGCGGGCATCGGACGTGGCGTGACCAGCCATGCAGTACCCGGCCGGCCGGAGGCAGCTGCCGGTGCCGCGGGACAACCACGGTGGGGATTCTGCGGCAACTGCGAGCTATGGCGGTTGTCGGATGGCTGGGGCGAACCGCCAACATGCCCGGTGTGCGGCACCCGGCCGGCCCCCCTGGAACGCTGGGTGGGCGGAGCGTACCGCCTTGAGCTGGCACTGGACCTGCCGCCCGGTACCGACCTGCCATTGCTCGGCTGAGCCGGGCGAGGGAACGGACCTCGTCGGGCGGACAGCCTGGGTGCTCGTACCAGGCTGGATCCGCGAGGGCTCATGCGCTCAGCCTCGGGGCCTGTGAAAGCATCGCTGTCGTTGTGTCGTCGTCCAGGAAGCCGCCCGACTGGTGTCGCCACAGCCTGGCGTAGGTTCCGTTGAGACGGAGCAGCTCCTCGTGCGTGCCCTTCTCGACGATCCGGCCGCGGTCGAGCACGATCAGGTGGTCCATGCGCGCGACCGTGCTCAGCCGATGCGCGACCACGAGCGCGGTCCGGCCCTCCATGAGTTGCCACAACGCCTGCTGGACGAGGATCTCGCTCTCCGAGTCCAGAGCGCTGGTCGCCTCGTCGAGCAGCAGGATCGGCGCGTCACGCAGGATCGCCCGGGCCAGCGCGACTCGCTGCTGCTGCCCGCCGGACAACTTCACGCCACGCTCGCCGACCATCGTGTCGAATCCGTCCGGCAGGGCGTTGGCGAACTCTGTCACGTGCGCCGCCTGCGCCGCCTGGTGGATCTCCGCATCGGTGGCGTGCGGACGCGCGAACGCGATGTTGTCGCGCAGCGTCCGGTGGAACAACGCAGGAACCTGCGGCACGTAGGCGATCAGGCTGCGCAGGTCCGACTGGCGCAGCTTGCTGATGTCCTGGCCGCCGATCAGGATCCGGCCCTCTTTGACATCCGTCATCCGCAGCAGAAGGCGAGTCAGCGTGGTCTTGCCACCGCCTGACCGGCCGACCAGACCGAGCGTGGTCCCGCTCGGCACAGCCAAGTCCAGGCCGGTAAATAGCGGCAGTCCGCCCGCGTACGCGAACGTCACACGCTCGAAGCGGACGTCGCTCGCCTTCGGCTGCAGCAGCTCCGGCGCGATCGGGTCGACCACGGCCGGCGGTGTCAGCAGCAACTCGGTGAACTGCGCGGCTTCAGTCAGCGAGCTCTCTAGAGAGCGATAGATCTGGTTGAACTCGAACATGATCCGCGTCGCATTGGAGTAGTACGTGAATGCCACGATGATCGCCTCGATTCCGTGCTTGCCTCCGCCGAGTGCGACCGCGAGCAGCAGACCGAACACGTTGGTCAGCACGGAAACCGGCGCGACCAGCGTGTCGATGCGCAGGTTCGCGTAGTCCCATGACCGCACCGACTTCCGCCGCTGGTCGGCGACGCGCGACCTGTGCTCGGCGGCCTCCCGGTCCCCGGCAGCGAACGCGCGGATCGTGTCCATGTTCATCAGACTGTCGGCGACGTGCCCGGACACGCGCGCGATCGCTTCCTCGCGCTGGTCGACGAGCTTCTGACGGCGGCGAATCAGCGGTGCGATGCCGGCGCCGGTGATCGCGATCAGGCCGATGAGCCCGGCGACGAGCAACGGGTCGTAGCGCCACAACACCACCGACGCGAACGCGAGCGGCACAAGGCTGCCGACGATGTTGAACACCAGATTGTCGGCGAAGTCCTCGAACCGGGAAGCGAAGCTCAGCACCCGCTTGGTCAGCGAACCGGCGAAGTTGTCGTGGAAGAACGCTGCATCCTTCGCCAGCAGCTCGTCCATGCCGATCACGTAGAGGTTCTCGATTCCGCGACCGTCGAGGCGGTTCAGGCAGTGGATACCGATACGCCACAAGATCTCGGCGAAAAGAAGCGCGCCGGCGAAGCCGAGCACATACGGCATCGCCGCGCCGATGCCGACGGATCCGTGGCCGACCAAGCGGCCGACCAGCTGAGCGACGATCAGCGGCGCGACGTAGAAGATACACGTGTTTCCCAGCGCGGGCAGCAACATCGCGGGCACCGTGAAGCGCCGGAGCTGGGCCATCTGGCGGCCGTAGTAGCGCAGCGCGAGCAGCACCGCCCGTTTCCGGGCCGGTGAGCCGTGAGCATGTTCAGGCGCAGTCATTTGTTCCCATTCCGAGCAACCAGCCTGACTATGCTGCCCGACGGAAGGGCCTTACCGCGACTGATTTTCCGGCCGCTACGGCCAGCCGAGATAGTGCCGCCATCGGTACGGTGTTGCGAAAAGAGCCACTGCGGTTAGGGAACTATCACCTTCGCGGACGGCACCCACCACGCCTGAATCCACGCCGCCGCCAGCCGCTACCGGGATCTTCAACAGCTCGCTACGAGACCTTCAACATCACGAATCTGCTACCCAGACAGAGGGCATGAAGCTTTGCATCAAGCGTTGCGGATCAGGTCAATGAGACGCCATACCCCGCTGCTCGGGTTGCTCCTCGGCGGTGAGCCGTCTCCTGCATGCTTCTCGTCCAGCTTTATCGCTCGTCCTCGCGCTTCGTCGTAGCCATCGGCGAGCGCGGTCAGCGCTGACTCGGTAAGGACTTTGGAGCTACCGAGAAGCTCATCAGCGCGGCGCTGCGCCGCGTAGCGTTCCAGATATGAGGTCTGGTCTTCGAAATGGAGGATAAACCAGAGTTCAAGGCACGGGTTCGAGATAGCCAGGTTGATGCCATGCTTCGCCGCGAGATCGATGGCCTTGGCGAAATTGGGATGCTCGTCACGATCGAACATGCACCAGATCTGGTCGTGGGCTCGCCCGCGCCCCTTCCTCGCGTCCCGGGCTTCGATTCGCTGCGCCTCTACTGCTCTCTCGACGAGCTGCAAAGGACCGCCACGGAAGGGGTCCATCTCGACCCATACTCGGTCACGGTACTGGCGGCGCCAATACGTCAGGTAGATTTCCTCAGTACGAAGACCCTCGACGAACGCGAGCAACTCGGGCAGCAGGGCAGCCTTCGAGGGGCGCCTTTGCGGTGGGCCGCTCGCCCGGCCGTGGCTCAAGTCCGATCGCCGGACGTAATGAGTCCAGCAGAGGCGCCGAACTCCCGGTGCGACAGGATTGGCGTAGCCCCGTATCGGCCGGCAAGGTAGCGACGGCCGATCGCTTCCTCCTTACGCGGATCGAGGTCAGAAAGGGGGTACAGGCGAGTGGAGCCATCCGCGCGCTTCTCGGTGAACCAGACCTGATCACGGCCAATGAGCCGGTCGCTGGTCGAATCGCCGAGGATGGCGGCGTCGTGTGTGTTGAACACGAGCTGGGCGCGGCGCGGGTTGGACTTCGGATCCTGGAACAGGCGGATCAGCTCCGCAACCAGGGCAGGGTGGAGACTGGCATCGAGTTCGTCCGCGAGCAAGACGGCGCCGTCGGCGAGTGCCTCAATGACCGGGCCGACAAGGCCAAACCAGACAAGTGTGCCGAGTGACTCGTCCTGCGCATCGAGTTCGATGTCGCCAGCCGCGCCGCGATGCGTGAGGCGCACTCCCAGCTGATCGAAGGCCGGGCCTTCTTCGGCGCTGTCAAGGTCGCCTTCTTGCCCGGCCAGGATGCGGACGGCGCGCTGCAGGCGGTCTTTCACGACCGGGTCAAGCTGGTACTTCTTCGCTCCGGTGATGCCCAAGTCCGCGGCCCGCAGCAGTGCGAGCACCTGCCCGCGACGCGCATCATCATCGAGCAGCTGGGTGGTCAGTGCTTGCCGGAACTGGCGGCTGCTAGCCTCGGCGAGCCGGAGGTTTCGCGCAAACCAGGCATAAATCGGGAGCAACACCGGGTGGTTGGCGGAGGCGGCTGTCGACAGGAACAGGGCATTCGGGCGCAGCAGTTCTAGGACAGCGCGGCCTTTGACGCGTTCAGCGGAGCCAAGCTCAACTTCATTGTCCCAACGATGAAACAGCCGCACGGCTTTCCCGTGTGGATAGCGGTAGGCCCACTCCTCCAGAACATGATCGTCATCGAGAGCGAACCCGTACTCGAGGCGCACACCCTCCAGAACCAGATCAACCTCGAATCGCGATGCCTCCCGCTTCGCCGCCTGGTCGAGCAGGAACGGGTGCCGGGCAATCCCGCCTGTCGGGCTCCCGGTACGGAAGGAGTGCAGGACATGCGCCCGCATGTCGTCCATCGCCTTCACGACATTGGACTTGCCGGACGCGTTAGCGCCGAACACACCGGCCACGGGCAGCACTCCGATAGGCCGGCCGCCCTCTCGCCAGGTCACGGAGCGAACGACATCCTCTTCCGCAAGACGCGTCGAGAGGAGCGACAACTCAATCTCGTCTCGGAACGATCGAACGTTCTTCGCACGGAACGCGAGCAGCACAGAGGCGCCACGAACAGGGTTTGCCATGTCCATACCTCGATTATTGCAGGAAACCTTCGCAGATGCCAGTCTGATCTACCAGATCGGCCGCGCTGGCCGTCAGCTCACAGCTGACGCCCGGCACCGCGATGAACGCCATTCCGGCCCCAGTACCGACGTCGAGGACGTCGGCACCCACCAGTCGTCTGCTTTGGCACGTGGTCATGTGCGGGTGTTGGTGAGGTGCCGCCCGAGGTAGCCGACGTAGATGAGACCCGTTTGGTTCGTGCCGTCGTAAAAATGGAGCCGGGGACTGATCTGCCCTCCTGCGCTGGCTCCGATCCGGACGTGGGCACCCATGAACACGCGGCCTGAGGCACTGATGCCGGGCGGCACCGGGAGCTCGCGCGCTCGGCGCCACTTGGCGTTATTACGCACGGTCTCCGATTCGTCCCGGACAACCTTGCCAGCCGGGATCGCGCACTCCCCTGAGGGAGGGCTTTCACACCACGTCTTGAAATCGCCGGAGAATCCGTGGCTGGCCTGCGCCGCAGCGTAGGCCTCCATGGCCTGGAGGGTCTCCCAGGAGCTGCGGACCCAGGTTGACGCCTCGGGCCGCTGATCCAGGCTCAGCGACGCCGTGCTGTCGCCGGTGAACGCGACGCGCGAGAGATCTGATTCCATCCAGTCGAGCAGTTCGGCGAACGTGGCTGGCGGAGTGACTGGTTCTGCCACCGGCTGGTATGCCTCACCGGGCTGCCCCACCGCGACGAGCCTGCGCTGCAGGGCCCGTACCTGGCTGTCCAGATACAGCACCCGCTGTTCGCGCTCAGCGAGCTCGGCCAGGGCATTCTCACGTTCGCTGAACAGGGTGTTGGCTTGCCCTTCCGCGGTCTCAGCGAGGTTCAGGGCAACGTCGAGATCCCCCGCAAGCTGCGCCACTTGGGAGCGCAGGCCCCCCACATCGGTGGCCTCGGGAGACTGTCGCTCACGCGTCAGCAGGGTCCTGTTCACGCCGGTGAGCGGAGCGGGCAGCGGGGCCTCCTGGGCCAGGCGCCGTGGCAGCACTGACACAATCCCGGCCGCGCGGCCCGGGTCGGCGGCGATCCGGGCCGCGGACAGCACGCGATGGCGCGCCGCTTCCTCGGCCACAGCCGGATCGACATCGGGCAGGTAGGTGCGCAGCGCGCCGCCCCACACTGCGTGGGCGTCTCCGATGCCCTCCTTGAACCACAACTCCGCGATCGGGTCCAGGATGTAGATGCTGGCCAGGCCGGGCAAATACCACATAACGCGCGTGATCGTGACCCGCCACTCGTCAAAGGGGATCTCAGGGTGGGGAGAAGCGACAACGGCTGGATACCGGCGGTCGGGGTCACACAAGATGTCTATGAGCTCATCCGCCCGTTCGCGGCCAATCAACACCGGCTCACTGGTCAGTGCCGCCACCGCGTCGTGGGCCGGCACCGCCGCGAGCAGTCCCCGGGCCAGCCTCGGAACCCTGGCCCGGACTAAACCGGCAGGCTCTGATCCGGAACTCTTGGGCATGAACTCGATCTCAACCCAGAACCAGGTGGAGGCGTTGTCAGCCGCGGCTCCGCGCGCGGGCGCGTGCACGGTCAGCGAGGACATCCACGCCCCGTCATCGTTGCTCTCGCGAAGCTGCCACCGCTCAGTCTGCGCGCCATCGGCGGCGTTGGCGGCGCTGTGCAGCAGCACCGCTCCCGGCCCAACCCTCGAATCGCCACGGTCGAACGCCCCGAGGTCGTACTCCTTGCTTCGCAGCCATGCGCGCATCTCATCGCGGGCGGCACGGAACGCGTCGGCCGGCGACAGAGGGGTGTGGAAAGCAGACCGGTATTTGCCGTTGTTCATCGTTCCCCCCGAACGCCCCGCCGGGCCCCAGCGCCACAGGAGGACGACCCCGGACGAAAACAGCGGCGCGGCCTATCGGTGATTCTCATTCGACCCCCCAGTACTGCATTATTCCCGAATGAGACACGCCACAACTGGCTAAATGGACACCTGATCGCGCATGGATGCCATGAACCCGGCAAGGGCGTTGATCAACTGGTGATTGGCTAGTGGAGGGAGGCCGGACCCGGGTCGGCCGGTTGCCTTGTCAGTGCGGGTGCCCGGGCCCGTCCGGCGGCTGGGTGCCCGGGATTATCAGCCCCGATTCGTAGGCCAGAACGACGGCCTGGACGCGGTCACGCAAGTCGAGCTTGGCGAGTATCCGGCCAACATGGATCTTCACCGTGCCCTCGGACAGGTTCAGGCTGGCCGCGATCTCGCTGTTGGACATGCCCGCGGCGATGAGGGAGAAGACTTCTTGCTCGCGGCTGGTGAGGACCTGCCTTATCTGGGCGCCGTGGTGACCGCTGGGCGGTTCGGCCTGCTGTGTGGTGGCGAACTGGCGGATCAGGCGCTGCGTGGCGCCTGGGGCCAGGACCGCCTCACCAGCGGCGATCGTGCGGATCGCGGCGACCAGGTCGTCGGGCTGGGTGTCTTTGAGCAGGAAGCCGCTGGCACCCGCGCGCAGCCCAGCGTAGACGTAGTCGTCGAGGTCGAAGGTGGTCAGAATCAGCACCTTCGACGGCAGCCCGGCGGCCACGATGTCGCGGGTCGCCTCGATGCCGTCGCGGCCGGGCATCCGGACGTCCATGAGCACCACGTCGGGATGCAGCGCCGAGCACATGGATACTGCGGTTGTCCCGTCGGCGGCCTCACCGGCCACCTCGATATCGGCTTCGGCGCTGAGGATCAGGCGGAAGCCCTTCCTGATGAGGGAGTGGTCGTCGGCCAGGAGCACGCTGATCATGATGCGGCCGCGCAACCGATGTCGAGGACCCGGGGACGCGGTGGCCGCGTTCCCGGGTCCTCGACCGGCTTCCAGAAGGACACCTCTGCATCCTCGCAGTTCACGCGTCGCGGCGCCGCAGCTGCCACGCGGCCAGGCCAGTCAGCACCACCGCGTATCCACAGAGGACACCGAATCCGGCCCACGGGCCCAGCGGATGCGAGACCAGCGGCTGGCCCCACAGCGCCCCGCCTGCGCTGGACGGCAGATAGGGCGCGATGGCCGCGATGCTGTGCGGGAGATGCGCCGCGATGATCGGCGCGACCAAGAACAGGGCAGCGAACGCTGACACGCCCGCGGCTGTCCTCCTGAGCAGGGCACCGAGGGCCAGGCCGATGACAGCGGCGACCGTCAGGTACAACGATGCGCCGACCACGGTCCGCAGCACGCCCGGATCCGACAGCGAGATCATCGAACCCCCCCGGGCCGACTGGAGAGCCGTCGCCAGGAAGAATTCGGCCACCGCGGCCAGCAGCGTGACCGGCAGCACCAGCCCGGCCAGCACGATCACTTTCGCCCACAGCACCGGCAGACGCGCCGGCACCACGGCCAGCGACGCGCGGATCATCCCGGTTCCATATTCGCCGCTGAACACCAGCACGCCGATCACGCCGATCACCAGTTGGGCCAGCAGGATGCCATACAGGCTGACCGACACCGCCCCCGCCGCCGGGTTCGCGGCCGAGACGTGGTAGGGCTTTCCGCCCGCGATCACGGCGCCAACGCCGATAATCAGCACGACCGCGACCAGCGTGCAGTACCAGGTCGAGCGCAGCGCGCGCAGCTTCACCCACTCGGAGCGGACGACGCGCACCTGGGTGACCGGCCCGGCCAGCACTGGAGGGGACACGAGCGCGGCGCTCATCGCGTCGCTCCGGCGTGGTATTCAACGCTGTCCTGGGTCACTTGCATGAATGCCTCCTCCAGTGATGCCCGGGCGGGCATGAGTTCGAAAACCGGCAGGTGAGCCTGCCATGCCGCCGTCCCGACCTGATCGGCCGTCATACCTGCGACATGCAGGACGTCCGTGCCGTCGCCGGTCACGGTGACATCCGGGCCTGCGAGCACCTGGCTCAGGCGCGCAGGTTCCGGTGTGCGAACCAGCACCTCGCCGGTAGCCGCATGGCCGATAAAGTCCTCGACGCTCGTCTCGGCGATGAGCTTGCCGCGGCCCACGATGACCAGCCGGGTGGCTGTCTGTGCCATCTCGCTCATCAGGTGCGAGGAGACGAAGACCGTCCGCCCTTCCTCGGCGAGCGACCTGAGCAGCAGCCGGATCCAGCGGACGCCGTCCGGGTCCAGGCCGTTGACCGGCTCGTCCAGGACCACGGTCTGCGGCTGACCAAGGAGCGCGGCCGCCACGCCGAGGCGCTGTCCCATCCCGAGCGAGAATCCACCGGCACGCCCGCCCGCGGCATCCGCCAGCCCGGCAAGTTCGATCACCTCATCCACCCGGCGACGGCCGATGCCGGCCGTCCGCGCGAGCGCCAGCAGGTTATTGCGGGCTGATAGTCCGGGATGGATGGATCGCGCATCGAGCAGAATGCCAAGCTCCGACATCGGGGCGGCACAGCGGGGGTAGTGCTTGCCGTTGACCCGCACCGTCCCGCTCGTCGGCCGGTCCAGCCCCGCGATCACCCGCATGGTCGTCAACTTCCCCGCCCCGTTCGGGCCGAGGAATCCAGTGACGACCCCCGGCTCCACAACGAAACTCAGCCCGTCAACCGCGGTCTTGTCCCCGTACCGCTTGGTCAAGCCATCAATCTCAATCATCATGCGTCCCTTCACCAGTTCCTGCTGATGACCAGAACGCTACGGACCCCTCCGCCAGCGGGGATCTGTCCCGAGGCCACACTTTCCCAGGGACCTATGCATCCAGGCATAGGCACAAGAGCAGATGGGAATCAGCTCCGGGCCGGCGCGGGTGCTCGCGATGACCGGGACCCGCTGGTGGCGAGCCTGGCGAGGCTGGCGAGGCTGGGGGATGCCGGATCGCGGAAACGTCGAAGAGGCTTCCGTGCTGCGCGGTAGACCAAAGCGTAACTGTCTAGCTAGCTATAACTCCCGTGATGGCAACTAGACGTCGCCCCGCCCATATTTGACGGTATGACGAAGTTAACGTCTGGCGATGGCCACATCCCGGGCGCGGGGGAAGCTTCTCGGTCAGGATAAGCGCTAGCGCGAGAAGTGTGCCAGATAACAGGCATAGCCAAGGGGTTTGTCATGACAGAGGATAAGTCGAATCAGCCCGAGCGCAGACCGCCGGTAACCCTCACTCGGCAGGTGACTTCGGCCAGGCCAGACGCCGCAGCGACGACCTACTGGCCGATCGAAGTCATCGGAAACGGGCTATGGAATCAAGGATTCAACTTCCCATCGGGGTTCGTCACCCCAGATAGTAACGTCTTTGCGAATATTTGCGAACTGACGTCGCCCGGCGCAACTCCGTTCATCGGAGCAGCTACCATGCGTATAAACAATATTGCTCCTGGGAACGACTACGTGGAGGTCCAGATAGAGGTCGACTGGAATTGGCCGCTCACCATGCGGATCCAGTTCGAAATCGCTCCTCCAGAACCAACCTTGTAGGTAACTGGTCAGGTCCATTTGAATGCGGCGTTGCTTTGCGGGTGCAGTGCTGATACCTCGCTGATGCGGGATCGCCGGGCGGGGCGGCGGTCCTGGGTGGTAGTAGCGGCCGGATGTGCCTGGCGATGATGCTGGTTCCGGGAACGGGGTGCTGGCCGCGCTGGTGGCCTCGCTGCGCGGGGAGCTGGCGGAGGCGCAGGCTGCGCTGGCGCGGGCGTTCGGGGAGCTGGCGGAGGTCGCGCGGCCGGACCGGGAGGTGCGGCATGAACGGGGCTGCTGCGGCCACTGCGGGGCCGGGCTGGCGGGGCGGCCGGTCACCGGGGTGGAGCGCCGCCAGGTCTTCGACCTGCCGCTGGTGGAAGTCAGGGTGACTGAGCATCAGCTGATCGAGCGGGAATGCGGGTGCGGGCGCCGTACCAAGGCCACGGCGCCGGAGGGCGCGGAGGGGCCGGTTCAGTACGGACCGCGGATCGCGGCGATCATCGTCTACCTGTATATCGGGCAGTTCTTGTCCAAGAAGCGCACCGCGCAGGCGCTGGCTGAGCTGTTCGGCATCCCGCTGTCATCCGGGACGGTCGCGGCTCTGACCGCTCGTGCTGCCGGGCGGCTGGACGGGTTCCTGGAGCACTCCCGCGCGCAGATCGCCGCTAGCGAGGTGGCCGCGTTTGACGAGACCGGGTTCCGGGTGGACGGCCGGCTGCACTGGGTGCACTGTGCCCGCACCCGCAAGTACACCCTGCTCATGGTCCACCCCAGCCGCGGCACGGAGGCGATGGGCGTCCTTCCCTGCCTCGCCGGGGTGGCTGTCCATGACGCCTGGGCGCCCTATGACACCTATGCGGCACCTGATCACCAGCTGTGCTGTGCTCATGCCCTGCGCGAGCTGCATGCCGTCACCGATGCTGCGCCCGACGGCCAGTGGTACTGGGCGGCCCACGCCGCCGAGGCGCTCACCGCGATGCAGGCGCTGGTCAGCAAGGCGATCCGCCAGGGCCGCGCCGGCGCGGACCAGGCCGCGCTGGCCGCCCAGATCCACCTGTACCGCTCTGCGGTCCTGGCCGGGGCCAGCCAGACCGCCGCCCGACCCGGCCCGCTGATGAAAAAGCACAATGCGCTGGCCCGCCGCCTGCTCGACCGCCAGGACGGCTATCTGCGGTTCACCCGGGACTTCGCGGTGCCGCCAGATAACAACGGCTGTGAACGCGACATCCGCATGACCAAGCTGCGGCAGAAGGTATCCGGCTGTCTGCGCACCCTCACCGGCGCCCGCCAATTCTGCGCGATCCGCAGCTACCTATCCACCGCCGTCAAACATGACCGCACTTTCTTCGACGCGCTCGTCATGCTCACCGGAAACCGGCCCTGGATACCCGCTGCCTGATCATGCCCGGCCGGTCCTCGGCACCTTGCCAGTTACGATTCGGGCATGCCGGAAACCAGTTCGGTGGACGCAGCGATCGGCAGGTATCTCCGTCAGCCGGATAGCGAGTCCGCCCGTTCACTTGCCGCCACAGGTGAAGCAGGCGTACGCCGGCTGCTCAGCCTCCGGTTCGGCGATGCGCACGAGCCGTTTGACAACCCGATACCGGATGTGTCCAGCCGGGGAGCCATCGACCGGTGGTCCTCGGCACTGTCGATCGTCGCCCGAGCGGCACCGGCGGCCTTCATGACCGGCATCGCAGGCAAGGCCATCTCCCTCAACCTGCTGGCCATCCTCGGCGATGTCGATGATCCACGGGCAACCACGATCCTGTGTCAGCACGTCTCAGACGAGGACTGGCTCAGCCGCTACAACGCGGTCAGTTCGCTGGGGCGGCGAAACGACGCCGCGTCCCGGCCGTGCATCGAACGCGCGCTGGGCGATCCGAACCTGGTGGTACGCACCGAAGCCATCAAGGCGATCAGCCGCTGGGACGCACATCGAGCAGTGTCGCTCTACGAGAAGCTACTGGACGCCGAAGGCCTCACCCCGCTACTTCGCTCCGAGGCTCATGCGGCCATCGGCGACCTGCGAGCTGGGCTTCCAGTGCGCGAGCCTTGGGACAGGTAAGTGGCACAGCGAAATGGACCTGACCAGTTACCCTTGTAGCAGCAGTTGAAATACCAGATCCCGAGGCTCTGGCGGCGCGGCCGGATAGCGGGATGCCGCGCTCACTCCGCCGGGCGGCCACGATTGCGGGATCCTGGGCTGCAGCGCTCATGGCGAGGTTCGCTGGCGGGGCCGGCCAACACGCGCGTTCGGCTGGGCATGCGGACCATGCTAGAAGATGATCGGGTCCATCACCTCGTCGAAACGGGCGACATGCCGGTCGGAAACGGCGTCGAAGGGGGCGGTCAAGTAGTCGCCGACGGCGTCGTAAACCTGGATGAGGACACCCTGCTGGGCGGCTTCCGGGCTGCCCGGCTGCCACAGGTTCGGGCAGGTCACGGTGACCGTCCCGCCCGGCGGTGCCCGGAAGGAACTGCGGCCGACCAACTGCGCGCTCGCCCTCACCTGAGCGGGGGTGAGGAGCTCGTGGTTCGGATTCCACACGCTGAACTGTTGTCCGATGTAGAACTCGGCGAGGCCCGCCGCACATACGGCCGCGCCCAGGTTCGCGACGTTGCAGGACAGCTGAATCTGCCACTGGCTCCAGGTGGTCCCCGAGTCCGGGGCGATACCCGCCTGAATGCTCATGTTCGACGTGGCCGCATCGACGGGAATCGGCCGCGCGCCGTTGTCGCCCGCGACGGCGGGGATGACCAGGAACGGCGTCGCGGTGGGTCCCTTCTGACCCCCGTTCCCTTTGCCCTTGCCGTGTCCGTCCCCGTCCTCGTCCTCGTCCCTGTCCGGCCGGTTCCGCCGCCTCATCCAGATGAGGAGGAACTCCTCCACCTGCCAGTCGTCGTCGTCTTTCCCGGTACCTTTGCCGGGCAGGCTACTGCTGTGAATGAGTTGTCCGGCCGGGCTCAAGCCGCCCCCTCCGGGCCCGCCCGGGTTGGCGGCGCTCACTGGTCTGTCCTCGAATAGTCGGCCTGCTGGGGAGTTGTGACGACCACACCGTGCGGCGAATCGCCAGCGTCGAGATTGTTGAGGAAGTAGACGACCTCCTGTGCGAACAAATTCGGGCGCTCGTTGTGGAAGCTGTGCCCGGTGTCGTACCAGAATTCCGCCTTGCCGCGCGCCCACCGCCTGATGAGCCGGACGAGATCGATCGTGCTGTTATAGATCGCATTTGGGTTGAAGTTGTCGTTATCGCCGGCCGCGAGGAGGAGATGAGGAGGCGGCTGCGCGCCCGGCGGAGAGTTGAGTATCTCAAAGCCGTTGTTCGGGTTCTGGAAGCTGGAGCCCTGGAGTGTGAAGTCCTGGAAGCTGAAGAAGATCTGCTCGAGATCAATCGCGGTCGTCCAGTGCCTGGACATTTTGGAATAGATTTCGTAGCGGTCGAACCTGGAGCATGCGATGCTCGACGATTTGCACAGCTGCCAGTCGTCTGCGCCGCGGTACCACATGATCGGCTGGGCGGGAATGTGTGGCGTGAGCGGTGGAGCCCCTTTCAGCAGTGGGTTGTAGTACATGTCGTTGATGTACTGCGATTCGGTGCTGTGGTCGCCCCACGCCTCGTCACTCGTGGCCTGCGCTCGCAGGCCCGCCACGAACGCCCCTACGTCTCCCTGGGAGATGATGCCCAGGTACGTCGACGGCGCCACGGCGGTAGCCGACCAGGCGACGATCGTCTTCAGGTACGGGCGGCTGACGGGGTCATAGGAACCAGTCAGCAGAAGTGACGTGTTGCCCCCCAGGCTGCCTCCCATCACGGCCACGATCCGGTCCTTGATACCAGCCCCGAACTGCTGGTCGAGTTGCTCGATGAAGTCGATCACATACTGCTGCTCGAACTTCAGCACGTGCATCTCGGACGGGTGGTAGGAGGACCCGACCAGCTGCGAGATGTCGAAGGGCGCGGCATACGCGCTGTTCGGCAGGTCAAAGGAGACGACGGTGTAGTCCACCCCCTGGCCGGCACCCTCGACGATGAGCGAGTTGGCCATGTCGACGGCTTCCTCGGCGCGTGAGCCACCGCCGTGAACGTAGATGATGATCTGGTTGCCCGGCGGGAACACGGGCGCATCGTCGGGGATGGAGCGCGGTGCGGGCGTGTCGGAGAACGGGCCCGACGATGGTGCCTCCAGGATGTCGGGTGCCGGGTCGACGAAGACGCTCTGCTCCGGGTTGCTGGGCCCGATGAAGGTGTGCGCGGACGCCACCATGAAGCGCGTCGTCACCGGGATTGGACTCCCCCCGTCCGGCGGGGTGACGGAGAAGCCGATGTCGTACTGCGGGTACGGGGCGGTGGGCACGTTGACCGGCCGGTGCGGGGTGTCGTCGAAGCCCGATGCCGCCATCCAGCACAACTGTGGACGGAACGATCGCCACCCTGGATCGTTGGCCCGGATCGCCCACACCGCCCGGTAGGCCTCATCGAGCACGCTGTGGGCCGTGTCCGGCATCGTGGCGGGAAATGTCACGCCGGGGTTGTAAAACTGCACGGCGCTCACGAGATCGGCGTCCTGGGGAACGAGCTTCGCGAATTCTTCGTACATCTGCCGGCCGGTGACGGCAAGCTGTGCCACCGCCGTGACGAGGGCCGGGTCAGGCAACGGCAACGGAGCGGGGCCAACGGTCGTGCCCATGCTCAGCGACAAGGTCACGGCATTGGCCAAGACCTGAAGCGGGTCCGGCTTCCCGGCGCGCGGCCGCGGCGGCGGGACCGTCAGGCCCACGTGCTGCCTGAGAAAGTCGATGAGCCGGCCGTCGTTTTCACCCGTCGCGGGATCGGGCGGCACGTAGTCGTCTGGGCTGGATGCGTTGATGAACGCGGCCGGCGCGAACTTGTAATCGTAAGGGAGCAGCCCAGTGGTGGGGAATGTCGGCGATGCGGGGTTGAGGAGGTCGGATATTGAACAGGGGTCCAGATCCGGATCCCCCTCGGATGAGGTGGGGTCGATCTGGATCGAGGGGAAGGGGAAGTAGAAGAACTGGCAGTCGCCAACGGCGTTGAGGGCCTTGGCGATGATCCAAGCCCTGCCGTTCCTAGGATTACCCCACGGATCGGTTTTCGTGCTATCGGTGGGAAACGGATCGCACCCGTTCCATGGATAAGGAGCGGCTGGGTCTGGGGCACTGTAATCGACGTCCCAGCACGGCCACGCGAAACCTCGGTCGGAGTCCAGGTTGTAGTCTGGGAGGTTAAATCCCTCGTCGCCTTCAGAGAGGTATGCGATGGCAAAACTGAGCGCCCGTCCCGAGTTGGCGAATATTCCGCCGAAGTACCTTTGGCTCCCATCGAACGTGGCCACATCCGCCACCTTGCTCCCATCAGGGTTCAGGAGAGGGACCGTGACTGGAGGCGCTGGGCCGTCCGGTGAGAACATGGAGACGGAATCGGGATCCAGCGGCGCCTGCAACATATCATTTGGCGTCGTCCAGTCCAGAACGCCCTTATGGAGAGCGGTCGGGGGAAACTCGGTGTTGACCGGGGACAGATCCGTCGGCCTGAAATACGGCCGGTAGGGCGCGAACGGGTGGGCCGAATCGGTGGTGAAGTCTCGCTCCGAAAGAACCGGCTCCACCGGGTACTTTCCCAGCTCGGCATCATCGGTGACATTCCAGAGCGTCCGGAGGTCGATAGACCCCCACATTCCATTGAGATCCTCCGTGAACGGAACCGAATAGGCCGACATGACAAGCGTCATCCGTATTGAGTGATATATGGAGTAGAGGAGGGAGTTCAGCAGATAGAAAAGGATCTTAAGCGGCTCGGTAATCGTGACGGCCACGCCGAACTCAAACAGGCCGAGAAGCAGGTCGCCGAGCGCTTTCATAACCCCGTCGAATACCTGGCCAAGCCACTTGACATAATTTCCGACGGCGTCCAGTATGCCTTGCAGGCTTATCCCCTGAGAGCCCGGGAGTGGTGGCGGTGGCGGTATGCTGAGATCTTTAACGATGTTGTCCCAGGTTTGCTTGATGATCTTCCACAGATCACCGGGCACATCCGGCAGCTGCGGCTGGTCCATATCGTCTTCGGTGGCCAGCGACAACACCAGGCGATAGGCACTATAGGCCGCGGCTATATCCTCGGGCGAGGGATAGCCCTCCGGATCTGGGGTGGGCACCAGCGTGGACGACGCCAGATTGTCAGGGTGGACCTGATTGGGTGGGTAGGTCTGCACGATCGCGTCGGCGATGAACTTGGTCCACGTGATGAAGGCCGGGTCATCAGGCGGCTGCAGCGTGGGAACCTTGGAGAGCTTGAAGTCGAAGAGACCCTTCTGAATGGACTCACAGATTGCCGCGACCGCGCTGTCGATGATCGGGTCGATGCCCTCCGAGCCAATGTTGCACAGATCGTTGAGGCGTGCGTTGTGCAGTGGCGCGGCCTTCGTCTTCGCACTCGGGTCAGAGAGGATGACATCCAGGCCCTGCTCATCGGCGCTGGGCTGCGTCGGCTCCGCCCCCCCGTCGTGCCACAGCTCCCAGATATAGGCGTCGATGAAGTTCTCGACGAGGTGATGCCGCTGCCAGCAGTTCCGCCACGGCGACTGGACGATCCGGTTGACGTAACCATGCCCGATGGTGTCGGCGACGTAATGCGTGAGGTAACCGAGCGAGTACGCCGTCAGGTACTTAGTTGTCCAGTAACCCTGGTTAGCCGGGTCATCGGGGTTATCTGGGTTCTGGAGCTGCGTGTTGGCCGGGTCCTCCTGGTAAGCACGGCAATTGTCGAGCAACTTCTGTGTGAAGCACCCAGTTTTTACATAGTGCAGATAATCCGCCCAATACCACTTATGGCGGGGCGCATCGACCTGACGGAGGGGCATGAAGAAGTGCCAGAAATTAGCCTGCCGCACCACGAAGTCCAGCACCGAATCGACGAGGATGCCCCGCAGCAGCCCGCCCGTGGCACTGATGGACTTCCAGGTGTCCAGCGTGATCGTGTCAAGCGTCCCGTTGATGAGGTTGTTGACCTCGCCCGTTACGTGACCGACACACTCGAATGTGCCAGCGATCTTCAGGACCACGTCCTCGAGTTCCTGCAGGCTCCCACCGTAGTCGAGCATGGCATAGAAGATGTCCGGGCCCATGGCGCCGAGCACCGCGTAACGGGATTGGAGCGCATCGCGGCTTTCATACGTGCCCCAGTCAGTGTTGGCTGTCGGGTCACCCAGCCAGGATGCGGCACCGGGCAAGTTCGCCAGAAATTGAATGATCGTCGTGTGCGTGCCTGCTCCAGGCAACGGATCCCCCCCCCTTGCGCAGGCCCGGATCCTCCCCCGGCCTGACTCGACTCCTGAAACCTCCAGGTCTGGGATGCCGGTGTGCTATCAAATGCCATCGCCCGCAGGCTCGCGGACCCTTGGCCCGATTAGACGGTCGCCAACGGCAATTGGCGATGGCCGCATCCGAGGATGCGCACGGAACGCAGCGAATGGTGGTGAGTGCGGCTGTTGTTGTTACCTGCGCCGTTCAGTGTGAACGTACACCCGCGTGAGGGGTTGTCAACCAGTTGCCGGACGCGTCGCCGCGGGAACTCGAAGCGCCGGGCCGACGAGCACGCGATGATCCCGATCGGCCGGCAACGGTGTCGTGCCGCCGACAAATGGGCAGGTGAATCACGGCGAGCTAGCGCTGCGCGAGCGAACAACCCTCTCACCGGAAGGCACGGCGGCCCATGTACCACGTCAACGCCGGGGAGCTGCCGGGCAATGACATCTCCCGTACCTTCGAGGGCGGCGCGCACGGGCCGTCATCGGTGTCGTTCTTCCTGGTGCCGCACGTCCCGCACGGTTTCACCAACCTCGGCCCGGGCCAGGCCCGGCTGGTCTGCATCCACGCCGCTCCGGCGATGCAGACCGAGTTCCTGGACTGACCCGGCCGGCGCTACCGAGGCCGGGCGGCTGAACGAGCCCGCTGACAGCAGCGGGACCCGGGCCGGGCCCGAGGACCGATAATGCACCGGGAGCGCTGATGACCTGACCCGAAGGGGCGGCTATGGCGGGCATCGTGGCGGGCGGCGGAGTCGAGTCCGGGCCCGGGGCGAAGGACGTAGGGCGGCGCCGGGCCGCTGGTATCTACGGGGCTATCATCACCGCGGCCATTCTCGCCGCTGTCGGCGGCCACCTGCGCACCGCCGCGGTGGTGGTCTCCGTCGTGGTCACGCTGCTGGTGTACTGGCTGGCCGAGGAGTACGCCGAGCTGCTGGGCGAGCAGATAGCGGGCGGTCGCCTGCCCACCAGGGCGTACATCCGCGAAGCACTGGCCGCGACGTGGCCGATGGTCAGCGCGTCCTACCTGCCGCTGCTGGCGCTGCTGCTGGCCCGGGCGGCGGGGGCGGCCGCGGACGAGGCGGCCAACGTCGGGCTGGTGGCAGCGGTCGTGCTGCTGACGGCCCACGGCTGGTGGGCCGCCCGGTCAGCTCAGCTGCATGGCCGGCCACTGCTGCTGGCCACGTCGGTGGCGGCGGCACTGGGACTAGCCATGATCGCCCTCAAAGACCTGGTCCTCCTCCACCTGCACTGATGCCACGCGCGGCCGGCCGGGTCAGGCCGCGTGCTGGCCGATCTCGTGGACAAAGTGGACAAGCTGCGCCGCAGACCAGTCGGCGACCCCCGACGATCATTCTCCCGAGGGGCCTGGCAGGCTAGCGGGAACAGGCGGACGAACCCGATTTTGTAACGCTTAGGACAGGCGGTGAGTCACCTCATGCGCGTTTTGGAGCTGCTGCGATGACCGGCGTACTCCCGCTGGAAGCGCTCGGGGCGCTGCGCGACGCGGTGCGCCAGCAGCTGCCAGCCGCGGTGCGCCTGCGCCGGGAACTGCACACAAGGCCCAGCCTGTCCGGCCAGGAAGAGCCCACCCTGGACCAGTTGCTGGACGCCCTCCCGGGCGGCGCCGGGGCCGAACGGGTGGCGGCCGGCACCGGGGCCTTGCTGCGCATCGGCGGGCCGGGTCCGGCGGTAGGCGTCCGCACCGAACTCGACGCGCTGCCGATCACCGAGGCCACCGGCGTGCCCTGGGCCGCCAGCAGCGGCGCCATGCATGCCTGCGGCCACGACGTGCACATGGCGGCGCTCACCGCGCTGGCCCGCGCGCTGCACCAGGTAGGCCCGCCGGTTCCGATGCTGGCCGTGCTGCAGCCGCGGGAGGAGGGCAACCCGTCCGGGGGCCTGGACATCGTCACCTCCGGCCGGCTGCAGGCCCATCAGGTGGCGGCCATGGCCGCCGCGCACGTGCAGCCGCTGCTCGCGGCCGGCGAAGTGGCTTGCGCGCCCGGGGTGGTCAACGCGTCGGCCGACGAGTTCACCGTGACCATGACCGGCCGCCCCGGGCACGCCGCCTACCCGCACCTCACCCGGGATCCGGTGCTGGCGCTGGCCCAGTTCGTCGTCGCCGTCCAGCAACTGGTCAGCCGGAACACGGACCCGATGCGGCCAGCCGTGGTGACCGTGGGCACGCTGGCCGCGGGCGACGCATCCAACGCCATCCCGGGCACGGCGGCCGCGCGCGGCACCATCCGGTCGGTGACGAAGCCGCATCGCGACCTGATGCACGAGCGGCTCCGCGAGGTGGCCACCGGCATCGCGCTGGCCCATGGCTGCACCGCGGACGCGGTGATCGACCGCGGCGAGCCGGTGCTGGACAACGACCCGGGTCTGGCCGCGTCGACCGCGGGCCTGCTCGCCCGGCTCGGCGCCACCGTGACCGAGCCGCTGCGGACCTGCGGGGCGGATGACTTCTCGTTCTACGGCCGCGTGGCCCCGGGACTGATGCTGTTCGTCGGCACCGGCGGCGAACCGGGCGCGGGCCTGCACACCGCCACGTTCCTGCCCGGCGATCAGGCCGTCGCCGACGTGGCCGACGCCCTGCTGGCCGCCTACCTGGCCGGCTGCGCCGCGATCACCGGCTGATCACCGCGGCCCGCGGGCCCTGGCTGTACCGGCGCAGGCGCCAGTACAGGCGTTAGGGAACGGCGCAGAGGGCCCAGACGATTTTGCCGCCGGGACTGCCGGGACTGCCGGGACTGCTGGGGCTGCCGGGACTGCTGGGGCTGCCGGGGCCGTCTGGCGCGTAGTAACCCCACTGGGCGCTCAGCGTCTCGACGAGCAGCAGTCCCCGCCCGCACTCGGCGTCCGGCCCCAGGTTCTGCGGGATGGGCTGGTGCCGGTCGGCGTCCCAGACCTGGATCAGCACGCTGCGCCGGTCGGAGGTGAGCCAGAACCGCATCGGCAGCTGCCCGGCTCCGCACTGCTCGCGGGCGATCCGGCCCGAAGCGCACACCGCGTTGGTGGCGATCTCGGAGACGAGCAGTTCGACCGTGTCGGTCAGGGCGGCCAGGCACCACTCGTTCAGCATGTCCCGGGCGTGCCCCCGGGCGGACGGCACCGACGCCGGCAGCGCCCGCAGTTCGAGATAACTGCGCAGCGGCCACTCCTGCATCCGCGCCAAGTCCCGGTCGGGGAGCAGATCGGGAACGGCGGACAGGGTGGTCACTCGGCTGGAGATGGCAGCGGATGACCCGCAGACCGTTTCAGTCCCTGGGACGGTCATTGCTGCACGCACGCCTCCGATCCGCTGAAGGCGCGTAGCCGCGGCGAGGGGGACCGCACCGGCCTAGCGGGAACGATAAGCGCACGATGCCAGCAAATCCTCACGAAACACTGTCAAAACGGACGCGGCCGATCACCGATGGCTCACCGCGCCGGGTACGCTGCCGTCATGTCTGCACTGCGACCCTGATCCGCTGGTGCCACCACCACGACGACGCTGGTGCCAAATACAACACCACAGCACAGAACGCCAGGAAGAGGTACTGGGCGTGGACTTCGGGCTGCTGGGGCCGCTGGTAGTCCGCGACGGCACGCGAACGGTGACCGTGTCGGCGCCGCAGCAGCGCGTGCTGCTGGCCGCCCTCCTGCTGAACGCCGGCCGCGTGGTCAGCCTGGACGCCTTGGCCGAGGTGTTGTGGGACGGCGAGTCACCGGCCGGGGCACGGGGTGCGCTGCACAGCGCGGTGCAACGGCTGCGCGCCACCCTGGGCCCGTCCGGGGCCGACCTGATCGAGACCCAGCCACCGGGTTACCTGATCACGGTCGAGGACGGCGAGCTGGACGTAAGGGCGTTCAGTCTGCTGGCGGCGCGGGGGCATGCCGCGGCGGAGGCTGGCCGCTGGACGGAAGCGGCGGACCTGCTGCGCGAGGCGCTCGGGCTGTGGCGCGGCGAGCTGCTCGCCGACGTGCCGTCGGAGCTGCTGCGGGACCGCGAGGTGGCGCCGATCGAGGACCAGCGGTTGCAGGCGCTGGCCACCCGGATCGACGCCGATCTGCACCTGGGCCGACACGGTGAGGCCGTGGCCGAGCTGCGCCAGCTGGCCGCGGCGCACCCGTTGCAGGAGCAGTTCCACGCGCAGCTCATGCTGAGCCTGTACCGCAGCGGCCGGCAGGCGGACGCGCTGGCCGTATTCCAGGAGGTGCGCCGGGGGCTGGCCGACGAGCTCGGCATCGATCCCGGTCCCGAGCTGACCCTGCTGCAGCAGCGGATCCTGGCCGCGGACAGTGAGCTGCTCCGGCCGACCGACGGCGAGGTGCCCGGTTCCGGGGCGGGGACGGACGGCAGCCCGGCCGCCAGCGCGGGCCGGCGGGACTCGGCTGCCGCGCAGGACCAGGTCGTGCCCCGGCAACTGCCCGCGGCGACGCGGCACTTCGTGGGCCGGGCCGAAGCGCTCAAGACGCTGGCCGGGCTGGCCGGTGAGACGTCCGGGGCCAGTCCGGCCACGGTGATCACGGTTATCGACGGGACGGCCGGGATCGGCAAGACCACGCTGGCCCTGCACTTCGCGCAGCAGGTCGCCGACCGCTTCCCGGACGGGCAGCTGTACGTGAACCTGCGCGGTTTCGACCCGGCCGGCCCGCCGATGCCGCCGACCGAGGCGATCCGGATGCTGCTGGACGCCCTGTCGGTGCCCTCGGCCAGGATCCCCTCCGGGCTGGAGGCGCAGGCCGGCTTGTATCGCAGCGTTCTGGCCGGGCGGCGGATGCTGGTCCTGCTGGACAACGCGCGGGACGTCGATCAGGTCCGCCCGCTGCTCCCGGCCAGCCCCGGCTGCCTGGTCATCGTGACCAGCCGCAGCCAGCTGACCAGCCTGGTCGCCGCCGAGGGCGCGTTCCCGCTCACCCTGGACGTGCTGGCCGACGCCGACGCGCACGAGTTGCTGGCCCGCCGCCTCGGCGCGGAACGGGTGGCCGGGGACCTGCCCGCGGCGGATGAGCTGATCCAGTTGTGCGCGGGGCTGCCGCTGGCGCTCAGCATCGCCGCCGCGCGCAGCGCGAGCCAGCCCGGGCTCTCGCTCGCGGCGCTGTCCGCCGAGCTGCGCGGCGCCGGCGGGCGCCTCGACGCGCTGGACGCCGGCCACGCGGCGACCAACGTGCGGGCCGTGCTCTCCTGGTCTTATCACCAGCTGAACGCCAGTGCCGGGCGGCTGTTCCGCCTCCTCGGACTGCACGCCGGGCCGGACATCGGCGCCGCGGCCGCGGTCCGCCTGGCCGACCTGCCGCCGGACGAGGCACGGCGGGCGCTCAGCGAGCTGACCCGGGCGCACTTGCTGTTCGAGTACGTGCCGGGCCGGTTCGCCAGCCACGACTTGCTGCGGGCCTACGCGTTCGAGCTGACCCAGGCGGAGGACAGCGAGGACGAGCGGCGCGCGGCCATCGGCCGGATGCTCGACCACTACCTGCACACGGCGGCGTCGGCGGCGCTGCTGCTGCATCCCACCCGCAGGCCGGTCGCGCTGGCCGCGGCCGGCCCGGGGGCGACACCGGAGCACATCGCCGACGTCGCGCAGGCCCTGGCCTGGTTCCAGGCCGAACGCCGGGTCCTGATCGCGGCGGCCGGGCGGGCGGGCGAGACCGGCTTCGATACCCACGCCTGGCAGATCCCGTGGGCCATGTCGCGGTTCCTGGACACCCGGGGCCGCTGGCACGAGTGGACGGTCACCGAGCAGATCGCGCTGGCCGCCGCGGAACGACTGGGTGACCGGGCGGCGCAGGCCGGCGCGTTGCAGCGGTACGGCTACGCCCACGCCCGGCTCGGCAACTACGACGATGCCTACGCGCACCTGGGTCACGCGCTGCGCATCCACACCGACAACGGGGACAAGGCCGGGCAGGCCTACGTGCACAACGCGCTGGCCATCACGCTGAACTTCCAGGGCCGCTACGAGGAGGCGCTGGGACACGCCGAGCAGGCGCTGGATTCGTACACGGTGATCGGCGACCAGTCCGGCCGGGCGCTCGCGCTCAACTCCTGCGGCTGGTTCCACACCGTGCTCGGGGACCAGCCGCGGGCCATCAGCTACGCGACTCAGGCGCTGGACCTGTTCCGCAAGCTCGGCAACCAGGAAGGCGTGGCCAGCGCGCTGGACAGCCTGGGGTACGCGGAGCAGCAGGGTGGCAGGCATTCGGCCGCGACCCGGTACTACCAGGAGGCGGTCGATCTGCACCGGGAGATCGGCAGCCGGTGGGGGCTGGCCGAGACGCTCAACCACCTCGGGGATTCGCAGCACGCCGACGGGAACCTCCCGGACGCCCGGGTGGCGTGGGAAGAGGCCTTCGTGATCCTCGATGACCTGGGTCACCCCGACGCCCCCGCGATCCGCGGCAAGTTGCGCGAGCTAGACGCCCGCGCCGGTGGCTAACCTGCGGCCAGCGACTGCGGAGGCTGCCGCCGCACCGGACTGGGGCTCAGCCACCCGACGTGCTCGTGCCGATCCATTCCAGCCATTGGCCGTGTGGCTGGTAGTGGCCGAGCGGCCGCTGGTCTGCGATACGGCCGTGCTGGCAGAGCGTCAGCCGCAGACGTGGCTCGGCTGGGTCGGGGCGTGGCTCAGCTTGTATCCAGTAGATGGGCCTGGTCATCGACAGAACGGCGATGAGGTGCTCGAAGCGTTCCCGGTCGAGCCTGGGCAGGTGGGCCAGGAAGGCTGTGTGGAACAGGCAGATTGTCAGGTCGGCCGGGGCGGATGCCACCAGCGAGGGCAGCTGCTCGATGGCATCGCCCGCGTGTACCGGGATGGCCGACCGGGCGGTAGCTGCCGTCAGGGCGTGCTGAAGCAGGGTGGCACGTGCTGGGTGGTCGGCCCACACCAGCGCCCGCAGCCAGGCGGCGTCCTCCGGATTTGCCGGGTTGAGCGGATGGAGGTCGAGGCCGGCCCGCCAGCCGATCGGCGGCATCGCCAGGTCTAGCGGCGGCTGGTGCGGGCCACGCAAGCTGCACTGGAGTGTCAGTGGCGAACTGGGCCGGCCGACCACGGTGCCGGTGCCGTAGTCGTAGGCGTATTCGTCCAAGGCCAGGTTCAGCCCGGCGCTGGCGCCGGGCTCGATCAGGGCCAGCGGCCGGCCAGCCATGCTGGCGGCCAGCATGACCGCTGGCAGCAGGTAGGCGGATCGCCGGACCTCGTTGGTCTGCACCTGCCGGGAGGACACCAGGTGGGTCACCTGGTCGCGACGGTCAAGGCAGAACGAGCGGAAGAGCGGGAACGGGTCCCCGGTGGGAGCTTCCGGGCTGAGGGTGGGGTAGAACCTGGCCAGCGGGTGGCCTGGCTCGCGGGCGAGCAGATAGTGAGCGGCGGCCAGGATCAGGTCCGGCGGGCTTTGCCCGGGAGCGACGCTGGCTGCGAGGCCGAGTAACGCGGCATCGGTGGCGATGCCGGTGCCGAGCCGCGCATACAGTGGCGCGTAACCGGCGCAGCGGCGGGCGGCGAAGTACTGGAAGACGGCCGCGAGTTCATCGGTGTTGGTGAAGCGCCCCCACGGGTCAGGCATGTAGCCGATTGTGCACCTGGCGTGATGGCTGGGGCAGCGGAATGGGTGCGGACACGGCCGGGGCGGCGGCGGTCAGGGCCCGGCCGGTGGCCCGGTAGAGCGAGTCGTGGATCCCGTCCGCGTACTGGAACGCCCGCAGGTCACCGAGCGCCTTGGCCAGCGGCGACGTGGCCTGGAAGCCGGCCGCCCCGGCCAGGAGCGTCAGCTCGGACGCGGCGGTGTGTGCGACGTTGACGGCATGGGCTTTGACAGCGCAGCCGCGTACCCAGGCCTGACTGTCACCCAAGTCCAAGAGATACTGCGCCGTAACCGCCGCAAGCATTGCGGCGTTGATCTGCGCGTACGAGTGCCCAAATGTGATCAGGGCACTGTCGCGCAGGCGCGTGATGGCCCCCGATGCCTGGCGGGTCCGCAGGTGCGTGGCTATCTGGTCGAACACGGCGGCCGCAACCCCCAAGGCGGTGGCGGCGACCAGCGGCCGGTAATGGGCGAAGTGCTCGCGCAGCAGGTCCATGCCCTCACCAGGGCGGCCGAGCACCGCGCGCGGGTGCAACGGCAGGTCATGCAGGCGCAACTCGCCCCACGACCATCCCGCTAGGCCGGCGGGCTGGATGGGGCGGCGTTGCAGGCCACGCGAACCGGAGCTGACAACGCCGGCGGTCAGGCGCCCGGCTGGGTCGGTGAAGAACACTGTGAAGACGGCGGCCTCATCGAGGCGGCTGATCCATATCTTCGTGCCGTTGAGCCGCCAGGTTCCATCGCGGTGGGCGGTTGCGGTCGTTGCGGCGGCGTGGGCCTGGCTACCGCCGTGGGGCTCGGTGATCGCGATCCCGGGCAGTGCCCCGGCGAGCAATAGGGGAAGCCACCGGTTACGGACGGCTGGGCTGGCGTGGTGGGCGATCAGCCGGCCGTGACCTAGCCCGGTGGAGTCCCGCAGGTCGGCATCGTGATAGCCGCAGATGAACTGCATCAGCGTCTGGAGCACGGCCGGTCGGCCCGCCCCGCCATCGCGCGCCGGGACGGCTAGGGCGAGATACCCCTGTGCGGCCAGGTCGTGGCGGATCTGGACCAGCCGATGGCCGCGCAGGCGCGGCGCGGCGCCCGGCCCGGCCGAGTGGGGGTCGAGCAGCCTGGTCAGGGTCTCCTCGAAGCGGAGCAGTTGCTGTATGTCCAAGTCGGTAATCCCGGGAACAGCTGGCAGCAGCGGGGCTAGCCAGTGGGCCGCCTCGCCCACGCTGGTGGGCACGCCCGGTCAGCCCCGGCCACGGCGTACCCGAGCGGGCACGCCGTAGGCCACGGTGTGCGGCGGAATGTCGCGCGTCACCACGGACCCGGCCCCGACCAGAGCCTGTTCGCCAATGGTGACCGCCGCGAGAACGACCGACCCAGAACCCACCCGGGCGCCGCGCTCGAAACGTGGTGGGATCAGCTCGGCCACCCGGTCAGGGTCGCGCCAGATCAGCTCCCGGTCGTTGACCGTCCGGACCCCCGCACCCAGAAACACCCGGTCCGCGAGCGCACAGGAACTGGTGATGTGGCTGCCCGGCGAGCAGCGTACGTGGGCGCCGATACTGGCGGCGCGCTCCACCGTGAGATGGTGACCGAGCTGCGACCCGCTCCCGACCTTGACGAAAGAACGCACCAGCGCGTGGTGCCCGACGACCGTGTCCTCGCCGATCTCGGCCCCGGCGTACAGCACAGCTCCGGAACGGATGACCGCCCCCATGCCAATGACGGTGCCACCGCCCGCACCCGGATAGACATTCCCGACCGCATACCCCAGTTCGGGCTGGCCGACCACGGCGTGCTCCTCGACACGGGACCCGTGCCGCAAGATCGTGCCACCGTAGAGCACGGCATACGGCCCAATGCTGCATCCTGAGCCGACCTGCACCGGGCGGGCCTTGCCCAGGTGGTCAGCGGGCACGAATGCCACATGCCGACTGACGTGCGCCGCCTCATCAACCATAAGCAGGCCCGCCCGGCCCAGTTCGGCGGCGCTGACTGCCTCACCTGGCGCGAACTCCTGATGTCTCACCCTGTCCTCCTCCGCAGCGGACTGTTGCGACCTGATTCCAGGAAGCGCCCGGATGGCTCTACGGCGGAAGAACGCTGACGCAGGCTGCACAAGGCTTGCACGTTCTGCAAGGCCCTGTGTACTCACGGCCAAATACCGGTTACGGTCAGCCAGGGACGTCTGGGCGGAGACACGATGAGACCGGCCAACCAGCACCAGACAGCGCACGCCGCACCTGGCCGACGGCCAGGTGCGGGGGCCGGTGCTGTCGTGCGGGCCGCCCGGTTAACAGCGGGCTTGACCCTGGCGGAACTCGGCCACCGCTGCGGATACTCCGCATCCCAGATCTCCCGCTACGAACGCGGCGTCCAGTCGCTGACAGACATCACCCTCCTGCGCCAATTCGCGGTAACCCTCGCGATCCCACCGCAGACTCTCGGCTTGGCCCCGGACTGCGCGCCTGCTGGGCGACACGCCGACGCGGACGGAAAGCACCCCAGCAGCGGCCGCCCGCCTAGGGTGAGCGATGACTTCAAGGCGGAGGGCGGTGAGGAGCCGGTGCGACGCCGCGAACTGCTCGCCCGCGCCGCCGGACTGGCCGGCGCCGCTGCCCTCGGCTCGCCGCTGACCAGCCGGACACAACTCAGCACCGGCACAGGCGGCCTGGAGGACCTGCTCTACGGTGGCATCAAAGCGCGGCCGGTGCCGCCCGCTACAGTGCGCACAGCCACCGCCGCCGCCCGCGCCACTTTTCAGACCGCGCGCTATGGACGCCTGGCCGACGGCCTGCCCCGCCTGATCGCGACCGCCGCCGCAAACCGCGACTACGCCGACGGCAACGCGCGCGCCGCAGCCAGCACCCAGCTCGCTGAGGCGTACATCGTGGCCGCCAACTTCATGATCAAACTCAACGACGACCCGCTCGCCTGGGCCCTGGCCGACCGGGCCCTCCAAGCCGCGCAAGCCGGCGACGACCCGCTCACCCTGGCTGACTCCCGCCGCGCGGTGGCCACCGTCCTGCGGCGCACCGGCCGCCGCGCCAGTGCCCGCGAACTGTTGGCGCGGGCGGCCCGCGACATCGAGCCAGGGAAACACCCAAGCTCAGAGCAGTTGTCGGTCTACGGCACACTCCTCGAAGTCGCCGCCTACACCGCCGCGGTCGACGGCAACCGGAACGCGGCCAGTGACTGCATCAGCGAAGCACAGGCCGCCGCCGCCCAGCTCAGCTGCGACGCCAATCACCGGTACACAGCTTTCGGCCCCGCCAATGTCACCCTCTACCAGGTCAGCATCGCCCAGGTTCTCGGCGATAGCGGAACAGCCATCGACCACGCCAGGAAGCTGCGGCCAGCCGCGATTCCCACTGCCGAACGCCGCGGGCGGTTCTGGATCGACGTCGCACGCGCCTACCACCAATGGGGGAAACCCGAATCCTGCTACCGCGCCCTGCTCGCCGCCGAACGTGACGCGCCAGGGGAGGTCCGTTACCGGCCCCCCGTCCACCGGATCACCGAAGACCTCCTCCGCGCCAACCGCCGCAACGCCCTCCCCGGGCTGGCCAGCTTCGCCCACCGCATCGGGGTCCCTACCACCTGACTCAACATCACCCCGAGGCGGGAGCGGTGGACTCGCCTTCCAGGCGGGCGACTATGGTCAGGCTTACCCCGGCTTGAGTACCGTGTGCATGGAGTCATCCGACCAGGGGCAGACGACTCAACTCCGTTCGTGGTCAGGCGACTCTCGTGCGCCTTCGATACGTTGAGAGCTGACGCCCTACCCCGTGGAGCCTCACGAGACCTGATCGGAAAGGGATGGCGAACGCGCCGCGCCAGGACGGCAGTCAGCAACAGGGCAAGCCAGCCGACCTCGTCGTCATCTCACCGCTTAAGGACTGGGCCTGTGCTGGCTGTGCCGGCACCGGCAACCTCCTGATCATGGAGGACGCGGGGCCACTGTGTATGACCTGCGCGGACATGGATCACCTGATCTTCCTCCCGTCCGGCGACGCCGCGTTGACCCGGCGCGCCAGGCAAGCCAGCCGACTGTCCGCGGTGGTGGTGCGCTGGAGTCGGTCGCGGAAGCGTTACGAGCGGCAAGGCATCCTCGCCGAAGAAGCGGCCATCCAGCGGGCCGAAGAGCAGTGCCTGGCTGACGGGGATGTCCGGCTGCGCCGCCGGGAACGGGACCAGGAACGACGAGCGAAGGAAGACGTCGAGTTCCAGGCACGCATGGCCGATGAGATCAGGCGGCTGTTTCCTGGCTGTCCCAGGAACAGAGCAAGCTCGATCGCGCAGCACGCCGCGCTGCGTGGCAGCGGCCGCGTCGGCCGTTCCGCGGCCGCCCGGGCGCTGGACGAGCAAGCGATCACCGCAGCTGTGGTTGCCTCGGTACGGCATGAAGACACCGACTACGACCTGCTGCTGATGTCCGGCACCGCCAGGGAGGATGCCCGCGACCAGGTCAGGTCGGCCATTGACCAGGTGCTCGACAGCTGGGCCAGCTGAATCCGCGCCGACGCCACACGACAAGCTGCCGCGCAGATGCGATAATCAAACGTACGTTCGACTAACGAGCAACTGCGACACGGGGCGGAAGGTCAGCAGATGAAGCGGTCATCCCCGTACGCTGACACCATGGGTGCCGGCGGGTCTGCGGAGCGAACCGCACTCGTTGCCTTGCTCCGGGCCCGGCCTGGGGGGATGCGCTGGGCTGACATCACAGCTGAAGTGCTCGCCGCCGGAAGCGCGCTCGAGGTGTGGCACCGGCTGGTACCCGCCGTGCTGGTCGATGCCCCAGGACAACCGAATGCCCTAGACGCGGCTGCCCACGAGATAACCGACTGGGCCGCGCAGGGCTGGAGACTGGTGACGGTCCTCGACCCTGACTACCCGACCCGGCTTCGTGGCATCCATCAGGCCCCCCCGGTTCTCTTCGCCCGCGGCTCACTGATCCGGGACGAGCCGGCCGTCTCGGTGGTGGGGTCACGGAAGGCATCCGAGCGCGGGCTGACCATCGCGGCGGCCGTGGCGCGGGAGCTGGTCTCCCGCCGCATCACGGTTATCTCCGGGCTAGCTCGCGGCATAGACACAGCTGCGCATCGCGCAACCTTGGCCGCGGGCGGACGCACAGTGGCAGTCATCGGCACCGGCATCAACCGGGCCTACCCGCCAGAGAACAGCGATCTTCAGGGAGAGATCGCCGCCCGGGGACTTCTGCTCTCCCAATTCTGGCCTGATACGCCGCCGCAGAAGCACCACTTCCCGATGCGTAACGCCACGATTTCCGGCTATGGCCTGGCTACCGTCGTCGTGGAGGCGGGTGAGCACAGCGGCGCCCGTGGGCAAGCGCGGATAGCCGTAGAGCATGGCCGGCCGGTGATCCTTACCGATGCGGTAGTCAAACAGAACAAGTGGGCCCAGGAGTTTCTCGGCCGCCCCGGCGTTCATCTGGCCAGCAGCCTGGCTCACGTGCTGGAAGTCGTCGATGGCATCATCGCCGAACGGCGAGCTGTCGGTAACGAGTTGCAAGGCCTGGTACCCACCTAAGCATGACGGGCCCGGAGTCTGCCGCGCGCTGGAGCGCCGCCCTCGTGTCGCGGGCGGGCGGCTATCTCCGCAATCCGGTGCACTCGGACCGCGTCACGTGTGCTGTCTGCACCACCCCGGTGGACGGTTACCAGCGCTGCATCCCATGCAACGGGCACCGCAACCTTCCCGGGCTCGCCGACACAGTCGCATTCCTCACCTACGCGGTAGCTGGCCAGCAGTCCGGCTACGTCATGCGCGGCTATAAAGCACCCAAGCCCCTGGAAGAGCACCGCGCCATCGTGGCCTTGCTTCTCCTTGCCGCGTTATCCAGGCATGCCCAGTGTCCGGGCGTACTAGCCGGCACATCAGGGACGCACTGGGCCACCGTCCCGTCCCTGCCGGCCAAGCCAGGTGAACATCCATTCCATGCGATCGTCAGCAAGATCGCGCCCTGGTCAGAGGTCCCGCTCACTGCTGCCGCCAGCGCGCCACAGCCACGCGTCATTAGCCGGGAGCACTTCCACGCGAGCAGTCAACTGCCAGCGGACGCTCACGTGCTCCTGTTAGACGACACCTGGGCCACCGGCGGGCACGCCCAGTCAGCCGTTCTCGGGCTCCGTGCCGCGGGCGCGGCACACGTTTCGCTGCTGGTGGTTGCCCGCTGGATCAAGGCAGACTTCGGCGACAACGCCGCCTTCTTACGGGGTCTCGCCGACCGCGACTATGATCCCGAGGTCTGCCCCTGGACGGGAAGCGACTGTCCCTAGGGGGCGCCCGGGTCATCTTCACCGCTTGCCGCGTGCACCGCGTGGTTGGACGATAGCGGTGTGTCGAGCAGCAGCCCCGGCGAAGAGCGCTGTAAGGCCTGCGGCTCAGACTCGGCCATCGTCGGCTGGGTCAGGGTGGCCAGCGTCTGCGCCGTCGGCGGGCTCGTAGCCCCGGGCTTGCGGCGCCCCGAGGGACTGCTGCACTGCCGGGGGGTCGGCGTTCGGCTGATCGAGCCGCGCCAAGCCCTCGTGCAACTCGGCGCGCAGATCGTTGATCGCCTTTTCGTTATTCGTGACAGCCGTATCCCGGAGCCGGTTAAGCATAGCTGAGACGTGCTTCTCAGTTCGTTTACCGAAGGTTACGGCGACCACCAGGGTGGCTATTCCGACCGCCAGCACGGCAATCGCGAGGATGATCTCCATCCGGACGGTCCGGCCTCAGCCGCGTAGTGCGGCTGCGGTCAGGACAACGGTGGCTATCGCTACGGCGAGCGCGAGTGCGCACGCTAATACGATCAGCCAGCTGAAGGACGACGGGGCCGTCGCGGGCAGGTCAGTCGCGACGGTGATCGCCTGATCGGCAGCGGTCTGGGGATGGGGATCAGTGTGGCCGCTGGTAGCGGTGTCGCTTTTACTGGCCGTCTGGGACTGAGGAGCAGATGCGGAATGAGCAGGGGCAGTGGCAGCGGGGTCATTGTGGCTTGGCGGGGATGCGGCGGCAAACGCCACACCCAGGACGACGGCGACAACGAAGCCTTTCTTCATGATCGAAAAATCCTCGCTCGATATGACGCGATCCGCCAACATTGTCGCTGCCATCTCGTCGCGTTACTAGAGCCGCCCGCAGATAATCTCGGCCAAATCCAGTCATGGGCTATCAAGGGCGGCGCTCGGTGTTTATCATGCAATTTTCCGATCAAATTGCTCAGCGTAGCCCCCGTTCCGGTCCGACGGCCCCTGTGCCCGTCTACCAGCCCGTGTTCCGGTCTACCGGCCTCCCCTTTGCGGTCTATTGGTTCCGGTAGGCCTGCAGGGCCAGTGGGTGCTCTGGGCCGAGGATCAGCGGCTGACCGGCCTGCTCGGCCGCCCTCTTCTGCGCGGCCAACTGCGACCCGGGCGTGGCGTACAGCACGTGCACCCGGCCGTCCCCGCTCCCACGCGCGGCCAACGGCGCCACCGCGGCCGGGTTCCCCTGCGCGTCGGTCACCCAGAGCTGGAAATCGTCGCGCTTGAACAGCTGGATGTCCGCGATCGGGGTGGGATAGTGATGCACCCCGCCAGGCTCCGGGTCCGCGGCCGCAGCGTCCTGAACCCCGCCTGCGGGCAGTACGCCGGTGTGGAACGTGGGATGCAGCGGCACTCCGGCATTGAAGATCGAGTCAGTCCATTTCGCGATCCCGGTGGCGTCCGTGATGGGTGTGTCCAGCAGTCCATCCGGGTCCAGTTCGTGCTTGATCTCCGGCGCGAGCAGGTCGTAGAGCCGCTTCGCGTTCTGCCTCAGCAAATCGATCTTGCTGGGCTCAGCACACCACTGGGCTGACCACTCGACGCCGGCCAGGTTGCGGACCATGAACCAGCCTTGGGCGTCCTTGAGCCACAGCGCACCGCCGTGGTGGTCCTGGAACGGCCCGGGTCCGTAGATTAACCCGGTCGCCTGGCTCGCGATCTCATTCATCTGGCGCCGGGCGGCCACGTACTCCGGGGAGTCCTGGCGGGTCGGGTGGTCGGGGACGTCGATCGTCCACCCATGCGTCTCGGTCTCGGTGTGATCGGGACCGGCGCCCTGATCACTGGGCTGGCTGTTCGGTGTGTCCGTCACCACGGCTGACTCCGTTCACGTCATAGGCCATAGGCAGCTCGCTACATGAGAACTTCGCGTGTCCCGGGCGGCTGGCGCAAGAGTTTGCGGCGGTACGGCGCGGGACATAGGCGGCGGCCCGGGCTCAGGCCGCCCCTGGACTCACGGCGGCCGCGCAGCTCACGCCGGCGCAGACGAAACCGGACATGGAATGCTTCATGTGCTTAAATGAGGACTTTGGGCAGGGGGGATCCGGTCGGCCTGGGGGTGTGCTGACCGATGGCCGGCCACCGGGCGCGCCGTTGACGCCGGGCCGGTGATGGTCCGGACCCACTGCTCCAGCTCGGCCCAGGGGGAAGGTGGGGCACATGAGGTCACTTAAAGTCGGCCTGATTGCCGGCTCGCTGCTGACGCCACTGCTCATAGCAGGGGCAATGCTGGCCCAGGCCGGGCCGGCCGCAGCAAGTACGGCCGGCCATCAAGGCGCCGTGTTCGTCGCGAAGAACGCGAGTTCGTCCGGCTCGGGCCAGTCGTGCAGCTCGGCCAAGTACTCGACCATCCAGGCCGGGCTCAACGCGGCCCCGGCCTGGTCGACCGTCGTGGTCTGCCCGGGGAGCTACCACGAGCAGGTCGTCATCAAGAAGCCGGTGTCACTGGTCGGCCTGCACGCCGCCATCAACGAACGGGGTGTCACACCCAGCCTGGTGGTGAACGTGCCCCATGTCGGGAAGCTGAGCATCTTCGCCGGCCTGGTGATCCTCAGCTCGAACGTGCGCGTGCAGGGCTTCCAGGTCACCAACGCCCTGGGTGAGGGGATCCTGGCCGCCGGGGTACGCGGCGACATCAGCAACGTCACCATCCGGCACAACGCGGTGCTGCACAACGACCTCGGCGGTGGCGTGCCGCCGGCCTCGACCTATTTCGAGTGCGCGCCAGCGGGCCCGGTTCCCGGTGACTGCGGGGAGGGCGTGCACTTCATCGCCGTCGCGAACTCTACGGTGAACGGCAACCTCATCGCGCACAACTCGGGCGGGGTGCTGCTCACCGACGAGACCGGCCCGACGCACAACAACCTGATCGCGAACAACATCGTCACCCGCAATGAAAGCGACTGCGGCATTACCGTGCCCGGGCACAACCCGGCCGCGGTGAACGCCAAGGGACAGCCACAGCCCAGCGTCGCGGGCGTCTACGACAACGTCATCGCGCACAACGTGGTCACCTTCAACGGCCTGAAGGGTGACGGAGCGGGAGTCCTGTTCGCCAACGCCTCGGCGGGCACCGGGTCGTACAACAACCTGGTCATCGGCAACTTCATCGCCGGGAACGGGCTGTCCGGCGTGACCATGCACGCGCACACGATCAAGCCCGGCCAGTTCGAGCTGCTCAGCGGCAACAAGATCATCGGAAACCGGATCGGGACGAACAACATCGACGGCGACACGCTGGACGCGCCGGCCTCGCCCAAGGACCTGAAGACCACGGGTGTGCTGGTGTTCTCCGGCGGCACCCCGGTCACGGTGGTCATCGCGCACAACCACATCTTCAACAACCACTTCGGGATCTGGCTGAGCAAGCCAGTCACGGCGTTCGGACTCGGCACGAACACGTTCCACAACGTGATCAAGCCGATTTCGGCCGGCCACTGAATGCGGCCACTGAATTAGGCGCCAGGGAGCGGCCCCGGCCAGCAACAGTCAGCTGGCCGGGGCCGCTGCCGCGCCGGACGCACGCGCCGTGAACGGTGCAGTACTGGAACGCCAGCGCGTTCGTGGACGCGCCGAACCCGGGCACACACCCGATCGCGGACAACACGTTTCATCGCGGTCACGTTCGGCTCGGTCACCACGACCAAGCTGCGGGTCGTGCCGCAGAGCGGGCTCGGCTCGGTCGGCGTGATCCAGTGGGTGGTACCCACCGTCCCGGGCAGCGGCTGACCTCGCCACCCGGGGAGGTGGACCTGCGCGGCCAGACCAGCGCCGCACAGGTCCGCGCGGATCCTCGCGCGTCCGGGCTTGCGGCGCGGTGCGGCGCGCCGGTCAGCTGAGCAGCAGCGACCGCAGGTGCCGCACCGCGGGCGAGCCGTGCGCCAGCACCGCGTCGTGCAACTGCCGCTCGGTCCACTCCGGCCGCGCCGCGCGCAGCCTGGCCACCAGGTCGCTGACCTCGGTGTACCCGACGTAATAGGTGGACAGCTGGGTGGCGGTGAGCTGCGCCCGCCGCCACTTGCCCGCCGCCTCGCCCTCTTCCTGGAAGCCACGCCCGGTCATCAGCGCCATCGCGCCGGCTTCAGCCAGGTCGCCGCAGTGCACCCGGACGTCCAGGATGGTGTTGATGATCATGCGCAGCCGCATCTTGAGCTGCTGCATCCGGACCGCGTCGGGATTTCCCTCGCCCGGGTAGCCGTGCCGCGCCATCAGTTCCTCGGCGTACACCGCCCAGCCCTCGACGAACGACCCGGACCAGAACGCTGCGCGCACCAGCGTGCCGCCGCGGAACCGGCGCGCATGCCCCAGCTGCAACACGTGTCCCGGCATAGCCTCGTGCACCACGAGGTTCTGCACCATGTGCCGGTTGTACTCCCGGTAAAACGACCGGACCCGGTCTTCGGCCCAGTCCCGGGGCGCCGGCGACACGGCCACGAACGTCGGCTGCCCGGCCGTCTCCAGCGGCCCGGGCGCGTCGCAGTACGCGACGGCCACGCCACGATCGATCTCCGGCATCTCGATGACGTCCACCTGATCGTCCGGTGCGGTAACCAGACCACTTTCTTTGATGAACGCCAGTGCCTGGTGATATGCCCGTTCGACCAGTGCGAGGATCGTCGTGTCGTCGGGCGCGTCCGCGGCCAGTTCGCCCAGGACTCGCCGTACCAGGTCCGCGGGGTTACCGCCGCCGGCCCCCAGCCGCGCCGCCGTCTTACCGTCGCCGGCCCCCAGCCGCGCCGCCGTCTTACCGTCGCCGGCCCCCAGCCGGGCCGCAGAGCCTCCGCCCCCCATCCCCAGCCGCTCCGCGATCTCGGCGATCTGGCCTGTCGTCTCGTCCAGGTCAGCCTGGGCGCGGGCCAGCAGTTCCTCCGGTGCGATGCCGGATTCCAGGGTGTGGTGCAGCTTGCGGGCGAACAGCTCCGGCCCGATCTGCGGATCACGGAAACCCGCGCCCTGGGCACCGTCCGCGAGCCGCTGCTCCAGCCAGCGGCGATGGTCCGCGACCGCGGCCAGCGCCGCGGCCCGCGCGGCCGCCAGCTCTCCGGGCACCTGGCCGTCCGGCGCGCCGGCTATCGCGCGGTCCAGTTCCGCGCCGATCAACCGCTCGGTCCCCTCGAACTGGCTGACCGCGGTCTCCAGGTGCACCCGGGGCATCTGGTCCGCCGCCACGGAACGCGCCGCCGCCAGCGCGTCCGGGACCGCCGCCAGCCGCTTGGCCAGGCTGGCCAGCCGGATCGGCAGCGGTGCGAAATCCCGGGCCAGCAGCAGGTAGATCGCCCGCCCGGGGTTGGCCAGCATCGGGTTCCACTCGTGCTCGCGCAGCTCGGTGGTGGCGAACAGGACCCTCTCCAGCTGAGCGAACAGGATCTGCGCGTCCACCCGGTACTCCGCGGACAGCTGGCCCAGGTTGACGGCCATAGCCTCGGCGAGCCGGTCCGCGCACCAGCGGGCCAGCTCGTCGTAGTGCCCGGCCGTGCCGATGGTGAGCCGGTCGTCGTAGCCGTGCTCGCCGAGCAGGGTGGCCAGTTCCGGCCGGCGCTCCAGCAGGCCGTCCACGGTGGACCGGGCCAGCGCGGCGAACGAGGCGTCAGCATCAGGCATGAGCTCGACTATAGAGACGGACCTATCCGCACACCCTGGTGCCGTCCACGCGACACTCGCGTCAACATCATGACCCGGGCGGCTCGGTGGTCCACGAAGCTGCCCCGTTTCCAACCGCATGAATGAATCATTCAGCCGCGCCGGCGATTGTCGACGGAGAGCTTTGTGATGTTCCCAGGCCGGATCTTCCGCTACCCGCGGGGCGACGCGGCGGGCCGGGCTGAGGCGCAGGCGTACGGGCGGCAGGTGGCCATCCCGGAGCCGCAGCTGGACTGGACGGTCTGAGGTCAGCCGAACAGAGTGCCCTGGCTCATCTCCGGCGGGAGCGGGCCGAGGTCCTCGTCCCGGACCACCGTGCCGTCACCCCGGATGTGCCGCACGGGAATCCCCTGGGCGGTGAGCACCTGGCCGACCAGCAACCGCCGGTGGCAACGCCGTGGATCTTCCTCGCTGCACAGCATCGCCACCCGCTGCCCGTCCGACTCGGCCAGCAGCCGCCGCAGCCCGGCGTTGAACCGCTCCGTCCTGGCCAGCGCGCCGTAATGGACGCGCCCGTCACTGCCGTAGAACTCTGGCTCCGGCGGGCGCCCGCCCAGTTCTGCGCCCAGGAAGAGGTAGCTGAGCCCGGCCGCCAGCAGTGCGGCGCTGAACTTCTCGCGATTGAACTGCGGGTTGTAGCGGGAAAACGGCCGCGAACGGATATCCGCGACGAGCTCAATCCCGGGCTCCCGCAACACGCCGACTAGGGCGGGGAGTTCATGCCTGGAGTGGCCCACGGTCCATATCGTCATCCCACGTCCGAGGCTACGCCGCCCTACTGGCTGGTCAGCAGCGCCTCGACGGCGCGGCGGCGAGGCCGGACGTCCGTGCTGACCCGGGCCCGGCCTACCGCTGCCGCTTCAAAGAAACGGAGATCGTACGTGGTGAAGCGGTCCAGTTCAGCCGGTGACAGCTCGCCTGCGGAGTAGTCCGCGCCATAGGTGACTGCCATGCTCACTTGTTCACCCGGGCGTGAGGCGGCGCAAGCGCGACGGCGGAAACCTGGCTTTGGGGTAAACGAACGCAGTCCGGCCGTCCCTTCGCCGCCCGCAGCGTCCCGGCGGTTACTTGATGAGCACGTTGTTCGCGGTCGATGAGATGGCGGTAGCCCCCGAGGCGATCATGACCGGAGTCAGCGCGGAGTTCAGGTAGCCGTCGCCGAGCTGCCCTTCGAAGCTGACGCCCCAGGCGTAGACGTTCCCGGTGCTCGACACGGCATACGACGTGGCCGAGCCGGTCGCCAGGCTCTGGTACGTCACCCCCGCCGGGGCGTGGAAGCGGACCGGCGCGGAGGCCATGGCCCGGCTTCCGTCGCCCAGCTGTCCGGCCCGGTCGTTCCCCCAGGACCACAGGGAGCCGTCCGCCAGCAAGACGAGCGTCTGCCCGTTGTTCCAGATGGACCCGCCCTGGGCCACCTGGGTGACCGCGCTCCGCAGGTGCACCCGGACCGGGACAGCTGACGAGCGGCCGGCTTTCCCGTCGCCGAGCTGGCCGGCCCCGGCATACCCCCAGTCGAAGTATTTCCCGTTGGCCAGCAGCGCGCCGGAGTTGGCGAACGCGGCCACCAGCTTGACCACGGGCAGCCCGGCGAGCCTGGTCACCTCGGCCGGCCGGATGCTGTTGTGCCAGCTGCCGTCGCCCAGGTCGCCGTCGATATTCTGGCCGCAGGCATAGACGGTGCCGCCCGCGTCATACAGCGCGTGCGTGCTCGCCCCGGCCAGGGCGGTCACGTGGGACAGCGGCAGCTGCACCGGGGTAGCGTAACGCTTCGTGTTGCCTAGGCAGAGTTCGCCGCCGCCATTGTTGCCCCAGCCCCAGACGTTGCCATTGGTGTCGACGGCCAGCCCGGTGTCGTACGGCATCGCATCGGCAGGTATCGACGCGATCTTCACCCCGGCCGGGAAGCGCACCTGCACCGGCGTGCTGAACGAGTTCTCCAGGCTGCCGTCGCCCAGCTCACCGTCAGTGCCCAGGCCCCACGCGTACAGGCTCCCGTCGGTCAGCAGCGCGTACTCGGTCGAGTTCGAGGTGCCGATCTCGGCCACGGCGCCGGGCAGCGTCAGGGTGACCGGCGAGGCCAGCGTGTCCACGTTGCCGTTGGTGTTGCCGAAGAACGAGCCCCAGTGCTGCAGCGCCGTGGTGGCCGGAGACGTCAGCGCGGGCGACACCAGCACGGACGGCGTGGCCAGCGCGCCGACCGACGGTGCGGGCACGGGCGCGGAGGACTGCACCGCGGTCACGGCGGAGGAGCGGTGCCCCGGGGGGCCGGCTGGGCGCCGGACATACTGCCCGGCGCGGCGGCCGGCCAGTAACTCGCCGAGCAGCCGGCCGTGCCCACTCCGCCCGCGCACACCAGGGCCGCGACGGCCAAAAAAACGCGGCACCTAACGGACAGTAAATTGGCCGCGACATTCTGCACCGACTTCTTCACCCGCCCAATATAGGAAAAACAGGACCCCGCCGGAGGCCGATCAAGCCCGGTGCTCCCCGGGCGCGTGATCCGCGGGTATGACCCGGTCTGGCCCTGGCCCCGCGGGCCTCGCTGCGGAGAGCAGCACGATGGCAGGCGGCCTGTGGGGGTCGCGCCTTCCTGGGGGTGACCGCATTACTTGACAGAACGGTGCGTAGCGAGAAGCCTCGGTTGTTGTTGTGTCTTTTCTCCACTCGTACCCGGGGGTGTGGTCGAGTTGGATGAGCTGAGACCTGGTGATCCACGGCGGATCGGACCGTACTGGCTGGAAGCGCGACTCGGCGCGGGGGGCATGGGCCGGGTCTACCTGGCCCGGTCGCCGGGGGGCCGGAAAGTCGCCGTCAAGACCATCCACGCCGAACTGGCGGACAGCGCCGACTTCCGGGCCCGGTTCGCCCAGGAGGTGTCCGCCGCCCGCAAGGTGAGCGGCATATTCACGGTGCCGGTCGTGGACGCCGATCTGGACGGCCCGGTGGCGTGCTGACCAGACTCCGGGCAGCCGTGCTGGCCGGCGCGCTGGCGGCCGCGGCCGGGTGCAGCGTGCAGGATGCCCCGGCCCCCGGGCCGGCCCACACCAGCGGTCCGGCCGCCAGCGGCAGCGCCAGCGCCCGCGCCAGCGGCCCGGATGAGCAGCCCAGCCGCCCGGCTCGGTGCGATCCGGCCGCGGTGCTCGGCAGCTGGAGCACGGCCCGGCGCGCGGCCCAGCTCGTGGTCGCGCCGGCCGAGGAGGACGACGTGCTGGCCGCCCAGCCGATGGTCGAGGCGGGAGTGGGCGGGCTGCTCCTGTTCGGCAGCGCGGCGCCGGCCAGCCTGCCCGGGCAGCTAGCGGCGCTGCGCCGGCACGCCCCGGGGGCAGTGCCACCGCTGGTGATGACCGACGAGGAGGGCGGCGAGATCCAGCGCATGGCCAACCTGGTCGGCGATCTGCCCTGGCCGCGGACCATGGCCGCCACCATGACCCCGGCCCAGGTCCGGGCCCTGGCGGAGCACGTCGGGCGCCGGATGCGGGCGGCCGGCATCACCATGGACCTGGCCCCCGTGCTCGACCTGTCGGACAGTCCCGGCCCGAATGCCACTTACCCGGACGGGCCGCGCTCGTTCAGCGTGCGGCCGGCGGTGGCCACCGCGTACGGCCTCGCGTTCGCCCAGGGCCTGCTGGACGGCGGCGTGATCCCGGTGGTTAAGCACTTTCCCGGGCTCGGGCAGGCCAGTGCCAACACGGACTTCGGACAGGCCACCGACCCGCCGCTGCGAACCCTGGAAACCGGCGCGCTGCTGCCCTTCGAGGCGGCGATCAAGCACGGCCTGCCCGCGGTGATGGTGGGCGAGGCAGCCGTCCCCGGCCTGACCCACGGGCTGCCCGCCACCCTGTCCAGCCGGGCCATCACCGGTGTGCTGCGCCGCCAGCTCGGTTTCCATGGCCTGGTACTGACCGATTCGCTGTCCGCGGCTGCCATCCAGGACGCCGGTTATGACATCCCGCAGGCGGCGGTGCGCGCCATCGAGGCGGGCGCCGACATGGTCACGTTCGACACCTCGAACCCGCCGGCCACCACCAACGAGGTCATCACCAGCCTCGTCGCGGCCGTCCGCTCCGGCCAGCTGCCGGTGGCCCGGCTGGACAGCGCCGTGCAGCACGTGCTTCAGGTCAAAGGCCGACCCGTCTGCGGCTGAGAACGGAGATCGGCGGGTGCCGCCTTTTGGTACGGTTGGTGATGAAGGGGAGTAGTCCTTCGTCGGCTGGTTAACATGCTGGCACGCGGTGCGTGCCCGGCCACCGGGTCACGTAGCTGTGACGGACGAGACCTTCGGCTGTTGAGCGCATCCGGCCGGAGGACCCAGCGCAGCATCCGGTCCGGGTGAAACCCGACCGAAGGAATCTGAATGCCCTATCTCGCCGCCGCCGGTGTCGCGTTCGTCCTCACCTTCCTCGGCGAACTGCCGGACAAGTCGCTGTTCGCGTCGCTGGTCCTCGGCACCCGGTACCGGCCCGCGTACGTGTGGGCCGGGGCGGCCGCGGCGTTCACCGTGCACGTGGGGATCGCGGTGACCGCCGGGCGGCTACTGGCCCTGCTGCCGCAGCATCTGGTGGACGGCGTGGTAGCCACGCTGTTCCTGGCCGGCGCCGTCTACCTGCTGGTGACCAGCTTCCGCCCGCAGCCGCGGGAGGACGTGGACGCGGCCCGGCAAGGCGGCCCGCCTGCGTCATTCGCCCGGGTCGCGGGCACCAGCTTCGCCGTGGTGTTCCTCGCCGAGTGGGGCGACATCACCCAGCTCACCGCCGCCAACCTGGCCGCCCGATACGACCCGCTGTCTGTCTTCGCTGGGGCCACTCTGGGGCTGTGGGCGGTGGCCGCCATCGCGGTCAACGTCGGTGCCAAGAGCCTTAACGTCATCCCCATGGCCTGGGTGCGCCGGATCACCGCCGTCATCTTGCTCGCCCTGGGCGGCTACACAGCGTTCATGGCCATCAGCGGCTGAGCCGCCCCCTAGGCAGCTCACTCGACTCAAAGTGACCTACAACGTACTGTAAGTCACAGGGGTCGCTGGGCATCTCCGCTGACCCCCGAGAGGTCTCTTTCTCCACTCGCACCCGGGGGGGTGGGCGGGTTGGATGAGCTACAACCTGGGGATCCACGGCGGATAGGCCCGTACTGGCTGGAGGCGCGGCTGGGCGCGGGCGGCATGGGCCGGGTCTATCTCGGCCGGTCCCCGGGCGGCCGGAAGGTCGCCGTCAAGGCGATCCGGGCCGAACTGGCCGAGAGCGCCGACTTCCGCACCCGGTTCGCCCGCGAGGTGTCCGCGGCACGGCGAGTCAGCGGCGTCTTCACCGCGCCGGTGCTGGACGCCGATCTGGACGGGCCGGTGCCCTGGCTGGCCACGTCGTACGTGCCCGGCCCGTCGCTGGGCGACGCGGTGGCCGGGGACGGCCCACGGCCGGTCTCCGAGGTACTGCAACTGGCCGCCGGGCTCGCCGAGGCTCTGGCCGCCATCCACGCCGCCGGTGTGGTGCACCGCGACCTGAAGCCGTCCAACGTGATCCTGGCCGCCGACGGCCCACGGGTGCTCGACTTCGGTATCTCCTGGTCGGCCGGGGCCAGCGCGCTGACCCAGACCGGCATGGTCGTCGGCTCGCCCGGTTTCATGTCCCCCGAGCAGGCTGAGGGCCGGGACGTCGGGCCGGCCAGCGACATGTTCAGTTTGGGTGCGGTGCTGGCGTTCGCGGCCACCGGGGAGGGCCCGTTCGGCGCGGGGTCCACCGCCGCGCTGGTGTACCGGGTGGTGTACAGCGAGCCGGACACCGCGCGGCTGCCCGCCGAACTCCGCCCGCTGGTCAACCGCTGCCTGGCCAAAGATCCGCCGCACCGGCCGACCGCAACCCAGCTGCTGGCCGAGCTGACCGCCCGGCCGGCCGGTCCGGCCCGGCCCGCTGCGGCCGCGTCGTCGCCGCTGCCCCGGCGGCCGCGGCCAGCCCGGGACGGCCCGCCGCCGGCCGGCACCGACCGCGCCATGGCGCACCCCCCGACCGAGTATCCGGCGCACCCGCCCACCGAATATCCGGCGCACCCGCCCACCGAGCGGGCCGCGTCCGCATATACCCCCGATCCGGCCCGGCCAGCCGGCCGGGATGCCCCAGCGGCCACGGCGCCGACCGAGCGGGCCGCTGGGCCGCCCGCCCAGCGCCGGCGGTCCGGGTGGCGCTGGCTGCTCACCGCCGCCGCGGCCGTCCTGCTGGCCGGGGCGGCCGTGGGCACCTTTCTCGCCCTCCGGCCCCGGCCCGCCGGTCACCAGGCCGCCCGTAGCGCCGTCGGCGTGCACCCGGCCCCGCTGAGCGCGCACGCGAAACACACCACTCCGCGGCCAACCCAGCCCCCCGGCACGCCGGCGATGGCTACCCTCGGCTCATACCTGGCGCGGAGCGCGTCAGTGCGGCCCACTGTCCAGGCGGCGATCGACGGCGTGGAAACCTGCTCGCAGAGCCCAGCCAGCGGGGAGGCAACTCTCCAGCAGGCCATCAGCACCCGGCAGCAGATCGTCAGCGGCCTGCGCACGCTCGCCCCGTCCGGCCTGCCGCACGGCGCTCAGCTGGTAACCCGGCTGACCACCGCGATGCAGGACTCGATCACCGCGGATCGTGACTACCAGGGCTGGATGGCCGGCGTGGCCAGCTCCGGCGGCTGCGGGTCGAACCCGGCCACCGACCCCAGCTATGCGGCCGGCCAGCAGGCGTCCGGCCAGGCCACCGCGGCCAAGAACGCGTTCCTGGCCATCTGGAACCCGATGGCCCCGGCCTACCGGCAGCCGGCCTATTCGAGCACCGACTTCTGATGCGCCGCCTCGCCTGGGCGCTGCCCGCCGCGACGATCGCGCTGACCGCGTGCAGCATCGCGCCAGCCACCAGCCAGCCCAACGCCGCGGCCCGGACCCGGCCGGCCAGCACGCCGGCGACGCCGACCAGCGCCGCGCCGACCGCCAGCACCCCGGCCAGCACACCGGCACCCGCGGTGGCCGCCGCAGCAGCCACCGTGCCGCCGCGGCTGCCGCACTCCCCCGGCGGTGGCCCCGGCCGGTTCCCGGCCACCGCCTCCGGGGTGCTGGACGGCAAGGTCGTCCTGGTGGACCCGGGGCACAACGGCGGGAACTTCGACGCGCCGTCGGTCATCAACCGGCTGATCTGGAACGGCCGGGAAAGCGAGACCTGCGACACCACCGGCGCCGAGACGGACAGCGGCTACACCGAGGCGCAGTTCAACTGGAACGTGGCCCGCTACCTGGCCGCCGACCTGCGCGCGGCGGGCGCGACCGTGGTGCTCACCCGCACCTCCAACACGGGGGTGGGCCCGTGCGTCACCGAGCGGGCCGCCCTGGGCAACAAGGCGCATGCCAGCGCAGCGGTGTCCATCCACGCCGACGGCGGGCCGCCGGGCGGCCGCGGCTTCGCCGTCCTGGAACCGGTCCCGGACGGAATCAACGACGCCATCGTGCGGCCGTCCGCCCAGCTCGGCACCGACCTGCGCAACGCGTTCGCGGCCGGCACCGGCGAGCCGGTCAGCTCCTACGACGGGGTGAACGGGATCCAGCCGCGCGACGACCTGGGCGGCATCAACCTGTCCACCGTGCCGAAGGTGTTCATCGAGTGCGCCAACATGCGCAACGCGGCCGACGCCGCGCTGGTCACCTCCCCCGCCTGGCAGGCCAAGGCGGCCCGGGCCATCGCGGCCGGCCTGACCAGGTTCCTCACCCGCTGACCACCGGACGCGATCATCGTGGCGCCCGGCACGGTCAACACCATCAACAAGTGGGGCGCCGGGATCTGCGACACGCCGCCGCTGGGCATCCTGGTGGAAGCCATCGGCAAGCGGCTGCCGATCGTGGCCATGCCGGTCAGCAACCCCGAGCATGCCGCGCACCCGGCGTTCGCCGAGAACATCGCCCGGCTGCGCTCCTGGGGCGTGACGGTGCTGACCCGGACCCAGCCGGACGAGGCGGACGAGGCGACGGCCGACCGCACCGCGCAGCGGGGGTTTCCCTGGGCGCGGGGTCTGGCGGCGGTGTCCGCCCGGCCACCAGAGTGACCGGGCGGCTATCCGCGCGTGCTGGTCAGCCGACCTGCGACAGGCCCTTCTCCAGGTCGGCGCCATTCATGGCGGGCGCCAACTGGACGTCGGCGTTCAGTTCCATGAAGAACGGCTCGGCGAACGGCGGCAGATCCGATGGATCGGGCATGTCGAACACCATGAACGCGGTGCGCCGCCCGTCGAACGTGGTGAAGTACATCGCCTCCGGCTTCCACCGCTCCGCGGCCCGCTGCATGACGCTGCCCAGCCGATGATCCCTGATCGCCTGGTTCGCCGCCTCGACGGGCAGGCTGATCTTGGCCATGACTCGCATAGGTCCCCCCTGATTGTTTTCATCCCCTTTGGCAACGTACCAGGTCACAGCGTTACCGAACAGGTCTGCGGTAGCTGCGGGTGAGGTGCGCGTAGACCACGATGTTGTCCAGGTACTGCCGGGTGGCGGTGTCGAACGCGCCGCCGCAGGTGATCAGGCGCAGGCTCGGGTACTTGACGTTGCCGTACACGTCCGAGGTGGGGAACGCGCTCTTGACCACCTTCTGCACGCCGTCCACGGTGAAGATCGCCATCGATCCGTTGGCCCGCATGACCTTGATCTGGTTCCCCCGGCGCAGCGTCTTGATGTAGAAGAACGCCGAGATCCCGGTGAACGAATCGACATGCCCCAGGATCACCGAGGTGCCCTTCTGCCCGGGCGCGACGCTGCCGTCGTACCAGCCGGTCAGATTGTGGTTCTCCAGCGGCGGCACCGCCACCGTGTGATTGGCGGCCAGGCCCAGCCGCATCACCGGGGCGTCCACGTCCAGCTTGGGGATATCGATCTGCACCGGCCGGGAGAAGGCCAGCGGGGCCGCGACCGTGCCGTCCAGGCCGGGCACCGTCGTGCCCACATTGGCCGGGATCTGCTCGGCCGGGCCGTACAGGTGCCCACGCTCCACCACCGCCCGGCCGATCACCGCGGCGCCGGCCAGCACGAGCACGGAACCGAGGACCAGGACGAGCCGGCCCGGCCCGCGCCGCCGGCGGCTGCGCCGGTCCGTGTAGCCCGAGTCCTCGTACCCGCCGTAGTCCCGGGAGTCAATGCGCTGGGTTTGGTAGCGGCGGTCGTGGCGCCGGTCGTCGTAGCGCGGCTCCTCGTAGTCCGGCTCGCGCAGCAGCCCCTGCTGCTGACCGCGACGCTGGTAGTCCTGGTCCTGGTACCCCTGGTCCTGGTAACCATGATCTTCGTAGTACGGCGACTGGTAGAGCTCGTCCGGGTAGCTGTCGTCCTGGTAAAGCTCGTCCTCGAAAAGACTCCGGGCCGGCCGGGCCGGCCCGGTGCGGCGGTTACGTCGCGGTAGCTCCATCCGGGTGATTCGCTTCCTGGGAGTAGGAGACGGCCGGCTGGTCCCGGTCCGGGCGGCGGCCCGGACCGGGACCAGGCCCGATCAGGCGGAGAAGTGCCGCCGGCGGCGGCGCAGCCCGATGATCGTGAGGCCGGCTCCGGCCAGCAGCACGGCGATGCCCGCAGCCAGCTCCGGCAGGATGTTGGCGTGCTGCAGGCTGCCACCACCACCGGTGTTGGCGGAGCCCATCGGGGCGGTGCCCAGCGCCGGGGTGGTGCCGGTACCGGTGGTGGTGCCTGCGGGCATGGTGGCCGCCGGCATCGCCGTTCCGGTGACGTTCACCATGGTGGACGCCGTCATGGTCGGGGTGATCGTGGTCTGCAGGACACAGACCGCGACGACCGAGACCATCTGCTGCGTGTGCACGATGACGGTGAACCGGCTGGGCGGCATGATGTGCAGCAGACCGGCCGCCTGCAGCGGCAGCGACGTCCGTACCGTGAACATGCCGCCGCTGATGTTCGCCATCGCCCCGGTGAGCGGGATGCTGCCGGACTGGGCGCCGGCCAGCGGCAGGGCGCCGCTGAACGAGACCGCGGAGGTGCCCGCCGGATACGTCCCGCCGAGCCCGTTAGCCGGCGACGAGAGCATGACCATGTCGGTCGAGCCGACCGTGTTCGGGCCGGACGTGCTCAGCGTCATCGGGATCTGGTCCATCTGCCGCATCGTGCGCCCGGCCACCGTGACCGTGCACGCGTACATCGGCCCGGTGGTCGCGGCGGCCACGGTCGACGCTATGACCGCGATCTGCACCGAGGTGGTGGTTGTGGTGATCCGCGTGCAGTTGAACGCGGCCAGCGTGGTCCCGGCGACCAGCGTCACCCTGAGCGCCGTTGGCGCCATGATCGACGCCGTGCCCGCGGTCGACGGGATGGCCGAGCCGCTGATGGTGACCGCTGGTATCTGCGTCGCCATCCCGGCGGGCAGGGTGCTCTGGCCGGTGAGGGCCAGCGTGGTCGCGGACATCCCGGTGGACTGGGCCGTGCCGGCCGCGGTGACCCGGGTCAGGGACGCCAGCTGGGTGCTGTCGGCCGTGGGCAGCGTCATCACCCGGGTAGTGAGCGTGACCGCGGCGGCGGTGCCCGCGGTGCCTGAGGTCGGTGCGCTGAGCACCGCCGTGAGGGTGACCGGTGTCGCGGTGGTGACACCGGACAGGGTGCATGAGTAGCTCACCATCGTGCTCGACAGCGAGGGGTTCGCGTCAGACGGAATCACAGGACCGGTGGCGGTCGCGGCTGACGCTCCGCTCGCACCGGCAAACAGCCCCGCTACCGCCAGGACGAGTGTGCTGCCCGCCCAGACCGCGCGGCGTATCACATTCCCTTGGTGGTACACGTTTTGGCCCTTCTCGAGTTGGCCCGCTCCGTGAGGTGACCCGCTCCAAGGGGACGCGCGTTCAGCACACTAGAGGCAGACCTAAAGGGCCTGCAAAGGAATGCAGCCGTCCGTAATATCGCCACAAGATGTGCCGGTGATTACGATCAGCGGGTGAACAGACCGCCGCTGCCCCGGTTCCCGGACGGGTTCCACTGGGGCGTCGCCACGTCGGCGTACCAGATCGAGGGCGCCGTGCACGAAGGCGGGCGGGGCGTGTCGATCTGGGACACGTTCTGCCAGCAGCCGGGAAAGATCCGGGACGGGCACACCGGCGAGGTGGCCATCGATTCCTACCATCGCTGGCCGGAGGACGTGGCGCTGCTGGCCGACCTGGGCGTTACCGCGTACCGGTTCTCCATCGCCTGGCCGCGGGTCCAGCCGGCCGGCACCGGGCCGGCCAACGGTGCCGGGCTGGACTACTACGACCGGCTGACCGACGCGCTGCTGGCCGCGGGCATCACCCCGGTGCCGACCCTCTACCACTGGGACCTGCCACAGCCGCTGGAGGACGCGGGCGGCTGGCTGGCCCGGCCCACCGCGCAGCGGTTCGCCGACTACGCGGCGCTGGCCGCGGCCCGGCTGGCCGACCGGATACCGCTGTGGACCACGCTGAACGAGCCGTTCGTGGTCACCGCCTTCGGCTACGCACTCGGCGTGCACGCGCCAGGCCAGGAGCTGATGCTGGGCTCGCTGCCCACCGCCCACCACCAGCTGCTCGGGCACGGCCTGGCCACGGCCGCGCTGCGGGCGGCGGGCGTGCGCCAGGTAATGATCGCCAACAACTACTCCCCGGCCTGGGCGGCCAGCGAGAGCGCGGCCGACCAGGCCGCAGCGGCGGCCTACGCCACCCTGCACGACTGGGTGTTCACCGACCCGGTGCTGCACGGCCGCTACCCCGACCTGAGCGCGTTCGGCCTGGCCAGCGACGGCCAGGACCCGGCCAGCGGGTTGGCCTGCGTGCGGGACGGCGACCTCACGGTGATCTCCACCCCGGTGGACGGCATCGGGGTGAACTACTACGTGCCGACCCGGGTATCCGCGCTGCCGGACTCACCGCTGCCGTTCCAGATGCAGCCGATCCCCGGTTACCCGGTCACCTCGTTCGGCTGGCCGGTGGTACCCGCCGGGCTGACCGAGATGCTCGGGCAACTGGCCGGGCGCTACGGCCGTGCGCTGCCGCCGCTGTACATCACCGAGAACGGCTGCGCACACGACGACCAGCGCCGGCCACGGTGCCGTGGCCGACCAATTCCGCATCGACTTCATCGACGGCCACCTGCGCGCGGTGCACGACTCGATCCGGGCCGGCGTGGACGTGCGCGGCTACTTCCACTGGACGCTGGCCGACAACTTCGAGTGGGGTGAGGGCTACACCCAGCGGTTCGGCCTGGTCCACGTGGACCGTGGCAGCCAGGCCCGCACCCCGAAGGCGTCCTACGGCTGGTACCGCGACGTGATCGCGGCTCAGCGCGGCGAGGGCTGACCCCGCTGGGCGAGGTAGCTCAGCAGCATGGTCAGGCTCAGCACGATCAGCGCGGCCTCGACGAAGAGCGACACGGTGCCCACCCAGTAGACGTTATGGCACTGGCGCCGTCTTAACCGGGCGGGCCGCCCTAGGCGGGTGCGGCGTGCGGCGCGGCGGCGTCGTCCCAGGCCGCCCGGAGCGCGGCCAGGAACACCTCGGCCGGCTGGCCGCCGGAAACCGCCCGCGACCCGCCGATGACGTAAAACGGGACGCCGGTGATCCCGAGACGGCGGGCCTGCCGCCCGTCGTCCACGATCTGCTGCTCGGCCTGCGCGTCATCCAGCGCGGCCCGGGCCTGGCCGGCGTCCAGCCCGGCCTCGGCGGCCACTTCGGCCAGGCCCGCCGCGTCGAAGACCGACCGGCCCCCGCCGAAGTAGGCGCCGTACAGAGCGGCGATCGCGGCCTGGCCGTGCCCGCGGGCCTGGGCGTACTGCAGCAGCCGGTGCGCGGCCCGGGTGTTACCCAGCTCCCGGTCTACGGTGAAGTCCAGCCCGGCCGCCTGGGCCAGGCCCTGCACCCGGCCCTCGGCCGCGGCGGCCTGGGCCGGCGACATGCCGTACTTCGCGGCCAGCAGGTCCAGCACCGGCTGGGTGTGCCCGGCCGGCCGCCCCGGGTCAAGCTCGAACGAGTGGTAGACGACCTCGACCTCGTCGCGGTGCTCGAACTGGCTCAGCGCGGCGTCGAAACGCGCCTTGCCCAGGTAGCACCAGGGGCAGACGATGTCGGCCCAGACGTCCACGCGCATGCACTGCCTCCTGTGGGGGGTTGGCGGCTGGCCTGACCCGGGCAGCCAGGCTGGTCAGGTCAGCGGCAGCTCGGCCCAGACCGTCTTCCCGCCGTCGGCGGGCTGCACGCCCCAGCGCGTCGCGACGGCGTCCACCAGGCCCAGCCCGTGGTCCGGCGACACCGGCAACGGCGGATCCCCGTGCGTAGCGGCCAGCGGGCGAGCGTCTTCGACCCGGATCCGGATCGCATCGGTGGCCAGGATGAGGCTGACGGTGAAGCCGGACCGGGCGTGCCGGACGGCGTTGGTGGCCAGCTCGCTGACCACGATGGCCACGTCACTGGCCAGGTTCACCCCGCAGCGCGGCTCGAGCCGCCAGCTGCGCAACAGTTTCAGGGCGAAGTGCCGGGCCGCCCGGGGGGAGTCCCGGTCCAGCGGGAAGGATCGCGTCGCCCGGGACCGGGCCGGAGCCGGGGCTGTCCTGGCCAGCCAGGGCATGGCGGGCGGGACCCCGACCACGGCCCCGTGCAGGCGGCAGACCTCGGCCAGGGCGGCGCGCTGATCCGGCCCGGAGACCGGCGACTCCGGGTAGCCGCAATACAGCCCGAACGGGATGTCCCGGGCCAGGTCGTTCCACAAGCCTTCGACTTCCAGGGCGGCATTGAGCTGGCCCGCGTCCCAGAGCAGGGCGACCATCTCCCCGTACACCCGGACTGGGTGCGCGGCCGCGCCCGCCGCCCTGATTACCTGCCCGACCTCGGCTTCGAAGCTGGCCGCGTTGACCTCGCCGGCCCGGGCGAACCGGTCCAGCAGGGCGGCCGCGTCGATGGCCCGGTACCGGCCATCCGCCTGGGCGACCGCGAGGTTGACATCCACCCCGGCCAGGTAGGTCTCGAACGCCTGCCGGTGCGCCGGGGTGGCCACCACGACCACCGCGCAGCCGCCGGCCAGCGCGTCGGCCAGGTACTGTCCCGCACCCGCGGCGAGCTCCCAATCCCGGGCGTAGAACTGGACAACGTGCCCGCGCTCGGCCGCGCCCGTGAAGCCGGGTGCCACGGACACAGTCAGCCTCCTCAGTCAGCATTTGCCGACAAAGTCCCAGGACACACCTACTGTACCCGCACGGTGACCGGTCATTCGGCGCTCGCCGGGGCGGGCCGGGATCCGATCAGCCCAGCCAGGGCGGGGGCGTCGTCAAAGGCACCCGGCACGGCTCCTGCTCCACCTCATTCACCCCGCACGCCTGACGCCAGGGGCGGACTGGTTTAGCTGGACTGGTACTGGCGGGCGGTCTCCTCGACCAGGGTCTGGCAGAACGCGGGCAGGTCACCGGGCCGCCGGCTGGTGATCAGCACGTTCGGGCCGGACTTGCACACCTGGACCGCGGTGTCCACCCAGGTGCCGCCCGCGTTGCGGATGTCGGTCCGCAGGCTGGGCCACGAGGTCAGGGTCCGGCCGCGGACCAGGTCCGCCTCGACCACGGTCCATGGGCCGTGGCAGATGACCGCGGCGGGCTTACCTCCCTCGAACATCGCCCGGACGAACTGCACCGCCGCGGGCACGGTGCGAAGTATGTCCGGGTTGGCCACCCCGCCGGGCAGCACCAGCAGGTCGTAGTCCTCCGGGTAGGCGTCCCCGATGGCCACGTCCACCTGGAAGGTGTCACCCTTGTCCAGGTGGTTGAAGGCCTGGGCGGTGCCCAGCTCCGGGGCCAGCAGCATCGGCGTTCCGCCTGCGGCCTGCACCGTCTGCCAGGGCGCGGTGAGTTCGACCTGCTCCACGCCCTCATTCGCGATTATGAACGCGGCCTTCCGGCCGTCGAGTTCGTTAGCCATGACTGGGCTCCCTCCGTCTGATGGCACATCCCGTTCCAGCCACCCCTGCCCAGCCAGGCCCGGTTGACCCCACCCGATCTGGCCGTTTTCAGCGCGGCCCGGGCATCGGCGATCAGCCGAGCGCGGCCATGGCCCGGAACCAGAGCCTGGTGATCGGCTACGCCGGGTAGCCGACGGCAAATATTACGGAACGCGGACCGCATCCCGGTTGGGCTAGGGATCCGGCCGGTCCGTGACTAACCTCGCCGAATGAGCGAGGGACACCGTGATCACTATGCGCTGAAAGGGATCTTGGTGAGGACCAGATACGACGGGCACGGTGGCGCCGCTCATCTGCCCAGAATGGTGGGACAACGATGAACCGTCGCGTACTCGCGATAGCGCTCGGCATTACGGCTGCCATGGGCGGAGTAGCCGGCGGCGTGCTCGCCGTGCACGGGTCCGGCAGCGCGGGTGTCAGCCTCTCCGCCAACTCGCAGGCCGAGCACATGACCCACATGGGCGAGATGTCCCGGCTTGGCTCCGGGTGGACGTTCAACACGCTCAACAACAGCAACGACCCCACGTTCAACCAGCTCCTGGGCGTCAACAACCGGAGCCAGATCGCCGGCTACTTCGGCTCCGGGGCCAAGGGTCACCCGAACAAGGGCTACGTGCTGAACCTGGCACAGCAGGGCTCCTCGTTCCAGAACGAGAACTTCCCGGTCGGCGTGCAGACCCAGGTCATCGGGATCAACGACGCCGGGGTTACGGTCGGGTTCTGGTCCGGCCAGAACAAGCGCAATACGGCGAACAACAGCAACTTCGGCTTCTACACCGCGAACGGCCAGTTCCATAACGTGGTGTTCCCGACCCGGAATATGTCGCAGCCGCCGGTCACCCAGCTTCTCGGGGTGAACGATCGCGACATCGCCGTGGGCTTCTTCAACGGCGCCAAGGGCGACTCGCACGCGTTCGAGTACAGCATCCGCGGGGGCTGGTTCCGCCGGCTGCACATCCCCGGCGCGATGAGCAGCACGGCCTCCGGCATCAACAACCGGGGCGAGATCGTGGGCTTCTTCACCAACAAGAAGGGCGCGGTCCAGGGCTTCCTGATCACCCCGCGCGGCACCGTCATCGAGTTCAGCATCCCGGGCGCCAGTTCCACGATGGCGTTCGGCGTCAACGACTTCGGTGCGGTCGTCGGCACGTTCATGCGGGGCAGCGGCACCAACGCCAAGTCGTTCGGCTTCGTCTGGCAGCCGGGCCGCGGCGTCCGGGTGGTCAACGACCCACTGGGCCGCGGGGCCACCACGCTGAACGGCATCAACGACGCCGGTGACCTGGTCGGCTTCTACACCGACGCGAAGGGCAACACCGACGGGCTGCTGGTGTCGCGCGGCACCTTCAGCGTGGCCACCGCACCGCCGGCGGGCACCGGCACCACGCCGGTCACCACGCCGACGGCGCGGGCATCCACGCCGGCCGGTGTTGGGCCGACCCACTTCTGACGGGTAGCTCAGCACCAGCACGATCGCACAGAGATCAAGGAACGGGCGGCCGGGACAACCCGGCCGCCCGTTCCCGTATACCCCGCATCAGCTACCGCGTGATCAGCGGCCCCCGGTGCCTGGGGTGAAGGACACGCCGCGGAGCACCTCGCCCGACCGGGCGGCTTCGACGGTGCGGAAGCTCTCCGCGGCGGGCGGCGTCTGCGCGCCCAGGTGGTCGGTGATGGTGACCACCTTGTTCGGGTCGGCGCCCTGGTCACCGCCACCGCTGACGGTGGAGGTAACCGCCCAGATGGTCACCGTGCCGTCCGGGTTGACCCGGCCGACGATGTTCCGCAGCCCGTCGGTGGCCGGCGCCCAGGGCAGCCCGGTGGCCGCGTTGTCCCCGGCCGGGTAGCCAGCTACCTGGTAGGGCAGGCCGAGGTTGAGACCGCTGGTCAGCGTGTAGGCCAGCTGCCAGGTCCCGTCCTGCAGCACCCACTTCTGCAGTCCGGCCGTGGTCTGCGCGGCCGCCGTGGTGTACGTGCCGGACGAGGCGGAGTAGGTGTTGTCGCCGCTGCCCTCGTCAGCTACGTACAGCGTGTGCGGGTTGGCAAACCACATCCCGAACGGGAACGCCGTGGTGGACTTCAGCGCGGTCGGGAAGCCCTTAAGCACGCACATGTTGTACGGGTACACGCCTTTGCTCTGCAGCAGCGACGGGTCGTAGGCGATCGGCGAGGTGGGCAGCGGCGCACCCGGCTCGGGCAGGCCGACCCCGCTGGGGCAGGCCTTCCCGGTGGGGTCCACGAAGTACACCGTGTTGACGCCGTTCCCGCCAGAGCCCTTGGTGACGTACACGACGTTGTCGTACACGGTCAGCCCGCGGAAGTTGGTGTCCTTGCCGATCTTGTCCGCGGCGTCGCCGAGCTGGGTGATGCTGAAGCTGCCCAGCGGGGTCGGCTGGCCCGGCTCCTGCGCGCTCTCCGGCCGGTTCGACGGCGTCATGATCTGCGCGCCCGCGCCGAGGATCACACCGTCCGGCTGCGGGTTGCCGCCGTTCCCGGCATTCCCCGCGGTGTACAGGACATTGGCGCCGTTGCTGTCACTGCGGATCGCGGCCCGGCCGTTGTTGCCGCTGTAGGCGTTCGTTTCGGTGTAGCTGATCCGGCCATCGCGGCCCAGGGTCGCGACCACCCGGTAGTAGCTGCCCGGCACCGGGTTGGTCGGGTCGACCACGCCCGGCGTGTTCGAGTTGGACACGTCGATCATGTTCGGCTGGGTGACGTAGCCCATGAACGTCACGTACTGGCCGTTGGTGGACTGGTTGAGGGCCAGCTCGGACTTGGACGAGAAGCTCGTCACCGCGCCGGCGCCGCCCGGGACACCAGGCCGCGTCCCGTCCGGCACCCGCAGCGTGCGGACCAGCCGGCCATCCGGGGTGACCTCGTTGAGGAAGATCGGCGAGGTGATCCCGAAGCTCCCGTCGGCCAGCGCGTTGTTGAACACGCCGGGGTAGCTGCCGTCGGCGGTGGCGGTCACGCAGCCGCTGGTGCAGCCGGGCGGCAGCACCGTCACCCCGGGGGTGAGCAGGCCCGCGGTGCCGGCGTACACCGACCCGCTGATCAGCAGGTCGCCCGGCTGCAAGGCGCCGCCGTGGTCCCGGGGCGCCGCGCTGGCGCTGGTCGCGGCGAGCACCGGCGCCACCGCGGTCACCGCGAGCGCCAGCAGCGCCGGGGCGCGCCAGCGCCCGCGCCGGCCAGCGGGGGAATGCGAAAGACGTTGTGTCATAGCTGGGCGAACCTCCTCGGTGCGGCCGGTCCCCTGCGGCTCCGGCGCAGCCCCACCCTGCTCACCCAGCAAGGCCATTCCGCATCCGATGAGTGAACCCATTCTTAACATTCGCTCGATGACACCGCGAACAGCCGGTGCGAGCCAGCCAGCACGAGCGTTAGGAATGGGAAATCGGTTTGGTTACGGCGAGAGGGCGGGCACCCGGCCCGCGCTGGCACTCCTGATCACGTGCCGGCGGAACAGCTCGGCGGCAGGCAGCAGCCGGCGGTCCGCGGACCAGCTCAGGCACAGCTCACGGACCGCCCCTGGGTCGGCGATCGCCAGGTATTGCAGCGGGCCGGCCGCGGCCTCCGGCGATCCGGCCCGCGGCGCCGGGACGATGGCCACGCCCAGGCCGGCCGCCACGAAGCCGCGCACGGTGGACAGGTCGTCGCCCTCGAACACCACCTCGGGGCGGAACCCGGCCCGCTCGCACAGCTCGTCGCCCAGCCTGCGCAGCGCCGACGTGCGGTTCAGGCTGATGAACGGCTCATCGGCCACCTCGGCCAGGCCGATCTCCTCCCGGCTGGCCAGCGGGTGATCGCCGCGCAGCGCCAGCCGCAGCGGCTCGACCGCGATCAGCCGGGTGCGCACCGCCGGGCTGCGGTCCCGCCGGGTGCCGATCTCCAGATCGGCCCGGCCGTCGTCCAGCGCCACCGCCTGCATCTCGTCCCTGACCTGGGTGAGCTGGAAGCTGACCTGCGGGTGCGCGGTGCGGAAGCTGCGTACCAGGGCAGGCACCAGCCAGGTGCCGAGCGAGTGCTGGAAGGCGAGCGCCACGGTGCCGGTGTCCGGCTCGATGAGCTGGTTGACCGCGGCGATCCCGTCGTCGAGCTGGTGCAGCAGCGCGTCCACGTGCCGCTTGAACACCGCGCCCGCCTGGGTCAGCCGCAGCGTGCGGCCGTGCCGCCGGAGCAGCGGCGTGCCCAGCTGCGCCTCCAGCCGGGCCAGCGCGCGGGACACCCCGGACTGGGTGACCATCTCCAGCTCGCTCACCTCGGTCAGCGTGGTTCCGTCGGCGACCTGCTGGAACCAGCGCAGCGCATCGGTGTCCATATCCATGACCCTAGGTCATGAATTACCGTGGCTTCTATGACTGCGCAACCGGTGAACCTGACCGCCGCCCTGGCTTCGTTCGACGACATCTACAGCCCGCGGATCGTGGCCCGGATGAACGACTACGACGTGCGGATCGCGCATGCCCGCGGCGAGCATGTCTGGCACACGCACGACACGACGGACGAGTTCTTCCTGGTCCTGGACGGGCAGTTCGACGTCTCGCTGCGCGAGCCGGACGGCAGCGTGCGCACCGTGTCGCTGCGGCCGGGCGACACGTTCGTGGTGCCGCGCGGCGTCGAGCACAAGCCGTCCTCGCCGGGCGGGTCGATCCTCATGTTCGAGCCGTCGGGCACCTCTACCACCGGGGACCGGCACGAGGGCGAGATCCCCGGCCACGTGGACAGCACCACCGGCCACGATCTCCGTTAACCGCTTGACCCTCACGTTGCGTGAGGGCGGACAGTGGGCCCGTGAGTGAGTACACCGTCGGCGCGCTGGCCCGGCTGTCCGGGGTGACCGTCCGGACCCTGCACCACTACGACAGCATCGGGTTGCTCTCGCCCAGCGCGCGCAGCGCGGCCGGCTATCGGCTGTACAGCGCGGCCGACCTGCAGCGGCTACGCCAGGTGCTGTTCTACCGCGAGCTGGGGTTCGGGCTGGACGAGATCGCGGAGATCCTGGCCGACCCGGCCGACGGCACCGACGGTCACCTGCGCCGGCAGCACCGGCTGCTACGCGAGCGGTCGGCCCGCACCGCGGCGCTGCTGCGCGCGGTCGAAAAGGAGATGGAGGCACGGGACATGGGTATGGCGCTGACCCCGGAGGAGCAATTCGAGGTGTTCGGCACGGACAAGATGGCCGAGTACACCGAGGAGGCGCGGCAGCGCTGGGGAGACACGGACGCCTGGCAGGAGTCGCAGCGGCGCATTGCGGCCTACACCAAGGAGGACTGGATCACGATCAAGGCCGAGGCGGACGCCAACATCCAGGGCTTCGCCGACCTGGTGCGGGCCGGTACGCCGGCCACCGAGACAGCCGCCATGGACCTGGCCGAGGCGCACCGGCAGCACCTGATCCGGTGGTTCTACGACTGTGGGTACGGCGCGCACCGCGGGCTGGCCGAGCTGTACGTGTCCGACCCCCGGTACATCGCCACCTACGACGAGATCGCGCCGGGCTTCTCCTGGTACGTGCACGACGCGATCCTGGCCAACGCGGACCGGGGCGAGCGGGGCTGAGCCGTTATCCCCGGGCCAGCTAGCCCTGGGCCTGCGCCGGGAAGACCAGCGGCAGGTGGTCGATGCCGACCACGCCGGCCGGCCAGGTCACCCGCGGCGCGGGGCCCGGGGCCAGCTCGTAGTCCGGTATCCGGCGGTGCCACTCCTCGATCGCGACCCGCATCTCCATCCGGGCCAGGTGCGAGCCGAGGCACCGGTGCGGGCCGCCGCCGAAGGCCAGGTTCCGCTCCTGGCGGCCGAAGTCGATCGCATCCGGGTCCGGGTGCTCGGCCGGATCCCGGTCCGCGACCGCGACCACCACCTGCACCAGCGTGCCGGCCGGGATGAGCTGCCCGGCCACCTCGACGTCCTGGGTGGCCACCCGCGGCACGAACAGCAGCGGGCCGTCCACCCGGAGCAGTTCCTCCACCGCGGCCGGGATCACCGCCGGGTCGGCCACGATCCGCTGGCGCAGCGCCGGCTGGCTGGCCAGTATGGCGAACGCAGTGCTCAGCGCCGAGGTGACCGTCTCCAGGCCGGCCAGCACGAACAGGAAGGCCAGCCCGTAGATCTCGTCGTCGCTGAGCCGGTCCCCGCCGGGCCGTCCGGTCAGCAACTGGCCGAGCAGGCCGGCGCCGGTGCCGTCCCGGCGCTGCTGGGCGACGTGCTCGACCAGGTACTCATACAGTTCCGCACCCAGCCGGATGGCGCGCTCGCCGAAGGTCTCCCCGGGCTCGGGTCGGCTGGTCCGCAACAGGCCCTCTTTCCAGGTGTTCAGCCGGTCCCGGTCGGCGGTGGGCAGGCCGAACAGGGTCAGGAACACCTGGGCCGGCAGCGGCACAGCCACGTCGTCGACCAGGTCGCAGCGGCCTGCGCCGGCGACGCCGTCGATCAGTTCAGCGGCCAGCGAGCGCACCTGGGGCAGCCAGGCGGCCACGCCGCGCGGGCTGAAGAACGGCTGCAGGATGCGCCGGTAGCGAGTGTGCTGCGGCGGGTCGAAGGCGATGGGCACCAGCGGCAACGGGCTGCCCACCAGGTCGAACGCACGCTGGGAGGAGAACAGCCCGGGGTTCTTGAGCGCGAACCCGGCCGCCTCGGCGGAGGTGATCAGGTACGAGCCGAACGCCGTGCGGAGCACCGGGCCGGCCTCGCGGAGGAAGCTGTAGGCAGCGGTCCGGTCCCCGGCCATCGGCAGCCGGTCCAGCCGCACCGGCGTGGCCTCGGGTTCTGCGGTCATCTCGTACCCCGGTCCTTCCCCTCCTAGATCTGGCCCAGCCCGGTGCCGGGCAAACCCGCCGGTACACGCATGCGGGAAGGACCGGCGGGGTAGCTGCGTTGCTGACAAGCGAGACAGTTCCCAGCGGCCCCGGCGTGGCGCACCCCCCGGGGCGGACCAGCGGAGGTGACGGCACCCGTGACGCTGCCGCAGGACGCAACGGCCAAGTTCCAGGACTACGCGCACCCGGAGATGCTGGTGAGCACGGAGTGGCTGGCCGAGCACCTCGATGACCCGGGCCTCGTGGTGGCCGAATCCGACGAGGACGTGCTGCTGTACGAGACCGGGCATATCCCGGGCGCAGTCAAGCTGGACTGGCACACCGAGCTGAACGACCCGGTGACCCGGGACTACGTGGACGGCGCGGGCTTCGCCCGGCTGATGTCTTCGAAGGGGATCTCCCGGGACACCACCCTGGTGCTGTACGGCGACCGGAACAACTGGTGGGCGGCGTACGCGCTGTGGGTGTGCACCCTGTTCGGCCATCCGGACGTACGGCTGCTGGACGGCGGGCGGGCCAAGTGGATCGCCGAGGACCGTCCGCTGTCTACGGCGGTCCCGGACCGCCCGCTAGCCGACTACCCCCTCGTGGAGCGGGATGATTCGCGGATCCGGGCGTTCCGCGACCAGGTCCGCGCGCATCTCGGCCAGCCGATGATCGACGTGCGCTCGCCGGGCGAGTATTCCGGGGAACTGCTGCACATGCCGGACTACCCGCAGGAGGGGGCGCTGCGCGGCGGGCACATCCCGGGTGCGGTGAACATCCCGTGGGCCCGCGCGGCGGCCGAGGACGCGACGTTCCGCAGCCGCAAGGAACTGGAAGCCATCTACGCCGGCGAGGCCGGGCTGAGCCCGGCCGACGACGTGGTCGTGTACTGCCGGATCGGGGAGCGGTCCAGCCACACCTGGTTCGTGCTGGCCCACCTGCTCGGCTACCCGACCGTGCGCAACTACGACGGGTCCTGGACCGAGTGGGGGAACAGCGTCGGCGTGCCCATCACCAAGGGAGACGAGCCGTGACCACCGCCGGCAGCACGCTGAACCCGCGACTGCAGGACATCGTGGACGACTTCGACGCGGTGTCCGGCCAGGAGAAGCTGCAGCTGCTGCTGGAGTTCTCGACCGAATTGCCGCCGCTGCCAGACCGCTTCGCCGAGCACCGGGACCGGCTGGAAGCGGTGCCCGAGTGCCAGTCGCCGCTGTTCCTGGCGGTGGAGGTCGGCGACGACGACACCGTGCACCTGTTCTTCGACGCGCCGCCGGAGGCGCCGACCACCCGTGGCTTCGCCAGCATCCTGTACTCCGGGCTGGACGGGCTGAGCGCGCCGGAGATCCTGGCCACCCCGCCCGAGTTCACCACCGCGCTCGGCCTGCAGGACCTGGTCAGCCCGCTGCGGCTGCGCGGCATGGCGGCCATGCTGGCCCGGATCAAGCGCCAGGTCCAAAACCAGAGCAGCTGACCCGCCTCTCCAGTCGCTATGCGGTGGGTTTTCGCCATCAGCCGCCCGGCACCGCGAAGCAGTTACCTGGTATGTGTTGTTGCGAGTAAGTTGCAATAAATCTAGGCTGCTAGCAGCGAGCTCGTCGCACGGAAGGTGACCAGATGGCTGACCCGCGTGCCCGCCTGGCCAGGATCCGCAACGGGCTGACGCCCCGCGAGTGGTCCGGGGCGAGCGCGATGGCGCTGACGGTGGTCGGGCTCAATGTCGTCGGCTGGACTATGCTCGCCGCCGCGGTCAGCGGTCACTTCCACATCAGCAAGACCGAGACGTTCGGCTTCACCACCGGCATCCTGGCCTACACCCTGGGCATGCGGCACGCCTTCGACGCCGACCACATCGCGGCCATCGACAACACCACCCGCAAGCTGGTCAGCGACGGCAAGCGGCCGCTGTCGGTCGGGTTCTTCTTCTCGCTCGGCCACTCCAGCGTGGTATTCGTGCTGGCGCTGCTGCTTAACTTCGGCATCCGGGCCCTGGACGAGCAGGTCAGGAACTCCAGCTCGCAGTTGCAGCACACGACCAACATCGTCGGCACGATGGTGTCCGGGGTCTTCCTGTTCCTGATCGCGGCGATCAACGTGGTTATCCTGGCCGGCATCGTCCGGGTGTTCCGTGACATGCGCGCGGGCCGCTACGACGAGCAGCGACTTGAAGAGCAACTGAACAAGCGCGGCCTGATGAACCGGTTCCTGGGCCCGCTGGCCCGGCGGATCGACACGCCCTGGAAGATGTACCCGGTCGGGATCCTGTTCGGGCTGGGCTTCGACACCGCGACCGAGGTGGCCCTGCTGGTGCTGGCCGGCACCGCGGTCATCGGCGGGCTGCCGTTCTACGCGGTGCTGTCGCTGCCGATCCTGTTCGCGGCCGGGATGAGCCTGTTCGACACGGCCGACGGCTGCTTCATGAACTTCGCCTACGACTGGGCCTTCGCCCGGCCGGTGCGCAAGGTCTACTACAACCTGACCATCACCGCGCTGTCGGTGTTCGTGGCCGTGTTCATCGGCGCCGTCGAGGTGCTCGGCCTGCTCGGCCAGGACGGCAACCTGACCGGGCCCGGCTGGTCCTGGCTGGCCGGCTTCGACATCAACAAGGCCGGTTTCGTGATCGTCGGCGTGTTCGTGCTGACCTGGGTGGCCGCCCTGGCCATCTGGCGGTTCGGCAAGATCGAGCAGAAGTGGGACCTGGCCGCCAGCACCCACGGCAACGACTAACATCACACGCGCCAAAGGCGCGCGCCGCCGACTGGACTGAGGAGCGCGGCGCGAGGAACGAGCGTCAAGCGACGGGGGAAGTCGGCGCAGTGAAGGGGGAAGGGGAGGCGGGTGGGGCGCCGGCGGCGCAAGGCAGCAGAGCACGAGCGTCAAGCGACGGGGGAAGTCGGCGCAGTGAAGGGGGAAGGGGAGGCGGGTGGGGCGCCGGAGGCGCAAGGCAGCAGAGCGCAAAGGAGGAACAGTGGACGAGGAAAAAGCTCGGCGGCGGCTGCGGGCCGAGCGCGCTGAGGTGGAGCGCCTCCTGGCGGATACCGAGCAGTCCGCGCGTGCGGACCGGGACAGCGAGGACGAGAAAGGCGTCGACTTCGGCGATCCGGCGCAGCCGCTGAGCGCGGAGGGCGAGGACGACGCCATCGCGGAGAGCCTGCGTGACCGGCTGGCCGCGATCGGCCGGGCCGAGCAGCGGCTGGCCAACGGGACCTACGGGCGGTCGGTGCGCAGTGGCCAGCCCATCCCGGACGCGCGGCTGGACGCTGACCCCGCGGCCGAGCTGACCGTGGAGGAAGCCGCGGCCCAGTAACGCGGCGCCCGCCAGCCCACCTGCCCGGCCAGCCCACCAGCCGACCCGGCCAGCGAGCGGTCCGGGTACCCGCCTAAGCCTCGAGGTAGGGCGGCAGCCCGAACCGGGGGAACAGGCTGGTGTCCAGGAAGTGGTGCAGGTGGGTGATCCGGCCATCGGTGATCTCCGGGACCTGGATGCACCACGGTTCGAACCGGGTGCCGCCCGCGGTGGGCTTGTACTGGCCGAAGGCTGGGCCGCCGTTGGCCACCACAGGGACCAGCCGTGATCCCGCGCAGGGGCTGCCGTAGCCGGTCCAGAAGCCACGGATCTCGTCCGCCCCGCGCAGCCACATCTCGAACGGGGGCATGGAGAAGCTCGCGTCCTTGTGCAGCAGCGTGACCAGCTCGTCAACGTCGTAGCGCTGGAACGCGTCCACGTACTGGGTGAGCAGCTCCCGGTCCTGCTCGGCCACGGCCGGGGTCGGCTGCTCGGCGTCCGGGCCGGTGGCCGCGATCGTGCTCCGGGCCCGCTGCAGCGCGCTGTTCACCGACACCACGGTGGTGTCCAGCAGGTCAGCCACTTCGGCGGCCTGCCAGCAGAGCACCTCGCGGAGAATCAGCACGGCGCGCTGTCGCGGCGGCAGGTGCTGCAGCGCGGCGATGAACGCGAGCCGGACGGTGTCGTGCAGGACCGCCTGACCGGCCGGGTCAGCGTCCGGGGCGGTGATGGCCGCGTCGCCGGGGATCGGCTCGATCCAGGTGGTCTCCGGCCGGGTCGCGACCGGGGCCGTGGTCGAGGGCACCGGCGCGGACAGGTCCATCGGCAGCGCGCGGCGCTGCCGGCTGCGCAGCATGTCGAGGCACACGTTGGTGGCGATGCGGTACAGCCAGGAGCGCACCGCTGACCGGCCCTCGAACCGGTCGAACGCCTGCCAGGCCCGCACCATGGTGTCCTGCACGGCGTCGTCCGCGTCATGGGCGGAACCCAGCATCCGGTAGCAGTAGCCAGTCAGCTCCGCCCGGTGCATCTCCAGGTCATAAGTAATAGTGCCGGTGGTGGCGATCGTACTCACGCTCCTCCCGTGCTAAGCCCGAACCTACCCACCCGGGCGGGCCCGTGGCGAACCGCGGACTGCCCCCCACTGTGCCACCGGCCACCGACAATCCGCGGCCGCGTTCGTGACGGCCCCGGCTTCCTCGTGGCGGCCGCGCAGCGCCAGGCTGCGGGGAAGAGCATGGCGAGTCATCGGGACGGATCAGTACGCGCGGTAGGCATCCGCGACGTGGCGAAGATGGCCGGCGTCTCGGTCGCCTCGGCCAGCTTCGCGCTCAACGGCCAGCCAGGCGTGGCCGACGACACCCGGCGGCGCATCCTGGCCGCCGCGCAGCACCTCGGCTACCGGGCCAATCCGCAGGCCCAGGCGCTGCGCCGGGGTCGCACCACCACCTACGGGTTCGTGGTGCGCAACTTCGCCAACCCGTTCTTCCTGGACGTGCTCCGGCTGCGTCATTTCCGGCGGCTGTGCCGCGTGCTCGGGCTGCGCGGCAGCGTGCTGTACTCCCCGCTGACCATCCCCGACGTGCACGTGGCCAGCGCGGTGCTGCTGGCTGCCCCGGACGCGCCGACCGCGATCATCACGAACTCCGACTACACCGCGCACGGGGTCTACAAAGCCGCCCGTGAGCTGCGGCTGCAGGTCGGCCCGGAGGTCTCCGTGCTGGGCCACGACGACCTGCCGACCTCGGAACTGCTGGACCCCCCGCTGGCCACCATCCGGCTGGACCGGCAGGAAATGGGCCGCGCCCTGATGCGGCGGCTGCTCGGCGAGGTGCCGCTGGACGACTACATCGCCCCGGTCGAACTGGTCGCCCGCGCCTCCGTACAGCCACCGGTCATTCGGGCCGGCGGGGCCGCGGGGCCGACGGGGCCGACGGGGCTACTGGGGCGGGTGGTGCTGCGCGGGTGGGCCGGCCGCTGGCGGCGAGCCGCGCGTGAGAACTCGCCGGCTCTTGGCGTGCCGCGGGCCGCGGGCCGCCACACTTGGGGATCACCAACCGGAGGAAATGCGTGAGATCTCCCTATCGCTTGACCCTGATGGGAGTCGCGGCACTGGCATTGCTGGCCGCCGGCTGCTCGGCGAGTTCCACATCGGGTTCCAGCGGCGGCGGGTCCAGCTGGGCCACGGTCACCTCGGCGTCGGCCGGTGGCGGGATGGCCAAGCTCGTCGCCGCGGCCAAGAAAGAGGGCCAGCTCAACGTCATCGCCCTGCCGCCGGCCTGGGCCAACTACGGCACGATCATCAAGGACTTCGAGGCCAGGTACGGGATCACCGTCAATTCCGCTGATCCCGATGGCAGCAGCCAGGACGAGGTGAACGCGGTCAAGTCGGGGAACGGCACGGCCAAGGCACCCGACGTACTGAACATCGGTATCGCCGTCGCCCTGGTCAACACGAGTTTGTTCGCCCCGTACAAGGTGGCCACCTGGGCCGACATCCCGGCCGCGCAGAAGAGCGCCACCGGCCGGTGGTACCAGGACTACGGCGGCTACATGTCCATCGGGTACAACTCGGCCAGGTTCGGCACCATTACCTCGGTGCGCCAGTTGCTGAGCCGCAAGTTCAAGCACGCGGTCGCGCTGAACGGGAACCCGACCGAGGCCAACGCCGCGCTCAACGGCGTGATGATGGCCAACCTGGCGACGGGCGGCACGGCGGCCAGCATCGCCAAGGGCGTGCGCTTCTTCCACCAGCTCAAGCACGCGGGTAACTTCGTCCCGGTGCAGGCCACCGCGGCCACGATCAAGGCCGGGACCACCCCGGTCGTGATCAACTGGGACTACCTCAACACGGCCAGCGTGGTCGGCCAGGGCTCGAACTGGAAGGTGTTCGTGCCGGCCAACGCGACCCTGGCCGGGTACTACGCGCAGGCGATCAACAAGAACGCGCCGGACCCGGCGGCGGCCCGGCTGTGGGAGGAGTTCCTCTACTCGCAGGCCACGGCCGGCGGGCAGAACCTGTGGCTCAACGGCGGCGCGCGGCCGGTCGAGATGACCGCGATGACCTCGAACGGCTCGCTGGACAAGGCGGCCGCCGCAGCGCTGCCGCCGGTCACCGGCACGCCCGTCTTCCTCAGTGAAAGCCAGGCCACCGACGCCGCCAGCTACCTGGCGGCGAACTGGGCCCAGGCAATGAAATAGCGCTGGCCGAAGGTTGACCCCACCCCACCCACCGCTTTCTACTGAACGCCGGCTGGTGGCCGGTGCCGTCCTGCGGCGCGGGGCCAGCTCGGACTACCGGGCGGTCGAGATCGCCACGAGCGAGCCGCATGTCGTGCGGGAACTGGCCGCCACCATCCCGTTCGACGGCCCGCACCCCGGCCGGAGCGGCCAGGCGACGGACCGGAACGTGCAACTGCTGATCACGCCGCCGTTCCCGCTGGCCCGCCTGCCGGGGCTGTAGTCCGCGCGGAGGGATCAGCGCGGTGCATTGTGCCCCACCGGCGGGCACGATGCACCGCGCTGATGCGTTTGGGCGGGTGGCTGAGGGCGCTGCGGCGGCTGCTGACGCCGCGGGCCTATGATCGGGGCCGTGCGGCGCGAGTCCTCGACGGTGGTCGCGGTGGTGGGCGCGGTGCGGGAACCGCTCCTGGCCGCCGTGGCCCAGTCCACCAACATCGCCCTGGTCCGCCCTCCGGTTCCGGACGAGGAGCCGGACCGGCTGACTGCGGCCGCCCGGGCCCTGGCCGAGGCGGGCCGCCGCGCCGCGCCGTTCGTGCTGGTGCCCGCCGACCCGCTGGCCGGGGTGGCCGCGCAGTGGCGGGCCATGTGGGACCTGTCCGCCGGGACCCCGGGACCGGCCGGCTTCGAGGCGGCAGCGGCCGAGGCGCTGGCGGCCTGGCGGGCGGGACGCTTCGAGCTGCCCGACTATTACCTGGCGCTGACCCCGGCTACCGCCGAGGGCACCGGCCCGGATCTGTATCTCGGCCCGCTGCGGGCGGCCCGGCCGCGCCGGGTCGCGGCGGTGGTCACGCCGGAGGACGACGGGCAGGCCGCCGCGCACGTGCGCCAGGCGCTGCGAGAGCTGCCGCAGGGCCCCTGGTGGCCGCCGCTGGACCAGCTGGTTGCGGCCGCGCGGACGTTCTTCGCGGGCAGCCTGGGCGGCAGCGGCGCCCCCGCCGCCGACGGCCCCTGGGCGGCCGACAGCGCCGCCGACAGCAGCCCAGCCGCCGGTGACGCCCCCGCCGCCGGTGACGCCCCGGCGGCCGGCGGCACCGCCCTGCGCTGACCGCCGTTCTTTTTGTCTTTACCGGACATCTAGCCCATCGGGGCAGCAATTACGCCGGTTTTCGGTCACACTGGATAACCGGGCGCTGGCAGAGCAGAATCAGTAGGGCCCGGTGCCAGGGAGGGAGGTCGCCGGTGGCCGTCATCGAGCCCACGCCAGCAGCGCCACCGCCGCCACCCGGGAACGGGCCGGCCGCGAACTGGTTCTACGACGCGCGGCGCGGTGTGCACTACACCAAGCCGGTGATGCGCGGCTGGCTGCACCTGCTCTGGTTCGCGGCCTCACTGGTGATCAGCACCGTGCTGCTGACCCAGGCGCACGGCCAGGCGCGGGTGGCCAGCATCGCGGTGTACGCGGCCAGCGTGAGCGCCCTGTTCGGGGTCAGCGCGCTGTATCACTGCGGTACCTGGACCGACACCTGGCGGCGCCGGCTGCAGCGGCTGGACCACGCGATGATCTTCTTCCTGATCGCCGGGACGGCCACGCCCACGTTCGTCATGGTCACCGGCCGCGGGATCGGGGTGGCCGGCCTCATCGTGCTATGGACGCTCACCGGCACCGCGACCGTGATCCACATGGCCTGGATGAACGCCCCCGAGCGGCTGGTCGGCGGCACGTTCATCGCGCTCGGCTGGGTGGCGGCGCTGGCGTTGCCCGAGGTCTGGATTCACGCCGGTGCGGTGCCCGGCGTGCTGATGCTGGGCGGTGGCCTGCTCTACCTCACCGGGGCCGTGTCCTATCACTTCCGGTGGCCCGACCCGTACCCCTCGGTGTTCGGCTACCACGAGGTGTTCCACGTCTTCGTCTGCGCCGCGGCCGCGTGCCAGTACGCCGCGATAGCGCTGTACATCGCCTGACTGCGCTCATGCCGGACCTGGACGGGCGGATCTACGTGGTGACCGGCGGCAACGCCGGGATCGGCCGGGCCACGGCGGCGGGGCTGGCCAGCCGGGGCGCCCGGGTGTACCTGGCCTGCCGGTCGGCCGAGAAGGGCCAGGCGGCGGCCGCCGGCATCACCGCGGCCACCGGGAACCCGGCGGTCGGCGTCCTCCCGCTCGACCTGGCCCGGCTGGACTCGGTACGCGACTGCGCGGCGGCGTTCCGCGCGCTGGGCCAGCCGCTGCACGGGCTGATCAACAACGCCGGGCTGCCCGGCCGGCGCGGCCGCCAGACCGCGGACGGCTTCGAGCTGGCGTTCGGGGTCAACCATCTCGGCCATTTCGCGCTGACCGCGGCGCTGCTGGACTGCCTGACCGCCGGTGCGCCCGCCCGGGTGGTCACCGTGTCCAGCGACGCGCACTACCAGGCGCGCGGCATCGACTTCGACGCGGTGCGGCGGCCCAGCCGGAGCCTCACCGGGCTGCCCGAGTACGCCGTGGCCAAGCTGTGCAACGTGCTGTTCAGCCAGGAACTGGCCCGGCGGCTCGCGGGCACCGGGGTGACCAGTTACGCGCTGCATCCGGGCTTGGTCGCCTCGGACATCTGGCGGCGGGTGCCCTGGCCGGTGCGGCCGCTGCTCACCCGGCGGATGCTGTCCACCGAGCAGGGCGCCCGGACCTCGCTGTTCTGCGCCACCGACCCGGGGATCGCGACGGCCAGCGGCCGCTACTACGAGGACTGCCGGGAGCGCGAGCCGAGCCCGGTGGCCACCGTGGAACTGGGCGCCGAACTGTGGCAGCGCAGCGAGGCATGGACGGCCCGCCCGGGCGGCCGGTAACGCCCGGTGCGGCCACGGCCGGCCAGCCAGCCAGCCAGCGCCCAGCCAGCCAGCCAGCCAGCGCCCAGCCAGCCAGCCAGCGCCCAGCCAGCCAGCCAGCGCCCAGCCAGCCAGCGTTCGGCCGGCCAGCCAGCGCCCGGGCCGCGAGCCAGCGCCCGGTCAGGCAGGCACGGCCGCCATGAACCGGAACCGGTCCCCGCTCACCTCGACGACCGGGCCGGCGAACCCGGCGGCGGTCAGCCGGGCGGCCAGGCCGGCCGGGTCGATGGGCAGGTAGTCGTCGTCCTGGTGCAGCTCCCAGCGAGCCGGCGTGGCCATCCCATCGCTGCCGACCACCAGCCCGCCCGGGCGCAGCACCCGGCGCACCTCGGCCAGCAACTGGTCCTGCAACTGCTCCGACGGGACGTGATGCAGCATGGTGAACAACGTGGCCGCGGTGAACTGGCCCGCGTCGAACGGCAGCCGGGTGCCGTCGCCGTGCACCACGTCGACGTTGCTGCCGGACATCCGCTCGGCCAGCGCGCCGGCCAGCCGCTCGTCGATCTCCACCGCGGTGAGCCGGGGCACCTGGCGGCGCAGCACGTCGGTGGTCAGCCCCGGCCCGGGCCCCACTTCGAGTACCTCGTCCCCGAGGTCGGCCTCCTGCAGCGCCCACGGCAGCAGTTCCGACTCGACGTAGGCCGCCCATTCCGGGCTGGCGCAGATGCGCAGGTGCGCCTCGTTCATGCTCTCCTCCTCCGCACCGTCAGTCAGCTATTGTACTTGCGGAAGAATTGCATGATCTGATGGCCCGCCCCCTGGTCCAGGCCATTCTTGCAAGCCCAGTTACTCTTGATCCGGGTTGGATCAGCCAGGTTGGCCGATTCCACCAGCACCATCGGTGTCAGCGTCCAGGCCATGAGGCCCATGTGGTGCCGGGCCAGATACTGGAGGAACGCCGGCACGGACTTAGGCGCATTGGCCCAGCACGACCGGGTCGACGCGTAATTGGTCCATTCTGTGTCGGTCATCGGAACGACCGAGGCGTTGCTCCCGAACCGGGTGTTCCAGTACGCCGCGTCGTGCGGCGCGGTCACCCCGCCCGGATGGTTCACGCCGTATTCGAGCGGCCCGGCCTTGGTCACCCGGTACTGCCTGACATACTGCAGCGACCCGCCGGTGTGCGGGCCCTCGATCCAGAATAGGTTGCGCGACCCGATCCGCCGTAGGTAACTGGCCAGGGTCTGCATCCCGATGAATTTCGTGCCCTGGTACTTACCGCCGTTCCGCCAGTATTGCCAGGTCGCTTTTTCGCTGTACGAGCCCACCCGCCTGGGCTCGTTGTACAGATCGAAGATCACGTCCGTATTATGCCCGTATATGCCGTTCAGCACATTCCAGAACGTCTTGGTCTGCGCTTCCGGCAGTCCGGCGCTGTTCGGCGGGCCACCTTCGGTCTGGTCGTCGATGGCCACGACCAGGCCCAGCCCGAGCGCCTGGCTTACCTCGGACTCGACCAGCCCGAGGAACGTCGAATTGACACTCCCGTTCGCATTGAACATGGCATACTGGAAAACCTGAAGTTCCAGCGTGTTGGCGCACCACGACGCGGCCGAGGCAGCGATTTCGGGGGCGTCACCGGGCTGGTGCTCCGCCCAGTTGGGATTCCCCAGGCCGGTGACCACGATGCCGTACGGGATATACCGCTTGCCCGCCGAGTCGGTTATTTCCGCATGGTTTTCGTGAAATGGCCCGGTGACGTGACGGCAGGCCGCCGCCTGGGTGCTGGCCTGCGCTAAGCTCGCGGTCCCGGCGAGGCCCGCCAGGGCCAGGACCAGACCGCTAGCCATCGCCATCGGGCGCTTGAACATAAGGCGTCGTCCTTTCAACGAGGGCATGACGGTAGCCAGGAATCCGGGAAGAACAGCTGGCGACTGCGATGCTGCGGCGGGACCTCGGCGATGCGAGTAAGAGCCGCGCGCCGCAGCGGGTGAGAGACAGGTTGCCGGAATCGCCATTGCCACGCATTATGCCTGCCCCGGCCCGGGCCGGCCAGCCCCTGATATGACCAGTCCTTAATATGTTCGGGCGCAGGATCATAACGACACGACCAGGACCAGCAGGACGATGGCCGTGCTCAGCTCGATGATCGCGCCGAACACGTCGCCGGTCATCCCGCCCAGCCGCCGCCGGGCGGTCCGGCCGAGCAGGCCGCCGGCCAGCAGCCCGGCCAGAGCCGCGGCCAGCCCGCGCAGCGCGGCCGCCGCACCCCCGAGGGCCAGGCCGGCCGGGATCACCGCGGCCAGCAGCAGGAGCCCGATCGCCACCCGGCCCGGCCGCCCGGTCCGGCCCGCCACCAGCGCGCCGAAGCCACCCGGCCGCGCCGCGGGCACCCCGCTGGCCAGCACCGCGGCGACCCGGCCGGTCACCGCGGCCAGCACCAGGGCGGCCACCGCGGGCCAGCCGGGCGGGACCGCGGCCAGCGCCGTCACCTGGATCAGCAGCATCACCACCAGCGCGACCACGCCGAAGGGCCCGATGTCGGAGCGGCGCATGATGGCCAGCGCGTCGGCCGCCGGGCGGCGGCTGCCCAGCCCATCGGCCGTGTCGGCCAGCCCGTCCAGGTGCAGGCCGCCGGTCAGCCCGGCCAGCAGCGCGACCGCGACGGTCGCGCCGAGCAGTTGCCGCGGCACGGACGGCCCGCCCGCCTGGACGCAGGCCATTCCGCCCGCCGCCAGCAGGCCGAGGAGCAGGCCCACCGCGGGCAGCCAGAACATGGCCCGGGCCGCGGCGCCGGCCTCGAGCTCGGCCGCCGGGCCGGCCGGGAGCACGGTGAACAGGCTCAGCGCGACCCGCCACGACGGGGTGTGCGGGGTCCGGGTCATCGCCGTCTCCCGGGTCACCGCAGCCGCCGGGCGATGCCGGCGGTGCACAGCCAGACCTGCTCGCACTCGGCGGCGATCCGGGTGTTGAGCACGCCCAGCTCGTCGCGGTAGCGCCGGCCGGAGACGGTGGCCGGCACCACCCCGGAGCCGACCTCGTTGCTGACCGCGACCACCGGCCGGGTGGTGGCCCGCCACGCGCCGAGCAGCCCGTCCAGCCGGGTGGCCAGGACCTGGTCGGCGCCGGGGCGGCCGGTCCACAGCCCGCACTCTTCCATGACCCCGGCCAGCCAGGTGGACAGGCAGTCCACCAGCACCGGGGTGCCCCGGTCCGGCCCGGTCAGCCGCGGGCCGGCCAGCACCTGCTCCAGGTCCAGCGTTTCCAGCGTGACCCAGTGCGCCGGGCGGCGCCGCTGATGGGCGCGCACCCGGTCGGCCCACTCCGGGTCAGCGGCGTGCGGGCGGCCACCGGTCGCCACGTAGTCCACCCGGTCCCGGGCCGCCAGCAGCCGCTCCGCGGTCACCGACTTGCCGGACCGGGCGCCGCCCAGCACGAGCACCCGGTGGGCCCGGCCGCGCCGCGGCCGGCTGCCCGGGCCCAGCGGATCATTCCTTCTCACCGGACACGCCGGCGCTGTCGAACGTGGCCACCTCGCGTAGCACCCGGGCCGCGGCGCCGACCAGCGGCAGCGCCAGGGCGGCCCCGGACCCCTCGCCCAGCCGCAGGTCCAGGTCGAGCAGCGGGCGCAGGCTGAGCGCGTCCAGCGCCCGGCGGGCCCCGGGCTCGCTGGACAGATGACCGGCGATGAGGCAGTCCGTGACGTCCGGGGCCAGCGCCCGGGCGGCCAGCGCGGCCGCGCCGGCGATGACGCCGTCCAGCAGCACCGGGACCCGCAGCGCGGCGCCGCCCAGCATGAACCCGGCCAGCGCGGCGTGCTCCAGGCCACCCACGGCGGCCAGCACGGCCAGCGGGTCGGCCGGGTCGGGAGCGTGCCGGGCCAGCGCGCGGCGCACCACGCCGACCTTGCGCTGCCAGGTCTCGTCGTCGATGCCGGTGCCGCGGCCGGTCACCTGCTCCGGGTCGGCGCCGGTGAACACCGCGATCAGCGCGGCCGACGCGGTCGTGTTGGCGATGCCCATGTCGCCGGTCAGCAGGCAGCGGTTGCCGGCCGCGACCAGGTCGCGGGCGGTCTCGATGCCCACTTCGACGGCCCGCTCGGCCTCCGCGCGGCTCATCGCCGGCCCAGCGGTCATGTCCGCGGTGCCCGGCCGGATCTTCCGCGGCAGCAGCCCGGGACCGGCGGGCAGGTCGGCGGCCACGCCCACGTCGATCACGCACACCTCCGCCCCGGTCTGGGCCGCGATCGCGTTGACCACCGCGCCGGAGGCCAGGAAGTTGGCCACCATCTGCGCGGTGACCTCCTGCGGCCAGGGCGTGACGCCCTGGGCGTGCACCCCGTGGTCGGCGGCGAACACGGCCACCACGGCGGGCTCGGGCAGCGGCGGCGGGCACTCCCCGGCCAGGCCGGCGAGCTGCACCGACACCGCTTCCAGCTGGCCCAGCGAGCCGCTCGGCTTGGTCAGCGCCTCCTGCCGCTCCCGGGCCTGGGCCACCGCCGCCGCGTCCAGCGGACGGATGGCGGCCAGCGTGTCGGCCAGCAGCCGGGCCGGCGGCTGGCCGGGCAGGCCGCGGCGGCCCCACTGCCCGTCGTGCACCGCCCAGGCCAGCGGCAGGCGCTGGGCCCAGCCGCTGAGCACCAGTTCGGGCGCGGGCGGGAACTCGGTGACGTACCCCACGCACAGGTAGGCGACGACCTCCAGATGCCCGGGCAGCCCGAGCGTCCCGGCCAGCTCACGTTCGGCGAAGAAGCTGACCCAGCCCACGCCGAGGCCCTCGGCCCGGGCCGCGAGCCACAGGTTCTGCACCGCGCAGGCCGTCGAGTAAGCGGCGACCTGGGGCTGTGCGTGCCGGCCCAGCACGTTGCCGCCGCCCCGGGTGGCGTCGCAGGTGACCACGATGTTGACCGGCGTGTCCAGGATCGCCTCGACCTTCAGCTCGCGGAAGGCGCGCGCCCGCGGGCCGGGCAGCCGGGCCGCGAACACCTCCTGCTGGCGCCGGGCCAGGGCGTGCACCTGCTCCCGGATCGCCCGGTCGCGCAGCACGATGAAGTCCCAGGGCTGGCTGAGCCCGACGCTGGGCGCCTGGTGCGCGGCGGCCAGCACCCGGGTGAGCAGGGCATCGTCCACCGGATCGGCCAGGAACCCGTTGCGCACGTCGCGGCGCTCGGCCACCACCCGGTACAGCGCGTCGATGTCCGCCCGCGGTAGCGAATTCAGCTCGCCGGTCATGATTTCCTTCCCCATGCCACGATCGCCGCCAGCACCAGGGCGGCCGCGCTGACCAGCCGGGACAGCCGGACGGCCCGGGTGATGTCCAGGGCCGCCGGCGGTGCGCCGTCGCCCAGCAGGCCACGCTGCTCAGTCCGGCCCTGGTAGCTGTTCCGGCCGCCGAGCCGCACCCCCAGCGCGCCGGCGAACGCCGCCTCGCACTGGCCGGCGTTAGGACTGGGATGACGCCGGCCGTCGCGGAGCAGGGTGCCGAGCGCGCGCCGCGAGCTGCCGCCGACGGTGCGGGCCAGCGCCACGGCCAGCAGGCCGGTGATCCGGGCCGGGATCAGGTTGGCTACGTCGTCGAGCCGGGCGGCGGCCCAGCCGAACCGCTGGTAGCGCGGGCTGCGCTGGCCGATCATCGCGTCCAGGGTGTTCACCGCGCGGTAGCCGAGCAGGCCGGGCAGGCCGGCCACGGCTCCCCAGAGCAGCGGGGCGACCACCGCGTCGGAGGTGTTCTCGGCGACCGACTCCACCGCGGCCCGGGCCAGCCCGGCCGCGTCGAGCTGCGCCGGGTCGCGGCCGCACAGGGTGGGCAGCAGCCGCCGCGCGGCGGCCAGGTCGCCGGCCTCCAGGGCGCGGCCCACGGCCAGCGCCGCGCCGCCCAGGCTGGCCCCGCCCAGCACGGTCCAGCTGGCCAGCGCGGTGGCCGCGAGGGTGAGCGCCGGGCGGCCCCGGGTCATCCGCTGCCCGGCCAGCCCGGCCAGCGCCACCGGGGCGACGCAGGCCGCCACCATGGCGGCGCCCCGGCCGCGGCTGTCCGACCACAACCGGGCCTCGGCGCTGGCGGCCGCGGCGCCGAAGACCGCGACCGGGTGCCCGCGTCGCGGGTCGCCCAGCGCGACGTCGAGCAGCCCACCGGCCAGCAGCCCCGCCGCCCGCGCGGATCCTGGCCGCGACGGCACCATCATCAGCTGAGCCCTCCCCGGGGTAACCACGCCCCGCAGGCGTCGGACCGACGGCCGCAGTCTCCTGGCTCCCGGATCGAAGCTCCTCCCGGCCTTCCCACCGCTGCCGCGGTCGTGGCCGTCACGGGACTTGCTCCCCGGTCACAGTGGCGGGACCGCGCCGGACTCGCACCGGCTTCCTGCCCTGCCGTCGGCGGAACGCAAGACAGAAGATCACACCCCGCTACCCCCGTCAAGCAGCCGGTGCGCCGGTCAGGCCAGCCAGGAACGCGGCCCCGGCGAGGGGGCGTTTTGCGGTCGGGGCCAGGGGTAGCTCGGGGGCATGGCCAGTTCGTGGCCGGGAGTGAGGGCGAGATGAGCACGGACGCCTCCCGGGAAGCCGCCGACGCGGCCCGGACCGAGCCGGACCGGCCCGGCGAAACCGTGGCGGAGCGGGCCGACCGCAACGTGATAGAGCTGCTCAACGAGCTCCGCGTGGTCGGCATCGGCGTCCAGGTGCTGTTTGGTTTCCTGCTGTCGATCCCGTTCGCTAACCGGTTCGTCAAACTGGACCATGCGGAGCGCGGGATCTACCTGGCCACCGTGGTGCTGGCCGCGCTGTCCACCGCCCTGCTGGTCACCCCGGTCGCCTACCACCGGCTGCTGTTCCGGCGGCACGAGAAGGAAACCCTGGTCCGGGTGACCAACCGGCTGGCCATCGCCGGGCTGGTCACGGTGGGGCTGGCGGTGTGCTCGGCGGTGCTGCTGGTGACCAGCTTCGTGGCCCCCGGGCTGCGCGCCGTGCTGATCACCGCCGGGCTGGCCTGCGTGTTCGCCGTGCTGTGGTTCGCCCTGCCGCTGTCCCGCCTGGGCCGCGACGACCACGACGACCGCCCCTGACCTCCAGTTTGCGCGGTTTCCTACGATGGGAACATGAGGTGGCCAACACGCAAAACTGATCCGTCCTGGGTGCGCGGATGACCACGCCCGAACCGGACAACCCGGCCCTGACCGCGATACTCACCGTTGACGACGACCCTGGCGTGTCCCGGGCGGTAGCCCGTGACCTGCGGCAGCGATACGGCGGCCAGTACCGGATCGTCCGGGCCGAGTCCGGGGACGCCGCCCTGGACGCGCTGAAAGAACTTCGCCTGCGCGGCGACGAGGTGGCGGTCATCCTGGCCGACTACCGGATGCCGCAGATGAACGGCGTCGAGTTCCTCGAAGAGGCGATGAAGGTCTACCCGGCCGCGCGCCGGGTGCTGCTCACCGCCTACGCCGACACCAACGCGGCCATCGAGGCGATCAACGTCGTCGATCTCGACTACTACCTGCTCAAACCGTGGGACCCGCCGGAGGAGAAGCTCTACCCGGTGATCGACGCCCAGCTGGACGCCTGGCGCGAGGCCGACTACCAGCCGGTGCACGTGACCAAGGTGGTCGGGCACCGGTGGTCGGCGCGGTGCACCGAGGTGCGCGAGTTCCTGGCCCGGAACGAGGTGGCCTACCGCTGGTTCCCCTCGGACGAGCCGGACGGGGAGCGGCTGCTCGCCGTGGCCGGGGCCGACGGCCGGACGCTGCCGCTGATCATCACGCCGGACGGCGAGACGATGATCGCGCCCAGCGACGCCGACCTGGCCAGCAAGGTCGGGCTGAGCACCACCCCGGCCAAGGACTTCTACGACCTGGTGGTGATCGGCGGCGGCCCGGCCGGGCTCGGCGCGGCCGTGTACGGCGCGTCCGAGGGGCTGAAGACCGTGCTGGTCGAGCGGACCGCGACCGGCGGCCAGGCCGGGCAGAGCTCGCGGATCGAGAACTACCTCGGCTTCCCGGACGGGGTGTCCGGGTCCCAGCTCACGCTCCGGGCCCGGATGCAGGCGCAGAAGTTCGGCGCCGAACTGCTCACCACCCGCGAGGTGGTCGGCCTGGAGGTCAAGGGGTCGGCGCGCGGCGTCCAGTTCGCCGACGGCGGCACGCTCGGCGCGCACAGCATCATCCTGGCCACCGGGGTGACCTACCGGCAGCTCAACGCGCCCGGCCTGAGCGAGCTGACCGGCCGCGGGGTGTACTACGGCTCGGCCTTGACCGAGGCCTCGGCCTGCATCGACCAGGATGTGTACATCGTCGGCGGGGCCAACTCGGCCGGCCAGGCGGCGGCGTACCTGTCCCGGCACGCCAAGTCGGTGACGGTGCTGGTCCGCGGGCCGTCCCTGGAGCGGTCCATGTCCTACTACCTGATCCAGCAGATCGAGGCGATCGAGAACCTCTCGGTCCGCTGCTGCACCGAGGTCATCCGGGCGGACGGGGACGGGCACCTGGAGCAGCTCACGCTGCGGAACACCGCCAACGGCAGCACGGAAACAGTGGACGCGGGAATGTTGTTCGTATTCATCGGGGCCGCCCCGCTCACCGACTGGCTGGACGGGGTGGTGGTCCGGGATGACCACGGCTTCGTGGTGTCCGGCCCGGACCTGTCCGTATCCGGCCAGAAACCGGCCGGCTGGCAGCTGGACCGGGCGCCCTATCACCTGGAGACCAGCGTGCCCGGCGTGTTCGTAGCCGGGGACGCCCGCGCCGAATCCGCCAAACGGGTCGCCTCCGCCGTCGGCGAAGGGGCCATGGCCGTCATGCTCGTGCACCGATATTTGGAGAAGTTGTGAGCGCAGAGCCCGTCACCCAGCCAGCCGAGACCCCGGCATCCCAGACCCCGGCAGCGCAGACCCCGGCGCTGCAGACCACCCGCCGGCAGACGCTGCCCTGTGACGTCGACGAGCTGCGCAGCCTGTTCCTGTTCGAGAAGCTGACCAGCGAGCAGCTGGAATGGCTGTGCCGGGAAGGCCGGGTCGAGCTGTTCGACCCCGGCCCGGTGTACGCGCGAGGGCGACCCGGCCACCTGCTTCTACGTGCTGATCGAGGGCGCCCTGGTCATGTCGCGCAAGATCGGCGGCGACGACGTGGAGGTGAACCGCAGCTCCCAGCGGGGCGCCTACACCGGGGCATTCCGGGCCTACCTGGGCGACCGGGTCCCCCAGGTCTACGACAACTCGATGCGGGTCACCGAGCCGTCCCGCTTCTACGTGCTGGACGCGGACAAGTTCGCGGCCATGATGCGGGACTGGTTCCCGATGGCCGTGCACATGCTGGAGGGGCTGTTCTTCGGCATCAAGAACGTCCAGCAGCAGGTCGGGCAGCGGGAGCGGCTGCTCGCCCTGGGCTCGCTGTCGGCCGGGCTGACCCACGAGCTGAACAACCCGGCCGCGGCCGCGGTGCGGGCCACCTCGTCGCTGCGCGAGCGGGTGGCCGGCGAGCGGCACAAGCTGGCCATGATCGCGTCCGGCAAGTTCAACCACCAGGGCCTGGAGACCCTGGTCCGGCTGCAGGAAGAGGCGGCGGAACGCGTATCCAAGGCGCCCGAGCTGACCCCCATGGAGGCGTCGGACCGGGAGGACGCGGTGACCGACTGGCTGACCGATCACGGCTGCGACCGCGGCTGGGAACTCGCGCCCACGTTCGTCCAGGCCGGGCTCGACGCCGGGTGGCTGGACCAGGTGGCGGCGGCGGTCGAGGACGGCACCCTGGAGGGCGCCATCCGCTGGCTGAACTACACGGTCGAGACCGAGCTGCTGATGAACGAGATCGAGGACTCGACCAAGCGGGTGTCCAACCTGGTCACCGCGGCCAAGCAGTACTCCCAGCTGGACCGGGCCCCGTTCCAGGTGGTGGACGTGCACGAGCTGCTGAAGAGCACGCTGATGATGCTGAGCGCCAAGATCGGCGACGGGATCACCGTGGTCAAGGACTTCGACCGCAGCCTGCCGCCGATCCCCGCCTATCCGGCCGAGCTGAACCAGGTCTGGACCAACCTGATCGACAACGCGGTGAGCGCGATGGACGGGCACGGCACGCTGACCGTGCGCACCGCCAGGGACAACGACTGGGTCATGGTGGAGATCGGGGACACCGGGCCAGGCGTGCCGCCGGAGATCAAGGGGCGTATCTTCGAGCCGTTCTTCACCACCAAGCCGGTGGGTGAGGGCACCGGCCTCGGGCTGGACATCTCGTGGCGAATCGTAGTCAACCGGCACCACGGCGACCTGCGGGTCGAGTCGGTGCCCGGGAACACCCGGTTCCAGGTCCGGCTGCCGGTGACCGCCCCAGAGGAGGACTGAATGGCCGATGTGATCCCGGGTGTCAACCCGGACGCCAAACCCAGCGGCACCGGCTGCACCGAGTGCGAGGCGGCCGGCGGCTGGTGGTTCCACCTGCGGCGGTGCGCCGAATGCGGGCACATCGGCTGCTGCGACAGCTCACCGGCACAGCACGCCAGCGCGCACTCCGCGGCCACCGGCCACCCGCTGATCCGCAGCTTCGAGCCGGGCGAGGACTGGTACTGGAACTATCCGGAGGAAGCGTTCTACGACGGGCCGCCGCTGGCCCCGCCCGAGCATCACCCGCTGGACCAGCCGACCCCCGGCCCGGCCTGCCGGGTGCCCCGCGACTGGCAGCGCCACCTGCACTGAGGCCCACCTGCACTGGGGCCACCTGCACGGGGGCCTGACCCCCGCACGGCGCGCCGCACCAGGGTCACCGGGGTGGCCGGAGACGGTGTCCGGCCTGGCGTGACAAGCTAGGCGGATGGGTATCGTGTCACCCGGTTTCTCCGGCCGCCGCCGCGGGGACCAGAAGCTCCCGCCGGGCCAGTACCTGGTCACCGACTTCCCGGTGCTGTCCGCCGGACCCACCCCCCGGGTGGACACCCGGTCGTGGCAGTTCCGCCTCAAAACCGAGACCGGCCAGGTGCGCAGCTGGGACTGGGCCGCGTTCCGCGCGCTGCCCGATGAGGACATCACCGTCAACATCCACTGCGTGACCAAGTGGTCGAAGCTGACCACGCACTGGCGCGGGGTGTCCCTGGACACCCTGCTGGCCCAGGCGGAGACCAGCGCGCAGTACGTGCTGGCGCACAGCTACGGCGGGTACACCACCAACCTGCCGCTGGCCGACGTGCGCGACGGCCAGGCCTGGATCGCGTACGAGTACGAGGGCAAGCCGCTGGCCGCCGAGCACGGCGGCCCGGCCCGGCTGCTGGTCCCGCACCTGTACTTCTGGAAATCGGCCAAATGGGTGCAAGGCATCGACTTGCTGGACACCGACCGGCCAGGATTCTGGGAGAGCCTCGGCTACAACAACTACGGAGACCCATGGCGCGAGCAGCGGTACTGGGGCGACTGAGCTGGCAGCAGGGCACGGTCAGCGACATCCGCAAGGAGACCGCGGCCGCCAGCAGCATCGCGATCGACCTGCCCGGCTGGCCCGGGCACCTGCCCGGGCAGCATGTGGACGTGCGGCTCACCGCCGAGGACGGCTACTCGGCCGAGCGGTCCTACTCGATCGCCTCGGCGCCCGAGCCGGGCCGGGTCGAACTGACTGTGCAGCGGCTGGCCGACGGCGAGGTCTCCCCGTATCTGACCGAGACGCTGCAGCCCGGCTACCCGTTCGAGCTGCGCGGCCCGATCGGCGGCTGGTTCGTCTGGGACCCGGCCAGCCCCGGCCCGGTGCTGCTGGTGGCGGGCGGCAGCGGCATCGTCCCGCTCATGTCCATGATCCGCAGCCGCGCCGCGGCGGGCAGCCAGGCCCCGTTCCAGCTCCTCTATTCTGTCCGCGGTCCCGCCGACGCCCTGTACGCCGCCGAGCTTGCCGAACGCCAGCGCCGGGCCGATGGCCTGCGCATCGACTACGTGTACACGCGTACGGTGCCAGACGGGTGGCCGCACCCGCCCGGCCGGCTCAGCGCGGCGGTGCTGCCCCGGGCGGCTGACACCCCGGCACCACCCGCGGTGTTTGTCTGCGGCCCGACCGGGTTCGTGGAGGCGGCCGCCAACCTGCTCGTCGCGGCCGGTCACCGGCCCGGCGCGATCAAGACGGAACGATTCGGACCCTCCGGAGGCTAATCGTGCAGACCTACCTGGACGGCAACGTGCTGGGCGGGCCGCTCGGCGAGGTGTTCGCCGTGGACCTGACCGGCGCGGTGGGCCAGTGCGCCGCGTGCGGCACCCGGGCCGCGATGGGCCAGGCTCACGTGTACCTGGACAGCCCGGGCGCGGTCGCCCGCTGCCGGACCTGCGGCCAGGTCCTGCTCCGGCTGGTGCGCGCGGGCGACCGGGCCTGGCTGGACCTGCGCGGGATCAGCTGCCTCGAGCTGTCGCTGCCCGGCGCCTGAGGCGAACTCCAGATGACCACCCCCGACGGGCCGGCGGACCGCCGTAACCTCCGGGTATCCGACGCAGACCGGGAACACGCCGCCGAGGTGCTGCGGCGCGCGGCCGGCGACGGCCGGATCACGATCGAGGAGCTCGACGAGCGGCTCACCGCCGCCTACGCGGCCAGGACCTACGGTGAGCTGGCCGCGATCACGGAGGATCTGCCCGAAGCGGGCCCGCAGCCGCCCGCTCCGGTGACCGCGCCGATGCCGCCCGTCGAGGCCGCGGGCACCCGGTTCCCGGAGGCCCGGATCGCCGGCACACCCGGATCGGCCATCTCGGTCGCGGTGCTGAGCGAGGCGCACCGGGGCGGCGGCTGGGTGGTGCCGCCCAGCTACACCGCGGTGGCCATCATGGGCGCCGTCAGCCTCGATCTGCGCGACGCGCAGTTCAGCGGGCACGAGATGACCATTCAGACGTTCGCCCTGATGGGCGGCATCGACATCATCGTGGACGAAGAGATCACGGTGGACGTGTCCGGGTTCGCGTTCATGGGCGGGTTCGATCAGCGGGCGACCGGGCCCGGCCTGCCCGGCGCGCCCCGGCTGAAGGTGGTGGGCTTCGCCCTGATGGGCGAGGTGAACGTGCGGCGCCGCCCGCCGCGCAAGAAGAAGCCGCGCGAACTGCGCGGCCCGGAGCAGCCGGGCCGGCCGCTGGGCGAGCCGGGCCGGGGCCCCTGGGAGCTGGGCGACGGCAGCGAAGCGCCCTCGATGTGATCCAGCAGACAATCGCACCCGGCATATCCGGAGGACCAATCCGGTTAACGCGCATGGGTCTGCGGAAAAGGCCGCGAGCCCGACGAGACGGAATGGGCGCCCATACGGCGCCTCGTTCCGGCCCGCCGTATGGAAACGGCTGACGCCATAACCGGCGTCAAGGAGGTACTCGTCATGAAGCTTAGCCTGCGGTTCGCGCTGGATAATCTGTTCATCCTCGGCGCGGCGTTCCTGGCCGTCTCGGCCATGGCATTCTCGGCCACGGTGGCCGGCTGGCTCGCGTTCGGCGTCTCGGCCGGGCTGCTGCTGCTGGCCGGGGCCAGCCTGGGCACCGCCCGCCGGGCGGGCCAGCGGATCGGGCACGGCCTGATCGGCCTGGCCGCGCTGTGGTCGCTGATCGCCGCGCTCATCTTCACCGGCCCGACGCTGACCTGGCTGGTGCTGGCCGATGCGATCGCCGTCGGCGTGCTGGCGCTGGCCGATCTCACCGCGCACGAGGTCAGCACGGAGAACGTGGTGCACCGGCTCGAGGTGACCGGCGACACCCGGTCCAGCGACCTGGCCCCTGAGCGGGTCGCCGCCTGACGGATTTACCCGCCCGGCCAGTGGCGGGGACGGCTCCGGCCGTCCCCGCCACTGGCATTTCCGGGCAAATCGCCGACCGCCTCCGGCCGCGCCGTTAACCCGACATACTGGCTGTGCCGGGCACGAAGGGTGTGCGCACCATCCGTGATCGTGGTCAATGGGGCTGCCCAATGGTGCCCCGGCGAGGACCGTCACGCAGACAGGGAGCGAGAGCATGACCGATTCCGCGGCCGATTCCTTTGTCCCGCTGCCGGGCAGCGACCGCGGGCCGCTGCCCGCGGCCGAGCAAGCCGGGCCGGTGGACGGGTCACAGCGGATCGTGATCACCCTGGTGACCCGGCGCCGGTCCGCGCTGCCCCGGGACCTGGTCGAGGGTCCGGCCACGGTGACCCGCGAGCAACTGGCCGAGCAGCACGGCACCGACCCGGCCGACATCGACTTCCTGCGCATCGTGCTGGCCCAGTACGGCCTGCAGGTCACCGAGGCCGACCCGGGCGCCCGGCAGGTCAAGGTCGAGGGCTCGCTGGCCGCGCTGAGCGAGACGTTCGGCGCCGAGCTGAGCATGGTGCGCACTCCGCAGCCCAGCCCGGGCCAGCCGCTGGCCGAGCACCGCTACCGGCAGGGCGCGCTGCGCATCCCGGCCGAGCTGAACGGGATCGTGCTGGCCGTCCTGGGCCTGGACAACCGGCCGCAGGCCCGCCCGCACTTCCGCCGGGCGCCCGCCGCCACGGCCGAGGCGGCCGGGACCGGGGCGGCGGCCCCAGCCGCGGCCCCGGTGTCCTACCCGCCGCCGCAGGTGGCCGAGCTGTACAAGTTCCCGGCTGGCACCGACGGGACCGGCCACACCCTGGCCATCGTCGAGCTAGGCGGCGGATTCGGCCAAAGCGACCTGGACACGTACTTCGGCTCGCTCAGCCTGCCCGTGCCCACGGTCAGCGCGGCCAGCGTGGACGGCGCGGTCAACCAGGCCGGCCAGGACCCGAACGGCGCCGACGGGGAGGTCCTGCTGGACATCGAGGTGGCCGGGGCGGTCGCCCCGGGCGCGGCCCAGGTGGTGTACTTCGCGCCCAACACCGACCAGGGCTTCGTGGACGCGGTGACCACCGCAGTGCACGCCAGCCCGACGCCAACGGCGGTCAGCATCAGCTGGGGCCAGTCCGAGGACGCGTGGACCGGGCAGGGCCGGGATGCGCTGGACCAGGCGATGGCCGACGCGGCCGCGCTGGGCATCACCGTGTGCGTGGCCGCCGGGGACAACGGCAGCAGCGACGCGCAGACCGACGGCCAGCCGCACACCGACTTCCCGGCGTCCAGCCCGCACGCGCTGGCCTGCGGCGGGACCAGCCTGCGCGGGGACGCCGCCACCGGGGTGATCAGCTCCGAGACGGTGTGGAACGACGGGGCCGGCCACGGCGCCACCGGCGGCGGGGTGAGCGACGCGTTCGGCCTGCCGTCCTGGCAGGCGTCCGCCGGGGTGCCGGCCCGGGCCGGCGCGCCGGCCGGCACCGCGCCCGGCCGCGGCGTACCCGACGTGGCCGGCTGCGCCGACCCGCAGACCGGCTACCAGGTGCTGGTGGACGGGCAGTCGATGGTGGTCGGCGGCACCAGCGCGGTCGCCCCGCTGTGGGCCGCCCTCATCTGCCGGCTGGCCCAGTCCACCGGAAAGCCGTTCGGCCTGCTCCAGCCGCTGCTGTACGCGGGCGTGGCCGCGGCCGCCGCGGCCACCGGGTTCCAGGACATCACCAGCGGCAACAACGGCGCCTACGCGGCCGGGCCGGGCTGGGACGCGTGCACCGGCCTCGGCTCCCCCGACGGCACCACTCTGCTCGGTGTCCTCCGCGCCCAGCTCGGCGCATGATCACTAGTTCGTGATCAACCGATTGGTGTTGCCAGAGCAGCAGTAATCGGTTGATCACGAAGCCTGGGGCGGCGAGCCTTCGCGGCGGATGATGGCTACGCCCTGGGCAGGCAGGTCCAGGTGCCCGCCGACCGCCCGGTTGGTCAGCAGGTCGGTGCCGCCGGGGGCGGTTGGCACCGGCACCGTGTCCCCGGTGTGGTTGAGCAGGAACTCGTAGCTGACCGGGCCGGCCGTGCGGACCACCCGCTCGACGCCGGTGGGCACGGCCGCCTGCCCGTCCAGCAGCGGCTCGATCAGTTCGCGCATCGCCGCGCCGTCCAGCCGGGTGCCCAGGTAGATCACCCGGCCCTGGCCGTAGCGGTGGTCCAGCGCGGCGGGGCGGCCGGACCACGGCCCAGACGCGAACCGGGCCAGCACCTCGCCGTCACCAGGCTCGATGATGTCCTGCCAGTGCGTGGCCGTGCTGCGCCGCCCGTCAGTCCAGGTCAGCTCCACCGTCTCGGCGGGCTGCAGCGGGGCCACGTCGAGCACCGCCCCGCCGAACAGCTCGCGCAGCGGGCCGCCGTAGCTGCCCAGGTAGACCTGCTCGGACTCGGTCACGATCCCGGACCAGAACGAGATCACCGCGGTCCCGCCGGACCGGACATAGCTACGCACGTTGCTGGCCTGCGCCTCGGTCAGCAGGTACAGGCTGGGCACCAGGAGCAGCTGGTAGCCGGACAGCTCCGCGTCCGGCCGGACGAAGTCCGCCGTGGCGGCGGCCGCGAAGACCGGCCGGTACATCCAGCGGACCTGATCCAGCATGCCGATCCCGGCCGACGGCTTGGAGCCCAGCTCCAGGGCCCACCAGTTGGGCCAGGAGAACGCGATGGCGACGGCACTGGCCACGCGGGTGGCGTTCAGCTCAGAAAGGGTTTGCAGTTCGGCGCCGAGCTTCGTCACCTCGGGCCAGATGGGGGAGGCGGTCCCGGCGTGCGGCAGCATCGCGCTGTGGAACTTTTCCGCGCCCGCCCGCGCGGCGCGCCACTGGAAGAACAGCACGCCCGCCGCGCCCCGGGCCAGCGCCTGGTAGCTGCCCCGGCGCATCTCCCCGGGCGCCTTGGCCGAGTTGACCGGGCGCCAGTTGACCCGCAGCGTGGTCTGCTCCATCAGCGTCCAGGGGGTTTCCTTCTTGACCGAGCGGACCAGGTCGTAGTGCATCGCGGTGAGCATCGGGCTGTCCGGGTCGGCCGGATCCGGGTAGTTGTCGGTGCTGGCGACGTCCTCGGCCGCGGCCCACTCGAAGTAGTCCAGCGGCTTGAAGAAGCCCATGAAGTTGGTGGTGACCGGCAGTCCGGGGGTGATCGCCCGGACCAGATCCCGCTCCTCGGTGAACTCTTCGAGGTACGAGTCGTTCATGAAGCGCTGGTAGTCCAGTTGCTGGGCCGGGTTCGGGTGCGTCGGGGTGACCCGCGGCGGCAGCACCTCGGCGAAGTCCCGGTACCGCTGGCTCCAGAACGCGGTGCCCCACGCGTCGTTCAGCGCCTCGGCGGTGCCGTAGCGGCGCCGCAGCCAGTCGCGGAACGCCGCGGCCGAGATGTCGCAGTAGCAGGCCGGGATGTGGCAGGCGTACTCGTTGTGCAGGTGCCAGAGCCGGACCGCCGGGTGGTCGCCGAGCTCGCGGGCCAGCCGGTCGGTAATGCGCAGCGCGTGCCGCCGGTAGGCCGGGCTGTGCACGCAGAAGTGCTGGCGGCTGCCGTGCGAGTAGCGCACCCCGGCCGCGGTGACCGGCAGCACCTCTGGGTAGCTGGCGGACAGCCACGGCGGCGGGCTCGCGGTCGGCGTGGCCAGCGCCACGTCGACGCCGCCGCCGTGCAGCAGGTCGAGCACCTCACGCAGCCAGGAGAAGTCGAACTCGCCCGGGGCCGGTTCCAGCCAGGCCCAGGAGAACACGCCGACGGTGGCCAGGTTCACCCCGGCCTCGGCCATCAGCTTGACGTCTTCGTGCCACACCTCGGGCGGCCACTGCTCCGGGTTGTAGTCGCCGCCGTAGAGGATGTGCGGCGGCGGCCAGTTGCCCCGCACCCAGGATGACGCCATCCGGTCGTGCCTCCTCGTGCTCGATGGTCTCGGTGGTTGTGTCAGTCGCCCGCGATGGCCCCGAACGTCAGCCCGCGGGCCACGTACTTCTGCAGGAACGGGAACAGGATGAGCATCGGCAGCACCGAGATCAGCGAGCCGAGCAGCACCTCCGGGTAGAGCGGCTGCCCGGTGCCGGCCTGATGCAGGTCGCTGGCCCAGCCGGACAGCCCGACGGTCAGCGGGAACTTGCTGGTGTCGCCCAGCAGCACCAGCGGCAGGAAGAAGTTGTTCCAGGTGCCGATGAACGACAGCAGGAACAGGGTGACCATGCCCGGCATCAGGATCGGCCGGGCCACCCGCCAGAAGATGTTCAGCTCCCCGGCGCCGTCGATGCGCGACGCGTCGAGCAGCGTGTCCGGCACCGCATCCAGCGAGTAGATGGCCATGAAGTAGACGCCGAACGGGTAGACGGCCAGCGGCAGGATGACGCCCTGGTAGGTGTTGTTCAGGTGCAGGTAGGTCTCCAGCATGAAGATCGGTACCACCAGGGCGGTGGCCGGCACCATCAGCGAGCCGACGACCAGGCCGAACACCGCCCGCCGCATGCGGAACCGGTACTTGGCCAGGCCGTAGCCGCACAGCGTGGCCACCCCGGTGGCCAGTGCCGCGGTGACGGTCGCGTACACGATTGAGTTGACGAACCAGTCCTTGTACTCGCCGCCACCGTAGTTCAGCAGCGAACTGAGGTTGCTGCCCAGCGACAGGTGGCTGGGCGGCAGGAACGTCGGGGTGCTGAACAGCTGGCCGCTGCTCTTGGTCGACGCGATCAGCAGCCAGTACACCGGGACCAGCACGTACACGGCGGCCAGGAGGAGCAGGGCGGTGCCCACCGTGATCTTGATCCGGCGAGCCAGCAGCGGCCGGGGGTCCCGCCGCTGGGCTCGCCGCGGGGGGAGCGTCTGGGCGGCGCTCATCAGGAATACCTCCTCGTCCCGGCGAGCGGATCACTGCGGCGCCGGATGATGCCGTAGAACGCCACCGTGGCCACGATCGTGATCACGGCCAGCACGATCGACTGGGCCGCGGCCAGCGACTCGTTGCCGAACTGGTACGCGGTGTTGTAGATGATCTGGTTCGGGGTCAGGCTGTTGCTGGTCTCCGCGATGTAGTTCAGCAAGACCGGCTCGTTGAACAGCTGCAGGGTGCCGATGATGGACAGGATCACGGTGAACAGCACGGTCCGGCGGATCAGCGGGAACTTGACCCGCAGAGCGATCGCCAGTTCCGAGCAGCCATCGATCCGGGCCGCCTCGATGACCTGCCGTTGCACGCTGGTCAGGCTGGTCAGCAGGATCGTCATGTTGTACCCGGCGAACTCCCAGGTGACGATCAGCATGATCGCGTAGAGGGCGAGCCGGTAGTCCAGCGGATCGATCGGGCCGCTGGTCAGGCCGAGCTGGTTTGGGATGTTCAGCGCGCCGTTGAGATCGGGTTCGAGCAGGAACGCCCACATGATCGCGGCGATCACGCCGGGCACGGCGTAGGGCAGGAAGTAGACCAGCGCGAAGAACTTCCGGCCCTTGCAGTACGCGCTGTCCAGGAACAGGGCCAGCGCGATGGCCAGCCCGATCATCGCGGTCACCTGGATGACCCCGAAGTAGATCATTCGCTGCACGCCGCCCCAGTACTCGCTGTTGCTGATGACCGAGCGGTAGTTGAGCAGGCCGGCGAACTGGCCGGTGCCGCCGGCCTTCAGGCTGAGCCAGACCGAGTAGACCAGCGGCGCGACGAAGAACACCGCGAACAGAGCCAGGAACGGGGCGGTCATCCCGGCCCCGGCGCGGCGCTGCGCCGCGGCTGCCTGGCTCGGCCGGCCGGGGCGGCCCGGGCGGGCCACCCCGGCCGGCCGGGCCGCCCGGCTGACGTCTGGCTTTCCGGCTACGGTCACCGCTCATCCCCCTTTCACAGCGAGGCCGCAGTGGCCTGCCGGGCATGACCGAGCCCGGCAGGCCACTGGGCGGTGGTTATCCCTCGACTTGGTAGCCGGCGGTCTTGGCGTAGTTCAGCATCTGCTGCTCGGTGACCTGGAGCGCCTTGGTCCAGCTCTCCTTGCCGGCCGCGGCCGCCGGCAACTGCGAGGTCACGTATGTGCCGAACTCGGTGTCCCACGGACTCCACTCGAAGTCCGTCGGCACGTTCGCGGAGAGACTGGAGAACTCCTGGTTGACGTTCCCGGTGAAGTCGGGCACGGGCGCGTTGAACGCGGGCACCGACGAGCGGTTGACGTCGGCCGGGAACAGGCCGCGGCCGCCGCCGGACGTCGTCGCGGGCTTCTCGTCCACGCTGAGGCCGCTGGAGGACGTGTTGATGTAGGCCGCGAACAGCGCCGCGTCCGCGTCCAGGTTGCCCGGCGCGTCCTTGGTGACGGCGTTGGTCGAGCCGCCCCAGTTGGCGTCGGCGTGCGCGCCCGCGGTCCACTGCGGGAGCGCACCGACCGTGTAGGTCTGCGGGTGCGCATTGGTCAGGTAGGTGTCCACCTCGTAGGTGGGCCCCCACGCGGCGCCCACGTAGGACGCGTACATGTCGTTGGCGATGTGGTGGCCCCAGTCGGCGGTGAAGTCGTTGTCCACCGGGATCGCCTTCTCATCGACCAGCTTGCCCCAGTAGTTCAGCACCTGCTGCTCGATCGGCCCGTCCACGTCGATCTTCCAGGTGCCGTTCGGCAGCAGCTGGTACGGCCGGGCGCCGGCCTGCCAGAACAGCGCCTCCAGGTAGTCCCCGTCGTTGACCGGGAAGTAGGTCAGGTACTGGGACGGGTCGGCCTTGTGCAAGGCGACCGCGTCCGACGCGTAGGTCGCCCACGTCGTCGGCACCGGCAGGTGATACTTCTTCAGCACGCCCGGCTGGTACATCAGGCCCATCGGGCCGATGTCCTCGGGCATCGCGTACAGGTTGCTGCCCTGGGTGACCTGGCTCCATACCCAGGCCGGATATTCGCTCTTGTACTTGGCGTCGTACTGGGCGATGTTCACCAGGTCGTGCGCCTGGGTGAACTGCGGCAGATGGTCCAGTTCGACCTGAGTCACGTCCGGCCCGTTGCCGGCCGCGAGAGCGGTGGTGAGCTTGGCGTAGAACGTGCCGCCGGAACCGTAGGACGGCGGCGGCTTGATGGTGATCCAGGGGTATTTCTTCTCGAAATTCGCGATGACGCTCTTTGGGTTAGCGGTCCACGTCCACCAGGTGAGGGTGACTTTCTGATGTGACCCCGGCTGAGTGGCCGATGAGCCCCCGCTGCTGCAGGCGGCGAGGACTAAAGCGGCCGCCGAGGCGACCGCACACGCTCTTACCAGGCCGAACTTTTTCTTACTCATTCGATCATGCCTTTCCGTCCAGACCAGTCATGGTCACCCGGCAGCCAGCCTGTGGCTAACTACCTGTTACGAGGACGCGGCCATACGTGGCGGCGAGACCCCGAATCGTTTCCCTTCGCCTACTCCGAAGCCCAGGCCTGGCTCTACCAGATCCACCGTTTCGTACCGGTTTCTCATCGGTCCGCTGGGTGCGGCAGATCCTTGTTAACGCTCTCACGTTGGATTCTGTTAGATCATGGTCTGTTCGTGTTGCGATGAAGGTAGCCGATGTCGCAATCGGGATCAAGAGGTGAATTTCCGGTGATTCTGGGTAACCGGGCGCGACCCTCGGCTACAGCTGCCGGGGTCAGTGCCTGGACGCCGGATCAGCCCGGCGGCACGACCTCGGCGGCACGACCCTGCCCCATGCCATCAGCGCGGTGCATTGTGCCTCGCGGGCGGGCTGTGTCGGATTCGTTTTGGCTGGCGGGGCGCGAGGTGGCGTTGCCGGGCTGGCTGGGCTGGGCGGCCGGGATTCGGGCTGGGCGGGCGGGCCGGGCTGGGCGGCCGGGGCCCTGGTCGTCAGCCGGGCAGGGCGGCGAGGGCAGCGGGGGTGAGGTTCCCGGTGGTGATGGCCTTGAAGAGGTTGTGCACGGTGACGGTGAATCGCCATTCGGCGCTGGCTTTGGGTTTACCGCGGGTGGCCAGCTGGCGGATGCCCATGTTGTGCTTGATGTGCCCGTGGGGGGTCTCGGCGATGTGGCCGCGTTTGCGGTAGGCGGTGATGCCTTCGCTGGCGGCCAGCCGGGCGGCCATCGCCGCGATCGGCCCGCCATTATCGTCGTGGGCGTCCCGCTCACCGTCCCAGGCGGTGGTGTCCTGGGCGGTGGCGGCCTGGCGTGCGGTTTTCTCCAGGTCGCGGTGCTTGCCGACGGCGATCAGCCGGTCGGGGCCAGCGGCGGTGAGGTTGTCCCCGGACAGGTACCCGGCGTCGGCCAGCACCAGCCCGATCCTGCTGCCGTCGTCGTCCTGGGTGGCGCTGGCCGGCGCCGGCTGATGGGCCGTGATCAGCGTGGCGGCGTCTTCGGCCTGGCGCAGCATCGGGGTGAACCACCCGGTATCGGTGGTGTCGCAGGTGAGCTCGGTGGCGATGATCAGCCCGTCTTCGCTGGTCATGTTCTGGGCGTTGTAACCCTGGATGAACCCGCCGCCGCGGACCGGCATCAGCCGCGAGTCCGGGTCGGTGATGTTGCGGACCGGCCCGCAGGAGCTCGCGGCGGCCTGGCGCTGCGCCTCAGCGGCCCTGGCTTCTGCCCTGGCCAGGCGGGCGCGGGCGGCCCGCACGCGCCCGCAGTCCTCCACGCCCCTCTTGGGACCGTCCCGGCGGCTGCCCGGCACCCGCGGCCCCGCGGCCCGCGCTTCCAGCCGCGTGATCTGCGCCGCCCGGTCAGCGCGGGCCCGGTCCAGCCGCGCCCGGGCCGCGGCCACCGCCGCAGCCAGTGGCGGCGGCCCCGGCGCGCGGCCCCCGCGGGCCAGGTAATCCTGCGCCTGCGCCTCCCGGGCCGCCTCCGCGGCCTGGCGTTCTGCTTCCAGGTCCGCCAGCGCCGCGGCGATCCGGGCTGCCCGGGCCGCCGGGTTCACCGCATCCGGCGGCACCTCGTCACCACGCCGTCCTTCACCGAACAGCTCATCCTCGGCCTCATCCGCCGCCGCGTGCGCCGCCACCGCTTTGGCTGCTTCCTCCGCGGCCAGCTTCCGCAGCGTCTCCTCGCGCCGGTTCGCCGCCTTCGACGCGTTCGCGGTGACCTTCGTGCCATCCAGCGCGATCGTCCCCAGCTTCCCCATCCCCAGCTTCGCGCACAGCACCAGCACCTCAGCGAACAGGCTCCCTGCCGCCCCGGGGAACGCCGCCCGGAACCGGGCGATCGTCACGTGATCAGGGGCATTGCCCGCGCAGATCACCCGGAACGCCACATCGGCCAGGCACGCCGCCTCGATCCGCCGCGAGGAGGTGACCCCCTGCGCATACGCCCACATCAGCAGCGTCACCAGCATGTCCGGGTCATACCCCGCCGTCCCCGGCCCGCCGGTCCGCCGCCGCGCATGAAACACCGACGTGTCCAGATGATCGCTGACCGCCCCGATCACCAGCCACACCGGATGATCCGCCGGCAGCCACTCCCGCATATCCGGCGGCAGCAGGAACGGCTGATCCCGCTGCACCGGCCTGTAGCCCTTCGCCATGGGAAAATCATCCCAAAACATCATCTACCAGCACAAACAACACGCCGCAGGACACCAGCCGATTCTGCAACAGCCCGCGGGTGGGGCACAATGCACCGCGCTCCTGCGCTGGGGCGTCAACTGACGGTCGGTTAGCTGGCTGGTGGCGTGCCGATGGTGGCGGGCGCACCGTAACGCTGCAGCACCTCAGGCACGGCCACGGTGCCGCGCTCGTCCTGGAAGTTCTCCATGATCGACAGCAGCGACCGGGCGGTGGCCCCGGTCCCGTTCAGGGTGTGCGCGAACTCCAGCTTGCCGTCGCGGCGGAACCGGATGTTCAGCCGCCGCGCCTGGTAGTCGGTGGTGTTCGAGCAGGAGGTGATCTCCCGGTAGCGCTGCTGGGCCGGGAACCAGGCCTCGATGTCGTACTTCTTCGCGGCCGGCGCGCCCAGGTCCCCGACCGCGATGTTCATCACCCGGTAGGGCAGGCCCAGCGCCTGGACGATCTCCTCTTCGTGGGCCAGCAGCTGCTCGTGGAACTCGGCCGACTGCTCGGGCACGCAGTAGACGTACATTTCCACCTTGTCGAACTGGTGCACCCGGAACATGCCCTTGGTGTCCTTGCCCGCCGCGCCGGCTTCGCGGCGGAAGTTCGTGCTGAACGCGGCGTACTTGGCCGGCAGTTCGCTCTCTTCCAGCCGTTCGTCGGTGTGGAGGCCGGCCAGCGCCACTTCCGACGTGCCGGTCAGGTACAGGTCGTCGCGTTCCAGGTGGTACAGGTTGGATTCCTCGGTGGGCAGGAACCCGGTGCCGTACATGGCCCGCTCGCCGACCAGCACTGGCGGCAGCACGGTGAGGAACCCCTTGCCGGCCAGCCGGTCAAGCACGAACCGGTACAGCGCCTGCTCGGTCACGGCCACGTCGCCGATCCGGTAGGCGAACCGGGACCCGGACAGCCGGGCGCCGCGGGCCATGTCGATCCAGCCGCGCGCCGAGCCCAGGTCGGTGGCGTCCTTGACCGGGAAGCTGAACGATGGCTGCTCACCCCAGGTGCGGATGGCGACCGAGTCCTCCTCTTCCATCCCGTCCGCGGCGGTCGGGTCAGGCAGGTTGGGGATCTGGGCCAGCAGCGCCTGCCGCACCTGCTCGGCCCCGGCCTGCTCGGCCTCGGCCGCGTCCAGTTCCTTGCGCCGCTGGCGCAGCTCGGCGATCTCCCCCGGGCTGGGCGGAGCGCCCTTGGATGACCGCTTCTGCGCGGCGCGGAGCGCCTCGGCCCGCTCGGTCAGCTCACGCCACCGCTGGTCGGCGGCGAGCAGTGCGTCGAAGTCGTCGGCGGCGCCACGCCGGGCCAGTGCGGCGCGGTACCGGTCCGGTTCCTGGCGCGCGGCCTTGAGGTCAATCACCTGCGCGAGTCTAGTGCGCACAGTCGGTGGCACAGGCCCGCACGACCCCGGCCGCCCGAGGCGGGTGGCCCGCCCCCGAGAGGTTTCAGATCACCCGCACGCCTGAAGGGGCAATCCACGCTTCAGGGTGCAATCTGCGTTTCGTCGCAGGAATTAGAATCCGCGGCGTGGGGTCAGAAAAACACGCTTGCCGCATGCGGTCTGACCGGCCCGGTCCGCTTCCCGCAGGAACCCGGCCCCCGCGCCGTCTGGGAGACAGCCGGCCAGTGGCTGCGCCGGGCAGGCGGCAGCGGGGCGGCGGGGCGGCGGCCCGCGCACCTGGGGAGGACGTGTGAGCGCCTCCAGCGGCGGGGCCGAGTTGCAGCACCCGGTCACAATCGCCGACGAGCAGACCGGCATCAACGCGGCGATCGCGGCGGCGGTGACCCGGACCGTGGGCTCGATGCCTGCCCTGTACGTCGTGCTCGTCGTCGTCACTGCGTGGATGGCGCTGGCGACCTGGGGTCCGTTGCGCCGGGTAGATCCGTATCCGTTTGCCTTCCTGCTGTTCCTGAACAATGTGGTGCAGCTCGTGCTGTGCTCGGTGATCTTGGTTGGCCAGCGGGTGCTGGGCATGGCCGCCGACGGCAGGGCGGTGCAGACGTATCAGAACGCCGAGGCGATCTTCGCTCAGGTCGCGGACCTCCAGGAACACCTTGACCGGCATGACCGGGTGCTCAGCCGCGGAGTCAGCCTGCTGGAGTCGAGCCCGCATCCCTGGATCGAGCGGCACCGGGTGCTGCCACCGCCCCAGGCCATCGACCAGGCGGTGAGCGTCAATGGCCGGATCGCGGCCTGGCTGACCATGCGGCTGGGCAGCATGTGGACCTTCTGGATTTCGGGCTTGACCCAGGTGGCCTGGATTGGCCTGGCCGAGGCAGGCGTGCAGCGGTTTGATCCCTACCCATTCGCCTTCATGACGTTCCTGTCCACCCTGGCCCAGCTCATCTTCATGATGGTGATCATGGTTGGGCAGGACGTCCTGGGGCGGGCCGCCGATCGCCGCTCCGAGCAGACGTTCCTGGACGCCGGGGCGATCCTGCACGAGTGCCGGCGGATGAAGGCGCGCCTGACGGCGCAGGACCGCGTCATTGACAGCCTCAGCGGCTACACCACCACCCAGGTCACCGAACAGCTGGCACAGGCCATCCACGGCGCCTACATCCGCGCTATGCACGCAGCGTCACTAGACGCCGCCAGCGGCAAGGGTGCGGCCCCGGCCCGCCGGGAGTCGCTGCGCCCATGGGAAGAGCTGCCGGAGACCCTCAAGGAGTCCAACCGCGCCCAGGCCCGCCAGGTCGGCGAGAAGCTGGCCGTGATCGGCTGCCTCACGGTCCCGGCTTTCGACCCGGCACTCACCTTCGCGTTCGCGGAGGAGGAGGTTCAGCTGCTGGCCCGGCTGGAGCACGAGCGCTGGGCAACAGAGCGGATGGCTCAGGCATCGCTGCACGGGCCTGGAACGGACGGCCGCAGTCATCCCGACCTGGTGTCCTGGGAGGAGTTGTCGGACGAGGCGCGGGCCAAGGACGTGGCCGCCGTGCGGAGCATCCCGGCCATCCTGGCTAGCGTGGGCTTCCAGGTGCTGCGCCTCAGCCAGGCGCAGGCTGGCCCGGGACAGGCGGACTTCACCGCCGAACAGTGGACGATCTTGCACCAGGCGATGATGGCGGCCGGCGTGCTGGTCTCGTTCGCGGAGGGAACCGTTGACGCCCACGAGATCTTCGCACTGATCGGAGAGCTGAAGCAGGCCAGCATCTCCCATCCAAGGCGGTTCATCCGCGAACTCACGGCGGCATCGGCCTTCAGCACAGGACTGCGAGCCGGCACCAGGTACGCCGATTACGAGCCTGTCGCGTTGGAGGCGATCCGCTCGGCCACCGCCATCGTCGCCGAGCAGGCGCCTGAGGAACTACCCGGCTTCCGTGCGTTCCTGGCCGAGATGGCCAGGGTGGTCGCCGACGCGAACAACGAGGGCGGGTTCTCCGGCGTGGGCGCCCGGCAGAGGACGCCCGCCCAGGCCGCAGCCATGCAGGCCGTCAGCAGAGCGACCGGCCTTGAGGGCTAATCCAGCACTGCCCTGGCAGGTACCGCGTCGCGGGCCGCGGGAGGCTGGGCATCGGCACTACGGGCCTGGTGGATGCTCGCTGACGAAGGTGCCCCAGCCACGCACGGTGTAGATCCGGCCTTCATCAGTCAGGATCTTGACCGCACGGGCCACAGTGGACTTGCCGACCTGGTACTCGGCCGCCAGTGAGTTGACCCCGGGCAGCGCTTCGCCTGGCAACCACTCTCCCCCGAGGAGTCGTTGCCGCAGTGCGTCAGCCACACGCAGGTATGGCGGTTGCGGAGCCCGTGGCACAGATTGATCATCTGCATTCCTGCCCACCGCTGTCCGGAATCATTCCGAGCACTTTTAGCATGACTAGCTCTCCTAGCATTCCGAGGTGTTCTATGCTGGCTAGGCAGGCTCGAAAGAAGATCGACAGAGGCTCCCCCGGCAGGGCCGGCAGCGTCCTCGGGTGCTCGTTCTCACTACCCTGCCGGGAGCCTTAGGGGTTGAGCGCGTGCCCGATACCGAAGTGCCCGAAGGCGACCACCCCGAGCCGACGCTTGAGGATGTCAGCCGGGAGTTCCCGACCTGGCGCTGCTACGCACCCGGGGTCAACGGGTTCGTGTACGCCAACCTCCCCGGCGGCTTCCCACTTGTCGGGCGCATCCAGTGCTCGTGTAAGTCAGGTTCTATTTAGCTGATCTCCGATCTTCTTCAATTACTTTGCCGGGAATAACGACCCTCCGCCCTGAGATGAGTTCCTTCTGCATCTCCGTGTCGAGTTTAAGACTGTTTGGTTGTTTCATCCATGCAGTTGGGAGTGGCCGGGGAGGTCCTGGCAGATGAGGGCCCAGGGGCGGTCGGCGGCGCGGATCATGATCGGGGTGGCCCGGCCGGGGCCGGACAGCTTGAACTGCCGCTGGATCAAGCTGACGTCGCCGACCAAGCCCAGGCACCAGGCCAAGCGCAGCAACACTGCGCCGTGAAATTGTGCGGCAAGCTGTAGAAGCTGGCCAGAAAGGAAGGCTGACCGGAACGGTTCCGCCGCAATTTCAGCGGAGTGATGGCAATTATGTCCATCGCATACTCTGAGAGTAGAAGTTGAACAGGGGGAGTGCAACGCAACGCTTTTGCCTGAACATCGGCCCCGATTAAGGACGCCGGTTACGCGACGTCTAGCAGACCGCTGCCCCGCTGTTCACTTGGGCACCACCCGCCTGCACATGCGGGCGGAAACCGGACAGGGAATGGGACCATGAACGCACCGGAGTTTGAGTAGACCACCACCGCCGACGCATTTGGCTGGGACGAGTGGGCCGAGCACAGCTTGACTCACGACCTCATGCCCGGGCCGGGCGGCGACTACGAGCGGGACCTGTCCGCTGAGTCCGCCGCCGCTGTCAGCGATCTGGCGTCATGACCATTGCCCCGTACGGCGACCACGACCCGGCTGACCGGAGTGAGACAAGCCAGATAGCTGAGCTGTCGCGGCGCACCCTCGGCTCCGAGCAGGTCATCCTCGACGCGCCGATGAGCTTCACAGGGGCCACGAAAAGGACCCTCCGCTTCGCCTCAGATCATGCGTGTTATCGCTGGTGGAGCAAGACGCTGGCCGTGATCGGACTGGTGCTGTGGTTCGCCGTGGTCTACACGCTGATTCTGTGCTGGTACATGGTGTTTGGCATCTTGCTGGTGCCCTACCGGCTGATCAGGCGCAGCCAGCGCCGGGACGAGCAGCGCCGCCGTCAGCACGCCGAGCTGCTCGCCGCGCAGCACGGAAGTGGCTGGCGATGATTCGGCTCCTGGTGGGCGCGGTGGTTATCGCCGCGCTCGCCGGCGCAGCCGGGTGCGGCAGTGCTGCTGCTCACACCGCCCCCCGGCCTACCGTGACCGTCACGCGTACGGCCACCCCGAGCCCGGCGCACAAGGTCAGGCATCATCACCATCGCCGTGCGGCCGTCGTTCCTGCGGCCAGCACACCAGCGTCGCCCGCACCCGTGGCAGCGCCCGCACCCAACGCCAACGCCGAAGCTGTGGTTGTCCAGTTCTACGCCGACATCACGAACCACGACTACCCAACCGCGTGGAGCCTCGGCGGCGACAACATCAGCGGCACCGACTACAACTCGTGGGTTGCCGGGTATTCGACCACGGCCAGCCTTTATCTCGGCACCGACGCGACATGGAATGGGCCGACCGTGAACGCCGAGCTGATCGCGCTGCAAACCGATGGCTCGGTCAAAACCTACCAAGGCACCTACACCGTCATCGGCGGGGTCATCACCGCCGCGTCGATTGCCCAGACGTCATGATGCCGCTCGTGGCGGGTGCGGTGCTTGCCGCCGCCCTCGCCGGCAGTGCCATGGCCGTACCGCGGCCACGCCCGCTGACTGGCTGGTATTCCGGGTGAGGATGCCAGAGAATGCTTCTCTGTCATTCGAGCAAGGAGGAGATCTCGTGCACGTCCGTTTACTCGGCAAAGACCCAGGCTCTCAGGAAGGGCAGTCGCCTACCCCTGTTCGCGACCGACCGGGCAGACCGCAAAACCTACATCGCTCAAGGGTGGATCGTGACCGACCGCGTGCGCTGGCAGAACTGGGCGACATCCCGCCCGGCGAGGCTGTGATCGAGATACCCGCCGATGTTCTGCGTTTCGCGAGGAGGTCCGCTGAGCCTGGTCATCGGTGAAGAGTTCTCCCAGCTCTTCCGCACGTTCGAGCACACTGCTTTCCGTCTTGAGACGCGAGATTCTTACTACTCGCTCAATGAGACGAGGGTATTGGCTCAGTTCGTCGCGGGAGAGCCGGTTGACATGGAATGGTTCCAGAACTGGCTGTCGATGATCCGCTCGGCCACTGTCGAGGGACGCCGCTTCTCGCGCGTCAGGGTGGTCAGCATGCCCCTGACCGACTACAGCCGCTTTGGCGTGTTCTGCTCGCAGTACACAAACGCGGCTGGTGAAGAGATCCGCTATCTGATACGAGATCGAGCCCGTGACCTGCCCGACTACGATTACTGGCTATTCGACTCGCGGCTGCTGATCAAGATGCACTTCGATGAGGAAGCCCACTTCCTCGGCGGTGAGGTGATCAAAGACTCAGCCGTGATTGTGCAGCACGGCTATTGGCGCGATGCTGCCTGGCACCGCGCGGTCCGACGGGATGACTTTGCCTCCGAACAGAACGAACAGCGTCCTCAGCGTTCATGAGGCGCGCCACGTGCTGGACAGCGACTCCGCGAGCTTCGGCAGCAGGCCAGGCTGACCGACCGCCGGGTCGCAGACGGCCCGTAGTTTCGCAGACAAGCCAACGTGATTGCTGCCGCCCTCGCTGGCCAGTGGATCTTCTGGTGGCCGTGGGCCGAGCCGATCGCATCGGCCAGCCAGCTGGCGTACACAGCCGCGATCATCATCAATAACTGGAGGTGGGGGCCGGGTCGGGCGAAGGGAGGTCCTGGCAGATGAGGGCCCAGGGGCGGTCGGCGGCGCGGGTCATGATCAGGGTGGCCCGGCCGGGGCCGGACAGCTTGAGCTGGCGCTGGATCAGGCCGACGTCGCCGGCCAGGCCGCGGCGGCGGATGTCCACCGAGCCGATGCCCAGCCGGCGTAGCCGGGCGGACAGCTCGCGCTGATGCCACGGGCCGGAATCGAGCACCTGGAGGGTACGGGCGAACGGGGTGCGCGCCGGCCCGGCCGTGCACAGGAACGCGATCTGCTCATCGATCTGCCAGCCGCCGACCATGCGGGCCAGCTCGGCGACCAGGCCGGCCCGGGTGACGGCCGGGCTCGGGTCGAGCAGGAACGGGCCGGGTGGGGCCACCGGGACCGGCGGGCCGGGCCGCGGGGTGAGGGTATGGCCGCCGGGCAGGATCGTCGCCCGGGTCGCGGACCGGGCCAGCGCGGGCGACCACAGCGCGGCTTCCTTCAGCTCCCGGCCGACGGCGATGAACTCCGCCTCCCAGCCGGGCGGCACCGCCTCCCGGGGGATTCCGGGCGCGGCCTTGATGCCGAGTCGGCTGACCTGGCTCGCCAGGTCCAGGCACCAGGCCAGCGGCGGCTCGCTGGCGCCGGGCCGCAGCCGGCCCCGGCCGGTCCGCCGGGCCGGGTCGATGAACGCCGCCGTCACGCCGCCCAGGTCGGTGTCCCGGACGTCCTGGTGCTCGAAACGCACCTGGCCGGCTACCCCGTAGGCGGCCGCGTTGGCCTCGGCCATCCGCAGATGCAGCGGGTCGGTGTCCACCGCGCGGACCTGGTGCTCGCCGGCCAGCGCGATCAGGTCACCGCCGATGCCGCAGCACAGGTCGGCCAGCGGGCCACCCGCCGGGTACCGGCTGCGGCGGTGCCGGGCGACCAGCTCGCCGGAGGCCTGCTCCAGCCCGTCCCGGGTGAAGAACATCTCCATGGCCCGGCTGAACTTGGCCCGGGCCGCGATGCGCAGCTCGTGCTGGGCCAGCGCGGCGGCGACGAGTTCGGCCGGGTAGTCCGCGCGCAGCTCGGTGCCCAGCCGCAACGCGTCGTCCGGGGTCAGCGGCTGCTGCCCCAGCCGGCCCAGCAGCTCGGCGCCCGGCCCGGACAGCAGCGCGGCGAGCTGCTCCGCCGGGGTCATGAGCCGGCCCTGGGGCTGGCCGTGGGGCGGGCCGCGGGGCCGGCCGTGGAGCCGGCCGTGGAGCCGGCCGTGGAGCTGGCCGTGGAGCCGGCCGTGGGGCTGCCCGTGGGGCCGGGCGCGGAGCCGGGCGCGGAGCCGGGCGCGGTCCGGATGGTCACGACCGGACGTTGGCCGGGGCCGAGGCGCCCGGCTCGTCCGCACCGCCGGGGCCGGTCGCGCCGCCGGGCGGCGGGGCGCGCGGCGGGACGGCGGGCCGCCCGGACTGGGTGGCCAGCACCGACCCGGCCAGGATGAGCCCGAACGAGGCGATGATCTCCGGGGTCAGCGGCTCGCCGAGGACCCCCACGCCGAGCGCGACCGCCACCGCGGGGTTGACGTAGGTGATCACGGTGGCCCGGGCCGGGCCGACCTCGGCGATCAGCTGGAAGAACAGCACGAAAGCGAGGGCCGTGCAGATCACCGCCAGCCCGGCCAGGCTGGCCAGCACCTTGGCCGGCGGGACGGTCCGCGGCCAGGTCAGCGCCGCGGCCGGGGCGTAGACCACGGCGGCGAAGCCCAGGCAGGCGGCGGTCATGCCGAGACCGGGCAGGCCGGCCAGCTTGCGGCTGGCGATAAGCGGGCCGGTGGCGTAGCCCAGCGCGGTGAGCAGCACCAGGACGACCGAGCCGAGGTCGCCGCCCAGCGCGCCCGGCCCGGCCAGCAGGGCCACGCCGGCCAGCCCGCCGAGCAGTCCGGTCCAGCGGAGCGGGGTCAGCCGCTCCGGACCGCCGGTGAGCCGGGCCAGCACCACCCCGATGATCGGGACCGACGCGATGAGCAGCCCGCTCATCGAACTGGATAGCCGCCGCTCGGCCTGGGACAGGAACAGCCAGGGCAGGATGATCTCGACGCAGGCGAAGACGGCCAGCCAGCGCCAGTGCGGGCGGAGCACGCCCAGCTCACCGCGGCGCAGCGCGATCGGCAACAGGATCACGGCGCCGCCCGCCACCCGGGCCAGCACCAGCACGGGCACCGACACCCCGCCGTCGGCGACCTTGATGAGCAGGTACGGCACACCCCAGATCAGGCTCATGGCCGTGAACAGCACCCAGCCGCGGCGGCTCAACCCCGCACCTCCCCCATCCGTCCCCCGCAGGCTACCGGGAGGCGCAGACACCAGCAGGGCGGGGCAGATCAGCGCGGCACTGGCGTTGGGCAGGAAAGGTCCGATGCTGGGCTCTGCGGGATCCGGCTACGCTCGGGCCTATGCAGCTCGTCCCGGAGGGGAGCGCCCGGATGGCCACCGCAGGCCAGCCTGCCGCAGCCGCGGCGGGCCCCGCGGGGCCGCCGGGCGCCTTGCCGCTGCGCTGGGCGCTGCCCGCCGCCGCGGCGGGCGGGCTTGCCCTGACCGGGGCGTTCCCGCCGGTCGGCGTGTGGCCGCTGGCCGCCGCCGGGCCAGCCGTGCTGGTGCTCACCCTGTACCGGCAGAGCCTGCGCGCTTCGTTCGGCATCGGCCTCGCCTTCGGCGTCGCGTTCTTCGTGCCGCTGCTGTCCTGGCTGATCAACGTGGCCTGGTACGCGTGGGCCGCGCTGGCCATCGCCGAGGCGGTCATCTTCGGGCTGCTCGCCATCGGCCAGCGGCTGCTGCTCCGGCTGCCCGGCTGGCCGGTCGCGGTGGCGTGCTGGTGGGTAGCGGCCGAGGCGATGCGGGCCCGCTGGCCGTACGCGTTCCCGTGGGGACGGCTGGCGATGAGCCAGGCCGGATCGCCGGCCGCGCACTGGGCCGCCATCGGCGGGCCGCCGCTGCTGTCCTTCCTGGTCGCGCTCGCCGGCGCGGCGGCGGCCTGGGCGGTGCTGACCGCGCTGTCCCGGCCGGCCGCAGCTCCGTGGCGCCGGCTGGTCCCGGCCGTTCTCGGCCTGGCCGGAGCGCTGGCGCTGGCCCTGGGCGGGGCGCTGCTGCCGGTCGATCAGCCCGGGCCGGCCGAGCGGACCGCCGTCGTCGCGGCCATCCAGGGCAACGTGCCGCACGCCAGGAACCTGCCGGACTTGCTCCGTGCGAGCACCGTCACGCAGAATCACGCGGCCGCCACCAGCGCGCTGGCCGCGGCCGTCGCGGCGGGCCGCCGGCCCGCCCCGGACCTGGTCATCTGGCCGGAGAACTCGACCGACCTGGATCCCTCGCTGTACCCGCCGATCTACGCCACGATTCTGTCCGCGGTCCGCACCATCGACCGGCCGGTGCTGGTCGGCGCGCTGCTGGAGAACCCGCTGCGGAACACCGGCCAGCTGTGGCTGCCCGGCCGCGGCCCGGTGGCCACGTACGTGAAGCGCCAACTGGTGCCGTTCGGCGAGTACATCCCGTTCCGCGGCCTGCTCCGGCACATCACCCCGCTGGTCAACCTGCAGCCGGTGAACTTCACCGCCGGGGACAAGGCGGTGGTGTTCCACACCGGCCGGATCCGGCTCGGCGACGTGATCTGCTACGAGGTGGGTTTCGACGGGCTGGTCCGCTCCGAGGTGACGGCGGGCGCCAACCTGCTCGCGGTGCAATCCAACGACGCCACGTTCGAGGTGGACGGCCAGTCCGGCGAGTCCACCCAGCAGGTGGCCATGGCCCGGATCCAGGCCATCACGTCGAACCGTGCGGTGGTGTACGCGTCCACCACCGGGCAGAGCGCGATCATCAGCCCGGCCGGGGCGGTGCTGGCGCGCAGCGGGCTGTGGCAGCGGGCCGAACTGGACGCCAGGGTCCCGCTGCGCACCGGCCTCACCCTGGCCGACCGGCTGGGTGGCTGGCCGGAAGCGGTGCTCACCGGGCTGGCCATCGCCGCGCTCGCCGTGGCCATCGGCGGCGCGGTGCGGGAGCGGCGCGCGGGCCGACCGGGGCAGGGACGCGCCACAACGGCTCAGCCGCCTGGGCAGTGACGCGCCACGGCGGCTCAGCCGGGGCAGGGACACGCCACAATTGAGGTCATGGCCACCAGGCGCCAGCGACTGTGGCGCGCCCTCTCCCAGCCATCCCGGTATGCGGCGCTGGCCGCGGGAGCGCTGCCCATCCTCGCCTTCCCCGCGCTGAACCTGGAATTTCTCGGCTGGTGCGGGCTGGTGCCCGGTTTGCTGCTGATCCGGGCCGCGGCCACCGCCTGGGAGGCGGCGGTCCGCGGCTGGTGGCTCGGGGCCGGTTTCCTGCTGGCCGCGCTGTACTGGCTGGCCCCGAACATCGGGCCGGGCCTGCTGCTGGTGGCCATCGTGTTCGGCGCGCTGTGGACCGGCTTCGGGGCGGCCGCCTGGTGGCTGCTCCGGGCGCCGCTCAGCCCGGGCCGCACGCTGGCCGCGCTGGGCGTGCTGCCCAGCTACTGGTTGTTCACCGAGTGGGCCCGGTCCTGGCAGGGCTTCGGCGGGCCGTGGGCGGTGCTGGGCACCAGCCAGTGGCAGCATCCCGCGGTGCTCGCGCTGGCCTCCGTGGGCGGGGTGTGGCTGATCAGCTTCGCCCTGGTCGCGGCCAACACCGGCATCGTGATCCTGCTGCTCGCGCGGCGGAACCTGGTCCGGCTGGCCGGGGCGGCCGGGGTCGCGGTGGCGCTGGCCGCCGGGCCGGTGGTCTTCGCCCTGACGTCCAGCACACCGGCCGTCCGGCACATCACGGTGGCACTGGTTCAGCAGGGCGTCCAGCCCAGCCGGGCCAGCCGGGTGAACGCGAGCCTGCGGCTGTCCGAGGGGCTGGGCGCGGCGCGGCCCGACCTGATCGTGTGGGGGGAGAGCAGCGTCGGCTACGACATCGAGCGGGCCGACACCGGCCTGCTCGGCCGGATCCGCGCGGTGGCCGCCCGGACCGGCGCGGAAATCCTGGTCAACCAGGACTCGACGCTGCCCGGCGGCGGTAAGTCCAAGGTGGCCCTGCTGATCAACCCGCGTGGGGTGGCCGGCGCGTACGTGAAGACGCGGCTGGTCCCGTTCGGCGAGTACATCCCGTTCCGCGGCGCGCTCGGCTGGCTCACCAGCATCAGCAAGGCAGCGCCGAGCAACATGGTCCCCGGTGACGGCGCCCACCTGATCCACGCGGTGGACCGGGCCGGCCAGCCGCTCCCGCTGGGCGTGCTGATCTGCTTCGAGTCCGCGTTCCCCGACATGTCCCGGGTGGATGCCGACCTAGGTGCGCAGCTGATCATCTACCAGACCTCGGACTCGACGTTCCAGTCGACCTGGGCGCCAGCCCAGCACGCCTCGCTGAGCGCGGTGCGCGCCGCGGAGACCGGCCGCCCCGTGGTGCAGGCCGCGCTGACCGGGGACACCGTGGCCTTCGACGCGCGGGGACGGCTGCTGGCCATGATGACCAGCGCGCACCGCGGGGTGATCGTGCTGCGTGTCGGGCTGCCCCCGGCCAGCGCGCGGACCCCCTACGACCGGCTGGGCGACTTCCTGCCCTGGGCGGCTACCGCCGTGGTGGCCGGGACGGCCGTTGGCTGGCTCATTGTTTTCCTCCGCCATCGCCGGGGACGGGTACCTTTGGAGGGCAACTTCCGGCATGCCGGATACGTCTCAGTAGTGGGCGCGCCAGCCGGCCACCCCGGGTCCGGCGACGGGACCGGAGATGGAACCGGGCCGGAAGCAGCAGACGACGACGTCCCCCGCACCTCCTGAGCGGACCGCACCCCCCCGGGCGGCCCGCTCACCGCTCTCCGCGAGCGGGCCAGCGCGTTCCGGCAGGCGAGGTGCACCAGCAGTCAGCGGCTTAGGAGGATCCAGGGTGCGGGAGAGCGACAACACGCACGGCCAGCGCTCGGTGAGGTCAGGCGGCCAGGATGTGACCACGGGCCGCCAGGACGTGGTCACGGGCCGGCGGCCCGTGACCACGGGCCGGCGGCGGCCGCCCGCTGGCCGGCTTACCGCGCTCACGGCCCTGTCGGCGGCCGGATGCCTGGTCGTCGCCGCCTGCTCCAGCGGCGGCTCACCCGCCTCCAGCGGGTCAGCCGGGAAGCCGTCCGGCAAGTCGTCCGCGCACGCCGTCACGGCGTCCAGCGCGGCGCTGTCCATCACGCCGGTTAACGGCGCCCGGACGGCCAACCCCGCCAAGGGCGTCACGGTCAAGGCCAGCGAAGGGACGATCAAGAGCGTCACGGTGACCGCCGGGCACGACGCGGTGAGCGGGTCGCTGAACAAGGCGCACACGGTGTGGCGGAGCGCCTGGGCGCTGCAGCCGTCGCGCAACTACAGCGTGCACGCCACCGCGGTCAACTCGGCTGGCAAGACGGTCGACTCGGTGAGCAGCTTCCGCACCCTGACCCCGGCCGCGACCGACACCGCGATGATCTTCGAGGGGTACAAGCAGAGCTACGGGGTGGGCATCCCGATCCGGCTCACGTTCAGCTCGCCGGTCAGCAACCGGGCCGCGGTGGAGCGGTCGCTGGAGGTGACCAGCTCCAAGCCGGTGACCGGGTCGTGGTACTGGGACGGCGACCAGACGCTGTACTTCCGCACGATGAACTACTGGCAGCCTGGTACCACGGTCTCCTTCACCGGGCACCTGGCCGGGCTGGAGGCCTCCCCCGGCGTCTACTTCACCGCCGACCTGACCCAGACGTTCGACATCGGGCCGTCGCTGATCGTGGTGGCCAGCACCAAGACGCACTACCTGAACGTCTACTACAAGGGCAAGCTGTGGGGGCACTGGCCGATCAGCACCGGCCGGCCCGGCCTGGACACGGTGGACGGCACGTACATCACGCTGGAAAAGGGCAACCCGGTGCGGATGGTCGGCAACGGCTACAACGAGCTGGTCAACGACGCGGTCCGGTTCACCTACAGCGGGGACTATCTGCACTCCGCGCCCTGGTCCGTGGGTGAGCAGGGGTTCACCAACGTCAGCCACGGCTGCGTGAACCTGTCCCCCCAGCACGCGGCCATGTACTACAACCTGGCCACCCCGGGCGACCCGGTGACGGTTGTCGGCAGCCCAGCCGCGGGCAAGTGGGATGACGGGTTCACGGTCTGGTTCCTGTCCTGGAAGCAGCTGCTCAAGGGCAGCGCGCTGGGCATGGCGGTGCAGGCCGGGCCGTCCGGCAGCACGTTCGTCAGCCCCTCGACGATCACCGAGACGCCGCTGACGTCCCGGCTGGCCGGCGTCAAACCGGACAACTCGGCCCCGCAGAGCTGACCGCCGAGCCCGCCCGCGGTGCTTCGCCGTGGCACAGCGTTCGTGATCAACTGATTACTGTCGCTATATAGCGACAGTAATCGGTTGATCACGAACGGCCGACGGCGCGGTTTGCGGTGCTGGGGTGCGGGGTGGAGCCAGCGGCGTCCTGAGCGTGGTAGCTGGCCAGCAGCCGCTCCTCGGCGGCCCGGCGCGGGAACCGGAAGAACACCAGGCTGGCCCCGAGCAGCACGGCGACGATGGCCGCGGTATAGGCCCACTGGTCACCGGCCAGGAAGGCACTCTTCGCCGCGGCGGTGATCTGGCTGGCGTACTGCGGGTAACGCTGGGCCACGGCCTGGGCGCCCGCGAACGACTTCTCCAGCTGGTTCTGCACGCTGCTGGTGATCTGCTGCCGGCGCGGCGCGTTCGCCACGGACCTGGCCACGGCGCTGGCGTACCCGGCCGTGAGCAGGGCGCCGAGCACCGACTGCATGATCGCGCCGCCCAGGTCCCGCTGCAGGTCGGCGGTGCCGGACGCCATGCCGGCCCGGCGGGTGGGCACCGAGCCGGTCAGCGAGTGCGACGCCGGGGTCCCGGCCAGCCCGACGCCGGTACCCAGGAAGACGAAGGCCAGCCCGACCGCCCAGTACCCGGTCCCGGCCCGCCACAGCAGCAGCATGGTCAGGAAGCTCAACAGGCAGAACAGGTACCCGCTGAGCAGCGTGAAGCCGGAGCCCCGGGTGTGTACCAGGCGGGCCGACAGCGGCGCGAACGCGACCAGGCAGACCGCCGCGGGCAGCACGGCCAGCCCGGCCGTGAGCGCCGAGTACCCCAGGACGTCCTGCAGGTACTGCTGGCCGACGAAGATCGCGCCCATCAGCGCGCCGAACACGATGATGCCGCCCACCGCCGCCACCCAGAAGATCCGCCGCCCGGCCACCTGGAGGTCGTAGAGCGGGGGCCGGGCGTGCCGCTGCCGGAGCACGAACCCGGCCCCGGCGGCCACCGCCACCGCCCCGGTGCTGAACGCCAGCGCACCCGCCCTGGGCACCGGCGCGAAGTTGATCGTGATCACCACCGCGGCGACGAAGACCATGGACAGCACACCGCCCAGGTGATCCACCCGGCCGGTGGTCTCGTTGACGTGCGCCGGCACGAAGCGGACGGCCATCAGCAGCGCAACCACCGCCAGCGGCAAGGTGAGCAGGAACGCCGATCCCCACCAGAAGTGCTGCAGCGCCAGGCCGGCCAGCATCGGGCCGAGCGCGGTGACCGCGCCGCCGATGCCGGACCACAACGCGATGGCCCGGGTCCGGGCCGGGCCCGACCACAGCGCGGTGATCAGGGCCAGCGTGGTGGGGTAGGCCATGCCCGCGGCCACCCCGCCGAGCAGGCGCCCGGCCACCAGGACGGCGGCGTCCGGGGCGTAGGCGGCCAGCAGGCAGCCGGGCACGGACAGCAGCACGCCGCCGACCAGCAGCAGCTTGCGGCCGTACCGGTCGCCGACCGCGCCGAGGTAGAGCACCGAGCCGGCCAGGCCGAGCGAGTAGCCGATGGCGATGATGTCCAGGGTGGTCTGCCCGGCGTCGAAGGCCCGGCCGATGTCGGGCAGCACGACGTTGGCCACCGTCAGGTTCAGGTTGGCCACCGCCGCGACCAGGATCAGCGAGGTCAGCACCAGCCCGCCGCGGCCCGGCTGCGCTCCGCCGCGGGCGCGGGCGCCGCCCGCGGCCCCGCCGCGCACGGCGGCTGTGGCCAAGGTCCCCTCCCCAGGACTGCTCCGGCCACCAGCACCGAGCCAATCAGCTCAGCGCGGCCGCGCGTCACCCCCGCCGGGTGAAGTGCCCCCGGGTGAAGTCCCTACGGGTGAAGTCTCGCCCGGCGCCGCCGCCAGCTGGCGGACCGCGGGCCAGCGGCCGGCCAGCCGCGAAGCCGCGTGCTGCACCGCCGCCCCGGTCCACGCGGCTGGGCGCGGGCTGGCCCCGTCCACCAGGCCGTTCCAGTACAGCGACCAGGTCCCGGCGACCAGCCGGCTCACCCCCGGCGCGGTCAGCAGCCGGACCGCGCCGGACGCCAGCCGCGGCCGCCGGAGCAGGGCCGCCTGCAGCGCCGCCGCACCCGGCATATACCGGCCGAACGTGTCCCGCACCGCCTCCGTGTACGCCGCAGCCGCGGCACCACCGGCACCACCACCAGCCGCCAGCAGCGCCTCCGCCGCCAGCTGGCCGCTGACCATGGCCGGCCCGATGCCCTCGCCCTGCAGCGGGTTGATCAGCCCGGCCGCGTCCCCGGCCAGCAGCACGTTGCGGGCCGCCGGGGGCGTGCCGGTGCCGCCCATCCGCAGCCAGCCGCCGGTCACGTCGCCGTGCTGGGCGTCGGCGGCCAGGTCCCCGGTGCCGCGCAGCATCGTGCAGAACCGGGCCAGGTCGGCGCGCAGGCTGGCGGCCCGGCGCCGGGTGCCCATGCCGACGCCGATGCCGACGTTGGCCCGGCCCGGCTCGCCCGGGAACAGCCAGCCGTACCCCGGGTAGATCCGCCACGGCGCCGCGTCCAGGAGGACCAGCAGCGGCAGCGGCACCTCGGCCGGGATGTAGGCGCGGATGGCGAAGCCCCACAGCGCGGCGTCGGGGTCGAGCAGGCCGGCCAGCCTGGCCACCGGGCTGAGCGCGCCGTCCGCGCCGATGAAACTGTCCGCGGCCAGCCGCCGGCCGTCGCTCGCCACCAGGGCGCGTACCGGGCCGTCCGGGCCGCCGCCGTCCACCCCGCTGACCCGGGCCCGCACCGGTTCCGCCCCGGCCTGCACGGCGGCGGCGCGCAGCGCGTCGTCCAGCACGACCCGCGGCACCACCACGCCGTGCCCGGGGTAGCGGCGGCCGGGAAACGCGGGCAGCCGGGACCGGTGCCCGGACGGGCCGACGGCCAGCAGGTCGGCGCCCTGCCCCGCGTCTGGCACCTTGACGGCCAGGTCGTCGAGCAGGCCGACGCCGCGCGGGCCGACCAGGTCGCCGCACGCCTTGTCGCGCGGGAAGGCGGCCTTGTCGACCAGCGCCACCCGGGCCCCGCCGCGCGCCAGCACCAGCGCGGCCACGCTGCCGGCCGGCCCCGCGCCGGCCACCACCACGTCGAACCGGCCGCCGTTCACCGGGCCACCAGGGTGCACCGCGCCGCCGTCACCGGGCCACCACCAGGGCCACGGCCAGCGTCCCGGTGGCCCAGGTGAAGTAGCGCAGCCCGCGTTCCAGCGGGGCCAGCAGGTCGGCCCGGTCCAGCTCTTGTTCGCTGCCGTCGCGCCAGGTGACACGCACGGTCACGGCGGTGATCCGGCGGCGCAACGCCCGGGCCGGGGTACTCAGCGAGCGCTGCCCCATGGACAGGAAGAAGGCGAACACCGCGCCGATCAGCGCGGCCGGCGGCAGCGTCCAGTGCTGCGCGTACGCGCCGACGATCAGCGGGAACGACCCCCAGGCCAGGCCGAACCAGACGTCGCTGTGCATCAGCCCGCCGAACAGCTCCAGGTTGTACCCGATGACGAGCAGGGCGCCGACGATCACGAACGGGAGCAGCCGCCAGCCGCCGTAGACCAGGCCGAGCGCCATCGCGCCGGCCACCGAGACCAGCGCGATGCCCCAGAGCAGCACGCTGCTGATGCCGGTGCCCAGCGGCCGGCCGTTCAGCTCGTCCAGGGCGTGCGCGCCGATGCCGACCGCGAGGAAGAACGCCAGCAGGGTCCCCGCCAGCCGCCACAGCACCGGGTGCGGCACCAGCGCGGCCCCGATGGCCACGTAGGACAGGTGCCACATCGTGTACGGCGGGTGCAGCAGGGTGAGCCAGTCGCGGAACCCGCCGGTGCCGCGGCCCATCGCGTAGAACGCGGTCTTGCTGGTCTTGTCCGTCCGCGCGCTCACGAACCAGGTCCCGCGGGCGGCGCGGCCTTACGGCCCCACATGATGAGCCCGCCGCCCAGGCTCATCACCTCGGTCCCGACGTCGGTCAGCCCGGCGGCCTGCCACGCCGCGATGTGGTCATCGAGGGAGTAGCGCCGGTAGTGGGTGGAGATGCTCGGGCCGAGGAAGCGGCCGACCCGGTACCAGGCCGGGCCGCCGGTCAGCCCGCCGAGCAGCGGCAGCGCCAGCCGGGTGTACAGCCACCAGGCGGCCCGCCAGCCGGGCCGCGGCGGCCGGTAGAACTCCAGGCTGGCCAGCGTGCCGCCGGGGCGCACGCAGCGGGCCATTTCGGCCACGGTCGCGGCCGGGTCGTCCACGTACCGCAGCAGGTAGGAGAAGCTGACCGCGTCGAAGGTGGCGTCCGGGAACGGCAGCCGGTCGGCCCGGCCGACGGTCAGCCGGACCCGGCCGCGCTGGCCGGGCCGCCGGGTCCGGGCCACGCCAGCCCGGAGCATCGGCTCGTTGAGGTCGACCCCGACCACGTCCGCGCCGGTGCGGTCGGCGATGGCCAGCGCGATCCCGGCCGGGCCGGTGGCCACGTCCAGGACCAGGCCGGGCTGCCCGGCCGCGGTCCGGCTGACCACGGCCCGGCGCCAGCGCCGGTCCTGGCCGAAGGACAGCAGATAGGCCAGCCGGTCGTAGTGGGCGGGCAGGCCGACGAACACCTCACGGGCGACCCGCTCACCACGCAAGCGAGCATCCTGGGCCGGTGCGGCGGTCACCGCGTTCGGGGCAGAGACAACGGGACGCTCCCTGTGGGGGCTGCACGGTCGCTATCCAAGGATCGTCGCACGCGCGGCCCGCGCGGGCAAGAAACACCCACCCCAGCCATCACGGGGTAACCGTCCGTAAGCCCGGTCCCGCCAGGTGGCCGGCCCGCCGTACCCGCAAATACTTTCTTTGCTTAACGCCGGTACCGGGCCGGTCAGCTGGCCTCGCGCAGCGGGGTACGCGGCCGATGTCCCCGCCTCCGGCGGGGGCGATTGCCGGCCCCGGCCGCCGCTCCGCTGCGGGCCGGGGGCGCCAGCCGCGGCGCGGGCCGGGCCGGGGCCCGGATCGGCGCCGGGATCGGGGTGCCCGATTCCGCGATGTCCCGGACCGCCTGGTGCCCGGGCTGCACCCGGTGCCGGACCGGGGTGATGCCGGCCGCGTCGTGCAGCCGGGCGACCTCCCGGACCTGGGCCGGGTCGACGAACGCGACCACCGTGCCGGGTGCCCCGGCACGCGCGGTCCGCCCGGAGCGGTGCAGGTAGTCCTTGTGATCGTTGGGCGGGTCGAAGTGCACCACCAGATCCACGTCCTCGATGTCCAGCCCACGGGCGGCCACGTTGGTGGCAACCAGTACCCGGGGCTGCCCGGCGGCGAACCCGTCCAGCGCGCGCTGCCGCTGGTTCTGGTTGAGGTTGCCGTGGATCGCGGCCGCGTCGGCCCCGGCCCGGGTGAGCTGCTTGGCCAGCCGGGCCGCGCCGTGCTTGGTGCGGACGAAGAACAGGGTGCGGCCCGGCCGGACCGCGATCTCGGCCGCGATGGCCAGCTTGTCCTGGGCCGGCAGCACGAACACCTGGTGGTCGGCGGCCGCGCCCGGCTCGAAGGCCGGCGCCACCGCGTGCAGCGCCGGGCTGGTCAGGTACCGGGTGACCAGCCGCTCCACGTCCCGGTCCAGGGTGGCGGAGAACAGCATCCGCTGCCCGCCGGCCGGGGTGGCGTCCAGGATCCGGGTCACCGCCGGCAGGAAGCCGAGGTCGGCCATGTGGTCGGCCTCGTCGACCACGGTGATCTCGATCCCGCCGAGGCTGCACGCGCGCCGGTCCATCAGGTCGATCAGCCGCCCGGGGGTGGCCACCACGACGTCCACGCCGCGCTGCAGCCGGTCGATCTGGCGGCCGATCGGCGCACCGCCGTACACCGTGGTCACGCTGACCCCGACCGCGTTGCCGAGCGACCGCAGCACGTCGGCCACCTGCCGGGCCAGTTCCCTGGTGGGCACCAGGATGAGGGCGCGGGGCGCGGTCGGCGCGCGGTGCGGGGTGCGGCCCGCCGGGGCGGCCAGCCGGGCCAGCATGGCCAGGCCGAACGCGAGCGTCTTGCCGGACCCGGTCTGCGCCCGGCCAAGCACGTCCCGGCCGGCCAGCGCGTCCGGGAGCGCCCGGGCCTGGATGGCGAACGGCTCGTGGATGCCGCCCCGGGCCAGCGCGGTGACCAGCGGCGCGGGCAGCCCCAGGTCGCCGAACGCGACGTGCTCCGGCGCGGGCTCGGCCAGCGCCACGGCCAGCGCCCGGTCCAGCTCGGACCGCTGCTCCCGGGCCGGATGCGCGGAGCGCGGTGGCCGGGCCGGCCGCCGCGGCCGGGTGGACCGGGCGGGACGCCGCGGGGCATGACTGTGAGGCAAGGAATCTCCATCCATGCTTCGTGGGCCGCGTCGCGGAAAACGCATCCGGGGCAGCGGGAAAGCCCGGTGCCCACCAGGAAGAGAAAACTGCTCACACACGCGACCGCGCGGGCTGCTCGCCCGCGGGAGTGGCGGCACGGTCCGCCGCCTTATGCCTCAACCCTACCAGTGGGGCTGATGTTCCCGGCCTGGCCCGGATCCTCCTGGTCCGGGCCGGCCACGGCTAACTCCTGGTCCGAGCCGGCCACGGCTAACTCCTCCGCCTCTGGCTTCTCGAAGTAGCTGACCGCCAGGTAGGCGGCCACGAACGCGACCACCATGCCGAGCAGCAGGCCGAGTTCGGTGGGCGGGATGGTGTGCTCGTTGCTGAGCAGGAACAGGATGCGCCGGATCACCGCGACGAGCCCGACCACGATGAACGGCTGCGCGGCCAGCCGGTGCGCGCGCAGCGACAGCACCACCGTGTGCACGATCTCGACCAGGATCAGCACCAGCAGCACCCGGTCCAGCAGGTTGATGGCGGCCGTGCCGACGGGCTGCGTCCGCACGTCGGAGATGAAGCTGACCACGCCGGACACGGCCAGCGTGGCGGCGAGCACGATCAGCACCACGCCCACGGTCACCGTGACGATGTCCTGGGCGTGCTCCAGGGCCCAGATGGAGCCCGCGACGACAGGCCGCGGCGCGGGCGGCCCGCCCGCGGCGGGCCGGTCCTCGGCCGGGCGGCCGGGCGGGCTGGCGGTGTCACTGGCGTCTGGCACAGGTCCCTCCGGCCGTGCGGACGGGAGGCAGACGCCTATTAGATCAAACCCCGCGCGATCCGCCCAGCTTCGCGGCGTGGTCCGGGACGAATGTCTGCATGTCGCGCGGCACCCGGATGTAGCCCTTGGCCGACGGCCGCGCCGGCAGTTCCAGCTGCTGCCGCCGCACATCGTGGTACGGGATGGTGGACAGCAGGTGCGCGATCATGTTGATCCGGGCCCGCCGCTTGTCGTCGCTCTCCACCACGTACCAGGGCGCCTCCGGCACGTCGGTATGCAGCAACATCTCGTCCTTGGCCCGGCTGTAGTCCTCCCACCGGGTCACCGACTCCAGGTCCATCGGCGACAGCTTCCACTGCCGCATCGGGTCCTCCAGCCGGGACCGGAAGCGAAGCTGCTGTTCCGCGTCGCTGACCGAGAACCAGTACTTGCGGAGCAGGATGCCGTCCTCCACCAGCAGCCGCTCGAAGATCGGGCACTGGTGCAGGAACCGGGCGTACTCCTCCTTGCTGCAGAACCCCATCACGTGCTCGACGCCGGCCCGGTTGTACCAGCTCCGGTCGAACAGCACGAGCTGGCCGCCGGCCGGCAGGTGGTCCACGTAGCGCTGGAAGTACCACTGGGTCTGTTCCCGCTCGGTCGGCGCTGGCAGCGCGACGGTCCGGGCGATGCGCGGGTTCAGATACTGCGCGACCCGCTTGATCGTGCTGCCCTTGCCAGCCGCGTCGCGGCCCTCGAAGATGATCACGATCCGGGCGCCCTCGGCGCGCACCCACTCCTGGACTTTGACCAGCTCCGCTTGCAGCCGGTACAGCTCGGCCTCGTAGAGCTGCTTCGGCAGCCGCTTGACCTTGCCGTCCTTGGCCGCCTTGACCTTGGCCGCCTTGACCTTGGCCGACTTGACTTTGATCGCACCGTTGTGCTGGGCCATCGTCACCGCACCCCCTACTACCCAGGAGTCAACCACGGGCCGCGGCCGCTGACGAGAGCCCTGGGTCCCGCTCAGCCGGGTTCCGCGGGCGCGCCGAGCCGCGCCGCCACCGCGACCAGGTCCCGGGCCGGGCCTGGCGGCTGGGCCGGCCCGGCCCACACCGCGCGCAGCCGCCGGTTCAGGTCGAGGTCGGGCACCCTGACCACGGCCAGCAGGCCGGCCGCGACCGCTTCCCGCACGGCGAGCAGGCTGAGCACGGCCGGCCCGGCCCCGGCGCGCACCGCCTGCCGGATGGCGGTGGTGGTGGTCAGCCGCAGCGCGGGCGCGGCCAGCTCGCTGCCCGGGCCGAGGCAGCCGGTGAGCGCGGCGTGCAGTGCCTGCCGGGTGCCGGACCCTTCCTCCCGTTCCACCAGCGGGGTGGCGGCCAGCTCGGCCGGGCGGACCGGTGACGCGCGGCGCGCCCACGGGTGATCCGGGCGGACCACCACGGCCAGCCGGTCGGTGGCGACCACCCGGGACCGCAGCCCGCGCGGCGGCGCAGGCCCCTCGACGAAACCGAGATCCGCGTCGCGCTCGCCGACCAGGGCGGCCACCGCCTCGCTGTTGGCCGCCACCAACGTCACCTCGGCCGGGGCCCGGCCCGCCTGCTCGTACTCGGCGCGCAGCGCGACCAGCCAGGTGGGCAGCAGATGCTCGGCCACGGTCAGGCTGGACGCCACCCGGAGCTGGGCGTCCCGGGCCCGGCGCAGGCTGGCGATGCCGGAATCCAGCTCGCCGGCCAGCGCGAGCAGCGGCGCCGCCCAGTCCACCACCAGCGCCGGCCGGGGTGAGCCGTGACCCGCGCGGGTCACGGTCCAGCAGCACGGTGCCCACCTGCGCTTCCATGGCCCGCAACCGGGCCGAAGCGGCCTGCTGGCTGATCCCGGCGTGTCGCGCCGCCGCGCCGATGCTGCCGTACCGGGCGACCCCGGCGAAGAGCTCCAGGGCAGCCAGATCGGGCACATGCGGGCTCAACGGCACCCCGTCACAATAATCTGGCCAACGATAGATCACTCACAAGACCCGCTTGTGGGTTGGCAAGGCCAAGCCGGCTGACCGGGCCGCGCCGCCCGGCCGGAAGCTGGAGCCATGAGCATTGACACCCCAGCCCGGCCCGCCGCGCCGCTGCCCGCCCCCGCCACAGCGGCCCGGCGTGGCCCGCTCCGCGACCTGGACCGGCCGGCCGACGCCTTCGCCAACCTGGGGCCGAACTGGTTCGCCTCGGTGATGGGCACCGGCATCGTGGCCACCGCGGCCGCGACGCTACCCGTGGGTTGGCCCGGATTGCGCCCGTTCGGCACCGTGATCTGGCTGCTCGCCGCGCTCTGGCTGGCCGTGCTGGCCGGGGCCGAGGTCATCCACTGGACCCGGTACCGGCAGGCCGCCCTCGGCCATGCCCGCAACCCGGTCATGGTGCAGTTCTACGGCGCGCCGCCGATGGCTATGCTCACCGTCGGCGCCGGGGCGCTGCTGCTCGGCCCGGCGCTGATCGGCGCGCACGCGGCGCTGGTCATCGACGCGGTGCTCTGGCCGCTGGGCACGCTCACCGGCCTGGCCAGCAGCCTGGCCGTGCCGTACCTGATGATCACCAAACTGCGGGCCGCCCCCGACGCGGCGTTCGGCGGCTGGCTGATGCCGGTCGTGCCGCCCATGGTCAGCGCGGCCACCGGCGCGCTGCTGGTGCCGCACCTGCCCGCCGGGCAGCTTCGGCTGACCATGCTGCTGGCCTGTTACGCGATGTTCGGCCTGAGCCTCATCGCCAGCCTGATCATCATCCCGCAGATCTGGCAGCGGCTGGTCCGGCACTCGGTGGGCCCGGCCGTGCTGGTGCCCACGCTGTGGATCGTGCTCGGCCCGCTGGGCCAGTCCATCACCGCGGCCAACCTGCTCGGCGGGGTCGCCCCGCTGGCCCTGCCGCGCCCCTACAGCACCGCGTTCGCGGTGTTCGGCGTGGTCTACGGCGTCCCGGTGTGGGGCTTCGCCGCGCTGTGGGCCGCGCTGGCCGCCGCGCTGACCGTGCGGGCCGCCCGGCAGCGGCTGTCGTTCAGCCTCACCTGGTGGTCGTTCACGTTCCCGGTCGGCACGTGCGTGACCGGCACCGCCGCGCTGGCCAGCCACACCGGCTCGGCCGCGTTCCGCTGGGCCGCGGTGGCCCTGTACCTGGCCCTGGTGGCGGCCTGGCTGGTGGTGGGCGTGCGCACGGCCCGCGGCGCCTGGCGGGGCGCCCTGCTGCGGCCTCCCGCGCCCGCCGCGCCCGCCGCCCCCGCGGCGCCCGGCCGGAAATCGTGCCGATGACGTAGCCCGGCTCACCCCGACGGCCGAGTCACACCGGCCCGGCCCGGCTTAGTCTGATGCTCAGAAGACGGCCGGGAACGGGCAAGTCCCCGAGGGGGGCGGGCGCCGGGCCGGCAGTCCCAGGGATGGCCAGGCATTGGGGGGTGCAGGGCCGTCCGCACCGGTACCCGTAGCGCGGGTGACACTGGCCATGGTGGTGTGCCAGCACCGGTGGGACAGCTGGCCTGGCGCGCCGTCCCCGCCCAGGCTGCACCAGCTCGCCCGGCCGTCTTCTGGCTTCGTATCCGGGTCACCGGGGTGACCCGGATAACCCGGTCTCCTTCCGCGGGACCAGCCCGGCGGCCTCGTCGAGCAGCCCGTACCGGACCGCGTAGGAGGCGGCCTCCAGCCGCGAGTGCACGCCCAGCTTCGTCAGCACCGACTGGACGTGGGTGCGGACGGTGGCCGCGGACACGCCCAGCTTGGTCGCGATTCCGGACGTGTCCAGCCCTTCGACCAGCAGGTCGAGGCATTCCCGCTCGCGGGCGGTGAGGAAGGCGGCCAGCCGGCGGGCATCGTCGGACCGGGCCCGATCCCGGGCCGGCCGCGGTTTCGGCACGTCCACCACGACCTCGCCGCGCTGCACCCGGTCGATGGCCCGGGTCAGCGCGGCCACCCCCCGGGTCTTGTGCAGGTAGCCCGACGCGCCCGCTTGCAGCGCCAGCCGGATACCCTCGGTGTCCGGGTCGGCGCTGAGCACGAGGATCTTGGTGCGGCCGCTGGCCGCCAGCATCGGGCCGATCGCGGCGATCCCGCTGTCCCCGGCGAAATGCCGGTCGATCAGGCACACGTCGGGCTGCTTGCGGCGCACCGACTCGATCGTGTCCCGGACGCTGCGGGCCACCGTGACCTGGTACCCACGCTGGATCAGGACGGCCGACATGGCGTCCAGGAATACGCTGTGGTCATCCCCGATGACTAGCCCGGTCATGTGCTCACCTGGCTGGTCGGTGCAAGCCCGGGGGGTCGTCCCTCCGGGTCAGAACCGCTCGGGATCACGATCCGCACCAGCGCGCCGCCGCCCGCCGGGGCCCGCACCTCCAGGCTGCCCCCGCAGGACTCCAGCAGCGTCGTCACCACGCCCAGGCCGAGCGAGGCAGCGCCAGGCGGCCCGTGGCCGAAGCCGGGACCGTCGTCCAGCACCTCGAGCACGGCCCGTGGCGGCGGCTCGGCCAGCATGGCCACGGTGATCTCCACCCGGCCCGGCCCGGCGGCGCGGGCCGCGTTGTCCACCACGTTGGTCAGCACCCGCCACAGCAGCACCGGGCTGGCCAGGACGGTGACCTCGGGGCCGGGCCGCAGCAGCACGGCCGCCTCGTGCGCGATCCGGGCCAGCTGGGCCACCTGGCCGGCCAGCGAGCGCAGGCTGACCTCGCCGACCGCGGTCGCGTGCTCGCGGCCGGGAACCTCGTGCGCGATGACGTCCAGCAGGCGCGTCATCTCCAGGGACAGCAGTTCCAGCCGGAAGCCCGCGTCCTCCGGCAGGTCCACATCCCCGCGCACTGCTTCGACCAGGTAGGACAGTGTGGTCATCTGATGTCCCAGATCGTGCAACAGGCCCCGCACGGCAAGCGTGTCCTGAGCGTCAGACCGCCTGCGCCCGCGGCCCCGTCGCCGGTCGAACGACGGTTCCACAGCGTTTCCCCCCGATTTGGGAGGTCACGGGCCCGTCACCCCGTGAGCCTCCCCACCCCGACTTCTCACCGTCCGGTGCCAATTCGTTACGGCGTGCCGCATTAGACCCAGTTAACCATGCCCGGCCTAGGCAACGGCATACCCACCGGAGTAGGCCGCTACCAGGGCGCAGCGCAGCGCCTGCTCGCCGAACCGGGTGCCGAGCCGGGCCCGGGCGGTGGCCGCCATCCGGGTCGCGGCGGCGGGTGAGTCGAGCAGGAAGCCGACCGCTTCGGCCAGCAGTTCGGGGCGGCCCGGCGGGACGAGCAGCCCGGTTTCGCCAGGTATGACCACATCGCCGACCGCGTTCACCGCCGTGGCCACCACCGGGATGCCGCACACCATCGCCTCGACCACCGCGGTGGGCAGCCCTTCGTACCGGCTGGGCAGTGCGAACACGTCGAACGCGGGCAGCAGTTCTGGCACGTTGCTGCGCTGGCCCGCCAGCAGTAGCTGGCCGTCCGGCAGGCTGGCCGCCCGCGCCGCCACCGGCCCGGCCAGTTCCCCGTCGCCGACCCAGACCCCGGTCACCCCGGGCCGGCCGAGCGCGCGCAACGCGGCCAGGAAGTCTTCCGGCGCCTTCTGGTACGTCAGCCGGCCAACGGCGCCGACCACGGTGGCATCCGCGGGCAGGCCCAGCTCGGCGCGGGCCGCGAGACGCCGGGCCGCCGCCGGCGGCGGCCCGGCGGCGGCCTGGTCGGCGCCGTCCGCGACCACACCGATGGTGCGCACCCGCTCCGGGGCGATCAGCCGGCGGCGGACCGCCTCGACCGCCACCCCGGTGCCCACGCAGAGGGCCACGTCGGTGATCCGGCCGAGGCGGCGTTCTATCTGGATGTAGCCGTGCCGGCGGGCGGCCCCCTGGAACTCGTGGAACGGGAAGCCGTGGTAGGTGTGCACCAGCCGGGGCACCCGGGCGCGGTGCGCAGCCAGCCGGCCGAGCATGCCCGCCTTGGCGCAGTGCGTGTGGGCCACGTCGAACTGGCGGCGGCGCAGCAGCGCGGTCAGCCGGGCCAGCGTGCGCACGTCGCTGGCGGGCGCGATGGGCGCGCGCAGCGACGGCTCGACGATGACCTCCAGGCCGGCCGCCACCGCCTCGGCCAGCAGCCCGCCGCCGCTGCCGGTGATGATCGTCATGGTGAATTCGGCCGGGTCCATGGCCCGCGCCCCGCGCAGCGCGTGCTGGCCCGCCCCGCCTTCCAGCCGGGTGATGACGGTGGCTACCCGGAGCGGCCCGGCGCCGCTCATTCGGCGTGTTCCTCAGGGCGGCGCAGGCCAGCCGCCCGGGCGACCCGGACCGCCTCCAGGCGGCTGTGCACGTCCAGCTTGGCGAAGATGTTCCGGGTGTGCGTGCGCACCGTATCGGTGGATATGAGCAGATCCTGGGCGATCTGCCGGCCCCGTTTACCGTCCATCATGCACAGCAGCACGTCCCGTTCCCGGGGGCTGAGCACGTCCAGCAGGTCGTCGTGCTCGCGGGCCCGGCTCACGTCGGCGCGCAGCTCGCGGAGGATCGCGCCGAGCATGTCGGGCGGAAACCAGGAGTAACCCTGGCATACCCCGCGGACCACGGTCTCCAGCTCGGCGGCGCCCTGCTCCTTGGCCACCCACGCGGCCACCCCGGCCCGGGCCGCCTCGACCGCGTGCCCGATGTTGTGGTCGGCGCTGAGCACCACCACCTTGGCTTCCGGGCGGGCCGCCACCAGCCCTTGCAGGACCTGGCCCGCGGCCGGGCCGAGCGGCTCCACCTCGATCGTGATGACATCCGGGCGCAGCCCGCGCACGATGTCGAGCAGGTTGGGGTCGGCGGTGGTGCACCGCCCGGCCACCCACAAGTCCATGGCGGCGGATAGCCGCGAGGCTAGCGCCTCGGTGACCATCAAATGGTCATCCACGAGCAGTATCCGCACGGGGTCCATGAGCTCACTGTGCACAGTCGCCACTGGCCCATCTTCACCCAGATACATGACTAGCCTCCGCCACCCAGCCGGCGTGCCCAGCTCGTCCCTGGTCCCACCGTGATATGAGCCGCCGGCCGGGCAGGCCGGCGGCGGGGAGTGCTGCCGTGGCGGCGCTGCCCACCGGACGGCGGGCAGGGCTCTTCCAGCGGCCGTTGGACACCGACAACCAGGCCGCCGGGACCGAGTACAGCGAGATGGCGGCGTCCAGCATGCGCATGAACGGGAAGAACACGGCGAGCAGCAGCAGCCGGGGCTCGCGTTCCAGCACCGAGACCGCGCACGTGATCAGGAAGTCTGGTAGCAGCACGCCGAGCAGTACCGCGGTCAGCGTGAGGTGCGTGGACACGGCCAGGTGCAGCTCGCCGAACGCGGGCCAGGACAGCACCTGGCCGGCCAGCTCCGGCACCAGCAGCACCAGCAGGGCCAGCGGGAGCAGGAAGAACAGCACGCTGGAGGTGATCAGCTCGAGCAGCAGCAGGACCAGCATGGCGGTGAACAGGTTGGCCCGCGGCGGGTGCCGCCGCACCGTCTGCCACAGCCCGACCGCCCACCGCTTGGTCTGCCGGATGTAGTCGCGCAGGTTGTCCGGATCCTGGGTGACGGCCACCGCGCGGAGCGTGAAGCCGACCTTGCCCAGCCGCTTCTGGTACACCTCGAACGTCATGTTGAAGTCCTCGATGACCAGCCCGGGCGGGTTCATCTCCATGCGCGGCAGCACCCGGGTCCGGTACATGCTGGCGAAACCGGGCACGATCGGCGTCGCGTTGGACCGCAGCCACGTCTGGCCGAACTTCAGCGCCCGCTGCCCGACCGCGTAGATCCGGGTGCGGTGGCCGACCAGCACCCGGCCGCTCAGCGACAGCCTGCGGTCGCGGGCCGTCCGGACGCAGCCGGCCACAGCGACCACCTGCGGGTTGTCGAACATGGGCAGCGCGGCCGCGAAGTAGCCCGGCTGCACCCGGGTGTCCGCGTCCAGCAGCATGACGACCGGGTACCGCTCGATCAGGCTGAACCTCGCGATGGCCTCCTCGAGCGCGCCGGCCTTGCCGACGTTCTCCCGGGTGCAGATCACCCGGGCGCCGGACCGGCGGGCGATGGCCGCCGTGTCGTCGGTGGATCCGTCGGAGACGACGTGCACGTTCCGGGCCGGCACCAGGGCCATGATGGCGCGCAGGCTTTCCGCGATGACCAGCTCCTCGTTGTGCGCTGGGATCAGCACGGCCACGTCGCCGGTGCTCAGCGACGGGCCAGGTTCCGCCTGCCGGGCCGGGGCGGCCCGCGGCGCGCGGCCGGGGGACCACCGGGCCACGACCGATTCGGCCAGCCGGATCAGGCCGACCGCCCCCCACAGCGCGAAGTTGGCCCCGAGCATCAGGACGGCCAGCGCCCACCACGGCATCATGGCCCGGCCTTCGACGTGCTCACCGCGTGCGGACCGGAGGTGGGCAGCACCTGGCTCAGCGCCGGCCAGGTGCCCGCGTCCTCGTAGCCGTACATCCACAGGTAGACGCCGGCGATCCCGGCCCCCTGGACCAGGTCGAACTTGGCCCGCGAGCTGGCCGCGTTCTCGAACCACACGGTGTGCTCGCGCCCGGCCGCGTCGGTGTAACTGAACCACGGCGCCTGGCTGGCCACGTTGTACCGCGGCGGCGCGTGGTACTGCCGGGACAGCCGGAGCGCCTGCAGCCAGCTGATCGCGGTGCCGTGCCCACCGGACCAGTCGTAGCCGTACAGCGGGATGCCAAGAATGATCTTGCTGGCCGGGATCTGCGTCCTGGCGTAGCGCAGCACGGCCCGGATCCAGCCGACCGGGGCGATCGGCCCCGGCGGTGAGGTAGCCCAGTGGTAGTCGTAGCCCATCAGCCGCACCTGGTCGGCCACCCGGCCGATGGCCGCGTAGTCCTGGGCCAGGTTGCGCGAGTCGGTGCCCGCGTTGCTGGTCTTGGCGAACACCGCGACCGACAGCAGCTTGCCGTGCGCGTGCAGCGCGCCCGCCAGGTCACGGACGAAGGTGCTGAACGCCCTCCGGTCGCCGGCGTGCAAGTTCTCGTAATCGATGTCCACGCCGGCGTAGTCATGGCGTTGCACCAGCGAGACGATGTCCGCCACCTGCCGGGCCGTCAGGGCCGGCGAGTGCAGCATCCGGCCCACCGGCTGGTAGGCCCACTTGCCAGCGGTGATGTTCGCGATGGTCGGCACCACCCGCAGGCCGGCCGCGCGCAGCCGCTGGATGTCCCGGGCCACCGCGGCCGCCTGCCCGGCGGGGTACTGCGTGTCGATCTGGCCGTCCGCGCCCAGGCCGTACATCCACGGCGACACCTCGGTCACCGCGTCCCGGTGCGCCAGCACGGTGGCCGTGCCGTGCTGGAAGTTCCAGTACGGCATGGACGCCACGACCGTGGTGTGCCGGGCCGCGCCGCCGCGCAGGCTGACCGTGGTTAGCACCACCGCGACCGCCCCCACGAGCACGACGGCCAGCCACGCGGCCCCGGCCATGGGGCGTCGGGACCCAGCGCGCCGGGACCGGCCGGGCCCCGTTGCTGGCGCCCGGCGGTCAATGCTGTACGCCGTCTTCGTTGCCCCCGCCACCCTGTCTGCCGTCCTATCCAGATCGGCACCTTTTATGCCGTCATGCCCGATGCCGTCCTGATTACGCCGCGGCCCGCCGGGCGGATGACTGCTCCGCCGCGACCGCCCGGATGATCTCGTCCAGATTCCGCGTCGCGTCGAACCCGACCAGGTCAGCGGCTAGTGTGCAGTCCGGCACCCGGCGCTCCAGGTCCTCGTAGCCAGCGCCGTACACCGACAGGTAGGAGGACCGGGTAATCCCGCTGGCCGACCCGGTCAGCGCGATCACCCGGTGGGCCAGGTCCTCGATGCTGACCTGCTCGGTGCTGCCCAGGTTCACCGCCCGGCCGCACGCCCGGTCCGCGGCGATCAGCCGGGGCAGCGCGGGCACCACGTCCTGCACGTGGCAGAAGCAGCGCACCTGCTGGCCAGAGCCGAACACGGTGAGCGGCTGCCCGGCCAGCGCCTGCCGGACGAAGCGCGGGATGACCATCCCGTAGCGGCCGGTCTGCCGCGGGCCGACCGTGTTGAAGAACCGCGCGATCACCGCGCGCAGGCCACGCTCCCGGACGTAGCAGTCCACCAGGCTCTCGTCGATGGCCTTGGCCTCGGCGTAGCTCCACCGCGACTTCAGCGGCGAGCCGATGACCCGGTCGTCGTCCTCACGGAGCCCGACCTTGGTGTTCTTGCCGTAGATCTCGCTGCTGGAGGCGACCAGCAGGCGGGCCCCGCTGGCCTGCGCGGCGGCCACCACGTGCTCCGTGCCGTGGATGTTGGTGCGCAGGCTGTCCAGCGTGCGGTCCCGGATGACGAACGCGCCCACCGCGGCGGCCAGGTGGAACACCCAGTCCGTCCCGCGGGTCAGCTCGGCGACCGTGGCCGCATCCAGGATCGAGCCCTCGACCAGGCGGAACCGGGGATGGCCGGCCACCGCGCGCAGGTTGCGGCGCCGCCCGGTGCTCAGGTCGTCGAGCCCGGTCACGTCGTGCCCGGCGGCCAGCAGTTCCCCGGCCAGGTGCGAGCCGATGAAGCCGGCCGCGCCGGTGATGAAGCACCTCATGGCCGTCCCCCCGCCCGCAGCCCCGTGGTGCGGAGACCCCTGGTGCGGAGACCCCTGGTGCGGAGACCCCTGGTGCGGAGACCCGTGGTGCGGAGAACGGTGCGCCACCGGCGGCGGGCGGCCAGCCGCTCGTAAAGGTCGTCGAGCCGCGCGGTGACGGCCTCGATGCCGTACTCCTTCTCCACCGCGGGCTCACCGATCCGCGGCCGCTGGCCCGCGGCCAGCTCAGCCGCGATGGCGGCGCGCATCCCGGCCGCGGCCTGCGGCACCTGGCTGGCCCGGGCCACCGCCAGGCCGTCCAGGGCGGGGCAGGCGGTGTACAGCACCGGCAGCCCGTTGGCCAGCCCCTCCAGCACGGACAGGCCGAACGTCTCCTGCTTGGAGGACGCCACGAACAGGTCCATGGCGGACAGCATGTCCGCGACGTCGTGCCGCTCCCCGGCGAAGATCACTTGCCCGGCCACCCCGTGCTCGCGGGCGGCCTGTTCCAGGTGGGCCCGCTCGTTGCCTTTACCCACGACGATCAGCTTGACCGTGTCGCTGAGCAGCGGCGCGGCCGCCTCGATGACCATGTCGAACTGCTTGTTCGGGTCGAGGCGGCCGAGCACCCCGATGACGTACACGTCCGCGCCAAGGCCGAACTCGGCCCGGACCCGGTCCCGGGCGGTCTCGTCGAACGCGACCCGCCGCATGTCCACGCCGTTCGGGATGACCGTCACCCGGCGGTCCCGGACCCCCCACTTGAGCAGCCGGTCGCGGACGGCCGGGGACACCGCGATCGTGATGTCGGACAGGAACTCGGTGCCCAGGTACAGCGCCCGGACCCCAGGCGTCATCCGCCTGCGCTCCAGGTGCGTTTCGCCGATGGAATGCTCGGTGCTCAGCACCACCGGGGTGGCGGCCAGCCAGGCCGCGGGCCGCCCGTAGATCTGGGACCGGTAGAGGTGGGCGTGCACCACGTCGTAGCGGCCGGCCCGGATCAGCCGGCGCAGCCGCAGCAGCACCGAGAACTGCGTGTTGCTGGTCATCCCGAGGTCCCGCACAGACCCGCCGTCGGCCCGGATCATGTCCGCGACCGGCCCCGGGTTGTACAGCGTGACCACGTCGGACTCGTGCCGGGTGTGCTGCAGGATCGAGCGGAGCTGATGTTCCGCGCCGCCGACCCCCAGGCCGGTGATCACGTGCAGGACCTTCATGCTCGGCCTCCTCGGTGGGAAAGCTCGGCTATCGCCTCGGTCGCCACGCTGGTCACGGTGCGGGCCAGGATCACCAGGTCGAGCCAGAACGACCAGTACTCGATGTAGGCGTTGTCCAAGCGGGCCCGGTCGGTGATCGAGGTGTCGCCGTTCAGCCGGTGCACCTGGGCCCAGCCGGTCATCCCGGCGGGCATCCGCAGCCGGGCCGCGTAGCCCGGGATGTCCTGGCTGAACTGGCGGCTGAAATACGGCCGCTCCGGGCGCGGGCCGACCAGGGACATGTCCCCGCGCAGCACGCTGACCAGTTGCGGCAGCTCGTCGATGTGGGTGATGCGGAGGAACCGGCCCAGCTGGCCGCACTGCTCGTCGGGCACCCGCCAGGCGGTGTCCGGGTCGCCGTGCTGACCGAGCGTGCGCAGCTTGACGATCTCGGCCAGCTTTCCGCCGCCGACGACGCGGACCTGGCGGAACAGCACCGGGCGGGGCAGCCGGAGGCGCACCGCGGCGGCCGCCACCGCGAGCACCGGCCAGGTCACGGCCAGCGCGGCCAGCGCGACCACGATGTCCAGCGCCCGCTTGGCCAGCCGGCCGGGACTGCCAGGCCGGCCGGGCGCAGCGGGATCAGCGGCACTCCGCACACCTCGTCCAGGCAGCCGGTGGGCACGGCCGGGCCCAGCTCGGTGAGCCCGGGCCGCACGCACACGTCCGCGCCCAGCTGGCGGCAGGTGCCCAGCGCGCCGGCCAGCCCGGGCTCGTCGTCGGCGAGGCCGGCCACGATGACCCGGCTGATCCGCTGCGGCCCGACCAGTCCGGCCAGGTCGGCTACGGCGGCGTAGCTGGTGACGCGCAGCCCCAGCTCCGGATGCTCGCGCAGCAGCCGGGCCAGCGGCGCGCTGGCTGGGCCGGTGCCAGCCAGTACCGTCCGCTCGGTCAGCCGGCCCCGGCGGTGCGCCGCGCGCAGCGCCGCGGACCCGGCCGTCCGGGCCGCGATCAGGGCCGCCGCGGTGACCACCACCAGCCGGAGCACCTGCACCGGGTCCGCCGTCCAGGGCAGCAACAGCAACCCGGGCAGCGCCGCCGCGGCCGCGATCCGGCCCGCCTGATCGCCGGTTCGCAGGCAGATCCGCAGCCGGTGCAGCCCGGTGGCGTTCAGCCCGGCCAGCACGACCGCGGCGTACCCGGCCAGCAGCCAGCCGGGAAGCCAGCCGAGCAGCAGCGCGGTGCCCGCGACGGCGGCGACCGCCAGCAGGTCGGCCAGCGGCAGCCCGGCCGCGGCCACCAGCGCGCCCGCGCCCGCCGTAGCCCGGCCCGGCGGGGTAGTCCCGGCATCGGCCGGCCGGAGCGTGACCACCTGATCCGTCATGCTCACCGCGGTGCCCCCACGGTCAGGTCGGTGCGTAGGCCGGCCCCGGCGGACAGCCGTCGCGACACGGTCCGCGCCGCGTGATCGGTGCCGTAGACGAACCGCATCACCGGGCCGAACGTTGGTGCCACGCCGGGGCCGACCGCGTAGAGCCCGGGCACGCTGGTCTGGTAGTCGCGGTCCAGCGCCGGGGTGTGGGCCACCGTGCGCAGCCGGGCCCGCAGCTCCGGGTCCAGGAAGGACAGCCGGCCCAGGTCGGGCCGGTAGCCGGTGGCCGCGATGACGTGATCGGCGGCCAGCTCGGCGTGCTGCCCGGCGGCGGAGGTGACCATCAGCCGGACCTCGTCCGGCCCGGCCGCCGCCGCGGATAGCGTGTGACCGGTCAGGATCGGGAACTCACCTTCCACGCGGCCGCGCAGCCAGCTGGCTCCGGCCGGCCCGAGCGCGGTCCTGGCCCGGTAGATCCGGGTGGACTCGGGCAGGTGCCGGAACAGCCCGGGCTGGCGGGAGTAGAACCAGGTGCTCCAGCCGGAGCCGAGCCCGGCTTCCGGCTCGCGCAGCCGCTGCCGCAGCGGCCGTTCCAGGGCCAGCGGGGCGCCGTTCCACACCACCTGCCGCTTGCGCAGCACGATCCGCACCTCGGCGCCGCTCTCGTGCAGCAGGGCCGCGGATTCCAGCGCCGACTGGCCGGCCCCGACGACCAGCACCCGCTGGCCGCGGAACGTGGACAGGTCGGTGTGCGCCGAGCTGTGCGTACAGGCCGACGCGGGCAGCCCGGACAGCTCGCCGGGCAGGTAGGCGAAGTGCTCCACGCCGATGGCCAGCACCACCTGGCGGGCGGTCACGGTCTCCCCGTCGGCCAGGCTGAGCTGGTAGCCGCCCGGCTGCTGGGCCAGGCCGGTGACCATCACCTCGGTCACCTCAAGGCCGGCCGCCTGCTGGAACCACTCGCCGTAGGCGATGAAGGTGTCCAGCGGCACCGGCAGGCCGTAGTCGGCGTACGGGCGGCCGGCCGACCGGCAGAACGCGGCCAGCGTGAACGCGGCCTCCGGGTCGGACAGGCTGGACGCGAAGCCCTGCGACTTGAGGTACATGCCGCGCGGCATGCTCGCCCGCCACAGGTGCATCGGCCGCCCGAACTGCCGGACGCTCAGCCCCGAGCGGCGCAGGTGCGCCGCGACGGACAGACCGTACGGCCCCGCGCCCACGATGGCCACGTCAGTAGTACCCGTCATGCCTCAACCCCCAGTCGGCCGTGTCGGTCGCGGGCCCCCACGGACCCAGTGAGATCGCAGTTTGTTCCGCGGGCGGCGGCCCGGCCGGGGCGGTAACGAGGCCCGCCCGCGGCGCGTGGCTGCGCGGACGAGCCCCGGGTCAGCGGCCTGCGCGCCGCCCGCCAGCCCATCCGCAGGCACATCAGGCCGAACGGCCGCAGGTCGTCCCTGGCGAACCAGGCCAGCTCGTCGACCCGGCGCAGCGAAGCCGCCCAGGACGTCAGCCCGAGCTCGCCGGCCCGCCAGTAGCCGGCCGCGCCCAGCGGGTCGTAGTTCTCCACCAGGAACCGGCGGCCGGCCACCATGGCCTGCCCGGCCATCGGCTGGCCGGTCAGGTCGAGGTAGGCGGCCCGGGCCACGTCCACCCCGGCGGTGTCCTCGAACAGCCGGAACTGAGCGCCCAGCCTCGGGTTGAAGTCGAGCAGCTTGTACTGACCGTCCCGCGGGTCCAACCGCAGGTCGAGGTCGAGGATGCCGCGATAGCCGAGCGCGCCGAGCAGCCCGGCGACCTGATCCCGCAGCCCGGTGTTGGGCACCGAGCGGCCCAGGCAGGTCAGCCCCGCATAGGCCGGGTAGGACCGGTCCTTGACCCCGGTGAACGCGGGCACGCAGCGGCCCACCGCATCGCAGTAGCCGTGGAAGAACCAGTCCTGGCCAGGCCCGCCGGGCAGATACTCCTGCAGCATCAGGCCCAGCCCGGCCTCCGTGCAGCGCAGCCAGGCCTCGGTCAGCTCGGCCCGGTCGTGGATGATCGTGGTGCTGCGCAGCGGCGGGCCGCCCGGCGCGGCGGCGGCCCGCCACGGGGTGGTGAGCTTGCCGATGACCGGGAAGCCGGCCGCGGCCGCGAAGTCCGCGGCCTCCCCGGCCGACCAGGCCAGCTTGGCCTTCGGGCTGGGCACGCCACGGTCGCGGCACAGCTGGAACAGCGAGTACTTGCCGGCCAGCTGCCGGGGCAGGTCGGCGGGTGGGTCGGGGAACAGGAAACTGTCCCGCAGCGGCCCGCCCCGCTCGGCCAGGAAGATCGCGCCCGCGTCGTCGGTGGGCAGCAGCACCGCGGGTCGGCCGAGCTGGCTGGCCAGCTCGAGCAGCCCGGCGATGATCCGGTCCGCGTCGTCCGGCGGCGGCTGCCAGAACACCCGGCCGGCCAGGTACCGGGAGCTGGCCGCGGGCGCCCACCGGCCCTCGTGCACCCCGTACACCGGCACGCCGAGCCGCCCCAGACTGCGGATCACCCCGAGCCCGCCGTGGTGCAGCATGTTCGGGTCGAGCTTGAGCACCACCGCTGGGGTGGTCACGTCCGCCTCGCGCAGCTCAGCGATCATGGCGCCGCCCTCACACCACGGCCCGGTGAGTCGCGCCGAAGAACTGGTAGGTACCGTCCAGCACCCGCGGGCAGGTGTAGGCCCAGGAGTAGTCCGTCCGCGGGTGCAGCGTGTGCGCCACGGCCAGGTCCCAGTCGGCGCCGGCCGGCGTCACCTCGCTGGTCAGCACCTGCCCGCCGGGCAGCTCGATGACCGGCAGCAGCGGGTCGTAGTAGCCGACCGCGGCGCCCTCGCGGAGCAGCCCGGCCATGATGGCCAGGGCCGGTGATTCGCGCAGGTCCCGGACGCCGGCCTTGTAGCTGGCGCCGATCACGACGACCCGCGCGCCGGCCAGCGGCCGGCCGTCCGCGGCCAGCACCTCGGCGGCGCGCTGGATCACCCGCTCCGGGCGCAGCGCGATCGACTTCATCGCCTGCTCGATCAGCGGCGCGCTCTGGTCGGCCGCGTTCAGCTGCCAGAGCAGGTAGTGCGGGTCGCACGGGATGCAGTGCCCACCGACGCCGGGGCCGGGGAACGCGCCGAGGAAGCCGTACGGCTTGGTGCTGGCGGCCAGCGTCACCTCGATCGGGTCCAGGCTGAGCGCGCCGCACGCGTCGGCGAACTCGTTGGCCAGCGCCAGCGACACGGCGCGGAAGACGTTCTCGTACAGCTTGGTGGCCTCGGCGGCGTCGGTGGAGCTGACCAGGTACACCGAGTCGGCCAGCCGGCCGATCAGGTCGGCGGCCCGGCTGGTGCAGGCCGGGGTGGCGCCGCCGACCACCCGCGGGGTCTCCCGCTGCACATGGTCCGGGTTGCCCGGGTCGATCCGCTCCGGGCTGAACGCCACGTGCACGTCGGCGCCGGCCACCAGCCCGCGGGCGGCCAGCGGCTCGGTCAGCAGATCCCGGGTGGTGCCCACGTAGCTGGTGGAGGTCAGGATGATGACCTGGCCGGGCCGGGTGTGCTGCACCACCGTGGCGCAGGCGGCCCGCAGCGCGGACAGGTCTGGCGACTGCTGGCTGTCCACTGGGGTCGGCACGCAGATGATGACCGCGCCGGCGGCCTTGGCCGCGGCCGGGTCGGTGGTCAGTTCCAGGCTGCCGTCGGCCAGCGCGGCGGCCAGCCGCTCCCGGTCCGGACCGCCGAGATCGGCGTCCTCAGCCAGGATGTCCCGCAGCCGCGGCTCGCTGCTGTCGATACCGATAATGCGCCGGGCCTGGCCGTGCAGGGCCACCGCGGTCGGCAGCCCGACGTACCCCAGCCCGACAATGGCGACCGAGCCCGCTATCACCCGGCGGCCATTTTCCTGGCCGGCCCCGTCCGCGTGGTCCGCGGTTCGGCGAGTGATCAGCTTCGTGTAGAGCAGATTTTCCCGCCCGTTGACCGCTAGCGAAAGCCGGTGCTCGGCCACTATGCCCCCTTGCGCCTCGGGCTAGGCGAATTCCCCCGACCACCTAGCGAGTTCCTTCTCTGGACTCCGACTGTGCCAGCCGCTTTACTCCTCCGCGTCGCTCAACGGGGGTAGGCACCCTACGCAGGGTGCGGGATATTCAGGCCGCCGCCGCCCTGGTCAGCCAGTGCCGCATCGCCTTGCCCCAGAGCCGGGGCGAGGTGTCGGCGTCGCCGATGTAGATCCGGGTCAGCGCGTGCCGGCCGGCGTACTCCGACGGCCAGATGGCGCAGCCGTAGTCGTAACCCGCGTCCCGGACCGCGCCGACCACCTCGGCGTCGAGATGGCCGTAGGGATAGCAGAACCCGCCGGCCGGCTGGCCGGTGATGTCCTGCAGGATGCGCCGGCTCCCGCTGGTCTCGTCGGCCAGCGCGCCGTGCGCGGCGGGCAGCGAGACATGCAGCAGCCCGTGTGAGCCGATCTCCACACCGGCCTTGGCCAGCGCTCTGACCTGGCCTGCGTCCAGCAGCGGCTTGCGTGGTCCGGCCAGGTCCCAGACGTTGTCCCCGCCCAGCCGGCCCGCGATCACGAACACGGTCGCGGTGAAGTCATGACGCCGCAGCACCGGTAGCGCGTACTCGGCGAAATCGGCGTAGCCATCGTCGAAGGTGAGCCCGACCAGCCCCCGGCCGGCGCCCGCCGCCCGCGCGGCGAGCAGCTCGGCGATCGACACCCCGCGCAGCCCGCGCCGGCTCAGCCAGCGCATCTGCTGCTCGAAGCGGGCCGGCCCGACCGTCACCAGATACGGATCGTCGGTGTACGGCTGCACCGAGTGATACATCAGCACCATCGGCCTGCCCCGCGTGGCCAGGCCATTCCCCTGGGCTCGGCGGTCATGGATCACCCGCTGCATACTCGCACTCCCCCGCCTGCGCTATAACCGCAGCGTATGGTGCGGAGCAGGCAGATTGCCTCCTTTCTTCGGCTGGTTTTCTCTACCCCATCGACAGGGTGATTTGGGTAACCCTGATTAGCACAGCCGGAATTCAGCCCGTCGCGGTAAACCCGGGCTTTACTTCTTTGTTGCTACCTCATGAGATTTACTCGTCGGCCACCAGCGAGCCGACCCGGCCGGCCAGCGCGGGATCGCGGCGGTTGAGGAACCAGGCGTAGACCGCGGCCACCACGACCACGATCAGCGCCGCGTACGGGAACCAGTCGTACGGCGTGGGCTGGCCCGGCTTGGCCAGGTAGTACAGCGGCACGATGATGGCCAGCGCGCCGAGCCCCGGCAGCACCGCGTGCTTGACCACGGTGAACTCCTGCGGCCGGAACTTGCGGTAGTAGAACGGCAGGGCCAGGTTGGCCAGCAGGTAGACGACCAGCACCAGGATGGTGCCCATGGTGGACGACTCGGCGAAGAACGCGATCGGGTCGAGCGAGCCGGTGCTGCCGCCGATCAGGTGCAGCAGCGCCCAGCCGCCGATGATCGCCATGGAGATGGCGACGAACGTGAAGATGGCGTTCATCGGGGTGCGGCGGGCCGGGTTGACGTGCCCGATCCAGCGCGGCAGCAGGCCCTCCCGGCCCGCGTTGAACACCAGCCGGGCCTGCGAGTTGGTGCCCGCGATGAGCGCGCCCAGGGTGGAGGTCATCCCGGCCAGGTAGGCGAAGAACGCCAGCACGCCGATGGTGCTGTCGGCCACCGAGATGAACGGGATCGGCGCGGCACCGAGCTTGCCCACGTCGTAGCCGAACCCGCTGACCGTGGCGTAGGCGAACACGACGTAGCTGACGGCCATGATCGCCACCGAGGTGAACACGGCGCGGGGCACGTTGCGCCGCGGGTTGTCGGTCTCCTCGGCCAGCGCGGCCGAGTTCTCCCAGCCGATGAACAGGTAGATGGCCAGCGGGAACCCGGCCGCGAGCCCGGAGAAACCGTGCGTGATGTGGCTCGGCTCGAACGGGACGGCGGACAGGTGGCCACCGTTCTTGATCAGGGAGGCGACCGAGACGACGACGAGCACCAGCATCTCGAAGGCGAAGAAGAACCCCGCGATCTTGGTGGAGAGGGCCACGCCGCGGATCATCATGAGCACGGCCAGCGCGGTCAGGATCACGGTCAGGTAGCCCCACGGGATGTTCACGTGCGCGTAGCGCTGCAGGGTGATGGACAGGAAGCCGCCGGAGATCGCGATGACCGAGGCCATCGCGATGATGTAGCCGACCCCGCAGAGCAGCGCCGTGGTCACCGCGCTGGTGCCGCCGAACGTCTTGCCGACGAACGTGATGAAGCCACCGGTCAACGGCTGGGCCCGGGAGAACTGGGCCAGCGTATTGCCGAGCAGTGCGATGGCGATGCCCGCCGCCACGATGGTCAGCGGCGAGGCGACCCCGGCCGTGATGGCCAGGAAGCCGAACCCGAAGTAGAAAGACATCGCGGGCCCGATGTTGGCCATCGTGGCCGCGGAGATGTCCATGATGCCCAGCGCGCCGCGGCGCAACCGGTGCTCGTGGCCGACCTCGCCGACTGGGGGGCTCTTGCTCTCCCCGAACGGAAGGGATTCGGTGTCACTCATGGTGATCCTTCCCGCGCCGTCATCAAGTGGCCAGAACGTAACGCACGGGCGACGGCTGCACAAGAATCGCCTGTTACGTCATGATCTCCTTTACCGCTAGCGGAGCAGGGGGGGGAGGCGGCAGGTGAGCATTGACGCGCTCATCGGGCGGATGGAAGCGCTGCTCGGCCCGCTGGAGGCGGCCGGTGACCCGCGGCGCTTCTTCCACGCCACGTATCTGCGCACCACCCGGGCCGTCCGGGACGCGCTCAACGCCGGGCGGTTCGGCGACCCGGAGTGGGTGGAGCGGTGGGACGTCGCATTCGCCGACCTGTATCTGGACGCGCTGCGCGCCGACTCGGCGGGCGCGGCCGTGCCCGGCCCGTGGGCGGTCGCGTTCCGCACCGGGCGGCAGCATCCGGCGGCACCCGCGCTGCGCCACGTTCTGCTGGGCATGAACGCGCACATCAACTACGACCTGCCGCAGGCGCTGCTGGCGGTGATGAGCGGCCCCGAGTTCGCCGACCCGGCGCTGCTCCGCCAGCGCCACGCCGACCATGAGCACATCGACGAGGTGCTCAGCCAGCGGGTCGGTGCCGAGGACGCCGAACTGGCCGGCCCGGCCCCGCGGTCCGCGGCCGACGCCCTGCTCGGCCCCGTCAACCAGGCCGCCAGCCGGCGCTTCCTGCGCGAGGCGCGAGCCAAGGTGTGGGACAACGCTATCGAGCTGAACGCCGCCCGGTCGCTCGGTGCCGCCGCCTATGCGGAGCGGCTGGGTGATCTCGAGGCGCTGAGCGCCGCCCGCGTCGCCGAACTGGTCCGGCCGGGGCACGTGCTGTTGCGGCTGGCGCTGCACGGCTTCGGCGTCCGGCTGGTGGCCCCGGGCAGCCGGGTCCACGGCAGCCGGGTCCACGGCAGCCGGGTCCACGGCAGCCGGGTCCACGGCAGCGGGGGTCAGGGCGGCCGGGGCCAGGGCGGCCGGGGCCAGGGCGGCCGGGCCCGGGGCGGTGGCTCCGGGCGGGTCCCGGGCGGGCCGCGGTCGTTCGACCCGGCCCTGGTGGCCGACCTGGAGTTCCGGGCCTGGGTGGGGTATTACCGCCGGGATTGGCCCGCGGTGCTGCGCGCCTCGGTGGGTCTGGTCCGGGCCGGGTTCGGGATGAGCTGGCCGCGCACCCTGCGGGGCGCCTGGCTGGTGCTGCGGGCCAACCAGCTCTGGGCGCCCGCGGACAACGATCCGGACGGCGCGCGGCGCTGCATGCGGCGGTTCTACGGCCTGGTCCGGTCGGTGTACGGGCTGCCCGGTGACATCGCCGAAGCGGCCCGGCTCGAGGTGGAGTGGTGGCGGGTGCACCGGGAGCACCAGCATGGCTCGGGGCCCGCCGACGCGGTCGTGGACGCGGTGGCCCGGCTGTACGCGTTCCTGTACCAGGCCCCGCACAGTGCGGTCCGGCCGGCCGCGGCGCACCGCGCGCACGCGATGCACCTCTCGGATCGGTGGGTAGCTGAAGGCTGCCGGCCGGACAGCCCGCTGCTCGCCCTGGAGCACGCGGCCCTGGTCCGGTCCTACGCCGCCCTGCTGGCCGCCGTGCGCCGCTGAGCCGGCCATCCCCTGCCGATCATCCGCGGCGTGCCCTCCTCCGCTCAGTAGGAGCAGGCGTCCTGCACTTTTAATTCAACGGCACCATTCAGCAGTGGACAAGATGCAGTGCAGATTGCACTACCATTGGTCACGCAAACTTCACGTTTGTGCGCACTAGGCATTACTCTGGACCATGACGCACACACCACCGGCACTGACCGCCGTCGCTTAACCGCCAGCCGGAGGGGGCAAGTACCGCATGCCTGACCAGGGCAGCCAGACCGTCCGGCGCCGTCGGCTCGCCGCCGAGCTGCGCCGACTGCGGGAACGTGCTGGCCTGACCGGCGATGAAGCGGCCGCGACGCTGGGCTGGAGCGGTTCGAAGATCAGTCGTATCGAACTGCACCGGATCGGTGTGAAGCGTGATGACCTGGACAAACTCCTCGACCTGTACAAGGTGGAGAGCCCGTACCGGGAAGAGCTCCAGGCCCTGGCCAGCGAGTCGAGCAAGATCGGGCGACTCAGGTCGGTGGTGGCCGGCCTGCCCACCGACTACGCCGAATACCTGTCCGCGGAGGACGAGGCCCGGTCCATCTGGAACTGGGAGCCACTGGTCGTGCCCGGGCTGCTGCAAGCCGAGGACTACACCCGGGCGGTCATGGCCGGCTACCAGTCAATGTTCCGGCTGCCCCCGGGTGACGCGGAAAGGCGGGTCGCTCTGCGCCGGATGCGCCAGCAGCTGCTGACCAGGGAGCCAGAGCTGGACCTGTCCTTCGTCATCGACGAATCAGTGCTGCGGCGGCGTTTTGGTGATAACGCTGGCATGCGTAAGCAATTGCTACGGGTGACCGAAGTATCCGAAATGCGCAATGTGGACGTGCGGGTGCTTCCGCTCGGCGGTGAGCACCCGCTGGCCACCGGGGCGTTTTCTTACATGCAGTTCCCACAAGTGCACGATGTGCCACTAAGGGACATCGTAAGTGTCGAGCACCTGACAGGTAGTTACTACCTGGAAGACGAAGAGCAAACGTTCAGATACCGAGTGACATTCGAGGGGTTGCTGGAGAAATCCCTGGATCCGTCCGAATCCAGGGATCTCATCGTCCGGACGGCGCACGAGCTATGGGCCTAGCCAGCCCAGCCCCAGCCGGCAGCCGGGCTGGCCAGGGGAGCTGGTTAGGACCGGCCGTCCTTGATGCTGACGAGGAAGGCAGCCCAGGCCGCCGGGGAGAACTGGAGCACGGGGCTTCCGGCGCCTGCCTTCGAGTCCCGCACGCCAATCCTGTCCGCACCCAGGTCGGCGACTTCGACGCAGTTGCCGTTGTACCCGCTGTACGTGCTCTTACGCCACTGGACGAAATCGGGCGACTGCGGAAAGTGCACACCATTCCCCCGGTTATGGTCAACCCGGGCGGGACGGTGCTGGCCTGCTTCATTCTGTCGGGCAACCACTGTTACCTCGCGATGGGCTAAGGCCGCCGGCACCTGCCGACGGCGATCGGATTTGGGGTCATACAAAGGCGATACGGGGCAATGCGCCAGCGGCGGACGCTGGGAACTTTAAAGGGCCTGCCAGCGGCAGGCCGTTCGGTTCGGTGCGGTGAAACTGTAATACCTGGCGCTCTCGCCGCGCCAACTTTTCCTCCAAAGATCGGTCAACTGCTCTATGAATCGGGGCGGCGCGAAGACGTGACGAACTTAGTGGGATCGGCCCAGGCCAGGGCAGGCCAGGCCGAACCATCCGCAATCCGGCCCGTCTCGCACAAGTCGCCGCAGGTCAAGCCACACTAATCACACTGCCCACAGCAGCCACCTGGGTAGGCGCCCCGGGCTCGGCCCCGGGCGGTCAGGCCCGGACGATTAGCAGTCCTGATGGTCAGCCCCAGACGCTCCTCAGCTCCTGGGCCGCCCTACGGTGCTGATGTGACTGGTGAGGTTGAAGGGTCGCGAGGTCAGCCCAGCATTTCGGCTCAGCAGTCCCCCAGGCAGGTTGAGCTTCGTGATCAAACGTCTGGTGTCGCTATAGCGACACCAGACGTTTGATCACGAACAGGGAACCGGCGGCTCAGCCCCAGACGCTCAGCCCCAAACATCACGGGCGACGTTGACGATGAGCTCGAGCTTGGCGACCTGCTGGTCGTAGGTCAGCTCGTTGCCCTCCACCGTGGAGGAAAACCCGCACTGCCCCGACAGGCACAGCTGCTCCAGCGGCACGAACCGGGACGCCGCCTCGATCCGCCGCTTCAGGCCGTCCGGGTCCTCCAGCACACCGCTCTTGGTCGTGACCAGGCCCAGCACCACCATCTTGCCCGGCGGCACGAACCGCAGCGGCGCGAACCCGCCCGAGCGCTCATCATCGAACTCCAGGAAGAACCCATCCACGTCCAGCCCCCCGAACAGCGCCTCGGCCACGAAGTCATACCCGCCCGAGGCGGCCCACGAAGACCGGAAGTTCCCCCGGCACAGATGCGTCGTCACCGCCAGCCCCGCCGGCGCCCGCCAGCGCCGCGTTCACCTGCCGGATATACCGCAGATGCAGATGCTCCGCGTCCTCCCCCCGCGCCGCGATCTCCGCCCGCTGCGCCGGGTCGTTCAGGTACGCCAGCGACGTGTCATCAAACTGCAGATACCGGCAGCCCAGCCCGGCCAGCCGCGCCACCTCATCGCCATACGCCGCCGCCAGATCCGCCCAGAACTCCTCCATATCCGGATACACACCCGGATCAACCGACGCCGGCCCACCCCGGTAATGCACCATGTTCGGCGACGGGATCGTCAGCTTCGGCACCGCCGAGGTGACCACCGACTGGAGGTACCGGAAGTCGTCCGCGAAGATCGTGTGATCGAGCCGGACCTTGCTGTCCACCAGGATCGACGCCGGCGTGTACTCGATGTCGCCGGCCGCGTTGTGGAACTTCACGGCCAGGTTCCCGGGCGCCTTGCTGATTCCGCCGAGCTGGTAGATGAAGTCCATGTGCCACGACGCGCGGCGGAACTCGCCGTCGGTGGCCGACTGCAAGCCGACCGCTTCCTGCATCTTCACCGCAGCCGCGATGGCCGTGTCCTCCACCGCCCGGAGCTGCTCGGCCGGGATGCGGCCGGCCGCGAAATCGGCGCGGGCGGCCAGCAGCTCCGGCGGCCGGAGCAGGCTGCCCACGTGGTCCGCGCGGAACGGGGGGCTGGTACGAGGGCTCATGGTTCTCCTTGACGTGCGATGTCCGCTATCCGGCGCGCCCGGCCGCTGCTATCCGGCGCGCCCGGCGGCTTCCGCCAGGGCCCGGCCGGTCAGGACGCGGGCCAGGTGCTCACGGTAGGCCGGGGTGGCGTTGATGTCCTCGACCGGGCTGGTCCCCTCGGCGGCGTGCGCCGCCGCGTCGCGCGGGCCGGCGCCGCTGGCCAGCGCGCGTTCCACCGCGGTGGCCCGGACCGGGGTGCTGGCCATGTTGACCAGGGCCACCGAGCTGCCCTGCACCGCGACCCCGACGATGGCCCAGTCGATGGCGCGCTTGGTGAACTTCTGGAACGACCAGCCGGCCGCGGCCGGCTTGGGCACCCGGACCTCCACCAGCAGCTCATCGTCTTCCAGGGCCGTCTCGAACAGGCCCTGGAAGAAGTCGGCCGCGGCGATCTCGCGCGTCCCGGACGGCCCGCGGGCGACCAGCGTGGCGTCCAGGGCCAGGATGACGGCGGGCAGGTCGGACGCGGGGTCGGCGTGCGCCAGCGACCCGCCGAGCGTGCCGCGGTGCCGGATCTGCGGGTCGCCCACCTGGCCGGCCGCGTGCGCGAGCAGCGGGACGGCCTGGGCCAGCAGCGCGGAGTGCTCCAGGTCGTGGTGCCGGGTCAGCGCGCCGATCGCGATGTGCCCGGCCGCGTCGCGGATGTAACTCAGCTCGCGCAGCGGCGCCAGGTCGATGAGCACCTCGGGCTGGGCCAGCCGCAGCTTCATCAGCGGCAGCAGGGAGTGCCCGCCGGCCAGGAACTTCGCGTCGTCGCCGTGCTCGGCGGCCAGCGCGAGCGCCTCGTCCACCGACGACGCGCGCAGATACGTGAACGGCGCCGGGATCACCGGGCCACCTCCCCGGCGGCCAGCCCACCGACGGCCGACCCACCGGCGGCCAGCCCACCCGCGGCAGGCTACCCGCGGCCGGCTCACCCGCGGCTGGCTCACCTGACTCCGTGGCCATCTCCTCGGCGGCGGCCAGCACCGCGCGGACGATGTTGTGGTAGCCGGTGCACCGGCACAGGTTGCCTTCCAGCCCGATCCGGACCTGCTCCTCGGTGGGCAGTGGGTTCTCCCGGAGCAGGGACACTGAGGCCAGCACCATGCCCGGGGTGCAGAAGCCGCACTGCAGGCCGTGTTCGCTGCGGAACGCCCGCTGCACCGGATGCAGTTCGCCGTCCGGCCCGGCCAGCCCTTCCGCGGTGACCACCTGATGTCCGTCCGCCTGGGCCGCCAGCACGGTGCAGGACTTGACCGACTCACCGTCGAGCAGCACCGTGCAGGCGCCGCAGGACGTGGTGTCGCAGCCGACGTTGGTCGCGGTCAGCCCGGCCGACTCGCGCAGGAAGTGCACCAGCAGCGTGCGGTCCTCGACCTCCGCGGCCACCTCGGCGCCGTTCACCGTCATCGTCACCTTCACGAGCGAGCCTCTCTGATCGCGGTCCATACCCGGAGCGGCGTGGCCGGCATGTCGATGTGCCGGACGCCGAGGTGCGCGACGGCGTCCACCACCGCGCTCAGCGCGGCCGGGGTGGCGCCGATGGTGCCCGCCTCGCCGATGCCCTTAACCCCGAGCGGGTTCACCGTGGTCGGGGTCTCCATCTCGACCAGCTCGAAGGACGGCAGCTCGGTCGCGGTGATCGCCGCGTAGTCGGCCAGCGTGCCGGTCAGCGGGTTGCCGTCGGCGTCATAGCGCACCTCTTCGAGCAGCGCCTGGGCCACCCCCTGGGCGATGCCGCCGTGCCGCTGCCCCTCGGCCAGCACCGGGTTCAGCACCCGGCCCGCGTCGTCCACGGTGATGTGCCGGACCAGGGTGGCTTTGCCGGTCTCGGTGTCCACCTGCACCACCGCGACATGCGCGCCGAACGGGAAGGTGGGGCTGGCCGGCTTGAAGTCAACGTCGGCCGCCAGCCCAGCCGGGCCGGCCTGCCCGGCCACCGCGGCCCAGCTCAGCGCCGTGTCCGGGTCGCCGCGCACCTGCCAGGCGCCGCGGCTGACGTCCAGCTCCAGGTCGGCTTCGCTGGCCTCCAGCAGGCTGGCGGCCACCCCGCGGGCCTGGTCCTTGACCTCGACGGCGGCCTGGTGGACGGCGCTACCGCCGAGTTGCAGCGACCGGGAGCCGTACGTGCCGACGCCCCGGGGCACCTCGTCGGTGTCGCCGTGCCGCACGGTGATCCGGTCCATCGGGATGCCGAGCTCGCTGGTGACCAGCATGGCGAACGCGGTCTGGTGGCCCTGGCCGTGCGGCGAGCTACCGGTATACACGGTCGCCGCCCCGGTGCCGTCCACCACCAGCCGGGACGTCTCGCCGCCGGAGTAGTCCCCGGCGGTGATCTCGACGTAACAGGACACCCCGATGCCGAGCTGGACCACGTCACCGCGCTTCCGGCGGCGGGCCTGGTCGGCCCGCAGCTCCGGGTACCCGGCCGCGGCCAGCACCTTGTCCAAGGCGGCCGCGTACTCCCCGGTGTCGTAGACCGCCCCGCCCGGCGTGGTGTACGGGAACGCGTCCGGGGGCACCAGGTTCCGGCGCCGGACCTCGGCCGGGTCCAGGCCGATCTCGGCCGCGAACAGGTCCACCGCCCGCTCGATGGCCGCGGTGGCCTCGGGCCGCCCGGCGCCCCGGTAAGCGGAGATCGGGGTCGTGTTGGTCAGCACCACCCGGTAGCTGGCCCCGCAGTACGGCAAGTCGTACACGCCGCTCGCCATCAGCTGGGTCAGCGTCGGCAGGAACAGCCCGAACCGCGGGTAGGCCCCGCAGTCCTGGACGATGTCCAGGTGGTACGCCAGGATCCGGCCGTCCCGGGTGCCGCCGATCCGGATCGTGTGCTGCTGGGCCCGGCCGTGCACCATGCCGAGCAGGTTCTCGTTCCGGGTCTCCACCCAGCGCACCGGCCGGCCGAGCCGCCGGGCGGCCCAGGCCACCGCGATCGTGTCCCGGTCCGTGGCGATCTTGGCGCCGAAGCCGCCGCCGACGTCCGGGGTGATGACGCGCACGGCCGGCTGATCCAGGCCGAGCGCCCCGGCGACCTGGTCCCGGGCCTGCTGCGCGTTCTGCGTGCTGGCCCACAGCGTGAGCCGGCCGTCCGCCCAGCTGGCGGCGGCCGCCCGGACCTCCAGCGGGACCGGGGCCACTCGCTGGTTCGGGAAGGTGCGCCGCACCACGACCTCGCACCCGGCGAACGCGTCATCCGGGGCCGGGCTGCCGCCGGACCCGACCACGTTGGAGCCGGCCCACGGGAACAGCAGCGCCTGGTCGGCCAGGGCCGCGTCCACCCCGACCACCGGGGTCAGCGGCTGGTAGTCCACGCTGACCAGCTCGGCCGCGTCCTCGCCCTGGTAGGCGTCTTCGGTCAGCACGATCGCGACCGGCTCCCCGACGTAGCGCACCCGGTCGGTGGCCAGCAGCGGCTCGGTGGTCGGCCGGTCCGCGGCCGGGGGCAGGTCATCGGCGTCCGCCGCGGTCAGCACCGCGACCACCCCGGGCGCGTCCAGCGCCGCCTTGGCGTCGATGCTGGTGATCTCGGCGTGCGCCACCGGGCTGCGGACGAACGTGACGCGGAGCGCGCCGGCCAGTTCCGGCACGCGGAGATCGTCGGTATAGGTGCCCCCCGCGGTGAGCAATCGTGGGTCCTCGGTCCGCACCACCCGGGTTCCCAGAATGCTCATCAGGTCTCCTCACTGCCGCCGCGTCGGTACCGGCCCACCATAGAACACGCCCGAGGGGGTGGGTACCGGCCGGTAGGCCGCCCACCCGCTGGTCAGCCGGGCAGCAGGCGGGCGTACCCGTCGAGCAGCCCGTCGGCGGCGGCCAGGTCGCCATCCAGCGCGCGGTCCGCGGTGCGCGCGTCGAGCACGCCGGCGGCCAGGTCAAACGCGGCCCGCAGCGGCCCGGCGGCCGGGGCGCGGCGCTGCATCCGCAGCACCCGCACCGCGGCCACCAGCTCGCAGGCCAGCACCGCCCGGTAGGCGATGATCGTCTCGCCGGTGGCGTGGGCCGACTGGGTGGAGAAGCCCGCGTGCTCCTCCACTCCGCGGGACAGCACCGCGCTGCCCAGCGCGGCCGGGCCGGCCAGCCGGCGGATGTCCGCGACCGCGGACTGGGCCACGTACTCCAGGATCATGACCCCCGAGCTGGCCGGGGTGTCCGCGGCGAACGCTTCCAGGCCGGTGAAGGCCGGCTCGACCAGCGTGCCCAGCCGGGCCGCGGCCAGCGCCGCGGTCTGGAACAGCGCCGCGCGGGCCGCGTCCAGGGCCAACCCGACGTAGGTGGCGTGGAAGTTGCCGTTGTGCCAGACCGCGTGCGCCGCCGGGTCCACGAGCGGGTTCTCGCTGGCCGCGTTGATCTCCACGGTGACCAGCTGCGCCGCGTGCGTCACCGCGTCCACGGCCGGGCCGTGCACCTGGGGGAACGCCCGGTACCCGTACGGATCCTGGAGCCGCTCGGGCATCTCGGGGGCCGGGGGTTCCGGGGGTAGTCCCCCGGGGAGGCACAGCGGGGGGTCGTCCTCCCGGGCCGGCGCTCTCAGCTGCCCGTCCGTCAGCTGCCCGTCCGTCAGCTGACGGACGGCCGCGGCGACCCACTGCTGCCCGGGATGCGGCCGGGCCCGCTGCACCGGGGCGGCGAACGGCTCGGCTGAGCCGCGCACCGCCAGCAGCGACAGCGCCGCGATGAGCACCGCGGCCCGGTTCAGCCGGTCCAGGTCGGCGCAGGCCAGCGCGGCCTCGCCGAGCGTCGCGGCGTTGCTGCTGATAAAGCCCAGCGCTTCGGCCGAGCGCAGCGGGAAGCGGGGCGGCGGGCCGCTGCCGCGCAGCCAGGCCCGCTCCCCGAGCAGGCACAGCCCGGTCGCGGCCAGCGCGGTCAGGTCTCCGGTGCCGATGGCCCCGTACCGGGGCACCGGCGGGATGAACCCCCGGTTGATCGCGTCGGCCAGCACGGCCAGCATGCCGGGGTCCACCCCGGAGCCGCCCGCGCCGAGCTGGTTCAGCCGGACGACCAGCATGGCCCGGGCCAGGCCGGGGTCGAGCAGCGGGCCGGCCCCGGCCGCGTGGCTGCGCAGCACGCGGCGCCCGTGCCCGGCCGCTTCGCCCGCCGCCACTGGCACGTCGCGCTTGGCGCCCACCCCCGTGGTCCGGCCGTACACCGGCCGCTGCCCGGCCACCTCCCGGGCCGTCTGCCAGGCCGCCCGCGCCGCGGTGACGGCGGCCGGGGCCACCTCGACCCCGGCCTGGCCCCCGGCCACCCGCGCGACCTCGGCGCAGGTCAGCGAGCCGCCGTCGAGCACGATACGGTCTGCCATCGGCTTGCCTCCATCCGCTCCCTGCCATGATCACCCAGCCGATGGCGCGCCCGCGCCGCCGCGCCCCGGCGGCCGCCCGCCAGCACCGGGCCGGCCGGACCGGGCAAACCGGGCATCCCGCACCGGCGCCACCGCTACGATCATCGGCTGTTGGAGGTGGCGTGATGCCAGCGCACGGAATCAGCCGCCGGGCCAGCCGCCGGGGCCCACGGCGTGACCGGTCACTGGTGGCCAGCGCGCTGTTCGCGGCGGCTGCGGCGGCCGTGGCGGTGCTGGTGATCACGCACCAGCCGCACCGCTCGCCGCGGCTGACCGACGCGGCGGCGCCGGCCCACCTGACCAGGACGGCGGCGGGCTGCCCCGGGGTGGCCGCGGCCACCCCCTGCGCCCGCCCGCTGGCCACCGGCTACCACCAGCCCGCCGTAGCGCCGCGCACCCCCGCCACCCGGCATTCCCACCACCAGCACGCAACGCCCTCGCCTGCCGCATCGGCCCGGCACACGCCGGTGGCGACCGCGTCGGACTCCCCCTCAGCAGGGCAGGCCGCGAGCCTGGACGCGGCCGCCCAGCAGGTACTGGCGTTGATTAATCAAGCCCGTGCGCAGGCAGGCCTGCCTGCCTATACGGGGAGCGCCGGGCTGAATACGAGCGCGGGCCGGCACGACGCGGTGATGGCGGCCGGCTGCGGGCTGTCCCATCAGTGCCCGGGCGAGCCCGCGCTCGGCGCGCGGGAAACCGCGGCCGGCGTGCACTGGACCGCGGCCGGGGAGAACATCGGCGAGGGCGGGCCGGTGGCTGGTACCGAGGTGGCCATCGCGCAGCTGGCGGTGGGGCTGACGCAGAGCATGCTGAACGAGAAGCCACCCGACGACGGCCACCGGCTGAACATACTGAGCTCGGCGTTCACGCACATCGGCATCGCCGTCTACCGGGACGGCTCCGGCACGGTGTGGCTGACCCAGGACTTCTCCAACTGAGCCCGGGCTACGACTCCTCGTACCGGGTGGGCGGGAAACCGTCCTTGTCGAGGCGCAGCTCGCCCTCGGCCTCTTCCTTCTCGATCTCGGCCCGCGCGTCCTGGTAGACCGGGCTGTCGGTGACGTCGGTGGGCACCGGGTCGTCGGTGGCCGGCGGCAGCTCATCCGGCTCGTAGGGATCGAGCCCCGCGTCCACCCGCTCCTCTTCGGTCAGCTCGGCCAGCTGGTCGTCGTTGAGACGGTCGATCTCGCCGCCGTGCTCGCGGCGGCTGCGGTGGAACTCGGATGGCTCGTGCGGTGGTTCCGGTGGCAGCTCAGTCATTGGTCCAAGCTACGCCCGGCCCGCATCCGGCCGGGCTGGGCCCCGGGAATAGCTGCGGCCGGCTGGCGGTTATCCGAGGCGTCGCCACACCGGGCCCCGAGCGTTATGGGCCGCACGCAATGGCGGCCCTCTTCGCGCAACAGCTCTGCGCCCCGCCTATTCGGCACCCCCTCTGACCTGCCCAGACGCACGTCCGCTGAGGGCGAACGGATTCCGGAAACAAACCACGCAGGCTTTTGTTGAAGGGGAAACGATAAGCCCGATTATCAGGAAGTGACCATGAGCGAAACACTCCGCCTGCCGGTGCTCCCACTGGACGATTCAGTGGTGCTGCCGACGATGGTGGTTCCGCTGGACACCTCCGCTACTGAGCCCCGCGCGGCGATCCAGGCCGCGCAGATGTCGGCAGCGGTGCCAGGTGCGGCGGATAAGAGCACGCCGCAGGTGCTGCTGGTGCCCCGGCTGAACGGCAAGTACCCCGCGATCGGCACGCTCGGCGCGGTCGAGCAGACCGGGCGGCTGCCCAGCGGTGAGCCCGCCGCGGTGATCCGCGGCCTGTCCCGGGTGCGCATCGGCGTCGGCACGACCGGCCCGGGCGCGGCACTGTGGGTCGAGGGCACGGTGATCGACGAGCCGCCCGCCTCGGCACGGGCCCAGGAGCTGGCCCGTGAGTACCGCGGGCTGGCCGGCACCATCCTGCAGAAGCGTGGCGCCTGGCAGGTGGTCAACGTGCTGCAGCGGATCACCGAACCGTCCGCGCTGGCCGACAGCGCCGGCTACGCCGGGTACCTGACGATGGAGCAGCGCGTTCAGCTGCTCGAGACGATCGACCCGGAGCAGCGGCTCGAGCTGGTGACCGGGTGGGCCCGGGATCAGCTGGCCGAGCTGGACGTGGCGGAAACCATCCAGAACGACGTCCGCGAGGGCATGGAGAAGCAGCAGCGCGAGTTCCTGCTCCGCCAGCAGCTGGCCGCCATCCGCAAGGAACTGGCCGAGCTGGACGGCGAGCCGGGCACCGAGGAAGAGGACTACAAGGCGCGCATCGAGGCGGCCGCTCTTCCGGAGAAGGTGCACGAGGCAGCGATGAAGGAAGCCGCCAAGCTGGAGCGGACCAACGACGCCTCACCCGAGGGCAGCTGGATCCGCACCTGGCTGGACACGGTGCTGGAGATCCCGTGGAACGACCGCAGCGACGACGCCTATGACATCACCGGCGCCCGCGCCATCCTGGACGCGGACCACGCCGGGCTGGACGACGTCAAGGACCGGATCATCGAGTACCTGGCCGTGCGCAAGCGGCGCTCCGACAAGGGCCTGGCTCTGGTCGGCGGCCGCCGCAGCGGCGCCGTGCTGGCGCTGGCCGGCCCGCCCGGAGTGGGCAAGACCTCGCTGGGTGAGTCGGTGGCCCGCGCCATGGGCCGCAAGTTCGCCCGCGTGGCGCTGGGCGGTGTCCGGGACGAGGCGGAGATCCGCGGTCACCGGCGCACCTACGTCGGCGCGCTGCCCGGCCGGATCGTCCGGGCCGTCCGCGAGGCGGGTTCGATGAACCCGGTCATCCTGCTGGACGAGGTGGACAAGCTCGGCGCGGACTACCGCGGCGACCCCACCGCGGCGCTGCTCGAGGTGCTGGACCCGGCGCAGAACCACACGTTCCGCGACCACTACCTGGAGGTCGAGCTCGACCTGTCGGACGTGCTGTTCATCGCGACCGCGAACGCGCTGGAGATGATCCCCAGCCCGCTGCTGGACCGGATGGAGCTGATCCAGCTGGACGGCTACACGGAGGCCGAGAAGGTCATCATCGCCCAGGGTCACCTGCTGCCGCGTCAGCTGGAGCGGGCCGGCCTGGAGGCGTCCGACGTGACCTTCACCGACGGCGCGCTGCACCAGCTGGCCGGCGAGTACACCCGCGAAGCGGGGGTCCGGTCGCTGGAGCGGACCATCGCCCGGGTGCTGCGGAAGATCGCGGCCCAGGTGGCGACGGACGAGGTTCAGCTGCCGGTCACCGTGGACGCGGCTGACCTGCACGGGTACCTGGGGCATCCCCGGCACACCCCGGAGTCGGCCGAGCGGACCGCGGTCCCGGGCGTGGCCACCGGCCTGGCTGTCACCGGCACCGGCGGCGACGTGCTGTTCATCGAGGCGTCGCTGGCCGACCCGGAGACGGGCACCACCGGTGTCACGCTCACCGGGCAGCTCGGTGACGTGATGAAGGAGTCGGCTCAGATCGCGCTGTCCTACCTGCGCTCGCACGGCGCGGAGCTGGAACTGCCGGTCGGCGACCTGAAGGAGCGCGGCGTGCACGTGCACGTGCCGGCCGGCGCGGTGCCCAAGGACGGGCCGAGCGCCGGGGTCACCATGACCACCGCGCTGGCCTCGCTGCTGTCCGGCCGGCTGGTCCGCTCCGATGTGGCGATGACCGGTGAGGTCTCGCTGACCGGGCGGGTGCTGCCGATCGGCGGGGTGAAGCAGAAGCTGCTGGCCGCGCACCGCGCGGGCATCAGCACGGTGCTGATCCCCAAGCGGAACGAGCCCGACCTGGAGGATGTGCCCGAGGACGTGCGGAACCAGCTGACCGTGCACGCGGTCAGCGACGTCCGCGAGGTGCTCGGCCTGGCCCTGGAGCCAGCCAGGTCTGAGGCGGCCATCGCCGCCTGAGGGTAGCTCCTCTCACCCGAGAGCCGCCGTCCGGTCCCCGACCGGGCGGCGGCTCTTTATTTGTTGGGCCGCGACGCGGCGCGCACTCGCGGGCGGCTCAGGCCCGGACGTCGCTGAGCAGCCGCCGGGCGGTTCCGCCGGTGATGGCCGCCCTGGCCTCCGCGGTGAGGCCACCGTCGGCCTGGCCAGCCTGGCCAGCCACGGCCAGGCCGGCCAGCAGGCCGGACACGGTCAGCCCGGTGTTGGGGGCGTCGGAGCCGAACAGCACCTTGCCCGCCACCGCGGCCAGCCGGGCCGGGGCCGGCCGGACCGGCTGGTGCAGCACCGGGGTCAGGTCGGCGTGCACCCAGGGATGCTCGGCGACCAGCCGCAGCGCCTCGTCGCTGGCCGCGTGACCGCAGTGCGCGATGATGATGCGCGCCTCCGGGTGCCGGCGGGCCACGGTCGCGACCGGCGTCAGTTCGGCCGCCTCGGTGTACCCGTCAGGCGCGTGCCCGGCGTGCAGTACCACCGGCACCGCCATCGCCGACACGTACTCCCAGACCGGGTCGAGGCGCCGGTCGTCGGCCGCGAAGTTTCCCACCGAGCAGTGCAGCTTGAGCACCCGCAGGCCCAGGTCCTCCACGGCGGCCCGGACCAGCCGGGCCGGGTGGTCGTCGGCCGGGTGCACGGTGCAGCCGCCGATCACCTTGACGGCGGCGCCGTCCGCGTGCGCCGCCGCGAACCGCGCCATGGCCGCGTTCAGCTCGGCGGCCGAGCCGGGACGCCGCGCGTAGGGCAGCGACCACGCCTCGGTGATGCCCTCGACCGCCAGCCGGTCGCACACCTCGGCCGGGTCAGCCGGGTAGGCGAACCCGTCGCTGGGGAAGCCGCGGGCGTGGAAGAACCCGCGGATCGCGGCCTGCAGCCGGGGCGGCAGCAGGTGGACGTGGGCATCGACGACAGCGCAGGGCACCCGTCCGGTTTACCTGGTCGGCCGAACCTGTTGACACCCGGGTGCGGCCCAGGCAAGACTCTCGAAACAGGCTATTAGAAAGTCGCTATCGACTGATGAAAGCAGCTGCCGGGCGGCCCGGCTGAGGAGCGACCGTGGAACGCACCATCTTCACCAACGGCCTCGTGTTCGACGGCAGTGGCTCGCCGGCCGCGCCCGGCGACGTGGTCATCGAGGCGGACCGGGTGGTGTCGGTCACCCCGGGCTGGCGCGCCGAGCACGACGGCGAGCGGGTCATCGACGGCGAGCGGGTCATCGACGTGGCCGGGTGCACGGTCATGCCGGGCCTGATCGAGTCGCACGGCCATCTCACGTTCCCGTCGGCGGTCGGGCACATCGACCCGTCCTTCAACCCCCCGGTGGACGTCAGCTTCTTCCGGCACATCGAGGGCATGCCCGCCGAACTGGCCCGGGCCGAGCGGAACGCGCGCATCATCCTGGACGCCGGGTTCACCTCGGTCTACTCGGCCGGCTCGCTGCTGCCCATGCCCACCGAGGTGATCCTGCGCGACAAGATCAGGGCCGGCGCGGTGCCCGGCCCGCGGCTACGCGCGGCCAGCATGGAGCGGGACAACCACCCGGTCCGCCCGGACGGCCACGTCGAGCCGGACTGGCAGGGCCCGGACGCCTGCCGCGCGTTCGTCCGCGAGCAGGCCGCGATGGGCTTCGACAGCGTGAAGTTCCTGCTGTCCAACGACGACGTGTTCATCCCCGGCGGCTCGCAGATCACCCAGTACACCCAGGACGAGGCGACCGCCGCGGGCGAGCAGGCCCGCGAGTCCGGGGTCTGGCTGAACTGCCACGCGCAGGCCGCGGAGTCGGTCAAGGTCGCGGTGCGGGCCGGGTTCCGCAGTATTTATCACTGCACCTACGCCGACGAGGAAGCGCTGGACCTGCTGGAGTCGGTGCAGGACACCGTGTTCGTGTCCCCGGCCCCCGGCATCATCTACGCCAACGTCTACGAGGGCGAGGAGTACGGCATCGACCGGGCCCAGGCCGAGAAGATGGGCTCGGTAGCCGCGCTTGAGGGGATGGCCGCGGTCTACCCGGAGATCCGCAAGCGCGGCATCCGCGCGCTGCCCGGCGGCGACTACGGCTTCCCCAACAACCCCATCGGGCGGAACGCCCGTGACCTGGAACTGTTCGTCAACGTGCTCGGCTATCCGCCACTCGAGGCGCTGCGCGCCGCCACCATGCTGGGTGGGCAGCTGATGGACATGGGCGACGAGCTTGGCCTGCTCGCTCCCGGCTACCTGGCCGACGTGCTGGTGGTCCGCGGCGACCCGACCGGCGACGTGAAGATCCTGCAGGACCCGGGGAACCTCGAGTACATCGTGCAGGGCGGCCGGTTCCACAAGCAGCCTAACCACGGGCAGCCCGACCACGGGCAGCCCGGCCACGGGGAGCCGGTACGGCGATGACCTCCGCCTCCCCCGCCGTCACCAGCTACCGGGACGTCGTCTACTCCCGGCCGCCCGGCTACCGCCCGGTCGCGCTGGACCTCTACGTGCCGGCCGGGCCGGCCCTGGCGCTCTGCCTGTACCTGCACGGCGGCGGCTGGCGGCTGGGCCGCCGGTCCGACGGGCCGGGCCCGGCCCGGTCCTGGTCGCCGTCCTTCTTCGAGCGGGTGGCCGCCATGGGCCTGGCCGTGGCCAGCGTGGACTACCGGCTGAGCGGGGAGGCGGTCTTCCCGGCCCAGCTCGAGGACGTGTCCGCGGCGGCCGGCTTCCTGGCCCGCGAGCGGGCCGGCTTCGGCGTGACCACGCCGCGCACCGTGGCCTGGGGCGTGTCGGCCGGCGGCCACCTGGCCGCCATGCTCGCGCTGACCGCGCCGGCACCGCCGGTGGACGCCGTGGTCTGCTGGTACACCCCGGCCGACCTGGGCGCGCTGTCGGCGGACGTGGACGACGCGGGCGGGCACGGCGACCGGGGACCGGACTCGCGCGAGGCCCAGCTGATCGGCGCGCCGCTGGACGAGCGGCCGGACCTGGCCGCGGCGGCCAGCCCGGTGCGCTTCGCGCATTCGGGGGCGCCGCCGTTCCTGCTGGTGCACGGCACCGCGGACGACCTGGTGCCGCCCCGGCAGAGTGAGCGGCTGGCCGGCGCGCTCACCGCGGCCGGGGCACGGGCCACCGTCGACCTGGTCGAGGGGGCCAGCCACATGTTTCCCGAGCTGGATGACGCCGCCACCACCGCGGTCATCGAGCGGTCCGTCCGCTTCCTGCTCGACCCGGCCAAGCCCGCGGCACCGACCAGCGAGCCTGGGAGCGCGGCGCATGCGTCTTGATCACGTCGGGGTCAACGTGGCCGATCTGGCCAAAGCGGAGGCCTGGTACTGCGCGGCGCTGCGCCTGGAGCGTGAGCTGGCGGTGCGGATCGACGCGCTGGACCTGGACATCGTGATGCTGCGCAGCGCCGAGCACGGGCACCGGGTCGAACTGCTGCACCGGCCTGGCTCCGGCCCCGGGTTGCGCGCCGCCGACCCGGCCGAGGCGGCGCTGACCGAGGGCTACGGGCACATCGCGTTCGACGTGCCGGACCTGGACGGCACGCACGGCCGGCTGCTCGGCCACGGCGCCCGCGAGGTGATGCCGCCGCAGCCGGCCCCGGAACCCGGGGTCCGGATGTCCTTCCTGGCCGATCCGGAGGGCAACCTGATCGAACTGGTCGAGCGCGGGTGAGCCGCCGGTGAGCCGCGGGTGAGCCGGGAGCCGGCCGGCCCAGCCGACGTGGTGATCGCCGGTTACGGCCCGGCCGGCGCGGCCGCCGCCATCGCCGCGCACGACGCCGGCGCCAGCGTGCTGGTCGTAGAGTCCGCGGCCGGGGGCGGCGGCAACGCCCGGTACAGCGGGGGGTTCCTGTTCGACATCCCCGGCCCGGCCGCGGCCGAGCACCTGGCCGCGCTGTGCTTCGGCCGGACCCCCCGGCCGGTGCTGGACGCCTACGCGGCTGGGCTGCACGGGCTGGACGGCTGGCTGCGCTCGCTGGGCGGGGCGACCGACCGGTTCGATCCTCCGCCGGCCCGGCTGCCGGCCCCGTTCCCGTCCTGGCCGCACCTGCCCGGCGGATGCGACATCAGCTACCGGGTGGTGGCGGGCGGGACCGGCCGCCGTGGCCAGGCGCTCTGGGACCTGCTGCACGCGGCGGTGCGCGAGCGCGGCATCGAGGTGCGCTACCAGACCGCGGCGGAGCGGCTGGTCCGCGACCCGGACGGGACGGCGACCGGCCTCGTCGTCCGGCCCGCCGGGGCAACACGGGCACGCGCGACGCCGGGGCACCAGGTCCGCGCGACGCCGGGGCACCGGGCCCGCGCGACGCCGCGGCGCCACTCATCCTGCCCGCGGCCGGCGGCGTGGTGCTGGCCTGCGGCGGCTTCGAGGCGGACCCGTCGCTGGCCGCCGCCTACCTGCCGCTGGGCCCGTCCTGGCCGGTCGGCCACCCCGGCAACGACGGCACCGGGCTCCGGCTGGCTCAGCAGGCCGGCGCGGCGTTGTGGCATATGTACGGCTGCTTCGGCTGGTTCGCGTTCCGCACGCCGGAGTTCCCGGCCCCGTTCGCGGTGGACTTCTTCGCGGCCAGCCACCTGTTCGTGGACGCCGACGGCCGGCGGTTCGGCGACGAAACCGGCTACGAGGTGCACGACCGGCTCCGCGCGCTGCTCAGTTACCTGCCCCGCAACCCGAACCGGCCGCGGCTGCCCAGCTGGGCGGTGTTCGACGAGGCGGCCCGGCTGGCCGGGCCGCTGAATGGGCTGCTCGGCACGCCGAACGACTACACCTGGAGCGCGGACAACGCGGCCGAGGTCGCCCGTGGCTGGATCAAGACCGCGGCGAGCCCGGCCGGGCTCGCCGCCCAGATCGGCGTGGACCCGGCCGTGCTGACCGGGACGCTGGGCGAGTACAACGCCGCCGCCCGGGCCGGCCGGGACGACCGGTTCGGCCGGTCCGCGGACACCCTGGTCCCGCTGGACACCGGTCGGCTGTACGCCATCGAGACCTGGCCCGGCATCGCCGGCACCACCGGCGGCCCGCAGCACAACGAGCGGGCCCAGGTGCTCCGGCCGGACGGCCAGCCGGTGCCCGGCCTGTACGCGGCCGGCGCGGTCAGCCTGGTCTGGGGCCACCTCATCGAGCACGGCGGTGGCCTCACCGACGCCCTGGTGTTCGGCCGGATCGCGGGGGTCGAGGCCGCACATCGGGCGGCGGCCGCCGCACGCGCCCCATCAGCCGCCACCACCCCAGCCGCCGCCACCGCCCCAGCCGCCACCACCCCATCAGCCGCCGCCGAGCGGAGCCGCGGATGAGCGCGCCCACCAGCCGGATCGCCGTCATCACCGGCGGGACCGGCGCCATCGGCGGCAGCATCGCGGCCGCACTGAAAAGCTCCGGGCACCAGGTCGTGATCCTCGACCAGACCGGCGACCCGGCGGTGGATCTGGCCGACGAGCAGCAGGTCCGGGCGGCGGCCGCCGCGGTGCTGGACCAGCACGGCCAGTGCGACGTGCTGGTGCACGCGGCCGCCGCGTTCGACCGGGCCGACCTGGCCGGCGTAGACCTGGCCAGCTGGCGCCGGGTGCAGGCGGTCAACGTGGAGTCGGCGCTGCTGCTGGCCCAGGCGTTCGTACCCGGCATGGCCGCCCGCGGCTTCGGCCGGATCATCTTCGTGGTGTCCGACACCATCTGGGCCCCGCCCGCCGGGGACATGCTGCCGTACGTGACCAGCAAGGGTGCGCTCGTCGCGCTGGCCCGCGCGCTGGCCGTGGGCCTCGGCCGCGACGGCATCGCGGTAACCTGCGTCGCCCCCGGCCTCACCGACACCCCGGCGGCCCGGGCCAGCCAGCCGGCCGCCGCCTTCGACGGCGTCCGGTCCCGCCAGGCGCTGCCCCGCACCCTAGTCCCGCAGGACGTCGCGGCCACGGTCGCGTTCCTGGCCACCGACGCCGCCGCCGCCCTCACCGGCCAGACCCTGTGCGTAGACGGCGGACTCATCCTCCGCTAGTCGCAGCGAAAAGCATCAGCGCGGTGTTTCCGACCTTCCATGATCATACAGGCCGTCTACTCAGGCTGACCTGGGGAAACATGCTCCAAAAATCACGGAACTGCTGAGCCTGGGGGCAGGCCGCTAATGATATGGGCATCGCAGTCACGATGGGCCTGCCCCCGCAACCAGGCTACCGCTCCACCACGAATGTCCCGCGCCCCTGGACGCGGACCACCAATCCCTCATCCTCCAGCGCCTTCATGGCCTGCCTGACTGTACCCCTGGCCAGCCCGTACTCCTGCACCAGCGTGGTCTCTGACGGCATCCGCCTGCCAGCCGGATACTCCCCGCTGGTGATCTTCCCCCGCAGGATGCCGGCAAGCTGCTGCCACAGCGGCGTCTTGCCCAGGTAGTCAATGCTCACGCCCCCCACTGTTGATCATCCTGCCCATCCATCAACTACCGGGAACATCTAGGTTGTTCAGGTCGTCCATGAACGACTAGGCTGGCCGACGTAGCCGGCTGAGGAGGATGAGAGATGTTAGAGCGCGAGCGCCCGTACACCCACGAGGAGGTCAGGCAGCTCTTTCCCGTCCTGACCGAGGTAGAAGCACGCATGGTGGCGCACATCGAGCAGACATACACGGACCCTCAGTGGCAGGTCTGGCCGCACCAGGACTACCCGCAGGTTCATGTGTGGCTGGCCCGCCGCTCGTTTACCCCCATGGCCCCGCTCGTCGTCACCCAGCTAGGCGACATGCCCGGCGAAATCCAGGCGTGGAACCACTCGCTGTCCGCACAGCCGAACCCGTGGGGGTCATCCTCCACCTAACAGACCACTCCGCCCCTGGCAGTGCGGTGCATTGTGCCTCGCCCGTGCGGCACAATGCACCGCGCTGTCAGGTGTGGCGCTGGTTGAGGACGCCGGGGGCGCCCGATAGGTACGAGCAGAACACGCCATTCGGGTCCCAGCGCGCCCGCACCCGGCCGAGCCGCTGGTACGCGTCATCCGACAGAAACCGGTCGTGCCGCCGCTGGAAGTCGGTGTCCCCGAGGTAGACGCCGCAGCCCACCCCGGCCAGGTCCCGGGTCCGGCTGTGCAACCAGTCGGCGTACCGCTCGTCGTCGGCCGGGTCGGTGAAGATCGCGTAGGTGGCCAGGTACACGTTGGCTTCCACCGAGAACGCCATGTCCGGCAGCGGCCGGGTCGGCGCCCACCCGTACCAGATCGAGAACGAGTGCTCGGTCGGCAGCTCCCGCCAGATCCGGTGCAGTGCCGGGGCCAGTTCCGCCGCAGCCGCATCGCTCCAGGTGCAGTCCACGAGGTACCGGTGCCCGGCCGGGTTCTGCAGCGTCTGCGCCTCGTTCTCGGCGGCGATCGAGGTCAGCCCCCGGACGTGCCCCAGCCGGCGCCCAGCCAGCGGGCCCGCGTCGAACACGGCTAGCCGCTCCTCCACCTGCTCGAGCGAGTCCGCCATCACCGTGGTGTGCAGCAGCAGCACGGTCCCGTCCGGGCGGCGCACCCCCGGGTCGAGCGGCACCCCGGGCAGCCGGGTCGCGGCCACCACCGGCTCAACCGACTTATGGAGCGTCGGCAGGATCTCGTGCAGCCAGGCCAGCAGCGGGCCGGTCTCCTCCAGCGGGAACGTCCAGGTGTCCTGCACCATCACCGGCGGCTTCGGATAGGTGCGCAGGTAGAACCGGGTGACCAGAGCCGGGAACCCAGGCCCGGCGCCGCGCGCGGCCCAGTACAGGTCGGCGTGCTCGGTCTCGTCCGCGTGCACGAGCCGGCCGTCGGCCGTCACCGCGTCGATAGCCAGCACGTTCTCACAGGCCCAGCCCCAGGCCCGGCCGTTCCAGCCCTGGCCGCCCTGCAGCAGGTAGCCGCCCAGGCCGACGGACTCGCAGTGCCCGCCGGGGAAGGCCCGGCCGCGGGAGGCCAGGAACGGGGCCAGTTCGGTGCCGCCGCGCACCGCCGGGCGCACCGCCGCCACGCCAGTGGCCGGGTCGTAGTGCACGTCCCGCAGCTCGCCCAGGTCGATGAGCAGCGCGTCGTCGCGCACGCTCCACACCGCCCAGGAGTGCCCGCCGGCCCGCACCGAGACCCGCAGCCCGCGCTCCCGGGCCCAGCGCACCCCGGCCACCAGGTCCGCGTCGTCCGCGGCCAGCAGCACCGCGGCCGGGTAGCGGTCCGGGTGCCTCCGGTTGAACACCCGGCCGACCCGGGCCGCTTCGTATCCGGGCTGGCCACGCTCGACGAACCGGCCGGTGAACTCACCCAACGGCGGCTGCACCTCCACAGGTCAAATCCTTGACATTCGCCTGGCGGAACATGATTTTATTAGCCGAGAACATAACGGTGCAAGTGAGCAACCCTGCAAGTGCAAGTGAGCAACCCTGCGATGGCAGGTGAGCAACCCTCAAGGGAGCGGCATGGACGTCGGCCTGGCCATGACGGCGCGCAACCACCCGGAGCAGCTGCGGCCGCTCACCGAGATCTACCGGGAGGTGCTCGACGAGGCGGTGCTCGGCGAACAACTGGGTTTCCGCAGCTGGTGGCTGGCCGAACATCACTTCGCCGAGGACCAGCACAACCCCTCGCAGTTCCCGCTGCTGGCCGCGGCGGCCGCCCGGACGTCCGCGATAACGCTGGGCCCGTACGTGCTGCTGCTCCCGCTGCACAACCCGCTCCGGGTGGCCGAGGACGCGGCCGCCGTGGACATCCTGTCCAACGGCCGGCTGGAACTGGTCATCGGAGCCGGTCCGATGCCGGGCGAGTGCGCGGTGTTCGGCGTAAACCCGAAAGAGTCTTTCGGCCGCACCTACGAGGCGCTCGAGGTCATCGAGAAGTGCTTCACCGACGAGGAGTTCACCCACCAGGGCAAGTACTTCACGTTCCGCAACGTGCGGATGACGACCAAGCCGGTGCACAACCCGCGCATCTATCTGGCCGCGCTCGGCCCGCAGAGCCTGACCAGGGCGGGCCAGCGCGGCTACAGCCTGGGCTCGATGGTGCACACCCCGCTCTACCCGCGGTTCCTGGAGGCGCAGGCCGCGGCCGGCCGCACCCGGGCCAACTTCCGGCTGCTGTCCGGCCCGCTGGCCGTGCACGTCGCGCCGACGCGGGACCAGGCCTGGGACGAGGCCGAGCGCGGGCTGCACTGGTGGGTCGAGTTCTACCGGCGGCGCGGCATGCAGATGCCCCTGGCCCCGGTGGGCGAGCTACGCAACGACCCGAAGGCGGCCATCTACGGCGTCCCGTTCGCGGTCGGCCCGCCGGATGAGGTGCTGGCGAAGCTGCGCGCCTATCAGGATCTGCCGATGGACGAGATGGCCATCCAGTTCCACCACCCCGGCATGGACCCGCGGCACGTCGAGGCGAGCATGCGGCTGTTCGCCGCCGAACTGATGCCGGAGATCAGCACCTGGGGCACGTGATGCGCGGGCTGCATCACATCGGCTACTGGACCGACGATCTCGAAGCCGCCATGGCGCAGGCCGAGCGTCTGCTCGGGGTGGGCCCGTTCCAGGTCCTGGCGCACGTCGACCTGGGCGACTTCCGGTTCCGCGGCGAGCCGGCCGGGCTGGATCACAGCGCCGCGTTCACCGCCTGGGGACCGGTGCTGCTGGAATTGAACGTGGTGCACGACGTGGCGCCGGCCGCCCTCCGCGACGCGCTCGGCATCCGGCCCGGCGCGGTCAGCCACGTCGCCTGGACCACCGACAATCTTTCTGCCGAACGCCAGCACCTGGCCAGCGCCGGCTGCCCCCTGCTGACGACGTCGGTGGGCGGGGCGGTCGCCGACTGGTTCACCGGCGGCCCGCTGTTCGGCCATCCGATCGAAGTCCACCAGCCCACCGACGGGGTTCTGTCCTTCTGGCAGTCCGTCCGCGCCGCGCCTACGTGGTCACCGCCAGGATCCAGCTGAGTTGCGTTCCAGTGAATCTGCCCAGCCACCAGTTCGAGTCGCCCGGGGAGTAGAACAGGACTTCACTCTCGCCGCTGCCGGTGAAGTCGGCGATCCAGGTGGGGTCGGACTGGGTGTTGCCGAATCCCTTGGTGTTGCCGGCCAGGGTCCAGCCCAGGCTGGTGCCGTTGAATCTGCCCAGCCACCAGTTCTGGTCACCCGGCGAGTAGAACAGCACGTCCACTTTGGTGCCACCCGTGAAGCTCCCGATCCAGGTCGGGTCGTACTGAGTATTGCCGAACCCCTTGGTGTTCCCGGCCAGCGTCCAGCCCAGGCTGGTGCCATTGAACGTGCCCAGCCACCAGTTCTGGTCCCCCGGCGAGTAGAACAGCACCTCCGCCTTGCCACTGCCCGTGAAGTCCGCGGTCCACTTGGGGTCGGCGGAGATGTTGCCGAAATTCCAGATGGGCACGATCCCGTCGACGCACCACATTTCGGCATCGATCCCGCACACGCCGTAGGCGATCTGGAAAAAACCGCTTTCGCCCCACCCGGTTCCCCAGCTGTTTTTGCAGATCCAGCACGAATTCGCGTCGTCGTACCCCACCACGCAAACACAGTGACCGCCCACGTAGGTGTTTGTCGGGCTATTGACGGGCGAGTACACCCCGCTGGTGTAATTGTAGAAATCGTCATAAACGCTGAAGCACGTGGTGACAGGACCGTGCGTCGCCAGCCAGGTTTTCATGTCAGCAACGGCTGATACCGAGTGCCAAGCAGTGACCTTGGTCAGCCGCGAAGCAGCCGTCGAGCAGCGGTTGCATGACTGATTGGCATCCGTATACGCGAAGCACGCGGCATCGACGACTCCGTTGACACATCCCGGAAAAGCGCTGTCCGGCCACCAGCCACCCCCCGGACATGCTCCGGCGCCATGTGCTGGACCCCAGCAGAACCAGAGATCGGCCTCGGACAGGTCCACTGGAGGCTGCGGATTATTCCGTATGATCTGAACGTTGGCCTCGAAGGCGGCAATCGTGCCAAAGGCGACGCACGATCCGCAGCCGCCCTGGTCTTCGATCGGCGTGACGTAATCAGTTCCATTCACACTACGCCAATCGATGGACGCCGCAAGTTGTGCTGAGACGGCCTCGGCGCCGGGTACCGCACGTGCCCGCGATATAGCCTCCCGTTCAGCCAGCGAGAGCGCACCCGCGTGCGGGGCGGCTCCTAACCTAGACTGTTTTTGCAGGCCAGAGAGCTGAGATAGCGGTGTATCAGCAGCGGCCCAGCGGAGTCCTTGTTCCTGGATCAGCCTGGTTACGTCGGTAACGTCCACCGTCGGTCGCCCCCCTGGCGTAGGTAAAGTGATACATATCCCAATGTTTCACTACCGCCCAGGCAACGCAATACTCATTCTAATAAGGGTGATTTGTGACCTTCATTGTGCTTTGCGGTGAAAGGTAACCGGCAGGTTACTCCTGGGCCGGCCTGACCGACACCGACAGACGATGTTCGGCTCGTGCCCGGTCGGGGGGTTCCCATCGCCGGTGCTGATACAGCCGTATCTCAACGGTTCCCGGCCGCAGGGCACGGATCGTCGCCACTTCCGGAGCGCTCAACCCCACGGGATGGGATGCTGCGCCAGCGGGATACCCGCGGGTCCACCGCACCTCGACCACGCCGTCTTCCCCGGCGATTTCGTCATCCCATACGTATCCCGCCGTGCCGAGCCCAGGCAGTTCAACTACGTGCTGCTCGCCCACGGCCAATTCGAGGTGATCCGGAACGTCCACCACACCCCACCGTATCGGGCCGCTACTCCGCCACTGGACGGCGGGCAGTCACCCAGCGCATGGCGTTATGCATCGTTATCTCGCCGGTCAACGGGTCAGTGAACGGTCCGAGCGCGGCCTCGATCGCGGCGCGGACGGGCGCCGGGCCGGCGTCCTGTACCGCCCGCGTGCCGCCGGCCGAACCGATCAGCCCGCGCACCGCGTCGGCCAGGCGGCCGTACCGCCACACGCACTCCACCTCGCCCTCGGCCAGCTCCTGCAGGCCGGCCGCGGCCAGCGCCGCCGCCAGGTTGTCCCGGGTCAGCGCGTAGGGGGCGTGGTCGGCCTGTCGCTGCGGCGGGCTGAGCGCGGCCATGGCCTCGTGCACGGCGGTCGATTCGGCCCGGTCCGGCCCGGCGAACGTGCCGATCGCGACCAGCCCGCCGGGACGGCAGACCCGCGCCGCCTCGGCCAAGGCGCCGGGTGGATCGGCGGCGAACTGGACCGCGTTCACGCCGGTGATCACGTCGAACTCGGCGTCCCCGAACGGCAAGCTACCTATATCGGCTAGCCACAAATCGGCCGTCGGCAGCCGGTCCCTGGCCACCGCGAGCAGGCCGGGGGTGACGTCCAGGCCGGTGACGGTGGCGCCGCGGCCGCGGGCCAGGGCCAGCAGCAGGCCGGTGCCGCAGCCGACGTCGAGCAGCCGGGTATCCGGGCCGGTGCTCGTCGCGTCGAGGATGGCCGCGAACAGCGGCTGGTTGTGCGGTTCGGCGAACTGGGCCCAGCCCTCGGGATCGCTGCCCCACAGCCCCTGCTGCACCTGAGCCGCCCGGCTGAGCGGCCCGGCCGTCCGCCAGCCGGTCACGCCCGTCGCGGTCCATGAAGCTGACGTTCCGGGCACCCTCGTTCCATTACACATATATCTCTAGAGCTACCATGCCGGCCTGGCGGCCGGCGATACCGCCACGGCAAGCTGACCGGAGGCCAGCCCGGCTGGGCGCTGCCCCGCGGCCAGCGGAACGCCCGCAGGCCGGCCTGCGGGCGTTCCCTGGCTAGGTGGTGACCGCCGTGGCTACATCCCGGACGGGTCCATCAGCCGATGATGCCAGCGCCCCATCCGGTGCCCCGGGACGGGCATCCCGGTCGAGCCCCGGTTGGTGGCTCGCTGCGGAGTGGTGCTGAACGTCGCCGCGGTCGCCGCGCCGTTCCCGTCCAGCGTCACCGTCACCGGATCAGTGAGCCCGTAGTTCTGGCAGTTCAGGTTGGCGAACGACATGCTCAGCCGGTTGGCCATGAAGGTGAGCAGGTTGTTCCCGACTCCGGGCACCGGCGAGGTGCCGGTCGCCAGCAGGGCCTGGTTGCTGGCCAGGAACGCGGTCTGCACGTTGACCATCTCCTGGCAGTAGTTCGCCGGGCTGCTGGTGGCGGTGAACGGCGAGACCGGCGGCTGGCCGACCTCGGCCCGGTACAGATCGGTCTTCGGCACGCTGAACGCGTTGTTGACCAGGACCATCTCGTCGTTCTCCGGCACCAGGGCGATCGGGTCCCGCTGGTTGCGGGCCGCGGACAGTTCGTCCAGGGCCTGCGAGGTGCCGGGCGTGCCCGCGTTGGACAGGTCAGGCTCCACGAAGGGCGCACAGCCGATGGCCGGGTCCAGGAACGCATCCAGCAGCGCGTTGTCGCTGCCGTTGTTGATCGTCGTGGTCCCGGCCAGCGCCGCCTGGTTGGCCGCGTTGTCCTGCGCGGTCTGCCCACTGGCGGTGAGCAGGTACTGCGTGGTGACGTTGTCACTCTGGTCCTGGTCGATCATGGTGAAGCTGCGCGTCGTCGGGCAGGCCTGCCCGGTCTTGGCCGAGACACCCGCGCTGGGGATCTGCAGCCGGCCTTCCCGCTCGGCCCGGAACGCGGCCCGGAAGAAGTGGATCCCGTTGCAGAACGACACCTGCCCGAAAATCGACCCCGGTTCGCCGTCCACGCACCGGCCCTGGGCCAGCGCGTCCGGGGTGGCACCGACCTGGGTCAGGTTCGTGCCGTTGAACCCGAAGTCGATGGTCACGATGGCGTGCCGGGGCAGCGTGGGCACGACTGGGGCGGCCGCGGGCGTGCTGCCCTGGGTGATCACCAGCGGCTCGTACACGCTCAACTGCCCAGTTCTCGGGTTCAGGATCGTGGCCTGCACGAACGCGCCGAGGGCGGCGAAGTTGGCCATGGCGCAGCCGGAAGCGGCCGGCGACATCCCGTCCGGCCCGGTGAGCTGGTACGGGGTGGCCAGCCCGGCCGCGGTCAGCGGCTCCGCGGGCACGATGATGTCGCAGGACACGTTGGCCGCGCTCACTGCGACGGGAGCCGTCGCGGACGCCGTCGCCGACGGGCAGATGACCGGTGTCGCCGTCCCGGATGCCGTAGGCGTCGGCCCGGCTGTCGTGGCCGCCGCCGTGGTGGGTGCCGTGGTGGGTGCCGTGGCCGGCGTGGTCGCGGCTGACACCGACGGCGCCGGCGTGGCGCAGTCCCCCGCCACGTTGGCCGCGTTGCTGGCGGTGCCAAACATAGTCCCGAGTCGTGGCGCGATCACCAGGGCCAGGCCGACCCCGATCACCACCGCCACCACGCCCACGACCGCAACGAGTCTTCGCCGCGATCGCCCGGAACCCCAGTTGTCTCGGTAGGCCACGTATGGCCCCCTTTCCCGTTCCCGGATTCCGCTCCCGGGCGATCACAGTAGACCTAGCCCTCCGGCATTTGAGACCGAATCGACATACTTCGGTCAGGAATTTTTCAGGCATAGTTCAGCCTCGGGACGAAGCGGGAGAGGTTCGCTACGAACGGCCGTCGTACCAGGTCGGCGCGCTCGCCACGGACGCGCAGCAGCACGGGCCTTAGTACTGACCCTACCGGGTGATGAGCACGCGAAGACGAGCAGAAAGCCCAATAGCACAACGCTCCGCTACCATTCCGGGCAAGCCTCCAAGAATGGCACGGAACTGCTCTCGCGGCAACTGACCCCTGCGGTTGTGCCTGGCGGGCCACGGGTCCCGCCAAACGGGCCCGCCGCACCCGCCGCGTCGCGCGGCGGCCTCCTTGATCGTCATCTCATTACGCCTACCTAACGCGCCTGGTTGGCGGCCGGTTCAACGGACGGCCGATCAATCTGAACCGACCACGCGGAGCCGGCTGGTGGTAGGTTCCAGTGGTGTCCGCGCCTGATCTCCGCGCGGCCGGCCTGACTGGGTCCGGGGCGCAGCCGCCGCCGGCCGCAGACCATGGCGTCCGTGCCGTGCTCGCCGACCTGTTCCCGGCGCCGGCCGAGCCAGCCCCCCGGGCTGGCCTCCCGCGCTGGGCGTTCCTCCTTGTCCAGGTCGCGGTGGTCGTCCTAGGCGCGCTGGTGATGCTGGCCCGTTACGGTGGCAGGCCGGCCTGGGAGAGCGTCTGGGCTGAGGACCCGGGCATCTACCTGCCCTGGGCGCTCGCGCATCCCTGGCACCTGCTCCAGTCCTATGGCGGGTACCTGCAGTTTGTCCCGCGCCTGATCGGCCAGATTGCCGCGCTGGTGCCGATCAGGGACGCCTCGGTCGCCTTCGCGGCCGGCGGCGCTCTGGTCGCATCCGCGTGCGGGCTGTTCGCCTACCACGCCAGCGAGGGCCAGGTCAGCTCGCGCTGGCTGCGCGCCCTGGTCGGCCTGTCCGTGGTGCTGCTGCCGGTGGCGCAACTCGAGATCGCCGACAACGGCGTCAATACCATCTGGTACTTGCTCGTCGCCCTGTTCTGGGCAGCGCTGTGGCGACCGCGCACCAGGGCCGGCGCAGCGGCCGCGGCGGTCGTGGCGTTCGCCGCGGCCGCCTCCACCTCACTCGCCCTCGTCTTCCTGCCGCTGTTCGCCGCCCGGGCGATCGTGGTGCCGCGGCGCCTCCGCGAGCACACCGTGACCGCCGGCTGGGTGCTCGGCTGCGTACTGCAGGTCCTGATCATCCTGACCAGCCACCTGTCCCGGTTGCGGCCTCATAACCCGCTCAACGCGGTGCTGTACTACGCGCACGAGGTCCTGCTGCCGGCCCTTGGCTGGCATATTTCCTGGCACCTGCGCCACCTCCTGGGGCTGAACGGCGCCACCGCGCTCATGGGCGGCCTGATCGTCGTTGTGCTCGCCGTCGCGGTTGTCACGCAGCCCGGGCGGTGCCGGGTGTTCGTGCTCACCGCCGTGGTGACCGGCCTCGTGTTCACGGCGGTCACCTCGGCGCTCGCCTGGGGCGGCCCGGCCCAGCGAGTCACGGTCCGGGTGGAACACGGCGCCCGGTATTCCACGCTGCCCATCCTGCTGCTCGATGCGGCACTGATCGTGGCGGCCGACGCCTACGCGCGCCGGTGGTGGCCGCGCCCCAGGGCCATCGCCGCAGTCGCCGCGCTGGTAGCGGTCCTGGCCGCCGGCTGGGCCACGGACTTCCGTTACCCGGTTCGCCGCTACGCCGGGCCTGCCTCGAGCTGGAAGGTGACGGCCGACAGGTGGCTGCACTACTGCAAGCGCACGCCAACGGGGACGATCACGGTCACGTTCACAGACTGGTGGGGACTGGGACCGACCAAGCTGGCCACTACGTTCAACTGCTCCAGCCTGCGCCGCTGACCGGCGCGCCTGGGCGCCCGCTGCTCGGCGGCTTACCGCCAGGAACTCTCCAGGCCGTGGATGAGCGCGGTGACGGCCTGGTGGCCTGGCACCGGGACACCTGTTTCCCGGGCGTGCCGGACGATGCCGTCGTTGAGCACGCCGATCTCGGTGGGCCGCCGGGCCAGTACGTCCTGCAGCATGCTGGGCTGGTGCCCGGCCGCGTGCCGGGCCGCGTCGTCGATCAGCTCCATCGGGTCGCCGTCCAGGGCGATGCCCAGCGCGCCCGCCACCGCACGGCCCTCGGCGACCAGCCCGCTCACCAGCGCGCGGACGTCGGCCGCGGCACCCAGCTGGCCCATGGTCAGCCCGGTCAGGGCGGCCACCGGGCTGGTCGCGGCGTTGAAGATCAGTTTGGTCCACTGGGCCCCGCGCGAGTCGGCCAGGGCGACCGTGGGCAGCCCGCCGCGGTTCAGCAGGCCGGCCAGCTGCCGGACCTCATCCAGCCGGGCCGGCTGCGGCTCGAACGGGCCGAGCCAGGTGTCGCCCGGGGCGTCCAGGTGCACCACGCCGGGTTCGGGAACGTGGCCGGCCACGATCGTGGTGCCCCGGATGACCCGGGGCACGTAGCCGGCGATGATCTCCTCGTTGCCGATGCCGTTCTGCACGCTGCATACGGCACCGTCGCGGAACACGGCCGCCGTGGCGGCCATCGCCGCCGCGGTGTGCTGTGCCTTCACCGCGACCAGGCCCAGCTGGCAGGGCGGGATCTGGGCAGCGTCGCTGCGCGCCTGGACCTGGGCGGCCACCGCAGCCGTCCCGGTGAGCCGGAGCCCGCCCTGGTTGATGGCCCGCACCTGGACCGCGGACACGTCGAACACCCACACCTCGACGCCGGGCAGGCGGCCCAGGTGAACCGCGAACAGGCTGCCGATGGCGCCGCAGCCGACCACGCAGATCCGCATCGCCCCAGCTACCCGGCCACCTGCGCCGGGCCGTCGGGCGAGGTAATACCCGGCTCGGCCAGCACGGCGGCGGCGATCTCCTGGCCGACCCGGGGATCCCGGCCCGCGACACCCAGCCCGGCCACTACCCGGCCGCCGCCGGTGACCGGCAGCCCGCCGGGCGCCGGCAGGACCGGGTTCGACAGCCCGCCAGCGGCGGCCAGCGCCGCCGTGAGCAGGTCGCTGGCACCCGGATAGCGGGTGGCCAGCTCGCCGCTCGGGCACTGGAAGGTCGCGGCGGCCGCGGCCACCGCGTGGGCCACGGCCACGGCCGCGGTCGGGGCGTCCGCCATCCAGTCCTGCTGGATGGGGTCGCCGTTATGGTCGGTGACGGCCACCGCGACCTGCACCCCACGCTGCCGGGCGGCCGCGATGACCCGGTCCGCGAGGCCGACCGCCCAGCGGTGCTCGTCCTGAAGGCGGGCGGGCGGGGCCGGCGCCATGCCCAGGCCCTCGGGCGAGCCGGGCGGCCACTCGCCGAACGCGGCTCGCCAGCGCTGCTCATCGTCGCCGTGCTGCCCGGCGTAGGGCAGCCCCAGCGCGTAGTGCACCACCAGGTCCTCCGGGTTGGCCGCCCGGCCGTCCGCGATCATCTGCATCGGGTCGGTGCCGTCCGGGTAGAACGGGCTGACCGCGGCGCCGGAGGCCGCGATCCCCCCGACCACCAGCGAGCCCCGCCGCACCGGCATGCCGCCCGCGCCGGGGAACCTGGCCTCCGGCGAGCAGGCCGCGAAACCGGCTGCCACCGGCGGCGCGATCGTGGTCATCCGGCGCAGGTGCTCGGCGCTCGGCACCTGCTGGGTAGCCGCGATCCAGGCCTTGGACCGGGCCCGGGCCATCCCGCCCGCGCCGGACGCGTCCATCCGGGACGCGGAGACCAGCACCCCGCTGCCGCCGACCACGGCGACCGAGCCACGCAGGCCGAACTGCTCAGCCTTGTCGATGCCCCGCTCGATCAGCGCGCGGGCCTGGTCCAGCGGGATATCCGGGGTGTGCGGCACGGTCAGCAACCAGACAAGGTCAGGCGCCGACCATGTTGAAGCCGCCGTCGGCCACCATGTACACGCCGGTCATGTGCGACGCGTCCGGCGTGGCCAGGAACAACGCGGTGCCCGCGACCTCAGCCGGCGCAGGAATCCGGCCCAGTGGGGTCATCGAGCGGAGTTGCTCCGCTCGGCCGCTCTTCCAGTCCTGCCGGTTAAGCGTGGCCTGGGTCTCGATGAAGCCCGGGGCGAACGTGTTGACCCGGACGGTCGGCGCGAACGCCGCCGCGTAGGACTTGGTGATGCCGAGGATGCCGTACTTGGCCGCGGCGTACTGCGGCGCCCGGGCGCTGCCCCGCACGATGACGGTGGACCCGATGTTGATGATGCAGCCGCCGCCCGCCGCGACCATCCGGGCGCCGAACTCCTGCGTGCACAGCAGCGTGCCCTTGACGTCCACGGCCAGCACGTGGTCGATCGATTCCTCGGTGATGTCCCGCCAGGACATCTGATCCCGGGCCACGTCGCCCACGTTGTTCACCGCGACGTCCAGCCCGCCGAACGCGGCGAACGCCGCGTCGGCCAGCGCACGGATCGCGTCCCAGCTGGTGATGTCCGCCTGGACCAGGGCGGCCTCGCTGCCGGCCTGCTCGACCCGCTTGGCCGTGTCCTCGGCGCCCTCCCGGGACCGGTTGTAGTGCACCACCACCCGGGCGCCTTCCTGCGCCGCGCGGACCGCGATCTCCGCGCCGAACCCGGTCCCGGCCCCGGTCACCAGGACCGTCTTGCCGGTGAACCGCCGGGGGAAGGTGGGGGCGTTCTGCTCGTCTGCCATCAGAAGGGCTCCGTGGAGAAGGGTTAGATGAGGATCCGTCCGCCGTCGACGTACAGGATGTGGCCGGTGATGAACGTGGACCGGTCCGACGCGAGGAAGGACACCGCGTCGGCGACTTCCGACGAGGCGCCCAGCCAGGCCTGGCACGAGGCTGACCAGGTCTTCGCGGATGCTGGGCTGGGAGAGGTAGTCCCGGGTCAGGTCGGTCTCGATATAGCCGGGCGCGACCGCGTTCACCGTGACCCCGCGCGGCGCCCACTCCCGGGCCATCACCCGGACCAGCTGGTTCAGGCCACCCTTGGTGGCGGCGTAGGGCGCGTGGTTGGCGTGCGCGAGCAGCCCGGACACCGACGACAGGAAGATCATCCGCCCGTAGCCGGCCGCGCACATCTCCCGGCCGACCGCCTGCCCCGTCCAGTACGCGCTGGACAGGTTCAGGCTGACCAGATCGGTCCAGGCGGTGTCGTCGAGCTCCAGAATGGGAAGCCGGTTGTTCCGGCCGACCGCGTGCAGGAATACTTGGATCGACCCCAGCCGCCCTGCCGCCTCCTTGACGATGCGCCGGCACGCCTCCGGGTCGGTCAGGTCGGCGGCTAGCCCCTCGAGGTGTCCGCCGTGCTCGTGAACCCGCTCTTCCAACTGGGTGAGCCGGGCCTGGTCCACGTCGACGGCCAGCACCCGGGCACCCAGTTCGGCCAGCGCGAACGCGCTCGCCCCGCCCAGCCCGCCTGCCCCGGCCACCAGCGCGGTACGGCCGCGCAATCCCAGCCAGTCATTCATCCGCGGTCGCTCCACTACCTGACTATTCACGGTCTACCCACCGTGGTACTTTCGAGATGTGAAAGTCGATTTTACTCTAGCCCTTAGACCTTAGAGGTCTGCGGCTGCGCATGTCCAGATGGCCCAATCACCCAAGGGGGACACCACATGCCCGCGTCCGCGAGTCCCGCGCGCAGCGGGGTGGGCGGTGCGCCGCCTGACTACCGGGTCGAGGCGCTGGCCAAGGGCCTGCGGGTGCTGTCGGTCTTCACCGAGCAGCGCCCCACCTGGCGCATCACCGACATCGCCGCGGAGGTATCGCTCCCGCTGCCGACCGCCTACCGGATCGTGATGACGCTGACCGCGGAGGGGTACCTGGATCACCTGCCGTCGGGCGAGTACCGGCCGGGCGTGCGGGTGCTGACCCTGGGCACCGCCGCGCTGCGCAGCCTCGACCTGGTCGAGCTGGCCACGCCCAAGCTGCAGGAACTGGCCAACAGTACCGGCGAGACGGTGAACCTGGCCGTGCTCACCGGCGACCAGGTGCTGTACCTGGTGCGGCTGCGCAACTCCGATCTGGTCACGGCCAACATCCGGGTCGGCTCGCTGCTGCCGGCCGTGCACACCTCGATCGGCAAGCTGCTGCTGTCCTACCTGGACGACGCCGACCTGGAGAAGTGCGTCACGCCGCAGTCGTTCACCGGCACCGCCGGGCCGAACGCCAAGCGCAGCGTGGATGAGCTGCGCCCCGAACTGGCCGCGATCCGCGCCCAGGGCTGGGCCACCCAGGACGAGGAACTGGCCTACGGCCTGCGCTCGGTGGCCGCCCCGGTGCGCGGCGAGAGCGGCGCCGTGGTGGCCGGCGCCAACCTGGCCGTGCCGTCCCGCGACTGGCCGGCCGCCCGGATCACCCGCGAGCTGAAGCCCCAGGTGCTGGATACCTGCGCGCAGATCTCCCGCCTGCTCGGCTACCGCGGAAAGTGACCGGCGAGATGGAGCGACTGGCCAAACTTCAACCACATTTGCTCAACGCCCCCCAGCAGCAGCTGTACGCCGCTATGACCGCGGGGGCCGCGGGGTGGCGGCAACCAGCCGTTCCGGCTGGTCGACGAGACGGGCGCGCTCGCTGGCCCGTTCAACGCGATGCTGCTGCAACCCGCCGTCGGCGAGGCGCTGCAGGCCCTCGGCGCGGCGCTGCGGTACCAGGGCAGCCTGCCGGACCGGGCCCGGGAGCTGGCCATCCTGATCGTGGCCGCGCACACGGAGTGCGAGTTCGAGCAGTTCGCGCACGAAGCCGCGGGCCGCCGGGCCGGGCTGACTGACGCGGACCTGGCCGCCATCCGGGCCGGCCAGGAGCCGGACCTGGCCGATCCGGCCGAGCGCGCCCTGGTTCGCGCCACGTGGACGCTGGCCCGGACCGGCGACCTCACCGACGAGCAGTACGCCGCGGCCGAAGGGGAACTGGGCCCAGCCGGCCTGTTCGAGCTGACCACCCTGATCGGCTACTACAGCACGCTAGCCCTGCAACTACGCGTCTTCCGGGTAGCGACCCCGAAGTAGTACGCGCTTATCCCCTGGCCTGGCCGGTCCGCCCCGGGCGGGTTTCGACTGGACCGACGAGCGAGGAACGAGCGAGGAGAGGAAGGAGCCGCGCCGAAGGGGGCGCGCCGCCGACTGGACTGAGGAGCGAGGGAGCGAGGAACGAGCGACCGAGCGACGAGGGAAGGAGGCGGGTAAAGCGCCCCCGGAGGCGCAAAAGAGCAGAGTGAGAGTATGTTTCGGGATATGAGAACGGAGGAGTGCCGATGAAGCTGGTGACGTTCGACGAGGGCCGCACGGGGTGGATCGACGGGGACGTGGTGGTCGAGCTGGACTGCGGGTCGATGCGGGAGTACTTCGAGCGCGGCGGCGCGGTCGGCCAGACCGGCGAGCGGGCCGCCCTGGCGGACGTCCGGCTGCGAGCGCCCATCGTGCCGAAGAAGTTCTTCCACACCGCGGGGAACTTCACCGAGCATCACGAGGAACTGCAGAAGGTCAACTGGTCGCACCCGGTGCACAAAGGCATCGTGTTCTTCCAGAACGTGGACGCGATCATCGGCCCGGACGACCCGGTGATCTACCCGGAGCACCTGACCAAGGAACTCGACTACGAGCTCGAGCTGGCCATCATCATCGGCAAGTCGGGCAAGTTCTTCGGCCCCGACGAGGCGGCCAGCTACATCGCGGGCTACACCGTGTTCAACGACATCACCGCCCGGGACATCCAGCGCCGCGAGATGAAGTCCGGGGTCTTCTCGTTCAGCAAGGCCATCGACACGTTCTGCCCGATCGGGCCGTGGATCGTGACCGCGGACGAGATCCCCGACCCAAACCACCTGGCCATGGAACTGCGGGTGAACGGGGACATCCGGCAGAAGGGCAACACCAGCCGGATGGTGCTGTCCATGCCGCAGCTGGTTGCCTACCACTCCCCGCAGGGTTACAGCGCGGGCGACATCCTCACCACCGGGACCATCTCCGGGGTGGCCGCGGTGCAGCCCGACCCGTTCGAGTTCTATCTGCGCCCCGGCGACGTGGTCGAGGCCGAGATCGAGCACGTGGGCGTGCTGCGCAACCGGGTGGTGGGCTGGACCGAGGGCCGCGGCACCCCGGTGCCCGAAAGCGACAGCCTGTACAGCTAGAACCGGCACTACATGAATGATTCAGCCATAGACACCGGAGTGCCTGAATGATTCACTCACGCGGTTGGAGGTGGGGGGTTAGCGGCGCTGGGGCTCGCCTGGCGCAGCTGTCGCGGGCTGTTCGGTGGCCGGCTCGGTAGCCAGCGACGGCGCGTCGAGCTGACCGGCGGTGGCCGTCTGCGGGAACCAGCGCACCGGCAGCACCCGGTCGCGGGCCAGGGCGGCCCAGCGCCCGGGGCCCTTGGCCCCGTCGGCCACCTCGGAGGCCACCCCGTCCGGGTTCTTGATCGCGGTGAGCGCGAGCGCCACCCCGGCCACGATGGTCTGGTACTGCCCGATGCTGATGTGCTCGTTCAGCAGGTTGACGAAGAACCCGTTGGCGGACATCATCACGCCCGCGAAGACCGCGCCCGCGATCCGGCCGATGCCGGCCACGTACGCGATGGCCAGCAGGTTGATGGACGTGAACGTGGCGAACGTGGGGGCCGAGACGGTGCCCTGCAGGTAGCCGAGCAGGCCGCCGCCCAGCCCGGCGATGAACGCGGACAGCGCGAACGCGAACAGCTTGGCCGGGGCGACCCGGATGCCGGCCGCCGCGGCCGCCCGCTCGTTGGACCGCACCGCGATCAGCATCCGCCCGGTAGCGGAACTCCGCATCCGGGCCACCGACAGCGCGACCAGCGTGACGATGATCAGCAGCAGCACGCCGAAGATGACCCGGGGGTAGGAGTTCCCCGCCGAGATGCCCAGGTTCAGGCCGAACAGGGTGGGTGACGGCACGTTCCGGCCGCCCAGCCCGCCGCTGAACCAGGTCGGGTTGAACACCAGGGCGTCCATCGCGGCCGCCGCGGCCAGCGTGATCACGGCCAGGTTGACGCCGCGGACCCGGAGCGCGGGCAGCCCGATCAGGATGCCCACCGGCACCGCGGCCGTGGCCGCGATCAGCAGCGAGAACGGGAACGGCACGCCCCAGTTCTGGCTGAGATGACTGAGCATGAACGCGCCGATCCCGGCGAACGACATCTGCGCCAGCGACACCTGGCCGACATAGCCGGTGAGCACGACCAGCGACAGGCACAGGCAGACCGAGATGACCGAGGCCATCAGGGCAACCCGGTCCGAGCCGTGCAGGAAGTACATGGCCACCACGCCGACCACGAACGTGAGCACCGCGGTGGCGATGGGCCGGGCCTGCGCCGATGGACGGGTTGCGCCAGTCGCCGAGCACACCACGGGACCGGAGCCGCTGCGCGCTCAGCGTCATGACCACCAGGATGAGCACGAACGGGACACCGTCGCCGAGCCCCTGCTGGGGCAGCCAGGTGAACACCGTCTGCAGCTTGACGATCTCGGACTGGATCACGCCGAGCAGCAGGCCCGCGGCCGCCGTGACGCCGAACGAGGAGAACCGCCCGATCAGTGCCGCGCCCAGGGCGGGCACCACGAACAGCGTGTAGGACGTCGGGTCCACCTCGGCGATCGGCGCGATCAGCACGCCGGACAGGGTGGCCAGCACGGTGGCGATGACCCAGTTCTGCATCGCGATCCGGTTGGCGTCCAGGCCGATCAGCGCGGCGCCGACGTCGTTCTCCGCGCCGGCCCGGGTGGCCAGCCCGAATCTGGTGTACCGGAAGGCCACGGCCAGGCCGGCCGCCAGCAGAATCACGATGCCGGCCAGGTACAGCTGGCTCTCCGGGACGATGACCCCGGCCAGGGTGAAGCTGCCGGCCGGCAGCACCGACGGCGCGGACGTGCCGGTGGTGCCGAAGTTCAGCACCGCGATGGCTTCCAGGGACAGCATGACGCCGACCGAGGCGCACACCTTGGTCAAGGGCGCGGCCCGCAGCAGCGGGCGGTAGACCAGCAGGTACAGGATCAGGCCGAGGACGGCCCCGTAGACCAGCGTGATGACCAGCGCGACCGCCGACGGCAGCCCACTGTGGGACAGCGTTATCTGGTGCGGCAGCACGATCCAGGGCAGCTCGAGGACGCCGTTGGTGCGCAGCCCGATGAACACGTAGGCGCCGTACATCGCGACCGCGCCCTGCGCGAAGTTGACCACGCCCGCACTGCGGTACTTGAGTACCAGGCCGAGCCCGAGGATCGCGTAGACCGACCCCCCGCCGAGGCCAAGCAGGAAGAACAGCAGGTACGTGGACAACTCGTGCACCTCACACCCTGGTAGGACCTAGTGGACCGGGCCGGGGCCCCGCCGGGCGGGCCCCGGCCCGGTGCGGGCTAACCCTTGTAGTACGAGCCCGCCGTCACCCAGTTGGGGTCAGCCACGATGATCTTCGTGCCCTGCACCTGCCGGATCTGCTGGAAGGCGTTGCACACCGCGGTCGCGCCGGCCAGCTGCTTGCCGTCGCAGGTGTAGGGGTGGGCCATGAAGTTGGGGTGATCACTCCCGTTCCGGAACGCGGCCAGGATCTTCGACGTGGTCAGCTGGGCCGGGGTGAACTTGGCCAGGGCCGCCTGCACGTCCATCACCGTGGCGAAGCCCATCGCGGTCAGCGAGTCGATCGGGATGCTCTTCGGCGCGTACTTCTTGAGCACGGCCAGGTACAGGTTGGACTGCGTGGTCCCGGCGTCCGGGGCCTGCACCGGCGAGGAGTAGTACATCCCGCTGGCGCCGCCGTTGGCGGCCGCGATGGCCGCCGGCGAGGTGCACGGATCCACGCCGAGCACCTTGGCCGTGCTGCCGAGCTGCTTGAGCGAGCTGAGCACCTGCGGGCAGGAGTTCGGGTCGTCGATGTAGACGATGTCCGGGTGCGAGCTGATCGCGGCGGCCACCGCCGAGGTCACGTCCGTGGCGGTCGGCGGCACCGGGATCTTGGTGACCTTGGTGTAGCCGACGTTCTTCATCACCGGCGCGAGCACGTTGTCGGCCACCGACGTGCCCTGGGTGTCCGACGTGTAGATGATGGCCGCGGTCTTGGCGCCCAGCGTCTTGGCCGCGTACACCGAGGCGGCCGCGTTGTCCGCGACCGACACGTCGTCGAAGATCACCGCGTTGGCGTAGTTCGACTCGACCGGAGTGAACGGGATACCGCCCAGGTAGGCGAGCCTGGCCCGCTGCCACACCGGGATCGCCCCGGCCGAACCGGTGTCGCCGCCGCCCAGGATGGCGACCGGGTGCGAGTTGAGCAGCTGGTTGGCACACCGCTCGGAGGTGGCCGGCTGGCCGTCGGTAGCGCACACGTCGATCTTGATTGGGTGGCCGCCGATCCCGTCCAGGTACTCGTTCGCGTAGCTGGCCGCGGCCTGCTCGGCCGCGGAGATCTCGGGGAAGGTGACCGGCCCGGACAGCAGGTTGAGCAGGCCGAACACGACCGGCGAGCCGGTGGCCGGGTGCGGCGTGCCGAGGCTGGCCGCAGCCGCCGCGGCCGGCGAGCTGCTGGCCGACGACGGGGCCGACGTGCTGCTGGAGCTGTTCCCGCCGCTGCTTCCGCAGGCGGCGGCCAGCAAGCCGCAGGCGGCCAGCGCGGCGAGCCCGGCCACCGGGCGCGCTCTGCCCAGGTTGATCGCCATCTTGTCTCCTTCTGCTGTGTCTTTAGTTGTCGCGTTCCGGGGATCTACTCGGTGGCCAGAGGTACTGGCCGGAGATGCGTTTGGTTGTGCGGGGTCTTCGCGGGGCAGGTGCGGCGGGTCAGCCGCCGGCTGGCTCGGCGGCCGGGTCCGGGCCGGTGTCGCCGGCCAGTTCCGCGGCCCGGTCCAGGTCGCCCAGGTAACACGCTTTGAGCAGGTCACGGCGGCTGCGCAGGCGCTCCGCCGGGCTTTCCAGGATGAGCCGGCCATGCGCCATCACATAGCCGCGATCGGCGATCTCCAGGGCCAGCGCGACGTGCTGCTCGACCAGGAGCACCGCGGTGCGCAGCTCGTCGGCCACCCGGCGGAGCACCGGGAGCAGCCGCTCGACCACCACCGGGGCCAGGCCGAGGCTCATCTCGTCGATCAGCAGGGCGCGCGGGCGGCGGACGATGGCCCGGCCGACGGCGAGCATCTGCTGTTCGCCACCGGACAGCAACCCCGCCTTCCGGTCCAGGCACTTGCGCAGCTCGGGAAGCAGGTCGAGGACTTCGTCCTGGCTGCCGTCGCGGCCCGCGCTGAGCCGGAGATTCTCCCGCGTGGTGAGGCCGGCGAACAGCGCCCGGCCCTCGGGGACCAGGGACAGCCCGCCGCGGGCGAGCCGGTGCGCCGACTTGCCCGCGATGTCCCTGCCGTCCATCCGGATGGCCCCGGCCAGCGGGCGCTGCAGCCCGGCGATGGTGGCCAGCGTGGTCGTCTTGCCCGCGCCGTTCGCGCCGAGCAGCGCGACGACCTCCGCCTCCCGGACGTGCAGGGTCAGCTCACGGACCACGGGATTGCCGTTGTATCCGGCGTCGAGTGCCTCTACCTCGACGACCCGGGGCCGCTCAGAGCCGTTCACGGTCGCCACCATGACTCCCCAGGTACGCCTCGACGACCGGCCGGCTGTCCCGGATCTCCGCCGGAGTACCGGATGCGATGACCTTGCCGAAATCGATGACGACGATGCGATCGCACAGCCCGAGCACCAGGCCCATGTCGTGATCCACGAGCAGCACGCTCACCCCACGGCCGGGCAGCGCGGCGACCCGCTCGCCGAACGCGATGCTCTCGTCGTTGTCCAGCCCGGCGGCGGGCTCGTCCATCAGCACCAGGCGCGGGCGCATGGCCAGTGCCCGGGCCACGCCGACGAGCTTCCGGCGGCCGTGCGACAACTCGGTGGGCAGCCGGTCCGTGACGTCATCCAGGCCGCACGCGTCCAGCGCCCAGGCGACGTTCTCGTTGCGGGCCGGCCGGGGCGGGGCGACCAGATCGCGCAGCACCGACCACGGCGACGGCTGCTCGGCGGCGACCAGCAGGTTCTCCTCGACGGTAAGGTCGTCGAACAACTCCACCGACTGGAAGGTGCGGATCAGGCCGCGGCGCGCGATGCGGTAGGGCCGGGCGCCGGTGATGGGCGTTCCATCGAAGATCACCTGACCGCCCGCCGCAGGGTGGTAACCCGTCAGCGCGTCGATCAGCGATGACTTTCCGGCCCCGTTGGGGCCGATCAGCCCGACGATCTCACCCTCGTCCACGGTCAGGCTGACCTGATCCACGGCGGTCACCCCACCGTAGGTGACGCGCAGGTCCTGGACCACGAGCAGGTTGTTCATCCGGGGCGCTCCGGCTGATTACTCTCACTGTATGAAAACGACTTTACTGCCGCTCTTGACGGTAACCCTGTTGTAACCGCCGTGTCCAGCCGCGAAATAGAACCGATACGTCCCGGGGCAGGCAAAAGGCGCTGAACCCACCAGGTGGGTTCAGCGCCTCCGGACGCCCTGGCTCAGCCGCGGCGCTCGTGCACCACCACGACCGGGCACGTCGCGTGGTGGGTGACCTGGCTGCTCACCGAGCCCAGCAGCAGGCGGCCGAAGCCACCGCTGCCCCGGGACCCGACGACCAGCAGGTCCGCGTCCGCACCTGCCTTGATCAGTTCCTCGGCCGGTACCCCGTTGACCGCGACGATGGTCACCGCGGGACGCTCGCCGCCGATCTGGCTGGCCAACTTGTCCACGCTCTCCTGGGCCGCGGTGCGGCCCCGCTCTACTTCCTGCTCATCGGCCGGGTAGGTGATCGGGGTGCGGGTCCAGGCGCTTATCGCGACCGGGTGCACGGCCAGCACGGTGAGCGGAGCGTGGCGCAGATTGGCTTCTTTGATCGCCCATTCAAGTGCGCGCTCAGAGTGAGCCGATCCGTCAAACCCTACGACTATTCCAGGCATCGGTGCCTCCTGACGAATCGCCTGGCCGGGCCCGCCGCCACGGCCCTGACATGTAGAACCGTAGGCTCCCGGGCCTGCTGTGACCAGAGGTTACTGAAATGGCGCCGGCCGCCGGGGCAGGGTCGCGGCTAGCTGAGTGCGCCGGCCAGGCTGCGCACCAGACCCGGGGCCAGGTGGCGGACGTGCTGCGGGCTGACCGTGACGACCGGGCAGGGCGCGGCCCGCAGGCAGGCCCGGGCCACCGGCCCGAGGTCGGCGGACGGGCGGCCCGCGGCCTGCTCCGCCGCCTGACCGCCCCCGAGCACCAGCAGCTCGGCGCCGGCCGAGCTGTGCAGCAGGATCTGGACGGCCGGTCCCTCGGCCACCTCGAGCAGCGGCCCGGCCCGGCCCAGCGGCGGGCCGGCCAGGCCGACCGCGCCCGGCAGCCGGCCCAGCCCGCCGTGGGCCGCGCCCAGTCCCTGCCGGACCGGCAGCCGGGCCAGCGCGTCCTGGACGGCGCCCAGTCCCTGCTGGACCACGGTCCGCAGCAGCGCGGCCGCGGCGTTCCGCTCGTGGTCGCCGTGCCCTGCCCGCGGGCCGGGCGCGTACGGCGCCCGGCCCCGGGCGGCCGGCTCCCAGGCGTGTACCGCGTGCAGCACGGCTCCGCGCAGCTCTGCTTCCCGGGCGGCCCAGGTCACCGCGGCGGCCGAAGCCGCCGACCCAGCCACGCCGACCACGATCCGCCGCGGTGCCGCGGCAGTGCGTCCCATCGTGCTATCCCTCCCGGTGTGTGCACCGGCCTTAGCTCCCGGTTCACAGCCTGACTCAGTCGCGGCCAGCGCGCTAGACCGAAAAGTCCCCTAAACGGTAAAAGGGTCCTTAACGACCTGCGCGCGCCCGGGACCAATGTCCCGGACCGTGCGGGACCTCGGACCGGTGCGCCCGGCCGCGCCGCGGCCCAGCATGAGAGGGCTAGCAGTGACCACCAGCGGCTACCACCGCACACCGGCCCGCGGCCGTGGCCGGGCGGCGCCCGCGAGGTCTACGTGCAGATCATCCCGTACCGGATCACTGGCCAGCGGTTTTGCGGTTGACCCGGGTCCGGCGGCCCGGCCGGGCCGGGGCCTCATCTTGGCGCTGCGGTGCCCGGCCCTGAGGCTGCGGGGGGCGCGGCCGGACCGGCAGGTCCGGGATGGGGCAGGACTGCGGCCCGGCGTCGGTCACGGTGACCGGCTGGCCGTAATGCTCGATCTCGATGGGCTGGCCGCCGTCGTCCAGCACGTAGCTGGCCTCGGTCGGCAGCACGTTGACCCGCAGGGACCCGCCGCGCAGGCAGAGCGTGAAGCTGAGCCGGGTCAGCGCGGGTGGCAGCCGCGGCGCGAAGCTGGGCAGCTGGCCCATCCGGCAGCGCATCCCGCCGTAGCCGGCCACCAGCCCCATCCACGTCCCGGCCAGCGCGGCGAGATGCAGCCCGTCCCTGGTGTTGTGTTCCAGGTCGGCCAGGTCCATAAGGGCCGTTTCGGTCAGGTAGTCGTGGGCCAGGTCGAGGTGGCCGGTCTCGGCCGCGATGACGGCCTGGGCGGACGCGGACAAGGATGAGTCCCGGACGGTGAGCGCCTCGTAGTAGACGAAGTTGCGCACCTTCTCCTCGGCGGTGAACGCGTCCGAGCACAGCTGCATAGCCAGGATCAGGTCAGCCTGCTTGACCACCTGCTTGCGGTACAGGTCGAAGTAGGGGTAGTGGTTGAGCAGCGGGTAGGCGTGCGCCGGGGTGCCGGCGAAATCCCAGACCTGGTGCTGGGTGAACCCTTCGGCCTGCGGGTGCACGCCCAGTTTCTCGTCGTAGGGCAGCAGCATGCCGTCGGCGGCGGCCCGCCAGGCGGCGATCTCGTCGGCCGAAACGTGCAGGTGCCGGGCCCGGGCCGGGTACCGTTCGGCCACATCCGCGGCCGCCTGCAGGTTCTGCCGGGCCATCAGGTTGGTGAATACGTTGTTGTCAGCGATGGCGCTGTACTCGTCCGGCCCGGTGACCCCGTCGATGCGGAACGTGCCGGAGTCGTCCAGGTGGCCCAGCGACTGCCACAGCCGCGCCGTTTCCACCAGCAGGTCGTGCCCGATGGTCCGGGCGAACTGCTCGTCGCCGGTGGCGTCCACGTAGCGGACCGCGGCCGCGGCGATGTCCGCGTTCACGTGGAACGCGGCCGTGCCGGCCGGCCAGTAGCTGGAGCATTCCTCGCCGGCGATGGTGCGCCACGGGAACGACGCGCCGCGCAGGCCGAGCTGGCGGGCCCGCTCGGTGGCCCGGGGCAGCGTGCTGTGCCGCCAGCGCAGCTCGTGCGCGGCGGCGTCCGGGGTGGTGTAGGTGAGCACCGGGAGCACGTAGGTCTCGGCGTCCCAGAACGTGTGCCCGTCGTAGCCGTTGCCGGACAGTCCCTTGGCCGGGATCGGCCGGCCCTCGGCGCGCGCCCCCGCCTGCAGCACGTGGAAAATGCCGAACCGGACCGCCTGCTGGATCTGGTCGTCGCCGTCCAGCTCCACGTCGGCGCGATTCCAGAAATCGTCCAGGTAACCGCGCTGCTCGGTGCACAGCGCATCCCAGCCGGACTCCGCCGAGACCAGCAGCGCACCCTCGACCTGGTCGCGCAGCGCGGGCCGGGACCGGACCGCCGACCAGCCGTAGCCGACGAACTTGACCAGGTTGAACTGCTGGCCCTGGTTGCAGCCGGCCGCCCACGGTCAGCCGGGCCAGGTCCGGCCGGGTCTCGCAGGACTGGTACAAGTGCGCGTCGCAGAACACCCGGTGCTCCATGGTGGCGCACATGGTCAGGTCGCTGTTCCGGGTCCGGTGCATCAGCCCGGCCCGTTGGCCACTGGAGCCGTGCTCCAGCGCTTCCAGCGGCGCCTCCAGCGTGGCCGCGACCCGGGGATCACCGCTGACCGGGGGCAGCTGCTCGTTGGCCACCAGTTCGGACTGGAGCACCACCCGGACCGGGCCGTCCAGCGACTCGACGTGATAGTTGATGGCCGCGATCGAGCGCTGGGTGAACGAGACCAGCCGGACCGAGGTGACCCGTACCGCCCGGCCGGCCGGGGACACCCACTCCGCCCGGCGGGTCAGCGTGCCGGCCCGGAAGTCCAGCACCCGCTCGTGCCGCAGCAGCTGGCCGTAGCGCACGTCGAACGGCTCGTCGTCGACTAGCAGCCGGATCACCTTGCCGTTGGTGACGTCGATCATCGTCTGACCGGACTCCGGGTAGCCGAAGCCCGCCTCCGCGTAGGGCAGCGGGCGCAGCTCGTACACCCCGTTCAGGTACGTCCCCGGCAGGCCGTGCGGCTCGCCCTCGTCCAGGTTCCCGCGCCAGCCGATATGCCCGTTGGCCAGGGCGAACAACGATTCGGTCTGGGCCAGCATGCCGTGGTGCAGCTCGGTCTCGCGCAGGCACCACGGGTTGACCGGGAAGGATGGATGTTTGATCATCGGTCCGCCATCAGGTCGGCCAGGTCGCTGACCACGACGTCGGCGCCGGCCGCGTGCAGCGCGTCGGCCTGGCCGACCCGGTCCACGCCGACCACGTAGCCGAACTGGCCGGCCCGGCCCGCGGCCACCCCGGCCAGCGCGTCCTCGTAGACCACCGCGGCGTCCGGCGGCACGCCGAGCGCCCGGGCCGCGGCCAGGTAGGTGTCCGGCGCCGGCTTGCCCGCCAGGTGCTGCTGCGCGCCCACCACGCCGTCCACGACCGCGCCGAACATGCCGGTGAGGCCGGCCGAGGCGAGCACGCTGGCGCAGTTGGCGCTGGAGGTGACCACGGCCCGGCGCAGCCCGGCCGCGATCACCGCGTGCAGGTAACGCACCGAGCCCGGGTAGGGCTTGACGCCATCCTGGGCCATCCGGCGCAGCACGATCTCGTTCTTCAGGTTGCTCAGCCCCGCTATGGTCAGCTTCCCCGGCTCGTCGTCCGCGCTGCCCTCGGGCAACTCGATCCCCCGGGACTCCAGGAACGATCGCGTGCCGTCGGTCCGCGGCTTGCCGTCCACGTAGTTGTCATAGTCGGCCACCGCGTCGAACGGGGCAAGCTGCGCTCCGGTCCGCTCCCCCCACTCGCGGAGGAAACCGTCGAACATCTCCTTCCAGGCGGCCGCGTGCACCACGGCCGTCTGGGTGAGTACGCCGTCGAGGTCGAACAGGCAGGCCCGGCTCTGCGCCGGGATACCAAGATCACTTCTTATGCTCACGGGCACGCGATCAGCTTAGAGTCCGGACGCGCGGCTGGGGAGAGCGGGCTGTCGCGCCGCTCGCGGCCGTCGCCCCGTAGCGTGGCTGACGTGACCGCCGCCGAGCACCCCAACGACGCTGCTCCGCCGCTGCCCGCCATCCCGGCCTCCGCCGGGGCACTGATCTTCGATCGGGCAGGCCGGCTGCTCATCCTCAACCCGGTCTACAAGTCGGGCTGGACCATCCCAGGCGGGGTGATGGAGGCGGACGGCGAAACCCCGTGGGCCGCCTGCCGCCGCGAGGTCCGCGAGGAATGCGGCCTTGACGTGCAGCGGGGCCGGCTGGCCTGCGTGGACTTCCGGCCCCCGCGGCCGGGCAAGCCGGGCGGCATGCGCTTCCTGTTCGACTGCGGCCCGCTGCCCGAGCCGAGCCTGGCCCAGATCGTGCTGCAGCCCGAGGAGATCTCGGAGTACCGGCTGCTGCCGGTGCCCGAGGCGCTGGACCTGTTGCGCAAGCCGATCCGGCGGCGGGTCCGGGCGGCCCGCCGTGGCACCGGGACCCGCTACCTGGAAGACGGCCGCCCGGTGCCCGGCATCGGGTTATCCGCACGGTCCTGAGGACAGGTTGGACGGCTTGGCGTTTTGCCACTAATGTCCGAGTCCACCGACTGTGACGAGTTCCCGGGGGATCGGCATCATGGCGAGTCTCACCCGCAGGCTGGGCGGCCCGGTCGCGGCCACCGGCCTGGCACTGGCGTTAGGCATAATCTGCCCGGCGGGTCCGGCGCGGGCGGCCAGCGCGAGCGGCTGGCAGCGCGTCTACCGGAACAGCGCCAAGACGCAGAACATCCTGTACGGCATGGCCGCGCTGAGCGCCAGCGATCAATGGGCCGTCGGGGTGTGGGGGAAGAGCGCGCTGGTCATGCACGGGACCGGCAGCCGGTGGAGCCGGGTGACCGTGCCCGGCCAGGCCGGAGCCGCGCTGTTCCAGGTGACCGGGACGTCGGCGGGCAACGTGTGGGCGTTCGGGAACCGGGACGGCGGCAGCGTGGGGGTGATCCTGCGGTACGACGGCACGAGCTGGCAGAGCGTGCCGCCGCCGGCCGGGGTGGTGCCGGACGAGGCCGCCGTGATCAGCCGCACGGACGTGTGGATCGGTGGCCAGGAGGGGTGCACCGGATCGGGTGCCAGCGCCTCCTGCACCACGGACATGTACCAGTGGAACGGCGCCCAGTGGAGCCAGCAGTACACCGTGCCGGCGCTGGTCAACGCGATGTCCGGGTCAGCGCCGGGCAACGTCTGGGCGGTCGCCGAGACCGGCACGACCTCGCTGCCCGGGCCGTACAGCCTGGCCGCGTACCGGTGGTCTGGCAGCGCCTGGACCGCGGTGTCGATGCCGCATCCGCGGGCCACCGGCCCGCCGGACATCACCGTCGGCTCGCGGCGCAACGTGTGGCTGTACGCCTGGCAGGCCAAGAAGTCGCGGCGTGGCTTCCTGCTGCACTGGACCGGGTCGGCGTGGCACGAAGACGTCGCGCCCGCCAACCTGCCCACCGAGGATGGGCTGGTCACCGACGGCAGCGGCGGCGTGTGGGCCGGCGCACTGGCGCACTGGACCGGCCGCCGCTGGGTGAACACCGTGCCCGGCCTGTCGTTCACCGGCACCGACGCGTTCGCGCTGCGCGGGCTGGCCCGGGTCCCGGGGCGCAGCACGCTGTGGGCGGCCGGCCAGGTGTCGCGAACCTCGACCAGTAAGGTCTGGGACAGCCTGACCGCCCGGTACCCCTGAGCCGGGGACCCGTTACTCGCCGGGGACGGAGACCACCGGGCCGTTCGCGTGGCTGAGCACCGAGTGGGTGATCGAGCCGACGCCGGGGCCGCGCCCCGCGCCGGTCGTGTGCCGGCCGAGCACGACCAGGTCGGCCCGGCCTGACGCGCCCGCCAGCACCCGGCCCGGATGCGCGTGCATGATCTCGGCGCTGGCCTTCACGTCGGGGTACTTCTCCCGCCAGCTGGCCAGCAGTCCGTCCAGGGTGCGCTGCTCCTCCTCCGGCGGCGTGTCGTGCCCGCCGAATGGGGACCGGGACCGGGCGTGCGTAAGGACCAGCCGCGCGTCGCGCAGCGCGGCTTCCTCGAACGCGAAGCCGAGCGCGGCCGCCGACTCCGCCGGGTCGCGCACGCCGACCACGATCTCGCGGTGCGCGGACATCGTCTCCTCCCGCACCACCACCACCGGGCAGGCCGCGTTGGTGGCCGCGTACCGGCTCACCGAGCCGAGGATCAGCGCGGTGAACCCGCCGGCCCCACGCGAGCCGAGCACCAGCATCATCGCGTTCTGCCCGGCGTCCACCAGCGCGTTGGCGGGCGCCGCGTGCTCGACCAGCTCGGTCTCGACGGCCAGGCCGGGGGCAACCGCGGCGGCCTGGCTGGCCGCGGCGGTCAGCGCCTCGGTGCTCTCCTGCTCGATGTGGCCCGCCACGGTGTCGTGGGTGGCCGGATTCGGGCTCATCCGCGGCGGCATCGACGCGATAGACAGGATGCGCAGCGACGTCCCGCGCAGCGCCGCCTCGCGGGCCGCCCATTCCACCGCCCGTATCGATTCCGGCGAGCCATCCGCCCCGGCGACCACTGGCTTCGCTGCCATGCGTCCTCCTCAAACCCCGGTGATTCCTGGTGTAGCTGATACCCATCCTGGCCCGTGCTGCTGCACGAGGCGAGAGACAACCACCCGGGGCGCGGCGGGACCAGGGTCCCGGGGTCCCGGGTCTAAAGGCCCTGTCGGCGGGCTGGCCGGGCGAGCAGCGTTGGGCTGTGTCACCCGCCGCGCGGGTGCAGAGCGGTGGCAGGCCTGCTGGGGGCGGGCCGGGACACGCGGTCTCGTGGGACCGCATGACCCACCGTCGTCACGGCGGGGCCCGGCTTCGGCGCCACGCTGGGCCTTCGCGCGGCGGGTGTCTCGCGTGCCCGCACCGGGCGCCTGATCAGCCCAGCAGGGCGCGGCGGTGCTGCCAGGCCAGCCGGAGCAGCGCGGCCCCGGCGGTCTGCATGGGCTCCGCGCCGCCGGTGAACCGGGCCACGGTATCCGCGGTGAACGGGATGGCCGCCGACCCGTTCTCGGTGACGACCCGGCCTTCCGCGTTGGCCGAGACCAGGTCACGGAACAGGACATCGAAGACGGCGCTGTCGAACACGGCGACGGTGAGCAGGTCGGTGGCCAGCGTCAGCGGGTCCACGCCGAGGCCGACGCAGTGCACCCGGAGCGTGCCCGCGGCCCGGGCGCCGGCCAGCTCGCGGGCGAACGGCCACTGGTCGTAGTCCAGGATGCCGTCGCGGGTGGGGTAGTCCTCCGAGCCGCCGAGGAGTTCTTCGCTGAACTCCCGGGTCATGCAGTGCCACAGGCTGAAGTCGGCCTGCTGGGCGGCGGGCCGGTCGGTCACCGGCTGGAAAATGCCGGCGGGCATGACCTGGTAGGCGCCGCCGGCGTGGTTCACCCGGGCCGGGTCGCGCCAGTGCAGCAGGAACGACGCCGCACCGTCCGGCGCCCGGCGCAGCGTCAGGGTGGTGACCGCGGTGAGCGCGGTGCGCTGGCTCAGCTCGCACGGGTCGCCGAGCGCGGCGCGCAGCGGCAGGTCAGCCAGGCGGACCGGGCCGGGGCCGGCCGCCCGGTCCTGGCTGGCCGCCTGGTCCGGGCCGGGGCCGGCCGCCCCGTGCGGCCCGGCCGCCCGGTCCCGGGCGGCGGCCAGCTCGTGGGCCACGGCGTGGCCCAGGTTCGTCGCGTCGAAGTACCGGGCCGGGCCCATGGTGAGCCGGGCCGGGGAGCGCAGGGTGGCGTCCAGCAGCCGGTAGCAGACCCGGTTCTGGAACAGGGCCGGCGGGTCCACCACCGCCACCGCCGTCGCGTAGCTGGCGAACGGGCCGCCCGGCGCGTGCTGCGGGAGCAGGTGCGCCGCCGCGGCCGCGGTGGCGTCGGTGCGCGGGGCCGGCGGGGCCCCGGTCCAGCGCAGGGTTATCCCGGCCAGCTCGACCGGGGCGGCGGGCAGCCACTCCGGCCGGCACAGCAGGTCGGTGCCGGCCGCCCGGGTCGCGCCCGGATACAGCCGGGCCGCTTGCGTGGCCAGGGCCAGCCGGTGCTCATTGACCAGGCGCCGGACCTGGCGCCAGCGTGCCGCGGTCTCCGTCATCCAGGAGATCTTCACACACCGCCGTTAGCCGGATCACGGTTACTCATACATGGGATAACCAGAAGCACGGCGCCGCCCGGAATAGCTGGCTCGCTCCCTACGCTAAGGGGCAGCGTGCTGGAGCCCTCATCCCCGTCAGGAGTCACCCCCGTGCCCAAGCCCCTGCTTGAGATCATCATTTGCAGTACCCGTCCCGGCCGGGTGGGCCCGGCCGTCGGCGAGTGGATCACCGCGACCGCCGAGGCGGACGGCCGCTTCGACGTGGCGGTCGTCAACCTGGCCGAGGTCAACCTGCCGATGTTCGACGAGCCCCGGCACCCCCGGTTCCGGGAGTACGAGCACCAGCACACCAGGGACTGGAGCGCGGTCATCGACCGGGCGGACGCGTTCATCTTCGTCGTGCCGGAGTACAACTACGGCTACAACGCGGCGACCAAGAACGCGATCGACTACCTGAACCATGAGTGGAAGTACAAGCCGGTTGGTTTTGCCAGCTACGGCGGCATAGCCGCGGGCACCCGGGCGGTGCAGCAGCTCAAGCAGGTGATGACGACCCTCAAGATGGTGCCGCTGTTCGAGGCGGTGAACATCCCGTTCGTGCAGCAGTTCCTGGACGCGGGCAAGCGGTTCCAGCCGAACGAGGTGCTGACCGAGGCGGCCGCCGCCATGCTGGACGAACTGGGCCGGCTGGCCGCCACCCTCCGGCCGCTGCGGATCCCCGAGCGGCCCGAGCCGGCCGAGCCGGAAACCGAGGACATCGACCCCGACGACGAGCCCGCCCGCTGACCGGCCGCCCGGCGGCCACGGCGCGGCCAGCGGCTGCGGCGCGGCCAGCGGCTACGGCGCGGCCGGCGGGCCGTAGCCACCGCCGCCCGGGGTCTCCAGCACGAACACGTCGCCCGCGGCCACCTGGACGGTGTCGCAGCCGCCCAGCTCGGTCACCCGGCCGTCGGAGTGCTCCACCCACTGCCGGCCGAGCGCGCCGGCCGCGCCGCCCGCCATGCCGTACGGCGGGACCCGGCGGTGGCTGCTCAGCGTGCTCACCGTCATCGGCGCCAGGAAGCGGAGCCGCCGCCGGCCGCCGTCCCCGCCGCGCCACCGCCCCGCGCCGCCGCTGCCCCGGCGGATCTGGTAGGACTCCAGCCGGACCGGGTAGCGCCATTCCAGCACCTCCGGGTCGGTGAGCCGGGAGTTGGTCATGTGCGTCTGGACCACCGAGGTGCCGTCGAAACCGGCCCCGGCGCCGGAGCCGCTGGACACCGTCTCGTAGTACTGCTGGCTGGCGCTGCCGAACGTGACGTTGTTCATCGTGCCGGACCCTTCGGCCTGCACGCCCAGCGCGGCGTACAGCGTGCCGGTCACGGCCTGCGACGTCTCCACGTTCCCGGCCGCGACCGCGGCCGGATAGCGCGGCGCGAGCAGGCAGCCCGGCGGGATGATCACAGTGACCGGCTTGAGGCAGCCGGAATTCAGCGGGATCTCGTCGTCCACCAGGGTGCGCAGCACGTACAGCACGGCGGCCATGGCCACCGACGACGGCGCGTTGAAGTTGCCCGGCAGCTGGGCCGAGGTGCCGGTGAAGTCGATCTCCGCGGTCCGCGCGGCCTGGTCCACCCGCACCGCGACCTCGATCACCGCGCCGTTGTCCAGCTCGTAGCGGTACGCCCCGTCGTGCAGCCGGGCGATGACCCGGCGCACCGCCTCCTCGGCGTTGTCCTGCACGTGACCCATGTAGGCGGTCACCACGTCCAGACCGAAGTCGGCCACCAGCCGGCCCAGCTCGGCGACGCCCTTCTCGTTCGCGGCGACCTGCGCGCGCAGGTCGGCCACGTTGGCGGCCGGGTTGCGCGAGGGGTATTCGGCTGAGGCGAGCAGCCCGGCGGTTTCCGCCTCGCGCAGCGAGCCGCCCGACACCAGCAGCCAGTTGTCGATGAGCACGCCCTCCTCCTCGACCCGCTGGCTGAACGCCGGCATCGACCCCGGGGTGATCCCGCCGATCTCGGCGTGATGCCCGCGGGACGCGACGAAGAAGAGGATCTCCCGGGCCTGGATCCCCGCGCCGAACACCGGCGTGACCACGGTGATGTCCGGCAGATGGGTCCCGCCGTGGTACGGGTCGTTCAGGATGAACACGTCGCCCGGCTTGATGGCGCCCGCGTTGCGGCTGATCACCATCTTGATGCTCTCGCCCATCGAGCCCAGGTGCACCGGCATGTGCGGCGCGTTGGCGATGAGCTGCCCGGCCCGGTCGAAAACGGCGCAGGAGAAGTCCAGCCGCTCCTTGATGTTGACCGAGTGCGCGGTGCTGCGCAGCCGCACACCCATCTGCTCGGCCACCGACATGAACAGGTTGTTGAAGATCTCCAGCAGCACCGGGTCGGCGCCGGTCCCGGCCGCGCGCCGGGCCGGGGCCGGGCCGGCCCGGGTGAGCAGCAGATCGCCCGCGCCGGTCAGCTCGGCCTGCCAGCCCGGCTCGACCACCGTGGTGGCGAAATCCTCGGTGATGATGGCTGGCCCGGGCAGCACCGCGCCGGGCCGCAGCCCGCCGCGCGGCACCAGGTCCACCTCGGCCCACCGGCCGCCGGTGAACATCGGCACCCGCGCCGCGCCCGGCTCGCCGTCCCCGTGCGCCGCGGCCAGGCTGCCCGCCGGGGCGGGCTCCGCGGCCGCGGTCACCTCCACCGAGACCGCCTCGAGCAGCACCGGCTTGTCCGGCATCAGGAAGGAGAACTGCTGCCGGTAGGCCGCCTCGAACGCGCGGACCAGCTCCGGCTGGCCGGTCAGCGGGACGGCCAGCGCCGTGTCCGTGCCCGCGTACCGCAAGTGACCGCGGTGCACCGTCCGGAGATTTTCCAGCTCAACGCCCTCGGCGGCCAGCTCGGCCCGGGCCGCCGACTCCAGCTGGCGGGCCAGGCCGGCCGCGTCGGCCAGGGCAGCCGCGGACAGTTCGGCCTCCACGGCTGACTCGCGCATCGCGGTGACGTCGGCCAGGCCCATCCCGTACGCGGACAGCACCCCGGCCAGCGGGTGGATCAGCACCGTGGTCATGCCGAGCTGGTCCGCGACCGCGCAGGCATGCTGGCCGCCCGCGCCGCCGAACGTGGCCAGCACGTACCGGGTGATGTCGTAACCACGCTGCACCGAGATCTTCTTGATCGCGTTGGCCATGTTGGCCACCGCGATCTCCAGGAAGCCGGCCGCCACCTCCGCGCCGCTCCGCGGCTGTCCGTCGGCCGCGCTGATCTGCCCGGCCAGCTCCGCGAAGCGCCGCGCGGTGACGTCGGCGTCCAGTGGCTGGTCGCCGCCCGGGCCGAACACCCGGGGGAAGTAATCCGGCTGGATCCGGCCCAGCATCAGGTTGGCGTCGGTCACGGTGAGCGGGCCGCCGTGCCGGTAGCAGGCGGGCCCGGGGCTGGCGCCCGCCGAGTCCGGCCCGACCCGGTACCGGCTGCCATCGAAGTGCAGCACCGAACCGCCGCCTGCTGCCACGGTATGGATGCTGAGCATCGGCGCCCGCATCCGGACCCCGGCCACCTCGGTCTCGTACTGCCGCTCGAACTCCCCCGCGAAGTGTGACACGTCGGTGGACGTGCCCCCCATGTCGAAGCCGATGACCCGGCCGAACCCGGCCGCGGCGCTGCTCCGGGCCATGCCGACGATGCCGCCCGCCGGGCCGGACAGGATGGAGTCCTTGCCGCGGAACCGGCGCGCGTCGGCCAGCCCGCCGTTGGACTGCATGAACAGCACCCGGACCCCGGGCAGCTCACTCGCCACCTGGTCCACGTAGCGGGCCAGGATCGGCGACAGATACGCGTCCACCACCGTGGTGTCGCCGCGGGACACCAGCTTCATCAGCGGGCTGGTGGCGGCGGACTCGGACACCTGGGTGAACCCGGCGGCCCGGGCCAGCTCACCGATCCGCGCCTCGTGCGCCGGGTAGCGGTAGCCGTGCACGCACACCACGGCCGCGGCCCGGAAGCCGTCCGCGTACGCCGCGGCCAGGTCTGCGGCCACCACGTCCTCGTCCAGCGCCGTGATCACCTCGCCGTGCGCGCTGACCCGCTCGGTCACCTCGATGACCCGGTCGTAGAGCAGCTCCGGCAGGATGATCCGGCGGTCGAAGATGCGCGGCCGGTTCTGGTAGCCGATGCGCAGCGCGTCCCCGAAACCGCGGGTGATGACGAGCACGGTGGGCTCGCCGCGGCGCTGCAGCAGGGCGTTGGTGGCCACCGTGGTGCCCAGCCGGACCGAACCGATCTGCCCGCCCGGGATGGGCTGGCCCGGCGGCACGCCGAGCAGTTCCCGGATCCCGGCCAGCACCGCGTCCGGGTAGGCCCGCGGGTTGTCCGACAGCAGCTTCCGGACGGCCAGCGTGCCGTCCGGGCGCCGGGCCACCACATCGGTGAACGTGCCGCCGCGGTCGATCCAGAACTCCCAGCGCCTGCCCATCACCCCCGCATCTTAGGCAGCGGCGTCCACGGCAGTCGCACCGCTGGCTTCGCGTTCGAATATCCCGGTAATCTCCTCCACCGAGTGGCCCTTGGTCTCTGGCACGAACCGGTACACGAAGGCGATGGCGAGCACGCACAGCCCGGCGAAGCAGGCCAGCACCCAGCCCAGGCCGATGCCCGTCTGCCAGACCGGGAACACCTCGATGAGCGCGAAGTTGGCCAGCCAGTCCACGGTGGCCCCGGTGGACGCGGCCCGGCCGCGCACCGCAGTGGGGAATACCTCGCCTTGGAGCAGCCAGCCGGTGCCGCCGACGCCGATGGCGAACGAGGCGATGAACCCGGCCAGGCCGATCATGACCACCACGATCCGCGGGGTGGCGGTGAAGAAGGTCAGGCCGGCGGCGGCCAGCAGGGCGAACAGGGCCATGCCGGTGTACCCGCCCATGGCCAGCTTGCGCCGGCCGATCTTGTCGATCCAGCGGAACGCGAAGTAGGTGGCGCCCACGTTGACGACGGTGAGCATCGCGGTGACCTCGACGCCCGCGATGGTCTTGGCCACCAGCGAACTGCTGCCCTGGAACAGCGGGCCGAGCAGGTGCGGGCCGTAGTAGAGCGGCACGTTGATACCGGTGATCTGCTGGAAGATGAAGAACACGCAGACCACGAACAGCGCCCGGCGCACTCCTGCGGTCCAGTTGGTGCGCCGCTGCTCGCGCCGGTCCGTCTCTTCCAGTTCCCGGGCGGTGTACTCCACGTCCTGCAGCGACACCTCGGTCCCGAACGTGGCCAGCGCCTTCTGCACGCCCTCGTAGTGGCCATGGCGCATCAGCCACCGGGGCGACTCCGGCATCTTGGTCCGCAGCGCGAGCCCGATCAGCGCCGGGACGGCGCCGAGCCCGAGGATGAGCCGCCAGTCCACGGTGCCCGAGCTGCCCGGGGCGATCTTGAGGATGATCAGCGCGACGATGTAGGAGATCAGGATGCCGACGGTGATCATCCACTGCTGCAGCATGCTGAGCGCGCCTCGGCGGTTCCGCGGCGCGTACTCGGCGATGTACGCGGTGGCGATGGCCGAGTCGGCCCCGATGGCCAGCCCGATCAGCGTCCGCGCGATGAGCAGCACGGCGGCGTCCGGGGTGACCGCGGACAGGATCGAGCCGACCGCGTAGATCAGCGCGTCGGCGATGAGCAGGGATTTGCGGCCGAAGTGGTCGGCGATCGGCCCGGCGCAGAGGGCCCCGGCCGCCGCGCCCAGCGAGGCGCCGGCCACCAGATACCCGGTAAAGAATCCGTTCAGGTGGTAGGGCACGAAGTTGAGCGCGGCCCCGATGTTCGACGTGTCGTACCCGAACAGGAAGCCGCCCAGGCAGGCGAGCAGGGTGAGCTGCCAGTAGAACCTGGTCGGTGCCCGCTGGTCGAGTTCAGCGAGGACGTTCCGCCCGCCGGTTTCGGTCTGCGTCATCTTTGACCAACCTCCCGAACTAAGGCTGGTCAACTAACCGCGAACCGGGCCCTCAAACCGGCCCCCGGGGAGCCGGCGAAACCGGGAGACTGGGCAGATGAACCCGCTTGCCGTGCACCGCTGGGTCTACGAGCTGACCGGCGGCCGGATCGGCCACCGACTGGGCGGCGGGGTGCGAGCCGCCCTGCTGACCACGACCGGGCGGAAGACCGGCCGGTCCCGGACCGTGCCGCTGGCCTACTTCCGGGACGGCGCCGACTACGTGTTCGTGGCGTCGAACAACGGCGGCGACCGGCCGCCCGCGTGGCTGCTCAACGCGGCGGCCAAGCCGGAGGTGCAGCTCCAGGTCGGCCCGGCGCACCTGCTCGGCACGGCCCGGGTGGTGCCCGCCGATGACCCCGGCTACCCGCGGCTGTGGCAGCTGGCCAACGACGGCAACCACGGCCGGTACCAGCGCTATCAGGCTAAGACCAGCCGGCCGATCGCGGTGCTGGTGGTCACGCCGGCCTGACGGCTAGCCCACCGGGTCCAGGATCACCACCGGAATCTGCCGGGTGGTCTTCTGCTCGTACTCGGCGAAACCGGGGTTCTGCTGCTTGTGCGGGGCCCAGATCCGCTCCCGCTCGTCGGCTTCGGCCACCCGGGCGGTGAACTGCTCGGTCCGGGTGCCGATCTCCGCGCTGACCCGGGGGTTGGCCACCAGGTTGTGGTACCAGTCCGGGTGGGACGGGGCGCCGGCCTTGGAGGCGAAGACCGCGTAGCTGCCGTCGCCGAGGTCACGGTACATGACCGGGTTCACCCGCTCCTGCCCGGAACGGGCGCCCACGGTGTGCAGCAGGAGCAGCGTGCCGCCCTCGAACGGGCCGCCCACCTTGCCGCCGTTCTCGCGGAACTCAGAGATGATCTTGCTGTTCCAGTCGTCCGGCACTCGTCGTTCCTATCTCGTGATTCGGCTGTTTCGTGATCTGGCTATTCGCCCAGTCCGCAGATTATGGCAGCGGCACTGCCCACAACGAGGCAAAGTATCTCCGTAACTTACCGTTTCCAAGCTGTTACCCTTGGTCACATGCTGAATACCGGGCCCAGCCTGCCCGCCTACCGCGCTGCCGTGGCCGACCTGCTGCTGGAAGTCGCCGGCTACACCGGCCCGGGGGATCTGGCCAAGGCGGAGAAGGTGCTCACCGAGCGGATCGGCGACGCCGAGCTCACCGCGGTGCTGTCGGCCACGCCGGAAGGCAGCGACGCGGCGGCCCAGCGGCTGGTCCGCGAGGTCCGGCATTATCAGCCAAACGTCCGCAGCTCCGCCAAAGACCTGCCCGCCCATATCCGGATTCACCTGTTCGCCCTGGTCAACATCATGTGGTGGGGCCAGACCCGGGCCTATGTCACCGACAGCGAGCTGCTCGGCTCGGCTGAACTGGTCGATCTGGAGCCATTGCGGCGGGACGGGCGGCTGCTGTTCCAGTACCGCCGGCAGGCCCGCGGGCTGCCGGCCCGGGCCGCCCGCGCGGCGGCCCGGCGGCTGCGGCCGGACCAGGCGCCGCGCACCGCTGGACTCCGCTTCGCCCGCACCCGCCCGGAGGCGGTGCTGCTGCTCAACCAGCTGGCCGCGGGCCTGGCCGCCGAGGCCGGGCCGCGGACACCCGCGCTGTGGGTGACCAGCCTGGCTCGCAGCATCGAGCAGCAGCGCCGGCTGCGCACGCTGGGGTACGCGGCGTCGCTGCCCAGCGCGCACTGCGTGGGCTACGCCATGGACATCGAGATGGCCTGGTTCGGCCAGTTCGGCGCCCGGCCCACGCTGGAAGCGCTGCTGCTCGGCCGGCAGCGGGCGGGCCAGGTCAACGTCATCGACGAGGGACAGGCCTGGCACGTCTGCGTCAGCCCGGATGCCGCGGCCGAACTGCTCGCCAGCGCCACCCAGGACGGCTGACCCCGATGTGCGGCATCGCCCTCATCCTCGGCCCGCGGCCGGACCGGGGTGAGTTCCACCGGATGATCACGTCGCTGGCCCCGCGGGGCGAGGTGGAGGAGGTACTGCTCACCGACCGGCTGCTGGCCGGCACCCAGCGGCTGCGCATCGTGGACGCGGAGCACGCGATCCAGCCGTGGCGGTCGGCCGACGGCCGCTGGGTGCTCTGCTACAACGGCGAGGTCTTCAACTACCGGGCCCTGCAGGCCGAACTGGCCAGCCGCGGGCACCGGCTGCGCAGCGACAGCGACACCGAGGTGGTGCTGGAGGCGTTCCTGGAATGGGGCGCCGACGCGGCGCGGCGGCTGCGCGGCGAGTTCGCGTTCGCCCTGGCCGACACCGCGGCCGACCGCGTCTACCTGGCCCGGGACCCGCTGGGGGTGAAGCCGCTGTACTGGTCCCGCCGGGCCGGCTGCCTGTACGTCGCGTCCGAGGTCAAGGCGCTGACCGGGGTGGGCGCGCCGGTCAGCGAGGTGCCGCCCGGGCACCACGGCTGGGCCGAGGGAGGCTGGGCCGGGGCGGCCGCCCCGGGCGCGGCGGCCGGCCCGGACCTGGCCCCCTACGTCAACCTGCTCCGGCTCGGCGAGGGCCAGCCGGTCATCGACGACCCGGACGACGCGGCCAAGCTGATCCGGGCCGCGCTGGAGGACAGCATCCGGGTCCGGGTGGACACCGGGCTGACCGTCGGGGTCATCCTGTCCGGCGGGCTGGACAGCGCGCTGACCCTGCTGCACGTGCGGGAAATGCACCCGGATTGCGTCGCGTTCACGATCGGCGCGCCGGGCAGCCAGGACCTGGCCTACGCCCGCCGGCTGACCGCCGAACTCGGCGTGCCGCACGAGGTCATCGAGGTGCGCCCGGGGGACATCCGGCTGGCCGATATCCGCGAGGCGGTCCGGCTGGGCGAGCTGACCGAGTACGGCGACATCATCAACGAAGTGGTGTCGGTGCCGCTGTTCCGCCGGATCCACCAGTGCGGGGTCAAGGTGGTGCTGTCCGGTGACGGCTCCGACGAGCTGTTCGGTGGGTACCCGATGTACTTCCAGGTCGGCGAGCACCAGGCCCGCCGGCTGTTCCTGCACAAGATCCGCAACCTATGCCGGACCGAGCTGCAGCGGCTGGACCGGGCCAGCCTGGGGCACGGCACCGAGCTGCGCGTGCCGTTCCTCGACCTGGCCCTGGTCGAGCTGGCCATGCGGCTGCCGCGCGAGTTCAAGCAGCGGCACGGCCAGGACAAGTGGATCCTCCGGCACGCGTTCGCCGGCTTCGTGCCTGACTACATCCGGCAGCGGCCGAAGGACATGATGTCGTACTCGTCCGGGCTGCACGAGCGGGCCCGGCTGTTCAAGCCGCTGTTCCCCCGGCTGCACCGGTCGTTCGGCTACGACCGGCTGGAGCCGGTGCGCCGGGACTTCGACACCGTGCTCGACCGGTGCGGCCACGACCTGGACCGGGCCATCGCCGACGCCGCCGCCCGGCAGGACTACCGGCTGGCCGAACGGGCCCGCGACCTGGCCGGCGCGGCCCGCTGGAACACGGTCCTGGCCGTGCGTTCCCGCCTGCACCATGATCGTGGCCAATCGGGGTCGTTAGCTGGCCCTAATTGACCCCGACCAAGGACCGCGCCACGCATGGATCCTGTTCGGCCTGGGGGTACCTGTGGTTACTCTGTCGCTGTGGGATTACATGATCCAGCCAAGCCGACGACGGTTACGGTGACGCGATGATCGCAAGCCAGTCTGGCAAAGACGGCCCGCCCGAGCCGCCTAGTGGGCCGCCGAGCGATCCCCACTACACTCTCCCGCTGTACCGCAAGGCAGAAGCCGCCCGTATCATCCGGGTGCCTGCTAACACTCTGCGCAACTGGGCAGACGATTCGGCTTCTCATCACAAGCAAGTGGGGACCATACGGCATCCGGGCCTAATCACAGTTGCTCAGGCACCAACTCCGCGGGGTCCCACGATTCCCTTCATCGGACTGGCCGAGGCATATGTCCTGGCTTCGTTCCGGCAAGCTGGGGTCCCGATGCAGAGAATCCGTCCTGCGATCCACCGCCTTGAGGAAGAGATGGGGCTCATTCAAGCGCTGGCCAGCGAGCGACTTCGGACTGATGGTGCCGAAGTGCTGTGGGATTACGGTCAGCAGACGGACGATCATGCGGAGAAGGCGGCAGTCGGCGATCTTGTTGTAGTACGCAACGGTCAGCTGGTTTTTCGGTCAGTTGTGCAGGACTATCTGCGACAGGTCACCTACCAAGATGGGTGGGCTCGGATAATCAACGTCGGTCGCGGCAAAGTAGATGTGACTGTGGACCCGTGGATCAACGGCGGCCATCCCACACTCGCCAGGCGGGGCATCGCCGTAGCTGACATCTTGAGTCGGATTCGCGCCGGGGAATCTTCGAAGTCGGTAGCGACCGACTATGGTCTGCGTGTTGCGGAGGTTACGGCGCTGCTAGGGCTGGCAGCGTAGCTCGTGCCTGGGCGCCGCGCCTCCGCCGTGACGGAGTCAGCCTTACGGTTCTTCTTGGATCGAGGTCTCGGTTCGCGCATAGTTCCCGAGGCGTTGCGCGGCGCGGGATGGGAGCTGGAGACCACGGATGAGCGGTATGGGGTCAGCGCATCCCAGGGCATCTCGGACGTAAAGTGGATCGAGGAAGCTACTGACAACGGCGACGTTCTGCTATGCAAGGATATGGCAATCGCGAGGAACCCACTTGAAGGTGCAGTAATCTATCGCGTGTCAGCACGAGCGTTCGCGCTGGCTCGCCAGACAAATGGATCCTCCGGCACGCATTCGCCGGCTTCGTACCCGCCTACATAGGCAGGTGGCCGGAGGACATGATGTCCTACTCGTCCGGGCTGCGCGAGCGGGCCCGGCTGGCCGAACGGGCCCGCGACCTGGCTGGCGCGGCCCGCTGGAAACACGGTCCTGGCCGTCCGGAACCGGAGGCTCAGGCCTGCTCGGCGGGGGTAAGCGTGGCCGGTTGCACACCGAGGGCGGCGGCGAGGCGGGCCAGCGTCCGGCAGCGACAGGGTGCAGATGGTTGCCGTTCCAGCCTGGTCACGGCAGTAAGGCTGATCCCGGCCTGGCTGGCTAGCCGCTCCTGGGACAGGCCGCGCTGCTGGCGTAACCGCCGCAACTGATGACCGTCCAGGACCGTGGTCCAGCGCTGCGCGGCATGGGGCGGGCTCTGCGTGGTTGTCATCGTGATCCATCCCGGGGTGCAGGCGGCCTGCCGGTGGGACTGGGCGGGTGTGCTTGCAGGGTGGTGAGCTGGTCGATCAGCAGCCACGGGTTGACCGCTGGCTCGCGGGCCAGCCGGCGCAGCCAGTCCCCGGCGGCGCGCCCGTCCTGGCGGGCGAGCAGGGTGTACTGGCGGGCTAGGTGCTGGTGGCGGGCGAGCCTGAGGGGATCGGAGCGAGCCGGGAACGGCACTGTCCCGAGGTCGCGCCGCACCGGCGCGGCCGGGTCCTCCCGGCCATCGGCCAGGTAGAGCGGCGATACCCGTAGCACGTCGGCCAGCGCGAGGATGTGGTCGGCACTGCGCAGCGAGCGCTGCCCGTTCTCGACCATGGACACAAACGAGGGCGAGACGCAGGCCAGGTCGGCCAGCGCGGTCTGGGACAACCCGCGCCGCAGCCGCAGCGTGCGCAACCGCACCCGGCGTCATCCCGCAGCGGATCAATGCCCTTCATCACCGGCTCCCTTGCGGGGGGTCCTCAGGCTGATCCGCGTTCAGGACGGTTGTCCAGCAGGGGCGCGGGGAGCGTGGGGTCGAGTGGTCAGGCATGGATGTCTTCCTGGCCAGAATCGGTCGCGCGCGGCCGGGTGGGGCCGAGTTCGGTGCGTAGTTCGGTGAGGTCACCGGTAATCAGGGTGTGCGGTCCAGGTCCGGGCTGGGTGCGGCGGGCGATGTAGCGGTGACGGCCAGGGAGAGGTTCTACTGCGATCCGGTAGCAGGGGAAGTCCCGTCGCGCGGCGTCCAGGTCGGCCCACTGGGCCGGCGTGGGTGTGGGGTCTAAGTTCATGCTTCCTGCCTCCTGTCCCGGGTGCTCTGGCGGTGCTGGTGCTGGCTCGTCTTCTCCTAATCCCCTCTGGGGAACCGACTGCCCTGCGTGCAGCTCGTCAGCGGCAACTGAGACAGAGCAGCCGGTCCAGTGCTCAGGCTAGCCGGCTCATTCTAGCTTGTCCTCGCTTATTCCAGAACGTTTCAGCAGGTGGCGGCATGGCTAGGGTCGTCACGTGGGGAAGATCGATCCGACGGCCAAGGTGCCGCCGTACAGGCAGATAGCGGAGATCATCGCGGCACAGATCAAGTCCGGCGAGTTGCGCCGGGGCGGCCGTATCCCCACTGAGTCAGAGATCATGGACGAGTACGAGGTGGGGCGGAACACGGCGCGGCGCGCAGTCGGCTGGCTGCGGGAGCAGGGGTTGGTAGAGACCGTGCCTACCCGGGGCAGCTACGTGCTGTAGGCCGACGTGTCGCCGTGCGCGGTGGAAGTCGGTCGGCTAGGTTCACCTGGTCTGTGCGGAGGCTGCTGCGGATCACCTGGCTCCCGTGGGCAAGTGCGATCCGGCTCCCTTGTGGGTGGGCCTGGTCCGACTGGAATTGGGGGAAAGGCGGCATGGCAGCAGTCTACGGTAGCTAGTCGCAGCTAGCTACAGCTAGTCGCGTCTTGATCTTGCTAGCTGAAGTCAACTAGATCTAGGCGCATGTCGTTGCAGCGTGATGCGCCCTTGCCGCTGAGCCAGCAGCTAGCCGCACTGCTGCGCGCGCAGATCGAATCCGGCGAGCGTCCGCCGGGATCACGGCTGCCGACCATCATGCAACTCTCGCAGGAACACGGCGTGGCGACCGCCACCGTCGTCAAGGCCCTCCGGATCCTGAAGCGCGAAGGTCTGGTCGTGGGCTCCACCGGACACGGAACCTTCGTGGCCGAGAGCACAGGCGGGTAGCACAGCCTTCGCCATGATCGTGATCAATCGGGGCGCTATCAAGGAGTTGGACGCTCCTCTCGCACCATCGCCACGCCGCCACGTCTTCTAACGTCAGCACTGCTGTGTTGTTGTCCACGATAGACACAGTAGACAGCATGTTCACTGTAGTCAAGGTGGACAAAATACTCACGCTGACCAGGCGTGTAAGCATGATCTTGTGCCACGTCAGCCACGTTCAGCGGAGCCACCGGGACAGCGGGTCCTGGCCGACCTCCGCCACCGCGTGGAGTCTGACGAGTGGGCTAGCGGTGAGGCACTCCCGACCGTGGCCGAGCTTGCCGAGCACTACGACGTTGCCCGCGGAACCGTCGCCAGAGCACTAAGGACACTGGCTGCTGACGGCTTGATTCGTGTAGTGCCACGGTGGGGCACGTTCAAGACATAAGCCGGTGGAGATCCTCCGCGAGGGGGGTTGAACCGTTGCCGGGGATCTTCCACACCGCCATCACTGCCTGGCCACGGACTCCTCCCGCACTACCGCGATGCCTCCTGGCGACAACTCGACTGAGCCGACTACCTGGGTGCCGGACAACAGCTCTACGCCGTCCGCGCAGACAACTACGGGCTCCGGGGTGTGGTTGAGCAGGAACAGCCAGGACCGGCCTGCGCTGCCGCGCCGCCGCACCGCCTCCACCCCGGCTGGCAGCCCCGGTACCTCCGGGGCCAGGCCGGCCGCGGCCAGCGCCGCCGCGATGAGCTGGTCGTGCGCGGCGTCGTCCAGCTCGGTGGACAGGTACCAGGCGCTGCCCCGCGCCACGTCATGCCGGGTCACCGCGGGCCGTCCGGCCAGCGGCCCGGCCGTGTAGCTGGCCAGCACCTCGGCGCCGGTGACCGTCATCAGCTCGCTCCACGTCGCGCCCCGCGCGCCAGACAACAAGGTGCCCTGCGCGCCCGACAACAAGGCGCCCCGCGCGCCTGCGGACAGCGGCATCGCCTCGCCCTCCGGCAGCGGGAAGAACTCCTCGACCCGGATGCCGAGCAGCTCGCGCAGCGCCCCGGGATAACCGCCCAACCGGACCTGGCCCGCGCCGTTGACCAGCCCACTGCCGAACGACACGACCAGCACGCCGCCGCCGGCGACGAACCGGCGCAGCGCGGCGGCGCCCGCGTCGGTGACCAGGTACAGCGCCGGGGCCAGCAGCAGCCGGTACCCGGACAGGTCCGCCTCCGGGTGGGCCACGTCGCAGACGATCCCGGCCCGCCACAGCGCGGCGTGGTCGCGGCGTACCTGGTCCAGGTAGCGCAGGTCCGCGCCGCGCAGCCCCTGGCTGTCCAGCGCCCACCAGGAATCGGCGTCCAGCAGCACCGCGGCCGGCGCGGTGACCGTGCTGCCGGCCACCTCGGCGAGCCGCCGCACGGCCGCGCCGAGCGCGGCGACCTCGCGGAACGCCGCGCTGTCCGGCCCGGCGTGCGGCACCATCGCGGAGTGCCACATCTCCGCCCCGGCGCGGGAGGCCCGCCACTGGAAGAACAGCACGCTGTCCGAGCCGCGGGCGACATAGCCCAGGCTGTCCCGGAGCATCCGGCCCGGCGCCCGGCTGAGCATCCGGCCGTCCGCGTAGACCAGCCGGGTGGCCTGCTCCATCAGCAGCCAGGGCCGGCCGCCCGCCCAGGACCGGGCCCGGTCCGCGGCGAACGCGATGTCGGCGTGCCCCTCCGGCCCGGTGGACGACAGGTAGTGATCCACCGCGACCACGTCCACCTCGCGGCGCCACGCCCACGGGTCGATGACCAGGTAGTCCGGCAGGATGAGGTTCGTGGTGACCGGGACGTCCGGGGCCGACCGGCGGATCTCGTCGCGCTGCTCGCAGTACGCGGCGAGCAGCTCGTCGGACCAGAACCGGCGGAAGTCGAGCAGCTGCCCCGGATTGGCCCGCCACTGGGTGGCCCGCGGCGGCTGCACCTGGTCCCAGGAGGCGTAACACTGGCCCCAGAAGGTGGTCCCCCAGGCCGCGTTCAGCTCGGCCAGGCCGTCCGTGGCCGCGCCGTACCGTTTCTGTAGCCAGCTTCTGAACGCCCGTGCCGCGTGCTCGCACCAGCACACGGTGCCGTATTCGTTGTGCACGTGCCAGAGGGCGACGGCCGGATGCTGGCCGTACCGGGCCGCCAGGGCGGCGGCGATCCGCCGGGCGGCGGCCCGGTAGCCAGGCGCGGCCGCGCAGTACGTGTCCCGGCTGCCGTGTGTCAGCCGCACCCCGTCCCGGGTCACCGGCATCGCGTCCGGGCAGGCCAGGGTGAACCAGGGCGGCGGGGACGCGGTCGGGGTGGCCAGGATGACCTGAACCCGGTTGGCGGCCAGCCGGTCCAGGGTGGCGTCCAGCCAGCCGAAGTCGTACCGGCCTTCCTCCGGTTCGAGCCGGGCCCAGGAGAACACGCCAACGGTGGCGGTGTTCACGCGGGCCGCGCGCATCAGCGCGTCGTCTTCGGCCCAGACCGGCTCGTCCCACTGCTCCGGGTTGTAGTCGCCGCCGAACCACAGCCCGGCGCCCGGGCTCACCGGTGCACCCGGAACGCGGCCAGCCGCACCGGGCCGTCCAGCACCAGGTACAGGTCGGTGCTGGCCCGGCCGGCCAGGTCCCGCAGCCCGGTGCCGACCTCGGTCCAGGTATACCGGCTGCCGGTCAACGGCACGGTGAGCGTGCCGAGCAGCTCACCGGCCGCCGGATCGCCGTGACCGGGCGGCCCGGCGTGGACCGCGACGGTGGCCGGGGCCGGTTCCTCGCGGGCCACCCGCACGCTCACCGAAAGCGGCCCGGCACCGAGGTCGGTGTCGCGGAACTGGATCCAGCCCGCGGCCGACCCGGCCGGGGTCACCGCGTCGCCGCGTTCCCTGGTCTCGTCGACCAGGACGATGCCGGCGTAGTCGTCGAAGTCCGCGGCCGCGATCCAGCCGCCGCCGGCCGGCCGCGGTGGCGGCACCGGGCCGCGCACCCGCAGCCAGCCGGACTGCTGGATGGCCGCGCTGGACGAGCCCACCTTGACCAGGTAGTCCCCGGGGTCCACGGTCATCCGGTGGGCGGCCACGTCCCAGTAGGCCAGCGCGGACCCCGGCACCTGGATCTCGGCCGTGCGGGTCTCGCCGGGCGCCAGCGACAGCCGGGTGAACCCGGCCAGCGCGCCGTGCGGCCGGGGACGGCGCGGGGCGACCGGGCCGGCATAGCACTGCACCACCTCGGTGCCGGCCCGGGCGCCGGTATTGGTCACCTCGACCGAGACCGTCACCGTGCCGCCGGGGGCCACGTCCCGGGGCGCCAGACGCAGCCGCGAGTAGGTGAACGTGGTGTAGCTCAGCCCGTGCCCGAACGGGTACAGCGGGCAGCCGTCGAAGTACAGGTAGGTGCGCCGGGTCTTGATGATGTCGTAGTCGAGCAGCCCGGGCAGATCCTCGTCGCCCGCGTACCAGGTCTGGGCCAGCCGCCCGGCCGGCTCGTGCGCGCCGGTCAGCACGTCGGCCAGCGCGCGCCCGGTTTCCTGCCCGCCGTGGCTGGTCCACACGATGGCCGGCACGTGGTCCGCGGCCCAGCCGAGCGCGTACGGGTAGCTGCTCATCACGACCAGGACCAGCCGCGGGCAGGCCGCGTGGACCGCGCGGATCAGCCGGTCCTGGGCGGGCGGCAGGGCCAGCGTGGCCCGGTCCTGGTTCTCCCGGCCGTTGATCAGCGGGTCGTTGCCTACCACCAGCACGCAGCGGCCCGCCTCGGCGGCCGCGCTGGCCGCCTCGGCCGTCCCGTCCCGCAGCACGTCCCAGCGGAACGGCTGCGCGCTGGCGGCGTCCGGCGCGCTGGCCCGCACCTCGCCGGACGCGGCGTCCGCGGCCAGGTACCGCCCGGTGGCGACCGCACGGAGGACGACGAAGCGACCTTCGCCGTCCGCACCGACCGCGCCGTCGTCGGCCCGGCGGGCCGTGCCGGCCTCGACGCGTAGCGGCGATCGGGGGGCTCCGGGGGGTCGCCCCCCCGGGTCGGCACAGAACTCCAGCGCGAATGTTTCACGGACCACCCAGCCGTTTGGCCGGTCGGCCTCGGCGGCCAGCGAATCGTCGTCCCGCACGGTGAGGTATCGCCCGGTGGTCACCGAACGGAGCGTGATCACGTCGTCGGCCGCGGCCAGGCCGTCCGCGGCGGGCAGGCCCGGGCCCCAGTGCTGCACGTCGAACTCGCCCAGGTCCGGGGCACCGGGCATGGCCGCGCCGAGCCGCACCCGGTCCGCGCCGTCGGCCACGATGACCGCGTCGCCAGGTAGCGCCCCGGGCAGCCCGGCCGCCCGGACCGGCTCCCCCGTTCCACCCGGCGCCCCGGCACCGGCCAGCGCCTCGCGCAGCCCGACTGCGACCGTGACCTGGTACGGCAGGGTGCCGCTGTACCAGTCGGTGCGCAGTGTGTCGGCGAACGGGCCAACCACGGCGAGCCGCGGCCCGGCCGGGTCCAGCGGCAGCACCCCCGCCTCGTTCTTGAGCAGCACGATCGACTGCCGGGCGGCCCGGCAGGCCAGGTCCTGGTGCTCAGCCGGGTCGATGGTGGCCGGGCCCGCCCGGTACGGGTCGAGGTCGGGGTGGAACTCGCCGAGCCGCAGACGGAGCAGCAGCAACCGCCGGGCCGCCCGGTCCACGTCGGCGTGGCTGATCAGGCCCTGGCGCAGCGCGTCGGTCAGCCGGGCCACGGTCCGGCTGGGGTCGGCGTCCTGGTCGGTGAAGCTGTCCACCCCGGCGCGCAGCGCGGCGGCGTGGCTCTCCGCGTGGCCGGGGAAGTAGTGCTCGGTTTCCACCAGGTTGGACGGCGCGTACGCGTCGCTGCAGACCACCAGCTCATCGCCGTCCGCCCAGGTCCGCAACTGGTCGCCGAGCAGCGGCGAGACATGGTTCGGCCGGCCGTTCACCAGGCTGTAGGCGGGCATCACGCCGACCGCGACGCCGGCCTGCACCGGCCCGCGGAACGGCGGCAGCTCGTACTCGTGCAGCAGCCGGGCCCGGACCAGCGCGGAGGTGGTGTCCCGGGCGGTCTCGTTGTTGTGCGCGAGGAAGTGCTTGAGCAGCGGCGCGGTCTGCCAGAACACCGGGTGATCCCCGCGCAGCCCGGCGCAGTAGGCGGTGGCCAGCCGCGCGGTCAGCAGCGGGTCCTCGGCGTAGCCTTCCTCGTTCCGGCCCCACCGCGGGTCGCGGAGCAGGTTGACCACCGGCGCCCAGACGTTCAGGCTGACCGCTGGGTCCCGCCGGTGCAGCGCCCGTACCTCCGCGCCGACCGCCGCGCCGACCGCGGTCAGCAAGTCCGGGTCCCAGGTCGCGCCCAGCCCGACGGCCTGCGGGAAGACCGTGGCCGGGCCGAGCCAGGCGGCGCCGTGCAGCGCCTCCGTCCCGGTCCGGAACGGCGCGATGCCGAGCCGGGGCACGCCGGGCGACCACTGGTGCAGCAGCGCGATCTTCTCGTCGGTGGTCAGCTGGCCGAGGATCTCGTCCGCACGCCGGCTGAGCTCTGCCTGGTCCACCGGTCCTCCACTGCCTCCCCCTCCCGGCGCCGCCCGACCGCGCTGCTCCAACCGCGCCGTGCCCACCACGCCGTCGCAACCACGCTGCCCAACCCCGATGATCGAAGCGCTTCGACAGTGTCACTTGTCCGGGTTGGTGTCAAGGCTGGGCTGGCCTATCACGGATTCGCCACACCTTCTGACGAATTGCCGGTTACCTCTTGCTCGCGGTAAATGGCCTGACGTAACCTCGGCGCAACATCGAAGCGCTTCGACAATCCTTCGACCGCTCAGCGGACGCAGCGCCGGACGAAAGGTTGTGCCAGCTATGAGAGCCGAGCTATGAGAGCCGCCCAGGTCCCCGCCGGGGGCGGCGCCAGCATGAACCGCCGCGCCTTCTTCGGCACCGCCGCCGCCGCGGCCGGCGCCCTCGCCGCCGCGCCGTTACTGGCCGGGTGTGGCGAGTCCGGAGGCAGCGGCACGGGCACCACCAGCGCGAGCCAGATCGCCAAGATCATGCCGAGCTATGTGCCGAGCAACCTCATCAAGCCTGAGTACGCGAGCGTAGACGGCTCGTCACCCGGCTTCATCACCTACCCGACCACGCTGGTGCACACGGTGCACGAGATCCCCGGCCACGGCGGCAGCTACACCGGCATCACCCCGCTGTGGGCCTCGATCCCGTCGCCCAGCGGGAACACCTACTACGACTCGGTCAACAAGGCCCTGGGCGCCACGCTCACCGTGCAGCCGTCCAACGGGAACACCTACAACAACATCCTGCCGCCGCTGTTCTCCGGCAACAAACTGCCGGACTGGATCCAGATCCCGACGTTCTGGACGGCGCCGCTGAACTTCGGCCAGGCGGTCGGGGCCAAGCTGGCCGACCTGACCCCCTACCTGGCCGGGGACAAGGTCAAGCAGTACCCGAACCTGGCCGCGCTGTTCCCCGGCGCCTGGCAGGCAGGTATCTGGAACAACAAGATCTACGGCCTCCCGGTGTTCCCCACCGAGTTCACCGTGGCCGGATACCTGTACTACCGGGCCGACGTCCTGGCCAAGCTCGGCATCGGCACGCCGCAGATCAAGACCATCGACGACCTGTTCAACCTGGGCAAGGAGATCAACGACCCGAAGAGCAAGCAGTGGGCGTTCGACGACATCTGGACCGCCCTGCTGCAGCCGTTCGACATCCCGCCCAACCCGCCCAACTGGGCCACCAACGACAAGGGTGACCTGCTCGCCGCCTGGGAGACGCCGAACATCATCGAGGCGATGAACTGGGAGGCCAAGGTGGTCAAGGCCGGGCTGATGAACCCGGACGCGATCGCGCAGGACACCAACTCGGCCAAGCAGCGGTTCTGGAGCGGCCAGGAGCTGATCACGTTCGACGGCCAGGGCGCCTGGCTCGGCGCCGACACCCAGTCCGGTCAGGCCGCCAACAAGGGCTACGAGCGGATGGCCTTCCCGTTCTTCACCGCGAGCGGGTCCGGCACGCCGCGGATCGCGCTGGCCAACGGCACCGAATGGTTCAGCTACCTGAACAAGAACCTGAGCAAGAGCCAGGTCGAGGAGTTGCTCCGGGTGGCCAACTACCTGGCCGCGCCGTTCGGCTCGTACGAGTACACCCTGGTCAACTTCGGCGCGCCGGCCACCGACTACACGATGACCAGCACCGGGCCGGTGCTGACCGCGACCGGCAACAAGCAGGTGGCGCAGACGTACTCGTTCCTCGCCTCACCCAACCAGGTGCTCAGCAGCCCCGGCTACGCCGCAACGACCCGGTCCCGCGCGGTCTTCGAGCAGCAGAACGCCAAGTACGGCTACAAGCCGCTGTTCTACGACATGAACATTTCACCGCCGGCCAGCCTGAACAACGCGATGGCCGCGGCCACGTTCACGGCCGGCACCGGGAACATCATCCAGGAGGTGGTCCGCGGCCGGAGCACGGTCGCCGACTTCCAGTCGGCGGTCAAGGAGTGGCAGCGCAACGGCGGCAACGCGCTGCGCAAGTACTTCGACGGCATCCGCGCCAAGTACGGCGACGCGTAGCCGGGCCCGGATGTCCGCGACCACCACGCGGCCGAAGCGGCCGGCCCGGGCGGACAAGCGCCGGGCCGGCCAGGCCGAGGCCGGCCCGGCGCGGCGGAAGACCCCTTGGCGGGCCAAGCTGCGCCGGGACCGGTCGCTGATCCTGATGACGCTGCCCGCGGTGCTCCTGCTGGCGGTGTTCGGCTACACCCCGATGCTCGGCCTGGTCATGGCGTTCCAGAGCTACGACCTGTACGACGGGTTCCTGCACAGCCCGTGGGTCGGCTTCGCCAACTTCCAGCAACTGTTCGCCGACCCGGGGTTCTGGCACGCGTTCACGAACACGCTGGTGCTGTTCTCCGTCCAGCTCGTGCTGTTCTTCCCGGTCCCGATCGCGCTGGCCATCCTGCTGGACACCCTGCTCAGCCGGCGCGCCCGGGGGATCATCCAGGGCGTCGTCACGCTGCCGCACTTCTTCTCGTGGGTGATGGTGATCACCATCTTCCAGCAGATGCTCGGCGGCACCGGGCTGCTGGACACGTTCCTGCGCCAGCACGGCATCGCCAACCCGGTCAACATCATGACCGACCCGGGCGCGTTCAAGTTCCTGGTCGCCGCCCAGCTGATCTGGAAGGAGGCCGGCTGGTCGATGATCGTCTACCTGGCCGCGCTGGCCGCGATCAGCCCGTCGCTGTACGAGGCGGCCGCGGTGGACGGGCCGGCTGGTGGCAGCGGCTGCGGCACATCACGCTGCCCGGGCTGAAGGGGATCACCGTGCTGCTGCTGATCCTGAACCTGGGCTACGCGCTGACGTTCGGTTTCGAGCAGATGCTGATCCAGCGCGGCGCGGTCGGGCCGAACGCGTCCGAGGTGATCACCACCTTCGCGTACCAGTTCGGCATCGTCGAGGGCAACTTCAGCTACGGCGCGGCCGCGGGCCTGTTCCTGGGCGTCACCTCGCTGATCCTCATCCTGGCCGCCAACAAGGTGGCCCACCTGTTCGGCGAAGACGGGCTCTACCGAAAGTGAGGGCGACATGACGGCAGCCCCGGTCAGGACGGCCTGGCTGAGCACTCCGAGGCGACAACGGCGCGACTCGCGGCGGCCGGTCTGGCAGGAGCAGCCGTCGGTGGCCGGCCAGGGGGCCAAGGCGGGCACGATCGCCGTCATCCTGCTGCTGGTCCTGCTGCCGATGTACTCGATCGTGCTGACCAGCTTCTCCACCCAGGCGTCCATCAACATCGCGGGTGGCCTGGTGCTGGTCCCGCACGGGCTGACGCTGAACGCCTACAACCTGATCATCCAGGGCGGCGTGGTCGGCCGGGCGCTGCTGATCAGCCTGGCCATCACCGCGGTCGGCACCGCATTCTCGATGGTCGTCACCGTGCTGGCCGCCTACGGGCTGTCCCGCAAGGGCTCGTTCGGGCACCGCACGATCCTGTGGATCATGCTGATCACGATGTTCTTCAACGGCGGCATCATCCCGCTGTTCCTGGTCGTGTCCGCGCTGGGCGGTTACGACCAGTACTGGGCGCTGATCCTGCCCAGCGCGGTGTCCGTGTTCAACATCATCGTGATGCGGGCGTTCTTCACCAACACGGCCAGCGACGTCATCGAGAGCGCGCGGATCGACGGGGCCGGCGACTGGACCATCCTGCGCCGGATCGTGCTGCCCATGTCCAAGGCGGTCACCGCGGTCGTCGCGCTGTTCTACGCGGTGGGCTACTGGAACTCCTGGTTCAACGTGCTGCTGTTCATGCCGGCCGACAGCGTGCGCTGGCCGTTGCAGATGGTCATGTACGACTACGTCACCATGGGCATGACCATGCCGGGCAGCGGCACCACCGGCATCGGTTCTGTGCTCGGCAGCCAGCAGATCGCCCCGCTGTCGCTGCAGATGGCGGTCGTCGCGCTCACCGTCGTCCCGGTGCTGATCGCGTACCCGTTCGTGCAGAAGCACTTCGCCAAGGGCGTGCTGCTCGGCGCGATCAAGGGCTGACCCAGCCATAACGCCTGGAGAGGACTCTTCACCATGCGCAGATTAGCCAAGGCCATGCTGCCCGCAGCGGCCAGCGCCGCGGTCCTGATGGGAATGATCACGCCGGTGGCCGCTGCGGCCGCACCGGCCAGGGTCACCGCGGTGGCTCGGCCCGCTCCGCGGTACACCTGGCGGAACGTCCAGATCGTGGCGGGCGGCTTCGTGGACGGGCTGGTGTTCAGCCCAGCGCAGCGCGGGCTGGCCTATGCCCGGACCGACATCGGCGGCGCCTACCGCTGGGATGCCGCCGCCGGCCGGTGGGTGCCGCTGATGGACTTCACCGGATTCAACGACTGGAACGAGCTCGGCGTGGAATCCGTCGCCCCGGACCCGCACGACCCGGCCAAGGTGTGGGTCGCGGCCGGCGAGTACACCCAGCCGTTCGCGGTCCCGCTGGACGGCGAGATCCTGCGCTCGGACAACCAGGGCCGCAGCTGGCAGATCACCGACCTGCCCATCCAGCTCGCGTCCAACCAGGACGGCCGGAACATGGGCGAGCGGCTGGGCGTGGACCCGGGCGACGACCGCATCCTCTACCTGGCCTCGCCCGCGAACGGGCTGTGGCGCAGCACCGACGGCGGGGTGACCTGGTCGCAGGTGGCCAGCTTCCCGGTGACCAGCACGCCGGACGACATCGGGCTGTCGTTCGTCACCTTCGACCCGGCCGGCGGTCACCGCGGTCAGCCGACCAGGACCATCTTCGTCGGCGACGCCACCGGTAAGGATCTGTACGAGTCCACCGACGCAGGAGCCAGCTGGCACCTGGTGCCCGGCGAGCCGACCGGGATGATGCCGCAGCACGGGGAACTCGCCTCGGACGGCACGCTGTACGTCAACTACGCCAACCAGCCCGGGCCGAACGGGATGACCGACGGCAGCGTGTGGAAGTACGACACGCGCACCGCCGCTTGGACCAACGTCACTCCCGAGGAACCGGGCTTGAACGGCAACCCGCCGTTCGGCTATGCCGGGCTGGCCGTTGACCCAGGCCAGCCCGGCACGGTCATGGTGGCCACCAACGACCGGTGGAACCCTATCGACACCATCTACCGGTCCACCAATGGCGGCGCCACCTGGGAGGACGTGGGCGCCAACGCGAAGCTGGACAGCTCCGCCTCGCCCTACCTGGCCTGGGGCGCGGCGCCCAAGTTCGGCTGGTGGATGGCCTCGGTCGCGATCGACCCGTTCGACCCCAGCCACGCCATCTACGGCACCGGCGCGACGGTGTTCGGCACGCACGACCTGACCGACGCCGACCAGGGCAAACCGACCACCTGGTCGTCGGCCGCCGCCGAGGGCATCGAGGAAACCGCGGTCCAGGACCTGGTCGCCCCCACCGCCGGACCGTGCCAGCTGATCAGCGCGGTCGGTGACCTGGGCGGGTTCTGCCATACCAGCCTGACCCGCTCGCCGTCGGCCGGGATGATCCAGCCCATCCTGGGCAGCGGGGAGAGCATCGGCGAGGCCGGCGCCGCCCCGCTGGACGTGGCCGAGGTCGGCTACTCCGGCGGCGACTGGTCCACCGACGGCGGCTCGACCTGGACCGCGATGACGCTGCCGCCGGGCAGTTCGGCCGGGCCGGCGTGGTCGCCGTCTCGGCCGACGGGTCGCGCATCGTCTGGGCGCCGGTGGACGCACCCCCGGCGTACAGCACCGACGGCGGGCGGACCTGGACCGCGGTGGCCGGGCTGGCCCAGGGCCTCATGCCGGTGGCCGACCCGGTGCAGGCTGGCGTGTTCTACGCGTTCGACCCGGCTGACGGCACCGTGCTGAAGTCCACCGACGGCGGGGCCAGCTTCACCGCCGCGGCCACCGGGCTGCCGGACGGCGTCGGGTCCGAGCAGTCCGGCAGCGCCCCGCAACTGCACACCGTCCCCGGCCGGGCCGGTGATCTGTGGCTGACCGCGGGCGACGGCGCGCTCTACCACTCGACCGACGCGGCCGGGGCGTTCAGCCAACTGGGCAGTGTGGGTACGGTGGCCACGCTGGGCTTCGGCCGGGCCGCGCCGGGGGCCAGCTATCCAGCCATCTACCTGACCGGCGTCGTCGCCGGCGTGCAGGGCATCTTCCGGTCCACCGACGGGGGCGGGAGCTGGCTGCGGATCAACACCGGCGCCCAGCAGTGGGCCTGGATCGGGCAGACCATCACGGGTGACCCGCGGGTGTTCGGCCGCGTCTACCTCGGCACCAACGGGCGCGGCATCCTGTACGGCGACCCGGCCGGGGGCCGGTGAGCGGGCCCGGTATCTGGGCCGCCGAGCCGGCCGCGGTCTGGCCGGACGCGTTCCTGGCGGGCAACGGGCGGCATGGTGCGCTGGCGCACGGCCAGCCGTGGGACGAGACGGTGATCGTCACGCACCACCGGCTGGTCCAGCCGAACGGCACCGCGGGCCAGCCGCCGCCGCTGCTGGCCGGGCGGCTGGCCGAGGTGCGCGCGCTGCTGCTGGCCGGGGAGTCGGCCGCCGCGCTGGACCGGTTCTGCGCGGGCTGGCCGGAACATCCGCCGCAGCCGTTCCACCCGGCGTTCGCGGTCCGGTCGGCGCTGCCTGGCCGGGGCCCGGTGACCGGGTACCGGCGCGCGGTGGACTTCGCGGCCGGCCTGGTCAGCGCGCAGTGGTCCGGCCCGGACGGGGCGGCCTGGCGGCGGACCTGTTTCGTGTCCCGGGTCGGGGACGTGGTGGTACAGCACGTGGCGGTCCGCCGGGGCGGGCTGAACCTGGTGGTGCGGCACGACGCCGCGCTGCCGGGCGCACCGGCTGCGCTGGGCATCCGGCCCCGGGTACAGGCGGCGGGCGACGCCGCCCGGCTGGACCTCGACGTGGACTACCCGGACTCGCCACCCGGGCCGCCGGGTTACTCGGGCGCGACCCGGATCGTCGCACCGGGCGGCCGGTGCACCGCCGGCGGCGACCGGGTACGGGTCACCGGCGCCGACGAGGTCCTGCTGCTGACCCAGGTGACCAGCCATGGCGCCGGGCTGGCCGGGGTGCCCGCGGACTACCGGTCGCTGCTGGCCGAGCACACCAGCGCGCACCGGGCCGCCTACGGCCAGGTCGGCCTCGATCTCGGGGCCAGCCCGGCGGACCGGGCGCGGCCGGTGGGCGAACTGCTGGCCCAGCAGGCGGCCAGCCCGGGCACGCCGCTGCCCGCGCTGCTGGAGAAACTGTTCGACTCCGGCCGGTACCTGCTGCTGGCGGCCAGCGGGCTGCTGCCGCCGCGGCTGACCGGGCTGTGGCAGGGCGACTGGGCCGCGGCCTGGTCCAACTGCCTCAGCGGCAACGCCAACCTCAACCTGCAGCTGGCCGCGGCGGTGACCACGGACGTGCCCGCCGCGGTGCACGCGCTGGCCGGCCTGGTCGCGGCCCAACTGGACGACTGGCGGGTCAACGCGCGGCGGATCTTCGGCTGCGGCGGCATCGTCGCCCCGGCGCAGGGCGACGGGACCGACGGGCTGGTGCGGCACTTCGCCGCCGGGTACCCGCACCAGATGTGGACAGCCGGGGCGGACTGGCTGCTGGTCCCGCTGCTCGACTACGCCGACGCCACCGGGGACGGGGAGTTCCTGCGCACCGCGGTGCTGCCCGCGCTCACCGAGCTGGCGTGCTTCTACGAGGACTTCCTGGCCGGCCGCGACCAGGCCGGGCAGGTGGTGTTCGCCCCCTCCTACTCACCGGAGAACCAGCCGGCCGGCTGGACCGCGGCCGCGCTGAACGCGACCATGGACATCGCCGCCGCCCGGCACGCGCTGACCGAAGCCGCGGTGGCGGTGGACCGGGCCGCGCCGGGTGATCCCCGGCCGCGGCGCTGGCGCGCGCTGGCCGGCCGCCTGCCGCCGTATCAGATCAACCCGGACGGGGCGCTGGCCGAGTGGGCCTGGCCGCCGGGCGGCCCGCCGCTGCCCGACCGCTACGACCACCGGCACGTCAGCCACCTGTACCCGGTGTGGCCGCTGCACGAGATCACCCCGGCGGACACCCCGGAGCTGGCCGCGGCGGCGGTGCGGGCGCTGCGGCTGCGGGGCGGGCAGGACGGTTCGGCCCATGGGTGCCTGCACCAGGCGCTGGCCGCCGCCCGGCTGCACGAGGCCGGGCTGGCCGGCCAGCGGCTGGCCGCGCTGACCGGCCGGGACTACTTCTTCCGCTCGCTGATGAGCAGCCACTACCCGGAGCGGCGCGTGTACAACGCGGACGCCGCGTGCGCGCTGCCCGGCCTGCTCACCGAGTTGCTGGCCGACTCGGCGGCGGCCCGGCCCGGGCGGCTGGCCCGGCTGGTGCTGCTGCCCGCCGTGCCCGGCTACCTGGCCGCTGGCCGGCTGCGCGGCGCACGGACGCTCCTCCCGGGCCGGATCGACCTGAGCTGGGATCTCCGGGCGGGCACCGCGTCGGCCGAGCTGAGCTGCCCGGTCACCCAGTCCATCGAGCTGGCCTGCCCCGGCGCCGCCGATGGCGGGGGCGGGGGCGGGCGCTGCACGGCCAGCGTGCCCGCCCGCCCGCTGCGCCCGGGCGTCTGGCGGCTCGACCTCACCGCCGCCCACCCCACCCGGATCACCCTGGACTGGGCGGGCAGTTCGGGTTCGTGATCAACCGATTGGTGTTGCCAGAGCAGCAGTAATCAGTTGGTCACGATTGCCCAGGCGGGAGGGAAGCGCTTCACCACGGCTTGCCGGGCGGCTTGGGGCGCCGGGGGTCGGGGTGGCGGTGGGGGTGCGGCGCGGCAGGGTGGAAACCGCCTGCAAGCTGGGCAGAAAGCGGCCCGGCCGGAACGGGCAGCGATGATATTCTGGACATCAGTCACATCGGGGCGATGAGGTAGACCGGGTCGAAGCGCTTCGATTTCGGCCACCTGGGGAGGACGCAGATGGCGGCGACACTCGCTGACGTGGCCCGTCACGCGGGAGTGGCCGCCAGCACGGTGTCCTATGTGCTGAGCGGGAAGCGCTCGGTGTCCGCGGCCACCCGGCGCCGGGTGGAGCGCAGCATCGAGCTGCTCGACTACCACCCGCACGCCGGCGCCCGGGCCCTGGCCAGCAACCGGTCGAACATCATCGCGCTGGTCGTGCCGCTGCGCAGCGACCTGTACGTGCCGGTAATGATGGAGATCGCCATCGCGGTGACGACCACGGCGCGCCGGTTCGGCTACGACGTGTTGCTGCTGACCAACGACGAAGGCCCGGAGGGCATCCGCCGGGTCGCGGTCAGCGCGCGGGCCGACGCCATGATCCTGATGGACGTGAGCATGGCCGACGAGCGCATCCCGATGCTGCGCGAGACCGGCATCGACGCGGTGCTGATCGGGGTGCCCGCCGACACGGCCGGGCTAGCCTGCGTCAACCTGGATTTCGCCGCGGCCGGCCAGCTGTGCGTCGAGCACCTGGCCGGGCTCGGCCACCGGGAAGTGGCGTTCATCGGCGAGGCGCCCGCGGTGTACCAGCGGCGCAGTGGGTTCGCGGAGCGGACGCTGCACGGCGCGGCCGAGCACGCGGCGGCCCGCGGCATCCGGCTGGTACACCGGCCGTGCGAGGCGAGCCACGAAGCGGCGGCCGGGGCGATCACCCGGATCCTGCAGGACCGCCCGGGCACCACCGGCCTGGTGGTGCAGAACGAGGCGATCATCTCGCCGCTGCTCAGCGTGCTGCGGACGGCCGGGCGCACCGTGCCGGAAGACATGTCGGTGGTGGCCATCTGCCCGGACGAGGTGGCCGAGCGGACGGCGCCGCACCTGACCTCGGTGGCCATCCCGGCCGACGACATGGGCCGCCGGGCGGTGGAGATGCTGACCCGTCGGCTGGCCGACGGCGCGGCCAGCGAGGTGGTGCTCCTGCCGCCGGCGCTGACCGTCCGGGGCAGTACGGGCCGGGCCGCAGCGGGCTGAGCCGGCCAGTTAACTGCTCAGCGGACGGCGGCGACCAGCGCCCAGACGACCTTGACCGGCTGCTCGCCGGGAAGGGGCCCGGTCGGCTCGGCGGCCGGATAGTAGTACCCCCACTGCCGGCTGACCTGTTGCACCATTAATAGGCCGCGCCCGCTCTCGCTGTCCTGGCTGGCCGGCCCGATCCCTGCAGCGGCGGCGCGGGATTACCGTCCCACACCTCGAGCAGCACCTGCCGCTCGTCCGAGGCCATCCGGAGCCCGATCGACGGCAGCCCGCCGGCCGGGCCGGCCAGGATGCCCTGAGCGCCCGCCCAGCCGCGGCTGGTAGGCGCGGCCGCGCGCAGCGCGTTGGTCATCAGCTCCGAGACGACCAGCTCCACCGAGTCGGCCAGGCCGCCCTGGCCCCATTCGAACAGCACCAGCCGGGCGTGCAGCCGCGCGCAGGGCACGGCACCGGGCAGCGCGCCGAAGACCAGCTCGGAGCGCAGCAGCCAGCCGGCGGCCGGATGAACCGGCTCGGGGTCCCGTGCGGCGCGCACAGAATACGGGCCGGTACCAGACCGGTGCATCGCGGGGATCACCTCCCCGGAACTCGGTTACCTCGCGCGTGCCGGTCCCGGACCCGGCAAATGCGGCGACGTATCATACGTCTCAGTATCGTGCGTGAGCTAACCACACGCCGGCAGCAACACGCACCCACTTCCTGGCATTATGCGCCTTTTGTGCTGCCCCGGTAGGGTCAGTGGTCCCGTATCTATGACCGCGGAGACGCCATGCCCGACATACCCAGCCCCACCGTCCGGCGCAAGCGTCTCGGCATCGAACTGCGCCGACTGCGTGAGCAGGCCCGCTTAAGCTGCGAGAGCGTGGGCCAGCGGCTGGATTGCTCGGGCACCCGGATCAGCCGGCTGGAAACCGGCCGGATCAGCGCGCGGCCCGGCGACGTGCGGGAACTGCTGGAGGTCTACGGCGTCACCGGGAACCGGGCCGACCAGCTCGTCGAACTGGCCCGGGAAGCCCGGCGGAAGGGCTGGTGGCACCAGTTCGGCCCGGTCACGCCCAGCTGGCTGGAGCCGTACCTGGGGCTGGAGGCCGAGGCAGCCCGGCTGCGCGATTTTCAGTCCATGGTGCTGCCTGGCCTGCTGCAAACCGAGGACTACGCCAGGGCGATTCTGCGCGCCGCGGCCGGCGCCGGGCCGGCCGACGACATCGAGCAGCAAGTGGCGTTGCGGATGGCAAGGCAGCAGGTGCTAGGCGGGACCGCGCCGCCGGAGCTGTGCCTCGTGCTCAGCGAGGGCGTGCTGCGGGTCCAGGTGGGCGGGCCGGAGGTGATGCGGGGCCAGCTTCGGAAGCTGGCCGAGGTGGCCGGCCGCGGCCAGGTCACGCTCCAGGTGCTGCCGCTGCGCGCGGCGGCCCAGGCCCAGCCGGTCAGCTCGTTCACCATGCTCGATTTCGCCGACCCGGCCGACCCGTCCGTGGTGTACACCGAGCACCTGACCGGCGGCCTGCTGCTGGACGACCCCGGCGAGGTGCGCACCTATTCCGCGCTGTTCGACCAGTTGCGCGCCGAGGCGCTGGGCACGGGTCAGTCCATCGACCTCATCGCGTCGCTAGCGGCCGGATCCGGCTAGGTGATCGGGTGGCCGGGCGCCAGGTAGTGGGCTATCTCCTTGGTCAGGTCGGTGCTGTAGTTGTGGCCGGAGATGCTCCGCGGGCCTAGCGTCGTGGTGATCGCGATCGTGATGTGCCGCGACGGCAGGTAGGCGAACACCGCGTTGAAGCCGTTCAGGCTGGGGTTCTGGATGATCCAGCCACGATCGAGGAACAGGCCCATGCCGTAGTAGACGCCGGGCTTGAGGCGCGAGATGTGCGCGGTCTGCATCCGGTAGGCCCTCCGGGACAGCAGGGCCCCGGTGCCGATCGCGGCCGCGGTGCGGGCCAGGTCGGTGATGTCCGAGGTCATGATCTCGCCGGTGCCGCAGCTCCAGGACGGGCTCCAGAACGTGGACTCCTCGTACTTCCCGCGCTCGGAGGTGAAGGCGTGCAGCACCGGGGAGGGGATCTTCGGGGTGCTGGTGATGTCCGTCCCGGTCAGCCCGAGCGGGCCCAGCACCTGCCGCCGCATCAGCCGGGCCAGCGGCTCACCGGTCGCCCTGGCCAGCGCCATGCCGAGCAGGACGAAGTTGGTGTGCGCGTAGCGGAACTTGCCCGGCGTCCCGAACAGCTTCGGGTTGATGCCGTAGGCGATCAGCTCCTGCTGGGTCCACTGGCGGAACGGGTTGGCCGCCAGCTTCCGCAGGAACGGTGGCTGGGCCACGTAGTCGGCGTAACCGGACCGGGTCTCGATCAGCATGGCCAGGGTGACCTGGGCGGCGTGCGGAAGCTTCGGGAACCAGCGGGACAGCCGGTCGTTGAGGCTGATCCGGCCCTCGGCCCGGAGCCGGAGCAGCAGCGTGCTGAGGTACGCGAAGGCCACCGAGCCGATCCGGAAGTGCATGGCGGTGGTGGCGCGCACGTCGGTCATCGACTTGCCCAGCGCGGTCGTGACGATATTGTGCCGCCCCTCCTTGACGCTGAGGATGACCGAGTTGAGGTCGTTTCGTTTCTTCTCGGCCCGGGCCAGCGCCAGGATCGTGGCCCGGGCCGAGCCGCCGGGCCCGGCCGTGGTGCCCGCTTGATCTGATGCCGCCTGCGCGGCGACTGGCTGGGCGAGCAGGGCGAGGGCCAGGGCCGGGGCGGCCAGGACCGCCGTGGTGGCTCGTAGCCGATGAACACGTACCGAACGTGTGATCATGACATCACATTCTGCAACCGCACCGGCCCCGCCCGCAACGGGGGTCACAGCGAAACAACTCCGTTAACGGAAGTCTTCGGCCTGCATCATGACTCGCCGGTCAAGCCCGGGCGCAGTCCTCGATAGGTCGCTGGCTCAGTGGCTGGGATCGAGGCGGGCCAGCACGCGGCCCTGATCGGCGAGGTGGCGGCCCTGCTTGAGCTGGGTCTCGTGGATGACGCGCAGGGTGGCGATGATCCCATCCAGGGCCTGGCCGTGCTCGGCCAGGCTGTGCCCCTGACCGGCCTGCTCATCGCGCAACGCCTGCATCAGCTTGCGCTGGGTGCCGAACGCGGTGTTCAGGTCGGCCACGTCCCGGTCCACCATGGCGAACAGGTCGGCGGCCCGGCGGCTGTCGTTCTGCGCCTCGGTCAGCGCGGCAACCTGGTTCTCCAGGACTTCCAGTCGCTTCAGGATCTCGTCGAAATCGCTCACCCAAGCCTCCGCCCGCGCTCCCGGATACGAGCATAAGCCGCACAGCCGGGCGGGCAGGCCGGTTCGATCTCAATGCCCCCGGTTCGCGCGGCGCTGGTCGCGGAGCTGCTCCAGGTCGGCCAGCGGGCCCAGGTGACGCAGCTTGCCCGGGCTGATGACGGAGCGGATGGTGTGCACCTGGCCGCCCTCGATGTCCAGCACGAACACGTTGACGATGCGGCCGCCAGAGTCCAGGCACAGCGCCCCGGGCTGCCCGTTCACCTCGGCCGGGCGAATCAGCACGCCAGCCTCCTGGATCTGCTGGCCCAGCCCGACCAGCAGCCGGCCGACCCGGTCCCGGCCGGTGATCGGACGCGGCCAGCGCGGCTGGACGCCCGCGTTGTCGCCGACCACGACGACGTCCGCGGCCAGCACGCCGACCAGGCCGTTCAGGTCCCCGTCCTGGACCGCGCGGAAGAACGTCGCGGCCAGCTCGTCCCGCTTGCCGCGGGACGTCTCGAAGCGCGGCTTGCCGTCCGCGATGTGCCGCCGGGCCCGCAGCGCCAGCTGGCGGCAGTTGCCCTCGCTCTTGCTCACGATCGACGCGACCTCGGCGTAGCCGTAGCTGAACACGTCGTGCAGCAGGAACACCGCCCGCTCCACCGGGGACAGCCGCTCCAGCAGGACCAGGAAGGCCATGGACAGCGTGTCCGCCTGCTCGGCCGCGGCGGCCGGGTCGTCCGGAGCCGGCCCGGTCAGCACGGCGTCCCCGGTGAGCAGCGGTTCCGGCAGCCACTCACCCGGGTAGGCCTCCCGGCGGGCCCGGGCCGAGCGCAGCTCGTCGATGCACAGCCGGGTGGTCACCGCGGACAGGAATGCCTTGGGCGATTCGATGACCGTCCCGGTGGATTCGGCCCGGTGGTAGCGCAGGAACGCCTCCTGCAGGACGTCCTCCGCCTCGCTGACGCTGCCCAGCATCCGGTAGGCGATGCCGAACATCAGGGGCCGGTATTCCTGGTAGGCGGTGCCGCTGGTCATCGTCGCACCGGCCGTCCGGCTAGGCATCCGCGGCGGTGGACTGGGCCGGGGCGGCCCGCCCGCGGGTGAAGCCCTTCCGCCAGCTCGGCCACTGGGGCTGCCAGCCAAGCTCCCGCTTGGCCTTGGTGTTCGCGCAGCCGCGGGCTTGGGTCATCATCGAGATGGCCACCTCGCCCGCGGCCAGCCGCCCCAGCCACGCCGGGATCCGGTACGGCGGCTTGGCGCCCAACGCCTGGGCCAGGAACGGCAGCCATTCCGCCACGGTAGCTGGCTCGTCGTCGACCACGTTGTACAGCCCCGGGCCGCCGTGCTCCACCGCGGCGGCGGTGGCCGTGGCGGCGTCGCTGACGTGCAGGAACGACCAGATACCCGCGCCGTTGCCGATAACCGGCACCTTGCGCTGCCGGGCCAGATCGAAGAACTCGTCGCTGGCCCCGTAGCCGTACAGCGATCCGTAGCGCAGCACCAGGCCAGCCAGCGTGGCGGCCGCCGGGACCGCTTGCTCCAGGTGGCGAATCGCGGCCAGCGACTCGCGCTGGGCCGCCGGCGGGTTCGGGTCCAGCGGGTCCTGCTCGGACTGGACCGGCGGGCCGCTCGGGTCGCCCGGCCAGCCCGCGTAGCTCTGCGCGATGAACCGCCGGGCGCCGGCCGCCTGGGCCGCGGCCAGCAGATGGTCCGTCCCGGCGCTGCGCAGCTGGTTGGTGGCGGCGAACCCGCGGTCGAAGCGGCGCAGGTTACTGAGGCTGGCTCCGGCCAGCGCGGTCATCTGATGGATGACCACCTCCGGCTCGGCCCGGGCCACGGCCTCACCGACGGCCGCCCCGTCCAGGCCGTCCAGGATCACCGGCTCGGCGCCCAGCGCGCGCAGCCGGTCCAGCTTGGCCGGGCTCCGGGTGGTGCCGGTGACGCGATGCCCCTGGGCCACCAGCTGGGGCAGCAACTGCTGCCCGATGACCCCGGTCGCCCCGGCGACGAAGATACGCATGCTCTGCTCCCTCTGTGAGCTGTTCGGCCCGGCCGCGGTGCGCCGGGCAGACTCTGAGACGAGGCAGCCGGGCCGCCTGTGACACTCCCGGTTCGGCTAGCTGCGGCCGCCGGGCTCGTATCGGCGACGTCAACGCGGAGGTACCGGGATGAACAATGGACTCAGGCCGTCAACCTTGGAATCGGTGCTGCTCATTTGCGTGGTGGTCGCCATCGTGGCCGGGATATAACTCATTACCCGGCATATGACGGCTATCCGGCAAGCCCGGACCGCGCTGGCTCCCGGTAAGGAATACCGGCGGCCCAGCGATATCGCCATCACCGTTCAGGAGTACACCGGCCTCCGGCTGACCGGCCTCGGCGTGCGGCTCGATGAGATCCGGGATCAGCTGGAACAGACGCAGGGCTTCCTCAAGGAAGTCGAATAGCGCCGCGGCCGACCCGGGCGGCGGCGGCCCGACTGGATATCCGTCAGCAGCCATCGAGGCCTGCCCAGGCCGCGACGGCGTCGCTGACTGTGCCACCGTTGACGGCCATGCCGCGGTTGGCGACGTAACCGCAGCTGGCCGTCTCCTCCACGTTGCCCCAGCTGCCGCTCAGGTCGTACTTGTAGGACAACGTGGCGGCCGCGGCGGCCTGGATGGTCGCGGTCCAGGTATGGGCGTTAAGACGGGTCATCGGGATGCCGTTGGCGGCCCAGTCGGACTGGCCCAGGCCGAGCGCGGACAGGTTGCCCGGCCAGGTACACGGTGTCGCCGGACGCGTCGGTGTTCACCGGCACCGTCACGTTCACCGTCTCGGACACGGTCGCGGCGGTGGCCACGGCGGCCACGTCGATGCCCACCGCACCCATGGCCGGGACGGTCACCGTGGCCTGGCCGGCCGCGTTCACCGTGACCGTGCCGCCGGTGCAGCCGCCGGCGGCGGCCGCGACCGGTGATCACGTCGCAGTAGGTGCCGGCCGGCAACCCGGTGCTGAAGTCCTCGGTGACCGGCGCGTTCTCCGCGTTGATGGCCACCCAGGCGGCCGACCCGCGGCTGAACGCGATGGCGTTGCTGCCGTCGGTCCACCAGTTGGCCACCGGCGCGGCGCCGGCCGCGTTGTGCCAGCCCACCATGCCGGCGATGGCCGGCCAGCGCTCCTCGCACTGCCAGCTGCCGGTGCCGCAGGACGGGGTGGCGATGGCGTTGCCGCCGGCGCTCGGCGGGCCCTGGTCGTAGCTGCTGAACGCGTAGTCGGACAGCACCATCGGGGTGCCGTAGTCCCAGGCCAGCAGGAACACGTTGGCCAGCTGGTACGCCGCGCCGTCGGCGGGCTGCAGCGCGCCGCCGTCGCGTTCGGTGTCCTGAGTGTCCACGAAGGCGACCGCGTCCGCACTTGGCACCATGCCCGCCGAGTTCCAGGACGGGCCGAAGTCGCTGAGCGAGGCCAGCGTGCCCGAGGTGAACGCGTCGTACAGGTCCCAGCCGTACCGGTACTCGAGCAGCGACCCGGTGCCCTCGTACATCTCCGGGGTGACCGGCTGCCCGGCGCCGTACTCGACGTCCTGGTAGACGTAGACCGGTTTGGTCAGCAACGCCTCGATCGCGGCGATGTCGGCCGGGTCCATCTCCTTGGCCGAGTCCCAGCGCAAGCCGTCCACGCCCAGCGCGATCAGGCTGTTCAGGTAGCCGGCTTCCTGCTGCTGCACGTAGCTGGACCCGGTGTCCAGGTCGGCCAGGCCGCTCAGCTCGCAGTTCCACACCTGCGACTCGTCAGCCCAGTTGGTGATCGAGGTGTGGCAGCTGTGGAAGTCCGCTTCGCTGTACAGCGGCGGGTAGTCGAACATGTCCGGGAACGTCGTGCCGTTGTCCCCCACCCCACCGTTGACCTGGCCGGTCATGTGGTTGAGCACCACGTCGGCGTACACCTTGACGCCGGCCGCGTGGCAGGCCGAGATCATCGACGCGAGCTGGGCCTCGGTGCCGAAACGCGAGTTCAGGCCGTAGCTGACCGGCTGGTAGGCCTGCCACCACGGGTACCCGTCGGCCGCCAGCACCACGGCCTCCTCCGGCGGGGAGATCTGCACCGCGCCGTACCCGTCCGGGCCGAGCACGTTCGTGCACTCCGTGCCGATGGCGGGCCACGGCCAGTCGAACATCGCCGCGATGACCCCGGTAGCGCCGGTGCTGGCGGCCGACGGGACCCGCGCCCCGGCCGCCGCCCGGGCCGCCTGGGCCGCCGCCTGGGCCTTGGCCGATGGAGCCGCGGAAGCCGGTAAGGCGCCGGGGGCAACCAGCGCGGCCAGGACAGCCACGGCGCTGAACGCGGCCGTGGCGGCGGCGGTGCGGTGTGCGAACACGGGACGACCTTCCGGGCATGCCGACGGGAAACCCGATGCGAGAGCATCGGCGACCTTGCGGCGGCCGACCGCACCCAGACTGGCCAGTGCGGCGCGGGCGCTGGCCCCGCCGCGGACTGAAGTATCACGCCGTCCAGCGCGCCGGGTCAATGGCAATCCCGGCTGCGACGAGCATGTTACGGAAACTTTGACACTTTATTTCTAAATTATTTCAGGGTCAGGTTCTGGTCCACTGTTTCCGCCAATCCTATGTTGTGCGGGAAACCATTGTCCCGCCGCAAAACCGGACAGCGGGCGATCCCGGGCTCCTTCCAGGACAGCCGCATCGGCCGGAGGAGCGGCGCGAGGGAGGACGCAATGCGCAGAAGGAGCAGAAGGAAACGACGCGGCGCGAGCTTACTCGGCGTGGCCGCGCTGCTGGCGGCGGGCATCGTCGCCAACGCCGCACCGGCCCTGGCCGCCACCGCCCCCGGCGCGCCAGGAGCGAACGCCACCTGGAACGAGTCGAACGTGACCGGCTTCGCCGACTCGCCCGGCTCCGCCTCCAAGGTCTGGTACACGCTAGGCAACGGGGAGCTGGAGAACGTGTTCTACCCGGAGACCGACACCCCGGACACGTTCGGCCTGCAGTACATCGTCACCGACGGGTCGTCGTTCGCCAGCACCGAGACGGCCAACACCACGCACACGATCTCCCTGGCCGACCCGACATCGCTGGTCTGGCAGCAGGTGAACACGGCCAGCAACGGTGACTTCAAGATCACTAAGACCTACATCGCCGACCCGTCGCGTTCGGTGATCTTGATCCAGACCACGTTCGACAACCTCAGCTCCAGCCCGCTCCAGCTGTACGCCGACTACCTGCCGCAGCTGAACAACGACGGCATGGGCAACACCGGTGGCACCGACAGCACCAGTGGTGACCTGGTGGCCAGCAACGGCACCGTGTCCAGCGCGCTGACCGCATCGACCGGGCTCAGCCAGACCAGCACCGGGTACGTCGGCACGTCCAGTGACGGCAGCACCATGCTCACCAGCAGCTACGGGCTGACGTCCACGTACAGTTCGGCGTCCACCGCCGGGCACATCGTGCAGGTGGCGCAGATCCCGGTGGCGGCCAGCGGGTCGACCACCTTCACCCTGGCGCTGGCCTTCGATTCCAGCCAGTCGGCCGCGATCTCCGATGCCGCCGCCTCGCTGGCCACCGGGTTCAGCTCGCTGGAGAGCTCGTTCGAGTCCGGCTGGCACAGCTGGGTCAGCGGGCTGAACGCGCCGCCCGCGTCGGTGACCGGCAGCAGCGCGCTGGAGCAGCAGTACTACGTGTCGCTGATGGAGCTCAAGGCCGACGAGGACAAGACTTACGTCGGCGGGTTCGTCGCCGCGCCCACCGATCCGTGGGGCACCAGCGTCAGCGCGAACAGCGCCGGCGATCACGGCTATCACGTGGTCTGGACCCGGGATGAGTACGAGATGGCCTCCGCGCTGCTGGCCGCCGGGGACAGCACCGATGCCAACGCGGCGCTGCAGTACATCTTCAGCTACGAGGAGGAATCCAGCGGCGCGGTCAAACAGAACACGTTCCTGAACGGGAACACCGTGTTCGGATCGCTGCAGATGGACGAAGTGGCCGATCCGATCATCCTGGCCTGGCAGCTCGGCGCGACCAACTCAGCCGACTGGGGGCACATCGAACTGCTGGCCAACTACCTGGTGGCCAACGGCCCGTACACGCCGGAGGAACGCTGGGAGGAGAGCAGCGGCTACTCGCCGGCCACCATGGCGGCGGAGATCGCCGGCCTGATCTGCGCCGCCTCCATCGCCGAGACCAACGGCGCGACCAGCCAGGCGGCGAGCTACCAGTCAACGGCGCTGTCCTGGGCGTCGGAGCTGGACAGCATGACGTACACCACGACCGGTCCGTACGGCAACGGCGACTACTTCCTGCGGATCACCCCGGACGGCAACCCCAACTCCGGGGCCTCGATCTCCATCGCCAACGGCGGCGGCAGCCACGACGACCGCACCGTGGTGGACCCCAGCTTCCTGGAACTGGTCCGGCTCGGGATCAAGTCGGCCACCGCGACAGACATCACCAACACTCTGTCGGCGGTGGATTCCGAGCTCCAGGTCAACACCCCGGAGGGGCCGATCTGGCATCGGTACGACTTCGATGGCTACGGCGAGACCGCCTCGGGCGGCGACTTCACCGGGTCCGGGGTGGGCAACCCATGGCCCGTGCTGTCCGGGGAGCGTGGCGAGTACGACGTCGCCGACGGCAACCTGAGCGGCGCCCAGTCGATGCTGCAGACGATGGCCGGCGCGGCCAACGCCGGCGACCAGATCCCCGAGCAGGTCTGGGGCGGCAGCACCGGCACCGGCGGGTTCACCTTCGGCCAGCCGGACAACTCGTCCACCCCGCTCATGTGGGCGATGGCCCAGTACGTGCGGCTGGCCACGGACATCTCCGCGGGCAAGGACCTGGACACGCCGAGCGTGGTGACCCAGTGCGTGCAGGACAGCAACTGCCCGGTCAGCGGGTCGGTCAAGGAGACGGTGAACGTGACGGTGCCGGTGAACACCGACGCGTCCGGCGACACCGTGTACCTGGCCGGGAACCTGTCCGCGCTCGGCCTGGGCCAGTCCGACTGGGCCGCCAACGGCATCCCGATGACCCGTCTTAACGCCCATACCTGGACCGCGACCATCCAGGCCGCCGCGGACGCCACGTTGTCCTACAAGTACGACCTGGCCGGCAACTGGGGCAACGTGGAGGAGACCGCCGCCTGCGGCAGTGTCGCGAACCGCAGCATGAGCGTGAACGGCGGCACGGTGAACGACACCGTGGCCAACTGGGGCGGCCCGGCCGCCTGCGGGAGCGCTACCGCCGTCATCAATGTCACGGTCCCCTCGGATACCCCGAGCGGGGACACCGTGTACCTGTCCGGCAACTACGACGTGCTGGGGACCGGGATCCCGTCGGCCGACGACTGGATCGCCACCGACTACCCGATGATCCAGACCGGGCCGGACACCTGGACGCTGACCATCACCGGCGTGCCGACGGCCGCGTTCCAGTACAAGTTCACCCTCGGCTCCTGGAACAACGTCGAGGAGAGCAGCAGCTGCGCCTTCGTGGCCAACCGAAGTTTCGGCTTCGATACCGCGGACGCCAGCTACCCGGCCACCGACACCGTCGCGGCCTGGGAGGGAGTCGGCAGCTGCTAGCCGCCCACAGACGTGCCGCCGGTCACCTACCCAGACGGGTGGCCGGCGGCACACCGGGACAATGGCCAGCAGAAATGGTGCGGAGGCCACCGGCCAGCGGCGCTGGCGGCGGCCAGTGGCGGCCAGTCGTGGCCGGTGGCAGCAAAGCTGAACTTCTCCCCCTAAACCGGTCATTCGGCACCCGACACTATCGCTAGCGCCTACGCTGAGCTGGCCTTATAGTCGGACGGTAAGAGTATGCTTGCCTAAAAGCTCGGCTGAATGGCCGGCCTGCTAGCAGCGCGGTCGTGACCCCCGAGATGGGGTCATGACGTGACGGAGATGACCGGCTTAAGATCTCGTCACGTAAGAAAAAGGTCGAGGACGGGTATCTCCTGTTGCCCCTGTCGCCGGGAGGGGGGGTCCGCGGTTAGGGGTGAGGGGGGAGATGCCCGTCCTCGACGGCTCGATAGTACAGGTCCAATTTGGTGGGTGCCGCCCGTCCGGCGCGAGCGTACTTCTCCCGGACCCGTCCTACGTACTGTTTAGCTGTCTCTTCACTAATGCACATCCGCCGGGCGACCAGCTTCATCGGCATGCCAGTGGCGTAAAGCCGCAGCGCACGCGTTTCCTGGGCGCTTAGCGCGGGCCGGTCCGGCGCGTCATCGGTGGCGAAGATGTACGCCAGCCGGGGGGAGATCCAGTCCTTTCCGGCGGCCACCGCCTTAATAGCCGCGCGCACCTCGGACGTCTCCTCGTTCTTCAGCACATAGCCGAGCGCACCGGCCCGGATCGCGTCACGAACCGTGGCCGGCCGAGCCGAGGCGGACAGCACCAGGACGGCCGGTCCGGCCGCGCTGATCTCGGCCACGTTCTGCTCCGCGGTGCTGCCGTCGCCCAGGTCCAGATCGAGCAGCACCACGTCCGCCGCTCGGCCGGGCCCGGCCAGCAGCGCGGCCACGTTCACCGCGGTGCCGATGACCCGGATGCCGCTGCCCGGGGGCGCCACCCAGCCGGCCAGGCCGTCCAGGATGACCGGGTGGTCATCCACCGCGGCCACGTCGATGACCGGCGGCGCGCCGGTCTCTTCGGTCACCGGGGCGCCTTTTCGTCATCGGGCCTCTTCGGTCATCGGGCCTCTCCGGTCACCGGGGCCTCTCCGGTCACCGGGGCACCTTCCGCCAGCTGAGCTCGAGGCACCCGGAGCCGGTCGGCTCGGCGTCCAGAGTGACCTGCCAGCCCGCCGTGGCCGGCCCGGGCTGGCCCAGCCCGGCCAGGTCAGCCCGCACCGGGCCCAGGTCAGCCGGGGCCAGCCCGAAGGTCAGGTACAGCTCCACCTCGTCCCCGGCGCTCAGCACGGTGAGGATGACCGGCTGCGGCGGGAGCGTCCGCAGAACGCCGTGTACCGCTGCCAGGACGTCCTGGGCCACCGCGGGGTCCGGCTGGCCGGGGTCCCCGACGACCTGGATCTCCACCGGCATGTCCCGGGCCCGGGCGGTGCGCAACGCGGGCCCGAGCGCGGCCAGCAGTCCGCCGGTCTGCTCGGTCCGGTGCACCAGGGCGCCGCGCAGCGTGGTGGCGTGCTCGGCGCACTTCCGCCGCACCGCGGGATCGGCCGGGTCCAGCGAGCCATCGGCGATGCCGCGCAGCAGCGGCAGTGCCTCCACCTCCAGCAGGGCCATCCGGTCCGCGCGGTCGTCGTGGATGGCGGCCACCGCGGCCCGTTCCGCGGCCGACCGGCTGCCCAGCTCGGCCCGGCGCACCGCGATCTCCGAGTGGGTCTGCAAGGCGGGCCGCAGCGCGGCGAAGATGGCCAGCACCACCCCCATGGCGTAACCGCCCGCGGCCACCCGGGCCAGCCCGAGCGGGGTCGCGCCGAGCAGGTGGACCACGAAGAACCCGTGGGCGGCGAGGACCAGCGCCGCGCCCGGCACCGACAGCCAGGCGGACCGGCTGAGCGCGACCAGGGCGAGCAGCCAGACCGTGCCGAGAATCGCCCAGTCCAGCGACCCGGCCGCGAGGTGCGTCCGCCGGTCCAGGCCGATCGCGGACACCGCGGCCACCGCGACCGCGATCGCGGCCACCGCCTCCGGCCGGCTGAGGCTCCGGGCCAGCGCCCGCGGCACCAGCCAGGCCGCGGCCAGCAGGATGCCGAGCCACACCGCCACCGCGGCCAGCGGCTGCCGGTACTGACCGAGGGTGGCCAGCACCTCGACGAGCATTCCGATCGGCAGGATCACCGCGAGCGCCCCGACGAACAGCGGCGCGGCGGACTCGGTGCCGACCTCGACCGCCCCGCCGGCCGTGGCGGCCCGGCTGGCCAGCACGGTCTCGTCCCCGGTCAGCACCGGCCTGCTCCGGATCAGCACGGTCCGGCCCCCTGGGTGGCAGGCGTGCTCGCTGGTACCGGATCGGGCTGGGCGGGCCAGCACAGCCGGACCACCGTGCCCGCGCCCGGGGCGGAGCGCACCGCCGCCGAGCCGCCGCAGTCGGCGACCCGCTCGGTGATGGACCGCCGGACGCCCAGCCGGGCCGGGCCCAGCCGGGCCGGATCGAACCCGGCGCCCTCGTCGCGCACCGTCACCTCGACCCCCGTGGCCGCGGCCGGCGGGCTCACCGTGACCCAGGCTTCGCCGGTCCCGGCGTGCGCGGCCACGTTGGCCAGCGCTTCCCGGGTGGCGTGCGCGATGGCCGCGGCCACCGGGACGGGCACGGCGTGGCTCTGGTCCGCCGGGCTACGCTCCGGCCGCACATGCACGGTCAGCCCCCGCGCCCGCATCTCACCGGCCACCGCGTGCAGGTCGGCGAGCAGCCCGGAGACCGGACGGCTGAACGCCCCCGCCGGGTCAGCGGGCTCGCTGAGCGCGCGCTCCAGCCGGGCCAGGTCGTGACGGCAGCGGCTGATGACCCCGCCAGCCGGGCCGGACCGGGCTACCGCGGTCAGCGTGTTCAGCACGGTGTCGTGCAGCAGCCGGTCATGCTCCCGCCGCTCGACGGTCCGGGACAGGATGACGAACTGGTCGCGGGCATCCTGGTCGGCCGCGGCCAGCGCGCTGTCGGCCCGGCTGGCCCGGCGGTACAGCATCTGCCGCCCGCACCAGTGCACCACGACCACGACGAACAGCAGCGTCACCGACGCGGCGCGGGCACCGCCGGCGGTGTGGCTGCCGGGGGCCAGCACGATGCCGCCCCAGAACGCCACCCCGGAAGCCAGCGACAGCGGCATGGACAGCCGCGCCGGGGTGAACCAGACCTGCACCATGAGCCCGCTGGCCACCGCGATGAACAGCCACCCCCCGGCCTGGCCGCGGAGGGCCAGCGGCACGCAGCCGCCCGCGGTCAGCGCGAGCACGGCGTACACCGCCCAGTCCAGGCAGGCCAGCGGCCACGGTGGGTAGCGACGGTGGCGCAGATACCAGACCACGGCCACGGCCCAGGCCACCGCGACCGCCGGGCCCCACAGCCGGCCCGGGCTGGCCTGGTAGAAGGCATGCCAGATGGCTACCTGGACCAGCACATAACCGGCCGCGACGCCGCGGACGATGGCGGCGATCCGGGTGAGCATCGTGCCGAGCACGGTCATCGCCGGGCCAGCCGCCGGTACTCCGCTGGCCTCGCGGGCCGCGGAGCGCAGGGCTAAGGACCGGGCCGACCGCATGGGCTCGATGATAGGCCCTGCACCCGGCCTGGCTGCGTGCTTTGCAGCACAATGTCTTATTCAAAAGTTGTGTAACGCAAATTTCCGGTCACGCGGCCTTACGCCACCGGACGGCCAGGAATCCGCACCGTGTCCGTAATGCCCGGAAAGAGCCGAAAATATCTGCAAATATTCGGCCTCAGCTCTCCTCATCGGGGCGGCGCGGCGGGAACATGTGCGGCGGAGGTTCCCATGGGCAGCCACTTCAGGACCGCGCGGCTGGTGACGGCAGCAGCCAGCGCTCTGGCGTTAAGCATGCTGGTCCCGCTGGGCGGCGGGACGCCGGCCGGGGCGGCCACGGCGGGCAGCCTCCAGGCGGCCTTCAACAACGTCGGGATCACCACGCCGGCCACGGCCGGCGCCGGGAACTTCGACGGCATCGGTGACTCGTTCGCCGCGGCCGGCCTGGCCAGCGACGCGCTGGTCCCGGGCCAGCCACTGCTGCACGACGGGCTGCGGATCGACTGGCCGGACGTGCCGCCGGGACACCCGGACAACGTGGTCGCGGACGGCCAGCAGATCGCGGTCAGCGGGACCGGCAGCGTGCTCGGGGTGGTGGGCGCGTCCGCCTACGGCTCCACCACCGGGACGTTCACCATCGGCTACGCGGACGGCAGCACCAGCACCGCGACCGTCACGTTGGGCGACTGGGTGGACACCAGCGCCGCGTCCGGCACCGACCTGCTGGCCACCACCGCGGGCTGGAACCCGGGCGGGACGACCCCGGTCAGCCTGTTCTATGCGGCCATCCCGCTGACCGCGGGCGCGCGGGTGACCTCGGTGACGCTGCCCACCGCCGGCGCCGCGGTGGCCAAGAACGTGCCGTCCATGCACGTGTTCAGCCTGACCATCGGGTCGCCGGGGCAGGACGCGGCGGGCGGGCCTGGCGCGATGTCCTACTACGACGAGGCCCGCAAGGACTGCGTGGGCACGGCGGCGGACAGCGCGTCCAAGGTCTGGTACACGGTGGCCGACGGGACGCTGTCCGACACCTACGCGCCCTCCATCGACAACACCGATGTGAAGAGCCTGGACCCGATCGTCACCGGCCCCGGGTTCACCGCGCTGCAGCCCCGGGACATGACCTACACGGTGTCCTCGCTGGACGGCACCGGGATGGCCTGCGAGGTCACCGCGCGAGACGCGGCGCACCACTTCGAGCTGGTCACCGACTTCATCACCGACCCGGCCGCCGAGGCGGTGGTCATGCGGGTTTCCCTGGTGCCGCTGCCCGGCGCGCCGTCCGGGCTGAGCGTGTACCTGCGGTTCAACCCGCTGCTGAACGGCCATGGCGGCGGCGGGTCCGCCAACGCGGGCGGCGAGTCGGCCACGGTCGTGCCCACCGCGCGCGGGCCGGTCCCGCTGTCCTACTCGACCAACTCGTTCACCGCGGCGGTGAACCGGAGCTACGCCACGCCGAGCTATGCCGCACTGGCCGCGAGCAGGCCATTCGGCGCGGTGGAGACCGGGTTCGCCGGCAGCGCCAGCGACGGGCTGACCGAGCTCGACTCGTCCGGCACGCTCACCTCGTCGGCGCCGGACGCGGACAACGGCAACGTGGTGCAGACGGTCAAGCTCGGCCTGTCCGGCGGACCGGGCGGGCCGGGCGGCCCCGGCCAGGCGGGCGGCTCGGTCACGGTGGCGCTCGGCTTCGGCACCACCGCGGACGCGGCGGTCAGCACCGCGCTGGCGGCCTCGGCCGCCCCGTTCGCCGCCACCGAGGCCGCCTACCAGGCCGGCTGGCGGGCCTACGACAGGAACCTGCTGCCGCCCGGCGGCGGGGCCAGCGGGCACGGCGTCCGGCCGACCGCGGCCCAGGCCAGCGCGTACTGGCTGAGCGCCAACGTGCTCAAGGCCAGCGAGGACAAGACGTTCCCGGGCGCGACCGCGGCCTCGCTGGCCAGCCCGTGGGGCCAGGCGGTGCCGGCCGGGCAGCCGGCCAGCGACGGGCTGGCGCCCTACTTCGGCTCCTACCGTGAGGTGTTCCCGCGGGACACCTACGAGGCGTTCACCGGCTTCCTCACCGACGGGGACCTGGTCACCGCGCGGCAGATCGTCCGGTTCCTGTTTGGCGACATGCAGCGGCCGGACGGGTCGTTCCCGCGCAACGGGCTGCTGAACGGCGCGGCCGCGCCGGACACCGGCGGCCTGCAACTGGACGAGACGGCGGACCCGATCCTGATGGCCTGGCAGGCCGGGCTGGCCGGGGACGGCGCGCTGTACACCCAGCACATCCGGCCCGCGGCCGACTTCCTGGTGGCCAACGGCCCGGCCGACGGGGTGGAACGCTGGGAGGAACAGACCGGGTTCTCCCCCTCCACCATGGCCGACGAGGTGGCCGGCCTGGTCGCGGCGGCGGCCATCGCCCGGGTGCAGGGCGACAGTGCGTCGCAGCGGCTGTTCCTGGCCACCGCGGACAACTTCCGGCGGCTGATCCTGGCCACCACGGTGACCAGCAACGGCCCGCTGTCGTCCCAGCCGTACTTCATCCGGGTGGACAAGACCGGGAACCCCAACCAGGCGTTCTCCTACTCGCTGGGCAACGGCAACCCGACTAGCCAGGATCAGCGGTCCGTGGTGGACCAGGGCTTCCTGGAGCTGGTCCGGCTGGGTGAGCTGCCGGCCAGCGACCCGCTGGTGGCGAACTCGGTCAGGGTGACCGGGGCCACGATCGGCGCCAGCACCCCGTCCGGGACCGGGATCCTGCGCTACAACGGCGACGGGTACGGCGACTGCGAGGTCGCCGTGTTCCAGGACTGCCAGGTCAACGGCCAGCCATGGGCGACCACCGACCAGGGCACCGGGCACCCGTGGCCGGTGCTGTCGGGGGAGAACGCCGAGTACCAGGTCCTGGCCGGCGACACCGGGGCGGCCGAGGCCGACCTGTCATTCATGCTGAACTCGGCGTCCGGCGTGGGCCTGGTGCCCGAGCAGGTGTGGAACTACCCGGACGTGCCCGCGTCGCCGTACGGCGCCGACCCGGCCACCGCGTCGATTGGCTTCACCGACGGCCAGCCGGACGGCTCGGCCGCCCCGCTGACCTGGGCCCAGGCCCAGCTGCTCCGGCTGATCTCGGACCGGGCGGCGGGCCGGCTGCTGGAGCAGCCGTCGATCGTGGCCGGCCGGTACCTGCCTACCGCCCCCGCGACAGCGCCGCTGTCGGTGACCGCGCCGCTGACGGTCAGCGGCGGCAACGTGCCGGCCAACCTGACCCGCCCGTCGGTGACGGTGAACGCCGCCTCGGTGACCGTCACCGGCAGCACCGCGCCCGGCGCGACCGTGCAGGTGGCGGCCACCGGCACGGCACCCGGCGCGGCCGCTCCAGCCACCACGATCACCACGGTAACGGCGGACTCGTCCGGCGCTTTCTCCGTGCCGGTCGCCCTGCAGCCGGGCACCGACTCGGTGGAGGTCGCGGCTACCACCGGCGCCGGGGCCAGCAACGAGGCCATCTTCGCCGTGACCGACCTGCACATCCCGGGCACCGTCGTGCTCAACGCGTCTGCCGCCCCGGGCGGTGGCAACGGGCCCGGCACCTACGCGTACCCGACCGCGACGAACTCCGATGGCTCGGCCGTGTTCGCGCCCGGCTCGTTCCGGCTCAGCGGGCTCACCGTGATCGACTCCGGCCCGACCGTCTCGTTCCAGATCGGGCTGGCCAACCTGCAGTCCACGTTCGGCTCGCTGCTCGGCGCGCAGCTGATCGACCTGTACATCCACGCCCCGCCGGGCAGCGCGCCCGCGGGTGAGACGCAGTCCACCGCGGCGGCGGGGGCGTGGAACTACTCGATCGCCCCGGCGGACGCGTGGAATCAGCTGATCGAGGTGGACGGGTTCAGCACCGACGACTGGGTGACCCCGGGCTCGGCCAGCTCGGGGCTGGCCGGATCGTCCAGCCTGGGCACCCCGCAGGTCTCGGTGGCTCAGCTCAGTCCGTCCGGCTCGGCCACGCCCGGGCTGGTCACCATCACCGTGCCCACGTCCGCGCTGGGCACCCCCGGCTCGGGCTGGACCTTCACGGTCACGCTGACCGGGCAGGACGGGTTCGGCAACGACGACGCCCGGACGTTCACGGCCACCCCCGGCGGGTACACGTTCGGGGTGTGCTCAGCCGCCGAGGCGGGCGGCTCGCCGCCGCCCGCGGTGTGCTCGGCCGACCCGGCCTCGGTGCCGCTGATCATGGACACGATCCCGCCCGGCACGGTCAACGTGCAGACCGAACTCGATCCCACCGCCAACCCGTCCGGTGTGACGCTGCAAGGCGTCACCGTCCCCTAAGATCCGCCCCTCGTCCCGGGCCCCTGAACCCCGCCCTCGTCCGAGTCCCCTGACACCCTCCCCTGGTCCGGGTCCCCTGAAGCCCGCCCTCGTCCGGGGCCCCTGAAGCCCGCCCTCGTCCGGCGTGATCATGGGATTGGTGTCGCTATAGCAGCACCAATCCCATGATCATGACTGAGCACCGCGACCGGTTGGCTACCGGTCGCCGCGAACCAGGGCCTTCCAGGTGGCGCTGCCGACGATGCCGTCCGCCGTGAGCTTATGGTCGCGCTGGAAAATCTTGACGGCGCTGCCGGTCTTCATGCCGAAAAAGCCGTCAACGAGAACGCTCTTATGCCCGTAGGCGAAGCGAAGCTGATGCTGTAGCGCGCGCACCGCGTCGCCCCGGCTGTGCAGCTTGAGCGTAACCACGAGCTTGGGCCAGGTGATATTGCCGACGACACCGGAAACCGCGATCTTGTTCCGGCGCTGGAAAGACATGACGGCCGCCTGGGTGGCCGGGCCGAACAGGCCGTCCACCGCAAGCCGGTAGCCGCGCTGGTCGAGCAGGTACTGGATGGTCACCACCCGCTCCCCGGCACCGCCCCGGCTGACGATGGGCCAGGTCACCGTGGCCTGTCGGGCTGACCGCACGGCCGGGGACGTGGTGGCCGCGCTGGCCGTCCCGGCGGTGACGCCGGCCGTCATGGCCACGATCATCCCGGCCCCGAGGAAACCGGCTGATATCCGGTGCATGGCTTTTCGCATGGATTACCTCCGCAAGTGCTCTGCTGCTGATATCAAGAAAGGACCCCGGCCAGGCCGTGGACCTTTACAGGGCACAATATTTTTAGCGGCAGAGCATACGGGAGTGGTAATGCCCGCTTTTTAGCGAACGCACAGCGGGCATTTACCTGGTGTTATTAAGGACTTTTTAAGCCACATGTGCCGCGATGCGCGGGGTCAGGGCGCCTCGCGGCTGAAGGCGGCGTCGAACGACGCCTGCGGCGGCTCCAGGTCGAAACGCCGCAGATAGCTCAGCGCCTCGGGGGCGCCAGCCAGCCGGTCCATCCCGGCGTCCTCCCACTCCACCGAGATGGGGCCCTGGTAACCAATCGAGTTCAGCATCCGGAAGATGTCCTCCCAGTCGATGTCGCCCCGGCCCGCCGAGACGAAATCCCAGCCGCGCCGCGGGTCGCCCCAGGGCAGATGCGAGCCCAGCCGGCCGTTCCGGCCATCGAGCCGCTTCCGGGCTTCCTTGCAGTCCACGTGGTAGATCCGGTCCGGATAGGCGGCCAGGAAAGCCACCGGGTCCAGGTCCTGCCAGACGAAATGGCTGGGATCGAAATTCAGCCCGAACGCGGGCCGGTTGCCGACCGCGTCCAGCGCCCGCCGGGTGGTCCAGAAGTCATAGGCGATCTCGCTGGGGTGCACCTCGTGCGCGAACCGGACCCCCTCCGCGTCGAACACGTCCAGGATCGGGTTCCACCGCTGCGCGAAGTCCGCGTAGCCCTGCTCGATCATCTCCGGCGGCACCGGCGGGAACATGGCCACGGTGTGCCAGATCGAGGAGCCGGTGAAGCCCACCACGGTGCGCACCCCGAACGCGGCCGCGGCCCGGGCGGTGTCGGCCAGTTCGGCGGCGGCGCGCTGCCGGACGCCTTCTGGCTCGCCGTCGCCCCAGATCCGGGCGGGCAGGATGGCCTGGTGCCGCTGGTCGATGGGATGATCGCAGACCGCCTGGCCGACCAGGTGATTGGAGATCGCCCAGCAGCGCAGCTCGTACTTGCCCAGGAGGGCGTGCCAGGCCGGCCAGGTAGCCGTCCTCGCGCAGCGCCCGGTCCACCTCGAAGTGATCGCCCCAGCAGGCGAGTTCGAGGCCGTCGTAACCCCAGTCGCGGGCCAGCCGGCAGACCTCTTCCAGCGGCAGGTCCGCCCACTGGCCGGTGAACAACGTGAACGATCGGGACATCATCGGCTCCTTACCCGGCCGCGGCGACCGGGGTCCACTGGCTGTCTTTCGCGGCACTGTCCGCCACCGCGGCCAGCACCCGCTGTACCTGCAGGCCGTCCGCGAACGACGGCGCCGGGTCGGTGCCCGCGGCGATCGCGGTGACCAGGTCCCGGACCTGATGGGTAAACGTGTGCTCCCAGCCCAGCACGTGCCCCGGCGGCCACCAGGCGGACAGGTACGGATGGCCGGGCTCGGTGACCAGGACGCGCCGGAACCCGGCCGTCGCGCTGTCCTCGCCGCGGTCGTAGAACTCCAGCTCGTTCAGCCGCTCCAGGCCGAACGCGAGGCTGCCGCGGTCCCCGTTGAGCTCGATGCGCAGCGCGTTCTTCCGGCCGGCCGCGAACCGGGTCGCCTCGAACGAGGCCAGCGTCCCGGCGCCGAGCCTGGCGCTGAACGTGACCGCGTCGTCCACGGTGACGGCCCCGAAGCGGCCTGGCCCTCCGGCCGCCAGCGGGCGTTCGGTAATAAAGGTTGTGCTGACTGCGGAAACCCCGGTGATCAGCTGCCCGGTCAGGTACTGGGCCAGGTCCACGAGGTGGCTGCCCAGGTCGCCCAGGGCACCGGAACCGGCCTGCTCACGCTGCAGCCGCCAGGTCAGCGGGAAGGCCGGGTCAGCCAGCCAGTCCTGCAGGTAGCTGGCGCGGACGTGGCGGATCGCGCCGATCCGGCCATCGGCCACCAGTTGGCGGGCCAGCGCGATGGCCGGGACGCGCCGGTAGTTGAAGCCGACCATGGCGCGGATCCCCCGGGCCCGGGCCCGCTGCGCCGCCGCGGCCATGGCCTCCGCCTCGGCCACGGTGTTGGCCATCGGCTTCTCGCAGAGCACATGCTTGCCCGCGTCCAGCGCGGCGATGGAGATCTCCGCGTGCGAGTTGCCGGGCGTGCAAACGTCGATGAGCTGCACGTCGTCGCGGTCGAGCAGGGCGCGCCAGTCCGTCTCGGTGGCGCGGAAGCCGTAGCGCTGTGCGGCGGCCGCGGTGGCCGCCGGGTCCCGGCCGCACAGCGCGGCCAGCACCGGCCGGAGCGGCAGGCCGAACGCGTGCGGGGCGGTGCGCCAGGCCTGTGAGTGGGCCGCGCCCATGAACGCGTACCCGGCCATGCCCACGCCCAGGACCGGCTCGGGTGGCGGCTGATCCACGTGTCCTCCAGGGGTCAGGCCCCGGTGGTTAGGCCACCGGCGGTTAGGCCACCGGCGGTTAGGCCACCGCTGGTTAGGCCAACGGTGCGGGCCTGCGGGTCCCAGCCCGCGGGCAGCACGTCGGGCACCGGGAACGTCGTCTGTACCGGCTCGAACGTACTCCCGGCCAGGGAACGTGTGATGGCCTCCATAGTGTCGAGCACGTGCAGGGCCAGGTCACCCGAGGCCCGGTGCGGGACGCCGGCCCGGATGGCCCGGGCCAGGTCCAGGGCGCCGATGCCGCGACCCGCGGTGGCCCCCGCGGCCGGGATGACCGTCCACTCGGCGCTGCCCACCGGGCGGATCCGGACCTCGCCGCCGAACCCGTTCGGGTCGGGCATGGCCAGCGTCGCCTCGCTGCCGGTGATCTCCACGAAGCCGTGCCGCCGTAGCGGCGAGTCGAAGCTGAACAGCACTGAGGCGGCCGCGCCGCCGGCATAGCTGAGCAGCGCGGCGACATGGGTAGGCACGTCCACCTGGAATCGCGTGCCGGCCCGCGGGCCGGCGCCGATGACCCGCTGGTCCCGGCCGCGGCGGCCGACCGCCGCCACCGCGGCCGCCGGGCCGAACACGCTGGCCAGCGTCGTGAGGTAGTACGGCCCCATGTCGTACAGCGGGCCCGCGCCCGGCCGGAACAGGAACTCCGGGTCGGGGTGCCAGCGCTCCGGGCCGGGGTCCTGCATCAGCGCCAGCGCCGTCTGCGGCACCCCGATCGCGCCGTCGCTGATCAGCCGCCGCGCCGTCTGCAGCCCGGCGCCCAGCACGGTGTCCGGCGCGCAGCCGATGCGCACCCCGGCCTGGGCGGCCTCGGCCAGCAGTTCGCGCCCAGCCGCGGTGTCCAGCGCCAGTGGCTTCTCCACCCACACGCTCTTACCGAACGCCACTGCCTGGCGCGCGACGTCAGTGTGCGCGGCCGGGATGGTGAGGTTGACCACCAGTTCCACGTCGGGATGCTCAATAGCCTGCGTGGTGCTGCCCGCGCCCGGCACCCCGTACTTGTCCGCCTGGGTCTTGGCCCGCTCCAGATCGAGATCCGCGCAGAACAGCACCTGCAGGTCGGGGAACGACGTCAGGTTAGTCAGGTACTGGTCGCTGATGGTGCCGCAGCCGACCACGGCCACGCCCACCGGGCCGGCGGCGGCCATCACGCGTCCTGCGGCCGGGTGACCGGCTGCGCCAGGCCGCGGGTGGCCAGCCAGGCCAGGCTGTCCCCGACCGCGGTCATCATGTCCGTCGCGCACCGGTCCAGCTCGACCACGTGCCACTCCGCGGACCGGCCCGCGGCCAGGATGTCCGCGACCGGCATCCGCCCGGCGCCGACCGCGGTCATCGGGTCGTCCTTGGTCACCGGCCCGTCCTTCACGTGCAGGTAGCGGACCCGGTCGCCGAGCCGGCCGAGCAGCGCGGGCACGTCCTGCCCGCCGACCGCGACCCAGTACGTGTCCACTTCGAGCAGCACCTCGTCGTCCAGGTCGTCGGCCAGCACCTCGAGCGCGGGGCGCCCGCCGATGGTCGAGGACAGCTCGTGGTCGTGATTGTGGTAGCCGAGGCGCAGCCCCTGGTCGGCCAGCCGGGCGGCCATGCCGTTGAGCTCGGCGGCCACCTCCCGCACGCTGGCGGAGTCGGCGAACCGGGCCGGCGGCAGGTAGGGCACGATAACGGTGCCCGCGCCGAGGGTCCGGGCCGCCTCAATCACAGCGCCGGCCTGATCGCCGGCCGGCACGGCGTGCACGCTGCACGCGGCCAGCCCGGCGGCGGCCAGGTCGGCGGCCAGCCCGGCTGGGTCGTCGAGCACGTTGAACGGCTCCACCGCCCCGTAACCGAAGGCCGCGATCCGGGCCAGGACGCCTTTCCGGTCGTCCGCGAGCTGCTCGCGGACGGTGTACAGCTGGACGGCGGGCGGGTTGCTGGTAGTCACGCGGACCGGCTCCTCGGGCAGTGGCGGCGCCGGCTCCGGAGTTCGCGCCCCGGTACCGGCTCGGCGGCGCCGGCCCCAGCGGCTGCGGTCCGGTACCAGTACTGCGGCACCGGCACCCGTTCCAGCGGCTGCGGTCCGGTACCGGTACTGCGGCACCGGCCCCGCCCCGGCTACTGCGGCGCCCGGTGCTGCAGTGATCTTTTCGAAAACTATTCGCCTGCCTTCTCAGGCTAGATTGGCCGTCCGGCCCGGTCAATAGCCGAGAGGCGGTTACGATGGGTGGTGGTTTCGCTCTTTTACGCAGGCCATCCGGATGCATCCTTTCGAAAAGTGAGGCCACTCGTGGCGCGTGAATCCGGCCGCAGCACCTTGGTCGATATCGCGGCCGAGGCCGGCGTCTCGGTCTCCGCGGTGTCCAAGGTGCTCAACGGGCGGACCGACGTGGCCGCCAGGACCCGGGCCCGGATCGCCGCCCTGCTCCGGGAGAACGGCTACCGGGTCGCCTCCAGGCTCGGTTTCGGGGTGGTGGACCTGCTGATCGCCACGGTGGACAGCCCGTGGGCCGAGGAGTTGCTGCACGGCACCGTGCTGGCCGCCGACGAGTCCGCGGCCAGCGTGGTGGTCAGCACGGTGGACTCGCCCGCCGGGTTCACCAGGTGGCTGGACCGGGCGGCCGACCGGGGCACCGACGGCGCGCTCTGCGTGCTGCACCTGCCGGACAGCACCGAGCTGCAGCGGCTGGCCGCGGCCCGGATTCCGCTGGTGGTGATCGACCCGCCGGAGGAGCCCAGGGCCGGCATCCGGTCCGTCGGCACCACCAACTGGCAGGGCGGCCTGACCGCCACCCGGCACCTCATCGAGCTGGGTCACCGCCGCATCGGGATCATCTGCGGCCCGGAGCAGCTCTGGTCCAGCCGGGCCCGGCTGGCCGGCTACCGGGCCGCGTTGCAGGCGGCCGGCCTCCCGGCAGCGGCTGAACTGATCCGCCGGGCCGACTTTTGCGCGGACGGCGGCCGCCGCCAGGGCGGCCACCTGCTCGACCTGCCCGAGCGGCCCACCGCGATCGTGGCCGGCAACGACAGCCAGGCGTTCGGCGTGCTGCAGGCGCTGGGCGAGCGCGGGCTGCGAGCCCCGGCTGACCTGAGCGTGATCGGCTTCGACGACGTGCCGGTGGCGTCCTGGGCCACACCCGCGCTGACCACCGTCCGGCAGCCGCTGGCCGCGATGGCCGCCACCGCGTTCCGGATGCTGCGCAGCGGCCCGGCCGGACGGCCAGACGAGCCGCAGCACATCGAGCTGGCCACCACCCTGGTGATCAGGGAGAGCACCGCTCCGCCGGCCCGGTAACGGCTGGGTGATATGTGGCGAGCCAGCCAGACTACGAACGAACATGTACGTATCGGTTGAGGCGCGCCGATCCATCGCCTAGTCTCCCTCTGTTACCCACTGTTATCAGGGAGCCCTCCCATGCCTCGTCTACCCGGTCGCATCCGTGTCCTGTGTGTGGCCGCGACGGCCGCGCTGCTGGCGGCTGGGTGCAGCGGGAGCGGCGGCTCCGGCCCGGTGAGCGGCCTGGAGAAGACCACCCTGAAGATCGCGGCGGTGCCCGCCATGGACTCGGCCGGGCTGTACATCGCGCAGCAGCGCGGGTTCTTCGCTCAGGAAGGCCTGCACGTGCAGATCGTGCCGGCCATCAGCAGCTCCGACGTCATCAGGCAGCAACTGGCCGACAAGTACGACATCACGGCCGGCGCCTACCCCTCGTACATCATCGCGGATGAAAACCAGCGCGCGAACCTCAAGGTGCTGGTGGCCGGGTTAACCATGGCGCCGGACGTCCAACAGGTCGTGGTGCCGGCCGGTTCGAAGATCACCAAGCTGTCCCAGCTGTCCGGCCAGACGGTCGCGCTCAACGCGAAGAACAACATCGGCCAGTTGCTGGTCGAGTCGATGCTGCAGGACAACGCGGTGCCGCTCACCAAGGTCAAGTTCTCCGTCCAGCCGTTCCCGGCGATGGGCCCGCTGCTGGCCCAGCACAAGCTGGCCGCGGCCTGGATGCCCGAGCCGTTCATCAGCGAGGACGAGGAGCAGTACGGCGTCCAGACGCTGGCCGACGCCAACCAGGGCGCCGCCGAGAGTCTGCCGATCGAGGGTTACGTGGTGACCCAGTCCTGGCTGAACAAGTACCCGCACACCGCGGAGGCGTTCCGCATCGCGATGGAGAAAGCACAGGCCGTCGCGGCGGGCAACATCGATGCGGTACAAAAGGCGATGACCGCGTTCGCGGGCGTGAAGCCACTGGCCGCGTCGGTGCTGCCCTCGCCCGGATTCCCGACCAACACCCAGGCCGGGCCGTTGCAGCGAGTGGTCACCCTGATGGTGAACTTCAACCTGATCAAGGCCTACAACGCCCAGAACCTGATCGCCAAGATCCCCACCGGCTGAGCTTAGCTAGCCAGGGTGTCCGCCGAGACCTGCCACAGCCGCGCGGCGGCGGCCGGGTCGAGCGCGTAGGCGGCCACCCCGCGCCGGCTGCCGGGCTGGTTGGGCTCGGCCTCGTTGCAATCCTCGAAGTACCGGCCACCCACCCCGTCGAGCAGCGGCGAGGCGGCCAGCAGCACCGAAGTCGCGGCGCCCTGCTCCGGGGTCTTCCAGGCGGGCGCTTCCCCGCCGGACTGCTGCCGCATCCGGTCGAGTTCCGCCTCGGTGACGTAGCGCTGCAGGCGGGTCCGGATCCCGCCCGGGTGCAGCGCGTTGGCGGTGATGCCGTCCCCCGCCCAGCGCTTCGTAAGCTCCACCGCGAACAGCACGTTGGCCGTCTTGGCCTGGCCGTACGCGGTCCACGGGTCGTACTCGCGGTGGCGGAAGTGGATGTCCTCGAAAACCACCGGGGAGCGCAGGTGCGCGGCGGAGCTGACCGAGACGACGCGCGCCGCGCCCGCCCCTCCCCCTGCGGCCAGCGCCCGGTGCAGATGATTAGCCAGCGCGAAGTGGCCCAGGTGGTTGGTCGCGAACTGCATCTCCCAGCCCTGCGGCGTGCGCATCAGCGGCGATGCCATGATGCCGGCGTTGTCCACCAGGATGTGCAGCGGGCCGTCCCAGGCCGCGGCGAACGCCGCCACCGACGCCTGGTCGGCCAGATCCAGGGGGCCCACCAGGACCTGCTTGTTCCCGGTGCTCTCGGTGATGTCGGCGGCGGCGCGCTCCCCGGCGGCCAGATCGCGGACCGCCAGGGTCACCTCGGCCCCCGCCCCGGCCAGGGCCCGGGCCGTCTCGATGCCGATGCCTGACGCGCCACCGGTGACGATAACCCGGCGGCCGGTCAGGTCGACGCCGTCCAGCACCTCGGCGGCGGTCAACGTCGCGGTGAACGGGGTGGTGATGGGCGTGCTCACGGTCATGATTCCCCAGTCTCACTCGGTACTGCCGTCCGGGCGGCCTGCCCGGGTACGATGAAAGCGGAGGAACCTCCGCTACCACTAGAGGCTAACCGGAGGGACCTCCGCTTTGCAAATTGCCCTGAGTGGGCAGAGGAGGGCTGGGTGCCGGACACCGACGCGGAGCCGCAGGCCGGCGCGCGGCCGCTGGCTGATAGCGCGCCGCTGGCCGATGGCGGCCCGCCGGCTGGTCGCCGGCCGCAGGCTGATGGCCGGCCGCAGGCTGATAGCCGGCCGCAGGCTGATGGCGGGCCGCAGGCTGATGGCCGGCCGCAGGCCGATGGCCGGCCGCAGACCGATGGCCGGCCGCTGCGCGCGGACGCCCGGCGTAACCGGGCCCGGCTGCTGGACGCCGCGGTGCGCGCCTTCTCCCGGGAGGACGACGCCGAGGTGACGCTGGAGGCCATCGCGCGGGACGCGGGGGTCGGCATCGGCACCCTGTACCGGCACTTCCCGACCCGGGAGGCGCTGGTCGAGGCGGCGTACCGCAACGAGCTGGCCCGGCTGTGCGGCGCCGTGCCCGGCCTGCTCGCCGGCCTCCCGCCGGACCAGGCCGCCCGGACCTGGATGGACCTGTTCGTCAACTACATGACCACCAAGCGCGGCATGGCGGCCGCGCTCCGCGCGGTCATCGCGGCCGGCGGCAACCCGTACGCACACAGCCGGGACGCGCTGCTCACCGCGATCGGCACCCTGCTGCACGCCGCCGCGGCGGCGGGCACGCTGCGCGGGGACATCGCGCCGGCCGACGTGCTGGCCAGCCTGAGCGGGGTGTCGCTGACCTCCGGCGAGCCGGGCCAGCGCGGCCAGGCCCGCCGACTGCTCGACCTGCTCATGGACGGGTTGCGCTACCAGCCGGCGGCCCCGCGCGGCTGAGCGGTCCAGGCCGTGCCGCCCAGCCGCGGGCCGTCAGTGGCTGAAGCCCGGGATCCCGGCGCCGCCGACGGTGGTGCGCACGTCGAGATAGACCGGCCCGCCCTTCCGGCAGGCCCGGAACGAGAACGGCACCTGGGCTGACCGGCGGTCGTTCGGCGGGTAGACGCGCAGCCCCACCGCGGTCGCCGGGTCGCACGAGGCGGCCGGGTAGTTGGCCACGTCAGTTATGCGCAGCAGGACATGCGCGGTCCCGCCGCGGCGCAGCGTGACCAGGCGGATGGGATCGGCATAGTCCCGGGATGCCGCACGGCCCAACTGACCGCCGTTCCGGCCGATCGCGGACACCCCCGGGAAGCCGTACAGCGTGCAGGTTCTTCCTGAGGTGTTGGACACCTCGAGCTGGTAGTACGTGCTCCCAGCGGCGCCGTCGCCCGGCAGGCCCAGCCACACGGTGAGCGCGCCGGTGGCGCACCGCGGCGCGACGGCCGCTGCGGCCCGGGCGGCAGCGGCGGGCCGGGCGGCAGCGGCGGGCCGGATGGCGGCGGCCCGGCCGCCGGGCGCGGCCAGCGCGGCCGTGGGCACCAGGACGGCCGCGCTGGTAATGGCGAACGTGGCCAGGCCGCGCCGCGCCGCGCGCGTAGTGAACTGCATGGGGATCTCCTCCGGTCCGCGTTTCCGGACGCCACCCCGCGCCGGAAATCAGCTATTGCGTCATCTAGGACGGCAATCCACCCAGAACGGTTGGACCCAACCGAGCAGCCTCCGTAGCGGCCCTGCCGTCATGACTCACGCGCAGTGAGGTCGGGACGTGTCTGCTGGGCACGCTGGTGCTGGTGTGACCAGTGATAGCGACCCGGCGGGGCGCCGGACTCGTGATCAGACGTTTGGTGTCGTCAGAGCGACACCAAACGTTTGATCACGAACCGGGGTGATCATCTTCCTGCCCAGGGCCACCGGGAGTTGGCGGCGGGTCAGGCCAGACGTCGGCCAAGGTTCGCATAGCTGTCACGTCGAGTTACGGATCCGGGAATCTGCGCCAGTGATGATCAGGGCGTGCCTGTGGACGCACCACCTCCGGCCGGCTGCCACCCAGCGCTCAACCAGCACCCAGCGCGCAACCGGCAAGCAGCGCGCAACCGGCACCCAGCGCGCGACCAGCAACCAGCGCGCAACCGGCACCTAGCGCGCGACTGGCACTCGGAGCACAGCCGCCGCACGGGACGGACCGGGCCGTGCGGATAGTGCGGCTGGCCAACTATGTCGCGCCGGCCTCCGGCGGGCTGCGGACGGCGCTGCGTGAGCTGGGCGCCGGGTACCTAGCGGCCGGCCACGAGCCGGTCCTGGTCATCCCCGGGCCGCGGCCCGGCCGCCAGTACACCGGGCAGGGCCTGGTCGTCACCGTGCCAGGGATGATCGTGCCGGGCACCGGCGGCTACCGGGCGATCACCACGCGGCGGCCGCTCCGGCGGCTGCTCGATGAGCTGGCCCCGGACCGGCTGGAGGTCTCCGACCGGACCACGCTGCGCTGGACCGGCCGCTGGGCCCGGGCTCGCGGGGTGCGGTCCATGATGGTCTCGCACGACAGCCTGGCCACGCTGGCCAGCATGTTCGCGCCGCCTGGCCTGTCCGGGCAGTGGCTGTCCGACCAGCTGAACGCCAGCACCGCCGCCTCCTATGACGTGGTGGTCTGCACCACCGGCTGGGCGGCAGCGGAGTTCCGGCGGCTTCACGTGCGGAACCTGCGCCAGGTGCCGCTGGGCGTGGACCTGGACTGCTTCCAGCCGGCTAACCGGGACGCCGGGCTGCGCGCCCAGCTCGCCGCGCCGGGCCTGCCGCTGCTGGTGCATTGCAGCCGACTGTCCCCGGAGAAACGCCCGGAACGCGCCATCGGCGCGCTGGCCGAACTACACCGCCGTGGGGTACCCGCCGAGTTGGTGGTGGCCGGGGACGGACCGCGGCTGCGCGGGCTGCGCGCCCAGGCGGGCCGCCTGCCGGTCCGGTTCCTGCGGCACGTCACCGACCGCGCGGTGCTGGCCCGGCTGCTGGCCACGGCGGACGTGGTGATCGCGCCCGGGCCGGCCGAGACGTTCGGCCTGTCCGCGCTGGAAGCCCTGGCCAGCGGCACCCCGGTGGTGGTCAGCAACCGGAGCGCGCTGCCCGAGGTGGTCGGCCCGGCCGGGCTGGCCGCGGCGGACAACGACGTCGCGTTCGCCGACGCCGTCCAGTGCCTGCTGGACAGCGACGTGGAGCTGCGCCGGGCGCGGGCGCGGACCCGGGCCGAGCGGTACGGCTGGCCCGCCGCCGTGGCCGGCTTCCTGGCCGCGCACGAACTCGGCCCAGCCGCCCACAGCCCGAACCCAGCCGACCAGAACACGAACCCAGCCGGCCACAACCCGAACCCACCCGGCCACCACCCGAACCCAGCGAGCCACAACCCGAACCCAGCCGGCCATGAACCGAACCCGGCCGGGCCAAGGCTGAGCCCCGCCGGGCCGCGGCGGACCGGTGGTGCGCGATGATGCCCGCAACCGAGGCCGCGCTGGGGCCGGAGCCGGAACCGTGGCCGGCCACCCGGTTCGCCGCGCTCGGTGACTCGGTCACGCTCGGCATGGGAGATCCCATGCCGCAGGGCGGCTGGCGCGGGTGGGCCGCGCTGCTGGCCGGCTCGCTGGCCCCGCCGGACCGGGTCGAGCTGAGCAACCTGGCGCTGTCCGGGGCGCTGATCCGGGACGTGGCCGGCGACCAGCTGGACCGGGCGGTGTCCCTGGCCCCGACGCACGCCTCGGTGCTGGTCGGCATGAACGACACCTTGCGCGGCACGTTCGACCTCGCCGCGATCGCCCGCGACCTCGAACAGATCGTCGCGACCCTGGAGCGGACCGGGGCGCTGGTGCTCACCGCCAGCCTGCCCGACCCCGGCCTGCTGCTGCGCATCCCCGGGTCGCTGCGCCGGCCGCTGGCCCGGCGGGCTCACGCCATCAACGCGGTGCTCAGCCGGCTGGCCGAGCGCTACCAGGTGGTGCACGTGGACGTGGCCGCGAACCCGGCCATCTACGACAAGCGGATGTGGGGCGTGGACCGGCTGCACCCGAGCGAGCGCGGGCACCGGCTACTGGCCCGGCTGTTCGCCGCGCGGCTGGCCGAGCTGGGCATGCCGCCGCACGCCATGCCCGACCCGGAGCCGACCAACCCGGACCCCAGCGCCTGGGCCCAGGCGCACTGGATGGCGACCAAGGGCACCACCTGGATCGTCCGGCGATCCCGGGACCTGGTGCCCCGGCTGCTCCAGCTGGCCGCAAAGGAATGGTGGCACGACCAGCGCGGCCAGCTGGAGCAGGACCTCGCCCGCGAACCGCTACTGCTGGACCCCGGGGAGTCAGGATGAGTGTGAGTGTGCCGCCCGTCAGCACGGGCACCAGGACGCCGGGCCGGGGCAGTGAGTACGCCGAGCTGTCCCGGCTGATCCGCCGGGATGGCCTGCTGAAGCGGCGGCCCCGGTACTACGCGATGAAGATCACCACCATGGCGGTGCTGTACGCCGCGGGCTGGGCGGCCGTGGTGGCGCTCGGCGCGTCCTGGTACCAGCTGCTGGCCGCGGTGTACCTGGCCGCTGTGTTCGGCCAGCTCGCGTTCGTCGGGCACGAAGCCGGGCATCGGCAGATCTTCCGCTCGCGGCGGGCCAACGACGTCGTCGGGCTGGTGCTCGGCAACCTGCTGATCGGGCTGAGCTACGGCTGGTGGACGGGCAAGCACAACCGGCACCACGCCCATCCCAACCAGCTCGGCAAGGATCCCGACCTGAGCATCCCGGCCATCGCGTTCACCCCCGGCCAGGCCGCCGGGCGCCGCGGGCTGCGCCGGCTGCTCGCGCGCCACCAGGCCGCCCTGTTCTTCCCCATGCTCCTGCTGGAGGCGGTGAGCATGCACGTCACCAGCAGCTGGGCCGTGCTGCACAGCACCGCCCGGCCCGGCCGCCGCGCGCTGGAAGGCGCGCTGCTGCTGGCGCATTTTGGCGGCTATCTCACCGCGGTCGCGCTGCTGATGTCCCCGGCGCAGGCAGTCGCGTTCATCGTGGTCCAGCAGGGCCTGCTCGGCGTCTACCTCGGCTGCGCCTTCGCGCCCAACCACAAGGGCATGCCGGTGCTCGGCGAGCAGGACAGCCTGGACTTCCTCCGCCGCCAGGTGCTGACCTCGCGCAACGTGCGCGGCGGCCCGCTGGTGGAGACCCTGCTCGGCGGGCTCAACTACCAGATCGAGCACCACTTGTTTCCGTCCATGCCCCGGCCCAGCCTGCGCCGCTGCCGGTCCCTGGTCCAGGCGTTCTGCGCGCAGCACGAGCTGCCGTACTGCGAGCTGAACCTGGTGGCCAGCTACGCGCAGGTGCTGCGGGCGCTCCATACCGCCGGGAGTTAGCCGGTGGCCCTCGCCGCGGCGGCGTGCCGCCGCTCGGCGCGGAGCGGCGATCGGGGGGTCCGGGGGGTCGTCCCCCCGGGCTAGCACTAGCCGAGCAGGCGGGCGCGGCAGGCCAGCTGGAGCGCGAGCCGCTGGTCCGAATCCTCCAGGTCGACCTCCAGCAGCTCGGTGATGGTGCGGATCCGGTTGGCCACCGCGTTGCGGTGCAGGTGCAGCTGCTGCGCGGTCTTGATGATGGACCCCTGCTGGTCCAGGTAGGCGGCCAGGGTCCGGATGGCCGTGTCGGCCCGGGCCTGGCCCAGGTTCTCCAGCGGCGCGAGCTGGTCCCGCACCGAGGCACGGGCCGTGTCGGACGCGTACCACTCCATCAGCATCCGCTGCACACCCACGGCGTCGTGCGTGGCCACATCGGGCGGCTTGCGGGCGGCCCGGGCGGCGAACAGCGCGGCCCGGGCTTCCGCCGCCGAGGCGCGCAGCCCCATCGGGCCTTCGTGCGGGGCGCCCACCCCGGCGCGGAACGCGACCGCGGGCACCCGGCCGCCGAGCGCCTGCAGCGCCCGCCCCGCGGACCGGGCGGCCTGCGCGCCGGCCTGCGGGCCTGGGTCGGAGGCGGTCACCCGGATCAGCACGATGGCGCGCGCCACCCGGGACAGGTGCCAGGTGCCGCCGGCCGCCGCGGCCGCCTGCAACGCGATCTGCCCGGCCGATTCCAGCAGCTCGAACCGGTGCACCTCGTCCCGGCCCGAGCCGTCCAGGTCGTCCGCCTCGATCCGGACGGCCACGTGCCAGCCGCCCAGCGCGATGTTCAGCTGGCGGGCCCGGTCGAGCAGGTCCTCGTTGATGGCCGCGTCGGACATCAGCAGCTCGGCGATCAGTTCGCTGCGCGACCGGGCCGGGACCTCGCGGGCCTGCCGGGACAGGTCGAGCAGCCGGCCGGCGGTGGCGGCCGCGTTGTGCAGCACCAGCCGGGCGGCCACGGCCAGGTCGCCGTGCGCCTGCGGGGCGGCGAACTGGCCGATGAGCGTGTCGCCGACCAGCACCGGCACGGTGACCTCGGTGAGCGCGGTGCCCGGGCCGGGCAGCGTGCTGCTGGCGGCCGGCGACAGCGCCGGGTGCCCGTCCGCGGCCAGCACCGGGTTCCCGTCCACGGTCAGCGTCGGGGTGCCGTTGCCGGTGGCCCGGGGCCGGAACTCGACCGGCGTGCCGAGCGCCCGGCTGACCGACTCGCGCAGCCGGTCCAGGCTGGCCCCGGCGACCTCGGCGCGGAGCACCGCGTCCAGGCCCTGCTGGGCCCGGCCCAGCGCGAGGTCGGCACTGCCGCCGATCTCCCGGACCAGCGCCTGGACCAGCCCGGCCAGGTCGGCGTTGGCCGGGATGGAGACCAGCGCGATGTCCGCCCGCCCGGCGATGTCCATCGCGGTCACCGTGGGCTCCCACTGCTCGGCGGCGAACGCCGCCACCGCGCTCACCCGGTTCACCGTCGCCCAGCGCAGCGCCATGTCCAGCCGGTAGTCGGTGACCTCGGCCGACGCGGCCCGGGACAGCAGGACCAGACTGCCCGCGGGCGCTTCGTCCAGCTCGGCGAAGCGCTCGGCTAGCCGCACCAGGGCGACGAGGCGGTCACCGCCGCCGCGGCTGACCCGGCGCAGGCCGGCGAGCGGTGAGCTGGCCAGAAGCTCGTCAACCGACGGCATCCGCCCCCCTCTGTGCGTCCCCAATGGCGCGAACGGGTGCGTCGCGCACACTTCAGTCACGATCGCAGTGCATTCCGCCCATTCTCCCGGCCTGCACCAGATGCAAGCATGGCATTGCATCCAGCTTTCCGCACCGGCCTGGCCCGGCCCGCGGTTACTGGTGCTCCCAGGGAGAGCCGATGGACAACGAATCTGCAATCGATTTAGTGACTGCTGACGGACAGGCCCCGGACTGGTGGCCCTATGCCCACGAGTTCCCGTACTGGCACGTGTGGCGGGGGATCGCCGGGCTGCTCTACGCGCGGCGGCTGATGTCCAGCCCACCCCGCGTGGTGCGCAGCCAGGATGCGGTTGAGCTGCGCGAGCAGATCATGCAGGCGGAATTGCACCGGTAGCTGGCCGTTCGCCGGAAAAGATGCTCCGGCCCGGCCCCGATCGGGAACTATATGCATAACGCCCCCATCCGCTGCATGCCCTGACCACCTGACGGCCTTACCGATGAAGCGACTGCTCGAGCCGGACGCGCTACATGCTTTAGCGCGCGGTTGCGCCGTGCTGGGCGCGGGCGGCGGCGGGGACACCTACCTGGCGCTGCTCCAGGCGCTGCAGGCGACCGAGGACTACGGCCCGGTCGCCCTGGTTGACGTGGACGAACTGCCGGACGACGCGCTGATCATGCCGTGCGGCGGGATCGGCGCGCCCACGGTCAGCATCGAAAAGATCGAGAACGGCGACGAGGGGGAACGGCTCCGCGACCATCTGCAGTTCCTGATCGGCCGCCCGGTGGCCGCCCTGATGGCCGGTGAGATTGGCGGCGGGAACGGCGTGCTGCCGGTCACCTGGGCGGCGCGGATGGGCCTGCCGCTGGTCGACGCGGACGGGATGGGCCGGGCCTTTCCCGAGGTTCCGCAGGTCACCATGCAGCTGGCCGGGATCTCGCCGAGCCCGGCGGTGATGACCGACGAGCGCGGGAACCTGGTCCTGTTCCAGGCCATTTCCGGGCAGTGGATGGAGCGTCTGGAGCGGGCCGCCGCGGTCGAGTTCGGCGGGGCCGCCTCGTCCACTGAGTTCACCCTGACCGCGGCGCAGGCGCGCACCGCCACGGTGCGGGATTCGGTGTCGCTGGCCATCCGGATCGGCGCCGCCGTGCTCAGCGCCACCGGTAGCCCCGTCGACGCGCTGATCACCGAGATCGGCGCGTTCCGGCTGGTCGGCGGGAAGGTGGCCGACGTGGAACGGCACACCACCAGCGGCTTCGCCCGGGGTTCGGTGGTGATCGAGGGCCTGGGCGCGGATGCTGGCCGGCTCATCCGGCTGGAGCTGCAGAACGAGAACCTGGTCGCGCTTGAGCGTGGCCATGTGCTGGCTTCAGTGCCCGACTTGATCTCGGTGCTGGACGCCGAAACGGGGGACGCGATCGCGACCGAGCGGATCAAGTACGGACAGCGGATCGTGGTGATCGCGTTCGGCTGCGACCCGGTCTGGCGCACCGAGCGCGGTCTCGAGCTCACCGGGCCGCGGGCGTTCGGCTACGACTTCGACTACCGCCCCGTTGAGGAGCTCGCCGGTGCCAGCTCCTGACTGCCGCCTCGGCATCGACGTCGGCGGCACCAATACCGATGCCGTGATCATGGACGGCCAGGACCGGGTGATCGCCAAGGCCAAGGTGCCCGGGACGCCGGACATCACCGGCGGGATCATCGCCGCGATCGACGCCGTGCTCCGCGCCCCGGAGGCCGCGCCGGAGCGGATCACCCACGTCATGCTGGGCACCACCCATGCCACCAACGCCGTGCTGGAGCGGCGGAACCTGCGCCGGATCGCGGTGCTCCGGATCGGCGGACCGGCCACGCATAGCATCCGGCCGATGTTCGGCTGGCCACGCGACCTGACCGCGGCCATCTCGGCCGGCGCAGCGATCGTGGACGGCGGCATCGAGTTCGATGGCCGCGACCTGTCCCCGCTGGACACCGAGGCGATCATCCGGTTCCTCGGCCAGGTGGCCGGCGCCGCCGACGGTGTGGCGATCACCAGCGTGTTCGCCCCGGTCTCGGCGCGGCACGAGCTGGCTGCGGCCGAGATCGTCAAGCGCGAGCTCGGTGAGCTGCATATGTCGCTCAGCCACGAGATCGGCTCGATCGGGCTAATCGAGCGGGAGAACGCGACGATCCTGAACGGGGCGCTGACCGGGGTGGCCAACGACGTGGCCCTGGCCATGCACCAGGCGCTGGACGCGCACCAACTGCGGCCAGTCACGTTCTTCGCGCAGAACGACGGCACCCTGATGGCCCTGGACCAGGCGCTGCGCTACCCGGTGCTGACCATCGGCAGCGGGCCCGCGAACAGCGTCCGCGGCGCGGCGTTCCTCACCCGGACGGCCGACTCGCTGGTGATCGACGTCGGCGGCACCTCCACGGACGTGGGGGTGCTGGTCAACGGCTTCCCGCGGGAGTCGTCGTACGGGGTCGAGATCGGCGGCATCCGGACCAACTTCCGGATGCCTGACCTGGTCACGATCGCGCTCGGCGGCGGCACCAGGGTGGCGCGCGACCAGGCCGGGGTGCGCATCGGGCCGCGCAGCGTGGGCTACCGGCTGCAGCAGGACGCGCTGGTGTTCGGCGGGCGTACCGCCACGCTGACCGACAGCGCGGTCGCGGCCGGGCGCGCCACGCTGGGCGACCCCGGGCTGATCGGCGGCCAGCGGCAGCTGCTCACCGAGGCGCTGGCCCGGGCGGACGTGATGCTGGCCGATGCGATCGACCGGATGAAGACGTCCCGGGAGGACCGCCCGCTGATCACGGTGGGCGGCGGCAGCATCCTGATCCCGGACCGGATCCCTGGCGTCAGCGAGGTGATCCGGCCGGAGCACTTCGACACGGCCAACGCCGTGGGCGCCGCGATCGCCTCGGTCAGCGGCCAGATCGACCGGATTTTCCACCTCGGCACCGGCGGCCGGCAGGCCGCGCTCGACGAGGCGTGCGGTGAAGCACGCGAGCGCGCGGTGGCCGCCGGGGCGGAGCCGGGGACGGTGCGGATCGTCGAGATGGAGGAGATCCCGCTCGCCTATCTCACCTCCCCCGCGGTGCGGATCCGGGCCAAGGCAGCCGGCACCCTCGGCGGCCTGCCCGGCCAGCATCGTCAGTCAGCGAACGGAGCTCAGCCACCTCACGGAGCACGGAGGATTCCATGAAGGCCCACCGCGCCGGGCTGCTCGCAGCCGGCTGCGCGCTGCTGGTGGTGCTGGCCGCCTGCGGCGGCTCAGCTCAACCAGCCACCCAGCCGCCGGCCAGCAACCAGGTGTTCACTTACGACACCACCGCCCCGGTGATGGTCAACGGCTGGGACCCCGCGACCGAGTACTCCGACGGCATCATCGCGATGAGCGAGATGTACGAGACGCTCACCCGCTACGACAGCGCCACGCACACCGTCAAGCCGCTGCTCGCGACCAGCTGGTCGTCCGCGGCCAACGGCCTGACCTGGACGTTCCACCTGCGCCAGGGGGTGCACTTTCACACCGGCCGGCTGCTGACCGCGCAGGCCGCGGCTGCGGCCATCCTGCGCACCGAGAAGCTGGGCGGCGGGGCCGCCTACGTCTGGGACTCGGTCAAGAGCATCAGCACGCCGAGCACGTACACGATGGTGTTCCACCTGAAGTACCCGTCGCCGCTGGACCTGGAGGCATCGGCGTCCTACTCCGCCTACATCTACGACACGAAGGCGGCGGGCGCGGGGTCACTGACCAAGTGGCTCAACACCCCGCACGACGCGGGCACCGGCCCGTACGAGCTGCAGACCTGGAACAAGGGCCAGGAGTTCGAGGTGATCCTCAAGGCGTTCCCCGGCTACTGGGGCGGCTGGTCCGGGGCGCACTTCAAGAAGGTGGTGTTCCGGGTGGTGCCGCAGGACACCACGGCGGCCCAGCTGCTCCGGTCCGGGCAGGTCTCGTTCGTGGAGCAGATCAGCCCGTCGCTCTGGAAGTCGCTGGCGGGCCAGCCCGGCATCCGCACGGTGAGCGTGCCGTCCTTCCAGAACCTGCTCGGCCAGCTCAACGCCAAGACGCTCAGCCTGCCGGTGCGCCAGGCCATCTCCTACGGGATCAACTACGCCGGGATCGTGGCGGCCCTGCAGGGCGCGGCCGTTCAGCCGAGCGGCCTGGTCCCGGCCGGCCTGCCGGGCCACTACGCCGACCTGCCCAACTACCACTACGACCCGGCCAAAGCGGTCCAGTTGCTGCACCAGGCCGGGTACGGGCCGGGCAAGAAGGCGCTCAACCTGAGCCTGACCTACACCCAGGGCGACTCCAACGAGCAGGTGGTGGCGACGCTGCTCAAGTCCAGCCTGGCCAAGCTGAACATCAACCTGTCCACCCAGTCGCTGGCCTGGCCGACGCAGTGGGCCAAGGCCAAGTCCAGCGACGCGGCCAGTCACCAGAGCATCTTCCTCGAGTACTGGTGGCCCGACTACGCCGACCCGTACACCTGGTTCAACAACCTGCTGCTGACCGAGAAGCAGCCCTACTTCAACCTCTCCTACTTCTCCAATAACACGCTGGACAAGCAGATCAACCAGGTGGAGACGCTGCTCGCGACCAACCGCACCGCCGGTGACCAGCTGTACCGCACGATGCAGGTCGAGGTGCTGCAGCAGGCGCCGCTGGACGTGCTGTACAACATGAACTACCAGTACGCGATGCGCGCGTCGTTCACCGGCTTCCAGCCCGATCCGGCCTACGCGAACGTGGTCTTCGTCTACAACCTGAAGCCCACTGGCAGTTGACCGTCTACGTCGCGCGCCGGGTCGCCCTGGCCGCGCTGGTGGTCGCGGGCGTCATCGTCGCGACGTTCGTGATCGCCCGCGTCGTCCCCGGCGACCCGGCGGCGACGTGGGCCGGGCCGCACGCCTCGGCGGCCCAGGTCGCCGCGGCGCGGCGGTTCCTCGGGCTGGACCGGCCGCCCGCCGTCCAGCTGCTGGCGTACTTCGGCGGGGTGCTCAGCGGGAACTGGGGGCTGTCGGTGCACACCCACCAGCCGGTGCTGTCCGACATCGGGACCGCCGCCCCCGCGTCGCTGGAACTGGTCATCGCCGCGCTTATCCTCGCGCTGGTCGTGGCCGTGCCGCTCGGGCTGGTGTCGGCGCGCTGGCCCGGGGGCGTGGCCGACCAGGCCATCCGGGCGGGCTCGATCCTCGGCGTGTCGATGCCGATCTTCTGGATGGCGCTCATCCTGCAGCTGGTGTTCTCCCAGCAACTGCACTGGCTGCCCGCGGCCGGCGAGTACTCCCCGAACCTGCTGTTCAGCCACCCGCTCGGGCACGTCACCGGGTTCAGCCTGGTCAACGCGGCGCTGACCGGGAACTGGCCGATGCTGGGCAGCATCCTGGCCCACCTCGTGCTGCCCGCCGTGGTGGTGGCCGCCTACCCGGCCGGGCTGATCGCGCGGATGGTCCGGGCCCAGGTGCTGGACACGGTCGGCGAGACGCACATCCAGATGCTCCGCGCGCTGGGCTTCCGGGAGCGCGCCGTGTTCGGCCGGTTCGCCATGAAGCTGGCCTGGAACCCGGTCGCCGCCGCGGTGGCCCTGGTGTTCGGTTACTCGCTGGTCAACACGTTCCTGGTCGAGGCGATCTTCGATTGGCCCGGGCTGGGCAGTTACGCGGCCGCCTCGATCGCCACCCTGGACACCCCCGCCATCCTCGGGGTGACCCTGTTCGTCGCGCTGGTGTACGTGGCCGCCAACCTGATCGTGGACATCCTGCAGGCCGCGCTCGACCCCAGGATCCGGCTCCGATGATCGAGGCGCCCACGCCGGCCGACATCCCGGCGGCCGTGCTGCCGAGGGGCCAGGCCCTGCGCCGCGGCCTGCGGGCCAACCCGCTGCTGTTGGTGGGCGCGCTGACCGTCCTGTTCATCGTGGTCGTCGCGACGGCGGCCCCGCTGCTGGCGCCGTTCCCCGGCGACGCGGCCACCGCCACCCACCCGTTCGCGGTGCTCAGGCCGCCGTCGGCGGCGCACTGGTTCGGCACCGATCAGGTGGGCCGGGACGTGCTGTCCCGGGTCATCTACGGCGCCCGGATCTCCCCGCTGATCGCGGTCATCGTGCTGGTGATCGCCTGCCTGGTCGGTGTCCCGCTGGGCATCGCGGCCGGTTACTTCGGCGGCTGGGTGGACGAAGTGATCATGCGGGTGACCGACATCTTCCTGGCGTTCCCCTCGCTGCTTCTCGCGCTGGCCCTGGCCGCGGTGCTGCCGCCCAGCCTGACCAGCCTGACCATCGCGATCGCGGTGACCTGGTGGCCCTGGTACACCCGGCTGATCCGGGGCCAGGCCGCCTCGGTGGCCGGCCGGCCCTACATCGACAGCTGCCGGGCGCTGGGCATCCCGCGCTGGCGGATCATCGTCCGGCATATCCTGCCCAACTCGGTTACCCCGCTGACCGTGCAGGTATCGCTGGACGTGGGCGGGGTCATCCTGACCGCGTCGGCGCTGTCGTTCCTGGGTCTCGGCGCCCAGGACCCCACCCCGGACTGGGGACTGATGGTGGCCGAGGGACAGAACTACTTCACCACCGCCTGGTGGGTGGTCACATTCCCTGGCATCGCCATCATGGTCACCGCGTTCGCGTTCAACCTGATCGGCGACGGGCTGCGTGACCTGCTCGACCCGCGGCGGAGCCTGCTGCCATGACCATGCGGCTGGCCATCCGGGATCTCGAGGTGCGGTTCGGCGACCGGCAGGTCGTGGACATCAGCGAGTTCGGGGTGGAGGCCGCCGAAATCGTCGGGCTGGCTGGGGAGAGCGGCTCCGGCAAGTCGATGACTACGCTGGCCATCCTGGGCCTGGCGCACACCGTGGGGGCCACGGTCAGCGGCAGCATCCGGCTGGACGGCACCGAGCTGACCAGACTGTCGCAGCGTCAGCTGCTTGAGGTGCGCGGACGGCGGATCGCGGCCATCTTCCAGAGCCCGGCAATGGCGTTCAGCCCGGTATTCAAGGTGGGCAGCGTAGTGCTGCGCGCGCTGCGGCTGCACGGGATGAGCCGGGCGGAGGCGGCGGACGCGGCGGCGCGCGCGATGCGGCAGGTGCTGCTGGCGCCGGACCTGCTGGACCGGTACCCGGCGCAGCTGTCCGGCGGGCAGCTGCAGCGGGTCGCGATCGCGCTCGCGCTCGCGCTGCGGGCCGAGGTGCTGCTGGCCGACGAGCCGACCAGCGCGCTGGACGTGACCGTGCAGGCCGAGGTACTCGAGCTGCTCCGCGGGCTGCGCGAGCGGGAGGGCATGTCGGTGCTGCTGATCAGCCACGACCTGGCCGTGGTGGCCGAGCTGTGCGACCGGGTGGCGATCATGCGGGGCGGCGCGATCGTCGAGCAGGGGCCGGCCAGGTGCTGTCCGCGCCGCGGCACGAATACACGGCCGACCTGCTGGCCGCGGTGCCCCGGATCGGCGCGGCCCCAGCTCCCCCCACGGCCCCAGTTCAGCCGGCTCCCCCGGCACTCCCCACCCCCGCCGACGGCGAGGTGCCCAGATGACCGCGTTGCTGGAGATCGATGACCTGAGCGTGCGGTTCGGGCCGGTGCGGGCGGTGGACGGGGTGAGCCTCCAGGTCGCCGCCGGGCCGTTCGGCCTCGGCCTGGTCGGGGAGAGCGGGTCGGGCAAGTCCACCATCGGCCGGGCCGTCGTCCGGCTGCTGCCCGCGGTCAGCGGGGGGCAGATCAGGTTCGAGGGCGCCGACGTCACCGCCCTGCGCGGCCGGGCGCTGCGGGACTACCGGCGCGCCGCGCAGATCGTGTTCCAGGACCCGGACAACAGTCTCGATCCGCGGATGCGGGTCGGCACCTCGATCCGGGAGGCGCTGGCCGCGCACCGCCTGGTGCCGCGGCGGCAGGCCAGCCAGCGGGCCGGTGAACTGCTGGCCGAGGTCGGGCTGGACCCGGACTTCGCGCCCCGGTACCCGCATCAGCTGTCTGGCGGGCAGCGGCAGCGGGTGGCCATCGCGCGGGCGCTCAGTGTGCAGCCCCGGCTGCTGGTGCTGGACGAGCCGACCAGCGCGCTCGACGTGCGGGCCCAGGCCCGGATCCTGGCCCTGATCGGCCGGCTGCGCGCCGACCGCGCGCTCGGCTACCTGCTGATCACGCACAACGTGGCCATCGTGAGCGAACTGTGCGAGCAGACCGCCGTGCTCTACCTCGGCCGGGTGGCCGAGAGCGGCCCGACGGCCGAGTTGCTCCGCGCCCCGGCGCACCCGTACACCGAGGCGCTGCGGTCGGCCGTACCGGAGATCGACGCCATGGCCCGCCGGTCCCGGCTGGTGCTGCCGGGCGAGCCACCCAACGCGGCCAGCCCGCCACCGGGCTGCGTGTTCCACCCGCGCTGCCCGCTGGCCACCGGCCGGTGCCGCACCGAGGTCCCGGCGCTGCGCGCGGCCGGGCCGCCCGGCCGGCTGGTGGCCTGCCACCGGGCCGAGGACGTGCTGGGCGGCGCGCTGCGCCGCGGGTTATCCGCGCCGGACGGCCGTGACCGAGCAAGCGCTAGGCAGACCCCTGCGATAATGAGCAGGTGAGCACCAGGAAAGCCCAGGGCGGCAGCCGGAACGGCGTGGCCGGGACGGTGACCGCGGACGGGGCGCCCCGGTCCGAGCGGCGTACCCAGATGGTCGGGCTGGCGGGTGACCTGTTCGCGGAGAAGGGGTTCCGCGCCACCACGGTACGGGAGATCGCGGACGCCGCCGGCATCCTGTCCGGCAGCCTCTACCACCACTTCGACTCCAAGGAGTCGATCGCGGACGAGATCCTGTCCAGCTTCCTGAACGAGGTGCTCACCGACTACCGGGCCGCCGCCGCGTCGGCGGGCGGCCCGCGCGCCGTGCTGGAGCAGATCGTCCGGTCCACCAGCCACACCCTGTCCCGGCACCGGGCCGCGCTGGCCATGCTGCAGAACGACTGGACCTACTTCGCGGGCCAGCCCCGGTTCGGCTACCTGCGCAAGGCGGTGCGCGAAATCGAGCGGACCTGGCTGACCCAGCTGGAACGGGGCAAGGAGAGCGGCGAGTTCCGGGCCGACCTGGACGTCCGGCTGACCTACCGGCTGCTGCGCGACGTGCTGTGGATCCCGTCGCAGTGGCGGCAGGCCAGCGGCTTCAGCACCGACCAGGTCGTGGACGGCTTCCTCCGGCTGCTCTTCGACGGGATCGCGGCCCAGCACCCCTGAGCGTCCGGGCCTGCCGGCGCCGGGCACCTGGACCGGGAAGGCCAGTACCTGCCGCCGAGCATCAGCGCGAACGGCACCGGTTCTCGCCATCCCCCGGCGGCGGGGCGGCTGTTAAGCTCAGCACCAAGCAAGCGTTTGGTGGGCGTGGAGGTGCGCGTGGGGCGGCTGGACGGGAAGGTCGCGCTGATCACCGGCGGCGCGCGCGGCATGGGCAAATCGCACGTGCGGCACTTCGTGGCCGAGGGCGCCCGGGTCGTGTTCGGCGACGTGCTGGACGACAAGGGCCAAGCGGTGGCGGCCAAGCTGCCCGCGGGGACGTGCCGCTACGTGCACCACGACGTGACCAGCGAGACCGAGTGGGTGGCGGCGGTGAGTACCGCGCTAAGTGCGTTCGGAAAGCTGGATGTGCTGGTGAACAACGCGGGGGTGCTGACGTTCGCGCCGATCGCGGACATGCCGCTGGCGGAGTTCCGGCGGGTGCTGGAGATCAACGCGGTGGGCTGCTGGCTGGGCATGAAGTCGGTCATCGAGCCGATGACGGCCGCGGGCGGCGGGTCGATCGTGAACATCTCCTCGGTCGAGGGGTTCACCGGCGCGGCCGGGCTGTCCGCCTACAGCGCCAGCAAATTCGCGGTGCGCGGGATGACCAAGGCGGCCGCGCAGGAACTCGGCCGGCTGGGCATCCGGGTCAACTCGGTGCACCCGGGCGGGGTGCTGACCAGCATGACGCTGTCCCGGGCCGACACGTTCGATCACGTCGACCCGGAGGCGCTGTTCAAGGCGATGCCCATCGCCCGGTTCGCCGAACCGGCCGAGATCTCCCGGCTGGTCATGTTCCTGGCCTCGGACGAGTCGTCCTACTCGACCGGCAGCGAGTTCACCGCCGACGGCGGGCTGCTGTCCGGCCCCGGTTACTAGGGAGCAGGGTTGCTAGGGAGTTGGCCGCGATGAACGACGCGCTCACGCTGGACGGCCGGGTGGCCATCGTCACCGGCGCGGGGAACGGGCTGGGCCGGGCCGAGGCGCGCGGGCTGGCCAGAGCCGGCGCCCGGCTCGTGCTGAACGACCTGGCCGAAGACGACCTGCGGGCGGCCGCCGAGGAGATCCGGGCCGACGGCGGGCAGGCGGTGGCCTGCTCGGGCGACATCGGCGACTGGCAGACCGGCCAGGACCTGGTGGCGGCCGCGCTCGGCAGCTACGGCCAGCTGGACATCCTGGTCAACAACGCCGGGCTGGTCCGGGACCGGATGGTGTTCTCCATGTCCGCCGAGGAGTGGGACCTGGTCATCCGGGTGCACCTGCGTGGCCACTTCGTCACCACCCGGTTCGCGACCGCGCACTGGCGGGCCGCGAGCAAGCAGACGGGCGGCCCGGTCTACGCCCGGATCATCAACACCTCGTCGGAGGCGTTCCTGCTCGGCTCGCCGGGCCAGCCCAACTACGCCGCGGCCAAGGCCGGGATCACCGCGCTCACCCTGTCCACCGCGCGGGGTTGTGCCCGCTACGGGGTGCGCGCCAACGCGATCTGCCCGCGCGGCCGGACCGCGATGACCGCCGAGCTGATGGGCGAGGCACCCGCTGCGGGTGAGCTGGACCCGATGGCCCCGGAGCACGTCGCGCCGCTGGTCACCTACCTGGCCAGCCCAGCCGCGGCGACGATCAACGGCGAGGTGTTCGTGGTGCACGGCGGGGTCGCCGCGGTCATGGCGCCGCCGCGGATCCGGGCCACCGTCCAGGCCGCGGAGCACGGCTCGGCCGACGGGATGTGGTCGCTGCAGGCGGTGCACGACGCGCTGGGCCCGGTGTTCGCCGCTGCCGGGGCTGACGGGGCTGGGGCAGACGGGGCTGGGGCAGACGGGGCTGGGGCAGACGGGGCTGGGGCAGACGGAGCGGCGCCGGGCGGGCGCGGCCGGGTTCGCCTGCGAGGACACGATCGCACTGGCCAGCGAGACGATCGGATTCAGCTGATGAAGCAGCGCGACCAGGTGGCCATGACCGGCGCGGAGGTGGCCGCGCTGCTGGCGTCCTCGCGCAAGGTCCAGCTGGCCACGATCAACCCGGACGGCACGCCGCATCTGGTCACGATGTTCTTCGCGCTGATCGACGGGCAGATCGGGTTCTGGACCTACCGGACCTCGCAGAAGGCCCGCAACCTCGCTCGCGACCCGCGGCTGGCCTGCCTGGTCGAGGACGGCGAGGACTACTTCGAGCTGCGCGGCGTGCAGCTGACCGGCACGGTGCGCCGCATCGAGGACCAGGCGGGCGTGGTGGGCATCGGCCGCCGCATCGCAGCCGGGCTGGGCGGCGTGCCGGCCGACGCGCTGGATGACTACGTGGCGCACGCCGCCCGCAAGCGGGTCGGCTTCATCGTCCAGCCGGAGCGCGTCGTCTCCTGGGACCACCGCAAGCTCATCGCCACCGGCTGACCACAGACCCGACCGCGCGCCCAGCCCTCCGGATCCGCATCAGTGCGGTGCGTTGTGCCTCACGGGCGAGGCAAAATGCACCGCGCTGATGAAGGCGCGTGATTGGCTGGTGCCGCTGTGACCAGTGGGGCGGGGGCGGCCGGAACCCTGCTACATCATTTCGTCGGTGAAGGGGAGCAACACCGTTTTCAGCTCGGTGTAGGCCTCGATGGCGGGCTGGCCGCCTTCGCGGCCGAGGCCGGACTGCTGGAAGCCACCGAACGGGGCGTGCGGCTCCAGTTGGTAGCCGTTGATGCCGACGGTGCCGGCCCGGATGGCCTTGGTCAGCCGCATGGCCCGCTTGAGGTCGCTGGTCCACACCGTGGCGGCCAGGCCGTACTCGGTGTCGTTGGCGATCCGCAACGCCTCGTCCTCGTCGCTGAACGGGATCACCGACAGCACCGGGCCGAAGATCTCCTCGCGGGCGATGCTCATGTCGTTGGACACGTCGGTGAACACGGTGGGCGTGACGAAGTTGCCCTCGGCCAGGTCGCCGTCGCTGCGGGTGCCGCCGCAGACCAGCCGGGCCCCCTCGGCCTGCCCCTGCTCGATCAGCCCCAGCACCCGGTCCAGCTGCCGGGTGTTGATCAGCGGCGATGAGGTGACGGCCGGGTCGAACGGGTTGCCGTAGCTGACCATCCCGCCGATCATCTCGGCCATGGCCAGGAACTCGTCGGCCACGTCCCGGTGCACCAGGGCCCGGGTCTGCGCCAGGCAGACCTGGCCGGACAGGCCCATGGTCACCGTGCCCATGGTGATGGCCGCGGCCGTGCCCACGTCGGCGTCGGCGAATACCAGGGCCGGGCTCTTGCCGCCCAGCTCCAGGCTGACCCGCTTGAACGTGCCCGCGGCCGCGATCATGATCCGGCGGCCCACCGCGCGGCTGCCGGTGAACGAGAGCTTGTCCACCATCGGGTGGTTGATCAGCGCGTCGCCGGTGGGCTCACCGGGGCCGGTGACCACGTTGAGCACCCCGGCAGGCAGGCCGGCCTCCTCGATCAGCCGGGCCAGCCGGAGCACCGCGAACGTGGCGTACTCCGACGGCTTGACCACCACGGTGCAGCCGGCCGCCAGGGCCGGGGCGAGCTTCTGCGCGGCCAGCATGAGCGGGGCGTTCCACGGGATCACCGCGCCGACCACGCCGACCGGCTCGCGCAGCGTCATGACGAGGTGATCGCCGCCCTGATAGGGCGGCAGCGTCTGGCCGGCCAGCTTGTCCACCCAGCCCGCGTGGTGGTCGAAGACGTCGGCCACGAAGGCCGGCGAGGTGGCGTAGACCGAGCCGAAGGTGAGCGGCACGCTGTTGTCCAGCGCCTGCAACGCGAGCAGCTCGTCGCCGTGCTCCCGGACCAGGTCGGCGATGCGGCGCAGCACCCGGATCCGCTCGGTCGCCCGGGCCCGCGGCCAGGGCCCCTCGTCGAAGGCGCGGCGGGCCGCCCGCACCGCGCGGTCCACGTCCGCGGGGCCGGCGATGGGGAACCCGGCCACCTGCTCACCGGTGGCCGGGTGCCGGTGCTCCCAGGCCTGCCCATCCTGGGCCGCCGACCAGCTCCCGTCGATCAGCATGCGGCCGTCGCTGAGGCCGATTTCGTCGCGCTTCGGCTTGATGGATGCCACCATTGGCCTGCCCCTTAGTAGAACACGTTCTAGTTCTGCGGCCAGATTACACCGGGGGGTTGGTCACCGCCAGAAACGCTGGGCGTTCGCCGCCACCGTGTACCAGCAGGGCGGTACCGGTCAGGTAGGCCGCGGCCGGAGCGGCCAGGAACAGGCAGGCGGCCGCGACGTCGTCCGGGGTCGCCATCCGGCCCATCGGGATCGTGCCGCCTACCGCCGCCATCCCGGCCGCGTCGCCGTAGTGCGCGCCCGCCGCCTCGGTTCCGGTCGCCACCGGTCCCGGCAGCACGGTGTTCACCCGGACCTTGGGCGCCCACTCGACGGCCAGGGTGGCGGCCAGGTTGTGCAGGCCAGCCTTGGCCGCGCCGTAGGCCGCGGCGCCGGGCGAGGGCCGGGTGCCGCTGACGCTGCCGATCATGATGATCGCCCCGCCGCCGGGCTGGTCCTGCAGCACCGCGTTGGCCGCCTGCGCCACATGCAGCGGGGCGATCAGGTTGAGCTCGATGACCTTGGCGTGGAATCGGGGCGAGGCGGTGGCGGCGGCCGCCGGCGGGGCCCCGCCGGCGTTGCTGATCACCACGTCCAGGCGGCCGAACCGGTCGGCGGCGGCGCGGATCAGCCGCTGCGCCTGTTCGGCGTCCCGCACGTCGGCCTGGACGAAGGCCGCGCTGCGGCCGTCCACCGCGGGCAACTCAGCTGGGTCAGTCCGGCCGCAGACCAGCACGTCGGCACCGGCCGCGAGGAACGCCCGCGCGATGCCCGCGCCGATCCCCCGGGTGCCGCCGGTCACCACGACAGCCCGGCCCGCGCCATCGGCCTCGCGCATGAGGCTCATGTTAGGTTGGCCACCAAGCAAGCGCTAGGTAATGTCAGCACTGGCCCGGCAGCGCTGAAGGCGAGGTGGCGATGGGCATCGAGCTGCGCAGCCAGCACGGCGTCGCCGAGGTGATCATCGACTTCCCGCCGGTCAACGCGCTGCCCGCGCGAGGCTGGTTCGAGCTGGCCGACGCCGTGACCGGGGCGGGCGCCGACCCCGCGACGCGGGCGGTGATCCTCGCTGCCGAGGGCCGCGGTTTCTGCGCCGGGGTGGACATCAAGGAGATGCAGCGCACCCCGGGGCACACCGCGCTGATCGACGCGAACCGCGGCTGCTACGCCGCGTTCGGCGCGGTCTACGACTGCGCCGTCCCGGTGATCGCCGCGGTGCACGGGTTCTGCCTGGGCGGCGGCGTGGGGCTGGCCGGCAACGCGGACATCGTGATCGCGGCCGAGGACGCCACCTTCGGCCTGCCCGAGGTGGACCGGGGCGCGCTCGGCGCGGCCACGCACCTGTCCCGGCTGGTGCCGCAGCCGCTGATGCGGGCCATGGTGTACACGTGCCGGACGGTCACCGCGCCGCAACTGCTCAGCTTCGGCACCGTGCTCGACGTCGTGCCGAACGACAGGCTGCGCGCCGCGGCCCGCGACCTGGCCGGGCAGATCGCGGCCAAGGACCCGGCCGTGATCAGGCTGGCCAAGCAGTCGCTCAACGGCATCGACCCGGTGGACGTGCACCGGTCCTACCGGTACGAGCAGGGCTTCACGTTCCAGCTCAACCTGGCCGGCGTGGCGGACCAGGCCCGCCAGGCGTTCGTCGACGGCCAGCGGTGACGGTGCTGACCGCCGACGAGGTCGTGGCCGAGCTGCGCTCCGGGATGACCATCGGGATCGGCGGCTGGGGGGCGCGGCGCAAGCCGATGGCGCTGGTCCGCGCGATCCTGCGGGCCAGCCTGACCGACCTGGAGATCGTCAGCTACGCCGGCCCTGACCTCGGCTTGCTGCTGGCCGCGGGCCGGGTCCGCCGGGTGGTCACCGGCTTCGCGTCGCTGGACAGCATCCCGCTCGAACCGCACTTCCGCCAGGCCAGGCAGAACGCCACCGTCGAGCTGGTCGAGCTCGACGAAGGAATGGTGCAGGTCGGGCTGCAAGCCGCCGCGCACCGGCTGCCGTTCCTGCCCATCCGGGCCGGCCTGGGCTCGGATGTGCTGCGGGTGAACCCGGGGCTGCGCACGGTGCGCTCGCCGTACCCGGACGGTGAGGAACTGGTCGCGATGCCGGCGCTCGGGCTGGACGCCGCCTTGGTCCATGTCAACCGCGCCGACACCACCGGAAACGCGCAGTATCTGGGGCCCGACCCGTACTTCGATGACCTGTTCTGCCTGGCGGCCGACCGGGCGTTCGTCTCGTGTGAGGAGATCGTGCCGACCGGGCGGCTGCTGGAGTCCGGGCCGCCGCAGAGCCTGCTGATCAACCGGGCCATGGTGGCGGGCGTGGTGGCCGCCCCGCGCGGCGCGCACTTCACCAGCTGCGTCCCGGACTACCCACGCGACGAGGCGTTCCAGGCTGAGTATGCCGCGTCGGCGGCCAGCCCGGAGGCCTGGCGGGACTTCCAGGACCGCTACCTGTCCGGCGACGAGGCCGGTTACCAGAAGGCCGTGCAGCAGTTCCATGACGAGAGAGCGGCAGCTTCGTGACCGACCCATCGCGGGCGGAAGTCTGCGTGGTGGCGTGCGCCGAGGCGTGGCGCGGCGACGGCGCCATCCTGGCCAGCCCGATGGGCCTCATCCCCAGCCTGGGCGCCCGGCTGGCCCGGCTCACCTTCACCCCCGACCTGCTGCTCACCGACGGGGAGGCCTACCTGCTCGATGCGGAGCAGACGGTCGAGGGCTGGCTGCCGTACCGGTCGGTGTTCACCATGGTGGCGGCCTGCCGCCGGCACGCGATGATGGGCGCCAGTCAGCTCGACCGGTTCGGCAACCAGAACATCTCCTGCATCGGCGACTGGGCCCGCCCCAGAGCCCAGCTGCTCGGGGTGCGCGGCGCACCGGGCAACACCATCAACCACCCGGTCAGCTACTGGGTGCCCAGGCACTCCCCCCGGGCGTTCGTGCCGGCCGTGGACATGGTCAGCGGCGTCGGCTACGACCGGGCGGCCCGCCTCGCGCCAGCCCAAGCCCGGTTCCATGAGCTGCGGGTGGTGGTGACCAACCTGGCCGTGCTGGACTTCGACACCCCGGACCACGCGATGCGGCTGCGCTCGGTGCACCCCGGCGTCACCGCCGCCCAGGTCGCCGAGGCCACCGGCTTCCCGCTGGTCATCCCCGGCCAGGTGCCGGTCACCCGGGCGCCGACCGCCGCCGAGCTGACGCTGATCCGGGACCGGCTCGACCCGGACGCGCACCGCGACCGGGAGGTCCGGGCCACGCCATGATCCGCACGCCGCTGACCAGCCTGCTCGGCATCAGTGCCCCGGTCGTCCAGGCCGGCATGGGCTACGTGTCCGGCGCCGGGCTGGCCGCGGCCACCTCACGCGCGGGCGGCCTCGGTGTGATCGCGTCGGCCACGATGACCACCGATGAGCTACGCGCCGCCATCAAGGCGGTCAAGGACCGGACCGACCAGCCGTTCGCGGTCAACCTGCGCGCCGACGCGGCCGACGCGGCGGAGCGGATCGACCTGATCATCGCGGAGCACGTACCGGTGGCCTCGTTCGCGCGCGCGCCACGGCCGGAACTGATCGGCCGGCTGCGCGCGGCCGGGGTGATCACGATCGCGTCGGTCGGCGCGCGACGGCACGCGGAAAAAGTGGCCGCCTGGGGCATCGACGCGGTGATCGCGACCGGCGCCGAGGGTGGCGGGCACACCGGCGCCGTGCCGACCAGCCTGCTCATCCCCCAGGTGGTGGACGCGGTGCACGTCCCGGTGATCGCGGCGGGCGGGTTCTTCGACGGCCGCGGCCTGGCCGCCGCGCTCAGCTACGGCGCCGCCGGGATCGCGATGGGCACCCGGTTCCTGCTGACCAGCGACAGCCCGGTGGCCGACCGGGTCAAGCAGCTGTACCTGGCCAGCGACGTGACCGGCACGGTGGTCACCACGCGGGTGGACGGGGTGCCGCACCGGGTGCTGCGCACCCCGCTGGTGCAGCGACTGGAGCAGGCCGGGCGGATGACCGGGCTGGCCCGGTCCGTGCGCAACGCGGCCGCGTTCCGCCGCCTGTCCGGGCTGAGCTGGTCCGAGCTGATCCGGCAGGGCCGGGCCATGCGCCGCGACGCCGACCTGACCTGGGCGCAGGTGCTGATGGCGGCGAACACCCCGATGCTGCTCCGGGCGGCCATGGTGGATGGCCGGCCCGACCTGGGCCTGATGTCCGCGGGCCAGGTCACCGGCCTGATCGCCGACCTGCCGTCGTGCGCCGAGCTGATCAGCCGGATCACCGCCGAAGCCGAGCAGGTCCTGACCCAGCTCCCCGCGCTCCTCACCCCGGATGACCAGCCGCGTGAATGATGCATTCACGCAGTTCAGACTGCCTGAATGGTGCATTCACGCACTGCGGATCGGCCGTGCGAAATGGCTCGGCGCGTTTAGCGATCGACGGCTGGGTTAGCTGATACCCGTCCCCCGGCCTGCCCGGGCGGGCCGCGCGGCACCCACAGTCGTCCCGGGCAATGGCATCCCCTGACCATTGCCCGGGGCCGTGGGTGCCGCCGCCGAGCCAGCGGCACCGTACGGTGGCACCGCGCAGGAGCTGGGCAGGATAGGCCTTCCGCGCCAATCATTCAATAGGCTGACCGCCATCATTTCCTGACCGACTGGCCATTATCGGCCATTACCAGCGTCAACCTCAGTTAAAGATCTTGATAGACGGCCACATCGGGAGCTCTCGGCCAGAAATTTCATTCTGGCCGGTTTGCGGATCGCTTCTGCGGCCAGTTCACGCTTCGTCCCAGAATCACCTGAGCGGGAGGTAAGTATGAAGATTCATCGTTTTATCGCCGCAACGGCGGCATCGCTGGCCATGATCATTGGCCTGTCCGTGGTGGCCGCCGAGGCGGCTAGTGCGGCCCCGGTGCGCGATAGCGCCCGGTCAGCCGCCACCGTGGATCGCGCTACCATGCCGGTGACGGGTACGTTCACGAACTCGGCCGGTCCGGGCACGTTCACCGGGACGTTCACCCCGCAGCGGTTCACCGTTGTGGGCCAAACCCTGGAGGCGACCGGCCTGCTCACCGGCACCTTGGTTGACGCTAACGGGACCGCCCTCGGCACGGTCAGCCGCACGGTCACCATGCCGGTGAGCGCCCCCGGCGCCGCCAGCCCGGCGGACGCGGCCAACGCGGCGGCCGACCCGCCGTCGTGCGGCATCCTGAACCTCGTCCTGGGCCCGCTGGATCTGAATCTGCTCGGCCTGACGGTTCACCTCAACCAGGTGGTGCTGAACATAACCGCCATTCCCGGGGCCGGCAATCTGCTCGGCAACCTGCTCTGCGCAGTCGCCAACCTGCTGAATGGCGGCGGTACGCTGAGCACCCTGCTGAACCAGCTCACTGCCCTGCTGAACCAGATCCTCGCCCTGCTGTAAGCGGCGGGATGTACCGGGTGGTCCCGGGTAATGGCGTGGTCGCCATTACCCGGGACCGCCGCGGCGGCCTGGCCGGTATCCGTGGCCGGTTTTCCGCGCCTCAGAGCCGCTCGATAATGGTCACATTGGCCTGGCCGCCGCCCTCGCACATGGTGACCAGGCCGTACCGGCCACTGGTCCGCTCCAGCGCGTGCAGCAAGGTGGTGAGCAGCCGGGCGCCGGTGGCGCCGAGCGGGTGGCCGAGCGCGATCGCCCCGCCGGACACGTTCACCCGGTCCAGGACCGCCCCGGTCTCCCGCTGCCAGGCGAGCACGACCGGGGCGAACGCCTCGTTGATCTCGATCAGGTCGATCTCATCCAGCGTCATCCCGGCCCGGCGCAGCGCGTGCCCGGTGGCCGCGATCGGCGCGGTGAGCATCAGCACCGGGTCGTCACCGCGCGCGCTGAGGTGATGGATCCGGGCCCGCGGCCGCAGCCCGTGGTCCCGGACCGCCCGCGGCGAGGCGATCAGCAGCGCGGCCGCGGCGTCCGCGATCTGGCTGGACAGCGCGGCGGTAACGAGCCCATCGGGGCGCAGCGGGGCCAGCTTGGCCATCCGCGCCAGCGAGGTGTCCCGGCGCGGGCACTCGTCCTCGGTCAGCCCCGCGTAGCCGACGATCTCGTCCCGGAACAACCCCCCGTCCACCGCGGCCACGGCCCGTTCATGGCTGGCCAGCGCGTACTCCTCCATCTCGGCCCGGCCGAGGCCCCAGTTGGCCGCGATCAGGTCGGCCGCGCGGAACTGGGAGATCTCCTCGGCGCCGTACCTAGCCCGCCAGCCGGCTGATCCGCTGAACGGGTCGGCCACCCCGTACGCCCGGCCGGCCAGCATGGCGGCGGCGATCGGGATCATGCTCATGTTCTGCACCCCGCCGGCGACGACCAGGTCGGCGGTGCCGCTGAGCACTGCCTGGGCCGCGAAGTGCACCGCCTGCTGCGACGAGCCGCACTGCCGGTCCACGGTGACCCCGGGCACCGCCTCGGGCAGCCCGGCGGCCAGCCACGCGGTCCGGGCGATGTCACCGGCCTGCGGGCCGATCGTGTCCACGCAGCCGAACACGACGTCGTCCACGGCCGCCGGGTCCGCGCCCGCCCGGTCCAGCACCGCGCGGATGACGTGCCCGCCGAGATCGGCTGGGTGCGCGGCGGCCAGGCCGCCGCCGCGCCGGCCCACCGGGGTGCGCACCGCTTCGACTATGAACGCCTCGGTCACCGGGCCTCCTCGGCTCCGCACCGCCCACTGGCCGGCTTACGCGCCGCTGGGCACGGGCCTACACTGGCTAGAACACGTTCTACTTTACCGTCGGAGCCGCGGAGTGCCAGTGGAGGGCGGATGGACCTGAGCTACACGCCGGAACAGGAGACGCTCCGCCAGCAACTGCGGGATTACTTCGCCGCCCTGATGACGCCGGAGGTCCGCGCCGCGCTGGACAGCGGCGGCGACTACGGGACCGGCGACGCCTACCGGCAGGTCGTCCGGCAACTCGGCCGCGACGGCTGGCTGGCGCTGAGCTGGCCCGCGGAGTACGGCGGGCACGACGCGTCCATGCTGGACCAGCTCATCTTCACCGACGAGGCGGCGGCCGCCGGGGTGCCAGTGCCGTTCCTCACCATCAACACGGTGGGCCCGACCATCATGCGGTTCGGCACCCCCGAGCAGAAGGCGTACTACCTGCCGCGGATCGCGGCTGGCGAGATCCACTTTTCGATCGGGTACTCCGAGCCGGAGGCCGGCACGGACCTGGCCGCGCTGCGCACCCGCGCGATCCGGGACGGGGAGGGCTACCTGATCAACGGGCAGAAGATGTGGACCAGCCTGATCCAGTACGCGGACTACGTGTGGCTGGCCTGCCGGACCGACCCGGATGCCCCCCGGCACCACGGCCTGTCCATCCTGATCGTGCCCACCGACGCGGCCGGCTTCTCCTGGACGCCGGTGCTCACCATGGCCGGCCCGACCACGAGCGCCACCTACTACTCGGACGTGCGGGTGCCCGCCTCGGCCCTGGTCGGCCACGAGAACCAGGGCTGGCCGCTGATCACCAACCAGCTCAACCACGAGCGGGTCGCGCTCACCTCCGCCGCCCCCATCCGCACCGCGCTGCGCGACGTGCGGGACTGGGCCAGCGGCACCAAGCTGGCCACCGGCCAGCGGGTCATCGACGCCGAATGGGTGCAGGTCAACCTGGCCCGGGTGCACGCCAAGACCGAGTTCCTGAAGCTGCTCAACTGGCGGATCGCCGCCGAGGCCGGCCAGGGGCTGAGCCCGGCGACGGCATCGGCCTGCAAGGTGTTCGGCACCGAATTCGCCACCGAGGCGTACCGGCTGCTGATGGAGGTGCTCGGCGCGGCTGCCTGCGTCCAGGCCGGCTCGCCCGGCGCCGTGCTGGCCGGCCGGATCGAGCGGCTGCACCGCTCCGCGCTGATCCTCACGTTCGGCGGCGGCACCAACGAGGTACAGCGCGACATCATCGCCACGGTCGGCCTCGGGCTGCCCGCCGCACGCCGCTGACCCGAGGAGGCACCCGCGGTGGATTTTTTGCTTAACGAAATTGACCTGGAACTGGCCACTCTGACCAGGAGCATCCTGGCTGGCGGGCGGCATGGCGGTGAGCTGGCCGAGGCCACGGCCGGCGCCGCCGGGCTGGCTGACGGCCAGTGGGCCGACCTGGCCAAGGCAGGCGTGCTGTCCGCCGGGCTGCCCGACTCGCTGGGCGGGTCCGACGCCGGGCTGCTGGCGCAGTGCGCGGTGCTGACCGAGATCGGCCGCGCCGTCGCCCCGGTGCCCTACCTGGAGGCGATCGTGCTGGGCGCCGGCGCGGTGGCCCGGTTCGGCACGCCGGAGCAGCAGCGCCGCTGGGCCGAGCCGGCCTGCCGGGTGAGCTGATCCTGACCGCCGCGCTGGCCGAGCCGGACGGCGAGGATCCGGCCACGCCGTCGGCCACCGCGACCCCCGCGGCTCACCCCTCAGCCACCGCCACGCCCGCGGCTCACCCCTCAGCCACCGCCACGCCGCCAGTGAAGGGGGAAGGTGAAGAGGGGATGGGGAGGCGGGCGGGGGGTGGGTGGCTGCTGTCCGGAGTGAAGACCATGGTGGCGGCCGCGCCGGAGGCTGACTGGCTGCTGGTGCCGGCGGCCACCCCGGACGGCACCGCGGTGTTCCTGGTCAGCCCCACCGCACCCGGCGTGACCGTGCAGCGGCAGCAGGCCACCGGCGGACTGAGCACCGGCCAGCTGGTGCTGGCGGACGCGACCGTACCCGCCGACCAGCGGCTGGGCAGCGGTCCGGACGGCCCGCTGGCCGCGGCGTGGCTGGCCGCCCACGGCACCGTCGGGCTGTGCGCGCTCCAGCTCGGAGTGCTGGAGCGGGCGCTGGAGATGACCGCGGCGTACACCCAGAGCCGGGTGCAGTTCGGCCGGCCGATCGGCACCTTCCAGGCGGTACGGCAGCGGCTGGCCGACGCGTACACCGACGTGGAGGCGGTCCGGCTGACCATGTGGCAGGCCGCCTGGCAGCTGGCCACGGGCCTGGCCGGCACCGCCATCGCCACCGCCAAGTTCTGGGCCGCCGACGCCGGTCACCGGGTCGCGCACGCCGCTGTGCACCTGCACGGCGGGGTGGGCATCGACGTGAGTTACCCGCTGCACCGGTATTTCACCGCGGCTAAGCGCGCTGAGTTCGCGCTCGGCGGGGCCACCACCCAGCTGCGGCACATCGGCGCGGCCCTGGCCCAGTCCGGCTGAACCGCGCATCGGCCAATCGTGAACTGACGGAGTTGCCTATACGTGAAAGGAGGGGCGGGGAAATCCCCGCTATTCAGTAAGGGGGAGATCTATGAAATGCTCGCAGTGCGGCAGCGATGCCGCCGGGGGTGCCGGGGCGTGCCCGGAGTGTGGCGCACCGCCCGCCGCGGCGGCGGCCACCCTCACCCAGCCCCGGTCGGCGCTGACGTTCCGCGCTCCGGGCCCGGTCCGGCCGCACGGCGTAGTCCGGCCATTCCCCCGGCACCCGCACCGGGGGAATTCCAGTATTATCAGCCGCCGGCCGTTCAGCTATTCCGGCAAACGGCTCGCGTGCGGTCGCTGTTCGGTCTAGCAGAACACCCAGCCGCTAAAGCGGTTAACGTTACGCGCTTTTTACGCACGCGGCGCGGAGCTTAATGCTGTTCTCGTCCGACGGTGCCATACTTGTCGGCTATGCCCATGTGGATCTTCAAAGAGGACAGCAACGGAGCTGGCCTCCGGGTCGCGATCAAAGATCTCATCGACGTCGCCGGGCTGCCCACGACCGCGGGGTCCCGGGCCGTCGCCGACCGGGCGGTGCCCGCGGCCAGCGACGCCCCCTGTCTGGCCGGGCTGCGCGCCGCGGCGGCGCGCGGCGAGGCCCACTTCGTCGGCAAGACCAACCTGCACGAGCTGGCCTACGGGATCAGTGGGATCAATGCCGCGTTCGGCACGCCGGTCAACCCGCTCGACCCGGCCCGGGTTCCAGGCGGCTCGTCGAGCGGGTCGGCGGTAGCGGTCGGCAGCGGCGAAGCCGACGTGGCCTACGGCTCGGACACCGGCGGCTCGATCCGGATCCCGGCGGCCTGCTGCGGGGTGGCCGGGCTCAAGACCACCTGGGGCCGGATACCGCTGACCGGGGTGTGGCCGCTCGCGCCGAGCCTGGACACGGTGGGGCCGATGGCCCGTGACGTGGCCGGCCTGGTGGCCGGGATGGCGCTGCTCGAGCCGGGGTTCACGGTGACCGCGGAGCCGCCGCAGTGGGTCGGCCGGGTGGACGTTGGCGCGGACCCGGTCATCCAGGCCGCCGTGGACGCGGCGCTGGCCGCGACCGGCTGGCCGGTGGTCCCGGTCGAGCTGGCCGGGCTGGAGGCCGCCACCAGCGCGGCGATGACGGTGCTGGACGCCGAGGCGTGGGCGTCCGACGGCGCGCTGGCCGAGTCCGCCCCGGACCAGATCGGCCGGGACGTGCTGGCCCGGCTGCGCCAGGCGAGCACGACCACCGGGGAGGCGCTCACCGCGGCCTGGAAGCAGGCCACGGTCTGGCGGGCGACCGTGACTTCGCTGTGGGAGCAGGTGGACCTGCTCGCCCTGCCAACGTTGCTGGGCTTCCCGCCGACCTTGGATCATTCGCGGGACATGGTGCAGATCCGCGGGGTCACCTCGGCGGTGAACCTGGCCGGAGTGCCGGCGCTGGCGCTGCCGGTGCCGGCCGGCGGGCCGCTGCCCGCCAGCATCCAGCTGATCGCCCCGGCCGGCGCCGAGGACCGGCTGCTGGCCGCGGGCGCCGCCCTGGAGCAGGCGGTGCGGAGCTTACCCAGCCTCCTCAGGCAGCCCGGCCGCGCCTCCTCAGGCAGCCCGGCCGCGCACCGTGATCGTCACCGACCACGTGCCTGAGTTGCCCGTGAAGCTGTCCGCGTTGACGCCCAGGTACAGGTCGCCGCTGGTCCCGGCCAACTGCGCCGGGCTGCCGACCGCGAACGGCGCCCCCGCGCCGATCCGGGCGATGAGCGACCAGCAGGTTAGGTCCGGCGCCGGGAACTGGGCGCTCCGCGCCGGGTAGCTGGCCGCGGGCGTGCAGCCGGGGTTCCCGGCCGGGCCTTCGCTCGCCGACGTGGCGCCGACGTAGATCTCCCCGGACGCGGTGATGGTCAGCTGGTCGCCGGCCCGCACGGCGATGCCGGTGTCGGTCCACTCCTGGCTGCCCGGCACGGCCCGGATGTACGTGCTGGCCGGCGGGCGGGCCGGGGTGGGCGCGGCGGTGCTGGGGGTGGGTGACGGCGAGCCCGGCGCCGCCGCGCGCTGGGTGCCGCCCGGCGACGGCGACGAGGAGGCCGCCACCGCCATGGTGACCCCGGACCCGGACGTCGCCCGGTGCCGGTGATGCTGCCCGGCGGGATGCGTGCCGCGCGCCTTCAGCACGGACGCGGGGTCAGGCAGCCTGGCCGCCGCTTTGGCCGGGTGCGCAACGGGCCGGGCCGCGGGCTGGAGGATCCCGGTCAGCATGACCGCCACGAGCACGCCGGCCGCGCCGGTCCCGGCGCCGACCGCGGCCCACAGCCGGGCCCGCCGCCGTCGCCCCGGGTGCCGTGGCGGGGCGACGGCGGCGGCGCGCGGCCCCGGCGCGTTCCTGAGCCGGTGCGGCCGGACCACCGTCACCGTCGGCTCCTCATCGGTGCCCGGTGGCTGGTGGCCCGCCGCGCGGAGCTCAGCGCCCACCACGGCCCGCTGGTCGGCCAGCACGGGGAGCTGGCCGCCCGTCATCGGCAGCCAGCCGGGGCCGCTCGGGACCGGAACCGGCTGGCCGGCCCGGCCCGGCGGGACAGGCTGGCCGCGGCCGCAGCGGCGGCCAGCGCCGCCTCGGGCGCGGCGAACCGGCTGAGCGTCTCGGCCACGTCGGCCGGCAGCCAGTCCCCGGCCGGGCGGGTCGCGCCCAGCTCGGCCAGCAGCTGCGCCGAGCTGGGCCGCTGGCCGGGGTCCTTGGCCAGGCAGCGCTCGACCAGCGGGCGCAACCGCCCGGGCAGCTGGTCGGTGCTGGGCTGGCCATACACGACCCGGTAGAGCAGCGCGGCCATCGACCCGGCGCCGAACGGGCCCTGCCCGGTCGCGGCGAAGGCCAGCAGCGTGCCCAGGCTGAACACGTCGCTCGCCGGGCCGACCGGTCCGCCCTCGGCCTGCTCGGGTGACATGAACCCGGGCGAGCCCATCACCATGCCGGCCTGGGTCAGCGAACTGGCGCCGGCCGCGCGCGAGATGCCGAAGTCGATGATCCGCGGCCCGTCCGCGGCGACCAGCACGTTGGACGGCTTCAGGTCACGGTGCACCAGGCCGGCCCCGTGGATCACGCCGAGGGCCCGGGCCAGCCCGGCGCCCAGCGCCAGGATCGAAGGCAGCGGTAATGCGCCGTGCGTGCGAACCAGTTCCGCCAGCGAGGGCCCGGGCACGTAGCTGGTGGCCAGCCAGGGCACCGGCCCGCCGGTGTCCGCGTCGGCCACCGCCGCGGTGAATAGCCCACTGACTCTCCGTGCCGCGGTTACTTCCTGGTCGAACCGGGCCCGGAACCCGGGGTCACCGGCCAGGTCGGCCCGGATCACCTTCACCGCGACCAGGCTTCCCCCGGCCGCCCGGCCCAGGAACACCGATCCCATGCCCCCGAAACCCAGGCGGCCCAGCAGCTGGTACGGCCCCATCCGCCGGGGATCACCGGCCCGCAATCCAAGGATCATGCCAAGCCCTCCCGCCCCAGCCATCAGGGGTCTCCGGTCAGGAGAACGGCCGGCGGGCAGGCCCGGTTCAGCGCATGGTGTCCAGCCGGCCCAGCGCCTCGGCGGTTTCCTGCACCAGGGCCTTGACCAGCTCGGCCACCGGGCGGACTTCGGTCATCCGGCCCACGATCTGGCCTACCGGCATCGGCTGCACATCGGGCTGACCGGATCGCATCAGCCGCTGGTGTGCGTTGCTGACCAGCAGGTTCTGCAACGGCATTGGCAGCGGCTCGGGCGCGCCGGGCTCCGCCCAGGCCTGCGTCCAGCGGTTCTTCAGCAGCCGCGCGGGCTTGCCGCTGTAGATCCGGGACCGCACGGTGTCGGACGAGGTGGCCGTGAGCAGCGCCTCGCGCAGCGCCGGCAGGGCCGCGCTCAGCGAGTATTCCTCGGTGACCAGCCAGGCCGAGCCCATCCAGACGCCGACCGCGCCGAGCGCCAGGGCCGCGGCGATCTGCCGGCCGCAGCCGATCCCGCCCGCCGCGAGCACTGGCACCTGGCCGCCGACCGCGTCCACGATTTCCGGGATGAGCACCATGCTGGCGATCTCGCCGGTGTGCCCGCCCGCCTCGTAGCCCTGAGCCACCACGATGTCCACCCCGCTGGCGACGTGGCTGCGGGCGTGGTCCGCCTTACCGGCCAGCGCGGCGACCAGCATGCCGCGGTCGTGGGCCCGCTCGATGATGTCCGCGGGCGGCGGCCCGAGCGCGTTCGCGATCAGCCGGGCCGGGTGGGTCAGCGCCACCTCGACGTGCTGCCGGGCGACCGAGTGCAGCCAGCCGAGCACGCCCTCCCCGGCGGCCGAACCGTCGGGCAGCGGCGGCACGCCCAGTTTGAGCAGCGTCTGCTCGACGAAGTCCTTGTGTCCGTCCGGGATCAGCTGGCCCAGGTCTACCGGGGCGCCTTCGGCCGGCACCCGGGCGGGCATCACCACGTCGACCCCGTACGGGCGGCCATCGGTGTTGCCGTCCATCCAGTGCAGCACGGCGTCCAGCTCGGCCGGGTCGTTGAACCGGACGCAGCCCAGCACGCCGAGCCCGCCGGCCCGGCTGATCGCGGCGGCCACCTGTTCGGACGGGGTGAAGCCGACGATCGGGTGCTCGATGCCGAGCAGGGTGCACAGCGGGGTCCGCACGAGTCTCCTTAATGGGCGGGCTGGCTGGCGGTAGCGCGGCCCGCGCTGGGCGGGTGGTCAGCCACGTAACGGTGCGCCCAGCCGTAGTCGGCCTTGCCGGCCGCGGTGCGGCCGATGGAGCCGACCAGCCAGATGCTGCGCGGCACCTTGTACCCGGCGACCTCACCGCGGACATGGCTGACGAGCTGGTCCAGGTCCACCGGGGTGCCCTCGCGGGCCTGCACCAGTGCGGCCACCCGCTGTCCGAGCGTCTCGTCCGGCACGCCGATGACCAGGGCGTCGAACACGCCGGGATGAGACTTGAGCGCGCCCTCGACCTCTTCCGGGAACACCTTCTCGCCGCCAGAATTCACGCAGGTATTGCCCCGGCCGAGCAGGGTCACGCTGCCATCCGTCTCGACCCGGGCCCAGTCCCCCGGTACGGCGTAACGCTTCCCGTCCATCTCGGCGAACATCGCCGCCGTCTTGACCGGGTCCTTGTAGTAGCCGAGCGGCACGTGACCGCCGCGAGCCAGCCGGCCGACCTCCCCCGGCCCGGCCTGGCCGCCCTGGTCGTTCAGCACGACGACCTCCGGGCCTGGCTTGACCGTCGGGCCGCCACGTTGCTCCGCGCCGGCCGTCACCAGGCCCATCCCGGCGAAGCCGGTCTCGGTGGAGCCGATCGCCTCGGTGATGAACACGTTGGGCAGCGCCGCGGTGCAGGCGTCCTTGACCACCGGGGAGAACAGCGCCGCGCTGGAGGAGAGGGACAGCAGCGAGGAGGCGTCATAATCACCGTCGCGGTAGGCCTCGATCAGCGGCCGCGCCATCGCGTCCCCGATGACCAGCATCACGTTCACCTTGTACCGCTCGATCTCCCGCCAGGCCTCGTGCGGGTCGAACCGCCGGGTCAGCACCACGGTATCGCCGCCGAACAGCGCGCCCAGAGTGGCCACCTGCGCCGCCCCGTGGATCAGCGGAGCGGCGCACAGCCGGACCATCCCGCCCGATTCGCGCCCACGGCGGGACTGCTCCCACTCGTCGGCCAGTTCCTCACCGGTGAAAAAGTCGATCCCGCCGCCCAGGGTGCGCCAGATGTCCTCGTGCCGCCACATGACGCCCTTGGGCCGTCCAGTCGTCCCGCCGGTGTAGATGATGTACACGTCATCGCCGCTGCGCTCCCCGAAGTCGCGGTCCGGTGACCCAGCCGCCAGCGCGTCGTCGTAGCTGACCCCGGTGCCGAGGTCGGCATCGCTGCCGTCGTCGATGACCACCGTGCCGAGCAGCCCGGGCGCGGCGTCCGCGACCGCGGCCACCCGCGCCGTGTCCCGCCGGTCGTGCACCAGCGCGACCGGGTCGGAGTCGTCGAGCAGGTACCGCAACTCGTTCTCGACGTACCGGTAGTTGATGTTGACCGCGACCGCGCGCAGCTTGCACACCGCGAGCAGCGTCTCGGCCGCCTCCACCGAGTTGCGGGCGTACACGCCCACGTGGTCTCCGGGCTTGACGCCGATGCCCGCTAAGTAGTGCGCCAGCCGGTTGCCGCGCGCATCGACCTCGCGGAAGGTGAACTGCTTGTCACCACAGGCCAGCGCGGTGCGCTCGGCAAAGGTGTCCGCCGCATGCTCGTAGAGGTCGGCGATGTTCAGGGCCATGGGACGAAACTAGAACGTGTTACCGTTTTTGGGCAAGGCCTGCGCCTGGGCCAAAGTGAGGAGAGACCGGTTCGATGACATCGACCTCCGCGCCCGCCTCCGCCGAGCCTGCCGACGGCACCGAGCCGCCGCACGTGCTGCTCGAGCGCCGCGGCCACGTGCTGATCGTGACCATGAACCGGCCCCAGGCGCGCAACGCGCTGAGCGGGCCGATGATGGCCCTGCTCCGCGAGGCGTGGGACCAGGTGGACAGTGACCCGGGCATCCGGGTCTGCGTGCTGACCGGCGCGGGCGGCGCGTTCTGCGCGGGGGCCGACCTGAAGGCGATGAGCCGGTCGCACCCGGGCGAGGCGTTCCGCGCCGGGGACATGGACATGTCCGCGATACCGGCGCTGCTCAAGGGCCGTCGGCTGACTAAGCCGCTCATCGCCGCGGTGGAAGGCCCGGCCATCGCCGGGGGCACCGAGATCCTGCAGGCCACCGACATCCGGGTGGCCGGGGAGAGCGCCCGGTTCGGGATTTCCGAGGCGCGCTGGGGGCTGTTCCCGCTGGGCGGCTCCGCGGTGCGGCTGACCCGGCAGATCCCGTACACGGTGGCGGCCGACCTGCTGCTCACCGGCCGGCACATCAGCGCCGCCGAGGCCCGGGAGATCGGGCTGGTCGGCCACGTCGTGCCGGACGGCCAGGCGCTGGCCAAGGCCCTGGAGCTGGCCGACCTGATCGCGGCGAACGGGCCGGTCGCGGTCCGCGGGATCCTGCGCACGATCCGGGAGACCGAGGGCATGCCGGAGCACGAGGCGTTCGCCGTCGAGGCCCGGATCGGCATGGCCGTGTTCGCCAGCGACGACGCCAGGGAAGGCCCGCGCGCGTTCACCGAAAAGCGCACACCGCACTTCCGCGACCACTAACCCCACCGCCGCTGACCGCCGGGCTGTCTTAGATGGCGCGGTCGCGGTTGGACCAGTAGGGGTCGCGGAGGCGGCGCTTGTACAGCTTGCCGTTCGGGTCGCGGGGCAGTTCGGCGACGTAGTCGATGGTGCGCGGCAGCTTGAACTTGGCCAGCCGGCCAGCCAGGAAATCGAGCAGGTCCGCGGTCAGCTGGGGGCCGGGCTCGGCGCCTTCGGCCGGCTGCACCACCGCCTTGATCTCCTCGCCCCAGTCCTCGTGCGGGATGCCGAACACCGCGACGTCAGCCACCGCGGGATGGCAGGACAGCTCGGCCTCGATCTCGGCCGGATAGATGTTCACCCCGCCAGAGATGATCATGTCGCTGCTCCGGTCGCAGATGAACAGGTAGCCGTCCTCATCCTGGTAGCCGATGTCGCCGACGGTGAACAGGCCGCCGGCCCGGGCGGCCCGGGTCTTCTCGTCGTCCTTGTAGTAGGCGAAGTCCGAGGTGCCCATCCTCATGTAGACCAGGCCCTGCTGGCCGGGGGCGACCTCGTGGCCGGTCCGGTCCAGCACCTTGACCTGCGAGCCGAGCCAGGGCAGGCCCACTGAGCCCGGCTTGCGGAGCCATTCCGCGGAGCTGATCAGCGTGCCGCCGCCCTCGGTGGCCGCGTAGTACTCGACGATGACCGGGCCCAGCCAGTCGATCATGCGGCGCTTGATCTCCGCCGGGCAGGGCGCCGCGCTGTGGATCACCGCGCGCAGCGAGCTGGTGTCATACCGGGCCCGCGCCTCGTCAGGCAGCGCCAGCATCCGGCGGAACTGAGTGGGCACGGTGTGGGTGTGCGTCACCCGGTACCGCTCGATGAGGGCCAGCGCCTGCTCCGGATCCCAGCGGTCCACCAGCACCACGGTGTGGCCGAGCTGGATCGAGATCGCGGCGAAGTTGAGCACCGCCGTGTGGTACAGCGGCGACCCGCACAGGTGCACGTGATCGTCATACGGCGCCAGGCCGAACAGGCCGAAGAACCAGGTGGACTGGGCGCCGGTGGCGACGTCCGGGTCGAGGCCGGTCAGCGGGCGGCGCACCCCCTTGGGGCGGCCGGAGGTGCCCGACGTGTACAGCATCGGCGCGCCGTGTGTGCGCGGCGCTGGGCGCCCGTCCAGCCCGTCGTCACCGAGCGCGGTGAGCGGCTCGAACCCGGGGATCGCGCCGGCCGCGAACCGGGCCTTGAGGCCGGCCAGGTCGGCCGCCTCGGCCGCCACCGCGGCGAACCGCTCGTCGGCCACGAACGCGGCTGTCTCGCTGTCGGTCAGGATGTAAGCGACCTCCGGGGCCAGCTGGTGCCAGTTGATCGGCACGATGTACAGGCCGGTCTCGATGGCGGCGAAGTACAGCGCCAGCGCGGTCGCGCTGTTGGGCAGCAGCGTGGCCACCGTGTCCCCGGTGCCCAGGCCGAGCGTGCGCAGGCCCCGCCCATAGCGGTCCGCCGCGGCGGCCAGTTCGGCGTAGCTGACCGCGGTGCCGTCCGGCTCGATGACGGCGGCCCGGTCCGGGGAGTCCGCCGCAATGGCCCACAGGCCGACGCTGTCCATTGTGTCAATCTAGAACAGGTTCTATGGGGGAACAAGGCAGGCGCACACGGCTCGCGAGCCTCTATTGCCGGGTCAAGCCGGAACGTGTTTCACTCTGTTGCGTGAGTCAGCCGCTGCGTGCCCAGCTGGAGATCGGCTTCGATTACACCCGCTCGCTCGGGCCGGTGCTCAGCCAGTTCATGACCGCGCTGGCCGGCCTGCGGATCCTCGGCACGCGGGCAGCCGACGGGCGGGTGCACGCCCCGCCGTTCGAGTATGACCCGGGGACCGGCGAGTCGCCGGGCACGCTGCTGGAGGTGGGTCCGGAGGGCACGGTGGTCAGCTGGACCTGGATGCCGGAACCCCTGGACGGGCAGCCGCTGGCGCGCCCGTTCGGCTGGGCACTGATCCGGCTGGACGGCGCGGACACCGCCATGCTGCACGCGGTGGACGCCGGGTGGCCCGCGGCCATGCACACCGGGCTGCGGGTCCGGCCACGCTGGGTCGCCACCCCCGTCGGGAGCATCAGGGACATCGCCTGCTTCGAGCCGTGCGACGGCGCGCGGGTGGTGGGGGAAGACAGCCGGGCAAACCAGGCCGCGGCAGCGGCGGACCGCGACCGCGCGGACCAGGCCGGTGAGCCGGTGACCATGATTACCACGCCGGTGCGGCTGCGGTACGAGCACACCACCTCCGCCGGGGAGAGCAGCTACCTGCGCGGGCTGGCCGAGGGCCGGCTGCTCGGGCAGCGCTGCCCGGCCTGCGGCAAGGTCTACATCCCGCCGCGCGGCGCCTGCCCCGTTCAACGGGGTGCCCACCACCGACGAGGTGGAGTTGCCCGACACCGGCATCGTGACCACGTTCTGCGTGGTCAACGTGCCCTACCAGGGTCAGCGGGTAGCGCCACCGTACGTGGCCGCCTCGGTGCTGCTGGATGGGGCTGACATCGCGTTCCAGCACCTCATCCTGGGCTGTGCGCCGGACGAGGTGCGGATGGGCATGCGGGTCCAGGCGGTCTGGAAACCGCGCGCGGAATGGGGCACCACCCCAGAGAACATCGACCACTTCCAGCCGACCGGGGAGCCGGACGTACCGTACGAGTCCTATGCCCACCACCTGTGAAGGACAGAAACCGTGACCGACGTCGCCGTCATCGGCTTCGCCCAGTCGCCGTGCGTCCGGTACGGCGACGGCACGACCGGCGGGGTGGAGATGCTGGTGCCGATCTTCGCCGAGGTGCTGGCCAGCACCGGGCTGGCCAAGGCGGACATCGGGTTCTGGTGCTCCGGCTCGTCGGATTACCTGGCTGGCCGGGCATTCTCGTTCGTCTCGGCGGTGGACGCGATCGGCGCGGTCCCGCCGATCATGGAGTCGCACGTGGAGATGGACGGCGCCTGGGCGCTGTACGAGGCCTGGGTGAAGATCCTCACCGGCGCGGCGGACACCGCGCTGGTCTACGGGTTCGGCAAGTCGTCCGCGGGCCAGCTCCGCCGGGTGCTGGCCCTGCAACTTGACCCCTACCTGGTGGCGCCGCTGTGGCCGGACTCGGTGAGCATCGCCGCGCTGCAGGCCCGGCTGGGCATCGAGGCCGGGCGGTGGAGCGAGAAGGACATGGCCGGGGTGGCCGCGCGCAGCCGGGCCGCTGCCCGCGGCAACCCGCAGGCGCAGCTGTCCGAGCAGGTCTCGGCCGAGGAACTGCTGGACCGCCCCTACGTCGCCGACCCGCTCCGGGCGCACGACTGCGCACCGGTCGGGGACGGGGCCGCGGTCGTCGTCCTGGCTTCGGCCGACCGGGCCCGCGAGCTGTGCCCGCGGCCCGCCTGGATCACCGGCTTCGCGCACCGGATCGACACCGGGGAACTGGGTGGCCGGGACCTGACCACGTCGCCCGCCGCGGTCGCGGCCGGCCAGGCAGCCAGCGCCGGCCCGGGCATCGACGTGGCCGAACTGCACGCCCCGTTCAGCCACCAGGAGCTCATTCTCCGTACCGCGCTGGGCCTGGACGACGGCACTCAGGTCAATCCGTCCGGCGGCGCGCTGTGCGGCAACCCGATGTTCGCGGCCGGCCTGGCCCGGATCGGCATGGCGGCCCGGGCCATCACGGCGGACGGCGCGGACCGCGCGCTCGGCCACGCCACCAGCGGCCCGGCCCTGCAGCAGAACCTCGTTTGCGTCATGGAGGCACGCGGATGAAACAGCAGGCCGCGGTGCTCGGCGTCGGCCAGACCCGGCACCGGTCCCGGCGGGCCGACGTGTCCATCGCCGGGCTGTGCCGGGAGGCGGTGGACCGGGCCGTGGCGGATGCCGGGCTGACCCTGGCCGACATCGACGCGGTCGTGCTGGGCAAGGCGCCCGACCTGTTCGAGGGCGTGATGATGCCCGAGCTGTACCTGGCCGACGCGCTCGGCGCGGTCGGCAAGCCGCTGCTCCGGGTGCACACCGCGGGTTCGGTCGGCGGGGCCACCGGGATCGTCGCGGCCAGCCTGGCCGAGGCAGGGGTGCACCGCCGGGTGCTGGCCGTCGCGTTCGAGAAGCAGTCCGAGTCCAACGCCATGTGGGCGCTGTCCATCGCGCCGCCGTTCAGCATGCCGCTGGTGGCCGGCGCGGGCGGCTACTTCGCGCCGCACGTCCGGTCCTACATCCGGCGCAGCGGCGCGCCCCGGCACATCGGCGCCATGGTCGCGGTCAAGGACCGGCGGAACGGGGCCCGCAACCCGTACGCCCACCTGCAGCAGGCGGACATCACGCTGGAGAAGGTGCAGGCCTCGCCGATGCTGTGGGACCCGGTCCGCTACGACGAGACCTGCCCGTCCTCCGACGGCGCATGCGCCGTGGTCATCGGCGACACGGCCGCGGCCCGGGACCGTGCAGCCGCGGGCCACCCGGTGGCCTGGATCCGGGCCACCTCGATGCGCACCGAGCCGACCATGTTCTCCGGCAAGGACCACGTCAACCCGCGGGCCGGGGCCGACGCCGCGGCCGCGCTGTGGCGCGACGCGGGCATCACCGACCCGGCCCGGGAGATCGACGCGGCCGAGATCTACGTGCCGTTCTCCTGGTTCGAGCCGATGTGGCTGGAGAACCTGGGCTTCGCCGAGCCCGGGCAGGGCTGGCGGCTGACCGAGGCCGGGGAGACCGAGATCGGCGGCGCGCTGCCGGTGAACCCATCCGGCGGGGTGCTCAGCTCCAACCCGATCGGCGCGTCCGGCCTGCTCCGCTTCGCCGAGTCAGCGCTCCAGGTAATGGGCCAGGCCGGTGAGCACCAGGTGCCTAACGCCCGTACCGCACTCGGGCACGCCTACGGCGGCGGCTCGCAGTACTTCTCCATGTGGGTAGTGGCCAGTACGCCCTGACCCGGCCGCCGGTCAGCCGTAGTTGACCGGGAGGCGTTTGATGCCGTTCAGCCAGCCGGAGCGCAGTCGCTCCACCTCGCCTGCCTTGGTGATGGCCGGCATGGCATCGGCGATCGCGTTGAAGATGAGTTCGATCTCCAGCCGGGCCAGGTTGGCGCCCAGGCAGTAGTGCGCGCCCATGCCCCCGAAGCCGAGATGCGGGTTGGGGTCGCGCAGGATGTTGAACTCCTCGGGACTGCCGAAGACCGCCTCGTCGAAGTTGGCCGACCGGTAGAACAGGCCGACCCGCTGGCCGGCCGTGATGTGCTGGCCGCCCAGCACCGTGTCGGCCAGCGCGGTGCGCTGGAACACGGTCACCGGGGTGGCCCAGCGGACGATCTCGTCCACCGCCGTGGCCGGCCGCCCGGCCCGGTACAGCTCCCACTGTTCCGGGTGGTCCAGGAAGGCCAGCATCCCGTGGGAGATCGCGTTCCGGGTCGTCTCGTTGCCCGCCACGGCCAGCAGGATCATGAAGTAGCCGAACTCGTCCGGGGTCAGCATCTCCCCGTCCACGTCCGCCTGCACCAGCGTGCTGACGATGTCCTCGCGCGGGCAGGCCCGGCGCTGCTCGGCCAGCTGCAAGCTGTAGCCGACCAGCTCCGCCCCGGCGGTCATCGTTTCTGTCTGGTACTCCGGATCTTCCGAGCCGACCATCTGATTGGTCCAGTCGAAAATCTTCCGCCGGTCCGGCTGCGGCACCCCGAGCAGCTCGGCGATGGCCTGCAGCGGCAGCTCGCAGGCCACGTCGGTGACGAAGTCGCCGGTGCCGTCCGCGACGGCGGCCGCTACGATCCGCCTGGCCCGGTCGGTGAGCGCCTCCCGCAGGCTGCCGATGGCCCGCGGGGTGAAGCCCCGGGACACGATCCCGCGCAGCTTGGTGTGGCCGGGCGGGTCGCGGTTGAGCAGGATGAGCCGGGACAGCTGGAGGGATTCCTCGGTGACCGGCAGCGCGTACCGGATGAGCGCGGTATTGGCCTCGCTCGAGTAGATGTCGCTGTGCCGGGACACCTGCAGCACGTCCGCGTGCCGGGTGACCACCCAGTACCCGCCGTCGTCGAATCCCCCCGTGCCGCGTGGCTGCTGGCTCCACCAGACCGGGGCGGCCCGGCGCAGCTCGGCCAGTTCCCGGGCCGGGACCCGCTGGACGCACAGATCGGGGTCGGTGAAGTCGAATCCGGGCGGGATGTTCGGCGGGGGCATCAACAGCACATTACGCGTAGGCGACCGGCAGCCGCTTGATGCCGTTCAGCCAGCCGGACCGGAGCCGCTCCGGCTCACCGGCCTTGCTGATGTCCGGCATGCCGTCGGCGATCGCGTTGAAGATCAGCTCGATCTCCAGCCGGGCCAGGTTCACGCCGAGGCAGTAGTGCGTGCCGGTGCCGCCGAAACCGAGCTGGGGGTTGGGGCTGCGCAGGATGTCGAACCGCTCCGGGTGGTCGAACACGTCCTCGTCGAAGTTGGCCGACCGGTAGAACAGGCCGACCCGCTCGCCCTTGGTGATCTGCTGGCCGCCCAGCACGGTGTCCGCCAGCGCGGTGCGCTGGAACACGGTCACCGGGGTGGCCCACCGGACGATCTCCTCCCCCGCCGTCTCCGGGCGCTGGTCCTTGTACAAGGCCCACTGCTCGGGGTGGTCCAGGAAGGCCAGCATCCCGTGCGATATCGCGTTCCGGGTGGTCTCGTTGCCCGCCACCGAGAGCAGGATCATGAAGAAGCCGAACTCGTCCGGCGACAGCTGGCCGCCGTCCACTTCCGCGTGCACCAGCTTGGTGACGATGTCGTCCCGCGGGCAGCCGCGGCGGTCCTCGGCCATGGCCATGCTGTAGCCGACCAGTTCGGCCGCGGCCGCCTGCGGGTCGCCGTCATACTCCGGGTCGTCGTAGCCGATCATCTCGTTCGACCAGTTGAAGACCTTGCGCCGGTCCTCCTGCGGGATGCCGAGCAGCTCGGCGATGGCCTGCAGCGGCAGTTCGCAGGCTACGTCGGTGACGAAGTCACCCGAACCGCCGGTACGGGCGTTATGCACGATTGCCTCGGCACGGGCGGTCAGCGCTTCGCGGAGGTTGCGGATGGCGCGCGGCGTGAAGCCGCGGGACACGATGCCGCGCAGCTTGGTGTGCTGCGGCGGGTCGATGTTGAGCAGGATGAGCTGCTGCATGGCCAGCGCCTCGTCGGTGACCGGCTGGCCATGGCGGATGATCGCGGTGTTCTGCTGGCTGGAGTAGACGTCGCTGGCCCGGGACACCTCGAGCACGTCCGCGTGCTTGGTGACCACCCAGAAGCCCTCGTCGTCGAAGCCGGACGCGCCGCGCGGCTGGGCGTTCCACCAGACCGGGGCGGCGCGGCGCAGCTCGGCCAGCTCGTCGCTGGGCACCCGGCGCACGTACAGGTCAGGGTCAGTGAAGTCGAAACCTGGCGGGATGCTGGGCTCGGCCATTGCTGCCTCCGCTATAACGTGTTCTAGTTGGATTCAACCACGCAGCCCTGAAGACGTGAACAGCGGCGGGCACCCGTTTGGGAACACGTTCTACCAGTGATCAAGCTTCCGGGAGGAACGCCGTGGGAAGTCCGGTGATCGTAGCTGCGGCGCGCACCCCCATCGGCAAGCGGGGCGGGGTGCTGGCCGGGCTGCACCCGGCCGAACTCCTGGGCGCGGTGCAGGCCGGGCTGCTGGACCGCGCGGGCCTGGACCCGGCCGACGTCGAGCAGGTGGCCGGCGGGTGCGTGACGCAGGCCGGCGAGCAGTCCAGCAACGTGACCCGGACCGCGTGGCTGCACGCCGGGCTGCCCTATCAGACCGGCTGCCTGACGCTGGACGCGCAGTGCGGCTCGGCCCAGCAGGCGGTGCACGTGGTGGCCGGCCTCATCGCGGCCGGCGCCATCACGGCCGGCCTGGCCTGCGGGGTGGAGGCGATGAGCCGGGTGCCGCTCGGCGCCAACCGGGGCACCGACGTCGGCACGCCGCGGCCCGCCGCCTGGGACATCGACCTGCCGAACCAGTTCGTCGCGGCGGAGCGGATCGCCGAGCGCCGCGGGCTGACCCGCGCCGACCTCGACGCGTTCGGGCTGCGCTCGCAGACCCGGGCCCAGCGCGCCTGGGCGCAGGGCTGGTTCGAGCGGGAGATCGTGCCGGTCAAAGCGCCGGTGCTGGACGACGAGCACAAGCCGACCGGGGAAACCCAGGTGGTGGACCGGGACCAGGGCCTCCGCGAGACCAGCGCGGAGGCGCTGGCCCGGCTGCGCCCGGTGCTGGACGGCGGGTTGCACACCGCGGGCACCTCGTCGCAGATCTCCGACGGCGCCGCCGCGGTGCTGCTGCTGGACGAGGGGCGGGCCGGCCAGCTGGGCCTGCGGCCGCGGGCCCGGATCCTGGCCCAGTGCCTGATCGGCGCGGAACCGTACTACCACCTGGACGGGCCGGTGGCGGCCACCGAGCGGGTGCTGGCCAGCGCCGGGATGACAATCGGCGACATCGACCTGTTCGAGGTCAACGAGGCGTTCGCGTCGGTGGTGCTGTCCTGGCTGTGGGTGCACCAGCCCGGCCCGGAGCGGGTGAACGTCAACGGCGGCGCGATCGCGCTCGGCCACCCGGTCGGCAGCACCGGCGCCCGGCTGATCACCAGCGCGCTGCACGAGCTCGAGCGGCGTAACGCCGGTACCGCGCTGGTCACCATGTGCGCGGGCGGGGCCATGTCCACCGCGACGATCATCGAGCGGATCTGACCGGCCGGCGGTTACCGTAGGGCCGTGGCAGGTACGCCGATCCGGGTCGAAGTCAACGGGAGCACCGCGACCGCCGGGCAGTTGCGGGACTACGTCCTCGGGCCCTACGGGCACTTCACCGCCATGCAGGTCCGCCAGGCCCGGACCCGCGGCCTGGCCCTGCACCTGGCCAGGCTGGACGCCGCCACCCGCGAGCTGTCCGGCCGCGGCTTGGACGGCGACCAGGTCCGGGCGCACATCCGGCACGCGCTCGGCGATATCCAGGACGCGTCGGTGCGCGTCATCATCTACTGGCCGGCCGCCGACCCGGCCCCCGCCATCATGGTCACCGTCCGGCCACCCGCTCACCTGGCCGCGGACCCACAGCGGCTGATGCCGGTTCCCTATCAGCGCCCGGTCCCGCACATCAAGCACACCGGGGACGTCGGCCAGGCTTACTACGGCCGGGCCGCGGCGCGTGCGGGGTTCGACGACGCGCTGCTGACCGGGCCGGACGGCATCATCGCCGAGGGCGCGATCACCAACATCGCGTTCTCGGACGGAAGCATGCTCACCTGGCCGGACGCGCCCTGCCTGGCCGGCATCACCTGGCAGCTGGTGGAGCCGCGGCTGGCCGGCTCCGGCCTGCCGACCCGGCGCGCCCCGGTCCGCCTGGCCGACCTGCCGTCGCTGCGGGCGGCGGTCGTCACGAACTCCCACGGCGTCGCGCCGGTCGGCCGGATCGCTCAGGTGGAGCTGCCCGGCTCAGCCGCGCTGTCGAAGGCGGTCGGCGAGATCTACGAGTCCGTACCCTGGGACCCGATCTGACCGGCCGTGCCTAGACTGACCCGGTGCTGTCACTCTCCGACCCGCAGCTGCCGGGCGAACTGGTGGTCAGGATCCGCCCGCAGAAGGTGCTGGGCACCTTCGACATAGTCGGCTGAGCCGCGCTTTCGCTCAGCGCGGTGAATTGTGCCCCACCGGCGGGGCATAAGTCACCGCGCTGATGAGTTTGGCCGCCAGGCCTGGTCGGTGAGCGGGTCCCGGCCCGCCGCCTGGCGGCGCGGCGGGACCGGCTTCTGCCGGTCGATCTCGCGGCAGATCGGGAACACGATGGCCTCGAACGCGGTCGCGCTGTGCTTGTGCCGCAGATCCCGCAGCACGCCCTTGCCGCTGGCGTCGCCCAGCAGCACACTCAGCGTCTGGTACGGGACCTGCTGCCCGCTGGCCAGCGCGTCATAGGCGGACTGGGCGGCATTGGCCAGGGCCGGATGCGCGGCCGATTCGGCCAGCAGCATCAGCGTCGCATCCTTGAGGTCCATGCCCGGAGAGTGTAGGGCCGGGAACCGTGCGGCGGTCCGTGGTAGACAGGCAGGCATGGCACCGATTTCCGTGTCCGCCGAGCGGACGGTGGACGCTCCCGCGCCCGAGGTCTACGGTTACATCGCGGACCATCGCGATCATCATGCGCACTTCCTGCCGCCCGCATTCTCCGACTTCCAGGTTGAGTCGGGCGGCGTCGGCGCAGGCACGATCACCCGGTTCAAGCTGACCGCGGGCGGGCGCACCCGCCAGCTTCGGACGCAGGTCGCGGAGCCCGAGCCAGGCCGGGTGCTCACCGAATCCGACACCCTGTCGTCGTCCGTGACCACGTGGACCGTCACCCCGGAGGGCAGCGCCTGCCAGGTGCGGATCTCCACCACGTGGCAGGGGGCCGGCGGGGTCGGCGGGGTGTTCGAGCGGCTGTTCGCGCCGCGGGTGCTGCGCCGCCTGTACGCCGATGAACTCAGCCGGCTCGACGCTTACGCCCGGGAGCGCCGCGGCGCCCAGGCATGACCGGGCAGGCCGGCCGGCACGTTTATATCAGCGCGGACATGGAGGGCATCACCGGTCTGGTGGACGCGCAGGACGTCCAGCCGGGCGGCGCGGACTACGAGCGTGGCCGGGTGCTGATGACAGAGGACGTCAACGCGGCCATCGCCGGCATCCGCGCCGCGTGGGGCGACAGCACCGCGATCACCGTGAACGACGCGCACGGCCCGATGCGGAACATCCTGCCGGACCGGCTGCACCCGGCCGCCCGGCTGATCCGCGGCAAGCCCAAGCCGATGGGCATGCTGGCCGGCCTGGACGGTACCCACGACGCGGTCGTGTGCGTCGGCTACCACGCCCGGGCCGGTGCGCTGGGCGTGCTCAGCCACTCGTTCATGGGCCACGAGATCGAGGACATGTGGTTAGACGGCCGCCCGGCCGGAGAGATAGGCCTGGCCCACGCCACCGCGGCCGCGCTGGGCGTGCCGGTCGCCGCGCTGTCCGGCGACGATGCCGCCTGTGCGGAAATGGCCGCCTGGGACCGGGCGGTGACGACCGTGGCGGTCAAGCAGGCGGTGGATCGCTTCGCCGCCGAACTGCGGCCGGTCCGGGACGCTCGCGCTGCCATCGAGGCCGGGGTGGCCGACGGCCTGCGCACGCTGCGGCCGGCCGAGCACGAGGGGCAGCCCGCCACGCTGGCCGTGCGCTGGCAGTCCGCGTCGGTGGCGGCCCAACTGCTGGGTATCCCGCGAGTCAGCGCCCGCGACTCGAGGACCGTCGAGGTCAGCGGGCAGCTGCCGGATTTGTACCGGCTGTTCGGAGTCTTTCTGCGAGTGGCCACCGCGCTGACCAACCAGCCCCCGTACTGCTGACTTGTGAGGGGATGCAGATGCCCGATGACCAGGTGCCTGATGACCAGGCGCCCGCGGGGGATCGTCGGCGTAGGCCAGAAGTCGCCAGCTCAGTAAACGTCAGGAGGAAGCTGGAATGACCGGAGAATCGTTAGACCATGCCGCGGGTCAAGAGGCGGCGGGGTTCGACACCAACGTGGCGCACGTCGCCCGGGTGTACAACTACTGGCTCGGCGGGACGGCCAATTACCCGGCCGACCGCGAGGCCGCCGAGCAGGCCATGGCGGCCTACCCGGACCTGCCGCGGTCGGTCCGGGCCAACCGGGCCTTCCTGGCCCGCACGGTGCGCTGGCTGACCCAGGACGCCGGCATCCGCCAGTTCCTCGACATCGGCACCGGCATCCCGGCCCCGGACAACACGCACGAAGTCGCCCAGGCCATCGCGCCGGAGACCCGGGTGGTGTACGCCGACCACGACCCGCTGGTGCTGGACTACGCCCGGTCGCTGCTGACCAGCTCGCCGGAGGGCGCGACCGACTACCTGCAGGCCGACCTGCGCGACCCAGCCGCGATCCTCACCGCGGCCGCCCGGACGCTGGACTTCAGCCAGCCGGTCGGCCTGGTGCTGATGGCGGTGCTGCAGTTCATCACGGACGACGAAGGGGTGCACAGCATCCTCACCGAGTTGCTCGACGCGGTGCCGAACGGCAGCTACCTGGTGCTGTCGCACCCGGCCAACGACATCGACGCCGACAAGATGGTCGAGATGGCCAAGCGGCTCAACCGGCTCATGTCGCAGCGCGTCAACCTGCGTAACCACGCCGAGGTGGAGCGGTTCTTCGACGGCCTGGAGCTGGTCCACCCGGGGGTGGTCCGCATCCCCGAGTGGCGGCCGGACGCACCGGAGGACACCGCCACCCCGGCCACCATGTGGGGTGGTGTCGGCCGCAAGGTCTAGCTCCCCGCGCTTCAGGGCGTGGTGAGCGTGGCCAGCGCGCGGCCGGGTTCCCAGTGCGCGCGGATCGACGTGATCAGCCCGGCGTCGTCAACGGTGTAGATGATCACGCAGTCGACGGTCATGGTCAGGCCGGGGCCGAGCGTCATCGTCAGGTTGAGGATGTTGGCGCAGCACGGCCCGTTGGCAAACGAGTCGGTGACCTGGAAGTCATACCGGCGCACGGTGCTGACCTGCTCGTCCCAGAACTTCCCGATCCCGTCGCGGCCCCGGTGCCCGGTACCTTCCGGGTCGAGCATCGAAGGCCCGACCGGATCCTCCACCAGCGCGTCCGGCGCGAACAGGCCGACCCAGTCGGCCTTGCGCCCGGCGGCGACCGCGGCCATCGAGCGCTGCGCCGCCCGGCGGGCCGGATGGTCACCGTCCGCGGCGGCCCAGCTGACGGTCCCGGCGACCGCCGGCTCAGCCATCAGTAGCGGATCAGGCCGCGGATGTTGCGACCGCTGCGCATGTCCTCATAGCCCTGGTTGACATCCTCCAGGGCGTACTCCCTGGTGATGAGCTCATCCAGCTTGAGCAGGCCCAGGTTGTAGAGCTCCAGCATCCGGGGAATGTCGTGCTGGGCGTTGGAGGAGCCGTAGAGGGAGCCGCGGATCTGCTTCTCCATCATGGTGAGCATGAAGAGGTTGCCGCTCAGCTGCGTGTCGGCCGGGTGGCCGACGGCGGTGACGACGACCTTCCCCCGCTTGGCCACCATGTCGAGCGCAGGGCCGATGTAGTCGCCCTCGGCCGTGTCCGTGGTAATGATGAACGCATCGGCCATCTGGCCGCGGGTCAGCAGCCCCACGATCGGGCCCGCTTCCGCGACGTTCTCCGCGGTGTGCGTGGCGCCGAGTTCCATGGCCTTCTGGCGTTTGAATTCCACCGGGTCGATCGCGATGATGTTCCGCGCACCCGCGATCCGGGCGCCCTGCACGGCGTTGATGCCGATGCCGCCGATGCCCATGACCACGACCGTGTCGCCCGCCTTGACCTCGGCGGTGCGCACCGCGCTGCCGTAACCGGTGGTCACGCCGCAGCCCACCAGCGCGGCCTTGTCGAGCGCCGTGCCGTCGTCAACCTTCACCACAGACTGCCCGGGCACGACCGTGTACTCGGAGAACGTACCGAGCAGGCACATCTGGCCGACGCCCTGACCGCGGGCGTGGAACCGGTAGGTGCCGTCCAACTGCGGGCCGTTGATGAGGAACGCGCCGAGATCACAGAGGTTCTGCATGCCCCGGGAGCAGTACGAGCAGCGGCCGCACGCGGGCAGGAAGCTCAGCACGACCGAGTCCCCCTCGGCGACGTGCTTGACCTCGGCCCCGGCCGCCGCGACCTTCCCGGCCCCTTCGTGACCACCGACCACCGGGAACGGCATCGGGATGTCCCCGGTGACCAGGTGCTCGTCGGAGTGGCACAGGCCGCTCGCGGTGAGCCTGACCAGGACCTCGGTCTCCTTCGGCGGGTCGAGCTCAACGTCCTCGACCTGCCACTTCTCGTGCAGACCCCACAGCACGGCAGCTTTGGTCTTCATGCCGTAAAACTACTAGAACGTGTTCTCGTTTTCCAGATCACCTGGTCAGGAGTGCTGGCTGCTGACCGAAATCACCTCTCCGGTCAGGTAGGACGCGTAGTCGCTGGCCAGGAACACCATCACGGTGGCCACCTCCCAGGGCTGAGCGGCCCGGCCGAACGCTTCCCGGCTGGCCAGCTCGGCGAGCAGCTCCTCGCTGGTCACCTTGGCCAGGAACGGGTGGCTGGCCAGGCTGGGCGCGACCGCGTTGACCCGGATGCCGTGCTGGGCCACGTCCAGCGCCGCGCACCGGGTCAGCGCCATCACGCCTGCCTTGGCCGCCGCGTAGTGCGCCTGGCCCGGCTGGGCCCGCCAGCCGAGCACGGAACTGTTGTTCACCACCGACCCGCCGTGGCCCTGGGCCACCAGCTGGCGCAGCGCGGCCCGGGTGCCGCGGAACGTGCCGGTCAGCGTGACGTCCAGCACCCGGGACCATTCCTCGTCGGTCATCTCCAGCACCGAGGCGGTGCCGCCCAGCCCGGCATTGTTGATGAACACGTCGATCCGGCCGAACCGGCGCACCGCCGCCGCCACCAGCGCGTCCGCGCCGTCCGCGGCGGTGACGTCGCACGGGTGGGACCAGACCCGGTCGCCGTGCGCCTGGGCTAGCTGCTGGCCAACCTCGGCCAGCCGCCGCTCGTGATGGTCGCTGACCACCACCTGGGCGCCCTCGTCCAGGCAGCGGCGGGCCACCGCCGAGCCGATCCCGGTGCCCGCCGCCGCGGTGATGACGACGACCTTGCCGGCCAGCAGGTCCCGCCCGGCGGGCGGTGGCACGCTCACCCGCGCGCCTGGCGGGGCAGGCCAAGCGCCTGCTCGGCGATGATGTTGCGCTGGATCTCGCTGGACCCGCCGTAGATGGTGTCGGCCCGGCTGAACAGGAACAGCCGCTGCCAGTCGTCGAGGTCGTACGGCGCGCCGCGGGCCAGCAGGGACGGCGCGCCGAGCACCGCCATGGCCAGCTCGCCGAGCTCCTGGTGCCAGCGTGACCAGAGCAGCTTGAGCACGGACGCCGCCGCGCCCGGATCGGCACCCGGCGCGCCCAGCGTGCGCACCGCGTGCGCGTGCATCACCTCCAGGCCGATCCAGGCCCGGGCCAGCCTGTCCCGGAGCAGCGGATCGTGCCGGGCCGGGCCGCTGCGGGCCAGGTCCAGCAGCCGGTCCAGCTCGCGGCGGAAGCCGACCTGCTGACCCAGCGTGGCCACGCCCCGCTCGATGGCCAGCGTGGCCTTGGCCACCCGCCAGCCGTCACCGACCGCGCCGACCACGTTGCCGCGATCCGTCCGCGCGCCGTCGAAGAACACCTCGTTGAACTCGGCCGTCCCGGTCAGCTGCCGGATCGGCCGGACGGTCACCCCGGGCTGGCGCAGCGGCACCAGCAGGTAGGACAGCCCGGCGCTGCGCCGCGAGCCGGGCTCGGTGCGGGCCAGCACGAAGCACCAGTCGGCCTCCTGGGCCAGCGAGGTCCATACCTTCTGCCCGGTGACCACCCACTGCTCCCCGTCCTGCTCGGCCCGGGTGGCCACCGAAGCCAGGTCCGAGCCCGCGCCCGGTTCCGAGTAGCCCTGGCACCACAGCTCGGTCACCGCCTTGATCGGCGGCAGGAACCGCCGCTGCTGCTCCGGCGTGCCGAACGCGATCAGGGTCGGCCCGAGCAGCTCCTCGCCCAGGTAGCCGACCCGGGCCGGGGCGCCGGCCCGGGCGTACTCCTCGTGGAAGATCACTTGCTGGGCCAGCGTGGCACCGCGCCCGCCGTGCTCGGCCGGCCAGCCCAGGCAGGTCCAGCCCGCCGCGGCCAGGTGCCGGTTCCAGGCCACCCGCTCGGCCTGGGCCTCGTGCTCCCGGCCCGGCCCGCCCGCGCCGCGCAGCCCGGCGAACCGGCCGGCCAGGTGCTCCGCCAGCCACCCCGCCACCGCGGCCCGGAACTCCTCGTCCGCGGAGTTGACCTGCACCGGCGGCTCCCTCGGCCCAGGCGGTTGGCCAGCGGCTGTGCCCACAGTAGGCTCAGCCTACCAAGCACTTGCTTGCTGGGAGGAGCCGGTGCAGCCCACCACCATCCCCGCGGCGCTGGCCCAGGCGGCCCGGGATCACCCGGACGCGCCCGCGCTCGCCGAGCCGGGTGGCCCGCGGCTCAGCTGGCGCGACGTGCACGAGCAGGCCAGCACCGTCAGCCGGGCGCTGATCGCCTCCGGGATCGGCCCCGGCGACCGGGTGGCGCTGTGCTCCCCGAACACGCATCACTGGGTACTCGCCGCGCTCGGCGCGCTCAGTGCCGGCGCCACGCTGGTCCCGGTCAGCACCCGGTTCACCGGCCATGAGGCGCTCGACGTGATCAGCCGCAGCGGGTCCCGGGTGCTGTTCGTGGCCGGCTGCTTCCTCGGCACCGACCGGCTAGCCGAGCTGCGCGCCGCGGCCCGGGAGACCCCCATCATGCCGAACGCCCTCCAGTTGCCCTCGCTGGACCGGCTGGAACTCGCCGTGCGGGTGCCGGTGGAAACAGTGTTGCCCCGGGGGGACGACCCCCCGGAACCCCCCGATCGCCGCTACGCGCCGAGGCCGGCACAGCCGGCCGTGCGGGCTGAGGTGATCGACTGGGCCGGGTTCTTGCAGCGGGCTGGCGACGTTCCGGTGGCGGACGCGGAAGCACGGGCCGCGGCCGTGAGCCCGGACGACATCAGCGACATCCTGTTCACGTCCGGCACCACCGGGCAGAGCAAAGGCGCGATGAGCAGTCACCAGCAGGCCCTGGGCGTGGCCGCGGCCTGGGCCGACTGCGGCGGGCTGAGCAGCGCGGACCGCTACCTGGTGATCAACCCGTTCTTCCACAGTTTCGGCTACAAGGCGGGCATCCTGGCCTGCCTGCTCACCGGGGCGGTCATCGTGCCGCAGCCGGTGTTCGACGCGGGGGAAGCGATGCGGCTGATCGAGGCGGAGCGGATCACCGTGCTGCCCGGCGCGCCCACGCTGTACCAGACGATCCTGGACCACCCGGACCGGGACCGCTGCGACCTGTCCAGCTTGCGGCTCGCGGTCACCGGCGCGGCCATCGTGCCGGTGGCGCTGGTCGAGCGGATGCGCCGGGAGCTGAGCTTTCGCACCGTGCTCACCGCGTACGGGCTGACCGAGGCGGTGGTGGCCACGATGTGCCGGCCGGGGGACGACCCGGAGACGGTGGCCCGCACGTCGGGCCGGGCCGCGGCCGGCTTCGAGGTCCGGGTGGCCGGGCCGGACGGGCGGGCGGCCGGGCCGGGCGAGCCAGGCGAGATCCTGCTCCGGGGGCCGAACCTGATGGTCGGCTACCTGGATGACCCGGCTGCGACCCAGGCCGCCATCGACTCCGGCGGCTGGCTGCACACCGGCGACATCGGCCACGTCGACGAGGCCGGCTACCTCACCATCACCGACCGGCTCAAGGACATGTACGTGTGCGGCGGGTTCAACGTCTACCCAGCCGAGGTGGAGCAGGCGCTGGCCCGGCTGGACGGGGTAGCCGAGTCGGCGGTGATCGGGGTGGCCGACCCGCGGCTGGGCGAGGTGGGCAAGGCGTTCGTGGTCACCCGCCCCGGCTATGCGCTGGACGCGGACCAGGTGCTGGCGTTCTGCGGCCAGCGGCTGGCTAATTACAAGGTGCCCAGGCAGGTGGAGTTCTGCGCGGCGCTGCCGCGCAACGCCGCGGGCAAGACGCTCAAACGGGCGCTCAGGGAGGCAGCGGGATGACCGGACCTGACGAGACTGGGCCTGATCAAACGGGGCTTGATCAGCCAGTACGTTACGAGCGGCGCGGGCCGGTCGCCGTGGTCACCATGAACCGGCCGCGCTACCGGAACGCGCAGAACTCCGCGATGACCTACGCGCTGGACGCGGCCTTCACCCGGGCGGTGAACGACGACGAGGTCACGGTGATCGTGCTGGCCGGCGCCGGTGATCACTTCAGCGCCGGGCACGACATCGGCACCCCGGGCCGGGACGTGGACCAGTCGTTCGACCGGCGCGCGGTGCTCTGGTGGGATCACGTGGGCAAGGCCGGCGCGGACGCCAGGTACGCCCGGGAGATGGAGGTCTACCTGGGCATGTGCCGCCGCTGGCGGGAGCTGCCCAAACCGACTATCGCGATGGTGCAGGGCGCGTGCATCGCCGGCGGGCTGATGCTGGCCTGGTGCTGTGACCTGATCATCGCGGCCGACGACAGTTTCTTCGCCGACCCGGTGGTGCGGATGGGCATCCCCGGCGTGGAGTACTTCGCGCACCCGTGGCTGCTCGGCCCCCGCTTCGCCAAGGAGGTGCTGTTCACCGGAGACCGGTTCGGCGCGGACCGCGCTTACCAGGTCGGCATGGTGAACCGGGTGGTGCCGCGCCGCGACCTGGCCACGGTCACGTTCGCGCTGGCCGAGCAGATTGCCACCATGCCGGCGTTCGGCCTGATGCTGGCCAAGCGGGCGGTGAATCAGTGCGAAGACCAGATGGGCATGCGGGCGGGCATGGACGGCGTGTTCGGCCTGCACCACCTGGCGCACGCGCACAACGCCGAGACGGCCGGTGACTCGCTGGCCGGCCAGGACGCCCGGAGCATGAAGCAGGCCGACCGGTGACTAGCGGCTTCCGGGCCGAGGTGCGGGACTGGCTGGCGGCGCACGTGCCGGCCGCGCCGCTGCCGTCGGTGGACACCGCCGCGGGATTCGCCCGGCACCGGGACTGGGAGCGGGAGCTGTTCGCGGCGCGGCTCGCGGTGGTGTCCTGGCCGGCCGAGTACGGCGGCCGGGATCTCCCGCTGCTGGACTGGCTGGCGTTCGAGGAGGAATACCACGCGGCCGGCGCGCCCGTCCGGGTCGGCCAGAACGGCCTGTTCCTGCTCGCGCCGACGCTGTTCACGCACGGCACGCCGGAGCAGCGGGACCGGCTGCTGCCCCGGATGGCGCGGGCCGACGACGTATGGGCCCAGGCCTGGTCCGAGCCGGAGGCAGGCAGTGACCTGGCCGCGATCCAGGCCCGGGCCGAGCGGGACGCCGGGGGCTGGCGGCTGACCGGCAGCAAGACGTGGAGCAGCCGGGCGGCGTTCGCTGACCGCGCCTTCGGTCTGTTTCGCAGTGAGCCTGGCGACCTCGCCGCGGAGCGGCGACCGGGGGCCGGGGGTTCCGGGGGTAGTCCCCCGGGGAAGCAGAGCGGGGGGTCGTCCCCCCGGGCTAGCACGGAACGGCATCGCGGGCTGACCTACCTGATGTTCGACCTGCGCGCGGACGGGGTGACCGTGCGGCCGATCCGGCAGCTCGGCGGCGGCACCGGGTTCGCCGAGATCTTCCTGGACGGCGTGTTCGTGCCGGACACCGACGTGATCGGCACGCCGGGTGACGGCTGGCGGATCGCGATGAGCACGGCCAGCCACGAGCGCGGCCTGTCGCTGCGCAGCCCAGGGCGGTTCTGCGCCGCGGCCGACCGGCTGGCCGGGCTGTGGCGGCGGACCGCTGACCCGGCCGACACCGGGCTGCGCGACCGGGTGGCGGACGCCTGGATCGGCGCCCGGGCCTACCAGCTGCACACGCTCGGCGTGGCTCAGCGGCTGGCCGCGGGCGGCCGGCTGGGCGCGGAATCCAGCCTGGGCAAGGTGTTCTGGTCCGAGCTCGACGTGGCGCTGCACGAGACCGCGCTGGACCTGCTCGGCCCGCGTGCGGAACTGCGCGACCGGCCCGGCCAGGATGGCCGGTGGCTGGACGGCTACCTGTTCGCCCTGGCCGGGACGATCTACGCGGGAACCAACGAGATCCAGCGCACGGTGATCGCCGAGCGGCTGCTCGGCCTGCCCCGATGAGGTGGGCCCGGTGAGCGAGCCGGTGGGGGTACGCGAGGACCTCCTGCTGGGCCGGTCGGCCGAGCAGGAGCAGTTCGGCACGGCCGTGCACGAGCTGCTCTCCGGGGCGGACGTGCCGGGCGCGGCCCGGGCCTGGGCGGCCGGGGACCGGACGGCCGGGCGTGCGGTGTGGCGGCAGCTGGCCGGGCTCGGCGGCACCGGGCTGGCCGTGCCGGAACGCTACGGCGGTCTCGGGGCCAGCCCGCTCGACCTGGTCGTGGCCTGCGAGGAGCTGGGGCATCACGCCCTGCCGGGGCCGGTGGCCGAGTCGCTGGCGGCGGTTCCGCAGCTGCTGGCCGGGCTGGCCACGGCCGCCCCGGAGCTGGCCGGCCGGTGTGCGGACTGGCTGTCCGGGCTGGCCGCGGGCGAGCTGCTGGGCACCCTGGCCGCGCCACCCGGGCTGCCGTACGCGGTGGACGCGGACGAAGCCGGCCTGGTGCTGCTGGTCTCGGCTGGCTCGGCGTGGCTGGCCGGCCCGGCCGCCCGGCACCGGTCGGTGGACGGCACCCGCTGGCTGGCCGAGCTGGACGCCACGGAGTTGCTGGCGGACCGGGCGGTGGCGGCCGAGGCGGTGGACCGGGCGGTGCGGCTCGGCACGCTGGCCAGCGCGGCCCAGCTGCGCGGCGCCGGCCGGGCGCTGCTGGAGGCCAGCGTGCGGCACGCCGCGCAGCGGGCCCAGTTCGGCCGGCCGATCGGCGCGTTCCAGGCGATCAAGCATCAGCTGGCCGACGTCGCGATCGGGCTGGAGTTCGCCCGGCCGCTGCTGGACGCGGCCGCGGTCGCGGCCGGCCACGGCTGGGCCACCGCCCGCCGGGACGTGTCCGCGGCCAAGGTCGCCTGCGCCGATGCCGCGTACCGCGCGGCCCGGACCGCCCTGCAGGTGCACGGGGCGATCGGCTACACCGAGGAACTCGACCTCAGCCTGTGGCTGGCCAAGGTGCGCGCCCTGGTGCCCGCCTGGGGCAGCCAGGGCGAGCACCGGGCCGTGGTGCTGGCCGCCGTGACCGGGGCGGACGGCGGGGGCGCGTGACGGCGCCGGGCGCGGGCATCGACACCACCGCCGAGCGGCGGGCGCTCCGCGACGCGGTGCGCGGCCTGCTGGCCCGGCACCGGGAACGCGCCAGCGACCACGGACCGGGGTACGACCCGGTGCTGTGGCAGCGGTTGTGCCGGGAGATCGGCGTGGCCGGGCTGGCCGTGCCCGAGCGCTACGGCGGCGCGGGCGCCGGGCCGGTAGAGACGCACATCGTGGCCGAGGAACTCGGCCGCGAGCTGACCGCCACGCCGCTGCTCGGCTCGGCCGTGCTGGCCGGGCAGCTCCTGCTGGCCACCGGGGACGACGCCGCCTGCCAGCGGCTGCTGCCCGGGATCGCCGACGGCTCGGTGCTGGCCGCGGTCGCCTGGGCCGGCCCGGCCGGGCACTGGGATCCAGCCGATGCCGCCTGCACCGCGACCGCGACGGCCGGCGGGTGGCGGCTGCACGGCGAGGCGCACTACGTGCTGCACGGCGACTGCGCCAGCCTGCTGCTGGTCGCCGCCCGGACCCCGGGCGGCATCGGCGTCTTCGAGGTGGACCCGCACCAGGACGGGGTGGTCCGGACGGCCGGGGTCGGCATGGATACGAGCCTGCGGGTGGCCGGCGTTCGGCTAACTGGGGCTGGCGGGCAGCGGATCGTGGTCGGTGCTGGCCGGCCTGCCCTCGCCTGCGCGCGCGATCTGGCCTGCATCGCGCTGAGCGCGGAGCAGGTGGGCGCGGCGCAGGAGGCGCTGCGGCGGACCGTCGAGTACACGCTGACCCGGGTGCAGTTCGGCCGGGCCATCGGGAGCTTCCAGGCGCTGCAGCACCGGCTGGCCGACCTGCACGTGCTGGTCGAGTCGGCCCGGTCGCTGTCCTACGCGGCCGCCGCGGCGGACACCGCCGACCGCGGCCTGCGGGCCGCCGCGGCGCACGCCTACTGCGCGGAGGCGCTGGCCGCCGCGGCGGGCGAGATGATCCAGCTGCACGGCGCGATCGGGATCACCTGGGAACACGACGCGCACCGCTACCTCAAGCGGGCGCACGCGGCGGCCCAGCTGTTCGGGCCGCCCACCGAGCACGTGGCCCGCATCGCGGCCGCGCTGCTCGATTGAGCTGCTTTCCTGGGGGTCAGCCGGTCGCCCAGCGGATGCCGTGGATGACCGCGTGCCCGGCCGGGCGGACCAGCGCGGCCTCGGTCAGCGGCAGCCGGGGCAGGTACAGCGGGCGCCGGGCCCAGCCGGGCAGCAGCGAGGTGGCCGCCGCGGCGAGCAGCCCGTACGGCGCCCGGGCGATGACCGGGAGCGGCGGGTTGAGCAGCAGGAACCGGGCGGCGGCGCGGGACTGCGCGGTGCCGCGCAGCTCCGGGCGGTACTGGCTGATCCGGTCCGCGAGCTCGGCCTCGGTGCGCGGCGGGTCGGGCACGCCCAGCTCGATCGCGATCCGGGCCATGTCGGCCACGTACCCGTCCCGGCCGGCCTGGTCGAGCGGCCGCGCGCCGAACCGGCTGTGTGCGCGCAGGAAGCTGTCCGCTTCGGCGATGTGCACCCAGGTCAGCAACCGCGGGTCGGACGCCGCGTACGGGCGGCCGTCGGGCGCGATGCCGGTCACCCGGCCGTGGATGGCCTTGACCCGCTTGATGGTTTCCTGCGCGTCGCCGGCCCGGCCGAACGTGGTCACGGCCAGGAAGTAGCTGGTCCGCTGTAGCCGGCCCCACGGATCACCCTGATAGCCGGAATGCGCGGCCACCGCGGCCATGGCCAGTGGGTGCAGCGATTGCAGCAACAGCGCGCGGATGCCGCCGATGAACATGGCCGAGTCGCCGTGTACCCGGCGGATCGGCCGGTCCCCGGTGAACCACCGCTCGCCGCCAGCCTGGTGGATCACGGTCCGCCGGGCCGGCCCTCGGACCCCGCCACCCGCTCGAAGATCGACGCCCCGACCCGGCGCCGGAGCCCATCGGCTGCGTCTTGCACTCTCATCAGCCCAGTATCACCGCCGTCCGCGGTGGGTGGCGCGGGGGCCGCCCAGCGAAGATCGTGTCCTTCTCATTTTGAGAGGTTAAATTTGTGATACGCAGCTCTATCTGGACTGATTTTCCTATATGTTGTCATGACGCGACTGTGCGTGACCAATCGGAGCCGGGGGCCGGATCATCAGGTGAGCCCGGAGGGGGAATGTCACATGTCTCGCTTCAGCGCGCGCGAGATCGGCCGTATCGAGACCAGCTACACCGCCGGGCTGGGGCGGCTGTCCTGGACCTGGGTGGTGCGCGCGGACGGCACGGTTATGTACCGGCTGAGCCAGGTGGACGGCCACCCGGAACGCAACGACTGGCAACTGGTCTGCCGGTTAACCTCCACCGAACGCCGATCCATCGGCACGGACACCGCCCGGGCCAATGACCTGCTGATCCGGGTCGCCCGCCAGCGCGGCCACTACCCCGTCCGGGCCTCCGGCTAGCCGGCCGCCGCGTCCCGGGCCTGGCGCCCCCAGCTGCGCGGACCCACGAATTTAGACCGGGCGCGTCCATTCGCTGGCGTGAACATTGCTTCATGAACTAGTGTTCATGAAGCAACGTTCACGGGAGGAGTGCGATGACGCCAGTTGAGGTTCGCGGACTGAGCAAGGAGTTCGGCCGGACCACCGCGGTGCGGGACATGTCGTTTACCGCCCCGGCTGGGAAGGTCACCGCCTTCCTCGGGCCGAACGGGTCGGGCAAGACCACCACGCTGCGCATGGTGCTCGGCCTGGTCCGGCCGACCGCCGGGCAGGCGCTGATCGGAGGCGCGCCCTACCGGCGGCTGGCGCACCCGCGGCGGCAGGTGGGTGCGCTGCTGGAGGCAACCAGCTTCCATCCGGGCCGGCGCGCGCGCGACCATCTGCGGGTGCTGGCCGCGGCCGAGGGCATTCCCGGCCGCCGGGTGGACGAGGTGCTCGGCCAGGTGGACCTGGCCGAGCAGGCCGGGCGCCGGGTCCGGGAGTTCTCGCTGGGCATGCGGCAGCGGCTGGGCATCGCCGCGGCGCTGCTCGGCGACCCGGCCGTGCTGCTGCTCGACGAGCCGGCCAACGGCCTCGACCCGGGTGGCCACGCCTGGCTGCGTGGCCTGCTCCGCGACCTGGCCGGCCAGGGCCGCACCGTGCTCGTGGCCAGCCATCTGCTCGGCGAGGTGGCCCAGACGGCCGATCACGTGGTCATCGTCAGTGCCGGGCAACTGCGTTTCGCCGGGCCGCTCCGCGAGATCGGCGACGGCAACCAGGCCTTGGAGTCGGCATTCCTGAACCTGACCGAGGAGGCGAGCTATGCCAGCCACGATGCGCAGTGAGTTCCGCAAGCTGAGCACGGTACGGGGGCCATGGCTGCTGCTCGCCGCGGGACCGCTGGTCGTGCTGGCCGGCGTCACCGGGCTGATCCAGTCGGGCGGGAACGTGCACGACCCGGCGACCCAGGACACCGCGCTCGCGCACGTCGGGCTGGCCGCCGTGTTCACGCTCATGTTCGGCATCCTGGCCGTGGCGGGCGAGTACCGGCACGGCACGATCACCGACACGTTCCTCAGCTTCCCCGGGCGGCGCGCGGTGATCGTGGCCAAGCTCGCGGTGTACGGGCTGATCGGCGGCCTGGCCGGGGTGGTGTCGTCGCTGGTGGCGGTCGCGGCTACCGCCGCGTGGTGGGCGGCCAAGGGCGGCAGCTTCCAGCTGTCCAGCGCCGGGACCTGGCGGGCGCTCGGCGGGGGCGTGGCCGTCAGCATCGCGTTCGCGCTGATCGGCGTCGGCGTGGGGGCGCTGATCCGCAACCTGGTCGCGGCGGTGGCCGCCGCGCTCGCCTGGATCGCGCTGGTCGAGGGCATCGCCGGCCAGTTGCTCGGCTCCGGGCTGGCCCGGTGGCTGCCGTTTTATGCCAGCGAGTCGCTGGACCGGGCCACGCTGACCGCGTCGGCGGCCCGGCTGCTGCCGCAGTGGGGCGGCGCGGTGATGCTGCTCGGCTACGCCGTGGCCTTCGCGGTGGCCGCGGTGCTCACTACACTCAACCGCGATGTCACCTAGGAAACCAGCCGTGCTCCGCGACCGCGACGGGGAGAACCTCCGCGAACACCTGATCGCCACGGCCGCCCGGTTGATCGACCAGCGCGGCAGCGCCGGGCTGGCCGTCCGGGACATCGCCCGGGAAGCCCAGGTGGCCGACGGCGCGCTGTACAACTACTTCGAGGACAAGGAGGACCTGCTGGCGCAGGCCCTGCTGGCGCACGTCGGCACGGTGATGTCCGAGGCGCCGCGGCTGCTGCCGGAGGCGGGCACCGGCACCGTGGCGGAGAACCTGGCCGGGTTCATCGACCGCGGCCTGGCCGTGCTGATCCGGGTCGTGCCCGCGTTCGCCGGGCTGCTGTCCCAGCCCAAGGTGCTCAGCCGGTTCCACGCCATGGTCGGCGGGGGGGCCGCGTTCGGCACCCCGGACGCGGCTGCGGCGGAGGCGGCGGCCGGCCAGCAGCCGGCCGAGCCAGGACCGAGCCCGGCGGACCCCGGACCGGCCGAGCCCGGGCCAGGCGAGGCGGGACCAGGCGAGCCCGGGCCAGGCGAGGCGGGGCCGACCGGGCTGCCGGACCTGCTCACCCAGTACCTGCGGGCCGAGCAGCGGCTGGGCCGGATCGACCCGGCGGCCGACGTCGAGGCGGCCAGCATGCTGATCGTCGGCGCGATCCATGGCCAGGTGCTACCCCGGGTGGTGTTCGCCATGCCCGGCCGCCCGATCAGCTTCCCCACCGGGCTGGGCGCGCAACTGGCCGACGCGGCGGTCCGCGGCCTGGCCCCACGGCCCGGGCCGGGGACCGGCGGGGCGGGCCGCGCACCCGGCGCGGCCAGCTGACTCAGGCCAGGCCGGCCATCAGCTCGCCGAATTCGCGGGCCGCGGTCTCCGAATGCAGCAGCCGGTCCAGCCGGGCCCGCAGCTCGGCCCAGACCCGGTCGGCCGGCCAGTCGGCCACCCGGGCGTCCGGCGCGCATTGCAGGTAGAACCGGCTGGCGCGCGGTCCGCGGGAGAACTGCGCGGCGAAACCCCGGCTGCTCACCGCCATCAGCGGGTAACGCGGCGGCGGCGCGACCGCCAGCACGGTCAGCCAGCCGATCCCGTACTCCTCGGTGTGCACGGTGATCGCACCGTCCGGCACGCTGCGCCGGGTGATACCGTGCTCGCCGTCGCAGCCAGCCACGAACGAACAGCCGATCTCGTGCCCCTGGCCGGCCTCGTCGGTGTAGCCGACCGCCGGGCGCTCGCCGGCCAGGTCCCGCAGTTCGACGTCGGCCGCGCCGAACCTGAGGTCACCCCCGCCGTCCAGGAACGCGCTGATCAGATTGCGCAGCAGGATCTGCTGCGGGATCAGCGTCCCGCCGGGCCGGCCACCGTGCGGGTCATTGAGCACGAGATGGCTCTCGCCCTCGACCCGGATCTCCAGCGTGTCGTCGGCCGGGAAGTCACCGAGTAATCCAGCCAGGCCCCAGTCGCCGAACATCTGCGCGGCCCGGTATTCGAGCACGCCCGCGCGCTGCCGCTGCTCGACGTAGTCACGGGACTGCCGTTCCAGCACGACGCAGTCGATGCCGCAGTGGCGCAGCATGGCGGCCGCGGTCATCCCGGCCACTCCCGCGCCGACGATCACGACGGTGGCCGACTCGGCTAAGACGTCCGGCATCAGTTCGCCTTTCACTGGTCGCTGCCAGCCCCCGCGGCCCTCAGATTAACGCGCCACGGGTGCGGGTTACAGGATTACAGACCGCAGGCGGCGGCCACCGCCTCGGCCGCGGCTTCGCGGCGGCTGTAGGCGGGGATGCCGGCCCGCTCGAAGTCGGTGACGTAGATGTCGGCCGCCTGGGCTGGGCTGCCGGCCGCGTTGAGGGTGGGGAGGTACTGGGCCCAGATCTGGTTGAACGCGAGGATCGCGGTCAGCTGGGTCTGCAGGTCGGCGGCGGGGTTGCCGGTGACGTAGCCGCCGGGCAGCGGGGTCCAGCCGATCAGCCCGCCGCCGCCGTCACCCACCGACTCGGGGTTGCCGCCGGATTCGGCGTAGATGTTGCCGGCGATGCCGGAGGCCGCGTTGCCGGAGTAGCCGCGCGCGGTCAGGAACGTGACGATCGCGCCGTAGTTCAGCGGCTTCAGCGTGCCGCCCGAGCCGGTACACGACACCCCACGTCCGCTGGTAGACGTCACCACCGCCTGCTGCCCGGCCGACGACGGCGAACTGCTGCTGGCCGGGGCGGCCGTGCTGCGGGCCGCCCGGGCGTGCCGGGGCCGGTAGCTGCCGGTCAGCACCGAGGCCGCCGGGTCGGTGGGCACCCGCAGCGCCTCGCCGGTGTAGATCAGGTCCGGGTCGCTGACCGTGCCGCGGTTGACCCGGTACAGGTACGGCCAGTCGCCCGCGTGCCCGTAGAACCGCTCCGCGATGCCGGACAGGGTATCCCCCGTGCGGACGGTGTAGGACCGGCCGGCTTGAACGCGGGCGGCCGGCCGGGCCGGCGCCGCGGCCGAGGTCCGGGCCTGGCCGGCCACGGTAGCCTGGCCGGCCGCGGTGGCCTGGCCGGCCACCGCCGTCTGGGTGGCCGCCCCGGCGGGGGCCGCGACCGCGACGGCCGAGGCCGCGCCGCCCGCGGCGATCGCGCCGGCCACGGCCACCGCCGGGGCCGCCTGGCCGGCCCGCTGCGCGGCCTGCTGGAGCTGCGAGGGCGCCGCGTGCCGTCCCATCTTCCTGATCTTCCTGCTGCGCTTGTGTGCTGCCGTCACCAACCTGCCTAACCACGATTCGGCGCCCAGCTACGCGGCGCACAGCGCCTCTCGCCAGGCCGGACAAGTTCTCAGCCGGCATCATGGCAGCACATTCATCACAATAGGGCTTAAATCAGACAAACAGGCTCACGAAGTCACAGACAGCTCAACTGTGCCCAGCAGCGACCGGCGGCGTGGGCGGGGAGAGGGGATCGCGCGGCGGCGTGGGCGGGGAGAGGGGATCGCGCCCCGCGGCGTGGGCGGGGAGAGGGGATCGCGCCCGGCGGCTCAGCTCTGCCCGGCCAGCGACCCCTTGGCCCGGGCCAGCGTCTCGCGCAGGTTCGGCTCGGTGGTGAGCGCCTCGGCGTCGGCCACCGACAGCCAGCGCAGCGGCGCGTCCGGCCCTTCCGGCACCACCGCGTCCGGGGTCTGGGTGGCCAGCAGGAACCGGACGTCCGCGTGCTCGTGAGCGGGCTCGCCATGGCCCGCCGGGACGCCGACCACCGCGACGTGCCGGATCCGCGCGTCCGGCCAGGGCACCAGGTCGGTCAGGCCGGTCTCCTCCTCGGCCTCGCGCAGCGCGATGCCGAGCGGGTCGGTCTCGCCCGGATCACCGTGCCCGCCCACCTGCAGCCAGGCCTGCTGCCGGCGGTGCCAGCGGAGCAGCACCCGGCCGCTCGCCGGGTGCACAATCAGCGCGGACGCGGTGACGTGCAGCGGGAGCGTACGCAGCCACGGGTTGGCCACGGACTCGGTCAGCGTGCGGGTCCGCGCCACGTCGGCAATCTCGGCCGCACCTTCCGGCTGGTAGTCATCGAGCATGCCGAGCAGCGTACTGTCCCGGCCCCGCTGGGCGGCGGCTGCCAATGTGGCGGAATGGCCAGCTCACCGGGACACCGCGAACCGGCAAAATGGCGCGATACTGGACACATGGCATTACGGCGGGCGGGGCCTGAGATGAGCGTAACCCGGGAAAAGTCACTCAAGCATGAACGGTCATACTGGCCATCCACCCCACTTGGCCCAGTTTTCCGGCCCGGGGACCGGAAACTGGCGATCGCACTGCTCGTGGTGGCGTTCTTTATCGCCCTGCAGAGCGCGGGCATTGCGAGCCATGCCGACGGCGTTACCTCGCTGGGCGCGATCTTGCTGCTCTGGCCGCTGCTGACGCTGGCCATGCTGGTCATCGTCTGGGCGGTCCGGTACGCCGAGCGCCTGATCAAAAAGCCCTTGCCGGGGCTGCGTGTCGGGTTAACCCTGGCCGTGGTGGCGTTCGCCACGTTCGCCGTGGTGATCCTGCACAACGATCACCAGCGCTGCGTGGACAAGAACACCATGACCGTGGTGGCCGCCGCGGACTGCCAGCACCAGAACGCCAGGACGCGGGGAAACCAGAACCAGGATGCGTGGTACTACGGCGGCCGGGGCATCCGGGTCGGGGACACGGTCGGCAAGGGGTCATTCACCCCCCCGGAAGAGCAGAGCGGTAGTGGAGACACCGGCGGCGCCGGCGGCGACGGGAGCGAGTGAACGGCCGGCCGCAGTCACATCCAGTCGTTGTGCCTGGGCCACGCCAGCAGCGTGTCCACCAGCTCGGGCGGGTCGTCGGCCGCCCGGGCCGGGGTGCTGGCGAACCGGCCACGGTAGAACAGCAGCGGCTGGCCAGCCGCGCAGTCGCCCAGCTCGACCACCCGGCCCAGCACCACCCAGTGGTCGCCCGCCTCGTGCACCGCCTGCACCGTGCAGGCCGCCCAGGTGAGCACCCCATCCAGCACCGGCGCACCGGACGAGCAGGGCGACCAGCGCAGCCCGGCGAACTTGTCCGCGCCGCTGGCGCCGAACACCCGGGCCAGCTCACGCTGCCCGCCGGCCAGCACGTTGGCGCAGAAATGCCCGGTCTGCTCGATCCGCGGCCAGGTCGCCGACGTGCGGGCCGGGCAGAACAGCACCAGCGGCGGGTCCAGCGACAGCGCGGCGAACGACTGGCAGGCGAAGCGGCGGCCCGGCCTGGTCGGCCGTGGTGATCACCGTCACCCCGGTGCAGAAGTGCCCGAGCACCTGCCGGAACCGGGCCGGGTCCGGGTTGTGGGCCACCGGCGTGAGGCCGGATGAGACCGTCATGCGCCCGGGGCCGCGAAGCTGTGCCCCCACAGGCTGATCGCGGTGGTCTCCCGGCTGACCCAGGTGCGGTCGTCCACCACCAGGCCGTCCGTGCCGTACTCGACGTCGAACCCGCCCGGGGTGCGCACGTAGAACGACACCATCAGGTCGTTGGCGTGCCGGCCGAGCGTGGCGGACGGCGGGGCGCCGCGCCGGGCGCACCGGTCCATGGCCCGGCCCACGTCGTCCAGCGTGGCCACCTCGACCATCAGGTGCACGATCCCGGACGGGGCCGGGAGCGGGGCCAGCGCGAGCGAGTGGTGCCGCGGGTTGCAGCCCAGGAAGCGCATCCACAGCGGCGGGTCGCCGGCAGGCTGGCCGAACAGCTCCGGCGCCATCCGCATCGAGTCGCGCAGCCGGAAGCCGAGCACGTCGGTATAGAAGCCCAGGGCCGGCTCCTCCTCGGGCGCGGGCAGCACCACGTGGCCCAGCCCCATCAGCCCGGTGACGAACCGGTTCCCGTACGGGCTGACCGCGGGCCGCGCCTCGAGCGCCGCCCCGCTGAACACCTCCAGCGGGTTGCCCGCCGGATCCTCGAAGCGGAGCAGCTGGCCGACCCGCCGCTCGGCCAGCTCGGCGGCCGTGCCCGCCTTGACCGCCACGCCGGCCCCGTCCAGCGTCCGGCCCAGCTCGCGCAGCGCGCCCTCGCCGGCCACCTCCCAGCCCGCGGCGATCAGCCGGTCCTGCTCGCCCGGCACGATCACCAGCCGGGCGGGGAATTCGTCCATCCGCAGGTACAGCGCCCCGTGCTCCGGCCCGCGGCCCTCGACCAGGCCGAGCATTTTTATGCCGAACGCCCGCCACGCCTCGATGTCGGTCGCCTCGATACGCAGATACCCGAGGGACAAGATCGGCGTCATGGCGTGTCCCCTTCCAGGAAGCTCATCGCCAGCCGGTTGAACTCGTCGAACTTCTCCAGCTGGGCCCAGTGCCCGCAGCCGCCGAACACGTGCAGCTGGGCCCGGCGGATCAGCTTCAGCGCGACCAGCGCGCCGTCCAGCGGGTTGATCCGGTCCTCCCGGCCCCAGACGAGCAGGACGTGGTTGCGCAGCCGGTGCGCTTCGCGCCAGAGCAGCCCGTCCTCGGCGGTGTCCGGGTCGAAGAACGAGGCGCCCAGCGACGCCATCGCGGCCAGCGCGGCCGGATCACTGGCCGCGGCGAACCGCTCGTCGATCAGCTCGTCGGTGACCAGCAGCTGGTCGTGCACCATGATCCGGATGAACGCGGCCATCTTCTCCCGGGTCGGCCCGGGCGGCGCGGCGAACCGGGACAGCCGCTTGATGCCCTCGGTCGGATCGGGCGAGAACACGTTGAGGCTCAGCCCACCTGGCGCCATCAGCACCAGCCGGGCGGCCCGGTCCGGGTAGTTCAGCGCGAACCGGACCGCGGTCCCGCCGCCGAGCGAGTTGCCGAGCAGGTGCACCCGCTCGATGCCGAGCGTCTTGAGCAGGCCGGCCAGCGCGTCGGCGGCGAACGTGAAGTAGTTGCCGGTCACCGGCGGGCGGTCGGACTGGCCGAAGCCGGGCTGGTCAACCAGCAGGGTGCGGAACCGGCCAGCGAACACCGGCAGGTTGCGGCCGAAGTTGCTCCACGCGGACGCGCCGGGCCCGCCGCCGTGCAGCAGCACCACGGGGAGGCGGTCCTCGGCGGCCGCACCTTCATCCGCCGGGCCGGCCTCGTGGTAATGCAGCCGCATCCCGGCCGCGTCGGCGAACCGGCTGGTCGCGGCGGGGTCGGCGAGCCCGGTCATCCGGCTGTCCCTCAGACCATGCCGTCGGGCTGGATGCGCAGGCCGAACTCGCCGCGGCCGTACATGGACAGCGCGCGTTCGGGGTCGTTGATCGCGTGCACCCGGCCAGCGTGCGCGTCCCGCCAGAACCGCTGGATCGGCGTGCCCAGCTTGAGCGCCCGGCCGCCGGAGTTCTCGAACAGCAGGTCCACCGCGCTGATGGCCCGGCCGGTGCCGAGCACCTGGTCCCGGCGGACCCGCAGGCGCAGCGGCAGCGGGATCTTGTCACCGGCCCGGGCGCAGGCCATCAGCTCGGCCATGTTCCGCTCCAGGGCCAGCCACGCGGCGTCCAGTTCGGCCGCCGCCTCGGCCACCCGGACCTGCGAATGCGGGTCCTCGGCCGCCTTCTGGCCGACGTAGGACGCGCGCACCCGGTCCTGCTGGTACGCGACGTGCGCGGCGTAGGCGCCCAGCCCCATGCCGATGATCGGGGTGGTGATCGAGTAGGAGAACAGCGAGCCGTAGGGCAGCCGGTACAGCGGCGCCGGGTTGACCTGCTGGCCGGGGCAGACGCACTTGAACACGTCGGTGAAGCTGAGCGACCGGTGCGCCGGCACGAACACGTCGTCCACCACGATGTCGTTGCTGCCGGTGCCGCGCAGCCCGACCGTGTCCCACACGTCGTCGATGGTGTAGTCGCTGGCCGGCAGCAGGAACGTGCGGAAGTCGGCGGGGTTGCCGTCGCTATCGGGCACGATGCCGCCGAGCAGCACCCAGCTCGCGTGGTCGCAGCCGGAGGAGAAGCTCCACCGGCCGCTGAGCCGGTGCCCGCCGTCGGTGGCCAGCGGCCGCCCGGTCGGCGCGTAGGACGACGATATCCGGGTGTTCGGGTCGTCCGCCCACACGTCCTGCTGAGCCTGGTCCGGGAACAGCGCGAGCTGCCAGGGGTGCACGCCGAGCACGGAGGCGACCCAGCCGGTCGAGCCGCACGCGCTGGCGATCAGCCGGACCGCGGTCAGGAACGTGACCGGGTCCGCCTCGTAGCCGCCGAACCGGGATGGCTGGAGCAGCCGGAAGAACCCGGTCTCGGCCAGCGCCTTAATGGACTCGGCCGGCACGACCCGGTTGTCCTCGGCCTCCTGGGCCCGGTCCCGCAGCACCGGCAGCAGCTCAGTGATCCCGGCGACCACCGCCTGCCCGACGTTCTCGCTCACCCGGACCATCCTCCGATCGCCTGCCACGCCCCGGCCATCGCCACCAGACTAGAACATGTTCTAGTCTATTAGTAAGGCCGTGCCGGCGGCGGGGCGCAGGGCACGGCGCGGAGCGGCGTGGAGGAGTGCTGATGAACGACCGGGATGGCGTCCGGACTATCGTTCCGGGCACCCCGCCAGCCAGGTTCGCCCGCGGCTGGCACTGCCTGGGACCCGCCGACAGTTTCCGGTCCGGCGGCCCGCACGCGGTACTGGCGTTCGGCACAAAATTGGTGGTCTTCGCCGACTCGGCGGGTGCGCTGCACGTGCTGGATGCGTACTGCCGGCACATGGGCGGTGACCTGAGCCGCGGCGAGATCAACGGTGACGTGGTGGTCTGCCCGTTCCACGGCTGGAACTGGGGCGCGGACGGCCGGTGCGCGCGGATCCCGTACGCGCGGCGGGTGCCGCCCGCGGCGCGCACCCGGTCCTGGACCACGCTGGAGCGCAACAGGCACCTGTTCGTGTGGCATGACCCGCAGGGCAGCGCGCCGCCGGAGGACGTGACGATCCCGGTCATCGCGGGGGCCGGCTCGGCCGAGTGGAGCGACTGGACCTGGGACACGATCCTGGTCGAGGGGGCGAACTGCCGCGAGGTCATCGACAACGTGGTGGACATGGCGCACTTCTTCTACATCCACTTCGCGTTCCCGACCTACTTCAAGAACGTGTTCGAGGGGCATATCGCCACCCAGTACCTGCGCACCCGGGCCCGGCCGGATATCGCGGATGGGTCGAACTACGCGTCCGGGGTGGATACCACGCTGCGCTCCGAGGCGTCCTACTACGGGCCCTCTTACATGATCAACTACCTGGAGCACGACTACCGCGGGATGACCATGGAGAGCGTGCTGATCAACTGCCACTACCCGGTCACGCCGACCTCGTTCCTGCTCCAGTGGGGCGTGATCGTGAAGCGGCCGCCGGGCCTGTCCGACGAGCACGCCAGCAAGGTGGCGGCCAAGTTCGCCAAGTTCGTCGGGCTGGGCTTCCAGCAGGACGTGGACGTGTGGCTGCACAAGAGCCGGGTGGACAACCCGCTGCTGTGCGCCGAGGACGGCCCGGTCTACCAGTTGCGCCGCTGGTATGAGCAGTTCTACGTAGACGTCGCGGACGTGCAGCCGGACATGACCGCGCGGTACGAGTTCGAGGTGGACACGACCCGCGCGGTCGCCGCGTGGGAAGCCGAGGTCGCGCAGAACCTGGCCGCCGGGCAGCCCGCCGAGGCCAGCTGACCATGCCCCCGCCGCCGGAGACCGACGGGCGGCCGGCGGATGAGCGGCGGCCGGTGACCTGCGAGGTCAGCTGCGCGCGCTGCGGCGCGGTCGTGCTGGCGGCCAAGTTCAGCCCGCAGCAGACCAGCGTGCAGTGGACCCCGGACGCGGTGCGGGCCTGCGCCGAGTTCGCCGCCCGGGTGGCCGCGGGCGAGCAGACCGCGCTCATCGACAGCTGCGCCAGCCTGCGGGACAGCATCGACGCGGCGGTGCTGGCCGGCCGCCTGCCCGTGGTGTCGCCGGTAGCCGAGGTCGCTGGCCGGTGAGCCGGGCGCGGGAGTTCCACCGGGTCCGGGTGGCTGAGGTGATCAGCGAGGCGGGCGGCGCGTGCTCCCTGGTGCTGGACGTGCCGCCGGATCTGGCCGATGGGTTCGGCTACCGGCCCGGGCAGTTCCTGACCGTGCGGGTGCCGAGCGACCGGGACGGCTCGGTGGCCCGGTGCTACTCGCTGTCCAGCTCCCCGCACGCCGGCGACCGGCCCACGATCACCGTGAAGCGGACCGACGGCGGGTACGCGTCCAACTGGATCGCGGACAACGTGGCCGCCGGGAGCATGCTGGACACGCTGCCGCCGGCCGGAACGTTCTGCCCGGAGTCACTCGATGGCGACTTCCTGCTGTTCGCGGCGGGCAGCGGGATCACCCCGGTGATCTCCATCCTCAAGTCCGTGCTGGCCCGGGGCAGCGGTCGCATCGTGCTCAGCTACGCCAACCGGGACGAGCGCTCGGTCATCTTCGATGCCGAGCTGCGCCGGCTGGCCGCCGCGGCCGGTGACCGGCTGGCCGTCGCGCACTGGCTGGACTCGGTGCAGGGCCCGCCCACCGCCGCCGCGGTGGCCGCGCTGGCCCGGCCGTACGCCGGGTACGAGGCGTTCATCTGCGGCCCGGACCCGTACCTGGCCGTGGTCCGGGACGCGCTCAGCCAGCTCGGCGTGCCGCCCCGGCGGGTGCACACCGAGCGGTTCCTGTCGCTGGCGGAGAACCCGTTCGAGGCGCCCGCGGAGCCGGCCGGCGGGCTGGCCGCGACGCTGGAGGTCACCCTGGACGGGGAGCAGCGGGTGCTGCCCTGGCCACCGGGCAGCCGGATGCTGGACGTGCTGGTCGAAGCCGGGCTGGACGCGCCGTACTCCTGCCGCCAGGGCGTCTGCGGGGCCTGCGCCTGCCAGCTGACCGGCGGCCAGGTGGACATGGCGCACAACGAGGTGCTGGAGCCCGGGGACATCGCCGACGGCTACATCCTCGCCTGCCAGGCCGTGCCGCTGACCGAAACAGTAAGCATCACCTACTGACCTGGGGGCCGGGCGCAGCGGGGCGTCCGGTCCCTGGTCCTCCCCTCCGCCTAGCCTCACCCGCCTCACCCGCACCTCTGCCTTCCGACTTCATGAGCATTCCCTTCGTGATCAACCGTTTGGTGTCGCTACAGCTGCACCAAACGGTTGATCACGAAAGGGACAGCGGGCTCTCGGCCAAAACTGGAACGTGTTCTAGTATTGAGGTCCGGAGGTGCCATGGACGAGGCCGAGTTCGACGTGGTCGTGGTGGGCAGCGGCGCGGCTGGGATGACGGCCGCGCTGACCGCCGCGCACCACGGGCTGAGCGCGCTGGTGGTGGAGAAGACCGACCGGTTCGGCGGCTCCACGGCCCGGTCCGGCGGCGGCATCTGGGCCCCCGGGAACTCGGTGCTGAACCGGGCCGGGGTGCCCGACTCGCCGGAGCAGGCCCGCGCCTACCTGGCGCACGTGGCGGGCGACGGGGTCGCCGCGGCCCGGCAGCAGGCCCTGCTGGCGCATGGCCCAGCCATGCTGGACCTGGTCCGCGCGCTGACGCCGGTGGACTTCGCCTGGGTGCCGGGGTACGCGGACTACTACCCGGAGGCGCCCGGCGGCCTGGCCCAGGGACGCAGCGTGGAACCCGTCCCACTGGACGGCCGGGTGCTCGGCGCGGAGTTGCCGCGGCTCAACCCGCCCTACGTGCCCGCGCCCGACGGGGTCACCATCACCCAGGCCGAATACCGCTGGCTCAGCCTGGGCCCGCGGCATCCCCGGGCCATGCTCGCGTCGGCCAAGGTGCTCGGCCGGCTGGCCCGCAACCGCGTGCTGCGGCAGCGCATGCTGACCTTGGGCCAGGCGCTGGCGGCGGCCTGCGGGCCGGCCTGCGGGACCTGGCCGTGCCGGTCTGGCTGAACACCCCGATGACCGGCCTGCACACCGAGGACGGCCGGGTCACCGGGGTCGAGGTGACCCGGGATGGCCAGGCCATGCTGATCCGGGCGCGGCGCGGCGTGCTGCTGGCCGCGGGCGGCTTCGAGCGCAACGGGCCCATGCGGGCGCGCTACCAGCAACAGCCGATCGGCACCGACTGGACGACCGGCGCGGCCGGCAACACCGGCGACGCGATCGTGGCCGGCGCGGCGGCCGGGGCCGCGCTCGACCTGATGGACGACGCCTGGTGGGGCCCGTCCATCCCGCTGTCCGGCGGCCCGTACTTCTGCCTGGCCGAACGCAGCCTGCCCGGGTGCCTCCTCGTCAACGGGGCGGCCCAGCGCTTCGTGAACGAGTCCGCGCCGTACGTGGACGCGGTGCACGCGATGTACGCCGGGCATTCACCGGACGTGCCGCACATCCCATCGTGGCTGATCACCGACCAGCGATACCGGGACCGCTACGTGTTCGCCGGGCTCCCGCCGGGCAAGTCGCTGCCCCGCCGCTGGTACGCGGCGGGCGCGGTGTTCCGGGCGCCCGATCTGGCCGGGCTGGCCGGCCAGATCGGCCTCGACGGCGAGGCGCTGGCCAAGACGGTAGCCCGGTTCAACGAGTTCGCCGAGGCCGGCCGGGACGTGGACTTCGGCCGCGGCGATTCCGCCTACGACCGGTACTACAGCGATCCGCGGCAGCGGCCCAACCCGTGCCTGGCTTCGCTCCGCCAGGCGCCGTTCTACGCCATCAAGATCGTCCCCGGCGACCTGGGCACCAAGGGCGGGCTGCGCACCGACGAGCGGGCCCGGGTGCTGCGCGGCGACGGTTCCGCCATCCCCGGCCTGTACGCGGCGGGCAACACCAGCGCGGCCGTGATGGGACACAGTTACGCCGGCGCGGGAGCGACGATCGGCCCGGCGATGACGTTCGGCTACCTGGCGGCGCTGGACCTGGCAGCGGCGAGTTAGCCGGTGCCGGCGTTTGGTTAGCTGGCGGCGCTGGACCTCGCAGCGGCGAGTTAGCCGGTACTGGCGTTCGGCGATAGATGCTTGGCCGGCGGAGGTGGACGGTGCGGCGCATGTCAACCTCCGGGGGTGGAGTTCGCTGTCTTGCATACTTACCCGGTTCGTGCGGCTGGCCAATTCCCAGGTTGCCGGACCTCCCGGCACTAGACGCGTAGCCTCTTAAGTAGTTGCAGTTGCGCCGCCGGACTTGTGCACCATCGGCGTGAGGACGGCGTCTAGTGGCGGGGGCCTGAGAGGAGGCGTCCATGTGGACCTGTGTGACGCCCGGCCGCTCCGGGCAATCAGCTTCCGGTGAGCCGGCTCGGGCCAGGTGGGGACCGTGAGTAGTGGGCTGGCCCAGGAGGCCCTGCTCGGGTTCATCGCGGCGTTGACGTTGCTGCTCGGCGCGTCGCTTTTAGTGGTCATCCGGCAGCCGCCGTGGATCCCGCCGCCGCCGGCCGGGGAGGGCGGCGGCCAGCATGCTGGGCCGGAGTCGGCGGAAAGGTGGCTCGCCGCCCCGGCCGTGTCGTACGGGCGCCATTCAGCCGGGCCACCGGCCGGGCCCGGCCCGGCGCCGCTGCCGCTCCGGCCGCCGCTCCGGCCGCCGGGCCAGTCCGGGTGGCCGCATCCGCGGCCCGGGACCCCGGCTGGGCCCGCAGGTCCGGCTGAGCCGACGGGCGTGGCTGAGCCTGTGCGCCTGGCCGAGCCTGTGCGCCTGGCAGAGCGGACGGGTCTGGCAGAGCCGGACGGCGGGCAGCCGCGGGTCGCCGGCGGGCCGCCCTGGGACCCGGCGCCCCGGCCGCCCGGCGCGTTACCGTAGCCTGCGGCCGGGTCAGAGACGCACGGCGGACGTGAATCCGCGGCCGCACATGCGCGAGCGGCGGCCGGCGGGCACACTGGGAGCGTGTGGCGTGATGCGGTTCGCGGCGCGCCCCGGGCTTCGCTGCGGGTCAAGCTGGTCGCCGTGTTGCTGTGCCTGCTCGCCGCCGGGGCCGCGGTCATCGTCACGGCGGGGGCCAGCGCGCTGCGTGGCCAGCTGATCCGCCAGGCCGGTGCGCAGCTCCGGGCCTACGCGAACGACCTCACCAGCCACTCGTTCCAGGTACTGGGCACGGCCCGGGGCGCACCCGTGGTGACGGTCCCGTTCGCCGCGGCCGGGACGGCGGCCAGGGCCCGGGCGCCGGGCACGGCCAACATGTCCGGCGCGGCCCGGGCGGCTGCTGCGGCCAGCGCACCAGGCGCGGTGGTCACCGACGTCGCCGCGGCCGGGGCGTTCAGCATCGAACTGCGCGGTCGCAGCGGGCAACTGCTGCTCAGCGTGGGCCCGGGGACCCGGCCGGGGCAGGCCGTCCCGGCACCCTTCGCCCCCGTCCCGGCGCGGACCGGTGTGCTGCGCACGGTCACGGCCGCCGACGGCCACGACTATCTGGTGATCGCCGAGCCGGTGCACGTCGTGGCCCGGCGGCTGGTGTTCGGTTACGGCGCCGATGACTTCGCGATCACTGGGGGGGCCGACACCGGCCAGGCCTGGCACGCTGGTGGTCGGGCTGCGCCTGGCCGGGATCGGCCACACGGTCCTGCGGCTCACGCTGCTGGCCGTGGCGGTGAGCGCGGCCGCGATCCTGATCACCGGCGGTCTGGCCTGGGCCGCGATCCGGTTCTGCCTCCGGCCGGTGACCCGGGCGGCGCAGACGGCCGACGCTGTCGCGGCAGGCGATCTGACGGGCCGGGTGCCGGACCGGCGCGCAGGCGATCTGGCCCGGTCCTTGAACAGCATGCTGGACCAGCTTGAGGCGCGGCTCGCCGCGAGCGCTGAAGCGGAGGCGGCGGCCCGCTCGGCCACCGACCGGATGGCTGGGCGCCTGGAGTCGGTAGCCCAGACACTGCGCCGCCCGATAAGCCTGCTGCACGGCGCCGCTGACCGTTGGGCGCATCCCGGTCGGCCCACCGGCGGCGACCCGGACCGCGCGCTAACCCAGATCGCCGCCCACGCGGCGGCGGCCGAGGCGGTGCTCGATGAGGTGGACGATGCCCGGTCAGCCGGGGCCGAGGATTAGGGCGCTGGTGGGCACGCCGGTGCCGGCGGTGACCAGGACGGGACCGTCGCCGGGGACCTGGTTGACGGACGTGCCGCGGACCTGGCGGACGGCCTCGGCGATGCCGTTCATGCCGTGGATGTACGCCTCGCCGAGCTGGCCGCCGTGCGGGTTGAGCGGCAGCCGGCCACCGAGCTCGATCGCCCCGTCCGCGATGAAGTGCCGGGCTTCGCCGCGCGCGCAGAAGCCGAGCTCTTCCAGCTGGAGCAGGACGTACGGGGTGAAGTGGTCGTACAGCACGGCGGTGCGGACGTCCGGCGGGCCGATCCCGGCCTGCTGCCAGAGCTGCCGGGCCACCACGCCCATCTCGGGCAGGCCCAGCTCGTCCCGGTAGTAGCTGGTCATCACGAACTGGTCGGGGCCGCTGCCCTGCGCGGCGGCGCGGATCAGGGCGGGCCGCTGCCGGAGGTCGCGGGCCCGGTCCAGGCTGGTCACCACGACCGCGACCGCCCCGTCGCTCTCCTGGCAGCAGTCCAGCAGCCGGAGCGGCTCGGCGATCCAGCGGGACGCCTGGTGGTCGGCGAGGGTGATCGGCCGCTGGTAGAACCAGGCGTCCGGGTTGGCCGCGGCGTGCCGCCGGTCGGCCACCGTGACCCGGCCGAAGTCCTCGCTGCTGGCCCCGCACTCGTGCATGTACCGGCGGGCGATCATGGCCACGGTGGCGGCCGGGGTGCCCAGCCCCATCGGGTAGTGCCAGCCGTTGTCCACCCCGGCGGACGTGAGGGCCGTGACAGCGGCCGGGGACACCTGGCCGAACCGGTGGCCGGAACGCTCGTTCAGCGCCCGGTAACAGACCACCACCTGAGCCAGCCCGGCCGCGACAGCCAGCGCCGCCTGCTGCACGATGCCGCACGCGGCGCCCCCGCCGTAGCCGATGTGGCTGAAGAAGCGCAGTTCGGCCAGGCCCAGCTCGCGGGCCAGCGCGATCTCCGCGGTGTTGTCCATGCTGAACGTGACCAGCCCGTCCACCGCGCGCACTGGCAGCCCGGCGTCGGCCAGCGCGGCCTCGGCCGCCTCCACGGCCAGCTTCAGCTCACTGCGGCCCGAATCCTTGCTGAACTCGGTGGCCCCGATCCCGGCGATGGCCGCGGTGCCGCTGATCATGCCGGGACCCCCGGGACCAGCACGCGGACCGTGCCGGTCACGTGGTCGCCGAGGCTGCACCGGCCGGTGACCCGGACCAGGTACTCGGTACCGCCCGCGCCGGCCGCGCCCTCGGCCGCCCCGCCGGCCGAGCCGCCGGCGGCCCCGCCGACCGCCTCGGCCTGGCCGGTGAACGTGAGCGTGTCGCCCGCGTAACACGGCGCGCCCAGCCGGATGGCCACGTTGCGCACGATGGCCTGCGGCCCGGCCCAGTCGGTCACGAACCGCTGCACCAGCCCGGTGCTGGTCAGGATGTTCACGAAGATGTCCTTGCTGCCACGCTGCACGGCGCGATCCCGGTCGTGGTGCACGTCCTGGAAGTCGCGGGTGGCGATGGCACTGGCGATCACGAACGTCGGGGTGGCCTCGATGACCAGTTCTGGCAGGGTCAGCGCGGTCATCTCGGGTCCTCCCGCCAGGCGGGCAGGGTCAGCTCGTCGTCCACCCGGATGAACCCGGCCCGGACCGGCAAGCCGATCCGCACCCGGTCCGGCGGCACGCCGATCAGCTCACCCACCATCCGGACCCCCTCGGTGAGCGTCACCAGCGCGATTACGATCGGCAGCTGCCTGCCGGGCACCGGCGGGTGGTGGTGCACCACGTAGCTGTAGACCTCCCCGGTGCCCGCCGCGACCTGGTACCCAGGCTTGGCCGCGCCGCAGGCCGGGCAGCGCGGGCCAGGCGGGTGGCGCAGCCGGCCGCAGCCCTCGCAACCCTGGATGCGCAGCTCCCCGGCAGCGGTACCAGCCCAGAAGAACGCGGTGTCCGGCGATATCACCGGCCGCAGCACCGCACTGGCCGACGGCTCCGCCGACGCCGGCCGGGCCGTGGGCGGCGCCGCGGGCGGCCGGTACTTCAGCACCCGGAACATCATCGAGGCGACCGGCTCGTCCGCCACGTACCAGGTGCTCCGGGTGGTGACGAACCAGCCCTCGCCGAGCGCGGTCCGCTTCGGGCCGGTCACGTCCTCGAGCTCCGTCCGCACGCTGACCTGCTCGCCGTGCCGCAGGTAGCGGTGGTACTCCTGCTCGCAGTTGGTCGCCACGATCGAGGTGAACCCGGCCTCGTCGAGCACCTGGATCATCAGGCGCAGCGGGTCATCGCCGCGCTCCGCCGTGGCCGGATGCAGCCCGCCCATCGTCCAGACCTGAGCCATCGCGGGCGGGGCGACCAGCCCGCCGTGCACCGACGCGGCGGCCGCGCCCGCGTCGGTGTAGACCGGGTTGGCATCGCCGATCGCCTCGACCCAGTTGTTGATCATCGGCTGGTTCACCGGGTCGCGCCCCAGCCGCGGGCGGCTCGGGCCGCCCGCCACGATCCCGGCCGCCGCCGCCCGCACCGCCTCGTCCGCCGCGGTCACCGGGGCACCGTCTCCGGGGGCACTGTCTCCCGGGGCGCCTCCCTTCACCGCGGCACCCGAGGGAGACCGAGCCCGGCTGTCGCGATCAGCTCGCGCTGGATCTCGTTGACGCCACCGCCGAACGTGAGCACGGTGTTCCGCTTGGCCTGGACGTCCAGCCACTGGGCCAGCTCGGCCGTGTCCGGGTCGGCCGGGTCGCCGTGCCGCCCGACCACCTCCTCCAGCCGCTGGCCCAGGTCCTGCACCTGGACCGACGAATAGACCTTGGTGGCCGACGCATCAGCCACGTCCACCTGCCCCGCCGCCGCCACCTGCCAGTTGAGCAGTTCGTTGACGCGCAGGCTCGCATAGCTGCGGGCCAGCGCGCGGCGCACGTCCGGCTCGCCGAGCAGCGACCGCCCGCCCGGCCCGGCCCGGTCCGCGGCCCAGTCGTGCACCCGGTCGTGCAGCGCGGCGAGCCGGCCCGCGGGGCCGAGCATCACCCGTTCGTGGTTGAGCTGCGTGGTGACCAGCCGCCAGCCGGCGTTCTCCGCCCCAACCCGCATGCTGACCGGCACCCGCACGTCGGTGTAGTAGGTCGTGTTGACGTGGTGCGCGCCGTCGTGGGTGATGATCGGCGTCCAGCTGAACCCGGGATCCGTGGTATCCACGATGAGGATCGAGATGCCCTTGTGCTTGGGCGCGGCCGGGTCGGTGCGGCACGCCAGCCAGATGTAGTCGGCCTCGTGCGCGCCGGTGGTGAAGATCTTCTGCCCGTTGACCAGGTACTCCTCCCCCACCAGCTCGGCCCGGGTGCGCAGCGCGGCCAGGTCGGTGCCGGCCTCGGGCTCGGTGTAGCCGATCGCGAAGTGCACCTCACCGGCCAGGATCCGGGGCAGGAAGAAGTCCTTCTGCGGCTGGGTGCCGTACACCTGCAGAGTCGGCCCCACCGTCTGCAGGGTGACCGCGGGCAGCGGCACGTCGGCCCGCGCCGCCTCGCTGACGAAGATCTGCTGCTCGACCTGGCCCAGGCCGCGGCCGCCGTACTCGACCGGCCAGCCCACCCCGAGCCACCCGTCCCGGCCGATCCGCCGGACCACCTCGCGGTAGATGTCCCCGTGCCGCTCGGTGAGCAGTTCCGCCCGCTCCGCCGGGGAGAGCAGCCCGGCGAAATACGAACGGATTTCGTTACCCAACGCCCTTTGCTCGTCGGTGAGATCGATGAACATCGCGGCCTCAATCGCAGACTCGGGCGGCCAGCGCGTCGAGCCGGTAGTCGGCGCCGCCGGTGAACCGGACCAGATCCTTGACCAGCGCGGAGTAGCGGGGCAGCGGGTAACTCACGTCCATGCCCAGCCCGCCGTGCAGGTGATGGCAGGTGCGCAGCGCGGGCGGCCCGTACTCGGCCAGCCAGTAGCCGGCCACGTCCAGGTCAACGGCGGCGTCCAGCCCGGTATCCAGCCGCCAGCAGGCGGACAGGGTGGCCAGATGCAGCGTGCGCGCGGTGATGGAGATGTCGGCGATCTGCTGGGCCACCGCCTGGAACGCGGCCAGCGGCCGCCCGAACTGCTCCCGGGTTCCGACGTGCGCGGTGGTCAGGGCCAGCGCGCCGGCCAGCAAGCCGTCGGCCACGCTGCACGCGCCGGCCACCGCGAGCTGGCCGAGGTCGGCGACGTCGCGGCCGTCCAGCGCGGGGTTCAGTACGTGCGCGATCGGCGCCCGGTCCAGCCGCAGCGTGTACTCGGGCGCCCCGGCCGAGCTCGGCGTGCGCAGCACGGTCACGCCAGGTGCCGCGGGGTCGACGAGCACCACCCCGCAGCCGCCCGCGGCCAGGCTGGCCGGCACCAGGATCCAGCGGGCCTCCGCGGCGTACGGCACGCCGACCTTGGTCCCGGAGACGGCGCCGAGGCTGGTGCCCGGCCCGGCCGCCAGCGTGGCGGTGGTGGCCGGGGCCAGCGGCACCGGGTCCGATGACTCACGGACCGCCGCGGTGAGCAGGGTGTCCCCGGCGGCCACCCCGGCCAGCACGGCCTGCTGTACGTCCCGGTCGGCCCACCGGGTGACGGGCAGCACCCCGAGCATCAGCGTGGCCAGCGCCGGCCCGGGCTCGGCCCGGCGGCCCAGCTCGGTCAGCAGGACCGCCGTGTCCAGCACCGACAGGCCGTCACCGCCCAGCCAGTCCGGCAGCGCCAGCGCCAGCAGCCCGGCCTGGCCGAGCTCCTTCCACAGCGTCTCGCTGCCCACCGGCACTTTCCCGGCGGCCCGGCTGCGGTCCAGCACCCCGGCCGCGGCCGCCGCGACCGCCTGCTGGGACTGCGTGCGGGCGAAGTCCACTCAGCGCACCTCTTCTCTGGGCAGGCCGAGCACCCGCTCGCCGACCAGGGACAGCAGGATCTGGGTTGTCCCGCCGGCGATGCTCAGGCACCGGGTGAGCAGGAACTCATGCACCGCATCGGCGGCCGCGCCGTCGGTGGCCGCGCCGTCCGGGCCGCACAACGTCAGCGCGGCCTCCGCCACCGCCTGCCGGTGCGCCACCCCGATCAGCTTGCGCACCGCCGCCTGCTGGCCCGGTTCCGCGCCGCCCAGCTCGGCCAGGGTGGCCCGGAGGTCCAGCAGCGACCCGGCCAGGCCGTCGGCGACCAGCCCGCCGAGCTGCTCGGTTACGGCCGGGTCCGCGTCCAGGCCGGCGTCGCGGACCAGGCCGATCAGCCCTTCCACCGCCTCGCCGAACGCTGACCCCCGGCCCATGGCGGTGCGTTCCGCGGCCAGCGTGCTGCGCGCGATCCGCCAGCCCTCGCCGGGCTGGCCGAGCAGGCAGTCGGCGGGCACGACCACCCCGTCCAGGAACACCTCGTTGAACACGGCGCGGCCGGTGATCTCGCGCAGCGGCCGGATCTCGATGCCCGGGCTGGTCATGTCGACCAGGAAGTAGCTCAGCCCGCGGTGCTTGGCCGCGGCGGGGTCGGTGCGCGCGAGGCAGATGGCCCAGTCGGCCTCGTGGGCCAGCGAGGTCCAGACTTTCTGCCCGGTCAGCCGCCAGGCTCCGCCCCCCGCCCGCCTCCCCGTACCCTCTTCACCGCCCCCCCTGACCGGCTCGGCCCGGGTGCGCACCGCGGCCAGGTCGGAGCCCGCCTCCGGCTCGCTGAACAGCTGGCACCAGGTGATCTCGCCGCGCAGCGTGGGCCAGGCGAACCGGTCCCGCTGGGCCGGTGTCCCGTACTGCAGGATGGCGTGCCCGGCCCAGCCGCCGATGACCAGGTCGGGCCGGGCCAGTCCGGCCCGGTTCAGCTCCTCGTCGATGACCAGCTGGGTGGCCAGCGACGCGGACTGGCCGTACGGGGCCGGCCATTGCGGGGCGACGTAGCCGGCGTCCGCCAGCGCGGCCCGGCGGCGCGCCGCGGGCAGCGCGGCGACCGCGGCGGCCAGCTCGCGGACGGCGTCGGCACCCGGCGCGGTGTCCTGGCCGGCCAGGTTCACGCCGAACCGGCGGCGGCGGCCGGCCAGGGCCAGCTCGGCCACCCGGCGCCGCCAGGCGGCAGAACCGCCGAGCAGCTGGCGCAGGGCCAGCGCGCGGCGCAGGTAGAGGTGGGCATCGTGCTCCCAGGTGAACCCGATCCCACCGAGCACCTGGATGCAGTCCTTGGCGTTATCCACCGCGGCGTCCAGGGCCACCGCGGCGGCGGCCGCCGCCGCCAGCGGGTGCTCGCCCGGCGCCTCGTCGGCGGTCCGCGCCGCGTCCCAGGCCAGCGCGGTGGCCCGGTCGGCCCGGCCGAGCAGCCCGGCGCACAGGTGCTTGACCGCCTGGAACGAGCCGATGGCCCGGCCGAACTGGTGCCGGGTCCGGGCGTACTGGGCGGCGGTGTCGCAGCACCAGCTGGCCACCGCGGCCGCCTCCACCGCGGCCAGCGTCGCGGCCAGGTCCCGCACCCGGGACGTGCTCAGCCCGGTGCTGATCCGCGCCGGATCGATGGTGACGCCGTCCAGCCGGATGGTGGCCAGGGCGCGGGAGAAGTCCACCGGCGGCCGGGGCCGCAGGATCACCCCCGGATGGCCGACCGGGATCAGGAACCACACGGCGTCGTCCGCGCCGGCCCGGGCCGCCGGGTCCGGCAGGGCCGCGGCGTCCGGCACGGCCACCGGGTCCGGCAGGGCCGCGGTGTCCGGCACGGCCACCGGGTCCGGCACGGTCGCGGCATCCGGCACGGTCGCGGCGAGCAGCAGGTGCGTGGTGCTGCCCGCGCCGAGCACCGGGCCGGTCTCGCCGGACACCCGCAGCGTCCCGCCGGCCTCCCACGCGCCGCGCATGGTCCCGGCCGACAGCGCCACCGCCGCCGAGGCCTGGCCCGCCGCCAGCTCGGGCAGCAGCGCCGACGCGCCCGGCTGGACCGGGTCGGCGGCCAGCAGCAGGCCGGCCAGCAGGGTGGGCATGACCGGGCCCGGGATTAGCGCGGCCGTCACCTGCTCCAGCGCCGCGGCCAGGTCGGCCACGGTGCCGTCCGCGCCGCCCACCGCGGCGGGCAGGGCGATCGAGAAGATGCCAAGCTCCGCCAGCCCGGCCCAGCATCCGGCGGCCTCGCCCGCAGATGCCGGGTCAGCGCCGGGTGACGGTGCCCGGCCGTCCTGGCCGCCGGGCGCCGCTTCGGGCCGCGATCCCGGCTCCAGCCGCCGGACGAGCGCGATCGGATCGATGCTCTTGGCCCAGTCGCGCACGGCGGCCTGCAGGGCCCGCTGCTCCGCACTGATCGCGATCGGCACCGGCCCTCCTCTTCGCCTCGACCCCCAAAATTAGAACACGTTATACCGCGCTGGGGCCAGCCTGCCGACCTGCCCCGCCAGCCTGTGATTGGTACGCTGGACTGTAGAACGAACCGTGCAACCAGCCCGGCTTACCCTGACGTGCCGGTGGCTGATGCCGGGAATGGCTCCGAGTCATGGACAGGACGAGAGGCCGCGATGGCATCGCCGAGAACACGTAGCACTATTGCGCCGAACGCACCGACGGACACCGACCTGGGTTCAGCCGCCCAGCGCGACCGGCGCAAGCGGATCCTCGACGCCACCCTGGCCCTCGCGTCCAAGGGCGGCTACGAGGCGGTGCAGATGCGGACCGTGGCGCAGCGGGCCGACGTCGCGCTGGGCACGCTGTACCGGTACTTCCCGTCCAAGATTCACCTGCTGGTGTCCGGCCTGGCCCGCGAGTTCGAGCGCACCCAGGAGAAGCTGAGCCGGGCGCCCATCCCGGGTGACACGCCGTACGACCGGATGCTCTACGTGCTGAGCCGGATGACCCGGGCCATGCAGCGCGAGCCGATGCTGACCGAGGCGATGACTCGGGCCTTCATGTTCGCCGACCCGAGCGCGGCGGCCGAGGTCAACACCGTGGCCCGGCTGATGGAGCAGACCCTCACCCGGGCCATTCACGAAGGTGAGCCGTCCGAGGACGACCGGGCCATCGCCCGGGTGATCGGCGATGTCTGGCTGTCCAACCTGGTCGCCTGGGTGACCCGGCGCGCGTCCGCCAACGACGTCAGCAACCACCTGGAACTGGCCGCCCGGCTGCTGCTGCGCTGACCGCTCAGCCGCCCGGCGGTAGCGGCCTGACCTTGACGATGCCTACCAGCAGCGCGAACAGCGAGACGGCGATGCTCGCGTACCACTGGTGGTACCAGCTCGTGGTCGCGAACCAGCCGCCGATGCTGAACACGTATACGGACAGGCCCACGACGCTCATCGCGATCTGCTCCGGCCGCACGACGTTGAGCACCAGGTAGTCGTAGGGAATGGTCAGGAGCAGCACAGCGGCCAGCAGGCCGCCCAGCCAGTACGTCCGAAGGTGACCGGTGACGTTGCTGTTGATGATGGTCAACATGAACAGGTAGCTGCCGAGCACTTCGACCGGCACGTACTTGAGCAGCTTGGTCAGGTAGCCATCCTCGGTCGGGGTGGGCACGCTGGCCGCCGGGGCCGGTGCGGCAGGCGCTGGCGCGGCCGGGACCGCCGGCGGGACATAGCCCGCCGGCGGGTCGGTGTCGAGGGTTCTAGGAGTAGGCGGACCGGGCGTGACCAGGTTGGTGATGTCGGCCCGGGTGATGATGTTCCGGTTGAAGCCCATCGGGGGTGCCCCCTTGCCCGGGCGCTAGGTCCAGGTACTGCCCATGTCACTGGTGACCAGCCGGATCAGGTGACCGCTGGCCGCGTCCACGTAGAACAGCTGGCCGCTGCCTCCGGGGCCGGTGAGCAGCGCCACGGATTTGGCTTTGTCCTGGCTGACCTGCTTGGGCGCGGACCAGCCCTGCCCGGCCTGCTGCCGGGTCACGTGCACGCAGCCAGCCACGATCCCGGCGACCACGGTGATCCCGGGCCATTGCCGGACCGAGATGGGGCCGGCCCAGTCGCCGCCGAGATCACCGGGCACGTGCGGGCCGGGATCCGGCCCAGCCGCGGGATGCCACGAGTCGTCGTGCACGACCGACATGTCGTACGGCGCATGCGGGCCACCCTGATACTGGACCGCGACCGCGCCCGGTACCTGCTGGGTACCGTCCAGGGTGGAGATCCACAGGCTGTACTCGGTACCCTGGGCGGCCGCCTGCACGGCCGGCAGCGTGGACCGGTTGCAGTAGATCGTGACGAACGGGGCGCCAGCGGCGTGCCGGCGCCTGATCCAGCCGGGCGCGTCCGCGGGGTTCGCGTCGCCCAGCTCGACGTCGAGCACGTCTCCCTCGTTGTCGGCTGGGTTGACGGTGATCCGCACCTTGACCGCGTGCGGGAACCTGGCCCACGCCCCGGCCGGCCACTGGGACGCCGGGCCGTCGATGTATCCGGCCACCATCTCCGCGTTGTCCGGGATGTTCTCCCAGCTGACCGCGTCGTACATGATCCTGCTCATCGGCTGTGCCTCCTGTGCTGCGCGGTCCGGGCTAGCCCTCGGCCGAGATGGCGAGGAACTCGAGGCCGACCTGTATCTCGGTGACGCCGGACAGGTCAACTGGGGTCGGGTCGGTGATGGTGAACGACCACGTGGTCACCGGGCTGCGGCCGTAGAACATCTGCAGCTCGGCGTCCGAAGTGGTGCCGGCGGTCACCGCCGAGGTCCCGGTGCTGGCTGACCCGGTGCTGGCTGACCCGGTGCTGGCTGACCCGGTGCTGGCTGACCCGGTGCTGGCCGGCGACGAGACGACCGGGACGGTGGCCGGCGGCGGGATCTGCCCACTGGCCAGCCCGATCGAGACGAAGCTCTGCATCGGCGGGGAGGCCAGCAGCAGCGTCGCACCGTCGCGCCGCGTCGCCTGGGCATAACCGGCATGGGTCATCGTGCCGGCCAGGCTGGGCACGGACGAGGTGGCGCCGAGCAGGTTGAGGTAGATCCGGTTCAGCTTGAGCTCATAGCTGCCGGTGGGCAGCGCGGCGAAGCCGATCTGGAAGCTAGTGCTCTGCCCGGGCGACTTGAGCTGCGCGAGGACCGTCGGGTCGGTGACCGGGATCCACACCTGGCCCGGGCTGAACTGCTGTCCCAGGCTGATGCCCTGGTCGGTGTAGGACGCCCAGGTCGGCACCGCGGCCGCCCAGTTGGCGGCCAGCGAGCTGAACAGCGCCACCGCGGGCCCGTCGTTCCCCCGGCCCAGCGCGAGCTGCGCCTCGGCCAGCAGGTCAGGTGCCGTAATGCCGAAGCTCATCGGCAGCTGGTAGACGTTGGCCAGCGGCTGCGTGGCGGTGGCAGCCGGGGCGACCGCCACGCCATCGGTGAACGCGAACGTGTCCAGCGCCCGGGCGGCGAGGAACACGTAACGGAGCACGAACTCGCTGATCCGGGCGATGGCGCTCATCAGGCTGCCGATCATGCTGGCCACCGCGGCCAGATTGCTCGCCGTTTGCGCCTCATCAGCGGTGATCGCGGTCAGGTCCGCGGCAGCCGCGGTGATGTGCGCGCTGACCGCGGCCACGTTCAGCTGCGACTCGGTGACCTGGTCGCCCTGCAGCAGGATCTGGAACTTGAGGGTGACCGCCTGCGCGGTGAGTTGCTGGATGGCCTGCTGGTCGGCGGTTATCGTGGTGTCGCTGTTCTCGGACAGGTTCTGGAACAGGCCGAGCGCCTTGCCGACATCCCCGACTAGCGCGCTGAGGCCGCCGATGTCCTGACTGATCGACTGCGGTATCTGGCCCTTGTTGGCCGTGATCGTGGTGATCAGCGAGGCCACGCTGGCCGCCAGGGCCGACCCCGCCGGGATGACGATGCCGGCCAGGCCAAGCACCGGCACGACCGCCGCGGCCAGGTCGATGACGGCCTGGACCACGTCCCAGGCCACTGTCCACGGCAGGTTGGCCTGGAACTCGTACTCCGCCTGCTGTAGCTGCTGCTGCTCGGCGTTGATCTGACTCTGCAACGCGGTCAGCTGCGCGTTGAGGTCAGTCAGCGTGCCCTGCGCGTCGCTGGCCACCTGCTGGGCCGCGGCCAGGTTGACGGTCAGCGCCCCCTGCTCGTTCTGCACCTCGGTCTGCAGGACGTCGAGCTGGGCGGCCAGGCTGGCTCCGGTCGCCGCGTCGCTGATCAGCTGGCCGACCGCCGTGACCAGTGGCGCGATCACCGGCAGGTAGCCGACATAGGTGGCCTCGAAGTTGGCGAAGTCGGGCTTGACCCAGTAGTCGTACGGCAGCCCTAGCGCGTTGAGGTTATTGGCGATCCAGCCCGACCACTGGGCGGCGGTGGCGGCCGGGGCGCTGACCCCTATCGCCTGAACGGCGCTGAACTCCGTGGTGGCCAGCACCAGGTCCCCGGAGTGCGTGGGGTCGGCCGCGTCGAACGTGCGGTAGAAGTAGCGGCCCAGGCCGAGCCGGTAATTGGCCCAGGCGGTCAGGTTGGCCGGGGTCAGCGCGGCGATCACGGCCGGCCAGTATCCGGACTGCGGGATGACCGAGACGGCCAGCTTGCCGGTGGCGCCCACGGTGCCGTTCGTGCCGGCCGTGCCGGCCTTGCCGGCCGGTGCCGGGATCGTGCCGCTGGCCCCGGCGCCGCCCGGGCCGGCCGCACCGCCCACCCCGGCCGCGCCGCCGGCCACCATAGCGGTGGTCACGGCCAGCTTGCCCTTGGGTCCCGGGTTGACATACGTCACGGTGATACTGCCGCCCGCGCCGCCGTTGCCCGCGTTGCCGCCGTTGCCCCCGGCACCGCCCGGCTCTGGCGGCGTCAGGTGACCACCCGGCTTGTTGATGAGGCTGCCCGGGGCCCCGGCGCCACCTGCGCCGCCGGCTCCCCGTTCCCGCCCGGCGCGCCGATCGCGGTCAGATTGACCGGGTCGAGGGTGTCGGCCACGATCGTGATCATGCCGGGGCAGCCCGCGCCACCCGACGTGCCCGGCGCACCGTTGCCGCCCGGGTGCGCCGGCGTCGTCCCAAAGACGGCCGCGGCCCCCGCGGCGCCCGCGCTGCCGTTGCCGCCCGGCGTCCCGTTGTAACCGATCCCGCCGGGGCCCGACCCGCTGGCGAATACGTAGCTGTCCGCGACCACGATGACGTTGAACCAGCTCACCGCCCCGGACGGGCTCTGGTATTGCGGCGCCCACAGGTAGCTGGGGTCCTGAGTGCACTGCCGGGCGGCGAGCACGATGGTGTCACCCGACGCCAGGTGGCCGGCCGCCGCCTCGGCCGAGATCTCCGCGGCCAGCGCGGCGTTGATGGTGATCTGGTCACGCGCATAGAGCCATTGCTGGGACATAGTCATGCTCCTGTCGGTGGTATCCCCGTTCCCCCGTGACCGCTGGCCTGGCGGCGGCACGCAGCCCCCCGCCGCACCCTGGCGATCACCTGCCACATGGTCCGCCCGGCTGGGTGGGCGCGCGTCACGGTGGGCACCACAGTGATTGGCCGCGAAATCCGAGATAGTCGCGGGGCGGGCGGCGGCCTACCATCGGTGCATGGTGGGGGCGAGGCGGGCGCCCGTCGGCCGGTTGCTTGACCGTGCCGAAGAACTCCGGGCGATTACGCTGGCGATCAATTCGGCAGTGTCCGGGTCGGGGTCGGCGCTGCTGATCGAGGGCGTGGCCGGGATCGGCAAGACCAGGCTCATGCTGCACGCGGGCCAGCGCGCGGCGGGCGCGGGGATGACAGTGCTGACGGCACGGGCGGCCGAATTCGAGGGCGGCTACGCGTGGGGCGTGGTCCGGCAGCTGTTCGAGCCGGTCATGCGGGCGGGCGGCGGGCCGAGATTAGCGGGCGACGCGGCCCGGCTGGCGGGCCCGGCGCTGGCCCTCGGCACCCGGAGCGAGCAGGACTCGTTCGCGGTGCTGCACGGCCTGTACTGGCTGACCGTGGGCATCGCGGAGCGGGCGCCGCTGCTGCTGGCGGTCGATGACCTGCACTGGGCCGATCAGCCGTCGCTGCGGTTCATCGCGCACCTGGCCCGGCGGCTGGACGGGCTCCCGGTGCTGCTGGTGCTCACCGTGCGCGAGCCCAGGTCCGGGACGGCGCAGGACAAGGCGCTGACCGCCGGGCTGGCCGAGGAGGCGGGTGTCACGGTGCTGCGGCCCGGCGCGCTGGGCCGCAGCGCCTGCGCGGCGCTGCTCCGCGGCGCGCTGGGCCAGCCCCCGTCCGCCGCGTTCCTGGCCGCCTGCCGCGAGCGCACCGGCGGGAACCCGCTGCTGCTGCGGGCGCTGCTCAGCAGCCTGACCGCGGAAGGGGTCACCGGTACCGACGGGGACGTGCCGCGGGTGCACGGGCTGACCCCTGGCACGGTGTCCCGCAGCGTCCTGCTCCAACTGGGCCGCATGCCGGCCGCCGCCGTGGCCGCGGCCCGCGCGGTGGCCGTGCTGGGCACCACGGCCACCGTGGCCCGGGCCGGGCTGGCCGGGCTGGACGAGGACGCGGCGGCCGAGGCGATCGGCGCGCTGATGGCGGACGGCCTGATCGAAGGCGAGCGGACGCTGCGATTCGTGCACCCGCTCGTGCGGTCGGCCGTCTACCAGGACATGGCGCCACCGCTGCGGCAGCGCTGGCACGGCCGGGCGGCGCGGCTCCTGGACGCCGGCGGGGCGTCGCCGGAAGAGGTGACCGTGCACCTGCTCGCGGCGGGCAGCACGGGGAGCGCCTGGGTCACCGAGCGGCTGCGCGCCGCGGCCGCGGACGCCCGCGGCCGCGGCGCTCCGGACGTGGCCCGGCTCTGCCTGGCGCGGGCGCTGGCCGAGCCGCCACCAGCCGGGGACCGCGCGGAGGTGCTGTTCGAGCTGGGCAGGCTGGAGGTCATGCGTGACCCGGCCACGGCCAGCGGCACCTGACCGCGGCGCTGGACGACACGCCGGACTGGCCGCGGCGCGGCGAGGTGGCCCTCGCCTTGAGCGAGGCACTGGCGCTGTGTGGCCGGTTCGCCGAGGCCGTCGGCATGCTGGGCAAACTGCTGGCCGAGCCGGGCGCCGGTCAGTCGGCCGCGGCGCTGGAGGCCGCGATGCTGAACACCGCGCGCTGGGATCTGGACACCCGCCCGGCGACCCGGCCGCTGCTGGACCGGGTCCAGGCCCGGGCGGCGGACGGCGCGAAGCTGAGCCCTCAGCTGCACGCGAACCTGGCCATCGAGCTGGCCGCGGCCGGCCTGGACCGGGACGGCGCGGTGCGGCATGCGCGCGAGGCGGTCCGGGCCACGCACTGGCTGATGTCGGTCACCTCGACCGCGCTGCCCGAGGCGGTGTCCGTGCTGCTGTTCGCGGGCCTGGATGACGAGGCGGGCGAGCAGGCCCAGACCTGGCTGCGGCTGGCTCAGCAGCGCGGCTGGCCGCTCGCTACCGCCGTCGCGGCTTCGGTGGCGTCGCTGGTCGCGCGGCACGGCGGCGAGGTCAGCGAGGCGGCCGCGTACGGCCAGCAGTCGATGGCGGCTGGCCCCGGTACGTGGGTCACCTCGATCGCTGCCGCCTTCGTGGTGCCGGCGCTGATCGACCGCGGCGCGATCGACGAGGCGTGGGCGGTGCTGGCCGCCCACAAGCTGGCCGGCGAGCTGCCCCCCACGTGGCCGTTCAACGTGGCCCGGCACGCGCGGGGCTGCCTGCACGCGGCGGCCGGCGCGCACCAGGCCGCGCTGGCCGACCTGCTGGCGGCCGGCGAGCTGGCCGTGCGCTGGGGCATCCGGAACCCGGCCATGATGCCCTGGCGCTCGGACGCCGCGCTGTCCCTGCTAGCCCTGGGTGATCGGGCCGAGGCCAGCCGGCTCTGCGCCGAGGAGACCGAGCTGGCCCACGGGTGGGGCGCGGCCCGGGCCATCGGGGTCGCTACCCGGGCGGCCGGCCTGGTCGAAGGCGGGGACCGGGGCATCGAGCTGCTCACCGAGGCGGTCAGCGTGCTGCGCGGCAGCCCGGCGCGGCTGGAGCTGGCCCGCGCGCTGATCGACCTCGGCGCCGCGGAGCGCCGGGCCGGCGCCCGCGGCCGGGCGCGGCAGGCCCTCAGCGAGGGCATGGATATCGCCCATTCGCTGGGCGGCGCCGCGCTCACCGGCCGGGCCCGCCGCGAGCTGGTGGTGGCCGGCAGCAGGCCACGGCGAACCGCGCTGCGCGGACGTGACGCGCTGACGCCGAGCGAACTGCGGGTCGCGCAGCTCGCGCTCGGTGGGCACACGAACCGCCAGATCGCGCAGGCCCTGTTCGTCACCCAGCGAACGGTGGAGAACCACCTGACCAGCACGTACGGGAAGCTCGAGATCAGCACGAGGTCCGGGCTGCGGGCCGCGCTGGCCGACCACCGCCCCGACTAGCCCAGCAAGGTGTCCAGGAACGGGTTGCTGAACACCGAGTGGGGGTCGTAGCCGGACAGGATGGAGACCGCGGTGGGCCAGCCGTCGCCGCTGGCCTGGCCGGCGCTGACCGCGGCCGGGATGGTGCTGCCGAGGATCGGCGCGCTGGTCCACGGTGCGGCCGGGGTGCACGCCCAGGCCTTCGACCATTCCGGGCGGACGGTCGCGTAGCTGCCGGTGTAGTGGCTCCAGATCCACGTCTCCATGTCCGTGTAGAACTGGGCGAAGCCTGGCGTCACCGGGAGCGTGCCCATGTCCAGCCAGACCGCGACGTCCCACTCGGGGTGGTCGGGGCGGGGCCGGATCGAGGACAGGATCGGCGACTGCGCGCCGCTCACGACGGAGTCAGCGGGCCGGTCGAGCCCAGTGACCCGGATCTCGATCGGGCCGTTCATCGGGTACTGGCCCAGCCCCTGGTAGTAGCCGAGCCGGCTGGTGTACTGCGCGTAGAAGTCGCTGACCACCTGCTGGATGCTGGCCCGGGAGGTGAGCACCGCGAAGCCCGCTTCGACGATCCGGACCGTGCTCGGCTTGACGTACAGCAGCACGTCCTGCGAGTGGCCCCAGATGTCCCACCCGCCGTCGAACACCAGCCCGGTGTCCACCAGCGAGATCGCGATCCCCTCGAAGGCGGGGGTGCCGCCGGTGTCACCCGCCGCGACCTCGTCGAAGAAGGTGTTCTCCGCGCTGGTGACGCTGTTCGTGAACGCGTAGTTGTACGGGCTGGTGACCTGCGCCGACAGCAGCGGCTTGGTGGGCGCGAGGGACCACACCTTGAGCCACGGGGTGTCGGTGAACGGGAACCAGATGGCCTCGATCCGCCCCGCGCTGTCCACGTAGCTGGCGAAGGAGGTGGACCCGGCGCTGGCCGGCGGGGCGAACAGCTCGGCCGCGGACACATCGACCCAGCTCTGGCAGCGCAGCGTCTGGTTCGCCGCGACCTGCATGGTCACGCTGGTGACGAACGCGCGGCCCAGGTGGGCCAGGAACGCGCGGATGTCCGGGTCGGTGCGCTGGAACGTCGTCAGCACGTACTGGCTCTGCGCCGCGCTCCACACCACGGCGGTGAGCGACACGATCAGGTTGGACAGCGACCCGTAGCTCTGCCCGGCCAGCGGGGTCTCCCCGGTGCCGGGGATGGCGCTGCCGTGCGCGTTGATGGCCAGCACGCCGCCCAGCGTGATGTCGCCCGGCGCGGGCATGGCGCATAATCCGTAGCCCGCCGCGGCCAGCGTGCTGGTCAGCGTGTCCATCGTGATGCCGGCCTGGGCGGTGACCGTGGCGGGCGGCCCCGCGCTCACCGAGGCCGAGGTCAGGTGCTGCGTGGTGTCCAGCAGCACGTAGCCCGCCCCGGTGCTGCCCGCGGGCAGCAGGATCGGCGACCAGTTGTGGCTCATGCCCTTGGCGCGCAGCCGGTAGCCGTTGGCCTGGGCCCAGTTCGCCAGCGTGACCACGTCCTGGGGCGAGGCCGGGGCACAGGTCCAGATGTTGTCGATGACGATCAGGCCGGCCCAGTTCTGGTAGGCCTGCTGGTACAGCGGGATCGACGACGGGAAGTTCGGCGGTGCCGCGCTGGTGGCCTGGGCGCTGGCCGGGCTGACGCGGAACACCGGGATCCAGGCCAGCGCGCCAGCCGCGGCCGCGCCGGCCAGGAACGTGCGCCGGGACGGCCCGGCGCCACGGTGGGGAGGCTTCATCGCTTCTCCTCACTCCGCAAGCAGACACGCTCAGACCGCTGCGCGGCCGCGCCCGCTGCAGCCAGCCGGTGGCGCGGCGGCGCCGCTGTACCAAGCATGCGCTTGTTTGGTATGGTCCCCTTCAACATAGACAGCGACCGTTGACCGGGCAAGGCTGTAATGTGTTGCCTTTGCCGATGCCGGGAAGGGCGGAGAGCCGGTGACGTCGTGAGCGACTTCCCTGGATTCCGGGCCGACCTGGCTCGTTCCGTGCGCCTGCTGCGGGCATTCCGCACCGAGCAGGGCGACCCTTCCGGCTACTACACCGTGCTGGCCCAGGACACCATCCACCAGCTCAGCCAATACACCTACCTGAATGGCCAGGTGGTGGCCGACGTGGGCGGCGGGCCCGGCTTCTTCGTCCGGGAATTGCGGGCGGCCGGGGCACGGGCCTTCTGCGTGGACACCGACCTCGGCGAACTCGCCGCCCAGGGCCAGCCGGAGCCGGGCAGCACGCTGGGCAGCGCGCTGCGCCTGCCCCTCGCTACCGGCGCGGTTGACGTCTGCTTCTCCTCCAACGTGCTGGAACATGTCGGCGACTGGCAGGCCATGCTGGCCGAGATGGTGCGGGTCACCCGGCCCGGCGGAATTGTCTTCGCCGCGTTTACGAACTGGCTCTCACCGTGGGGTGGGCACGAAACATCACCCTGGCATTATCTCGGCGGCGAATGGGCCGCTGGGCATTACACGCGCAGGCATGGCCAGCCACCTAAGAACCGGTTTGGCGAAAGCCTTTACCCGGTTTCCGTCGCGGCCACCCTGCGCTGGGTGAGGTCCGCGGAAAGTGCCGTGCTGGTCGATGCGGTGCCGCGCTACCTCCCTGACTGGTCCCGGCCGATGCTGCGCATTCCCGGGCTGCGCGAGTTTCTCACCTGGAATCTCCTCGTGGTCCTGCAGCGGGTGGCGACCGGGACCGCGGCCGCTACCGGCCCACGGGGGCTGGCTGCGGGACGGCCGCCCGGGAGTCCTCCGGCTGGTCATCGCGCCGCAGCAGGACCAGCACGATCCCGATAATCAGCGCGACGAGGCCGACCAGGCCGGCTGCCAGCGGCAGGACGACCTCGAGCAGCCCGACCTTGGTGCGCGCGGAGTTGTCCAGGTTCACCACGGTCTGAATGCTCTGCGGGGTGAAGTCCAGCCGACCATCGAGGAGGACCAGCCGCTGCGCCCCGGTGGAGTCCTCCAGGGTGATCTTCTGGACCTGCGTGGTGTTCAGCTGCGCCCCAGTCTCCGGGTCGACCCAGAACGTGTTGGTCGCGGTGTAGTACTCGGGCAGGGTCACCATGCCGGTGCCCTTCATGCCGACCAGGGACGCGGGCAGCGTCTCGCTGCCCGCCCGGGTCGGCGGCACCTGCTCCACGTACCGGTTGACGGTGATCCCGTCGATCGTTGACGTGCCCGCGAACCGGGCAGGCCGGGGCTTGTTCAGCACCGGGTCGAATGTCTGGTAGGTCTGCTGCTGGGTGCCGAATGGCCAGAGGAAGCCGACCAGGCCGGACTGGCGGATCGAGGAGTTGCCGTTCACGTTCGCCGCGCAGCAGTTAACCAGCTCGGCGGTCCGGCGGTCGAATGCGAAGCGGCGGGTGGTGTACTCGAACGGCACCTTATTGCCGGTGTCGTAGAGGTAGCTGAACTCGTTCCACACCGCGGTGGAGGAGTTTCCGGCCGCGGCGTCCCCCTTGACCGTGCTGGTGTCGAGCAGCGTGGCCCCGGTGACTTCGCGGGCCAGCGGGGCGCTGAAATAGCTGACCCCGGTGCCGCGGAGCTGTGTCTTGAGGTACTCGTTCAGCGGATACTTGATCACGTGCCCGCTTACGTAGCCGACCAGCAGCAAGGCTGCAACAATGAGAAAGGCCCCCAGGCCGGCCAGGCAGATGCCGATGATGCGGCGCATCCATCCTCCAGGGAACGGCCGGCACCATTCCTGGCGCTGGCAACGACTGTGTTGCTGCAGTCCGATACCGTTGGGTAACTGTAACACGTTCTATTTGGGGTGAGCAGGCCCATGATTCTCCCGCGGGCGGACCAGCGGCCGGCCCCGGCTGGCCCGCGCGCGCTGCCCCGGCACCAGGACGCGCTGGACGGCCTGCGCGCGGTGGCGGCCGCCGCGGTTCTGCTCACCCATGTCGGCGGGCTGACCGGCTACGTGTTCACCGGCACCCCCGCGTCCTGGGTCATCAGCCGCGGCGACGTCGGCGTCCCGGTCTTCTTCGCGCTGTCCGGGCTGCTGCTCTACCGGCCCTGGGCCACCGCCGTGCTCACCGGCCGGCCGGCCAGCCAGGTGCTGCCCTACCTGCGCCGCCGCGCGCTGCGCATCCTGCCCGCGTACTGGGCCGTGGTGCTGATCGCGCTGCCGGTGCTCAACCCCGGCCCGGCCCGGCACGCCTGGGCGTGGCTGCAGTACCTGCTCCTGGGGCAGAACTACGACCCGCATCCGTGGTGGACCGGCACCGGCGCCACCGGGCTGTCCCAGATGTGGAGCCTGGTCGTTGAGGTGTCCTTCTACCTGGTGCTGCCGATCCTGGCCGCGGTGCTGGCCTGGCTGGCCTGGCCGCGCCGCCGCACCTCCCCCCCGGCCAGCCACGCCGACATAGGCAGGCGAGCCCGCCGGATGCTCGCGGCCCTCGCCGTCCTGGCGATCTCGTCGTTCGGCTGGACCGTGCTGGCCTATTACCCGCGGCCGGAGCTGTGGTTCGCCGGCACGCTGCCGCCGCTGCTGATCTGGTTCGCGGCCGGGATGGCCATCGCGGTCGGCTCGGCCTGGGCCGCGGCCGAGCCGGAAACCGGCGGCCCGGCCAGCCGGTTCTGCCGGTCGGTGGCCGACTCGGCCGGCATGGGCTGGCTGATCGCCGGGTGCGCCTTCGCCATCGCGTGCACCCCGCTCACCGGTCCCGAGTTCGGCGGCGTGCCGAGCCTGTGGTCCACCGAGTTCAAGACCGCGCTCTACGCCATCATCGCGGTGGCCGTGGTGGCGCCGATCGCGTTCCAGCCCTGGCGGGCGCACCCGACGGCGGCCAGCCGGGTGCTGGCCAGCCGCGGCTTCCGGTTCCTGGGCAAGATCTCCTACGGCATCTTCCTGTGGCAGTTCCTGGCCGCGTACGCGTTCTTCGCGCTGCTGCACCTGAAGACGGCCTTCTACGGCGGGTCCTACAGCCCCATCGCGGCGGTAGGCGTGCTGCTCGGCGTCACGGCATTCACCGTCGCCATCTCCGTGGCCAGCTACTACCTGCTGGAACGCCCGGCCCAGCGGCTCAGGGGTCGGGCAAGACCAGCGCCGAGATCAGCCGGGCCACGATGACCAGGCAGATGACCTGCGGAACGGTGTTCCACAGCCCGGTCACCACCGCGCCGGTGTGCGCCGCATGGCGCAGGTCCTCGCCGTACGCGCCGCAGACCGCCGCGGCCAGCAGCGCCGCGGCGACCAGCCACGGCCGGCCCAGTTCGCCCCACCACCGGCTGGCATGCCGGTAGCTGGCCGCGGCCATGAACACCCCGGTGCAGCCGAGCAGGATGACAATGCCCGGATACCCGCCCAGCCAGAACCCGGCTAGCCCGACCAGGCACCCGGTGGCCAGCACGGTGCCCGCCGCGGATACCCGCGGGCCGGGCCGCAACCGCCGCGGCCGCGCCGGCCGGGACCCGGCTGGCGGCTGGGCGGCCGGCCGGGCAGGCGGTCTCACCGCCACCCGGCGCCGCCGCCACCAGGCCGCCGGCCAGCCCGCCACCACGATAATGAACGCCAGTGCCGCGAGGCCGCCGACGATCGAGTCGCGGTAGCGGGCGTTAGGCAGAAAAGTGAGCAGTACCTGGCCGGAGCTGTGCGCGGGCAGCACCCAGCCTTGCTTCCAACCGTCCAGGCGGACCGCGCGCAGCGGCCGGCCGCCGAGCGTGGCCGACCAGCCCGGGTTGTAGTTCTCGTTCACTTCCAGGTAGGACCTGGTGGCCGCGGACACCTGGAGGACCCGCCGGGCGGGCGCCCAGGACACGATCCGGGCCGACGCGGCCGCGGCCGGGCTGCTGGTCAGCCCGGGGACGGGTCGGGTCAGCACGGCCTGCTGCACGGAGAACGCGTCGCCGGCAGGCTCGGTCACCTGGTTGCGGCCGGCCGCGAGCCGCACCCGGGAGCAGGCGGTGAACTGCATCGGCTGGCCGGTCAGCAGGTCGGCGAACGTGCCGGAGACCCGGGTCGGCACCGCCCGCCCGTTCAGCTCGACCAGCGGCCCGAGGCCGCAGGCCAGCCGGAACGGGACGGCCGGCGTGCTCAGCGGCCGGACGCCGGGGATCCGCACGCCGGAGATCTGCAACGGCACGGCCAGCGGGGTGAACCTGATCGTCAGCTGGTCGGTCCGCATCGGCGCGAAGCGCACCACCCCGGACGGGCTGACGGTGCCGCCGCGGACCTGGCCGCGGGAGCCGACCAGCAGCACCTGGAGCAGGCCGGCCGCGCCGGGCGGGCGCTGGATCGTGAGCTGGCCGACCCGGTGCATGTGCCACCAGCGGATGGTGAGCGTCGGGTGCGCGTCGCCCGCGCCGGCCACCCAGCTGGTGGCCGGGTTGCCGTCAAACGCCGACCAGGGCTGGTCCTCCGGGTCGGCGGTGTAGGTGGAGGACGCGGTCACCCGGACATGCCCGCGGCCGAACGCTGCGTACCGCTGGATCAGCGCCGGATTGAGCAGGATGGCCGAGCCGCGCAGCCCAGCGCGGGTGGCGGCCGGCTCGGTGAACTGCGCGTTGAGGCCGTACTGTTCCTCGGTCGAGGTGGTCAGCGCCGGCGAGCACACCCAGCGCAGCGAGGTGAGCATGCAACCGGACGGCTGCGGCTGCGCCTTGGACAGCATCACGACCGCCGGGTCGGTGCCCGCGGGCAGGTCCGGCGCGACGATGGTCCGGCTGGCGTGCACGCCTGGCACCGAGATCTCCGAGATGCCGACCTGCGCGCCCACCGGTGAGCTCGGCGTGACGGCCAGCCGGGTCACGGTGATCCGCAACCAGCCGGACCGGCCCGGCGGCACCCGGAGCGGCTGGGCCTGCCCGGTGGCCCGGACCGGGTCGGTGACCCGGCCGGCCGCGGTGCTCACCGTCACCTGGGCGACTGGCGGGCCGAGCCCCGTCTGGTCGGCGAACGCGACCTGTATCGCGGCGGGGTCAACCGGGGCGTCGAAGCGGACCTGGATCCACTGGCCGACCGGCCCGGTCCAGCTACCCGATTCCCACATGGTCCGCGGGTCCCCGTCCACCGCGGAGTACGGCAGCAGGCCGCTCTCCCACTGGCTGGGGATGGCGCCGATGTCGGACGCGGACGAGGACGCGGTCACGGTGCCAATGCCCTGATACCGGGCCACGCTCTGGTACCGGGTCCAGCCCGGCTCCAGATAGTCGGTGGCGGCTTCGAACGTCTGAGCCGGCTGGCTGGCGGTCAGCGTCGGCGAGTACGACGTGCGCAGCTCGCCGAAGTCGCGGACCCGGCGGCGCAGCGAGTCGGTCAGCACCGAGGCGGCGGCCGGCTGGCCCGGGTCATCCGCGTTGAGCAGCACCGGGCGACCGCCGAGCACGCCCTCGTCGGCCAGCGTGAGCAGGCTTTCCGGCGCCCCGTAGACGCGCAGCGCAGCCGCGGCCGGCTGCACCGTGACCACCGGCGCGGCCCCGGCCACCTGGTAGATCTCCACCGGCGGATAGGGCGAGTCGAAGTTGCTGACCGCGTCGTCCGGCGTGAAGCTGCCCACCGGCAGCAGGCCGAACTGGGCCACCTTCCTGATCCCCGGCGAGGCCGCCAGCGCCTGGTGAATCCGGGCGGGCCAGGCCCCGTCCAGCACGGAACGGTCCAGGTCGTTGCGGACCACCAGGTACTTGACCCCCATCCGGGCCAGCAGCTGGGTCAGCCCGGCCGACCCGGCCCCGGCGGCCAGTTGCTGGTCGATGCTGTCCAGCAGCCGCTCGTTGCCGGGTGAGCCGATGATGGACAGGTTCCGCTCGGCCCAGTCCGCGGTGGTCAGCGGCTGCAATACCTCATCCAGCGGGCTGCCCCACAGGTACTGGCCGAACGGCGCGCCGGGGACGACGAGCACGGCCTGGCGCCCGGCCCGCTGGTTGAGCCAGCTGGCCGCGCTGCGCCAGTAGGTCGGGATCTGCTGGAACGAACCCGGGTTAGCCAGCCCGCTCTGGTAGCGCGGGCAGCGCCAGGCCGCCGATGGCCAGCGCGGCGGCCACGCCCACGATGCGGCGCAGCCGGGCGGCCGACAGCCAGCCGGAGCCGGGCAGCCAGGACGGCTGCGCCGACGCGATCAGGTGGGCCAGGCCGAGCGCGATCGGCAGCCGGATCATCGGGTCGAACTTGCGCAGGTTGCGGAACGCGGACGCGGCTCCGTTGATCAGCTGGTCGACCGGCGCGGCCAGCGGGTTGCCCAGGCTGCTCAGGTAGCCAGCCGAGATGATGAGCAGGCCGGCCAGCAGCGTGCAGAGCAGGAACCGCCGGGCCGGCAACCCCCGGCTGACCAGGCCGGCCAGCCCGAGCCCGGCGGCCACCGCGGTGAGCAAGGTAGGCAGCACCCCGGTGGCGATCCGGTAGCCGAGCAGGTACCAGGGCTGCCCGTTGATGGACAGGTAGGCGACCCAGTTCTCGGTGCCGCGGAAGATGTCGGACAGGCTGGTCACCGACGTGGTCACGGCCGCGCTCTCGGTGTACGGCAGGACCGAGACGCCGTACTTGGACAGCAGCAGCAGCGGCACCGACCACCAGCTGGTGGCCAGCACGACGGCCGGGCACCACCAGGCCAGCAGCCGCCAGCGCGGCGCGGGCCGGGGCAGGGTGAGCAGGTAGATGCCCGCGGGCAGCAGCACGGCGATGGTCGCGGCGGCGTTGATGCCGCCGCACAGCGCGACCGCGACCGCCGACCGGGCGGCGGCCCGGCCGAGCCGGCCGGGGCCGCTGGGCTGATTAGCCGGCCGGGTGGCGCTGACCAGCGGGAGCAGGATCCACGGCAGCATGGCGGCCGGGAGCCATTCCGAGGACAGCTCGCCGAGCAGGGTGAGCGCGGCGGGCGACAGCGCGTAGGCCAGCCCGGCGGCGATCCGGGTCCACGGCGTGCCGATGCCCAGCCGCCCGGCCAGCCGCACCGTGCCCAGGAACGCGGCGGCCAGCAGCGCGCCGATCCACAGCCGCTGGATCACCCACGGCGGGAGCGCGGCCAGCTTGCCGAGGACGAAGAACGGGCCCATCGGGAACAGGTAGCCGTTGGCCTGGTCCTGCAACTGGCCGAACTGCTGCGGGTCCCACAGCGACAGCGCCCGGCTGAGGAACCCGGCCGGGTTGACGGCCAGGTCGAGCTTGGTGTCGGCGATGATGTTGCCCGGCGCGGTGACGAACGGCAGCACCTCGAGCAGCAGGCAGAACGCGACCAGCCGGATCGCGCCGCGGACCCGCTCGCTGGCCGCGCGGGAATCCAGCGGCTGCAGGGTGTCGCTGGGCGGAAGCGGGGGTGCACCGATCACCGTTTGACGCCGGGCTCCGCGACCGCGCGGCCGAGCAGCCGCTCCATTGCCGTGGCCGGGCGGCGCGGCGCGGCGCGGCCCTGGCTGACCAGCATGTCCAGCACCGGTCCCTCCGCGATCAGCGCGCCACCGTCCAGGCTGGACACTACCCAGGCTCCGGGCCGGCTGGCCCGCGAGGTCCCGGTTTGCAGGCACGCGGACAGCAGCGTGGCCATCCGCGCGGTGGCGGCATCCCAGCTCAGCTGCGCGGCCCAGGCCCGGCACGCGGCGGCCACCTCGGCCCGGCGCAGCGGGTCGGCGAGTTCCTTGACCGCCCGCTGGGCGACGTCCTCGATCCGCTCCCCGTCGCGGACCAGCCAGCCGGTCTCCCCGTCCCGGACCGCGTCGCGCAGTCCGGCCACGTCGAACGCGACGGTGGGCACGCCGAGCGCGGCCGCTTCGAGCACGCACAGCCCCCAGCCTTCGCCCAGCGACGTGTTCAGGTGCAGCCGCGCCCCGGCCACGACCGCCTGCTTCGCCGGCTCGGGCAAGAAGCCGCGCAACCGGACCTGCCCGGCCAGGCCGCGCGCCGCGACGCCGGCCGCCAGCGCCTTCGCGGCGGGCCCGCGGCCGACCACGTCGATGGTCACGCCCTGCCCGGCCAGCCGCTCCGCGATGGGCAGCACCAGTTCCGCGCGCTTATGCGCGACCAGCCGGCCCACCCACACCAGGGCGCCCGGCCCGTCGCCTTGGGCCGGCCCGTCGCCTTGGGCCGGCCCGTCGCCTTGGGCCGGCCGCGGCGGCGGCGCCTCGACGCCGTTCGGGATCAGGTAGATGTCACCCGGCCAGCGCAACTGGTCCCGCATGGCCGCGACCGTCAACGGCGACACCGCCACGCACGCGTGGCGGCGGTAGGCGGCCCGCGCCAGCGGCCCCTCCAGCAGCCGGCCGAGGCGCGCCACCCACCCCGGAAAATGCACCGACCACTGAACGCTATGCACGTGGTGCATCACACACAGCACGGGCACGGTGCTGGGCAGTACCAACGGTGTGAAGAAGGGAATGCCGTTCTGGCAGTCCAGGACGGCGGCGAAGAAGCGCCCGTGGTTCAGCAAGCGGTGCGCCAGCGAGCGGTGCGCCAGGCGGTGGGCCAGCAGCCAGCCGAGCACCCGCGGGTAGACGGTGAACCGGCCGCCCAGCCGGATGATCTCGATTCCGTCCCGGCGGTCCCGGCGGGCTTGCCCCGGGGCGCGGGCGGTCAGGTAGCTGATCTGGGCGCCCCGGCTGGCCAGGCCGGTGGCCATGGCCCAGGCGTAGCGTTCTGCCCCGCCGGCCTCTGGATGCCACGGGTCACGCCAGTTGACCACGGCGACGCGCACGCCGGTGAAGTCCGGTTCCAGGACCGGGCCGCCGGTGCGTTCGGTCTCCGCGGTGCGGTCCGGCCCCCTGGCCGCGGCTCCGGTCACGCCGTGGTGATCCCGGCCGGCACCGCCGGTGTGCCGGGCAGCAACGCGGGGGCCGTGAGCGGCGGCGGCCCGCCAGGCGCCGACCCCCCTGGTGGCAGCGGTACCGCCCAGCACGCGCCGGCTGGCCGGGTGGGCGCGCCGACGGCCGGGGTGGCCGGACCGGCCGGGACAGTCAGCGGGTTGGGCGGGCTGGGCGGGCTGGGTGGGGGGTCAGCCTGCGGCGGCTGGCCGGTGGCGGCCGGGCGGGCCGAGCGCAGCCGCAGCCAGATGGCCGCGATGTCGCGGAACGTCTCGGCCGAGTGCCGGGTGACCGAGAACGTCGAGCCGGGCACGTCCCGCCAATACACCGGGATCTCCGTTAATGTCGCGCCCAGCTGCTGGCAGCGGGCCAGCAGCTCGACGTCGAACGCGAACCCGGCGGTGCGCAGCGACCGTGCCGCCGAGCGGGCCAGCGGCCCGGAAAAGAACTTGAAGCCGCACTGGGTGTCGGTGGCGTCCGGGACGATCCGGCGGGCTAGCGCGCGGAACGCGGCCGCCCCGGCCCGGCGGACGCCGCTGTGCCGCTCCTCGGCGACCGAGGTGTCCAGCAGCCGGGAGCCGATGACCAGCGGGTTGCCCGCGGCGAGCAGGCGGACCGCGACGTCCAGGGCGGCCAGGTCGGTGGCCATGTCGGCGTCGCAGAACCCGACGAACGGGGCGGTGGTGGCGAGCAGGCCGGCCCGGACCGCGAGCCCTTTGCCCGCCCGATGACAGCGCAGCAGCCGGATGGGCACCGGGCCGCCGGCCACTCATGCACGACCGAGCAGGTCAGGTCGGTGCTCGCGCTGTCCACCACGAGGATTGCCGCGCGCAGCGGCAGGGCCGCCGCGGTCCGGCACAGCGCGGCCAGCCCGCCGGGCAGCCTGCACGACTCGTTGCGAGCCGGAACGATGATCTCGATCGACGCCGGGGGGACATCGCGCACACCCGCCGGCGGCCTCGTCGCCACCTACCCGGGCCGGGTCAGCGCGTGCCGTACTGGTAAATGGAGCCGTTACTGGGGCTGCCGTTGGCCACGCTGGCCAGCGCATTGGTCACCAGTACCGTGGCACCCACAGCAACCACGACCCCGACCACGATGGCGATAAGCAAGCGGACCACGGTGTTCCTCCTCCGGCAAGGGGACACGGTCGTTGGCTGGGACACTAGCCAGCGGGTGGGCTACTGCCTAGTAATGTGACTGAAATGTAACAGGTTCTACCTGGATGCGCACCCTTGATCTTGCCGCCCCGGCGACGTCAGATATTGGCTACCACCCAAGGCGCAGACCTATCTCCCTGGCTAGGGCACCTGGTACACGGCCAGGTCCGCGCCGCTGACCAGCAGGCGGCAGCCGGCCAGGCGGCGCCCCGCGGCGCGGGCCGCCGGGCTGGTGTCCACGATCACGAACCGGACTCCGGCCGCGGAGAAGGTGCGGGTCAGCGGCCCGGCGCCGGTGATGGCGGCGTTCAGCCGCCCGGCCCGCGGGTCGTCGGGGGCGAGCTGGATACGGCCGACCTGGCCACCGTCGTTCCAGAGCACGGTGCGGCCGAGCAGCCGCGGCCACGGGTCCAGCACGGTCTCCTGGTGATTCCAGCCCGGTCTGCGGTAGGCCGTCCACGGCAGGACCAGCGCGGCGCCGCGGGCTCGACTGCCGTTGATCAGCCGCGCCGCGGCCAGCCAACTGGCCGGGTACCAGACCGGGCGCAGCCGCCCGGCCGCGCCCCAGGCCAGGCCAGGCAGCAGCAGGATCGGCAGGAGTATGGCCGCGACCCCGATGGCGACGCCGAGCCGGTCGGGCCGGCCGTCGCTGGGCGGGTCAAACCGGCCGTCGCTGGACGCTCCGACCTCCCGGGCCGCCCCGGCCGCTGGGGCCGCCCCGACCTCCCGGGCCGGCCCAGCCGCAGGGGCCGCGCGGGCTGTCCGGGCCGCAGAGGCCGCCCGGGCCGTCCGGGCCGCGCGTGGGCGGATGGCCCAGGCGACGGCCAGGCCGAAGCCGGCCGCCTCGGCCAAGGCCAGCGGGGCGGCGAACTGCTGGCCGTCGCGCAGCACCGAGAAGCCGGGCCACAGCCCGGTCGCGGCCCGCAGCAACTCACGGCCCAGCCCGGTGATCCCGATGCTCGCGATCACCAGGCCGGCCACAGCCGCCACCCCGAGCCCCGGCCAGCGTGGCCGCCGCTCAGGCAGCGGCCCGGCCAGTGTGACGTAGCCGGCCAGCGCGGTGAGCGCGGCCGCCAGCCACAGCACCGACCACGCGCCGCCGTAGCCGGCCGGCACCGTCTGCGCGTTCCACATCCCGCCCAGCATCAGCAGGCTGCCCACCGAGCCGAACGGGGTGTCCGCCCGGGCGGCGAACGCGCCGATCCCGGCCGGATCGGCGGTCAGCGGGTGCAGCAGCGACGGGACCAGCCAGGGCAGGCTGGCCAGCAGCAGTATCCCGGCCGCGGCCAGCACGGGCCGGGCGGCCCGCTGGCCGAGCAGCACGGCCGGCAGCAGCACGATCGCGGTGATCATGACGGCGGCGAAACCGCCGGCCGCGGCCGGCACCATGGCCAGCGCGAGCCGCCCGGCCCAGCGCCACGGCATTTTGGCCCGCCCCGGTCCTGGGTCGCGTAGCGCGGCCCGCAGCACCCAGGGCAGGCCGGCGTAGCCGAGCAGCAGTGCCCACTGCCCGATGATCAGCCGTTCGGCCACGAACGGGTTCCAGGTGTAGTAGGCCCCGGCGGCCAGCCGGGCCAGCCAGTGCTCGCCGCGCAGCAGGGCGGCGGCGCCGGAGCAGGCGAGCACGAAGATGGCCAGCAGCACCAGTTTCTGCGCGATGTCGGCGGGCAGCACCCGGCTGGCCGCGGCCAGCACCGCGTCGCTGGGCACCGCGCGGGGTGGCCCCCCGGCCAGGCCGACCATGGCCGCGCTGAACGGCTCCCGGGGCACCACCACCATGTCGTAGCTGAGCAGGAAGCCGCGCCGCAGCCCAGGGCCGAGCGCGAGCAGGCCGAGGACCAGGCCCAGACCCAGACCCAGGCTCAGGGCGGGCGCCGGCCGCCCGGTAGGGGCCCGGTCCGGGTCAGCCGCGCCGGCCGGCTGGACCCGGGCGGCGCGGGTCCGGGGCAGCAGGCGCGGCACGTCGGGCACGGCTCAGCCGGACGCCGGTGTCGGGGGGATGGCCTGGGCCGTCGCGTCCGGCTGAAGCGAGCCCACGGTGACGTTCGTGACGCAGGCGGCGGGCCCGGCGCTCAGCAGGCGGATGCCGATGGCACCCCCCGAACCCACGGTGGGCACGTACACGGAATGGCGGCCCGCGGGGAGGGTCACCGTGTGCCAGCCCGCACCGAAGCTGACCGCGACCTCGGTGGCTGGCCCGGAGTAGTCCAGCCGGGTGGTCCACGGCCATCGGTACAGCGAGCCGTTCAGCGGGACGCGGATCCCGGCGGCCGTCGCCGTCCAGCAGTGGTTCACCCGCGCCGGCCCGGTCCGGTGCTGGCCGCGGGTGTGCTTCCCTGCCGGCTGGGGCCGCGGGCGGGGCTGGGGCGGCGGCAGGGACGACGGCCCGGCCACCGTGACCGGAGTCAGCTGACCCTGCTGGTCGAAGATCATCAGGCTGCGGATCACCCCGTGCGGCGAGCTGGTCCAGGACAGGCGCCGGCCCGGCTCGCCGCGCGCGATCACGCCGATGACCTGGGACGTGTACCCCTGCCGCCAGAAGAAGGCCGGGTCCATGACGGTCTGCGGGCACCGGCCCGTCCACGATCAGCGTGCCGACCGGAGCGTGCGCCACCGCGATCTGCGCGGTCTCGATGTAGTCCCGGGCGGCGGCCGGCTTGGTCACCGACTCCAGGGCTTGCAGGGACACGAACGAGCCGACCAGGAACGCGCCGAGCACCAGGATGGCCGCGATGCGGCCCCACCGGGCGGCGGCCGGCGGCCCGGGCGGCGGTCCAGCCGGGCCAGCCGGCGGTCTGGCCGGGCTGACCGCGCCGGCGGGAGCGGTTCCAGCGCCCGCGGTGTCCGCCGCCGCCCCCGCCCCGGTGTCCGCAGCCGCCCCGGCGTCGGCAGCCACCCCGGCCGGCGCGGCGGCGCGGAACCGGAGTCGGTAGGCGTGCTGCTCACCGACGACCGGCAGGAACGCCAGCCCCACGCACAACGCGAGCACAGGCAGCGCGTCGGTCAGGTACCGGGTCTGCAGGCCGAGCAGGCTGCCGGGCTCCGTGCCCAGCCGGCCCAGGGCCACCGGCAGCAGGTCCGCGACCACCAGCCAGCCGAGCAGGATAGCCCACGCCCGCCAGGCCCGGGCCCGGTAGATGCAGCTCACCACCACGACGACGATGGCGATGAACCAGGACAGCTGCTGCAGCCCCGCGGGCGGGCCGGCCTGGGCGTAGCCCACCGTCCACCAGTGCCAGGGACCGCCCACCGCCCCGGTCAGCAGCGTGCTGCCCAGCAGAGTGCCGGCGAACCCGGCCAACTGGCCCGGCGAAGTGGGCGTGCCCGGCTGAGTGCTGGACGTGGCCAGCTGGGTGAAGTAGATCGCGCAGTAGGCGGCGAGCACCACGCCGTACAGCAGCCAGGCCCGCCAGTACCGGCTGAGCGTCCGGGGCAAACGCACCGACCGCAGCCGCCACAGCCAGGTCCCGGCGAACCCGGGCCGCGCGTCCCCGGGCGGCTGCGGCTGGCGCACCGCGCCGCCGGTCCGGGTCACGAAGAAGGCCGCCGTCAGCCCGAGCAGCAGCAGCGGGACGACCGCGCCCTTGACGGTCGCGGCCATGCCGAGGATCAGCCATCCGGTGGCGGCCAGCGCGTGCCGCAGCCGGCTGTCCCGCAGGTAGTGGACGTGCGCCCGGATGGCCATGCACATGGCCAGCTCCAGCGGCAGCATCTCGAGGGCATATGACCACCAGCCGACGGCGGCCAGGGACAGCGGGCTGAACAGGAACAGCGTGAGCGGAATTAAGATGGCCGGCCGATTGCCGAAGACGGTGCGCAGCATGGCTAGCATGGCGAAACTCGCGGCGGCCAGCATCAGCACGATGACGGCGCTGGTCAATGGCCAGTTGTACAGCGACACCCGGACCAGTACCCAGTTGATCGCGAAACCGGCCGGCAGCATGTGCCCGGCGTCTACCCACATCAGATATTTCCAGCTGAAGCCGCTATGCACGGCCCGGACCAGGTAGTGGTAATCGTCTTGGCGGAAGTAGGAGTGGGCGAGCAGCGCGGCCTTCCACCACAGCTGGATCACGATGAGGATGACCGCGGTCAGCGTGACGCCGTTGGCGCGGAGCCAGTCGGCCGCGTCCCGCGGCTCCGGCGGGGTCTCCTGCTGCGGGTGTGCCCACCAGGTTCGGGCCACTGTCGCCACCTCTTCCGGTCACACCTCAGTGCGGTGCATTCTGCCTTGCCGGCGGGGCAAAATGAACCGCGCTGAACCAGCGCGCTGGTTCAGACCCGGACTTTGCCGATGACATCGTCGGCGAAACGGCGCAGCTTGGTGATCTTTTCGGCCAGCGGCTCGGTGTCCGGACCGGTCACATAGGGCCAGCGGAAGCCTACGATCACGTCGGTGACGCCCTGCTCGGCCAGCCGGTGCACCCCGTCCACGGTGTAGGCGTCCAGCGAGATCACGTGCACCTCGAACGGCCGGTCCACGGTCCCGGCCTGACGGCGGAACTCGGCCAGCCGGGCCAGCAGCCCGGGCAGTTCGGCCGGGTCGCCGCCGCCGTGCAGCCAGCCGTCGCCGGTCTGCGCCGCCCGGCGCAACGCGGCGTCCCCGTGCCCGCCGATGAGGATGGGGATCGGCCGGGCCGGCACTGGCGCCATCTTGACCGGCGGTACGTCGAACACCGCGCCGTGGTACTCGAAGTAACCGCCGGCGGCCAGCCCGCGGATGATCGCGATCTCCTCGTCCATCCGCTGGCCGCGGCCGGACCAGGGCACGCCGAGCACGTCGTAGTCCTCACGCCACGGGCTGGTCCCCACCCCCAGCGACAGCCGGTCCCCGGTGAGCACGGCCACCGAGGTGGCCTGCTTGGCCACCAGCACCGGGTTGCGCACCGGCAGCTTCAGCACGAACGTCACGAACCGCAGCCGCTGGGTCACCGCGCCGAGCGCCGGGATCAGCGAGAACGGCTCCAGGAACGGCTTGTCCTCGAGGAACTCCCGGGTGCCGTCCGGATTGAACGGGTACACGCTGGACGAGTGCCGCGGGTAGCAGAGGCTGTCCGGCACCACCATCGAGTCGTAGCCGGCCTCCTCGGCCGCACGGGCCAGCGGGATGTAGCTGGACGGGTCGGTCATCGACTCGGCATAGGAGAAGCGCACGGGACCTCCCGTGGCAAAAACTAGAACATGTTCTTGCGCAGCGTCAATCGGCCGGGGAAGCTGATGCCATGGATGAAGCTGTGCAGGCGCCGGGAGCCGCGCCGGCGCCCGACGCTGGGCTGACCGGCGGCGCCGCGCTGGCGAGCCTGGTCGCGCTGGAAGAGATCCGCCGGCTGAAGCACCGCTACCTGCGCTGCGTGGACCTCAAGCTCTGGGATGAGCTGGCCGACACGTTCACCGCGGACGCCACCGCCCACTACGGCACCCCGGCCATGGGCGAGCCGCTGAACCTGTCCGGACGGGACGAGATCGTCGGATTCATGCGCGGCCACCTGGGGCCGGACATCATCACCGAGCACTTCGCCGCCCAGCCGGAAATCGACGTCGACGGGGACACCGCCACCGGCACCTGGTGCTTCGAGGACACGGTGATCGCCACCGCCTACCGCTTCGTGATCAAGGGCGCGGCATTCTACGAGGACCGCTACGCCCGCTGCCCGGACGGCCGGTGGCGGATCGCGCACACCGGCTACACCCGCACCTACGAGATGACGCTGTCCCTGGACGACCTGCCCAGCCTCAAATTCACCGCCAACCGGTGGGCCGACGCAACAGCGCGGTGAGTTCGTGGTCGCCGGTGGTCGCCGGTGACCACAAACCCACCGCGCTGATGGATTTCACTCCGCGTGCAGTGCGGAGGCGGTGCGCATCCGCGCCGCCCAGCCGGCCGGCAGCAGCGCGCCGGCCACTGCGATGACCACCCCGGCCAGCGCCAGCACCACCAGTTCCCAGCCCCGGTACACGGCCAGGTAACTGGCGGGCAGGCCGAGGTTGGCCGAGGCGGCCATGGCCGGCAGCACCACCCGGTGCAGCGCGATCCCGGCTGGCACCGCGATCAGGCCGGCCAGCAGCCCGGTGCCGGCCACCCAGCAGACCACCATGGCGATGGTCTGCCGCGGGGTCATCCCGACCGCCTTGAACACGCCCAGGTCATGCACCCGCTCCCGGGTGTGCAGCACGATGGTGTTCAGCACGCCCAGCCCGGCGACCAGGGCGAGCAGCAGCGTCAGCGTGCCGATCAGGCCCAGCATCAGGTTGACCACGACCGAGTTCCTGGTGTTCACCGACACCGCATAGGCGGAGCCGAGCCGAAGGCCGAGCGCCTGCGTGTAGCGGTCCAGCGAGACACCCGGGCGCAGCCCGATGTCGTACTGGTTCGGCGAGGTCAGCGCCGGGCCAGCGGCGGCCAGTGTCCGGGTGTCGGTGATGACCGACACCCCGCGGCCCTGGGAGTCGAAGTCTTCGCCGACGATCCGCACCCGGACCGGGGTGCTGCCCAGCACGATCGTGACGTCGTCGCCGATCTTCTTGCCGGTCAGGTTGAGGAAGCCGGTGGACACCACCGCCTGGCCCGGGCCGGTGTACCAGTGCCCGCTGATCAGCGGGTAGCCGGTCCACGCGGCCGGGCCGCCGAACGCGGTCAGCGGGTGCTGCCCGGTTAGCCCGGCCACGCTGATCTGGTTGTCGGTCTCCGCGACGTAGTGCAGGGTGCCCGGCTGGGCCCGCAGCGCCGTCTGCACCGTGCGCTGCTGAGCCGGGGTGAACGTGAAGGCGTTCTGCGAGTTGGGGTAGATCTGCACGGGCTGGGCGGCGGAGTGCGACAGCCCGCCCACCACCCGGTTCAGCGACGTGTCCAGGCCGACCGCGAACGTCACCGCGGTCGCCCCGAGCAGCACGGCGAGCAGCGTGATCGCGGTGCGGGCCGGCCGGGCGAACGGCGCGGCCAGCCCGATCGTCACCGGCCGGGGCAGCCGCAGCCGGCCGAACAGCCGGTGCGCGGCGTAGCCACGCCCCTGCCGCGGCGCCCGGCCGGCCGCGATGGCCTGCACCGCGCTGAGCCTGGCCCGGATCGAGGGCAGCACGGCGGCGATCGCGACCAGGACGAGCATGCCGAGCGGCACGGCCACGTCCACCCATACCGGCACGCCCAGCGTGCCGACCCCGTAGGCGTTGGCCGCCTGGTGCAGCAGCATCAGCGCCAGCAGGTCGCCGAGCACGAGCCCACCCAGCACGCCGACCAGGGCGGACACGGTGACCTGGCCGGTATAGGCGGCCACCACCTGGCCCGGCGTGAAGCCGATGCTCTTCAGGATGCCGATCCGGCGGTAGCCCGAAACCACCGCGCCGCTGACCACGTTGGCCACGATCAGCACCGACATGATCAAGCCGATCACCCCGAACGCGACCAGGAACGGCACGAACGGCCCGATCCGCGACGTCTCCGACGCCTTGACGGTCAGGTAGGACTCGGTGGCGAGCACCGAGCCAGGCGGCAGTACCTTGCTGACCGCGGCGGTGTCCGCGCGGATGTCCGCAGTGCTGCCGACACTACTGAACCGGTACAGCATCTGCGCGCTGGCCGGCGCGCCGGGCGTGCGCAGCCGGGCCACCTCACCGGGCGTCACCCAGCCCGAAGCGGAGTTGGTGACCGACGTCGCCGTACCGACCACGGTCAGCACCGGCTTCCCCGGCGCGCTGGTCACGGTGACCTTCTGCCCGAGCGGCAGCCCGATCTGCATGTCGCTGGCCGGGTTGCTTTCCAGCACGAGCTGGCCAGGTCCCTGCGCCCAGTGCCCGGACTCCAGGATGATCTGATCCACCGGGCCACCGGGCGAGGACCGGCCAGCCAGCGTCATCGGCGGCAACGACCCGACCGGCCCCGGCTGGCCGTTGACCTGCGTCGCCACGGTCGCCTCGGCGAACGGCCCGGCGGCCCCTGTCACGCCGGGCAGCCTCCGGGTCGCGGCCAGGTCGGCCGGAGTGGTCCGGGCCTGGTCGACGACCGCGGCCAGGTGCGCGCCGTGCTGCGCCGCGAACGACTCGTCGAACGGGGCGCTTGAGTCCACTACCAGCGACAGCGCCAGCACGGACGCGCCGGTGGAAATGAGCAGGACCAGGCCGATTACGAAGGTCTGCACGCGCCGGCGGGTCACCCCGCCGCGCACCGCGCGGTAGACCGGGCCCGTCTTCATCGCCGCACCAGCCGGCTGCCCGTGTCGCTGACGGTCCGGCCGTCCACGATCTGCACCATCCGGCTGGCGTACTGCGCGGCCAGCTCAGGGTTGTGCGTGACCAGGACCAGGGTCTGTCCGCTCCGGTTCAGCTCGCGCAGCAGCTCACCGATCTCCTCCCCGGTCGCGGTGTCCAGCGCCCCAGTCGGCTCGTCGGCCAGCAGCAGCACGGGGCGGTTCACCAGCGCCCGGGCGATCGCCACCCGCTGCCGCTCCCCGCCGGACAGCCGGCCCGGATAGGCGTCCCGGTGCTGGGCAATGCCCAGGGTGTCGAGCAGCTCGATGGCGCGGGCCCGGGCCTGCCGCCGGGACAGCCCGGCCAGCTGGGCCGGCAGCAGCACGTTGTCCAGCACGGTCAGGTCGTCGAGCAGGTTGAAGAACTGGAAGATCATGCCGACCTGCTGGCGGCGGAACCGGGCCAGCGCGGTCTCACTCAGCCGGTCGATGCGCTGCCCGGCCACCGTCACCGTGCCCGCGGTCGGCCGGTCCAGCCCGGCGATCAGGTTCAGCAAAGTGGACTTGCCACTGCCGGACGGGCCCATCACGGCCACCGCCTCGCCCGCCGCGACCTCCAGGGTGACGCCATCCACCGCGGGCTGGCCGTCGTTGTCGTAGCGCTTGGTTACATCACTGACCTCGATAAGAACATCCATGATCCCAGCGTCCCGAAGATGAGTGCTGCCTGACATCCGGCTGGCACCCTGCTTCGGGGTAGTGCTAGGTACCCTGCGGATGCGGGGCTCTCCGGGATAGCTGCCGCGCCACCCGTCCCCTACCGTCAAGTGCAGGAACCCCGCTCGGGGGGACGGGGAACGCACCGGAGGATCTGATGGCCGAACGCGGACCGGTGGCCACCATGCCGCTGGTCGCACCGCAGCGGCGCGACCTGTTGCTGCGCGCGGTCCGGCCCATCGTCTCGGCCGAGACCTGGCTGGCCGTCATCCACCTGATGACTGGCGCGGTCACCGGGGCGGTCGCCCTGGCCGTGGTCATCGTGATGACCGTGATCGGGGTGAGCACGGTGTGGTTCTTCCTGGCCGGGCTGCCCGTGCTGGTCACCATGCTCTGGCTGTGCCTGCAGTTCGGCCGCTTCGAACGGGCCCGATTCGCCGTGCTGCTCGGCGTGCAACTGCCCGCCCCGCCGGTCGACCTGAGCTCGGGCGCCACCCTGTGGCGGCGGCTGTGGCGGCTGGTGGCCGAGCGGGCCACCCGCCGCCAGTTCGGCTACGCGGTGATCCGCTTCCCGCTCGGCTTCGCCGAGGGGTTCGTCATCACCGCGGTCTGGTCTTTCGTGGTGGCGCTGCTCGGGCTGCCGCTGTTCAGCTGGCTGCTGCTGCACGTGCGGTGGCATGTGTCCGCGCCGGTCCCGCGCCTCGGCGAGATGATTGCTGGCGCCGTGCTGGGGCTGCTCCTGCTGCCCGTTCCCGCGCAGCTGACCCGGATGCTGGCCAACCTGGACACGGCCGTGGCCCGCTACCTGATCGGCCCCGGCGGCAGCATCGACCAGACCGAGCGGATCACCGAACTGGAGCACAGCCGGGCGCGGGTGGTAGATGCCGCCGACGCGGAACGCCGCCGGATCGAGCGGGATCTGCACGACGGCGCGCAGCAGCGGCTGGTGTCGCTGGCCATGAACCTGGGCCGGGCCAAAGCCAGGTTCGCCGACGACCCGGAGGGGGCCAGGGACATTATCGACCAGGCGCATACCGAGGCCAAGGAAGCCTTGGCCGAGCTGCGCAACCTGGTCCGCGGGGTGCATCCGCCGGTACTGGCCGACCGCGGCCTGGACGCCGCCATCTCCGGCTTGGCCGCGCTCTGCCCGGTGCCGGTCACGGTGCGCGCCGACACCGTCCCGCGGCCCCCGGTATCGGCCGAGGCCATCGCCTACTTCGTCGTCGCGGAGGCGCTGACCAACGTGGCCAAGCACGCCCATGCGTCCCGGGCCGAGGTTTTGGTCACCCGGCACGGGGACGTGCTGCGCGTGCTGATCAGGGATGACGGCGTGGGCGGCGCCGACCCGCAGGGGCAGGGCCTGGCCGGCCTGGCTGACCGGCTGGCCGGGGTGGACGGGCGGCTGTCGGTGCGCAGCCCGGACGGCGGCCCGACCGTGATCGAGGCGGAGCTGCCATGCAGGTCGTGATCGCCGAGGATTCGGTCCTGCTCCGTGAGGGGGTGACCCGGCTGCTGGCCGAGGCCGGGCACGACGTGGTGGCGGCGGCGGGCGACGCCGAGGAGTTCCTCCGCGCGGTCGGCAAGTTCGAGCCGGACGCGGTGGTGGTCGACGTGCGGATGCCGCCGACGTTCACCGACGAGGGGCTGCGCGCCGCGCTGGTGGTCCGGCAGCGCTGGCCGGAGGTGGGCGTGCTGGTGCTGTCCCAGTACGTGGAGGAGCGGTACGCCAGCGAGCTACTGTCCGGCCGGCCGCACGGTGTCGGCTACCTGCTCAAGGACCGGGTCGCCGACGTGGCCGAGTTTCTCGACGCGCTGGACCGGGTAGCCACGGGCGGCAGCGTGCTGGACCCCGAGGTGGTGGCCCAGTTGCTGGCCCGCAGCCGGCACCCGCTGGCCGCGCTGACCCCGCGGGAGCGGGAGGTGCTCGCGCTGATGGCCGAGGGCCGGTCCAACGCGGCCATCGCGGCCGCGCTGGTGGTCGGCGAGGGCGCGGTGGCCAAGCACATCAACAGCATCTTCAGCAAGCTCCAGTTGCCCCCGGCCGACCGGGACCACCGTCGGGTGCTGGCCGTGCTGCGCTACCTGGGAGTGGGATGACCATGGCCGCCACACCGCTGCCCGTGACCCGGGCCCGCCGGACCGCGCTGGTCATCGGCGTCCCGGTAGCGGTGGCGCTGATCGCCGCGTGCGTGCCACTGTGGGCCCGCGGTGCCTTCCAGGTCGTAGCCAACAGCGACCAGGTCGCCTACTCGGTGGCGTTCAGTGCCCCGGTCCGCGACGGCCAGGTCCGGGTGACCGCCAGCGACGGCGATATGGTCTTCCGCACCTCACCCGCCACCCGGCGCATCTCGGTCCGCGGCCACCTCAGCAGCAGCGTGGTCCGCCCCACGTTCAGCCACCCGTCCACCGCGGCTGGCCTGGCCCTGGACTCGAACTGCCCGGTACCGTTCGGGAACTGCACGGTCAACTTCATGGTGACCGCCCCGGCGGGGCTGCCGGTCACGCTCAACGACGCGTTCGGCAACCTGACCGCCAGCCACCTGCCCGGGCCGGTCACCCTGTCGAACACCTCTGGCGACATCACCACCTCCGACCTGGGCGGCCGGATCGCGCTTTACGACCAGTTCGGCAACATCAACGCCAGCCTGCTGCACGGCAGCATGCGGGTGATCAACAACTCCGGCGACATCGACGTCTCCAGCCTGACCGGCCCGATCCAGCTGAACGACCAGTTCGGCAACATCAACGCCAGCCGGCTGGACGGCAGCACGCGGCTGGTCAACAACTCCGGCGACATCAATGTGTCCGGCGCCACCGGGGACACCCGGTTGCAGGACGCCTTCGGCAACATCAACGTGACCGGCCTGACCGCGGCCAGCGTGGTCGCCACGAACAACTCCGGGGACATCACGCTGCGTTTCGCCGCCGTGCCGCAGCAGGTGAACGTCACCGACTCGTTCGGCAGCGTCACCCTGGTCCTGCCCGCGGGCAGCACCGCCTACCAGGTGCACACGCACAACTCGTTTGGCAGCACGTCGGTTTCCGTGGCCCAGAGCCCGACCTCGACGCACGTGATCCGGGTGACCAACAACTCCGGGGACATCACCATCCGCACCCAGCATTGACCGATTTCTAGAACACGTTCTAGCCTGAGCGGGTGCTCACCCAGTCGTTCGCTGACGCGCTGCTCGAAGCCGAGACGATCATCACCGGCGCCCCGCACATCAAGACCGAGCAGGATCTCGCCGAAGGCTACGACTACCTGTCGGGCAACATCCGCGCCGCGCTCCAGCTGGCCTGGGCCTACCAGCGCGACTTCCCGTACTTCGTCGCGTCCACCGGCCCGTACACCAAGATGGGCCTGGACAACCCGGACACCCTGTACTTCCATTCCTACCTGCGCGACGACGCCGAGTACGTGGTCACCGGCCGCCGGGGGAGCACCGCCGACCTGAGCTTCCAGGTGCTGAACGGGGACTACTCGCCGGCCGAGGTGCCGGACAGCCTGACCGCGTTCGACGACCGCGAGATCGAGGTGGCCCCGGACGGCTCCTTCGAGCTGCGCTTCGGCCCGGCCCGCCGCAACCCAGGCCCGCACTACATAACGCTCCCCGCCGGGTCGGCCATGCTGCTCGTGCGGGAGGTGTACAGCGACTGGCAGCCTGGAGCGGCGCGGCACCATCCAGATCCACCGGGCCGACCGGGCCGGCGGCGCGCCGCCCGCGGCCGATACCGGGACCATGGCCAAGCGGTACCGGGTGGCGGGCAAGATCCTGCTGTCCCGGCTGCGCACGTTCCTGGCTTTCCCGGAGTGGTTCTACCTGAACCTGCCGGTCAACACGCTCACCGAGCCGCGGCCCACGCCGGGCGGGCTGGCCACCCAGTTCTCCTCGGTGGGCCACTACGACCTGGCCGACGACGAGGCCATGATCGTGACGGTGCCCGCGGCTGGCCACCGCGTCGCGCCCTACCAGGGCATCCAGCTCGGCAGCATGTGGTACATCTCGCTGGACTACATCAACCACCAGACCAGCCTGACCGCCGACCAGGCCCGGGTTGACCCGGACGGCCTGCTCCGGTTCGTCATCAGTGAGCAGGATCCTGGCGTTATGAACTGGCTGGAGCGCACCGGGCACGGGCGGGGCTATGTGCAGCTGCGCTGGCAGCGATTGACCCGGGAGCTCACAGCGGAGGACGGCCCGTCGGTCGAGGTGCTGCCGGTGGCCGAACTGCCGGGCCGGCTGCCGTACTACGAGCAGGCCCGCTGCCCGGCCGCGGAGTACGCGGCCCGGATCGCCGCCCGGCAGGCCGCGGTGGCCGGCAGGATGCTGGGCTGATGCTGCTCGCGGGCAAGGTCGTCGTCGTGTGCGGGATCGGGCCGGGGCTGGGCCGCGCCATCGCGGTGCAGAGCGCCCGGGCGGGCGCGGACGTGGTGCTGGCCGCCCGCACCGAGAGCCGCCTGGAGGAAGTGGCCAAAGAGGTGGCCGCGCTGGGGCGGCGCACCCTGGCGGTGCCGACCGACCTCACCGACGACGCCGCGGCGACCGCGCTGGCCGGGGCCGCACTGGCGGAGTTCGGCCAGGTGGACACGCTGGTGTACAACGCATTCTCGATCCCGCCGCTGATCGGCCTGACCGAGGTGGACCTGGACGCGATCCGGGCCGCGGTGGACACCAACGTGATCGCCGCGTTGCGGATGACCCGGCTGTTCGCCCCGGCGCTGGCCGCCGGCCAGGGCTCGGTCGTGATGATCAACTCGGCCGTGCTGCGGCACTCCCGGCTGCCCTACGGCGGTTACAAGATCGCCAAGTCCGCGCTGCTGGCGCTGGCCCAGAGCCTGGCCACCGAGCTCGGCCCGCAGGGCATCCGGGTCAACTCGGTGGCGCCCGGCTGGATCTGGGCCGACGTGCTCAAGTGGTACTTCGGCTACCTGGCGGAACAGCGCGGCGTGCCGGCCGACGAGGTGTACGCGGAGACCGCGGCCAGCACCGACCTGCGCCGGCTGCCCGAGCCGGACGAGGTCGCCGACGCGGTCGTGTTCCTGGCGTCCGGGATGGCCCGGGCCATCACCGGCCAGTGCCTGGACGTCAACTGCGGCGAGTTCCACCATTGACCAGGCCGGAGCGGGACAGCGTCGGCACCGTGGCCGACCTGCACGCCTCGGCTAGCCGGCTGACCGGGCTGACCGACTTCGGCCCCGACGACTACACCGACGCCCTCGAAGTGCTGCTCGACTCGTACGCCAGGGACGCGGACCTGACCCCGCTGGGCCGCAAGATGAGCCGGGGCATGCTGCGCGGCGGGCTCACCTCGCGGCTGCTCAGTGAGGCGGCGTGGCAGGCGCACCCGGAGCACGCGGCGGTCCGGATCGAGCGGCCCATCTTCGTGACCGGGCTGCCGCGGACCGGGACCACGGCGCTGCACCGGCTGCTCTCCGCCGACCCGGCGCACCAGGGCCTGGAGATGTGGCTGATCGAGGTGCCGCAGCCCCGGCCACCCCGGCCCACCTGGGCGGCCAACCCGGTGTTCCGGCAGTTGCAGGCCGCGTTCGAACAGCACCACGTCAGCCACCCCGAGTTCATGGGCGTGCACTACATGGCGGCCGACCAGGTGGAGGAGTGCTGGCAGTTGCTCCGCCAGTCGGTGCGGTCGATCTCCTACGAGTGCCTGGCCCACCTGCCCGGCTACTCGGCCTGGCTGCGCGGCCAGGACTGGGCCGGGGCCTACCGCCGGCATCGGCGGAACCTGCAGCTCATCGGCCTGAACGACGTGGGCCGCCGCTGGGTGCTGAAGAATCCCAGCCACCTGTTCGCCCTGGACGCGCTGCTGGCGGTGTACCCGGACGCGCTGGTCATCCAGACCCACCGCGAGCCGCGGACCGCGATCGCCTCGGTGTGCAGCCTGGCCGCGCACGCCACGGACGGCTGGTCGGGCACGTTCCGCGGTGAGGTGCTCGGCCGGGACCAGCTCGACCTATGGGCCCGCGGCCTGGATTGCTTCACCGCGGCCCGGGCCGGCTACGACCCAGCCCAGTTCTGCGACGTGCAGTACGAGACGTTCACCGCCGACCCGGTCGGCACCGTGGCCGCGATCTACAGCCATTTCGGCCTGCCCCTCAGCCGCGCCGCCGAACGTGCGATGCGCGCCCTGCACGCCGCCAGCACCGCGGGTGACGCCCGCCCGGCTCACCACTACACCCTGGCCGGCTTCGGCCTCACCCCCGCGCAGGTGGACGACCGCTTTCGCACCGCGTGACCACTCGAAGGCCGGCCGAATCGGCACCTTGATACCCACCGGGCAGGCCGGTAGGGCAGGCTGGCTTCATGAGCGTCCCATTCCCCGAACCCACGGCCCCGGTGCCGACGCGCGCCGAGGTCTTCCTCGGCTACCTGGACTATTTCCGCTCCCGCCTGGTGAGCAAGCTGGAGTCGCTGCCCGGGGAGGAACTACGCCGCAGCCGGCTGCCGTCCGGCTGGGCGCCCATCGAGCTGCTCAAGCACCTCAGGTACGTGGAGCTGCGCTGGCTGGAATGGGGCTTCGAGGGCCGCGACGTCGCCGATCCGTGGGCCGACCGGCGGGACGACCGCTGGTACGTCGCCCCGGACGAGACCCTGGCCGGTTTGGCCGCCGCGCTGGACGCGCAGGCCGGGCGCACCCGGGCGATCGTGACCTCGCACGACCTGGCCGACGTCGGCCAGCCCGGCGAGCGGTGGGGCGGCGCCGACCCGGCCACCCTGGAGCGCGTGTTGTTCCACCTGCTCCAGGAGTACGCCCGGCACACCGGCCACCTCGACATCGTCACCGAACTGGCCACCGGCCAGACCGGCGAGTAACCCCGGCAGGACATTGTGATCAACCGATCGCTGTTGCTCTGGCAACACTGATCGGTTGATCACGAACCTGGACCCGCGGAACCGCGGGATGCTCAGCCTGAGGGTACGAAGAGGGAACCCAGGGTGGTGAAGTGGACGGCCAGCGGGGTGCCGGGGGGCAGTGGAACGGGGGCCGTCAGCGCACCGGTGAGCACCAGCCAGCCGGGTTCCAGCGCCAGGCCCTGGCCGTCCAGCGCGCTGGCCGCCCAGGCCAGCGCCTCGGCCGGATGCCCGGCGGCGGCCGCCCCGGTGCCGGAGTCGACCACTTGGCCGTCCACCTCGACCAGGCACGCCTCCAGGGCCAGGTCCAGCCCGGCCGCAGGCCCGCCGGGCTGACCAGGAACCACCCGGCGGCCGCGCCATCCGCGATCACGTCAGGGCCGCTGTCCCCGGCGGCTGCACCATCCGCCAGCATGTCCGGGCCGCTGTCCCCGGCGGCCAGTTCGACCGCGGCATGCACCGACGCCACCGCGGCCAGCGCGCCGGCCGGGCTGACCCCGGAACCGGTGAGCGGGCCGCCGAGCACGAACGCGAGGTGCGGCACCGCCTGCGGGCTGGTCAGCTGCTCCGGCACTGGCTGCCCGGCCGCCAGCCGCCGCGAGCCGGTGAGCCAGCCCAGCTCGGGCGCCCGGTCGGCGATGCGCCACGGCGCGCTGCGGGTCACCGCGCCGCCGAGCCGCAGGCCGATCAGCCGCTTGCCCCGGGCCACCTCCGCGGCGCTCATCAGCGCGCCCCCGCCGCGCCCAGCTCGGCCTCCTGCTGGAGCTGCAACGCGATCTCGATGATCAGGTCCTCCTGGCCGCCCACGTAACCGGCCTCGCCCACCCGCTGCAAGATCTCGTGCGCGGGCACGCCGTAGCGTTCCGCCGCCTGCTCGGCGTGCAGCAGGAACGACCCGTACACCCCGGCGTACCCCTGGATCAGCGCGTTGCGGTCCACCCACGGGATCCGGGGCAGGAACGGCCGGACCACCTCCTCGGCCGCGGCCATCGCACCGGGCACGTCTACGCCGGTGCGGATGCCGAGCCGGTCGAACGTGGCCGCGAGCACCTCGGTGGGCGCGTTGCCCGCTCCCGCGCCGAGCGCGCACAGCGCCCCGTCCACCTGGGTCGCGCCCGCCTGGACGGCCAGCACCGAGTTGGCGATGCCCAGGGACAGGTTCTGGTGGCCGTGGAAACCAACCTCGGCCTGCGCACCAATCTCTTTGATCAACGCTCCTACCCGCGACTGCGCGTCGGCCAGCACCAGGGCGCCCGCGGAGTCCACCACGTACACGCACTGCGCGCCGCAGTCGACCATGATCCGGGCCTGCGCGGCCAGTTCGGCCGGGCCGATCCGGTGCGCCAGCATGAGGAAGCCGACCGCCTCCATGCCCAGTTCCCGGGCGGCGGCGAAGTGCTGCGCGGCCACGTCGGCCTCGGTGCAGTGGGTGGCGATCCGGGCCACCGCCGCGCCCGCGTCGTGCGCCGCGCGGAGGTCGCGTACGGTACCCACGCCGGGCAGCAGCAGCACCGCGATCTGGGCCCGGTCGGCCTCGTCGACGGCCGCGCGGATCAGCTGGATCTCGTCCACCAGGGAGAACCCGTAGTTGAACGACGAGCCGCCCAGGCCGTCGCCGTGCGTCACCTCGATGACCTCGACCCCGGCCGCGTCCAGCGCGTGCACCACGCCGCGGACCTGCTCCTCGGTGAACTGGTGCCGCATCGCGTGCGACCCATCCCGCAAGGTCGAATCAGTAATTCGTACAGTGTTTTCTTTGCGCCTCCGGCGCGCTGGACCCGCCTCCTTCCCTCGTCGCTCAGTCGCTTCGCTCCCTCGCTCCTCAGTCCAGTCGGCGGCGCGCGCCTTTGGCGCGGTCATGCGCGTGCACCTTCCTGCTTGGCGATGGCCAGGAGTTCGCCGACCCGGGCCGCGGCGGCGGTCATGATGTCCAGGTTGCCGGCCCAGTCCGGCAGGTAGTCGCCGTTGCCGCGGACCTCCAGGAACACGGCCACCCGGGCCCAGCAGTCCCAGCCGGGGCGCGGGTCGTCGAACTGCGGGTCGGCGCGCAGCACGTAGCCGGGCACGTAGCGGGCCACGTCGGCCACCATCTTCACGACCGACGCGGTGATCGCGTCGCGGTCCGCGCCGGCCGGGATGGCGCAGAACACGGTGTCCCGCATCACCACCGGCGGCTCGGCCGGGTTCAGGACGATGATCGCCTTGCCGCGTTCCGCCCCACCGACCTTTTCCACCGCGCTGGCCGTGGTGTCGGTGAACTCATCGATGTTGGCCCGGGTGCCGGGCCCGGCCGAGCGGGACGCGACCGACGCAACGATCTCCGCGTAGCGCACCGGGACGACCCGGGACACCGCGTGCACGATCGGGATGGTGGCCTGCCCGCCGCAGGTGATCATGCTGAGGTTGGGCGCGGCCAGGTGCTGGTCGAGGTTCACCGGCGGGCAGACCAGCGGGCCGATGGCGGCCGGGGTCAGGTCCACCGCCTGGATGCCGGCCGCCGCGTAGCGCGGCGCGTTGTCCAGGTGGGCCTTGGCCGAGGTCGCCTCGAACACGAGATCCGGCCGCTCATCCTGGGCGAGCAGCCAGTCCACCCCGCCGGCCGACGCCTCGACCCCGCTGCGCCGGGCCCGTTCCAGCCCCTCCGAATCCGGGTCCACCCCGGCCATGTACCGCACCTCCAGGTTGGTGCTGCGGAGCAGCTTGGCCAGCAGGTCGGACCCGATGTTGCCGGAGCCGACTATCGCGGCAATGGCGTTCGGCATGATCATCCCTTCGCGGCGCGGACGGTCAGGTGAAATGGGCGGTCACGCTGCCCAGGCCGGCGAATACGGCGGTCACCGTGTCCCCGGCCTGCACCGCGATGGACGCGGTGATGGAGCCGGGCAGCACCACGTGGCCGGCCTCCAGCGCGATGCCCTGGGCGCCGAGCGTGTTGGCCAGCCAGACCAGCGAGCTGAGCGGCGAGCCGAGCACCGCGCCGCCCGCGCCGGTGCCGGCCAGCGCGGCGTTGCGGTACAGGTTGCAGCCGCCGAGCCGGAGGTCGGCCGCGGCCAGCGGGGTCGGCCTGCTGCCCAGCACCACGCCGCCGGACGACGCGTTGTCCGCGATCGTGTCCACCAGCCCGATCCGCCAGTCCCGGATCCGCGAGTCGATCAGCTCCAGCGCGGGCAGCACGAAGTCCACCGCGGCTGCCGCCTCGGCGGCGGTGACGCCGGGGCCGCGCAGCGGGTGGCTGAGCACGAACGCCATTTCCGGTTCGGCCCGCGGCTGGAGGAACCGGGCGGCCGGGATCGGCTGGTGCTCCAGCCAGAACATGTCGTCCAGCAGGTGGCCGAAGTCGGGCTGGCTGACGCCCATCTGACGCTGCATGACGGCCGAGGTGAGGCCGACCTTGTGCCCCTTGATCCGGGCCCCGGCGGCGACCCGGCGGCGGATCTGCACCAGCTGGATCGCCGTCGCGTCGGCCACGGTCAGGTCCGGGTACTTGCCGGTCAGCGGCTCGACCGGCACCTGGGTCCGGTACGCGGCCAGCAGCAGGTCGGCCACCTCGTCGTGTACCGCGCCGTCCACGGCCACCGCCTCTCTCGGGACAGTCGACACTGCGGCCCGGCCGGGCCAGGATGCAAGGCATGTGTTCCGCTGAACGGAACGGCCCGCCGGACACCGTGGTGGGCCGTGCGGCGCTGCTGCTGGACTGCCTGGTGGTGGGCGACTCGCCCGGCATCTCGGCGCTGGCCCGCCGGTCCGGGCTGGCCAAGACCACGGTGTTCCGGCTGGTGCACGAGCTGGCCGGGTGCGGTCTGGTCGAGCTGACCGGGGACGGGGTCCGGCTCGGCATGCGGCTGTTCGAGCTGGGCAGCAGCGTGCCGCGGCAGCGCAGTCTCCGGGAGGCCGCCCTGCCCCACATGCGGGACCTGCAGGAGGCGACCAGGGAGACCGTGCACCTGGCCGTGCTGGACGGCGCCGAGGTGGTCTACATCGAGATCCGGCCCGGCCGGCCCGGGCCGCGGCTGCCGTCGCGGGTGGGCGGCCGGATGCCCGCGCACGCGACCGGGGTGGGCAAGGCCATCCTGGCCTTCTCCGCGCCGGAGGTGGCCGCGGCGATCATCTCCGGCGGCCTGGAGCGGCGCACCCCGCGGACCATCGTGGCGCCGGGGGTGCTGCGCCGTGAGCTGGCCCGGATCCGGGCCAGCGGGGTCTCGTTCGACCGGGAGGAGTCCGGGCCGGGGATCGTCTGCGCGGCCAGCCCGGTGTTCGGGACGGGCGGCACGGTGGTGGCCGCGCTGTCGCTGACCGGCTGGAGCTCCCGGCTCGACCTGGAGCGGGTGGCGCCCGCGGTGCGCACCGCCGCACTCGCCCTGTCCCGCCAGCTCGGCTCAGCCACTAGTGAGGCGTAGCCACCGCCCTCGCCCTGTCCCTCCAGTGCGGCTCAGCCGCCGCCGAGTGAGGCGTAGCCGCCGCGGAAGAACAGGAGCGGGGCGGCGCCGTCGCCGCTGGTCTCGACGTCGCGCACCCGTCCGACGACGATCTCGTGGTCGCCACCGGCCAGCCGGTGCTCCAGGGTGCACTCCAGGCTGGCGATCACCCCGTCCAGCCGCGGGCTGCCGGTGGGGCCGCGGCGGTGCCGCACCCCGTCCCAGGCGGCGGCCAGCCCGCGCCGGGCGAAGTTGGCCGACAGGTGCTCCTGCCGCGCACCGAGCACGTTCACCGCGAACGCCCGGTGCGTCAGCACGGCGGCCAGCGTCGCGGACGTACGGTCGAAGCAGACCAGGATCAGCGGCGGGTCCAGGGACAGCGAGCTGACCGCGTTGGCGGTCGTGCCGACCGGCTCGCCATCCGGGCCGACCGAGGTGACAACCGTGACGCCGGTGGCGAAGTGACCGATCGCGTGCCGGAAGTCGGCCGCCGAGACGGTGCACCCGGCAGTGGTGGGCGCGGGAGCGGAATCGGTGATCGTCATCTCATACCTGCCCGTGGTTGGGTGGCGGGACGTCGTTGAGCAGGAAGTTTCCGACATGGTGGTACTTCCAGTCGGCCGGGTCGTGGCTGGCGTGGGTGCGCGCGTTCCGCCAGTGCCGGGACAGGTCGTGCCGTTCGTCGGCGGCGCTGGCACCGCTCAGCGCGAACAGATCGCTGGCCACCTCGACCGCGACCTCGCTGGCGAACGCCTTGGCCTGGGCGACGGCGACCGAGCCCCGGGCCGCGGCTGCCCCGTCCCGCGGGTACCGGGTCACCTCGGCCAGGGTGGCCGCGGCCCAGCCGAGCAGCGCCTCGGCGGCGGCCACCCTGGTAGCCAGCACGCCGTACCGGTGGATGGTGTGCGGGTCCTGGGCGGCGGTGTCGGCCCAGCCGGCCCGGGCCGCCTCGAAGAACGGCCGGGCCCTGGTCCGGACGAACTGGCCGGCGTCGCGCAGCGCGCCGTCCGCGATGCCGACCTGGATCGCGGCGTGCACCAGCTGGGCCCGCGCGCCGAGCTGCTGCGGTATCTGGAACGCCTGCTGATACGGGATGACCAGGTCCGGGTCCACCGGCACGCTGTCGAACACCGCGCTGCCGCTGACCGTGGCCCGCTGGCCCATCACGTTCCAGTCGTCGGTCAGCTGGACGCCCGCGGCGTCGCGGGCGACGAACGCAAGCACCAGCTGATCGTCCTCGTCCAGCGCGCTGACCCCGATCCAGCGGGCCGAGATCGCGCCGGTGCAGTAGTACTTGTGGCCGTCCAGGCGCAGCCCGCGGCCGCGGCCGCGCAGCCTGGTGCGCAGGTCCTGGGCGTGCTGCCCGCCGCGCTCGGCCAGCCCGTTGCCCAGCCGGGCGCCGGCCAGCACCTCGCCGAAGAGCCGGTCGCGCTGTGCCGCGGTGCCGTGGGCGGCGAGCACGTTGACGAACAGGTAGTGGGCCTGCGGAACCTGCGCGATGGCCGGGTCTACCGCGGCGATGGTGCGGATCACCTCGGCCAGCACCGGGGGCGGCAGGTCCGGGCCACCGTCCGCGGCGGGCACGGTGATGCCGAGCAGCCCGCTAGCGTCGAACGCGGCCAGCTCCGTGACCGGGACCGCGCCGGCCCGGTCCCGGGTGATCACGCCCGCGGTGATCGAGTCCGCGTATTCCGCGGCCGCGGCCATCGCCTGGCCGGCGGAGGTGAGCCGGGGCACGCGGGCTGCCGGGGCGGCCGGTGCGGGGCTGGTGGCGGCGACGCTCATCGCGCCCCCGTCAGGACCGGGCCCGTCGGGGTCAGGCCGGCCGCCGGATCCGGCACCGCGGCCGGGTCGAGGCCGTTGTCCACCTCGAGCTGGCGCACGATCGGCAGCACGTCCCGGCCGAACCGCTCGACTTCCTCGTGGTAGTGCAGGAAGCCGGTGAGGATCAGGTCCACGCCTATCTTGCGGTACTCGACGATCCGGGTGGCGACCTGCTCCGGGGTGCCGATGAGCTGGGTACGGAAGCCGTCGTTGTACTGGACCAGGTCCTCGAACGAGGAGTCGGCCCACATACCCTTCTTGTCCCCGGTGGACTGGCCGGCCTGCTTGACCGCGGCGCCGAAGCCCTCGACCGCCTCGACGTGGGCCTTGGCGACGATCTCGCGCAGCGTGTCCCGGGCTTCTTTCTCGGTGTCCCGGACGATGACGAACCCGTTCAGGCCGAACCGCGGGCCGTCGGTGCGGCCCACCGCGGCGGCGTTCTGCTGCAGCTCGGTGAGCTGCTCGCGGACGCCGTCGAAGTTCTTTCCGTTGGAGAAGTACCAGTCCGAGAGCTGGCCGCCATTGCGCCGCGCGGCGGTGGAATTGCCGCCCTGGAAGATCTCCGGGTGCGGGCGGCCGGGCCAGGACAACGGCTTGGGCTTGAGGCTGAAGTCGCGGATCCGGTAGAAGTCGCCGGCCAGGTTGGCCCGGTCCTCGGTCCAGATCCGCTTGAGCGCGAGGATGAACTCGGCGGTGCGCCGGTACCGCTCGTCGTGCTCCAGCCACGGCTCGCCGAGCTGGCGGAACTCGTCGGCGAACCAGCCGGAGACCACGTTGACCGCGACCCGGCCGTTGGACAGGTGGTCGGCGGTGGCCACCCACTTGGCCAGCACGCCAGGGTGCCACAGCCCGGGATGCACCGCCGCGATCAGCTTGAGCCGCTCGGTGGCCAGCAGCAGGGCCAGGCTGAAGCTGGTCAACTCGTGCTGGTACTCGGCGCCGTAGCTGGCCGTGTAGCGGACCTGGCTGAGCGCGTAATCGAAGCCGGCCCGCTCGGCCAGCCGGGCCAGCTCGCGGTTGTACTCGAACGACCAGTCGGTGCGCTGCTCGATGGTGCTGGTGACCAGGCCGCCGCTGACGTTGGGCACCCAGTAGGCGAAACGGAGCGGCTCGACGGTGGGGTCGGTGGTCATCGGACTTCCTCCAGGGGAGATTGGGTAGCTAGGTCCGGCGCCATCAGGCCGCGGCGCCGCAGCAGCGGGATCAGGCCCTCGCCGACCTGATACGCCTCCTCCAGGTGCGGGTAGCCGGACAGGATGAACTCGTCGATGCCGAGCGCGTAGTACTCGGCGATCCGGTCAGCCACCTCCTGGTGGCTGCCCACCAGCGCGGTGCCGGCCCCGCCGCGGACCAGGCCAACGCCGGCCCACAGGTTGGGCGACACCTCCAGCGCGTCGGTCCGGCCGCCGTGCAGCGCGGCCATCCGCCGCTGGCCCTCGGACTGCGAGGCCCGCTGGATGGCCTGGGCCCGCTCGATCGCGGCCGGGTCGAGCCCGTCGAGCAGGCGCTGCGCCTGGGCCCAGGCCTCGGCCGCGGTGTCCCGGGTGATCACGTGCAGCCGGATGCCGTAGCGCAGTTCCCGGCCGGCCGCCTTGGCCCGCTCGCGTACCAGGTCCAGCTTGCCGGCCACCGCGGCCGGGGGCTCGCCCCAGGTCAGGTAGACGTCGGCGTAGCTGGCCGCGACGTCGAGCGCGGGCGGGGACGACCCGCCCAGGTAGATCTCCGGCCAGTCGGTGGCGGGCACGATCTGGCCGCCCCGGATGTCGTAGTGCCGGCCGGTGAAATCGACCGGCTGCCCGGTCCACAGCTCGCGCACCACATGCAGGAACTCACCGGCCCGGGCGTACCGTTCGGTCTTGCCCAGATGGTCGCCGAACCGCTGCTGCTCGACGTCATCGCCACCGGTCACCACGTTCAGCAGCAGGCGGCCGCCGGAGATGCGCTGGTAGGTCGCGGCCATGTGCGCGGCCAGCGTGGGCGACATCAGCCCGGGGCGGAACGCGACCAGGAACTTGAACCGCTCGGTGACCTGGGTCAGCCCAGCGGTCATGATCCACGCGTCCTCGCACCAGGAACTGGTCGGGGTCAGCGCGCCGGTGAAGCCGAGCTGCTCCGCGGACCGGGCGATCTGGCCGATGTAGCCGATCCCCGGCACCCGTTCGGCGCCGCCCTCGCGGACCCGGCTGCCCGCCACGCCGACCGCGTTGCCCAGGCTCAGGTCGGAACGCGAGTCCCCGTTGGTGGGCAGGAACCAGTGCAGAACGACCCCCATGGGCGGCTGCCTCCCATCTACTTCTTCCTAGATTGTTGATCGTATTAGTCGAGAATTACTGTAACCCACTCCCGGGGAGCCTGACAGCCCCGGTACTACGGCCCCTGCTCCTCCGGTTCCGGGTACTCCGGCCCTGGCCGGTGACTTCAGGATGCGGCGCGGCCTGGCGGGGCGTCCAATACCGATCAGCGAAGGCATGATAACTATTGCCTATTAAAGCGATCGGAAAGATTGATAGGATGATTCCTCGCGACCAGGAGGAACTGCTGTGCGGATCGAACAGCTGGAGTACCTCGAGGCGATCGCCCGGCTGGGCTCGTTCCGCCGCGCGGCCGAGGAGCTGCACGTCTCCCAGCCTGCGCTGAGCGGCTCGGTTCGCAGCCTGGAACGCGAACTGGGCGTCAACGTGCTGGAGCGCGGGCGGCACGGGGCGCGGATGAGTGATCCCGGCCGCGACCTGTTCCCGTACATCCTCACCGTGCTGGATGCGGTGGACCGGCTCCGCACCGCCGCGGACGAGCAGCACCGCAGCGTCCGGGTGGTCCGGGTGGGCACCGTGAACGCCGCGACCGTGCCGCTGCTCACCCCCACGATCCGGGAGTTCCGGCAGAGTCATCCGGCTACCCAGGTCGAGGTGATCGGCGCCCAGCAGGCCGAAATCCACCGCGGCGTGCTGGAGGGCAACTTCGATCTCGGGCTGGTGAACTACCTCGACGGCGACGACCGGCCACCCGATCTGCAGACCACCCTGCTGCTGACCGGCCACGCCGTCGTGTGCATGCGGCCGGACAGCCCGCTGGCTGACCGGGACGCCATCCGGATCAGCGACCTGCTGGCCGAGCCGCTGATCGTGATGCGGTCCGGCTACGTGATGCACCGCTACGTGCACCGCCTGCTGCAGGGGCAGGCGCCGGCGTTCTCCTATTCCACCGACGGCGCCGAGATGGGCAAGCTGATGGTGGCTGAGGGCCTCGGCCTGACCGTGCTCCCCGACTTCAGCGTGATCGGCGACCCACTGGAGCAGCGCAAGGTCATCACCTGGCGGCCGCTGGCCGACGACGACACCGAGGTGCACCTGGTCATCCAGCGCGCCCGCTCGGGCTCACCGCCGCGGGCCGCCCGTGACCTGCACGACATCTTCGTGGCCCGGGCCCGCGGTTACCAGGCCGACGGACCGCAGCGGGACCTCAGGTAGCCGACCGGGTTGGCCGGGTCGCGTACTCGCGCATGATCTCCGGCCGGGTGCCGATCGCGCTTGGGCCCTGGCCGCGCACGGACAGGGCGGCCGCGATCGACGCCAGCCGGATGGCCTCCGGCACCGGGCGGCCCAGGAACACCTCGACCGCCAGCGCGGCGGCGAAGCAGTCGCCCGCCCCGGTCGCATCCACCACCGGGCTGGCCGGCTCGGCGGCGAACTCGGACCAGCCGTCCCGGGTGAGCACCTCACAGCCGCGGCGCCCCCGGGTCACCACGGACAGCCCGCCGTGCTCGGCCACCCCGGCCAGCAACTGGCCTAGGTAGGGCGCCTCCAGTTCGGACACCACCACGATGTCCACCAATGGCAGCACGGCTGGGGCGAAGCTGCGCGGCACCAGCCCGACCCGCCCGTCCGCGCTGTCCCAGCGCCGGATCAGGCCCTGCGGGGTCAGGCACACCAGCCGGGTCAGGCACCCGACCGAGAGCTCATCGACCGCGACTTCCTGGGCCACCGGCGCGATATGCAGAATATCGCTGTCCGGGAGGTGGTCCGTGTTAATTTCGCCGGCCCATGCGGTGAGCCATTGTTCCCGCGCATCATCTTCTGACACATTACGGAAAGTTGTCGTCTCAGCCGAGGGCTGGAGGCGCATGTCGGCTTCGTTAGCGTACGGTCGCCAGTACGGGGCCACGGCGGCCTCGTTTCCCCTTCCCACCGCCACCGCACGGAGCCCCAGCCGAGCCGCCTGCAATGCGGAGTAGACTGCCGTTCCGCCCAGCAGGAGAGAACTCTCCTGCTGGACGTCGAGGGTTGGGTTACCCAAAACGAGGTAGTCTAGCACCGCGATCCGCTCATAGCGCATAGCTGGGAGATTGGCCTGTGGTACCCGTGCATGGTACATCAGCAGATAGCGGGCAACAACGCAAAGGCAGCCTTACCGTGCTGCCCGCGGAATTGCTTCCCGGCGCCACGGGCCAGCCCGGCGCCACCACCCCGGCCGGACTGCTGATCGGGGTGGACGGTGGCGCCACCAAAACGATCGCGGCCACGTTTAATCCCGATACTGGGCAGGCCAGCGTGGCCGAGACCGGACCGAGCAACCCGGAGGCGATCGGCCTGGACGCCGCCGCGAGCTCGATCAACAGTGCGATTATAATCGCGCTTGGTGCCCATGCTGACTATCTCCAGGACGGCCAGCGGCACGCTCCGGAAACCGCGATATCCGCCGCTGTCCTCGGTATCGCCGGGATTAATACGCACGAGGAAGGGCAGCGTCTTTGGGCCCGGGTGCCGAGCCTGGAAAGCAAGGTCGGGCTGGCAGTGAACGACGTCGTGGCCGCGTGGGCCTCGGGGTCGCTGGCCGCTCCGGGAATTGCCGCCATTTCCGGCACGGGTAGCAACACGTTCGGAGTTAATTCCCGTGGCCAGGCCTGGCGGTGCGGCGGCTGGGGGCACATTCTGGGTGACGAGGGGTCTGGCTACCTGATCGCGCTGCGCGGAATCCAGCATGCCGTGGCCTGGCGGGACGGCCGTGGCGAGTGGACCAGCATGATTCCCCGGCTGCTCGATTTCTATGAGCTGAGCGATATCGAAGACATCATGCCGGTGGTATACCGTCCTTTTGACAAAGCCCGCATCGCCGCTTTCGCCGAGCAGGTAGCTGAGTCGGCGGCCGACGGCGACGAACCTGCCATCCGCATCTTCCAGCAGGCGGCCGCGAGCCTGGCCCGGCAGATCGAGGTCATCCATACCACCCTCCAGTTCGACGGGCCGGCTGACGTGACCCTGATCGGCAGCAACTTCCGGGCCGGGGAGGTCTTCCTCGGGCCACTCCGGGAGCGGTTGCGGCCGGTGCTCGGGGACCGGGACTTCTCCGTGCCGCGACTGCCCCCGGTGGGCGGTTCGCTCTGGCTGGCTTCCCGGGCCGCGGGGGCCGAAACGCGACTGCGCCCCGATGATGTCGCGACCGCCCTGGAGACGGCGCTGCGTAGCCCGTTGCGGGGCGACCTTCCGACTTAGCCCTTCGCTCAGCCTTCGCTCAGCCCTTCCTGGCCACCCCGCCGTACGTGTTGACCTCCGCGGCCAGCGGCCGCGACACGGCGGAATCCGGCCGCCACTCGGAGACCAGCACCACTCCGGGATCGACCATGTCCAGGCCCGCGAAGGCCAGTCCGGCGAACTCGTCCGGACTGCGCAGCGCGCCGCGCAGGCCACCCGCGCTGTAGGCCCGGCCGGCGCCCGCCAGGCCGTCCTGGTTGTGCACGTCGGTGGCGTGCGACGCGGCCAGGTAACTCCCGGCCGGGAGCGCGTCCAGCAGGGTCCGCACGATCTGCGTGGGCTGATCCTCGTCGGGGACGAAGTGCAGCAGGGCGACCAGCATCAGCCCCACCGGCTGGGTCAGATCCAGGGTGCGCCCAAGGGCCGGGTGGCTGAGGATTTGCTCCGGCTTGCGCAGGTCCGCGTCCAGGTACGCGCACATGCCCTCGGGGCGGCTGGCCAGCAGCGCCCGGGCGTGGGCCAGCACGATCGGGTCGTTGTCCACGTACACCACCCGGCATTCCGGCGCGATGTCCTGCGCTACCTCGTGCACGTTGCTGGCCGTGGGCAGGCCGGACCCGACGTCCAGGAACTGCCGGATACCGGCCTCGGCGGCCAGGTAGCGCACTGCCCGGTTGAGGAAGGCCCGGTTCTCCCGGGCGGCGGTGCGCACCGTGGGCCAGGTCTGCAGCACCTGGCCCGCCGTCTCCCGGTCGGCCGCGAAGTTGTCCTTCCCGCCGAGGAAGTAGTCGTAGATCCGGGCCGGATGGGGCTTGGTCACGTCGATTCCGGGCGGCGCCGGGACAGTCTCGTCGCCCGCCACGGGCGACCGGGAATCGTCAGCCACGGCCATTCCGATATGGCCGACCGGATCCGCCGCCATTACGCATCATCCGCTCAGCGTACTCAGCCGGTCAGATCCCGGTGCGATATCGTGCGGGCGAGGACGTCCGGGAGGCACGGTGGCTGGCGACGCGAACTGGGTTCCGCCGGGGGTGGATACCCGGCGGGCCAATGTGGCCCGGGTTTACGACTACCTGTTAGGCGGCAGCCACAACTTTATGGCCGATCAGGATGTCGCCCGGGCCATCATGGCGATCGAGCCCAACGCCCAGGCCATCGGCCGGGCCAATCGCGAGTTCCTCGGCCGGGCGGTGCGGTTCGTCTCGTCGGCGGGTATCAGCCAGTTCCTCGACATCGGTTCCGGCATACCGACCGAGGGAAACGTGCACGAGATCGCCCAGCGGGCCAACCCCGGCGCCCGGGTCGTCTACGCCGACGTCAACCCGGTGGTGATCGCACACAGCCAGGCCCTGCTGGACGGGAACGGGAACGCCACCATCGTCGAGGGCGACCTCCGCGAGCCGGCCAAGATCCTGGCCGCGGACGGCGCCACCCGGCTGCTCGACTTAGCACAGCCGGTAGCCCTGCTGCTGGTCGCGGTGCTGCACTTCGTCGCCGACGCCGACGATCCCTGGCACGTCGTCGCCCGGCTGCGCGACGCGCTCGCCCCGGGCAGCTACCTGGTGCTCTGCCACGGCACCGACGAAGGCAAGCCCGCGGTGGCCCGGGCCGGTGAGAAGGTCTACGGCCGCAGCGTCTCAGCCCAGCTGCAGATGCGCTCCCGGGCCGAGATCCTGCGGTTCTTCGACGGTTTCCAGCTGGTTGAGCCAGGCCTGGTCGCCATCCCCAGGTGGCGGCCGGATCCGGCCGCCGGTGCGCCCGCCGACGAGGGCAGGTTCTGGGGCGGGCTGGTCGGCGTAGCCGGGAAGCCGGGCTGAGCCCCGGTCGCCGTGCCGCCGTGGTCAGCCAGGCTGGGCCAGGCCCGGGACCGGGGCCAGGGGCTGGCCTGGGACCGGGGACAGCATGTCCAGGCCCAGGTCGAGCGCGGGCGCGGAGTGGGTGAGCGCGCCGACGGACAGGTAGTGCACGCCGGTGGCCGCCACCGCGCTGGCCTGGCCGAGCCGCAGGCCGCCGCTGGCCTCCAGCCGGGCCGCCGGGTAGCCGCGCGCCGCCGCCACCGCGGCGCGCAGGTCGGCCAGGCTCATGTTGTCCAGCAGGATGAGCTCCACCCCCGCGGCCAGCGCCTCCTCGACCTGGGCCACGCTGTCACACTCCACTTCGAGCGGCAGGTCAGGCGCGGCGGCCCGGACGGCCCGGATCGCCGCGGTGATGCCGCCCGCCGCGGCCACGTGGTTGTCCTTCACCAGCGCAGCGTCACCCAGGCCCATCCGGTGGTTCACTCCCCCGCCGCAGCGCACCGCGTACTTTTCCAGCTGCCGCAGGCCGGGCGTGGTCTTCCGGGTGTCGCGCAGCACCGCCCCGGTACCGTCCAGGGCATCCACCCAGGCCCGGGTCGCGGTGGCGATCCCGGACAGGTGGGTCAGGAAGTTGAGCAGGGTCCGCTCCGCGCCCAGCATCTCGCGCAGCGGGCCGCGGATCCGGAGCACCGCGGTCCCGGGACCGACCCGGTCGCCGTCGGCGCGGAGCGGCGTCGCGGCGCTGGCGGGCAGCCCGGTCGCGGCCAGCACGGCCCAGGCGACCGGCAGGCCGGCCAGCACCCCCGGCTGCCGGGCCACCACCTCGGCCACGGCCAGGCCCGGCGGAGCGGTGGCCGCCGAGGTGGCATCCGGCCCGTACCGGAAGTCCTCGTCCAGCGCGCCGCGGACCGCCCGTTCGGTATCCGCCGGGTCCAGCCCGGCCGCCCGCAGCGCCTCGGTAACCGGCGCGTCGGGTGTCATGCGCTCCTCCTGATGCTGGCGCCGGTGCCCGCGGCCCGCAGCACGGTGTGCCGGGCTGGGCCCGTGCTGACCGCGGGGACGTCCCGCCAGCGGTGGCAGCCCCGGCTCTCCGTCCGGGCCAGTGCAGCCGTCACCACCAGGGTGGACACGGTGTGCAGGCTGGTCGCTTCCAGCACGGCGAGGTCCAGGCCGCGGCCGGCCGGTGGGGCCTGGGCCAGCATCCGCAGCACGGACTCCAGCCCAGCGCGGTCGCGGAGCACGCCGGCCTGCCGGGACATGGCCGCCGCCAGCGGCGCCCGGGCGGCCGGGCTCACGCCCGGCCCGGCGGCCGGGACGCCCAGGTCTGCCGCCGCCCCCGGCCAGGCCGGCTCACCCCGGGTCCGCCCGGGCAGGACCGCGCCGAGCAGGTCACCCGCCCGGCGGCCCGCGATCAGCGACTCGGTCAGCGAGTTGGAGGCGAGCCGGTTAGCGCCGTGCACCCCGGTCGAGGCGGCCTCACCGACCGCGTAGAGGCCGCCGACGCTGGTCCGCCCGTCCAGGTCGGCCAGGATGCCGCCGCAGGCGTAGTGCGCGCCCGGCGCGACGGGGATGGGCTCGGCGGCGGGGTCGGTGCCGCGCGCCCGGCAGGCCGCCGTCACCGTAGGGAAGTCGCGCTCCAGCGCGGCCCGGCCCAGCCTGGTGGCGTCCAGCCAGAGGTGATCGGCCGGCCCCTCCCCGGCAGCCATCCGCTGCTGCATGACCGCCGATACGACATCCCGGGGGGCCAGGTCACCGAGTGGGTGCTGGCCGGCCATCACGGGCTGCCCGGCCGCGTCGATCAGCACCGCGCCAGCGCCGCGCAGCGCCTCGGTGATCAGTGGGCACTCCCCGCTGGCCGCCTGCTGCCAGAGCACGGTCGGGTGAAACTGGACGAACTCGACGTCGCGCAGTTCCGCGCCGGCCCGGGCGGCCAGCGCCAGCCCATCCCCGGTCAGCCCGGCCGGGTTGGTGGTGGTGCCGAACGCCTGGCCGAAGCCGCCGGTGGCGAGGACCACGGCCGGGGCGTACACGGCGCCCAGGCGCAGCCCGCCGTCGGCGCTGACCAGCCCGGCCAGCAGCCCACCGACCCGGCCGTCCAGGCCGGTCAGCACGTCCACGGCGGCGCACCGGGTGAGCGTGTTGACCGGGCTGCCCAGCAGGCCGGCCCGGAGCACCCGGTGCACCTCGGCGCCGGTCGCGTCGCCACCGGCGTGCACGATCCGGTTCCGGCTGTGCCCGCCCTCCCGGTGCAGCGAGCCGCCGCCCAGCCGGGCGCCGCGCACAGCCAGCCGGCCGATCTCCCCGGGCGCTTCGGTGACCAGGGTGGTCACCGCGCCGGGATCGCACAGGCCGGCCCCGGCCGCCGCGGTGTCCCGCTGGTGCAGCGCCACACTGTCACCCGGGCCCAGCGCAGCGGCCAGGCCCCCCTGGGCCAGCGGTGTCGCGCCCGCGCCCACGTCCTCCTTGCTGACCAGGAGCACCCGCAGGCCATGCCCGGCAGCGGCCAGCGCGGCGCTCATCCCGGCGGCGCCCGAACCGACGACCACCACGTCGGCGTCCCACTCCCACCAGCCCGGCCCATCGCACCGCTGCAGCCTACCCGGCCGGTCCCGCCCATCGCACCGCTGCGGCCCATCCGGCCGGGGCAGGTGGCGGAGCCGCAGCCCGCTCATTCCGCGGCCGCCGACGGGGTGCCGACCGCGATCATGGCCTGCACCGCCTGCCGGGCCCGTGCCGCCACGTCCGCCGGAACCTCGACCTCGGTGACCCCGTCCCGCAGGCAGCGCAGCAGCGTGGCCGGGGTGGTCATCTTCATGTACTGGCACACCGCACCGGGATTGACCGGTTCCCAGCGCACCGCCGGGTTGGCCTGGCGCAACTGGTGCAGCATGCCGATCTCGGTAGCGACCAGCACGGCCGGCGCGGTGGTGCTGCGCGCCGCGGCCAGCATGCCCCCGGTGGACAGCACCCTGGTCCGGGCGCCCGGCAGGTCGCCCGCGCCGGCCTGCCACAGCGCGGCGGTCGAGCAGCCGCACTCCGGGTGGATGAACAACTCGGCGTCGGACTGCTCGGCCACCTTGCGGCGCAGGTCATCCGGGCTGATGCCGGCGTGCACGTGGCACTCGCCCAGCCAGACGTGCAGGTTGTCGCGGCCGGTAACCCGGCGCACGTGGGCACCGAGGAACTGGTCGGGCAGGAACAGCACCTCGCGGTCGGCGGGCAGCGCGGCCACGATCTGCGCGGCGTTGGCCGACGTGCAGCAGACGTCGGACTCGCCCTTGACCGCCGCGCTGGTGTTCACGTAGGCGACCACCGCGGCCCCAGGATGCTCGGCCTTCCAGGCCCGCACCTGCTCGGCGGTGATGTTGTCGGCCAGCGAGCAGCCCGCCCGTGGGTCCGGGATGAGCACGGTCCGTTCCGGAGCGAGGATCTTGGCCGTCTCGGCCATGAAGTACACGCCGGCGAACACGATCACCCGGGCGGTGCTGGCCGCCGCGATCCGGGACAGCGCGAGCGAGTCGCCGACGTGGTCGGCCACGTCCTGAATCTCCGGGCGCTGGTAGTTGTGCGCCAGGATCGTCGCGTCGCGTCGTGCCGCGAGCCGCCGGATCTCAGCTGCCCACTCCACGCCGGCCTCCTGGTCGACGCCGGCCTCCTGGTCAACGCCGGCCTGCTGGTCAACGCCGGCCTGCTGGTCAACGCCGGCCTGCTGGTCAGCGACGGTCTGGCTGGTCATCCGCTGTTCTCGTCTCTCGTCGGTCGTCGGTTCGCTTCCGTTGCTTCTGTCGTTCGCTGGGTTTTCAACTCTTGGTTTTCAACCATTAGTCGAAAACCTGTGTTCAGCACAGTATCATGCGGTCGTGCCAGCACAGCCAGGACCAGCCAGGCCGGGGAAACGACCAGCCAGCCAGCCGCCGGAGGACGCGTTCCGCCACGAAGTGCTCGCGGTGGTGCTCCAGGTGCGGCGGGGCACCTTGCACGTGCTGCTCTGGCAGCGCGGCGTAGCGCCGTTCCAGGGGCGCTGGGCGCTGCCGGGCGGGCCGCTCGGCCCCGATGAACGGCTGGGCGCCTCGGCCGGGCGGCACCTGGCCAGCAAGGTGGACCTGACCGACATCGCCCACCTGGAGCAGCTGGAAACCCGCAGCGACCCGGCCCGGGACCCGCGCGGCCGGGTACTGGCCACCGCCTACCTGGCCGTGGTCTCGGCCGACGTGGAGCCGCAGGTGCCGCCGGACACGGCCTGGCATCCGGTGGCCGGTCTGCCGCCGATCGCGTTCGACCACGGTTCGATCGTCGAATCGGCCCGGGAGCGGCTGCGGGCCAAACTCTCCTACACCAACATCGGCTTCGCGCTGGCCCCGGACACGTTCACGATCGCCCAGTTGCGGGACATCTACGCCGCCTCGCTCGGCCACCCCGTGTCCGCGACCAACCTGCAGCGCATCCTGACCCGGCGCGGAGTGATCGAGCCCACCACCGGCGCCGCCCAGCCGACGTCACTGGGCGGCCGGCCCGCCACCCTGTACCGGTTCGCGGCCCGGACCCTGGTAGTGACCAACCCGTTCGCCGCGTTCCGACCGCCCGCCACCCTCCGCCGGCTGACCGCACCAGACGCTAGCGCGGGTACCGCCTCCCGGTGAGCGAGCGGCTTCTTTGCACGCGTTTCATACCGGCTTACCGGACAAATCACCTGCCGGAGCGCGCGTTCTGCGTGCAAAGTCGCCGTCGTCCTTGATCAATGTGATTGGGGAGGCTGGTGTGGCGGGCAGTCGGTGCGACGCTAAGGCGGAACACGCCGTCGGCGAGACGGACTGAGCTCCGGGTGGTTAGTCGAAGAACTCGGTCTGGTCTACCGAGGCGGCCAGCTCCGGCGGCAGCAGGCTGAGCCAGCGCTCGGCGACCTGCGCACGCGCGGCCACCGGGACCTCGCCGACCAGGCGCAGCCGGGAGATCCCGCCGTCCGGGTAGATGTCCAGCCGGACCTCCCGCACCGGACTGTCCGGCCGGATCCGGAACCGGTGCTCGGTGTCCGGCAGCAGCCGGGTCCGCGGCAGCAGTTCGGCCCCGCTCGCCGGGTCGGACAGCCGGGCCGCGCCCGGCGCGTTGCCGACGAACCGGGAGGTGTCGATGATCGCGTGGTGCAGCCGCCCGGGCGCGGCGAGCCGGACCACTAGCCAGTCGTTGCCATCGTCGCGGCGCCGCTCGGTCTCCCAGCCGTCCGACATGACCTGGGCCCGCCCCGGGGCGAGCGCATTGGCTGGCGCGGCGTAGAACATGTTGCTGCAGGCCGTCACCTGCCCGCCGGCCAGCGCGGCGGCCAGGTCGACCCGGCCACCGAGCCGCCGCGGATCGGGCACGATCTCGCCGAAGACCCGCAGCCGGGCCACGCCGCCATCTGGCTGGATCCGGAGCCGGACGTGCGTCACGAGCCGGTCGGCCGCGGTCACCGGCACCAGGTTGGCCCGGTTCCCGCCCAGCTCGGCCGCTTCGGTCAGGGGTGCCCAGCCGGCCGCCAGCACCTCGCCCAGAGCCGGGTAGCCGAGCAGCGTGACCCCGTCCACCGCAGCGCCGGCCGGGTAGTTGCCGCGGAAGTGCGTGGTGTCGATGTTCACCCCGCGCAGCACGGCGGGCGCGGCCAGCCGGACGACGACGAAGTCCTCGCCCGGTTCCCGGCGCCGCCGGGTCTCCCAGCCGTCGTACAGCTTGCCCCGGATGCCGAACGCGGCCGGGTCGTGGCCAGCCGGCCCCGGCTCGATGAGGTTGTGCGCGTCGGCGAAGAACTCGTCGTTGGCGTACAGCACGGCGCCGCCCAGCGCCCGGCTGGCCACGTCCGGCCGCCCGCCGAACGGGGCCCGCGCCGCCTCGTGGTCAGCCATCTGGCTCCTGGTCAGTCATCTGGGGCTCCGGCCGTGCTCGGCCCGGGCAGGCTGGGGAGTGGCGGCCAGGCCCGCGCTGACCAGCTGGCCAAGCCGCTGGCCGGGCTCGATCCGCGCCCCGGCCAGCCAGGTCTCACGGACCACCCCGCGCAGCGTCCGGCCCAGGTACGGGGTGACCGGGTTGCGCTGGTGGAGCAGGCCAGCCCTCACCACGAAGCTCTCGTCCGGCGCGAACACACAGAAGTCGGCCCGCTGGCCGGGCCCGATCGAGCCGCGGCCGGCCAGCCCGGCGAGCCGGGCCGGGGCGGCCGCCATCCAGCCCGCGACCTGGTCCAGTCCGATGCCGCGCCGGGCGGCTTCGGTCCACAGCACCGGCAGTCCGAGCTGGACCGAGGCGATGCCACCCCAGGCCGCGCCGAAGTCCCCGCGCTGCCCGTCATCCTCGGCCAGCCGCTTGGCCGCCACGGTGCACGGCGAGTGGTCGGAGACGACGCAGTCGATCGTGCCGTCCAGCAGCCCGGCCCACAGCTCGGCCCGGTTGGCCTCGTCGCGGATCGGCGGGCAGCACTTGAACTGGGTGCCGCCGTCCGGCACGTCCCCGGCGCGCAGGGTCAGATAGTGCGGGCAGGTCTCCGCGCTGACCGGCAGCCCGTCGGCCTTGGCCGCCCGGATCACCGGCAGCGCGGCCGCGGCCGACACGTGCACGATGTGCGTCCGGCAGCCGGTCCGCCGGGTCTCGGCCAGCAGCGCCCCGATCGCGCGGACCTCCGCGTCGGGCGGCCGGGAGGCCAGGAAGTCCGCGTACCGGCGGCCCTGGGCGGGTGGCGCCGCCGCGATCACGGCCGGGTCCTCGGCGTGCGCGATCAGCAGGCCGCCGAAGCTGGCGATCGCGGTCATCGCCGCGGCCAGCTGCGGCGGGTTCAGCGGCGGGAACTCGTCCACCCCCGAGGGCAGCAGGAAGCACTTGAAGCCGGCCACCCCGGCGTCGTACAGCGGCCGCAGGTCGGCGACGTTGCCGGGCACCGCGCCGCCCCAGAACGCCACGTCCACCGCGAGCTGCCCGGCCGCCGCGGCCCGCTTCTCGGCCAGCGCGGCCACGTGCACCGTGGGCGGAATGCTGTTCAGCGGCATGTCCACGATCGTGGTTACCCCGCCCGCCGCGGCCGCGGCGGTCGCGGTGGCGAACCCTTCCCACTCGGTGCGGCCCGGCTCGTTCACGTGCACGTGGCTGTCCACCAGGCCGGGCAGCAGCACGTCACCGTCCGCGAGGCTGACCGCCCCATCCGGCGCCGAACGATAATCAGCCAGGCTGACGATCAGCCCGTCGCGGATGACCACGGTCGCCGAGCGCTCGCCATCCGGGGTGATCACCCGGCGCGCCCGGATCGCCGCCACCTCGCCCACCCAGTGCCGCCCCTTCGGCCGTCTCATTGGCCAAATCCATCAGCGCGGTACTTTTTGCCTCACCGGCGAGGCACAATGCACCGCGCTGATGGATTGGGCCGCGGTGAGGCGATCTTCGCACAGGGCTGGCGGGTCGCCGCTGGCTGGGCGGGGCAGGCTGGGCGGGGCAGGCTGGGCGGGGCGAGCCTGGCTGGCGGGGGCGGGAGCTGGGGATCTAGGGTCGGCAGGGTGACCGATCCCGAGCCGGTACCCGTGACCGATCCCGAGCCGGTACCCGTGACCGATCCTGCGCTGGTATCCGTGACCGAGCTGGATCGGGCCACCGTGGCCGGCGCCACCGCCGCACTGCGGCCGTGCTGCGCCAGCACCCGCTGGGTCAGCCAGCTGGTGGCGGGCCGCCCGTACGGCACCCTGGACGCGCTCGTCGCCGCCTCGGACGCCGCGATCGCCGCACTGGGCTGGCCGGACATCGAGGAGGCGCTGGCCGCGCACCCGCGGATCGGGGACCGGCCCGCCGGGCCGGACCGGGAAGCCGCCTGGTCCCGGCAGGAGCAGGCCGGGACGGCCGCGGCCGGGCCGGGCGCCCAGGCCGCGCTGCGTTCGGCCAACGCCGCGTACGAGGAGCGGTTCGGGCACGTGTTCCTGATCTGCGCGACCGGCCTGCTGACCAGCGATGTGCTGATCGCGCTGCACGGGCGGCTCGGCCACGACCCAGCCACCGAGCACGAGGTCGTCCGGGATGAACTAGGCAAGATCGCCGCGCTCCGGCTGGCCAAGGCATTTGGGGCACCGGGAGGCGGGCCGTGAGCATCTCGACCCATGTGCTGAACGCCACTACCGGGCAGCCCGGCCGTCGGCCTGGAACTGTCGCTCAGCCAGCAGGACGGCCGGGATTGGCCGGAGCTCAGCCGCCGGACCACCGACCAGGACGGCCGGGTCCGCGACCTGGCGGGCGACGTCGCGCCGGGCACCTACCGGATCGTGTTCCAGACCGGGGCGTACCTGCCCGAAACGTTCTACCCGGAAGTCGTCGTGGTGTTCCGGGTCACCGACCCCGCCGCGCACCATCACGTGCCGCTGCTGCTCAGTCCGTACGCCTACTCCACCTACCGCGGATCTTGAAAGCCCGTCGCAGCGGGAAAACACACGTCGGGGAGGATGGCGCAACCTCGATGGGGAAAGGGGCGTTAGGCGATGAATGGCTCGGGCGGTGCGGTCGCGATCGAGGGCTGCTACGTCGCGACGGTGGACGCGGCGGGCAGCGAATACCCGGCCGGTCACCTGGTCGCGGAGGCGGGCCGGATCGTGGCGGTCGGGCCGGGGCCGGTGCCGCCGGAGCTGGCGGCTGGCAGCGCCCGGATCGACGGGTCCGGGCTGCTGGTCACGCCCGGGCTGGTCAACACGCACACCCACCTGTACCAGTGGCTGACCCGGGGCTACGCCACCGAGGAGACGCTGTTCGGCTGGCTGGCCGCGCTGTACCCGATCTGGGCCCGGCTCACCCCGGAACTGGTGCATGACTCGGCCGCGGCCAACCTGGCCTGGCTGGCCCTGACCGGCTGCACCACCAGTACGGACCACCTGTACGTGTTCCCGGCCGGCGCCGGCGACCTGCTCGAAGCGGAAATCCTCGCGGCCCACCGGATCGGCCTCCGGTTCCACCCGACCCGGGGGTCGATGGACCTCGGGCAGTCGGCCGGCGGGCTGCCGCCGGACTCGGTGGTCGAGTCGCACGATGCCGTGCTGGCGGCGTGCGAGGCCGCGATCGACCGCTGGCATGACCCGTCGTTCGGCGCGATGACCCGGATCGCGATCGCGCCGTGCTCGCCGTTTTCGGCGACCGCCGAGCTGATGCGCGACTGCGCCGAGCTGGCCCGGGCCCGCGGGGTCCGGCTGCACACCCACCTGGCCGAGACCGCGGACGAGGAGGAGTTCTGCCTGGCCCAGTTCGGCCGCACGCCCGCCCAGTACGTCGAGGACCTGGGCTGGCTCGGCCCGGACGTGTGGCTGGCGCACTGCGTGCACCTGTCCGGCGAGGCGGTGGGCCGGATCGGCGCGACCGGCACCGGGGTGGCGCACTGCCCCAGCTCCAACGGCCGGCTCGGGGCGGGCATCGCGCCGGTGCGCAAGCTGCTCGACGCGGGCGCCGCGGTCGGGCTGGGCGTGGACGGGGCCGCGTCGAACGAGTCCGGCCGGATGGCCGGTGAGCTGCATCAGGCGCTGCTGGCCGCCCGGTACGCGGGCGGACCGCAGGCGCTGACCGCGCGGGACTGCCTGCGGATGGCAACCATGGGCGGGGCGCGCTGCCTGGGCCGGGAGGGCGAGCTCGGCTCCCTCGAACCGGGGAAGCTGGCCGACCTGGCGGTGTGGCGGGTGGACGGGCTGCCCGGCGCCGGGATCGAGGACCCGGTGTGCACGCTGGTGTTCGGCGCGCCCACGCTGGAGCACCTGTTCGTCGGCGGCCGCCAGGTGGTGACCGGCGGGCAGCTCAGCACCGCCGACACCGCCGCGCTGGCCGGGGCCTCGGCCAAGGCCAGCGCGGCCATCGCCGGGCGCGATCCGCGCTGAGCACCTGAACGATCCCCGGGCTGGGCTCAGGTGCCGGTGATGTGCTCCGGCCGCACCGGCACCTGGTTCAGCGGCAGCCCGGAGGCAGCGCGGATGGCGGCCACGACGGCCGGCCCGGAGGAGATCGTCGGCGCCTCGCCGACCCCGCGCACGCCGTAGGGCGCGTGCGGGTCGGGGTATTCGAGCACCTCGATCCGCATCGGGGGCATGTCGAGGATGGTGGGGATCAGATAGTCGGTGAAGGACGGGTTCCTGATCTTGCCGCCGGAGATCTGGATCTCCTCCATCACGGCCAGCCCCAGCCCCTGGGCCGAGCCGCCCTGGATCTGCCCGAGCACCGCCTGCGGGTTGATGGCCTTGCCCACGTCCTGGACGCAGTCCAGCGCGACGACCTTGACCAGGCCGAGTTCGGTGTCCACGTCCACGACCGCGCGGTGCGCCGCGAACGCGTACTGCACGTGCGCGAAGCCCTGCCCGGTCTCCGGGTCGAGCGCCTTGGTCGGCCGGTGCCGCCATTCGATGGTCTCGTCGATGACCTCGTCACCCAGCAGGCCGGCCAGCTCACCGAGGATGCCCTCACCCGCCGAGACCACCTTGCCGCCATCCAGCCGCAGGTCGGGCACGATCCGGCCGAGCCGGTGCTGGATGACGGCCAGCGCACGCTCGCGTACCTTCTCGCACGCGGCCTTGACCGCGCCGCCGGTGACGTAGGTCTGCCGGGACGCGGACGACGACCCGCCGCTGCCCACCTCGGTGTCCTTGGGGTGCACAATGACCTGGTCGACGCCCAGTTCGGTGCGCACGATCTGCTGCTCGACGGTGACCAGGCCCTGGCCGACCTCGGCCGACGCGGTGTGCACGGTCGCGGTCGCGGCCCCGGACAGCACTTCAAGCCGGACCCGGGCGGTGGAGTAGTCGTCGAAGCCCTCGGAGAAGCCCACGTTCTTGTAGGCCACCGCGTAGCCGACGCCGCGTACCACGCCCTCGCCGTGGGTGGTGTTGGCGACGCCGCCGGGCAGATCCCGCAGGTCCGGCTCGCCATCCGCGCGGTGCGGCGGCGGCAGCGGCATGGCCTGCACCCGGCGCAGCAGTTCCTCGACCGGCGCCGGGCTGTCGATGATCTGTCCGGTCGGCGCCTGCGCGCCCTGGGTCATCGCGTTACGGCAGCGCAGCTCCACGGGGTCCAGGCCCAGCGCGGCGGCCAGCTTGTCCATCTGGGCCTCGTAGGCAAACGCGGTCTGCACCGAGCCGAAGCCGCGCATGGCCCCGCACGGCGGGTTGTTGGTGTACGCGCCGTAGGCGTCAACCTGCACGTTGGGCACCACGTACGGGCCGATGCCCATCGTGCCCGCGTTCCCGACCACCGCCGGGGTGCTGGACGCGTACGCCCCGCCGTCCAGGTAGATCTGGGCCTTGACGTAGACGAGCCGGCCGTCCCGGTCCGCGCCGTGCTCGAAGCGCATCAGCGCCGGGTGCCGGTGCACGTGGCCGAAGAACGACTCTTCCCGGTTGTAGACCATCTTCACCGGCTTGCCGGTGCGCAGGGCCAGCAGGCACGCGTGCACGTGCATGGACAGGTCCTCGCGGCCGCCGAACGCGCCGCCCACGCCGGCCAGCGTGAGCCGCACCATCTCCGGCGGCAGGCCGAGCGCCGAGCAGATCTGCCGCTGGTCCACGTGCAGCCACTGGGTGGCGACGTAGAGCTCCACGCCGCCGTCCTCGGCCGGCACGGCGAGCCCGGACTCCGGGCCGAGGAAGGCCTGGTCTTGCATGCCCACCTGGTACTCGCCGGTCACCACGATGTCGGCCACCGGCTCGGGGGCGCCCTTGCGCAGTTTCAGGTGCCGCACCAGGTTGCCCTGCGGATGCAGCTGGGCCTGCTCCCGGGACAGCTCGCTGACCTTCCCCGGGACCGTGTGCACCAGGTTCCACCGCGGGTGGCCCAGGGCCTCGTGGGCGTCGGTGACCGGCTCGTACACCTCGTAGTTGACCTGGATCCGCTTGGCCGCCTGGCGGGCGATCTCCGGGTGGCCGGCGGCTACCAGAGCGACCGGTTCGCCCTGGTAGCGCACGACGTCGGTGGCCAGCACCGGCTGGTCGGTGATCTCCAGCCCATAGAACTTGATACCCGGCACGTCCTCCTGGGTCAGCACCGCGGACACGCCCGGCGTGGCCAGCGCCTCGGCGGTCTCGATGGAACGGATCCGGGCGTAGGGATGCGGGCTGCGCAGGGTGACGCCCCAGATCATGCCGTCCAGCCACAGGTCGCTGGAGTAGACGAACTCCCCGGTGACCTTGGGTGTGCCGTCCGGCCGGCGCGCGCTGCTGCCCACCCCGCCGGATACCGGGGTGGTCCGGCTGGGTGATGTCCCCGCCGGGGTGGTCGGTGCCGTCATCAGGTCACTCCCGAGCGCCAGACCGCCGGGCTGCCGCCAGGCGGACCGCTTCCATGATCTTCTCGTACCCGGTGCACCGGCACAGGTTGCCGGCCAGGGCCTCCCGGATCTCGGCATCGCTGGGCCGGGGCTGCCGCTCAATGAGGTCGTGCGCGGCGATCAGCAGCCCGGGTGTGCAGAAGCCGCACTGCACCGCGCCCGTCTCCAGGAAGGCCCGCTGCACGGTGGACAGCTCGCCGCCGGGCGCCAGGCCCTCGACGGTGCGCACGTCCCGGCCCTGGGCCTGGCCCGCCACCACCAGGCAGGCGCAGGCCAGCACCCCGTCCAGGTAGACCGTGCACGAGCCGCACTCGCCCTGCTCGCACGCGTTCTTCGAGCCGGGGAAGCCCAGCCGCTCGCGCAGCACGTAGAGCAGGCTCTCGCTCGCCCAGACGTCGTCGGCCTGCTGCTGCTCGCCGTTGACCGTGCAGGTGATCCGCATGCCTCACGCCCTCCGGAACTCGTGCCACGCCCAGGTCAGCGCGCGCCGGGCCATCACCGACAGGGCGTGCACCCGGTACCGCGCGCTGCCCCGGACATCGTCGATCGGCGCGGCCGCCTCGGCGACCAGGTCCGCGAACCGGCGGCTGGTGGCGTCGGGCATGTCGCCGCGGGATTCCCACAACCCGTCCGCAGCCAGCGCCTGGGCCAGGAACTCTTCGGCGGCCAGCGCGCGCCGCGGGGTAGGGCCGGCCGACCCGATGCCGGTGCCGACCGCCTGCCGATCCGGGTGCAACGCCAGGCTGAACGCGGCCACCGCGATGACCATCGCGTTGCGGGTGCCGATCTTGCAGAACTGCTGTGGCCCACTGGGCGGGGTGACCAGTACCGCCTTGATCAGCTCGTCCGGCTCCAGCGCGTTGCGTTTCACCCCGGTGTAGAACTCATCGGCCGGGATCAGCCGCGTGCCGCGCACCGACCCGGCCTCCACCTGCGCGTATGCAGCCAGCAGCGGGGGATGCGCGTCACCCGCCGGGGACGCGGCCCCGAGGTTGCCGCCGACCGTGCCCCGGTTGCGGATCTGCGGTGACCCGACGGTGCGGGACGCCATGGCCAGCCCGGGCAGCCAACCGCCCAGCTCGGTCTGCACCCTCGTGTAGGTCACCCCGGCGCCGAGCCAGATCCGCCCGTCGTCCGGGGTCCACTCGGCCAGGTCACCCACCCGGGTTAGGTCCAGGAGGTACTCCGGCCGGTACCGGTCGAAATTCAGCTCGACCATGACGTCGGTGCCACCCTGGATCGGCACCGCGTGCGGGTACGCCGCCTTCAGCTGCAGGGCTTCCGCCCACGTCAGCGGCTGCAGGAACTCCATGGCACCTCCCCGGTGCGCCGGTTGCCCACGAGCCAGGCGAGGGCGCACAGTTTGGTGCGTGGCCGCAGCGTCGGGGCCGGTGGTCCTGTATGTCAGTCTGGCTCATCGAGCCGGAAACCCGAACCGCGGCGTGCACCCGCCCGCCGGCCCGCGGGCGGATCCGCGACCGCGTCTACCTCGCACTACACCCCATAATCCGGCTTAACACCCCTACCTGGAAGGCAGCCCCATGGTCCAGCTCGGAGCTAACCGGTACGGGAAAGCCGAGGTCCGGGTGATGCGGGTGGCCCGCGGCGCGGCCGCCGGGGGCGGTGACGTGATCCGGGACTGGAACGTGTCCACCAGCCTGTCCGGCGACCTGACCGCCACCCACCTGACCGGGGACAACTCGGGCGTGCTGACCACCGACACGCAGAAGAACACGGTGTACGCGTTCGCCAGCCGGCTGGGCGCGGTCGAGCCGGAGGTGCTCGGCCTGGAACTGGCCGGGCATTTCGTGCGCAGCCAGCCGCAGATCACCCGGGCCCGGGTCACGGTCGAGGAGTACGGCTGGGACCGGATCGGCGCGCACTCGTTTTCCCGCAGCGGGGCGCTGACCAGGGCGGTCCGGGTCGTTCACGACGAGGCCGCCGGTGTGCGCGTGGTGTCCGGCATCGCGCGCCTGACCGTGCTGAACACGACGGATTCGGAGTTCTGGGGCTTCCCCCGGGACGAGTACACCACGCTGGCCGAGACCACCGACCGCGTCCTGGCCACCGAGGTCAGCGCCTGGTGGCGGTACCGCGGAGCGGACACTGACTGGGCGGCCGGGTTCGCGGGCGCGCGGCAGGCGCTACTGGACGCGTTCAGCGGGACGTACAGTCACTCGCTCCAGGAGACCCTGTTCGCCATGGGGTCGCGGGTCATCGCCGAGGTGCCGGCCAGCTGCGAAGTCCGGCTCGCGCTGCCGAACAAGCACCACTACCTGGTCGACCTGGCCCCATTCGGGCTGGCCAACGACCGGGCGGTGTACTACCCCGGCGACCGCCCGTACGGCCTGATCGAAGGCACCGTCCTGGCCGACGACGCCCCCAGCGCCGGCCCAGCCTGGGACTGACCTTTCCCTGGCGTACCTCGTCCAGCGCCACGGGCTGGCCTGGTATCGGCAAGTCCACTGCGAATGCGGCCCGGCTGGAGTCCGTGAACTTCCGTAGTGGGTCTACTCAACTTCCTTGAGGATCCGCTGCATCTGGTCTAGCTGATCCTTCAGTTCCTCGACCCGGACGCTCAGGTCGGTGAGCCTGAGGTTAACATGCTCGTTCGCGGTGATCGCCATGTCGCTCAGCCGCCGGTATTCGTCGGCGAGGCCGTGGTATTCCTTGCTCGCCGTCAGCGCCGAGTTCGACGATCGTATTCTGGTGAAGAAGAAGTACCGGGCGCAAAGGACAACCGCCGCGGAGATGAACAAGATCGTAAACCCCCAGGCGGCCGAGTTCATGACCGTACCTCCGCGTCAACGTCGCTATCGATTCCGAGGGTCTGCACCGCGGACGCGATGGCTTTCGGCGTGAGCAGCACCGTGAACGGTGCTACCTCGTAGAACTTCATGGCCTTCCCGTCCTCTGAGACTTCGATGGTGGCGGACACCAGCCCGGCCGCCTCCAGCTTCCGCAGGTGCACCTGGAGCAGGGCGCGGCTGATGCCCAGTTCGCGGGCTAGCTGGCTGACGTAGTTGCGTTCCCGCGTCAGCGCGGCGACGACCCTGAGCCGGTGCGGGTTCGCCAGGGTCGAGAGGATCCGCAGGAGGCGATCGCCGGTCATGCCCAAGTTCTCCAAGACATCCCCTTTAGCATGTGCAAAAATAAGTTAGCATGTAGCGGGGCGCCCGGTCAACGGCGTGCCGACGCCACGGGAGCACGGGGCGGTCGCAAGCCAGTGGCCTGCCGTCGCGGGAAACGTCTCGGCCTGCGCGGAAAATGGGTGGGGGCGGCGGGGTGGCGGCTGCGATTATGCGCGGGTGGGGGACGAGGATCGCTGGTACGAGCTGCCGGTGCTGGCGGGTGAGCTGATCCGGCTGGAGCCGCTGGCCATGGCGCACGCGCCCGGCTACCTGGCGGCCGCGGGCACTGGGGAGGCGGCGGCCGAGGTGTTCCGCTGGCTGAGCCCGCCGGGTGGCGCGCTCGCCCAGCCGGTGACCGTGGCGGACGCCGCCGGGCAGATCGCGGCCGCGCTGGCCGCCTGGGACCGCCGGACCAGGCTCCCGTACGCCCAGATCGACGCCGTCACCGGGGAGTTCGCCGGGACCAGTTCGTTCTACGAGGTGAACCCGGCGCTGCGCACGCTGAGTATCGGGCACACCTGGCTTGGCCAGTGCTGGTGGCGCACCGGGCACAACACCGAGTCGAAGCTGCTCATGCTGAGCTACGCGTTCGAGACGCTGGGCGCGGTCCGGGTGGTCTGGCACACCGACATCCGGAACACCCGGTCGCAGGTTGCGATCGAGCGGCTGGGCGCGGTGCGCGAAGGAGTGCTGCGCAAGCACCGGATCCGCTGGGACGGCAGCTGGCGGGACACCGTGCAGTACGCGATGGTGGACGACGACTGGCCAGCCGCCAAGACCGCGCTGGCCGCGCGGCTCGCCGCTGGGCCAGGCCACAACGCGGCTAGGCCACGACCCGGCTAGGCCGCGCTGACTAGGCCACCCCCGGCCAGGCCGCCCGGCCAGGTCTTTCGGGCTGGGCCATGCGGCCCCGCCGACTCGGGATGGACGGCTCTGTGCCGTGTCAGACCCAGCTGAGACGCTAACTTCATGACTGCCAGCGACCCAACCACCCGCCGCACTGCGCGGAACCCTGTCCCCGGCTCCGAGCGCGCCACCGGTGTGATCGACTGGCTCGCCGTGGGCCAGGCCAACCGGTCCTGCTGCTGCGTCGCCCGGCCCTCGGTGGTCGTCGTGCTGCAGCCGACCCACGACCGGCCGCACCCGACCGAGGTGCTGCTGTGCGGCCACCACTTCGAGCTTTCCCGGTCGACGCTGCTGGCCAGTCGCGCGCTGGCATTCAACCTAGAGGGGAAACACCTGCCCATCACGGCCCGGGGGGCCGCCGACGTAAACACCGTGGTCGTCGCCTAAACGACCTTGTTACCGTGGTATCTTGGTACCATGATCAGTGAATCTCATCCCGGCCCGCCGCAACATCCGTGGCGGGTCCGCTGCTCTGGGACGGTCCAGCTACCGCCCGGCATCGCGGACCCGCTCGCCCTGTTCACCCCGGAGGGCGAGCGGGCCTGGGCCGCGGGCTGGGATCCCAGCTACCCGGCCCAGGCCGACGACGACAGCGAGCCCGGCACGGTGTTCCAGACCAGATCCGGCGCGCACGCCGGCACATGGGTGGTGACCAGCCGGGAACCGGGCCGGTCCATCCGGTACACCCGGGTCATCGCGGATCAGGACGCCGGAACGGTCACCGTCACCCTGGACGGCAGCGACCCGGCCAGCGGAGCCCAGGTGACGGTCAGCTACGACCTCACCGCCCTGTCCGAGCCGGGCGCCGCCCACCTAACCCAGTTCGCGGCCAGCTACCCGCAGTTCCTGGCGCACTGGGAGCAGGCCCTTCTTGCTTTGCGCCTCCGGGGGCGCTGAACCCGCGCCGAAGGGGGGCGCCGCCGACTGGACTGACGAGCGAGGGAGCGAGGAACGAGCGACCGAGCGAGGAGGGAAGGCGGCGGGTCCAAGCCCCCCGGAGGCGCAAAGCAAACACCGTCAGGAGTTCAGGAACGCGAGCACAGCCAGTACCCGCCGGTTGTCGTCCTCCGACTGGGACAGGTTCAGCTTGGTGAAGATGCTGGTGGTGTGCTTGCTGACGGCCTTCTCGGTGACGAACAGCCGCTGCGCGATGGCCGCGTTGGAGCGCCCCTCGGCCATCAGCGCCAGCACCTCCCGCTCCCGGCCGGACAGCCGGGTGATCGGCCCGTCGAACGACCGGCGGCCGAGCAGCTTGGACACCACCTCGGGGTCCATCACCGTGCCGCCCGAGGCCACGGTGCGGATCGCGTCCACGAACTGGTCGTCGTTGAACACCCGGTCCTTGAGCAGGTAGCCCACCCCGCCCGCCTGGTCCGCCAGCATCTCCCGGGCATAGAGCTGCTCCACGTACTGGGACAGCAGCAGAACCGGCAGTCCTGGCACCTGCCGCCGCGCGGCCAGCGCCGCCTGCAGCCCGTCATCGGCGAACGAGGGCGGCAGCCGGACGTCGACCACGGCCACGTCCGGCCGCTCCGCCAGCAGGGCGCTCAGCAGCCCGGGCGCGGAGTCCACCGCGGCGGCTATCTCGAAGTCATGCGCGGTGAGCAGCCGGGTCAGCCCGTCCCTCAGCAGGAACAGGTCTTCGGCGACGACAACGCGCACGGCACCTCCATGACAATCATGGTCGGTCCGCCCGGCGGGCTGCTCACCGCCAGGATGCCGTCGAAGGTACCAAGCCGGCGCTCGACACCCTGCAGCCCGGTTCCGTTCGCCGGGTCCGCGCCGCCGACGCCGTCGTCGGACACCTCGATGCGGAGCAGCCCGGACGCGTGCCCGATCCGCACCTGCACCTGCCGCGCCCCGGCGTGCCTGACCGCGTTGGCCAGCACCTCGGCGACCGCGAAGTAGCAGGCCGACTCGACCGGGGCGGTGAGCCGCCCGGGCAGGTCGATGTCCAGCACGACCGGCAGCGGGGTGTCCAGGGCGAGCGCGCGCACCGCGTGGCCGAGGCCGCGGTCGGCCAGCACCGGCGGGCAGATGCCGCGGATCAGGTCCCGCAGGTCGTTCAGCGCCCGGACCGAGGTCTCCCGGGCCTCGCCGACCAGGGCCAGCGCGGCCTCCGGGCTGCCCGGCAGCATGCGCTCCACCGCCCGCAGGTTCATGCCCAGCGCGACCAGCCGGGCCTGCGCCCCGTCGTGCAGGTCGCGCTCGATCCGGCGCAGTTCGGAGGCGGCGTTGTCCAGCGCGTGGTCCCGGGTTTCGGTCAGCCGCTGCACCCGGCCTTCCAGCTCCAGGTTGGGCGCCTGGCCGGCCAGCATCCGGGCATGCGGGACGATGGTGCGCGGGATCAGCCAGGCGGCCATGGCCAGGAACGCGCTGGCCTCGGCGCCGGCCAGCACCGCGAGCTGGCGGCTGCTGACCAGGACCGCCCCGTAGAGCTGCGGCTGACGGCTGAGCGTCACGATCGGCGCCGACTCCCAGTGCGCGGTGAGCAAGAAGCCGTAGACGGCGAACACGGTCATGATGACCGGGACCAGGTCAGCCGCGATCCGCGGCCAGCGGAGGGTGATCACGGCCGCCGCGACGATCATCCCGAGCGTCCCCGGGTTCACGCCGAAGATGGACAGGCCGAGAACCGCGGCCGGCACCAGGAGAATGCCCCAGCGAATCTCCAGCATCCGACGTCGCAGGTATGGCAGCAGCCCCGGAGTGCGGGACCGGAACTGGACAAACGTGCGCGGTGCCAGCCACAGGCCGAGCGCGATGAGCAGCAGGGCCACCGGCACCAGCCGCCCGGCCCAGGGCGAACCGCCGGCCGGGCTGCTAACGAACCGCGGCCCACCCGGCATGGACCAGTACCGCAGCGGACCTGCTCCCTTGGCCAGCGGGCCGAACCGTGCGGGTGGGCCCGCCGGTGGCCGCAGGATCCGCTTCATCCGGCGCAGCTTGGCGTTCGGCGGCCTGCTGATCGTCTTGGTGCTCGCCCGGGCCTGCGGCAGCACGACGACGCGACCGGCCTTCGCGGCGCGCAGCTTCGCCTGCGCCAGCGCGCCGGCGGGCGGCGGCACTTTGCCCGGCATCTTGAACTGGGCCGCCGGCACCCCGCCGAACCGGCCGAGGCCCCCGGGGAGGGCGACCACCTGCAGGCCAGCCGGTGTCTGTATCACCCAGCCGGCCGTGGCCGGCCCCTTCGCGTTCACCTGGAAGACGGTCATCGCCGAGCTCACCCAGTTGCCCGCCGGGCCGCTCACTGTCCCCGCCAGGACCAGCCCGGCGATGCCCACTGCCACCATGACCACCGGCAGCAGGGCGGCCGCTACCGCGGGCCACCAGAACGCGACGGCCAGCGCGATCAGAAACGCCAGCACCGTCCAGACGTGCATGCCGAACAGCGCCAGCGCGACCGCGGTCACCGGTATGAGCAGCAAGCCCAGGCCGAACCGGCGGAGCACCTGGGAGAACGTCCGGTAGAAGAGCTTCAGCAGCAGCCACATGTCCCCATCGTGGCCCTGGACAGGGTCGCAGCGCCATGGGCTGGCGTCTAGTTCCCAGGTGGGCCTGGGCCTACCCCGGCCGCCCCCGGCGGCCGGCAACCTGGCTGATAACTGACCCGGTGACCAGGACGAACACCCCGTAGACCCCGAGTGGGGCGGCCGCGGCGGGGCCGAACGCGGTCGCCGCGATCCCGGCCGCCACGGCGAAATCCCGCATCGTCACCGGGAGCAGCACGGCTACCCCACGGCCGGCCGGCAGCCGCATCGAGAGCAGGACGCCGAGCAGCGCGGACCCAGCCAGGAAAGCGGCCAGCGCGGCCGCCACCCGCAGGTAGCCGGCGTCCAGCCGGATCTGGCTGGCCACCTGCCAGAGCAGCACCAGCAGCGCGGCGACGGTGAGGATCCGGACGGCGGCGTCCGCCCGCGCGCCGGGCGCCCACGCCGCGCGCAGACCGACGCCGGCCGCCAGCGGCAGCGCCACCACGACCAGCAGCGTGCCGAGCAGCCCGGCGGCCGGCACCGTGGCCGCGGCGCCGGCCAGGGCCAGCACCGGGCCCGCGGCCAGCACGGTGACCAGCGTGGACGCGGCCAGGATGACCGCGCACAGCGCCGCGTCGCCGCCCGCGATCACGCACAGCGCCACGGTGGCCACCTCGGCCGGCGCGACGCCGACCGTCTGCATGCCCGAGCGCAGCACCGGGTCCGTGATCAGCTGACTGGCCGCCCAGGCCAGCACCGGCAGCGCCGCGGTGCTGACGGCCAGCACAACGGCGATCCGCCGCCAGCCGGTGCGCACTCCGGCCAGGTCGGCCAGCCGCAGCGACAGACCGGTGGCGAAGACCAGCACGGCCAGCGCGGCGTCGATGCCGTCCCGGGCCGAGACCACCCGGCCTGGCCCGGGCAGCCCCACCCCGGCCGCCGCCACCGCGATGACGAGCGGCAGCAGGAACCGCTCGGCCAGGCCGGCCGCGGCCGGCAACCCGCGTCCCGGTCCTGGCCCCACCCGCCTCCCCATTCCCTCTTCACCGGGCCGATTGAGCCAGCTCCAGCAGGGCGTGCAGATCCCGGGCCGCCTCCAGGGCAGACGCACCGGCCAGCAGCACGACCAGGGCGGCCGCGGCCAGCAGCACCGCCCGGGCCCGCGGCGGCGGGACGAGCAGCGCGGCGACCCGCCGCGGCACCGGCCCGGCCCAGGCGACCGAGACCCGTCCGCGACCGGGACGAATTATGCCGAACGCCCCCACCGGGAACCCGGGCCCGCCCCGGCCGGCGGCTTGCGTGGGAGCGGAAACCGTGGCTGCGAGCAGGGCGACCCGGCCGACGGTGGCGGCCACCAGCCGCCGGTCGCCGGTGACCCGCGCGGCGCTCTCGTCGGCCCACCGCTCGACGGTGTAGTCGACCGCCCGGGCCAGCGGGAGCAGCAGCGGGTTGGCCGCGGCGGTCAGGTGCGCAACCGTGGCGAACAGGTGATGCCGCGCGGCCAGGTGCGCGCGTTCGTGGGCCAGCAGCGCGGCCCGGCCGTCGTCGTCCAGCGCGCTCAGCAGGCGTCCCGAGACCACGATCCGGCCCGGCCAGCCGGGCAGCGCGTACGCCTCGATGGCCGGCCCGGGCAGCACCACGACCGAGCCGTCCGCGGGCAGCCGGCCGGCCCGGCGGAAGGACTCGGCCAGCGCCCGGGCCCGGCGGCGGAACGCGACCGCCACAGCGACGGCCACCCCGGTCAGCGCGACGGCGGCCAGCAACCCGGCCCAGGCGCTGACCGGGTCGCCGGTGCGCAACACGCGCGGCGAGTAGTGCCCCAGGTCGGCGAGCAGCGGCATCCGGGCCGCGGCCGAGGCGGCCAGCAGGGCCAGCGCCGCGGTGCTGCACGCGGCCAGCGCGGCGGTGGCCGCGGTGAGCAGCCAGGTGGCCGTCCGTGGTTCCAGCCCGGCCGCCACCGGCCGGGCGGCCACCGCGGCCAGCGCCGGGATCAGCAGCGGCAGGTAGAACAGCAGCGTCATGCCGGATCCCGCCCCGGGCCGTGGCCCGGCTCCGGGCGGTCGGCCGCCTCCGCGCCGAGCAGCTGGCGCAGCAGCCGGGTATCCCGGCCGGACAGGCCGGACACGAACCTGGTCAGCACCGCGTCATGGTCGCGGCCGCGCTCCAGCGCCTGGCTCATCCGGCTGGCCGCCAGGCTGGCCTCGTCCACCACGGCGTAGGCGAAGGCGCGGCCGTCCCGCCGCCGGCTGAGCAGGCCCTTGGCATGCAGCCGGGACAGGATGGTCACCACCGTGCTGTAGGCCAGAGCGCTGTAGGACAGGTCGTCGGCGGCGGTCAGCCGCTCCCGGACCTGCCCGGGGCTGAGCGGCGCGCCAGCCCCCCGGAGCAGCGCCAGGATCTCGGCCTCCAGCGCGCCAGCCGGGCGCCGGGACGCTCCCGCGCCATCGTCAGGCATCCGCCGCGTCTCCCGTTCGCAAATTAAATCTACAAGTGCCGTAGAAGTTCTACACGTCCTGTAGAACAGACCTGTCCGAGTATGGCACGGCGACCGGAGGGCCCGCATGACCCACCTGACCTACCTCGAGGCCTCTGTGGTCGGCCTGATCCAGGGGGTGTCGGAGCTCTTCCCGGTGTCCAGCCTGGGACACAACGTGCTGATCCCCGCGCTGATCGGCGGCAGCTGGGCCAGCGACCTGAACGTTTCCCGGCCAGAGTCCCCTTACCTGGCGTTCATCGTCGGGCTGCACGTGGCCACCGCGCTGGCCCTGCTGATCTACTTCTGGCGGGACTGGGTCCGGATCATCGGCGGGTTCTTCAGCTCGATCCGGTACCGCCAGGTGCGGACCCGGGACCAGAAGCTGGCCTGGATGATCATCCTGGCCACCATCCCGGTCGGTCTGGTCGGCCTCGTCGCCGAGCACGCGTTCCGGGTCATCTTCGGCAAGCCCATCTATGCCGCCGCGTTCCTCATGGTGAACGGCGTGATCTTGTACTGCGGCGAGAAGTTCCGGCCGCGGGCCTCGGTGCAGGCGGACGCGGCGGTCACGCGTGAATGGGAGCTGGCTCAGGCCGGCGCGCGCAGCGCGGCCAGCCCGGGCGGCCTGCCCAGCGGCGCCCGGCACGCGAGCGGCCACCAGGCGGAACGCCAGGAGGAGGTGGCACTGGCCGTGCAGGCGGACGAGCGGCTGTCCCGCCTCGGCTACCTCCCAGCCGTGATCATCGGCTCGGCGCAGATCCTGGCCCTGCTGGCCGGGATCAGCCGGAGCGGGGTGACCATGGTCACCGGCATGGCCCGCGGTCTGTCCCGGGAGGATGCGGCCCGGTTCGCCTTCCTGCTCGCCACCCCGGTCATCCTGGCCGCCGGCGTGCTCAAGGTCCCCGACCTGATGGGCCCGCTGGGCAACGGCATCCACGGCCAGATCCTGCTCGGCAGCGTGCTGTCCTTCGTCGGCGCCTACGTTTCGGTGCGTTTCCTGATGCGCTACTTCCAGACCCGGACCCTGACCCCGTTCGCCATCTACTGCTTCGTATTCGGCCTGCTCAGCGTGATCTACCTCGGCTTCATCAAGTAGTCGCGCTACTATCCGTTGGCTTGTGATCATGGAGCTGGTGGGGATAGCGGCCCACCCAAGTCAAGATCACGAACCGGAATGATCATCTGCCGGTCTCAGCATTAAGGCTCTGCGGAGCGGGTCCAGCGGAGCCCGCGGCTGGCACACTGAGCCCGTGGGCCTGCAGGCACAGCTCTGGCGCGGGATCGCGGCGTTCCGGTTCGCGTCGCTCGCGTACGCGGCCGTGCTGCTGGTGGTGGACCGGGCGGATTATGTGCGGCCGGTGCTGGCCTGGGCGGTGCTGGCCGGGATGACCGGCTGGACGGTGGTCACCAGCTACGCCTACGCCGTGCCCGCCCGGCGCACCCGGGCGCTGCTGACCGCCGATGTGGCGGTGACCGCGGCCGCGCTGCTGTCCACGCTGGCCGTGCAGCGGCCGGGCGAGGGCTCGCCCATGCCGGTCACCGCGACCTGGGCGGCCGGGCCGGTGCTGGCCTGGGCGGTGGCCTACGGCCGCCGGGCCGGGATGGCGGCCGCGATCGTGCTCGGCCTGTGCGACATCGCCCGGCACCGGCCCATCTCCAGCGCTTACCACGCGTCCGCGCTGAACGGGCCGATCCTGCTGCTGCTGGCCGGCTGGGTGGTGGGCTACGTGTCCCGGCTCGCGGTCCAGGCCGAGCAGGCGGTGCAGCAGGCGGCCCAGGTCGAGGCGGCCAGCCGGGAGCGGGAGCGGATCGCCCGCGGTATCCACGACTCGGTCCTGCAGGTGCTCGCGCTGGTGCACCGCCGGGGCATCGAGGCGGGCGGCGAGGCGGCCGAGATCGGCCGGCTGGCGGGCGAGCAGGAGACCGCGCTGCGCACGCTGATCGCCGTGGGGAGCGCGGCCCCATTACCCCCGGGTGAGCTGGACCTGCGCGCGCTGCTCAGCCAGGAAGGCTCGGCGCTGGTCTCGGTGGTCACGCCGGCCGAGCCGGTCCGGCTGGGCAGCGCGGCCGCGCGGGAGACCGCGCTGGCGGTCCGCGCCGCGCTGGACAACGTCCGGCAGCACGGCGGCCGCACCGCGAAGGCCTGGGTGCTGGTCGAAGACGAGGGGAACCAGGTCACGGTCACCATCCGGGACGACGGCCCGGGCATCCCGGCGGGCCGGCTAACCGCGGCGGCGGCGGACGGGCGGCTCGGGGTCAGCCAGGCGATCCGCGGCCGGATCCGCGATCTGGGCGGCTCGGCGGACATCACGTCCGGGCCGGGCACCGGGACCGAGGTGCGGCTGCGCATCCCGCGCACCGGCCCGGCCGACGTCTCCCGGCCCCGCCCGGCGGAAACCTCCCACCCGCGCCCGGCGGACATTCCCAGCCCGCGCCCGATGACCTAGGGTGCCGGTGTGGCTGAACCGCGCGTTCGCGTCATGATCGTGGACGACCACCCGATGTGGCGGGACGCGGTGGCCCGCGATCTCACCGAGGCCGGCTTCGAGGTGACCGCGACGGCCAGCGACGCGGCCCAGGCGCTGCGCATCGTCGGGGCCGCCCGGCCGGACGTGGTCGTCCTCGACCTGGGGCTGCCCGACGCCCCGGGGGTCGAGGTGACCCGCGGCATCCGGCAAGCGCGCCCGGAAGCCCGGGTACTGATCCTGTCGGCCAGCGGCGAGCAGCAGGACGTCCTGGACGCGGTCAAGGCCGGCGCGGCCGGGTACCTGCTCAAGTCCGCGGCCCGGGCCGACTTCCTCGAGGCGGTGCGCCGGACGGCGGCGGGCGACGCCGTGTTCACCCCTGGCCTGGCCGGGCTGGTGCTCGGCGAGTTCCGCCGGCTCGCGGCCGGGCAGCAGGCCGACGGCCCGGCCGAGCCGCAGCTCACCGAGCGGGAGGCCGAGATCCTCCGCATGGTGGCCACCGGCCTGTCCTACAAGCAGATCGCCGAGCGGCTCGTGCTCTCCCACCGCACCGTGCAGAACCACGTCCAGAACACGCTGACCAAGCTGCACCTGCACAACCGGGTCGAACTGGTCCGCTACGCCATCGAGCACGGCCTGGACACTGGCCCCCTAAACACTGGCCCCCTAAACACGGGCGCCCCGGACGGCGCCGCCCCAACCGTCTAGACCGGGCTGATCAGCACGTCGTCGAGGGGGCGGCGGTTGGACAGCGGGGCCGGGCGGCGGGGGTGGCCGATGCGGAACACCGCCACCGGGACCGGCAGCCCGCTCACCGCCGCGACGGCGGGCGCGGTCTCCGGGCGGTCCACCGCGATGGAGATCGGGTGGCAGGCGAACCCGGCCCCGCTGATCGTCACCCAGCAGCGGAGCAGCCGGCGGCCCGCGTCCACCACGGTGGCCGGGCTCAGGTCGGCCGCGCCGAGCACCGCCACCGCCTGGGCCCGGGCCAGCAGCCGCACGTCGCGGCTGGCGTAGGCCAGCGCCACCGGCGCGGGCAGCCGGCCAGCCCGGATGGCCAGCCGCAGCATGATCCACTCGAACCGGGTCAGCGGCAGGCCGGCCGGGGTCATCCCGGCCGGGCTGGCCGGGTCCGCGCTGGTCCACCGGCCCAGGTCGGCCACGAAGCGCGGGTCCTTCCAGGACAGCGTGCTGGCCCGGGCGACCAGCCGGGCGATGGCCCGGGGCGGCGCCAGCACGCAGCCCAGTTCGGCGAGCTGCGCGCGCAACCCGTCCGGCAGCGGGGTCCGGTCGTAGGCATGCCGGTTGGTCCGCCGGTCTACGGCTGGCCCGGCCAGCGGGTCGGCCGGGGTGCCCGGCGGCAGCTCGCTGAAGCGCAGCGAGCCGACCAGCAGATCGGTGCCGCGCCGCTCGAACGCGGCGGTGACCGACACGCGCAGACCGTGCCGGCCGGCCGCCAGCGCGGCGGATTCCAGGAACGCGCCCATGGCCAGGTAGGCGTCCCGGTCGTCCGGGTCGTAGGGCAGGTAGTCGAGGTGGTCGTAGTGCAGCTGGTAGGCACCGTCAGGGCAGACGGCGAGCCGCCAGGGCTGGGCGTTATGCGCGGAAGGGGCGCGCAGGGCCTCGGTCAGCACCTGGCGGTGCGGGCCGGGGATGGCGGGGACGCCGCTCATCGCACGTACCTCCGCTTGATCTGCCCGGCGCCGGCCGCGAACGGGCCGCCGCCCGGGCCGTGCAGTCGCACCTCGATGTCACCGGTGCGCGGGTCCTCGGCCACGGCGGCGCGGAAGTCCGCGCTGTTGGCCAGCAGCCGGGACCGGACCGCGGCGGCCAGCCGGCCGGTCAGCCCGGGGTCACCGGCCGCGGCGCGGCGCCACGTTTCGACGTGCACCAGCGGCCGGGCCACGCCCGCCTCGTCCTCGGCCAGGTCGAGCTGGAAGCCCGCTACCAGGTCGGCGTCCGCGGACTCGGCCAGGCCCTGCCCGACGTCTTCCGGGTAGATGTTCGCGCCGTGCACGGACACGGTGGAGTCGCTGCGGCCGTGCACGTAGAGCAGCGGCATCCGGAGCACTGGGGCGGCGGACCGGGACCGGCTTCCGGCCAGCGGGTCGAGCCCGAAGTCACGGCAGACCGCGAGCATCCGGCCGAAGGACAGCGTGCCGCCCGCGTCATGCACGTTGTAGCGGATCCGCGGGGACAGCGTGGCCGGCCAGGCAGACCGTGACCACCAGCTCGCCGCCGACGGTCTCGGCGTAGTAGTCGGCCGGGTCGTACTGGAAGATCATCGGCAGCCGGCAGGCGTGGCCGAACAGCGCCCCGGCCAGCTCCGGGTCGGCAGCCGCCTGCTGCCGCAGCCACACCGTGAGCGGCAGCTCGGCGGCGATGCCGATGTCCAGGTCGCTGGCGCCGTACGCGGAGTAGACGGCGCGGAAGCTGCGCTCCAGCCGGGCCCGCAGCGCCTCGGACATGCCCTCGCCGCCCACGAAGCCGTACAGCCGGTGGCCGGACAGGTCACCGGCCTGCTCCAGCAGCGAGCGCAGGAACGGCGGGTACCCGGTGATCAGGTAGGTGTAGCCGGGGCCGAGCAGGTCGAGGACGGACAGCACCTTGTCCGCCTCCGGCCCGGTCAACTTGAGCAGCCCCAGCCGGCCGAGGGCGCGGGACACGTTCGTGCCGGTCGCCCACGCGCCCATGGAGAACGCGTTGATGGTCACGATCGGCCGGCCGTCGTCCGGCTCGCCGGCCAGCAGGTGCCGGACCAGGAGGGCCAGTTTCCGGCGCACCTGGTCCAGTTCGGCCCCAGACCTGATCCAGGTATACGGCCGGCCGCTGGACCCGGAGGATTCGTCCAGCTCCGCGCCGCTGACCGGGAGCATCCCGTGGCGGCAGCGCGCGGCCAGCGGGTAGGCGTCGATGTAGGACTTCTTGTCCGCCACCGGCAGCGCGCGCAGCCAGTCCGCGGCGGCCGCCCGGGGCGGCACCGGGCCGACGAAGTCGGCGTAGGCGGGCACGGTGGCCAGGGCCCGGCGGGCGGCCGCCGCGGCGGCCCCGGCGGACACCCCGGCGGCAAGCCGCCCGGCGCGGCCTGCGATGCGGAACGCGGGAAGGCTGCGGGTGGCGGCCGAGCCAGCCACCCGGGCACACGTGAGGTAAACCATGCGCCCATCGTCGGCGGCCGGGCCGGGCCGCGGCCTGAGCCCGGCTACTCAACCCGGGCCGCCCCGGGTACTCAGCCGGTCTGGGCTGAGCAGCCTGGGTGGTGGCCTTCGGTGGTGACGGCGCCGCACTCCCTCGGCCCGCTGAGCAGGGCTTCAGCGGTTTGACGCGCTACCCGTATGATGGGCACAGACCGAGAGGCGCTGCAACGGGGTCAGCCCCGCCACGCTCGGTCCGGACCATCTCGGCAAGGGCGCCTCCTGGTTATCAGGAGGTGACCCGCACACAATGCCAGTATCAGCGACCGGGCAGGCTCAGGCCCTGCGCGAGCTTCTGGACCAGCGCATCGCCGTGCTCGATGGAGCCTGGGGGACCATGCTCCAGTCGGCCGGCCTCGGCCCGGACGACTACCGGAACAGCAGGCTGCGCGATCACCCCCGGGACGTGACCGGTGACCCGGACCTGCTCAACCTGACCCGGCCCGACGTGGTGCGCGACGTGCACCGGCAGTACCTGGCCGCGGGCGCGGACATCACTACCACGAACACGTTCACCGCGACCAGCATCGGCCAGGCGGACTACGCCCTGCAGCCGCTGGTGCGCGAGATGAACCTGCGCGGCGCCGAACTGGCCCGGCAGGCCGCGGACGAGGCCGGCGGCCGGTTCGTGGCCGGCTCCGTCGGCCCGCTCAACGTCACCCTGTCGCTGTCCCCTGAGGTGGACAACCCGGCGCACCGCGCGGTGAGCTACGACCAGGTGTACACCGCCTACGCGGAACAGATGCAGGCCCTGGCCGAGGGCGGCGTGGATCTGCTGCTGATCGAGACGATCTTCGACACGCTGAACGCCAAGGCCGCGATCGCGGCCGCCCACGACGTGGCCGGGCAGCTGCCGTTGTGGATCTCGGTGACGATCGTGGACCTGAGCGGGCGCACCCTGTCCGGGCAGACGGTGGAGGCGTTCTGGCGCTCGGTGGAGCACGCCGAGCCGCTGCTGGCCGGGGTGAACTGCTCGCTCGGCGCGGCGGAGATGCGCCCGCACATCGCCGAGCTCGCCCGGCTGGCCGGCACGTACACGGCGTGCCATCCCAACGCCGGCCTGCCGGACGCGTTCGGCGGCTACGACCAGGCGCCGGAGGAGACCGCGCGGCTGCTCGGCGGGTTCGCCGAGCAGGGCATGGTGAACGTGGTCGGCGGCTGCTGCGGGACCACGCCCGAGCACATCGCACGGATCGCGGCGGCGGTGGCCGGACTGCCGCCCCGGACGGTGCCGACGCCGACGCCGCGGACCCGGTTCAGCGGGCTGGAGCCGTTCGAGATCGGGCCGGACACCGGGTTCGTGATGATCGGGGAACGGACCAACGTGACCGGCTCACGGCGGTTCCGCCGGCTGGTCGAGTCCGGTGACTACCAGGGCGCGGCCGCGGTGGCGGTGGAGCAGGTGCGCGGCGGGGCCAACCTGCTCGACGTCAACATGGACGCCGACCTGCTGGACAGCGAGCAGGCGATGACCACGTTCCTGAACCTGATCGCGACCGAGCCGGAGGTCGCCCGCATCCCGGTGATGATCGACAGCTCGCGGTGGAGCGTGCTGCAGGCCGGGCTGCGCTGCGTGCAGGGCAAGGGCGTGGTCAACTCGATCAGCCTCAAGGAGGGCGAGGGCCCGTTCCTCGATCAGGCCCGCTGGATCAGGCAGCACGGCGCCGGCGTGGTGGTGATGGCCTTCGACGAGCAGGGCCAGGCGGACACCGCCGAGCGGAAGGTGGCCATCTGCGGCCGGGCCTACGACCTGCTCACCCAGCAGGCCGGGTTCGCCGCCGAAGACATCATCTTCGACCCGAACGTGCTGGCCGTGGCGACCGGCATCGCCGAGCACAACGGCTACGCCAAGGCGTTCATCGACGCGCTGCCGCTGATCAAGCAGCGCTGCCCCGGGGTCCGGACCAGCGGCGGCATCTCCAACCTGTCGTTCGCGTTCCGCGGCAACGACGCGGTCCGGGAGGCCATGCACTCGGCGTTCCTGTTCCACGCGGTGCAGGCCGGCCTGGACATGGGCATCGTCAACGCCGGGCAGCTCGCGGTGTACCAGGACATCCCGGCCGACCTGCTGGAACTGGTCGAGGACGTGCTGTTCGACCGGCGCCCGGACGCCACCGACCGGATGGTCGCGTTCGCCGAGACGGTGCGCGGGCCGGGGGCCAGCCGCATCGTCAACCTGTCCTGGCGCGAGGCGCCGGTCACGGAGCGGCTGGGGCACGCGCTGGTGCACGGCATCACCGACTTCATCGAGGCGGACACCGAGGAGGCGCGGCAGGCCGCGGCCCGGCCCCTGGACGTGATCGAGGGCCCGCTGATGGACGGCATGAAGATCGTCGGGGACCTGTTCGGCGCCGGGAAGATGTTCCTGCCCCAGGTGGTCAAGAGCGCCCGGGTGATGAAGCGGGCCGTCGGCTACCTGGAGCCGTTCATGGAAGCGGAGAAGGAGCAGGCCCAGCGGGAAGGCCGGGCCAGCGCCGGCCGGGGCCAGGGCAAGGTCGTGCTGGCCACGGTCAAGGGCGACGTGCACGACATCGGCAAGAACATCGTCGGGGTCGTGCTCGGCTGCAACAACTACGACGTCATCGACCTGGGTGTGATGGTCCACGCCGACGTCATCCTGGACACCGCGGTGGCCGAGGGCGCCGACATCGTCGGGCTGTCCGGGCTGATCACCCCGTCGCTGGACGAGATGGTCAGCGTGGCCACCGAGATGCAGCGCCGCGAGTTGCGCCTGCCGCTGCTCATCGGCGGCGCTACCACCTCGCGCCAGCACACCGCGGTCCGGGTGGCGCCGGCCTACGGCGCCGCCACCGTGCACGTGCTCGACGCGTCCCGGGTCGCCGGGGTGGTGTCCGACCTGCTGGACGACGACCGGTCCCGGGTGCTGGTCGCGGCCAACCACGCCGAGCAGGAGCGGCTCCGCGTGCAGCACGAGCACACCCGGCGCCGCCCGCTGCTGCCGCTCAGCCGGGCCCGGGCCAACTACGAGCAGGTCAGCTTCGCCGACCTGGCGATGCCCGCGTTCACCGGGGTGCGCCCCGTGACGCCGGACCTGGCCGCGCTGCGCGAGATGATCGACTGGCAGTTCTTCTTCCTGGCCTGGGAGCTCAAGGGCAAGTACCCGGCCATCCTGGCCGAGCCGACCGCGCGCGAGCTGTTCGACGACGCGAACACCATGCTGGACAAGATCATCGCCGAGGGCCAGCTGGCGGCCAGTGGCGGCTACGGCTTCTGGCCCGCGCACGCCGACGGCGACGACCTGCTGCTCCATCCGGGTGGGACACCAGGCCCGGGCAGCGTCCGGCTGCCGATGCTGCGGCAGCAGACCAGCAAGCCGGAGGGGCGGCCCAACCGCTGCCTGGCCGATTACCTGGCCCCGGCCGGCGATCACCTGGGCGGCTTCGCGGTGGCCATCCACGGCGCCGCCGAGCTGGCGGCCAGCTTCGAGGAGCAGCGTGACGACTATCAGTCGATCATGGTCAAGGCGCTGGCCGACCGGCTGGCCGAGGCGTTCGCCGAGCACACCCACCTGCAGGCCCGGCGGGACTGGTTCGAGCCGGACGCCGACCCGGCCATCGCGGACCTGCACGCGGAACGGTTCCGCGGCATCCGGCCCGCGCTCGGCTACCCGGCGAGCCCGGACCACAGCGAGAAGCGGGAGCTGTTCGGCCTGCTCGGCGCCGGGCAGTTCGGCATGTCGCTGACCGAGTCGTGTGCGATGAGCCCGGCCGCCAGCGTCAGCGGGCTGCTCTTCGCGCACCCCTCGTCGCGCTACTTCACGGTGGGCCGGATCGGCCGCGACCAGGCCGCCGACTACGCGACGCGGCGCGGCGTCCCGCTGGCCGAGGTGGAGCGCTGGCTGCGCCCCAACCTCGGCTACGAGCCTTCCTGAGCGCCGCGAAGCGGCGATCGGGGGCCGGGGGCTCCGGGGGTAGTCCCCCGGGGGAGCAGAGCGGGGGGTCGTCCCCCCGGGCTGACGCCGCTACCCAACCGCGGCTGACACGGCGCCGATGCCCTGGCCCGGCTGGACCACCGTGCAGCCGGCCCGGTCACGGGTGATACTCGACTTCATGCTGGAGTACGAGTGGCTGGGGTCCCCGGCATGACTGATCCTGACCTCGAGGTGCCGCTGCGCAAGCTGCCCGCGGCGGAGCGGAACGCCATCCGGATCGGCCGCATCCTGGACGCGGCCGGCCTGCTGGTGGCCGAGCGTGGCTACGAGAAGATGACCACGTCGCAGGTCGCCCTGCGAGCCGGGGTGTCGCCCGGTGTGCTCTATCAGTTCTTCGCGGACAAGCGGGAGATCATGCAGGCGCTGGCCGCCCGCAACCTGGACCGCTACCTGGCCCGGATGGAGGGCGCCATCCGATCCGGCTGGCTCGACGACTGGCCGGCCACCGCGGACGCCGCGGTGGACCTGTTCGTCGACATGTGCCGGGAGGACCCCGGCTTCCGGGTGGTGCGCTTCGGGGACGTGGCCGACGTGCACCCGCCCGGCGCCACCGGCGACAACGACTCGCACCTGGCCGGGCGGCTCGCCGAGCTGCTGGCCGCCGAGCACGGCGACGACCCCGGCCTGCCCACCGAGCGGTCCCTGGTCATCGCCGTCAAGATCGCAGACGCCCTGGTCAAGTTCGCCTTCTCGGTGCACCCGGACGGCGACGATGAGATCATCCAGCACGCCAAGCAGCTGATCCGGATGCACCTGGAGCTCGCGGGCAGCGGCGGCGAAGCGGGGACGGAATGACGCCGCGGATCAGCCTCCGGGAACGGCGGGCCAGGCTGGGCCTGCGGCACCGGCTGGCCCCGGGCGCCCAGCCTGCCGCTCAGCCCGGCGGGCAGGCCGAGGTGGCCGCGTCGCTGGTCGCGGTGCACGGCACCGACCCGTCCTCGGTCTACCTGGGCATCCTGGCCCGGCTGGCCGACGGGGACGTGCCGTGCGTAGAGCGGGCGCTGTACCAGGACCGGACGCTGATCCGGCTGCTTGGCATGCGCCGGACCGTGTTCGTGGCCACGCTGGATAACGCGGCGCTCATCCAGGCCGCCTGCTCCCGGGCGGTCGCCGCCCGGGAGCGCCGTAAGGTGCTCGGCTGGCTGGCCGAGTCAAGTGTGCCCGGCGACGTGGACGGCTGGCTGGCCGACGTGGAGCAGGCGGCGCTCAGCGCGCTAACCGCGCGGGGCGAGGCGACCGCGGCCGAGCTAGCCGACGACGACCCGCGGCTGCGCACCCAGATCGTGCTGGCCCGGGGGAAGAGCTACGAAGGCCGGCAGAACATGTCCAGCCGGGTGCTGTTCCTGCTCGCCGCGCAGGGCCAGGTGGTCCGGGGCCGGCCGCGCGGCTCGTGGACCTCGCACCAGTACCGCTGGTCGCCGATGCAGCTGTGGTGCTCAGGCGGGCTGGCCGACTGGCCGACCGCGGCGGCCGAGGTAGAGCTGGCCCGGCGCTGGCTGCGGGCTTACGGCCCGGCCACGGCCGACGACCTGCGCTGGTGGGCCGGCTGGGGCAAGACCCAGCTGAGCCGGGTGCTCACCGAGCTGAAGCCGGCCGAGGTGGACCTGGACGGGGTGCCGGGCATCGCGCTGGCCGACGACCTGGCGCCGGTCCCGGAGGTCGAGCCGTGGGCCGCGCTGCTGCCCGGGCTGGACTCCACCCCGATGGGCTGGCAGCAGCGGGACTGGTTCCTCGGCGAGCACGGCCCGCGGCTGTTCGACCAGGCGGGCAACATCGGCCCGACGGTCTGGTGGGACGGCCGGATCGTGGGCGGCTGGGCGCAAGACCGCGGCGGCGAGATCGTCTGCCGGTTCCTGGAAGACGCCGGGTCCGCGGCGGCCGCCGCGGTCGATGCCGCGGCGGCGCGGCTGGCCGGGCGACTCGGCGACGTCCGGCTGTCCGCCCGGACCCGCGGCCGGACCTGGCTGGAGCAAGAACTGGCCGGCTGAGGCCTGCCACCCTGGAACCGACCCCCGGATCCGCCGCTGGTGGGCCAGGGACCGGGGCGAGGTCACCAGCGCCGAGGTGGACCTGCGGCCGGGCGGAGCAGGACGGCAGGAAGGCTGATCCCGCGGGGCGGCCCGGGATGGGCTGCCCCGCGGGATCAGGACGCGCCTGGGTTAGTGGCAGAGCCCGCGCGGGATGGACTTCCCGCAGTGGTTGGCCAGGAACCTGTTACCCACCCCGGTGCCGTCCCAGATCAGGTCGGCTGGGCTGTTGCGGAACGCCCGGTTGGCCAGGATCGTGTCGTGGTTCGGGTTGCTTCCCTTGGTGAGCCTGGCCGCGCTGGCCACCACGATGCCGCCCGAGTTGAGCTGGCGGCCCCGGTTGCCGCGCACGACGTTGTGGCTGACCAGCGTGTTGGTCGCGCCGAGCAGCAGGATGCCGCCGCCCTTGACGTTGATCGGCGTATCGCCGCGCTTCGGGCAGAATTTGTTGTTCCGGATAACGGAGTTATGGTCGATGACGGCATTACCCGCACCGCCCCGCTGCCCATCGTCCAGTACCAGAATGCCCTGGCAGTTCTTGGTGGCCAGATTATCGAATACGTGCACGTGCCGGGCATGCCGGATAAATATCCCGAACTCGTTGCCCACCGCGATGTCGTTGCGCACCACGGTGTCGGCCAGCGGCGAGTCGCCGACATAGAAGCCGGCCTCGTCGTTGCCCACCGCAATGTCGTTGGCGAACACGGTATGCGTGGAAACAAATCGCGAGATGCCGTAATCGCCGTCGTTGAACGCGGAAACCTGGTTGACGGTCAGGCCGTTGGTGCCGTAGCCGAAGACACCGTTGGCCGGGAAGCCGGCCACGTAGATGCCGGTCACCTTGACGCTGCGGACCCGGCGGAGCACGGCCCCGGTGGCCGGGTTGACCTTCTTGGCCAGGATGCACACCCCGGTGAGACCGAACGCCTTGGTGCACAGCGTGTGCGGCTTGTGCCGCGGCGGCCTGAGCACCGTGCCGTGCAGCGAGTTGCCCGCGCCGCGCAACGTGATCCCGTCTTTGCGGATCTGCACGGCCTGGTGATAGGTGCCCTTCTTGAGCACGATCGTGGTGCCCGGGCGAGCCCGGTTGACCGCCCTCTGGATGGACTGGTTAGGCCCAACGACGATGATCGGCCTAGCCGATCCCGCATGTGTCGCGGCCGCCGACGCGGACGCGGCGGCGGCAGAAAACATGGACATGGTAATGACGGTTGTGGTGGCGCACACACCTATGATGAATTTGCGCATTAAAAGCCCCCTAGCGCGAAATTCACGCTGGTCCCCCCTGGACCGACGCATCACCCGGACATTACCGAAGCGCATCTCTCCTGGCAAGGCTATGGCGCGCCGAGTACCTCGCGCACTTTGGCCAGCAAATCGGGATGCGTGAACGGTTTCTCGAGCAGCTCCATCCCAGGTTCCAGATCAGGCCGGGACCGGCGACACCGACGCGCGCTGAGCACAGGCCACCGCGGCGGCCCGGTCCGGGCAGCCCGCCGTGCCGCCCGCCGCCTGGGTGGACAGCGCCCCGGCCGCGCAGCCGAGCGCGGCCGCCGCGGGCAAGGCCAGGCCGTCCAGCAGGCCAGCGATCAGCCCGGCGTTGCAGCAGTCTCCTGCGCCGGTCGCGTCCACCGGGACCACCGGCGGCACGCTGACCTGCCACTGCCGCCCACCGGCGGCGCACAGCACGCCGCGCTCGCCGCGCTTGACGACCAGCCCGAGCCCGGCCGCGGCCAGCGCCCGCACCGCCCCGGCCAGGTCCGGTGCGCCACCCAGCCGGACCGCCTCGGCCTCGTTCGGCAGCAGCAGGTCGGCCTGGCCGATGGCGGCGGACAGCCGCTCGTCGAGCCAGCGCCCGGATGGGTCCCAGTTCGTGTCCAGCGAGGTGCGGGCGCCGCCGGCCCGGGCCGCGGCCAGCAGCCCGGGCAGCCCAGGCCCAAGCGAGCCGGCCAGCAGGAAGTACGAGCTGACGTGCACGTGCCGGGCCTGGCCCAGCAGCCCGGCCGGGACGTCCGCGGGGGTCAGCGACGCGACCGCGCCGAGCGCGGTGAGAATGGCCCGGTCACCGCCCCGGGACAGCGCCACCGTGATCCCGGTCGGCGCGTCGTCGCGCACCGCCACCGCGGTCACGTCGACGCCCTCCCGGCCCAGCTGGTCGAGCATGAACTGACCGGCCGGGTCGGCGCCGACCGCGGCGACCAGCGCCACCCGGACGCCGAGCCGGGCCGCGGCTACCGCGGTGATGGCCGCCGACCCGCCGATGACCAGGGAGATGCTCGGCACCAGCTTCTCCTGCTGGCCGAACACAGGTGTCACGTCGTCACCCAGGACGAGCACGTCCGGGTTGCAGTCGCCGATCACGACCAGGTCAGGCGGTGACAACGTCGACCCCGGCGTCCTTGAGCATGGCCTTGTCGTCGTCGCCGATGCCGGTGTCGGTGACCAGCACGTCGATCTCGGCCGCGGCGCAGATCCGGGCGAACGCCCGGCGGCCCACCTTGGAGCTGTCCGCCACGATCACGACCTTGCTGGCCTGCCGGGCCATCAGCCGGTTGATGCTGGCCTCTCCCTCGTGATGCGCGGTCGCCCCGGCCACCGCGTCGATCGCGTCCACCCCGAGAATGGCCAGGTCCAGGGTGACCTGGTCCAGAACGCCCGTAGCCAGCGGGCCGGTCAGCTCGTAGGACTGTGGCCGGGCCACCCCACCGGTCGTGACGATCTTGATGTGCTGCCGGACGGCCAGCTCGGTGGCGATGTTCAGCGCGTTGGTGACGACGGTGATCACCGGCGGCGGCCCTGCGGTCAGGTCGGACCGGGTGGCCAGCGCCCGGGCCACCTCGGTGGTGGTGGTGCCGCCGTTCAGCCCGGCCACCTGGCCCGGCCGGACCAGCCCGGCGGCCAGCGCCGCGATGCGCTGCTTCTCTGACGGATGCCGTTCCGTCTTGTACCGCAGCGGCAGGTCGTAGGTGACGCCCTGGGCCACCGCGCCGCCGCGGATCCGGGTCAGCATCTGCTGGCTGGCCAGCTCGTCGAAGTCACGGCGCACGGTGGCCGCGGACACGCCGAGTGCGGCCGCGGCGTCCTCCACCTGCAGCTGGCCCGCCGTGGCGAGCAGTTCCAGCAGCTCATTCCACCGGCGGTAACGGCTCACCGGTTCCTCCCGATCGGCATCAGCCCGGCCCGTCAATAGTGACCAACGGCAGCAGCCTGGCGTAGTCCGCGGCGCTGAACTCGCCGGCCACCGGGGCCGCGGCCGACGCCGTGCCCAGCGCGACCGCGTGCCGCAGCCGTTCGGGCCACGGGCGGCCGAGGACCAGCCCGTGGGCCAGCGCGGCGGTCACCGCGTCGCCCGCCCCGGTCGGGTTGCCGGCCACCGGGCCGGGCGGGCCCGCCCACCAACTGCCGTCCGCGGTGACCGCGTGCAGCCCGTCGGCGCCCAGCGTGGTCACCACCGCCTGCGCGCCCGCCGCGCGCAGCTCGCGGGCCGCGGCGGCCACCGCGGGCCGGCCCGCGCCGCCCAGCGGCCGGCCGGTGATCGCGGCCAGCTCAGCCACGTTGGGCTTGACGATGGCCGGCCCGGCGGCCGCGCCGCAGCGCAGCGCCGCCCCGTGGGCGTCCAGCACCACGGGCACCCCGGCCGCGGCGGCCAGGCCGATCAGCCCGGCATAGGAATCCTCCGGGAGCCCCGGCGTCAGGCTGCCCGACAGCACCACCGCCGCGCACCCGTCCAGGGCCTCCTTATACCGAACGCCGTAATCCGCGAACTCGCCGTCGCTCACCGGCGGTCCCGGCTCGTTGAACAAGGCGGCGCCACCAGTTTCCTGGTCGGCCACCGTGAACGTGCGCCGGGTCTCGCCGCTGATCCGGGTCCAGCTGGCGGGCACCCCCAGCTCGGTCAGCGCCGCCTCCACGCCGGCCCCGGTGATCCCGCCGGACAGCCCCAGCACCAGCACGTCCGCGCCTATCGCATGCAGCGTCCGGGCCACGTTCAGCCCCTTGCCCCCGGGGCGGACGTGAACCGCAGTGGGCCGGTTCACGCCCGCCCAGTCCGCGGCGGCGACGTGGTGCGTGATGTCCAGCGCGGGGTTGAGGCAGACGACACCGATCATGGGCATGGGCGGCTCAGCGATCGGCCAGGATGACCGACCGGGCCAGGTTGCGCGGCCGGTCCGGGTCCAGGCCGCGGGCCCGGGCCAGCGCGGCGGCCAGCATCTGCACCCGGACCAGCTCGGCCAGCGGGTCCTCGTCGCTGTACCAGGCGATGCCACCCGCCGCGGCCACCTCGGCGCCGATTCCGTCCGGCGGGGCGCCGAACAGCCACACCACGCTGCCGTCGCCGGTCACCGCGGCGGGACCGTGCCGGTATTCCATGGCTGGGTAGGCCTCGGTCCACATCCCGGCCGCCTCGCGCATCTTGAGCGCGGCCTCGCTGGCCAGGCCGACGGTCCAGCCGGTGCCCAGGAACGTGAACTGCCGGGCGGCGAGCATCTCGGCGGGCAGCGGCTCGGCCAGCACCCGCTCGGCGGCCGCGGCCACCGGCCCGATGACCTCGCCCAGGTGGGCACGGAGCAGGGCCAGCTCGGTGGTGGCGAACCTAGTCTGCACCACGGATTCCTCGTCCGCGAAGGACAGGTCGATGACCGCGTCCGCGGCCTGCGCCACCGGGGTGGTGGCCCCGGCGGTGATGGCCACCGTGGGCACGGTCCCGCCCAGCCGGTCCAGCAACTGCAGGATCTCGGTGGTGGTCCCGGACCGGGACAGCACCAGGACCCGGTCGTAGCGCCGGCCCAGCGGCATCTCGGAGGCGGCGAAACTGTCGGTCTCGCCGTGCCCGGCGGCTTCCCGGGCCGCCGCGTAGGCCTGGGCCATGAACCAGGACGTGCCGCAGCCCGCCACCGCGACCCGCTCCCCGCTGGCCGGCAGCGCGCCCGCGACGTCGGCGGCCAGCGCGGCGGCCCGCCGCCAGCAGGCCGGCTGCGACGCGATCTCCGCTTCGGTCTTGCTCTGTTTGCTTTGAGCCTCCGGCGCGCTCAAAGGCGCCTCCTTCCCTCGTCGCTCAGTCACTCGTTCCTCGCTCCCTCGCTCCTCAGTCCAGTCGGCGCCGCGCGCCTTTGGCTCAGGTCCCGGCCAGCCCGGTGGCGGCCACCGACCGGATGAAGTACCGCTGCGCCACGATGAAGACGACCAGCATCGGGGCCAGGCTCATCACGTTGGCGGCCATCAGCAGGGTCCACTCGGTCGAGTGCGCGCCCTGGAACGTGGCCAGGCCGAGCGGCAGCGTCATCTGGTTCGTGGACGTGATCGCGATGAGCGGCCACAGGAAGTTGTTCCACGAGTCGAGGAAGGTGAGCGCGGCCAGCGTGGCCAGCGCCGGGGTGGCCAGCGGCAGCACGATCTTCCACAGCACGGTGAGCCGGCTCGCGCCGTCCACCCGGGCCGACTCCTCGTATTCCAGCGGGAGGGTGCGGAAGAACTGGCGCAGGAAGAAGATGCCGAAGGCGGTGGCGGCGTTGGGCAGGATGAGCGCGCCGATGTGGTCGATGCCGACCGCGGCCAGCACGTGCACACCGAGCCACTTGGTGATGATGAACTGCGGGATCATGGTGACCTGGAACGGCACCATCAGCGTGGCCATGATCACCACGAACAGCACGCCCCGGCCCAGGAAGCGGTACCGGGCGAACGCGTAGCCGGCCAGCGAGCACAGCACCAGGTTGCTCAGCACGGTGATCACCGCGACCACCGCGCTGTTCAGGAAGAACCGGCCGAACGGCGCGCTGTTCAGCGCGTTGGGGTAGTTGGCGAAGTGCAGCGTGTGCGGGATCAGGATGGGCGGGAAGTGCAGCGCCTCGGCCGGGGTCTCCACCGACGTGATGACCAGCCAGAAGAACGGGAAGATCAGCACCAGGGTGGCCGGGACCAGCACCAGGTGCCACGGGCTGAACGGCAGCCGCCCCTTGCGGCGCGGCTGCGTCGCCGGGGTCTCGATGCGCTGTGCGGGCGCCTGGACGGCGGTCATGATCTGTAATGCGTGAATCGCCGGCCGACCCGGAACTCGATCGCGGTGACCACCAGGATGACGAGGAACAGGACGTAGGCGATGGCGGACGCGTAGCCGAAGTTGAAGTTCTGGAACGCCTGCTCGTAGAGGTAGTAGACCAGCACGGTAGTGGCGTTAAGCGGGCCGCCTGAGGTGCTGAGGTAGACCTCGTCGAAGAGCTGCAGCGCGTTGATGGTGAGCCAGACGGCCAGGAACAGCGACGCCGGGCTGAGCAGCGGCAGGGTCACCCGGCGGAACGTGCGCCACGGGGTGGCCCCGTCGATCGCGGCCGCCTCGGTCAGCATCTGCGGCACGCCCTGCAGCGCGGCCAGGTAGATGACCACGGCGAAGCCGGTCCAGCCCCAGATCGTCATGATCACGATCACGTAGAGCGCCTGGGACGGAGAGTTGAGCCAGGGCTGCGCGGGCAGGCCGATCAGGCTGAGGAAGTAGTTCACCACCCCGTAGGACGGGTCGAACAGCCAGATGAAGACGATCGCCTCGCTGATCGTGGAGATGGCCATGGTGGCGTACGCGGCGGTCCGGTACAGCGAGATGAAGCGGATCTTCCGGTTCATGGCCACGGCCAGGAACAGGCCGACGATCATGGTCCCGGGCACGAACAGCGCGGTGTACACCAGGGTGTGCACGATGGCCTGGCCGACGATCGGGTCGTGCACCAGCTGCCGGTAGTTCTTCAGCCCAACGAACGGCGTGCTCGGCGTGAGCAGGTTGGACTTCTGGAAGGACATCACCGCCGACCAGACGATCGGCACGGCGCCGAACAGCAGGATGATGGCCACGCCGGGGGTGACGAAGGCCCACCCGGAGAACTGCTCGGATGCCGTCACCCGGCGTGCTCGCCCGGGGGGGCGACCCCCCGGACCCCCCGATCGCCGCTTCGCGCCGAGCGGCGGCCCGCCGCCGCGGCTCCGACCCCGCCCCCGGCGCCGGCGGAGCAGGGTGTCCGCTACCGTCACGCTGTCAGCCCGCGCCCAGGATCTGGTTGACCTGCTGCGCGGCGGAACTGAGCGCGGCCTGCGGCTGGCTCTTGCCGAGCAGCACCGACACGACCATGTTGCCGAGCACCTGCGAGATCTTGGGGTATGTCGGGATCTGCGGCCGGGCCTGCTTGACGTTGGCCAGGTTGGCGACAAACGCGCTGACGTCGGGCAGCGTGGTGTCCATCTGCTGGCTGAACCCGGCCGCGTTGCCCACCGACGCCCGGGTCGGCAGGTCACCGGTGTGCAGCGACCAGTACTTGACCTGGGCGGGCGCGGTGACCCAGAGCAGGAACTTCTCGGCCGCGCTGACCTGCGACGTGCCGTTGTTGAAGATCACCCAGTTGTCCGGACCGGAGATGGTCTGGTGGCCACCACTGGTGCCCGGGTAGGCCGGCATGACCTGCACCCCGTAGTGCACGTTCGGGAACGCGGACAGGTCCCACGGGCCGGTGACCAGCATGCCGATCTTGCCCGAGTTGAACAGGTTGGCGTACGCCGAGTCGGTCGGGTCCAGGTACATGGACTTGTCCGTCACGGCCATCGCGCGCAGCGTGTTCAGCGAGGCCAGCCCGGCGGCCGAGTCGAACGCGGCCTTCTTGTTGCCCGCGGTGAGCAAGCTGCCGCCGGCCTCCCAGAGCAGCGCCTCCCAGTGCCACACCGTGTCCTCGGTGCCCGGGGTCACGTACGCCGTGCCGAATTGCTTGCTGGCCGGATCGGTCAGCTTCTTGGCGTCGGCCACGAACTGGTCCCAGGTCCAGTTGGACGTAGGCAGCGGCAGGTGAGCCTTGGCGAACAGCGTCTTGTTGTAGACCACGGCCAGGTTGTCCACCAGCGCCGGGATGCCGATCACCTTGCCGTTGACGGTGGCCACGTCCCGCTCGCCGACCCAGAAGTCGTTCCAGTTGACGCCGGGCCGCTGCACCACCTTGGTCAGGTTGACCACTTGCGGGATCTGGGCCACGTTCGGCGCCCACGAGCCGTACAGGTAGGCGACGTCCGGCGGGCTGCCGCCGCGCACCGCGGTCAGCACCTTCTGCAGCGTGTCGTCGTTGTTCACGTACAGGCTGGAGACCTTCTGGCCGGGATGGGCGTGCTCGTACTCGGCGACCAGGTGCGTCCAGGTCTTGGCCTCGACCCCGGTCCAGCCTTCCCAGATCTGGATGGAGCTGCCGCCGCTGGACCCGTTGCTGTTGCTGTCCGTACCGCAGCCGGCCAGCACCAGCACGGCCGCGACCGGCACGGACAGCAGACCTGCCACGGTGACCCGCCAGCGCTGGGCTGGCCGCTGCTTCGCCATAACCGCACCCCGCCCATTAGTGCTCGAATCTGCGCTATTTGAGTCAGCATTGTGCACTCAGACTGGTGCAGATGCAAGATCTTGCGCGGAAACTGCGCAAATGAAACACTCTCACGCTGTGACCAAGGTGACGTTCGTCGGGGCCGGCAGCATCGAGTTCACTCGCAACGTGGTGACCGACCTGTGCGGCTACCCGGAGCTGCGCGGCCGCCTGGAGCTCGCACTGTATGACATCAGCGCGGACCGGCTGGCCTATGCCGAGCGGCTGGCCAGCGCGATCGTGGCCCAGTCCGGGGCGGGCGCGCGGGTGACCGCGACCGCGGACCGGCGGGCGGCGCTGGCCGGCGCGGACTACGTGATCAACGAGGTGCAGGTCGGCGGCTACCCGGCCACCCGGGCCGACTTCGACATCCCGGCCCGGTACGGGGTGCGCCAGACCATCGGCGACACGCTCGGCATCGGCGGCATCTTCCGCGGCCTGCGCACCATCCCGGTGGTGCTCGCGCTGGCCCGGGACATGCACCAGGTATGCCCGGATGCCTACCTGCTCAGCTACAGCAACCCGATGGCCATGCTGCCCTGGGCGGTGTACGCGGGCACTCCGCTGCGCCGGGTGTACGGGCTGTGCCACTCGGTGCGGGACACCCAGGCGTTCCTGACCGGGCTGGTCGGCGCGGACCCGGACCGGGTCAGCTTCCTGACCGCGGGCTTCAACCACCAGGCGTTCGTGCTCCGCTTCGAGCAGGACGGCCAGTCGCTGTACCCGAAGCTGGCCGAGGTCATCGATCAGTCGCCGGAGCTGCACCGCCGGGTCCGGGTGGAGATCTTCCGCCGGTTCGGCTACTTCCCGACCGAGTCCAGCGAGCACTCCGCCGAGTACGTGCCGTGGTTCATGCGGCACGACTCGCAGATCGAGCGGTTCCGCATCTTCGTCGGCGACTACCTGGAGAGGTCCGAGGAGAACCTGCGCGAACTGGACGCGGTGCAGGCCGACCTCGACGCGGGCAGGCCGCTCGACCTGACCCCGGCGCAGGAACTGGCCTCGCTGTTCATCCACTCGGTGGAGACCGGCCAGGAGCGCGAGCTGCACGTGAACATCCGCAACGGCGGGCTGATCTCCAGCCTGCCCGAGGACTGCTGCGTGGAGGTGCCGGCCCTGGTCGGCGCGGGCGGCGTCAAGCCGGTGCCGGTCGGCGCGCTGCCACCGCAGCTCACCGCGCTGAACCGGACGTTCCTCAACGTGGTCGAGCTGACCGTGCGGGCCGCGCTGGAGGAGTCTCGCGAGCACGTCTACCAGGCCGCGCTGCTCGACCCGAACACGGCCGCCACGCTGACCACCACCGAGACGGTAGCCATGTGCGACGATCTGTTCGCCGCGCACCGCGACCTGCTCCCCGCTGCCTTCACCGGGTGAGCCCGCCATGACCCGCCACCGACTCCCGCGCACCCCACCAGCCACTCCAGCACCAGCCCGGGGCGCCCACTCCCCACTTATCACCCCAAATGTACGGAAATTTGTCCGGTTTGTCGGGTACACCCACACCGGAGGGGTGATAAGTCGCCGGGCCAGGCTCGCGGACCCGGGGTCGCGTGGTGGCCGCGGCGGCCGGGCTGGCGGTATTGGCCGCGCCGCTGGCCGCGGGCGCGCCGGCGGCCGCGGGCACGGCAGCCGCCCTGCACACCGCGGTCGCGGGGGCACGCAGCGCGGCCGCGAGGGTGCGGGTTCCGCCGCCGGTGCACCGGGGGACGCTGCGTATCGCCGGGCGGGCGCAGGACGGCGCGGTGGTCAGCGCGGCCGGTTTGCACTGGTCCCCGGCCCGGCTGCCGCGCGGCATGAAGCTGCTCAGCTTCGCGGTGGCCTACACCTGGCAGACCTGCCGGGCCAACGGCACGCACTGCGTGACCGCGTCGGACTCGACCGCGACGCCGTTCGCGGCCCGGCAGTACCGTCCCGGGCAGCCCGACACGGGCAGGCGGCTGCGGGTCACCGAGACCGCGGCCGAGGTGGTCGAGACCCAGCCGGCCACGTTCACCTTCCGGGTCATCCGCCGCTCGGTGAGCCGCCTGGCCAGCGCGCCGGTCCGCGCCTACCCCCGGCATCAGCCGCCGACGGCACAGTTCATCAACGGCACCCCGGAACACCGCACCGCCTCGGACGCCGAGTACTTCCAGACCGGCGTTATGCATTACAACGGGGCCGATGGACGGCCGGCCCAGCAGTATCGGGTGGACCTCGGCCCGTGGCGGGCGCTGCCCAGCCGCCGGGTGTTCTACACCGGGATGCTCCAGCCCGGCCCGCACCAGGTGGCGGTGCGCACCGCGAACCGCGCGGGCGGCACCGTGATCCGGTTCCGCTGGCTGGTGGTGCCGCTGCCCGCACCGCTGGCCTGCCAGGGCACCTGCTGGTACCCGCCGCACCTGGCCGCCAACCACCATCCGATGCGCTGGGACTGGCAGATCGGCCGGGTTACCCCGCTGCAGCGGACCGGTAAGCACGCGGTGGACATCTACGACATCGACGGCTTCCTCACCACCCGGGCCGAGGTGCACGCCATCGAGACCCGCTGGCAGGCGGCCTCGCTGCCGCACCCGCGTACGGTCTGCTACCTGGACCTGGCCTGGGAGGACTACCGGCCGGACGCCAGCCCGGCGCCGTGGGGCCGGTACTTCCCGGCCGCCGCCCTCGGGAACGTGTACTACGGCTACCCCGAGGAGCGCTGGGTCGACTTCCGGCAGCTCGGCGCGCTCGCGCCGATGCTCCAGGAACGGATCGCCAGGTGTGCCCGGAAGGGCTTCGACGCGGTGGAGCTGGACGACATCGACAGCTTCGACCCGCCGTCCACCACCGGGTTCCAGCTCACCCCGGGTGACGCGGAGAACTACCTGGCCTACGCGTTCAACGAGGTGCACCGGTACGGGATGACCGCGCTGTGGAAGAACTCGCCGTACCTGTCCTGGTGGGGCCGCCGCTACACGGACGGCGCGGTGGTCGAGGAGTGCTACGTCTACAAGATGTGCACCGCCGCGCAGCTGCGCGGCAGCCGGCAGTACGGGATCACCTGCACCGGTCTGCACGGCATGACCCCGTGCGGCTGGGACGACTTCAGCACGGACCGGACGGCCCGCCAGCCCACCGGCAAATGGGTGGGCGAGGCCGAGTACTCAGCCGACCACTACGTGTGCGATCCCGGCCAGAAGTGCACCGGCCGGCGGTCCTTCGCTGCCTTCTGCGCGGCTGTCTATCAGCCGTCATACGGCTTCGCCGCGGTCAAGTTCGACGTCAACCTGGACGGGAAGATGTTCTTCCCGTGCCCGTACGGGACCTGAGACTGGCCGGTCCCGGGCTGGCCAGCCCGGGGCCGGCCAGCCCGGGGGGACTGGCCGGCCGCTCGGCTGCCCCCTCGTCAGCCGACCCGGACCTCGGCCTCGGGCGAGGCGATGCCGTTCGCCACCACCCGGAGGTCATACCGTCCGTGCGGCAGGCCGTTCGGCACCGTGAACCGGGTGTGCACGTGCCGCCGCCGGGTGGCCACGGCCATCGTGCTGTGCCCGAACGTCCGGCAGTAGTGCACGTGCCCGTCCTCGCTGACCAGCCGCACGATCGGGTAGTTGGTCGCCATCGTGGCGTCGTCGCCGTACGCCACCGCCTGGGTCATCCCGTTGAACCGCTCGCCGTGGATCTCATAGCTGTGGCCCGGCTCCAGATCACGCTGGTGCTCGGTGATGTGCGGCCGCCACTCGTCGTCCGGCTCGCCCACCGGGGTGTAGATCTCCATGGCCGGGCTGCCCGCGCAGAACAGCACCTGCCCGGTGGGCAGCAGCATCATCCGCCCGGTGAACACGTCGCCGCCCGCGTTGCCGGGCGCGGGCGCCGGGTCCAGCAGCTTGCCGTCGAACTCGAAGAACTGCCCGTTCACCGCGAAGCCGCCGTTGTTCGGCGCGGTGCCCGCGACGCACAGCACGTGGCCGTTGGGCAGCACGCAACCGGGCGCGTCGTTGGCCTTGAGCGGCTGTCCCGGTGAGCTGTCCGGGAAGTCCGGGCCCTGGACCCAGTACCCTTGTGTGGCCGGATCGTGGTCCGGGTGGTAGACGGCGGTGTGCCCGTTGCCGCCGACCTGGAACGCGGTGCCGTCCGGGCGGAGCAGGCAGGGCCCGATCTCGATGGAGAAGTTGCTTTCGACCAGCGACTGCGGCGTCTGGCCGGCGCTGACCCAGGTGCCGGCGTTGATCAGGTACTTCTCGGCGTTGGGCGGAGCGGAGTTCTCCGGGGCCAGCACCGTGCCGTCGGGCAGCAGCGTGAAGCCTTCCTCCGAGCTGGAGTCGGCCTTGTTCCCGGTGGCCGTCCACGTGTCGGTCTTCGGGTTGTATAGCGCGGTCCTGATGTCGTCGATCGAGCCGAGCAGCACCCGCCCGTCCGGCAGCACGCAGCACGGCGCGTCGCCGATGTGCGTCCAGCCCGGCGTGCTGATCAGGTGCCAGGTGTTCGGCACCGGGTCGTAGATCTCCGCCCGGTTCCAGTCGTCCTGGATGCCGTTGTGGTATTCGCCGCCCGCCACGAACACGCGGCCGTCGGCCAGCACCGCCGAGGCGTAGTACAGCCGTGAGTCGGTCATCGGGGCCACCGGTGACCAGGTGCCGTTGGCGTAGTCGCCCCACTCGTCCGGGGTCAGCCGCCACCAGTCGGTGGCCCCCGAGTCCTGGCACATCACGGTGCCGTCGGTGAGCAGGAGCATGGTGCTCGCGTTGAACGCGGGCTGATTGGCAATGGGCTGCCAGGTACCGGGCATGTCCGGACCCCCCTCGTTGTAGCTGCGGTTACCTGGTCAGAGGGCAGCCTGGCGGGGCTGATACATCCGTCCGCGCCTTCCGGTCCGCCGGCGGCAGGGGATGATGGCCAGATGACGACGACGCCGGTGCCGGATGGGCTACTCGGCCGGGCCGGGCTGCCCGCGGCCGAGGCCGCGGCCTGGGCCGCGGCGGTGCCGAACCCGCAGGGCCCGCTCGACGCCGCGGCCGCCGCGCTGAGCCAGTTCCTGGCCGCCGGGCAGGCGCTCAGCGGCCGGCTGCCCGGCCGGGCGCACCGCTCAGCCGACGAGCAGGCCGCCCGCGACATGTTCACGACCGCCATGGACGGCGCCCGGGACAGCTTCCTGCGGGTACACGCGGACGCCCTGTATGACGTGCTGACCGGCGGCTACAGACGGTCACCGCGGCTGGCCGAACTGCTCGCCGCGGCGGCCGCGCGGGTGCCCGGCCTGGTGCCGGCCCCGGCGGACCTGGCCGCCGAGCAGGCCCGGCCGCTAGCGGAGAAGGAAGGCATCGAGTTCGCCCAGGGCCTGCTGGCCGGGCACCTGCTGGCGCGGCCGCGGGCCGGGCGGCACCTGATCGGCGCGATGCTGCGCCCGATGCCCGAGGCCAGCGACCGGCTCGGCGAGTTCCGTTCGGCCGGCACGCTGGACCTCGGCCCGGTTCAGGTCACCCGGCGCGGCCGGGCCGGAGTGCTGGAACTGCGCAACCCACGGCACCTCAACGCGGAAGACGACATCACGCTGGGCCCGACCGAGTGCGCGGTAGACCTGATCCTGCTCGACCCGGACATCGACATCGGCGTGATCCGGGGCGGCGTGGTGGATCATCCCCGGTACCCGGGGGTGCGGGTGTTCGGGTCCGGCCTCAACCTCACCCGGCTCTACCACGGGCAGCTCGACTTCCTCTTCTACCTGGTGCGCGACCTCGGCTACGTGCACAAGATCTACCGCGGCATCGTCCCGCCCGGCCCGGATGCCGGGCCGGGCCTGGAACTGGGCGGGCCGGACCCGGAGCCGATCGCGCCGGGCGGCGGGCTGACCGGCCGGCCCGGCAGCAATCCCGAAGGCACCATGGAGAAACTGTGGATCGCCGCGGTCGAGCGGTTCGCCGTCGGCGGCGCCTGCCAGTTGCTGCACGTCGTGGACCACGTGATAGCCACCCGCGGGTCGCGGTTCTTCCTGCCCGCCCGGAACGAGGGGATCATCCCCGGGGCGTCCAACCTCCGGCTGCCCCGTTTCGTCGGCGACCGGGCCGCCCGGCAGGCCATCCTGTCCGGCCGCCAGTGGGTGGCGGGCGAGCCGGACGCCGCCCTGCTCTGCGACGAGGTGGTCCAGCCGGACGGCATGGACCAGGCGGTGGACCAGCGGATTGCGGCACTCACCAGCTCCGGGCTGGTCAACGCGGCCGCCAACCGGTGCACGTTGCGGGCGGGCCAGGAGCCGCTCGACCTGTTCCGCGAGTACATGGCGGCGTTCTCGGTGGAGCAGGCCCGCTGCCACCTGAGCCCGGCGCTGGTGCGCAACCTGGAGGTGCACTGGAACGCACCCGCCCGCCACGTCTGACATCCGCCCAGGACGAGTATTGCTGTAGTGCAGTAAATACTGCACTACGTACCTAAGCAATCCAGCCGGGTCCGTGTCTACCGAAAGGGTCCGGACGCTGCGATAATGCCTGGATGACGGGGCTTAGTCTCGCCCTGGCTAACTTGAAGCCGGGCACGGGGAAGACTACCTCGGCGGTCTGGCTGGCACACGTGTTCGCTCAAGCGGGCAACAGCGTGCTCCTGGTGGACGCCGATCCGTCGGGGAGCGCCCTCGAATGGTCAGATCTGGCCGCCATGTATCCGCGTCTCTCGCTGTCCCAGGCGGCGTTCCCGTTCCGGATCGTCGCGCTGCCGTCCCGCGAACTGCATCGGCGCGTGCCGGAGATCGCCCGGGCGGACGACGTGGTGATCATAGACACGCCGCAACTGGAGGACCACGCCAGCATCGCGCGGTCGGCGATGCGGTACGCGGACGAGATCCTGATCCCGTGTGGGCCGACGCCGATCGAGATCAACCGCACCACGCCGGTGCGGGAAGAGATCACCGATATGGAAGCGGTCCGGGACAAGCCACCGCGCTCGGCCGTCCTGCTGAACCGCTGCATCACCCGGGCCCACTCCACGTCCGACGCCCGGGAGGTGCTGGAGGGCCTCGGCTACGACGTGCTGGGCACCTCGGTGCCCAGGCTCGAGGTGTACGCGCAGAGCTTCGGCGTGCCGATCAGGGACCATGGCCTGGATATCTGGCGGCACGTGGCCCATGACCTGGTCGAGCGGTGCCTGCCCCGGTGCACGGTGCGGTCTTCACCGCAGCACGCCCGGCGGGTTACGTTACCGCCCCAGTCCCGGGCCCGGCGTGGAACTCAGCGCGGGTCGAACTGGCCGGTCTTGATGCTGGCGGCGAACGAGCACCAAGCCGCTGGGGTGCAGACCAGCACCGGCCCGTCGGGGTGCTTGCTGTCCCGCACGGCCACCAGGCCGGGCAGGTTGCCCGCTACTTCGACGCAATTACCGCCATTCGCGCTGCTGTAGGAAGACTTGCGCCACATGGCGCCGGTCAGGTCCGCCACGCCTCATCAGCCACTTTCATGATCAGTTCTGCGGACTCCCCAGGTGAGAGCGCCACGCTCCTGAGTGAATCATAGAGAAGGGAGATCCGCGCCACCTGATTCCGCCGCTCGGTGACCTGCCCATCCAGCGCATTGTCCAGGTAGGCGGAATCCCGGTCGGTGTCGAAGCTGGCCACCAGGAACGGCCCGAGCAGGCCTGGGTGCGCGGCCACGCCAAACGGCAGCACCTGAATGGTGACCCGCGGATTCCCGGCCATCCGGACCAGATGACTGAGCTGATCGCGCATGATCTGCGCGTCCCCGACCCGCTGCCGCAGGATGGCCTCGCCGAGCATCGCGAACAGCATCGGCGGCGGCGGGTCGGCGCGGTCCCAGATCGCCTGCCGGGATATCCGGCCCACGACCAGTTGCTCGACCTCGGCGTCGCTGTCGCCGGGCCGGCCGGCCCGGATCATGGCCCGGGCGTAGTCCTCGGTCTGCAGCAGCCCGGGCACGACCAGCGGCTCCCAGTTTCGCAGAACCGTTGCGCGCTCTTCCATCTCCAGCAGGGCCCGGACCCACGACTCGAACGAGCGGTTCAGCATGGCCTGCCGCAGCCGGCGGAACGTGCCCGGCATGCGCAGCGCCGCGTCGGCCTGGGCCGCGTGCTGCGGGGACGGAATGGTCCGGCAAGTCTCCAGCTTGGCGATGACCGACTCGGAATATCCCATCAGCTTGGCCAGCTGAACCTGAGTCAGCCTGGCCGCCTCGCGCTGCGCCCGTAATTCCTCGGCGAATGCTTGCACACCGGTGACCGGCCCGTCGTCATCCTTTCGCTTAGCAGGCAACGCCTTCTCCCTCCTTCGCTTTGAGCTCGGCAACCGTCTGATAGTGGCCGGCCTGTAGCGCACATTACGCGCGAGCAGGAACGCTGGCACCATAACCGCGCCGGGAGGGACAGATATGGCCAACCAGCCAGTCCGTGAATTACTAAACGCAATAGCAGAGCAGTGCCCGGGGCACACGATCACCGTCGAATCGTTCCCGGGCCGGAAAGACCGGTACGTGGCCCGGGCCATTACCACAGCGGCCCGGCCCTACCTGCTCGTCACGGCCGACCTGGACGAGTTGCGCACCGAACTGTGCGGCCCACCGCGGACAACCGCGCTGCCCCGCCGGGTACCCGGCACCGCCTGGACACCGCCCCGGCCGTGACCCGCTCTCCGGGTCACGGCCGGGTGTCTCCGCCTGGTGGGCTGAAACCCGCTCAGTTACGGATTAATGGTGAGGCCGAATTGGTTGGTCGCTCAGATAATGATCAGTTGCGGCCGTCAGGCACCTTATTAGGACTGGGCATGCTCATAAGCATTAAGTACAGTAACCCGCCCCCGCCACCAGGGGCCGCGCGCTGGTGGCGGCACCGGGCGGGCACTGGCGTTAGGTAATCGGCTACATCCAGCCGCCGTCGGCGGCCAGCGTGGCGCCGTTGAGGTAGGCGGCGTCCGGCGAGACGAGGAACGCGATCGCGGCCGCGATCTCGTCCGCTTCGGCCAGCCGCCCGAGCGAGGCGTGCAGGCTGATCTGGGTCCGTGGCGACAGGTTGTACTCACGCAGCAGGGGGTGGGTGTAGTGCGGGGCGTTCTCGGTGGCCATGTCGGTGGCGGTGCCGCCGGGGGCGATGGCGTTGATGGCGATGTTCCGCGCGGCCAGCTCCGGGGCCAGATTGCGGGCCAGCGCGACCACCGCCGCCTTGCTGGCCGCGTACAGGCTGTGCTGGTAGACGGCGATCCCGTTGCTCACCGAGGACATCAGCACGATCCGGCCGCCGGCGGTCATCAGCGGGACCGCGGCCTGCACCGCGTACAGCTGGCCGGCCACGTTGGTGTCCAGCACCCGCCGGACGTCGTCCTCGGTGATGCCGTCCAGCGGCCCGAAGTACTCCACCCCGGCGTTGCTGACCAGCACGTCGAGCCCGCCCATCCGGTCCGCGGCCTGCCTGGTCACGGCGTGCGCCGCGGCCCGGTCGCGGACGTCGGAGCGGAACGCGAACGCGGTGTGGCCGGCCTCGGTGAGCTCGGCGACCAGCGCGTCGGCCAGGTCGGCGTGGCTGCGATAGGTGATGGTGACGGCCGCGCCCTCGGCGGCCAGCCGGCGGGCCACCGCGGCCCCGATGCCCCGGCTGCCGCCCGTGATCAGCGCCCGGGTACTGGCGAAACGGTCCATGACGGCCATTCTTTACCCGAGCGCCCGGCCATTTCAGGACTCCCGGCCAGAACGGTCCCCAGCAGGGCCGGATCCGGGGCGGGTCAGGACACCGAGACCGGGACGCCGGTCTCGGCCTGGTCCGCCGCGTCCGGGGCCGAGCGCAGGCTCCGGGTGGCGACCGGCAGCAGCGCCACCGCCGTCGCCGCGATGACCACCAGCACCAGCCAGGTCGGCACCCGGCCCCACTCGCCGAGCAGCAGCAGGAAGCCGGGGATCGTGCAGGTGGTGAACGACAGGATCAGCGTCAGCCAGCCGGTCAGCGGCGTGAGCCGGTCCTTGCCCAGCGCGAGCACGACGAAGAACAGCGCCCACAGCACGGCCCATTGCAGCCACAGCAGGCCGATCGTCGGGTCGTGGAACTTGACGATGTTGGTGATGCCGAACGCGGTGGCCATGATGGCCACCCAGGCCGAGTACCAGCCGAGCCCGGTGGCCAGCTGGCTGGCCAGATTGCTGATCCCCACGTACAGGTAGGTGAACCCGAACAGGAAGATCCCGGAGGCCAGCAGGATGTCGTCGGCGGTCTTGGCCGTCGCGATCAGGTAGAACGGGATCGCGACCTGGAGCGCCCCGACGAACAGGTTGAACGTGGCCGCTCCCTTGCCGTCGATCCGGCCCAGCAGGAGCAGGCCGTTGACGAACAGCACCGCCCCCACGAACATCAGTCCCACAGCTGACATCGGGGCTCCCTAGTTGTACGAGTTGACGGGCGGCAGCGTGCCGTTGAGCAGGAAGTCGCCGGCGTGCATCGACTTGAAATCGAGCGGGTTGTGCAGGGATAGCGTGCGGGCGTTGCGCCAGTGCCGGTCGAAGCCGTACTTCTCCAGCACGCTGCCCGCGCCGCACACCTTGAACAGGGTGGACCCGGCGAACATGGCTGCCTCGGCGGCCGCCTCCCGGGCCTGGCCGGTGAGCACGGACGCCTCGCCCCGGATGCGCAAGTCGCCCGGGTGCGCGACCGCGGCGTCGCACAGTTCCGCGGCGCGCAGCGAGAGCAGCTCGGCCGCGTCCACGGCCGTCTTCATCTCGCCCACCCGGAGCTGGGTGTACAGGTCGTCGCTGGCCCGGTCGGCCGGGCTCTCGTACCACTTCCGGGCCTTGGTCTGGACGAACCCGACCGCGTCGTCGAGCGCGTTCTTGGCGATGCCGACGAACACGCCGGTGTGCACCGCCTGGTAGTTCAGGGAGGTGACCGCGCCGCCCCCGCCGCCCTCGGTGTCGGGGCTGCCCAGGCACAGCTCGTCCGGGATCCACACGTTGTCGAACTCGGTCGTGCCGCTGGCCGTGGTGCGCTGGCCGAACCCGGACCAGTCGTCGTGGATGGTCACGCCGGGCGCATCGGTCGGGGTGAAGAACACCCGAACCTCGTCGGAGCCGTCCAGCCGGCACGGGCCGAACGTGATGTCCCCCGCCAGGCTGCCGGTGCAGTAGAACTTCCGGCCGGTCAGCCGCCAGCCGTCGCCGTCCGGGCGCACCGTGGTGTTGAAGTCGTTGACGCTCTTGGTGCCGACCTCGGAGTACGCGTTGGTGATCCACAGCTCGCGGCTGAACCGGGGCAGCCACTTGGCCTGCACGACCGGGCAGGCGAACTCCTGCATCAGCCGGATGCCGCCGGTGTGCAGCTGGTACATCTGGCCGATGTTGGAGTCGCCGGCCGAGATGGCGATCACGACCTTCATCAGCTCCAGGAACGAGCCGCCGTAGCCGCCGTACTCACTGGGGACCATGAGGCCGAGCAGGCCGGATTCGCGGAACGCGGCACACTGTTCGTAGGGGAACTTCCGGTCGCGGTCGCGTTCGGCGGCGCCGACCCGGAACTCGTCGCGGAGCCGCTCGGCGATTCCGATCGGGTCGGCCAGGCCGACACTGTCCAGCTGCGCGTTCGTGCTTTCAGTGGTGGTCACGGCGGTGTCCTCTCGGTGAGACCCCTTCGTGACCAGCATGCGGACGCCGCCGGCCAGGCGTCCAATACGAATCCCCGACGCCGCGATAACCAAATCCTATTAATTTGATCGAAAAACTATGATTCGGTGCGCCGTGTCGCCGTGTCGCCGGTCGCCGCCCGGCTGGCGGATGTGCCGCGGCGTGGTAGGAAGCAGCCATGCGGCACGAGATGGGCGGGGCCCCGTTCGGGCCGTCTGAGGGCGCGCACTGGGAGGACGCCCGGATCCTCTGGGACTACCACCTGATGGATCATGAGCTGCGGCCGTGTGCTGCGGGCATAGCGCTGGGCAGTAACGACCTGGGCGTAGCCACGCAAGCCGCCCGGCTGTACCACCAGGGGTTGTTCCCGGTGCTGGTGCTCACCGGGGCGAACAGCCCGACGACGATCGCCCGCTTCCCGCGCGGCGAGGCCACGCACTACCGGGAGCACGTCCTGGAGCTGGGCGTCCCCGAGCAGGTCATTCTGGTCGAGCCGACCGCGACCAACACCGGGCAGAACATCGAGCGGTCCCGCGCGGTGCTCCGCGAGGCAGACGTCGAGGTGGATTCCGTACTGCTTATCTCCAAGCCGTACATGCAGCGCCGGGCCTATGTCACCTGCCGCCAGGTGTGGCCGGAGGTGGCGCCCCGCTGCGCCGCCGAATCGGTGGACATGGCCGACTACGTGCGGCGGATCGGGAGCGCGCGGCGGGTCATCGACCATCTGGTCGGGGATCTGCAGCGCATCGCCGAGTACCCGGCGCGCGGTTTCGCCATCGCCCAGCCGGTGCCGGACAGCGTGCTGGCCGCCTACCGGCGGCTGGTCAAGGCCGGCTTCACCAGCCGCCTGCTGCCTACCGGGGAATCGGCTTGACGCCGGCCGCGTGGCGGCGGGCCAGCGCCCGGTACACCTCGGGATTGTGGTCCACCCACAGCTTCGCGCCGCCCTTGACCTCCCCGGCGATCCTGGCCGGGACGCCGACCGCGAGCATGCCGTCCGGCACGGCCATCCCGGGCGGCACGGTGGCGCCCGCCGCGACCAGGGCCCGGCTGCCGATCCGCACCCCGTCGAGCACGGTAGCGCCGTTGCCGATCAGCGCCTCGGCCCCGATGACGGCGCCGTGCACCACGCACAGATGGCCGATCGTGGCCCCCGCGCCGACCTCGGTGACCGGGTCGGCGCCGCCGTGCAGCACCGAGCCGTCCTGCACGTTGGCGCCGCGGCGCACGATGATCGGGCCGAAATCGGCCCGGAGCACCGCGCCGTACCAGATGGAGGCGTCGTCCTCGATCGTCACGTCCCCGACGAGCGTGGCGGTGGGCGCGATCCAGGCGGTCGGGCTGATGGCGGGCTCGCGGCCCTCGAAGGAGAAGAGTTGCACCCGCCCATGATGCCCTCCCGGCTGCCCGGGCTACTTGATGAGCGGGTCACGGGGCAGGCCGAGGATCCGCTCGGCTATCTGGTTCCGCTTGATCTCGGACGTGCCGCCCGCGATCGACATGGCCCGGTGCAGCAGCACCAGCGTGGCCGCCAGCCCGCCCGCACCGTCCAGGAACGCCGCGTCCGGCCCGGCCAGGTCGGCCATGATCGCGGCCGTCTCATGGCCGATCTCGGACAGCAGCAGCTTGGTGATGTTGCCCTCCGGCCCGGGGCCCCCGCCGGCCACCGCGCGGAACGCGCTGCGCTGGTTCAGCACGCCCATCGCGTGGGTGCGGGAGATGTGCCGGCCGATCCGGCCGGCTTCGCCGGCCAGCCGCTCCTGGTGCGCGTCGAACGGGGCGATGAACGCCCCGACCGGCATGGTCATGCCGCCGTCGCCACCGCCGATGCTGACGCTCTCGTTGCCCAGCGTGGCGCGGGCCACTGTCCAGCCGCCGTCGATCGGCCCGACCACGTCGGTGTCCGGCACGAACACGTCGTCGAAGAAGACCTCGTTGAAGTCGGACTCCCCGGTCGGCATCTTCAGCCGCCGGACGGTGACGCCGGGCGCATGCATGTCGATCACCATCATCGTGATGCCCTGGTGCTTGGGCACGTCCGGGTTGGTCCGCACCGTGGCCAGGCCGTAGTCGGCCAGATGCGCGCCGCTGGTCCAGACCTTCTGGCCGTTGATCCGCCAGCCCCCGCCGCCGTCCCCAGCCCCGTTCACTCTGGTCGCCCGGGTCCTGATGCCGGCCGCGTCGGACCCGGCGCCTGGCTCGCTGAACAGCTGGCACCAGGTCACGTCCTGGTTGAGCGCCGGGCGGACCCAGCGCGCCACCTGGTCCGGGCTGGCGTGCTGGATCAGCGTCAGGATGATCCAGCCAGTGATACCGAGGCTGGGCCGTTTGATCCCGGCCGCGGCGAACTCCTGCTCGATCACCAGTTGCTCGAGGGCGGCCGCGTCCCGGCCCCACGGCTTGGGCCAGTTTGGCATCGCGTAACCGGTCTCGATCAGGGCCTGCTTCCTCGCGTCGCCGGGCAGGTCGCGCAGCCGGGCTACGTCGGGCCCGATCGCGGCCCGGATCGGCTCCGCCTCGGCGGGCAGGTCGATCGCGGCCGCCCGGCGTACGCCGCGGCGGACCAGGTCGGTGACCTCGATCGCGGCCTGCTCGGCGGACAGCACGGCGGCGATCGCCGCGGCCCGGCGCAGGTACAGGTGGGCATCGTGCTCCCAGGTGAAGCCGATCCCGCCGTGTACCTGGATGTTGAGGCTGGCGTTGCCGACCGCGGCGGCCACGGCCAGCGTGGCCGCGATGGCCGCGGTGTAGCTGAACTGGTCACCGCCGCCGATCCCGGCCCGGCCCGCGTCCCAAGTAGCGGCCGTGGCCAGCTCGGCGGCCACCAGCATGTTCGCGCAATGGTGCTTGACCGCCTGGAAGGTCGCGATCGGGCGGCCGAACTGCTCGCGGACCTTGGCGTACCCGGCCGCCTGCTCGGTGGTCTCGGCGGCCACGCCGGTCGCCTCGGCGGCGAACACCGCCCGGGCCACGTCGGTCAGCCGCCCGCGCGCGCCGGGCAGCACCGTGGCCGCCGCCGCGTCGAGCGTGACCCGGGCCGCCCGGCGGCTCTGGTCCAGATTGGCCGGCACCTCGGCGCGGACCCCGCCCGCCGCCGTCTCGATCACCAGGACGTCGTCACCCACTGGGACCAGCAGAACGTCAGCCAGATGGCCGCTGATCACCACGCCGACCGGGCCGGTCGCGGTCCCGTCGGCATAGGTCACCTCGCCGCCCAGCGCGGTTGCGCCGATCATGGTGCCGTCCGCGAGCGACGGCAGCAGCCGCTTCTGCAGCTCGCCGGGCCCGGTCGCGCTCAGCACGGCGCTGGTGATCACGGTCGGCACGAACGGCCCGGGGGCTAGGTGGCGGCCCATCTGCTCGGCCACGACCAGCGTTTCCGGCAGCCCGAAGCCGGAGCCGCCGCGTTCTTCCGGGATGTGCAGGCCGAGCAGGCCGAGACCGGCCAGCTCGGCCCAGAACGTGGGCAGCCCGTCGGACTCGGCATCGAGTAGGCTTCGGGCCTTCGCCCGGGACTGCTGGTTGGTCAGGAAACCGGCGACGGTTTGGGCGAGAGCGCGGTGTTCTTCGGAGATGGCGATCGACATAGCTAGATTTTCCCCATTTACCTCGTGCCAGATACCGCCGGGTTGCGTCATGATCCAGCCAGGCGCCGACACCGCGGCGGGATCCTGGCCGCGCCGGTAGCGGAGCCGGGAGCCGCGGAGGTGTCATGAGCGATCAGACGATCGGTCAGCCGGACGTGCACTCGCTCGCCCTGGCCGAGCCGACCAAGCATGTGCGGCACCGCTGGATCGTCGGCCTGACCCTGGCCAGCCTGGGCATGTGGATGGCGTACCAGACGCCGCTGCAGGTCGTGCTGGCGCTCCAGTTGCAGGCCATCACCCCCCGGCACAAGATCGTCGCCCTGGCGGTGGTGACCGGGGTCGGGGCCATCTCCGCGGCGCTGGCCACCCCGGTGGTGGGCGCGCTGTCCGACCGCACCACGCATGGCCGGCGGCTGGGCCGGTTCAGCGGCCGCCGGCACCGGTGGACGCTGGCCATGGTCGTGCTGGCCGCGGCCTGCCTGGCGCTGCTGGCCGGGCAAGGCACCGTGCTCGGCGTGGCCGTGCTCTGGTTCCTGTTCAACATCTTCCAGAACGGCGAGTACGCCACGCTGAGCGCGGCCATCCCGGACCACGTCCCGGTCCGGCAGCGGGCCACGGTGGCCGGCTGGGTGGGCATGCCGATCGCGCTCGGCTTGGTCCTGGGCACCGTCCTGGTCGTGCAGGTGCTCGGCCAGGACCTGGTCAGCGGTTACATCACGCTGGCCGTGCTGATGGTGCTGCTGGCGCTGCCGTTCGTGCTGTTCACCCCCGACCCTCCGCTGGCGCCGGAATACCGGGAGCCGTTCTCCTGGCGCCGGGTGGCCTCCTCCTACTGGCTCAGCCCGCGCGAGCACCCCGATTTCGGCTGGGCCTGGCTGACCCGCTTCCTGGCCAGCCTGGCCATCGCGATGGGCACCCTGTACCTGCTGTACTTCCTCCGCGACGCGGTGCACTACGCCCGGTTGTTCCCCGGCCAGACCGCCGCGGACGGCCTGCTCATCCTGATCCTGATCTACACCGCGTGCGTAGTGGTCGCCGCGATCATCGGCGGGATCATCTCCGACCGGCGTGGCCGCCGCAAGATGATGGTCACCCTGTCCGGCCTGCTGATGGCGGCGGCCGCGCTGCTGCTGGCGTTCAGGGAGACCTGGCCGGCCGCGCTCGGCGCGGCGTTCCTCTACGGCCTGGGTTACGGGGCCTACATCGCGGTCGACCAGGCGCTGATCACGCAGGTGCTGCCGAAGGCCCGGGACCGGGCCAAGGACCTCGGGATCATCAACATCGCCATCGTCTGCCCGGGCGCCATCGGCGCGGTCATCGCGGCCCCGCTCGTCTCGCTGGCCGGCTACCCGGCCCTGTTCGGGGCGACCGCGGTGGTGGCCATCGCCGCCTCGATCGGGGTCTGGCGGATCAAGAGCGTCAGCTGAGCCCGTCCGGTGACTCTCACTCCTGGCGCCCCGCTCAATATGCTCGACCCGTACCTGTACGCCGGGGACCCGCGCCCGGCCTATGCATGGCTGCGCGACGAGGCGCCGGCCTACTGGGACCCGGTCAACCGGCTCTGGGTGATCTCCCGGTACCCGCGATGGTCATCGCCGAACTGCTGGGCTTCGACCGCGCGCTGTGGCCGAAGTGCGTGGAATGGTCGGAGCGGACGATGGGCGCGGCCGGTTTCCGGGCTGACGACCCCCGCCAGCCGGCCGGGTCGCCCGCGGCCACGGCAGCCCAACCACCACGTGGCGTTCGGCTTCGGCACCCATTTCTGCCTGGGCGCCAACCTGGCCCGGCTCGAGCTGCGGGTGCTGTTCGAGGAGCTGCTCCGCGCGGCGCCGGGCATCCGGCTGGCCTCCGGCGGCGAGCCCGAGTTCGCGCCCGGTTACTTCACCCGCACGCTGCGCGAGCTGTGGGTGGAGTTCAGCCCCCGCTGCTAGCTGCCTCGCGATAGCCGCGCAGGCTGGGGCGACCGACCGCCGGCCTGATGCGCGGGCCGAGAACCCGCCGCAGGCGGGTCGCGGTCTCGGCCACCGGGGAGTACGAGAGGGGGTGGGCGGGCCAGGACCTCACCGGGCGGGGGGTCTGCACGGCCCCGCCGGCCCGGCCGGACGGGTCGTCGGGGGCACCGGCCGCGGCGCTGACCGTGGCGAAGGCAAGGAGGTGCCGGTCGAGCCCCGTGCTCCGCAATATCCGGCTGACCTCTGGCGGGACGGCGGCCAAGCGCAGGAATCCACCGAGGATCCTGGCCCGGCGGCCGGTGCCGACCAGCACGGCGAGCCCGCTCGCGTCGCAGAAGGTCACCCTGGACAGGTCGACGACCAGCCGGCCGGAAGCAGGCCGGAGCAGGGCCAGGAGTTGCTCGCGCAGCTCGGGGACACTGGCAACGTCGAGTTCACCGGCCAGTTCGGCGATGGTGACGCGGTCTTCGGTGCGGGCAGAAACGTGTAGGCCGGAGCTGGCCGCGGCGGCGGAGTGCATGGCTGGGTCTCCGATCAGATGAGGTGAACCGGGCTGCCTCAGGACGGCGCGGTCCGCGGGCGCACCCGCGGCTCGGCCTGGCTGGGGCCTGCGGCCTCCCATTCTGCTGGCTGGTCCGCATCCGGGGCCGTGAGCAGGGCGAGGACCTCCCCGACGGTCCGCTCCCGGGTGGTTGGCTCGGGAAGCGGCTGGTGCGCCTCGATGTGGTAGTGATTGCGGCGGCCGTCTTTGCGCTTGCTGATGTACCCGGCCGCGGTCAGGTCCGTGACGATGCCATAGGCGCTTCGCTCGGTGATGCCCAGCCGGGCCGCGATGTCGCGCAGCCGCATCCCCGGATCGTGGGCGAGAAGCAACAGCACACGCCCGTGATTGCTCAGAAAACCCCAGCTGCCCACGTCCCCCAGACTAGCACATTCTCTAGAAATTTATTACTAGTATTCCAGTGCGAACGTTGGCGTAGCGGACCAGACCCGGGACGCGCCGAGCCGGGATGAGCCGCGCGGCGCCGGCACGGCGTGCGGTACGGTGTCCGTACACGGCACATCGTGAGGCGGCGTCATCAGGACGCGCCGGTCGTACCTCGCTCGGTGAGCGAGCTGGTTTCCACGGATCTCATGTGGTGGCCTCCGAAAATGCGGCCACCCAGATCCGAAAGAGATTCCTTTGACTTTTGCGCCCACCGAAGATCCGCACGCCCGCCGGCGCCGCCGCGGCCGGACGAGGCCTGGATCCTCCGCCCGGGTCGCCGCGCGATTGAGCCTGGCGCAGTCCGCGCCGGCGCAGCACGACTCGGCGCCGGAAGCCGGCGCCGCTCCCACCATGGCCGAGGTGGCCACGCTGCATGCGGGCTTCGCCGAACTGGGCGTGCCCGGACGGCTGGTTGACACGCTGGCCGCAACCGGCGTCACGGTGCCGTTCCCGATCCAGGCGGCGGCGCTGCCGGATGCACTGGCCGGGCGGGACGTCCTGGGCCGCGGCCGGACCGGCTCCGGCAAGACGCTCAGCTTCGCCATCCCGCTGGCCGCCGGGCTGGCCGACGGGTTCACCAGCGCGGGCCGCCCGCGTGGCCTGGTCCTGGTGCCCACCAGGGAGCTGGCCAGCCAGGTCCAGGCGGTGCTCGCGCCGCTGGCCCAGGCGCTGGACCTGACGGTGACCACCATTTTCGGCGGTACCGGGCAGAATGCGCAGGTAACGGCGCTGCGCAACCGGGTGGACATCGTCGTGGCCTGTCCCGGGCGGCTGGCCGACCTCATCGAACAGGGGCATTGCCACCTGGGCGACGTGGAGATCAGCGTGCTGGACGAGGCGGACCACATGGCCGACCTCGGCTTCCTGCCGGTGGTGCGGCGGCTGATGGCGGCCACCCCGCCGGACAGCCAGCGGATGCTGTTCTCCGCCACCCTGGACAACGCGGTGGACGTGCTGGTGCGCCGGTTCCTCAGCGACCCGGCTGTGCACTCAGTGGATTCGGTCACCACCGTTCCCGGCGCCATGGTCCATCACCTCCTCACCGTCACGCCTGGGGACCGGGTGGGCGTGGTCGCCGCGCTGGCGGGCGGCAGCCACCGGTCGCTGGTGTTCACCCGGACCAAGCACGGCGCGCAGAAGCTCGCCCGCCAGCTGGCCGGGGCAGGCGTATCCGTGGCGGAGTTGCACGGCAACCTCGGCCAGGGCGCCCGGGAGCGGAACCTGGCGTCGTTTGCCTCCGGCGCGACCCGGGTCCTGGTGGCCACGGACATCGCCGCCCGCGGCATCCACGTGGACGGCATCGGCCTGGTCATCCACGCGGACCCGCCCGCCGAGCCCAAGGCCTACCTGCACCGGTCCGGCCGGACCGCCCGGGCCGGCGCCGACGGCGTGGTCATCACGCTGCAGAGCCCGGCCCAGGCCGCCGACGTGCGCGGGCTGATGCGCCGCGCGGGCGTGAGCCCGCTGGCCGCGAGCGTAAGTCCCGGCTCCGCGCTGCTGCGCTCCATCGCCGGGCCGCGCGCCGCCTGGGTGGCGGCCGAGCCGTCCGCCGCCGCGGCCACGCTGACTGCCAGCCCAGGTACCGGCCACGGCGCCGTGGCCATGTCCGCAGGCTACCGGGGGCGCCGTAGGCGGTAGCGATCACGGCCCGCGGCGCTCCCCTGGCCCGGAAGCCAGGAGACGCCGGCGCGGGGAATACACCGGCCACGAGATGGCGTTATTCGGGAGAGTTGTTGTCGACGCTTGCGATCGTGAAGGCGCCTGCATTTCGACAATGGGCGTCTTGCCGTCTGGCTGTGGAATTCCTCTTCCAGTGGCGGGCAACCAGCAGCTGGTCCGTGCGAAGGGCACGGATCCGGGCTCGTCTTAGAAGGAGACAAGCAGATGGCACAGGGAACTGTGAAGTGGTTCAACCCCGACAAGGGCTTCGGTTTCATCGCCCCTGACGACGGCACCGCCGACGTCTTCGTGCACCACTCGGCGATCGACATGGGCGGCTACCGCACCCTGGAAGAGAACCAGAAGGTGGAGTACACGACCCGCCAGGGCCCCAAGGGCCCGCAGGCGGACCAGGTACACGCGATCTGATGTGATGCAGGTGGCAGGCCCGCGCGAATGCGCGGCCTGCCGCTTGCCTGTCCTAGCACCCAGCCGCCCGGACCCTGCGGCGTCACTGACTCTCCGTGGTGAGCACTGGCCGCGGACGCTCGCCGCAGGAGGACCAGGTTGACCGTTGACGCGGCAAGTCCACTAGCCGAACGCCCTTACGTGGCTGATCGGGAAACGTCGCTCACTGGTCCGGGCAGCGACTACGCCCGGCTTTCCCGCAGCGTGCGGGCGGCCGGGCTGCTGCGCAGACGTCCCTGGTATTACAGCGTCAAGATTGCCGTCAACCTGCTCCTGCTGGCCGCCGGGTGGACCGCGTTCTTCCTGCTCGGGCGGTCCTGGTGGCAGCTGCTGGTAGCGGTCTTCCTGGCGGTGATGTTCACCCAGAGCGGGTTCATCGGGCATGACGCCGGGCACCGCCAGATCTCCGGATCCAAGCGCACCGACGACCTGATCGGCCGCATCCACGGGAACCTGTTCATCGGGCTCAGCTACGGGTGGTGGAAGGGCAAGCACACCCGGCATCACTCCCACCCCAACCAGGTCGGCCGCGATCCGGACATCGGTGGGCGGGCCATCGCCTTCACCCCAGATCAGGCCCGGGCCCGGCACGGGATCGGCAGCTGGCTGGCCGGCTACCAGGCGTGGCTGTTCTTCCCGATGCTGCTGCTGGAAGGCTTCCACCTGCATGCCGCCGGGGTGCGGAGCCTGCTGGGCCGCGGCGGCAGCACGACGGTCAAGCTGGTGGACGGTGCGCTGCTGGCCGCGCACATCATTGGCTACCTGGCCGCCGTGTTCCTGGTGCTGGCCCCGCTGCAGGCGGTGGCCTTCGTGCTCGTCCAGCAGGGCCTGTTCGGCGTCTACCTGGGCTGCTCGTTCGCGCCCAACCACAAAGGCATGCCGGTGCTGAGTGAGGACGAGAAGTCCGACTTCCTCCGCCGCCAGGTCATCACCTCCCGTAACGTCCGTGGCGGGTGGTTCACCGACTTCGCCCTCGGCGGCCTCAACTACCAGATCGAGCATCATCTGTTCCCCTCCATGCCGCGGCCCAGCCTGCGGCACGCCCGGGAACCGGTACGCGCGTTCTGCGCGGAGCACGGCATCGCCTACTGCGAGACCGGCTTGTTCGCCTCCTACGCGCAAGTCCTGCGGCACCTGCACAGCGTCGGTGGCGCACTGCGGCCTGAGCTCGAATACTGAGCGGGCCTGGCTGCAGGGCGCCCCCGCCAGCCGGATACCGCCCCGCTCACCGTGATCCGTTCGCCGCGCAGGTATGCCACTGTAGAGGTGCAATGAGAAGTGAGCCCGGAGGTGAGGCGCATGGCCGTGCCTGAGGTTTGGGTGGCCAAGGATGACGGCATCGACCTCGTCCGGGCCGACGCTATCGTGGCCGTCGGCCGGGACTACACCGGCACCGTCACGATCCGCCTGCGCGGCGAGCCAACCATCGTGACGCTGGTGACGGTGGTGTCGCACGAGGGCAAGCACACGCCCGATGACTTTCACCGCCAGCTGGTCCGGGTCATCGCCCAGCTGTCCGACGCGGCCCAGGCGGCGGTGGTCCGGCCGGTCTGGGATAAGCACGGCTGGCGTTGGGCCACCGAGCCGCTGTAAAGGACGCAGCCTCGTCGGCCGTGGAAGTTCTGATTGGTCGCCGCGATGTGTGATGATGAAATTAGGCCGTGGGCATTTCGAACGCTGGCAGTCAGGCTGACGCCGTCCGCGGGCCACGTATACCCGGCGCCCACGCCTGGTGCCGGGGGTTGGGATGGCCGATGTGTTCGGCTTCAGGATCATTCGTCAGTACGAGCAAGGCATCGTTTTCCGCTTTGGGCGGGCCCTGCCCGGCGTACGCAAGCCGGGCCTGATCTGGGTCAACCCATTCACCAGCCGGCTCGTCAAGGTCAACATGCAGATCGCGGTGGTGGGCGTGCCCGCGCAGGAGACCATCACCCGCGACAACGTCACCCTGAAGGTGGACGCGGTCGTGTACTACCGGGTCGTGGACCCGCTCAAGGCGATCATCAACGTGCAGAACTACCAGCTCGCCGTCTCCCAGGTCGCGCAGACCTCACTGCGGGCGGTTACCGGTCGCAGCAACATGGACCAGCTGCTGTCCGAGCGGGAGCATGTCAACGCCGAGCTCAAGGACGTGATCGACGCCCCGACCGAGGGACCGTGGGGTATCCGGGTGGAGCGCGTCGAGGTCAAGGACATCTCCTTGCCCGAATCGATGAAGCGCTCGATGTCCCGGCAGGCCGAAGCCGAGCGTGAGCGCCGCGCCCGGATCATCGCCGCGGACGGCGAGTACCAGGCCTCCAAGAAACTGGCCGAGGCTGCGGGGGTCATGGCCGCCGACCCGGCCGCCTTGCAGCTGCGGCTGCTGCAGACCGTCGTCGAAGTCGCCGCCGAGAAGAACAGCACCCTGGTCATGCCGTTCCCGGTGGAGCTGCTGCGCTTCTTCGACCGCGCCGCCCTGCCCGGCACTGCGGCCGCGGCGCCAGCAGAAACCGCGGCGCCCGCAGAGGCTGAGGAGGCCACCGCCGCCCTGCCGCCCCCGCCCGCAGCCCTGCCGGGAAGCCAGTCAGCGGGCACGGCCGCGCTCACGCCAGCGAACGGCTCCCCAGCGGCGCGGCCCACCGGCTGACACGACGATCTAATCCAGCGTCTCGGCCAGCCAGTCGGCCACCAGCGGCCTGGCCACGTGCCAGACGTTGTTGAGGATGTGGACCCCGTCGGGGTACACCACGGTGGTGACGGGTCCGCCGTACTCGGCGGCGATCCGCTCGGCGTGCTCCGGCGGTGACCCCGGGTCGTTGCCGCCGTACACCTGCAGCAGCGGCACGGTCGCCCGTTCCGCCGCCCCGGCCAGCGTGATCGCGGCCATGTTCGCCGCCGGGTCGGGACCGTGGTGCTGGTATTGACCGGGGCGGGTGAGGGCGTCCATGGTCTCGAACCGGCCCTTCGGGCTGTACCAGCTGGACATCGAGAACACGGCCCGCACGCGGTCATCCACCGCTGCGGTACGGATGGCAAACAGGCCGCCATAGGAGATACCCCCGACCGCGACCCGGGAGGCGTCCAGGTCCGGCCGGGCCACTAGCGCGTCCAGCATCGCCTGCACCGCCACCTCCTGGTCGGGACGCAGGTTGCTGTGCAAGCTGACCGGTCCTTGCCCGGGCCCGTCGAACGCGGCTACCGCCAGGCCGCGAGCCACGATGTGGTCCGCCACGTTGTAGAGCTCCTCTTTGGCCGAATCGGCGCCAGGAAGCAGCAGAACGAGGGGCGGCCGGCTACCCCCGCCGGGAGACGCAGGTAGCCCGGCAGGGTCAGTCCCTGGAACGGGACGGCCAGCAGTTCCGCTGGCGGCGTGGCCAGCGGGGCCGCCTTCCCGAACGCGGCATCCAGCGCCATGAGCGCCGCCCGGAACTGAGCCTGGTCGTGGGTGAACACGAAGCTCGCCCAGTGGTAGGCGAGCGCGCCGCGCAGATAGGCGTCGCCGGCGGTGCGCCGCCTGCCCGCGGCCAGCGCCTCGTCGCCGCGCGCCACGTGACTGGCGGCGTGCCTGCTCCACGCCTGGCACCACTGCTCGTAGCCGGTGATCTGGGATTTGAGCTGCTCGAATTCCCAGGGCGTGACGTAGTTGGACAGGATCCGCCAGGTGAACCGGCGGTACATGATCTCCAGCCGTTCGTCCACGGTTGACACGGCCGCGGTCACCGGGCCGGCGCCCAGGTGCACCGGTCGCCCGCGACCGTCCAGACGGTGTCGGCCGGCGGCGGCGCCCAGAACTCGACGAACGAGAACTCATCGGCGCGATCGTTCTCGAACCAGTGCACCTCGCCCGGGCCCACCAGGGCACTGTCGCCCGCGTCGAGCCGATGGGCCTCGTCGCCCGAATACAGCAGCCCGGACCCGGCCAGGACGCAGAACACGTGGTGGCAGTCGGTGTGGTAATGGGCGGCGGCGGTGTCGCCGGGATGGTAGATGATCCGGTCCGCCCGGATCAGCGTGGCGCCCACCGGCACGTCATCAGTGACCAGGTCGAGACGGTCACGGGTGTCGCGGGTCGATACCAAGCGCGGCAGCTCGCCCGCGGTCAGCACCTTGCGCAGGGGCGCGGGCGCCGTCTCGCCCGCCGCCGACTCGGCCACCAGCACATCCAGGCCCGCCGAGTCGGCCCGGAGCGTGAGGCTGGGGCAGGCGGCCAGCCACAGCACGCTCTCGCGGGCGAGCGGAAACCGCTCATCCTCCACCGGTGACGCAGCGACCGCGGTCCCGGCCCCCGCGATCACGTAGGCCATCGCCTCGGTCCCGCCGAGCGGGATGCTGTCCGCCTGGACTCCGGCGTCCAGCCGCCAGCGGGTGACGCGCAGCGGGACAGGCTGGCCGAACACATCGGCACTGGCCCAGACGCGGCACGTCCAGCCCTGGTCGTTGCCGGTGTCGGAAAAGTCTGCGGTGCAGATCCTTGGCATCATGCGGCTCCTGTGGTCAGTGACAGGTACCGCACGAGTTTCGTCGCCATGGCGGCCACGCGCAAGGTGGCTGGTGGCGGTGGAGCCCCGATCTGGCGCTCAGCGTCCTTTGGCGGCGCCTTCATATTGCTGGACTATGGTGGCCGGGATACGGCCGCGCTCGCTCAGCTTAATTCCCTGGGATTTCGCCCAGGCCCGGATGTCTCCGCTGCGCTGCCGGTTGGCTGACGTGTGCACTGCGCGGCGGGACTGAGCCCGGCCGGCCTTGCGGGCGTGCTCGACGAACTGCGACAGTCCCTTCCGGAACGCGCGGGCGTTCTTCTTGCTCAGGTCGATCTCGTACTCCGCGCCGCCGAGCCCGAATCGCACGGTTTCCGCCGCTGGGCCACCGTCAAGGTCGTCTTCCAGCGCGATGCTTACTTTCTGGACCATCTTAACCTCCGTGACAGCGAGAGACTAGGCGCACCATACACATTGAATTCGGAGCCGGCCTAACCGCAACGCCGTCGATCATCCACAGTCTTTACCTGAAAGAATTCATCGGCTGGATGATTTATTCCGATTGTCGCGCCCGCACACCGGGGTTTCGGTCCTTTACCGGGACGACGGCCGGTGGGCGATGGCGGTAATTTCCACGAGTGCGCCGCCGAGGAGGGCAGCACCCACGGTGGTCCGCACCGGCCTCGGCTCGGGGAAGTGCCGTTCGTACCCGGCGTTGAAGCGCTGAAAGTCGGCTAGGTCGGCGAGGTGGACCAGGCAGGACACCACGTCGGCGGGCGCACAGTTGGCCGCCGCAAGCAGCGCATCGATCTTGGCGAGTGAGTCCCTGACCTGTTCCTCGATGGTGCCGCCATCGCCGGTCTGACCGGCCAGAAAAACCCAGTCGCCGACGGCCAGGCCGGGCGAGTACGGCCCGGCTGGCGGGGCCGAAGGGGATGCGACCGGTGTCTTATCCGTCATAGCTCCTCCGCGATCTTCTGTTTGAGGGCCGCAAGGGCGGCCTCGTTGCGCTTGTAGAACGTCCACTGGCCGATCCGTTTGGCGGTGACCAGTCCGGCGCGGGCCAGCGCCTGCAGGTGTGCGGTGGCGGTCGGCTGGGCGACACCGAGCTTGTTCGCGATGAACAGCACGCAGACGCCGTCGCCGACCAGGTCACCGTCGCGTTGCGGGGGGAAGTGCGACCGCGGGTCGCGCAGCCATTCGAGCACCTGCAGACGTTTCGGGCTGGCCAGGGCGGCGAGGACCGCGGCATCAAGCATCGAATTCGCCGCGCGCGACGATGACCACCGGCCCGGCGACCTCGACCGAGCCGATCCGGTCACCGTCCCCGGTGGCGCGCGCGTACAGCGTCAACGGGCGGCCGATCTCGGCCCCCTGGCTGATCTCGATCTCCTGGCCGAACGCGATGCGGCCGTGCCGGGCCAGGTGCACCGCGAGAGGCCCGGCGGCCGAACCGGTGGCTGGATCCTCCGGGATACCGAGCGCCGGTGCGAAGTTCCGGGCCTTCCAACGGCGGCCGGCACCGGCGAAACAGAGGGCCCCGATGCCGGGCAGCCTGGCGAGCGCACCCACATCCGGGCGGAGGGCCGCGACCTCGTGCTCGCTGGCCAGCGCCACGTAGACGTGCCGCGGGCCGTTGCGGTACGCCTCGACCGGCAGCTCCGACGACGTCACTCCCAGGGCCGCCAGCAGGTTGCCCGCCTGCTCGTACGGCTCCCAAGCCGGGATGGGCTGCTGCATGCGGCCCGCGGTGACGCGTCCATTCTCGCGGGTGAGATCGACGCGGATCACGCCTGCGCCGGTTTCCAGCCGGATCGTGCCCGTGGCCGTCGTCTCGCTGAGGACCACGGCCGCGCCCAGTACCGGATGACCGGCGAACGGCAGTTCGGCCGCGGGGGTGAAGATGCGGACCTGCGCGTCGCCGCCGCTGGCGGCCGGGAGCACGAAGACGGTTTCGGAGAGGTTGAACTCCCTGGCGATCTGCTGCATCCGCGGTGGTGCGATGCCCTGCGCGTCGGTGAAGACGGCCACCGGGTTCCCCTCCAGCGGAGTACCGGTGAAGACATCGGCGACAACGTATCGGTACATAGCTAACAAGCTATTCGCCTATGCGGAGAGTGTCAAGCAGCCGAATGCAGTAAATGTGCGCATTTCCGAACGAAGGCTACGGTAACTGCAATTCGCATCAAGAGGACGCTGGGATTCGCCATAACGCGCGCGCAGGTGAAAGGAGCATGGTCTACTAGGTCGGCAGCCAATGGTGCCGGCTTGAGAGGACTTGATGGACAAGCGGTATGAGCAGTACTGCCTGGCTGGCTCCCTCTTCTACGATTCGCCTCACGTCAACAGCAGTAGGGAGAATTTTCCCCTCTCCGAGCGCCCACTGCCACCCGGATGGCAGCGGCACCACATCGGCGACTGGCTGGTCAACGTTCCGCCCGTGCCGCGCATACCGCAGCAAGGCTGGAAGATTCACGCTTCCGCCTGCCTCGATAATGCCGAGCGCGTGGTAACCCGCGTGTGGGATTACTGCGTACCACGGGAGATCTCCTTTAAGTTCGTGCCCAGCCGCCTGGCCGTGTTCATGCGCAACACGAAATATGCGCCACGGGGCTCCAGCGGCAAGGCGGTCACCATCTACCCGGCTGACGAGGCCGCGTGCGAGCTGATCCTGACCGAGTTGGGGCAGACTCTGGCCGGCGAAACCGGACCGTACATCCTGAGCGACCTCAGGTACGGTTCCGGGCCGCTCTACGTGCGTTACGGCGGATTCACCAAGCGTTCATGCCTGGACTCACGCGGCAATATGGTTCCCGCGATCGAGAACCCGGCCGGGGTGCTTGTCCCAGACGTCCGGCCGACGGTCTTCACGGTGCCATCCTGGGTGAACTTGCCGCCGTTCCTGGCACCGCACCTGGCCGAACGCAACCGGACCACGATCGAGGGACTGCCCTTCCATATCGAGCGGGCACTGCACTTCTCCAACGGCGGCGGCGTCTACGTGGGCACCGATCGGCGAACCGGGGAACAGGTGGTGCTCAAGGAGGGCAGGCCGAACGCGGGCCTGGCGGCTGACCGCTCCGACGCCGTCACCAGGCTTGGCCGCGAACACGATGTGCTGCGCCGGCTCACCGGCCTGGGCGTGGCCCCGGAAGCCCGCGGCTACTTCGAGGTCGGCGACCATCATTTCCTGGCCGAAGAATTCATCGAAGGAACCCCGCTCAACAGCTGCTACGCCGACCGTTTCCCGTTGCTGGACCCAGACCCTGATCCAGCGAAAATCACCGAGTACACCTCGTGGGCGTTGCGTATCTGCGGGGCAGTTGAACGTGCGGTGGCCGCGATTCACGAGCGCGAGACCATCATCAATGACCTGCACATGTTCAACATTATGGTGCATAGCGACGATACCATTACGCTGATCGACTTCGAGGCCGCCACGTACGTCAGTGAGGGCAGGCGGCCCACGGTCGGCAACCCAGGTTTCGCGGCGCCACGGGATCGCACCGGCTTTGATATCGACAGCTACAGCACCGCCTGTCTCCGGCTGGCGATGTTCATGCCGCTGACGACGCTGTTCACCCTTGACCGCACTAAGGCGGGCCAGATCTCGGAGATTATCGCCGGGTTCTTCGGTGTGCCGGCGCAGTTCCTCGCCGAGGCGGTACATGAAATAACCCGCCAGTGCGCCGGACCGAATGGCAGCCGCGGGACCGCGCACCCCCGGGCGCTAGCGAGCGAGTCCACCATGGCGGTGAGCGCGTCCACACAGCGCTCCGATTACGGCCTGTTCGGCGCCGGTGAGCAGGAATGGGATCTCCTCAAGCGCGCGCTGGCCGACGCCGTCCTGGCTAGCGCGACGCCGTCTCGCGCCGACCGGGCGTTCCCTGGCGACGTGGAGCAGTTCATGGTCCCGGGCGGCGGTCTTGGCCTCGCGCATGGGGCTGCAGGCGTCCTCTACGCACTTTGCGAGGCCACCGGCGAGCGGGTGCCGGAGATCGAGGATTGGCTCATCGCCAGGGCGGCCAGCCCAGCGCGGGGCACCCCACTGGGCCTGTACGACGGGCTGGCGGGAGTGGGGTACGTGCTTGGCCGGCTTGGTCACACCGACGCGGCCCTTCGCGCGGCCGGCATCTGCCTGTCAGACGGATGGGAGCGGCTGGGGTCCGACCTGTACGGCGGCCTCCCCGGACTGGCCCTCAGCCTGCTCTTCCTGGGCGATAGCACCGGGGAGTCAGGGTTGCTGGCCGCCGGGCGCAAGGCCGCCGACATCGTGGCGGAACGGGCCGCCGGGCGAACGGGCGATGGGGAGCGGGCCCCGGCTGGGCTGCTGCGCGGCGCGGCGGGCCAGGCACTGCTGTTCATCCGCTTGTACGAGCGGACGACCGACGCCAGTTACCTGGACGCGGCCGCCTCCGCTCTGGCCGCGGACCTGCAACGCTGCGTCACAGACGCGAAGGGGTCGCTCCAGGTGGACGACGGATGGCGGGTGCTGCCCTACCTCAATGGGGGCAGCACCGGCATCGGCATCGTGCTTGACCGCTTCCTCACCCACCGCAGCACCGCCGCCTTCGCCGAGGCAGCGGCGAAGATCCGCATCGCCGCGCATTCCACCTACTACGCCCAGCCCGGCCTGTTCAACGGCCGCTCGGGGCTGCTTCTCTACCTGGCTGGCCAGCATGCCGCCGGCACGGCCGCCAGCCAGCCACGGGTCGCGGCGCATGTCCGCAGGCTGGCCTGGCACGCTGTCCCGTACCGGGGCGCTCTGGCCTTTCCCGGTGACATGCTGCTCCGGCTGTCCATGGACCTCGCCACCGGCACCGCCGGGGTCCTGCTCGCGCTGGCCGCGGCACTTTCCCCGCTCGGCGCCGGGCTGCCATTTCTGCGCCCATCCCGGGCTGGCAGCGACGCGCTCGTGCCGGCCGGAGATTCCTCATAGGCCTTCCTGTGAAGGCGCCTTCACAGGAATGGGAAACGGCACAAAGCAACGATGGTGAGGAGGTGACACGATGGCACTTCTGGACATGCAGGGCATGGAGCAGCCGCGTTGGTGCGACAACGGCAGCGACGTGAGCCTGCTTCTTTGCGCAAGCGAGGCCAGCGTCACGCTTTGCCTCTAGTGCGCACCCTTTGAAGGAAGCCCGGTGCCGGCGCGGACGGCGCTGCGTCAGTTCTCGCGTCGGCACTCGCGTCGGCACCGGTCCCTCCTTTCCGTCACTTGTCATGAACGAGACCGCCTGCCATGACCGGATCCCGGACTCGCGGCGAGCCGCCCAGCGGACAGCCACCCACCCAGGACAACCGCGATCTGCACCAGCGTGCCGACCGGCTGCTGCTACGCCTGGCCCGGCAGGACGCCTGGTGGCTGGCCCTGCTCACGTGCGCGGCGCTGGTTGGCGCCATCGCCCAGATCTTGCTGCCCGCGGCGGTCGGCCGCACCGTTGACGCCCTGCTCGGCGAGGCGGCGGGCCGACACGGGACCGGCCGTGCTGTCACCTGGTGGCTGGGCACGTGCTCGCTGCTCGTGGCCCTCAACGTCATTTCCGGCGCCTGCCTTCAGCTTGCCACTGGCATCGCGACCGCGACGTGCACGGCCCGGCTGCGCCGGATGCTGGCGGACCACGTCCTCGGCTGCGGGCCCGGGCTGCTGCGCCGCTTCACCACCGGGGACGCGGTGAGCCGGATAGTGGGCGGCACCGCCGATGCCGGGTGCGCGCCCGCGGGAGCGGTCATGGCGATGACGGCCGTCATCACTCCCGTTGGCAGCGTGGTCGCGCTGGGGCTGATCGATCCCTGGCTGATGGTCGCCTTCGCTGCCGGGTTCCCGCTGCTCGCACTGATGTTGCGGACGTTCGTCCGTAACTCCTCCAACGTCACCGCGGACTACCAGCGCGCCCAGGGGGCGATCGCGGCCCGCCTGCTCGACGCGCTCGGGGGTGCACGCACGGTCGCCGCGGCCGGCACCGCAGGGCGGGAACTGGCGCGGATTCTCGTCCCGCTGCCGTCGCTGCGCCGCTACGGCGATGCGTTCTGGCTGATCCAGGCGCGTGTCGCCGCTCAGAGCGTGGCCATGGTCCCCTTGCTCCAGGTCGCCGTACTCGGGGTCGCAGGCATCGAACTCGCGCGCCACCGGCTGACGCCGGGGGACCTGCTCGCCGCCAGCCAGTACTCCGTTCTCGCGGTCGGGATCGGGGCGAGCGTCGGCCAGCTCAGCCGGCTGGCCCGGGGCCGGGGTGGCAGCAGGCGCGTCGCCGAACTGTTCGCCTGCCAGCCGCCGCACTACGGAAGCGGCCGCCTGGCGACCGGCCCAGGCCGGCTGGAATTCGGCGGCGTGACGTTGCGGCTAGGCGGCGAGGAGGTACTGCGCGGCCTGGATCTCACCATCCCGGGGGGCGTCGCCGTCGCCCTGGTGGGCACGTCCGGCGCGGGCAAGTCGGTGCTGGCGGGGCTGGCCGGACGGCTGCTCGACCCCGACGAGGGCGAGGTGCGGCTGGACGGTGCGGATTTGCGCAGCCTCGCCCACGGCGAGCTCCGCAGGACTGTCGTGTACGCGTTCGAGCGGCCGCACCTGTTCGGCCGCACCGCCGGTGAAGCGATAGGTTTCGGCGGGCGGCGACCGCGGCGGGAGGCTGTCCTGGCGGCCACGCGAGCCGCCTGCGCCGAATCGTTCGTGTCGCGGCTGCCAGCGGGCATCGATACGCCACTGGACGGGACGCCACTGTCCGGAGGTGAGGTGCAACGGCTGGGCCTGGCCCGCGCGTTCGCGCACGCGGCCGCCGCCCGGCTGGTCATACTCGACGACGCCACCTCAAGCCTCGATACCGTCACCGAGATGCAGATCAGCCGGGTGCTCACTGGTCGGCTGGGCGGCCGGACCCGGCTCATCGTGGCGCACCGCGTGGCGACGGCGGCCAAGGCGGATCTGGTCGCGTGGCTGGAAGACGGCCGGCTGCGCGCCTTCCGCCCGCATCACGAGCTGTGGGGCGACGCCGAGTACCGTGCGGTGTTCGGCGTCGGCCCCGATGGGGGGCAGCGGGCTGGCGATCCGGCCCGGGCCGGTAAGGAAAGCGCCGAAGCGGCGCTGCGGGTGCCCTGAATGGCTCACTCCAGTCCGCGACAACGTGCCGCGCGGCGGATGGCGCTGGCGCGCATCACGCTGGTCCGCAGCCTGCGGCGGCACCCACGGGACGTGGCGTGGCTCGCGGTATGGTCCATGATCGAGGCGCTTCCCGCGCTCGTCTCGGGGTGGGCGGTCGCGGACGCGGTCGCCGGTTTTCTCGCGGGTCACACCCTGGCTGGACTCGGCTGGCTTGGGTTGTTTGCCCTGGCCGCGCTCGCCGGGGCGGCCGCGACCAGGCAGGCATACCTGCGGCTGGGCGCGCTCGTCGAGCCGCTGCGCGACGAACTGGTCGAGATGATCGTCGCTGGTGCGCTCCGCCGTTCGGTGCGGGCCGACCAGTCCCCTGACACCGATGCGGTCGCGCGCCTCACCCATCAGGCCGAGATCGTCAGAGACGCGTTCGCTGGCTTGCTCACGGTGGCATGCACGCTGGTCTTCACGATCGGCAGCGTGCTCGCCGGCCTGCTCACCCTCGTCCCCGCCACGTTGCCCTATGTGATTCCCCCGCTGGCCGTCGCACTGCTGATACTGCGCGCGCTGCTGCCCGCGTACGCGGCGCGGCAGCGCAGCTCGGTTCTGGGTGAGGAACGGGTCGCCAGTTCGGCCGCGTCGGCACTGCGCGGTCTGCGCGACGTCACCGCATGCGGAGCCGAAGAGCAGGTGCTCGCCCAGATTGAAGAGCAGGTGACAGCCCAGGCTGATGCCGCGCGCTCGGTCGCCAGGATTGGCGCGGCGCGATCGCTGTCCATGGGGATTGGCGTCTGGCTGCCACTCCTGCTGGTGCTGGCCGCAGCGCCGTCACTGCTGCGCCGCGGCGCGAGCCCAGCGCAGATCGTCGGCGCCGTCACCTACATCGGGTGGAGCCTGCGCAGCGCGGTGTACACGCTGGGCCAGGGTGCGGCGGGCAGCGTCGTCCGGCTCACGGTAACGCTGGAGCGGATCGTCGAAGCCAGCGGCGCGCACCCGCAGGCCCTGGGGCTGCGGCACCCGCAGGCCCGGGGGCTGCGCGGGTGCGCCCCGGACGGCTCAGCCCCGGATGGACTGGCCAGTGACGGCCATCCGGCAGGCGGCCGCGTAGCCGGGCCGCTCGAGTTCCACCATGTCGTGTTCGGCTACGGCAGGCGGGCGGAACCGATCATCGAGGACCTCAGCCTCGTCATCCCATCCGGCGATCACCTAGCGATTGTCGGGCCAAGCGGCATCGGCAAGTCGACCCTCGCCGGGCTGCTGGCGGGCATGCTGGCTCCCACGGCCGGTGACGTACTCCTCGGCGGAGTATCAACGACCCAGCTCTTCGCCGCCTCGCCGGCCCAATGGCGCGTGCTGATACCGCAGGAGGCATACGTCTTCAGCGGGACGGTGGCGGAGAACCTGAGTTACCTCACGGCCGAATTCGACGAGGCGGAAGCCGTAGCAGCAGCCCGCGCCGTCGGCGCGCTGCCCCTGCTCGACCGCCTGGGCGGCATGCCGGGCGTCGTCAACCCCGCCACCCTTTCCGCAGGTGAGCGGCAGCTCATCGCGCTCGCTCGGGCCTACCTGTCACCCGGGCGGATCGCCATTCTCGATGAAGCGACATCCCAGCTCGATCCCGGCGCCGAGGCACGCGCCGAATTGGCATTCGCGCACAGACCCGGCACGTTGATCGTGATCGCGCACCGCATGAGCTCCGCCCTGCGCGCCCGCCGAGTCCTGGTGCTCGACGGGGTCCGCGCGCAAATCGGCGATCATGCCTCGCTCCTGGCCAGCTCGGCCATGTACAGGGACCTCGTCGGATACTGGCAGGCGACATCGTCCAGGCCGGCCGAACGCCCCCGGGTGATGAACGACCGCGACCGGGCCCGCCCGGCGCATGCCAGCGACAAGCGGTAGCAGGACGCCGCGAGTGTGAACGGCCTCCTTAACCGTCCGGGCCAGGTCCTCTATCGCTACGGCACTGGGACATCGGCCAGCACGGCATCTGGGGCGGCCTCATCTCAGCCGAACGCAGCCGACTACGCCGCCATTGGCCCGCCCGCTAACCCGCGGTGCCGCCGGGACTCCTGATCGGCTGTGTTGTTCATGCTGCGTGCTCGGCGCACAGGCAGCCGACGCCCGGCTCGATCCACTCCTGCCCGTCCCAGTCCGGGTACCTGGCGATCAGCAACTCGCGGACCTCCTCGACGATAGTCTCCTGGCTCATCGCCGAGTCCTGCCGCTTCCAGGTCTCGTCACGCAGTTCTGAGAGGTACTGGAAGACGTCGGCCAGCAGTTGCGGGCCGTCGATTTCGTTGTGGCCGGGGACGACCACTTCCGGGCGGGCGGCGGAAAGCCGCTGCATCACCTCGATCCAGCGGATCCCAGACACATCGGTGTCGTACGGCGGGAACCACGGGAAGATCGCGAACTGCCCGGTCTCGACCAGGTCACCCGTGAACATGATCCCGGCGCCGGGTACCGTAATCACTTGGTCGCCCTTAGTGTGCGCCTGGCCGGCGGGCCGCAGCTGCACGACCCGGCCACCCAGATCGAGGTCATAGGAGCCGTCGTAGACGACGTCCGGGCTGACCAGCTCCACGCCTTCGAGTTGCCAGGCGACTGGCTCGCCGAGCCCGCGGAACATGCCGAGGTAACCCGGGCCCTTCACGGCCAGGTCGTCGGCCTGTACCCGGTAGAGTTCGCGGCCGTTAGCGTACGAGGTCGCGAATTCGAGGACCATACCGCCGTTGCGAGGGCCCATCCCGGTGTCGATGACCAGCACGGAGTTGGCGCTACTTCGTGGCCGTCGCCGAGGAACGAAACTTCGGGCGCGCCGCCGCCCGGCTGCACATGACCCAGCCACCGCTGAGCCGGGCCATCCGGCAACTGGAAGCGGAGTTCAGCGCTGTCCTGCTGCACCGCTCACCCGCCGGGGTGACGCTGACCGGCGCCGGTGCCGTGCTGTACGAGGAGGCCCGCACCCTGCTCGACCGGGCCGAACAGGCTCGCGCACGGATGGCCACGGCCGCGGGCAGCGCGTCCATCACCATCGGGGTCGTCGCCGACAGTGCCGAGCAGGCCGGAACGCAGCTGGCAGCCGCCTTCCGCCAGCGTCACCCGGGCGTTGGCGTCCGGGTCCACGAGGCCGACCTCACTGACCCCACGGCCGGTCTGCGGGCTGGCCTGGTCGATGTCGCGATCACCCGCGCGCCGTTCGATGCGACCGGGATATTCGTCCATGTATTGCGGTCTGACCCGGTCGGAGTGGTGCTGCGTACCGACGACCCGCTTGCCCATCACGACAGCCTGCGCCTAGCCGAACTCGCCGGACGGCGGTGGTTCCAGCTACCCGAGGGAACCGACCCCATCTGGCGCGCGTACTGGAACGGCACGGTACCGGGCAGCCGCCTGCGGGACGGTCCTATCGTGCGCACCGTCCACGAGTGCCTGCAGGGCGTGCTGTGGAACGGGACTGTCGGGCTGGCGCCGCTGGGGGACTCGCTACCCGAAGGGCTCGTCACCGTGGCGGTGGCGGACATGCCGCCCAGCCGTCTCGTGCTGGCCTGGCGCGAGGCCGACGCCAACCCGCTGGTCCGTTCGTTCGCGGATATCACCGCAGACAGTTACCGCTAGCTATCGTCGGCAGCGGCAGAGCCGGTTGGCGGTCGACTGTGCCGGTAGGGCTCGGTAACGTGGCCATGGTGGTGAGCCTGCCCGTGCCGTTCTCGGGCCGAGACGCTCAGCTGGCCGCGTTGAGCGAGCAACTTGACCGGGCCTGGTCTGGCGTTGGCACGGTGGTCCTGGTCGAGGGGGACGCCGGGATGGGCAAGAGCCGGCTCCTGGAGGAGACGGCGATGGTGGCACGCCGCCGCCGGTTCCGGGTCGGGACGTGCGCGGCTGATCCCGGCGACGGCATGGTCGAACTGGCGACTCTGATGGCGGCGCTGTTCGATGGGCCTGACCCGATCCTGGACCGGGCTGAGCTCCCAGACTTGCATGCCTTGCCCGAGCAGAGGTACTGGCTGCTCCAGGATCTTCAGGGTTTGCTGGAGCGAGCAGCGCTGGAGGCGCCGCTGCTGATTTGCCTTGACGACTTGCAGTGGGCAGACGGCGGCACGGCGGCTGCCCTGCGAGCTCTCCCGAACCGGCTGGCGACGGTCCCCGTCGCCTGGATCCTCGCTTTCCGGCCCAGTCCCGGCTCTCGCCAGATCCAGAGTGCCGTCGACCACCTGATGCGCAGCGGAGCCGGGAAGATGGTCCTTGGCCCTCTCGGTGACGCAGCCGTACGGCAGGTGACCTCCGGTGTCCTGCGGGCGGAGCCCGGCGGCGATCTGCTGAGGATGGCTGACCGCGCTGGCGGTAACCCGTTCTTCCTCGTTGAGATGCTCTGGGGCCTGAGAGAAGAGCAGCTCGTACGCATCGAAGCTGGCCGGGCTGAGTTGGTGGAGGCTCGGCTTCCGCGCCGGGTGGGGGACAACATGCGGCGGCGGCTGGACCAGATGCCGGAACTGGCGCATCAGGTAGCGGCCGTGGCCACCGCGCTGGGCCGGAGGTTTTCGCTCGATGATCTGGCCGCGATGCTTGATCGCCCGCCATCAGCGTTGCTGGGCCCGGTGGAGGAAGTGCTGCACGCGGGCCTATTCGTTGCGAGCGGGGAGATGCTCACCTTCCGCCACGACTTGCTCCTGGAGGCGGTCCGGGCCAGCTTGCCCCTGCCGGTGAGCCGGGCCCTCGATCGCCAGGCGGCCACCGTCCTGATCGCCCGGGGCGCGATGCCGCTCGAGGTGGCGGCCCGGCTGGCAGCGAGCGCCGAGCCGGGAGACGAGATCGCGATCACGACCCTGTCGCAGGCCGCCGACGCGCTGGACGCAACCGATCCTGGGGCGGCCGCCGACCTGAGTCGGCGGGCCCTCGACCTCGCACCGCGCGATCATCCATTGCGCAGGGCACTCGTGGCCCAAACCGCTGTTCGCTTGCATGCCGCTGGGCGCGGTGAGGAAGCGAAGGCTTTCGCCGACACCGCTTTGCGCCAGGCGCTGCCGCCGGAGGAAGAAGCTGACTTCCAGCTGATAATTGCCGGCATGTTCGCGATTTCGCCCGACATACGCGCGGACTCCTGCCGCAAGGGGCTTGCCCTCCCGGATATCTCCGTGGACCTCCGCTCCCTCCTGTCCGCCAACCTGTTTCACAATCTGGTGACCGCGGGCCGGCTGGACGAAGCGCGCGCCGCGCTCCCAGCGGCGCGGGAAGCAGTTGACAAGTCCGACGATGCGCGTGGTCGTTTCATCCTGGAACTTGCCGACTCTGGCCTGACCTATGCCGACGGCTCTTTCGCACCAGCGCTCGAACTCGTGGAGTCCGCTCAGCGGAGCGGTCGTGTAGCGGCCGGCGAGCCAGGGCTGTCACCTCAGGACTGGCGTGTTCTGCAAGCCCGGCGGCAACTCGCCACACAGTGGCTTTGCGATTCACTCACTGTCCTCGACCGGATCGACGAATCGCTGCAGATCTCAATCGACAGCATCGCTGCCGCCCAGCACGAGCGGCAGGCCTGGGCTCTGGGTATCTTCGAGACCGGGCGGGCAAGGCAACTGCTCCAGCTAGGCCGGGTCACGGATGCCGGCGCGGCCCTCGGAGAGCTGTTCACCCCGGACATGGCGCATCAGGTCGTCAGCGTCCTGGATGCGGCAGGAGTCGCCGCTCTTGGCCGCGTGGCGATGCACACCGGTGACCGGAACCTGGCGCGGCAGGCAACGGAGATCGCTCAGGTGATGCTCACCCAGGATGCTCCCAGCGTCCGCCGGCACGCCGCCTGGTTGCTCACCCTGCAGGCCATGGCTGACGGCGACGCGCGCCGCGCCCGGGAGTGCCTGTGCCTCCTCGGTGAGGAGGAGCGCATGTCGCTACTTCCCCTGTTCCCCATGGACGTCACCGACGAGGTACAGCTGATCCGCATCGCCCTCGCCGCGGACGACACTGAGCTCGCGGAACACACCGTCGGCACTGTCCGGCGCCGTTCGCAGCTCAACCGCGATGTGAGGTCCCTGGAAGCCGCCACGGCGCACGCAACCGGCCTCATCAACCACAGCGAGAAGGAGCTTGCCGAGGCAGTGGAGCTCTACGAGCAGGGCCCCCGGCCACTAGCACTTGCCTCAGCGCTGGAGGATCTGGGTGGTGTTGCCGTGGACAGCGGCGGAACCCGCCGCGGTATCGCTGCGTTCAACCGGGCGCTCGCGCTCTACGCCGGAGCCGGGGCTAGCTGGGATGCCGGCCGGGTGCGGCAGCGGCTGCGGTCCCTGGGAGTGCGCCGCCGAGTGGTGCCGACACAGCGCCCCGATACTGGCTGGGCCGCGATGACCGACTCTGAGCTCGCCGTTGCGCGGCTCGTGGCTCAAGGTCTGACGAACCGGGAGGTGGGCGAGCGCCTCTTCGTATCGCCCCATACTGTGAGCGGCCACCTGCGCCATGTCTTCATGAAGCTCCGGGTAAATTCACGAGTCGACCTGGCCCGTATCGCCGCCGGGCACGAGGAGAGACGCTGAGCTCGCCCGCTTGGCCGCCTCATCCGGCGATGAGGTCGAACTCGTTGCCTTCGATGTCAGCGAAGGTCGTCCAGCGGGCCCCCGCTTTCTCGACGTCGCGGAGATTCCGGGCCCCCAGGCTGAACAGGCGCAACGTCTCGGCTTCCAGGTTGTCGGTGACGAGGTCGAGGTGGAGGCGATTCTTGACGACCTTCGTCTCGGGTACCTGGTGGAACGCGAGCCGCGGTCCGCTGGTGGCCTGGTCGCCGGCGAGCAGCACGGCGTTCTCGGCGGTGGCGCCGTCCGCGACCTGCCGGTCCAGGACGGCGCCCCAGAACCGGGCCAGCGCGGCGGCGTCGGCGCAATCGACCGATAGGCCGAGGACCTTGTTGCTCATGGTCGATATTCCCTTCACGCTGCCAAGCAGCTACGTGCTGGACGCGTTCTTGTTGAGTTCCGCGATCTGGGCGCGTGCGGCGCTGACGAGTTCGGCGTTGGTGTTCGCGTGCCCGTTCAGGCCCCATCCGCCGTCGGGCGCCTCGGTCAGCAGCACCCAGGTCCGGTCGGCCAGAGTGGGGTCGCCGGCCGCGGCGGCGATGATGCCGGTGAGCTGGCGGACGACCGCGAGTTGCTTGTCGCGATCCAGCGCACCGGAGTTGGTCAGGACCTGAACGCGGACATAGTTGCTGTCGCCGTCGACGTTGGCCAGGCAGCCGGCCGGGAGGTCATGGACGAACGCCGCGGTGTTCTTACGGAACATCGGGATGTCCGGGACCTGCTCGATCGTCATGACGGCGGTAGCGAGATCCACGGCCAGCCGGTGCGGGTCGGCGAACGTGCCAGCTGCGGCGTAGGCGTCAATCATGGGCATGAGGAGAATCCTTCCAGTCTTGATGTGCCGCTAGCTGCCCAGACTTGGGCGCCGCGGCCGTTTAGCCCGGCTCGGCGAGGAACCCGCCGACATCCGTGGCGAACTCGGCGTGATGCTGAAACAGGAACCCGTGGGCCGCGTCGGGGTAGATCTTGACCCCGGCCTGCGGGATCAGGCCGGCCAGCAGATGCGAGTAATGCGGCAGGATCATCGGGTCGCTGTCGCCGTTGGCAACGAACACCGGCAGGTCGATGGCACTGAGTCGCTGCAGCAGCGCATGGTCGGGGATTCCCCAGGTACAGACCGCGTCGTACTGGGCGTTGCGGGTCGCCCAGGTGGTTGCCTGGTCCCGGTCCTCGGTTCTGGCGTACATGCGCTGCAGGGCCTCCGTGCCGGCTTGCCGGCTCGCAGGTGAGGCGGTGAAGAACACGCTGAGGTACTGTTCCGGGCCGGGCTGGAGTCGGCCGACGGCGCCGATCACCTCCGGGGCCCAGCCGTGCATCCCGGCGGCGCCCTGCGGCGCCGCGGACGCCAGGACCAGCCGGTTGAGGATGCCGGGCCGGATCAGGGCGATCTCCTGCGCGACGAAGCTGCCGATAGAGAACCCCAGCAGGTCGACCTGGTCGAGGTCCATAGCGATCAGGAAGGCGATGGCATCGTGGGCCATCTGGGTCACCGTGGCCGGGGTGGTCCCGGTCGAGCCGCCGACCCCGGCGTTGTCGAACGTCAGGACGCGGCGGCCGGACGCCAGCGCGTCGACCAGGGCCGGATCCCAGTTGTCGAGGTTGCCGCGGAAGTGCTGCAGCAGCACCAGCGGGAGAGCGCCCTCACCCACATCGCGGAAGGCATACTCGATGCCGTTCGCGGCCTTGACTGACTTGTTGGGAACGGTCGAATACGTCGGCATCAGCCCTGCCTCTGCGTTGAGCTTGTCACTCCAGAGTCGCCCCAAGGTCATCAGCCGACACGACGCGAACGTGCCATCTGTAAACGCGTCGGGGAGCAGGCGCCGTGCGACAAGAGAGATGGCACGTTCGTGCCGTGTCGGCTGAGCGCCCCGGATCGACACTGGAGCACAGACAGGCCAAGGTCATCCTCAAGGCGGTCCGGGCCACCGGAAGATGGCTGCCCTGCTTGACCATCTCAACGTCAGCGTGCCTGACTTGCTGGTCACCAGCTAAGCCGGATGACAACAGGTATCAAGCGGGTTCGCGCGGCCACAGTGCTGCTAGTTGCGCGGGGCTGATGTTGCCCCCGCTGCAGACGATCGCCACCTTCCGGCCCGCGAACCGCTGAGGAGCGCCCAGCACCGCCGCCAGGGCGGCTGCGCCGCCGGCTCGACGAGATTGCGCGTCTTCTCGATCATCACCCGCGTCGCGGCCTTCAGCGCATCCTCTGAGACCAAGACGAAGTCGTCCAGCAGATCCCGCAGGATCCGCTGCGGCAGTTCGAACGCGGTCCTGCTGGCCAGCCCCTCCGCGAACGTGCTGGTGGTGTCCTCGACAAGCGTGCCCGCCTGCCAGGAGCGGTAGGCGGCGGGGGCCGCCTCGGACTGCACGCCGATCACCTCGATCGACGGGCGCACGGCCCTGGCGACCACACAGGCCCCCGCCGCCCCGCTGCCGCCGCCGACCGGGACTACGATCACCTCGGTGTCTGGCTGCGCCTCAAGGATCTCCAGCGTGCAGGTGGCCACGCCCGCGATGAGCGACGGCTCGTTCCCGGAGTGGATGTACCGGTAAGCATGCTCGGTGGCCTGCTTCTCACAATGCTCGCGGGCCTCGTCGAAGTCACGGCCGTAATGGACCACCTCGGCGCCCAGGGCGCGCATGGACTCGACCTTCACCGGGTTGGCCTGCTCAGGCACGCAGATCACCGCCCGCACGCCGAACAAGTCCGCTGCGTAGGCAACCGACTGGCCATGATTGCCGGTCGAGGCGGCGATGACACCCCGGCGCCGCTCATCCGCGCCCAGCTGGCTGACCAGGTTCACACCGCCGCGGACTTTGAACGCGCCCACAGGCTGATGGTTCTCGTGCTTGACCCACACCTGAGCCCCGGTCATGACATCCAGCGCCGGGTAACGATACAGCGGAGTCGCCCGCAGGTAGGGCGTGATGCGCTGACGCGCCGCGAGGACGTCAGCAAGGTCTGGCACCGGGGAGACGGTCATGCCACGTGTGTACCACGGCACGCACTCGGCAAGCCTAATGAGTGACGGGTCACAGGAGCCTGACGTTGCGGTTAACCGTTTCGATAACCTCGTCCATCTTGCCGCTCAGCACCTGCTTGGCGATGCTGAGCGTGAAGCCCTTGGCTGTCTCGGCCGGGACATGGGAGGGCAGGGCCAGCGCGTAGCGGTCCACCACCACGTCCACCACGACGGGCCCGTCGGTGTGGGCCAGCGCCGCCGCCACGGCGTCGCGCACGTCGCCGGGCTCCTCAACGCGGATGCCGCGGGCGCCAAGCGTGTTCTGTGGATGGCGTGACCTGCGAAGGTCGCGAACGCATCCAAGTTTTACCGCTCCTCAGGAGATACGCATACTGTCAGAGTTGCTGGTTCCTTTCGCCTCCCGATCAGCTCGTCATGCTGGCGAACATGCCGGGCTCGTAGGAACCCCCCTTTTGGCGGACGATCACGCCGAGCCGGTTGGCCGCGTTGATCATGGCGACCAGGGAGACCAGCGCGGCGATCTGGTCGTCGTCGTAGTGCTTGCGCACCTGGGCCCAGGTCTCGTCGGACACTCCATGGTGGGCGTCGGCGAGCCGGGTACCCTCCTCGGCGAGCGCCAGCGCGGCCCGCTCGGCCTCCGTGAACACGGTGGACTCGCGCCAGGCGGCGATCAGGTTGAGCCGGACCGCGGTTTCACCGGCCGCTGCGGCCTCCTTGGTGTGGAGGTCGAGGCACCAACCGCAGCCGTTGATCTGGCTGGCGCGCAGCCCCACCAGCTCCTGCGTGGACTTCGGCAGCGGCGACTGCGCGATCACCAGGCTGGCGTTGGCGAACCGCTTGCTGAACTTGGCGCCGATCTCGTTGCCGAACATGTTGAATCGGGGTTCCATGGCTTCGTCCTCACTCGGGGTGTTGCGTGCTGCCGGACCGACGAACACGAGACGCCGGCGACCCGATCCCTGTGACAACGCAGCGGGCAACAAGGACCGGCTACCGTCTCGGTGTCACAAAACGGCGAGGCCCGGCGTCTGGTGGGTAACGCAGTCGAGAGTGAAGAGGAGCCCACCCATGGCCGGCATGTCGCGGACCGCGCCAGAAGGTCCCGGCGGGAGCATGAGCCGCGACGGCGGCCCGGACCCCGCCACCGAGGCGTTCCTCACCCACCGCAACCTGTTGTTCACCGTCGCCTACGAGATGCTCGGCTCAGCCGCCGACGCCGAGGACGTCCTGCAGGAGACCTGGCTGCGGTGGGCGGGCGTCGATCTCGACGCTGTGCGGGATCAGCGTGCATATCTGGTCCGGATCACCACCCGCCAGGCGCTGAGCCGGCTGCGTACGCTCGGCCGGCGCAAGGAGTCCTACGTCGGCCCCTGGCTGCCCGAGCCGCTGCTGACCGCGCCCGACGTGGCCGAGGACGTCGTGCTGGCCGAGAGCGTCTCGATGGCGATGCTGTTGGTGCTCGAGACGCTCAGGCCGACCGAGCGGGCGGTGTTCGTGCTGCGCGAGGTCTTCGATCTGGAGTATGACGAGATCGCCGAAGCCGTCGGCAAGAGCCCGGCCGCGGTCCGCCAGATCGCGCACCGGGCACGGGTACACGTCGCTGCGCGCCGGCCGCGCGGGGTTATTTCCCCGGCCGAGACCCGGGACGCGCTCGAGGCGTTCCGGCGGGCGGCCGAAACGGGCGATCTGCAGAGCCTGCTCGACATGCTCGCGCCGGATGTCGTCCTGTTGGGTGACGGTGGCGGAGTCGTGCAGGCCGTGGTGCGGCCCATCGTCGGGCCGGCCGGGTGGCCCGCTTGCTGACCGCCGGGCTGGGCCGGATCGCCGCCGCGGCCTCGCTGCAGCCGGCGCACGTCAACGGCTACCCGGCACTGATCCTCCGCCTCAACGGTGAGATCGACACCGTCATAGCGGTACGCACCGGCGACGGCCTCATCACCGGGCTGTACGCCGTGCGCAATCCCGAGAAGCTGTCGCACCTGGAGCAGGAGACCATCCTGCGCCGCTGAGTCTGCCGGTCAGTGGATGTTGGCGCAGAGCAGCGGCCGGAAGAAGATCGTGGGCTGGTGCCCATCCGGATCACCAGCCGGCTGCCGGGCAGCGGGCGGCCGGTGTAGTAGCTGGACAAGGTGGTGCGCCCATTGAGCGGGGCACGAATTACCGGGGAATGGCAAAGCTGTCCGGCACATAAAGACCTTTACGGGATGACCCAGCGGCGGACTTATCACCCGTGACAACATCATGACTGGTTCCCCGGTGCGGGCCTCGATGCCCGTCGCCGTACCCTGTGACTCGTGTACGACCACGACCTGGACGATGTAGCGGTTCTCGGGTGGGAGGAGTTCATCCTCCGCCAGTGGGAGTCTCTCTTCATCGGCTACCGGTCCTGGGCAGGCTTGCGAACGCTAGGCCGCCGGTGGAGTGACCTGATCGAGGCCGGTCTTGGCTGCTCACAGGACGTTGCCGACAGGCTGGTAAACGCCGTGGTCATCAACGCCCCGGACCGCCACCTGGAAGGTACGGCGGATGCCGCGGCCATTGTGTCCGCAATGACCGACGTGCTGGCAGACATCCCCGCCGCGCTGGCCGGTATGGCAGACCTGGAGCCAGCCGCCATCACCATGCTGGTCAAGCAACACGCCCGGTTGCTCAGTTTCATCCGCGCCCAGGCACTGGGGCCCGGATAACTCCTGAATCACCCGACCCCGCGGCGGGCGGGGTCTGGCTCGCCGCGGCACAAGTCCCGGCGCTATGGTTCGGATCTGCTCCCGGCGATGATTTCGGCCCGGGCCAACCGTCTGCCTGATACATCACGCCGGTGCGACGGCCTGACTGAGAGGAGAGAGCCGATGGGCAAGGTGGTTGCAGGGATCACCATCTCCGTGGACGGTTTCATCACCGGGCCCGGCGATGGCCCTGGCTGTGGGCTCGGGGTCGGCGGCGAGCGCCTGCACTACTGGGTTTTCGGCGGGCCCTGGAGCTACGACTCGCCCGGGCGCGGGGAGGCGACCGGCCAGGACAAGGCCTGGCTGGAGGAGACAATCGGCGCCAACGGTGCGGTGATCGCAGGCCGCGGCACCTACGAGGCGGCCGGGCACTGGGGCGACAAGAACCCCTGGGGCATCCCGTTCTTCGTGGTTACCCACCGCCCCGCAGAGCAGCCGCCGGGCGGCGACTTCGTCTTCGTCGGGAGCCTCGTCGAGGCGATCGACCAGGCCAAGGCTGCAGCCGACGACAAGCAGGTGCATGTGATGGGCGGCGCAGACGTCATCCGCCAGGCCCTGGCTGCCGGACTGGTCGAGGAGCTCACGATCATCATCGCCCCGGTGACCCTCGGCGCCGGCAAGCGCCTGTTCGACGGGTTCGGCGAATCCCTGGAACTCGAACACCTCGGAGTGCGCCAGTCCCCGCTCGCGACCTTCATCGACTACCGCGTGAAGAAGTGAAGGGCGGGGAGCCCGGCTGTGCCGTGCAGGAGACGCGCCTCGACACTGCTCGGATCCGGGCTGCTCGCCGGGTGATCGACCCGATTTTCCTCGACACTCCGCTGTACCGCTGCGAGGCGCTGGAGCCCGACCTCGGGTGCACGGTGAGCATCAAGCTCGAAACGGCGAACCCAGTCCGCAGCTTCAAGGCCCGCGGCACCGAGGTAGTCGCGAGCCTGCTCGCCGGCAATAGCTCGCGAGCCGTGGTGTGTGCCAGCGCGGGCAACCTTGGCCAAGCCCTCGCTTGGTCCGGTCGCGGCCGGGGGCTCGACGTCACCGTCGTGGCATCCCGCTTTGCGCCTGCGGCCAAGCTTGATCGCATCCGCGCATTGGACGCCAGGTTGGAGCTGGTGGACGGCGACTTCGACATGGCCCGCGAGCGGGCGGATGCCCTCGCGCGGTACGACGGCATCCGGCTGGTCGAAGACAGCCTGGACATCGAGACCTGCGAGGGCGCGGCGACCATCGGCCTGGAACTGGCGGACACCGCAGCGTCGTTCGACGCCGTCCTGATTGCTCTCGGCGGCGGAGCGCTGGCCACCGGTGTGGGTCATGTGATGAAAGCCCAGGCGCCCGGCGTCGAGGTGATCTGCATCCAGCCGCTGGGCGCACCGGCGATGACACACTCGTGGCGCCAACGGCGCGTCGTCACCACCGACTCGACCAGCACCATCGCTGACGGCGTCGCCGGCAGGCGTCCCATCCCGGCCGTCCTGGACGACCTCCTCCTGGTCGCTGACGACGCCGTCCTGGTCCAGGAGGCGTCGATCATCGCCGGTATGCGGATGCTCCTCGACCACGCTGGCCTCGTCGCCGAACCGTCGGCGGCGCTCGGCATCGCCGCGATCCTCGAAGACCGTGACCGCTTCGCCGGCCGGCACGTAGTCACCATCGTGTGCGGCAGCAACGTCAACGTAGACGCCTATCACCGCTGGGTCGGTGCGGCTCCCATCCACAGGTCTTGACAATTGCTCTACGCAGCACGACGGCGCTATGCGGTCCAGACACCATAGGTCAGAGCAATGGCACAGTTTTGCCCCCCCAGGCGGGTCCCCTACTCACCCGCGATGACGACGGCGGTGTTGTGGCCTCCGAACCCGGCCGCGTTGACAAGGATCGCCGCGCCGACAGGCAGCGGACGGGCTGTCTCGCGGACCACGTCCAGGTCGATGGCGGGGTCCAGGTTGTCTAGGTTGCGGGTGGGGGGAACGACCTTGTCGTGGACGGAAATGGCGGCCACCGCGGCGGACACCGCGCCTGACGCACCTATCATGTGGCCGAACGACGACTTCAGCGCGGTCACGCCGATGCCACTCAGGGCGCCGTTGAACGCCTTCTTCAGCGCTTCAGTCTCTGCCAGGTCTCCCTGAACGGTGGCCGTCGCGTGGGCACTGACACAGGAGATATCCGTGGGGCCGATCTCCGCCGCGCGCAGCGCCTTGCCAATGGCCTCGGCGTTCCAGCGGCCCGTGGGGTCGGGCGCCACGAGGTGGGAACCGTCGCAGGTCGAGCCCGCCCCCGCGACCCGTGCCCAGATCCGCGCGCCCCGGCCCTCGGCGTGACGGCGGCGCTCCATCACCAGGACGGCCGCCCCTTCCCCCAGCACAAATCCGTCCCGGTCGCGGTCGAACGGCCGCGACGCGTGCGGCGGATCATCGTGCCGGGAGGACAATGCCCGCAACGCCGCAAATGCGGATAGCGTGACCGGGTGGACGATGGCTTCGGTTCCCCCGGCCAGCGCCAGGTCGATCTCGTCGTCGCGGAACAGGCGCATCGCGTGGGCAATGGCGTCGGCCCCGGAGGCGCAGGCGCTCGCGAGCGATACGGCCGCCGCCCGGGCGCCTATCTCGGTGGCCAGCAGCGCGGAGCTGGCGTTGGCCATGATGCCCGTAATGGTGTGGGCGGGCATGCCGATCGGACCTTTTACCAGGTAACGGTCATACAGCCCGAGCAGGATGGTTAGCCCGCCCATACCGGTCGCGACGACCGAGGCGACCCGGGACGGCTCAGCCTCCGGGGCACCAGCGTCCGCCCACGCTTCCCGGCCGGCCTGCAGGGCCAGGTGGACGGACCGGTCATGGCGCACTTTCTCCCGTCGGCTGACCCGGGTCAGGGCACCGTCGTCCACCGGGGCGTACAGATACACCGGCGTCTGCCCACGCTGGTCTTCCGGCAGCAGCGTAACCCCGGAGTCACCGCGCAGCAGTGCCTGCATGGTGGATCGGGCGTCACCGCCCACCGGCGAGACAATACCTAGCCCGGTAATGACGACGTCATCGGATGGCATCGGTGGGCCGTTCCTCGTCCCCGGCGCCGGCCGGCGTGCCGGCGTCCCCGGCAGGCTGGGCTGCTTGCAGTGCCATGAGGGTGGCGATCACGCCGCCCACTGTCTCAAGCTCCTTGAGTTGGCTGTCGGGTATGCAGAGCTGAAGGCGATCTTCCAGGTCGCTGACGAACTCAAGCAGGTCAACTGAATCCATTCCCAGGGAGCGCAGTCGCGTCTGCGGTGTTGCGTTGCTAAGGTCCTCATCCAGGGCTTCCTCAGCGACTTTCTTCACCAGCTCCATTAATTCTTCTTCTTGCAGAACCTTCGCCATTAGCGTGTAGCCTCCTCTTCTGGCGTTATGATACGTGGCCGGGGGTCTGCGATCATGAGGGCTGCGGCCTGGCGAGTTCCTCCTCGACCCGGCCGCCGAAGCTGGTCGTCGGGTCGGAGTAGAAGGTCGACTTCCCGACGCGCTGGGCGACGAACGAGAGCAGCAGGCCGGTCGCCGCGAGCCCGAAGCCAAACCCGATTTGCACTCCGTTGAGCAACCCTGTGGCCAGCGTGTAGATGATCACGAAAGCCATGAACGCTGCGCCTAGCCCTGGCAGCACCCCGCCGAGGACGAAGTTCGACGCGCTGCGCATGATGATCCGCCGGTAGTACCAGACCGCCGTGCTCGCGCTAAGCAGGTAGAACATCGCCGCTATCAAGCCAAGGGTGGCGGTGATGTCGGCGAGGGCCTTGCCGATCGAGCCGATCAGCGTCGAGCCCCACAGGAAAATCACGTTCAGCAGGCCGAACAGGATCGTAGCGTTCCACGGGGTGCGGTATTTGGCGTTGACCTCGCCGAACCAGCCCGGAAACACACGGTCGCGGCCCATGGCGAACGAGATTCGCGACGCGCTCACGATGGCGGCCAGGAGCGAGGCGAGCGTGCCGCCGAGCACGGCGACGATCATGACCTGCTTCCATGCGCTGCCGCCAATCAGGTTGCCGACGTAGGCCAGGATGTTGGCCGCGTTGGCTTGCATCGCGCCGTTGGGCGCGACGCCTTGCAGGCAGAAGATGACCCCTGCGTAAATGACGAATAGCAGCACCACGCTGGTCACCCCCGCCGGACCGGCCTTTTTGCCCTTGGCCTCCTCGCCCACATAGGCGGCGGTGTCCCAGCCGGAGTATAGAAAGATGGCCAGTAGCATCCCGGTGACCAGCGCGCCGAAGCCACCGGCGCCGCTGATGGTGAACCATGAGCTGGACACGTGCACCGTGTGGTGCAGGTGATGGCCGTAAATGCCGATGAAGGCCGCGATGGAGAAGCCGACCAGCAGGCCGTACTCGAAGATAGCCCAGCCCCACGAGAACCGGGCCGTCAGCTTGATTCCAAGCGCCGCGACGACCAGGACGAGGAGGTCGAACGCAGTCCCGACGCCGGCGACGGCGTGGGCGTTGTTGGCTGCGGAGTTGCTGAAGAAGCTCAGCATGTAGGTGCCGAGCGGAATGGTCAGGCTGGTCGTGCCGACCGAATAGTACATCAGCATGATCCAGCCGGCGAAGAATCCAGCGTGCGGGCTCACCGCCCGGCCGACCCAGGAGTACGTCGCGCCGGCGCTGGGCTGCCAGGCGTTGAGCCGCTGGTATCCGATTGCGATGCCGAGCATCGGGATGAAGCAGATCAGAATGGGCAGTAAGGAAGCATAGTTGACGGCGGCAAGCAGGGCGGCCAGCGTGACCGCAATGCTCTGCGTGGGGCCGGAGCTGGCCATGGCCATGACCACGACGTCGCCCATGCGCAGGGCGCCCGCCCTGAGGCTGCGGCCCGGATGACCAGGAGACTGCGCTCCGGCCGGGGCCGGATCACTGCTGGCCTGCGATGACATAACGCATCTCCGTCTAGTTCGGGAGCGCTCCTCCGCTCGGAGAAGACATCGTGCCATTATTGCGCACGCCAGGCCGGCTCTAACAAGATCGCTAAGCAATCGGCTGGTAAGATTGGCGCGGAAGTGAGAGCAAATGGAAACTATGATATTTCTTCTTGATAGCGGGGAGTGAGAATGGCACAACGACCTGAGACTATCGCAGTCGACGGTGCAGAGCTCCATTACGAGAGCGTTGGCCGCGGGCCTGCCTTGCTCACCATCGGCGGCGCTGGAGCCGGCGCTCTCGAGTTCCGAAGGGTCGCCAGGCGTCTTGCTAAGGAGTTCCGAGTCATTAGCTATGACCGCCGTGGCACTCTGCAAAGCACGGGCCGAACGGACCACGCTATGAATGTCGGCCAAGAGAGCTGCGACATCGTCACCCTGCTCGACGCGCTCGAAGTTCGGCAAGCGATCGTATTCGCCACGTGCGTCGGCGCATCCGTGGGCTTTGATTTAACGGCACGATATCCAAACTATGTACGGGCGTATATCGTCCACGAGCCTCTCACTATAAGAATACTGCCTGATTTCGACGAGCAGCGAGCTTTCTTCCAGGACCTTTGCCGTCTGAACGAGCGTCAAGGCCCCATCGCGGCGTACTTGGCATGGACGGACTCAATCGGGCTTGATTCCGAACCTACGTTCGGGCGGAAATCTGTCGCGCGCGCTAAGAGAGATGGGGACTTTGTCTTTCGTCATCAGGTTATGGAGATGCTTGAGTTCATGCCGGATCTCGCAGCGATCAAGGAAGCCGGCACGTGTACGCTGGTTGCCGCTGGCGAAGGCGGCCTGTCAGGCAACTACCGATACGTACGCTGCGCCCGGGCTATGGCGGACACACTCGGCTGCGCACTGGTGACTTTCCCCGGACATCACCACGCTTACGAAGACCGGCCCGACGAATTCGCCCAGTCGTTGGCTGAGACCATCCATAAATTCTGTCCAGAGACCTAATCGCGCGCATGCCTCCGGATTGTGGCTGGCACGGTCACGTTCACCGACGAATTCGCCGCCACGGTGGACCGGGTGGCCGCCATCCATGCCGCCGCTGACCTCACGCCGCCGCCTGGCGGTGCTGGCCACGGTCTGCCTGGCCGTGTTCGCCATCGACCTGGACACCACCATCGTCAATATCGCCCTCCCGTCGCTTAGCAGGCAACTGGGGGCCGGGACGAGCACCCTGCAATGGGTGGTCAACGGGTACAGCCTGGCCTTCGCCGCTTTGGTGCTGACCGGCGGATCGCTCGGCGACCGGTTTGGCCGCCGTCCGGTCCTCGTCACGGGCCTGCTCGGCTTTGCGGCGGCATCCGCTCTGGGCGGCGTCGTGCACCACGCCGGGGCACTGGTCGTCCTCCGGTTCATGATGGGTGCCTTCGACGCGCTGATCTACCCCACCACTTTGTCGGTCATCATCAGCGCCTATCCCGACCGGGCCGAGAGAGCCCGGGCCATCGGGGTATGGGGCGCCGTCACCGGCCTGGGCGTGGCGGTGGGACCGGTCACCGGCGGGCTGCTGCTGGCTCACTTCTGGTACGGGTCGGTGTTCTGGGCCCTGGTCCCCGCGGCCCTGATCGCCGCGATCGCCGCGATGCTGATCGTCCCAGAGTCACGCCAGCCCGGTGCCGCCCGCATCGACCTGCCCGGGCTGCTGGTCTCCTCCGCAGCGATCGGCCTGCTCGTCTACACCATCATCGAGGCTCCCGATCGCGGCTGGGGGGCCGCGTCCAGTATCGCGGGATTCGCCGGCACGGCCCTGCTCGGGACGGCGTTCGTGGTCGTGGAGCGGCACACCGCCGAGCCGATGCTTGACGTCACCCTGTTCAAAGTGCCAGCCTTCTCCGCCGCGAGCGGTTCGGTGACCATCGCCTTCTTCGCGCTGTTGGGCTTCATCTTCCTCATCACGCAGTACTTCCAGCTCATCCGCGGCTACGGCACCCTGTTCAACTGGCGTGCGGATCCTCCCCGTCGCGCTAAGCATCGCCGCCGGGTCCGCAGCCGGCGCAAGCCTGGCCGTCCGGATCGGCACCCGCGTCATCGTCACCTGCGGCCTGATCTTGTTCGGCCTGGTGTTCGCGTGGATCGCCGGCTCGCCGGTCACCGAGCCCTACCCGCAGATCGCCGCCCAGATGGTGATCATGGGCACCGCACTCGGGCTGATCAGCACCCCGGCTACCGAGTCCATCCTGTCCGTACTACCCCCGGCCAGGGCCGGAACCGGCTCAGCGGTCAACGACGCCACCCGCGAGGCAGGCGGTGCCCTGGGCGTTGCCGTCATCGGCAGCGTCTTCAGCAGCGTGTACCTGCACAAACTGGCTGCCACGCGGATACCCGCGCTTCCCGCGTCCGCCTACGCCGCGGCACGCAGTTCGGTAGCCGCGGCACTGGGCGTCGCGCGCCACAACCCGGACTCACTCTCCTTGACTCAGGACGTGACCACCTCGTTCATGGCGGGCCTGCACGTCGCCTGCGTGGTGATCGCACTGGTCTGCTGGGCCGGCGCCGCCGCCGCCCTGCGCCTCCCCGGCCGCCAGTCGGCGCGCCACGGAATCACCCCGGTGAGGCGACGGGCGTTGAGCAAGTCAGGGCGTTAGGGCGGACGACGTGATCAGTGCGACCCGGTCAGACGAACAGCGGCTCGGCCCCCGTCCGGTCGAGCAGCGCGCTCATCGCCGCGTCGGCCGGCGCCCCGGTGAACCGGCTGGCCGCGTCAAGCACCTTCGGGAGCAAGTCCACGTCCCCCACGCTGTCGAGGAACACCCCGGGGCGGCTCATCGCCCACCACACGCCGAGATCGATATCGTCCTGCTGCTCAAGCGGCTCGTACCAGGTCGCCCGGGTGTGCGGACGGCCCGCCCAGGGGCGCAGCGCGATCGACTTGATCGTCTGCACCGCGACGCGCCGCTCGCGGCAGGTCTCGTACAGGGCGTTGAAGTTGTCCGCGTAGTACGGGTTCTGCATGGTGATGAAGTTGTATGGGAGCAGCACCGAATCGAAGCCGAACCGCTCGAGGCTGCGGCGGTGCGTCGCGGCGATCTGGCTGCCGTGGCCGGTCACCCCGATCCAGCGGATGAGACCCTGCTCCCGGGCTTCAAGGGCGGCCTCGAGCGCCCCGCCAGGACTCAGGGCGGTGTCCCACTCGATCGGATCGGCCAGGGCGTGCAACTGCCAGAGGTCAACGTGGTCAACGCCCATCCGGTCCAGGGACCGGTGCAGTTCCTCGCGGGCCCCGGCTGCGGTGCGATCGTCGCCCTTGGTGGCCAGGAAGAACCGGCCCGGTTCGCGCTGCAGCCACGGCCGGATGCGCACCTCCGCCTCGCCGTAGGACGAGGCCACGTCCAGATGGTTCACCCCGTGGGAGAGCAGGAGGTCCAGGGTCTCGTCCGCGACCCGCTGGGAGACCTGCGCGAGACCCGCCCCTCCGAAGATCACCCGGCTGCTCTGGTGGCCGGTGCGGCCGAACTCTGCCTGTTCGATAGGCACGAGACCTCCCGAAGTACCGAAAGCTGAATCTGAGGGTACAGCCGATCGCGGCGGCAGGTCGGCGCAAGCGCGCCGAAGCGTATAGTCCGAATCATAAGATCAGCTGCGGTATGGCGGGCGATCGACGAGGGATGGGATTGGCTGCCTGGCGGGGGATAAACCGGCAGTGGGCAATGGCGCGCCATGCGCAGATCACCGCGGCGCGGCCCGGGTGACGTGAGAAGGGAACGGCGTGCCTGACGGGCTTGACGCGCTGGCCGGCCAGCTGACCGAGCGTCTGGCCGGATTGGGCAGCGCCCTGATCGCGTTCTCCGGCGGGGTGGACTCCTCTCTGGTCGCTGCGCTGGCCGCCCGGTCGCTCGGGGAACAAGCCCTCGCCGTCACCGCCGTCTCGCCGGCCCTCGCGTCCGGGGAGCTGGACGGCGCCCGGTCGGTGGCCCGGGCGGTAGGCGTCCGGCACGAGCTGATCAGTACGGCCGAGCTGGAGCGCGACGACTACCGGCGCAACGACCGCTTCCGCTGCTACTACTGCAAATCCGAGTTGTACGAGCGGCTGGCCGCCCTGGCCCGGCGCCGCGGATTCGCCGCCGTGCTGTCCGGCGCCAACGCCGACGACACGGGTGACTGGCGGCCCGGGCTGCGCGCGGCGGCCGAGCACGGTGTCCGGCATCCCCTGCTGGAGGCGTCCGTGGGGAAGGACCAGGTGCGGGCGCTGGCGCAGCACCTGGGAGTTCCGAGTGCGGACAAGCCCGCGTCGCCCTGTCTGGCATCGCGGCTGCCTTACGGCACCCCGGTCAGCGCCGATGTGCTGTCGCAGGTAGACCGGGCCGAGCTGAGCCTGAAGCAGCGCGGCTACCGCGAACTGCGGGTGCGGCATTTCGGTGATCTCGGCCGGGTGCAGCTCGGCGCGGCTGACCTGCCGCGGGCGGCGGACCCGGACGAGCACGCGGCGGTGCTGGACTGCGTCCGGGCGGCTGGATATCAGCGCGCGGAGATCGACGAGCGGCCGTTGCGGTCCGGTTCGCTGAACCTCGACGTCACTCCGGTCAGCCGTGGCGGCTGAGGCTCCGGGTACGCCTGGGGCGCCCGGGACGGCGCCCGGGCGGCGCCCGGGCGGCGGCCGGGGCGGCGGGCGTCCCGCTGGGCGAGTTCGCCCTGCTGGACGTAGATCGTCGGCGGCGGACCGGCGTCCCGGAAGTGGTTTTCGGCGAAGCCAAGACGTCCGAGCAGATCTTCGCGCTGCTGGCCGAGTTGCGGGCCCGCGATCCGGAGGCACCGGCCCTGGCGACACGCTGCCCGGCCGGCGTCCTGGACGAGGCGGCCACCCGTTTCCCTGGCGACGTCGTACACGCCGATCAAGTGGCCGGAACGGTCGCCGTCGGGACGTTGCCGCCCGCGCGCGGCAACGTGCTGGTCGTGACGGCCGGCACCACGGACCTGAAAGTGGCCCGGGAATGTGCTGCGACGCTGGCCGTGCTGGGCGTCCGCGCGGATGTCCTCGCCGACGTGGGTGTGGCCGGGCTCGGGCGGCTGCTGTCCCGGCTAGACGACCTGCGCGCCGCCGAGTGTGTGGTGGTCGTGGCTGGGATGGACGGTGCCCTGCCGAGTGTGGTCGCCGGACTGGTCAGCGCGCCGGTGATCGGCGTGCCAACCAGTGTCGGCTACGGCGTCGCGGCGGGTGGCCTGGCCGCAGCGGCCAGCATGCTCGCCTCGTGCAGCCCGGGTCTGGTCGTCGTCAACATCGACAACGGGTTCGGGGCGGCGGCGCACGCTGCCAAGATCATCCGCGCGGTGCACCGATGACGGACCGGCCGGGTGCCGCCTACATCGACGCGACCGCGGGCGTGGCCGGCGACATGCTGCTTGCCGCCCTGCTCGATGCGGGCGCCGACGTGGAGCGGGTACGCGGAGCCATTGCCTCACTCGGCGTGCCCGGTCTCGGGCTGCGGACCGAGACCGCCCGCCGGGGCGGCCTCGCGTGCCTACGGGCCGTGATCACCACGCCGACGGCGACCGACCGACAGCGGCACCTCGCCGACGTGCTCGGCCACCTCGGCGCCAGTGACCTCGGCCCGGCCGGGAAGGATCTCGCGACACGGGTCTTCCGGCTGCTGGCCGAGGCGGAGGGGGCGGTGCACGGCGAGCCACCCGAAGACGTGCACTTCCACGAGGTGGGTGCGTTCGACTCACTGGCCGACGTGGTGGGATCGGCGGCCGCACTGGAGGATCTCGGACTGCTGCGGCCCGGCGCGGTGGTTTGCTGCTCGGCCCTGGCCGCCGGAAGCGGATACGTCACCAGCCGGCACGGCCGCCTTCCGGTGCCAGCTCCCGCCGTCCTCCGTATCGCCGCCGCGGCCGGCCTGGACCTGGCCAGCGGCGACCTGACCGGTGAGCGCACCACCCCAACCGGTGCGGCCCTGCTCGCGGCGGCGGCCGCACCGGGTGGCTTTCCAGCCATGACGGTACGCGCGGTGGGCACCGGCGGCGGTGGCCGGGACACCCCGGACCGGCCCAACATCACCCGGGTGGTCATTGGGGTGTCCGGCGCGGAGCGGGACCTGCGCGAGGGCGACGTGACCGTCGTCGAGAGCACAGTCGATGACCTCGACCCCCGGCTGTGGCCTTCGGTCCTCCAGGCGGTGCGGGCGGCCGGCGCCTGGGACTGCTGGTGTACCCCGATCGTCGGCCGGCACGGCCGCCCGGGGCAGGTGCTCACCGCCCTGTGCGCTGAACCGGTCCATGGCGCCGTGGCCGCCGCGATTTTCGCCCACACCGGGACGCTCGGCGTCCGCTGGTCCCGGATGAACCGGCTGACCGTCTCCCGGACGTCGGTGCAGGTGGAAGTGGGACCGCCGGGCACCAGCCAGGTCGTTACGGTCAAGGTGGCCGACACCACGGATGGCCTCGCGGGCTTCGGAACGGCCACGGCAGAGTTGGCCGAGGCGGAAGCCGCCGCCCGGGCCCTGGGCTGGCCGGTTCGGGCCGTCTGCGAGGCTGCCGTCGCGCAGTACCGCGCCCAGGCAGCAGCCCCACGGCTACACCGCCGCTAAGGGCAACGGTTCATCAGGCGGGTAGCGGAGAGCACCTTGACGGACGGCCTTGGCGGCGTAGAGTCAAGGGCAGAATTAATAGGAAAGTTTCTTATTAATTTGCGAAACTGGCCCGCCCCCCTGGAGTAAGCATGAGGCGTCCCCGTCCGTTAGCGCTGCTCACCGCTCCGGCCGTCGCGCTGCTGGCCTGCTGCTTAGCGCTGATCGCCGTACCGGCCTCCGCCGCCACGAACCTGCTGGCCAATCCCGGCTTCGAGACCGGGACCCTATCCGGCTGGACCTGCTCCCCACTCGACACGGTCGTCACCGGCCCCACGCACTCCGGCTCGCACGCGCTGGCCGGCGCGGCCAGCAGTTCCGACGACGCGCAGTGCTCTCAGCAGGTCAGCGTCCAGCCCTCCTCGTCTTACACCCTCACCGGCTGGGCCGAGGGTGACTATGTGTTCCTCGGCGACTCCGGCACCGGGACCTCCGACACCAGCACCTGGGCCGCGTCCGCGGGCTCCTGGCAGCAGCTGTCCACCTCGTTCAGCACTGGCGCGTCCACCACCAGCGTGACCGTCTACGTGCACGGCTGGTACTCGGAGGGCACCTACTACGCCGACGACCTGTCGCTGACCGGCCCGGCCGGGAGTGGCGTGGGTGGCGGCACCGCGCCCGCCGCGCCGACCGGCCTCGCTGTCACCGGCACCACGGCCTCCTCGGTGTCGCTGTCGTGGACCGCGCCGGGTGGCACCGTCACCGGCTACCACGTCTACCGGGACGGCACCCTGGCCGCGACTACCTCCGCCACCTCGGCTGCCATCACCGGGCTGGCCGCCTCGACCAGCTACACGTTCACCGTCACCGCCTACAACAGCGCCGGCGAGTCGCCCGCGTCCGGCGCGGTGACCGCCATCACCTCGTCCTCGGGCGCTGGTGGCGGCGGAAGCGGCAGCTACGCGGTCGCTCCGTACGTAGACCTGACCAACAACCAGGAGCCCATGCTCAACCAGGCCGCCACCCAGGCCGGGCTCAAGGCGTTCAGCGCTGCGTTCGTCATCGGCAGTGGCTGCACGCCGATCTGGGGCGACACGCTGCCCGTCACCAACGACCCCACCGTCACCTCCGAGATCACCGCGGCCGAAACCGACGGCGCCCAGCCCATCGTGTCCTTCGGCGGCGAGTCCGGCGTCGAGCTGGCCGACTCCTGCTCGAACCTCAGCCAGCTCACCGCCGCCTACCAGTCGGTGATCAATACCCTGCATGTCAATCACATCGACTTCGACATCGAGGGCGCTGAGATTGCCTACACCGCCCAGAACAACCTACGGTTCCAGGCAATCAACGCGCTGGAGGCGGCCAACCCCGGCCTGGTCGTCTCAGTCACCATCCCCGTCAACCCCAACGGGCCTGATGCCAACGGCCAGGCCTTTCTCCAGGCGGCCAAGGCCAACGGGACCCGGATCGACGTCATCAACGTCATGACCATGGACTACTACGGCAGCTGGGACACCGGCGGCGCCAACATGGGCGGCTACGCCGTCGAGGCCGCCCAGGACACCCTCGCCTACGCGCAGACCCTGTGGCCCACCATGACCTACGCCAGCATCGGCGTTACCCCGATGATCGGCCAGAACGATGACCCGGCCGAGGTGTTCACCGAGACTGACGCGCAGACGCTGGTGAGCTTCGCGGAGCAGAACCACCTGGGGCGGCTGGCGTTCTGGTCAGTAGACCGGGACCAGCCCTGCGGCAGCAGCGCGAGCGGCCTGTCACAATGCTCAGAAATCAGCCAGCAGCCGCTGGACTTCACCCGGATATTCACCCAATACACCGGCTGATACAAGCGCCGTCTAATTACCAGCCGACAGCGACCACCAGGTACTGCGGGTTGCTGATCGAGATGTCCGAGGACTGCCCGGCGTCGTCGTCGTAGGGGAAGCCGTACTGCAGCCCGTTGATGGCGTTGGCGTGCCAGAACTGGGCGTAGTAGTTCGCCGGGGCGGCCTGGTAGAAGTTGGCGGGATTCGACTGCTGCGCGGCCGGCAGCTGCGCGACGTGCCGGTTGAGCCCGGCGCACAGCGGGGGATTGCTGGCCAGCGTGCCGCCACAGCCGAAGATCTGGGCGGTGGAATCGCTGGTGTCACCCGCCGCGGCCGCGTAGCTCGTGAAGTAGTTCGCGTACGCGCCGCCGGGCTGGAACGCGGGATCGTTGCCCGGCGACGGAATGCCGTACGGAGCCTGGTCGGTGGCCAGTTCCTTGAATTCGGTCGGCACCGAGTTCTCGAACCGCTGGAAGGTCGCCGCACGGCTCTCCTGGAAGGTCGCGTAGTTCTCGCCGACCTCCTGGTTCGAGCCGTCGTGGCCGTGCAGCAGCAGGGCCAGCTTGAGGCCGAACCGGTCGACTCGCGTGGTATCGACGTTGATCGAACTCGGGCCTACGGTGAACTCGATGAAGTCGTAGTACGGGCTGTTCGGCGAGCCGAGGTAGAAGTACATCCGGCAGGCGGAGTTCGCCGGCATGTCGATGTAGGGCTGCTGCGCGATCGACTCCTCCTGCCCGTTGAAACTCCAGTAGACCTGGCTGTCGGGGTATTGCCCGTTCGTCTGGTTCACGATCGAGACTTCGAGGACGTCACTGGCGGCGGGGATGGCGCTGGTGTTGCCCCAGAACGACGCGGGCGGCTCCCCAGAGCCAGGTGGCGTCGTGGCGGTCGCCGTCGGGGTGGGGGTGGGACCGGCACCCGTGGTGTAGACGCCGAACTCCCACAGGCTGTAGCCGTACTGGGTGGCCCGGGCGGTGCCGTACATCCGGATGTAACGGCCGGTGCCCGAGACGGACAGGGTCTGGGTGCCGCCGGTTCCGCTGGTGGTGGAGTAGATCGTTGTCCAGTTCGTCCCGTCCGGCGAGGTCTGGATCTGGAACGCGGTCGCGTAGGCAGTTTCCCAGTCCAGCGTCACCTCGCAGATCGTCTGGCTGGAACCGAGATCGACCTGGAGCCACTGCGGATCGGAGAAGGCGCTGGACCACCGGGTGCTGGTGTTGCCATCGACAGCTGCCGAGGCTGGGAAGCTGGAGTTCTCCAGCGAGGATGCGGTGGCCGGCTGGTTGAGCGCCGCGTCGGTGGTGCTGCACGTGCTGCCGCTCGCCGCCGTGCCGTAAACCTGGAACTCCCACAGGCTGTAGCCGTACTGGGTGGCCCGGGCCGTGCCATACATCCGCACGTAGCGGCCGGTGCCAGTGATGTTGAGGGTCTGGGTGCCGCCCGTCCCCGTTGTCGTGGAGTAGATCGTGGTCCAGTTCGTCCCGTCGGCGGACGTCTGGATCTGGAACGCGGTTGCGTACGCCGTCTCCCAGTCCAGCACGACCTGGCTGATCGACGCGGTCGTGCCCAGGTCCACCTCCAGCCACTGCGGGTCGCTGAACGCGCTGGACCAGCGGGTGCTGGTGCTGCCGTCGACCGCGGCGGACGCGGGGAACGACGCGTTCTCGACCGAGGACGCGGTGGCCGTCTTGTCCTGCGACAGCAGGGTCGCGGCGTCGGCGCTGTGCGCCGCGCCCCCGAGCAATGCGGCCGCCATGGCCAGCGCCGCGATCACCGTGGCCAATAAGCGGTAGCGGTTGCGCCGTTGCGTATTGGTACTCGTGATGAGCCTCATGGCAGTCCTTTCAGGATGAGCGGGGATCCTGGGCGGCACCGCCGCGGAAGGGTTCCGTAAAAGACACGCATGCCGCAGTCCATTAGATCCGGAACTTGATATAAGGCTTATTTTTAATCGCAACTTAACGGCGCGGACCCGGCTCGTCAAGGGCGGGCTGTTAGCGGCCGCGCATGCCATGGCGGCTGCCGGGAACGGCGCTGGGCCGCGGCCGTGGCCCAGCGGCAGCGACGGGAAGGGCAGCCCGCTCCGCTCAGGCGGCGCGGCCTGGGACCGGCGCAGGTCATAGTGCCCGGCCGCTTATTCCAGGCCGTAAAATAGCCAGGTCAGTCAGCCGCGTAACCGCGGTCACTCCGTCGGTGAGGCAGGTCCATGCCCCGGCCCAGGACAACCACCGTCCGTGACCTCCGGAAGAGCAACCGGTCACAGGCGTTGTGGCAGGTGTTCCTCAACGGCCCGCTGACCCGGCAGGAGGTCGGCACCGTGGCCGGCTTGAGCCCGGCCACCGTCAGCAATCTGGTAGCCGCCCTGGTCGCGGAGGGCGTCGTGGTCGAGGTGGGGCTGGAGGACTCCAACGGAGGCCGGCCGCGTGGGCTGCTGGAAGTGAATCCGCGGTATGGCTATGTCATCGGCGTTGATGTCGGGGAGACCGCGTTCCTGGTCGAGTTGTTCGACTTCGGGCTGCGACCGCTGGCCCGGCATACCTCAGTGACCGACATGACGGTCCTCGATCCCGAGGACGCGGCCAACCACATCGTCGAGGGCATCGAGGCCGTGCTCGCCGAGGCGGGCGTGGCCGAGGAAGCCATCCTCGGCGTAGGGGTAGGGGTGCCGGGACTGGTCGAGCACCGCGACGACGCGGTGGTGCACGGCCAGAGCGTGGGCTGGCACGCCGTGCCGCTGGAGAAGATGCTGCGGGACCGGATCGGCCTGCCCATCCTGGTCGACAACGGCGCCAAGACCCTTGGCCAGGCGGAACGCTGGTTCGGGGCGGCCCGGGATACCGAGAACGCGGCCATCGTGCTGCTCGGCATCGGCGTGGGCATGTGCATCATCAGCAACGGCGAGGTCTACCGGGGAGCGACCAGCAGCGCCGGGGAATGGGGTCACACCACCGTGCACGTAGGCGGGCGGATGTGCCGGTGCGGCGCCCAGGGCTGCCTGGAGGCGTACGTCGGGGCGGGCGCCATCGTCGCCCGGTACGAACACCTCAAGCGACGGCGGGCGGTGGACAGCCCAGGTGAGATGGAAGGGCGGATCGCCGCGATCATCGACGCGGCCGGCCGCGACCGGGTAGCCGGGCAGGTACTCGATGAGACCGTGACCTACCTCGGCGCCGCCCTTGCCGACCTGGTCAATCTCTTCAACCCCGAGCGCATCGTGGTGGGCGGCTGGCTGGGCCGCGCGCTGAGCGACGAACTGCTGCCCAGGATCCGCGAGGCAGCCGGACGCCAGGCCCTGCACCTCCCGTTCAGCCGGGTCGAGATCGTCAAAGCCGACCTGGGGCCGGATGCGGTCGCGCTCGGCGGCGCCACACTGCCGATTGCCCGGCTGCTTTCCGCCGGAGCGATGGATCCGAGGCACCCGGACAGCCGCCGCCGGATCCGGCCCGTCGCATCACCCGGCTGACCGTGTCACCCCGGCCCGTGCCCGGAAGGGCGCACCGTCCCATTCGCGGTCACGGGTAGCTCACCACGTCACTGGGGCCGCCGAAGCTGGAGCTGACCGCGGCCCCGGTGCCGTTGATCACCGACTGGATGCCGCCGGAACCGGTCAGGAACACGGTGAGCAGGTCGTGGAACTGGACGCCGGGGGTGTCGGGCGCCTGGAAGGCCATCGCGTTCTCGATCGGCACTCCCTGGTCGAAGTAGCTGTAGCTGCCCATCCCGTAGCCCTGGAAGCTCGTCACGCTGCTGGGCAGGTAGAACGCCGGGTAGCCGTCCTTAGTCGCGCTCGACATCCACGAGGCCTGGTTCGGCACTTCGTACGGGTTTTCGTTCTGGAAGAAAATGACCTCCCCGCCCTGGCCGTTCCAGATGACCTCCTGTTTCTGGTAGTGCTCGACGGCGAGGCCGTAGGCGGTCACGTTGTTGCCGTTCACGATGAGCCCGGTGCTGCCCTGGTCCGAGGTCCACGAGCCCGCCCCGGCACCGTGATCGGCCCGCCAGGCCCACACGTTGTCGATGATGGAGTTGTTGCTGTTGTCGATGAAGCTGGTCGCCGCAGTTCCCGCCGTCGCGCCGCCGACCCGGAAGTAGACATCGTCGATGGTGACCGGGTCGCTGGCGTGGCTCACCGCCGAGCCCTGGGTGCCGACCTGGAGCAGGGACGGCGAGCTGGCCGGGCCCGCGTCGAAGATGATGCCGGAGATGTTCACTCCGCTGACGTCGGCCACGCTCATCGTGGTATTGCCGCTCGTGGGGATCAGGGTCGGGAAGCCCAGACCGATGATCTTGGTGTCCGGGTTGGTCACGTTGATCGTCGAGCCGAGGCTGTAGACACCGGGGGTGAACAACAGGTTGTCCCCGGCGGCCAGCGCCGCGTTGATCGTCGCCACGCTGCTGGACGGCGACGCGACGTAGAAGGTGCTCAGGGACAGCGGCTTCCCGGGGGTGTTCCCGCTGACCCAGGTCGGCCCGGACGAGTTCGTCTGCAGCGACGGCACGAACACGTTGTAGTTGCCAGCCGAATCGGTGTAGAGGTAGGGCTCCTCCTCGGTTACTGGGCAGGTGCCTAGCGTGGTGTAGGAACTGGGCCCGCCGCTGTCGCCGGAGTTGCTGGCGAAGCTCTGCGCGGGCGCGCCGGGATCGCCGCAGAACACCTGGTTCCAGACCGAGTTGCTCCACCCGTCCAGGCTGGAGTTCCTGGTCATGTACTGCTGCTGCGAGCCGTTGGTGACAGTCCCACCGGTGAACTGCGAGTCGGCGATGAACCCGCCGCTGGCGTAGCCGGGACCGCCGGTGCAGTAGTCCATCAGCGAGAGGTTGCCGTTGATGTGCACCCGCCGCAGCGGGGCGGCCTGCGACACCGCCCAGAAGTCGTCTCCTGAGTAACAGCCAGTGTTCCCCGTCACGTTGATCGTGAGGTTTGATATTGAACGCCAGAAATTAGTGGTGGCGTTGCATGTGCTGCCCGAGCACTGGTTGAAGGAGTTGATCGCGCCGTTGATGACCACCTGGTTCGGGTTCTGGCCCAGTCCCGCGATCTCCTCGTAGAAGCCGACCGAGAAGTCCAGCGGGTCCGACGCCGAGCCGTAGCTGCCCGGCTCGAACAGCAGCGCGAAGCGCTGGGTGCCGAACTGGTTGGACGCCTGCTCGTTGTAGATCGTGTTGAGCGTGCTCTGGATGGAGCTCTGCGGCATGCTCGGGGTGAACACGGTGACGTTCGGGCCGAGGCTGCCGCCGGTCGGCGGTGCCGAGTTGGCCGGCGCGTCCGCGGCGGCCGAGTTGGTGTTCGAACTCGCCACCCAGCCGCTCTGGCTCAGCGGGGACTCGGCCGTCGCAGCCGGGGCCCGCGCCCCGCCCGGGGAGGCCGCCTGCGCGGCAGCTGGCAGGATGCCGAGCGTGGCGGCCAGCAGCGCCGCGGCGCACGTTAACCCGCGGGCTAATCCCCGGCCCGTTAACCCGCGGGCTAATCCCCGGCCCCTTAACCCACGGGCTAATCCCCGGCCCCCCCGCCGGGCGCCCCGCGAGCCCGGCCCTGCGCCGGGGGGTACTGGCCCTGTCCCGCCGCCTGGCGGAGTCTGGACGAGGCTCATGTCCCTGCCAACCCCTTCCTTTTTGGAGGGCACCTTGATTACCCCCAGCAGCTGGTTGCCTGGTTCATTCAAGGCTTAAACTAACTCATAACTTTACACATCGGCTTATGCCTGGCAAGGGCTGCGGCTTGGCATGCTCACCCGGCCGGCAGTGTCCACTGCTGGTTAGCGGCGCCGGTGCAGGACCAGTACGCTCTCGCCCGCGGCTAACGCCGGCTGCGCCCAGAGGGCGCCGCTTATGAGCAGGCCCGCGCTCGCTAACAGGCAGCCAAGTCGCCGGAGGCGTCGCTGGCCAGAGGTAATGGTCGGCATGACGGTAGTGCCTTTCGAACGGGATGCGCGATCGCATCGGGACGACGCCGCTCGGCTCGTGGCCGGGTCACGGTTGGCCAGGCCGGCTGGGCGGCTGTGACAGCGAGTCCCGCTCGGGTAGGACTTAAATCACGGCTTGATTTAACTGATGAAGAAGTTGGCTGTCAACCGTTGACCTTGCGAGCAAGCGGGCCTATTCTCAGCCATAACTGACAGGAAACTTTCCTATTAGTTAGGCTCGGGTACCCTCCCGGCCGGCCTTCCGCTGCCGGGTCCGGATCTGCCACGGGCCCAGGCGCCGTACCGCCTGGGCCCACGACGATCAGAAAGGACCAGCTATGCGACGACCGGGCATGGCGCTGACGCTAAGCATGGCAGCCCTGCTCATCGCGACGGGGTTAGCGGGCTTAGCGGGCTTAGCTCCTGCCGCCGCTGCCACCGGCCACGCGGCCGTCCGCGCGGCGGCCGCGGCCCTCCCCGCCCGTTTCGCGGCACCCTACCTGCAGATCACCAGCGGTGACGCGGGCGACATGGCCGCCGATCTCAGCGCCACCGGCGACAAGTACTACACCCTGGCGTTCCTGATCCCGCAGTCGGGCTGCACCCAGCAATGGGAGGACGACGGTGACCCGGTAGGGGCGTTCAGCACGCAAATCAATTCGCTCCGGTCCGCGGGCGGTGACGTCATCATCTCCTTCGGCGGCGAGAGCGGCGGCGAGGTCGCCCAGACCTGCACGTCGGTCTCCGCGCTGACCGCCGCCTACGCCAACGTCGTCAACACTTACGGCGTGACCAGGCTGGACTTCGACATCGAAGGCTCCACCCTGAGTGACACGGCATCGAACAACCGGCGCAACCAGGCGCTGGCGGCGCTGCAGGCCGAGGACCCAGCCGTACAGGTTGACTACACCCTCGCGGTGGCCCCGAACGGCCTGCCCTCAGCGGAGCTGGGCGTGCTGCAGAATGCACTGAGCAACGGGGTCAAGGTCAGCCTGGTCAACATCATGACGATGGACTTCGGCAACGGGCAGAACCCGCTGACCGACGCGCTGTCCGCGGCGCAGGCCACAGCGGGCCAGCTGGCCAGCCTCTACGGCATCTCCACCGCCCAGGCGTATGCCAGGCTCGGCCTGACCCCCATCGCCGGGCAGAACGACGACAACGAGTTCTTCTCGCAGGCGGATGCCTCGTCCCTGGAGAGCTTCGCTGCCGCCAACGGCGTCGGTGAACTGTCCTTCTGGGAAGTCGATGGCTACGACAAGCCGGTCGGCTACGCGTACTCCCGCATCTTCACCGCGATAGGTGGCGGCAGCGGCGGCGGCGGCGCCCCGGCGACCGGGGCGATCACCGGATACGGCGGGCTGTGCGTGGACGTGCGGGGGGCCAGCAGCGCGAACCTCACCCCGGTGCAGGTGTATACGTGCAACGGCACGAGCGCACAGCAGTGGACGGTCGCGTCGGGGAACACTCTCCAGGCCCTCGGCAAGTGCCTCGACATCAACGGAGGCGGCACCGGCAACGGCACCACCGTCGACCTGTATGACTGCAACGGCACCGGCGCGCAAGTCTGGCAGCCGCAAAGCGACGGTGCGCTCTACAACCCGCAGTCCGGCAAATGCCTCGATGACACCGGCTGGTCCACCACTCCAGGTACCCAGCTGCAGATCTGGTCCTGCACCGGCAGCGCCAACCAGGCCTGGGCGCTGCCCGCGGCATAACCAGCTTCAGGCGCCGCCTTCCTCGCCGGGTCATCCCCCAGTCGCAGTCACTCTGCGACTGGGGGATGCAGGCGGGGGCGGGCAAGTCCCGACTCCAGGCCGTCGAGGCCCACGGCCTGTTCTCGGTACGGTCGGCCACATGACCTGGCTTGAGGCGAACCAATGATCGAGGCCACGCATCTGACCAAGCGTTTCGGGCCCAAGACCGCGGTCGACGACCTGAGTTTCACGGTGGCGCCCGGCATGGTGACCGGCTTTCTCGGGCCCAACGGGGCCGGCAAGTTGACGACCATGCGGCTGATTCTCGGGCTCGACCGGCCGACCAGCGGGTCGGTGACCGTCAATGGCCGGCGTTACGCCGATCTGGCCGCGCCACTGCACGAGGTCGGTGCGCTGCTCGAAGCCCGCTCCGTGCACACCGGGCGCTCGGCCCGCAACCACCTGCTGGCGCTGGCCGCCACGCATCGCATCCCGCGCTCCCGGGTGGACGAGCTGATCGGCCTGGTCGGGCTCGACGAGGTGGCCCGCAAGCGGGCGGGCAGCTTCTCGCTCGGCATGAGCCAGCGCCTCGGCATCGCGGCTGCCCTGCTCGGCGACCCGGCCACGCTGCTGCTCGACGAGCCTGTCAACGGCCTGGACCCGGAGGGCGTCAGATGGATCCGCAACCTGCTGAAGGGGCTGGCCGCCGAGGGGCGCACCGTGTTCGTGTCCAGCCACCTGATGAACGAGATGGCGGTCACCGCCGACTATGTGATCGTCGTCGGGCGGGGGCGGCTGATCGCTGAGGAAAGCGTCACCGAGCTGCTGCACCGGGCCTCGGGCAGCTCGGTACGGGTGCGGTCGCCGCAGGCCTGCGACTGCGGGACCTGCTCACCGCGCCCGAGGTGAGCGTGCGCAGCGCGGCCGAGGGGGTGCTGATCGTGCGCGGCTCGGCTGCGGACCAGATCGGCGACCTGGCCCGCGAGCACGGCATCGCCGTGCACGAACTGGTGCCGCAGACCGCCACGCTCGAGGAGGCGTTCATGGAGCTCACCGGCGACGCCGTGGAGTACCGCGGGCACACCGCGGCCGGCGAGCGCGGCGCGACGGCGAGCGCGGCATGACCGCCATCAGCCCGCCGGTCCCTGCCGTCGCTGGCCGGATCCCCGTCCACAACGTGACCTTCGGCGGCGTGCTCCACTCGGAGTGGATCAAGCTTCGCTCGCTGCGCTCCACCGTCATCGTCGGTGCCCTCACCGTGCTCGCCGTGGTGGCCTATCCGGTCCCGCTCACCTACCAGCACGGCACCAACCCCATCGCCGAGAGCCTCACCGGCGTCTACCTCGCCCCGCTGACGGTCAGCATCCTGGGCGTGCTGGTGATCACCGGCGAGTACACGACCGGGATGATCCGGGCCACCTTGTGTGCGGTGCCGCGCCGGCTCGGTGTGCTGTGGGCCAAGGCGGTGGTGCTCACCCTTGCCGTCTTTCCCGTCGCCCTGATCTCCACCCTCGCCGCATTCCTGGCCGGCCAGGCTCGCTACGGCCGCCACGGAGTGTCTCTGAGCGCACCTGGCGCGCTGCGCGCGGTGATCGGGGCGGCGCTGTTCCTTACCGTCCTGGGGCTGCTGGGCCTCGGGCTTGGCGCCCTGATCAGGAACACCGCGGGCGGAGTCACCGCCGCGGTCGGGGTCACGTTCGTCCTGCCGTACGCCTACGATCTGCTGCCGCCCAGCTGGCAGCCCCACGCCGGGCCGTACCTTCCGATGCAGGCAGGCCAGGCGGTGTGGGCGGTGCCGCCACAGCAGACTCAGGGCACGCTGCACCCGTGGGCTGGTTTCGCCGTGTTCTGCGGCTACGCGGCGGTGACGCTCGCGGCCGCCGCGGTCGCGCTCAAGCGGCGGGACGCTACCCCCGAGATCAGCTGGCGCGACTGGGTGCGCATCCTGGTGGGCGGCCGGGGCCGTGCGGCGGGCGCAGCCGGTGCGGCGGGCGCGGTCGCCGTGGGCCGGGCCGTCGGCGAGGGCGGGGGCACCGCTGCGGCCGCCGCGCGGCTGCCCCGCCTGGCCGGAGTCGGGCCGGTCACCTTCGGCAACGTCATCCGCTCGGAGTGGATCAAGCTTCGCTCGCTGCGCTCCACCGTGATCGTCCTGGGCGTCAGCGGCGCGCTCATCCTGGCCGAGGGGCCGATCATCGCCGCGGCCACTAACTGGACAACGATGAGCGCCGCGGACCGGGCCACCTTCGATCCCATCGACACGAGCCTGCGCGGCGTGGGTATCGCCGGGTTCCTGGTCAGCATCCTGGGCGTGCTGTTGATCACCGGGGAGTACGGGACCGGCATGGCACGGGCCACCTTCAGCGCCGTGCCGCGCCGGCTTGGCGTGCTGTGGGCCAAGGCGGCGGTGTTCGCCCCCACCGTCTTCACCGTCAGCCTGGCCGCGTCGTTCGCCGCGTTCCTGAGCAGCCAGGCGCTGTTCGGCAGCCACGGCGTCTCGCTCGGCGCCCCCGGTGCCCTGCGCTCGGTGTTCGGGGCGGCCCTGTCGGTGACCGCCCTGGGCCTGCTGGGCCTGGGCCTGGGGTTCCTGACCCGCAATACGGCGGGCGGGATCGCCGCGGTCACCGGGCTCACCTTCGTCTTGCAGATCGTCCGCATCGCGTTCCCGACCAGCTGGCAGACCTCCGTCGTGCCCTACTTCCCGATCAACGCGAGCGAGGCGGTCTACTCAGTCCCCCCCGATAATGGGAGCATGCTGCATCCGTGGCCTGGCTTCGCCCTGTTCTGCGGCTACGCGGCGGTCACGATCACCGCCGCCGCCTTTTTCCTGCGGCGGCGAGACGCGTGACGGCCCTGTCCCGCCCAGCGGCGCCCGCTCGTCTGCCCCGACCTCACGGCCCGGGCCGCGGCGCGGCCCAGCCGGGCCGTGGCGCGTGCCGTGGCCTGGTTCCGGGCTGACGACGATTCCGGGACCGTGCGAACGTCCGGGCTCCCGGCGCTGAGCCGGCGGGCGGTGACGCTGGTCCGCTCGCATCCGGCCGCCGCCGACGCCCTGCTCGCGGCGGCCACCCTGTGGTTCGCCGTCATTGGGCTGGTGCGCACTGGCGGGGACGCCGACATCATCCTGTGGGTATTCGCGATGGCGCTCGTCGCGCCGCTCATCTGGCGCCGCCGGTATCCGGTCGGCGTGTTCGCCGTCACGTACGCGATAGCGCTGGCGCAGTTCCTGTACGCGGGCGCGTTGCCGGAGTACCCGGCGATCCTCATCGCGCTGTACACGGTGGCGAGGCACGCCCCGCGCCGGGCGGCCTTCGCGGCCGTGGCCGCGCTCGAGGCCGGGGTCGTGTGGTCCACGCTGGGCGGCGGCTTCCTGCAGTCCTTGATCGAAATAACGGCGCTCGTGGCGGCCGTCTTCTTCCTGGGTACCAACCTGCGCACCCGGCAGGCGTACCTGGCCGCGCTCGTCGAGCGGGCCAGGCGCCTGGAGCGCGAGCGGGACCAGCAGGCGCGGATCGCCGCCGCCGCGGAGCGGGCCAGCATCGCCCGGGAGATGCACGACATTGTGGCGCACAGCCTCGCGGTCATCATCACGATGGCGGATGCGGCGGCGGCCAAGCGGCGCTCGGATCCGGACCGCGCCGGGGCGGCCATGGAGCAGGTGTCGGAGGTCGGCCGCCAGGCGCTCGGCGAGACCCGCCGGCTGCTCGGGGTGCTGCACACCGACGACCCCGGCAGCGGTTACGCCCCGATGCCCGGCTTGGCCCAGCTTGATGCCCTGCTTGAACAGGTCCGGGCGACCGGTCTTTCGGCGGAGCTGACCGTGACCGGCCGCCGGTTCGCCGTGCCCGAAGGCGCCCAGCTCGCCGCCTACCGCATCGTCCAGGAAGCCCTCACCAACACGATCAAGCATGCGCGCAGCGCGACCCGGGTCCACGTGCGGTTGCGCTATGCCGAGCCGGTGATCGAGGTCGACACGGTTGACAACGGGCATCCAGGCGCTGCCGCCAGCCAGCGCGATCCCGCTGGCCACGGGCTTGCTGGCATGTCCGAGCGAGCCGCGCTCTACGATGGCACCGTGCTGGCCGGACCAAACCCAGCCGGCGGGTGGGCGGTCAGCGCCCGGCTGAGTCTCGCGGGCCGGGCGCAGCCAGCCGCGCCACCATGACGGTCCGGGTCCTGCTGGCCGACGACCAGGAACTCATCCGGCGCGGCTTCCGCATGATCCTTGAGGAGCAGGCGGATATCACCGTGGTCGGTGAGGCCGCGGACGGCGGCGCCGCGGTGCGGCTCACCCGGGAACTGCACCCCGATGTGGTGCTCATGGACGTGCGGATGCCCGGCACCGACGGGATCGACGCCACCCGGCGCATCGTGGCGGAGTTCCCGGCTGCCCGGGTGCTGGTGCTCACCACCTACGACCTCGATGAGTACGCGTTCAGCGCGCTGCGCTACGGCGCCAGCGGGTTCCTGCTCAAGGATGCCCGCCCGGCCGAGCTGGCCGACGCCATCCGGGCGGTGGCCAGCGGCGACGCCGTCGTCGCCCCGAGCGTCACCCGGCGGCTGCTCGACTTCTTCGCTGGCCAGCTGCCGGACCTGCGCGGCGATGCGGGCGACCCGGGGCCGCCCGGCCTGGACCTGCTGACCGAGCGGGAACGTGAGGTGCTGGTGCAGGTGGCCGAAGGGCTGTCCAACCGTGAGATCGCCGCGGCCCTGGTCGTGAGCGAGGCCACCGTCAAGAGCCACCTGGGGCGGATCCTCAGCAAGCTGGAGCTGCGCGACAGAGCCCAGGCCGTGGTGTTCGCCTACCAGGCCCGGCTGGTGCAGCCGGGACACCCGGGCAGGCCGGGTCAGTGACCGGGCCGCCCCTTTTGCACCGGACGTGCTGCTGGGGGCGACGGGCCTGCCACGTGCGCAGTAGAAGGCGGGCGCCGGTGTTGGCCGCACGTTGAGGCGAAGGTAGCCGCCGGGCTGACGACGGGCTGCCGGCTCGGCCCGCATGATGGGCTTATGCCTGGAACTAAGCAGGCCGGCGGCTCGGCCACCGCGCCGCTGCCGGTGCTCTTCCTGGTGGCTGACACCGGCGGCGGGCACCGGAATGCGGCGCGGGCGGTCGGCGAGTCCCTGGAGCTGGCGTTCCCCGGCCGGTTCGCTCCGGTGTTGTGCGATCCGCTGGGCGGCCCTGACTCGGCGCGGCTACTGCGCTGGGTCACCCGGCTGTACGGCCCGGCGGTCCGGCTGGCCCCCTGGCTGTGGGGCGCCGTCTATTACGCCACCAACGCACGCCCGGCCATGTGGCTGCTGCGGCGTACCTGCTGCGCCCCGCCGACCGGGTGGCAGCCGGCGCAGCCAGGGTGCACCGGCCCGCGGCGATCGTGTCGTGCCATCCGCTCACCGGCATGGCCGCGGTCTGGGCGCGGGATCAGGCCGCACCACTGGCGCCCGTGGTGACCGTCGTCACCGACCTGGCCACCATGCACGCGGCCTGGCAGTACGCCGACGCTGACCTGATCATCGCGCCGCCTGCCGGGCCGCCGGTTAGCCGTGAGTTCGACGGTGGCCCGCTGCCGGCGGCCCAGCGGGCGCGCCTCCGGCGGTCGCTGGGGCTGGCCGAAGGCAGGCTCGTCATCTTGCTGACCGGCGGCGGCGAGGGCAGCGGCGGCATAGCCCGCCGGGCCTCGGCCATCCTGCGGCGGTTCTCCGACCTGCACGTGGTCGTGGTGTGCGGGCGCAACACCGCGCTCAAGCGCCGGCTCGACCGGGTGGCGCTGCGATCCGGCGGCCGGCTGACGGTGACTGGCTACGTCCATAACATGAGCGACTGGCTAAGGTGCTGCGACCTGGTCGTCACCAAAGCCGGGCCGGGGACTATCGCGGAGGCCACCCGCTGCGGTACACCGCTGCTGCTGACGGCGCATATCCCGGGCCAGGAGAAGGGCAATTCCGAGATCGTGACCGGCGCGGGTGCCGGGCTTCGGGTGCCGGACGTGCGGCGGCTCGTTGCCGAAATCGGCCGGCTTCGCCGGGACCACGACGCCATCGAGGCGATGGGTGCGGCGTCTGCGCGCCTGGGCCGGCCTGACGCCGCGGGACACGCCGCGAGGCTGATCGCCGACTTGATCCCGGCCAGCACCACGGCCATGCGAGCAGTCTCGTGCGCCCGGCTCTGACCGAGCTGCGGCTGAGGCGGGCCGCACAGCCCCTCACCGAGCGATGGCGGCAACTGCCGGTGCGGCCGCGCGGCGCGGCGCGGCTGGGGATCAGCTTCCGGCCGCTGCAGGCGGCGGCGCTCGGACTGGACCCGGACGCTGCGCTGCAGGCCCTGCTGGCCTACCCGTTCCAGGTGATCCGGCTCGGCGCGTACTGGAACCGGCTGGAGCCAAACCATGGCGGCTTCCAGCCCGGTGAGCTGGACCGCCAGCTGGACGCAGCGGAGCGGGCGGGCAAGCAGGTCATCGTGTGCCTCGGGGCGGTGAAGACCTTCGGCTATCCCGAGTTCTTCGTGCCCGGGCATTACCTGGGACAGCCGCTGCGCGAAGGCTCCCTGGTCCGGCCGGATGAGCGGCGGGCCCTGCTGGACGGCGCTATTGCGTTCCTGCACCGGGTCGTCGAGCGGTACCGGCAACGTAATTGCATCATCGCCTGGCAGGTCGAGCACGAGGCGGTGGACCCGCTGGGCATGGAGCACTCCTGGCGGCTGGCCGAGGCGTTCGTCCGCAGCGAGGTCGAAGCGGTCCGCGCGGCGGACCCCGGCAGGCCGGTCATGATGAACGGCTTCCTGCCGACCTCGACGCCGGTCGCGCTGCAGCAATGGTGGCGCACCAGGGACCAAGGCGACTCGCTGGCGGTGGCGCGGCGCCTGGCCGACATCGTCGGCGTTGACTTCTACCCGAGGCACGCGCTGGCCAGCGCCGGCCCGCTGACCCTCTACCTGGACGGCAGCCGGACGCCGTGGCAGCAGCGCCGAAGGGAACGGCGGCTGGACGGCGTGGCCGCGGCTGGCCGGCGACTGATGATCGCCGAGGGGCAGGCCGAGCCCTGGGAAGCCGTCACCACCCCGCCCAGCCCGGCCGGCCGGGCCATGTACAGCTGCCGGCCCGAGGACCTGATCAGGAACTACAACCAGTCCATGCGCTGGACTGAGGGGAAAGCCTTCGTTTTGGAGGGATACCTTTTCTGGGGGGCGGAGTACTGGCTGCTGCGCGATCGTGACGGTGACCCCAGTTACCTGCGGGCCTTCGCCCGCGTCCTTGAATGCTCCTGATCAGCGCGTACGCTCCCGGTAGCCGAACACCGTCACGCCCGCGGTCAGCAGGACGACGAACAGGATTGCCGTCACCACCAGGTCCAGAGCGGGCTGCCGGAAGCGACGAGGCGGTAGGCCGGCGTCCCGGCGTAATACGCGGCGCGGGTCAGGTTGACCACATAAGTCATCGGCATGGCGTGCGCCAGCACCCGCAGATACGACGGGACCTCGTGCAGCGGCACCAGGACCCCGCCGAGGACGTACTGAGGGATGATCAGGAACTGGAAAATCTGCATCGCCGAGCGCTGGTTCGGCAGCAGCGCGATCGTGGCCAGGCCGAACGCGCCGCCGAGCAGGCAGCAGGCCAGGCACGGCCCCAGCAGCAGCGCGAGCTGGAACAGCGAGATCCGGACGCCGAACGCCAGCGCGAACACGACGATGCAGGCGCCCTGGCACAGTGCGACCAGAGTCTCCCCGGCGATTTTCCCGCCGACCAGGGTAAGCCTGGAAACAGGGGTCACGAACAGTTCGCGGGAGAAGTCGTTCTCCCGGTCCTCCACGATCGAGATCATGCCCGCTGCCGCGGACTGGAACAGGCTGGCGGCGAGCACCCCGGTGAACGCGAGCGTCACCGCGCTCAGGCCGGTGACCCGCCCCACGGTGGGCTGCAGGATGGCGCCCAGGCCGCCGATGAGCAGGACGGGAAACGCCAGGTTGACCGCCAGCCGGGGACGGTCGCGCAGCAGCTTGGTCACGTCGCGCTGGGCGATGGCCAGCAGCCCGGACAGCTCACGGCGCGGGCCAGTCACGGGCGGGCCTGCCACCCGGGGGCCGGGCCCGGTACGGGCCTGCACGCTCATGGTCCGTCCGGTTCCCGTGCCCCGGCCCGTTCTAGCAGCACCAGGTAGGCGTCTTCCAGCGTCGGCTCGGCGATCTGGAACCGGGTCAGCTCCGCACGCACCGACGCGATGATGTCCTGCGCGCTGCGGCCATTCAGCGGCACCCGCAGCGGCCCGGCCGGCTGGCTCGCATCGACCTGGCCCGGGCTGACCTGGACGCCCAGAGATTCGAGCTCCCGGCGCAGGCCTGCCCGGTCCGTGGCGTCGAGCACGAGCTCAGGGTTCAGCTGACGCTCCTTGACCTCGTCCGGGCGGCCGCGCTCGATGATCTTCCCCGCGGCCAGTACGCACACCGAGTCGGCGGCCTCCGCCTCCTCCAGGTAGTGCGTCGTCAGGATTACGGTGGTCCCGGACTTGGCCCGTTCCTGGCGCAGGTAGGCCCACAGGTCGCGCCTGCTCGACGGGTCAAGGCCCGCGGTCGGCTCGTCGAGGAACAGGACGCGGGGCCGGTGCATGAGCGCCCGGACGATCTCCAGCCGCCGCCGCTGGCCTCCGGACAAAGTGCGCGCGCGCCGCCCCAGACTGCCGGAAATATCCAGAACGCTCGCCATCTCCTGCACCTCGCGGCGATAGCCAGCCGGCATCAGGCGGTAGCGGGGCCGCCACGGGTACAGCCCGTAGAGCACCGCATGCAGCCTGATGTTCTCCTCGGCGGTCAGATTGAGGTCGAGCGAGGGCTGCTGGCAGACGACGCCTAGCTCGCCGCGGACCTGTGCCTGCTGGCTTTCCAGGTCCCGGCCGGCGATCCTGACCCGGCCCGAGGTGAGGGCCAGGGTCGTGGTGAGAATCGACACGGCGGTCGTCTTCCCCGCGCCGTTGGGGCCGAGCAGGCAGAACAGCTGCCCTTCCGGCACGTCGAAGCTGATGTCGTCCACCGCGTTGCGGCGGGCCCTCTGGTAGCGCTTGACCAGGTGAGTGACCTCGACCGCGGCCACCGGTGGCCCGGTCATCGCCGTCGTAGCTGGCGGTAGCGCGAGTCGAGCCCCCGCCGCCTGGCCAGCCGGGCGAGCGGGGTAAGGACGGCGCGGACCAGCGCGGCCGGCAGGTACGGTGCTCGCACCTCACGCTCGAAATCGCGCATGAACAACGCCAGGTCGGTCGGCCTGGGCAGGCGTCGGCCCGCGGTGTGCTGGTCCTGCGCCAGCGCCGCAGCGGTCTCCAGCAGTTCCTGCATGCTCAGGGCCGGGCTGGTCTGCACGGACACCCTGGCGGGCCGGCTTCCGGCGTTCGCGAAATGGTGCACGGTCCCCGGCGGGATCCGCACGGTGTCGCCCGGGTTCGCGATCACCCGCCGGACGCCGACCCGGAACCGCATCTGGCCGACGAGGACGGTGAAGACTTCCTCCTGCTCGGGGTGGGCATGGCTGCTGGGCACCCGTCCCCCGGGCGCGAGCAGAAGCTCCCACTCCAGCACGACGCCGCCGGTGTCCGTGGACGTCCGCCGGATCGTGATCTGCTCGCCGCTGAGCGGGTTCTCGATGATGTGTTCCCGGGGGACCATGGTCGCCTCCTGTTGCGGTCTCTCCAGCGTGCCCGGCCGCCCGCGGCGGCGTCGTCGGCCATGCGGCCCGGGCCGGATCATCTCCGGCGGTAGCCGGGAGCACGCGGCATACGCCAGCGGTGCAGGCGGGCACGGTCCCAGCTAGCCTCAGGGCGGATGCCTTCCGAGAGGCCGGCGAGTACCGTCACCGGTAGTGATGACCCAACCTGACCTGCCCGCGGACCTGCCGTATCAGCCCGGCCTGCCCCCGCGTGGCGCAGCCGCCCGGCGCTGGGCCACTGACGCCGCGATCGCCGTCATTGTGATCGCGATCGAGGTCGGCGGGACCTTCGCGTCCGCGGGCTGGCACCATGGCCACGTCATCGCCGGGGTCGCCACTTACGTCCTGCTCGCTGTTGGCGGCGCATCGCTGATTGCCCGCCGTCGCTACCCGGTCGGCGTGCTGGCCGTCACCCTCGCGGTAGCGATCTGGCCGGGCATGGCTAGCCAGGCGCCCCTGATCTGGATCGCGCTGATCGTGGCCTTCTTCACCGCGGTGCAGGCCAGGCAGCGGGCGGCGGCGGTCGCATCCCTGGTCATCGGCTACGTCGCATCGGTATGGCCGCCCTGGCTGATCGGCAGCCCCGGCCACGCCAGCGCCCGGTCCGCGGTGTGGCTGGCGGTCTTGCTGCTGTTCCTGCTGGCCGTCGCCGAGGTCATCAGGGCCCGGGGCCAGCGGACGGCTGCGCTAGAGCAGAGCCGCCAGGAGGAACTGCGCCGCCGGGCGGGCGAGGAACGGATGCGGATCGCGAGGGACCTGCACGACGTGGTGGCCCACAACATCTCGGTCATCAACGTCCAGGCCAACACCGCGCTGCACCTGATGGACCGCCAGCCCGACCGGGCCCGCTCCGCCCTGACCACCATCAACGAGGTCAGCGGGCAGGCCCTGGTCGAGCTGCGCTCGGTACTGGGCGTGCTGCGCGCGGTGGACGAGGGCGCTCCCCGAGCACCGGCCCCGGGCCTGGCCCGGCTGGGCGACCTGGCCGACACCGCGGCCGCCGCCGGGCTGGCCGTCCAGGTTGAGGAAAGCGGTCAGCGGGTCCCGCTGCCAGCCGACGTCGACCTGGCTGCCTACCGGATCGTCCAGGAGGCCCTGACCAACAGCGCCCGGCACTCCGGCGGCACGAACGCCATCATCCGCATCGTCTACGGGGAGGACGCCCTGGTGGTCGACGTTGACGACGACGGCGCCGGGCGGCCGCCTGGCCGGTCTCCCGGCCAGGCCCATGGCACGGGCAGCGGCATCGCCGGCATGACCGAGCGGGCGGCCGCACTCGGCGGCACGCTTGAGGCTGGCCCCCGGCCCGGCGGCGGCTTCGCGGTCCGGGCGCGGCTGCCGCTGCACGGACTCCCGCAGGATGGGGACGGCCGGTGATCCGCGTCGCGCTGGCCGACGATCAAGAACTTGTCCGGGCCGGGTTCGCCGCGCTGCTCGACGCCGAGGACGACATCGACGTGGTCGGCGAAGCCGCCGACGGGGAGCAGGCCGTGCTACTCGCGGAAAGGTGCGCGCCGGACGTGCTGCTGATGGACATCCGCATGCCCGGCGTCGACGGCATCGAGGCGACCCGCCGCATCGCCGCGCGCCCGGACCTCGCCTCGGTCCACGTCGTCATCCTGACCACCTTCGAGCTAGACGAGTACGTCTTCGAGGGCCTGCGGGCCGGCGCCGCCGGATTCCTGGTCAAGGACACCGACGCCGCCGAGCTGATCCGGGCGGTCCGGGTAGTGGCCAGCGGGGAGGCGATGCTGTCCCCCGCCGTCACCAGGCGCCTCATCGCCGAGTTCGCGTTGCGCACGCGGTCGCCACGCCGGCTCCCCCATCTGGACGAACTGACCCCCCGGGAGCGCGAAGTGCTTGCCCTCATCGCCACCGGGCTGTCCAACGACGAGATCTCCCGCAAGATCTACGTCAGCCCGGCAACAGTAAAGACCCACGCCAGCCGGGCGATGACCAAGCTCGGCGCCAGGGACCGGGCTCAGCTCGTCGTCTTCGCCTACCAGGCTGGCCTGATCCGCCCGGGCTGAGGCGGCGCGTCCCTGGCCGGGCCAATCTGGGCCGAGGAACCAGCGCAGCGCATGTTCCAGTCCGCCGAGCCAATTCTGCGGGGCTGGCTCACAACCGACGTCAAAGGCGAAGTCAACCGGATGGCCCGGCTGCTCGAAGACTCTAATACGACATTACTTTAATCGAATACCGGACAGCTGAGATCTGTCGTGGCAGCGAGGTCATTCGGGGAGCGGCTTGAGCCTTTTGAGCCGAAGGAGACCTGCTCATCGGAGCTGACGGCCGCCACTCGGCGGTACGGCACTGCCTGTCGGGCGACGGTGCCGTCCACCCAGCGGCCTTCGGCACATGGCAAGGCCTCAGCCCGATCGACCTCGATCTCACCCGCTCACACCGCAGTCTCATGATCACGAGTCGACAGCACGTGCGGACTCATGCCCGCTGGGGAGGGCCTGCCGCCCAGTTCGCGGGGAATCACCCCACGTCCAGGTCCGGATTTCCCCGCACATCGTGGCCGTGCTGGCCGATGTACCAGCTACGGCCAGCGGCAAAAGCCTCCTATTGGCATGGAATGCCGTATACGCGGAAGCCCGGGAATGGTAACATAATGTCAACCGCTCCGGACCCTGGCAGCAGCACCCGCGAAAATCTGCGGATGCTCAGCAGGGCCCGGATTTTTTCGTGCACGGAAACGATGCCGGCGAGACGCCACGGACCGAGGGACGGTGAGAACTCAAGGGAGGTTCCTCCTCCCACTGCGATCTGCCCAAGCATGACCGGACTACCGCGTGCGTCACCTCGTCACTGGCTAAAGGAGTCGGTTATGGGCATCATCGCCTGGATCATTCTCGGCCTGGCCGCAGGCCTGCTCGCCAACCTGCTGATCCCCGGCAAGAGATCACAGGGCCTCATCCTCACCTGCCTCATCGGCATCGCCGGGGCACTGCTCGGCGGCTGGCTTGCCACCAAGCTGTTCCACATCCACAGCCTGCACGGATTCTTCAACCTCTCCACCTGGATCACCGCGATCATCGGCGCAGCCATCCTGCTGCTCGCCTTCCACCTGATCACCAGCCGCTCCAGCCGCCGGTCTAGCCGGTCTGGCCGGTCCCGCCGGTACGCGCACCGCTAAGGCACGCCAGAGCCGGCTCCGGCACGCTGAGTTAAGTTCCGGTTCTGGCGGGCGCCGTCATGGTGATGACCGTGCCCGGTGGTGGGCCGCGTTCACCACCGGGCACGCGATGCCGACATCTGCCTGCGTTCTTGGCCCACACCACCATGGCGCTATTACCCCGCCCGGCCGAGCGCCCGGCCAGCGAGACGGCGGCTGCCAGCGAGGAAGCAGGTAATTTTCATGTCAACCGGGATCATCGTGGTCATCGTTGTGGCCGTCATCGTGGTCGCAGCCCTGGCGATCGGTGTGCGGGCGGTCATGCGCCGCCGCCGGCTTCAGCAGCGCTTCGGCCCGGAATACGACCGGGTGGTAGGCGAGCGCGACAGCAAACTCAAGGCAGAGGGCGAGCTGGCAGGACGCGAGCGCCGGGTCCGAGACCTTGACCTCCAGCCCCTCACAGACTCTGCGCGCGCGAGCTACTCGGATCAGTGGGCGCGTATCCAGGAGCGGTTCGTCGACTCCCCGGCGGACGCTGTCTCAGGGTCGCAATTGCTCGTCGCCTCGGTGATGACCAAACGCGGCTATCCCACGGAACATCAAGATCAGGTTCTTGCCGACCTGTCCGTCGAGCACTCGGGCAGCCTTGACCGCTACCGGGCAGCCGAGGAGATCAGCCAGCGCGCCGCAGCGGGCACGGCCTCCACAGAGGACCTGCGGCAAGCCATGATCCACTACCGAGCCCTGTTCGCTGAACTCCTCGGCGACCCCACGGATGCACGGCCCGGACCGGCGGCGGCCAAACCCGAGCAGATTGCCGGGCCCGCCGACGCCGCTCCCAAGAACGGTGACGCGCAGGCGGCCGGAACCCAGCACACCATGACCGGCGGCGATCCGTCGCCGGCCTCAGCCAGCAATTAAATGGATCGGACGCCGAGGAGCTGACGAAATGACCTCACCAAGCGAGACAGCAAGCTATCACCAGGTAGTGCCGGAAGATGACCGGAACATGCCTGAACTCGACCCGGATCCGAGCGGTGCATCAGTGGCGGGCCATCCTGAATCACCTGCCCCCGCCGAGTCCGGCGACCCGGGCGTTACCTCCGCGGGCAGCGCGGCGGAGAAACCGGACGTCGCCGACACGGCTGACGCTGAAGCACCGTTCGCCTTCTCCAGGGCCCCAGCCGCCCAGCCCGAGCCAGTTCCTGCGACACCCAACTCCTTCTCAACAGCCCCAGTCGCCGAGCCTGAGCCAGCCCCTCCGGAACCTCTCAGTACAAACGGCTCAAGTCCGGGTACCCGCTGGCCCGAGATCCAGGCGATGTTCGTCGACGACCCGCGCGCCTCTGTGCAGCTGGCGGCCAGTCTCCTCGACGACAGCGTCGACGCGCTCGTCATGTCCCTCAAGGAGCAGCAGCATTCACTGCTGCGCGCCTGGCAGGACGATGATCCAGGAACCGAGGAACTGCGCACCACGGTCCAGCAGTACCGCACATTCTGGAACCATCTCGAAGATTTCTCCCGCCAAGCCTGACCATCCCTAGCTGGCGATTGCGTCGGTAAGCGCCTGGCCAGCAAGGAAGCCAGACTGGCGCCGGGCTCTCAGGCACCACCCGTTTCGCGTGAGAGCCCGGCTCCGGCGTTCAGGCTCGCGGCCTTCAGGCCGGCACCTACCTGACGGCGATCAAGCCAGTGGAGGGACGCCGGGCTGTCAGGTGAGGGCGCCCGCGGATGCCCGGGCGTTCGCTGACCGGCCAGCGGCGAGCCGGGCAGGGCGCTCGTGCAGGCCGAGTACGCGCAGTCGGAGGTGGCCGAGCGCGTGGGTGCTCAGCCGGGAGACGTGCATCTGAGAAATGCCGAGCTGCTGGCCGATCTGCGCCTGCGTCATGTCATCGACAAAGCGCATCAGCAGGATCTTCCGCTCCCGCAGGGGCAGCTCGCCCCAGTGCGCCGCGACGGCGCGCATGCCGAGCATGCGTTCCACCCCGAGGTCCTCCTCGCCAAGGACGTCCGCGAGGGTGACCGTAGCGGGCTGGCCGGCCAGCGGCGCGTCCAGTGAGGAGGGCCGGCAGGCCAGCTCTGCCCGCCGCGCATCCCGCAGATCAGCGGTGCTCACACCCAGGTGGCTTGCCATCTCGGACTCGGCCGGGGCACGGCCCAGGTCCTGGGTCAGCTGACGGGCCGCCTCGCGGGCTTCGAGTACCAGTTCCTGCACCGGGCGCTTGACGTGGACCGGCGAGCACCTGTCCCGGAAATGCCTTTTGATCTCGCCGTCGATGCACGCCTGCGCGTAGGCAGCCAGGTTGCCGCCGACGGCCGGGTCGAATCGGTTGATCGCCTTCATCAGGCCGACGTAGCCCACCTGCATCAGGTCTTCGGCCGGCTCAGCGCCGCGCCGGTACCGCCGCACGCATGAGCACACCAGGTTGCGGTACCGGGCGACCAGCAGCTCGCAGGCCGCAGCGCGCGATTGACTGTCGCCTGGCAGCGACCCGACCATTCCTAGCAGCTCCCGGTCATCGAGGCCGGCAAAATCGCTGAGCCTCCGGCCACCCGGAACGGGCGGAATCCGCACGTATTCAGCATAGTGGCGATCACGCCTGCGGCCCGGCCGAGAACGACCCACGCCCATGACCGGCTCCTTTGTTAGTAGCCAGGTGACGTATGGGTCAGCTGGCCGTGCTAGGCAGACCGTGATGGGAGAAGAGTTCTCCCCGGGATTCTCACCGTCCTTTGGCCGTAACGCGCCGTCGGACCGATCCGTGTACGGGGAAACAAAAATCCGGGCCCTGCTGCGTGCCCGCAGATATCGCGGGTACGGCTGCCAGGGTCCGGAGCAATGTCCACTATATTACACTTTTTTGACTCACCCGCACAGGAAATTAGGCAGCCAATAGCATCCGGGTCAAGGACCTTGGCCATGGTGCTTGTGACGACTGCCAGCCTTTGCCGGGCGCGATCGGGTCGTTGGTGCCCGCGCCGCCGGTCGTGCGGTCGAGCCGGCGGCGCGAGGGGGTCAGTGCCTGAATGCGTCCTTCATCTTCGCCCCGGCCTGCTTGGTGTTGCCCTTAACTTGGTCACCGCGGCCTTCGGTGCGCAGGCGCCGGTTGCCGGTGGCCCGGCCGGCTGCTGGCCGCTGCCGGGCGTGCCGTCGCCCAGGCTGCTCGCAGTGTAGGCGGGGGCGGTGTCGCGCTGGTCGATGAGGTCGTCGCGGGCCTGGCTGGCGGTGGCGGTCTCGCGACGGGACTGCTTGAGCCCGCGGCGCGCGTCGCGGCCGCGACGCGAGGTGCGCCGCGCGCCGGCCAGCAGCAGGGCCAGCCCGGCCACGCCGGCCGCGCCGACCACGATGCCGTAGAGGAAGAGGGTCCCGGTGGAGCCGGTGACGTGGTAGCCGAACACCGCGAACCCGTGGGTGAGGGCATGCCCGCTGCCGCTGTTGGCGAGAACACCGGCGACGCCGGCGATGACCGCGGCGATCAGGATGACGAGCCCGAGAATAATGATCATGATGCGCTCCGGAGATTTACGCTGTTACATGCAGTAAACGCTGCCGGAAAGCCTTGCGTCAACGACGTTGACCTACACTGGTAGCGTCGGGTGATTTGACCTGGACGGCAAGAAGGAAGGTGCCACCGCGATGACTTCACCGCCGGCCTGCCGCACCGCGCGGGATCCTGATGCGGCCCGGGACGGCAAGATCACCCGGGAGGTGGTGCTGGCCGCCGCGCTGGAGCTCATCGACCGCGGCGGAGTGGAGGGCCTGTCCATGCGCCGCCTGGCCCGCGCGGTGAACCGCGACCCGATGGTCTTGTACCGGCACGCGCCGAACAAGGCGGCCCTGCTCGACGGCGTGGCCGAGATCGTGCTCGCCCAGCTCAAGGTGGACCCCGCCGACCCAGACTGGGCTGGGCAGCTGCGCGCCATCGCCCGGGACTACCGCCGGCTGGCGCTGGCCCACCCACGCGTGGTGCCGCTGCTGGTCACCCGCCCGCTGGCCACCCCGCTCGGGCTCCGCCCCCAGGGCACCCTGCGCCCCCTCGAAGACGTCCTGGCGCTGCTGACCCGGGCCGGGTTCAGCGGGCCCGATGCCCTGCACATCTACCGTGCCCTGTTCGGCTTCCTGCACGGCCACGTTCTCAACGAACTGCAAGAACTCGTCGAGAACCCAGACGAGACCGACGACCTGCTGCGCCTGGGCCTGTACCGGCTGCCGATCGGCGAATTCCCGCTGCTGCGCGGTCTCGCTTCCGCCCTGGCCGCGTACGACGGCGCGGCCGAACTTGAACGGGGCTTCGACATCCTCCTGGCCGGGCTGGCCACCACACTGACCCCCCAGGCGAAGTAAGTAACCTGCGACCGGTGAGGCCGCATAAACGGGACGGGAACCATGGCCCGTGGCCGGGCCCGCGGGCTGGCAGAGCGGACTCGCGGAAGCCGCCGGGATCCCCCGGTCAGGACACTGGCGGGCATCCGGCGTAGTGTCCATGGCAGAGGCCGTGAACTAGCCGCTGGGTCAAGACCCTGCCTTGCTGCTCAAGCAGGAAGGCGCGCCCATGTTCAGCGTGGATCTGAGTACCAGCGAATGCGGCGGACACGTTGTCGTGACGCTGCGCGGGGAGCTAGACATCTCCGGCGCCGCGAGCGTCGCGGCTGCGCTCGCCGCGGTCGCGGCCCGCCAACCGGAAATCGTTGTCGATCTGGCCGGCCTGGAGTTCATCGACTCCAGCGGCGTGGCGGCGCTGGCGCGCGGGCGCAAGCACGCCCGGCACGCCGGAGGCGATCTGCTGCTGGCCGCACCACAGCACCAGGTATTAAGGGTCCTCACCCTCACCCGCCTGATCGACGTCTTGCCCGTCCACGCCAGCGTGGACGAGGGGGTCACCAGCGCCGGACTCCGCTGGCAGGCAGCCACGCCCGGAGCCGGGCATCCTGTCCACGTCGCCGTGCCGTGATCCTGGCCGGGTCCTCCGTGCCAGGGCCACCGGACGGAAGTCACCTGAAGGACCGCGCGCGCCAGGCAACGGGGGAGGCGGCCCAAGATCTCCGTGCACTGTGCGCGCTAACTGCCGCCCCGCAATCAAAGCCGGCCGCGGTCACCCTGAGCGGGCCAGCCGTCCGGTTGCTCCGCGTCACGACTATGCCGCTGCATGGCCGCCTCACGAGCGTGGATAAATCCGGCCCAGCCAGGACGGGCGCGGCCACGAGAAGGACGTGGAAATGCAGAAGCCCGCCGGTCATCGGCAGGCCAGCTGGCCCCGTCCCGCAGGCAGCCACGCAACCAATGCGGTTTGAGCTACGTAACGCCCAGAACATTCTTCTGCCCCCGTCCAGGACGGCGGCTGTCACATGCTAGGAGCCTCCCTTGATCATTCTCGGCGTCATTCTCCTCATTATCGGGTTCATCACCGGAATAGCGATTCTCTGGACGATCGGCATCATTGCCCTCGTGGTCGGCGTGATCCTCGCGTTGCTCGGGATGGCCGGTCACGCGGTCGGCGGACGCAGGCACTACTTCTAGCCGCTGGCCGAGACCGTGGCTGGCTGCTGACGTGGGAAGACGCCTCATGGCGTTGCCTGCGGCTTATGCATCTCGCCAGGCAAGGATCAGCGCGCCCAGGACCAAGGCGATGGCTGCGTAGATGGCGAGCATTCCGAGTCCGCTCCAGGCTGACAGCCAGCATGACGCCGCGCCGGGGCGGCATAGCGGCGCCGTAGCGCTGAGCGAGTGGCTGACTATGTAAATCGGCAGGTAGGTCCGGATAGCGAGGTTCAGCGGCCCGCCGACGCAGACGATTCCGACTACCACGGTGATCGCCGCGGCGGTGTGCCGGATGATCGCTCCGAGGCCGAGTCCGAACAGGCCGATCAGGCTGAGGCTGGCTCCGGTGAGTACGATCGCCCGCAGGACACCGGGCTGGCTGAGGGCTGGCGCGGTGATGCCGTGGCGCAGGGTCATGCAGCCTGCGAAGAAGGACAGAAATGCTGCTGCCTCGCCGGTGATCAGCGCCACCGCACCAACGACCGCGGCTTTGGCCGCCAGGACCCTGAGCCGGCGTGGCGCGGCGGCGAATGTGGCGCGGATGGTCCCGGAGGTGTACTCGCTGGTCATGGCCAGTACGCCGACTACCCCGATGAGCAGCACGCCGATGAGCATGCCGACCAGCGTGTTGCCGACGAACATGCCGCCGCTTGTCGTGCTGCTGCTGCCTGTTGCGAGGGCGATGCCCGCTGACGCGGCGACGGCAATGGCCAGGGTGAGCCAGGTGGAGCGCAGGCTGCGCAGCTTGATCCATTCCATCCGGGCCAGCTGCCGGAATCGGTATCTGCCGGATGGCTGGTGGCTGGTGCGGGCGGTCATGACATGTTCCTTGCCTGGTACTGGGCGCTATCGCCGGTGAGTTGCAGGAAGGCCTCTTCGAGGCTGGGGGCCCGGCTGGACAGCTCAGCCGCCGTGGTGTCGGCCAGGAGCCGTCCCTGGCCGATCACGACCAGCCGGTCGGCCATCAGGGCCATTTCGCTGATCAGGTGGCTGGAGACCAGGACTGCCCGGCCTTCGGCGGCCAGTGACCGGAGCAGGCCGCGTATCCAGCGGATTCCCTCCGGGTCCAGGCCGTTCACCGGCTCGTCGAGCAGCAGCACGGCCGGGTCTCCCAGCAGCGCCGCGGCGATGCCGAGACGCTGCGCCATGCCGAGCGAGAACTTCCCGGCCCGTTTGCGCGCTGCGGATCCCAGTCCGACTATCTCCAGGACCTCGGCGACCCTGGACTGGCTGATGGAGTTGCTGGCCGCCAGCGCGGCCAGGTGCGCGCGGGCAGACCGGCCCGGGTGGAAGGCCCTGGATTCCAGCAGTCCTCCGGCCTCGCGCAGCGGCCAGCGAAGTTGACCGTAGGCCTGGCCGCCGATGCGGGCGTGCCCGGCGTCCGGGGCGTCCAGGCCGAGGATCATGCGCATGGTGGTGGACTTGCCTGATCCGTTCAGGCCCAGGAAACCGGTCACGGCACCCGGTGGCACGTCGAAGCTGAGCCGGTCGACAGCGACCGTTGAGCCATAGCGCTTGGTCAGCCCGCGGACCTCGATCACCGGCCTGCCTCCCAATGGCCCTGGCTCGCGCGAAGCGCGGCGGCCAGCCATTCAAGGGCGCGCTGCACCGACGGGAACGGGCCGCGGCCGCTGATGACGGCCGTCAGCTCCCAGTAACGTTCGATCCGGGGATCAGTGGCGGCTTCCAGCTGAGCCAGCAACTCCGGCCGGCGCTGGGCGCCGGGGGTGCCCGCCAGGATCTGCGCCACGATCCGGGCCGCTTCGGCAGACTCAGGCGGCACTCCCCGCTGACAGGCCGCTTCGGCCTCGTCCTGCGCCCGCTCGACGTTGACCAGCCAGCGGCCGGACTGGATCTGGACGCCGATGCCAGCGACCTGCCGGACCTGCTCGCGGAAACCCCTGTCTGCTACCAGCTCAGCGAGATCGACCCAGGCCTCGACCTGCTCGGCCGAAGGATCGTCGGGCAGATCCGGCGCCGCGGCCCAGCGCGCAAACCTCGCCGGGCTGGGATCCAGTCCGCGGAAGACCTCCGCCGTGAAGTCATCGATGATCTGGCGCCGCTCGGCCGCGGACAGGCGCGCCAGTTTGCTGATCATGCCCATCTCCTCGCCGTCGGCAGAGCGCTTCACCACGGCGGCCACGACTGCCCGGCGCAGCCGCAGGGTCCGGATCTCGGTGTCCAGCGCCTCCAGGTGGACAGCGGCCACCTCCGCGGCGGTGACCTGGCCGCCCAGTACGCGCCGGACATTGGCCAGGCTCACGCCCAGCTCTCGCAAGGTCGTCACCAGTTCCAGCCGGGCCACGCACGCCGCGTCGTACAGCCTGCGATCGCCGTCAGTCCGCGAGGCCGGCGGCACCAGCCCGCTATCCGACCAGAACCGGATAGTGCGCACCGGCACGCCGGCACGTCTGGCCAGCTCACCGATTGTCAGAAGAGGTCCGTCGTTCTCCATGGCGTCAGTCTGGCTCCTCCAGTAACTGGAGAAGCAAATCCCCAGCACCCGGTAGCCGCGGTCCAGGGAATCCAGCAGGCAGCCCATCCGCGAGGACGTAATCGGCAGCACCCGGACCTGCCAGCCGGCGACAGCGCGCCTCCGCCCTAGTCCAATACCCGTACAAAATGATCACGTAAAGTCGCTGAGGACCACAGCGCTCCGCAGCGTGAGCACCACAGCGGAAATCGTCAGCAGGCTGGGCACGGATCTGGTCGCGACCTTGCGGATGGCCACGGTGAGCCAGATGGCCACGAGCCTTGCGACCAGGCCCGCGTTGCGCCCGTCGAGCCAGGCGGCGACCACGTAGGCCGCTACGGGCAGCCCCACGGACTCGGTCAGGTTCCAGCCCGCTGCATTCTTCTGCCGCTTGAGCGGAATGCCGAGTGGGTATTCCTGGCGACCAAGTGCTCTGCGCTGCGGTGCCAGCATTCCCTGACGAGGCGATCCTTGTGAGACCGGCCTCATCAGGACTGTGCGGCAACGGGCGTCCGCTAGACCATCGAATTCCAGAGGAGCGGTTCGGTGAACCGTTGTCGGGTTCGAACCAACGTGGCGGCTCGGACAACAAAAAGGCAAGGAGAGCGCCTACTCCCTGCCACTCTCAACGTATAGCGCACTGGGGGGCTTGCGGCAAGGCCCGGGTCGTGGTGCAGAATCTCCGACCGGCCGAATGCAACCTTGTCGAATGGGGGTCTTCATGACTGAGGTGATCGTGGTCGGCGCCGGGCCGACCGGCTTGTGGCTGGCCAGCGAGCTGCGGCTGCACGGCGTGCAGGTGCTCGTGCTGGAGCGGGACGCGGAGCCGACCAGGATTGTCCGCTCGCTCGGCCTGCACGCGCGCAGCATCGAGATAATGGACCAGCGCGGCCTGCTGGAGCGGTTCCTCGCGCTCGGCCAGAAATACCCGCTCGGCGGCTTCTTCGCCGGCATCCGCAAGCCGGTGCCGGAGCGGCTGGACACCGCGCATCCCTATGTCCTCGGCATCCCGCAGAACATCACCGACCGCCTGCTGGCCGAGCACGCCGCCGAGGCCGGCGCCGAGATCCGGTGCGGCTGCGAGCTGACCGGGCTGAGCCAGGACGAGGACGGGGTGACCGCCGAGCTGGCCTACGGCACGCAGCTCCGCGCGCGCTACCTCGTCGGCTGCGACGGCGGCCGCAGCACGGTGCGCAAGCTGCTCGGCATCGGCTTCCCCGGCGAGCCCGCCACGGTCGAGACCCTGCTGGGCGAGATGCAAGTCACCGCGGATCCGGCGGCCATCGCGGCCGCCAACGAGGAAGTCCGCAAGACCCAGCTGCGGTTCGGCCTCATGCCCCTCGGGGACGGGGCGTACCGCGTCGGCGTGCCCGCCGCGGGGGTGGCCGAGGACCGCGCGGCCGCGCCGACCTTCGAGGAGTTCCGGCAGCAGCTGCGGGCCGTCGCGGGCACCGACTTCGGCGCGCACTCGCCGCGCTGGCTGTCCCGCTTCGGCGACGCCACCCGGCTGGCCGACCGCTACCGGGCCTGCCGGGTGCTGCTGGCCGGCGACGCGGCGCACATTCACCCGCCTGCCGGCGGGCAGGGACTCAACCTCGGCCTCCAGGACGCGTTCAACCTCGGCTGGAAGCTGGCCGCCGAGGTCGCCGGCTGGGCCCCGGACGAGCTGCTGGACAGCTACCAGACCGAACGGCGCCCGGTGGCCGCCGACGTGCTGGACAACACCCGCGCACAGATGGAGCTGATGTCCCTCGAGCCGGGTCCCCAGGCCGTGCGCCGGCTGGTGTCGCAGCTGATGGACTTCGAGGACGTGAACCGGTACCTGATCGAGAAGATCACCGCGATCGGGATCCGCTACGACTTCGGCGAGGGGCCTGAGCTGCTCGGCCTGCGGCTGCGGGATGTGGGGCTGAAGCGGGGGCGCCTCTACGGGCTGATGCACGGCGGCCGCGGGTTGCTGCTCGACCAGACCGGCCGGCTTTCGGTGGCGGGGTGGGCGGATCGGGTTGACCATGTTGTTGACGTCAGCGAGGAACTGGACGTGCCCGCGGTGCTGCTGCGGCCGGACGGCCACGTGGCGTGGGTCGGTGAAGATCAGCAGGATCTGCTCAACCAGCTGCCTCGGTGGTTCGGCGCCACCGTCGGCTGAGTTCGCAGGTGTGGGCTGGAAGGGGTGTGATGCGGCCGGTGCGGTACCGCACCGGCCGGTTCTGACCGCACCACTCCCGGTCGGGCTGGGGCAGCCAACCTGGCCACCCCAGCCCCACGGGAAACGCCAGTCTAGATCTGCCATGTCCGGGTAGCCGCGGTGGTGCAGGCGACCTGGACGAGGGAAGCGCCATTGGCCGTGGAGTCCCCGGAAGGTGCTACGCACAGCCCGGAATTCACCGCGACCACCTGGTATACGCCGCTGCTCACCTCCTTGAGCGTGAACTGCTCGTTGCCGTGGTAATTACAAGGCCATTGATCGATCGCCGCACCGCTCACTGCCGAGGCGCCGGAGACGTCCAGGCAGTAGTCCGGGGCCATCGGCTGGATGTAGTAGGTGCTGCTTCCGGCGGAGACGGGGACGAAGGTGTACTCCTGGTTCGTCCCGCCGTTGCAGGTCCACTGCTGGAACTGCGCGGCGGCCACGGTGGTCCAGTCGTTCTCATCCATGCACCGGCCGCTGCCCTGGTTGACGAGGGTGCCGCTGAACCCGGTCGCGAATCCCGGCGTCAGGTAGATCGCGAACGCGTCGTGCGCGGAACCGAAGGTGATGGGCACGGTGATGGAGCCGCTAGACGTGCTCTCGATCTCACTGGAGACCACGAGCGGCGAGTTGAGCGGCGACTGGTCCGGAATCCGGTACACGGTGACATTGACGTTGCCGCTGTTCGCGAGCCACGGCACCGACGACAACCCGCTGAAGGTCACGCTCGCGGCGCCCGTATACCCGTTCTCGTCGCCGATGATGGCCACAGCCCGCCGCTTCGAGCTGTCCTCGGCCGCGGAGATCGCGGTGGTCCCCACCTCACCGGAGGTGGAAACCAGGGAACCGGTGAGGTCGGCATAGGTGCGGAATGTCCACCACTGGCCGGTGTACGAATATCCGCCATTGCCGTTCGAAACGATGACCCCGCCCAGGTCAGGCGTCTCGCAGCAGGCCCAGTTGCCGCGCATCGCGTTGGTGTATCCAGACTGGGCAAAGCGGGCCAGGTACCAGGCCGACTGGCCGGCGGTCTGCTGGCCCTGGGGCAGGAACTCGTTCGCGGACAGCGGGATGGATGAGATGCCGCTGGAACTCAGGTCATTGTCGATGGATTGCGCCACGGCGACGGGGTCGTCCCCGTCACCCTCGAGGTGATCGCTGATCTCGTTGGGCTCTGTCCCGGCGGCCTTGACATGCGCGAGCCACGTCTGCCACTCGCTGGAGTTCTGCCCCGGCGTGGCGGCGAGCGACGGCCCGACGATGAGCGCGCTGGGGGCGATGCTCCGGATCTCCTGCACGGCGGAGTCCCACATCTCGAAGTACTGGGTGGTGTCCATGCCCGGCGGCCAGAAGATCGACTCGTCCGGTTCATTCCAGACGTCGTACGTGACCGTGAGCCCGGCCGCCTTGATCGCGTCCACCACGGACTCGACCATGCTGACCCAGTTCGAGCAGTTCCCGCTGGCGCAGGGATATGTCGTGCCGGACGGCTGCGATCCGTCCGCACCGTAGATGTCGCTCAGGATCACCTGGTACTGCGCGTGGTAGGGCGACTCGGTCAGGCGCCTGGCCTGGGCGATCACCTCGGCGACATCCGCCTGGGTGCCGGAACCGTACGTGTACCCATCCCCGATCCAGCCCGAGGACGCGTGCCCGCCGCCGCGATACCCGGTGATGCCGAGCGGCGACAGGAACTGGTCGGGTGGCTCCGTGCCATCCTGGCTCACCCCGTAGAGGAAACCCTCGCCAACGCTTTTCGCGGCCCCCGTTACGGAAGCAAGGTTCACGCTCAGCGACTCGGCCGCGTGGGCCTCGCCGGGCCTCAGCAGCGGGATGGCCAGCGCCAGGATCATGACGGCCGCTACCGCGAGGCGGCTGGGTCTGGTTAAAGTCCGCATCGACTCCTCCTCCGGTCTGGCGCCACCTTGGTGTGGCGCCGAGCTGGGTCGGGTGTGGCTGCCTGGCCTCTCGCGCGTCATGACAGCCGTCCCCTGACTTGGTCCTCGCCGACGCCACCTGGCTGCCAGGCATGCGACTACCCTGCATGTGACCGGTCACATGTGAACGGTCACACCTTGGCTGTCCGACCAGATCGGGTGGTGAATCGGGGATTGCGACCATAGTGAGCGCTAACAGTCGAGGGGTCAACAGGCCGCCGATGCCTAGCATCCACAGTTCAAGGGGCTGGCACTTGGGAAGAACAGAGCACGTGAGGGTCGAGGTCGCGCGGGTCGCAGCGGATGGGAGCGTCCGCCGTACAGGGCTGGATACCGCAGACTGGGATGACGGGGCTCGCTGGGACGAACTCGTTGCTCGGGCCGACCTGCGCTCTCCCCCGCCATACCGGCCAGTACCGCATCAGACCATCTACCTCATCCACGCCTACGACCGGGAATTCGCCATCGCCGAGCACGACCTCACTGGGCCCTTGCGGGAGCTGGTCATGGCCGTGCTGGCCGAAGGCGAGGCCCCCTAGCCACCGCACCGCCTAGTGAAGCTGAGTTAACTTCCTTAAAGGCAGCGCAGTGGTCCGGCGGCGCGTCGAAAATCTGGAAACCTCAGCCAGCCGCCGAAGCCCCGTCCATAGCAGGCGCGTCCCAATCGATCTGATACCGCTGCTCCCGCCCCATGACCTTCTCGAAGTTCATCACCTTGAAGAAGATCGGCATCAGCGCGTGCATCACCTTGCGCCCGACAGGTCCGGGCGTCTTGGCGCTGTTCGTCCGAGCGCCCCGTTTCGTGATCCTCTCCACCCGTTCCCGCCGCAACCGCTCGTAGGCACTGAACGCCGATGTCGCATCAGGCAGGTCCCGCAGGCACCGCGCCAGCTGGATCGAGCTCTCGATCGCCAGCGACGCGCCTTGGCCGGTGCTGTTGGACGGCGCGTGGACGGCGTCGCCGACCAGCACCATGCGGCCGCGGTGCCAGTGCGGGACCGGCGGCATGATGTGGATCGCTCCGGTGATGTCGAGGTTTTCCGCGGTGGTGCGGTTCGCCAGCAGCTCGCCTGGAAGGTCGCCCGCGTACGTCTCGCGCAGGGTCCGCAGCCACTGCCCGGCTGGGATCGCCCGGGCGTCGGTCAGGGACATGTACTGCTTCGATGGCAGGTTCGCGCCCCAGGTCACGCGGCCGTCCGCCATCTTCCAGAACAGGTAGTACGCCCGCTCGCCGAATGCGAACGTCATGACGCCAGGTTCGGGGTCGAGGTCGGGGGCGGCGTCGACGTAGCCCTGGAAGCTGAGCATTCCGGTGTAGCCCGCGGCGGGGGCTTCCGGGTCGATCAGGGTTCTGACGGTGGAGCGGACACCGTCGGCGCCGATCAGGACGTCGGCGGTCGCGGTGGAGCCGTCGTCGAACTTCGCCGTGACCGAATTCGGGCCTTCGTTGGCTCCGACCAGGCGCTTGCCGTACTCGAAGCGGACGCCCGACTCGGCCGCCCGGTCGTAGAGCACCCGGTGCAGGGCGCCGCGGCCGACGATCTGGAGCGGCTCCACGTCCGCCAGGCTGGGCAGTCTGCGGGCGTTCCCGCCGACCGCCATGACCGTGCCCGTGATCGGTGTGGCGAGGGCCCGGACGGCATCGTCGGCGCCGATGAGGCCGAGCGCGGCCAGGCCGTTGGGGGCCAGGGCCAGGCCGCCGCCGATTCCTTCAGTCAGGGTGGGGTAGGCCTCGTAGACCGTCGCCTGGATGCCGGCCTTGAGCAGGGCGGTCGCGACGACGGGACCGGCGATTCCGCCGCCGATGACCAGTGCGGTGCGGACTTTGGACGTTGTGGCTGTGGACATGGGTTCTCTCCTGCATGTGGTGTTCGTCGGTCGTTTCTGTGCCGAGATCACGCACGGGAACCCAGCTATCCTTTGGTTGCCACCTCGTGGCCGGGTTCGTCTCGTGCGGGCATCGGTTCGAGAGCGCTGGACGGGGATGGCTGCGAGCAGCCGCCCCGGGCCCCGGCGGCGGTGTTGGCGCACCGCCCCGGGGCTATTGCGAGTCCTCTAGTCGCCTGTTAGGCCCCTCTCCGAGAGTTCGACCAGCTCCGGGGGCATCTCGCCGCTGTCGTGGAAGGCCCGCCACGACGCGAGATCGGGGAAGCTCCCCGAGGCCAGCTCCTCCAGCAGCCCGCGGACCCAGGCCGCCTCCGCTTCGACCATCGCAACGGCGAACTCATCCTCGACCAGGAACAGGCGGGGAACTTCCTTGAGATACCCGGTGATCGCAGCACGACGTGCGGCGATCGACTCCTCCAGCCTGCCGAGCCGGGCCCGCAGCAGGGCGATCACCTCGTCTGGCGACAGGATCATCTGGACTGAGAGCCCGGCGGCGAACTTCGGGTGCTCGGGCTCCGGTGTGGACAGCAGTTCCCGGGTCCAGTCCAGCATCTCCTGCTGGCCGGCTTCGGTGATCTGGTACACCGTCCTTTCCGGACGGGCACCCTGCCGGCTAGTGCCGACCACCTCCAGGAAGCCGTGCTTCGCCAGGTTCTGCACGACGGTGTAGAGCGAGCCCCACTTGACGTCCATGTCCTGGTCTTTGCCGCGGGCGCGCATCAGTGACGCGATCTCGTAGCGGTGCATCGGCCGCTGGATGACGGTGGCCAGCACCGCCAGGGCCATCAAGTTGTCAACTTTGCGCTTCGCGGCCAACACGATCGCCTCCCTCCATTACTCGTATACAAATATACGTCAGCAAGTATTTGCTGGCAACCACGAAGGCTGATGGGGAAGCCCGGCGGGACTGGCGGCGGAGCGCATGGACACGAGGTGTCAGTTTGATTTGACACCACCCCCTTATGTCAGTTTAAACTGACACCGTGGACTTTGACAGATCCCCGGGCGCCAGCGGGGCAGCAGACCCGGCTGTGGGCCTGCGCGCGGTGCTGGCTCTGCGCCGGCTCGCCGAGCGCGTGGAGGCCGAGCAAGTCGCCCTGGCCCGGGACCAGGGATGGTCGTGGCAGCAGATCGCGGACGTGCTGGGGATGACCCGCCAGTCCGTGCACGCCAAATACGGAGGAACACTGTGATGATCAGGAGACTGGCCGAGCACCGTGTCGCGAAGGCAAGGGACCAGCGTTACGGTCCGGATTACAATTTTGGGGCCACGTACTACGACGCCAGGGACGAGGCGATCCGCCGCGGGGACCGCACGATCGGCACCGAGCACCTGGTACTGGCCCTGCTCATCGACCCGGCCTCACCGTCGGCGAGAGCGCTGGGCTGCGACCTTGACTCCGCCCGCCGGGCGCTCGATGCGCTGGACAACCAGGCGCTCGCCGCGATCGGCGTCGAGCCGGGCATCACCGCCGGGCCGATCGCGTTGCGCACAAGCGGCCGGCTGCGGCTGACCCCGGCGGCCAAGGCCGTCATCACCGGCATCCGTGACGCCCGCAAGAACCGCGGGGCCGGCCTGGGGATCGTGCTCAGTGCCCTGCTCGACCTGCCCCACCCCGACCCCGCAGCCGAACTCCTCGCCGCGCTCGGCGTCGATGCCCGCGCAGCGCGAGAGCGATTCGCCGGCTTCGACCAGGAGGGCCAGCAATGAGTATCGCCATCGATCACGTCGGGATCCCGGCAGCCGATCCCTGGGCCTCAGCCCGCCTCCTGCGCGAGATCCTCGCCGCAGGCGAGGTAACGCCTGAGGGGCCAGACGGTGAGATGGCCAGCCTCAGCGTCGGCGACAGCGCCCTTACCTATTTCGGGCTGGCGGCTCACGAACCTCACCATGTCGCCCTCCGGGTAACCGGGCCAGTGCTCGCCGGCGCCATCAGCCGGCTCCGCCAACGCGGCATGCCATTCGGCAACGACCCAGCCGACCCCACGAACGGGCGGGCGGATGACCCGCTCGGAGGCACGGCAAGGATCTACTTCCACGATCCCAGCGGGCACCTGTTCGAGCTGTTCGTCCCGGCTGGGTCCTGAGCACAGATGACCATCACGCGACCGCTGGCCCGCGGGCCGGCCGGGCCGGCGGATTCCGGCGGCGTCGCCGAGCGGCCGCGCTCGGCGCCGAACACGAACGGGCGTTACATTCGGATGCTGCGACGCTGCGGCTAGGTGGTCATGTGTTCGGCGGTCGTGCCGTGGTGGCAACGCCGGCGCGCCTCAACTGGAGAGTGCCATGACCCATCCTCAGAACGACATCATGATCCGTTCCATACCCGGCGCCGGGGAACTTGACCTCTTCTGCCTGTTAGGCGGCGAATCCGCCGTCTACCCGGATCGCCGCGCCGGTGACATAGCGGCCGCCGTCGCCGGCCAGGTGGGCGACGGCCGCGGCGATGTCCGCCTATCCCGCGGCTGCCGCCTGTCACTAGCGCTACCTTGCCTGCGAGGTCAGTCATGTCAGGCTCCAGCCGTCTGGAAGGACAGGGTCACGACGCCGGTCTGAAAGGTTTTGGCGGAGACCAGCGTCAGCGGCGTTTTGCTGCCGTTGCTGAACTGCGGCAGCCCGGCGCCGGCCAGGACCGGGTGGATCGACAGCCGCAACTCGTCGGTCAGCCCGTTCTCCAGCAGCGTCCGCGCCAGCCGGCCATGGCCGAACAGGGCCAGGTCCTGGCCGTCTTGCTCTTTGAGCTTCCGCACCGCGGCCCATCAGCAGCGCGTCACTGCCCGAAAGCCGCTCGAGCGCGTCCCTGGTGACATCCTCGTCGCGATAGTCCATCGCCCACAGCGGCGGGCTGCCGACGACGCCGTCGGCCGAGACGAGCGTGGACTCGATGATCTTCCGCATTGCTGCCTCCGTTTGCGTGAAGTAGGTGCTGTGCCTAAGAAGACCCGCAAGCCGCCGAAGAGGTATCGCGGGCCCGCGCAGAAATGCCGCTGTCTCCACGGAAACCGGTATTGACCAGCCAGGATGGCGGCCAGCAGATCAAGGCGTTCCCGCACCAGCCCACAGCAGACGCTGCTCGCGGCGGCATCCGGTGGATGACGCTGTTCGTGGTGCCCGTGCTGTCAGATGCTCCAGAGCGCCTGAGTGGGGGACAGGCGGGCGGCGCGGATGGCGGGCAGCAGCCCGGCCAGGGCGCCGATGACGACGGCCGCGGCCAGGCCGCCAGCCCAGGCGTCGGGCGGGATGACGGCGGCCTCGCCATGGGTGTGGGCGTAGGCGACGGTGGCAGCGGCGCCCATGATGACGCCGCCGGCGCCGCCGGCCAGGGACAGCAGGATGGCCTCGGCCAGGAACTGGGCGCGGATCTGGCCGCGGGTGGCACCGAGCGCGCGGCGCAGCCCGATCTCGGAGCGGCGTTCCAGCACCGAGATGACCATGATGTTGGCCACCCCGATCGCGCCGACCAGCAGCGCGACCGCGCCCAGTCCGAGGAACAGGGTGTCGAGCGCGCCCGTGGCGTCGGCCTGGGCGGTGAGCGCATCCGAGGGCTGGGAGACGTCGACCTGGCTGGGGTTTTCCGGGCTGGCCTGCGCGCCGAGCAGGCTGTCCACCCGCGTGGTGACGGCCTGGCTGCCGGTGGTGCGCACGTAGATCGTCGAGGGGTGGCCGTCGAAGTGCAGGTATTTCTGGGCGGCCGGGAAACCGACCAGGACCGCCGAGTCGATCTCGGGAGCGTAGGTGTCTCGGTTGAGGATGCCGGTCACGTAGAACCACGTGCCGCCGGCCCAGATCCGCAGTCCGGGCCGGATCCGGTCGATGCCCAGCCGCTGCGCGGTGGCGGCGCCGAGCACCGCGACCGGCTCGCGGGCGGTGGCGGCGTTGAGGAACCGGCCCTGGGCCACGCTCGTGCCGGCTACCGCGGGCAGGCCCAGGGTGGCCGCATCGACCGATAGCGCGTTGGTCTCGACCGTGGGGATGAGCGGGGACTTGTAGGCGCTGACGGCGCCGAGGCTGCCGGTGTCCTGCACCGCGGCGACGCCGGGCAGCCGGGCGATCATGCCTGGCGCCGCCTGCGGCAGCTCAGCGGTGGCGCCGGTGAGGGTCTGCCCGTTGGTGACGGTGAGCAGGTTGGTGCCCAGGCGGGCGATCTCGGCCAGCAGTGCGGCCTGGGCGGAGGCGGCCAGGCCCAGCACGGCGACGATCGCGGCGACGCCGATCGCGATGCCCAGCGCGGACAGCCCGGCGCGCAGCTTGCGGGTCCGCAGCCCGATGCTGGCGAGGGCGGCCAGGTCCCCGGGGTGCAGCCGGGCCCTGGCCGGCGCGGAGGCCGGCTGCGGCGATGCGGCTGTCATGACGGTCCTTCCTGCCCGGGCCGCCGGGGGGCGGCGCTGGTGTCAGCGGTGATGTGGCCGTCGAGCATCTCGATGCGCCGCCGGGCCCGGGTGGCGACCGTGTGGTCGTGGGTGATGATGATGACTGTGGTCCCTTGCCGGTTGAGTTCTTCCAGCAGGGCCAGGATCGCGGCGCCGGTGGCCGAGTCCAGGTTGCCCGTCGGCTCGTCGGCCAGCACCACCGGCGGCGCACCTGCCACCGCCCGCGCGATCGCGACCCGCTGCCGCTCGCCCCCCGACAGCTGGGCCGGGCGGGCGGTGGCCTTGTGGCCCAGCCCGACCCGGTCCAGGGCCTGCAGCGCCAGCTGCCGCCGCTGGCCGCGCCGGATGCCGGCGTATAGCAGCCCATCGGCCACGTTGCCCAGCACGCTCTGGTGCTCGGCCAGATGGAATTGCTGGAACACGAACCCGATCCGGGCGGCCCGGACCGCGGCCAGTTCGTGGTCGGCCATCCGCGCAGCGTCCAGGCCGGTGACCCGCACCGTCCCGGTGGTCGGCGTGTCCAGGGTGCCCATCAGGTGCAGCAGCGTGGATTTTCCCGACCCGGACGGGCCCACGATGGCGGTCAGCTCCCCGGCCGTCACCGTCAGGCTCGCCTGATCCAGCGCCCGCACCGGCGGCTGCCCGGGGTACACCTTCGACACCCGTTCCAGCTGCAGCACCGGTACCCCGGCCGGGCTGTCCCCGCGGGCCAGGACCGTCCCCACGGCGGTCACGACGACGCCACGACCACGCGCAGCCCGGGCCTCAGCGCCCCGGTCACCTGCACCAGCCCGGAGGCGTCATCGAAGATCCCGGGCTGCACCGGTACCCAGCGCCGCCTGCTTCCCCGGCCGGCCACCTCGACGTCGTACCCGCGCGGCGACTGGGCCAGCAGCGCCGACACCGGCACCGCCAGCGTGCTCCGGGCGCTGGCGGTGGTGATGTTCACCGTCACCGGCGCCTGGTCCAGGGTCCCCGCCGCCGCCGGATCGGTCAGCTTCACCTGGACCGGGATCGTGGTGGTCGGGCCCTGCTCCTGCTGCCCCTGTGAGGTCGTCGCCACCGCGCCGACCGAGGAGATCAGGCCCGGTACGGTCGTCCCGTCCGGCAGCGTGACGGTCACCTTATCCCCGGCTTTCACCTGCGACTGGTCGGACGCGTCCAGCGGGATCGTCACCACGTGCCGGTCCGAGGTCGCCGTCAGCACTGGCCCGGACGCCGGGCCGCCCAGGGCCCCGGTCACGTGGCTGACCCGGATCGCTCCCGGCTCGAACACCACCTGCCCCAGCGACAGGCTCCCCAGGGGGCTGACCACCCCCAGGTGCTCCTCCAGCTGCTGCACCGCCTGCGCCGTCTCCCAGGAGTAGTAATCCCAGCCATCCGCGGTGATATCCGCACGGGCGGCGTAGCCGAGGTTCGCCAGGTCGTGGTTGAGCTGGGTCACGTCCTGGCCGGCGGTCCCCACACCCAGGGCCCGCCAGTCCGGCACGCCGCCGTACAGCAGCACCACGGGAGAACCGTTATCGGTCTTGTACAGCGCCTGGCCCTGGCGGAGCACCTGCCCGGCCGGCGGCAGCCACGTCAGCGTCCCGCTGCCCTGCCCCTTGACCGTGTAGGACCCGGCGTACTCCAGCGCCGCGCTCTCCGGCGTGGTCGCCGTGAGGTCCTGCCGGGTCACCACGGCCGTGGCCGGCGGGCGTGCCTCAGGCCCGGCCGCGGGCGAGGCAGCCGCAGAAAACACCCCCGCCCGCCACCCGGCCACCACCCCGGCCGCCAGCACCACCATGACGCCCAGGGCCACCCAGCGGCCACGGCCGCGCGATCCTCCCACCTCCGCAGCCGCCCGGGGTTCCGTCTGCGGACCAGCCTCCCGGCCGCCCGAAATTGCCCCGCTCACGACCCACCATCCGCCGTTGATCCAGGCATCGTCGCGCGGCGCCAGGCCCATATGGTCATCAGCCACCGGACCCGCTGCTGTGGGGCAGTCCGGCCGGGATGAGTTTTGTGCAGGTCTGCGCGGCCTGGGTGAACTGCCTTGACGTGGTATCGATGCTGGCGGGGATCTGGAGATTGAGGCGCCCACCCGGGAAGGTCGGGTCGGGGAAGCCGGTGATGCCGTGTGAGCGCATGCAGGCGACTGCCCTCAGGTAATCCTGCTGCTCCTGGGCCGTGAGAATGGGGTTTTCCTGCCCGGCGGGGTTCAGCCTCTCGCAGGCTCCCGTGGCCGCCGCGGCCCGCGAATCGCTGACGGCGCGCAGCGCGGTGACGACAGCTTGCTTCGAGAGCTGCCCGCTGCTGCCGGGGTCGGGGAAGTTCGGCACCCCGTGGGCGCGCACGCACCGGGAGTAGGCGAGCCCGGACGACGAATTCGCTGAGCCTCCCGCCTGCGGTGAGCCGCTGGCCCCGGCGGATGACGGGCTGCCGCTGCTGCAGGCCGCGGCCGGCAGGGCGGTAGCCAGGACGATCATGACGGCTGCGGCTCGCACCCGCCCGGGCCGTCGGCGGCCGGGGCAGGTGCTCATGTGGTGTCTGTTCGCGGCTGGGCCGGCTGACTGTAGCTGCATGGCGGCCAGCGTCCCGGCCGGCGGCGGCGGGCGCCTCACGCGCCGGAGGTAGCACTGGTCCCTCCTTGGAGGGATACGCCAGCGGGCGGCGCGCCGATAGCGTGCAAGGATGCTGGACCGGGTGGGACGCAGGGCACGGGGGCTGTCGGCCCGGCTGGCCGCGTCCTACATTCTCGTCACGCTCGCCGCCGTGGTGCTGGTCGAGGCGATCACACTGGGCTTCCAGGTGCCCTCGCTGGTGAACGGCGCCCAACTGCAGGCTCAGGTGGCCGCGGCCGCGAAGAGCTTCGGCCAGCAGTTCGCCCGGCGCTACCCCCGGGGCATACCAGCCGGGACCGTGCTCGGCGACCCGGGGCAGCCGGCGAAGCTGGGCATGGTCCGGCCGACCCCGGACGGCACTCTGGTGTTTCCGTCGATCACCGGCCCGATCCCCAGGAAGCAGGGGGTCACCGCGGTCGTGGCGATCGCCACCGATGGCACGGTCGTCGCGTCCTCCGCGCCAGCCCGGTACCCGCCCGGCCGGGCGGCGGCCAGCGAGCTCCCGGTACAGGCGGCCCAGGCCATCACGGGCCCCCATATCCGCCTTAAAGGCGGCGGCGTACCTACGCGGTACGGCAACGTGATCTTCTGGATGTTCGGGCCGGAGGGCCACGCCGATCCCAACGGACCGCCGACGAGCGTGCCGGGATTGGCCGACTACGTCTATGTCCAGGCACCATGGTCGCCTCCCGGGTTCATCAATCCCGTTCACGCCTGGGACGAGCTGCGCCAGCTTGGTGAGGACGGTCCGCTGCTGGTGGCCTCGTACGTGCTGCTGTTCGCCATCGTGCCGGTCGGGGTGCTGTTCGGGCTGCTGGTCTCACGGCGCCTCGTCCGACGGGTCCGCCGCCTGGAACGAGCCACCCTCGCGGTCGCCGACGGCGACTACGACGTCACGCTGCCCGTTTCCGGCCGGGACGAGGTCGGACGGCTGGAGGCGAACTTCACCACCATGACCCGTCAGCTCGGCTCCGCGCTGGCCGCCGAACGGCAGCGGGCCACCGGCGACGCCCGGGCCGCGGAGCGGGCCCGGATCGCGCGGGAGGTCCACGACGCGATCTCCCAGCATCTGTTCGGCCTGCGGATGATCGCCGCGGGGATGCGCCGGGCCGACCCGGGCAATCAGCAGGCCCGGGTGATCGAGCGGATCAGCGAGGAGGCGCTGCGCGACATGCAGGTGCTCCTGACCGGGCTGCGCCCGGCCAGCCTGGACGGCGGGGGGCTCACTCCGGCCCTGCAGGAGATCTGCGCGGCCTACCACGACCGGCTCGGCGTCACCGTCGACGCCAGCCTGGACGAGGTCACCGTCTCCGCGCCCGTCGAGCACGCACTGCTGCGCATCACCCAGGAGGCGTGCGCCAACGCCGTCCGGCACGGCAACGCCCGCCGGCTCACCGTGTCCATGACCCGCCAGGACGGGCACGTTGAGCTGGCCGTCCGTGACACCGGCAGCGGCTTCGACCCGGCCGCCCCGCACGCCGGCTCCGGGCTGGCCCACATCCGGGAGCGGGTCGCCGAACTCGGCGGCACCATAGACATCGACAGCGCACCCGGCCGCGGCGCGGCGCTCACCGTCCGGGTGCCGGTGCCGTGACGATCCGCGTGGTGATCGCGGACGACCATCGCGTCGTCCGGGAGGGGCTGTGCTACCTGCTCGGCCAGGAACCAGACGTGGAGGTGGCCGGCGAAGCCGGCGACGGCCGGCAGACGGTAGACGTCGTGGCCGCCACCCGCCCGGACGTGCTCCTCCTCGACCTGTACATGCCCGGGCTAGACGGGCATGCCGTGCTCGCCGCACTACAGGACACGCCGCACCGGCCTGCCGTCGTCGTGCTGACCTCCGCCACTGACGACGAGCACCTCGTCCGCGCCATGCAGGCCGGCGCGACCTCCTACCTGCTTAAGACGGCCCCGGCCGAGGACGTTATCGCCGCGGTCCGAGACGCCGCCGTCGGCACCGCCAGCCTCAGCCCCGAACTGCTGACCCGGCTCACCCAGGCGCTGCGCCGGCCACCGCCGCCAGACCCGCTGCAGCCGCTCTCACCGCGCGAACGCGAAGTACTCCAGTTGATCGCCCGCGGCCTCAGCAACCGGCAGATCGGCCGGGACCTGGCGATCGGCGAGCAGACCGTCAAGACCCACGTCCGCAGCATCCTCACCAAACTCGGCCTGCAAGACCGCGTCCAGGCAGCGATCTTCGCCCTTCGCCACCAGACCGATAGCTACGGAACACGTCGAACATCCTGATTTGCCGACCAGGGATATCGCCAGCGCGCAGTCCATAGCCGCTGACCCGCGCCTACCGGACGGGTTCTGGTGGTGGCCAGTCGCCGGGTAGCTCGCTCAGCCGCCGGGCGTAGGCGGCCGGGTCGGGCTGGCGGTGTTCCTTGAGGGCCCAGTAGACGTCCTCAGTGATCAGCGAGGCGATCATGTGCATGATGTTGTGCCAGTCATAGCCGAGCCCGGCAAGACGCTGAACCGTCTGCCATGTCTCGGGCGGGTCGTCGGCCAGCAACTGGTTCGCCACCACCTGGTGCATTGCCATATGCAGCCTCGGGTTGACGGGCTCGCCGTCGAGAATTACCTCGTCATCGCCCTGCAGCGCGTCTGCGAACTCCGGGTGCCGCGCCTCGATCAGCAACGCGCGCTCATCCTCCTCGCCCGGGTCTAGCAGTTCGAGGTCGAGTCCCTGGTAGGTCCCGTGCGCCGGGGGAAGCGCCCAGGACCGCCGGTCGCCGGGCTCGGGTTCCTCGAACCAGCAGTCCGCCATGTCCTCGCCGTGCCTAGGGGAGTTTTCACCGGCTGGCGCTGTGACCAGGTGTGGGCCGCCCTGGCGCGCCGGTGGCCGCCTAGGCTGCTGGCGGCGGCCACGGCCGGGCGGGCGGCCACGGCTTCGTGGACTCATCCCGCAAGTGTCCCAGCGTTGCCCGAGCAAGTCAGGCAGCCCACGGCCAAACGTCGGTGCGTGCTGCTCCGGCGGTCACCTACCGTGAGGGCGTGCCGTGGCCGACGTATCGCCAGGAAGGTGGAGTACGGCGCTCGCGAGTGCTGGGTTCAATACGAGCAGGGAAAGGTTCCGCCTCGGTGCTGCGCGCTCCGAGGTAACCGTCATTCCCTCTGGGAAGAAGGAGACGATCATGACGGAACAACCTGTCGATATCCCCGGCTACATCGTCGGCACCTGGGACATCGACCCAGTGCACTCGCATATCGGGTTCATCGCCAGGCACCTGATGGTCAGCAAGGTCCGCGGCAACTTCACCAAGTTCGAGGGCCGGATCGTCACGGCGGCTAACCCGCTGGAGTCGTCGGCCATGGTGACGGTTGACACCTCGTCGCTCGACACGGGCAATGAAGCGCGTGATAGCGATGTCAAGGGTGGGAGCTTTCTCGACGTCGCCAACCATCCGACGATGACCTTCCAGTCCACCGGCGTGCACCGCAGCGGCGACGACTTGATCATGACCGGCGACCTGACTATCAAGGGCATCACCAGGCTGGTTGAGCTCGGGATCGAAGTCAACGGCTTCGGATCGGACCCGTATGGCGGCACCAGGGCGGGATTCACCGCGACCGGTGAGCTCTATCGCTCGGACTACGGCATCACCGCCAACACGGTGCTGCCCACCGGCGGCGTCGTGGTCAGCGACAACATTCAGCTCGTGCTCGACGTGGAGGCGTCGCTGCGAACCAGCTAATGCCAGCCGCTCCGCTCCTCCCACCGGCCCCGGCCGGCGTCGCGGCCGAGGCGGCCAGGCCCGCCGTTACGGGACGGTCACAGGCTCCACAACGCCTGTGTCGGTGACAGGCGGGCGGCGCGGATGGCGGGCAGCAGCCCGGCAATGGCACCGATCGCAAGCGCGGCGGCCAGGCCGCCGGCCCAGGCTTCGGGCGGGATGACGATGGCCCAGCCCTTGGCGTGGGCGTAGACCGCGGTCGAGATCACGCCCATGATCACCCCGACGACGCCGCCGATCAGGGAGAGCAGGATGGCCTCGGACAGGAACTGGATGCGGACCTGGCCCCTGGTGGCACCCAGTGCGCGCCGCAGCCCGATCTCCTGGCGCCGTTCCAGCACCGAGATGACCATGATGTTGGCCACCCCGACCGCGCCGACCAGCAGCGCGACTGCTCCCAGGCCAAGGAACAGCGTGTCGAACGCCCCGGCGGCGTCAGCCTGAGCGGTCAGCGCGGCCGAGGGCTGGGCGACGCTGACCCCGTTGGGATCCTCTGGATTGGCCTGGTAGCCGAGCAGGTTGTCGACAGTAGTGGTGACGGACTGGTTATTCTGCGTCCGCACGTACAGTTCCGTGGGATGCCCGCCGAAGCCGAGGTACTTCTCCGCGGCGGGGAAACCGATCAGGATCGAGGAGTCGATCTCGGGTGCCAGGGCGGCCGAGTTCAGTATGCCGACCACGTAGAACCACATCCCGCCGACCCAGATTTTCTCTCCTGGCCAGATCCGGTCGATCCCCAGCCGCCGTGCCGCCTGGTACCCCAGCACGGCGACCGGTTCGTTCTCGGTGGCCGCGTTCAGGTAGGTCCCCTGCGCCACGCTGGTACCCACCACAGCCGGCAAGCCGATGCTGGAGGCAGCCACGCTCAGCGCGTTGGTGTCGATCGCCGGGATATCCGGGCTGCGGTAGGCGTTGACGTTGCTGAGCGTCCCGGTGTCCTGCACCGCCGTGATACCGGGCAGCTCAGCGACCATTCCCGGCGCGGCTTTGGGGAGCTCGGAAGTGCCGGTGAAGCTCTGCCCGTTGGTGGCGGTCAGCAGGTTGGTGCCCAGCTTGCTGATCTCGGCCAGCAGCCCGGCCTGGGAGGAGCTGGCCAGGCCCAGGACGGCAACGATCGCGGCCACCCCGATCGAGATGCCGAGCGCCGACAGCGCCGCCCGCAGCTTCCTGGTCCGCAGCCCCACGCTGGCCAGCCCGCCCAGATCCTCCAGCCGCAGACGGGCCGCCGACAGCACGCGCGAGTGGGCCGGGGCGGTGGGCGGGGTGATGGTCATGAGGTTCCTTCCCGCACGGCGCGGTTCTCCGCTACGACGCCAACGGGGTCGCTGTCGGCGATGATGCGCCCGTCGAGTACTTCGATGCGGCGCCCCATCCGGGCGGCGACGGCGCGGTCGTGGGTGATCACGATGATCGTGGTGCCGGCGGCGTTGAGCTCCTCCAGCAGCGCCAGCAGCGACGCGCCGGTGGCCGAGTCCAGGTTGCCCGTCGGCTCGTCGGCCAGCAGCACCGGCGGGCGGCCGGCGATCGCCCGGGCGATCGCCACCCGCTGCCGTTCACCCCCCGACAGCTGGGTCGGCCGGGCGGCGGCCCGGTGGGCCAGCTCGACCCGGCCCAGCGCGGCGCGCGCGGCCAGGCGCCGGTCGGCGCGGCGGACCCCGGCGTACAGCAGCCCGTCGGCCACGTTGTCGATCACCTTCTGGTGCTCGGCCAGGAAGAACTGCTGGAACACGAACCCGATCCGGGACGCGCGCAGCCCCGACAGGTCCCGGTCCCGCATCCGGGCGACGTCGATCCCGGTGACCCGCACGGTCCCACTGGTCGGCTTGTCCAGGGTGCCCATCAGGTGCAGCATCGTGGTCTTGCCCGATCCGGACGGGCCCACGATGGCCGTCAGTTCCCCGGCCGCTACCGCCAGGCTTACCTGGTCTAGCGCCCGGACCGGCGGCGACCCGGGATACAGCTTGGAGACCCGGTCCAGTTCCAGCACAGGCCGGTCCATGAAGACATCGCTCATATGTTCGGCACCACCACGCGCTCGCCGGGCCTCAGGTTCCCGGTCACCTGCACCAGCCCGGCGTTGTCGTCGAAGAGCCCGACCTTCACCGGCACCCGGCGCCGGGTGTTACCCCCGCCGACCACCTCGACCGCGTATCCCCCGCCCACCTCCCCATCCCCCTTCGCTGGCTGGGCCAGCAGCGCCCCCACCTCAACCACCAGCACGTTGGAGGCGCTGGCGGTGGTGATGTACACCGTCACCGGCGCCTGATCCAGGGACCCGGCCGCCGACGGGTTTGTGAGCTTCACTTGCACCGGGACGGTTGCCGAGCTACTGGACCCGGACGCCACGGTGCCCACCGAGGTGATCACGCCCGGCGTGGTGGACCCGTCAGGCAGGGTGACGCTCACCGGGTCACCGGCCTTCACCTCCGACTCCATGGAGGTACTCAGGCCGATCGTCACCACGTGCCGGTCCGAGGTCGCCGACAGGATTGGACCGGACGCCGGGCTGCCCAGGCTGGCCGTCACCTGGCTGACCCGCAGCGCCTCCGGCTTGAACACCACCGACCCCAGCGACAGCGACCCCGGCGGGCTCGACACCCCTAGGTGCTCTTGCATGCGCTCCACCGCGTACTGGGTTTCCCACGAGTAGTAGTCCCAGCCCAGCGCCCTGATGTCGCTGCTGCTGGCGTAGCCGAGGTCCACCAGGTCATGGTTGAGCTGCGTGACATCCTCGCCTGTGGTCCCCTCCGACATGGAACGCCAGGCCGGGACACTGCCGTACAGGAGCACCACCGGGGTGCCGTTATCGGTCCGGTACAGCACCCGCCCCTGCCGGATCACCTGCCCCTGTGACGGCAGCCGGGTCAGCGTCCCGCCGCCCTGCCCGGTCACGGTGTACGACGCCGCGTAGCCCAGCGTCGCGTTCTCCGACGTCGTCGCCGAGATGTCCCTCCTCGTCACGGTGTACGTCTGTGGAGGCCTCGCGCCCGCGTTCCCGCCGGATGAGCGATTCGAGCGGAACGCCCCCGCGGACCACGCGGCCCCCGCACCAGCACCGAGAACCACGAGGACCACCACGGTGGCAGCCACCCATCGGCGCCGTGCGCTCCGGGGCTGCGTGGCCGCGACGGTGCCCTCTCGGTCCTCGCGCTGGTTGGTCTCCTGGTGGCCACGGGATGTCGTCTCGCTCATGGCGCCTGCCCGCCCGGGTTATTGGGCATCAGCGACTGGCAGGCTTTCTCCGCGGCCTGGAACTGCGATGACTCGGGATTCATGCCTTTCGGAAGAGTGAATGAGCCGTTAGAAGCCGGATCGGGGAAGTTCGGCTCTCCGTGACTGCGCATGCACTCGGCGAACTTCAAGGACTTATTGGCCGCGTTCGCTCCCTGCGCCCCGTGCGGCGGACCCTGTGCAATGGAGGGGGGTGCCAGACTCTTGCACGCTTTCAGCGCCGCGTTCGAGACGGCGGTGCTGACGTGGCTCGTGGGATCACTACTTCCGTTTTGCACTATGAACTGACCCTTGCTGTTGGGGTCAGGGAAGTTCGGTATGCCGTGCGCTCGGATGCACTGCGCGTACTCAAGTGCCTTCTGGTATGCCGATGACGTTGAACTGCCCCCGCTGGCGGGGGCGTTGTTGCTGCTGCATGCCGCTAGCAGGACGATGCCCAGTATGAGGAGCAGGATTCCCATCCACCCCAACCGCGCCGGCCGAAGGCGGTGTCCGCCGAATTTATCGTTCATTGCGTCCTCGGGATTTTGCCGGGTGAAAATGGACCCAGGTCGCCACGGAGAATGGCCCCGTGACCGTCTGACGGCGTGCTGGGTAATTCGCATGCGGCCACGCTGCCAGGCAGCCCGGCCCACGTCGTCACCCCGGTGCGGCAAATCGCGGCTGACCGCGGTGGGGTAGCAGGACGCGGTCGACGCGTCGTCTACCCCACGGCGGTGACACCGCCGTGGGTGACGACCCCGGTGCCACCGGCGGCCTAACCTGGCGGTATGCAAGGGATCTATGGCATCGCTGCGCCAGCGAAAGGTGCCCGGCAGATCGCGGGCGAAGCGTGGCGCGGGCTGGTCCAGGTAGTGGCCGGCCCCGACCCGTCCTCCGGACGACGCCGGCGTTCGCCAGGGCAGCGGTGGGCTGCCCGCACCGGGCTCGGCGTCGCGACGCTGCTGCTGTGCGCCGCCAGCCTGGCCAGCCTGAACGATGGCAATAGCCTGCTGCTTCTGTTCTCTCGCCCCCGGCAACTACCAGCCGGATCCGGTCTCTATCACCCTCCGGCCGGCACGATAGCCGTGCCGTCGCCGGTATCTGTGGTGTCGGTGCTCGTCCTGGCACTGGTGGCCCTGGCGGTCGTGGCGCCGCTGCTGGTGGCGATCCGGTATCCGCTGCTGGGCTGGCGGATCGGGTGGCTCGGGCTCCTGCTGGTCCCGTTGCTGGACGGACGCTGGTGGGGCGGCCTGCCGTGGGACCCGGTGCAGATACCCGTGCTGCTGATGGTGCTATGCCTGGCCGGGATCCGGCACGAACGGCCTGTGCTGTGCTGGCTGTGGGCGCTGACCTTGATCCCGTGGTGGCTGTGGGCCGGCAAGGACGGCCCGAGCCTGGTCACCGTCGCACTGGGCAGTCTGGCGTTCGCCGCCATGGCGGTCGCGGTGGACCGGGTGGGTTCCGAGCGGTGGGCTCGGCAGGCCCTGGCCGACCAGGCTGACCAGACCGAACTGGAGCGGGCGCGGCTGGCCGTGCTCGAACAACGCGCCCGGTTCACGCGGGAACTGCACGACGTGGTCGCCCACCACATGTCGCTTATGGCCATCCGGGCCGAAAGCGCGCCGCACCGGCTGGGGGCACTGCCGGAACCAGTGCGCGCCGAGTTCGGATCGCTGAGCGAATCTGCGCGCGAGGCGCTAGCGGACATGCGCCGCCTGCTCAGCGCGCTGCGCAGCGACCAGCCCGCCGAGCGTGCCCCGCAGCCAGCGCTGGAGGACCTGCCCGGGCTGATCGGCACGGCCCGGCAGGCCGGGATGGCGGTGGAATTGTCCGCGCCGCCCGAGCTGGACACGGTGCCGCCCAGCGTCGGCCTATGCGCCTACCGGATCATCCAGGAAGCCCTGTCCAACGCCGGGCGGCACGCCGCGGGCGCACCGGTCGCGGTCTCGGTGGGCCACGACGCGGGCACGGTCACGCTGCAGGTGACCAGCGGCCCGGGGGTTCCCGCCGGGCCGTTGGCCAACGGTTACGGGCCAGGGCACGGCCTGGCCGGGATGCGGGAACGGGTCGAGCTGCTGGGCGGTTCGCTGTCGGCCGGGCCGGCGCCCGGTGGCGGGTTCGCGGTGTCGGCCGTGATACCGCTCCGCGGATCGGCGGCATGACCAGCAACGGCGCGACCATCCGGTGCCTGATCGCCGACGACCAGGCCATGGTGCGCGAGGGCTTCGCCGCCATGCTCGGGGCCGAACCCGGGATCATGATCGCCGGGCAGGCCATAGACGGCTCCGACGCTCTGCGCCAGACGCGCCGGCTGGACCCCGACGTGGTGCTGATGGACGTGCGGATGCCGGTCATGGACGGGCTCGAGGCCGCCCGCCAGATCCTCACCGCCACCAACGGCCTGCACACGCCGCGGGTGTTGATGCTGACCACCTTCGACCTCGACGAGTACGTGTACGAGGCGCTGCGGGCCGGCGCCAGCGGGTTCGTGCTCAAGGACGCCACCACCGCTGAGCTCATCCACGCGGTCAAGGTCGTGGCCGCCGGCGACGCGCTGCTCGCCCCGTCGGTGACCCGGCGGCTGATCGGCGAGTTCACCCGCAAGCCGCTGGCCGTCCCGCCCGTCCCGCCCGCGCTGGACGTGCTGACCAGCCGGGAAACCGAAGTGCTCACGCTGATCGCCCACGGCATGTCCAACGGGCAGATCAGCGATGCCCTCTCCATCGCCGGGGAAACCACCAGGACCCACATCAAGCGCATCCTCGCCAAGCTGGGCCTGCGCGACCGCGCCCAGGCCGTCGTGATCGCCTACGAATCCGGCCTCGTCACGCCCGGCGGATAAGTTCGCGGTCGTCGTAATGCTGCAGGTCGAGCCCAGTGGCCTCTTCGATCCAGCCGATCCGGTACAGCAGAGTGTTGCGGTGGACCGGCAGGGCGGCAGCGGTGGCGGTGGCGCCGGCCGCCGCCTGGTTGACTGTCTGGTTGTCCGGACTCGGCGGGTCAGTCTCGGAGAGGGGCGCTGTGGACCAGGATCAGGATGAGATCGTCATCTACTGGCGGCCGGACTGCGTGTTCTGCCTCGACCTGCTGCTGCGCTTGAAGTTCACGCAGCTGCGCTACCGGAAGGTCGACATCCGGAAGGATCCCGGAGCGAAGGCGTTCGTCCGGTCGGTAGCGGACGGGAATGAGACCGTGCCGACCGTGGTAGTAGCGGGCCGGACGCTGGTGAACCCATCGAAGCGGAGGTTGATCGAGGCGGTGCGGACGTACGCGCCGCAGACGCTTGGTACCTCGCGCTGAACGGCTCCCACTCAGGAACCTGCCTGAGGTTTTCGCCACGGTGGGAGCAGATCGATCTTCGCGCTGACATTTGTCCAAGACTGATAGTCGGCAGCCCCGTACCGTCCCGTGCATGGGTGATTACGACGTTGAGCATTCGCGCGGGATCCACGTGGTCCACGACGGCCCGCGGCAAGCGCCGCCGCTGCTGCTCATTCACGGATCGGGGGCTTCGGGCGCCTCTTGGGGCCCGGTGGTCGGGGCACTCGCCGGCCACCATCACGTCATCCGGGTCGACCTTCCGGGGTGCGGCCAATCCCCGCCCGCACCGTCGTACGACGTGCCTGAGCAGGCAGGCCGCGTGGCTGTGCTGCTCGACGACCTCGGGCTGCGGCATGTCACCGTGGTCGGGCACTCCAGCGGCGGCTACGTCGCAACCGCGCTCGCCGAACAGCGCCCCGACCTGGCGGGGTCGCTCGCGCTGATCAGCACCGGCCCGAGTCTCGATGCGCTCCTTCCGCAGCCGTTCATCCTCCGGGCCCTGCTGGCCCCGCCTCTCGGCCCACTCCTCTGGCCGAGGCGGTCGGACGCGATGATCCGCAAGGGGATCAGCGCGACGACCGCTCGCCCGGTGGACATCCCGGGCGACGCGGTCGCTGATCTGAAGAACATCACATACCGCGCGTTCCGGAAAGTGCTGCGCCGCAACAGCGCGTACGTCGCCGAGCGGAGCGTGCCCGAACGTCTCGCCGACCTCGATGTCCCCGTGCTGGTGATCTTCGGCGCCGCCGACCCCCGCTACGAGCCGTCGTCGGCGCACCAGTACGACACGGTGCCAAACGCACGGGTCGAGATGCTGCCCGGCGTCGGGCACGTGCCCATCCTCGAAGCGCCCGAGACGACCAGCGAACTCCTGCTGGGCTTCGCGGCCACGGCCACGGCCGCGGGCACCCCGCCGGTGATCCCCACGGCATAGACTCCTCACGTGCTGTCGACCGGGACACCACCCGACTGGACGTGGTCGGACGTGGACGTCGCCGTACCGCGCCCGTCAGGCCAGCTGCCGGGGATCAGCATGGCCGGGTTCCGCCAACGTGTCCCCGCGCTCGTGGACATCGCCATGATCGCGCACCCAGCTGTCACCCTGATCGTCAACCTGAGCGAGGCAGGAGGCATCGTCTACGATGCCCACGGCCAGCACCAGTGCGGCAGCTTCGTCGCTGGACTCTTCCCGGGCCAGCTTCGGCCGGCGGATGGAGGGGCGAGTGCCTCCAGATCCGGTTGTCGCCGGTCGTCGCGGCTGCGGTGCTCGGCGCATCGGTCGAGCTCACCGGGACCGTGGCAGCCCTGGAAGATGTCTGGGTCCGCGACGCCGGGCAGGTCGAGGAGAGGCTGCGCGCTGCCACGTCGTGGGACGAACGGTTCACGATCGCGGCGGACGTCCTCGGCCGGCGACTGGGCCCCCGCCCTCCGGTCGATCCGGAGGTCGCCTACACCTGGTGGCGGACGGTCACCAGCCGAGGGCGGGTACGGGTCCATGGCCTGGCGGACGAGGTCGGCTGGAGCCGCAAGCGCCTGTGGTCCCGCTTCCGATCCCAGATCGGCCTCACACCCAAACGCGCCGCACAGTTGGTGCGCTTCGACCACGCCGCTCACCTTCTCGCGGCGGGTCACGCCGCCGCGAGCGTTGCCGCCCAGAGCGGCTACGTCGACCAGTCCCACCTCCACCGCGAGGTCAAGGCGATCGCCGGAGTCACGCCCACCGCCGTGGCCACCGCGCCGTGGCTCGCGATCGACGACGTAGCCTGGCCTGCCACACCGCGAACCTGACGCCGCCGGCAGTTGGCTGTGCCGTCAGCGTTGGGTGCACAGTGGGCTAATGGAGATTCGCCACCGTGAGAGCAGCCCATCGCGACCAGTGCCATGGTCTTCAACGGTGCGCAGATGGGCCGCGCCAGCAGTGTCGCGCTCGGCGGCGCCGTCCATATCGGCTGTGTGGTGCCGCCACAGACGCGGATCCCGATCGGCTGGGTAGCCGTAGGCGATCCCGCCCGCCTTTACCCGCCGGGTGAGGCCCGCCCCAGAACACGGGGCAACCCAGGCAAAGCCGACCTCGGTCAACCGGCGTTCCATCTCGTCGTGCTCGTTCCCAGTGGTCAGCAATCCTTTGGCCGATGAGCCCGCAAGTACAAGCACAGTGATGATTGGCGTAATAAAGCTTAGTCTCTGCGCAGTCTTGGGCTACCAGGCGTAGTTCTCCGGGGCTGGCCGGTAGCCGGGGAAGATGCTGTCGAGACGTTCCAGCACCTTGTCATCGAGCTTCAGCGACACCGCGCGCTGTGCATCCTCGAGCTGCCCGGCGGTACGCGGGCCGATGATCGGCCCGGTTACGCCGTCCTGGTGCAGCAGCCAGGCCAGCGCGACACTGCCCGGCTCCTCGCCGATCTCATCGCACAGGTTCTCGTACGCCTCAATCTGCTGGCGGCTGCGGTCGAGTGTCTCCTGCGCCCGGCCCGACACGCGTCGGCGCCCCTCGCGCTCCTTCTTGAGCACTCCGCCGAGCAGGCCGCCCTGCAACGGGGACCACGGGATGACGCCGACGCCATAGGAGATCGCCGCAGGCAGGACCTCAAGCTCAATGTCACGGGTCATCAAGTTGTAAATGGACTGCTCGCTGATTAGGCCGAAGAAGTCACGTGCCGCGGCGGCGTCGTTGGCCCGCGCAATATGCCAGCCCGCGAAGTTGGACGATCCGGCATACAGGATCTTGCCCTGAGCGACCAGGACCTCCATCGCCTGCCAGATCTCATCCCACGGCGTGCCCCTGTCAACGTGATGCATCTGGTACAGGTCGATGTAGTCGGTCCGCAGGCGCCGCAGCGAGGCGTCACACGCACGCCGGATGTTGAGCGCGGAAAGCCTGTCCTCATTGGGCCAGTCGCCCATCGCCCCGTACAGCTTGGTAGCCAGCACGGTGCGCTCGCGGCGCCCACCGCCGGAGGCCAACCAGTCGCCGATGATCTCCTCGGTCCAGCCCGGATGCGACTGGTCGTTGCCCGCGACCTGGCCAGGCGGGCTGAACGCGCCGCCGTACCGGTTCGCGGTGTCGAAGAAGTTGATACCAAGCTCGTGCGCCCGGTCCATGATCGCGTGCGCGTCCGCAGGCTGGGTCAGCGGACCGAAGTTCATCGTGCCCAGACACAGACGGCTGACACGGAGACCGGAACGGCCAAGATGGGCGTAGTCCATACTCCAAGCCTTTCATGCCCCGCCTGCCCGGCATGCCGGGCATTGCCTCCGCGGCGGGGCGGTCCCAGGCGGCGATCCTCCCGCGGCACCTCTGCATGACTGAGGGCACGCCTCGCGGCGGTGCCCGACCGCGGCGGCTCTGAGCGGACCCAGTGGGAGGGAGACGTGCGTCAGCCCGTCGTCCAGTGACGGAGTTTCTCTGGGTTGCGTACTACCCAGATGTGCCTGATCCGGTCGCCTGCGACGTCGAACGCGAACACCGTCACGGTGACGCCGTCTTGCTCGGCCACCAGCCCGGGCTGGCCGTTGACCGTGCGTTCCAGGAACGTCATGTTGCCTGGTACCCGGTTGGCGATCTCGATCCAGGCGCGTGCGATCTGCTCGCGGCCTTCGATGGGGCTCAGGAAGGCCATGGCGAGGCCACCGCCGTCCGCGATCGCCGTGGCTTCGGGGTCGAGCAGGCCGATGATCGCGTCGATGTCCTTGGCTTCCCATGCTGCCTTGAAGGCCCTGACAATGCCGGCCTGCCGGGCTGCCGGGGTCGTGGGTGCCTGCGCCCCGCGGATGCGGCGGCGGGCTGAGGCGGCCAGCTGGCGGCAGGCCGCCGGGGTGCGGCCGGTGATCTCGGCCACCTCGGCGAAGGGGTAGCGGAAGACATCGTGCAGGATGAAGGCGACGCGTTCGGCCGGGGTCATCGATTCGAGCACGACGAGGAAGGCCATGCCGATCGACTCATCCAGCGTGACCCGGTCGGCTGGGTCGCTGGCGGAGCCGGCTGGCCGGAGGCTGATCCACTCGGCGGGTTCGGGCAGCGGCTCGGGGATCCATTCGCCCACGTAAGTCTCCCGCCGGGCACGCGCCGAGCCGAGCAGGTTGAGGCAGATGCGGCTGGCGACCGTGGTCAGCCACGCGCCGGGGGATTCGATGGCGTTCTGCTGCTGCGCGGACATTGCGTACCAGCGGGCGTAGGTCTCCTGGACGGCGTCCTCGGCCTCGGCCAGGGAGCCCAGGAGCCGGTACGTGAGATTGATCAGCTGCCTTCGCTCGCCCATGACCGCGTCCAGGTCCGGACCGGGTCGGCCCCGCCCTGAATCACCAGTATCTGGCCCGGATCGGGTGGTCATGGTGCTGGAGGCTCCTTCGCTCGCATCTGCCCTCACCAGTTCGACAAGACAGCGCGCCGGGATGTGAGGCTGGCGCGCCGCCTCACATCCCCGGGGGTTGCGTTGTCGGACTGGTGAGACGAGCACATCATCTGGCGGGCAGGAGGCACCATGACCACCCCGATTCCGGCACCGCTGTTCACCGACCCGGCGCCCGCGCAGCGCCTGGAGCGAGTGGCCGCCGCGCTGATGGGAAAAAATTTCGCCGTCGAAATCCTCGATGACGCCGCTGCCGCGCGTACCCGCATCAAAGACCTGATTCCCGAGGGCGCCATCGTGTTCACCGGGGCCAGCGAGACCCTCCGCCTGTCCGGCATCGAAGAGGACATTAACAAAAGCGGACGTTACGATTCCCTCAAGTCACGGCCGCCCATGGATCGTGCCACCCAAAGGAATGAGATCTGGGCGGCGCTGTCCACCCCCGACGTCCTCGTGGGCAGCGTCGCTGCGGTCACCGAAACCGGTTCCCTTGTTGTCGCCTCGGCTAGCGGAAGCCAGCTGCCCGGCTACGCCGGTGCCGCTGCTCGCGTGATCTTGGTCGTCGGGGCGCAGAAGGTGGTGCCCGACCTGAGCGCCGCGCTGCGCCGCGTCGAAGAGCACTGCCTCCCGCTGGAAAGTGAGCGCGCCATGAGGGTCTACGGGCGTCCCAGTGCCATCAACCGCGTCCTTATCCTCAACGCTGAACCCGAACCCGGGCGCGGCACCGTCCTGCTGCTCCGCGAGGCCATCGGATTCTGAAGCCGAGGGATCTGGAGCAGGACGCGCAGTGCGGTGCGCCGGGACAGAAACGGGCATTCCGCCTCCACCCACCGTGCGACAGAGCCGTTGTGACCGCCCCCGCTGGGCCACGTTGTTGTGGGTGCTAACGGATTTCGTATGTGCCGTCCAGCCGGGCATGGCCGATGACGTGGCCTTTGATGGCGGCGATCACGTCATCGAGGGTGAAGCTGGCCGGCAGGCCGGGGGCCTGGTCGAGGGCGAAGAGCTGGAAGGCGTAGGCGTGGGGTCCGTGTGAGCGTATCGGCATGGGTCCGGCCCAGCCGCGGCGCCCGAGTGCGCCTTTCCCGTGCCGGATTCCTGGAATGGGGCTGGGATTGGTGAGGGCGTTCTCGGGGATGCCGTTGAGCGAGGGGTCGATGCCCAGCGCGAGCGCGTGGGTGGCTGGCTTCCCGAACGGGACGTCGGGGTCTTGCACGATGAGCACGAGCTCAACGGTGCCGACCGGCGGCTGCGTCCAGTTGAGGGCGGGTGAGATGTTCGCGCCGAGGATCCTGCCGCGGTGCTTTTCCGGGATTGGCGCCCCGTGGCCGAAGGCGGGGCTGGTCAGGGTGAAGTTCTCCGGGGCCTGCAGGCCAGGGCGAGCCCAGACGAGGGTCTGCTGGCCTGCGCGCCGGTTGCGCAGTGCGACACCAAGCGGATTTGCGGGCATGACTCCGTCTCCTTCTGCTTGTGAATCTGGCTACCGTGGGTCTGGGGCTACGGTTGGCGGGCGGCGTGGTCGGGGCTGCCCGGACCTCCGGCGGCTGCCGCTCCAGCATCTCGGCCATCAGGTACTCGGCGACCCGTGCGGTCGCTGCCGGAGAACTCGGCGACGAACCGTTCGGGGTCGGAGTGCCCGGCGAGTGAAGGTCGCGGCGGGCATGTCGGCCACGACCGCCCGGACTCTCGATAGCCAGTCCGGCTGATCGAGCCCAGTCGAGAGAGAAGTTCAGGCATAGACTACCGGCCTGCGGAACATCACCCAGGTCACTGGCGCTCAAGCACAGTTGCAGGGCCAGGCAGGTCGTGCCGATCCCCGGTACCGGTCACGGTGACAAGTCGCTTTCCCTCCCGGAACCGCGACCGGACCTCGTCCGGCTCTCGTTCTCGGCCGAAGAAAGAGCTCAATGGATATCGGAAAGGACCGCGGCACCATGCCTAACGAGCGAGCAGGCGACCCCGGCAACCCAGGAAGCACGATAGCTGACCTCGCCGAGGCCGCAGGTCCCGGCTCAGTCGATGGCCGCCACCTTCTACTGGTCGGCGCGGGGCGTGGCCTTGGCACGGCCGTGGCACGTCGCTTCGCCGTGGGCGGCTACCGGGTAACCCTGGTGGCGCGCAGCCCGGACGGCCTCGCCGACCTCGCGGGCACCTTGGCCGATACCGGTGCCAAGATCAGCACTATCGCAGCCGATGCCAGCGATCCCGATGGCCTGGGCGCCCGGATGAGGGAGCTCTATCTCGGAAATGGCGCACCGGGCGTCATCGTCTATAACGCCGTCATGGGAGCTCCAGACCGGCTGCTGAGCTCAAGTGTCGCCCACCTCCAGGCGGCGTATTCAGTAGATGTCATCAGCGCCATCGTCGTCGCGCAGGTGGCCGCCCCGGCCATGCGGGCCGCCGGCTTCGGGACCATCCTTGTCACCGGGGGCGGGTTCGCCGATCACCCGATCCCGGCCCTTGCGACGGTGTCCCTCGGCAAGGCGGCTCTCCGGTCGGCCGCGACAATGCTCGGCGCTGACCTGGAACCGGACGGCATCCGCGTGGCCACGCTGACGATCGCGGGGCAGATAGCTGCAGGTACTTCCTTTGACCCGGAGCGCATCGCCGAACGCTACTGGGAGGTTGTCCACCTGGACGGTCCATGGCAGGCAGAATTCCGATTTACCGGCGAGTAGGCCACGTCTTACCGAAGCGGTCAGGGAAGGCTGACCGTGGCATCTGCACGCCTTGTCACAGGATGCCCTCCCGGCCGCCACCGCGGAGCCGGATGATCTGCGTGCCGACCTAGACTTCCTCACCTGCATCATGCGCGGGCGCGCTCACTTCATTGGGCCCGGCTCGTACACCACATCGGGCCGTCCCACACCCGCCCCGACGACTGATCAGGGTCCACATTGAACTCACTCATCCGCCGCATATAGCGCGCCAGGCCGACTTGACCCGGCTGCCGCTGCCCTCCGCGGCACGCCCGCACCTTTATCCCCTCACCTACGTGCCTCGTCATTCGCGTTCCACCACGCCAAGCCCCCGTTGCGGCGTCCAGGTCTCGATAACCAGCAGCGTCGCCTCCGGGTTCAGCCGGGTGATGACGACCTCGGAAATGTCGGCAAAGAACAGGTCTCCACCAGGCCCGTCATCGATAGGCCCGGCGAGAACTGCCCGGCCGGCGATCTTCGCCTCGCCCGGCCACTCGGCCTCCTTGCCCTCCTGCGGGTGGAACGCCGGGCCATGCAGGGCGAACCTCGCATCCCGCCTCAGATCCGCACCCTTGCGCGCCCCCGGCATCGACCCGAACCTCAGCTCGCCGTCAGCGAACTCGCACTCGATGCCCGAGATCCGCGGCGATCCGCCGGCCCGCAACGTCGCGATCGTCTTGTGCCTGCCCGCGGCGAAGAGCCGCCGAACCCGCGCCGCGAACTCAGGCTCCGCCTGCTCCACGTCCTTCCACGCCACCATGGCGTCAGTATGCGCCCGATCCCGCCCACGACAGGGAACCGGTGCACATCCCGATCCGCGTCCCCGCTCACCCTTTGACCTCCCTGAGCAGACACGCTGCCATGCCGCCAACCACTGAGCGTGACGGGCTCTTAGGCCCGAGGACCGCCCGGACTGCAGGACAGAGCTGGTGGTGATGTCAGGCCGCTGGGCAAACGCGCCGGTTCCAGGGGCAGTGTGTCAAGCTGCGCGCGGGATCGCCGGGCTTGCCGGCGGCCTCAGGACAGGCCCGGCCGGACCAGGCCGGTCTCGTAGGCGATCACGACCAGCTGGGCCCGGTCTCGCACGCCGAGCTTGGCCATCGTCCGGTTGATGTGGGTCTTGGCGGTCAGCGGGCTCATGGACAGGGCCGCAGCGATCTCGTCGTTGCTCATGCCCGCGGCAACCCGGGCGAGCACCTCGCGCTCCCGGTCGGTGAGTACCGACAGCGCCGAGGCGTCGAGTGGCTGGGCCGGGCCGCGCCCGGCGATGCTGGAGATGAGCGTGCGGGTGACGCTCGGCGACAGCAGGGCATCGCCGCGGGCGACCACCCGGATGGCGCTGATGAGGTCTTCCGGCTCGGTGTCCTTGACCAGGAAGCCGCTCGCCCCGGCGCGGATCGCCTCGAAGACGTACTCGTCCGCCTCGTAGGTGGTGAGAATGATGACGCGCACGCCGCTCAGTTCGGGGTCGGCGGCGATCTGGTGGGTGGCCTCCAGCCCGTCGGTGCCAGGCATGCGGATGTCCATCAGCACCACCTCGGCCCGCAGCGACCGGGCCAGGTCAACCGCAGCCGCCCCGTCCGCGGCCTCCCCGACGACCTCGATATCGGGCGCCGAGCCGGCCAGGACCCGGAAGCCGGCCCGGACGAGGGCCTGGTCGTCGGCGAGCAGGACCCTGATCACGGCTGGCTCGCGATCGGCCGGGCGCGCGACGCGCCAGCACGTCCTGCGCCGTCGGCGTCCTGGCTGACGGCGGCCGGCCCGCGGCCCGCGGCCTCACCGTCCGTGACCGCGGCGATCCCTCCCGTTCCGGCCGGGCCCGCAGCCGGTGCATCTGGTCCTCGGGTTGGGGCGGCTGCTGCCACCGGCAGCCGGGCATGTACGGCGAACCGGCCGCCGGGACGCGGCCCGGCCTCCAGGATGCCGCCTAGAGCGGCCGCCCGCTCTCGCATTCCGGCCAGTCCCGCGCCGGTCCCGCCGCTGAAGGCCGCATGCGCGGCTCCGCCGTCGTTGACCACGTCCACATACAGGTATCCGCCGTCTTGCCGAAGGGCCACGGTCGTGGCGACCCGGCCCGCGTGACGTATCACGTTGGTGAGCGACTCCTGCACGATGCGGTAGACGGCCAGCGCGACCGGCGGCGGCAGCGGGACTGGCAGCCCGGCCGGCTCCAGCGTGGTCGGCGTGCCCGCGGCGCTGGTCGCCTCGACGAGCGCGGCGATGGCGCGCAGGTCCGGCACCGGCACCGCAGGGCTTCCGCCGTCAACTTGCCGCAGCACCTCAAGGATGGCCCGCAGCTCGCGCAGCCCGGACTTGCTGGCCCTGCGGATCGCCTGGATGGCCTCCGCCGCGCTCGCCGGATCGGCGGCCAGCTGCATGCTCGCCGCCGTGGCCTGCACGTTGATCATCGCCATCGAGTGCGCGACCACGTCGTGCAGCTCGCGCGCGATCCGCATCCGCTCGGCATCCACGCGCCTGCGGGTTTCCTCTTCGCGGGCCTGCGCGGCCCGCGCCGCCCGGTCATGCTCGGCGGCCAGCCACTGGCGGCGCGTCGCCACGTACGCGCCGACCGCGCCGGCTGCGAGCAGCTCCGGCCACATCGTGGCGTTCGGGCCTCCGAACCAGCCGAACGGCCCGAGCAGCCCCTCGGTCACGAAGATGGCCACCGCGCCGGCGAGCCCAGCGGCAACTGCGATGCGGCGCGGCCGGGTCAGCGCGACCCAGTACACCCCGACGATGACCGGAACGAGCGCGGCACCGTCGATCTGGCCCAGCGCCGCCCATCCGACCGCGCCGCCCACGGTGAGGCCGAGCACCTCGACCGGGCGGCTGTTGCGCCAGATCAGGGCGACGGCAGGTACCGCTAGCAGCAAGTAAGCGGCCACCGGCGGATGACTGGCCAGGTGCAGGCCGCCGTAGCGGTGCACCGGGTTGGCCTCGACGTACGCGCCAACCACGGCCAGTGCGGCAACCAGCGCAACGCCCATAGCGTCCAGCCAGCGCCGCGGCAGCCTGACCACGCGTTTGATACCCATCACCCGGAGCGTATATCGGCAGCGGGCCGGCGCCATCGTCTGTGCGCAGGCGGGCGAGCTACTGCGCTGGGAGTACCCGCTGCTGCCGGCGCAGTACCTGACCGGACGCCACCAGGACGATGCCCGATTACCCCAACCCGGGAAAGCCTCGTGATCAGCGGCGCAACCGGGCGCCGCGAGCCTCATCAGGGAGTACGCCATGCTCACCACCGCCACTGCCCCCGCCGCGCCGCACATCAAGCCAGGCCGCACCCGGGCGCTATGCGCCGCGGGCGGCGCACTGGCCGCGGCCCTCGCCTGGATCGTGGAAGTCCCCCTGCTGGGCATCCACCTGAACTTCCGCTTCGGCACCGGCCACATCCAGACGATCGCAGTCGGCCAGGTCATCGGCGTCACCGTGGCTGCCTCGCTGCTCGGCTGGCTGCTGCTCGCCCTGCTCGAACGGCGCACCGCGCATCCCCGGCTCCTCTGGACCACCATCGCGCTGGCCGCGGTGGCTGCGTCGCTGACGCTCCCGCTGGCCGCCGCGACGACCACCTCAGCCGTCGCCGGGCTTATCGTCATGCACCTGATCGTCGGGGCCGCCGTAATCCCCGCCATGGCACATACGGCACGGGCACGCTGACAGCACACCAGGAAGCCGGGACGGCGGGACCGTCCCGGCCCCGCTCCCCCCGCTAGGGCAGCCGGCGCTACGCGGCGAATCGCACCGGCGACCAGCTGCCTCAACGCCAACGCCAGAAACGCCGGTGGGCACAGAACGAGCAACTCGCGGCCGGGCCGTGTGTGGCTCTACGGGCGCGATTCGGTCCCACACGGCGTCCTCGAGTGCCTGCGCCGCTCCCTGGGCGAAGGCCCTGGCGTCAGAGCCAGCCTCGTTCCTCAGCTAGCCGCACCGCCTCGGAACGGTTGCGCGTCCCGGTCTTGGCGATCGCGGCGGACAGGTAGTTGCGGACCGTCCCCTCGGACAGGAACAGCTTCCCGGCTATCTCCGAAACGGTTGCTCCCGGCTTGGCGGCGACCAGGACGTCACGTTCGCGGGCGGTCAGCGGCGACGCCCCGGCGGCCAGCGACTCGGCGGCAAGTGCCGGGTCGACGACGCGCTCTCCCGCCGCGACCCGGCGGATCGTGGCGGCAAGCTGTTCGGGCGGGGCGTCCTTGACCACGAAACCACTGGCCCCTGACTCCATCGCCCGGCGTAGGTAGCCGGGGCGGCCGAACGTAGTGAGGATCACCGACCGGCACTGCGGCTCTTCGTGGGCGAGAACCCCCGCGGCGGCCAGGCCGTCGAGCCCGGGCATCTCGATGTCCAGCAGCGCCACGTCCGGATGGTGTTCTCTGGCCGCGGCGGCTACCTCGTCGCCGCGGCCGACCGACGCGACGACCTCGAAGTCCTCTTCCAGCCCGAGCATCACGGCGAGCGCACTGCGGATGAGTTCCTGGTCGTCGGCGAGCAGCAACCGGATCAACGTCAGTGTCCTTGCGGAGCCGGGAGCAGGCTCGTCCCGGCTGCCCTGGCGGTGTCGCGAGCTTCCGGGGCGGTCCCGCCGACGGCGGGCGGCGCGTCCACCGCGGGCACCCATACCCGCAGCCGCCAGCCCGCGGGCTGCACCGGCCCGGCGTCCACGCCACCGCCAGCGGCCGCCGCCCGCTCGCGCAGCCCGGATAGCCCGTTCCCGGGTGGGGCATCAGATCCGTGACCGTCATCGATGATCTCGACGCAGGAAGCGGATACCCGTACCGCACATGAACGCGCCCTCGAGTGGCGGATGACGTTCGTCAGGCCCTCCCGCACAGCCCAGCCGAACAGCTCCTGGTGGGCTGGATCGGCAACGTCGGTAGCCGTCGGGAGGTCAGCGGTGATGCCGGAGACCCGCAGCAGTTCCCGGCCGCGGGCGAGTTCGCTGACCAGGGTGACCTCGCGGTAGCCGGACACCGCGGCCCGGACCTCGGTGAGCACCCGCCGGCACAGGTCCTCGACCTCGGTGATCTGGTCCACCGCCCCGGCGGGATCGGTCGGCCCGAGCCGGCGCGCCAGGCCGGCTTTCACCGTGATCGTGGTCAGCGAGTGGCCAAGCAGGTCGTGCAAGTCGCGGGCGATCCGGATCCGCTCGTTCTCCGCGGCCAGCCGCGCCAGCTCGGCACGGGTCTCGGCGAGCGCCTGGTTGGCGCGCACCACCTGCATCGTCGCGGCCATCGCGACCGCGACGACCGGGATCGCGACGGGGGTGACGTCGGCGAACGACTTGGCCAGGCTGACGTGCCAGGACCCGACCGCGATTGGGACCAGTAGCGCCGCTAGTGCCATCGCGGCCACGAACGGGGCCGCGCGGGCACCCAGGCGCGCCACGGTGAGCAGCGTGATGAACACGAACAGGACGAAGCCTGCGGCGCGGGCGAACGGCAGTTCCGCCACTGACAGTGCCACCAGGAGCGCGTACCAGGCCCAGAACCGCCGCCCGCTCGTGCCTGGCGGCAGCACGGCGGGCGTGACGAGCCAGCACGCGGCGAACGCGGCCAGCAGCGCGTAGCCGGCGGCCGCCGCGGCGCCGTGCGAGTTCTGCCGGACCGAGACGACCACGAAGATCAGGTAGACGAGCGGGATCCCCAGCATGGCGGCCCTTCGCCAGCTTCGCGTCCACCGGGACTGGGCCGCCACCCACTCGGCCTCGGCCTCGCTGTGCCGCGTGACCTCTTCGCTCACATTTGTCCACGGTACCGGGGACTGGCCCATCGTGGTCAGCCCTGGGCCGCCGACCGCCGGTAGGCGAGCGCGGCGGCCGCGACGAGGAACGCGGTCCAGACAGCGATCACGATCCAGCCCTGGGCGGGCCAGCTGCCGCCGCCGAGCGCGGTCTTGCCCGCCTGCACCAGCCAGTAAGACGGTATCGCCTTCATGACGTCGAACATCGGGCCGGAATGCGCCAGCTGGAACCCGTACACCCCGCCGACGAGCGCGAACAGGACGACGATCCCGCCGATGGCCGGCGTCAGCGTATCGGCGCGGAGCAGGTATCCCAGCACGATGCCCAGGGCGATGAACGGGGCCAGCCCGGCCAGCAGCAGCCCGCCTATCTCCAGCCACTGCGCCGCGTCCAGCCGCACCCCGAGTGACGCGCCGGCCAGGAACACCAGCACCACGCTCGGCAGTGCGATCAGGTAGGCGGTGAGCACCTTGGCCGCGATGTCGGTGCGGGCCCGCAGCGGCGTGATCCGCAGCTGCCGGGTCCACCCCCCGGACCTGTCGCGCGCGATGCGCGCCCCCGGCGAGACCGCCGCGAACATCGCGCCGTACACCGCCATCGCGGTCATGAAGTACAGCGGGAAACTGATCCCGTCCATGGTCGCGCTGCGCTGGCCCGAGGCCACCGCGTAGAACAGGACCAGCGGCAGCGCCAGGGTCACTCCGTAGAAGATGCGGTTGCGGAAACTGCGGACAAGCTCATACCTGAAGTGGGTGGCGGTGGTCATCGTGCTTCTCCTCCGGCGATCGCGCCCGCGGCCGCGTCTGCGGTGACGGCGCTGTCCGTTTCGTCGTCTGCGGTCAGTTCCAGGAACGCTTCCTCGAGGCTGCCCCCGCGAACCTCGACGTCCCGCGCGGCAGGGAACGATCCCAGCAGCGCCCGCAGCGCGGTGTCAGCATCCGAGCAGGACAGCAGCACCGCGTCGCCGTGCCGCTCCGCGCTCACCACGCCCGGGAGCGCGCCCAGCACCGCCGGGTCGCCGCCTGGCAGCGTCGCCCTGATCACGCGGGCGCCCGTCCGCGCCTTGATCTCGGTGGCCGGGCCGTCGGCGATAATGCGTCCCCGGGCGATCAGCACGATCCGGTCGGCGTACGAGTCCGCCTCCTCCAGGTAATGGGTCGCGAACAGCACCGTCTTGCCGCGCCCAGCGACCGCGCGCATGGCCTGCCAGAACTCGTGCCTGCCCGCGACGTCGATCCCTGCGGTGGGCTCGTCCAGCACCAGCAGGTCGGGATCGCCGACCAGCGCGGCGGCAAAGCGCACCCGCTGGGCCTGCCCGCCCGACAGCTTCGTGGTCAGCTGGCCTGCGAACTCCGCCGCCCCTGTCAGCCGCAGCACGTCGGCGACAGCCAGCGGGTGCGGGTAATACGAGGCCATCAAGCTGACCAGCTCGCGGACTTTGAGATGCTCCAGCAGCGACCCGGTCTGCAGCATGCCGCCCACCCAGCCCGCGCTCACGGCCGCCGCAGGCGGCCGACCGAACACCGAGACCGTCCCGGCATCGGGGCGGGTCAGGCCGAGCATCATGTCGATCGTCGTCGTCTTGCCAGCGCCGTTCGGGCCAAGCAGCGCGACCGTCTCACCGGCTGCGATCGTCAGATCGACCGACCGCACCGCGCGCACCTGGCCGTAGGACTTCGACAGCCGGGACAGGACGATCCCCCCGGCCTGAGCGTTGTGATGAACCATGACAACCAGCGTGGCCCGCCGCCGTCCCGCCGCGTAGTGCCGCGCCGCACCGGCTCGGGATGACAAATGTCATTTCCCGTCCATCTCCCCGTGCGTGCCGAGAATCTCATCCGTGGCTGTGAGCAGCAGAGTTGCGCTGTCGGCGACCCGGCCGTGATGATCACCGGTCATGTGCCTGCGGTTCGTGTTCCTCCTGATCACGCGACTAGCCGCGTGGCTGCGGCTGTCCCGGCGCAAGGAGACATGGAAGACCGCCGAAACTTGATCCTGCGCCACCAGCTCCCCATCCTGCAGCGGCGGCAGCCACGCCGCCCGAACCTGAACTGGGCGGACCGGGCCCTCCTCGCAGCACTGCTCAGCGTGATACCCGAAGCGCGGCGCCCGGGACTGCGGCTGCTGAGCAGGGGCTGCAGGCACGTGCCAGGGAGCGGTTATCCCAGACCGCTCCCTCAACGCACAAGACCCGGCCCAACGGACCGGGTCTGACCTGCGGAAATTCCATTTCCCCCACGCGTCAGGCCCGGCCGCTGTCCGTGTGGCATCCGTAACGCCGGAGACCCGTACCGCAGGTACCAGCGGAAAGCCTGGTTGGCGATTGCGCCGCCCGTGTCTTCGGCGTCGGCCCCGTCCAGCAGCTTCCGTCGGTCGGCAAGCAGGCCGGCGCTCAAGGATTCTCGAACGCCCGGCGGCGAAGGCAGACGGATAGTGCGGTTGAAACATTGTAAAGAGCACACTGGGGTCATGGATGCGCGGCGGGTGCGGGTAGGGTGCGAGTTCGTGTACGTGGCTGCCGTCGATACCCCGGCCGTCTTCCAGATCGAACCCCGCGGCGCAGCTCCGATCAGTATCGCGCGACAGGAGTGGTCAACGGAGCCAGCGGCGCGCATCCGCCACTACACCGACCTCTACGGCAACCTGTGTGCGCGGGCGATGCTGCCGGCTGGGCGTTCCAGGCTGTGTTTCGACGCCTTGGTGCTCGTGCCCGACGCGACCGAGGACGCCGACGAACAAGTTCCGGAGCTGCCGCCGGAAGAATTGCCAGACGAGGTGCTCATCTATACCCTGCCCAGCCGCTACTGCCTGCCTGACATGCTCGGCGACGAAGCCTGGTCGCGCTTCGGAGCCATGCCTGGCGGCTACTCCCGAGTACAGGCGATCTGCGACTACGTCAACAACCACCTGACGTTCCAGTACGGCAGGAGCGGACCGGGGACCACGGCGGCAGACGTTAACGCCTCCGGGTTCGGCGTCTGCCGCGACTTCACCCATCTGGCTATCTCGTTCTGCCGCGCGCTGAACATCCCAGCTCGGTATGTCTTCGGCTACTTGCCCGACATGGACGTGCCGCCTGACCCGGCGCCGATGGACTTCGCCGCCTGGATGGAGGTCTGGCTGGCCGATCGGTGGTGGACCTTCGATCCGCGCAACAACCGCCGGCGCAAGGGCCGGATTCTGATCGGATGCGGACGGGACGCGTCCGACGTGGCCATGGTCACCACCTTCGGCGCACCGATGCTGGAGTCGATGACCGTACATGCGCAGGAGGAGCCGGAATGACTCTCCTCGCCCGCGGCCCGCTCAGCCGAGCCGGGTGACCTCGACGGTGACTCCGAAGTGCTCCGCCGCCGGGCCTGAGTAGACACCGGACAGCGGCCGCACGTCCGCGTAGTCCCGGCCGCGGGCCAGCAGCACGTGCCGGCTGCCCACCTCGGCGAGACTGGTCGGGTCGGCCGCGACCCACTCACCGGCCCAGAATTCCACCCAGGCGTGGCTCTCGCCCGTCAGCGTCTCCCCGACCCCGGCTTCGGGTGCCGGGTGGAGGTAGCCGGAGACGTACCGGGCAGGCAGCCCGGCTGCGCGCAGCAAGGCCAGCGTGACGTGCGCGAAGTCCTGACACACTCCCCTGCCGGCGGCGCGAGCCTCGGCCGAGGACGTGTAGACGTGTGTCGCGCCCGGCTCGTAGCGCAACGTCTCGTGGGTCCACTCGGCGACACGACGCCCAGCCTGCATGGGTGTCGACTCGGCGCGCAGCGACCGCCCGACCTCGGTGAGCTCTGGTTCGGCGGTGACGAATGGCGAGGAGCTGAGCAACTCGGCGAAGCGATCCTGGACCGCGGGCCCGGCCAGCTCGGACCAGCTGAGGCCCGGCGCGGGCCGGGGCGGGGCGGTCTCAACCGTCAACGTCGCCAGCACGACGAGTTCGGTGTGCGGGACATGGATGTCGAACGCGTGCACCTCCGTACCCCAGTAGTCGACATAGTGAAGCGGCCGCGCGGCGGGCGTGACCATAAGGGTGGCTTGCAGGGTGCGCTGCCCGTCCACGCTGGGCGGCGTCAGCCTCGCTTCGTTATACGATGCCCGCACCGGTTCGGCGTACTTGTAGCCGGTGCGGTGCCGGATTGCGATCCGCCAGCTCATGCTCTGTTTCCCACTCGCTTCCGTAGCGCCTTTAGGCCCTCCAGCTCGCTCATTCGACGGGCTCCTTGCGGCTCCACTGGGACGGCGGTGACCCGGCGAAGAGCCGCTGGGTCACCTCCTCGCTGATCGTCAACACGGCCCGCTGCAATCCGAGCAGCCGGTCCGGCAGGCCGTCGAGCAGATTGGCGGCGGAAAGGAACTCCAGGTCGGTGCGCGCCCGGCCGATCGCCCGACGGGCCGGTTCGTCCAGCCCGGAGCGCCCGGACGCCGGATCCAGCCGGGCCAGCGCGCCTTCCCCTGTCCTGAGCGCGTAGAAGACCGACCGGGGGAAGAGCCGGTCCACCAGGAGAAACTCCACCACCCGGGGGGCGTCAACGCCCTGCTGGTAGGTACGCAGGTAGGCATCGTGGGCGGAGCACGCTCGCAGGGTGGAGGTCCAGCCCTCGCTCCCTCGCGCGGCGCTGATTCGGGCCGCGAGCAGGCGCGCGGTCATGTCCACCCGCTCCAGACTGCGGCCCAGGACCAGCGCGTCATAACTCGCATCCCGGCTCATGCTCGCCTCGACGTAGCCAGCGACGCTGGCCGCGCGCTCGCGGACGTAGGAGAAAAACGGCGCGGGGCCGAAGTCGCGGGCGGCCGCCACCCGGGCCTGCAGGGAGTTATGGGTGGAATTCAGGCACTCCCAGATCTCCGCGGAGAGGGCCTCCCGGGCGCTGCGAGCATTCTCCCAGGCGGCGGACAGCGCACCGACAATCGAGCTCGGCTCGTCCTCGTCATAACCGAGCAGTTCCAGGACGGCTCTGGAATCCCGGTACTGCTTGGCGGTGTCGCCCGGAACGCCCATGACAGCCAGCAGGACAGCGCATGCGCGCGCCTCGTGCACACCCGGGTCTTCGAGTACCTCGTGGAAATGCACGTCAAGCAGCCGGGCGGTGTCCTCCGCCCGCTCGACGTACCGGCCGACCCAGAAAAGCGCCTCGGCGACCCGGCTCAGCATCCCGCTCTCCTCATTGCTGCTGGTCCTGGGGAGGACCGCGATCGGGTGCGGTGCCGCGGACCGCCTGCGCGGGCAACGCTGGCGGCCCGTCGCCTTCCGGGTCCCAGCCCGGCGAGGAAGTCAGCACCCAGGTGTCCTTGGAGCCGCCGCCCTGGCTGGAGTTTACGATCAGGCTGCCCTCCCGCAGCGCCACCCGGGTCAGTCCGCCGGGCAGCACCCGGACCTGCTCGCCATCGTTGACCGCGAACGGTCGCAGGTCGATGTGCCGGGGCAGCAGCAGGTCCCCGAGTTGCGCCGGTGAGGTCAACAGCAGCACCAGCTCCTGCGCGATCCACGCCCGCGGCTCGGCCAGCACCCGCTCGCCCACGGCGGCCAGCTCGGCGTCGGAGGCCTGCTGCCCGATGACGATGCCGCGACCGCCGGCCCCCTGCACCGGCTTGATCACTAGCTGGTCGAGCCGGGCCAGGCACTGAGAGCGGACATCCGGATCGTCGAGCCGGTAGGTCTTGACGTTCGGCAGCAGGGGTCGCTCGCCGAGATAGTACTCGATGAGCGCCGGGAGGTAGGTATAGGTCAGCTTGTCATCGGCGACGCCGTTGCCGACCGCGTTGGCGATCGAGACGTTGCCGGCGCGCGCGGCGTTCAAAATCCCCGGACACCCCACCACGGAATCGGGCCTGAAATGCACCGGATCGAGAAAGTCGTCGTTGACGCGCCGATAGACGACGTCCACCCGCCGCCGCTCTCCGATGCTGCGCATGTACAAGACGTTGTCGCGGCAGAACAAGTCCCGGCCCTCGACCAGCTCAATGCCCATCTTGCGGGCCAGGAAGGCGTGCTCGAAATAGGCCGCGTTGCGCACACCGGGGGTGAGCAGCACCACAGCGGGCTCCTCGGCGCAGGCCGGCGCCGACCGGCGCAACGCGTCGAGCAGCCGCCCCGGATAGGACGCGACCGGCTGTACCTGCTGCTCCAGGAACAGGCCGGGAAAGACCCGCGCCATGGTCCTGCGGTTCTCGACCACGTAGGACATGCCGGACGGCACTTGCAGGTTGTCCTCGAGTACCCGCAGCACGCCTGACTGGTCGCGGACTATATCGATCCCGGCGAGGTGTACCCGCACGCCGTTCGGCGGCTGGATGCCGTACGCCGGCCGGCACAAGCCGGCACAGGTGGTGAGCAGTGAACGCGGAACCACCCCGTCCCGGACCACTTCGGCCGGCCCGTAGACGTCGGCGAGAAACGCTTCCAGCGCGCGTACCCGCTGCACGACGCCGGCTTCGACCCGCTCCCACTCGGCAGCAGGGATAAGCCTCGGGATCAGGTCGAGCGGGAAGAGCCACTCTTCGCCGCCATGGGAGAAGACGACGCCCTGGTCGCGGAAGCTGCGGTCCCGGGCCTCCGCCCGCCGCGCCAGGCCATCGCCGGTGAGCGTCAGCAGGGCGTCATACAGCGCCCGCGTGTGCGGGTACGGCAGCCCGTCCTTCCCGAACATCTCGTCGTAGGCGGGGCCGCGCGGATATTTGTCGAAGAGACCGCCCATATGTGAGCTCCTACCACGAGTCTGATACCCGTCATCACATCCATCGTTACAGTTGCGAAACAAAGCTGGTCCACCATGCAGTAATGGGAGCAGTGGCCCGGCAAGGTTCGAGCGGAGGGTGAGTTCCGGCGCGCTGCGGAGATCTCGACGTCGGCACTGGGGGTCCTGTGGTGCAGAGCACGCAGTTCCGGACCGGGGGAGATGACTTGACGCAGGTGGTAAACACGCTCCTGTCCACCCCGCTGCGGGCTGCGTCGCACCGCGAACTGCGAGCGGCAGGGCGGCGAACCTACGTCTTGCGCCAGCGTTTCACCTACACCTATGACGCGCCTGTACGGGACCTGGACCACCGGCTCGTCGTGGTGCCGCCACGCCGGCACGGCGACCAGCGGCGGCTGATGCACTCAGTCACCGTCTCCGCCGCCGACGCACGGACCACCCACCGGCGGGACGGCGCCGGCAACATGGTCACCAGGTCTCGCGTGCCGCTGGTGCCGGACACGGTCGAGTTCATGGTGGACGCCGTCGTCGAGCGGGGCGGACTGGGCTCCCGCGTCCTACTGCCGGCTGCCGCGCTCACCGACCCGCGGCTGCTGCGCCCGACCCGGCTGACCGCCGCTGACGTGACGATCCGGCGGCTGGCGGCGAGGCTGGCCGGCCAGAACACGCTGGCAACCGCCGATCGGTTCTGCGCGTACGTGCATGGGGCGCTCAGCTACGCGCACGGGGTCACCTCGATCGCCACCACCGCTGCTGAGGCGCTCGCCCGCGGACGGGGGGTCTGCCAGGACGCCGCGCATGTCATGATCGCGCTCTGCCGGGCCGTCGGGCTGCCGGCGCGCTACGTCTCCGGGCACCTGCTCGGCGAGGGCGGCACGCACGCCTGGGTAGAAGTTATCGTCGCCGAGGCCGCCGCGGCGCGCGCCGTGGCGCTCGACCCTTGTAACGGCTGCCGCGCCGGCACGGATTACCTGACCATCGCCACCGGGCGTGACTACAGCGACGTAGCCCCCACCTCCGGCACTTACATAGGCGCCGCCCGCGGCATCCTGACAGCCACCAAGCAGCTCGACGTCGCGCTGCCCTGATCTTCCCCCATGCCGAAAACATGCCGTTCTAGCAGGACTGGGGCGCCGCCAAGGCGTTGTAGGCGTCGAGATCGTAGGCGTAACCCTTGGCGATGGGACCGTCGCTCGCCGGGTCGCCGGCGTCGTCGACCAGGATCCCGGCCTGGCTGAGCGCGTAGCTGATGTATCCGTGGTGCAGCTTGTAGATCAGGTCTTGGCTGCCCACGTCGTACTGCGCCGCCGAGGTGGCGCTGGCGCAGCTGAAGTTGCCGAGCACGGACATCGCGACCCGGCTGCCGGTCACGTTCATCCAGCCCTCGAAGACGTACAGCGCCGAGCTGCGCAGGCCGGATGAGTCGGTCGAATCGAACTCGTGTCCCATGCAGCACTGGCTCTGCTCGGGGCTGGTGGTGTTGTCCGCGATGTGCGCGGTGACGGTGGCTCCGTTGGAGGTGCCGGTCACCGAGCTGGCGACCGTCTGGTCGAACGTGTCGGCGGCCAGCTGGTTCCAGATCCCCATCGGGTCGGTGGCCGGGTGGCCCAGCCAGACGAATGGCCGGCCAATCGCCGCGTTGGCGGCGGACCCTGCGGTCGCGAAGCAGCCGCCCGCGTTGGTCAGCCCGGCTGCGTCGAGTTGTGCGGTGAAGGCCGCGTCGTTGAAGCCGGTCAGCATCGTGTCCCAGGCCGACGCGCCGAAGAACTGGATCGCCGCCAGCTCAACGTCTACATATCCGTCCTGGTAGTTCGGGTTGTTGGTCTTGCTGAAGTCGCCGAACCCGCAGAGTCCGGAGGAGAAGTTGTTGGCATCGTTGTAGGTGTAGTTGCCTGCGAAGCCCATCGCCTCCTCGAGCAGTGTCACTTTGGCCTGGTCAGCCGCCGAGAGCTCGCGCCATGACGGGCCGCTCTTCAGCAGCAGCAGCGCCTCCGCGACCGGCGCGTGCGCCCAGCCCTCCAGGCCGCCGTCGGCGTCCGGCTCGTTCCCGCCGGCGATGAGGTGCTGCACCTGGGCGAACAGCGCGCTGTCCACCGTCGTCCCGTCGGTCGCCGCGGCGCCGGGATCCGCCAGGTCCACGAGGGCCAGGTAGTACAGGACCTTGGCCTTCCGGATGTTGGCCGGGCTGGTGCCGGGACGGGGGACGGACGATGTCGGTGCCGCGAACGCGATCAGCGGCGCGGCCACGGCCGAGTCGATATCGGCCTGGGCGAAGCTCCCGCCCCCGCCCGGCGGGGTCGGCGACGTCGAGGTGGGCGAAGGAGACGGGGTTGGTGAGGGCGAGGTGGTCGGCGGCGGGGACGACACGGTGCCGTTGCTTGTGCACGTCAACGTGGGCGGCGAGGTGTTGCTGCCGCTGTAGCTGAAGTTGGCGCCGATCTGGGTGGATGCTCCGGCGGAGAGGCTTCCGTTCCAGCTCGCGTTGGTCACCGTGACCGTCTCGCCCGACTGGCTCCAGTTGCCGTCCCAGCCCTGGGTCAGCTGCTGGTTTCCTGAGTACGTGTATTGCAGGATCCAGCTCGAGATGGCAGAGCTGCTGCTCGTGATCGTGATGGACACGGAGAAGCCGGCGTTCCACTGACTGGTGATGCTGTAGGCGGCCAGGCAGCTGGTCAACGCGCTGGCGGCCGGGGTTAACGCGATGCCGCAGAGCCCTGCGCAGCCGAGCGCCGCCACAGCGGCCCCGGCGATGGCGCCGCGCAGCCGCGCGTGCCTGACTTTAGGCAGTGAGCCGAATCCCATACGGGCGAACATAGGAACGTGCTCGTGCCGTGTACAGGCCGGCGCCGCGCTCGCGACCGGCCCAGCCCGCGGACCGGTTGGAAGAGCGTCAGCGAGCCATGGGTCCGGTGAAATTACCTGAACGAGGATGCACTCACCGGCCGGGTTCGTCGCGCCCGGTCAGCCCCGTTGTGCGAGCCTTCAGCCGAAGCTTCGCCAGCGTCGTGAGGCGGGCACCGGCCAGAAGGGCGCAGGGGAGGAGATCATCGGCAAGCTCGCCACCGAGCGCACCGTCCCGCTCGGCACCACCACCCTGACCGCCCTCGATTAGCACGGCGAGCTGATCACCACCGTGCCGAGGAACAGCACTAGCGAAGTCAGTCATTCAAAGCCTGCGGAACACAAGCCGACGAGACCGCGCGGTGACGGAGGTCTCCAGTCATGCTCTCGCCGTCCTCGCGCCCGCGATCCTGTTGCCGGACCAAGCTCACAGTCAAGGGCGCTCGCTTCCGCTCGCGTCGCTGCGGCGATGGCGCTACGCGCCTCCCCTGAGAGGCACGTCGGCGGCCTCGAGCAGAAGCGCGGCGCGCTCGGCCGGCGGACGCCAGCGCCAGCCGGTCTGGAACGCGCGGTGGGCCGCCTCGACGGCAGCGTCCACCTCCGCGGCCGCGCCGCCCTGGACGAGGGTGATCACCTCGCCAGTTGCCGGGTCCTCGACCGGGAACCTGTCGGCCTCGTCATGGGACGACCACCGGTAGGTGCTGAGTTCGGGTTCCAGGGCTGTAGTCATTGCGAGCTCTTCCTTCCAGAGCGTTGCGGTCGGCGCGGCGGCGCGGGAAGTGCGGCCGAGGTAGCGTCGGCCAGGGTGGTGAGCCATTGCTGCATCAGCGCCACCTCAGGTCCGGTGAGCGGTGTGTTCTCGGCGGCGAGCCTGCTGCTGAGCGTCGCCGCTGCGCTGGCGATCGTCGGCTCTGCCCCGCGTTCGGGCTGGTGAGTCGTGGACGCGGCATCTTGCGGGACGGTGATCCAGGCGATCACTGCCTCGCGCAGCTGGGTGGCGAACGTGCCGTCGCCGTACAGGTCAGGCTGTGAGATCAGCGACAGTGCGGCGCCGGTGGTCGCGGACAGGACAATGCGCGACGCGGTCTCCGTCGACATGCGCAGCTGGCCGCGGCCGGCGCCCAACTCCAACCGGTCGTAGAGCATCTGGTACGCCTCGCGTACCGCTCGGCTGTTGCCGGCGACCGTCGGCGACCACATCAGCTTGTAGAAGCTCGGGTTCTCGCGGGCGAACTCGAGGTGGTTATCCCAGCCCGCCCGGACGTCGTCAGCGACATGGTCGTGGACGACGGCTGCGGCGGCGCGCTTGGTCTCCAGGAAGGCGGCCCAGCCGAAGTCGACCACGGCGGCGAGCAGCCCGTCCTTGTCGCCGAAGTGGTGGTACAGGGTCGGCGCGGTAACGCCAGCTGCTTCGCAGATGGCCCGCGTCGAGATGTCTGCGTCGGCGGACTGGGCAAGCAGGCCAGCGGCGGTTTCGAGGATGCGGGTTCTGACGGTCATAGGACGAGACTAGCGATCTTGTATAGCGTCAGTCAAGCTAATCGTGTAGCGTCGCTATACACGGATCGAACACCAAGGAGGGACCATGATCGTCATCACGACCCCCGCAGGCCAGATCGGCCGCCAGGTGCTCGCCAACCTGCTCGGCAGCGGTGAGCAGCTCCGGGTCATTGCCCGCGATCCCGCAGACCTCCCGGCCGGCGTCCGCGAGGACCTCGACGTCGTCGTGGGCTCGCACGGCGACGCAGCGATTGTGGACAAGGCATTCGCCGGCGCCGATGCCGTTTTCTGGCTGACGCCGCCGGACCCACGGGCGCCTTCGGTCGAAGCCGCCTTCGTCGGGTTCACCCGGCCCGCCGCCGAGGCGTTCCGGAGGCATGGCGTCGGACGCGTCGTCGGCGTCTCCGCGCTCGGCCGCAGCACGCCCTGGGCCGCCCGGGCTGGCTACGTCACCGGCTCGCTGGCGATGGACGACCTCATCGCGGCCAGCGGAGTGGCTTACCGTGCGCTGACCAACCCCTCGTTCATGGACAACACGGGCCGCCAGGCCGAGTCGATCAAGAACCAGGGCATGTTCTTCTCGCCGATCGCAGGCGGTCGCAAGCTGCCGACCGTCGCCACCCGCGACATCGCTACCGCCGCCTCGCGTCTGCTGCTCGACACAAGCTGGAGCGGTGCTGGCGAGGTCCCGCTGCTCGGCCCCGAGGATCTGTCCTTCAACGACATGGCCGGGATCATGTCGGAGGTGCTCGGCAAGGACGTGCGCTTCCAGCAGACCACGTTCGAGGCCTACAAGGAGCGCTTCGTCAGCTTCGGCATGTCCGATGCGATGGCGCAGGGCATGACCGACATGGCCTGGGCGAAGAACGAGGGCATTGACAACGCTGTCCAGCGCACCTCGCAGAACTCGACCCCGACCAGCTTCCGCCAATGGTGCGAAGAAGTGCTGAAGCCGGCGGTCATCTCGTAACCGGACCGATTCGCAATCACAGAAAGGGCAAGTCAGGCTGCGACCTGGGATGATCTCGACTTCGACCTGTGGCAACGCCTCATGGCCGTCAACCTGAACGGGCCAATGCTCATGTGCAAGGCGTTTCTGCCGCTCATGCGCGGACGTGGCTGGGGCCGGGTCATCAATGTCGCTTCGGCAACGGTCGCCATCGCGAGCCCAGTCTCGATCGCCTACCGCACAAGCAAGATCGCCGGCCGACATCGCCGGGAGCGTCTTCTTGCTCGCGGCCGACGAGGCAGGCTGGATCACCGGGCAAGCGATCATGGCCAACGGCGGGAACGCGTTCGGCCTATGACAGCTGCTCGCCGACCGACAAGACACGGCCGCACGAACCAACGCCTGCGAGAGCCGCCCGGCGGCGGCTCTCGCAGGCGTGCGCGACCCGCACGGCAGCAGTAGCGGAGATGAGCCAAGCGCCAGCCCTCTGGCGGCGCGCCAAACTAACCCAACCGCCAGGCCCCCGGCATCAGCGGCCATTCCCGCGTCAACGCGGGGGCAAGAACCGGTTCGCGTCTGTCACTCACACCCAGGGTTGTGGAAGCCAATGCGGCGGTAAACCCCGCCGCGTCTGTGGTCGATTCGTGATCGGGCGTTTACCAGCCGAGCGGCGATCCGGGCCGCCTCCACGGTCATGACCCAATGCCACTTACCGGTCGCATTCGGCCATTGCCTGTAGCTGGAGCGTCACGCTGCGCTGGGTCGTCGGCTCGGCCTGATGGCATGAAAGGTGGGTACCCGCGTGTCTTGTCATAGCCGAAGGCGGCTATCCGCGAGCCGGACTCCGGCTGCGGGACCGTGCCGCTGGCCTAACCGTGGTCTCGGAGCGGGATTTCGATGGCAAGGATCCGCTGTGCGACTCTCGCAGGTAGCAGGGGCATCTCCCCGCGCAACAGCATGCCGACGCCGAGCGTCGTCAGGCCGCCGAGCGTCGCGATGGTCTTAGGCGCCATGCCCGCGTCGGTCAGGCGCCGGACATGCGCCGCCGCCAGTTCAGGGTCCGCCGCGCCCGGCGGGAGGCGGCGCTCCTGCGCGCGGTGGGCTTCCTCCGCGGCGCGCATATCGCTCGCCGGGATGCCGAGATCGCCGAAGTCCGCGATGAACTGCTCCCGCCAGCCTGGTGGCCGTGTTACCTGATGCAGGTAAAAGTCAGTTGTCAGCGCGTCGAAGCGCCGTCCCGCGAGGGCAAAGCGCAGCATGGCGGCGGCCTTCGCATCTTTGAGCGCCGCCGTGCGCAGGGCGACGCCGAGCGGTTCGTCGTCTGTGACGGACCGGGTTTCGCCGGCCAGTGCGTCCCGGATGGCATCCACGAGCACGACGTGATCGCTGACCACTGCTTCCGCCATTATCCGGCCGCACCGGACAGACAGGACCCGGGTGAGCGACTCATCCGGGACGTGGGCCATGAGCAGGCTGATCACCGGATCGTGGACACGTGGCCTGGCCTGGACCGGCCGCGGTGCCGGCAGGTCATCCAGAACGGGCAGCATCGGCGCCGCGGCCAGTGGCCGTCTGAGATCTTCTTCGTCGAGGGAGATCCCGAAGACTCCCTCCGCCAGTGCGAGAAGCACCTCAAGGCCGGGCGTCCCGCTTTCACCATCGTCATCGAGCGCGACTTCCTCGGCGAGTGACCGCAGCCGGTCAGGTTCGCTCCCTCGCCAGTGCGGGGGAATCGTAGTCGTGACGGCGGTGATTACCTCCCCGTTGACGGCATGCGCGAATTCATCGTTCCCTTTGCCGATGTCGTTGTAGACAGCGACTGCCTCGGTTCGGGCCGACACTCTGCGCAGTACCTCCGGCCGCGTGCCCTGCGCAGGAATGTTCTCTTCCAGAGCGAAGACCCATTCCCCGGAACGGCCGGCCATGACTGTGGGTCTGTCGTGCACTTCACCGAAGGGGATCGTGGCGCGCGCGGCGACCGTGCCGTCCGGGTCGGCGCCAAAGCCCTCGAACACTTCGCGTTCGGTACCTCCGCGCACGAACGTCAGGCAAAATGGCCAGCTTCCTACGTCGGGCTGGTTAGCCAGCCATGTCAGTCCGGTCATCTCGCCACAATACTTACCGGGTATGCCGAGTACATGAGCAACGTTGGGATACCGCGTTACCGGTGCCTGGTCTCAGTGTCGGCTATCCGCCGGCCGGGAGCCGGCTAACGAGGGTGCTGGCGTTCGGTCGCCGCTAGTCCTGGGTGCTTTCGCAGAGGAACTTGAGGCTGATGTTCCACAGGTCGTGACCGCGGTGCATGTGGCCGGGATTGGAGCCGGCGAGTTTCTTCGGGTTGAGGCCGCTGCCTGTCTCTTCCATTACCACGTAGGTGGTTTTCTCGTCGCGCGGCTCGAGCAGCCAGGTGTGGGACTAGAGCGGGCCCGGTAAATCGCTCAGGTATGGTGCCAGCCCTGGGCCCGCGGATGCGGGCCCAGGGCTAGGCGGGCGGGGAGTTAGCCGGCGAGCCTCATAACGTCCCTCACGTTGATCCCGAGGATCGCGGGGTTTCCCTTCACCGAGGTCACGCGCTGGATCATCGAGCCGCTGGAGTCGAAGGTCACCGTCCTGTCGTAACCGCCCGCGCTCCTGGCGTACACGAAGGGCCACACCGAGAGGCTCTCGTTACCCCTGATCATCTCCTGCTCCTCGCTGCTGTAGTGGGCGTAGGAGCGCAGGGTCAGGTCCATACCGTCGAACGCGACCATCTCCGCCGCGTGCCGGGCCAGGAAGCCGTCGGGACCGAATGCCTCTTTCCAGGTAGGATGCTGCCCGGCCGGCCATACCGTGTTGTCCTGGGTTCCATAGGCCAGGGCCAGCGCGCCAGAATCGAGCCAGTGATACGGCGTCGCGGCGAACGAAACGACGCTGGCGAATGAACCCTCAATCGACGTGCGTTCCTCCGTGGCCTTTCTGCTGAGACGCTCGTAGCTGCCGCCCGCGCGGCTGGAGAAGAACGGATACAGCGCGCCCAGTTCCACCTTGGCCCAGGTGCGCGAGGTATCCGAACTGGCTGTCGCGCTGTTGAAGTCCACCGTGTAGCTCTGCCCGTGCATCAGGGCGTCACGCAGATCTTCAAGGGTACGGCTGAATTTCGGGCCGAAGTCCGGGTCCTGATAGCGCTCATCGAGTGCCGCGTCGATGCCCCGGTTGACGATGTCATTTTTCATCTGCTTCCAGAGCGCCTTCGCCTTGGATGCCATACCGGGGTCGAGGTTGTCATCGGCCCACCCGAAGAACGCCTCGTACACGGGAGTGGGTTTCTTGTCCCGCTTGAACGCTTCCCAGTCGCGCAGCCGGTCGCCCATGACACTTCTCCACTGCCCGGCCGCGTTGCCCTGCGGCAGAATTGTCGTGACAACTGCAAGCCAGCCGTCATAGAGGCGCTTGAGCGATCCTTGCTCGTAGTTCTGAGTGAGCGAGACCGGTGGGACCGAGTTGAAGAACTCCCAGATCCCGGCCGAGGTGTTGGGTAGCGGGCTTGTCGCCTGGACCAGCTGGAAGCTCTGTGGATCAAGGCGCAGGCTGCTCACAATGACGTTGTACCACTGGCTTTGCAGGGTCTTTATGTCCCCGGCCACGTTCGTGCTTACCGACATGACGTCTCCTCGTTCCGTCTGCGAAGGTTTCCTTTTCGGGATCACCCGAAGCCCGAGCGCCTTGGCCTTGCCACCGCTAAGGCGCGCTTGCGGCAGTCGGCAAACCTGGCCCTGACGGGACAAGGTCATAGTAACACTCTGTAATACCTTGAATGCACCTCGTAATCAGCACGTTATGACTCATCGGAACGGGCGCAAGGGGCCAGCGAGATCCGGTGCCTACCCGGCGCCCGTGGCACTGATCTTGCGGCTGTCGTGGCGGCCGCGGCACGATAGCCAGACCGCTGGTCGGCCCCGGGGAGGCCGGGTTCAGGCGGCGTTGCCCCAGGCGTCCGCCAATGCCACGTAGCTGCCGATGCGGCGTTCCCGGTCGAGGCTCGGAGTGACGACCACGATCTCGTCGGCCTGGGCGAGCTGCAGGGCACTGTTGCGTTAGCTGACCGCAGCGGGCGGGAGACTGGTTCGGTGACGTCGTCAGGTTCGTCCTCAGCGTTCGCTGGCTTCCGGTTCCGCGGGAAGTGATCGCCGTGGCGGTCCGCTGGTACCTGCGGTACGGCCTGTCCTACCGGGATGTCGAGGAGTTGCTGGCCGAGCGCGGTATCACTGTCGATCACGTGACCGTGTACCGGTGGGTCCAGCGGTTCACACCCGAGTTCATCGAGGCAGCCCGGCTGTGCCGGCATGCTCCGGGCGGCCGGTGGTTTGTCGATGAGACGTACGTCAAAGTCGCCGGGCGGTGGACGTACCTGTACCGGGCGATCGGCCAGCACGGCCAGGTCTTCGACGTGGCGCTATCCGGCCGGCGCGACCTGGCGGCGGCCCGGCGGTTCTTCACCCGGGCGCTGCGCGCGGGCACCATCCCGGCCGAGGTCACCACTGACCGCGCCCCTGCTTATCCGCGAGTGCTTGATGAGCTGGTTCCTTCTGCGTTGCATACGGTGGAGCAGCATGCGAATAACCCGATCCAGGCAGATCACGGGCGACTGAAGGCACGGCTACGGCCGATGCGGGGCCTAAAACGCCGCCGCTCAGCACCTATCCTGGCCGCCGGTCACGCGTTCGCGCAGAACCTCCGCCGCGGGCACTACGACATCGCCACCGAAGTCCCGGAGCTCTGCATGCTCCGCGCGATCTTCGATGAACTCGCACTGGCAATCTGACCAAACGACCACGACAGCGCTCCGACGCTGCACAGAGATCGTTAACGCAACAGCGCCCCTTGACCAGGTCACCCGCGAGTGAACTGAGTGGCGATGTTGAAGGCGGCGAACAGGCTGGTGATGCCGTGGCGCAGGTGGTCGTGTGTGCGGCGCTCGGGCATGCCGGGCATCATCGGCAGCACTGGCTGGGAGCGGTCCAGCGCCTGGATCTGGCTCTTCTCGTCCACGCACAGCACCACCGCCTTCTCCAGCGGGTTGTGATACAGGCCGACGACATCGACGACCTTCTCCACGAAGAACGGGTCGGTCGACAGCTTGAAGGAATCCTGCAGGTGCGGCTCAGGCCGCGCCTCCTATGGCCATTCCGTTCCGATCGCGGGACGATTGGCCTTGGGCCATCGCCCCCGGCAGGAACACTCGCTGAGTCAGCGGCCGGGCGGGCGAAGGATGGGAGGGCCAGATGTCAGACCCACCCAGCGCTCAGAGCTCGGAGTCTGAGAGCCAGGACCTCATGGCGCAGGACAGCCCACCACCTCAGACAGCGGCGGTCAAACGGCCGGTATGGAAGAGGATCGTGACGCCACTCATCCTAGGCGGCCTCGGTGTGGTGCTGCTCCTGCTGGCCATCGGGGAATATCCATCCGTAACCACCGGGCTGCCGTACCCCGGCCTTCCCGAGCTGGAAATCTATACGCGGGTTCCCGTAGCGTCCATCGAATACACGGTTACCCAGGTGCCCCCCGCCAAAGCTGAGCTGAAGATCACGTTGCTCGGGACACGGGCAGGCAGGCCAGTACCGCAGGCGCAGCGGTCGGTGACCCTGTATCTGGTGCTGCCGCAAGGACCAGAGCTTTTGTTCAAGACGGTGCCATTCAGGCCTGTCGGCGTGCTGACCGCGATCGCTAATTTCTCCATGAGTGCTCGGAGCTCTGGCGTGGTCTTCAATGGCGTCACCGCGTCGGCTGCTATCCCGACGGTCCTTTACCATGGCACCGGGAAGCCGGCGCTGGCCGCTACCTTCTACATCCCGTCAGCCTCCAGTTATGACTGGTCCTCGTTCTCCCCCGTAGGGACGAACAACTCCTCCGCTGCGTGGTGGGTACAGCCAGTAGGGAGTGACACGCCGGGGCGGGTGGCGATAGGCATCGACTACGCCCGCCAGGCGAGCGACAGCAACCAGACGTTCATCGCCGGGGCACTCCTCGGCCTCGCGGGCGCAGCGATACTGTCGGCCGTCCAGGAAGCCCTGCACGCCATCGGCTGACGCGGCTGTTGCAGCGGTCGCGCAGGCAGGCGACGGCCAGGATCAACGCGGCCACGGCGAGCCGGCGCCGGTTCCCGGCCCGCCACCGGCCGGCCGTCCGGCCGACGGCCGCGCTGGAAGTCCCGTCGGTGATGCTCACTTCGTGCCTCTCCAGTTCACTCAGACCCGTGCCGGGGTTGTCTTGTCCATCCTGGTGCACTTTCAGTACTCCGGTTTGGATGGGCCTGCTCGATGCTGCGAGCCAACGGATGCGGATGGGGATAGCCCCACTACGACCTGGTGGGTTGTCGGGATGGGCCCACGGCCTGCCGCGCCGCGCTGTTGCTTGCCGCGCGCAGATCGGCCGCGGGTTCGCTGCCGCCCGACGTGGCCATCGCCTCGCGGCTGCTCGGGCCGCGCGGCGACGTCACTGCCAGGGTCGAGGAACTGGAGCGGAGCCGGGAACGCGTCGTGGAGCAGCCGAGGCTGAGCCGCGGCGGATCGAGCGGGATCTCCATGACGGCGCACAGCAGCGGCTGGTCGCGCTGGCCCTGAAGCTGGGCCTGGCCAAAGCGCAGTTCGCGGAGGACAGCGACGCGGCCAGGCTCGTGGACCAGGCGCACGCCGAGGCCAAGGAGGCACTCACCGACTTGCGGAACCTGGTCCGGAGCGTCCACCCGCCCGTGCTTACTGAACGCGGGCTCGATGCCGCGCTGTCCGGGGTCGCGGCGGTGTGCCTGATCCCGGTCACCATGCACGTCGACGCCCCGGTCCGGCCGAAGCCAGCAGTGGAGGCCATCACGTACTTCGTGGTCGCCGAAGCGCTGACGAACGTCGCCAAGCACTCCCGCGCCTCTTGCGCGAAGGTATGGGTCGAGGGACACGGGTACCCGGGGACGCTGACCGTCATGGTCAGCGACGATGGGGCGGGAGGAGCCAACGCGAACGGTGCGGGCCTGACCGGGCTCGCCGACCGGGTGCGCGGTGTTGACGGGAGGTTCAGCGTCGAGTCGCCGTCGGGCGGCCCGACGATCATCGCGGCGGAGCTGCCATGCGGGTGACGTTGGCACCCTGGACTGCCCCGGGTGACGGCCTGGTAAATGGTCTTGGCTAGCCGGCCGCGACCGCCATAGCGCCAGGAAGACGAAGATGCCCCAGATCAGGAACCAAGGGTCCCAGAGGTATGCGTGCCATTTCATGGCCAGGCGGTCTGCATGGGCGGCGGCCTTCATCACGCCGACCTGGACCAGCAGCCCGCTCGCGGTCAGGACTAGACCGTAGCCGACCAGGATCGCCGCCTCGATCCAGGTCAGCACACGAGCCAGCCTCCGCAGGCCACCGTTCGCGGTTCGCGGCCAGACCCCTATCGCGAGCAACGGCAGGACAGCCGCGACGGCCTTGACTGCGGCTGCTCCCCACACCGCGAGCAGCGCCGCCAGGTGCCCGGCCTGCCCCGGCTGGCTCGGCGAGATGCCTACCGTGTTGAGCAGCCACCTGCCGCCGACGGCCCAGTAGACGCTGATCGCGGCATAAGCCAGCCCGACCGCGAGCCCGGCCAGCGCGGGCAGCATCCCCCGCCGGCTCGTTGCGCTATTGGGGGTATCGGCCCCCGCCGCATGCGTGAACCCGGCGTCTGCCATGGCTTGCTCCTTCCGTCATAGGCGCCGGGCGACGGTTACGGCTCATCGGAGGAGGGTGCCTCGGGTGGTTCCGCCTGGAGGTGCGGCAACCAGTCCAGCCAGCGGGGCAGGTACCAGCTGCGTTGACCGAGCAAGCTCAAGGTGCTCGGGAGGATGACCAAACGGATCAGCGTGGCATCCAGGATCAGGGCTACCGCCACGCCGAAGCCCATCTCCTGGAACTGGAGGAGCTGCCCCCGGGCGAAACCGGTGAACACCGCCGCGATGATCAGCGCCGCACCGGTGATGATCTTGGCGGTGGATGTGACACCATCTGCCACCGCCTCCCGTGTCGAGCCGCATTGGTCATAGCGCTCCTTGATCCGGCTCATCAGGAAGACCTGATAGTCCATGGAGAGGGCAAAGAGCACCGAGAACATGAACAGCGGGACCCACGCATCGATGGCGGGAACCTTCTGGAACCCGAAGATGCCCGCGCCGGCCCCGTGAATGAACACGAGTGTGAGCAGGCCGTAGGCGGCCCCGGCAGACAGCAGGTTGAGCAGGATCGAGACGGCCGCGATCGTTACTGACCGGAAGGCCAGCAGCAGAAGAAGGAAGCTGAGTCCCAGCACGAATGCCAGCACGTACGGGGTCGGGCTGGTAACGGCATGAAAGTAGTCGGCCTCATCGGCGGTCTTTCCTCCGACGTAGACCTGTGCGCCGGAACCGGCAAACGCCGACGGGATCAGCTGCTGGCGCAAATTCAGTACAGCCGCCACGTCCTGGCTGGAGACGTCGTCACCGCGGATGGGAACGGTCAGCGTGAGGATCTTGCCGTCGGGCGAGGCCTGAACGACGCCGGGCCCGAAGCTCGGGTCGCCGGCGAGCGCGGCTTCGAGTTTCGCGAGGTCTGCCCGGGCAGTGCCGGTCCGTCCCACCGAGACGATCTCGACCGGGTCCTGGCTCTTGCCCGGGAAGTAACGCTGGACGGCCAGGTAGCCCTGTTTGGACGGCAGGTTGCCTGGCAGCGTGCTTACTCCGCTCTGGCCGATGTGCAGGCCGAGCACCGGTACCGCCGCCAGGACCATGAATCCTCCCGCCAGCGCCAGGCTCACGGCCGGATGGCGCATCACCCTTCCGGTCAAGGCGCTCCAGATCCGGGCTTCGGCCGCGCCGGAGCGCCCGAGGTTCTTTCCCACAATGGGCAGGGGCAGCGAGTTCAGCCGATCACCGATCAGGCTGAGCATCGCCGGCAGGAGGGTCAGCGCGGCGGCCACGGATACGACTCCGACGATTACCGCGCCGGCGGCCAGGCTGCGAAGGATGGTGACCGGTACCAGGAACATGCCGACCAGGGCGACGACGAAGGTGCTCCCGCTGAGGAGCACAGCTCGGCTAGCGGTGGCGCCCGTCATCCGGATCGCCGCCTCCTTGCCGCGGCCGTGGCCGCGTTCCTCCCGGAAGCGAGAGATCATGAACAGCGAGTAGTCGATGCCGAGCGCCAGGCCCATTCCGGTCATCATGTTGACGATGAAGACCGACAGGCTGAACTCCCGGGCGAGCAGCGCAGCGATGCCCAGGCCCACGATGATGGAAAGCAGAGCCATCAGCACCGGCATCAAGCCGGCGACCACGGCGCCGAACACCAGCAGCAGGATCACGATGGAGATCGGTAGCCCGAAGCCCAGTTCCCCGTGCTGGAGGTCGCTCGCCGACAGGGTCGTGAAGTCGTTCCCGACCGTGTGGTCGCCGGTGACGGCCACCGAGAATCCGCCGCTGCCGTTGGCCGCCTGGACGTCTTTCACCACCGGCTTGATGTCGGCGTCGCTCGCGGCCCGCAGTGCGATCAGGGCTGCGTGATGGTTGGACGACACGAACTGGCTTCCAGCGCTCAGATCAGTCGCCACATGCGTGACGCCAGGAGCCGTCCGGACCTGAGCCGCCAGCCGGGCCACGAACTGCCGGAAGCTGCCGTCGCTGACGGTGGAGCTCTTCGAGCTGACCACGATCACGTCGGTCGGCCTTTGGCCGGCCGACGCACCCAGCGCATGGCGGTACAGGGCTTCGGCCTGGCTGGATTGCGTCGTCCCCACCACATGAGCACTCGTTGTCAGGCCGTGCAGCGAGGTACCGACGAGAATCAGCGCGACCACCACGGCGATTCCCCAGATTGCCAGTACGCGGCGCGCCCGCCTTGCGCTAGCCGCCGCCAGCCTTTCGGTCAGGCCGGCCGAACCGCGGCCTTCCGGTGGCTTCGTGACGACGCCCGTTTCGTGGGCGGCATCGCGGCCAGCGGCCTGCGCCGTCGGCAGGCGGACTCGTAGCCCCGAGCCGGGGGCGTCATGGCCCACCTCATCCGACTTTCGGGAAGAATCGTTGCGCATCGTGGTCTCCTAATGTTGTGCCTTGACGGTCCGGCGTCCGCATGCGCCGGGCGGCTACTGGACCGGGCCGATCTCGGCGCCGGCGAGCTCGGCGTAGATGAGGAACTTGAACGGGTCGAGCTGCTGGTATTGCTCCATGAGGCGGTGCAGCGCGGTGCGGCGCAGCCCGGCCAGGGTGCTGCTGGCGGGGTGGCGCAGCAGGCCCGGCTGAATGATCCGCAGGGCGAGGGCGTGATCGCCTTGGCCGATGAGGGTGGCAGCGGCGGCGGCGAACTGCTCTTGCCTGCCTCCGGCGAGCAGGTCGAGTGCGGCGGCGTGCTGGGCCGCGGTCGCCGGCTCCAGTCCCTGCCCGTCTGGCTGCCAGTAACCGGTGCGCTGGTGGTAGAGCCGCTCGGTGAAGTGGTCGCGGATCACCAGGTAGGGCACGACCGCGGTGGGGTGCTCGCGGAGTACCGCGGGGAGGCTGGCCTGCTGCAGGATGTCGGGGAGGGTGCGGCCGCCGCGGATGGCGTCCAGCACCTCGCCGTGCAGCTGGGCCAGTGCCGCCTGGAGGCCGGGGATCGCCTCGGCGGTGAATTGCTCGGTGAGCGTGGCGTGGCCGTGGATGAGCAGGCGGGGCCGCAAGCGGCCGATGAAGGCGAGGGTCTCCAGGAGCCCCTCGGGGGAGCCTTCGGCGGCGAATGGCTGCCCCAGGTAGGGCATCATCACGTCGCCGGTGAACAGCACGCCGCTGGCCGGAAGGTGGACCATCAGCGCGTCAGTGGTTTCCCCGCCTGGCGTTGGATAGAGGACCAGCTCGGTGCCCCCTACGGTCAGTGGCGTCGGCTGGCTGATCAGCAGGTCGGGGACGACGGCCGGGGGGACACTCCCGGCGGCTCCGGTGAAGTAGCGGAACCGGGGCCGGTCCCCCTGGCGGTCCAGTCCGGCGGGGAAGCCGGCCTGGGCGATCACCTGGGTGGCGGGCCCGCGTAGCGCGCCCGCGCCGCCGATGTGATCCCAGTGCGCGTGGGTGAAGATCAGGTGGCTGATCGCACCGTCAGCAGGCGGGTCAAGGTCGCTGAGCGCGGCCTTGACCCGGTCGGGGGTGGTGCCGGCGTCGATCGCGACGACGCCGTCGCTGGTCGTGATGAACGCCAGATCGGCGAAGTCGTAGCCCTGGGCGACCTGGATACCGGGTTCCGGGCGCAGGATCCTGGGCGAGGTGAAGCGGAACCCGTCCTGGGCGGTCGCCCAGAAGCCGCCGAACATCAGTTGCGTGTCTGTGAGGGCGGCGCCGAGCCCGGACTTGCGTTCGGCCTCGGCGGCCTGGTCATGCTGGCCCAGCACGGCATGGGCGGCGGCGAGGCCGTGGTGCGCGGCGCGCAGCAGCATGGGCGGGAACTGGTCGGCGACGGCCAGGACGAACTCCAGGTCAGCGATGGCCTGTTCGGCCCGCCGCCGGTCCGGCGGCAGCCCGGCTAGGGCCAGCCCGCGGAAGTACTGCGGCGGGCCGAGATCGGTGGCCGCGGCCTGGTCCAGTTTGGCCAGCGCGGCGTCCACGTCTTCGCCCAGCCGGGCCTGGAAAAACCCGGCGAGCGTGAGCGGCAGCGCCTCGCCTGGCCGGTCGTCGGCGAGTTCGGAGAAGTAGCGGTATCCCTCGGCGTCCGCGTGGGCAGCCGCGAGCCTGGCGGCGAGGGTGACCGTGGTGTTCCGGTCGGCGCCAGGCCAGCGGGCCGCTGTCTTGAGTGATTCGATGCCGCGGTCGTGGGTGATCGGTCCGGTCATGACGATTGGTTCCCTTCGGTGCTGATCAGGTGGGACTGCGACCCGCTGAGGGGCCGGGCGAGCCGCGGTTTCGCGGGCGCGGATGAGGTGGGGGAGGTCCCAGCGGGATTACCGGGCTGCTGGGGCAGGACGCGCCTGGGACCCGGTTTCGTTTGCGCCGCCGGCTGTTTCGGCTTCATCGGCCGGTGGGCTCGCTGACCGGGCGATCTGGATTGGCTGGGCGGGCAGGAACAAGACGGCCAGGAGGGCACCCGCCGCAGCAACACCGGCGGCGACGAGGCAGCTGATAGTCAGGCCGCGCAGGAATGCGTTAGCGGCGGTGTGCTGCAGCGCCTGCCCGAGGCCCGGATGGCCAAGGGCCGCGATCTTGCCCGCCGCCACGTACGCCGCGCCGACGGACTGGTGTGCGATCGCTGCGGTCCGGCCGGGCACGCTGGCCGGCATGGTGGCGGTCAGCCGTGATCCGTACACCGATGCGTAAACACTGCCGATCACGGCCACGCCGAGCGTGCCGCCGATCAGCCGGGTGGAGTCGTTCACGGCCGAGCCGACGCCTGCCTTGGCCCGCGAAATGGCGCCCATGATCGACTCGGTGGCGGGCGCCGAGCTCAGGCCCATGCCGAGCCCGTACAGCACCATCTGCGCCGCGATGACGCTGTAACTGAGCGTCGCGCTGGTGGTCGCCGCCACCCAGCCATAGAACACGGCCATCGCGACCAGCCCGATGGTGACGATGAGCTTGGTCCCGGCCCGCACCGCGAGCTGGGTCCCGGCCACCGACCCGGCGCCGACCGACAGCGCCACCGGGAGCAGGCGAACACCGGTCGACAGCGGGCCGTAGCCGCGGACGAACTGGAAATACTGGGTCATCAGGAAGATGAAGCCGAGCAGGGTGAAGAACGACACCGTGACCGCGCCGCTGGCCGCGCTGAACCGCAGGTTGCGGAACAGCCGCACATCGAGCATCGGGTGCGCGGCACGCCGCTCACGCACGATGAACGCGGCGAGCAAGACCGCCGAGGCGGCAAAGCCGGCCACGCTGCGCGCCGCTGCCCACCCGTAGTCCGGCGCCTCAATGATGGTGAAGACCAGCAGTGCCATGGTTGCCGACGACAGCACCAGGCCGGGGATGTCCAGAGCCGCCGCGTCCGGGTCCTTCGACGTGGGAACGACCAGCGCCACCAGGGCTGCGGCGGCCGCCGCGACCGGCGCCATGGCGATGAAGATGGACGCCCAGCTGAAGTGCTCCAGCAGCCAGCCGCCCACGATCGGCCCCATCGCGATGGCCACGCCCGCGACCGCGCCCCACAAGCCGATGGCGCGAGCCCGTTCCCTTCTCGCAGTGAAGACGTTGGAGATCAGTGAGAGCGTCGCCGGGAATGTCATGGCGGCGCCCAGCCCCATCACAGATCTGGTCACGATGAGTTGCGCCGGGTCGGTGGTGAAGCCACCGGCCAGGCTGGCGGCCCCGAACACAGCCAGCCCCGCCAGCAGCATGCCCTTGCGGCCAAACCGGTCGGACAGGCTGCCGAAGGTCAGCAGCAGCGCGGCGAACACGAGGTTGAAAGAGTCCACGACCCACTGCAGCTGAGTAGTGGTGGCATGCAGCTCGCGCACCAGGGCGGGAAGCGCCACGTTCACCAGGGTCGTGTCCAGGTTGACGAGGAACGCTGCCAGCAGCAGCGCGACGAGGATCATAGGCTTGGATCGCATAGCGCGAGCCTGACTGCGACGCGGCCTTGGGGACATCCGCCGGATGGCCGATGTCGTTCCCCGGGACGGGCCTGCGCCGAGTACCGGCGGGCCCATCGCCACGGCGGTCTCGCCGGGCGCAAGATCCGGCCGGTTCACGGCGGCCTCGTGGCTGGCGGCTTCGCCACCCCAACCGGGCGATGGGTACCTGCGCCGCGATGAGCGTCACAGCGCGGCCCGCGTGATCGCGGGCGGCCTGCTCAGCACCTGCGCGTGCTTACCCGCCGGCGGAGTCCGCGGTGTCCGCCGGCTCGCTGCCCCGATGGCGGGCCACGTCGACGGCGAGCTGGGCACGGGTGGCGATGTCCAGCTTGGCGAACATGTGCGCGAGGTGGGTCTGCACGGTCCGGCGTGATATGTACAGCCGCTCGCCGATCTGGGGATTGGACAGTCCCTCGGCGACCAGGCCGGCGACCGCATGCTCGGCGGGGGTGAGGCTGGCCCAGCCGATCTGCGGCCGGCCGCGTGTCCCGCGGCGGCCGCGCCGGATGCCCGCCTCGCGCAATGTGGCTTCGGCGCGAGCCAGGTCACGGGCGGCGCCGAGCCGCTCGTAGATGCCGAGCGCCTGATCGAGGAGCGGGCGGGCGCGGTCCAGGCGGCCCTGCCGCGCGAAGGCGGCGCCCGCGTCCTCGCACGCAAGCGCGAGCCCCAGGGGACGCGACCCGCCCGCGCAGGCGTCAGCGGCGGCCTGCAGGATCTCGGCGTCGTCTTCGATCAGGCCCCGGCAGCGCAGCGCGGCGCCGGTCATCCAGGGCACCTCGTTGCGTGCCGCTACCTCGGTGACCGTCGCCGAGACATCCCGGGCCCGTCCCATATCATCCGAGGCCAGCGCGAGCCGGACAAGATCGGCCCCGACGGCCGGGTAATCCAGCGCGAGCCCCAGCCGGGCGCACATGTCCCACGCGCCGGTCATGGTGGCGAGCGCCTGTCCGAGCTCGCCGCCGGCCTCCAGGATGAGCGCGCGCGGCCACGCGGCCCAGGTCGTGCGGTAGCCGGAGCCCCAGCCGGCGAGATCCCGGGCGGCGGCGCCGGCGGCCTCCTCGGCGCGGCTGAGGTCGTTGCGGTGAAGGCTGATCAGGGACAGTATGCCGTGTGCGAACACGTGGTTGTAGGTCGAGCCGATCTCGTCCGCCAGCTCGAAGCTTGCCTCGAGCTCGGCGATCGCGTCATCCCACTCCCCGGTGATGAAGCGCTCGAGGGCAAGGAACACCTGGTAGATGGACAGGGGCCAGCGGACGCCGCTCTCCTCGCTGATCCGCATCCCGACGCCGAGCGCGGACCTGGCCTCCTCGGGCCGGTCGAGCTCGATGAGGATGTGTCCCCGGGTTGCGCGGATCGGATAGCGGTGTCCGAGCCTGCCAGGGCTCTCGTCGGCCAGGTGCACCGCCTCGTCGGTGATCTGAAGCGCGTCCCGGAGATGACCGCGGGATTCCGAGACCCGGGCCAGCGTGGTCATGGCGACGCTGACGGTCAGGTGATCGCCGGCTGACGCCGCCGCCGAGCGGGCCTGCTCCGCCGAGGCAGCGGCGCCGTCGAGGTCTCCCAGCGAGACGCGGGCGAAGCCTGCCCACGCCCTAGCGGCGGCTCGCTCGGCACCGGGCAAGGCAGGTGATGAGCCCGCCTGTTCCAGTTCCTGCAGCGCGTCGCGCACCTGTCCTTCGGCGAGCAGGGCGCGCCCGAGGCAGATCCGGACGGCGCCATCCACCTGTGGGTCAAGGTCGCGGTTCAGCAGCGACCGGCAAGCCGCCAGGGTGTCGGCGATCCGGCCCGACACCATCAGGCTGCTGGCCCGTTCGGCGAGCAGCCGGTCGCGGCCGGGATCGGCCGGCGCCATCAGGCCGGCCGCCCGCTCCAGCAGGCTGGCGGCGATATCAGGCGATCGCGCCGCTGCCTCCCGGGCGGCCCTGGTCAGCCACCCGATGGCATCGGCGTCTCCTTGCCCGGCTCCGCGGGCGAGGTGCTCGGCCACCTGCAGCGCCGGGGCTCCCGTTTGCGCCAGCCGCTGCCCGGCCTCGCGGTGCAGCCCCCGGCGGACGCTGAGCGGCAGATCCTCATAGATAGCGTCACGGATCAGGTCATGACGGAACCGGATGACGGCGCCGTACTCTTCCAGGACCCGCCCCGCGATCCCTTCCGCCAGCACCACCGACAGCTCGAGCGCGGGACGGGCCATGGTCACCGACAGCTCGGTGACTGTGAAGCTGGATCCCAGGATCGAGGCGGCCCGCAGCGCCTGCAGGGTGTCCTCGGACAGGAAACTGAGACGGCGCAAGATCGTCAGCCGCAGCGTCGGCGGCAGGGTCACCTCCGCTACCTCGGCCCGCCCGCCGGCTGTCTCGATCGCGCCCTCCTGGGCGAGCGCCCCCAGCAGCTCGGTGACGAACAGCGGGTTCCCGGCCGCTCCCGATATCCCGGCCAGCAACCCGGGTCCCGGCACGGCGGCCACCGCCTCGGCCACCAGCTCCGCCACCGCCCGCTCGGTCAGGCCCCGCACGGCGAGAATGCGCCCCCCGGCATCCAGCAGCAGACCGGCGAGGCGATCCAGTTCCGGGATGCGCGGGGAGGGACGCAGGCACCCGATGAGGGCCACCGGGAGATAGGCCAGACGGCGGCTCACCGCGGCCAGCGTCAGCAGGCTGGACGGGTCAGCCCACTGCAGGTCATCCACGCCGATCACCAGCGGCCCGGCCAGCGCGAGCTCCTCCGCCAGGTCAGCGAACGCATCGACCGCGCGGAACCGCAGCCCAGGGTCGCTGGTCACCGTGATCGGGCCCCGGTCACCGCCCCGGGTGGCCAGCAGCGCGGCGATGGCCGCCCGCCGCGGGTCCGGCGACGAGCGGACGCACCCGAACGCGGCGGCCACCAGGCCGAACGGCCGGGTCCGCTCCAGCTCCTCAGCCCGGGCCGCGGCCATCTGCATGCCGCGGCCGCGCGCGTCCTCTAGCACGCCGGCGAGTAGCCGCGTCTTCCCGATCCCGGCCTCACCCTCGATCAGCACGACCGCCGGCCGGCCTGACACGACCCGGTCCACAGCATCCCCCAGGACCGCGATCTCCGCTGCACGCCCGCGGATGCCTGGGACCGGCGCCAGCGTTCCCATGAGCCGGATGCTACTCCGCGAGGAGCGTCCCAAGGCAGCGGGCCGCGCGCGGGTTAGGGCACCGGAACAGAGCCCGCGGCGGGCCCCCCGGTCACCTCATACAGCGCCCTGAGCAACCCGAGCCAGCCGGTGAAGCGGATCTCCTCGTCTTGGCCGGCGTGGCAATGCCCGGGATCGGGGACGGCCCGGAGGCGGCCGGCGGGCGGCTCGGCCCTGTCTAGGATGATGCGGATCTCCATCTGCCCCATCGTTGCGGCCCTGACCGGCGGCAACATCGGCCAGCTGGCCGATGTCTCCCCTGCCGGTGCCGCCGCACGCTAATAGCGTCCTGGCCACCGGCCACCGCCACCGGTATAGAGAAAAGCGGAGAGCCCGCCCCTGCTGGCGCCTGGCCCATCTCGATGCGCGGCTGGGCCGCCGGCCAATGCTCTTCGGGAACGTCATTCTGTGCGCCTCGCGCGTGCCGTCCTGACCGGGTACCAGGCTCACTACAACATGGCCCGGCCGCACCAGGGCATCGCCCAGCGTGTCCCCATCCTCGATGGCACCCCGATTGCCCGCGCTGCGCTGATCGCACGCCGCAGGAGACGGTAGCCGTGACCAGCGCGGGGCGCCTGCGGCCGACGCAGAATGCCCGTGGGCATGGACGAGGTCAACGACAAGGTGTCCCGCATGAAACAGCGCAGCGACGTGGACCTGCAGGCCCACCTGCTGGAACGGACCATTCCCTGTGGTGATCGGCGACGGCGGCCACCCGCACCTCATCGACCACCACCGCCTAGCGCTGGCCACGCTCACCGCCGAGGGCGACATCGGCGTCCCGGCGCTGGTCGTGCGCAACTGGGCGCCGCTCCGATCTCCAGTACTGTCCAGCTACCCGCGGGCAGAGACTGGACGAGTTGGGCGTCGGGCTGAGCGCCGAGTCAGTCGTTGATCGTAGAAACGCCAGGCGAAGGGCCACGAAGGCGGTGATGGCGAACTCCTGCTCGTCATCGAGCCCGGTATCGCAGAGCGCCCTCAGGATTGGCTAACGCCAGATTCCTGAGGGCGCCCCGCAGTGCGTCTCCAGGATTGCTAGAGAGCAACCCGTGGAGGCGTCTGACGAGTAGCGAACATCGCGAGCACCTCCGTCCTGATATAGAGGACATACCTTGCCGCGGCGCGCCCACTGTAGGACTGTACGCCGACATGCGGCAACGCATTTACCAGTGACCAAGATCGTCACGTGCTCGCCAGTCACATCAGGTTGCCGCCAAGCACGCTCGCGGCGACGCGCTATCCGGTCGGGCGGCTGCAGGAGGCAAGGTAGCCGGGCCCGGGTTTTCCACGATCGTAGCCGAGGGTGGCCGCCAACCCTTCGTCCATGCCCCGGGTGACCAGCAAGGGTGGCAGGACGCCGAGGTCCACCGGAATCACGACCGCGGCGGTAGTCCCGGGACCGGACCGATCACCTGGCACATGCTGGCCAGTGCCTACGTCATGGTATGCACCAGTGCCGAGCACGCTCGCCTTCTCACCGGGCTCGACAACTTCCTGCGCACCAGCCCTGCAATGATGAACGCTCTCACGGCCTTCATGGCAGAGGACACCGGGCTCCCGGATCCCGGCCACGCCAAGCTGAGAATCGCGTCCCGTCCTGGTTGGATTATCCGAATGGACCATTCCGGCGGACTTTATGACTTCGAGACCTGGGCGCCACTGCTTGAGTACCTGCGCGAGGAGGAGAAGCAAGGCCGCTGGCACTCTGGACCCGGCGGGTTGCTGGAGGGCGAGATCGGCCAGCATGGGTGGAGCATGCCAAGACTCCGTCGCAGGCAGAACCCGGGCCGGGCCGCCGTGGAGGCTCAACGGGCCGTCATCAGACGGGTGACGGACACTCTGGCTGAGACGGGCAGCAGTTGCGTGTCGTTCTCGACGCAGATCGCGCCGGTCGCACCGGTCGCGCCAACCTTCGGCCGCCGGGTCACCCGCGGCAGGGTCACCCTCTGCCTGCATGCCTTCAGCCCGGCCGAGCGGCGCCACCCGGGCTTCAACTACGAGTACTTCCCCCGGGTGGTCATCCTCGTCAACGGCGCGGTCCCCGAGCCGTGGCGCCACGAGCCGGACCCGGTGTCCGGCGCCCGCCCGGCCCCGACGGCCGATCCCGGCCTGGTGGAGCGAACCATGCACGAGTGGTTCCCCGGCGCCACCGGCGCGACCGACGAGGAGATCGCCGCGTGCGAGCGGCACCTGGGCGTCCCGCTGCCCGATGAGCTGAAGGCGCTGTACCGGGTGGCCAGCGGCCGGCCCGACGACTGGGGCACCTTCGACGACAGCGTGCGGCTGTGGGAGTCTCCCCCCAACGAGTTCCTGTTCACGCTGGACAGCCTGTACGTGGCCGACCCGGCCACCCGCGGTTCCGGCAACTGGGACCTCCAGGCGCAGGAGGCGGTCATCACCCCTCCCGGTGCCCGGGTGCAGGGCCTGGTCGGGTCACCCGGTTGGATCGTGTTCGCCCATGACGGCAGCGGTGAGATGACGGCCGTTCGACCTGACGCCGGGCCCGGGCGGGCACGTCGGGCAGGTCATCGAGATCCTCCACGAGCAGGATCTCGGGGCCAGGCTGGTCTGCGACTCGGTGACGGACCTCATCCTGCACCGGCAGCCAGAACAGCAGGACGAGCCCCCGGCGCCCGCCTCGCCGGCCGTGACCGAGGTCAGGGACGGGAACCCCAGGCACGGGGGATATGCCGTCCCCACCGTCCAGGCCGCCGCCGACCTGGCCCTTGAGGTGCTCACCATCTGCGGGGGCGGCGACGCCCCCCATAGCCTGGTCCCGCTGGCGGGCCTTCCCCGGCTGCGCACGCTCGTCGCCGGCCCCGGCGCGCTGGCCGACCCCCGGGAGATCGCCGCCCTCACCGGCCTGGAGTTCCTCGAGCTCAGCCCGGATGACTGGCGGTCCCTGCTCACCGCCGGCGCGGTCCCGCGCTCCCTGCTGGCCGCTGCCGTCCACACCCGGGGCCAGGACCAGTCGGCCGCCGACGCCGTAGTCACAGACCTCCTCGCCCTCTTCGACCGCCCCCAGGCCATCGAGACCATCCTCGAAGGAATGGTCACGCTCTAGGCTGTGATGCCACGCCTTTGACGTTAGTCCTAGTGCCGTAGCCGGTCACGTTTGCCCTGTGATCCAGGCACTGGCCGGGTGAGTGCTGATCGTCCAGACTGGGCCGGTGGCCGAGCGTGTGCGGGTGCGTGAGATCGATGATGATGAGGGCCGGCGGCTGGTGCGGATTGTGCGCCGTGGCAGTGGGTCGGTGGTGACCTGGCGTCGGGCGCAGATGGTGCTGCTGTCAGCCCAGGGTATGGACGTGGCCGGGATCGCGAGGGTGGCGTTCACCAGCGAGGACCGGGTCCGTGATGTGATCCGCAACTTCAACGCCGATGGGTTCAGCTCCTTGTACCCCAAGTACAAGGGCGGGCGGCCGCCGAAGTTCACGCTGGTGGCCCGGCGGGAGATCAAGAAGATCGCCAAGTCCAGGCCCAGGCCCACTGAGCACGGCCTGCCGTTCTCCACCTGGAGCCTGGAACGCGTCACCTTTCAGTCCATAAAGACCTGGAAGACTTCCACCGACCCCGACTACGCGGCCAAGAAAGCCCGGGTCGAGCACCTGTATGCGATCGCCGACCGTGAAGTCATCCCTGAGTCCGGGGAGCCGGAGGCGATCTTCTGCCTGGACGAGTTCGGGCCGCTCAACCTCCAGCCCCACCCGGGCCGGCAGTGGGCCGCGGTCAGCGGCAAGAACTAGGAACCAGGCCGCAAGCCACGGCCCCGCCGCCGCGCCACCTACCGGCGCACCGCCGGTAGGTGGCACCTGTTCGCCGCCTATGAACTGGGCGAGGACAAGCTTTTCGGGCACATCAAGCCACGCAAGACCCGGGCCCGGTTCCTGGAGTTCTGCCGCTACCTGCGCTCCCTCTACACGCCCACCATCCGCATCGCGATCGTCTGCGACAACTTCAGCCCGCACCTGACCACCCGCAAGGACAAGCGGGTCGGGCAGTGGGCCGCAGCATTCAACACCGAGATCGCCTACGCGCCGACGAATTCATCCTGGTTAAACCGCATCGAGGCACAGTTCACGGCATTGCGCTACTTCGCCCTCGACGGCACCGACCACACCAGCCACGAAGAGCAGGCCAGCATGATCCGCCGCTACATCATCTGGCGCAAAAACCACGCCTACGACCAACGACTCCGCCGCATCGTCACACGGGCGAACATTGCCTGACGCGGCCCTAGTCACCAAGGGCGTTGCCGCCTGGCTGTCCGGTCTGGCACCATTAAATCGGGTTGAACGATGACGAAACGCGGCGAACGATCACCGCGGTGGCGAGGGGCTGGTCATGGGGAACATCGGCAAGGAGTCACCGGAGATCTACGTGCTGCCGGCAGAGCAGCCCGGCCCCGCGGAGCACAGGCCGGGGCCTGCCGCACCTGAGCCCAGGCACGCGGAGCCCGCTCTGGTGCCGGAATCCGAGCCCGCCCCGGCGTGAGCCGGGATGTCGGCGCCCCTCGACGGCCCGGACCGGGCCGCCAGCGACCTGTGGGTCGGCGAGATCCGGGCGGTGCGCACCTTCCGGCTATTCCACGACGGGTCGCTGCTGCCGGTTGCGCACGGCAGCGTGCCGTGGTCCGACGGGCCGAACACCGCCCGTTGCGAGCGCGGCGACCACACGCCGGCCGCGCCCGGATGCTCGTGCGGCTTCTACGCCTACGGCACACTGCCCGCCGCGTCCCGGCATGCCCAGGCCAGGCGCGTACTCGCCGTGGTCGCCTGCTGGGGCCGGGTAATTCCGGGAACGCTCGGCCTGCGCGCGCAGCACGCGCGCATCGAGGCCATCTGGGTATCGCCTCGGGCTAAGAGGAGGTACGTGGCGCTCGTCCGCAGACGCTACCCGTCCGCCGCGCTCTACCGCAGCCGCCGGAAGATGATCCGCCAGCACCAGCCGACCCGCCCAGATTTCTACGTGCACCGGCAGCGTGACCGGCCCACGCGCCCCATTCCCGACCGGCTCAGCACCGGGGCCGAGAACCTGGCAGGCCGCCGGAGCTACATCGCCATCGCCGCGCTCGCCGGCCTGGTCTCGATCGGCGTAGGGCTCCTCATCACCGTCCTGTTGGTTTTGCTGCGTCACGCGATCTAGCTAAACCGAGGCCCACCGGCCACGCCGACGACGAACGCCTCCGCCGCATCATCGCCCTGTAGGGTTCCAATACCTCGTTATCATCTCTGACCTGCGACGTTATGGGTGGGCTGTGATCGTCATGCGGCCCGTTCGTACTCGTGGATCAGGCCGCCGCGGACCTGCCGGCGTCGGATCCGGGCCGCCGTCAGGTCGATGACGATGTCGTCGTAGTCTGGTGGCCGCAGGTTCCTGGCCCGGTGCGGGCGATGCTGGTTGTAGTGCGCGACGTATTCGTCCAGGACTGCCCGCAGGTGCCGCGGCCCAGCGATCAGCATCCGGTCGGTGCACTCGGCCCAGACGGTCCGTACCCACCTCTCGGTTGCGATGCGGCGCGGGCGGGATTCCCAGCCCCGACCCGGTAGCCGAGGCCCAGCAGCTCGCCCTTGATCCGCTTGTAGCCCCAGGCCGCACCGGCCTGGGCAGCAGCCGGGCCAGGGCGGCGAGCACCGCCCGGTCGGCCCAGTCCAGCCTCGGCCCCGGGTGCTGCCGTCGCAGCACCGCCACCTCCTGGCGCAGTGCCAGCAGCTCGGCATCCTTCGACGCCGAAGAACGCGCCAGCAGCGCCATCCAGCTGGCCAAGCGCAGGAACACCAGATAGATCATCCGTACTGTCACGAACAAGCGATCCTGCCAGGCACGGCTGCCCACCGTCGGCAAATCAGCAGATCAGTCGCCTTCGCGCCGTTTTGGAACCCTACAGGCTCCGGCCACCAACAGTGCGTCGCGTGGCCATTCAGTCAGGCTGTGCTGGTCTCATGTTACTGCCGGGCCCACTTCTGGTTGGCGGCACCGTTGCAGGTCCAGATCTCTACCGCCGTCCCATTCGCGGTGCCCGCACCGGTGACGTCCAGGCACAGCCCGGACTCGCGGCCGACCACCGTCCCGTCGGAGTTGAGGTTCCACTGCTGGTTGGTACCGCCGTTGCAGTCCCAGATCTCCACCCTGGTCCCCGCAGCCGTCGCGTGGTTGGGGACGTCAAGGCACTTGCTGCCGTAGACCTGCAACTCGCCATTGGACAGGTAGGCCCACTGCTGGTTCGCGCCGCCGTTGCAGTCCCAGATGTCGAGCAGGGTGCCGTTGGCCGTGGACGCGTTGGGCACGTCCAGGCACCGGTTCGAGCCCGAGCCCCGCAGGACCCCGGACGTGCTCCCACTACCACCACCCCCGGCGTTGTTGCTGATGCCCCAGCCGTACTGGAGTCGGTCGAGCCCGGACTGGTTGGTGACGCTCACGGTCCCGTCGCTGTTGAGGGTCGTGATCGCGCACGAGGCGTTCTCGCAGGGCCCGGGGCCTGACGTCTGGGTGGTTCCCTTGACCCCCGTCCACAGGACCGAGCCCATGCCGAGGCTGCGCACGGTGTCGGTGATCGCGTACAGGTAGGAGATGTCGTTGGTGCCGTCCCGGGAACCGTCGTAGTTGACGCCGGTGTTCATCGGCACCCCGAACTCAGTCAGGACAGCCCGGCTCGAGTAGCCGCACAGTTCACCCTCGAAGTCGCTGACCCACGCCGCCTCGGTGGTGTGGGAGTCACCGAACATGCCATAGATGTGGATCGACAGCAGCGTGCCGGACAGCCGCGAGTCCGCGCCCACGGCACACAGGTTCTGGTCGGAATACAGGCCCGGGACGATCACGCGGCTGCGGGGGACGCTGGGGTAGCGCGCCAGCCAGCTGGCTGCGAGGTCCGTGAGCTGGGTGGCGCTCATCGCGTACGGCTCGTTCATGATATCGAAGTAGAAGTTGCTGCTGCCGCCGTACTTGTTAATGACGGTGTCCCACATCTGGTAGAAGGACGTCGTGTCGCTGACCGTGCCGCCTTGCAGCCAGGGGCAGATGATGACGTTCATGCCCAGCGCGGTGGCCGCGTCGAAGGCCGCCGTGTAGCTGTTCCACCACGTGGACGACGTGGTCGCCGCATTGATCCCGAACCGGACCGTGTTGGCCCCGAGGCTCTGGAACCCCTTCAGTATCGTGGTGGCCTTGGCGTAGGTGGTGGAGTAGCTGTCCGACTGCGAGAGCCCGACCGGGATGTTCGGGCCGGTGATGAAGTTATCGTTCGGGTCCGCCCAGTTCACTCCGTGGAACTGGCTGGTGGCCGCGAACGCGGGCCGGGCGGTCCCCAGCTGAACCCCGAAGTAGCCCAGCAGCAGGGCGAGCGCTAGGCCAGCCCCAGCGACATCCCACAGCCGGCGTCTCCGCAAAGTCATGTCTCCTCCGTCTGCTCAACCCGAATGGCAAAGTGACCTAGCTGTAGCTCCTTTGTTTGGTTGTGTCCATACCTGTTGGGCAATGTCTGGCCTAAAACCGATCGCCGGTGCTCCCGCCTGGCCTGCGTGGCGCAGGGCGTGATCACCGACTTGAAGCTTTCAAAGTTCCGGTGTGTCACCCAGCAGCGAGATCGACCTCTCCATGATCACCTGCGACGCCCACGGCGATCCGGCCCGCAGCCGGGAACTGGCCCGGATGCTGGCCGCCAGCAAGATCGACGGCCTGCTCGTAAAAGTAGGGGCTTGCGTCCTGGCTGGGCGATGCCCAGGACGAGCCGGGAGGGCAGGACGGGATCAGGAGTGCGGGAGCGGTGCAAGCGGTCGTGGGCCTGTCCGTTTTAGTAGCCGATGGGCAGGCCGGCATAGTTTTCGGCCAGGCCCGCTGCAGCGGCCAGGCTCGGCGCCGACTGGCACACGGTCCGAGAAGGCTGGCTGCTCTGGCAGTCGTCGCTGAGCAGTCGGCTCAGGAACTGACCGACCGCATCATCCCCTCGCGCGGGCTTGCGCGCCGGGGACCGGGGCGGCCCGCAAATCCGCAGGCCTGCGGACCCGCACCGTCCAGCGGCTCCTCGCCCTCAACACGATCATCTGGTTCAGCTGGCTCATAGACGCACCCGTCAAACGCTCCCTGACCGCCTACGACCACGTCTAACCAGCCCTCATGTCCCGATCTAGGTAGGCGGCTACCGGTTCGGCTCCGTCAGCGGCGAGCCAATGTCCGAATGTGAGTAGGCCGGCGTGCTGGTCTCGCAGGCCGGGAATGTCAGCGCGCGGAGGTTCGAGGTTGTAGAGGCGTTCCAGCGCCGCGGCGCGGTCGGGGTCGGCGCGCCGGATTTCCTCGATCGGTATCTGGCTGTAGCGGATGGGCCGGTCGAGGGCGGTGGTCATGGCGGCGGCGATCTGGGGGACGGTCAGTTCGTCGCCGGCCAGCTCGAATGCCTGGCCGGCATACCGGCCGGGGCTGGCGAACGCGATCGCGGCGAACGCGCCGATGTCGCGCACGGCGATGAGCTGCTCCACGACGTTCGGCGGCGCGGGGGTCCGGATCGTCCCGTCCGGCTGAAGGCCGCGTCCCGGGCCGGCGTAGTTCTCCATGAAGCCGACAGGCCGGATGATCGTGAACGGCACCCCGGACGCGGCGAGCTGCTGTTCGAGGGCTTGCTTGGGGGCGTGCAGGGGGCTCAGGCCGAGGTTGGCGCCGAGCCCCGAGGAGTACACGAGATGGCCGATCCCAGCGGTGAGCGCGGCGTTGATGACGGTGCGGCCACGGGTCAGCTCGCTGCCGGGACCGAGGCCAGGGGTCAGCTCAGGGGACATGAACCCCGGCTGGTAGAGGAACAGGCCGTGAGCGCCGTCGAGCGCGGCCTTGATCGCGGCGGCGTCATCGAGGTCGCAGACGGCCACCTCGGCGCCGGCTGCGGCCAGCTCTGCGGCCCCCGCACTGCCGGGATTGCGAACGAGCGCGCGCACCGGCCAGCCGCGCTCCAGCAGCGCGGTGGCGGCGGCCCGGCCCTGGCGTCCGGTCGCGGCAGTGACGACGATGGTGCGGCGCGGCGTGGTCATTGGCTTCCTTCCCCGCAGGCCGTAGAATCGGGCTTATCAACCCGCTTACACGATACGGGTTCGTGAACCCGTTTGCCAATGATGTCTGACAGCCGCGATCCCCGCCCTCCGTTGCGAGCCGACGCGGCGCGTAACCGCGCCCGCGTGCTCGCCGCCGCCGAGGAGTTGTTCGCCGAGGAGGGGGCTCACGCGCAGTTGCTTGACATCGCCAAGCGCGCTGGGGTCGGCGCCGGCACCGTGCACCGGCACTTCCCGACCAAGGAAGCGCTGTTCGCAGAGGTCATCGCCGCGCGCACGACAGAGCTGCTCGACCAGGCCGCCGCACTCCCAGCGGACCGCGGCCCCGCCCAGGCGTTCTTCGCGTTCTGGGCGCTGGTCGTTGAGCAGGCCCACCGCAACGCGGCGCTGTGCGACGCGTTCACGCCGGGCACCGCTCAGCAGCTACGCATCCCCCAGACGCTGCGAGCCCGGTTCGAGCGCACCCTCGCCGACATGCTCAAGGCCGCGCAAGCCGCAGGCGCCGTCCGCGCCGACCTCGACGCGAACGACGCGATAGCGCTGCTGTCCGCGTCGGTCGCCGCCGACCAGCGCCGCGAACCCCGCGGTCAGCCAGGACGACTGGCCGGCATAGTGGCCGACGCCCTGCGGCCGTCCGCGCAGCCGTCAACAGCCTCTTCCGCTGCACGGACCCCGCCCGGCGTGTCGCCGTACCCGCCTCCTGCCAGCGCTGATTACCGATCAACGATCTAGCAGCCCAATGCCCTGCGCGGCCAAGCCACGCCTGCCAGCACGGACCCCACACGAGCACCTGTGCGGCTCTACCGCCACCGCGACGCGGGAGGGTCAGCTGTGCCGCAGCTCGAACCAGGTCACCGTGCCAGAGCCTGGAGCGGACCCGGCCCGCCAGCGGCTGATGTGGTTCATGCTGTTCGGGGACCAGCCACAGGTGGCAGAGCTGGCGCGTACAGGTCAGGCCCGCTTGTCGGAGCTGCCCGGCCTGGACCTGGTGCCGCCGGAGTGGCTGCACCTGACTACCCTGATCGCCGGGTTCGTTGACGAGATCGCGCCTGAGCAGGTCGAAGCGATGGCCAGCCATGCTCGCCGCCTGCTGGCGCGCCAGCGGCCAGTGCCGATCACACTGGGGCGTGTCCTCTATCATCCCCGGGCGATCATGCTCGACGCGGGGCCGGCTGCATCCCTCAAGCCGGTTCAGCGCGCGGCCCAGGAGGCCACGCGAGCTGCCACCGGGCGCGACGGCAGGCTGCACACCGAGCCGTGGACTCCGCACATCACCCTGGCGTACAGCAACATGGCTGGCCCGGCGGCCCCGGTGATCGCGGCTCTCGGGCGGCAGCTGCCCCGGCGGGAGATCACCATTAGCTCTGTCAGCCTGATAGCCCAGGCCCCGAGCAACTGTGGACCTGGCATCCAGTGGCGCAGGTGAGCTTCGGGACCGAACTGCCGGTAGACGAGGCTAAGTAGCTTTCGTCCGGTTCGGCCCGGGCTGGCGCCTGCATGCAGCCCGGCTATGGCTGATGTTAGTGGTGTGCTGCCTGGCGGATGCGTGTTTTGAGGGCGGGTGGCATGAGGCTGTCGTTTCCCCAGTCGGTGAGCAGGGCGTCCAGGGGCCGGGCGGTGGTGACGGCGGGGTTGTGCAGGCAGCTGGTGAGGGCTGGGACGTCACTACTGGGGTGCTTGTGGCCGATGGCCTGGATGGCTGCCCTGACTTCTTCTTCGGTGCCGGTGCATTCGAATGGTTTTGTCCCGGAGAGCCCGGCCATGCGCTCATAGAGTTCTGTGAGCCCGGGGTTGGCGAACATGTCGCCGCCGGTTTTCTGGATGGCCAGGTCATGTCCGAACAGGGCGGATGTAGCGAGGAAAACCCAGGCGCATTTGGCGCAGGTCCGGCACCAGCCGTTCCCTTTCGTGCGGTTGCAGCTTGAGGTGTTCAGGTACGCGTCGATACGACCTGAGAGTGACTGGATTATCTGGAGTTCGAAGAGCGGTCGCAGCGGGCTGCTGTAGACAGGCGCGCCGGGGAGCCACTGGCTGCGGTAGGTACTCAGGGCGGACTCGAATTCGTGGCTCTTAGTCCATTGGTGATTGATGGGCTGCCCGAGGTAGGACTCGACGTTGGGTTCGTCGTCACTGCGGGAGTTCCCGGCCAGGACCAGTTCGCTGCCGCGCAGGTGCCCGGCGAGCAGCGCGGCTACCGCTAGGTAGGCGGAGTAGGGGGTGTGCCCGTTGGGGTGGTTCGCGGCGTTGAGGGCGAGCAGTTCGGGGAGAATGTCACGGTGGACTTCCAGGATCCTGCCGCCAGCGGTCAGTGATTCAGCCAGGCTGCGCTGGCGGGAGGTGGGGTTGTAGAGGAAGAAATCAGTGGGCGACGTGCTGGTTTCCCGGGCGGCGAAGGTGAGGGCGAGTGAGTCCTTCCCGCCGCTGAACATGATGAGCGGCGGCACGCTGGCTCTGCGGGGAGGGGCCTGCTGTGAGGCTTCTGCTGCGGGGCTGGCTGGCGCGGCCGGGCCGGGCGGTGCGGCGATCTGCAGGAAACCGGGTTCGGTGAAGTTGATGTTGTTGCGGTAGAAGAATTCTCCCATCGCTTTGGGCCAGAAAGCCTGCCACCAGGCTAGTTCCGCTTGGTCGTGCGGCGGGAGGGCGACTTCTATGACCGGGCTGCAGAACGCCTTCCAGTAGGAGAATGCCTCGACAATGGCCAGGGCTCGGATGAGGCGCTGCGCGGTAGGGCTATGCGCGAGGACCGCTTCGTCTGGCCGCAGACCTGTGAGTTCCACGGCAGGCTCGAACGTTGCCGTGCCGCAGGTGAACTGGAATTCAAGCCGTACCGCATCGCTGCCGCAGATGGCGCGGGCGGCGTCGATGCGGAAGACGGGATAGGTCTTCCGCAGCTGCCCGATTTGCGGTTGGAAGTTGACATCGGTGGCCAGAGAGTGCACGTGCGGGAGGTTACCAGGCCCGCTGGAGCCTACAGGGATGTGCTGCCCAGGTTGCCGCCGCCCACCTGGTAGTGCTCGTAGATGTCGCGCTGCCACAGCCTGGTGGCCTGGAACACTGTCCGCGCTGATAGCAGGGCGCTGGTTGCAGTGCCCAGGGGCAGCGTGGCGGGGGCTGCTTCCAGCGCGGCCACGCGGAAGAGCATGGGAGTGTCCCGATGCCACGTCATCGCGGATGTGCTGACGCACAGGTGCCAAGATTTGCGGGTCGATGCCGTAGATGGCTTCCCAGGGCTGGTAGGGGTCGCCTTCCTGCTCGTAGACGCCCGGATCTACTTCCAGCGTTGCCGACCCGGCGAGATAGTCGAGGATGGACTGGTGGGCGAGACGGTATTGCAAGGCGATGAATGCAGCGGTGGAAGTGAGCGGTGTTGCCTGCTGGATGTCGGATGCAGGCACGCCCCAGCGGGTCAGGGTTTCCATGAAGTAGCCCTCGTGGGCGGCTTCGCCGGTCACAAAGTCGCGGATGAGGTTGAACATGGCCGGGATCCACGCTCGCCTGGCCACTTGCCACAACCTCACGCCAGGGCCACTGGCCAGGCTGCTTGTGGGTGCGCCACCGGGTGATCCTGGTGTAGAGATAATCGCAATACAGGCTGGTCGGAACTAACTCCCCCGTAATGGGAAGATCGAATATCGCGCCCCGTTCGTGCAGTTGCCGTATCAGCGCCGCATCCTCGGCGGTGGGAGCTGCTTCGTTAAGCGGAAGGCGGCCTGTCAGCTGCGGGGCGAGCGCCAGCAGTGGGTTAGCCTCGCAATCGGCCAGCGGAAACTCGACGCCATCTAGCGCACATATAGGAGGTTGCGTAGTAACCCGGGCATCAGCCGGAAGTAAAGGATGCATACCCGGAATTGTGCCACCTTTTGTAGCTCTCCGCGCCGGTATGACTGCTGTAAGTGTGGGGCCTCGGGGATGCCATGACCGACGGCCGGCCATGAACCTGATCTCCCGCGGGCCTGCTGAGTACGGGCAAAGCCGCTGACCAGCCGACCAGCGCTAACGACCCGCACAACAGCGGGTACACCCGAGGTACAAGCCAGCTCCACCGCCAGGGCAAAGCTGTCAGCCGTGCGTGAGTACAAACCAGGTCACCGTTCGCCCGCCGCGCCGCCGCGACCCCCACCGCGCCGCGAGGCCCGCAACGAGCTGAAGCCCCCAGCCGCCTTCCGCATCACGGCCCGCAGGACGCAGTTCCGGCGTCCCCGGCCCGGCGCGGTCGGTGACCTCGACTCGGACGATGCCGTCCCCGGCCCTGACCGCGACCGTGACTGTCGCCCCAGGAGCACCCGAGCCGCTGTGCCGGACAGAATTACCGAAGATCTCGCTGACCAGCAAGACCGCGACATCTCCACACGGGTGCCCGGGGCCGAGTACCTCAGAGACGAACGCGCGGGCGGCGGCCCGCGCCCGCTCCGGCCGCCCAGCAAGCGTCACGCTCTCCCGGACCGCCACCCTGCCCATACCGCACCCGCCCTTCCCCGTCCCACCCGCCCCCCGGGAAACTGGCCGGGCAGCGGGCCGGACGCAGGAAATGCACGCTCAGCTCAGCCGTGAACGTCAAGCCGCGCACGGGCCGCCTCCGCCGACCTCGTCCGTGGCTCGTCCGTCGTCGCGGCCCTCGTCCGTGGCCGTCCGTGCAAAGCCGACGGTCCCGCGCACCGCTCCCTGGCCCCGATTCCCGTCCGCTATGCGTCCGTGGATGCCGCAACATGACGGTCTACAGCGCGACAAGATGACACACCATGGGACAGAGAAGAACAGCCCGCCTAGCCGAGAATTCGCAGCTAACGGGCTGTTTCCGCAGGTAGTGGCAGGTGTTGGGTTCGAACCAACGTAGGCTAAGCCGACGGTTTTACAGACCACTTAGCCCGAAGCTGCCGTATGCCGCCTGACCTGTGGTTTTCTAGCTGATACCCCGCCTCCGCGCCAGATTCTGTCCGTCATATGTCCGTGTGCTCGGAGGGCCGGGTGGGCGAAACCGCGGACATGTACGGACAGCGTCCGTGCAGGCCTACTACCAGCATGTTTACCTGAATCTAGCCTGGAACAGATTTCCCGACCGGCAAGTACCTTCCTGTGTGGAGCATGCCGGCACCGCTGTCCCGGCAGCGGGACCTGTCAGACCTGCCCGGTAATGGCCCGGACCTCGTCGACGGCGTAATGAACGCCGTCATGGAATTCGCTGGCCCGCTGCCGCCGCAGCACATCCGCCTCGCGCCGGTACTGGGCGGCGACCTCGGCGGGCCACCCGGAGTCCGGCCACTGGTAGGGCAGGTCGGCCAGCATCCCGGCGGGCGCCGTGCTGCCGGCGAGTGCAAGGACGTCGCGGCAGACGGCGCGCTGCTCTTCCGCCTGGAGCGGGCGGCCGACACAGTTGCCGAGCGGGAAGTCCAGGAATCCGCTCCGCGGCGGGTTCACCAGCTCCGTGATGTCGCGGGCGTTGGTGGTGCAGGCAGTTGGCAGCCCGCGCCGCTCGACCGCCCGGGCGAGCACGCCCATCGCCTGGTGACAGGCCGGGCACAACGGCACGATGAACAGCACGTCGGCACCCTGCTCGTGGGCTTCCGCCACGATCGCGGGCGCCACCTCAAAGGCCAGCGCACGCAACTGCTTGATCGCCCCGAGCATGCTGAGATGGACGTCAGTGACCCCGTCGATGACCCCCTCGGCGGCGAGTTCCGCCAGCCGCTGGTAGGGGAACACGACATTGACATCTCGCAGCCCGGGCCTGCGCATCGGCGTCGGATGCGAGGGCCGCAGCCGGGCCGGGTCGGTGTCAGCCGGGATGCGCCGGAAACTGAGGTCGTTGACCGGCTGGAACGCCGGGTCATCCCGCAGGTGGACCCCGGCGCTGCCCAGCAGCATGACGCGGGCATGCGCCAGTGGCACCGCGAGTGGCGCCATGACCGGTGGGCCGAGGTGGGCGACGGGCATCGGCGGCAGCGGCGCCGACACAGCGTTGATGAGCTCCAGGTAACGGACATGCCCCCCGGCTGGCCGGGTCATGACGCGGAGCGGTCGCGCCTGCCCTCGCCGACGGCTCTCTTGCCGACGGGGGGCCCCGACAGTTCCCCGACCAGCTGCTGCAGCCCCGGGCCCCACCGCTCGGAGAGCACCTCGTGGAACTCGTTCCAGATCTGCTGCACGTAGATGTCGTGCCGGATGTAGCCCTTGGCCAGCGCCGCGAGCAGCGGGTCACGGCCGGCCAGGGACTGCCAGTCCACTCCGTTCTCGGCCACGGCCCACATCACGTCCGCGCTGTCCGCGACCACCGCCACGTGCCGAGCCTGATGGCGGCGGTAGACCACGCCGCGGGTGCTGTCGTGCCGGACCGTCCGCCCATGCTGCAGGGTCACGATCGGCTCCCCGAAGTGCAGCACATCGCAGACGACGGCGCGGGCGTCGGCCCGGCTCACAGCCGCGGCGATGACGGCCGGCCGCGGGCAGTTGACCGAGATGTAGACATGGCGGCTCGAGCCGTCGATCACCTCGACGGTGCGCTGCTCGATCGCCGACCAGCTGGGGTAGGAGCGCAGCACCCGGTAGCCGCTGGCGGCACTCGACTGGGTAGTGCTGGCCAGTTCCCGCTGCGCACCGGCCAGCCGTTCCCGGAAGGACTCTTCCAGATCCGCGAGCAACTGGTTGGCGGGCACAGCCACGAACAGGGCAGGCTCCCCGTCCAGCGCGGCGACCACGCCCTTGGCGGTCAGCCGCCGCAGCGTCTCGTACACCTTCGGCTGCGGGATCCCGGTGACGTTGGACAGCGCATAGCCGGTCAGCGGCTCACGCCCGAGCAGCCCCACGTAGGCCTGCGCCTCGTACTGGGAGAACCCCAGCTCGATCAGGCGCTCGACCGCTCCTTGCTGGCTGGTCACCGCCGCCCCCTCCACTCGCCCGGCACCACCGCAGGTTCAGGTGGTGGCACTGTACCCACCGTTGACCACCACCACCTCGCCTGTCACAAACGGGTTCGACACCACCAGCGAGACGACGGTGGCCGCCACGTCCTCAGCGGTAACACAGCGGCCCAGCGGAGTAATCCGCGCCCGCCGCTCCATCAGCCGCTGGTAGTTGTCTCCCAGCCGGGCCCGCATCCAGTCGCCCTCCATCCAGCCGGGCGCCACCGCGTTGACCCGGATGGCCGGGCCGAGCGCACCGGCCAGGGTCCGGGTCAGGTTCACCACCGCCGCCTTCGACGCGGCGTACGGGAACGGCTGCGGGCCCGGCCGCAGCCCGGCGATGCTGGCCGTGTTCACGATCGCCGCCGACGGTGCGGCACGCAGCAGCGGCACGCATGCCCGGGTGACGCAGAACATGCCGCGCACATTGACCGCGAACACCCGGTCCCAGTCGGCCAGGTCGAGCCCGTCCAGATCCGATGGCGGTACGTCGATGGTCATCCCCGCGTTGTTGACCAGCGCGTCGAGCCGACCGAACCGGTCGGCGGCGGCGGTCACCATCGCGGTCACCGCCGCCTCGTCCGCCACATCGGCCTGGACGGTGATCGCCTCCGCGCCCAGCTTGCGGACCTCGTCGGCCACCTGCCCGGCCGCGTCCTCGCTCACCGAATAGTTGATCACCACGTCGTAGGCGGCGCCGGCCAGCGCGAGCGCGGCGGCCCGGCCGATGCCGCGTGCGGCCCCGGTCACCAGCGCCACCGGCCGCCCGCCCGCGCCCGGCCCGCCCAGCCCGGTCACGACGGCTCCTGCACGCCAGGCGCGGCGATCCGGCCGTCCCCGCCCGGCGTCTCGCCCGGGGTTTGTCTCGCCGTCCTGCCCGCCGCGCCATCCGGCGGGGTGGCCGGCGGCAGCCCGAGCACCCGCTCGGCGTTGCCGTGGAACACCTTGTGCATGACCTCGTCGCTGAATCCCAGCTCGTCCCATTCCCGCAGCACCCGGTCCAGCGGCAGGCTCGGGTAGTCCGTGCCAAACATGATCTTGTCCTGCAGCCGGCTCCGCACGTCGGTCTTGAGGCTAGCCGGGAAGTGCTTCGGCGCCCATCCGGACAGCTCCCAGTAGACGTTGCCCTTGTGCAGCCCGACTGCGGTCATCTCTTCCACCCACGGCCAGCCTGGATGGGCGGCGATCACGGTCAGCGACGGGAAGGCAGCCGCCAGCGCATCGATCGCCTGCGGGTGCGCGTGGCGCAGCAGCGCCCCGTCACCGCCGGGCATGCCCGCGCCCATCCCGGTGGTGCCCACGTCCACCATCACCGGCACGCGCAGCCCGGTGATCGTCTCGAACAGCGGGCGCAACGCCGGGTCGTCCACCGAGTAGCGGCCCATGATCGGGTGGAAGTGAAAACCGAGCACCCGGTGCTCGTCCACCGCCCGCTCCGCGTCCGCGATCGCCTCTTCGCCGCGCAGCGGATCCACCGTCCCCCAGGCGCCGATGAACGTCTCCGGGTGCCGGTCCCGCATCGCGGCCACGTATGCGCTGCTGGCCGGCGGCGCGCCGGTCACCGATTCGATGTCGAACGCGACCAGCACCGCCTCCATGCCGTGGGCCTGGAAGTCGGCGACGACCTCTTCTTCTGTCCTGGCTGTCCAGTGCTTCTTCCAGTACCGGCCCAGCGGCTCCACGTACCGCCCCTGCGAGGCGATCCACTCCGCGGTGCCGGGGTAGGCATGCAGGTCCACCCGTCTCATCGGTCCTCCATGGTCACGAGCGGCGCCGCTCCCGCCGGCTGGCTGGCTCCCCCCGGTGCCCGCCCTCGGCGGCCAGCATGGCACCGAGATCCTTCTTGGAGACCTTGCCGACCGGCGACAGCGGGAACCGATCCAGCACCGCCAGCCGTTCCGGCAGCTTGTGCCGGGCGATCTCCTGCGCGGTCAGGAACTCCGCCAGTTCCGGCAGGGTGAGCGTGGCGCCGGGGCGCAAGATGACGCAGGCGCACATGCGCTCACCCAGCTCGGGATCGGGCACCGGCACGCACGCCACGTTCAGCACCGCGGGGTGGGACAGGATGAGGTTCTCCACCTCCTCGGCGGAGATCTTTTCCCCGCCCCGGTTGATCAGGTCCTTGCTGCGGCCGGCGACCACGTAGTTGCCGCTCGGGTGCCGCCACATCAGGTCGCCGGACCGGTAGAAGCCGTCCGGCGAGAACGCCCGCTGGTTGTGCTCCGGCGCGTTGTAATAGCCGCGCAGCGTGTACGGGCCGCGCGCCAGCAGTTCGCCGATCTCGCCGTCGGGCACGTCGTGCCCGTCCTCGCCTACCAGCCGCACCTCGTCGTCCGGGCAGATCGGGCGGCCGACCGTCTCTAGCCGCACCTCGGGCGGGTCGTCCAGCCGGACGAACATCAGCAGTCCCTCGGCCATGCCAAAATTCTCCTGCACCGTGACGTTGCGGAACACCCGCTCGGTCCGCTGCCGCGTCTCCGGCTGGAGCCGCTGCCCGCCGCTCTGGATGACCCGCACCGACCCCAGGTCGAAGTCGCGGGCCACCGGGTCGTTGATCCAGCGGATGAGCAGAGCAGGAACCACGTGGATGTGGGTGACCCGGTGCCGGTCGATAGCGCCGAACACCGACATCCCCCGGGTCGAGGCCGACAGGCACACGGTCGCACCACGCAGCAGGAACCCCTGCATGCCGGGGCAGGCCAGCGGCAGGTTGTGCGCGATCGGCAGCACGTCCAGCAGCACGTCGCCGTCCCGCACGCCGCACACCGACACGGCCATCTTGGAGTTGAACGCGTAGTCGTTATGCGTGCGCGGGATGAGTTTGGGGATACCGGTCGTGCCGCCAGATAGCTGGAACACCGCCGGGTCGTCCGGGTCGAAGCGGGCCAGGATCGCGTCCAGGTCCGCCACCGTGTGCCGGGCCGGGTGGCGCTCGTGCAAGTCCTCCAGGCTGACGCGACCCGCGGCCGGGTCGGTCCGCCCGCCCTGCAGGATGCTCAGCCGCAGCTGCGGCTGCCCCGCGCGCACCCGCCGGTGCAGTTCCGCGAAGTCGGCATCTTTGGCCGCCGCTGGCGCCGCCGCGGCCACCGCCCCGGACAGGCCCACGAACTGGCGCAGCTCGCGGAACCGGTGCGAAGGCAGCGCCATGATCGGGATGGCGCCGATCCGCTGCAGGGCGAAGTAGAAGGACGCGAACAGCCGAGTGTTGGGCAGTTGCACGACCACCCGGTCACCCGGCAGCATGCCCAGGTCGAGCAGGTTCAGCGCCACCCGCTCCGACGCCGCGCCCAGCTCGGCGTAGGTATAGGATCCCCCGTCGTCAACCACCGCTGGCCGGCTGGAGTAGTCGGCGAACAGCGGCAGGAAGTGGCTGATCAGCGGGCGGTCCTCCCAGTAGCCGCGGGCCCGGTACCGGGCCGCGAACTGGGGCGGGAACGGGGTCACCCCGGGCAGGGTCATCCCGCCACCCCCAGTTCGGCCAGCGCCCGGGCGGTCAGCACCCGGGCCAGGTGGCGGCGGAACGCGGCGCTGGCGCTCAGGTCGGACGGCGGCTCGGTTCCCTCGGCCGCCAGCTGGGCGGCCTGCCCGGCGGGCTCACCGGCCGCCAGCGCGGCCTCGACCGCGTGCGCCCGGACCGGGGTCGCAGCCATGTTCACCAGCGCCACCCGGACCCCGGCCCCGGCGGTGGCGGCCGCCACGCCCACCACCGCCCAGTCGATGGCCCGCCCACGGAACTTCTTGAATACGAAATGGCTCGCCCCCACGGGCACCCGGATCTCCGTCAGGATCTCGTCCGGCGCCAGCGCCGTCTCCAGGAACCCGAGATGGAATTCGCTGGCGGGCACCGTCCGCTGGCCGGCCGGGCCGGTCAGCAGGTAGCTGGCGCCCAGCGCGAGCAGGGCGGCGGGCAGGTCGGACGCCGGGTCGCCGTGCGCCACCGACCCGCCGATGGTGCCCCGGTGCCGGACCTGCGGATCACCCACCTCGGCCGCGGCGGCCGCGAGCAGCCCGGCCTGGCGGCGCACCAGCGGGTCGGTCTCCAGCGCCCGGTGCCGGGTCAGCGCCCCGATCGCCAGCTCGTCCCCCTCGTGCCGGACGTACCGCAGCTCGTCCAGCCGGCCGATGTCCACCAGCAGCGACGGCGTGGCCAGCCGGAGCTTCATGAGCGGCAGCAGCGAGTGCCCGCCCGCGAGCAGCTTGGCGTCGGGGTCGGCGGCGAGTGCCGCGGACGCGTCCGCGGCACTCGCCGCCCGCACGTACCCGAACTCCGCCGGTATCACACCGCGCCCCCGTCATACGACGCCGCGCTCCGCGCGGCGGCCACGATCGGCGTGTAACCGGTGCATCGGCACAGGTTGCCCTCCAGCCCCCGGCGGATCACGTCCTGGCCCGCGCCCGGTTCCTCCCGCAGCAGCGACACCAGCGCCAGCACCATCCCGGGGGTGCAGTAGCCGCACTGCAGCGCATGATGCTCCCGGAACGCCGCCTGCACCGGGTGCAGCTCCCCGTCCGGCGCCAGCCCCTCGATGGTGGTGATCTCCTCCCCGTCCGCCTGGACGGCCAGCATGGTGCAGGATTTGACCGACTCGCCGTTCAGCAGCACCGTGCACGCGCCGCAGGAACTGGTGTCGCAGCCGACCTTGGTGCCGGTCAGCCCCAGCTCCTCGCGCAGGTAGTAGACGAGCAGCTGGCGGGCGGCCACGTCGCTGGTACGTGCCGTGCCGTTGACGGTGACGGTGATCGGGACCCGCGCGCTCACTGCGCCACCCCCGGGCCGTCGTCGTGGCCGGACATCGCCTGGTGCAGCCGTTCGGCGGTGTAGGGCGGGTCGAGGTGGCGGACGCCGAACGGCGCGAGCGCGTCGGCGACCGCGCCGGCCATCACGGCCGGCGTACCGGTGGTGCCGGTCTCGCCGACGCCCTTGACACCGAGCGGGTTCAGCGGGGAGGGGACGCTGATGAACTCGCTGTGCAGCACCGGCGCCTCGACCGCGGACAGGATGCCGTAGGACAGGAAGCTGCCGGTCAGCAGCTGCCCGTCGGCGGAGTAGACGATCTGCTCGCTGACTGCCTCGGCGAATCCCTGCAGGGTGGCGCCTGCCACCTGGCCCTCGGCGATCAGCGGGTTGATGAGCGTCCCGGCGTCGTGCACGGCGACCAGCCGGCCCACCGACAGCACGCCCGTTTCCCTGTCGATGGTCACGGTGACCCCGTAGGCGCCGGAGGAGTACACCGGTGCGGCCAGCCTGAAGGTGGTGGTGGCGGCGAGTCCGCCGTCCGCGGCCAGCTCACCAGCCTCGATCCCGACATCGGGGCCGAGCAGCCGGCCAGCCCGCCACGCCACCTGCGCAGCCGGGACGCCGAACCGCTCCGCTGCCCGCTGCGCCGCTGCCTGCTTCAGCTCGGTGGCGGCGGCCACCAGCGCCGAGCCGCCGACGATCGCCGACCGGCTGGCGAACGTGCCCACCCCCGGCGGCACCAGCGCGCTGTCGCCGTAGCGGATCTCCACCTGGTCCAGGCCGAGCCCGAGCGCGTCGGCGAGCAGCTGGGCGAACGCGGTCTGGTGACCCTGACCGTGCGGGGATGACCCGATCTGGGCGATCGCCCGCCCGTCGGGTGTCACCGACACGGCCGCGCTCTCCCAGAACCCCATGCCGGACATCTCGCAGAACACCACCAGGCCGACACCGGACACCTCGCCCCGGTCCCGGGCCTGCCGCTGCTCGGCCAGCGCGGTGCCGTAATCAAGCAGCTCGCAGCAGCGCCGTAGCAGCAGCGGGAAGTCACCGGAGTCGATCGTGGTGCCGATCGCCGTCTGGTACGGCAGGGCGGCGGGGCTGATCAGGTTCCGCTGCCGGATCTTGACCCGGTCCAGCCCCAGTTCGGCGGCGGCGAGGTCAGCCATCCGTTCGGCGATGTAGGCGCCTTCCGGCCGGCCCGCGCCCCGGTACGGCCCGGTGGGCACCTTATTGGTCGCCACCCCGAGCACTTCCACGTCGGCGGCGCCGGTGCCGTACACGCCGGTGACCAGCAGGCCGGCCAGTACCGGGGGGACCGTGCTGGGCGGGTACAGGTAGGCGCCGATGTCGGCGGTGAGCCGGACTCGCAGGGCAGCGAACCTGCCGTCGGCGTCGACCGCCAGCTCGCAGTCGGCGCGGGCGCCGCGGCCCTGGTAGGCGGCGAGGAAGTTCTCCGACCTGGTCTCGATGGCCTTGACCGGGACACCCAGCCGCGCCGACGCGACGGCCGCCACGAACGCCTCCGGGGCGAGCACGCCCTTGCTGCCGAACGCGCCGCCGACGTCACCGACCACCACCCGGACCGAGTCCGGCGGGCGGCGCAGCACGGCCGCGAGCTGCATCCGGGGCCGGTGCGGGTCCTGTGCGGACGCGTACACGGTGAGCAGCCCGGTATCCGGGTCGTCCCAGGCCAGCACGCCGCGCGGCTCCATCGGGGCGGCGGCCAGCCTGGGCAGTTCCAGCCGGGCCCGGACCACGTGCGCGGCCCGGGCGAACGCCCCAGCCACGTCACCGTTGCTGCGCTGCCAGCGGTAGAGCACGTTGCCGGGCACGTCCTCGTGGAGCAGCACCCGGCCGGTCACCGCGTCGTCCACCGCCACCACAGCGGGGAGTTCGTCGTAGTCCACTTCCACCAGTTCGGCGGCGTCGATCGCCTGCGCCAGAGTGTCCGCGACTACCGCCGCGACCGGCTCGCCCACGAACCGCACCCGGTCCCCCGCCAGGATCGGGATCGGCACGTCGGCGGCCTGCACGCCGTTCTCCTTCATGATCGGCAGGCTGCCGAGCCCGGCCAGGTCGGCGTGGGTCAACACGGCCCGGACGCCCGGCGCGGCGCGGGCAGCGGTCCCGTCGATGCCGCGCACCCGCGCATGCGCGAGCGGGGTGCGCACTGCCACCAGATGCAGCATCCCGGGCAGCACCAGGTCGTCCACGAACCGCCCGGCCCCGGTCAGCAGCCGCGCATCCTCGACCCGGCGGACCTCCTGCCCGGTCCACGCCCGCCCGCTGGTCACGACGGATCCACCTTCTGCCTGGCGATCTTCGCGGCAGGTACCGTCCCGGCGCTGGTCGCGAGCACCCCGCCGGACACGAACGTGCCGAGCAGGTTCCCCTCGGTCACCGGCACCAGCAGCACCGACGGGTACCGCTCGCTGTGGCGGATGGTGATCAGCGCCGCGTTCTGCCGGCTGACGTGCCCGACTGCGACACCGCGCACCATGTCAGCCGGCGGCTCGTCGTCGGCTGCCTTGATCCGGACCCGCAGCCGCTGGCCGGGCCGGAGCCGGGCGGCAGCGGGCACGATCGGGATCTCGTACCGGCGCACCTCGCCGGGCGTCACCGGCTCCCGGCGGTCATGATGGTGGTACGGCAGCCACGGAACCGACCGCGCCGGGTCCACGGCTGCCTGCGAGGCGCGCAGCCAGCCGCGGGTCAGCTCATCCGCCTGCCCGTCTGCGTCCTCGGCCGACACGGTGACGAAGAACAGCGCGTCGGTGTCGGTGGTCGAGGCATACAGGTGCAGCACCATCGGCCCGATGATCTCGGTGGTTTCCACCAGCGGCGGGGTGCGCCAGACCGCCTCGCCGTGGCCGAACGGGGAATCCTCGAACGAGGTGGCCTGGTCCCACGGCCAGCTGTCGTGCTCGCTCAGCAGGCCGCCCTGGTGCAGGTAGAACTCGGTCCACCTGGTCTGCGGCAGTGGCCACTCCGCCGCCTGCCGCCACTCGCCGGTGCCGGGCACGAACAGCCGCACCGGCGGCTCGGCCAGGAAACCGGTGTCGTTGCCGGCCAGCCAGTGGTCGAACCAGCGCAGCGCCTCGTGGTGCATCTGGTAGAACGGCCGGTCCAGGTACAGCGGCGGCCCGACCGCCAGCTTCTTCGGGCCCTGCCAGGCGCCGAAACTGCGGAACGAGGCCGGCAGGTGCAGGCCATGCAGCCCCCAGCAGGCACCGAAGTAGCCAGGCACGTCGGTGCGGCCGTAGTCCACCCGGCGCTCGGTGAACCATTCGGTCTCGGTGCGGGCGAGCACGATGTCGGTCACGAACGCGTTCGCACCATGCGGGTCGCGCAGGCAGGCCACGATCGGCGGCACGGCGGCGATCTCCTCGTCGGCCAGCGCCGCGGCGATCGCGGCAGCGTGCGCCTGCTCGCCGTGCCGGGCCCGGTACCAGCTTTCGTAACGCAGGCCGTCGAGCTTGTCCTTCCAGTGGGCCAGGAAGCGCCAGGAGAAAATGCCGCCGTGATAGAGGAAGTCACGGTAGAAGTCGGTGGCGCCGAACGGCGCGAAGATCGCCGCCAGCGACGGCGGGGCGAGCATCGCGACCTGGATGTTCAGCCAGGCGAAGTAGGAAATGCCGAACAGGCCCGCCTTGCCGGTGGACCACGGCTGGGCGGCCAGCCACTCCACCGCGTCCGCCACGTCGCGGGCCTCCTGCGGCCCCATCGCCTGGAACAGCCCGGTGGACTTGCCGGTGCCGCGGACGTTGACGACCGCGTGCGCGTAGCCGCGCCGGGCGAAGAAGTACGGGTCGCCCGATTCCAGCCAGCCGCGCTGCACGCTGAACCCGGTGGGGAGCATCGGCTCGGCCTGGAACTCGTTGTTGTAGGGGTGGAAGCCGGCGATGACGGGCACCCGCTCGCTGGTGTCCGGCCGGAAGATGTCGCCCACCAGCACGGTGCCGTCCGGCAGCGGGATCGCCGCGTCCCGGTCGACCGTGACGGCGTACCGCCGCGGCGAGGTGGCCCAGTCGCGCCCGAACACCATCAGGGCCGCACCTCCGCGACCGGCACGCCGATGACGTGCACCCCGCCGTCGTCCAGGGCCTCCTTGACCGCGGCGGCGACCTGGCCCCGCTCGGCGGCCATCACCCCGGCGGCGCCGTAGCCGATCGCCACCAGCGAGTGGTCGATGGCCGGCAGCCGGGTGCCGGGATGCTCCCGCGGGTCGTACGGCACCCCCAGATACCCCTCGATGGCCCGCTTCACCGCCAGGTAGCCGCCGTTGTCCAGGACCAGCACCACCAGCGACGCCTGCTCCCGCACCGCCGTCCAGATCGCCTGCACGCTGAAGTGGTAGCTGCCGTCACCCACGACGGCGATCACCGGCCGGTCCGGGCGGCCCAGGCTGGCACCGACCGCGGCCGGGACACCCCAGCCGAGCGCGCCGCCGGAACTGCGCAGCATCACCTGGCCGTCGCCGAGTTCGAGGTGGCGCAGCAGCCGGGTGGACGAGCGGACTCCCTCGTTGACGACGATCGCGCCCGGTGGCAGCACCTGGCTGAGCTCGGCCGCGACCACCGGCACCGGCAGCGGCGTGCCTTCTGCCTCGCGTTCGGCCTGGCGGGCCTGCTCCCGGGCGGCCCGCAAGGTGGCCAGCCGGCCGGTCCGGGCGTCCGCCATCGCCGGGTCGACCGCCCGGTCCAGATGCGGCGCGAGCGCGCGCAGGGCCGCGGCCGGGCTGGCGACGATCCCGGCCGCGGTCGGCGCCTCCCGGCCCACCTGGGCCGGGTCCGGATGGATGTGCACGAGCTGGGCGCCTTCGGGCAGCCGCGGATGGCGGGCCGCTGAGAACGGGTAGAAGACCCGGGCGCCGACCGCGACCACCAGGTCGCAGCCGTCGAGCACCGCCGGGTCCTCGCCATACAGGCCGAGGAACCGGGGATCGGCGGTGGGGAATGGCAGGTCCGCCAGGTCGGTGAAGTCGGTGCAGATCAGCGGGCAGGCGAGCTTGTCCGCCAGCGTCCGCAGTTCTGGCACGCACTCACGCGCGGCGCTGCCCGCAACGATCACCGGCCACCGGGCGGCGGCCATCCCGGCCGCCACGGCGGCGCAGGTGGCTGGCTCCGGGACGCTGCCACCGCCCGCCTGCCCGGCCGGCCAGGCCCGGTCGGTCCACAGCCCGCGGTTGGCCAGCGGCGGCTCCGGCGCGTCGCCTGGCACCGGCCCGCGCAGGAAGTCCTCGGGCACCGCCAGGTAGGTCGGCCCCACCGGGGCGGTCATCGCCACATGCAGCGCCCGCCACAGGTCGCTGCCCAGTTCGGCGGCGGACAGGGTCTGGTGCGCCCACTTGGTGAACGGCCGCACCACGTCCGGCAGATGCGGATGCGCGCAGAACCCGTCCTCGCTCAGCACCGTGCGGTCCTTGTGCCCGGCGGTCACCACCACCGGCGAGTAGTCCCGGTAGGCGTTGTAGATCTGGCTGGCGCCGTTGAGGGTGCCGACCGTGGTGTGCAGGCCGACCACGCCCGGCCGGCCGGTGACCCGGGCGTAGCCGTCCGCCATCGACACCACCGCGCCCTCGTGCAGGCCGAGCACATACCGCAGATCCCCGCCGGCCCGCAGCGCCTCCAGCAGCGACGCCTCGGTGGAGCCGGGCAGCCCGAAGATGGTGTCCACGCCGATCCCGGCCAGCACGCCGGTGAACACCTCGGCCCCGGTCCGGGTCACGACTCCGTCACCTCCGCCTCCTTGACCGGCTGGCTCGCTCGCCCGCCGAGGAACACCTCCGCCATCTCGCCGCTCGCGAGCACCTCGGCGGCCGGCGCGGACATCGCCACCCGCCCCTGGACCAGCACCGACGCGGTGTCCGCGAGCCGCAGCGCAGCTTGCGCCTTCTGCTCCACGAGCAGCACCGCGTGCCCGTGGTCGGCCAGCGCGCGCACCTGATCGGTCAGCACCGCGTCGGTGAGGGTGGGGGACAGCCCGGCCGTCGGCTCGTCCAGGACCAGGACCCGGGGTGAGAGCATCAGCGCCCGGGCGATCGCGGTCATCTTCCGCTCGCCGCCGCTCATCGTGCCGACGTAGCGGTTCAGCTTGCTGGCCAGCGCCGGGAAGATCTCCAGCACCTCGGCCATCCGGGCGGATCGATCCGTCTTGCCGAGCAGGTAGCCGCCCATCCGCAGGTTCTCCGCGACCTTCAGGGTGTCGAAGACGTCGTCTACCTGCGGTACGTAGCCGATGCCGCGCCGCGCCAGCTGGTCCAGCGGCCGGCCGGTGATATCGGCGCCGTCGGCGAGCACGTGGCCGCTCATCACCCGGGCCAGGCCGAGGATCGCCTTGAGCAGGGTGCTCTTGCCCGCCCCGTTCGGCCCCACCACGGCGACCAGCTGGCCGGTCCTGACTTCGAGGTCGACCCCCCGGATCACCGGGATGTCGCCATAGCCGGCCACCAGTTCGCGCACGGCGAGCGCCGGCGCCTCCGGTCCCGCGTCAGCCGACGACATAGGCGTCCTGCACCTCCTTCCGGGTGCGCAGCTCGGCCATCCGGCCCTCGGAGATAACCTTGCCCTGCGCCATCACCACCACCCGTTCGCACAGGCGCTCAACCGCTCGCAGCTCGTGCTCGACCAGCAGGATGGACATGCCGGCGGCGGCCAGCTCGCGGCACGCCGCCTCCAGCCGTTCCGCCAGCGCGGGCGCGAGGCCGGCCATCGGCTCGTCCAGCAGCAGCAGCCGGGGCCCGGTCATCAGTGCCCGCATCACCTCCAGCATGCGCTTCTGGCCGCCGCTCAGCCGGCCCGCCCGCTCGTTGGCCTGCCCGGCCATCCCGAACAGGGTCAGCAGGCCACGGGCCCGCTCGACCAGGGCGTCCTCATCGCCGCCCCACAGCCACCGGCCGGCCGCCACCCCGGCGGCGGACTCTCCGCGCTGGTGGGGGGCGGCGACCAGCAGGTTCTCGATGGTGGTGAGCGCGCGGAACTCCCGGGGCAGCTGGAAGGTGCGGACGATGCCCAGCCGGGCGCGGCGGTGGGCGGGCAGGTGGCCGAGGGCCCGGCCGCCGAAGCTGATGGTGCCCGCGTCCAGCTGGATGAAGCCGCTGATCAGGCCGAGGACGGTGGATTTGCCGGCCCCGTTCGGCCCGATCAGTCCGGTGATGCTGCCGGCGGCCATCGTGAAGCTCACCCCGTCCACGGCGTGGACGCCCCCGTAGTGCTTGGCCAGCCCGTCCAGCGCGAGGACGGGCGGGGCCTGCGCGTCAGCCGCCGACGGTTGACGCGCAGGCGGTTTGCGGCCGGAAACGGCTGTGACAGCAGCCCTTTCTGACCACGAACGGGCGAGCGCGGCGAGATCGACGCTGGCGGCGGCCGGGCCAGGATCGGTGGCGGGAGCTGGTTTGACCCGGTACCGGGGACGGCGTTCCGGGATCAGGCCCCGTGGCCGGGTGAACACGAAGATGATGGTGAGCAGCCCGAGGATGATCCAGCCGAGGTCGCTGGTCAGTTGCGGCGCGCTCTTGATCTGCGGCAGGTACTGGACGCCCTGCAGGATCAGCACCGGCACGATCGCGGTGCCGAGCAGCACTCCGGCGTCGTTCCCCAGGCCGCCCACGATGATGGCGGTGAGCAGGGCCAGCGTCTCCACATACTGCCAGGACGACGGGGACCAGCCGCCGATGAAGCCGGCCAGCAGTGCCCCGCTCAGCCCGGCGTAGACCCCGCCGACCACCTGCACCACGAGCCGCAGGCCAACCACGTTCTTGCCGACCGCGGTCGCGGCGTCCTCGTCCTCCCGCACCGCCCGCAGCACCCGGCCGAACGGCCCGGTGGTGAACCGCCGCAGCGCCAGGTAGGCGAGCACGCAGACCACGCCCACCAGCGCCACGTAGTACCAGCCCCGAGTGGCCGGATTCACCGACGCGAGCGGGTTCGGGATCAGGCTGAGCCCGGCGTTGCCGTCGAACAGCCCGGTGTCGGCGCCGATCACGGTGGTGGCCAGGATCGAGATGACCAGCATGACCATCGCCTGGTAGTCGGCCCGCAGCCGTTTCAGGCCGGTGATGCCGATGAGGCCGCCGAGCACCCCGCAGATCAGCGCGGCAAGCAATATGGCTACTGCGACCGGCAGCCTGCCGCCGATGATGTACTGCTGGAATCCGCCAGAGGCGGCCGGCGGGCCGAGGGTGAACACGGCGTAGAAGTAGGCGCCGGCCGCGACCAGCACGATGTAGGCGAAATTGGCGACGCCGGCCACGCCGAACTCCAGGTTCAGTCCCCACGCCGCGAGCAGGTCGGTGCCCAGGTAGACGAGCAGGACCACCACGTAGTAGTCGATCGCGCTGATCGGGCAGCCTCCTTCCGCTGGGCCGGGTCCTCAGCCGGCCAGCCGCCGGGCGCTGGCCGTGCCGGCCGAGAACAGGCCCCGGGGACGGATCAGCAGCATGAGGATGAGCAGGCCGAACGCGTAGACGTCCTGGTAAGCGGGGCTGGAGTAGGCCGCGGCCACCTGCGTTCCCACCCCGACCACCAGCCCGCCGAGCATGGCCCCGTACGGCTGGCCGATCCCGCCCAGCACCGCCGCCGCGATCATGTAGATCAGGAACGTCGGCCCCAGCGTGAAGTCGAACGTGACCGTGGTGATCGCCAGCGCCACCCCGGCCGCCCCGCACAGCGCCCCGGAGATCAGCCAGGTCACGTCGATGATCCGGTCCGTCCGGATGCCGCACGCGCGGGCCACCACCGGGTTCGCCGAGGTGGCCCGCATGGCCCGGCCGAGCTGGGTGCCGGTGAGTAGCAGGTGCAGAGCGAACATGAGCACCACCGCGATGGCGACGATGATCAGCTGGGTGATGGTCAGCACCAGGCCGGCCGCATGGATGGTGCTGCCCGCCTGCTGGCCGTAGGAGACGGTATCCGGCCCGGCGATGGCGACGATGCAGTACTGGATGATGATCCCGGCCGAAACGGTGACGATCACCACCCCGACGAACCCGGTGCCGCGCCGCCGCAGCGGGGCGAGCAGCAGCCGGTTCAGCAGCACCGACGCCAGTGCGATCCCCATCGCGGCGATGGCTAGCGCCGCCCAGACTCCGACGCCCACCGTGAGCAGCGCGTAGCCGAGGTAGGCGGCCAGGGTCATCAGGGCGCCGTAGGTGATGTTTAGCACGTTGCTGATGCCGAACTGAACCGTGAACCCCACGGCGCCCAGCGCGACGACCGCTCCGGCTGCGATGCCGAAGCCCACCGCCTCGATGAAGACGTTCATTACGACAGCAACCGCTGGACGGTAGTGCCCGGGATCACGCCGAGCGGGACGGGATTCCCGCTGGCGTCGAATCCAGAGGAGGAGAAGTTGCCGGGTGAGTTGTGGAAGGCGTTGAAGTGGATGGCGCCGTCCACGCCCTCGTAGTGGATCCGCTTGCCCGCCTTGAGCGCGGCCAGGCCGGCTGCGTAGGAGTCCACCACGGTGGCACCCGGGCTCCCCGCCGCGATCTTGGCGATGTCGGCGTTGTAGACCGGGCCGCTAGTGCTGTGGGCCATCTGCATAGCCAGCCCCATCAGGTTGACGCCGTCGTAGATGGACGCGATCACGCCGACCCCGAGGATGGTGGCCGGGTCCTTGATCGTTGACTCGCCGTAGACAGCGCTCTTATAGATGGCGAACGCCGGGCTGGCCGAGCTGACGTAGTTGCCCACGAAGGCCATGTCGTGGGTCATGTAGGCGGTGCCCATGACCTTCTTCACCGACGAGAAGTAGGCCGGGGTGATCGAGTCGGTGGAGCTGATGACCGGGGGTACCGTGCCGCCGTTGAGCGAGCGGTACTCGGACAGGAAGGTCGCCGAGGTCTGCGGGTCGCCGGCCAGGATCAGCACCTGCGGCTTCCCGGAGATGACCCGGGCCACGATGCTGCTGTAGGACGACGCGTCGCCCGGGATCGTGGTGTCGATGGTCATGGTGCCGCCGATCTTCTTGACCCCGGCCACCACGCCCGGCTCGTTGCCCTGGGCGCCGATATTGTTCTGGAACACCACGGCCACCCGCTTGTAGCCCTTCTGCTGGGCCCAGGCGACGAAAGCGGCGCCGTTCTGGTCGTCCGAGGCGGTCATCCGCCAGAAGTAGGTGTCCCTGGTCTTGTCGAAGGCCACCAGCCCGTTGGTGGACACCATCGGGATGCGCGCGTCGTTCACCAGCGGGATGGTGGTGGCCGCGGTGTTGGACTCCAGCCCGACCGCCATGTCCAGGTTGCTGGCGGTGGCGAGCGCCTTCGTCACGTCCGGCACCGCGTCCGCCGGGTCGCCGGTGTCATCGATCAGATCACAGTTGACGTGGCGGCCCATGACCCCGCCGGCCTTGTTCACGTCGAACGCGGCAGCCTGGCAGGCGCCGGACATCAGGTTGCCGATTTCTGCCGCCGGGCCGGTCATTGGCCCGATCACGCCAATGTTGATGGTCCCGGAGCCGCTGCTGCCCGGGTTGCCGCTGCCGCCCGCGCCGGAACTGCCGCTACTGCCGCAGGCGGCCAGCACGAGGGATACGACGACGCCTGCGGCGATCGCCAGCCCCGGACGGTCTGACAGCCGACGGCACGCAGCCGACGGCGCCAAGCGTTGCGCCGATATGGGCGTTGTGAAATGCCTGTCTGTCATCGTGAGCCCACCCCTTCGGGGACCGCGGACGGCGCATCCAGCCGGGGTGGCCGGGTCGCCGGGATGTGGGGGATTGGTGGATTACAGCCGCATGATGCGGTGCAGGTTGGCCGCGAGCACCAGCTCGCGATCGGCCGGGCTCAGGTCTAGTGAGCGAATCGTGTCCAGCACCTCGACAGGCCAGTCCTCACCGTTGTTCGGGCCCATCGGGAAGTCGGTGCCGTACATGACCCGCTCGGCGCCGAAGAACTCCAGGCCGCAGCGCATCGCGGCGGCGGAGCCATTGACCATCGAGTCGTTGAAGAACTTGCGGAAATATTCGGACGGCTGCCCGGGCAGCGGCTCGGACGCCTCGGTGAGGGAGGCCGCCCGGTAACGGGCGATCTCCTGGCTCATCGCGTCGGCGCGGCTGGCGTAGAACGGGACCATGCCGCCCAGGTGGTGGGTGACGAACTTCAGGTCCGGGTACCGCTCCAGCACACCGCCGAAAACCAGCCGGGACATCGCGAGGGTGGTCTCGAACGGCCAGCCGAATAGCCGGTCGAGCAGATCCTTCTTCAGCCATTCGTAGGAGTGGCCGTGCTGGGGGTGAATCCAGATCGGCACGTCACCCTGGGCGGCTTCCTCATACAGCGGCCACATCGAGGTGTCGTCCAGCGGCAGGCCCTCGATGTTGGAGAAGATGAGCACCCCGCGGACACCGAGGTCGCCAGTGAGCCGGTGGAACTCCGCCATCATCTCGTCGTCGACGACGGGCAGCACCCCGACCGGGATGAACCGGTCCGGCCATTTCGCGGCCATCTCGGCGATGCTGTCGTTGGCCACCCGTGTCAGCGCGTGTACGACCGGCCGTGGCATGCCCAGCCACATGGGCGGGCGCACCAGGACAAGCACTTGCTGCTCCACCCCGATCCGGTCCATGTACCGCAGCCGGCGCTCGCCGTCGAACAGGTAGCTGTTCTTCCGCAGCGCCGCGACTTCCGCGCTCGGATGGCGCTCGCTGATGGCGTCGAGCAGCCGCTCCGGGCAGACGTGCGAGTAGGCGTTAACGATCACGGAAACCCCTAGCTGGCCTGCGCTCTGGACACTACCTACTATGGTAGGGAGTAAATGTAACCCGCCGCTCGGGACCGCGCAATATGCACCGTGCTGGTGGGAGCCCATCGTGACCATGATCAGCACCGCCACCCATACCGCCCGGCTGCTCATCAGCGTGGCCGGCGGCATCGTCGCCCAGGCGCGCCACTGGGGTGGCACCACTGCACGCGGCGCCCGTTCATCCGCAACGTGGATGCCCCAGCGTCGCGGTATGCCGGCAGTCTGCGCGCTGGGCGACAGTATGGCCAGGGAACTTGGCGTCAGCCGGATACGCGGGTCCGGGCGGCCCAGGCCGGCAGTTCGGCCTGGGCGCGGCCTGGGGGTTAGCTAATGAACCGGCTGATGAAGGCCAGGGAGATGTCGCAGACCTCGCGCCAGCCGCTGTCGATGACGAGTCCGTGCCCGCGCCCCGGGATCAGGACGGTCTCGGTCACGCCGGAGTTGCGGCTCTGCTGCTTGTAGATGGCGTTGGTGATGGCCGGCGGGGCGGTGTTGTCCTTCTCCCCGGAGATGATCAGCATCGGCCCGCGGCCGGGGTTCTTGCTGTCGGCCTTGGCCTCGGTGAAGGGGTTGACGTTGGCGGTAGCCGCCTGGAACAGCGGAGTGCCTGAGGCGGGGACGGCGAAGGTCTCATACAGTTGCTTGGCTTCCTCCTCGCTGACGGCGTTGGCGAAGGCGTAACGGAACTGGTCGTAGGTCAGCGGCACGGCCCGATGGTGGTTGGCCGGGTTGCCCAGGACGGGCGACGCGGCCCGCAGCGCGGAGATGGGCAGGGGCAGCACGCCGCGCATGGGCGCGGAGTCGATCGCCACCGTGGCCGCTGACAGGCCCCGGCCGGCGACCATCTGTGCGAGCAGGCCGCCGAAGGAGTGCCCGATGACCGCCGGCTTCCTTTCCAGCTTCCCGATGACGTCTGCGTAATGGTCGGCGACCTGACCGACCGTCTTGCGGGCAAATACCTCCGGATGCTCGTTCGCCTCCCCGACGGTGTCGGGGTCATCGGGCCACGACGGGGTAAGCGGGACGTAGCCGGCTTCCTCGAAGACGGTGGCCCACCGGTCCCAGCTGCTGGGCAGCAGCCACAGGCCGTGCACGAAGACGACCGGCGGGAGCCCTGACGCGTTCGCCTTGCTGATCTGCCCTTGTTCGCGTCCGGTGATGACTGGCATGACGTTTCGCTCTCCTGGTCTGCGGCCGGGGCTCATCCCCGGCAGGTGAGTCCAACGTCTCGCCGCCGGTCGTCCGTCGAATCCTGCAAACCTCGTAGTCACGCGTCCCGGCGAGGCTTCGGCCGGGAGGGGTTTCCGTCAGCCGCTGTGCTCGCCGGGACGCGTGGGGACCGAATCCGGAGCCTTGTGGCCCGGATATCGCGAGCTGCGGCGACGCGTAGCCTTGGCCCGTGGCGCTGATGGATCGCCTGGACGAGCGGCAGGCCCTGGATCGGGTACTGGATGCCGCCCGCCGCGGGCTGAGCGCCGCGCTGGTGGTGCGTGGTGAGCCCGGCATCGGGCAAGACCTCGCTTCTGGGCTACGCCGCGGACTCGGCGGCGGGGTTCCGGGTAGTCCGCATCGCCGGCGTCGAGTCGGAGCAGGAGTTCGGGTACACGGGGCTGCACAGGCTGCTGGTCTCGTTCCTGCCGGCGATGGGCGGGTTGCCGCTGCGGCAGCGCAACGCGCTCGGCTGTGCCTTCGGCCTGATCGACGGCAGGCCCGCGGACCGCTTCGGCGTTGGCCTGGCCGCGCTCTCACTCCTGGCCGATGCTGGCGCCGGCTCGCCGATACTCTGCGTGGTCGATGACGCACAGTGGCTTGACCAGGAGTCCCTCGAGGTACTCGCCATGGTGGGACGACGAGTGCACGCCGAGCGGATCGCGCTGCTATTCGGAACCCGTGATGGCGTTGACGGCCGGGTGCTGCTAGAGGGCATTCCGGACATCTGTGTCAGCGGCCTTCCCGAGCACGACGCCCTCGAGCTGCTGGGGTCATCGGTGGCCGGGCCGCTCGATCCCCAGCTGGCCAGGCGGATCGTGACGGAAACGCAAGGGTCCCCGATGGCGATCATCGAGCTCGCCGGCGAGCTGACCGCGGCTGAGCTGTCGGGCGCGGGGCTGCTGCCCGGGCCGTTGCCGCTCAGCGGGCGGCTCGAAGCGCATTTCCTGCGCCAGATCCGGGCCTTGCCGGCTAGCACCCAGAACCTGCTGCTGGTCGTCGCCGCTGAACCCTCCGGTGACCCGCGGCTGATCAGCAGAGCGGCGGCCCGGCTCGGAAGCCCCCCGGCCGCGGCCGGGCCTGCGCAAGCCGAGGGGGTGATCGTGATGTACCCCGAGGCGCGGTTCCGCCATCCGCTCATCCGGTCCGCCGTGTACGGCGGGGCGTCCCCGGCAGACCGCCGACGCGCCCACCAGCTGCTCGCAGCCGAAATGGATCCCCACCGGGACGCCGACCGGCGGGCATGGCACCTCGCCGCAGCGGCAACCGGCCCGGACGAGGCCGTCGCAGCCCAGCTCGACCGCGCCGCCGGGCGCGCCCAGGCCCGCGGTGGCTACTCGGCGGCGGGCGCCCTGCTGGCCCGGGCAGCCCAGCTGACCCAGGACGAAGGCCGGTGGGCAGAGCGAGTCCTGGCCGCCGCGCATGCTCATCTGGCCGCAGGTGCACCTGCTAGGGCGCGGCTGCTGCTCGAGCAAGCGACGGAGATCAGCGATCCGTTTCAGCGGGCAAGGATGCGGCGGCTGCAGGGGCTGATCCAGTACGCCCTGGGACGGGCTCCGGGCACGCCGTCGATCCTGGTCGGCGCCGCACGCGCACTCCAGCCCTTCGACGCCCACCTCGCCCGCGTCACGATGCTCGAGGCGCTCGAGGCCGCGCGCGTAACCGGCCGGTTCACCGCGGCCGGGGAGAGTGATCACGACGTCTGCCGGGCGGCGCGAGCGATGCCGCTTCCGCCCGGATCCCAGCCGCGGGCCGCCGACCTGCTCCTCGACGGGGCCACCGCGCTTGTCCTCGACGGCCACGCGGCCGCTGTCCCGGTCCTCGGCCGCGCTATCGCTGGCCTGCTCGCAGACCAGTCCGACTCAGCAGATGCGCTGCTACGGCTCGGAATTGGGTGCTGGGCCGCCGGGACGGTCGGTGACGACACCTCACTACACGAGCTGGCCACCCGGCTGGAGCATCACGCGCGCGAGAAAGGAGCCCTCGGCGCGCTGTCCACCGGGCTTCTGTTCCTGGCCATGTCCGAGCTGCTCGATGGCTCGCTGGCTGCCGTACGCGGGCACTTCGCCGAGCGAGCTGAGATCATGGCCGCCGTCGGGCGCCCCTCCGATGTGGGAGAGCTCGTCGTGCTTGCCTGGCGAGGGCGCGAAACCGAGGCACGAGCCGCGGCGGCAGCGGTCACGCGCTACGCGACCGAGCACCGTCACGGCTGGATGCTTGCCTACGCCGACTACGCACTCGCCGTGCTGGAGCTGGGCCTGGGCAACTACCGGGCAGCCCTGCCCAGCGACCCGGGGAACTTCCGGGACAACCCCTTCATCGGCATCGTCGGCTTCCCGGACCTGATCGAAGCTGCAGCCCGATGTGGCGAGCGCGATGTGGCGGCCGAAGCCACGGCTGAGTTCGCAGCCCGCGCGCTCCCCAACGGCACTGCGATCGCGCTGGGGCTCCTGGCTTTGTCGCGAGCGCTGCTGGCCGACGATACTGACGCCGGGGAACTTTACCAAGAGGCTATCGAGCAACTGTCGCACTGCCGGGGAAACCTGCGAAAGGCGCGGGCGCACCTGCTCTACGGGGAGTGGCTGCGCCGCCAGAAGCGACGAATCGATGCCCGCACCCAGCTGCGCGCGGCCCACGAGATGTTCCTGCGGATGGGAGCCGACGCCTTCGCCGAGCGCGCCCGCGTCGAACTTGCAGCAACCGGCGAGCGTGCACGGAGGCGGCGCAACGAGACCCGCGGCGACCTCACCCCGCAGGAAGCGCAGATCGCGCTCCTGGCCTCTCAGGGCGCCACCAACGCCGAGATCGCCGGACGGCTGTTCCTCAGCGCGAGCACGGTCAACTACCACCTCCGCAAGATCTTCCGGAAGCTCGACGTGACATCGCGACGCCAGCTCGCCCAAGCGCTGCCGGTGTAGACGGGAGGCGTCTCCCAGGCTCCGGGCATCCCGGCGCCTCCCGCAGACGTGCGGCCCGCGTGCGCGACCAGCGCCCTGAGGAAGCTGAAGATCATCATGCACCTTCGATGCCGTGTTCACTGCGGCAGGCATCAGGATTCTCGCCAGCCCACCGCAGGCACCCACAGCGAACGCCGTCTGCGAAAGGATCATCGGCACCCTCCGCCGGGGGCTCCTCGACCAGTTGCTGATCGTCAATGAGCATCACCTGCGACGAGTGCTGACCGAATACATGGTGCACTACAACACAGCCCGGCCGCACCGTGCCCTTGGCCAGCTCCCACCGGCTCGGGCGCACACCCGGCCACCGGAGATCAACCTCGCCGAGCACCGGATCCGCCGAAAACAAGTCCTTGGCCGACTCACACACGAATACCAGATCGCCGCCTGACCGCCCCGCCCTGCTGCGAGAAGGAGCAGGTCACCACCACGATCGTGTATTCGGCCCCCACAAGATCCGGTCGATCCCCCGCCGCTGTGCCGCCTGGTCCACCCTCATCTGGAACCAGGCCCACATGCGACGGACCCTGAGCGACTACGAGGCCCACCACAATCGGCACCGGCCGCACCGCTCTCCCAGCGGCGCCGCGCCGCTCAAACCGCTACCGAGCCGGTCGATCTCGACATGTGCCGCATCCGAAGACAAGCTCGGGCCGGCGGCCTGACCACGCTGTTGATGCCCATCACCCGGAGCGTATACAGGCAGCGGGCCGGCGCCATCGTCGCCGCAGTGGCAGGCGAGCTACTGCGCTGGCAGCAGCCGGCTGCTGCCAGCGCAGTAGCTAACCAGACGCCAGCAGGACGATGCCCGATTACCCGAGCGCGGGACAGCCTGGTGATCAGCGGCGCAACCGGGCGCTGCGAGCCACACGAGGGAGTACGCACATGCTCACCACCGCCCCCGCCCCCGCCCCCGCCGTGCCGGATATCAAGCCGGGCCGTGCCCGGGCGCTGTGCGCCGCGAGCGGCGCACTGGCGGCAGCCCTCGCCTGGACCGTGGAAGTCCCGCTGCTAGGCATCCACCTGAACTTCCGCTTCGGCACCAGCCACATCCAGATAATCGCGGTCAGTCAGGTCATCGGCGCCACCGTGGCCGCCTCGCTGCTCGGCTGGCTGCTGCTCGCGGTGCTGGACCGGCGTACCCCGCATGCCCGGGCCCTGTGGACCAGCATGGCGGTGGTGGGGCTGGCCGCGTCGCTGGCACTGCCGCTGGCCGCCGCGACCACCACCGCGACCACCACCTCGGCCGTCGTCGGGCTAGTCGTGATGCACCTGACGATCGGGGCCGTGGTGATCCCCGCCATGGCCCGCACCGCGTCGGCGCGCTGACAGGCACCAGAACGCCGGGACAGCGCGACCGTCCCGGCCGCAGTTAGAGCCTGTTTGAGAACTCGCGGCCCGGCCAGCGGCATAACCTGTAACACTTCGTGATCTTTCGGTTGCTGCCTGCGATCACCCGCGCGGCGGGGGGTCCTGATAGCGGCGGTGGTGTCAACTCCCTGCCACGCCAGGAGCCCTTTGATGGCTTTGTACTTTGTCCTGCGCGATAACGCATCTTCACGGCCCGCCGCGGCGGTGGCCTGCCGCTGCTGCACGGCCGGGTCGCGCAGCACCCGGGCACGCCGGCACCCTCGGACATGAGCGACGCGGACCGGGCCTGGCTCGCCGCGCTGGCGCGGATTGTGCCACGCCGGCGCTGGGCCGAGGTGTTCCCGGTCACGCCCGCGACGCTCCCGGCCTGGCACCGGAGGTTGGCCGCGAAGAAGTATGGCACGAGTCCACTGGGTCACCCCGAACCGGACGGGGTACTTTCGTGCGGGCAGAATCCTGTGATCCCGGCGGTAGCCTGTCCGGTGTGGAACGCGCCAGGGTTGCGGTTGCGGACCTGGATGAGGAGTCGGCGGTCTGGCTGCGCCGCCTGGGCGGCGGTGGCGGGGAGCGGCAGGCGGCTGAGCGTGAGCTGCACGCGAGGCTGGTCCGCATCGCGCTGGCCGAAGTCTTGCGCCGGTCGGCCGGCACTCCGGTGACCGGCCCGGAGCTCGGCGACGTCGCGTGCCAGGCCGCTGGTGACGCCATGCTTGCGGTCCTGGCCAAGCTCGGTGAGTTCCGTGGCGAGAGCCGGTTCATCACGTGGGCGTACCGGTTCGTCATCTTGGAGGTGTCCAGCAAGCTCGGCAGGCACTACTGGCGCAACCCGCCGGTCGCGCTGGACGCCGGTCAGTGGGAGCGGCTTCCCGGCCGGCTCGGGATCGATCCGGCGCGGCAGGCGGAGGCGGCGGGCCTCCTGACGGAGGTGCGGCGGGTCGTCGAGGAGGAGCTGGCCAGCCACCAGCGGCGGGTCTTCGTGGCGATCGCGGTGGACGGGATACCGCTGGATGCGCTGGCCGCCGAGCTGGGCGTGCGGCGTAACGCCATTTACAAGGTGATTTTCGACGCGCGGCGTAAGATCCGCCGGGCGCTGGTCGCTAACGGGTACCTGGATGAGCCGGGGTTGGAGCGGCGATGAGTGAGCGGGGCAGGCTGGAGCGGTTCCTGCGGACCGACCCGCGCGACGCCGGCTGCGACGAGGCGCTGGCCGTCCTGCATATCTACGTCAACCTGGTGGCTGCCGGCGAGGACGCGGCCGGGCGCTATCCCGGGGTCGCCGCTCACTTGCTGGCCTGCGGTCCGTGCGATGAGGACTTCACCGGGCTCCTCATGGCGGTCACCAGTGGCTAGCGCGGCGGATAACCCGGCAGGCGCGGCGGGCGGCCGCGAGGTACTGGCGTTCGACCTGTACGGGACGCTGGTTGACCCGATCGCCATCTCCACCGGCCTCGGCCAGGTTCTCGGCGGCTGTGACGGCCGCGAGGCGGCCAGGCTGTGGCGGCTGAAGCAGCTGGAATACTCTTTCCGGCTCACGGCGATGGGCCAGTATGAGGACTTCCGCTGGGTGACGTCACGCGCGCTTGACTTCGCCCTCATCTCCATCGGGGCAGACCTGCCGGACGGGCAGGCCCAGCGGCTAGTCGAGCTCTATGACCATCTGCGGCCGTTCCCCGACGCGGTCCCCGCCCTGCGGGCGCTGGCCAGCCTGGGGTATGAGCTCGCGGTGCTTTCCAACGGGACCGCGGCCATGATCAGGAACTGCCTTGATAACAGCGGTCTTGGGGGGTTCTTCGCCGAGCGGATCAGCGTCGATGAGGTCCGCGTGTTCAAGCCGTCGCCCGTGGTGTACCGGCACGCGGCCGGGCGGCTTTCCCGGCCGATCGGGCAGCTTCGGCTCGTCACCAGCAACGCGTTCGACAGTGCCGGGGCCGCCGCGGCCGGGATGCGCACGGCCTGGGTGAACCGCTCCGCCGCCCCGTTCGACACGATCGGCGTGCAGCCAGACCTCACCGTGCCCGGCCTCGGGCTCCTGCCTGCGGCGCTGGGCGGCTGACGGGACTAGGGCCAGGCGGCGCCGCTCCAGCCCGCCGATGTCATCGCCGTCAGGTAATGGGGCAGCATACGCACGGTCCGGCCGGGCATCAGGCGCCGGCGCGGGCGGTGCTGACATCCCAGATGGCCCCGGTGTCTTCGCTGGCCAGATGGGTGAGCAGCGCCGCAGCGGAGTGCGCCGGGGTGATCAAAGAGCCGTCGGCGAAATTCCTGTTGAACCGCTCGTGCAGGCCGGCGCCGATGCGCTCGGGGTCCTGCCGGCGGATCCAGGCCTGCATGGCAGTGTCAACCCCGCCCGGCCGGTAGGCGTTGACGGTCACGCCGGTGCCGGACAGCTCGGCGGCCAGGTTCACGGTGTGCGCCTCGAGCGCGGCCTTCGTGGTGGCGTAGGCGTTCCCGCGGACCATGCCTTCCGGGTGGGCGGCGATCCCGCTGGAGATGTTGACGACGCGGCCCCAGCCGGCGCCGAGCATGCCGGGCAGGACCGCGGCGGTCAGCGCGGCAGGCGCGACGACGTTGATCTCGACGGCCAGGCGCAAGTCCGCCGCCGCGATGCCGGCGGTAGCGCCTAGCGGCTCGACGGTGGCCGCGTTGTTGACCAGGATATCGACGCGGCCCGCCGTGAGCACGGCCGCCGCCGCCTGGCCGCGCTGCTCCCCGTCGGCCAGGTCGGCCGGCACCACGCGGATCCGCCCGGCAGGTACGCCCTGTTCCCGCAGCCGGGCGCGGGTTTCGCCCAGCTGGCCTGTGCTGCGCGCGAGCAGGACCACGCGGGCGCCCGCGCCACCCAGCCTGAGCGCGACGGCGCGGCCGATGCCACGCCCGGCCCCCGTGATCAGCGCAGTCTTGCCAGCGAAGTCAGTTGCCACTGCGGTCTCCTCAACGGTTGACGGTGCGAGCGGGACGGCAGGCAACCATGGGTGACCGTTCCGCTGAATGCCCCCGAACTTCCAGTTAGCGGCGCACGGCGGCGATCTCTTACCAGGCGCACGCCCGCGTAAACCCACCGGTAAGACCTGGGAGGGAGGCGACGCTTACTTACCGGGCAGTCCCGTCCGGCACTGTCCCGGCAACCGTGCAGGAGAACCGCAATGCCTCTGCTCAACCCCGGCGACCCCTTCCCGCAGCTGACGATCACCACCACCGACGGGCAGGTGCTCACCATCCCGGACGCGTTCGGCGGCGACTTCGGCGTCGTGCTCTTCTACCGGGGCGCCTGGTGCCCGTACTGCAACGCGCAGCTGCGCGCCTTCCAGCGGGCCAGCCAGGCGCTGGCGGATGCCGGCATCCGCGCCGTGGCCCTCTCGGTCAACGACAAGGAGACCACCGCCGCGCTGGTCGCCGAGCACAAGCTGACCTTCCCCGTCGGCTACGGCGCGGCTGCTCCAGCCGTCGCCGCGCTCACCGGCGCCTTCGTCAACCCAGACCCGGTGTACCTGCAGTCCACCGGCTTCGTGCTCAACCCCGCCGGCAACGTCGTGGTCAGTGTGTACTCCAGCGGCGCGATCGGGCGGCTCGTCCCCGACGACGTCATCGGCCTGGTCCGCTACCTGCGCGAGCACTCGGCCTCCGCGACGGCGTGACAGGACAGGAGATGCCAGCATGACGGACACGGACAGGCAGTGTTGCGTTGGCCAGTCGGGGCGCATGATAGGGCGCGATGAGAGCGATGGCCGGCTGATCAGATGGCCATCGCGAGCTCGTCGAATGCTGCGCGGATCCGATGGCGGGCGGGGATGTCAGTGGCGAGTTCGTAGTGACTTCGGTGGAGGTTCTGCACGAACGCGTGCCCGGCAGAGATGATCCGCGCGGACCGGTGACGCTTCAGTCCACGCATCGGCCGCAGCCGTGCTTTCAGCCGTCCGTGGTCGGCTTCGACCGGGTTGTACGCGTAGCACGCGACGGTAAGCAGCGCTGAGGGGATCAGCTCATCCAGGACCCGCGGACAGGCCGGGGCCCGGTCGGTGGTGACCTCGGCCGGGATCGTGCCCGCGCGCAGCGCCAGGATGAAGAACCGCCGGGCTGCGGCCAGGTCACGGCGCGTGGATAGCAGCACGTCGATGACCTGACCGTGCTGGTCAATGGCCCGGTACAGATACGTCCATCGGCCGGCGACCTTGACGTAGGTCTCGTCGGCGAACCACCGGTCGCCGGGAGCATGCCGGCACAACCGCGCTGTGTTCACCGGCAACGGCACGCGGGTCATCAAGACTCCAGTCCGGTCGCCGCGGGCGAACTCTTTCGCGGAGCGGTATGTGGGGACGCTACGCCGCGAGTGCCTCGACCACATGCTGGTCTACGGCGAACAGCACCTTCGGCACCTGCCGGCCGAGTACTCGCGGCATTACAACGAGCACCGGCCGCACCAGTCGCGGGAGCAACGACCTCCGCTGCCCGAGCCCGGCCAGCCGATCGATATGACCGGCCGGATCAAACGCAACCACGTGGTCCACGGCCTGATCAGCGAATACCGGAGAGCGGCCTGACGAGCACCGGAAGCACCAGCTCAGGGCCAGTGTGGGACTTTTTGCCACGGGCCAGGGCCGGTCCAGGCCGAGGATCAACCGCATCGTCGTGGTCTTGCCGACGGCATAGGCCTTTCCGCCGCGTGGCGTGGCTAGGTGCCGGAGCCGGACCGTCGGCCAGCTCGCCATGCTGCCATGACTCTGTCGGTGTCGCCGTCGGCGAGCAGGTCGAGGAGCAGCCCCCTGATCAGCGCGAGCGTGCTGGCCGCCGTGGCCCCGGCCTGAGCCGGAGGTGTGCCTGGCTGCGCCCTGACCAGCAGTTCCAGGTAGTCCCGGGCGGTTTCGGCGGCGAACCCCTGCCAGGGGCCGGGATCTCGGCTCACCGATCGCAGGTACGCCTCGTAGGTCAGCCGCACCATCGGCCGCTGCCCTGGTGAGGACAGCAGCTCCCAGAGCCTGTCCGTCAGCTGCTCGAACCCTCCGTCCGGGGCGTCCGGGCCGAGCAGTCCTGTGATCAGGCTGATCTGCTCGCGCCGTGCGCGGGCGAGTAGTTCGCGGACCAGCTGCTCCTTGCTGCCAAACAGGTAGAGCAGCACTCGAGGGCTCGTGCCGGTGGCGGCGGCGAGGGGGCGCAGCGACAGCCCGGCTAGGCCGTGCTCGAGCACATAGCCGTAACAGGCGTTGAGAAGCTCGGCGCGCCGAGGCGAGCCCGGCGGATGCTGGCCGGCCATGGCCTTCCTTTCGCGATGGACACGTGAGGGCGCGGGCCGTCCCCGTGCTACATTAACTGAAACGTGCGTTTCAGTGGAGGCTGCCCGATGAACGGCCATCCCAGTTTCTCCCTTGCCGGCCGTCGTGCCCTGGTCACCGGCTCGGTGCGCGGCCTAGGGCTGGAGATGGCCCGCGGCCTCGCGGGCGCGGGCGCAGAGGTCATCGTCAACGGGCGGGATCCGGCCGCGCTGGCCATCACCGTGGCGCGCCTGCAGGATGAGGGACTTCACGTGACCGCGGCCGCATTCGACGTTACCGACCGGGATTCCGCGCGGCAGGCGACCGCCGCTCTCGGGGTGATTGACATCCTGGTGAACAACGTCGGCCACCGCGACCGGCGCGGCGTGGACGCGCTGGCGCCAGCAGACCTGGCGCGCATGCTCGATGTCCACCTGACGTCCGCCTACGCGCTCAGCCAGGCCGTCGCCCGCGACCTCACCCGCCGCGGGCTGCCCGGCCGGATCATCAACGTATCGTCGGTCATCGGCCAGCTCGGCCGGGCGGGCGACGTCGCGTACCCCGCCGCGAAAGCCGGGCTGGACGGGCTTACCAGGGCACTGTCTGCCGACCTCGGCCCCCACCGCATCACGGTCAACTCCGTCGCCCCCGGCACGTTCGCCACCGACGTCAACGCGGGGCTGGCCGAAGATCCCCAGTGGGCGCAGTGGCTGCGGTCGCGGACCGCGCTCGGCCGCTGGGGCAGGCCCGAGGAAATCGCCGGGGCGGTGGTCTTCCTGGCCAGCGACGCCGCATCGTTCGTCACCGGCCAGGTCATCGCAGTCAACGGCGGCATGACTGCCACGTTCTGAGCAGCACGCTCCGATCGCCCCGCAGGCGCCCGGGGCATGGAGCACAAGCAGACGGTTATCTCCGCCTGGAACGTCCCGTAGCGGCGACCCGGCACACACCCGAATCGCGTTGCCGCTCACAAGGACGCATCGTCTTGCCCGGTCCGCTGCCGCGAGGACGCGCGACCACCGAAGCCCTCGACCGCCTCCATGGCCAATCAGGCGCGCACTAAGTCGGCTCAACTCGGGCTACAGCTATCAGTCAGGCCGGACCAGCCGCCGCCCGCCGAGCCCGGAATGATCCCGCTGACCGTCCCGGAGATCAAGCGCCTGCTCGCCGCCCTCACCACCCCGCCCCTGCCCCGGTCGCTTGTCATTCACTGGGACGCGTGGACCCGCCGCCACCAGGCTCGCTCACGATGGTTCCACAAACGCGCAAGACTCGCCCGCGACGCCGGAATCGCCCTGGTCAGCTAACTTCGGTCGTCGTGCAGCAACCCGTCTGCGCTGTCAGCGCTGTGTACCTGGCTCGTCTCATTTTCCGGCGAGGATCTCACTGCACAGATCGATGCACTCGTCGCAGATATACACGCCGGGACCGGCAACGAGCTTTCTGGCCTGCGTCTGGCTCTTCCCGCAAAACGAGCAGGCGAGATCAGCTTTGCCTCGTTTACGGCGACGCTGCTTTCCGGGGCCGACGTAACCGTCGAGTCCTTTCTTAACAGCGGCGATGCTGACGCCGAGGTAGCTGAGCACACGCCGGGCACGTGAACCAGGATCAAGCGCCACCGCGGCAAGGAGGTGCTCGGTGCCCACCTCGCCTCGCCCGGCCTGCTGCGCAATCGCGGCCGCACGCCGCAGCGCCTCACGGGCCTCGGCCGACTCCTGTGACGGCCGCCCGCCGGGCAGGCCTCCTCCTCCTCCTGGGAACAGCTCTCGCGCGGCGGCGCGCGCCGCGTCAGCCCGCACTCCCAGCTCCTCCAGAACGGCGGCGGCTACCCCTCATGGGAAAGCCCGATCAGCAGGTGATGGGTCCCACCTCGGCGGCCCCGTCTGCGGCGGCCTCCCGCCTGGCCGCTTCAGGCAGCCCCCGACGGCGCGCTCAACCTCCAGGTTCCCGGTGCACGCCGCGCCGGTGCGCAAAGCGCTGCCTGGCCGCCTGCTTGGATACCCCTATCCGCTGGCCGATCTCGGTCCAGGAACACCCCGCACAGCGAGCCTCCTCCACGAACTGCCCAATCAGCTCGTCTGCGCACGAGGCCAGCTCCTCGCAGACCGTCAGGGCCACCTCGACCCGGTCGAGCGGCGCGCGCGGCGCCTGCTCGCGCACCGCCTCCACCAACTCCGCGACATTTACCGCCTCCACATCGACAATGTAACGTTGTCTCCGTATGGCGTCGGCTAAGTTCTCGCTCTTGACGCGGGCCTCTTCCACCGAACCAACGGCGCTGTTGAGCGTCTGGCCGTCGTCCCAGCTCGCAGCAGGAAAAGCGGCTGCCGGACTAATAAGTGGTAGCGGGCATTTCGGCGCAGCTCAGCGGTTACGTCACCGAGTCAACGGCGCCTCCGCCGCTCGGTGGTAAGGCGAGCCTCAGCGGAAGGCGCCGACGTGGCGCTGACGCCAGTCGCGGAAGGTTCCGGGGCTATTCGAGTGATGTTCTCAACGTCGTCGGTGATGGCTACGGAGCGGCGGGCGCGGAAGACCTCGTTCAGGCGTCCATCAGGTGCGCCTCATCGGGCGGGGTTCCTCGCTGAATAGCGGCCCTGGGCGAATTCGTGCGGGGCGTCGTCCTGGAAATCGATCGAACGCCCGGTACCTCGGCGATGATCTCGACCTGCTCGCGCGAGGTCAGGGCCTCCGGACCGGTGAGGAGGTTCCCCTTTCCAGCGTGACTATCTTCGGTGAGGGCGGCTACGGCGACGCGTGCGATGTCCTCCGGGTCCATCACAGCATTGCGCCGTCACCGGTTCGGTCAACAACCTTGCTCGCCCGGATGGAGTCGCGCCACGCGAAGGCGTTGGACGCGAAGGCGCTGGGCCGCAGGTAGGTACGCCACGGCCGGACTCGTGCAGGACCTGCTCGCGGGCCGCGAGAGCGGCCCCCATGGGGTTGTCGCCCAGCGGCAAGAGGGGGCGAACAGGCGGAGGAGAGCAGGACAATCCTCGGCACCGCCGCGTGTTGCGCGGCAGCGATCATCGTCTTGGTCTGTTCGGTCCCACCTCCGACCTGCATCAGGAAGATGGCCTCGACTCCCTGGACCGCTTTGGACACGCTTCCAGGGTCGTCGAGATCCCCGCGGGGGAGCTGGAATCTCCGCCGGAGGCTGGCCGCCCGCGAGGGTGGCGCACCAGTGCCCGGACGCCGTGGCCCTGTTCGTGTAGCTGTCCGCGACGGGCCCGCCGACGTGGCCTGTTGCTCCAGTGACGAGATACATCTGAGTTCCTTTCAGGTCGGTGGTGATTACCAGGGCACTTCGCCGTCGCGATCGGCGAAGGTGCCGGTCGGGCCGCCGGGTGCACTGAGGGCGCAGGCGACGATGACGTCGGTGCCGTCATGGACTGAATCGCCCTGTCCGCCGCTGAGGTCGGTCGCGCTCAGGCCGGGGTCGGCGGCGTGATGCGGATATGGGGCAGCAGGCTCGCGAAATGCACAGTCATCATGTTGATTGCGGCCTTCGACGCAGCGTAGAGCGGTGTGCCCGTGAACGCTCCGGTGCGAGTCCGGTCGCCGAAGCGGCTGAACGACCCAAGCCCGCTGCTGACATTGACGATCCGCGGGTCATCGCTGTTCTCCAGCGACGGCAAGAAGGCATGAATGACACGGAGGTAGCCGACGACGTTCGTCAGTAGCACCTCGGTCATGTCGCCGGCTGTGTAGTCGTGCGGGTCACGCACCGGGCCGGTGATGCCGGCGTTGTTGACCAGCGCGTCCAGGTGCCCCTCGGCCCGCTCGACGAAGTCCGCGGCGTGACCAACCAACTCGTCGGAGGTCACGTCCGTCCCAGGAACTGCGCACCGACGGTCGCGGCGGCGGCTGTCCGCGCTCGCTGCTGCGGGCGGTGAGATAAACGCGGTACCCGGCCCCGGCCAGCGCCGGGCCATCTCGAGACCGATGCCCTTATCGGCGCCGGTGACCAGCGCGACGGGTCGCGCTCCCCGGGTCTGTACTCGTCTTCGGCTCCGTCCTGTCGATCGCAGCGCGTCCCTGAGCCGCCCGTCCGCACCGCCGATCGCGAAGGTGCCGGGGACGGCGGGCTGGCTGGTGTTCGTTGTCTCCGTCACGCTCACAGGCTGACCCGGCTCCGTGGCCGCGGCGAGGAGCTGGAGGTTGCTGCCAATTGCCCGGCCTGGAGACGGCTGGCAGACTGGACGGGTGCCTGATGACCAGACCAGCACGGTGCGCGGCGACGCCGAGTTCATCGCCCGAGCGGGGCACCTGTTCGACGCGGTGCGCGAGGAGTTCGTCCTGGCGGCCCGCGACCTGGCGGCCTGGTCGCAGCCGGAGGTCCGGTCCGCGGTCGCCCGGCGGGTGCGTTCCCCCGGCAAGCGCAGAGCCACGGTGCGCAAGCTGTGGAGCCCGCTGGTGCTGGTTGACGAGGCGCAGCGCGCACACCTGCGGCAGATCGACACAGCGGGTACGCGGGTGCGGATGAGTTCCGCGCCACTGCCGCGAGACGATCATCCTGGATCGGCGGGTGGCGATCCTGGCGAGCCAGCCGCGCCGCTCGGCCGCGAGTACCAGGTGACGACGTCCCCCGGTACTGGTGGGCGGGGTTTATTCGCTGTTCACCGCCGCCTGGGAGGCAGCCACCGGCCTCGACGCCTACCTGCGCGGCGAAGCCCCCGAGCTCGCTCCCGAGGCCCGGGAGATCCTGCGGGCGCCGGCGCGGGCCTCACCGACGAGGTGGCCGCCCGGCGGCTGGGCACCTCGCTACGCACCTACCGGCGGCGGGTCGCCGAGCTGATGGCCGCGCTCAAGGCCGGCTCCCGCTTCCAGGCCGAGGTGCGAGCTGGCGAGCTTGGTCTAGCCCGGCAGCGCGGCCATCCGTTCTCCGGCTCGGACGCGGAAAAGCAGGCGACGTGGCCGCTGCCCCCTGTGAAGTGCCAGACTAGCGCACAGCATCTGAACTGGGCTTCTATCGCGGTCAAAGTGCGGCGATCAGCTCCGCCGCGCCACCCCGCGCCCGGGCGATGTCCTGCGGGCCGGGCCGACGACCCGCAGGCGGACGCGGCTATCTCGTGGGCGTGCCCCTCGTCGCGGGCGCGCCCGTCCTCGCGCGCATCCCCGTCCTCGCGGGCGTGCCCCCAGGATCCCGCCCGCCGCAGCTGGATGACCGACTCGACGACCTGCATGACGAGCGTCCCGGTCAGCGCCTGGTCGAGGCCCCCGCCGGCCGCCCCGCGCAGCAACCAGCAGGCCGTAGACGGCCTGCAGGGAGGCTCGTCGGCGCGAAACGACGCGTACTCCTCCCTGAACCTCGAGCAGCGGGGCCCAGGGTCACGATATTGTCGGGGCGCGGGTCAGGGTCTGGACGTCGATCAGGGCGAGCGCGTACAGCCCGGTGCCTGGCTCCGCGGGCGCATGGAGACTCCAGGGTCGCGGCGACCTGGAGGTTAGGCCGCACCGACAGGGTGAGCAGCTCCAGCAGGATCTCGTCCTTCCCGCCCGAAGTAGTCGTACAGCAGCGCCTGCGGTTGCCCACCCGGTCAGCGATCTGCCGGGTCGTGGTGGCCGCAGGCCCCTGCAGCGCGAACAACTCGGCCGCCGCGTCGGGGTCCTTCCCCGCGCCGGGACACCCGTGTCGCTGGCCGGGCGCAGCCGTGGCCACCCGCGCGCCTCACCGACTGCGGAGCCCCACTCACCTCGGGGAGAAGCTGCGCACCTCCGCCACGGCTGCGATCATAACGGGCCGGTTCACCGGGCCAGCCAGGCGCGCCGGCGCCCGCCATAGCTGGTGATGTCGCTCGCGCCCGATAGGGCGCCGGGCTCACAGGTGAAGCCGAGCACCTCCACCGTCATCCAGCCGGGGCCGGCCGATCGTCATCGGGGCGACGAGCACCGCCGTGAAGCGGGCGAGCCCTGCCGCCGGCAGCCGCCGCGACCTCCCGGCGATGCGGGCAGGCGAGCCAGGCGTCGCGCACCAGCCCGGGCTTGGGCGGCGTTGTGGCCAGCGCATACAGCCGGTACTCCGGCGCCGTCAGCGCGGGCTCGGCCGAACGCCGCCGACGGCGAGCAACTCGTGGTTCAGCAGGTCGCCGGCCAGGTGCGCGCCCACGACGAGGAGCTCCACCAGGCGCGCGTCATGCCGCGTGGCGATCTCCGCAGAGCGGGCCGTCGCTGCCAGCAGGCCCGGGTCAGCGTTATCCCGAACGGACCGCTGCCGACCGTCCCGCAAGGCACGGCCACGGCCGCCAGGTCGAGGAGGTGCAGAAGTTGGTGTACTGGCCCAGCCGCGCGTTGACGCCGACCGGGTCCGCCCGCACCTCCTCGAACGTGGGGTGCGCGGTCGTCGTCGGGGTGAGCAGCGCGTCGAAGCCGGCCAGCACCGTCGCAGCCGACGCCGCGAGCTCGTCGAGCCGCGTGCGGTCGGCGAAGTAGCCGGCCGCGCCGTGCTGGCCCCGTCGAGGATGTCGTGGCGACAACCGGGTCGAGGGTGTCGCCGATCAGCTCCTCGCGGGCGGCGATGTGCTCGCCGACCGCCGCGTACCGTTCGGCGACAACGCCCCGCCGTACAGCGGCGTCCCGCCTCCAGCAGCGGCGTGATGTCGACGGGCTCGACCTCGCAGCCGACGGCCCGCAGCCGCGACACCGCGGCGTCGAACACCGATGCCCAGCCGTCACCAAGGCCGTCAAGCTGCCCGGGCAGCGGGATGGCGAGCCGCGTCGGCCACCGTCGGGCCGGTGGCCGACCCGGAGCAAGTGGCCGGAGCGGCGGTCGCGCTCGCCGCCGCAGGGGTCCCAGCCGCCGACGCGGGGCCGGGTGTCAAGCAGCGTCGCGAGCGGGTCGATGCCGTCCGGGCTGGCCATCGCGTCGAGGAACTGCCTGCCGCGCAAGGTCGAGTGACCGCGCGAAGACGGTAGCACAGTCCAGCAACCGAGCAGGCAGGCACGACCCCAGTGCGGGGGATGAGCCCGCGGGTGGGCTCCGCGCCAACGATGCCGTTGAGGGCCGCGGGCACACGGCAAGAGCCGGCGGTGTCCGTGCCGAGCACAACGTAGACTAGGCCGAGCGCGACGGCGACCGCCGACCCCGAGCTGGATCCCCCCGGAGATGCGCCCCGGCGTCCCGGCGGACCGGACCGCGCCATACGGGCTGCGGGTGCCGACCAGGCCAGTGGCGAACTGGTGGAAGAGGTTGGTACTTGCCGGCCACGATCGCCCCGGCCGCCCGGAGCCGGGCCACCGCCGTGGCATCAAAGCTTACCGGGCTGGTAGGCGTATGACGGCGCCGCGGCCGTCGTCGGCAGCCCGGCAACATCAATGTGGGCTGACAGCGGCGACCAGCCCGGCGAGCGGCAGCGTCTGCCCGGCGGCGACCCGCTCGTCAACGGCGACGGCCTCCGCGACGGCGTCGTCGAAGGGCCGCACCGTGATCCAGATCTCGGGACGAGCGCGGCCGCGTCAATCGCCGCGTACGCCGCGCGGACCCGCTCGACGGCTGTCATGCGGCCGCGCCGTCCGCCAGCGGCGCGTCCGGGACGAGCGCGACCAGCACCTGGCCGGGCTCGACCTGGGTGCCGACGGCCGTGTAGACCTCCGCCACGGTGCCGTCGTGCGGCGCGGCGACCAGGACGGTCTCCATCTTCATCACCTCCAGCGACAGCGACTTGTCCCCGCGCCTGATCCGCGCCCCAGGGCGAGCCTCGACCTGCCAGACGCTCGCGGTGAACGGCGCTGTGACCGTCGTGGCCCCGGCTGGGACGGCGACCTCGGCCAGCGCGGCGGGACCGGGCCCCTGCTCGCGGTCCGTCCGGTCGAACTCGCCAGCGGCCCGCCACCGTTCCTTCTCCGCCCCGAATGCGCTGCCCCTGCCGCTCCCGGAAC
>CAVQVG010000020.1:0-650323 GCA_963717125.1 uncultured Actinomycetes bacterium
CCGGGGTCGGCCGTGCCGAGCAGCGGCTCGTCGGGGGAGCGGAGGTCGGCGGCGGGCAGGCCGCCGGGGTAGAGCTGCCTGACCCGGGCGGTGACCGCGATGGCTATCTGCACGTGCTGGCGGCGGCTGGCGGCGTAGAAGCCCTGCGCGTCCGTGCTGAGCTTGGGCTGGGCGTGCAGCGGCTTGTCGCTCACCGCAAGCAGCGTGGCGGTCGGGATCCGGTAGCGGAACCCGTTCGCGGCCACGGTCGCCGATTCCATGTCCACGGCCAGCGCGCGGGACAGCCGCAGCCGGTCCGCCACCAGGGCCAGGTGCAGTTCCCAGTTGCGGTTCGCGGTGGTGAACACGGTGCCCATCCGGCTCGTCAGGCCGCGCTCGGCCAGCTCGCTGAGCAGCAGCGTGTTCAGCGTGTAGTTGGAGATGACCGGCACGCTCAGCGGCAGGATCTCGTCCAGCACGTGGTCATCGCGCAGGTAGCCGGTGGCCAGCACCAGGTCCCCGATGTCCTGGTGATTGCGCAGCCCGGCGCAGTGCCCGATCATCAGCACCAGGTCCGGGCGGAGCACCGCGAGATGGTCGGTGATGGTCTTGGCGTTGGACGGGCCGACCCCGATGTTCACCATGGTCACGCCGGCCCGGCCGGGCAGCTGGTAGTGCCAGGCGGGCATCTGGCGGCCGCCGGTGTCCGGGCCGGTGCAGCCGGGCAGCGCGGCGCGGAACTCCTCGACGTGCCAGGCGTAGTTGGTGAGCAGCACGTACCGCTGGAAGGCGGTGGCCGGCGTCCCGGTGTAGTGCTCGAGCCGGTCGATGGACAGCGCCATGCGCTCCGGGGCGAACAGGAACAGCTTCTTGCGCCGCAGATCCCAGCGGGTCTCGTCGACGGCCGGGCCGATCCTGGGGTCGTGCAGGTCCAGCGCTTCGCGCCCCGGGCTGACCGAGATCCCGGCGCCGTGGGCGGCCAGCCGGGCCAGCTCGCGTTCCAGGTACCAGCGGATCGCGTCCGGCGCGGCGAATTCCCCCTGCAGCACGGGGTTGTGCTGCGACCAGGGCCGGCCCACGGTCAGCAGCGGGTACCGGCCCGCGCTGGCCGCCGCCTCCATCGCGTCACACAGCCGGGCGATCTCGGCCGCCCGCTCGTTATCCGCGATAGCGGCAAAATCCGCGGATACCGTCATCCGGTCATCATGCCAGCCGCGGGGCAGGCTTCACCGGCGCGACAGACGGTGTTCACGGCGGGTAGGCCTGGACACGGTTGGGTGGGGCCCGGAGAGCGGGCAGGCCCGGGCCACGGAGAGGTGCCATGCGGTCAAGGCGGCTGAGGTCCATGGGGCGATCGCGGGCGGGCCGGGTCACCGCCACTGGCGTGGCGCTGGCCACGCTGCTGGCTGCCGCCCCGTCCGGGGTGGCAGCCAGCGTGCTGGCCCCGGGCGGACATCGCGGGGGCGCGCCCGGGGCCAGCGGCAACCTGCTGGCCGACGGTGACGCCGGCGCGGGGTACTGCATGGCCAACTACCACGCGGTGTACCACCCGAGCGACGAGAACTACCTGGCCATCGCCGGCGGCGACACGTACGCCAAGGGCGCCATCTACTGGCCGGACATCAAGGACCCGCACCCGAACCTCGGGGACGAGCTGCAGGCCAGGTCGATGAGCTGGATGGCCTACGAGCAGGGCATGGGCTACCGGTGCAACGACCGCGAATCGACCGAGTTCACGTACGACAAGTACTACTACCCGGACGACGCGCCGTTCATCAACTACACCGACGTCAGCGGCGACCGGGCCCGGTGCAAGGCGCACCTGGTCAGCACCAGGCTGCTCGGGCCAGCTCTGCATAACGCCAGTACCACGCCGGCGTTCTCCTGGATCGCGGCCGACGACTACTACGACGGCGAGTCGGCTGGCAACGGTGACCGGCACAGCCGCGAAGTGCAGGACGGCTGGCTGCAGCGGACCATCGCCCCGATCCTGGCCTCGCCGGCCTGGCACACCCAGACGTCGCTGCTGATCATCACCTGGGACGAGGCGGGCGTGACCAAGCGGACCGCGGAGGCGGGCAACCGGGTGGCGACCATCGTGGTCGGCTCGCTGGGCACGGTGCGGGCCGGCTACGTCAGCCAGGTCCGCTACGACCACTTCTCGACCGCGCGCACCATCGAGGCAGCCCTCGGGCTGGCCCCGTTCACCGCGAACGACGAGTACGCGACCCCGTTCAACGACGTGTTCACCCGGCGGGGCCGCTGAGACCTGGCCGGGCGCCGCCGGGTACCGTCGGCGCATGCGATTTGCCACCATCCGGACCGCTGACGGCAGCACCGCGGCGCGGCTCGACGGCGACATGCTGATCCCGCTGGCCGCCGCGGACGTGGGCGAACTGCTGGCGGCCGGGGACCCGGCCGCGGTTGCCGAGCGGCCCGGGGCCAGCCCGGTGCCGGCCAGCGACACCAGCTTCGCGCCCGTGGTGCCGCGGCCGTCCAAGGTGATCTGCGTCGGGCTCAACTACCGCGAGCACATCCTGGAGACCGGGCGCGAGCTGCCCGAGTACCCCACGCTGTTCGCCAAGTTCGCGGACACCCTGCTGGGCGCGCGCGACGAGCTGAGGCTGCCCGCGGTGAGCGACCGGGTCGACTGGGAGGTCGAGCTCGCGGTGATCATCGGCCGGCCGGTGTACCGGGCCGGCCGGGACGAGGCCGCGGCCGCGATCGCGGGCTACACGGTCAGCAACGACGTGAGCATGCGCGACTGGCAGCGCCGCACCGTGCAGTGGCTGCAGGGCAAGGCGTTCCAGCACACCACCCCGGTGGGCCCGTACCTGGTCACCGGGGACGAGGTGGGCGACGCCGCGGACCTGGAGATCCGCTGCGAGGTGGACGGCGTGGTGAGGCAGCAGTCCCGGACCTCCGACCTGCTGTTCAGCCCGGCCGACATCGCCGCGTACGCCAGCCAGGTGATCACCCTGCAGCCCGGCGACCTGCTGCTCACCGGCACCCCGGGCGGGGTGGGCAACGCCCGCAAGCCGCCCATCTACCTGCAGCCGGGGCAGATCCTGCGCAGCGCGGTGGAGGGCCTCGGCGAGTGCGTCAACCAGTGTGTGCCGGAGCACGTGGGGTAGCCCGGCGCGCGGATATGCGAAGGTAGCCCCATGCGCAAGTACGTGATCATCGGCGTTCCGGGCAGCGGGAAGAGCACCCAGGCCGGGTGGCTGGCCCGGGACCTCGACCTGGTGCACATCAGCGTGGGCGACATCTTCCGCTGGAACGTGCAGAACCACACCAAGATGGGCGCCCAGGTACGCCGGCTCATGGCGTCGGGCGAGCTGGTCGGCGACGACCTGGCCGAGGCGGTGACCGCGGAGCGGCTGGCCGACCACGACTGGAACTACGGGTTCATCATCGACGGGTTCCCGCGCAACGCCCGGCAGGCCGACTTCTTCCTGGAGAGCTACGACATCGACGCGGTGATCCACCTGGACATGCCCGATGCCGAGGTGCGCAAGCGGGTGCTGGCCCGGCGGCTGTGCTCGGGCTGCGGCCTGGACTACAACCTGATCCAGGGACGGCCGCGGGAAGAGGGCAAGTGCGACGTCTGCGGCGGGACCCTGGTCACCCGCGAGGACGACACCGAGGAGGCTCTGGCCGTCCGGCTGCGTGACTACCACGAGAAGACCGACCCGGTGCTGGCCATCTTCGCCGGCAAGGAGTACGTGCTGACCATCGACGCCACGCGGGACCCGGAAGAGGTGCAGCAGGCCATCCGGGACGCCCTCGGGCTGCCCGCGCCCACCCCGGCAGCCTCGGCGACTCCGGCCGGCACCGCGACCCCGGCAGGCACCGCGACTTCGGCAGGCACCGCGACTTCGGCAGGCACCGCGCAGCCGTGAGGGTCGTGGTCGCCCCGGATTCGTTCAAGGGCAGCCTCGCGGCGGCCGGGGCCGCCGCCGCCCTGGCCGCCGGGTGGCAGGCCATCCGGCCGGAGGACGAGGTGGTCGCGGTCCCGCTGGCCGACGGCGGCGAGGGCACGCTGGACGTGCTGGCCGCCGCGGTGCCCGGCGCCCGCTGGCAGCGGGCCCAGGTGACCGGGCGGCCGGCCAGCCGGTGGACTGCCCGTGGCTGGACCTGCCCGACGGCACCGCCGCGGTGGAACTGGCCGCGGCCAGCGGGCTGCCGCTGCTCAGCCGGCCGGACCCGCTGGGTGCGCAGACCATCGGGCTCGGCGAGGTGATCGGCTGCGCGCTGGACGCCGGGGCCCGGCAGGTGACGATCGCGCTCGGCGGCTCCGCGTCCACCGACGGCGGGACGGGCGCGCTGGCCGCGCTGGGCGCCCGGTTCCTGGACGCCGACGGCCGCCCGCTGCCCGCGGGCGGCGGCGCGCTGCGTGACCTGGCCGCGGTGGACCTGACCGGGCTGCGCCCGCCGCCGCCCGGCGGGGTCAGCTGCCTGTCCGACGTCGGTGCGCCGCTGCTCGGCCCGGCCGGCGCGGCCGTGGTGTTCGGTCCGCAGAAGGGCGCCAGCCCGGCCGACGTCGCGTTGCTCGGCGAGGGCCTGGCCCGGCTGGCCGGGCTGCTGGGCGGCGACCCGGATGCGCCCGGCGCCGGCGCGGCGGGGGGGACCGGTTACGGGCTGGCCGCCGGGTGGGGCGCGGTGATCACGCCCGGCGCGCCGCAGCTGGGCCGGCTGGCCGGCCTGGACCAGGCGCTGGCCGGGGCCGGGCTGGTCATCACCGGCGAGGGGCGGTACGACCAGACGTCGGGCACCGGCAAGGTAGCTGGGGCGGTGTTCGCCGCCGCCGCGGCGGCCCGGGTGCCGGCCGCGCTGGTCGCCGGCCAGGTCGCGGCCCGCCCGCCGGCCGGCGTGCGGCACGTCGTCTCACTGGCCGGGCTGGCCGGCGGGGCGCCGCAGGCGCTGGCCGACCCGGTCCGCTACCTGCGCCTGGCCGGGCAGCAGCTGGCTGTGCTGACCAGGCCGGACGCGGCGGGATAGCACCCACTACCCTGGGCGGGTGCGGGAGATCGCGGTATTCAGCGGGAGCGCCCACCCGGAGCTGGCGGCCGAGATCTGCACCCACCTCGGCGAACGGCTGCGCCCGGTGCGGCTGATCCGGTTCGCCAACGACTGCCTGGAGGCCCAGCTCCAGTCCAACTGCCGGGAACGTGACGTGTTCCTCATCCAGCCGCTGTCCGCGCCGGTCCAGGAGCATCTGGTCGAGCTGCTGCTGATGCTGGACGCGGCGCGCGGCGCCTCGGCGGCCCGGGTCACCGCCGTGATACCGCACTTCGCGTACGCGCGCTCGGACAAGAAGGACATGCCCCGGGTGTCCATCGGCGGCCGCCTCGTCGCCGACCTGCTGGTCACGGCCGGCGCGAACCGGGTGCTCACGATGACCCTGCACTCGCCGCAGGTGCACGGGTTCTTCTCGGTCCCGGTGGACCACCTGCACGCGCTCCGCGAGCTGGCCGGCCATTTCCGCGGCCAGGATCTGTCGAACACCGTCGTGGTCTCCCCGGACCTGGGCAACGCCAAGGCGGCCGCCGCTTTCGCCCGGCGGCTCGACCTGCCGCTGGCGGCCGGCGCGAAGCAGCGGCTCAGCGACCAGCAGGTCATCATCACCTCGATCATCGGCGACGTCACCGGCCGGGACGTGATCGTGGTGGACGACGAGATCGCCCGCGGCACCACCGTCCTCGAGCTGCTCGCGCGGCTGCGCGAGCGGGACGTGCGGTCGGTCCGGGTGGCCTGCACGCACGGCCTGTTCACCGACGGGGCGCTGCCGCGGATCGAGGCCGCTCCCGAGGTCACCGAGGTGGTCTGCACCAACACCGTGCCGATCCCGGAACAGCTGCTCGGCGGCAAGCTGACCGTCATATCGCTCGCGTCGGCCCTGGCCGAGGCCATCCGCCGGATCCACGAAGGCGAATCGGTCAGCGTCCTCTTCGCGACCTGAGCATGTTCGCGGCTGTTACGTTCGGCTCAGGGCGTCGGTCTGGAGGTGGCGGTGCGGGCGTACCCGGTATCGGTGAAGGGCGTGGTAGCCCGGGACGGGCGGATCCTGCTACTGCTCAACGAGCGCGGCGAGTGGGAGCTGCCCGGCGGGCGGCTGGAGATCGGTGAGACCCCGGAGCAATGCGTGGTCCGGGAGATCGCTGAGGAGACCGGGTGGGCCGTGACCGCCGGGCCGATTCTGGACGCCTGGCTGTATCACATCACCCAGGCGGGCAAGCATGTGTTCATCGTCACCTACGCCTGCCAGCTCAACCCCGGGCAGGAGGCCCAGGACCCGGTGCTCTCGGACGAGCACCAGCGGATCGGCCTGTTCACTCCTGAGGAGATCGCTGGCCTGGCCATGCCGCGCGGCTACCAGGACTCGATCGCTACCTGGTCGGCGTCACTGACCCGCGTGACGGCGAGCACGCCGCCAGTTCTCAGGCGTCTTCAATAGCTCTGGTGATCTGCTCCGTGGTGAGGGGCAGGTCGCGGACGCGGACGCCGACCGCGTCGGCCACGGCGTTGCCGATGGCACCCGCCACCGGGCCCTGGGCCAGTTCGCCGGCCCCGGTGGCCGGCTGATCCGAGGCGACGATGCGCACCGCCACCTCAGGCATGTCGGTGAATCGCAGGATCGGGTAGCTCTCCCACGTCACCGACGTGATCTTGGTCCGGTCGAAGCGAACCCGCTCGCGCAGCGCCCAGCTCGCGCTCTGCAGCGCGCCCCCCTCGACCTGGTTGCGCACGCCGTCGGGGTTGATCACCCGGCCCACGTCCACGGCCAGCCACAGCCGGCGGAGTTTGATGCTCGTGTCCGCGGCCACCTCGGCGACCGCGGCGCAGTAGCCGGACGTGCCCTTGTACCGGGCGAAAGCCAGCCCGAAGCCGGTGCCCTCGGCACGGGGCCGGCCCGCCCAGCCCGCGAAGCCGGCTACCTCCTCGATGACCCGGCGGGCCCGCGTGTCGCTCAGGTGGGCCAGCCGGAACGCGGCCGGGTCGGCGCCGGCCACCGCCGCCAGCTCGTCCATGAACGACTCGATCGCGAACACGTTGAGGAACGCGCCCAGGGAGCGCAGCGACGAGGTCCTGATCGGCATGCTGCGCAGCCGGTGCCTGGTCACCGCCAGGTCCGGGATGTCGTAGCCGGGCACCGCGTTGCGGGTCGCGCCCATCGCACCGCTGGGCGCGCCGTCCGGCGCGGCGGGGATCGGCGTGCCCCCGGCGACGTGGGACAGGCCGAGAAGCCGGGGCTCGCCGCCGATACCGGGCCGGCCGAGGAAGCCGTTGCTCCACACGTCCTGCCGCCAGGTCTGGATCCGGCCCGACTCATCCAGGCCAGCCGACAGCCGGGCCAGCATGGCCGGGCCCACCGGCCCCCAGCCGAGCTCGTCTTCGCGGGACCAGAGCACCCGCACCGGGCGGCCGGGCAGCTGCCGGGCCAGCAGCACCGCGTCGGCGGCCGCGTCGTCCGAGGCGTTGTGCCCGTACACCCCGGCGCCTTCCACGTGCCGGACGGTCACCTGGCCGGGGTCGAGGCCCAGCCCGGCCGCCAGCGCCCGGCGCAGCGGGAACGGCCCCTGGCTGTGGGCCCACACGGTGATCCGCGGCGCGCCGTCCGGGTCGCTGTCCCAGCGGGCGATCGCGCAGCTCGGCGCCATCGAGGCGTGCGCGATGAACGGGCGGGTGAACTCCGCCTGCCGGGTGCTGCGCACCCGGGCGGCCGCGGCCGGGTCGTGCCGCCGTTCGACCGGCTGGTCCTCGGTGGGCTGGCCGAGCAGGAAGCCCTTCAGGTCATCTTCATCGGGCAGCGACTCCCGGGCCGTCCACCGGGCCGCCCGGGCCAGCCGGGCCGCCGCGGTCACCGCGACCCGGTCCTGGCTGGCCAGCACGGCCAGGAACGAGCCGTCCCGGACCACCGCCAGTACGCCTCCGGGCAGGTCCACGGGGCCGACGTCGTCCAGCGTGGCGGCCGGGCCGGGCGGCCGGATCACCCGGCCGAACACCATGCCCGGCAGCACCAGGTCGTGCAGGAACCGGGGGCGGCCGGTGGCCTTGTCGGGCAGGTCGATCCGTGGCGCGCTGCGGCCGGCCACCGACCACTGGCCGGCCGGCTTGGCTGCGGTGTCCTCGGCGGCGGCCCGGTCCAGCAGGCCGGGCTCGTCCAGCGACCAGTAGCTGAGCCCGGTGTCGGCGCCGTCGGCGGCCAGGATCGCGCCGTCCCGGACGGCCAGCGCCGCCGGGTCGGTGTCCAGCTTGGCCGCGGCCGCGGCCAGCACCGCCGCCCGGACCTGCGCGCAGGCCTGGCGGAGCGCCCCGCCGGAATCCTCGATGGACCGGCTGCCGGAGGTCACGCCCTCGTCCGGGCTGGTGTCCGTGCTGACCGGCGCGACCTGGACACGGCCCAGCGCGACGTCGAGTTCTTCTGCCGCGATCTGGGCCAGCGCGGTCCACACGCCCTGGCCGTACTCGACCTTGCCCGGGTGGATGGTGACCCGGCCGGGGGAGCTGAAGTCGAGCCAGCGGCGCAGCTCCGGGTTGGCGGCCAGGCTGGGGGACCGTGTCATCCGGCCGTCCCGGGCCGGCCAGGCGCTGTCCCGGCGGCCGCGCGCAGCACGGCCCGGACGATCCGCTGGTGCGTGCCGCACCGGCACAGGTTGCCGTCCAGCGCCGCGCGTACCTCGGCCTCGCTCGGCGCTGGGTTGCGGCGCAGCAGCGCCACCCCGCTCATGATCATCCCGGACGTGCAGTAGCCGCACTGGGCGGCCTGCTCGTCGATCACCGCCTGCTGTACCGCGTGCAGCGTGCCGCCGTCCGCCAGCCCCTCGACCGTGGTCACGTCCTTGCCCTCGGCGGCCCAGACCGGGAAGTCACAGGACGATCTGGCCTGGCCGTCGATGAGCACGAAGCACGCGCCGCACAGCCCGATGCCGCAGCCGAACCGCGGCCCGGACAGGCCGAGATCGTGCCGGAGGACGTCGAGCAGAGGCGTGTCAGGCTCGCTGCTGACGGCCTGCCCGGTCCCATTGACGGTGAGCTGGATGTTGACGGTGCCCATCCAGACAGAGTATGCATTCGTTTGCAGGTTTGGCCAGGATGAACCACAAGACGGCAGAGCAGGAGGACTCAGGTGGACGAGCGGGTGGCGATGGCGATTTCGCACTGGGCGCCGCGGTTCACGATGAACGGGGTGACCGCCGGGGATTTCGAGCGCATCACCAGCGGTCTGCAGCGCTGGGAGGACTGGTGCGCGGCCTGGAGCGCGGTCGGCGCCGAGCACGAGGAACTCGGCCGCACCGCGCTGGCCGCGGGCCGCGAGATGTCGGCGGGCGCGCATCTGGCCCAGGCCGCGGTCTACTACCACTTCGCCAAGTTCCTGTTCGTCAACGACCTGGACCAGATGCGCACCGCGCACCGGTCCGCGGTGCGCTGCCTGGACGACGCGCTGCCGTACCTGGACCCACCGGGGCGCCGGATCGAGATCCCGTTCGACGGCGCGCGCATGGTGGGCGTGCTCCGCCAGCCGCCCGGGGCGGGCCCGCACCCGGTCATGATCATGATTCCCGGGCTGGACTCGACCAAGGAGGAGCTGCGCAGCACCGAGGAGCTGTTCCTCGAGCGCGGCATCGCCACGTTCAGCGTGGACGGCCCGGGCCAGGGCGAGGCCGAGTACGACCTGGCCATCCGGGGCGACTGGGAAGTGCCGGGCGCGGCCATCATCGACCGGCTGAGCGCCGAGCCCGGGCTGGACGCGGACCGGATCGGGGTCTGGGGGGTGAGCCTGGGCGGGTACTACGCGCCCCGGGTGGCCAGCGGCGATGACCGGGTGCGCGTCTGCGTGGCGCTGGCCGGGCCGTTCATCTTCGCCGAGCACTGGGACCAGCGGCCCAGCCTGACCCGGGAGGCGTTCCGGGTCCGGTCCAAGTCACCGGACATGGACGCGGCCCGGGTGGTGGCCGGGCAGCTCAGCCTGGCCGGGCGGGCGGAAAAGATCCGCTGCCCGCTGCTGGCCGTGATGGGCAAGCTGGACCGGCTCATCCCGTGGCAGGACGCGGCCCGGCTGGTCGAGGAGGCCAGTGGTCCCAGCGAGTTGCTGCTGCTCGAGCAGGGCAACCACGGCTGCGCCAACCTGGCCCCGTTCCACCGCTACCTGACCGCCGACTGGGTGGCCGAGCAACTCTGAGCCGAAGGGGCGCGGCGCCGGCTGGACTGACGAGCGAGGAACGAGCGAGGAGGGAAGGAGGCGCCTTCAGGCGCCCCGGAGGCTCATGGAAAGCAGAGCAGGCTCCTCGGGTCTGGGCCTGCTCGCCCAGCATGACCTGGGCGGGCACGGCGACGGCATGCAGGTGATCCGGGTCGGCGACGTGCTGTACGTCGGGCACCTGGGCACGTCCGGGGTCGGCACCTCCATCCTCGATGTGACCGACCCAGCCAGGCCGGCGCTGGCGACCCAGTGGCCAGCGCCGGCCCGCACGCATACCCACAAGGTGCAGGTGGCCGACGGGCTGCTGCTGGTCAACCACGAGAAGTTCCCGTACCAGGCGGCCATGACCGAGCCGTTCTCCGCGGGGCTGGCGGTGTACCGGCTCGACGACCCGCTCCACCCGGAGCAGATCGGGTTCTGGCCCAGCGGCGGCCGGGGCGTGCACCGGGTGGTGTGGACCGGGGGCCGCTACGCGCACATGTCGGCCATCCCGGACCGGTTCAGCGACCGGATCTGGGTGGTGCTTGACCTGTCCGACCCGGCGCACCCGGCCGAGGTGGCCCGCTGGTGGTGGCCGGGCCAGCGGGCCGGTGAGCAGCCCACCTGGCGGCCGGGCGAGCGGTACGCGGCGCACCACGCGCTGCTGGCCGGCGACCGTGCCTACCTCGGCTATGACGACGCCGGCCTGGTCATCCTCGACGTGTCGGACATCACCCGGCCCCAGCGGGCCGGCCACCTGCGCTGGGACGGCGGCTCGACGCACACGTGCCTGCCGCTGCCCGGGCGGCAGCTCGTGGTGGTCACCGACGAGCAGGTAAGGAACGGCCCGCGGGCGCCGCAGCGGGCCATCCGGGTGATCGACGTGTCCGCCGCGCCACGGGTGGCCGCGCTGTGCCCGCCGCCGGATGACAGCTACGACCAGCTGCCCCTCCGGTTCGGCGCGCACAACCTGCACGAGAACCAGCCCGGCGCCTACCGCAGCGAGCGGCTGGTCTTCGCCACCTACTTCAGCGCCGGGGTCCGCGTCTACGACCTGGCCGACCCCGCGCATCCCCAGGAGGTCGCGCACTGGGTGCCGGAGCCACCGCCCGGGCAGCCGGTCGCCCAGATCAACGACCTGTTCGTGGACGACGGCGGGCTGATCTGGGTCACCGACCGGATCAACGGGGGGCTGTACGTCCTGGAACCGGAGCCGGCCCTGGCCGCGCTGATGGCGGCGGCCCGGAGCTGACCGCGTCCGGGCCCGCCGCAGGCCCGGGCGCCGCGGCGGCCGCGGCCGCCGGGGCCGGGACGCGGGTACGGCGGGTCAGCCGCTGGATGATCGCGACGATGGTCCACAGCGGCGGCAGCAGCACGAACAGCACGAGGATCGCCCACTGCGCGGGGTGCTTGGCCAGGCTGGGCAGGACCGTCTTCTCCAGCCACGGGAACAGGTGGGTGCGCAGCACCGGGATGTACGCGGCGGCGGCCAGCGCGGCCCCGGCGGCTACGGTCACGATGGCCAGCGCCAGCACGATGCGGCGGGCCGCGCCCACCGCGACCAGCAGCAGCCCGGCCAGCACGGCCGCCAGCCCGGCCGCGCTGAGCAGGTTGACCGTGCTGGTGCTGGCCAGCGCGCCGAGCAGGATCAGGCCGAGCCCGGCGAACAGCGGGTACCGCGCGGCCGGGCCGACGCAGGTCACCCGCCAGGCCAGCGTGGTCACGGTGCGCGCGCCGGCCAGCACCGGGCGGAGGAAGTGCGGCGTGCCGCGGCCCAGGTCGACGGTTTTGACCGCGACCGCCGCGGCGCGGGTCACGGTCTGGGTGAACAGCTGGCTGCCGACCTCGGCGGAGATCTTCTCGGCCGAGATCTGGCACGCGTGCAGGACCGCGGCCGCCTTCGCGTCGGGTACCACGGGGTACCGGGTCTCCAGATCGTCTGAGCCCGCGGGGTGAGGTGGGCCGGCTGCTGTGCCCGTCGCGCCGTGATAGGCGGCCAGGAATGAGCGGGCCGCGGCCTCGTCCGCGCCCTGCTGCCGGTCGGTGTCAACCTGCTGAGCCACGTACCGGAGTTCCTCGCCCGCGATGATCCGCTGCAGGCCGCTGGCCACCCACATGGCCGTCACCGGGAGGCTGACCGGCGGCGGGGGCGGGTCGGCGGCGGCCAGGAAGCCCAGCTCGGCCGGGGCGGCTGGGCGGCCGGCCTGGGCCGGGAACGGGGTCCACACGCCCGGTGGCGCCGGGCCGCCCGCCAGCTGCTCCAGCTTGTCCCGCAGCTCGGCACGGAAACTGTCCCGGTCGTCGGCCATGCTGCCCAGGTCGTGCAGCCGGCGCGGGTCGAGCAGCGTGTGCACCAGCCAGCCGGCGCCGTCGAGCCGGCCCCACATCCAGTCGTTAGCCCGCCAGGACGCCTTGCAGAACGCGCCGAAGTGGTGCAGCTGCAGGCCGGTCAGCTTCTCCCGGGCCAGGGTCCGGGGATCCAGGCTGGTCCGGGTGTCCGAGCTCATCTGGATCAGCTCCAGCGCCTGGTCGGCGACCAGGCCGTCGGGCTGCATGACATACCGCGCCACATGCAGGTCGAACAGCCGGGCGGCCACGGTGTCCACCCAGTCGCCGCCCGCTGGGCCGGTCAGGTAGCGGAGCAGGTCGGCCACGTACCCGGCCGCCGGGCCGGCCGCGGTACCGGCCGCGGCACCGGCCGGCTGGTCCAGGTCGGGCAGCAGGCTGCGCAGGCCGAGCAGCACCGCGGCCAGATCCCGCCACGGCTGCCCGGAACTGCCGCCCGCCATGTTCGCGCCGAGCAGCGCCTGGGCCGCCGCGGCCGTCTGGCCGGTGACGGCGGCCGCGCTCACCACGGCGCCTGCGGGTGGCGGGGGGCCGAGCACGCGGGCCATGGTGTCCGCCGCGGCGGGCTCCGGCCGGGGCGGCATGGCCTGGCTGACCGACAGCCTGAGCCGGCCCAGGGTCCGCTGGCCCGCGGCCGGCACCAGCTGGTAGGCCCCGCTCAGCACGGCCAGCACGGTGGCCCGGCCGTCGTCGAGGGCCTCCCGGCCGGCCATGCTCATCGCGCCGTAGTCGCCGATCTCTGGCAGCCCGGCCGGCAGCGCGGCCTGCGCGGCCGCCGTCGCGGCCTGCATGGCCTGCGCGGCGTCGGCGCCGAACCCGGCCGGGCGGCCGTCCGCGGCCCGGTGGCCGGCGGTGGCCCGGGTCAGCACCCCGTCGGCCGCGGTCTGCGCGATGCGGCCCGCGCGCCGCTCCCGGTAGCTGGGGTAGAACGGCGCGCCAAGCCGGCTCAGCTGGCTGCCCAGCACGGCCAGCTGCTGCCTGGCGTCGTTCCTGGACCGTACCTGCTGGTTGTGCGCGGTGATCGCGGCCAGGTCGGCCGAGATGGTCTGGGCTGTCAGCGCGGTCATGTCGGCGGCCAGCGCGGCCGGCAGATCCGGCGTGTCGGCCAGGCTCAGCCTGGACTGGGCCACCGTGGGCCCCCCGGTCTGCGGCACCACGAACGCGAGCACCCGGCGCACCTCGGAGTCGGCGGGCCGGTCGAACACCGCCTGCAGCGCGGGGCCGAGCGGCCGGTTCGTCAGCAGCCCGCCGTCGGCGGCGAACTGGGTGGCCTGCGCGTTGCTGAACGCGGCCATGTTGGGGTGGCTGTCCCCGCCGTCCACGCCGATCGGGATGAAGCCCGGCTCGAAGGCCACCGGGAAGGACGCGCTGCACCGCGCGGCGAGGGCCAGGGCCGGCAGGTTGCCCGGGGTCAGCTCGGCGCTGGTGAAGCTGAACAGCCCGTGATGGTCGATGTCGCGGACCAGCGTGCCGTACTCGTCGGTGAACCGGCTGGCCTCGCCTGCGAGCAGGGTGGTGGTGATGAACACCCGGGTCGGGTCCTGCGCCGCGGCCGGGTTCCCCGGCGCGGTGGCGATCAGCTTCTCGAGCCCGGCCCGCAGCCCGGCCAGCAGGCTCTGGTCCCCGTACAGCAGGGACGGCGCCTGCTTGTCGGACGGGTTACGCAGCAGGCCGTCCAGGGACCCCTCGGTGAACCACAGCTCGCGCAGCCCGTCCAGGTCGAACCGCTGCACGTTGGCCAGCCCCAGGATGACCGCGTTGATCCCGCCCGCGCTGCTGCCGGACAGCACGTCCATGCTGACGTCAACGTCGAGCAGGTCCAGCAGCGCGGTGTACCCGGCCCGGACCCGGCGGCCGGACTCGGTGGTGTCGGCGACCGTCTCGCCGCGCCGGATCCGGCTGGCCGCCAGCAGCAGGTTCATCTCCCGGGCCATGCCGCCCATCCACACGGCCAGGCTGACGCCCCCGGTGAAGGCGGCGGCCAGCCGCACCTGCGGCCGTGGCGCCGCCAGCTGGCCAGTAGCTAATCCTGCCCCGTTCATCGGCCCCGCCCCCAAGCACCACGTTGCCCCCGTGGCCCTGCCTGCGACGTAACTACGGGCGGCAGGCGCTGTCAAGGCCCGGATCAGGGCAGGGTGAGGATCCGCGGCCCGGCGTCAGTGATGGCCACCGTGTGCTCGATGTGCGCGGCCCGGCTGCCGTCCGCGGTGCGCAGCGCCCAGCCGTCCGGCGCCACCACGAACTCGTCGCTGCCCCCGGCCATCAGCATCGGCTCGATGGCCAGGGCCAGGCCGGGCCGCAGCCGCATGCCCCGGCCCGGGCGGCCCTCGTTCGGCACGTGCGGGTCCTCATGCATGTGCCGGCCGATGCCGTGCCCGCCGAAGCCCGCCGGGATACCGTAATGCGCGCCGCGGCCCACGGTGCCCACCGCGTACGAGATGTCGCCGATCCGGGCCCCGGCCACGGCCGCCGCGATGCCGGCCGTCAGCGATTTCTCGGCCGTCTCGATGAGCAGCAGGTCAGCGGGCCGGGGTGTGCCGACGATGAAGCTGATCGCCGCGTCCCCGGTCCAGCCGTCCAGCGTCGCCCCGCAGTCGATGCTGACCAGGTCGCCGTCCCGGAGCCGGTAGCCGTCCGGGATGCCGTGCACGATGGCGTCGTTCACCGACGCGCAGATCACCGCCGGGAACGGTGACGGCGCGAACGACGGGTGGTAGTTCAGGAACGGGGAGCTGGCGCCGGCCTCGCGGATGACCGCGTGCGCCGCCTCGTCCAGCTCGAGCAGGGTGACGCCGGTCGCGGCCGCGTCCCGGGACGCGGCCAGCGCGCGGGCCACCACCCGGCCGGCTTCGCGCATCGCGTCCAGCGCCGTCTTATTCTTGATCTCCACCATGTCCCGCTGTGCTCCACGTCCCGCTGGGTTCCAGTTCCGCCCCGCCGCAGGCTAGTCCTCGGCGCGGCCCCCGAGATAGCGGGCCAGGAAACGCTCCGCGGCCGCGTAGAAGCGCAGCCGGTTCTCTGGCTTGGCGAACCCATGACCCTCGTCCGTGAACAGCATGTACTCGTGTTCGATTCCCGCCTCGGTCAGGGCCCCGACGATCTGTTCCGATTCGGCCTGCTTCACCCGCGGGTCATTGGCCCCCTGGGCGATGAGCAGCGGGATCCGGATGTCGTGCGCCCGGGACAGCGGGGACCGGGACCGGAGGAACTCCGCGTCTTTGTCCGGGTCGCCGACCCGGGTGTGGAACTGGGCGATCATCGGCGCCCAGTACGGCGGGATCGTCTCGATCAGCGTCTTCAGGTTGGACGGCCCGACGATGTCCACCCCGCAGCAGAACAGGTCCGGGGTGAACGCCGCGCCGGCCAGCGAGGCGTAACCGCCGTAAGACCCGCCATAGATGGCCACCCGGGCCGGGTCGGCCCAGCCCTGGCCGATGACGTAGCCCACCGCGTCGGTCAGGTCGTCCTGCATGGTGCCGCCCCATTCCCGGTTGCCGGCGTTGACGAACGCCTTGCCGTACCCGGTCGAGCCGCGGAAGTTCACCTGCACGCACAGGTAGCCGCGGTTGGCCAGCCACTGCGCCTCCGCGTCGAAGCCCCAGGAGTCCCGGGCCCACGGACCGCCGTGCACCAGCAGCACCGTGGGCAGCCCGGTGCGCGGCGCGCCGGGCGGGTAGGTCACGTAGCCATGAATGGCCAGCCCGTCCCGCGCGGTGAACGTGACCGGCTCCATCGGGGCCAGCTCGTACCGGCCCAGCTCGGGCCGTGATTCGAACAGGAAACTGCCGCGCCGGGTCCGGCGGTCGTAGCTGTAGTAGGACCCCGGGCTGGTGTCGTTGCTGAACGCGACCAGCCACGTCTCGTCCGCGTCGTCGGCGTCGGCGAACACCGGGTCGCCCGGGTTCAGCGCGCGGATGGCGGCCAGGTCGGCGTCCAGCGTGTGGTCCAGCACCTGGTACTCGACCCGGTCTTTCTCGAACGTGACGATCTGCGGCTCGCGGGTGTCCGGGTCCAGCCGGACCCCGGTCGCATCCGTCTCCGGGTCGCGGGCCAGCAGTTGCGTGTCACCCGTGGCCACGTCGATCCGGACCAGGCCGCCGGTGTCCGCACCCACCGAGCTGAACGCCAGGATCGACCGCCCATCTTCACTGAACGCTATCGGCCCGCTGGTCATCGCATCCTCAGCCGGGACCGTCAGCAGTGGGCGCCACTCCTCGCCGTGGCCATCGCGCACCACCAGCACGATGCCGCCGTCCGGCTGCGGCGCGATGCCCGCCCGCACCACCAGCTGGGTATCCGCGACCCAGTCGATGAAACCGGGATTCTGCTCCTCTTTCACCAGCTCACCGTCGATCAGGTTGAGCCGGTACACGTCGTGCAGCTCCGGGTTGTCCCGGTTCAGCCCGACCAGGATCTCGGTCGGGAACTTCTTCTCCACCGCGATCAGCTCGGTCCGCACGCCCTCGAACGGGGTCAGGTCGCGGCGCTGCATGGTCAACAAGTTGACATCGTGCAGCCGCCAGTTCTCATCACCCCCGTTGTCCTGGAGGTAGAGCACGTGCCGGCCGTCGTGCGCCCAGTCGTACATCCGGATGCCGCGGTCGGTGTCGTCGGTGACCACCTGGGCCGCGGACCACTCCACGCCCTCATCACCCACCGGGGCCATCCACACGTTCAGCACCCCGTCATGCGGCGCGATCCAGGCCAGCCTGGTCCCGTCGGGGGAGACTCGCGGGAGGACACGTTCCGGGTTACCGAACAGGACCCGGCGGGGGATGAGTTCTGCCATGCGCCATGCCTACCATGCGGCGCCGCCTGCGAATACCATCTGCGGCGTGCGGAAACTTTTGCCGGACGGCGGCATTGTCATCCGGCACGGTTACGTGCTGAGCATGGACCCGGACCTCGGCGACTTCGCGGACGGCGACGTGCTGATCCGGGGCAGCCAGGTCGCCGCGGTGGGGCCGGGGCTGGCCGCGCCCGGGGCGGCTGAGCTCGACGCCCGCGGGATGATCGTCGCGCCCGGCCTGGTGGACACCCACTGGCATCTGTGGAACACGCTGCTGCGCAGCATGTCGGACGGTGGGTCCGGGTACTTCCGGGTCACGGTGGCGCTGGGCCGGGTGTTCGGCCCTGACGACGTCTACCAGGGCACCCGGCTGGGCTGCGCCGAAGCGATCAGCTCCGGCATCACCACGGTGCACGACTGGTGCCACAACGTGCGCGGCACGGCGCACGCCGAGGCCGGGTTGCGCGCGCTGGCCGGGTCCGGGCTGCGCGCCCGGTTCTCCTACGGGTACCCGGCCGGGCACGGCAACGACCAGCCAATGGACCTGGCCGGGCTGGCCGCGCTGCACCGGGACTGGGCCGCCTGGTCGGCTGACGGGCGGCTCAGCCTGGGCATGGCCTGGCGCGGCCCGGGCGGCAGCAACCCGGCGATGCGCGTGCCGCCGGCCATCTACCAGCGCGAGATCGCCGCCGCCCGGGACCTCGGCCTGCCGGTGACCGTGCACGCCTGCGGGCCGCGCACGGCCTGCGGGCAGATCGCGACCCTGGCCGGCGCGGGCCTGCTCGGGCCGGACCTGCAGGTGGTGCACGCCAACTGCGCATCCGAGGCGGAGGTCGCGGCGCTGGCCGGCGCGGGCTGCCCGGTGAGCCTGTCCCCGTTCAGCGAGCTGCTCATCGGCTACGGGCTGCCCCGCACGGCTGACCTGATGGCCGCCGGGCTGCCGGTCGGCCTGTCCGTGGACACCACCGCCCTGACCGGCAACGCCGACATGTTCGCGATCATGAAGCTGACCCAGGGCCTGGTCAACGCGGGCGCCGGGGACGAGTTCGCGATGACCGCCCGGCAGGCACTGGCGTTGGGCACGATCGAGGGTGCCCGGTCGCTGGGCCTCGGCGCGGTGACCGGGTCGCTCACCCCGGGAAAGCAGGCCGACCTCATCCTGGTCGACACCGCGGCGCCCAACCTGGCCGTGTTCACCGACCCGGCGCAGATGCTGGTGGCCGCGGCCCAGCCAGCCAACGTGCACACCGTGCTGTGCGGCGGCCGGTTCCTGAAGCGGGACGGCGCCCTGGTCACGCTGGACCCGGCCGAGATCGCCGCCGCCGCCCGGGCCGCACTGGCCGGCGTCCGCGCCCGCGCCTAGGCCCGGACCAGGTAGCGGAGATGGGTGACGTCCCGCGCCGCCAGCCGGCGGACGAGGCCGAGCTCGATGTGCTCCGGGCCGAGACCGCCGAACAGGCGCCGCCCGGCGGGACGTCCCCGGCGTCGATGTGGTGGGTGGGGACGAAGATCGGCACGCCATCGTGATGGTCGCCGCCCCAGTAACCGGTGAACTCCCCGGTGCGGCGGCCGGTGATCACGGCACCGGTTGACATCAGCTCGTCGCCCATCGATGAGTTCCTTCCGTGCCATCGTCGTAACGAAGTGATGTGCCGTCCAGGCAGACGTGCCGGGCCGGGAAACTCATCGGCCCGCCGACCCAAGGGGTGCATGTGGACTTCGACGACCTGGTCCGCCGGTACCGGCGCGAGTTGCACGTGCACTGTTACCGGATGCTCGGGTCCTTCGACGAAGCCGAAGATCATGTGCAGGAGGTGCTGCTGCGCGCCTGGCGCGCCCGGGACGGCTTCCAGGGCCGGTCGAGCGAGCGGACCTGGCTGTACCGGGTGGCCACCAATGCCTGCCTGGACACCCTGCGCCGGGAGGCCCGCCGGGCGCCCGCGCGGTCCAGCGCGTCGGCTGGGCCCGGATCGGCTGGCACTGTATTGGCCAACACGGGCCCGTCGGTGGCCGCGATGCCGTGGCTGCAGCCATACCCGGACGTGCTGCTGGACGAACTTGCTGACGCCCAGCCCGGCCCGGAGGCGGTGGCGGTGCGCCGGGAGACAACCTCGCTCGCCTTCCTGGCCGCGATCCAGCTGCTGCCGCCGCGGCAGCGGGCGGTGCTGATCCTGCGCGAGGTGCTGAGCTGGCGGGCCGCCGAGGTGGCCGGGCTGCTCGGCATGAGCGTGCCCGCGGTCAACAGCGCGCTGCAGCGGGCCCGGGCCACGCTGCGCGAGCAGTGGCCGGATGGTCAGCGGGACTGGGCGCCGGCCGCCGAACCCGATGCTGGGCAGCGCCGCCTGCTGCAGCGCTTCATCGCCGCGCACGAGCAAGCCGACCCGGAGGCGCTGATCGCCATCCTCCGTGAGGACGTGCGGCTGGCCATCTCCCCCCAGGTCGGCGAGTGGAATGGCGAGGGGGAGGTGGGCGACGCGCTCCGCGGCGGCATGACCATCCTGGGCCAGTGGCGGGTGCTGCCGATCCGGGCCAACGGGCAGCCCGGCGCGGCCGGGTATCTCCGCCGCCCGGGCCAGGCCGCGTTCGTCCCGTTCGTGCTGTCCGTGCTGCGCCTGGAGCAGGGCCGGGTGGCCGAGATCGCCGCCTTCGAGCAGCCGTCGATGTTCACCGCGTTCGGCCTGCCCGCCCGCCTGTCACCACGGTGAGCAGGCAGGCGGCGGCCAGTACGGCGGCGGATGCCTGCACCGAGCGGGTCAGGCCGAGGTGGCTGGCAAGCAGCCCGACGGCCGCGGTGACCAGGCCGCTGCCGCCGTAGGTGAGCACGTAGAACATAGCCACGGTGCCGGCCCGCTGGCTGGCCGGCGCGATCTCGTTGACCCGGCGGATGCTGCCCATGAACGCCAGCCCCTGCCCGGCGCCGGCCACCGCGATCGCGCCGAACAGCAGCGCCGCGCTGCCCGCGGCCCCGGCGGCGATCAGCCCGAGCAGGCCGGCGACGAGGCCGGCCAGGCCGGACGCCTGCGCCCGGCCCGGGCCGCAGGACCGGCCTGCGGCCTGGGCCGCCGCGGCCACCAGCAGGAGCGACCCGGCCGCGGTGCCGTCCACCAGCAGGTTGCTGCCGCCGAGCGCCGCCGCGGTGTAGGACGGCACCAGGGCCAGCACGACGTAGGCGACCGCCCAGGCCAGCAGGCTGACCAGGGCGGCCCGCAGGAACATGCCGCGGTGCGCGCCAGGCAGCCGCGGCCAGCGGGGCTGCCACCGGCCGCCGGTGCGGCCCAGCCCAGCGGGCAGCGTGGCCACCGCGGCCAGCGCCGGTATCAGCAGGACGATCTCCACCAGGTAGCTGAGGCTGCGCGGGTGCGGTGCGTACTGGGCCAGCGCGCCGGCCAGCACCGGCCCGGCCCCGCAGGCGGCCGTGGTCGCGATGGCGGCCAGGAACGACGCGCGGGCCTGGCGGCCGCGCGGCTCGGTCAGCACCAGGCCGGCGGTCAGCGCCCCGGAGCAGGTGCCGACGGCCAGGCCCTGCACCGCGCGCCCGGCGTACAGCCAGGCCGGCCCGGACGCCGCGGCCAGCAGGGCCGCGCCGCCCGCCGCGGTGACCAGCCCGGCGGCCAGCACCGGCCGGTAGCCGGCCGTGTCACTGAGCGGGCCGCAGGCCAGCAGGGCCACCATCACCGCCGCGGCGTAGACCGCGACGAGCAGCGTGACGTCCAGCGGGGAGAGGCGGTACACGTGCTCGTAGGCCGCGTACAGCGGCGTGGCCAGGTTGGTCCCGGTGAGCAGCACGACCAGGGCGTAGCCCAGCCCGGCGAACCGGATCCGGCTGGGCATGGCCCGCGCGCCACGCACGCCCGGACCGGGTGAGGGGCCCCGGCGGGGATGGCTAGCCAGGCGGGCCGGCCGGTGCGGAGAACACGTACCGGATCCCGGTCTCCTGGTAGCCGGCCCGCCGGAACGCGGCGGCCATCGGCTGGTTGCCGGTGTCGGTGGTGGCCGTGATCCGCGGCTCGCCGCGCGCGGCGTGGAACCGGGTGGTCTCAGCCACCAGGTCGTCGATGTAGCCGCGGCCACGCATGCCGGGCAGCACGCCGAGATAGCCGACCACCGCGCCGTACGGGTTGCGGTTGGGCAGGATCATCCCGGCCAGCTGGCCATCGGCGGTGTAGGCCAGCCGCCACCAGTCCCGGGCGCCAGGCATGTCCCGGTACAGCGCGAAGTCCTCGCGGGCCTGCCGCTCCGCGCCCCGGGCGGCCACGTCCCGGCGGGTGATCACGTCCAGGCTGCCGGCGGCCACCTGGCGGAACACGCCGATGAACGCCTCGTCGTCCGGCTCCGGCCGGAACACCAGCCGGCCGGTGGACCGGGGGAGGCCCGCCGCCGGGGTCCACTCGAAGCGGATCCGCTCCAGCTCGTCAGTCAGCCCGGCCCGCGCGGCCGCTTCACGACGCCACCGGAATGCCTGGCTAAGGTCCGGGCTGGCGCGCCAGGCGTTAGGCAGGCGAAGCTCGTAACGCGGCGGGTCCGGCGCGCCGGCGCGGCGGAACGCCTGGTGCCCAGCCTGGATCAGGGCCGCCGCCAGGCCGGCCCAGTGCGGGACGGAATCGCTGACGTGCAGGCAGTCCAGCACCCGCGGGTAGCCGCCGGACCCGGGCCCCCACCAGACCGCCCGGGCCACGATCGCGCCGTCCTGCTCGGCGATCCAGGTCCATTCCGGCCGGTAGTTCCGGCTGGCCAGATCGGCCCGGTACCGGTCGGGAGGAACGAGGTCAACCGGGTCGGCAGCCCGGCAGGCGAGCACGCGGCCGAGGTCAGCCTCGGTGCTGGGACGGATGATCATGCTGCCTCTCGACGGGGCATCCGGTCACAGTAGGCGGGGCGCCGGGCCCGGTCAACGCGAATTGCCCGCACCGGGCCGGCCGCGCCGTCGCGGCCCGGCTTGACGCAACCCGTTGGTTGCCATAAAGTAGCAACCAATAGGTTGCTACTTGCTGCGGAGGCGGGTCATGGCGTTTCCTGATCGCATCGAGCGGACCGTCGAGGTCGCGCACCCGCCGGCCAAAGTGTGGGCCGCGCTCACCACGGCCGAAGGGCTGGGGGCCTGGTTCGGCAACACGGCGACCATCGACCTGCGGCCCGGCGGCTCGGCCCGGATGACGTGGACCGGCGGGTTCACCGCCGACCTGCGGGTGGAACGGGTGGAGGAGCCGAGGGTGTTCGGGTTCACCTGGCACATCCAGGGGCTGCCCGAGGAGGATCCACGCCGCACCTACGTCGAGTTCACCCTCGAACCGGTCGGTGCTGGCACCCGGCTGCGGGTGGTCGAAACTGGCTTCGCCCAGCTGCCAGCGGACGCTTACCGCAGCGCCTACGACTCCAACACCGAGGGCTGGGCGCGAGAGCTGGGCGAACTTGTCGACTACCTCGACGCCGCCTGACATCGAGGCGACCGCCGAGCAGGTCTTCATGGCCCTGGCCGACCCGACCCGGCGGGCCATCCTGGCCACGCTGGCGTCCCGGGGCCCGGCCACCGCCACCGACCTGGCCGGCCTGCTGCCGATCACGCGGCAGGCCATCGCCAAGCACCTGACCCTGCTGGCCGAGGCCGGCCTGGTCACCGCCGAACCGGGGGAGCGGCGCCGGGTGCGGTACCGGCTGCGCTCCGCGCCGATGCAGGTAGCACAGCAGTTCCTGGCCGCGCTGGCGCGCGACTGGGAGAGCCCGCTCAGCGCGCTCAGGGACCACCTCGACCAGAGCGCTGACGGGCCCAGCACGGCCGCATTACCAGACACGGGAGGATGTCATGACTGAGCTGACCATGAAGACCCCGCCGATCGTCACGGCGCAGGACTGGGAGGCGGCGCGCCAGCAACTGCTGGTCAGGGAGAAGGAAGTGACCCGGGCCCGCGACGCGCTGGCCGCCGAGCGCCGCCGGATGCCGTGGCTGCTGGTGGAGAAGGAGTACGCGTTCGACGGCCCGGACGGCCGGGTGAGCCTGCCCGGCCTGTTCGAGGGCCGCCGCCAGCTGATCGTCTACCGCGCGTTCTTCGAGCCCGGTGTGCACGGCTGGCCCGATCACGCGTGCATCGGCTGTTCCCTGGTGGCCGACCAGGTCGCCCACGTCGCCCACCTGAACGCCCGGGACACCACGCTGGCCTTCGTCTCACCCGCGCCGCAGCCGGACATCGCGCGGGTTAAGGCGCGGATGGGCTGGTCGATGCCCTGGTACACGATGACCGATGGCTTCGACACCGACTTCGGGGTGCAGGAATGGCACGGCACCAACGCGTTCATCCGCGATGGCGACCAGGTGTTCCGCACCTACTTCATCAACAACCGCGGCGACGAGCCGATGGGCGGCACCTGGGCTTACCTGGACCTCACCGCGCTGGGGCGCCAGGAGGAGTGGGAGGACTCGCCCGGGGGCTATCCGCGGACCCCGCCGTACTCGTGGTGGAACTGGCACGACGAGTACGGCGCGGCCAAGCCGTCGCCGGGGGAGTGACCGGCCGCGGGATGGTGGCTGGTCGCCGGCGTTAGGCAACTCCGGCGTGACGTGGCAAGATTTCACGGGTGACCAGCACACCCGCCGCGGCGCAGCACCTGCGCGACCTCGCGCGGCTGCGCCGTGTCCGCGACCGGATCGACCGGGAGTACGCGAAGCCGCTGGACGTCGAGGCGCTCGCCCGCGGCGCGCACATGTCGGCCGGGCACCTCAGCCGCGAGTTCCGGCTCGCGTACGGCGAATCGCCGTACGCCTATCTGATGACGCGGCGGATCGAGCGCGCGATGGCGCTGCTGCGCTGTGGCGACCTCAGCGTCACCGAGGTCTGTTTCGCGGTCGGCTGCTCGTCGCTGGGCACCTTCAGCACCCGTTTCACCGAACTGGTGGGTGTGCCGCCCAGCACCTACCGGCGCGATGCCGCGCGCGCGACGGCGGGGATGCCGTCCTGCGTCGCGAAGCAGGTGACCCGGCCGATCAGGAATCGAGAAGCGCAGGTCGCCGAGCCGCAACTAGCCTGACCTCCATGGACATCATGATTCAGTGGGCCTTCCTCCCGCACACCGACCCGGACGCATCCCTGGCCTTCTATCGCGACACCCTCGGCTTCGAGGTCCGTAACGACGTCGGATACGGCGGGATGCACTGGATCACGGTCGGCCCCGCCGACCAGCCCGGGATGGGCATCGTCCTGGAGCCGCCGGCCCCGCCTGGCTGCGGCGTCACCGACGACGAGCGCCGCACCGTCCTCGAGATGATGGCCAAGGGCAGCTACGCCCACATCACCCTGGCCACCGCCGACCTCGACGGCACCTTCGCGCGGCTGCAGGCCAGCGGCGCCGAGGTCGTCCAGGAACCGACCGAGCAGCCGTACGGCGCTCGCGACTGCGCGTTCCGCGATCCCGCGGGCAACCTGATCCGCATCAACGAGCTCGGCTGAGCCGCCCGGCGATGGCTTCGATGAGTATGGGCACGAGCACGAGCACGGACACGCGGCCGCCTGCGCCGGACGCTGCCGACAGCCACGACCTGATCCGCGTGCACGGCGCGCGCGTGAACAACCTCAAGGACGTCAGCGTCGAGATCCCGAAGCGCCGGCTGACGGCGTTCACCGGCGTCTCCGGCTCGGGCAAGAGCTCGCTGGTGTTCGGCACGATCGCCGCCGAGTCGCAACGGCTGATCAACGAGACGTACAGCGCCTTCGTGCAGGGCTTCATGCCCACGCTGGCGCGGCCCGAGGTCAACGTGCTCGAGGGGCTGACGACCGCGATCCTCGTCAACCAGGAGCGGATGGGCGCCGACCCCCGCTCCACGGTCGGCACCGCCACGGATGCCAACGCGATGCTGCGCATCCTGTTCAGCCGGCTCGGTAAGCCGTACGTCGGCTCGCCCCAGGCGTTCTCCTTCAACGTCGCCTCGATCAGCGGGGCGGGTGCGGTCAAGTTCGAGCGCAGCGGGAAAACCGTGCGGGAGCGGCGCAGCTTCAGCATCATCGGCGGCATGTGCCCGCGCTGCGAGGGCCGGGGCACGGTCACCGACATCGACCTCTCCCAGCTGTACGACGACAGCAAATCGCTCAGCGAGGGCGCGATCACCGTCCCCGGCTACACCGGGGGCGGCTGGAACTCCCGGCTCTACAGCGAGTCCGGCTTCTACGACCCGGACAAGCCGATCCGCAAGTTCACCAAGAAAGAACTGGACGACTTCCTCCGCCGCGAGCCGGTCAGGATGAAGATCGCGGGCATCAACATGACCTACGAGGGGCTGATCCCGCGGATCCAGAGGTCGATGCTGTCCAAGGACCCTGAGGCGATGCAGCCGCACGTCCGGGCATTCGTGGATCGCGCGGTCACCTTCACCACCTGCCTGGAATGCGACGGTACCCGGCTCAGCAACGAGGCGCGGTCCTCGAAGATCAAGGGCATCAGCATCGCCGACGCCTGCGCGATGCAGATCAGCGACCTGGCCGGATGGGTCGCCGGTCTCGGCGAACCGTCGGCGGCGCCGCTGCTGGCCGCGCTCAAGCGCAACCTGGACTCGTTCACCGAGATCGGCCTGGGCTACCTCTCGCTGAACCGGCCGACGGTCACGCTGTCGGGCGGCGAGGCCCAGCGCACCAAGATGATCCGCCAGCTCGGCTCGTCGCTCACCGACGTGACCTACGTCTTCGACGAGCCGACGGTCGGGCTGCACCCGCATGACATCCAGCGGATGAACGACCTGCTACTGCAGCTACGGGACAAGGGCAACACGGTGCTCGTGGTGGAGCACAAGCCGGAGATGATCGGGGTCGCCGACCACGTGGTCAACCTCGGCCCGGGTCCGGGCACGGCGGGCGGCACCGTCTGCTTCGAAGGTACCGTCGAGGGCCTGCGGAAGAGTGATACCACCACCGGGCGGCACCTGGACGACCGCGCCGCCCTGAAGCCCTCGGTACGGAAGCCGTCCGGGCAGCTGGAGGTGCGCGGGGCCAGCCTGCACAACCTGCAGGATGTGGACGTCAACATACCGCTCGGGGCGCTGATCGTGGTCACCGGGGTGGCGGGCTCGGGTAAGAGCTCGCTGATCCGCGGCTCGGTGTCCGGGCGCGACGGGGTGGTGACGGTCGACCAGACGCCCATCCGTGGCTCGCGGCGCAGCAACCCAGCGACCTACACCGGGCTGCTCGACCCCATCCGCAAAGCGTTCGCCCAGGCCAACGACGTGAAGCCGGCCCTGTTCAGCTCGAACTCCGAGGGGGCCTGCCCCAACTGCAACGGCGCCGGCGTGATCTACACCGACCTGGCGATGATGGCCGGCGTCGCGACCACCTGCGAGGTGTGCGGGGGCAAGCGGTTCGATACCTCGGTGCTGGGATATCACCTCGGCGGCCGTGACATCAGCGAGGTGCTCGCGATGCCGGTAAGCGAGGCCCTGGAGTTCTTCGGCGGGGGTGCGGCGCGCATCCCGGCCGCGCTCGCCATCCTGGAGCGGCTCGACGACGTCGGGCTCGGCTACCTCAGCCTCGGCCAACCGCTCACGACACTGTCCGGCGGTGAGCGGCAGCGGCTCAAGCTGGCCACCCGCATGGCCGAGAAGGGCGGCGTCTACGTCCTCGACGAGCCGACCGCCGGCCTCCACCTCGCCGACGTCGAGCAACTCCTCGGACTGCTCGACCGGCTCGTCGAGTCTGGCAAGTCGGTCATCGTCATCGAGCACCATCAGGCGGTCATGGCGCACGCCGACTGGATCATCGATCTGGGCCCCGGCGCGGGCCACGACGGCGGCCGGGTCGTCTTCGAGGGCACCCCCGCCGACCTCGTCGCCGCCCGCTCCACTCTCACCGGCGAGCACCTCGCGGCCTACGTCGGCTAGGCAATGCTGCGCCGATGTGCGCAAGACGCTTAGGTGAGCTACACAGTGGGGATGGGTGACAGTCCGGTGCCGGATTCCAGGGATGACACGCCCGCCTCGCTGCGCGCCGAGCAGGTGGCGCAGACCAGGGCCGCGCTGGTCAGTGCGGGCCGGCTGCTGTTCGGGACCAAGGGGTTCGCCGCCACGTCCGTGGAGGACATCGCCCGGGCGGCGCGGGTGACGACGGGCGCCCTTTACCACCACTTCCCGACCAAGGCCGCGGTGTTCGAGGCCGTCTTCGAGCAGGTGCACGCCGAGATGCTGGTCGCCTCGGCGGCGGCCTCCGCGGCGGCCGACGGGGCGCTGGAGCAGATGGCGGCCGGCTTCGGCGTCTTCCTCGACCAGGTGCTCGAGCCCGAGGTTCAGCGGATCCTGGTCACCGACGGCCCGGCCGTGCTCGGCCTGGCGCGGTTCATCGAGCTGGACGAACGCTACGCGCTCGAGTCCGCGGTGGAGGCGATCGAGGCGGCCAACGCGGCCGGCCTGCTCCGGGTAGCGGATCCGCCGACGCTGGTCAGGCTGCTGTTCGGCGCGATGACCAGGGCTGGCCTGCTCATCGCGAGCTCACCCGACCCCAAGGCGACCAGGGACGCGGTCGGCGTCACATTCCGCCAGCTGATGAGCGGGTTCGTGCCAGCGCAAACGGTCTCGGAGCTGGATGAGTGATTCCATGTCGAGAAGCTCGGACCGGGCAGTCACGCCATGGACGGCAGGCGCTCCTGCCTGCACAGGCTACCCAGCGTTAACGGTTCGGAGAATCCTGCCTGATGGTGAGGTGGCCGTTGCTCATGACGCCGACGCGCTGCGCCTGGCGGGCGATGGAGGCGTCGTGGGTGACCAGGACCAGGGTGAGCCCGCGGTCGCGCCACAGGCGTTCCAGCAGGGCGATGATGTCGTCGCGGGTGTCCTCGTCGAGGTTGCCGGTGGGCTCGTCGGCCAGCACCACCTTCGGGTCCTTGACCAGGGCGCGGGCGATCGCGACGCGCTGCTGCTGGCCGCCGGACAGCTCCGAGGGCAGGTGGTTCGCGCGGTCGGCCAGGCCGACGGCGTCCAGCGCGGCGGCGGTCCGGTGCCGCCGGCGGCCTGGCTGAGGCCTAGCGGGATGAGGGCGGCCTCGACGTTCTCGGCGGCCGGCAGGGTGGGGATCAGGTTGAAGGTCTGGAAGATGAACCCGATCGATGCCGCGCGCAGCCGGGTGAGCCGGGTCTCGCGCAGCGCGCCCAGGTCGGTGCCGTCCAGCTCGATGGTGCCGTCGGTGGGCCGGTCGAGGCCGCCGAGCAGGTTCAGCAGCGTGGTTTTGCCGTGCCCGGTGCGGCCCTGGACGGCCAGCCATTCGCCGTCTTCGATCATCAGGTCCAGCCCTGCGACGGCCGTAACGGTGCGGCGGCCCTTGTGGTAGAGCTTGGTCACGCCGGTCAGTTTGTACACGAGTTGTCTCCTAATGAGTCCTGTTATCCCGGGGAATCCCCGTCAATTCACGGCAAGCCCGCGCCGGGCGGTCAGGCCACCTGGGTCAGCGCGGCGGCGGGGCGGAGCCGGGCGATCCGCCAGCTTGCGAACGCGCCGGCCAGCAGGCCGCCGAGCATGGCCAGGAGCACCGCCAGGACGATCACGCCGATGGTGATGGACGGCGACAGCGGGACCACGACCGCGTGGTTTCCGAGGGCGGTGCCGCCCGCCTGGATCGCCTGCTGCATCGACCCGATCGTCGAGGAGGGGGCGGTGGCGGACAGCGTCGGCGCGACCGTGGCGATGATCGCCGCGCCGGCGAAGCCGAGGCCGATCCCGGCCGCGGCGCCAACGACGCCCATGGCCAGCGACTCGCCGAGCACCTGGGCGATGATCCGCCGGGTGCGCCAGCCGAGCGCCTTGAGCGTGCCGAACTCGGCGGCCCGGCGGGCCACCGCGGCCATGGTCAGCAGGCTGGCCACGGCGAACGCGGCGATCAGGACCAGCACTGACACCCACTTGCCCAGGTCGTTGGCCAGCTTGGCGGCGTCAGACAGCGACCCGGTCACCTGGCTGGCCAGGCTGGCCGCGGCTGTCACGATGTCGTGCGGCAGCAGCCGGGAGATCTCCTGCTGCACGACGGGGATGTCGGCGGCGCTGGCCGCGGCCACGTAGATCAGGTTCACCCTGTTCGCCACGCTCCCGCCGAGGTTCTTGGTGCGGGTCGCTAGGGCCTGGGCGCGCGCTAGCGGGATGTACACATCCGGCGGGCTGCTGCCCTGCGGCTGGGTGACGATTCCGATGACCGTGAAGCGGACCTGCTTGATGGTGATGGCCGAGCCGGTCTTCAGGTTGTTGCTGGCCGCATACCCGGAATCCACGACCGCGACGTCGGCGTGGGAGTCGGCGGCGGTGAAGAAGTGGCCGGAGCTGATGGTCGCGGCAGCCAGTGGCCCGACCGGGGCGTGCCCGGTGGCCACGCCGTCGACGGTGAAGGTGGACAACTGCGGCGAGCCTGCGGGGTTCGCTGGGTAGGTGATCGCGCTGTCGACGAGCGTGAGCACGCCGGTGGCCGCTGCTACGTCGTGCAGTCTCGCCACGGCCGCGACCGTCGATGCGCTGATCGGTTCCTGGTACGGGGGGACCAGCCGGTCGTAGGTGTGGCGCGCGGCGTTCACGCAATGGCCGTTGTTGCAGATCTGCGCGCCGCCGCCGGGACTGAGCTGGAGGGTTGGCCCGCTTTTTGACGGCCGTGTGCCCGTTGGCGGCTGTTTGCCTCCGCCCATGGAGCATGGTTGGTGGGCACACGACGAGTAGTGCGCCGTTGGCGCGTTCCCGGTGACGGTGATGTCGGTGCCCACCCCGTAGAGCGCGCTCAGCACGCCGGATTGCGCTTTGTTCACCCCGGCCGACGCGGCGGCCACCGTGACGACCAAGCCGACGCCCAGCGCCAGGCCCAGCGCGATGACGATGGCCTGCCGCATGCGGCGGCGCAGCTCCCGCCGTAGGTAGGTGAGAAAGAACATCGAAGACTCCTCAACGGTCAGGTGGGTAACCGGCCGGGGTGGTCATCGGCTCTTTCCTCTGTTCGGCACCCTGCAGGCAGTTGTACAGACGGGGAGGTCACAGCACGGCCACAGAAAATGTTGCCTGGCTGTTACCTGTGACCTGCGATCCTGTGAACCGGGCGGCTGGCTGATATACCACGAGGCGCGGAAGCAGTGGTGACATGCGGTGCGGGTGCTGATAGCCGAGGACGACGAGTTCCTGGCCACGACGGTGGCTGCCGGGCTGCGCCGGGAGGGCATGGCCGTCAACGTGGCCCTGGACGGCGACGCTGCCCTCGAGCTTGCGGCGGTCAACCGCTATGACGTGGTGGTGCTGGACCGGGACCTGCCCGGCACGCACGGCGACGACGTCTGCCGGGCCCTAGCCGCCGGGAGGTCTGCAAGCCGGGTGCTGATGCTGACCGCGGCCAGGTCGGCTCAGGACCGGGTCGAGGGCCTGGACCTGGGCGCCGATGACTACCTGCCCAAACCGTTCTACTTCGCGGAGCTGACCGCCCGCATCCGGGCCCTGGGCCGGCGCGGCGCCGCGCCGCTGCCGGCCACCCTCACCTGCGGTGACCTGAGCGTGGATCCGGCCCGGCGGGTCGCGGTCCGCGCCGGGCGGCGCCTGCCGCTGACCCGCAAGGAACTGGCCGTGCTGGAATGCCTGCTCGCCGCGGACGGCCGGCCGGTGCCGGCCGAGGAACTGCTCGAACGAGTATGGGACGAAGCGGCCGACCCGTTCACCAAGACCGTGAAGACCACCATCGGCCGGCTCCGGGCCAAGCTCGGCGACCCGCCGGTGATCCAGACCGTCCGGGACAGCGGTTACCGCATCGGAGGACCCTAATGCGCACCCCCCGCCCGCGACCCAGTCTCCCGTCCCGGCTGCGGCTGCCCCGCCGCACCGCCCGGCTGCGTCTCACCGTCTTGTACGGCGGGGTGTTCCTGGTGTGCGGCGCGGCCGTGCTCGTCGTCACCTACCTGCTCGACGGGCACGCGGAGCCGCTAGTGCCCCTCCACCAGCACCTAACCGTCTACCGGCCGCCGAAAGGCTCCGGTCTCTTCAAAGTCCGCCTCGACCCTTTTGCCGCCGCTGAGCAGGCTAGGGTGAGGTCTCTCAAGACGGAACTTTTCGCGCAGATCGCCTCCGACAGGCACCAGCTGCTGATCCAGTCCGGCATCGCGCTGGCGATCGTCGCCGTGGCCGCGGTCGCGATCGGCTGGGTCATCGCCGGGCGAGTGCTGCGCCCGCTGAGCACGATCACCGCCGCCGCCCGGCGGATCTCCGCCAGCAGCCTGCACGAGCGGCTGGCCCTGCACGGACCCGACGACGAGCTCAAGGAACTCGGCGACACCCTCGACGGCCTGTTCACGCGGCTGGAAGCCTCGTTCGACGCCCAGCGGGGGTTCGCCGCCAACGCCTCGCACGAGCTGCGCACGCCGCTGACCCGCGAACGCGCCCTGCTCGAGGTCACTCGCGCCGACCCGGCCGCCACCACCGGCACGTGGCTGGCCGTCAGCCAGGACCTGCTCGCCTTCAACGCCGAGCAGGAACGCCTCATCGAGGCGCTGCTCACCCTGGCCAGCAGCGAAGCCGGCCCCGGCCCGCGCGAGCCCGCCGACCTGGCGGCCACCACCAGCGCCGCGCTGGCCGCCGCCCGCCCCGCGATCAGCGGCCTCGGCCTGAACGTCCACGCCAGCATCCAGCCCGCCATCCTCGATGGTGACCCTGTCCTGGTCCAGCAGCTGGTGACCAACCTGATCGACAACGCCGTCCGGCACAACATCCCCGGCGGGGACGTCCAGGTCACCACCGGGAGCAACAGCGGTCACGCCGTCTTGTCGGTGGCCAGCTCCGGGCCGGACATCCCGCCCGCCGACGTCGGCCGCCTATTCCAGCCCTTCCAGCGGCTCGGCCCGCGCCCCGCCCGCCGCGACGGCGGCCACGGGCTTGGCCTGGCCATCGTCCGGGCCATCGCCACCGCCCACGGCGCCACCATCACCGCCCAGCCCCAGCCCGGCGGCGGCCTGGCCATCGACATCGCCTTCCCGCCGCCCACTCCCGCTAGCCCGCCGCAGACCAGCCGACCGGGTGCCGGACGCGCCGCCCTCGTGTAAATGGCATTGCGGACCTTGCTGGCTATCTGGTCACAGGAAGCCGGGAATGGATCGTTCGTAGTCGTCCGTGATGTCGGTGAGGGGGATCGTCTTCGGGATTGCCGTGGCCGGGGGTGCCGCACCCCACTCGGGATCAATGAGCAGGCGGCCCAAGCGGCCTTGCTCCTGGATGTCGCCCGGCAAGGGCTTGAAGATCCTCATGGTTCGCAGGGGAGACGTGTTTTCGATCGCGAGTTCCGCGAGCAGGTGCGACCTCACCGGGTTAACTGGCCGGAACGGGCGGATGCAAGAAGGAGTGCCAACCATGATCCTCCCGAAGGTCCGAGATCCTCGCTTCGTGACGATGCGCCGCGGTGGGAGCCTCACCGATTCGGATCACAAGCTCCTCGCTCTTTGGGCGGCATCGTGCGCGGAGCACGTCCTTGACCTCTTCGAGTCGGCTCGGCCTGAGGACCCACGACCACGTCAGGCGATCGAGCATGCCCGCGCCTGGGTGCGTGGCGAGGTCAAGATGACCCAGGCTCGCACGGCGGCCGGCCATGCAATGGCCGCGGCCAGAGACCTGCGCGGGGCAGCGCGGCATGCCGCGTACGCTGCTGGCCAGGCCGGCGCCGTCGCGCACGTCGCCGCGCACGAACTCGGTGCGGCCGCCTATGCGATCAAGGCCGCACGTGCTGGCGCGCCGGACGGCGAGGGCGCAGGGCGACTGGAGTGCCGGTGGCAGCGTGACCAGCTCCCGGAGGCGATTCGCGAGCTCGTACTTGACGACCAGCGGTTGCGGAACGGCATCTGCTGGTCGGTGTTTGACTGCTGAGCGCGCGTCGGAGGCGCCGCCAGGTTCGCCACCAGGCAGTCCCGCGCCTCAGTGCTTGCCCGCTAGGCTGCGCCAGTGGCAACGATCGTGGCGTTTCATGCTCATGCTGACGACGTGGTGCTGCTGACTGGCGGGACGATCGCCTGGCTAGCCGCCGAGGGACATCGGGTGATCATCGTCGCGGCCTGCGACGGCATGTGGGCCGACCTGGCTGCCCGGCAGATGGAGGAGCTACGGGCTAGCGCTGCGATCCTGGGCGCACAGGAGGTCGTGCATCTGGGCTACGCGGATAGCGGGCACGGGCCGGTCCTGTTCGAAGACCCGCCAGGCAGGACCCGGTTCGCGCGCGCGGACCTGGAGGAAGCGGTGGAGAAGCTGGCTGCCCTGCTGACCGGCGAGCAGGCGGATCTGCTGCTGAGCTACGACCCCCAAGGCGGCAACGGCCTTCGCGACCATGTACGGGTGCACCAGGTCGGCGCGCGGGCGGCCGAGCTAGCCGAAGTGCGAGTTGCGGAAGCGACGGTGCCGCGGGAGCTGATCGCCCGGTTCGCGCGGTTGCTTCTAGCGTTTCGCCTAGTAACTCGCCACCGTCTCGATGAGATGCGCGGGTACGGTACGCCGCAGTCCGCGATCACGCACCGGGTCAACGTCCGCCGCTATGCGGCACAAAAGCAAGCAGCGCTAACGGTGCACCGGACCCCGCTTTCCGGCGGGGGAAGAATCGCCAGGTTGCACCGTGCGCTGACCAAGTCGCCCCGGCCGATATTCCGAGTTGTCTGCGGGACGGAATGGTTCGCTGAACCAGGGGGATGGACGGGCGAACTCTTCGCCAGCGACCTGGCGGCTGGGTTTCGCCACCCGGATTAGTGCGTAACTTCAGATCTGGTACCAGTCACACGGATAACCAGCCGGTTGGCCTAGCTTCGCTCGTGATGGCTGACCGTAGTTGTCTGCCAGTGTTGTTCTGTCCCACTGAGACTGCTGCAGAGTGGTCATGGCTGACCTGGGCGGCTGCAGTTCGGGTGGGACGGTTGACGGGTGCTTTGTTCCAGCGGAGCTGATGCCGGCGGAAGACTCTGGGCCCAGCCCGGTCTACTAAGCCGGCAGGCCCCCGGTCGTCGCGCTCAGCTGGCACCTCGAAGTGCCCGTCCGCTCCCGGGCGCCCATGGATCGGGCCGTCTGTTTTCCGGGACGTTGATCGCCGAGCGCAGCCAGCGGTCAGACAGTGGCTCGTCGTCGAATCGTGGAATGACATGCATATGGGGATGCAGGGCACCGCCCTGGTTCCAGCCAAGCAAATAGCCGTCTGGGGCCAGCAGATCGTGCAGCGCCATCCTTGCCTGGAGCAATAGATCCTGAGTGTCTGCCCACTCCGCGGGGGTCAGCTCGAAGACCGAAGTCCGGTGGGCGATGGGCACGATTGCCCCGGACCCGGGCAGGACGCCCTCCGCCAGTCCGGCTTGGGTCCGGATGTCCGGGTCCCGGGTCGAGGCGAATATGCAGTGGGGGGCCTCGATGAAGATCTCGGCTGCCCTCATCCAGCTTTGATCACAGAAGACGCAGCCTTCGTTCATGGAGTGCCTCCTCATGCCGGAGCGTGGACAGATTCTCGTCCTCACGGGCGGCCGGCAAGCGGAACAGGGACTTCCAGCTAGCTTAGGGCCAGTGATCATCTGGATTAACGGGCCGTTCGGGCAGTCGGGACGCCCATGCTGCGCTCGGGCAAGCTCACTCCGGCGGAGCTAGCCGACGAGGTGCTGGCCAGGTCACAGGGCTGACTCTGGCCCACTCAGCCACAGCACCTCGTCAACAGGAATCTCGGCCCGGCGAAGTAAGTGCCGATAATGAGCATTATGTCAAGTAGACCGCTTTCGCATCCACGCGTCCCCCCGCAGGCTCGGTGTCCCGTCTCAGCTGAAGTGACGCAGTCTCAGCCAATCTGACGCATCTGCTTGTTGTCAGTCTCCAAATTGCCTGGCCATCACGGGTGGTGAACGTGCGTGTTCGCTACGCTCGCCACCCGTGCGGACGCGTCGTCTGACCTGCGGTGATACGCCAGCGGTACCGCTGGCCAGCACGAACGCCGTCAGGACGCTTCTAGGCAGGACAGCCGGGTTAGCTGTCGGTGCACGAGGGCCAGTGGTCTGCTGCCCATTCCGGCCAGCCCGGCCACCCCGTCGGCGGGCTGGGGATCTCACCGCCGCCGAGCTCAGCGGCATCAGGTGCCTGGAACTGCTCCCGCCATTGGTCTACGTCGGCCTCGCTCATCGGGAACGTCTGATGCGGTGCCGTTGCCTGGCGGTGCGCGATCCGGGCGAGCTGGACGTCCTTGTCCACGGGCAGGTAGACCACCTGGCAGGAGACCCCGGCTGAGTGGGCCAGCCACCGCAGCGCCGACCGTTCATCGCGGCCCGAGAGCCCGTAGTCGAGCACGACGCTGGTCCCCAGCCGCAGCGCCTGCAGGGCAACCGAGATGAGCCGCCCTTCCAGTGCGAACCGCTTGCCGCTGGCCATCGGGTCGCCGAACAGCGGGATCATCCAATGATCCGGGGTCAGCCGCAGCGCTCGGTGCGTTGCCGCGAGTTCTTTGGCCCGGGTGGTTTTCCCGGCTCCGGGGAGCCCGACCATCAGGACCAGCGTGGCGGCACGCGGGTCTTTCGTGACGACGGGTCCGGCTGCGGACGGGCACGGGAATGGTTCTTCGCACTGTGAACCGAAACGCTGCGACTGAGACATGACTCCCCTGATCAGGCAGGATGGCCCGGCAGCACGGGAATACGCGCGTGACTGCCGGCAGGACACTGATCCGGCGGTACGTCCTGGCGCTGCCCCTGCAGGGGCAGGCAATGAGGCCGCAGTTGCGGCAACCTCGCTACCGCCGCTAAGCGGCGGTCCGGGTAGTCATGGCAGCGAAGCAACCCATGCCTTGACCATAGCCGACAGCGTCGGCGGCGATCTGTTCCAGATTCCTGAGACACGGTCCGGTGCCGGGAAATTCTCATTCTTTCCGGCTTCGCGCCGCGGGGGTGTCCTCTCCGGGCGGGCCCGTCCGTCCTTCCCACGGGTGGCGCTCGCCACCACGCGGAGAGAAACGAGGAGACCGATGACCAGCAAGACCACCGCAGCAGGGTCCGACACCGACCGGCAGGCCATTCTCGACGTGCTCGCGGGCTTGTACAAGGCGTGGGAAGCTAACGACGCCGAGGCGTTCGTGGCCGACTACACCGACGACGCCAGTGTGGTCCAGCCCGGCGTCTACAAGAAGGACCGCGAGGAGATCCGCACCACGATGGCCGCGGGGTTCGCGGGCCCGCTCAAGGGGTCGCGGGCGACCGACCACCCGGTGGACGTCCGTTTTCTTACCGACGACACGGCCATCGTGGTCAGCGAGGGCGGGATCATCTTCCCTGGGCAGGACGCTGTCGCGAGCGAGCGGCTGGTGCGCGCGACCTGGGCGCTGGTCAGGCGCGACGACGCCTGGCGCATCGCCTCCTACCACAACAGCCCCGCCAGCTAAGGCGCCGTCTTCCGGGTACGGGGCGCTCTCTTCCCGGAGGACGCCCCGTACCCGGATCCAAACGCGTACCAGGGCCGTAGCAGCGGTTGGCGCAGTCATGATCGCCCGGGTAGACCGGTACGGCATGGTCCGCTGAACGGAAGGAGTCTTGACGATGGCGCTGTATGTGGCCTTGTGCTACTACGACCGGGACCAGTACTGGGACTCACCGCCGGAGAGGGAGTTCTCCCCCGAGTACATGGACTTCGCCCGGCGGGCCACCGAGGCCGGGGTCATGCGCGGCGGCGAAGCTCTGCACCCGGTGGCCATGTTGACCACCATTACCGTGTCGGGCGGCAAGGGCGGCGACGTCCTGCTGGTCAACGGCCCTTACGCCGAGGCGAAGGAGGTCTTGGGCGGATACTTCCTGCTGGAGGTGGCCGACCTCGACGAGGCCATCGCGTGGGCGGCGCAGATCCCGGGCGCCTGGCGGGGGAAGATCGAGCTTCGCCCGATAGCGCCGCTACACGCCTAGGTGCACCCTGGCATGGACGCCACCGACACCCTGGTCGAGGTGCTGAAGGGCGAAGGTTCCAGGGTGCTGGCCACGCTGGCCAGCTCACCTCGCCGCGGCCCACTCGGCCGCTCCCAGCTGGCAGGAGACGGACTGGGACCGGATCGTCGGCCTCTACCACTTGCTCGGGTCGATAGCGGCCAAGCTCGGCTGACGGCCCTGTTCTCCATCCAGACTTACGAGGAGAGCGGGACCGCGCTGGACCTGCTGACGACGTGCGCGGCCGGTGACAGCACCTGCGCGTCGTCGTGCACGCCGAGCCCCGCGGGCAGCACGCTGATCGCGTTCGTCAGCGGGGGCACGATCCAGCGGGAGCCTGGAATCGTGGCCGCCTCCAACACCGTCGCCACCGGGAAGTTCCTGATCCCCGTACCGTGACGGGCTCCGTAGACCGGTCCGCAGTGGCGCACGGTGCCGCCAGCCGCGCGCTACAGCGCGTTTCCCGGCTCGTGCGAGGATGGTTGTCGCCGGCGGCGGCTCGCACCTGCGTGGCAGCGCCGGAAAAGATTTCCTGGCGCCTGTCGATCCGAGCACCGCTCGCGCGTCTATCACTCAGTCACCGACACCGACCGAGAGGACATCCGATGAAGTACGTGGTGCTGATCAACCTGGGCCCCGGCGCGCGCGGCTGGCAGACACTTCCGGAGGCGCAGCAGGCGGAGGTTCAGGCCGCCTGGGGCGAGCTGAACAAGACGCCGGGCCTGACTCCCGGCGTCGGCCTGAAGCCCCCAGAGTCCGCCACGACGGTGCGGATCGAGCACGGCGAGACGCTGATCACCGACGGACCCTACGTCGAGACCAAGGAAGCGCTGGACGGGTTCTTCACGCTCGAGGCCGCCGACCTCGACGCCGCGATCGAGGTCGCGAAGCGGGTCCCGGCGCTGCAGGTGGGTGGCGCGGTAGAGATCCGCCCGGTGATGGACTGGGGCGGTAGCTGACCCCCGTCGAACGGGCCTTCCGCGACGAATGGGCCCGCGTGCTGGCGACGCTGATCGGCCTCCTCGGCGACTTCGACCTCGCTGAGGAGGCCGCCCAGCAGGCGTTCGCCGTCGCCGCCGAGCGCTGGCCCGCAGACGGAGTCCCCGGCAACCCGCGGGCATGGCTGATCACCACCGCCCGGCGGCGGGCGCTTGACCGCCTGCGCCGCGAGCGGACGTTCCAGGCGAAGGCCGCCGGGCTGCAGCGCGAGCTGAGCGCCGCGGGCGGCGGGCGCGACCCGCGCGAGGCACCGACGATGTTCGAGGACAACCCTGACTTCCGCGACGAGCGGCTGGAGCTGATCTTCACCTGCTGCCATCCGGCGCTCGCGCCCGAGGCGCAGGTGGCGCTGACGCTGCGAACCCTCGGCGGCCTGACCACGCCGGAGATCGCGGCGGCGTTTCTGGTTGCCGAGCCGGCCATGGCGCAGCGGCTGGTCCGGGCCAAGCGCAAGATCCGGGACGCGGCGATCCCGTTCCGGGTGCCGGACGAGGCGCAGCTGCCGGAACGACTCGCAGCGGTGCTGGCCGTGGTCTACCTGATCTTCAACGCGGGCTACTCGGCGCCGCCGGAACGCGGCTCGCTGGCCGGCGAGGCGATCCGCCTCGGCGCGGCGCTGGCGGAGCTGATGCCCGGCGAGGCGGAGGTGCACGGGCTGCTGGCGCTGATGCTGCTGCACGACTCGCGCCGCGCCGCCCGCTTCCGCGACGGCGAGCTGGTGCCGCTGGCCGAGCAGGACCGGTCGCTGTGGGACCACACCGCGATCACCCGTGGCCGCAGCGCCCTCGACTGGGCGCTCACGCTCGACGGCCACGGCCGCTACGTGCTGCAGGCGGCGATCGCGTCGCTGCACCTGGAGCGCGACCGGGACTGGCCGCAGATCTCGGCCCTGTACGGGCAGCTGGCGGCGATCGACCGCTCGCCGGTGGTCGCCCTGAACCGGGCGGTGGCGATCGGCGAGGCGGACGGGCCGGCGGTGGGGCTGGCGCTGCTGGATCGCGTCGAGCTGCCCGGCTACCGGTACCTGCACTCTGCCCGGGCCGAGCTGCTGCGCCGGCTCGGGCGCGCGGCCGAGGCCCGCGAGGAGTACCGTCGCGCCGCCGCGCTGAGCGACGACGCCGCCGAGCGGCGGCTGTTCGAGCGGCGGCTGGAGACGATCTGAGCACCGCCCGAGCGCGCATGGCCCGGTGACCGCGCCGCCGGGCCGGTCTCCCCCACAACTGGGCTATGGCTTGCGCCAGACGGAGATGTGACTCTCGCTGTCGGCCGTGAACGGGCTGCCGTCCCAGTCGGCCAGCCGCTCCTCCAGCTCCAGCCCGGCCAGTTGCGCCATGAGGTCGCACTCGGCGGGCCAGATGTAGCGGAAGTGGCCGGAGCCGTACCGCGTGGTCCCGTCGGCTTCCGGCCAGTAGTGGTGCGACGTGCACTGCTGGGTGGCGAGGTCGTACGTGTCGAAGATGAGGTGCCGCCCGGCCGGGCTCATCGGGACGGCGTCCTGCCCGGGCGGCATGCGGCGGATGGCTGGCACCCAGAGCTCGATGACGAACCGCCCGCCCGCGCTCAGGTGCCGGGCGGCGTTGCGGAAGCACTCGACCTGCTCGTGCTGGGTGCGCAGGTTGGAGATGCTGTTCCACACCACGTACACCAGGGAGAATTCGCCGGGCGCCGTCGTCGTGGCCATGTCCCCGACGAGTACCGGCAGAGTCCCCTCATCGACCTTGCGCCGCAGCTGGGCGACCATGGGCACGGACAGCTCGAGGCCGGTGACGGGGATGCCACGGGCAGCCAGCGGGATGCCGACCCGCCCGGTGCCGACGGCGAACTCCAGCGCCGCGCCGGACCCGGCCAGGCGGGCCAGGAAGTCCACCATCGGATCGAGGGCCTCCGGCGCAAATCTCTCCGCGTTATCGGCGTCGTAGCCCGCCGCGGTCTCCTCGTCCCACACGTCGCTGCTCGTCATGATCCCCCAGTGTGCGGAGCACGCCCGGCGGTGTCGATTGGGTTTCCGCGGAGGGCACCGGGACGGAGTGGTGTACCGAGCACATGGCTGACGAGCTTGCGGTGGGCAGCGTGCAGGGTGCGGACGGCGGCCGGCTTGAGGCCCGGCTTAACCGGCGGGCGGCCGCCCCGGGGCCGCCCGGGCTTGATCGGGATCCACAAGTAGCCAGGATCGCTGCCCTCCAGTTCGGCGATAATCGCCGCCCTGGCATCGAGCCACCGGGTGAGGATCAGCACGGTCTGGGCGCGGAGCGGGCAGGGGCCGCCGGCCAGCTCGACTCGTGGCTCACCATCCAGGTGCAGGGCTCGGACCGTGAGGCCGGCCAGGTCGGGGACGGACCGGTCGGAGTCGGCGACGAGCGCGGCCACCGCGGCGGTGCGCAGCGCGGTCGCGGCGTTGGCGTAGACCGGCCTGCGTACCGCCAGGTCGTGCAGCAGGCGCTCGGCATCGGCGGGGGTCAGCCTGTCGCCGTCGGCGGGCGGCTGGCTGGCCAGGCGGTCCGGTACCCCGAGGAACTCGGCGAAGGCGTTGTAGGAGTCGACGCGCACCCGCATCGAGTTGATACAGGCCGCCGCGTCGGGCCCGCTCAGGGTGTTCCGGGTGCGGGTCTTGCCGGCGGCGGCGTCGGACAGCCACGCGCCGGCCCGCGCCGGGTCCAGGAGGTCGCCGGCCGCGATCTGGGTGCGGCCGGCCGCCTGCCGGGCGTGGTCCAGGAATTCATCGAGGAAGTGCCTGCGGATCCGCTGGGTGACGCCGGCGAACTGGAGGCTGGCCAGATGACTGATGAATGCGTCCACCGCCTCCCCCGCCGGCGCGCGGGCGTGCCGAGCTGACATGCCCGAAGCGTACCGGGTTCATACGATAACAGCAAGAAGCGTGCCAGCACCCCCCTGCGTCGCTGCCGGGATGTGCATGGACCGGGGCGGTCCGGATCGGCCCGTGTCGGAACGTACCGGTTCGGCCCGGGCCCCTCCCCCGCGGCAAGCCGGGCGGTTGGGGTTCCGTGCGCTTCTTGCTGTTATCGGACATTCTGGGTCAACGGCCGTTCACGGCTCAGCCGCCTCGGGCCTTACCCGGCCGTCCGCGCTGCGCCGCGCGCCTGCTCGAGCTGCTCGACGCTGACCGAGCCGGCCTGCGGCAGTCCCGCGGCCAGCCACGCCTCCTGCGCCCGGGCCACGTCCCCACCCGCCTCCTGCAGCACCATCTTCTTCGCCGTGGCGCTGGGCACAGCGCCGTCACCGCCGAGATCCATCAAATGGGCCAGCATCCGGACCGACTGGTTCCGCTGGCCCGCCATGCGCTCGTTGTAGCGGTACACCAGCACCCACCGCCCGACCAGGGAACGGGCCCGCTCGATCAGCGCCCGCCCGCGGTCGGTGTCCACGTGCTCGGTGCGGATCGGCTCGCTCTCGCCCGACGGCAGGCGCAACGTGACCAGCCCGCGGCGGCTCGATTCCTCGATCTCGACCTGCTCCAGGAACGCGACGAAGGTCCGCGCCGACTCCAGCCGCTCGATGTCCTGCCTGGCCTGCTGCGCGACCAGGTACAGGTCCACGGTCAGCCCGTGCACCCGGCGCCCCCAGGCCGCCTCGTCGCCAGCCGGACACGGCCCCGCGGCCTGGGCCGCCGCGACGACCAGGCTGTAGTGGCTGCTGTCCACGCCGCTCATTGTCACACCCGGCGCAGCACGGCGACGAGTCGGCCGACGATGGTCGCCTGGTCACCCAGGATCGGCGTGTACGCCGGGTTCTGCGGCATCAGCCAGGTGTGCCCATCGGACCGCTTGAGCGTCTTGACCGTGCCTTCGACTTCCACGCCGTCGATGAGCGCGGCCACGATGTCGCCGTTCTCGGCGTCCGACTGCTGGCGGATGACCACCAGGTCGCCATCGGTGATCCCGGCGCCGATCATCGAATCACCGCAGACCCGGAGCATGAACAGCTCCCCCTCGCCGACCAGCTGCCGGGGCAGCACGAACGCGTCTTCGGCCGAGTCGGCCGGGAGCACCTGCTCGCCGGACAGGATCGGCTCCCCCGCGGCGATCCGGCCCGCCAGCGGAACGTAAGCCGCGTTCCGCGGGTCAGCGTCCGCCCGCGCCGGCCCGGCCGCGCTGGGCGCCGGCCGGACGGGCACCGCCTCCCCGGGCCGCACCACCGCGGTGCGCGGCCGTCCCGGCTCGAGAAGCAGGTAGCCCTTCTTCTGCAACGTGCGCACGTGCAGCGAGACGCTGGACAAGCTGGCCAGCCCGACCGCGCTGGCGATCTCCCGGTAGCTGGGCGAATGGCCGGACCGCTGGCCGAAGTCCTCGATGAACTGGCGAATCCGGGCCTGGATCGGGGTGAGGTCATCCGGGGTGAGCGCCGCCGCACTCGGCATGATCAGCCTCCACCTCGCTCGTCAGCTGCGTGTCATGGTGGCGGCGATGCTATCGCTCCCCGCACCAGTATTCAAATATATGTTCGATAACTTATTCACCCGCCCAGGCCTGCATCCTCCGGTCCAGCTCAGCGCCGTCCACGTCCTCGATGTGGCTGCCGAGCATCCACTGGTGACCGAACGGGTCCCGCAGCCGGCCCTCCCGGTCGCCGTAGAACTGGTCCGCGAGCGGGTGGATCACCTCGCAGCCCGCCGCCACCGCCCGCGCCCACAGCCGGTCCACGTCCGGCACGGTGATCACCATGATCGCGGTCACCCGGCCGCCGGCCGGGGCGATCGCGTCGCCCCCGTTGTCGCCCTGCTCGGTCAGGTAGACGACCGAGTCGCCGATCCGGATCTCCGCGTGCACCACCAACCCGCCCGGCCCGGCGAATGGCTGCCCGCGCTGCCCGGCCCCGAAGGCCTCCTGGTAGAAGCCGATCGCCGCCCGTGCATCCTGGACCACCAGCCGCGGCGTGACCGTGTGCAGGTGCTCCGGCACCGGGCTGACCTGCTCAGCTCCCGCGCCGGCGGCTGCCTCTGCCTCGGCCAGCCCGGGTTGCTGATAGACGCCGAGCACGTTGCCCGCCGGGTCGCGGAACCAGCCGAACACCTCGCCCGCGCCCGGATCCACCGGCCGGACCACCTCCCCGCCCGCGGCCCGCACCGCATCCAGCGCCACGTCCGCCCGCGCCACCATCACGTAGATGAGGAAGCCTGGTTCCCGCGCCACCGGCCGGCCCACCACGAACGTGCCGCTCACCTCCCCCACCGTGTCATCGAAGGCGACCGCCCCGTCCCCCCTGCGCCGGATTTCCCAGCCGAACGCCCGCTGGTAGAACTCGGCGGACGCAGCCACATCGGCCGCCGGGATCTCGATGTAACACAACTTCCCCGTGCGGTACTTGGGACCGCTGCTGTCTACCATCGTGCTGTGCCCCCTTCTGGGTTCGGCGTCAATCATGCCCACGGGTCCCGGCCCGGGTCTTGGCGAAAAGGGACACCAGCCCCGTGACCATCATCGTCCGCTCCCCCGCTCCCCCGCTGGCCGGCCTGATCCGGGCGATCAGCTACCAGGCCGGCGACCAGCCGCGCACCTCGGTGCAGAAGATCCTGCCCGACCCGGAGCCCAGCCTGTGGGTCAACCTCAACCGGGACGAGTTCCGCTCCTTCACCGGGCCTGAGCACCGGCGGATCGACCGGGTGCCGGGCGCGATGCTGGCCGGCCCGCGGGGCCGCGCCCTGGTGACCGAGTTCGAGGCGGGACGCGCGCACATATCCGTGTCCTTCGCCCTCGGCGCGGCCCCGGCCTTCTTCCCCGTGCCGCTGGCCGCGGCCGCCGATGAGCTGGTGCCGCTCGGCGAACTGTGGGGCCGCGGCGGCGGCAGCCTGCGGGACCGGCTGCTGGCCGCCGCGTCCCCGCAGCACAAGCTCCTGGTGATGGAACAGGCCCTGCTCGCCCGGCTGACCGGCCCGGCCAGCCGCGATCCCGCGGTCACCGCCGCCGCTCGGGCACTGGCCAGCGGCGTGCCGGTCGCCCAGGTGGCCGAGAACCTCGGGCTGCTCCCCCGCACCCTGCGCCGCCGCTTCACCGCCCAGGCCGGCCTGACGCCCAAGCGCTTCGCGCGGGTGCACCGGCTGCGCCGGGTGACCCGCGCGCTCGGGCGCCAGGCCCGGGCCGACTGGGCGGCTGTCGCCGTCCAGCACGGCTACAGCGATCAGTCCCACCTCATCGACGAGTTCCGCGACCTGGCCGGCGTCACCCCGGCCGAATACCTGCGGTCCCGGATCGACGGGCCGAACCACCTGCGCGTCCAGCCGTCCCGCGACGGCCCGGCGATCCGGGATGTGCAGGCCGGGATCAGCCTTCCCGGGCGATCGGCTCCTGCAGTTCGGTGACCCACTGGGCCGGGTCCGCCGGGCATTCCAGGTAGAACTCCCGGGGGTAGCCGCTGGACCGGTACCCGTTGTCGTCGATCCACCGGGCCAGCACCTGGATGGTGGACATCACGCTGTCCATGGACCCGCGGTGCACCACGGTGGCTGCCCGGGTGATGGCCGGCAGGTCCACGATGGCGAAGCCGTGGCCGTCCGCCGGGTCCGCGTTGACCGGCAGCGTGGCGTGCACCACCACGCCGTCCCCGTCCGGCGCGTCCTCGTAGTAGGCGATCGCCGGGCCGGCCGGGGTCACCCCGGCCTGGCCGAGCCGGCTGCCCAGCTCCTCGTACAGCGGCTGGATGACCGGGGTGATGGAGGCGGGTTCGAGGCTGGCCGCGGTGGCGGTGAGCTCGGCCACCCGGACGGCCGGGATCTGCTTGACCTGGATGTCGTCGGCGGGCATGGTGCCCTCCCTTTCGATGATCTGGAGTCTCGCCTCGACCTGGGCCAGCCGGGCCGCGTCGGCGGTGAGCCGGGACTGCAGCTCAGCCCGGCGCAACCGCAGCATCCCGCGCAGCTGCGCGGCGCTGACCTGCTCATCCAGCATTTCCCGCACCTGGTCCAGGCTGAAGCCGAGATCCTTGAGCGCGATGATGCGGTTGAGCCGGGCCAGCTGGCCGGCCGTGTAGCGGCGGTAGCCGCTGGCTTCCTCGACCCGGGCCGGGCGGAGCAGCCCGGTCGCGTCGTAGTGCCGCAGCATCCGCACCGAGACCCGGCCGTGCCTGGCGAATTCCCCGATGGTGAACATGACGCCTCCCACCCGACAGCCTCACACCGTGTCAGGGTCAAGAGGCGTGCTAGCATTAGAACAAAGTTGCGGCAACAGGCACTGGTCTGGACTGCGCATGACAACTACGTTTGAGGCCCAGCACGCTGCGCGCGTACCCGCTACTCTGGGGAGTATGGCCAGCGTGCATGCTGTCATGCCGCAGGCCCGGCCGGGTTTCTGGCCGGGCCGTCGTGAGGTGCTGGTCGCCGACCGCCTGGCCGACCTGCACGGCGCCGAGCACGGCCCCGTCGAGCTGCCGATCTGGCTGTTCTGGTTCCCGGACCGCACCTTCGACCTAGACGAGCCGGGCATGCTGCCCTGGATGTACCAGATCGTTCTCCGGGAGGCCCGCCGCCCCGGGGATCTCGGCTACCTGAACGGCGACCGGCTGGTCAGCCTGTGGCCGGATCTGCACCTGCCCCGCGGTGTGCGCGAGGCATGGGAGGACCAGCACCCGGTGCTGCGAGCCCCCGCCGCGGTGCCCGCCGCCACCTGATGCCGATCGACGAACTCCAGCGCGAGGTGGCCACCGTCGCGCTCCGCGCGGCTGCCCGGCACGGCTTCGCGCTGGCCGGTGGAAACGCGCTGATCGCGCACGGCATCGTGGACCGGCCCACCGACGACGTCAACCTGTTCAGCAACCAGGAAGCCGGGGTGGCCGCCGCCGCCGAGGTGGTGCAGGCCGCGCTGCGCGCGGCCGGTTTCCGGGCCGATCGCCAGGACAGCGCCGACGGGCTGGCGGACGTCTTCTACGGGCTGGGCGACGGGATGGCCGAGTGGATCATCACCGGGCCCAGCGGGCAGCAGACCATGCTGCAGCTGGCCTACTTCGACCGCAGCCACCGGCCGGTGACCATGGATGTCGGCCCGGTGCTCGCCCTGGAGGACCTGGCCGGCTCGAAGGTCTGCGCGCTGGCCAGCCGGGTCGAGCCGCGCGACTACATCGACACCGCCGCCGCCATGCGCCGCTACCCGGTGGATCAGCTGATCGGCTTCGCCAAACGGCTGGATCCCGGCCTGGAAGACCGCGACTTCGCCGACGCCGGCCTGCAGCTGGACCGGATGCCCGACGGGGTGTTCGCCCGGTACGGGCTCAGCCCGGACGATGTGGTCGGATTGCGGGAAAGGTTCGCTGACTGGCCCCGCCCCTGATCCCGGGCAATTTATGCCCGGGCGCCGTGCCCGGCCGCTCGGAAGCACCCTCGGACGTGGTCGTTGACCATGCCAACGTTCTGCATGAACGCGTACACACTCGTGGGGCCCACGAAGCGATATCCCTGAGCTTTCAGCTGCTTGGCCAGCGCCTCCGCCGGTGGCGTGGACGAGGGAATGTCGGCAATGGATCGCGGCGCGCCTTTGCGCGCTGTCTCGTAGGATTCTGCGAGCGCCGGCAGGCTGGGCGACGTGGACATCATCGCTCGCGCGTTGCCGACGGTGGCCTTGATCTTGGCCCGGTTGCGGATGATTGACGGGTTCTGGAGCAGCCGATCGACGTCCTGGTCCGTCATCGCGGCGACCTTGGCGACGGTGAAGTTCTGGAACGCTTCGCGGAATGCGTCTCGTTTGCCGAAAACGATCGACCAGCTCAGCCCGGCCTCGAACACGCCCAGGGTGAGCGCCTCGAACATGGCAGACTCGTCATGCGTGCGGGCGCCCCAGACCTCGTCGTGGTAACGGCTGGATGCGGTGTCGCCCGCTCCGGCCCAGGCGCACCGCGCTCTTCCGTCGTACCCGATGATTACGTCGTCGCTCATCAGCCTTCATCGTAATTCCTGATCCGGCCGCAGGCCGCGGCGGCTATGGGCGCTATTGCTCCTTCTCTAGCCGGTCGGTGAGGACGATCTCGATGATCGCCTGGACGGTGTCCTGGCGGGCCCAGTCGCGCTGCAGTTCGACTTTTCCGAGCGGCCCGCCAGGTGTCCGGGACGTCCGGCGAGCCTCCCGCACTGAACGTGCCCGACTGGTTACCCTCTCGTGTCGAGGGTGTACGTCACGTCCGTGAAGCCGGGGGACTCATGGGGCAGGGGCTTGTCATCGGGGATCTGCGCGTCCAGCACGTGGACGGCAGGAGAGGACGGTCGTTCACGATCGTGTGGCCGGAGGGGAAGGTGCACGAGCAGGCCGACCGGTTCCTGCGGGCGCACGACGGATCGGGGACGCAGCGGACGTATGCCTACCTGCTGGTCGATCACCTGCGCTGGCTGGAGCGGGAATGCCTGCCGCCGGAATCGGTGACGTTGCGGGACTTGCAGCGGTATATGGGGATCGTCGGCGCGAGGGTGGCGATGCCGCTGGGCGAGCCGTGGCGGGCTGGCAAGCGGCCCTATGGGCAGGACACGCTGTCGGCGGCGGCCTCCTGCCTGAAGGGGTTCTACCTGCACCTGGCCGCGCTGGGGATCAACCGGGAGCTGGGCGGGCAGCTTAACCGGACCCGGCTGCCGGCCCGGGCGGACCGCGACCGGGCGCTGCTGGGGCACCTGCGCCGCGAGCTGCCCGCCAATCCGCTGGCACCGCGCCGGGTCCGGCGCCGGCATCCGAAGATGCTGCCTGATGGCGCCCGGGACCTGCTCGGCCAGGCTGTCATGACGGCACGGGACCGGCTGGTCGTGACCTGGCTGGGTGACGGGGGCTTCCGGATCGGCGAGCTGTGCGGCCTTCACCTGGCCGACCTGCACCTGCATGAGGATGCGCCGTGCGGGGACTGCCGGTCGCCGCACGTGCACGTGTGCCACCGGGACGGCAACGCGAACCGGGCGCGGGCCAAGACGAAGTACCCGTGGAGCCTGGAGGACGGGGTGATCCGCGGCGGCATGGTGCGGCGGGCCAGCCCGGCGATGGTTCATGCCTATTTCGAGTACATGACCACCGAGTACCCGCGGCAGGCTGGGCATGGCATGCTGCTGGTCCAGCTGCACGGCCCGGGTCACGGCCAGCCGTGGGCTCCGGCGGCGGCTCGCGGCATGCTGCGCCGGGCCGGTCACCGGGCCGGGCTGGGCGCCGTCCGGCCGCACGCGTTCCGTCATTCGTTCGCCTCCGCGGTGCTGGATGCCTCGGGCGGCAACCTGCTGGTCGCCCGTGATGCCGGGGGCTGGGCCTCGGTCACCGTGGTGGATGAGGTGTACGGCCATGCCGATGTCCACGATCCGGTATTCGACGCCGCCTTGCGACAGGTGTGGGGTGAGCAGCCATGACGGCCGCTGTCCCGCTCCCGGTGGTGGTGCCAGCCGGCGGCGGGGAATGCCGCCAGCGGCGGGACCGGCTGGAGCTGCTGTCGGCGCTGATCAGCGGGCCCGGGTTCGACCCGCTGCTGCGCGGTGACATCATCGCGTTCCCCCGTGATCATCCGGTCTTCTGGTGGGGCTGCCGGATCACCGGGTGCGAACGGCCCCGGCGCGAGAACAAGATGCTGTGCGCTGGGCACGAGGCCCTGTGCCGCCAAGCGTGCCTGGCGGGCGCGGACCGGGCGGCGTGGATGCGCGATGCCGCGCCGCTGGGCCTGACGTACGCGCGGGTCCCCGAACTGTGCCGGATCTGCATGCACCGCCCGGCGATACGCGGGAGCCGGCTGTGTGCCCGCCATCAGCAGCGGTGGAAGAAAACGCGCCGGAAAGCGGGCAGTCCCGGCTTTGAGGAGTGGCTGGCCGCGCAGGTTCCCTATGACAGCTTCGGCGGCTGCCGGGTCGATGTCTGCCCTGAGCTGGCCTATTCGCCGCTGGGCCTGTGTCACGGGCACGAGTCGGCTTATCGCTTCCAGGGGAGCCCGGGCGGGGCCAGGCTTCCCGACATGTGGTTTGGCCGGTTCGAGCAGGCAGACCAGCCGGTTCCGGTCTGCTACGACAATGAGGCCGGGTTCGGCCGCTGGTGCCGGGCGGCGCTGCCGCTGCCGCGTCCCGGGACGGTGAACCTGCGCGGCCTGGCCCCACTGGCCAGGGCCGAGATCCAGTGGGGCCTGTACGCCCACGCCCAGGTCGCCGAGCATGCCGGATGGTCGCTGGGATGGGTGCAGGCGATCGCGGACGCCTGCCGCGGCCTGGACTGCCTGGCCGACCTGGACACCAGCAAGTTCGATCACACCGTTCGCAACGCCGTCACCGAGATGCTCGCCGCGCTGCGGCTGGTCTACCTGACACCCGCTGAGACCCGCGAGGCTGGCTACCTGGAGTTCGGCCACTTCGGCGCAGAATCCGGCAGCCGGCGGGGCCGGTTCGACCTCACCGCTATACGGCAGCGGTGGCTGCGTGACCTGCTGTGGGACTACACCGCCGCCCAGCTGCGCTCGCCTCAAGCCCCGCGCAGCCGCGGCTCCTATCACAACGCGCGGCAAGCCTGCGTCACGCTCAGCGTGTTCCTCGAGGCACGCGCGCCTGGCGGCGGTCACCAGCCGGGCCTGCTGGGTGAGGAGCATGCCCACGCCTTTGCCGCTGACCTGCGCCACCGGGCCGCCAACGGCATGCCGGCCCTCGGCTTGTCCCGCGCCGACGGCAAGCCCTCGATCATCAGCGACAGGTCCCGGAACACGATCCTGAACTACATCCGCAAGATCCTGCGGCACGCCCTGGACACTGGTGATGCCGACCGGATCGGGCTGGACCGCGGATTCATCGTCGCGCTGCCGCATGGCGGCCCGATGACCCAGCGGACCCGCCGCCCGTTCACCGACGAGACGGCCCGCGCCCTGGCTGACCCGGGCAACCTGGCCCGGCTCGCCGGCACCTTCGATCCGTCCGATCGCGGCATCCGCGACATCTGGGAAACGATCATCGCGACCGGGCGGCGGTGCAGCGAGATCACCAGCCTGCGGCTGGACTGCGTAGGCCGGTATGGCGGGCTGCCGCTGCTGTGGCACGACCAGGCAAAGGTCGGCAACTACGACGAGGCGATCCGCATCCCCGAATACGTCTACCAGCGGATCACCGAACGGCAGCGCAAGACGCTGGACCGGTTCGAGCACCATCACGGCCGCCCGCCGGACTCCGCTGAACGCGCCCGGCTGGCCCTGTTCCCCTCTCCTGTCCGTAACTTGCACGGCACCCGGGCGATCAGCTACTGCACGTTCCAGAGCCGGTTCCGCCAGTGGGTAGGCCAGCTCGACCTGGGTGTTAGCTGCGTCGCCCATCAGGCCCGTCACACCCTGGCCACCCGGCTGCTAGCCCACGGCGCCGGGCTGCACCACATCCGCCGCTACCTCGGCCACGTCTCCATCCGCATGACCGAGCACTACGCCAAGGTCGCCACCAGCGAAATCGAGGACATCCTGCAGCACATCTGGGTCGCCGGACCCGCCGCGCCTAATCCTGGCGAGCTGCTGTCGGACCCGGCGACCCCGATGGACCGACGGCAGGCTGAAGCACTGATGATCGACCTGAGCCGGGCCAGCACCCCGACCGAGGGCGGGTTCTGCACCTACCAGCCCGTCGTGCACGGCGGCGCCTGCCCGTGGAACCTGAACTGCCATTCCTGCGACAAGTTCGTACTGTCCGGCGCGGACCTCTTGTACTGGCTGCGCAAACGCGAGCAGTGGGCCTCCATCGCCGAACGCGCCCCCGACAACGCCACCGCCGACTACCTCCACCAGGTCTTCGCGCCCACCGCCCAGGCGATCGACGGGCTGGAAAAGGCCCTCGCCGGGCTCGGCATGCTCGACCAAGCGCTCGCGCTGGACCTGCGGCGCCCCCAGGACTACTACCACCGGCTGTGGAACATGTCGTTCCGCGCCACCGACCTCGCCGCAGCTACTGGCAGCGAGGCCGAGGAGGAAGGACGCTGAATGAGCACCGCACCGTCGCAGACCGCGGCGGCCAACCAGGCCAGGCGCAAGCGCACCGAAGACAAGCTGCGGGCCGTCGCCGACGCCATCCAGCAGATACAACGACGCGGGCTCCCGGTGACCTACCCTGCCATCGCATCCCGCGCCGGGGTCTCCCGCACCTTCCTCTACGACAATCCCGCCGCCCGTGACCTGATCAGCGCCGCCATCACCCGCACCGCCACCCGGCGGCAGCACGACCAAGCTAACCGCGACGCCCAGGCCGAGGCGTCATGGCAGCAGCGGGCGCTAAACGCTGAGCAGGCGCTCAAGACCGCCCACGCAGAGATCCGCGCCCAGCGAGACCGCATCGGCGAGCTGCTCGGCGAGCTCCGCGACACCCAGCGCGACCATGACCACGACGCACTCCAGCGGCTCACCGCCGAGAACACCACCCTTAAGCAGCGGCTCCGCCAGCTCACCAGCGACCAGCGTGCAATGGAAGAAAAGCTGCAAGCCGCCCGCTCCAACAACCGCTTCCTCGATAAGCGCATCGCCGGCCTCGAAGCCCAGCTTCTGGACGTCGGCATGACCAGGAGAACATGATCGGCGCTTCTCACAGCGGCGCCATCATCACGACGCGCGGCCTGATCGACCGCGCTCGGTCCCGACCGGAAGCAGAACCGCTGCTGTGACTCCACGCCCGGTCGGCCGTCGCCACGGAGGGTGAACCATAGCCGGAAGGTCACGGACACGCAGAGCTCCCTGCCGAATATTTACGCGACGTGTGCTGACGGAGAGGCACGCAGATTATCTGATCGGTGCTGGCTGTGCGCCTGGACGCTGCGGCGATCATTTATCAGGGCTGGCTGCACGGCAGCCACCGGTACGGGGCAGGGGCATCCGGTGCTCGAAAGAACGCGGTCAGCGATGGCGCGCCGGGCGGCGGTGGTGTTGCAGGCGATGAAGTCGAAATGGTGCGGGGCGCCGGGGTGAAGGTGGAACTCGACGGGTACGCCGGCCTGGCCGAGGCGCAGGGCGCAGGCGAGGTCTTCGTCGCGGAACATGTCGAGCTGGGTGACCTCGGTGTAGGCGGGCGGGCAGCGCGGCCTGGTCGGCGACGCGGGCCGCGGCGGCGTAGGCGGGGGTGTCCGGGCCGCCGGCGGCTCTGTGAGCCGGCCGGAGCCCGGACAGCGCCGGGCTCCGGCCGCTCCGGCGACCACGTATACAGCCACCCGGCCTGGCCAGGCCAGAGGCAGGGACTGGCCGGCCTGCTGGCCGGTTACCCGGTGACCAGTTCGGCGAGGTGAGCCAGCGAGTTGCTCAGATGATCCGGGGCGAACGGGGGGAATGGGAATGGGAGTCGCTGGCGGAGGGCGTCGGGGACCGCCGACCAGTCATAGGAGAGGGTGACCTCGGTCCCGGATGGTCCGGCAGAGGCCAGGTCGTAACGCCAGATGTGGCCGACGATCTGCGGGTTGCCATCGCCGGTGTCCATGCCTGGCTCCCAGGAGATGGCGCCTGGCGGGTCGAGCACCTGCACCCGGTTGGCCATCCGGTAGTGCCCGCCCGGGGCCTTGTCGTGGTACATGGCCATCCGGAACACCTGGCCCGCCGCGGTCAGCGGCTGGCCGTCAAGAGGCTCGCGGACCCACCCGGTGCCGTCGATCGCGGCGTGCTTGGCGGGGTCGGCGAGTACGGCGAAGATCGTCTCGGCTGGGGCGTTAATGATCGTGGTTGCGCTGATGGTTTCGTCGGTCATGGTGGTGCCTCCTTGTGAACTCAGCTGGGTACCGGATCTGACGCCCGGCGCCCCGGCCTGCTTGGTGCTGCTGCCAGTCATCTGCTTCTCCGTCGCTGGGCGGTCCGCGAGGTCGGGGACCGCTCTTGCAGGGAAAGGACGAACGGTGCAGCGGGCGCAGGACATATCCGGGGAGAAAGCCAGAGCCGGGAAAGCGAGAAAACCAGAACGCGGTCAGCCGAGCTCGGACCGCACGGTGCGCAGACGGCCCTGCAGGAGGCGCTGTTCGACTTCGCTGGGCGCCAGGGTCACCGCGGCGTGGAGTTCTCCGGCCGCGTCGCTCGTGCGGCCGAGCCGGCGCAGGTTGTCCGCCAGGGCAGCGTGCCACAGATGGGAGTACTCCAGGCCGGCGATGGTCTTCAGGGCAGCCAGCCCCGCCTCGGGGCCGTCGCGCTCGGTAACCGCGACGGCCCGGTTGAGCGCCACCACCGGGCTGGCCGTGATCGACCCGAGCAGGTCGTAGAGGCCGACGATCCGGTCCCAGTCCGTCTCCTGCCAGCTGGGAGCGGTCGAGTGGGCCGCGGCGAGGTGAGCCTGGATCTGATAGGGCCCGGCGACCCCGCCGGACCGGGCCACCGCCTCGGACAGCCACGCCGAGCCCTCGGCGATCGCGGCCCGGTTCCAGCGGGTGCGGTCCTGGTCGGCCAGCGTCACCGGGTTACCGTCGGCGTCGGTGCGGGCGGGGGTGCGGGCCGAGGTCAGCAGCAGCAAGGCGAGCAGGGAGAGCGCCTCGGGCTCGTCGGGCATCAGGCTGGCCAGCAAGCGGGCCAGCCGGATCGCCTCGGCCTCGAGGTCAACCCGGGCCACCGCGTCCCCGCCGGTCGGGGCGTGGGCCTCGGTGGCGATCAGGTACACCACCGCCAGCACCGCGGCCAGCCGGCCGGGAAGCTCGGTGTCGGAGGGGATCGCGTAGGGGATGCGGGCCGTGGCGATCTTGGCGCGGGCCCGCACCAGGCGCTTGGCCATGGTGGCCTCAGGCACCAGGAAGGCGCGGGCGATGGCCGGCACCTCGAGCCGGGCCAGCGTGCGCAGCGAGAGGGCCACCTGGGCCTCACGGCTCAGCGCCGGGTGGCAGCAGGTGAAGATCAGGCGGAGCATGTCGTCGCGCAGAGACGTCTCTGGCTCCATCGCCTCGATCGCCTCCTCGATCTGGTCCGGTGCGGCCCCGGTTCCCCACCGGAACGCGGCGGTCTCCTTAGCGGCCCGGGCTGACTCGCGGCGCAGCAGGTCAAGCGCCTTGCGGCGGGCGACCACCGCCAGCCAGGCCCGCGGGTTGTCAGGGATCCCCGTTCTGGGCCAGGCATCAAGGGCGGTGATCGTGGCCTCGGAGAGCGCGTCCTCGGCGACGGCCAGGTCGCCGATGGTCCTGGCCAGCGTGGCCAGCACCCTGGGACCTTCGCCCTTCAGCACCTCGGCCAGCGTGCCGGCGGCGTCCATGCCAGGGCGCACCTAGCCGTGGGCCGGCGCTACCGGGCGAAGCTCGATCTTCCCCCGCCAGGCAGCCGGGATCTGCGCCGCCCACGCGATGGCCTCGTCCAGGTCGGCCGCCTCCAGCAGGAAGTACCCGGCCAAGACCTCCTTCGCCTCGGCATAAGGGCCGTCGGTCACCAGGACGTCGCCGCCCTTGCCGCTCGAGACGGTGATGGTCGTCGACATGGTCACCGGGTGCAGGGCTTCGCCGCCGCGCATGACCCCGGCCTCGGTGGCCCGCCGGGCGAACTCCGTGTACTCGGGGGAGGACTCCGGATCCGGCACGTCCTCCCAGGACTGGTCCCGGTCGTAGTAGCACAAGGCCACATACAGCGCCATCGTCAAGGCCCCTTCCGTTCAGCCGACCAGGTCTACACCGTTTTACTCTGGCGATCACGACCGTGCCAATGCTGTTGCGGACCCCCAACTGTTCAGATCCGGGTGCGGGGCGCCTCCCTGGCAGGAAGGCGCCCCGCACCCGGAAGATGACACCCTAGCTGGCGGGGCTGTTGTGGTAAGAGGCGATGCGCCAGCCGCCGTCGCGCCTGACCAGCACCCAGGTCGCGCGCACCAGGCGCTCGCTCGCGACAGCGTCCTGCCCGGGGAAGATGATCCCGTCCTCGCTGACCACGATGGCCGTGTCGCCGGTAAGAAAGCGGACGTCCACCGGGTGGGCGGCCACCCGCGACCCGTTGAGCGGGCCCGCGAACGCCGCGGCTATATTCGTGCGGATCTCCTCGCGGTCCTTCTCGTAGACGCCGGGCTGGATCACGCTGGCGTCGTCGGTGTAGTCGGCCACGAACGCCTCGGCGTCGCCGGCTTCCCACGCCTGGTACACGCGCGCGAGCACGTCGAGAACGGCCTGCCGGCCGGCGTCGGACCCTGCCGTGGTGGTCTTGCTGGTCATCGGTCTCCTCGTTTCTCTCCGCGTGGTGGCGAGCGCCACCCGGGGGAAGGACGGACGGGCCCGCCCGGAGAGGACACCCCCGCGGCGCGAAGCCGGAAAAATTTGAACTGCTATTACCGCGCCGAGGCTTGATCCGGCACCAGCCGGGGCCGGTCTCGCGGACGACGGCGAGGGCGTGGAGGCCGAGGCTCGCCGCCCTGGCTGGGTCGGGCTGGGGCGGGTGCGGGAGGCGAGCGCCGAGGGATCGCGGTGGTTGCAAGGAGCTGTCGGCAGGTCGGCTGGTAAGGCGGGGCCTTACCAGCTTCAGGCTCGTCTGGCCTCGGCCCACTCCACCGCTACGAGCTGGGCCGACACGGACTGGGACCGGATCATCGAACTCTACGACCTGCTCGGGGCGGTCGCAGCCAACCCGGTCGTAGCGCTCAACCGGGCCGTTGCGATCACTGAGCGCGATGGCCCGCAGCACGGGCTGGCCGCGCTGGAGGCAATCGTCGGTATGGAGCGGTCCCATCTCTGGCATGCCGCTCTGGCCGACAACCTGCGACGGCTTGGCCGGACGGCAGAGGCTGCCGGGGAGCTGGAAATCGCCACCTCGTTGGCGCCTACCGAGGGCGAAGGTCGGCTGCTTCTGTCCCGTCTCCTCGACAACGTGAGGCCCGAGCCCGCTTGACAGATTCCACGGCTGCGGGTGTCCTCCAGTGGCTTCGCCGTTCGTCCTCTCACCAAACGCGGATCCCGATCTCGGAGATCACATTAGAGAGGAGAAGCAGATGACTGGCAGCAACGCCGAACAGGCGATCTCGCAGGAGAAGTACGTGTCCGTGGCCACCTTCCGCAAGACCGGGGTGGCGGTCGCAACGGCGACCTGGATCGTCCCGGTCAACGGCGGCCGGGTCGGCCTCTTGACCTCCTCGGCCTCCGGAAAGATCAAGCGGCTACGGAACAACCCGAGGTTGACACTGCAGCCGAGCGACGTCCAAGGCCGGGTCAAAGCCGGCACCACGCCGGTGACCGGCACCGTTGAGCTGGTGACCTGCGGTGCGGACTTCGAGGCGATCACGTCCACGGTGAAGGCCAAGTACGGCCTGATGGTGCCCATCATGCGGCTAGTGGACAGTGTGCGACACCTGGGCAAGGGCCCCTTTCCCTATGCGGACACCGGCGTGGTAATCACGCTCCAGGGCTGATTCCCGCGGCGACCGTCGCAGGCATCAGCGGTCGGCACCTGGCACGGCCCGCGGGTCAGGGAGTCGCGGGCGGGTTGCCCAGCTCGTCCCCGGTCGGGGAAGATAGCCATACTGGCTCGGCCTCCCACGTGGACCGCGACTCCCGCATGAACCACGCCAGGTCACCGACTGGCATACCAGGACCCTTTAAGCCGCGACTCAGATGATCCGGCCGCCCCGGCGACCACTCGACGTCACGGGCATGTCATCGACGTAAAACACCAGTTCAGAGGCATCAAAGGTGCAGAGCAGTCGGAAAACTGACCCGCGAGCGAGACCCAGCTGATCGGCTGCCCGCCCGCCTGGATGACGCGGTCAAGGCCGGCGCGGTGCGCCTCGGGCGACGTGCCGCCGATCGCGTTGACGACGGGGTAGACCTCGTATCCTTCGCGCAGCGCGTCGAGCGCGGTGAAGGCCATGCAGATTTCGGTCCACAGGGCGCAGAGGATGAGCTTGCGGCGGCCGCTGGCGCGGACGGCCGCAAGGAATTCGATGTCCTCCCAGGAGTTGGTCGTGGTCCGGTCGAGCGGCTTGTCGTCTGCCAGCAGGCCGGCGAGTTCGGGCAGCGTTGGCCGTCCCCGGCCGGAGGCGACGTTGATGGTCGAGTGCACGACCGGGACCCCGAAGGTCTTGATGGTCCTGACCGTCGAGATGGCGTTCTCGACCAGGAGGTCACGGTCCATCGAGTGGACCCCGGCCAGCTGTGATGGCTGGTAATCGATGAGCAGAAGCGCTGCGTTCTGCGGAGTGAGGAGATGGTCGGCGACCGGGTCGCGCATCGGGGCGCTGGTCATTGGAGCACCTTCCCGTAGCAGGGGTTCGGGTGCGCCCGAAGCTAGTCACCAGCACGGTGAGAGGTTCTCACCTGATTCTGGTGATTTACGATGCCGGCGGCGAGAAGATCGCCCCGATCACCATGATCCGGTGATGACCTCTCACCTGCCCGACGGCCAGCCTGGATTTGTTGCGAAGGCCTGGTAAGGACGGGAGGCGTCAAATGACCAGCAAGGTGGCTATCGTGGCCGGTGCGGGCGGTCCGCTTGGTCGCGCGGTGATGGTGGCCCTCGCCGCGGCCGGCCGCACGGTGGTGGGGGTCGACCGGAACGAGGGTGGGTTGCGTGAACTCCCCGGCGATGTCCGCCGGGAGGTGGCCGACACCACCGACCCCGCCGTGGCGGGACAGCTCATCGACCGGATCGCCGGCGAGGTTGGGCCTCCTGGCGTGCTGGTGAACACCCTCGGTGCGTTCCGTCTGGGAGACGCGGTCAGCACCACTCCCGAGACCCTGCGGCTCATGCTCGATGTCAACCTGGGACCCGCGCTGTGGCTGAGCCAGGCGGTCGCGCCGCACATGCAGCGCGAGGGCTCAGGCGCCATCGTCCACGTGGCCGCCCGCCAGGGGATTGAGCCGGCTGGCGGCATGGCGGCCTACAGCGTGAGCAAGGCCGCTCTTGTCCAGCTGACGCGCGATCTCGACATCGAGTTGCGCCCGCACGGGATCCGGGTGAACGCGGTCGCGCCGCAACTGCTCGACACCCCCACCACCCGGGCCGCGTTCCCGCCGGACGTCATCGCGCACGCGGTCACCCCGGAGGCGATCGCCGACGTGATCGCCTTCCTGGTCAGCGACGCCGCCGCGCCGGTGAGCGGGGCGATCCTGCCCGCCTACGGCGCTTAACGAGGCTCACCTTCGTCGCCGGTGCGAATCACCATGATCCGGTGATGCTCTCTCACCTGCCTCGCCGCGAGCCTGGGGCAGTCGCGAAGTTCTGCACGGCCAGCAGGGGACGTGCCCGAAATCCCAGGGGAGATACCGTGACATCACCAGCCTCCGGCACCAGCGGCGCCGCAGACTACGCGCCCATCCCTCGGTCAGCACTCGGCCCAGCCCTCAACGATCAGGGGTACTACGTCGGACGGGTCGAGCGGAACCTCTACTACGTCACCGACGGCGTCTACCAGTCGGCGTTCCTGACCACCCCGGACGGCGTGGTGCTGTTCGACGCGCCGCCCTCCATCGGCGGCAACCTGCGGCGGGCGGTGGACGAGATCGCCGCCGCCAACGGCGTGCCCAATCGAGTGAGCCACCTGGTCTACTCGCATCACCACGCCGACCACGGCGGCGCGTCCTCCCTGTTCGGCGGGGACGTGGTCCGCGTCGGGCACGAGGAGACCCGGCGGCTGCTGCTGCGCGACGGCGACCCGGCCCGCCCAGTGCCGGAGATCACCTTCGCCGACCGGTACACCCTCGAGGTCGGGGGTGAGCGCGCCGAGCTGGCCTGGCACGGGCCCAACCACTCGCCGGACAACATCTACATCCACTTCCCTGACCACGACGCCCTGATGTTCATCGACGTCGTCAACGCCGGGTGGGTGCCCATCTACAATGTCAACCTGTCCGAGGACGTCATCGGGTACATGGGCGCCCCGGCCATCGCGCTGTCCTACCCGTGGACGCACTTCATCTGCGGGCACCTCGGCCGGCTCGCCACCCGCGATGACGTCGCGGTGCACCAGGCCTACATCGCCGACATCGAAGCCAGCGCGAGGGAGACGCTGGCCGCGGTCGACCCGATCCCCTTCTACGTGGCGGCCGGTGAGAACTTCTGGGCCGGGGTCAAAGCCCACCTCGACACCGTCACCGAACGCGCCGCGGCGCCCATCATCGCCAAGTACACCGGCGTGCTCGCCGCCGCCGACATCGAGATCTTCACCAGAACCACCACGTTCCAGATCATGCAGTCGCTGCGCCTCGACCGCGGGGTCACCGTCAGCAGTTACGTTCACCCCTGACCACAGCGCACCGGGGCCGGTGGGCGCCGGCCCGGGTGCGGGATCGCGTTAAAGCCGGGTTCAGCCGAGCTGGCCGACCCGGCGGATGGTCTCCTCGACCGGGCGGCCGTCGGCGATCTCGATGTCGTCGATGACGGCGCCGTCCCGGAGCCTGATCAGCCGGTCGCAGCGGGCGGCGATCTGCGGGTCATGGGTGGCGATGATGACCGTCATCGGGGTCTCCCGGCGGAGCTCGGCCAGCAGGTCCAGGATCCCGGTGGCGGTGCGGGAGTCCAGGTTGCCGGTCGGCTCGTCGGCGAGTAGCTGGATGGCATCGGCCGGCCCGGAACCGGAGCTGCGACCAGGCGAGTCTGCGCACTGCTGGCACCCTCCGACGGCCGTTTCCCAGTCGCGTGACGCGGGCCGGGCACGTCACTACCCTGGTCTTTACCTAGCGGCAATGCAAGAGTGTTACCTAGTGGCAATGTAAGGTGACGCCGCATCGTTACGCCACCGCGGGGGAAAGGAACGGTGCCATGCCTCTGCACCACGCCGTGCTGGCTCTTCTCGAGGGCAAGCCCGCACACGGTTATGAACTGAAGGGCAGCTTCGAGCAGGCGGTCGGCGACCAGTGGGGCGGGCTGAACATCGGCCACCTCTATCAGATCCTCGACCGGCTGGCCCGCGATGGCCTGGTCGCCTCCGAGCGCCAGCCACAGCCGGTCAAGCCGGACCGGCTGGTCTACGAGATCACGCCGGACGGCCGGGAGGAGCTCGGCCGCTGGCTGACCGAGCCGAGCCCGCGCAGCCGCGGTTACCGGGACGATTTCTTCCTCAAGGTGATGGCGGCCGCCCAGGCCGGCAACCCGGCCATGCTGGCCACCGTGCTGCGGCGGCAGCGCGCGCACCTGCTGGCCGAACTGCGCAGCCTCGCCGAGGCCAAGGCGGCCGCGCCATCACCTGTCGTCGGGCTGCTGGTCACCGCGGCCGAACTGCACGCCCGCGCTGACCTGGGCGTTGTCAACGCGGCCGAGCACGCCCTCACCGAGGACGCGCTCGCCGCGCTGTCCGCCGGTCAGCGCAGCGGGATCGGGCTGCCCGGCACCGGGACCAGTGGCGCGCCGGTCACCGGCCAGCCGGACGACGTCCAGACCAGCGGGCGCACCTGAACCCAGGGGTTCCCGTTGTCGAACGCGTCGTAGTAGTGGTACACGAGGTCGGACTGGCCGCCGTCGGTGAAGATGGACGACGAGCCGGGGCCGATCATCCCCTCGTCACTCCCCTGCACCTCCATGCCGCCGCTGTTCATCATCGACGTGCCGCTGGGGTCCACATACGGCCCGGTGACCGACTGGGACCGCCCGGCCATGATCCGGTAGGTGCTGCTGATCCCGGCGCAGCAGGTGTCGAACGACACGAACAGGTAGTAGTAGCCGTCGTGGTAAGTGATCCCCGCGCCCTCCAGCGCGTCGGGCGCGGGCCGCTGCGCCAGCGAGTAGATCGCCGGGGTCGCGCTGGCCGGCTTGCCGGTGGCCGGATCGATCGCCAGCAGCTTGATCCCGCTCCAGTACGACCCGAACACCAGGTACTTCGCCCCGGAGGAGGCGGCGACCAGGGACGGGTCGATCGCGTTGTAGTCGTCAGCGGTGCTGGACCGGAATACCTGCCCGTCATCGGTCCAGTGGTAGCGCGGGCTGTCCGGGTCCAGCGTGGGCGTGGTGGCCACGCCGATCACCGAGTTGTTCGAGCCGAAGCTGGACCCCGCGTAGTACAGGTGCCACTGGCCGCCGAAATAGGAGATGTCCGGCGCCCACAGGTTCGGGATATTGCCGAGCGCCGCGGTGATCCAGGCCGGCTTGTCCGCGAACACGGTGCCCGCGTACGTCCAGTGCCGCAGGTCGGTCGAGGTCCGGATCTGGATGTTGCCGTTCCCGATCGTGCCAGCCGGGTCGCCGGTGGAGAACAGGTAGTAGGTGCCGCCCTCCTTGGCCATGCTCGGGTCGTGCACGAACACGTAGTCGGCCGGCACGCCAGCGCCGGCCGTGGGCTGGCGGGCGTCCGCCGCCGGGGCGGCCGGGGTTAACGACGCGGCCGCGGCCCCGCTGACGAAGACGGCGGCGGCCACGGCCGACACGGCGGCCAGCAGGGCCCGGTGCGCGGGGACTCTCATCAGACCTCCAGGCGGGAAATGAGGGACAACGCCCCAGTTCAGCACATGAGCGAACGTTCGCTCACCTCCCTATTTTATGGGGTTTTTACCGAAAGGTCGAGAATGTGGGGCATGATCCAGCCGGATAGGTGAAGCGGTCCCGCGGCCCCGGACCCTACGATCAGGGCATCGACGGAACGGAGCGGCACAGATGTCTGAGACCTACGCCTACCCCGGCGCCGGCGCGGCCAGCCCGGACCAGACCCGGACCCTGTTCGGCCAGACCATGTGGTACGTCGCCGCCACCACCGGCATGTTCGCGCTCGGCGCCTACCTCGGGCGGCACCTGTCCGGCGGCTGGGCCATCGTCAGCTACATCGTCGCCTTCGTGTGCCTGATCAGCATGAACTTCACCGTGCGCCGGTCCCCCGGGCTGACCGTCGGGCTGCTGCTCGCGGTGGGCATCCTGCTCGGGCTGGGCCTGGCCCCCACGATCAGCTACTATGCGGCTGCGGACCCGCAGGCCCTGTGGCAGGCCGGCGGGGCCACCGCGCTGTTCATCGCGGGCTTCGGGGCGGCCGGCTACGCGACCCGGCGCGACCTGGCCGTGGTCGGCCGGATCAGCTTCTTCGCCCTGATCGCGCTCATCGTGTTCGGCATCGTGCTGATCTTCGTGCACATCCCGCACGGCGACCTGATCTACTCGGTGCTCGGCCTGGTCATCTTCGCCGGGCTGACCATGTTCGACTTCCAGCGGCTGCGCCGCTCCCGCGGGCTCGACTCGGCGCCGCTCATCGCCGCGTCGATCTTCCTCGATGCGCTCAACGTGTTCCTGTTCTTCCTGCGCATCTTCTCCTCCTCGGAGAACTGATCTCCGGACCCACGGGGCAGGCTTAGGTTCCGCCTGGCGGGTACTGCACTGGCGGCCGCGCCTGGAGCCGCGCGGCCGCCAGGGAGGTAGCTGCCGTGTTCCGCCCCCGTACCCCCGCCCGGCTCGCCCCGGCGGCCGCCCTGGCCGCCGCGGTGCTCGTGCTGGCCGGCTGCAAGCTGAACCTGACCGCACCTGATGCCACGTCGCCCGGTTCCGGCAGCAGCGCCCCGGCGCGGGCCGCAACCCAGTCCGGGCCGCTCTTCACCGAACCGGGCGCCGGGTTCTCCCCCGTCTACCGGCTGCTCGGCCACGCCCGGCACTACATCGACATCACCATGTACGAGTTCAGCGACACCACGGCCGAGCATGACCTGGCCGCGGCGGCCCGGCGCGGGGTGCGGGTCAAGGTCATCCTGGACCGCCAGGAGCGCAGCACGAACGACGCCACGTACCACTACCTGGCCGGGCACGCGGTGAAGGTCACCTGGTCCTCGCCGGCCTTCGAGTACACCCACCAGAAGACCATCGACGTCGACGGCACCACGGCGCTCATCATGACCGCTAACCTGACCAGCCAGTACTACGCGACGAGCCGGGACTTCCTGATCGAGGACACCAAGCACGCCGACCTCAAGGCGATCACCGCGGTGTTCAACGCCGACTTCGCGCACCGGTCCATCCAGCCCGGCGACGGCCGCGACCTGGTCTGGTCCCCGACCAACGCCCAGGCCACGCTGCTCGGGCTGATCGGCGGGGCGACCACGAGCCTGCGCGTCTACAGCGAGGAGATGGGCGACACCACGATCGAGGACGCGCTGATCAAGGCGGCCCACCGCGGTGTGCACGTCAAAGTCTGCGCGGAGAACGAGGACGGCGAGTACAACAGCGCGTTCGCCCGGCTGGCCCGGGCCGGGGTGAAGATCAGCTACTACAGCTCGCCGAGCGGGTTCTATATCCACGGCAAAGTCGTCGAGGCCGACTACGGCACGCATCACGCACGGGCGTTCATCGGATCAGAGAATTTTTCCGCTGCATCGCTGCACCGCAACCGTGAGCTGGGACTGGTCACGGCGGACCCGGCCGTGCTGGCCTCGATCGCCACGACGTTCGGCGCCGACTTCCGCCGTGGGACCCGCTGGGGCTGACCCGGCCCGGGTCGCATACGTTACCGGGCATGGCCGCTTACCAGCCGGCCGGGCCGGTGTACCGGCAGGCCGGAACCATCGTCACCGAGCACACGTTCACCGTGCCGCTGGATCACGGCCGGCCGGACGGCGAGCGGATCGAGGTGTTCGCCCGGGAGGTGGCCGCGAGCCCGGACGGCCCCGGGCCGTCGGCGAGCCCCAAGCCGTGGCTGCTGTTCCTGCAAGGCGGCCCCGGGTTCGGCGCGCTGCGCCCGTCGGGCCGGGAGTCCTGGCTGGACCGGGCGCTGGACGACTTCCGGGTGCTGCTGCTGGACCAGCGCGGTACCGGCCGGTCCACCCCGGCCAGCCGGCACACCCTGGCCCGGCTAACTAGCCCGCGGGCGCAGGCCGGCTACCTGGCGCACTTCCGCGCCGACTCGATCATCCGGGACGCGGAGCTGATCCGCCGCCAGCTGGCCGGGGATGAGCCGTGGAGCGTGCTCGGGCAGAGCTTCGGCGGGTTCTGCACGGTGAGCTACCTGTCGCTGGCCCCGGCGGGTGTCCGCGAGGCGTTCATCACCGGCGGGCTGCCCGGCCTGGCCGCCATCGCCGACGACGTGTACCGGCTCACCTACCCGATCGTGGCCGAGCGGAACCGGCGGCACTACGAGCGGTACCCGCAGGACGCCGACCGGGCCCGGGTCATCGCCCGGTACCTGGCCAGCCACGAGGTGATCATGCCGGACGGCGGGCAGCTCACCGTGCCGGCCTTCCAGGCCCTGGGCCGCGGGCTCGGCATGAGCACCGGCAGCGACACCCTGCACTACCTGCTGGAGGACGCGTTCGCCGGCGGTGTGCTGGCGGACAGCTTCCTGGCCCGGGTGGCCGCCGAGCTGTCCTTCGCCCAGGCGCCGCTGTACGCCCTGGTGCACGAGGCGTGCTACGCGCAGGGCGCGGCCACGCGCTGGGCCGCCGACCGGATCCAGGCCGAGTTCCCCGAGTTCGACCCGGCCGCCGCGGTGGACGGCGACATCCCGCTGCTGTTCACCGGCGAGATGATCTACCCCTGGATGTTCGGCACCGATCCGGTGCTGCGCCCGCTGCGGGACGCCGCCGAGGAGCTCGCCGCGCGGGAGGACTGGCCGCCGCTGTACCACCCGGGCCAGCTCGCGGCCGGCGCGGTGCCGGCCGCGGCGGCGGTCTACTTCGAGGACATGTACGTGCCCGCCGAGCTGTCGCTGCGCACCGCCCGGGCCATCCGCGGCCTGCGGCCCTGGGTGACCAGCGAGTACCAGCACGACGGGCTGCGGGTGAGCGACGGAGCGGTGCTGAACCGGCTCATCGCGCTGGCCCGGGGGGCCGCCTGACACGTCAGGAAAGCCGGGCCAAGTAGGTAGTTGCGATCAAGCAAGTGACCCGCGCTAACATGGATCAACGTGTCGAGACTCGCTGATCGCAGCGGCGCCGCAGGCGCTGAGCCAACGCTGAACGGGCACGGCCGCCTCTCCCCCGGCGGCGCCGGCGGTGCCGACGGCGGCCGGTACAAGTGGATCGCGCTGTCGAACACCACGCTCAGCATGACAATGGCGACCATCGACGCGTCCATCGTGATCATCGCGATGCCGGCCATCTTCCGCGGCATCCACCTGGACCCGCTGGCCCCGGGCAACGTCAGCTACCTGCTGTGGATGATCATCGGTTACCTGCTGGTCACCGCGGTGGCCGTGGTCACCCTGGGCCGGCTGGGCGACATGTACGGCCGGGTGCGCATCTACAACCTGGGCTTCGTGGTGTTCACGCTGGCCTCGATCGCGCTGTCGCTGGACCCGTTCTACGGCAGCAGCGGCGCGATGTGGCTGATCGGCTGGCGGCTGGTCCAGGCGCTGGGCGGGTCCATGCTGATGGCCAACGCGGCCGCCATCCTGACCGACGCGTTCCCGGCCGGCAAGCGCGGCATGGCGCTCGGCGTCAACCAGATCGCCGGCATCTCCGGGCAGTTCGTCGGGCTGCTGCTCGGCGGGCTGCTGGCCGCGGTGGATTGGCGGCTGGTGTTCTGGGTGAACGTCCCGATCGGGATCGTCGGCACCATCTGGTCCTACAAGAGCCTGCGTGAGATCGCCACCACCCGGCGGGCCCGGATCGACTGGTGGGGCAACGTCACGTTCGGCCTGGGCGCCACCGCGCTGCTGGTCGCGATCACCTACGGCATCCAGCCCTACGGCGGGCACCCGACCGGCTGGACCAACCCGTGGGTGCTCACCGGCCTGATCGGCGGCGCCGCCCTGCTGGCCGTGTTCTGCCTGATCGAGACGCACATCGCCGAGCCCATGTTCCAGCTCCGGCTGTTCCGGATCCGGGCATTCGCGGCGGGCAACGCGGCCAGCCTGCTCGGCTCGATCGCCCGCGGCGGGCTGCAGTTCATGCTCGTGCTCTGGCTGGCCGGCATCTGGCTGCCCTTGCACGGCTACAACTTCGTGGACACCCCGCTGTACGCGGGCATCTACATGCTCCCGCTGACGGCCGGGTTCCTGATCGCCGGGCCGATCTCCGGGACGCTGTCGGACAAGTACGGCCCGCGCCCGTTCGCCACCGCGGGCCTGCTGGTGGCCACCTGCGCGTTCATCGGCCTGATCGCGCTGCCGCTGGTCTTCCCGTACTGGCTGTTCGCGACGATCATCTTCTTCAACGGGGTGGGCTCGGGCCTGTTCGCCTCGCCGAACACGTCGGCCATCATGAGCAGCGTGCCCGCCCAGCAGCGGGGCAGCGCGTCCGGCATGCGGTCCACGTTCCAGAACGCCGGCATGTCGCTGTCCATCGGCATCTTCTTCTCGCTGATGATCGCCGGGCTGGCCAGCAGGCTGCCGCCCGCGCTGATCCACGGGCTGACCGCCCAGGGCGTGCCGCTGAACGTGGCCACCAAGGTCAGCCACCTGCCCCCGGTGAGCACCGTGTTCGCCGCCCTGCTCGGCTACAACCCGGTGCAGCACCTGCTCAAGTCGTCGGGGGTGCTCAGCCGGCTGCCGGCCCACAACGTGGCGGCGCTGACCGGGCGGCATTTCTTCCCCACCCTGATCGCCGGCCCGTTCCACCACGGCCTGGTCATCGTGTTCACCGCGGCGGCCTGCATGTCCCTGGTCGGCGCGCTGGTCTCGCTGCTGCGCGGCCGCCAGTTCTACTACGAGGATCAGCCCGGCCCCAGCGCGGTTCCGGCGCAGACGCCCCGCCCCGCCCCCATCGGGCCGGGCCATCCCCAGCTCAACGCCCCGGCCGCGGACGGCCGCAGCCCCGGCCAGTCGGCGCCGGTGGCCGGCGGCGGTGGCCCGGAGTGACCGCTACTGGCGGGCGCTACTAACGGGCACTGCGCAGCGCGCTGCAGAACCGGGCGTATTCCGACAGTTCCTGCTTGACCGGGACCAGCACGTACTGCTCCGCCACCTGCTCCATGGCCGCGCGCATCTGCTGCTCGATCCGGCTCCGCTCGCGCACCGCGGCCGAGCTGACCATGCTCATGCAGCCCGAGGCGGTCAGCCAGCCCAGGGTGAGGATGGCGGCGACCAGCAGGATCACCCAGGGCAGCAGGGCGGCGTCGCTGAACACGGCTATCGCGTGCCGGGTGGCGTGGAAGACGCCGATGACCACGAGGGTGGCCACCCAGGCCAGGCCGGCCACCGCGCAGCCGAGCAGCAGCCCCTGCCAGACGGCCACCATCCGCCACCACGGCTCCACGCTGTTCTCCGCGGGCAGCGTGTCGGCGATCACCGCGCCCAGCGCGCCCGGGATCTCGTCGCGCCGGGACCGGGCCGCCGCGCGGATCGTCTGCGACCACGGCTTGGGCAGGGTCGGCCCGATCTGGTCGCCGAGCACGGTCAGCGCGTTGTCGATCTCCGCCTGCTGCGCGCCGGCCGGACCGGCGGCCACGCCGCGCAGCTCTTCCCACAGGTTGCCGAGCCGGAGCTTGCGCACCGGGTCGCGGCCCAGCGCCCGGTCCACCAGCCAGGACACCGGCCAGCCAACGTAGTCGATGGCGCGCAGCTCGCGGGCGCTCTGCAGCGCCTGGCCCACGCCGGCCGCCCCGGCCGCCCGGCCGAACGACTCGGCCAGCGTCGCCACGCTGTTCGGCGGCACCTCGGCGAAGTCGTCGTCCTCGCCGTCCCCGCTGGCGGCGCGGCCCTCACCGGCGTAGGGCAGGAACCGCACCGCCATGACCTCGAGGTCGGCCGAGATCCGGTTGCTGGCCGCCTGCCGCTCGGCCACCGTGCGCGCCAGCAGCTTGCGCAGCTCGTCCACGCCCGCACCGGTCCGCGCCGAGGTGACCAGCACCTGGGCGTCGTGCAGGCCCTCGGAGTCGAGCAGCCGGGTCAGGTCGGCCTCGCAGTCATCCGCCTGCTCGGCGGTGAGCAGGTCCGACTGGTTGAGCACTACCGCGATGACCGAGGAGTGCCCGGCCAGCGGGGTGAGGTACCGGCTGTGCACGGCCGCGTCCGCGTACTTCTGCGGGTCCAGCACCCACACCATCAGGTCGGCGACGCCGACCAGGCGGTTCGTCTCGTCCGAGGAATGCGCGGCCACCGAGTCGTGGTCCGGCAGGTCGATCAGGATCAGCCCGCGCAGCGACGCCTCGCCCTCGCCCAGGGCGCTGGATCGCGCGTACCGGTTCCGCGGCGGGATGCGCAGCCATTCCAGCAGCTGGGCGGCGCCGTCCATGCCCCACACGCAGGCGTGCGGATCCTTGGTGAACGGCCGGATCACGCCGACGGCCGAGAAATCGGCCCCGGCCAGCCGGTTGAACAGCGAAGACTTGCCGCTGCCGGTGCCGCCGGCCAGCACCGCCACGGTGTGGTTGGCCGACATCCGGAGCCGCTCCCCGGCCCGGCCCACCAGGTGCTCCGCGTCGCTCAGCAGGGCCGGGCTGAACCCGTCCGGGCCGCTGCGGGCCGACCCGATCTGGATCACCCGGGCCAGCGCGGTCAGCCGGGTGGACAGGTCTGCCTCGGCCGCCGCGCCCGGCTGCGGGCTGGCGGCCAGCGGGCCGCCCAGCCCGGAGGTGGCCAGCCCGGGGCTGGCCAGCCAGGCCGACCGGTATTCGCCGATACTCATCGCGCCATCTCTAGTGAATAGGTTGCCTGGTACAGCCGGACCGCGGCCGCCGCGTCCAGCTCCCCGGCCGAGTTGACCACCTGGACGAACCGCAGCATCTCCTCGTCGAACAGCCTGTGCATCCGGTCCCGCAGGTCGGCCCGGGCCCGGGCGCGGATGTCGCGCACCGGGCCGGCGCCGAACAGGGACGTCAGCAGCAGCTGCGGGACCGCGCCGGTGCCCTCGGCGGTGCCGTCGCCGTCGCGCTGCCCGAGCATCGCCACGGTCAGCACGGTGGACAGCGAATCGTCGTCGAACGACATCACCCGGGCGATCGACCGCTTGGTCACGCTCTCCGCCTGGACCAGCCGCATCGTATGGTCCTGCCAGCCGCTCACCGCGCGGGCCGCCCGGGTGGGCAGGTCGGCTGAGCAGCGGGCCAGGGACAGCGCCGCCTGGCGGACCTGGCCGTCCGCGCCGTCCGCGGCGTCGTCGGCCAGGGCCGGCTCGCTGGTCAGGCCGAGCACCAGCCCGGCGTCCGCGGCGAACTGCGATCCGGCCCAGGTCTCCTCGTTCTCCTCGGCCGAGACCCGGTCCAGCAGGGCGATCCCGGCCGGGTCGTTGCGCCAGCGCCGGACCGATTCCTCCGCGGCCCGGCTGGCGATGGAGATGATCAGCGACTCGATGCCGGTGCGCAGCGCGCTCTTCAGCGCGCGGGCCCGGGCCTGCGCGCCCCGCTTGCGCTGCCGGCCTGCCGGCCCCGGGGCGCCTGCAGGCCGCGGAGCAGCTCGCCGGTCCCGGCGAAGTCCTGCCACCGGGCCAGGGCCTCGCCGCGCAGCAGTGAGCCGTCGGACAGCGCCTGGTCCGCCTCGGCCAGCGCCGCCGCGTAGGCGCCCTCCACCGTCGCCTTCAGGTCGGACCGGATGGTCAGCTGGGCTTCCACCTCGGCGGCGAGGGCAGGCACCCGGGAGCGGAACGTGTCCAGCGCGCCCGCCATGGTCTGGGTCAGCACGGCCACCCGGCGGTCGGCCTTGACCGCCATCTCCTGGAGCCACTCCCGTACCGGGGCGGACACCTCGGCGGGCAGCCGGGCATCCGTGATCACCGTCTCGTTGATCACGAAGCGCTGGTTGTCGCCGAGCCCGTTGGCCTGCAGCATGTCTCCGAAGTGCTTGGTCAGCTCGGCGCCGCCCGACGGCGGGACCCGGGACAGCACGATGCCCAGCGCCGCGCCGCGCTCCTTGGCGTACTCCAGCAGCTCCCACACGGCCGCGTCGGCGTACCGGCTGGCCGTGGTCATGAACAGCCACAGGTCCGACGCGTCGAGGAACTGGTGGGCGAATTCCCGGTGCGCCTGCACCACCGAGTCGATGTCCGGGGTGTCCAGCAGCGCCACGCCCTTGGGCATGCCCTCGTTGGCCGCCAGCACCAGCAGCCCGTCCCGGCCGGACCGGGCCAGCCCTTCCTGGCGGACCCGGGGCACGGTGGGCAGGAACACGTTCTCCGCGAACCAGTCCACGTCATCCGGGTGACTGGCGAGGACCGGGCTGTTCGTGGTCGGGCGGCGGATGCCGGTGTTGCTGACCTGGGCCCCGACGATGCTGTTGACCAGCGTCGACTTGCCCGCGCCGGTGGACCCGACCAGGGCCACCAGCAGCGGCGCGCCGGACTGCCGCACCCGGGGCAGCAGGTAGTCGTCGATCTGGCTGAGCAGTTTGACCCGCTCGGCCCGGCCGGCTTCCGCGCCGGTCGTCTCGAAGACCAGGCTGACGTCCACGACCCGGCGGCGCAGTTCGAGCAGGGCCGCCTCGAGCAGCCGGGCATCGACCCGGCGGTGCCGGCCCGCCTCCGGGGCCGGCGCTGGCTGGCTGGCATCCGGCTGCCCTGACTGGCCCGGCTGGCCCGGTTGGCCCGGCTCAGCGGCAGGCGGCCGGCCCGGCTCGCCCGGCTGGCCCGGCGCGGTGGCCGGTGGCGGCCCCGCCGGGGCGGGGTCAGCTGAGGCAGCCGTATCCAGGCCGGCGGCGCGTGCGCCGGCGGCAGCGAGGCCCGGCCCTTCCGTCATAGTTCTCTGTCACTGCCCTTCCCGCGTCGGCCCTGCCCCGGCAGGTCCCGGTGACGTGGGCACAGCGGCACTCCGTTTTTGGCTCAGCATATTCCGGGACAGTTCGGCGATCTGCGCCCCGACCTGCACTACCTCACCTATCACGACAATTGCTGGCGGGCGCAGGCCGGCCGCACTGACTGCTCCGGCTACGGCGCTAAGCCCTGTGGTAATTATGTGCTGCGTGGGCAGGGTACCGTCCACAATGACCGAAACTGGAGTCCGCGAATCCCGGCCGCCCCGGATCAGCGCCCCGGCGACCTCGCCCAGATGCTCCAGGCCCATCAGGAGCACCAGCGTGGCCTGCGATGTGGCCACCTCCGCCCAGTCGATCGTGGACCGCGGGTCGCCCGGCGGGAGGTGCGCCGAGATCACGCGGAACTCCTGGGTGATGCCGCGGTGGGTGACCGGGAGGCCGGCCGCGCCGGGCACCCCGACCGCGCTGGTCACCCCGGGCACGACGGTGACCGGGACGCCGTCCGCCAGGCAGGCCAGCACTTCCTCGCCGCCCCGGCCGAAGACGAACGGGTCACCGCCCTTCAGCCGGACCACGGCCAGGCCCTGCCGCGCCCGCTGCACCAGCACCGCGTTGATGTCATCCTGGGTCATCGCCCGGCCGCGCGGGATCTTGGCCGCGTCCACCAGTTCCACGTCCGGGGCCAGCTCGTCGAGCAGCGCCCGGGGCGCGAGCCGGTCGGCCACCACGACGTCCGCCTCGGCCAGCAATTGGCGGCCCCGCACGGTGATCAGGCCCGGGTCGCCGGGCCCGCCGCCGACCAGGGCGACCCGGCCACCGCGCCGCCGGCGCCGGGTGCGCAGCGTGCCGTCCTGCAGGCCGGCCAGCACCGCGTCCCTGATCCCGGCGCTGCGCTGCGGGTCGCCGCTGACCACGCCGAAGCGCAGGTCCCCGGCGTGCCCGGTGGCCGGGGTCCAGGCCGCGGACGCGGCCGCGTCGTCGGCCCGGACCGACCAGATCCCGGCCGCCTCGGCCGCCGCGGCGACCGCCGCGTTCACCCCCGGGTCATCGGTGCAGGCGCAGACCAGCCACGCGGCCGCGCAGTCGCCCGGCGCGTACTCCCGGGATCGCCAGCCGATCCGGCCGGCCAGGATCAGGTCGTGCAGCGAGGGGGTCACCTCGGGCGAGATGAGCAGCACGTCCGCGCCCGCGTCGAGCAGCCCGGGCACCCGCCGCGCGGCCACCGACCCGCCGCCGACGACCAGCACCCGCCGGCCGGCCAGCCGGAGCGCGAGCAGGTAGGGCGCAGCCGCGTCGGCGACCATGGCGGTCCGCCCTCCTTCGGCTCCGGCTGGGCTCGCCCAGCGAGGTCAGCAGGTCAACAATGTCAGCAGGTCAGCACCCGGGCCGGTCAGCCCGGCCGGCGCGGGATCACCGGTTATCGAGCGTAGTGGCAGCTGGCCCGCCGCTGGCCAGCGCCGTCGCGGCCAGCGCGCAGAACGCGGCCGCCGCGACGGCCGCACCGCCCTTCTCCGACACGTTGGTGAGCGCCGGCAGCCCGCTGGCCCGCACCGCGTCCTTGGCTTCCGCCGCGCCGGCCAGCCCGGCGGGCAAGCCGATGACCAGCGACGGCTGGACGTTCCGGGCCATGATCTCGCCGAGCGCGGCGGGCTCGCAGCCCACCACCCAGATCGCGCCCGGGCCGGACTGGCCGAAGGCCAGCCGGACCGCGGCCGCGGGCCGGCTGATGCCGGCCGTCCGGGCCAGCCGCGCGGTCAGCGTCTCCTCGCTCTTGCAGATCACCGGGTACCCGGTGATCCCGGCCGCGACCATCGCGCTGTCGGCGACCACGGCCGCCCCGGCGGCGAGCTCCGCGCCGGCGGCGGCCAGCACCTGCTCATCGCAGAGCAGGTCGGTGGCGTAGTCGAAGTCGGCGCTGGCCGCGATGACGTGCTCGGTCACTGCGCGGCTCAGTGGCGGGAGACGGCTCAGGTCGATCCGGGACCGCAGGATCCGGTAGGTCTCATCCTCCGCCGCCAGCTCCTCCGCCACCCAGCCAGGATGGCACAACCAGGTGCCGGGACGCTTCGTCATCGGAACCAACGCGGCGCGGCACCGCTACACTGTCCACGCGAACCCGCGAATAGCGGCAGTCACTGGCACGGTCCTGGGCACAAGCTGGCTCGCCCGGCCCTGCCGTCAGGTAATACCCAGTCGGCCAGGCGGCGGAATCCGGCGCAACCCGGTACAACCGGGTGGCAACTGATCGACGTGAGTGGCGAATGGAGAGTAGATGGGCGCTGTGGAGCGTTCCCAGTGGGCAGCGGACGAGGCCGTCGACGACGCCGCCGCCAAGGCCTTCCTGGCCGAATACGGCGACCGCGCGGAACACCTGCCGTCGGTTGCCATCGTCATCGCCGCCTATAACGAGCAGGGCGTCATCGGCTCGGTGGTGGACGCGCTGCCGGCCACCATCTGCGGCCTGGCCACCGCCGCGGTGGTGGTGTCGGACGGCTCGCGCGACGAGACCGTGGCCGAGGGCCGCCAGCACGGCGCGCTCGTCGCGGACGTCCCGGTCAACCGCGGCCAGGGCGCCGCGCTGCGCCTGGGTTACCGGCTGGCCCGCGAGGGCGGCGCGCAGTACATCGTGACCACCGACGCGGACGGCCAGTACAACCCGGCCGAGATGGAGCGGGTGCTGGCCCCGGTGGTGGCGGGTGACGCCGACTTCGTCACCGGCTCGCGCAAGCTGGGCAGCCAGGAGACCAAGGACCCGGTGCGCCGCCTGGGCACCTGGGTGTTCGCCACCACGATCAGCGTGCTGACCGGTACGCACATCACCGACTCGTCGTTCGGCCTGCGGGCGATGCGGGCCGAGGTCACCGGGGCGGTCCGGCTGGAGCAGCCGCAGTACCAGTCGGCCGAACTGCTGATCGCCGTGCTGGCCCGCGGCTTCCGGGTGATCGAGGTCCCGGCCACGATCCACAAGCGCCAGGTCGGCGAGAGCAAGAAGGGGCACAACGCCATCTACGGACTGCGCTACGCCGGCGTCGTCACCGGCACCTGGTGGCGCGAGCGGCGCCGCCGCGGCCCGGCGGTGGCCGCCGAACCGCCGCCCGCCAGCGAGCCGTCCGCGGCCGACCCGGGCACGCTGAACCCCGGGCCCACCAAGCGGACCTGAGCCCAAGCACAGGAAACCCGGTCGGGGAACGCCCCGGCCGGGTTTTTTTGCTATTACCAGACGAAGATTTTGCGCTATCCGGCCTGGCCGCGGGCCGTTAGCGGCGGCTGCCGGGATCGGGGGCGATCCGGGCGTCCAGGTCGGCATCCCGGGAGGGGATCCGGCCCGCGGTGCCATTGCCGGTGCCGTTTGGCCCCGCCGTCGCGCCGTTGACGCGCGCCGATCCCATCGCCCCGGCCGCCGGCGGCTCGGCCAGCAGCGGCTCCCGGCCTTCGACCACGGCCAGCGCCTCCCCGGCGCTGCGGTCGCGGAACAGCACGAAGTGGAAGATCAGGAAGCGCAGCGCGAACGTCAGGCAGTTGGCCGCGAAGTAGAAGGCATCCGCCACGAGCACCTTGCCGACGCCGTGGTGCAGCCCCATATCGGCGGCCACGCTGTTACCGAACTTGCTGGCCAGGGTGAGGATGATGCCCGCGCAGATGGAGACCGCGACGAACGGCAAGGTCTCCTTCAGCACGTTGGGCAGGCCCTTGCGCTCCCACGCCCAGCGGCTGATCACGTAGCTGACGGACGCGCCCGCGAACCAGCCCAGCGCGCCGGAGATCCCGGCCGTCAGGTTGGCCGGGCCGATGCAGATGATGTATGTGATCTGAGTGGCGGCCACCGCGCACACCGCGGCCGGGGCGAACCGCACAAAACGCTTGACGACGGTGCTGCGCAGCTTCTCCCGCAGCGGCCCGGGGACGATTCGCCACAAGGCGTCGGCAATCCTGGGCGGGATGAGTGTCATTCAGCGTCCTTGTTATTTCGGAGACCGACAGGCCATCCAGTCAGGTATACCGTACGGAACCCAACAGATGTCCCTGGTCGTGGCCTCTTCTCAGTAATCCTTCAGCTTCCGTAATCCTTCAGCTTCAGCCGGGCGCCATGGCGGTCAGCTGACCGCACCGCCCAGGTCGGCCGGCCCGGACCAGGCGCCCCGGCGGTACCTGGCCTGCCACAGGTGCCCGTCCGCGGAGCCCTTCCAGAACACGTTGACCGCGCCACCGGGCTGCCCAGCGGCGAACGGTGCGCTGCCCAGCGCCCCCATCTCGATCGGGGCCGGCTGAGCCCAGCTGGCGCCGTGGCCAGCCGCCCACCACAATGTGCCGTTGCTTCCCCTCCAGAACACATCTACACCTGTGGCCGGCGCGGCGACCGCGACCGGCCCGGCCGACACGCCGGCGTTCAGTTCGTGCGCTTTGCCCCAGCCGTGGCCGGGCAGATAGCTGAGCTGCCACACGCTGGCGTGCGACTTGGCCGGCCAGAACACATCGACCTCGCCGCTGGCCAGGCCGGTGGCCGCGGGTGCGCCGCCCAGCCTGCCCATGCCCAGGTTAGCCGGATGTGTCCAGCGGGAGCCGGGCTTGCGCCGGATCACCCACAACTGCCCGTCCCGCCGCCCCCGCCAGAACACGGTCAGCGTGCCCTGGCCGGACACCGCCGGGGCCGGCCCGGGACCGAGCTGCCCGCCCAGGTCGTGCGGCTTGCCCCAGCCGCTCCCCGGGGTGTACCGGGCGTGCCACAGGTGGTGGTCCGCCGACCCGCGCCAGAACACGTCGATCACGCCATCGGCCTGCGCCACCGCGGCGGCCGGCTGCCCAGCAGGCCCATCCGCAGCCGGCGCAGCGCTGACCAGCCTTTCCCGGGCCGGGCAACCGCCGCCCAGAGCCGCCCGTCGGTACCCGTGGCGAACACGGCCACGGCGCCCGGCGCCGAGGTCACCGCGGACGGCTGGCTGGCCAGCGAGCCGCCCAGGCTGGCCGGGCGGCGCCAGCCGGCGCCGGGGCTGAACGAGTCGTGCCACAACTGGCCGTCGGCGCCGCGGAAGAACGCGTCCACCGCCCCGGTCGCCTGGGCGGCCGCCGGTGACGCCTGCGCGCTGCCGCCCGCCACGGCCTGCTGCTGCACGTCGAGGTAATCCCGGTCGATATTGATCGTGTCGCCGCCGTAACTGGCGTTCTGCCCGCCCAGGTACTGGTGAATACGCTGATGCCGGGCCCAGTCAGTGGCCGGCACGGCGGGATCCTGGGTGTTTGCCTCGCCATTCCACAGCGCGTCATAGATGATGTCCGGCATGAGATAGCTGGGGTTCGCGTAGTTGCCCGCGAGATCGCTGATCCCGGACAGCGAATTGCTGTATACCCCGGAGACGTACCGCAGCGTATGCACTTCCCTGGTCCAGGCGGTCAGGAAACGCAGCACCTGGCCGCCCCGGGCAGCCGGATACGCCTCCATGTCGTAGTAGATCGGGCTGCCCGGCGCGAAGCCGAGCATCCTGGCCTGGCTGACCGCGTCCTCGGCCGCGCTGACCGCCTGCCGGCCTGCCGCGGTGATCTCGCCGAAGCTGGCCTGCGGCCCGACGTAAATAGGCATGAAATGCCAGCCCGCCGCCTGCTGCTGGCGCACCCAGGACGCGGTCAGGTCCGGCTGGGCGCAGGCCCGGTCGGCGCCGCCGATGTAGATGCCGACCGCCCCGTACGGCGACCGCGCCCGCCAGGCCCGCATCTGCGCGGCGCTCGGCGCGGTGCACGCGTCGAAGCCCTGGCCGGTGTAACTGGTCGCGGCGGCCGGCACCGCCCGGGGTGCGCTCCCCCTGATCCCGGCGGGCCGCAGCCCGGTCATCCCGGGCGGTGTTACGCCGCCGTTGCTGTCCCGCCCGGGCCTGGCCAGCGCCGCGCTGGCCAGCATCCGGCCGATCTGGGCCCGGTCCGACGAGTAGCTCGCGGTGACCGTGATCCGCCTGGTCACCACCGTGATCATCCGGTCCTCCGGATAGGCCACCGAGCGCGGCACGGCATGCCGGGCGGACGGCTGCACCAGCATGGCCTCGGTCGTCCCGACCAGCCCGGCCGGGCAGTCCTGGACCCGGCCGGGCGAGCCGAGGTAGAGCACGTGCCGGTCGAACCGGACGCACTGGTACGGGTGCGCGGCCAGGTCGATGACCCGCCAGCCGCGCGGGACGGTGATCGTGGCGCCCAGGTAGCGGACCGTACGGGCCGGCCCGGCGCCCGCCGCCGCGGGCCCGCTGAGCAGCGGCACCGCGGCCAGCGCCAGCACTATGCCGAACGCCCCCCAGCGCCGGCGATGGCGCGCTGCCCCCAGTCGCAGAACTGCGCGGTAAAGCAAAACGGCACGGCACATGATGAATCCCCCCGGATCGCCGCGTTAACCCCTATTCCCGGGTTGACCTAGCCATTTGCGGTGGTCACCCGAGTTACGCGGCTCTTCATCGTTAGCATGAGCTTAAGTGCCCAGTTCCCGGATGACCAGAGCGCCATGCCTTTAGTCCGCCATTTTCCGTAACACACCGATCCAGCGCATAAAAGAGGAGAAGTATTCATTCCGCCGGAGCTGCCCGGGCTGGCGTGCCACAGGGTGCGCGGCGGGTCTTTCAGTGCCCCGCCCGGCGATCCGGTTTCCGCATACGGAGACAACGCGAAGCCGTTCGGATAAATGATGGTGGGGTTGACCTCTTCGGCGGATGGGCGGCGGCTGGCCGGCGCGCCGGATGCGGGCACGTCGCCCGCGGCCATGGCCGCGCGGACCGCCGCCATCCCGCGGCTGGCGCGGATCTCCTCCAGGGCGGCCAGGTCCCAGCACTCATCCGCGTTGATCGACACCGACTCGCCGGTCCGGCGCACCCGGCCGCGCACCACGAGCAGCCAGGAGCCGAACACCCGCGCCGCGCACCGGGGCTGCACGGACTCGAAGAACGCCAGGTCCACCGGCCCGGTCGCGTCGTCGAGGGTGGTGAAGATGATCCGCAGGCCGGACCGGATGGCCGGGGTCTGGGTGGCGATCTTCACCCCGGCCACCAGGATCCGGGCGCCCGCCCGGCAGCGGTGCAGCCCGGCGGAGCGGGTCACGCCGAGCTGGTGCAGCAGGTCGGTGTAGAAGCTCAGCACGTGCTGGCTCAGGTCGATGCCGAGGATCTCCAGTTCGGCCGCCACCCGCTCGGCCGGGGTCAGCTCGCGCAGCTCACCGGCCGGGACAAGCTCGGCGAACCCGTCCCCGGCGAAGCCCAGCGCGGCCTGGCCCGCGCCGCTGGCCCGGGCCCGCCGGTCGAGCACCCCGACCCGGGCCAGCAGATCCCGCCGGGTTACAGTGCCGGGGGGGCGACCCCCGCTCTGCTTCCCGGGGGACTACCCCCGGAACCCCCGGCCCCCGATCGCCGCTCCGCGCCGAGGCCGGCGCCGCCGGCCGGGCTGACGGCAGCAGCAGGCGGCTCCCCGCCGATCTCATAGACCGCGTCCAGGGCGCCGACCAGGACCAGCCGCTCGGCGACCGGGCGGGACACCGCGGCCCGCTCCCACAGGTCCCGCAGCGACGCGTACGGCTGCCCGGCGACGATCCGCGCCACCTCGGCGTCGCTGATCCCCTTGACCTCACGCAGCCCGGCGCGCAGCCCCTCGCCGGGCAGCTGGCCGACCGGCTCGACGCGCCAGTCGGCGGCCGAGTCGTTCACGTCCACCGGCAGGATCGGCAGGCCGGCCAGCCGGGCGTCCGCCACGATCACCCGCTTGGGGTACATCCCCGGGTCGTGGGTGAGCACCCCGGCGTAGAACGCGGCCGGGTAGTGCCGCTTCAGCCAGGCCGACTGGTAAGTCGGGATGGCGAACGCGGCCGCGTGCGCCTTGCAGAAGCCGAACCCGCCGAACGCCTCGAGCACCTCCCACACCCGCTGCTACGGTGGCGGCGTCGTAGCCCCGGTCCCGGGCGATGCCGCGGAACCACTCCCCGGCCTGGTCCCGGGCCTGCTCCTCGGTCAGCTGGCGGCGGACGTACTCCGCCGCGGAGAGCCCGCAGCCGGTCATCGCGTGGATGATGCGCAGCACCTGCTCGTGGAAGATGACCACCCCGCCGGTCTCGGCCAGCGTGGCCGCCAGATCCTCGTGCGGGTAGCTGGCGGCGCGCTGGCCGTGCCGGGTCTCCAGGAAGGGAGTGACCATGTCGGAGTTGACCGGTCCCGGGCGGAACAGCGAGATGTCCACGATCAGGTCGGCGATGTCCCGGGGCAGCAGCTTGCCGACCAGTTCCCGCTGCCCCGGCGACTCGATCTGGAAGCAGCCGAGGGTCTGCGCGCGGCGGATCATCTCGAACGTCGGCTCGTCCGCGCGGCCGACGGCGTCGATGTCCACCTGCTCGCCCCGGGTCCGCTCGACCTCGGCCAGCGTGTACGCCATCGCCGACTGCATCCGCACGCCGAGCACGTCCAGCTTGATCATTCCGGCGATCTCGACGTCGTCCTTGTCGAACTGGCTCAGCGGCAGCCCCTCGAAGCTCCGCTCCACCGGGGTCCGGTCCAGCAGCGAGGTATCCGACAGCACCACGCCGCAGGGATGCATGGCCACGTGCCGGGGCAGCCCGTCCAGCCGCTCGGCCAGCCGGAACATCCCGGTCAGCTGCGGGATGGCCAGCCCGCTGGCCCGCATCTCCGGCAGCTCGGCCAGGGCCCCCTGGATCCGGCCCGCCCGGATGTGCGGGAACGCCTTGGCGATCACATCGATCTCGTACGGCGGCAGGCCCAGCGCGGCCGCGACATCCCGGATCGCGCTGCGCGCCCGGTACGTCTCCATCATCGACACGCAGGCGATGCGCTGCTCGGTGTAGGCGTCCACGATGGCCCGGTAGGCCTCGATCCGGCGGGCCGACTCCACGTCGATGTCGATGTCCGGCAGGCCCTTACGGCTCTCCGACAGGAACCGCTCCATGATCAGGTCATAGTTCAGCGGGTCGATGCCGGAGATGCCGATCAGGTAGTTGACCAGGCAGCCGGCCCCGGACCCGCGGATCGAGCAGTGGATGCCCCGGCTCCTGATCAGCGCGGTGACATCGGCCACGGTCAGGAAGTAGGCGGCCAGCCCGGTCTTGGCGATGATGGCCAGCTCGTGGTCCAGCCGCTCGGCCGCGCGCCGCCGGGCCGCCCGTGGCCCGGCGCCCCGGCCGCGGCCCGCGGCCGGGAACCGGCGGTGCATCCCCTCGGCGCACCGGGCGCGGAGCAGGGTGAGCGGCTCGCCGCCGGTGATCTCCGGCATGAACCGGCCGCCGATGCCCAGGTCCCGCCCGGGCTCCAGGGCGCACCGCCCGGCCAGCGTCACGGTGGCCCGGAGCAGTTCCGCCAGAGTGGCGTCGTCGCAGCTCCGCGCGGCCGCCTGGGCCATGTCCGCGCCGCTGGCCAGGTAGGCCCGCGCGTTGCGCCGGGCCAGGTGCCGCTCCCCCAGCGGGGCCAGCTGCCGGGCCGCGTCGAGCACCTGGGCGATCGCGGCGTCCGCCGGGTCGAGGTAGCGGACCGCGTTGCTCAGCACGGCCGGCACGCCTGCCTCCGCGGCCAGCCGGAGCATCCGGGCGGCCCGGTGACTGCTGCCCCGGGTGCGGTGGTCGACGATCTCGATGACCACCTCGCCGCAGTCCCGCCAGCGGGCCAGCGTGGCCGCGGCCAGGCCGGGCCGCCGCGCGGCGGCCGCCCGGCCGACGTCGCTGCCCGGGCCGAGCAGGATGATCAGCCCGGCGGCATGGCCGGCGACCAGCTCCGGGGTGATCAGCGGGGCGCCGCGCTGGCCCGCCTGATGCGCCGCGCTGACCAGCCGGCACAGCGACGCCCAGCCCCGGCTGCCCTCGGCCAGCAGCGTCACCCGGGCGGCATCCTCACTGTGCAGCCGGGCCGGGGCCGACGGGTTCAGCACCCGTACCGGACCCGGGCCGTCCGGCAAGCCCGGGCCGGCCAGCGCGAGATCGGCGCCGAGGATCGGGGCGATGCCCGCGTCCGCGCACGCCACCGCGTGCTTCACCGCCCCGTACAGGCCGTCCCGGTCGGTCAGCGCGAGCGCCCGCATGCCCTGCCCGGCGGCCCGGGCCACCAGGGCGGCCGGGGCGGCGGCCCCGTACCGCAGCGAGTAGGCCGAGGCGACGTGCAGGTGAACGAAATCCTGGGCCCAGCTCAGTCCGGTCAGTCCCATACCCGGGCCAGCATCCAGTGCTCGGTCGCGAGGTCACGGCGCAGCTCGTACGCGCTGGCCCGGCTGTTCCGCCCGGCCGACGCCTCCACCCGCCAGAACTCACGCTCCGCCGGGGTGTCCAGGTCCGGGTTCTGCTGCCGCCACCACTCCCGGCTGATCACCCAGTGGTCCAGCACCCCTAGCACCGTGTACAGCCGCCCCCGCCAGGCGAACCGGGCGGGCTTCCCGTCCTGCACCCAGACGTCCACCGGCTCCCCGTAGGTCCTGCTCACCGTGATTGCCCGCCCTCCCTGCACGTACCTGGACAAATTCCCGGGGAAGCAGGCAGCGATCATATCTCGAATACAGATTCGAGACAAGACGCAGCTCACATCACAGTGGGCACAACGACCCCTATGGGTTGATCGGGCACCCCCGCTCCGCGCAGAGCTGCGTGACCCGCTCCCAGGCCGGGGCGGACACGCCGGGCTGGGACAGCAGGGCCAGCACCACCGGGTCGTCCAGCTCGGGGAGCGGCTCATCCTGGCGCAGGTCCTGCGCCCGCTTGGCGAACGCCACCAGGTCATCGGCCAGCTGGTCCACCCGGGGGTCGGCCGGGTCCCAGTCGAAGGCCTGATCCCAGGCCAGGTACACCTTCCGGCCCTCGGGGCTGGCCAGGACCGCCCGCTTGTCCCCGGCCCAGTGGGCGGCCTGCTCAGGGAGCCGGGCGGCGAGCACGATCCAGCCGTCCCGCTCGATCCGCACCAGCCGCTGGCTGACCCCGATCCGGCTCAGCTCGTCGAGATAGTCGGCGACCGCGGCGGGCAGGAACAGCCGGTCGCCCGCGGCCAGCTCGGCGATCCGGTGCCGCTGCTCCTCGAGGTCGCGGATCCGGGCGGCCAGCGCCTCATCGATGCCGGTGACGGCCCGGGCGAACTGCCCGGGCTCGGCATCGAGCAGCTCCGCGATCCGGGCCAGCGGCACGCCGGCGTCGGACAGGGTCTTTATCCGGATCAGGTCGGTCACCGCCTGCGCGCCGTACCGGCGGTAGCCGGCGGCGTCCCGGTCCGGCTCGGGCAGCAGCCCGCGTTGGTGGTAGTGCCGTACCGCGCGCACCGTGACCCCGACGTAGTCGGCGAGCTGGCCGATGGTGAGCATCCCGCCCACAGCGTACTGGCCCGCCGTCATCGCTGGCTGCCCTGGCTGAGCGTGTCCCGGCTGAACGCGGCCTTGGCCCACAAGTAGCCACCCACGCCGATGCCCACACACCAGGCGATGGCGATGATCCAGTCGTGGCCGATCGGGGTGCCCATCAACAGCCCGCGCACCGTCTGGGTGATCGGCGTGAACGGCTGGTACTCGGCGAACTGGCGCAACCCGGGTGGCATCGAGGCGGTGGGTACGAAACCGCTGCCGATCAGCGGCAGCAGCATCAGCGGCATGGGCAGGTTGCTGGCCGTCTCCGGCCGGTCGGCCACCAGGCCGAACGCGACCGACAGCCAGGTCAGCGCCACCGTCAGCAGGAGCAGCAGGCCGGCCGCGCCGAGCCAGCCGGCCAGCCCGGCGCTGGTCCGGAAACCCATCAGCAGGCCAACCCCGGCGACCAGGACGACGCCCACCATCGTCTGGATCACGCTGCCCAGCACGTGCCCGGTGAGCAGCGAGACGCGGGCGATGGCCATGGTGCGGAACCGGGCCACGATGCCCTCGGTCATGTCCACGCAGACGGACACCGCGGTGGACACCGACCCGGAGGCCACGGTCAGCACGAGGATGCCGGGCACCAGGTAGTCGATGTAACCGGCCCGGCCCCCGCCCAGGCCGGCGCCCAGCGTGCTGCCGAACACGTAGCCGAACAGCAGCAGGAAGACGACCGGGAACCCGACGGTCGAGGCGGCCATCGAGGGATACCGCTTGACGTGCCGCAGGTTGCGCCGCAGCATCGTCGCGCTGTCGCGCACCGCGTAGGTCTGGGTGCTCATCGCAGGATCTCCTGTTCCGGTGCTGGCTCGGGCTGGCCGGTCAGCGCGAGGAAGACGTCGTCGAGGTCGGGGGTGTGCACGGACAGCTCGGCCAGCCCAGCCGGGCTATCCGCCAGCCGGTTCAGCAGCGCGCGCAGCTCGGCCACGCTGCCGTCGCCGGGCACCCGCAGGGTGAGCGCCTCGTCATCCGGCGCTCCCTCGCCCAGGATGCGGACCGCGGCGTCCAGCCCGGCCGCGTCGGCGAACCGCAGGCTGATGTGCCCGCCGGGGATCAGCCGCTTGAGCTCCGCCGGGGTGCCCTGGGCGACGAGCTGCCCGTGGTCCAGCACCGCGATCCGGTCGGCCAGCTGGTCGGCTTCCTCCAGGTACTGGGTGGTCAGGAAGATGGTCACCCCGCCGGCCACCAGGTCCCGGATGATCTGCCACATGTCGCGGCGGCCGCGCGGGTCGAGCCCGGTGGTCGGCTCGTCCAGGAAGATGATCCGGGGCTCGCCGACGAGCGTCATGGCCAGGTCGAGCCGCCGCCGCATGCCGCCGGAGTAGGTCGCGGCCATCTTCCGGGCCGGGCCGGCCAGGCCGAAGCGGTCCAGCAGCGCGGCGGCCCGGCGGCGGCCTTCGGCCCGGTCCAGGTGGTTCAGGTCGGCCATCAGGATCAGGTTCTCCTCGCTGGTGAGCAGGTTGTCCACCGCGGAGAACTGGCCAGTGACCCCGATCGCCGCGCGGACCTGGTCCGGCTCCCGGTTCAGGTCGTATCCCGCGATGCGCGCCGTGCCGCGGTCGGCGGTGATGAGCGTGGACAGGATCCGCACCGTGGTGGTCTTGCCCGCCCCGTTGGGGCCGAGCAGGGCGAAGACCGTGCCGGCCGGGACGTCCAGGTCGATCCCGTCCAGTACCTCCGTGTCACCGAACGCCTTGTGCAGCCCGGTGACCGACAGCGCGGCCGGTGTGGTGGAGTGCATGCTGAGGTTCATGACCGCCATGCTGCAACCCTGACGCAGGGTCAAGGTCAAGCCAGAATTTCCGCGCGGGCCAGCCGGGCGGCTCAGCCGGGTAGCCCAGCCATCCGGCCCAGGGCGCCCACGGCGTGGCCGAAGAACGCGGCCCGGTCGCTGATCACGTTGCGCTCCCGGGGGTGCCCTTAATGGGACCTAAGGCGCTTGACGGTGGTGGGCTGTGCGGCTGGCCGGCTGGTTCGCCGTGCGGTTGTCCGGATGCGGTGCTTGCCGTCCGGGGGGCGAGCAGGCTGATCCGGTCGCCAGGGGCCAGGGTGAGGCCTGGGTCGGGTTCTTGCTGGCCGCGGTGGCGCAGGACTGAGACCGGGATGCAGCCGGCCGGCCACGCAACAGTGCCGAGCGGCTGCCCCGAGGCTGGTGAGTCCGCGCCGATCGTGACCTCCAGGACCTGATAACCGGGTAGCGGGGTGGGCGGCTCCGAGGGCGAAGCCGGGTGGCTGGCCCCGGCCACCGGGGAGGCGGGTGCCCGCGGGGCGCGCGGCGGGGAGTTGCCGATCTCGCGGGCGGCGGCCCGCAGCACGCTGTCGTTGGTGATCCAGCCTTGCGCCTGGCGGCCGTCGCCGGACAGTACCGGCAGGCCGTCGCGGCCGTAGGCCTCAAGCTGGCGCAGGGTCTGGGTCAGGGACTCGCCCGCGTAGACCGCCTGCGGGGCGCCCCAGTAGGTGACGGGGCCGGGCAGCGGCGTCAGCGGCAGGCTGGCCGCTGCTGCGTTGCTGTCGCCACCGGGCGCGCTGCCGGCACGGTCAGGCGTGCCAGTTATGGCGAGCGGCGCGGGGAAGGGGCGCATCACATCGGCTGCCTTCAGGTCGCTGAATGCCCGCCAGGGCGCGGCCCGGTCCACGTCGTAGCCGCGGCGCAGCAGCTTGGTGGTGTAGATGGTGCCGTAGCTGAGCGCGCGGGAGGTGGCGGTGGCGATGGCGACCGCGAGCATGACCGGCAGGGTGAGGGCGTAGTCGCCGGTCATCTCGACCACGCTGGCTAGCGAGGTCAGCGGGGCGCGCGCCGCGGAGGTGAACACCGCGCCCATGGCCACGACCGCGTACAGGGCAGGCTGGCCGGCTCCGGGGCCGAAGATGTGATCGGCGGTCACGCCGAAGGCCATGCCGGAGGTCACACCAATGAACAGCGACGGCGCGAACACGCCGCCGGACCCGCCGATGCCCAGGGTGGTGCTGCATGCGAGGATCTTCCCGGCGGCCAGCACGAGCAGGAACCACAGCACGTAGTGGCCGGCGATGGCCTTGTACATGACTGGGTAGCCGACGCCATACATCTGCGGCAGGGCCAGCAGGATCAGCCCTAGGGCGACGCCGCCGATCGCGGGCCGGGCCCACTCCGGCCGGTTCTTCCAGGCCCGGTCCCACAGGTCTTCGATCTTGTACACGACGGTCTTGAACAGCAGGCCGATCAGCGCTGCGACCACCGCGAGCACCGCGACCAGCAGGTAGGTGCGGGGGTGGTGCAGTGCGATGCCGGAGGGGAAGCCGGACAGGAACGGCCGGTCGCCCAGGAACGGGATGGCGGCCAGGTCGGCGAGCATCGCTGAGAGCATCACGGTGAACAGCGCGTCGATGGAGAATTCCCGCAAGATGATCTCCACCCCGAAGAACACCCCGGTGATCGGCGCGTTGAACGTCGCGGCGATGCCCCCGGCGGCGCCGCAGGCGACCAGGATCCGCATCCGGTTCTCCGGCATCCGCACCCACTGGCCGATACTGGAAGCCAGCGCGGAACCGATCTGCACGATCGGGCCCTCCCGGCCGACCGACCCGCCGGCGCCGATGCACAGCGCGGAGGCGAGCGCCTTGACCACGCTGACCTGGGGCCGGATCCGGCCGCCGTTCTCGGCGACCGCGAGCATCACCTCGGGCACCCCATGTCCGCGCGCCTCACGCGCGTACCGGTAGATCAGCGGCCCGTAGATCAGCCCGCCGATCACCGGGATCACCACGAAGAACCCCAGCCCCAGCCACGGCAGATGGCTGCTGCCGACGTCAGCCGGCCTGGCCGAACTGGACATGCCCGGTGGCCAGCCAGGTGAAGAAGTAGATCAGGTACCGGAACAGCACCGCGCCCAGCCCGGACCCCGCGCCCACCAGCACCGCGATGATGAACAGCCCGGCCCGCGAGGTACGCAGCCAGCCGGCGGCCCGGGCTGTCCACGGCAGAGCCGGTGTCCCTGTCCGGGCCGTCTCCGCCGTCATGCCCGCTCCCCGGCACCGGCGCGGGCCTGCTCAGCGCTCGTCTCCCCCGCCAGCCCCCCCGGGCCACCGGCCGGCCCGTCAGGATCCCCGGCTGGCCACTGACTGTCCGGAACCTCGCCGGCCGCCGCGGCGAACGCCCCCAGCGCGCTGGCCACCGCCGACTGCTCCCGGGCCGGCATCCGGCCCAGGATCTGGGCCAGCAGCGCCCGGCGGCGCGCGGTCGCCTGATCCACGACCTCCCGCCCGGCGGCGGTGATCGATACCTGCACCGACCGGCGGTCCGCCCGGCTGCGGTGCCGCCGGATCAGCCCCTTGCGCACCAGCCGGTCACACATCCGCCCGGCCGTCGAGGGCGTAACGTCCAGCGCCCCAGCCAGGTCCACCAGTCGCTGCGGGCCCCGGGAGGCCAGCACCACCAGGGCCCGGTACTGCGCGATCGTGGTGTCCTCCGCCGCAGCACCCAGCGACTGCGTGGCTACCGCTACCAGCGTCCGGCTCGCCGTCAGCACCGCGTCCACCACGATCTCATCCACCGCATGCCCGGTCACAACTCGCCCACCAGACTTACTTGCTTACTGCAATGATTTCACGATGACTTTATCAGCCTCTGCTACTAAAGAGCTACTCACCGCGCGGACGAAGGTCACAGACCGGATGCTGATCTTCGGCGAGCGGCACCTGCGGCGGGTCCTGGCCGAGCACGAGGCGCACTACAACAGACGGCGGCCCCCTCGCCGACCTCCCAGAAGAGGATCAAGCGACGGCCCATCCTCGGCGGCTTGATCAGCGAATACGAACGAGCTGCGTAGAAGCCCAGTTCAAACCTGGTGGCCGACTTCTCGAACTCCACAGGTCGCGCAGGGACGCGAAGGCGGCGAGGAACATGACGTTCTTGAGCCGGTGGTTGCCGCGGCGGCTGCGGGTCTCGCCGATGAGACTGCTGCCGGACTGGCCTTTATGGTGAGGAACTAAACAGTGGCACCCGTGCCTCCTTGAGCTGTCAGCGTTCACCTTGGCTGGCTACGCCGGGAACGTCACAATCCTGTAACTGGCTTGCCCGCGCCGTATGCGGTCTGGTGCGAACCGATGAGGCTCAGACGTGATCAGGGTCAGGCAGTAGCGCAGGATAAGTTCGGTGAGCAGGCGTATCCGGCAGGGCGTAGCCGGTCATGCCCGGGCGGTTGAGGGATCTTCCCGCCGTGAGCGGACGGCTGCCCCGGACGGCTCACCGGATCGGGCGCCGGCCAGTAAGCATCTCGCGCAACCCGCATGGCTCCGTTCTCCCTTCCAGCACCTGCAACGGATGACCGCCGGCGCATGGCGCCGCGGTGGCTGAGGCGGTCCGGGTGTATGCGGAGGCCCGCACCGGCCAGGCCGATTCGGCGCCGTTCCGGGCCGCCGGCACATCCGAATCTGCCTGTTGACTGAACTACGGTCGGTGTTTCGCGCGGTGACCGCTGGCCACAGCGTAGAGGCGCTTCCGGCAGGGGAGCCGGCGGCGCCCGTCCAGGGCTGCCGGCTCAACGGAGGGGCCGGAAGAATTCTCTTATGTCGGCAACGAGGAGGTCGGGTGCTTCCATGGCGGCGAAGTGGCCGCCGCGGTCGAACTCGGCCCAGTGCACGATGTTGTGCTGGGACTCGGCGATGCTCCTGATGGTGATGTCCATGGGGAAGACCGCGACCCCGGTGGGCACCGCGGACGGTTCGTTTGCCTGTCCCCAGCTTTTGGCGCCTTCGTAGTAGAGGCGGGCGGAGGACCCTGCCGTCGCGGTCAGCCAGTAGATAGTGACGTCGGTGAGGAGGCGGTCACGGTCAACGGCGTCCTCGGGGAGCCCGGCGGCGGGGTCGGTCCATTCCTTGAACTTCTCCACGATCCAGGCGAGCTGGCCGGCGGGGGAGTCGGTCAGCGCGTAGGCGAGCGTCTGGGGCCGGGTGGACTGGATGCTGGCGTAGCCGGACATCTCGTTCTGCCAGCGTTGCATGAGCTTCAGCCGCCCCTGATCGGCGCCGCTCAGGTTGTCGAGCTGGCCGGAGGGAAAGGTCAGCAGGTTGTTGACATGGATGCCGGCGAGGTGCTCCGGGTCGATCCGGCCCAGCTCGGGGGAGATGAGCGCACCGGTGTCACCGCCCTGCGCGCCGTAGCGCTCGTATCCGAGCCGCCTCATCAGCTCCGCCCATGCGCGGGCGACACGGACTGTGTTCCAGCCGGTCTCGTGCGTGGGGCCGGAGAATCCGAAGCCAGGGATGGAGGGGGCGATGACATGGAAGGCGTCGGCCGGATCGCCGCCGTGGGCGGCCGGGTCGGTAAGCGGGCTGATGATGTCGAGGAACTCGGCGATCGATCCGGGCCAGCCGTGGGTGATCAGTAGCGGGAGCGCCTCGGGCTCCGGTGACCGCACGTGGAGGAAATGGACGTTCTGGTCGTCGATGACGGTGGCGAACTGGGCAAACTCGTTCAGGGTGGCCTCCTGGCCGCGCCAGTCGTAGGTGGTGGCCCAGTACCCGGCGAGACCTTTGAGGTAATCCAGCGGGACGCCCAGGTCCCAGCCCACGCCGGGCAGCTCGTCGGGCCACCGGGTGCGCCCCAGACGGTCTCGGAGGTCATCGAGCGCGCCCTGCGGGATGTCGATGCGGTAGGGGCTGATCTTGCTGTCGCGGGCCATGAAGAACACGGTAGCGGTGATCTAGGTACGGATCGTTCCTAGTTTCGTGACAGCCTTGGCATGTGCTCGAAACTTCGGCTCGCCTGCTCCGCCTTCTGTCGCTGTTCCAGGGCCGGCGCGACTGGACCGGCGCCGAACTCGCCGGCCGTCTCGGGGTCACCACCCGGACGGTGCGCAACGACGTCGAGCGGCTGCGCCAGCTGGGCTACCAGGTCGACGGAACCGAAGGGGCGGCCGGCGGCTACCGGCTCGGACCAAGCGCCGTCATCCCGCCCCTCCTTCTCGACGACGACGAGGCGGTCGCCGTGGCGCTCGGGTTGCGCACCGCGGCCGGCGGCTCGGTCGGCGGGATCGAAGAAGCGTCGGTCCGCGCCCTGGCGAAGATACAGCAACTGCTTCCCGCCCCTCTCCGGCGGCGCGTGAGCGCGCTTGAGGCATTTTCCGTACACGCACCCGCCTTCGGCCCGACCGTCGATGCCGACATACTCACGACACTCGCCAGTGCGTGCCGAGACCAGGAATACACACGGATCGGCTACCGACGTCACGACGGCACCCAGAGCAGCCGCAACATTGAGCCCCACCGGCTCGTCAACGCCGGACGACGCTGGTACCTCATCGCCTGGGACACCGGCCGGCAGTCGTGGCGCACCTTCAGGGTCAACCGGATCCGCCTGCAACCGGACCACGCCGGGCGCCGGTTCGCCCAGCGCCAGCTCCCTGACGACGACCCGGCGGCCTACGTCATCAGGGGCGTCAGTATGTCGTGGCCTTACCGGGCCACAGTCATCGCTCATGCCAACGCCGAGACCATTCTCACCCGGCTACCCCAGCACCTTGTCATCGAGCCGATTGACGAGAACAGCTGCCGGGTCGAGCTCAGTTCAGATACCCCCCAGGTGCTTGCCGCATGGCTGGGAACGCTGGGCGCCGACTTCGACATCGAGAATCCGGAACGACATCCGGAACTCGTCGAGCACCTCAGGCAAACAGGCGAAAGATACCGGCGCGCGGCCGGAGTGCCAGGGGAATGACCAGGCGCCAAAGTCCAGTCTGGCTCGCCCGGACTTCAAATGACGAGCGGCCCAAAGCCCCCGCTGAGGCGACTTCGAGCTACGCTCGACGTTCTAACCGGCAGAAACGACTTTGCACATCACCGTGCCCACAGATGGCCGTGCCGTGGGCTGAGTGCGAGGAGATGTGCTACTTCTTTGCTCAGCTCTACCGGGACCGATTCGGTAATTTCCCGGATACCGATTCAGGTATTTCCCGTGAGTCGGGCTCGAACCTAACCGGCTGGGCCAGGTAATCAGCACAGTCTGCCCTCATCCGTACCGCGACCGCGACATCTCCCAGAACGGCTTCATTACGCTCTGCAGGATGCGACGTCGGCCATGGCCAACGTCCTCATCTGCCGTTGTTAGGTGCTTGTTGACTGGCTGATCTCCACTAGGTGGTCATCGGGGTCTCGCAGAAAGCAGCGGATCTCCGGGCCCCAGTCATGCGGCGGGGTGAGGAACACCGCTCCGCGCGACCGCAACGCGGCATAGACTGCGTGGCAGTCGGTCACCCGCAGCGTCATGGCATGACTCACCTGGTCAGGATCACGGGGCGGGGCGAACACCACGGCCGGTTTGTCGGCGGTCGGACCGCCGCCGCTTACCAGCAGCAGCCAGGTCCCAGCGAACCGCAGCACCACGCTGGTGCCGCCATACTCGCGATACAGCTCCGCGCCCAGCACATTCACCCAGAAGTCCCGTGAGCGTACCGGGTCGCCGACCACCAGGATGTGCGTGACCGCAACGTCGGCGCCCAGCGGGTCTGTGGCCTGCTGCTCCATCTCGACCTCCTGGCCGTGCACGGAAGATATCCAGCAGATCGCATCTAACACGCTGATGGCCAGGAGAACACCACGCTGACCGCACCGGCGCCACGTTGGGTTCCTGGCCTGCAAACGCGCTGTCATGCCGCTCATGGTGTGGGTTGCGGAGGTCCCGCAACGAGAGGTACTGAGAATGCCTACCGTGGCGGATGCACGGTCGATACGACAGATCCACGCTCTCCCTCCTAGGCGGGGTTTTCTGACCAGCCCCTGGCCTGAGGCGCATACTTGAACTGCCAGCGCTCATGGCCGTGCGGCCAAGAACGTCACAATCCAGTAACGGCTTGCCCGCCCCGTTGGGGCCGAGCAGGGCGAAGACCGTGCCCGCCGGGACATACAGGTCGATCCCGTCCAGCACCACCGTGTCGCCGAACGCCTTGTGCAGCCCAGTGACCGACAGCGCGGCCGGTGTGGTGGAGTGCATGCCGAGGTTCATGACCGCCATGCTGCAACCCTGACGCAGGGTCAAGGTCAAGCCAGAATTTCCGCGGGCCAGCCGGGCGGCTCAGCCGGTCAGGACGAACAGCCCGGCCCAGCAGGTCACCGCGGCGGTGACCACGTCACCCGGGACACCGGGCATGATCGACTCGCGCGCGCGGCGCTGGTCAGCTACCTGGAGTGGGGCACCCGGCTGGCCATGCACAACTCCGAGCCCGGCGCGGAAGTCGTGCAGCAGGCTCCTGTCCCGCGCTGGGGCTGGGGCGTGGCCTCGCCGTACCAGCCGTAGCGCCGATTTTTCTGCGCTCGCCGCGATGAGTCCGCGGTGCGTTGGCCGTCAGAACGTCAGCGGGCTGTGACATCTTCTGCTTACCGGCTATGGCCAGGTCAAGCCGGTGATCATGGCCGGCCGAGAGCCAGGTGCATCGGCGTACTTGGTGGCAGACGGGAGCAGAGATGACGGGTGTACGGGTACTAGCGGGCACGCGCAAGGGCGCCTTTGTCCTGACCTCCGATGGCCGGCGGGACCGGTGGGAGGTCAGTGGGCCGCATTTCGCGGGCTGGGAGGTCTACCACGTGAAGGGGTCGCCGGCTGACCCGGACCGGCTGTATGCCTCGCAGTGCAGCGGCTGGTCGGGCCAGGTAATCCAGCGTTCCGACGACGGGGGCGCGACGTGGGCGCCGGCGGGGAACCAGTTCGCCTACGACGGGACCCCGGGGACGCATCAGTGGTACGACGGGACGCCGCACCCGTGGGAGTTCGAGCGGGTGTGGCACCTGGAGCCATCGCTGGATGACCCGGATACGGTCTGGGCCGGGGTGGAGGACGCCGGGCTGTTCCGCTCGCGCGACGGCGGGCAAACCTGGCACGAGATGCCCGCGCTGCGCGGCCACGACTCGGGGCCGTCCTGGCAGCCGGGCGCGGGCGGGATGTGCCTGCACACCATCCTGCTCGACCGGTCCGCGCCGGGCCGGATGTTCGCCGCGATCTCGGCGGCGGGCGCGTTCCGGTCCGACGACGACGGCCAGTCCTGGCGGCCTATCAACAAGGGTCTGCAATCCGAGGGCATCCCTGACCCGGACGCGGAGGTCGGGCACTGCGTGCACCGGCTCGCGATGCACCCCTCCCGGCCAGGCGTGCTGTTCATGCAGAAGCACTGGGACGTCATGCGCTCCGACAACGCCGGCGAGTCCTGGAGGGAGGTCTCCGGGAACCTGCCGACCGACTTCGGGTTCCCCATCGACGTGCACGCCCACGAGCCCGACACCATCTACGTCGTCCCGATCACCAGCGACGCGCACCACTTCCCGCCCGAGGGGAAGCTGCGGGTCTACCGCAGCCGCACCGGCGGCGACGACTGGGAGCCGCTCACGAACGGCCTGCCGCAGGAGCACTGCTACGTCAACGTGCTCCGCGACGCGATGGCCGTCGACTCGATGGAGTCCTGCGGCGTGTACTTCGGCACCACCGGCGGCCAGGTCTACGCCTCGGCCGACTCCGGCGACACCTGGGCGCCGATCGTCCGGGATCTCCCGGCGGTCCTGTCCGTCGAGGTCCAGACGCTGCCATGATCCGGGTCGTCCTCCCCTCCCACCTGCGCGTCCTGGCCTGCATCGACGGCGAGGTCCGGCTGGAGGTCGCGGACCCGGTCACGCAGCGGACAGTCCTGGACGCGCTAGAGGCCCGTTACCCGGTGCTGCGCGGCACCATCCGTGGCCATGACAGCGGGCCGCGGCGGGCGTTCATCCGGTTCTTCGCCTGCGAGCAGGACCTGTCCCACCAGCCGCCCGACACCCCGCTCCCCCCGGCCGTCGCCGCCGGTGCCGAGCCCTACCTCATCGTCGGTGCCATGGCCGGCGGTTAGCGCCCGGCCACGCAGGTACTCCTTTTCGGTCGCCATCCGCCGCTTCCGCCGTTCGCCGCCCAGTGCGGTTGGCCGGTCAGCAGGTGCTGACCAGGTCAAAGATCCGCTAACGTGACCGGGTGCTCGGGACCGGCTGGACTGAAGTCGTCGCCTTGGTCGCGGCTTACGTGGTCGCGGTGCTGGCGACTCCAGCGGGGATCTCCGGCGCGGTCTTGCTGTTGCCGTTTCAGGTCAGCGTGCTGGGCACACCGAGCCCGGCCGTCACCCCAACCAACCTGCTTTACAACGTAGTCGCCACCCCAGGAGCGCTGTACAGGTACTGGCGGCAGCAACAGACCGGCGGGCGCCTGGCCCTGATGCTCATCGCCGGGACCCTGCCCGGTGTCATCGCCGGATCCGTCATCCGCGTCGAACTGCTGCCCGGCCCGCGCGTCTTCGACCTGGTCGTCGCCGCCGTACTGGTGCCGCTCGGCATCTGGCTGGCGCTCACGAGGCCATCCCGCCCGCAGGACCCCGATCGCCCAGCTCGGCTGATCCCCGTGCCGGTCCTGGTGATCCTGGCCGCCGCGGTGGGCTGCGTCGGCGGAATCTACGGCATCGGTGGCGGGTCGATCCTGGCACCCATCCTGATCGGCTCGGGCAGACGTCCCGCAGAGGTCGCCCCCGCCGCCCTGGCCTCCACGTTCGTGACCTCAGTAGCGGGCGTCATTACCTTCACCATCTTGTCAATCCACCAGCAAGGCTCCGTGGCCCCGGACTGGCCAACAGGCATCGCTCTGGGTGTCGGCGGCCTGGCTGGCGCTTATACGGGTGCCCGGATCCAGTCCCGCATGCCCGACGTCCTGATCCGCCGCCTGGTCGGCATCCTGGTGATCGCGATCGGTGCCCGGTACCTGTGGTCTGGCCTGGGCTGATCCCGCTCTGCTCGGCCGGCTCAGCCGGTCAGCCCGGCCATCCGGCCCAGGCCGCCCACGGCGTGCCCGAAGAACGCGGCCCGGTCGCTGATCACGTTCTCGAACTGGCCGAACAGCTCGAAGCTGAGCAGCCCGAACAGCCCGGCCCAGCAGGTCACCGCGGCGGCGATCACGTCATCCGGGACACCGGCCATGACCGACTCGCGTAGCGCGGCGGCGTCGGCCGCGAACGATTCCGGGGCCGGCGTGCCGTCGGCCGGCAGCTTCACCGCACCGGCCCGGTACGCGTCGCTGATGATCGTGCCGAACACGGTGGCTGCCCGGGCGGCCGGGGCGATGGTCTGCTGCGGCGCCTGATAGCCCGGCACCGGCGAGCCGTAGACCAGCGCGTACTCGTGCGGATGGGTCAGCGCCCACTCCCGGATCGCGCGGCCCACGGTCAGCCACCGGCCGGTGTAATCGCCGGCCGGGCACGCCGCGTCGGCCTGCTCGGCCACCTCGCCGATCGCGTTGTAACCGTCCACGATCAGCGCCGTGAGCAGGTCGTCGCGGCTCGGGAAGTACCGGTAGATGGCCGAGGAGACCATGCCCATGTCCCGGGCCACCGCGCGCAGCGACAGGCCGCCCGCCCCCTCGGTGGCCAGTTGGCGCCGGGCCACCTCGGTGATCTCCCGGGTCAGCTCGGCCCGGACCCGCTCCCGGGCGGTACGGCTCGCGTTCACAACCCGATCATAGCAGAGCGCCAGAACAAAAAGAGAGCATCGCTCTTGCGTGGACGGATTCTCTGCCTGCGCGGCCCCGCTCAGGCCGACCTGAAGGCCCGCGTCGGGAACGGGGCAATAAGCTCCTGACCATGACAGATCCGGCTGGCCCGGGCGCGGGCAACGGCAAGGTACCCACTATCGCCGAGGTGGCCAGCCTGGCCGGGGTGTCCATCGCCACCGTGTCCCGGGTCGTCTCCGGCACCGGCCGGGTCAGGGACGCTACCCGGCTGCGGGTCGAGCAGGCCGTCGCGGCCACCGGCTGGTCGGCCAACCCAGCCGCCCGGCTGCTGGCCGGCGGCCGGGGCGACGAGGTCGTCCTGGCGCTGGCCGTGACCAGCCCGGAGGAGTTCGCCGGCGACCCGTACTACGCGCGGGTCATCGCCGGGGCGCTGGCGGAAGCGGCCCGGCTCGGCCTGTCCCTGTCGGTGCACGTCGCCCGGATCGGCTCGGTGCCCGCCCTGCCGCCGTTCGCCCGGACCCGGCATCACGTCGGCGCCGTGCTGGTCAACGTCGATCCGTGGGAAGCGGCCGCGGTGCACGAGCTGGGCTGGCCGGTGGTCTCGCTGGGCGTCACCGCCCCCGCGCTGCCCAGCGTGGAGCCGGAGAACGAGGCCGGCGCGGCGGGCGCGGTCGAGCACCTGCTGAGCGGCGGCCGCCGCCGGATCGCCACCATCGCCGGCCCGGACCGCAATCCGTGCGCCCGTGAGCGGCTGGCCGGTTACCGGTCCGCGGTGCGCACCGCTGGGCTGCCCGAGCTGGTGGTCAGCACCGACTTCACCCGGCCGGGCGCCGCCGCGGCCACCCACCGCCTGCTGCGCACCTGCCCGGACCTCGACGCGATCTTCGTCGCTTCGGACCTCATGGCCACGGCGGTGATCCAGGTGCTGGCCACGGCGGGGCGGCAGGTCCCCGGGGACGTCGCCGTGGTCGGCTTCGACGACTCGCCGCCCGCCCTGATGACGGTGCCGCCCTGTCCACGGTTCGGGTGCGGGTGGAGGAGGAGGCCGCGCTGGCCGTCCGTACGCTGGTGTGCCCGACCGCCGATCGCCCGCTCGACCAGCGGCTGCCTACCCAGTTCGTACCACGGGCCAGCTCCGCGGCCTGACGTCCGCGGACCGTAATCAGCCAGGCCGGTGCTGGCCGCCCGCTGAACTCTAGACTCCCCCGCATGGCGCACAGCCACGGCCATAACCGGGGTGCCCGGCCAAGACTGCCCGGGTGGGGGCTGGGTGCGGCCGGTGCCTGCGCGGTCGCGGCGGTGGTAGCGATCGCGCTAGGCATTTCGCAGGCCACCGCCTCCCCCGCCTGCGCGTCAGTCGCCGCCGGAACCGCCCGCGCCGCGCCGACCAGCGGGGAGGCCACGCACTACGTGCTGACCCCGGGCGACGGCAACTGCTCCTACCCCGGGCTGCCCGACGGCGGCCTGTACGTGGCGCTGTCCCCCGGCGAATACGACGGGTCGGCCGCGTGCGGCAGCTACGTCGAGGTGACCGGGCCGGACGGGTCGGTCACCGCCGAGGTCGTGGACCAGTGCCCGCCGTGCCAGGCCGGGCACGTCAACCTGAGCGAGCCGGCGTTCGAGCGGATCGCCCCGCTGAGCGCCGGCGAGGTCCCGGTGACGTACCACACGCTGACCGACCCGCCGCTGCCCGGCCCGCTGTCCGTGCTGGTCAAGACCGGCTCGAACGCGTACTACCTGGCGCTGCTGCCGATCGGCGCGGGCAACCCGCTGGCCAGCGTGCAGGTCAGCAGCCCGGCGCACGGCTGGCAGCAGCTGACCCGGACCAGCTACGGCTACTGGCTGGCCGCGGCGGGGCTGGGCGCGGGCCCGTTCACGGTGCGGCTCACCGACACGGCCGGCCACCAGGCCACGCTGACGGGGATCACGCTCAGCCCCGGCGTGGTCCAGCCGACCAGCGTGCCGATGTACGGCACGGCCGCGGCCATGGCCCCGGCCAGCCCGGCCGCCGGGGCCAGCGCGAAACACCGGCACCGGCGCCGCACCCGCCCCACCGCAAGCTCAGCCCCCAGCCAGCACACGCTTCCCCGGCATAACGCCAGTGCCGTGCTGGCCGCGTCGCCCAGTCCGTCGTGCTAGGAGGCGGCCTGGCGGCCTAGCCAGGCATCGTCGCCGGCGCGGCCGGCTGCGCCCAGTCGGCGGGCAAGTGCCGAATTTGATGATCAGGGTGCCTTGATGCCGAAGGTGGTGGCTAGGCCCGCACGGCCGTCGCTGGTAACGTGCACGGCCCGGCTGGCCGGGGAGCGCCGCAGCCAGCCCATGTCGGTCAGGCGGGTCAGGAGCGCGGCGCCGAGGGCGCCGGACAGGTGATGGCGTTTGCTCGCTCCAGTCCACACAGTAGCGGATTAGCGGCCGTCGGCTTCCTGTGGCGATCTTGACTCCGAAGTTGTCCATCCACGCCCGGCCGACGTCGGTGAGCTGATAGTCGCAGTCCCAGCCCGGCGAGGAGAGCGCGCTGGCGGTAGAGGCGGCCACCCCGGCCTCGGCCGCCAAGGTGGTGGCAGCCAAGGCCCGGCCGTCACCAAGCGCGAGGCCCGTAGCCTGCCTGACCTGCATGAATGGTGCAGCTCAGTTGGGACGAGCCGAGCGCTATCCCGCGCATATCCCATGCTCAAAGCCTCGGCGATGGCCCCCAACTCATCGCATTCACATATTCGACATATGCGGGTCATCGCATGGTAAGGAACCGTTTGAACGTGGCCCATACGTTCCCAGAGGTCGATTCTGGCGAAGGGAGCGAACATTTGAACTCGGGAACGAAAGTCGCGATGGCGGGAGTAGCTGCGTTGGGGATCGCGGCGGCGCCGTTGGCGCTGTCTTCCTCCAGCGCCTTCGCTGCTGGCCACGCTCAGATCAAGCACGTGCTGCTGATATCGGTCAACGGCATGCACCAGTCCGATCTGGACTGGTACGTCGCCCACTATCCCAACTCGGAGCTCGCGCGGCTGGCCACCGGCGGCCGAGAATACACCGGCGCGCAGACCGCCGACCCGTCCGACTCCGATCCGGGCGGTACGGCGCTGATGACCGGCGGCGACCCGAAGGTCACCGGCATCTACTATGACGACGAGTACAGCCACGGCGTCTTCCCGCCGGGGACGACGAACTGCTCCGGGCCGGTCCCGGGCGGCAACGTGATCTACGACTCGCCGGACGACAATCTTCCGGCCGTGCCAGACCTGCTGCATAACGGGAGCGGCAACACCTTCCCCTCGTTTGATGAGGGCGGCTCGATCTACCCGGGCGGCATTGACAAAAACCCGGGCTTGATCATGAACCTGAGTCCGCACCCGCAGTCGGGTCTGAACCCGGCGACATACCCGGTCAACCCGAAGACCTGCAAGCCGATTCAGCCGTGGGACTACCTGGGGGTCAACACGATCTTCCAGGTGATCCACAACGCCGGCCTGCGAACGGCGTGGTCTGACAAGCACGCGATCTACACGTCGTTCAACGGCCCGGGCTCGAACGGCAAGAGCATCGACGACTTCTTCGGGCCGGAGATCGACTCGCAGGCGGTCGAGCCGAACGGCGTGCCTTACCCGGTCAACGGCGCGTGGACGGCCGACAACGCCGCGACCAAGCAGTACGACTCCTACAAGGTCCAGGCGGTCATCAATTGGGTCAACGGCTACGACCACTCCGGCACCGGGCCGAAGGTCGGCACGCCGGCGATCTACGGGATGAACTTCCAGACAGTCTCGACCGCCGAGAAGCTGAAGAGCTCCCCGGCGGTGCTGATTGGCCCAAACGCGCAGGGCAACTACACCGACGGCCCGTCGCTGCGCGGCGGGTACGTGACCGTGGACGGCCAACAGGTGCCGGGCCCGCTGCTCCAGAGCGCGCTCAACTACGTCAACGACGCCCTGCAGCGGATGGCCGACACGATCCGGGCCGACGGCGAGGCCCACTCGACGGCGATCATCCTGACGGCCAAGCACGGCCAGTCGCCGCTGAACAACAACCAGCTGCAGCGGATCGACGACGGCCCGATCATTGCCGGCGTCAACGCCGCCTGGGCCGCCCGGCATCCGGGCAACCCGACGCTGGTCGTCCAGGAGGCCGACGACGACGGGCTGCTGTGGTGGCTGTCGGACCGCTCGCAGGCGGCGACTGACTTCGTCAAGAGCTACCTCTGGACGCATACCGCCCCGGCGGTCAACTACGCCGGCCAGACAATCACCGTCCAGCACTCCGGCCTGCGGGAGATCTTCGCCGGCCACGAGGCCGCGCACTTCTTCGGCGTCTCGTACTCCGACCCGCACCACCCAGACGTGTTCGGGATCTCGCAGGTTGGCACGATCTACACGACCGGCACGAAGATCGCCGAGCACGGCGGCGACAACCCGGGCGATCGGGACGTTCCGCTCGTCGTCTATGCGCCGGGCACCGTCCAGCCTGGCCAGTGCCGCAACGGGGTGGAAACGACCCAGGTCGCTCCGACGATCTTGAAGCTGCTGGGACTCTCTCCGAGCTCGCTTCAGGCCGTCCAGCGAGAGGGCACGCAAGTCCTACCCGGCCTCGGCAACGGGGATTAATCGCTCCATCGAATCGGGCTGCGGGGCGGCTCCCAGCCGCCCCGCAGCTCAGCACTCACCCGGAGGATCCATGAGGCTCAACCAGCCGGTGGTGGGCATCGGGGCGTAAGGGCCGTAAGTCGATGACAAGGCCGGTCCTCGGGGGACCATCAGAGGGTTCCCAGTCCTGTCCGTCTTTCCCGCAGGCGCTGACCCCTGGCGAGCGGGTGCCGCGTCTCGCTGACCGTGGACGGGGCCACCCCGGCTTCCGCGGCCAGCCGGCTGGCCGGCCCGGCGTCACTGGCCCGCGGCTGGCGCCGGCAGCGGATACACGCCCAGTAGCTTCAGCGTGCCGCCGGGGGTGAGCTCGAGCACCGGGAAGTCGCGCCCGGCCGGGTTGCCGGCGACCGGGTCGAACCCGAAGTTGCCGGCCGCCCCGGGCACGGCGTTGCTGGCCGACAGATCGCCGAGCTCCCCCCGCACGTTCCTGGCCGTGACCCGCCCCTGCGCAGCACTGATCTTGATGACGGCCTGGTCGGCGGCGACCAGCGCGTCGTGCGACATGATCGCCCAGCCGTCGCCGAGGTCGGACGCGGGGAAGCGCACGGTGAAGGCGCGGTAGAACGCCTGCCAGAGGTTCCGGTTGTTCCGGCCGTTGGGCCGCGCGGCCAGCTCAGCCGGGTCGGCCAGTGCCGCGTAGATGATCCGCACCGGGGCGTCCCCGGAAGCCGGCTTGAGCTGGCCCTGCAGGCTGGACGCGTCGGAACCGGTGACCACGGTGATCAGCCGTCGCGGCTCGCAGTCCACCCCGCGCGCCCACAGGTGATGGATGAAGTCGGGCAGGTCGTCAACCCGGCCCGCATAAAGGATCATGTCCGGTGGGTTCCGGCCGCACAGGTTGCCGGAGAGTGCGCTGAACTGCGCACCCAGCGCACCGGAGTTGGGCGGCGCGTCGAAAGGTTCCTCGGGGAACCCGCGGGCCTGGATGTAGCCGGCCAGTCCGGTCCGGAAATCGGCGTTCAGCGACGCGGTGTACAGGTCGCCCGGGGCATTGTCCTGGATGAGCATGGCCCGGTCGCCCAGCCCGGCGCCGCGCAGATAGTGGGCCAGCGCGCTGACCTCGTCGCGCACATCAGGGTTGACCCGGAACAGCCCGGGCACCGTGCTCTGGCTGAGGCTGTCGCCGGTGATGACCGCGCCCACCATGGGAATGCTGTGCCGGCCCAGCAGCCGCGCCGCCCGCAGCGTCTGCGGCAAGCTGATGCCCATCCCGGTCACCGCGACCAGCGGGTCCGGGCCAGTGGTCATCCGGTCCAGCTGGCCCACCACCGGCTGGTACTGGTTCTCGCCGCTGCCGACGTTGGCCAGGACCAGCCGGATCTGCGGGCCGGCCCCGGTACGGTTCGCCACCCGCTGGGCGATGTAGGCGCCTTCCAGCCAGGACCGGATCCGGCCGATGGACACGTCCGCGGACGGGGTGAGCGGGCCGAGGAACGCCACGGTCACGTACTTGCCGCGGGCCAGGCCCTGGTCCGCGAGCCGGATGTCCCCCTCGACCTTGCGCAGCGCGGGGTCGAAGATGAACGAGCCGTCGGTGACGCCGACCTGCTGCCCGCCGTCGCGGATCACACACGGCGCGCACGGGGCGTCCGGGTGCGGCGCCCTGTTCAGTGTGACCACCAGGCTGACCACCGCCACTACGACCACGCCCCCGGCGGCCAGCAGCCACCAGCGGCCGCGGCGGGCCGGCCGCACCTGGTCGAACGGGCTCCGCTGCGTCATTACCCGCCACCTCCAGCGCCCAGCGCGCGGTATCTCGCGGCCTCGTTGCGCAGCACGGCCAGGCCGTTGCCGGAGAACGGCGCGATGAGGTCGAAGTCGTCCTGGATCTCGTTGTAGAGGTCGCCCAGCTCCTTCTTGTGGCTGGCGAACAGCGGGTCGGCGGCGATCCACAGCGCCGCCACCAGCCGGGCCAGCGGGGCCAGCGGCACGTCGCGGGGGTCGGTACCCGCGGTCAGCTCGCGGATCCGGTCGGCTGCGGCGCCCGGCTGGCCCAGCCCGCCCCGGCTCTGGCGCCGGCTGAGCTTGTTCGGCGCGGCGCTGACCGAGTGCAGCCGCCGCAGCCAGCCCACCGCGTCGCCGCCCGGCAGCTGGCTGGCCAGCCGCCGGGCCACGGGCACCACCTCACCCAGGGCCAGCGCGTAGTAGAGCTCGCCGGCCTCGTCGTTCTCTTTGGCACAGTCATCCCGGAACCAGGCGTGCACGGTGGCCCAGTCCGCACGGCCCGCCCGCCGGGCGGCCAGGCGGCGCAGCAGGAGCCGGCGCAGCACCGGCAGCAGTACTGCGGTCCCGCCGCCCTCCGGCGTCACCCACAGCTCCGGTGCGAACAGCGCCGATGCGCCGCTCTGCGGGCCGACCAGCAGCCCGCCGTGCCGGGCCAGCCGCGAGGCCCGGTCGATGTCCCAGGCCGCGGCGCAGGTGACGAGGTCCTCGACGGTGTCCTTGCCGAGCCCAGGGAGGAACTGGCCGAGCAGTTCTTCCTCCAGCGTCACCCGGCCGGCCCCCGGCCGCCGGGCCAGCAGGTCGGGCAGGCTCACCGGGCCGGGCGGCGCCGCCGCGATCGCGTCCACCACCAGCCGCACCGAGCCCAGGTGCCCGCCGGTGAACTTGTACAGCGCGGGCACCAGGAGCTGCTGGTCGGTGCCGTGGAAGCCGATGGCGGCCACCATGTTCCCGACCTCGTCCTCGGTCAGCGGGCGAAGCCGGACCGGGTACCACCACTGCGGCAGCCGGTGCTCCTGGGACCAGCGCAGGTACTGCTGGTAACCGGCCTGGTCGGCCAGCGGGATGGTCTCCCCGGGCGGGGTGACCCGGGCGGACAGGGCGCCCCGGCTGGCCGCCAGCAGGGTCAGCGGGTCGGGGTCGGCCGGCGAGTGCGCGGCGTGCCGCCGCCGGGCCGTGATCAGTTCATCCAGGAACGACGAGTCGCCGGTGGCGTCGGCGTTGTCCACCAGGATCACGCAGTTAAGCGGCCAGTCGGCGGCGTGCCGGCCGGCCTGGAAGTCGTCCCGCAGGTCGGCCAGGAACGCCGCCCACAGCAGGGCGGACACCTCGCGTGCGTTGTCCCCAGTCGCCAGGTCGTGCCCCTGGACGTTGAGGTTAACCAGCACGTCCAGCGGGTCGCGGTGCAGCCCGCGGCCCTCGTGGCCGTACCAGTCCAGGCCCTTCCCGAGCAGCACGCGGCGGCCCAGGCGGGATGCGATCAGGCCATTCAGGACCAGTTTGGCCAGGTACCTGACGCCGGCCCGGGAGACCGGGGGCGGCTGCCCGTGGTGCAGCACGGTCCAGGTGTCCTCGCCGATCTCGACCAGGAAATCGCGTAACGCGGCGATATTGCGGTACTCGGCGAGCGCCTGGCGTACCTGGTCGCAGGCCCGGGCCCGGTCGTCGGTGACCAGTTCCTGGCGCAGCACGAGTTGCCCGGTGATAAAGCGCGGAAAGGCCAGCCGGCCGTACCGGCCGGCCGTCCGGTTCAGCTCGAAAACTAACGCGGACAGCACCCGCGGGCTGGAGCTGAGGTCATCCGTGGCACAGTCGATCCGGGCATACGGAGCCACCGGCTGCAGCCACTCTTCCAGCTTGTCCAGCAGGGCGGTCTTGCCCGACCCGTGCGGGCCGGTGAACACCAGGACGGGCTGCCGCTGGCTGCGGGCCGCGCCGTCGCGGTGTGGCCGGCTGAGAAATTCCTTAGTGAGTTCCACCGCGCCCGCCCGGCCGTACAGCTGGCCAATCTCAGCAGGCATGCGGCCTCCGTATTATCGCGGCAACCGCATTCTACTGAGCAATGACCGGTCATTCCGTATCGGATAGATAAAGCCACCGGCCACCGCACACCGGGCGGTGCGCGGGGCCGGTGGCGGGCACTGGCGTTAAGCAGGCTGGTTTTATGGGGTTTCGGCGTAGCCCGGCATGGGGAAGCCGGTCAGCAGGTCGCGGACTTCCCCCGCGATCCGCTCGATGGCCGCCTCATCATCCTTGACGGCCGCGGTGATCGCCTCGTCCATCCAGGCCGCGATCTGCGGCATGTGCTCCTCGCGCAGGCCGCGGGTGGTGATGGCCGGGGTGCCGAGCCGGACCCCGGACGGGTCGAACGGCTTGCGCGGGTCGAACGGCACCGTGTTGTAGTTCAGTTCGATGCCGGACCGGTCCAGCGCCTTGGCCGCGGGCTTGCCCGCGATCCCCTTGCTGGTCAGGTCGATCAGGATGAGGTGGTTCTCGGTGCCGCCGGACATCAGGTCGTAGCCCCGCTCCAGCAGCGCGGTGGCGAGCGCCTTGGCGTTGGCCACCATCTGCTCGGCGTAGCTGCGGAACTCCGGCTGGGCCGCCTCGTGCAGCGCGACCGCGATGCCGGCCGTGGTGTGGTTGTGCGGGCCGCCCTGCAGGCCGGGGAACACCGCCTTGTCCAGCGGGGACGCGTACTCGCTGGTGGACATGATCATGGCGCCGCGCGGGCCGCGCAGCGTCTTGTGCGTGGTCGTGGTGATCACCGGCGCGTAGCCGACCGGCGACGGGTGCACGCCGCCCGCGATCAGCCCGGCGATGTGCGCGATGTCGGCCACCAGGATCGCGCCCACCTCGGCCGCCACCTCGGCGAAGAACGGGAAGTCGATGATCCACGGGATCGCCGTGCCGCCGCAGAAGATCACCTTGGGCCGCTCGCGGCGGGCCAGGTCCCAGACCTGGTCCTGGTCGAGCCGGCCGGTGTCGGCCCGGACCCCGTATTGCACCGCGTGGAACCACTTGCCGGTCACGGACACCGGCCAGCCGTGGCTGAGGTGCCCGCCCATCGGCAGCGCCATCCCCATCACCGTGTCGCCGGGCTGCAGGAACGCCAGGTAGACGGCCAGGTTGGCCGGTGAGCCGGAGTACGGCTGCACGTTGGCGTGGTCCACCCCGAACAGCGCCTCGGCCCGGTCCCGGGCGATCGTCTCGATCTGGTCGATGAACTGCTGGCCCTCGTAATAGCGGCGGCCCGGGTAGCCCTCGGAGTACTTGTTGTTGAGGACCGAGCCGGTGGCCTCGAGGACGGCGACCGAGGCGTAGTTCTCCGACGGGATCAGCCGGATCTTCTCGTACTCGCGGCGGGCTTCCGCCTCGATGAGATCGGCAATCTCCGGGTCCGTCCGGTGGACGTGCGGAATTGGCGGCTGGTGCATGGCGACCTCCCGTGACGAGGCTACACGTCAGCCCTGCTGCGCGCCCTGCTCGGCCAGCGTGATCACGCCGACCGCCTGGGCCTGAGTCATGCCCAGGTCGGCCGCGATGAACTGGGCGGCCCGGCGTTCCGTCTCGGTCAGCGGCCCGTCGGCCATGCCCACGCCGATCACCTGGGCCAGGAACCACTCCCGGGCGTCCGGGGTGAGCTGGCGGGCCACCTGGTTCAGCGCGGCGCGGGCCGCCTCCCCCGGCTGGCCGCGGTCGGCGTCCAGGTCGGCGTCGGCGTAGCCGTGCGCCCCGGCGCCCTGGATGGCGGCCAGCGCGGACCGCCGCGCGGCCAGGCTGGCCGGATCCCCCACGGACAGCATGATCACCGCCGCGGCGCGCATCCCGGCCGGCAGCGCGGTCTGCATCTGCGCCGCGGTCGGCAGGCTCAGCACGTCCATCACATAGCGGGTCTTGCAGGTCAGGCACTGAACATGCTGGCCGGTCTGGTTCAGCGGGATGACCGGGATGAAGAACAAGGTGAAATAGCGCCGCCCGGCCCGGTGCCGGTACTGCCGGTCACCACCACACGTGCGGCAGTGGAAGACGCCCTGCCCGAGGGTGCGGTAAAACACCCGGAATCCAAAGATGATCAGCAACGGAGTCCCCTCTCGGTCACGCTCGTTAATCCGGCCGGGGGCCGGCCCGCACAATGAGCCCACCAAATGGTTCCGCAGCCAGGCCGGAGCCGCCTGCGGGCGACCAAATCGTGACATTATTCCTTGCCCGGATCGGCCAGCATCGCGGTCACGAACTCGCGGGGCAGGCCGTGCGTCTCGTGCAGGTAGCGGAATTCCTGTTCGGTCAGCGGGCCGGTGTTGCGCCGCCGCCGCAGCACCTCCCGGCCCCGGCGGAGCAGGTCACCGAAGCGCTGCTGCTCGCCGAGCAGCACGCCGCCGGGCAGGTCGCCGGGCACGTCCTGGCCGAAGTGCCGCAGCGTGCCGGTGATCAGCCCGGACGGCAGGTCTTCCAGCGTCCCGGCCTGGTCCACCTGCCACAGCGCGGTCAGCGCGCGGCGGATCAGCCGGCGCAGCACGTAGCCGCGGCCGGTGTTGGCGGGCCGCACCCCGTCCCCGATCACCACCACGCTGGACCGCAGGTGGTCGGTGACCAGCCGCAGCGCGGTCTCGTCCAGCGGCCACCGCTCACGCACCGCGCTGGCCCACGGCTGGAGGAGGTCGCAGCCGAACACCGAATCGGCGCCCTGCAGCACTGTGAGCAGCCGTTCCAGGCCCATCCCGGTGTCCACGACCGGCCGGTCCAGCGGCTTGAGGCGGCCGTCATCGAGCCGCCACCAGCGGAGCAGCACGTGGTTCCACAGCTCCATCCAGCGGCTGTCGGTGCCCGGTGTGCCCTGCGGCGGGCCGTCGCCGGTCCACCCGAACAGTTCCGTGTCCGTGCCGCACAGCCCGGTCGGGCCGTTGGACCACCAGTTCCCCAGCCCGCTCAACTCGACCGGGACGCCCAGGTCAGCCCAGGTGTCCACCAGGTCGGTGTCCGGGCCCACGCCCGGCTCCGCGCCGCCGGAGCCCGGCCCGCCGTACACGGTGGCGTGCAGCCGGCCGACCGGGATGCCGAACCCGTCCCGGACCAGTTCCAGGCCCCAGCGCACGCTCTGCGTGACCGGGTAGTCGCCGAGTGACCAGGAGCCGAGCATCTCGAACACGGTCAGGTGGCTACGGTCACCGACCTCGTCCAGGTCGGTCGTGCGCAGGCAGCGCTGCGGGCCGGCCAGCCGCGTCCCGGCCGGATGCGGCCGGCCCGCCAGGTACGGGGTGAGCGGGTGCATTCCGGCGCTGGTGAACAGCACCGGGTCGCCGGGCGGGGGCACCAGGGAACTGCTTGGGATCGGCTGGTGCCCACGTTCGCGAAAGAATTCGGTGAATGTCTGGATAACGTCCTGGTGGTTCATGGCCGGGCCTCCGGAGGGTCGGTTGCGGCAACCGGAAATGCGCGCGGCGGCGCGGCCAGGAACCAGCCAGGAAACGCACCGGCGACCCATTTCCGGTCGCCAGGGCGGGAGATCGAGATCAGGCAGCGGCAACCGGCGAGCTGATAGCTCGCGCGGCGGCGATGACGCAGTGCTGCGTGCTGACCTGCATACCGTTAGTTTACCCGCGCGGCGTGACCCGGCTCCAGCGGTTAAGCGCCGCCCGCTCGGCCAGCGTCCAGGCCGCCGTGGTGAGCAGGTAGAGGCCCGCGGCCAGCGGCACGATGGCCGCCATCACCAGGGATCCGAACGGCACGACCCGGCTGAGCAGGCTGACCGCCCGGTCCGCCGGCCCGGCCGGCGGCGCAGCCTGGGCCGCCGGGCCGACAGTGGCCGCCTTAGGGGCCGCCGCAGCCGTCGCCGTAGCCGTCGCCGCGGCCCTGGCCCGCCGCGCGGCCCGCAGGGCGGCTGCCCCGAGCACGGCGAGCAGCGCGAACAGTACCGTGAACACCAGGCCCTGCGCGCTGACCGGGCCCGCACCGCCGAGCCACCAGCTGCCCAGCGGCGCGGCCAGCAGACGGTGGCTGAGCAGCGCGTTCGGCGAGCCGGCCACCGAGTGGGACAGGAACAGCCGGTACATCACGCTGAAGAACGGCAGTTGCAGCAGCAGCGGCAGGCAGCCGGTGAACATGGTTGTGCCCTCGGCGCGCTGCAGCGCGCCGAGTTCCCGCCGCAGCCGTTCGGGGTCCTTGGCGTGCCGCCGCTGCAGGTCCTGAACCTGCGGCAGCAGGCGGCTGCGGGCCCGCTCACCGCGGACCGCGTAGTAGCTCAGCGGCAGCAGGGCCAGCCGGACGAGCATGGTGAACGCGACGATGGCCGCCGCCGCGGCCAGCCCGCCGAACAGCGGCGCGAGGATCGCGGCGAACCAGCAGACGAGGTGATAGGCGAAGTTGACAGGCAGACCGAACAGGACAGACATGACGGAGCACCCTCCAGCGGGTCATGGACTGGTTGACGGCTGGAGACGGCCGCATCGCTAGGGCCCGGCGCGCGGCGGAACCGCGCCACGGCGGGGCAGGCGGATCAGGCGGCCGCCGGGGCCGCCGAGGGTGCTCTGGGCCGGGCCCGGCCCGGCGCGTCCGGATCCCGCTGCGGCAGGAACGCGGCCCGCCAGGACTTCTCCCGCAGCGCCGCCACCCGGCCGCCGAGCGGGAGCGCGGTCGCCGCGGCGGCGATCCGGGCGCCCGCGGCCAGCAGCGCGACCAGCATGGCGGTGAGGGTGATCGCGGCCAGCATGGCCAGCCCGTCGGACGGTTTCCCGCCGATCAGCAGGGCCAGCAGCGCCAGCAGCGTCGGGTGCACGGTTTCAGCGTACGCTCGCGTAGACCGCGTCGAGCAACGCCATCTTGCGCGGGTCGTCCGCCAGGCTCCACGCCATCCCGTTCATCACGTAGCTGAACGCGAACCCCGCCTCCGGGTCGGCGCAGACCGCCGAGCCACCCGAGCCGTCGTGGCCGAACGCGGCTGGGTTAGGCCCGAAGTGCTGCTGCGGGCCGGACAGCGCGACCCCGAGGCCCCAGTCCAGCGGGATGCCGAGCACCAGGTCGGTGCACCGGCCCTGGCCGGTCCGGGCCGCGGCCAGCGTGGCCGGGCTGATCAGCCGGCGCGAGCCGTCCGCCGCCGCGCCGAGGATGGTGGCCAGCGCCAGCGCGGTGCCGTGCCCGTTGGCCGCCGGGATCTCCGCCATCCGCCAGCCCGGTTCGTTGGGCTGGAACCTGATCGGCGGCAGCCGCAGCGCGGCGGCCAGCGCCGGGTAGCCGCTGTGGTCCACCTCGCCCAGCCGGGCCGCCCGGCCGGCTGGCTCACCTTCGGGCGGGGACGGGATGCGGTGCACCTCGGCGCAGCGCGGCAGGTCCCCGGCGCCCAGCCCGATGTGGAAGTCGGCGCCCAGCGGGCCGGCCACCTCGGCGGCGAAGAACCGGCCCAGGCTCTGCCCGGTGACCCGGCGGACCACCTCGCCGACCAGGTAGCCGAACGTGATCGCGTGGTATCCGCTGACCGTACCCGGCGGCCATAAGGGCGCCTGGGCCGCCAGCCGGCCGGTCATCGTGTCCCAGTCCAGCAGGTCGTCGTTGGTCACCGGCTCGGCCAGCGCGGCCAGCCCGGCCCGGTGGCTGAGCACCCAGCGCAGCGGGATGCCCGCCTTGCCCGCGGCGGCGAACTCCGGCCAGTACCGGGCCACCGGCGCGTCCGGGTCCAGCTCGTCCCGGTCGATCAGGACCAGCGCGCACAGCGCGGTCATCGCCTTCGTGGTGGACCACACGTTGGTCAGCGTGCCCGGCTGCCACGGCCGGGTCCGGGCCCGGTCCGCCCAGCCGCCCCACAAGTGCACCACCGGCTGCCCGCCGGCCACCACCGCGACGCTGGCGCCGGTCTCGCCGCGGCCGGTGAAGTTGCCCGCGAACGCGTCCCGGACCGGCTCGTATCCGGCGGCCACGGTGCCGTGGATCTCCGGGATCATCCGGGCCCCGCCGCCACTGGCGCGGCGCCCGCGCGGGGCGGCGCCCGCCGGGGTGATGACCGCCGGGGTGATGACCGGCAGGCCGGGCGGCGCGCCGTGCTCGATGAGCCGGTCGACGGCTTCCTCGTCGAGGTGGTCGGCCACCAGGTCAGCCAGCGTGTCCAGCCGGGCCTGCCGGATGGCCGCGAAGCTGGTGCCGGGCCGCGCCGTGAAGTCCCGCCCGGCCAGCGCCGCGATCTCGGCCAGGAAGGCCCGCCGGAACGCGTCGCTTTCCAGCGTGCCGTGCCACGCCGTGCCGAACACGGCGCCCGACCGGCAGCCGCCCGGGAACGGCCCGGCCGGCCCGGTGACCCGCGGCACCCCATGGTGGATCGCGTAGCCGGTCACCGGCGCGCCGTAGCCGGTGCCGCGCACCTGGCCGAGCACCTTGTCCGGGCCGAACGTCACCCGCACCGGCAGCAGCCCCAGGCCGGCCACCTGCCCGGCCCCGGACTCGACCGGGTCGTCGATGTCCGCGCCGAGCATCTGGTAGCCGCCGCAGATGCCGAGCACCGGCAGGCCCGCGGCGGCCCGCTCCGCGATCACCGCGGCCAGCCCCCGTTCCCGCAGCCAGCCCAGGTCGGCCACGGTGGCCCGGGTCCCCGGCAGGATCACCAGATCGGCGTCGGCCAGCTCGGCCGGGCCGGCCGCGAACCGGACCAGCACCCCCGGCTCCGCGGCCAGCGCGTCCACGTCGGTGAAATTGCTGATCCTCGGCGTCCGCAGCACGCTCACCCGGAGAACCTCTTTGCCGAACGCCCCCTGGTCGTGCCCGGCCGCCGCTGGCCGCGCGGCGTCCAGGGCCAGTGAATCTTCCATGTCCAGGGCCAGTCCTTCGCGCCACGGCAGCACGCCGAGCACCGGCCGCCCGGTCAGCCCGGTCAGCATGCCGAGCCCGGGGGCGAGCAGCCCGGCGTCGCCGCGGAACTTGTTGATCACGAACCCGCTGATCAGCGCCTGGTCGGCCGGCCCGAGCAGGGCCAGCGTGCCGTACAGCGCGGCGAACACGCCGCCCCGGTCGATGTCGCCGACCACGATGACCGGGAGCCCGGCCGCCCGGGCCAGTCCCATGTTGGCGATGTCGGTGTCGCGCAGGTTGATCTCCGCCGGGCTGCCCGCGCCCTCGCAGATCACCACGTCATACTCGGCCCGCAGGCTGGCCAGGCTGTCCAGCGCCACGCCGCGCAGCCGACCGGCGTGCTCCCGGTAGCCGGTTGCGCTGGCCTCCCCGGCTGGCTGGCCGAGCAGGATCACGTGGCTGCGGGTGTCGCTGCCCGGCTTGAGCAGCACCGGGTTCATCCGCGCGTCCGGCTCGATGCCCGCCGCCGCGGCCTGCATGGCCTGGGCCCGGCCGATCTCCGCACCGCCTGCGGTGACATAGGAGTTGAGCGACATGTTCTGCGCCTTGAACGGCGCCACCCGGACGCCGCGCCGGGCCAGCGCCCGGCACAGCCCCGCGGTGAGCACGCTCTTTCCCGCGTCCGACGTGGTCCCGGCGATCAGCAGCGCACCTCTCAGTGTCATCGCACTGACCCTATCGATGTGTCCAGCACGTGACCTTGGACGTGCACAATAGGATCTCCGGCGCCGGTAGCTCAGTCGGATAGAGCGGCTGCCTTCTAAGCAGCGGGTCGCGGGTTCGAGTCCTGCCCGGCGCGCTGGGCGAAAATCAGATCTTCCGCCCAGGTCGCAGCGTATGCGCGCGATCTTGCGGGTTGATCATCATGACGCCCGCCTGCGGCGGCGTGCCTGTTGCGTGCCCGTTCGCTGGCCAGCCCGGCGCAAGATGTGTTCCATTACCTGACTTGTCAAATTGTAAGGAGCTGGGAAGGTTGACAGGGTAAGCGGTTGGTCAGGTGAAAGGGTAAGCGTCGCGCAGCTCGTGCCGCTGGCCAGGCAGCACCAGGTCACTGACCTGGACCGGGTTGGACGCGGCGTCGTAGGCCGTGACGATCACGCTGAGCACCGGAGCGTCCGCTGACACCCGCAGCAGCTCGGCTTCCTCACCGCTGGGATGCCGGGCGGTGATGCGTTCCACGGCATGATCGAGCCGGATCTTCTTACGCGTTTGCAGGTGATGGCGGATGCTCTCGTTCAGCAGGTCGGCCGAGGCCAGGTCGGTGCCCGCCGCGATGTCGAGCGGCAGCCACGCCGAGGCCAGCTCGACCGGTTCCCCGTCCTCGGTCAGCAGCCGCTGCCGCAGGAACGCCTTCGCCCCAGGTTCCAGGCCCAGCAAAGCCCGGACATGCGGCGGCGCCGCCTTCACCCCCGCCTGCACCAGCTCCCCGGACAACTCGGCCTCGGGCAGCTCCAGGACGCCGTGCGCGGGCCGGGTCCGTTCCGCGCCGGCCAGGGCGGGCCGCCCGCGGACGAAGCTGCCTTTGCCCTGCTGCGTGTCGATCCAGCCGTCCTGGCGCAGCGCGGACAGGGCCTTGACGATCGTCGGCCGGGACAGCCCGAACTCGTCAACGAGCTGGTGTTCGGATGGCAGCAGCGACCCGGGCGGGTACTCGCCTCGCTCGATCCGCCGTTTGATCTGAGCGACCACCTGGGCGTACTTGGGTGGCGCATCACCGTTTGCCATCGCGTCCGTCCGTGTGTGGACTACTAACTTGTCAAGCTAGGTTAGCGCCAGTACCACAAGTTGTCACGTCATGCCAACGGATATCACCGAGTATCTTGCCCCAGCTCCTTGGCCACCGTCAGCAGCAGATCCTGAGACGCAACCTGATCCAGCGCACAGCCGAGGATCGCGGAAAACGCATCGTCGTAGCGCTGTACCTCGGGCGGCTTGTCCAGGAATAGCTCACCGGTCAGGCCACCGACGTACACCGTGTCCGGGTCAGGCTCTCTCCCCTGGCCGCGGAGCGGGAACCGCAGCAGCGTGAACGGCCCCGTCATCAAGCCCGGGTGCATCCCCGCGTCGCACGGCAGTACCCGCACACGTACGTTGGGCAGTCCGGCCAGCCCGGCCAGGTGCCGCAACTGCCCGGCCATGACCTGCGCCCCGCCCACCGGGCAGCGCACCAGAGCTTCGGTCAAGACGACCGTAGCGGGCAGCGGCGCCCGCGCCCGGGTCACCAGCAGCCGCCGGGCCAGGCAGGCATCTACCAGCGGGTCAACCTCGTCCGCACTCGCGCCCGGGTGGCCGGTCATGATCAGCGTGCGTGCGTAGGCTTCCGTGCGCATCAGCGCCGGTATCTGGCAGCACTCGTAGGCTAGGAGTTCGGACGCCTCGTCCTCCAGTCCGGCGTACACGCTGAAATCGTCAGGGATGGTTTCGCCGTAGGCGTGCCACCATCCGCCCGCCCGGACCTGCCTAGCCAGTTCCGCGAGAGCGCTGGTCAGATCAGGCGATGCGCCGTAGACCGTGCACATAGCCCGGACATCCAGGCCGCGCATGGCCGTCTGCCCAGTCTCGATCCGCCACAGCTTGGGCTCGGACCACTCCAGCAGGTCCGCCGCCGCCTTAACCGTCAGCCCGGCCTGCCGACGCAACTCACGCAGGTGCCGTCCCAGCACCCGGCGTGGCACGCCCGAACCAGCCAGCGTCTGCATGACCATCAGCCCCTCACGGGTCCACGGGCGAGGCTGGCTTGTCGCCGCCGACCAGCCATTGCAGCCCGCCGGACTGGTCACGCATGACCAGGACCGGTGTCTGGAAGCGGTCATAGCCAGCGCGCGCGGCCACGTAGTCCATCACGGTCACCCATCCGGTAGCGGGCACACCGCGCGGAATGGCGCCCAAAGCATCCAGCATCCGGGTTCGCGCGTTCGGCTCGTCGTCGGTGATCCCGACCGGGGACAGCCGCGTCCGGCCACCCGATTCGGTGGCAATCCCCCACTCAAACAGCCGCTTCACGCCGCCTCCCCTACCGGCAGCCGTGACCCGGTACCGTCACAGCCCAGGCACGGCACCCGCGGACGTTTCAGCACGGCACGCTCCCCGGCGTCACCCGCACTCGCCGGAGACCTCCGCAGGCTGAGAAACTTCCAGCCCCGGCCGCCGCACCAACCGCATGGTTCGCTTTCCGCCATCGCCATGCTCTTGATGCTGATCAAGAGACGCGTTGCATCGCTATACGCATCTCTGACACCACGTCCCGTGATGTCGCATGGTGTCTCATCTAGCGCTGCGGCTGGGCTAGCCTGTTGTCTCACACGGAGCGTGTCAGGGAGATCACATGCCGGAAGCCCCGATCCTGCTCAAGATGCTCCTGCACCAGAACCACTGGCAGAAGTACGCCGTGTTCTGCACCCAGTACGACAGGGCCGCGCAGCAACTCGACCGCGATCTCGTGCACAGCTACCCCAGCCGCGCCCAGCTCCACCGCTGGTTATCAGGCTCCGTCCGCAGCCTGCCCTACCCCGACCACTGCCGGGTCCTCGAAGAGATGTTCCCCGGCTGGACCGCCGAGCAGCTATTCAGCCCCTGCCCGCCGGACACCCCGCCGACCAACGGCCACCCGGCGGCGATCGAGCCGCACGCGCAGCCCACGCTGACCGCGGTCAGCACGCCGTCGATCGGCCTCCGGCCGTTCATCGAACGCGCTTTCACCCACGAGCACGTCTCGATCGACTTCGCTGGCTTCTCCGGCGAAACCCTGCACGGCGTGACCCAGGAGCCCCTGGACAAGATCCGCCTCGGCCACAGCAAGCCCAAGTCCCTGGCCATCCGCCTGCTGCTGCCCGATGCCACCCGGCCGATGGTGCTGCCCTGCCGCAGCGACGATCTCAGCGACGACCCCGAATTCCGCGACCGCGCGCTGTCCATCATCACCCGGCACGCCCACGCCATCAGCGACACCGTGCAAGAACTCGCGGACATGGGCCTGGTCGAGAACGCCACCGTGCAGATCCGCGCCCACCCCTGCCCGCCGCTGTTCAAGCTCTACATCCTCAACAACGACGAAGCATTCTTCGGCCTCTACCCGATCACCGAGCACACCATCCGCCTTACCAGCGGCCCCCGCGCCATCTACGATCTGATGGGCAAAGACGCCCTGGTGTTCCACCACTCCCCCGACAGCGGCAACCCAGCCGACCAGCTCTACCTAGAGCAAGCCCGGAACTGGTTCGACACGATGTGGCAGACCATCAGCTACGAGTACCCCGGATGACCACCCCAGCCGACCCAGACCCACGCCTCGCGAACGTCGTCCGCCAAACCAGGCACCTATTCCTGGACTTCGACGGCCCCATCTGCTCCATCTTCGCCGGGCTCAAACCCGAAACCGTCGCCGCCAAACTCCGCGACATCCTCACCGGCCAGGACATCCAGCTCCCCGCCGACATCGCGGCCACCACCGACCCCTTCGACGTGTTCACCTACGCGGCCACCATCAGCCCCGACCTCGCCGCCACCGTCGAAGCCACCATGACCGAGCTGGAACTAGCCGCGGTCCCCACCGCCGACCCAACCGCCCACGTCCACGACGTAATCACCGCCTGCCGCGAATCCGGCCGCACCCTGACCATCGTCAGCAACAACTCAGCCCAAGCCGTCCACGCCTACCTAACCCGCCACGCCCTAGACGGCTCCAATCGGCACAGTGATCGCCCGCACCAGCTCCAGACCCGGCCCTGCTAAAGCCCAGCCCCCACCTCATCGACCAAGCCGTCGCCGCCAACAACGCCGACCCCGCCGAATGCACTCTCGTCGGCGACCAGGTAACCGACATCCTCGCCACCCGCGAAGCCGGAACCCACAGCATCGGCTACGCCAACAAACCCGGCAAATCCCAGCCTGACAGACGCAGGAGCCGACGCCGTAATCACCAACCTCGCTCACCTCGCACTTGCTCTGAGGGCACACTCTCAGACCTCCTTCTGAGCAGCGCCCTTACGTTGCCGAGACCAGCCGAAGACCCATTCGCACCGTCGAGCTGGGCAAGACACTCGATGACCGAGGACGCTGCTGGCGAAGGAGGGGCATAATACGGTCATGCGCGGTTACGTCGGCGTGACGGACAGTCAGTGGTGCAAATTTCTCGCGGCTCGCCCTGAGATCTCTGTGGTCAATTTCTGGCGGCCAGGACGTAAAGGACGCGAGTTTCGAGCCTTGCGTGAAGGTGAATTTTTCTTCTTCAAAACCCACTATCCACATAATCGCATTGTAGGCGGTGGCCTATACAGCGGCTTCGCCTCAATGCGCGTTTCAGACGCATGGGCGCTCTTTGGCCAGGCTAATGGCGCAGAAAGTCTCGATGATTTGCGTGCCAACGTGACGCGTTACCACAAAGCGTCCGGACATCTAGGTGACGATCCAGATATCAATTGCATCATAATTAAGGACGTTGTATTTTATCCGAAGGAATCGGCCTTTCCGCCACCCCCTGATTTTGCAACCAATATCGTTCATGGTAAAGCATACGATCTGTCTGACCTAAACGTCGCCCAGTACTTCGAATTTCTCATGAGTACCCATTCCCTCACCAACGCATTGCTCAAACGCAGCGATCTAGGGACTATAGTCACAGCACTGGCAGACAGCAATGAAGGACGGCCTGCCGCAGAAGGGGCAGTCATCGGCCAGCGCCGCAGACTAGTTTCCAGGCTTCGGACGATGGCCGAAAATCCGGCGACAACAGAGACCGAGCTCCAGCAAGTCATGGGTAACGCTTACTGGCTGTTTGGCGGACGATACATTGGAATCGCCAACTGGCGAAATATGGGTCCACTCGATCAACACGATATTCCTCTTTTGTGTGCGGACGGCACTCTGCACATAGTTGAGCTTAAAGGCCCCAACGTTCCTAATCTTGTGCGAAGATACAGGAACCATTGGATTGTAGGAGGCGCCGTACACGAAGCAGCTTCTCAGGCCATGAACTATCTCCGCACACTTGATGAAAACGGCCCGGCACTGGAAACGACGTACCGTAAAGAGTTCGGTGTTGACTACGACATGCGCCGCGCATTCGCTACAGTCGTGATCGGGCATCCTGCTAATGTGGTTGGAGCGGATGCGCGTACTATCGACCAAACTCTCCGTTCCTATAACGCACACCTATCTCGCGTCGAGGTGATGACCTATTCCACACTACTTGAAACGGCCGAGCGCGCTCTAGAATTCGAAGACACGACACGCTCTAAACCCCATACAGATAATTCAACCACTCGATAGGTGCTTGTGGCAGTTAGGATTTGATCGCCCCACCGAAGCGCTCAGCCTATGCCGGACGCTCATAGTGAATGATCTCTCGCAATATCGCCTCGACTGTTCCGGAAGACAAACCGATACCCCAGTGCATCGTGATCCCACCAATCCCTTTGCGCATCACGAAGGTCCTGGAGCATGCGTGAGGGATCTGCCTCGTACAGATCCATGAGAAACGTTAGCTCGCCGTCACTCAGTGCTCCTAGGCCACGCAGAAAGTTCGCGTACGGTCCTCTATAGTCAGTAACTCTAAGGTCCTTGAAGTCGCTGATCTGAAACAGATAAGCCATTGAGCCGTTCTTGGGATGACCTATAACCCACCGCCAGAAGATAGCCGGGTTGGTCGTGTCCGGTGATTGCTCATGACATAGCTTGCAGAGGAGAGCAAGATTCTCCGGACTATCCGAGCCGCCCAGAGAACTAGCCACGACATGAGCCCGCTCCAAGCCCTTCCAGATATCTCGCTGGGCCTTCCTAGACCGGACCTGCTCCAAACGGCACCAGCCGCATGCGAAGCATTCAGGTTCGTCGAGATCTATCAGAGGAATATAGTCACTTCCTGGAAGGGGCTTACCGCACCAGTACTTAGCGACCTCTTTGTGTGACGGCAGATCATCGTTCCACGCTCTCATCATGCGGTCATCGTAGAAGTTACCTCTGACAAGTAGGGCTACGCGCGCAGAGCCGCGCAGAAGGTTCTCATGAGGCGCGGTCGGCCAGGAAGCGCGCCTCAGCCTGTGTGATGCCCCTTGCGCCTTCTCTCGTCTCCTTGTCCAGCCTCCTTGTCCAGTCTCCTGTACTGCTGAATCTGGCCATATCTGATCAAGGCGGCGCCGCCAGCGGCGCCGCTGGCCCGGCGTCAGCGCCCCGGGCTCTGCCTTGGAAGGCCCGCCCGAGGCGCACGCCGGGCCGTTCACCGGAGGCACGCTGATCAAGGAGGCTCACTCAGCCCGCTGACCAGGTTCAGTGCATGGAACAAAGGACAAGCCGACCAGTTGAGCAATGGCGACGGCAAAGAATACGACGACGATACGTCAGTGGATCAGTCCTACCAACGCTCCAGCTAGCGCGCCGGCAAGAGCACCTAGTACTGTAGCCAAGAGCAAGGCCCGATTATCAAGGCTTTGAGAAATCTGCTCTATGGTAGCATCCAAATGGCCTACCTCTAGAGACTCGATCGTAGCAACATCACTGGAGTAGTCGTTCACGAAGATAGCTAGGTATTCGTGGTCCTCTTCAAAGTCACGGCGCAAGTTTTCCCAAGTACGACGCAAGGTTTCGACATTTGCCAGCGAAAGCCATAGACCCACGAGTATTTGACGCGCCTCACGACGCCATCGCCTTATACGCCAGCGATCCTTTAGACTCTTCCACCAAGGCTGAGCCGCAATAAGAGAGTGCTCATAATAGTGACCTAGGAGGTGAGCCATCTGATCGCGCGTCAATGACTCAAGGTCCATTATGCGGCGGCCCGCATTCTTTAGCTTCGCAAATCGAGATGCCGGGCCACTTAGATAAAGTCCAAGCCATACAAGCAGCTTGAAGTTGTCCTCAACACGCGGAACCCTTATATCAACCGCGCTTTCATTCTTGCGTCGCTCTATTGATATAGTGCCGTCTTCGAGATATTCTTCATCGGAGTGCAGGTAGAGATCCGTGTGGAAGAAAATGTTGTCGCAATTTGGACTACAGGCTTGGATATATAGATCCGCCTGAACCTTGGCTAGTGCCGTACTGAGAATATCTGCCACGATCTGGCCACCGGGGAGAGGAATATGATCACTGTCCTGCTCCCAGAGAACGAAGGCAGTGATCCCATCCCAAGAAACAAAGTAGTCCTCGGTCGGGATATCGTCCCAGCCGTGCCAATTAGGCTGATTTTTCTTTGGCACGTGCATGTGAAAGCGAATAGGGCTCGACAGCTCCAGTACCTGAAAGGCGTCCTCGCCAGTTAGCAGATCGTCTTCATCAGTACGATTGAAGTCCGGATAAAATACGCGGCGGTCGGTGAAGTCTGGATTAATATCGGGGACTTTCACTTCAACGACTCGTGAATCTTGCTCAAGGGCGCTAGACACTTCATTGATAGCCTGCTGCTTATCGGCTGGACTCATTACTTGCAGAGCAGGCCGGGACTTCGATTCAGGCAGCTTCCACAGCAAGCTCCCCACACGGCACATTTGGTAAGGGCCAGCTTCTGGATCTACTTGCGTCTCACCAGTAGTAGACCGTTCAGTACTCTCAGTAAGCTGCTGCGTGTCCACTTATCACCAACGATGTTCGGGCTTGCGTTCGTGCGATCCGCGTGCGACAACCCGCGGCTAATTCCGGTCGCACACGGTCCATGTTGATCCGCCAGGTGCTCGGTAGCGGACCGTAGAGGGCAGACTCCGGGCAGGTCAGAGCCTTGTGGCGACTGACGAGACCGGTGGTCAGGGGCGGGTCGAACGCCGACCTTCCGCTTTCAGGCTGACAGGCCCCGCTGACTGGCCAGGGGTAGCCTACCGCTATCAGCCACCTACGCGTTCGCTCGCGCCCGTGCCTGTTGCCTCCGGCGGGGGCGCTCGGGCTCCGGGATGGAGGGGGCCTGATCATCCCGTCACCATCGACCCGGGGAAGCCGAGCAGACCTGGCCGACGGGGTCAATGTCGTTCGGCCGGTGGGGTGCTCCACATTGACCACGTGGGCCAGGCCCGCTTCCCTCATCGGCGGGTTGACGGTGACGGGATGATCAGGCAGGCGGGTTGCGCGCTGACGCGCTAGGAGCGTGCCCGTGGCGTGCCCGATCAGACGGTGAGCCGCAGTAAATCAGGGTCACTCACGGGCACGAGGCTGGGCCGCTGACCTCGTGCCGGGCAGGTCCGGCCGGTGCCGCTGACGACCTTCTAAGCAGCGGGTCGCGGGTTCGAGTCCTGCCCGGCGCGCTTGGCCAAATCCAGACCTTGCTAAGCAGCGGGTCGCGGGTTCGAGTCCTGCCCGGCGCGCTTGGCCAAATCAGATCTTCCGCCCAGGTCGCAGCATATGTGCGCGATCTTGCGGGTTGATCGTCAGGAGGCTCGCCTTGTGCCGGGTCGTGCCCGTTCGCTTGCCCGCCCGGCGCACGCCGGGCCAGCATCACAGCGCGTGACCTTATCCATTCAGCTCAACAGCAGCGTCATAACGCCGCTGAGCCCGTTGCCAGGATCGCCTCAGCAAGGGCCGGGCCGGCCAGGGCGTCAGCGCCAGCTGCTTCTCGATCAGCTGAGCTGATTCCCGCGCGCTGGCCACCACATATGGCCTAAGCCGCACATCGGACCGAGAGTCACTGTCCAAGATCTTTAATACACCTCATCCAGCTCATCGAGGATTGCGGGGTTGCGGTTGGCGAACTGGATTGCGGTGGCCGCGCCGGTGGCCGGACTGGTCTGTGTTCTGGTCGTGCTGTTCATGGACGTGGCCGGGCTCAGGCGGCTGGGGGGCCGCCGCTGGCAGGGAGCTGGCATCGCGCTCGATCTGTGCGGGATTCTGGCCAGTGGTTTTGCACAGGGGCGCGGCTGGCCCGCGGCCCGGCTTCAGATGGTCCATGACCTCACGCTGGCGTTCGTGCTGCCAGGTACCGCGCTCCTGGCGGCCGGGCTTGTCATTGGGTTCAGGCGGAGTGGCAGGTCGCTGGGGAACCGCTGAACCGACCTGACGTCAGACGTGCAGGACCCACTCGTCGTCTCGGATGATCTCCACTGTGCCCGTCGGGCCAGTACCGGTGACGGTCATACCCTCGCCGCCGATCACGACATCGGTGTGGACGGCCGAGCGGTTGAGCCCGGTCTCGTACCGCTCCTGGTCGCTCTTGTCCAGCCCGCCGGCCACCGAGAACGGGAAGCTCTGGCCCCACGCGACGTGGCAGGCCGTGTTCTCGTCGAAGAGGGTGTTGTGGAAGAGGATGCCGGCCTTGGCGATCCGCGAGTCCCGGTCGACGAGGGAAACTTCGCCCAGACTCCGGGCACCTTCGTCGGTGTCGAGCTGAGCTCGCACCGACTCGGTCCCCGACCTCGCCGTGACGTCGGTGATGCGCCCGCCGGAGAAGGTGACCTTCAGCCCTTCAACCACCTGGCCGCTCACGATCACCGGCTTGGTCAGGCTGATCGTGCCGTCGGCGCGGCGCCGGTCGGGGCTGGTGAAGACCTCCTCGGTCGGGATGTTCGGCATGAACGTCAGGCCACCGGGGTCCTCCCCGCCGCCGCCGGTCCACCGGGTGCCTGGCACGAGCCCGACGGTGAGATCGGTCCCGGCGCTGCGGTAGCGCACCTCGGCCAGATCCAAGGCGTCCAGCGCGCGCCCCCGCGCGGCCAGCTCCGCATTGCGCTGCTGCCAGCTGGCGACCGGGTCGGCCTCGTCCAGGCGCATCGCCGTCGCGACCGCATCCCAGAGGCGTTCGACATCCGGTTCACCGAAAACCTCCGTGGCCCAGCCCGGGTTCGGCGCCGCGACCACGGTCCAGCGCAGCTGCTGTCCGAAGAGCGCCTCCCGGTAAGCCGTCGCCTCCTCGACCGGGAGCGCGGCGGCCTTCGCCGGATCCACATCGTCGAACAGATGCGGGTCAGGATCGCCCACCAGCGAGATCACCACGCCACGCCCGGCCGCCCATTCCCTGATCCGCTCAATCGCCCACGGCCGCGCCCTGGTCAGCGCCTCAATGCTCGCATGGATGAGCCGCGAGCGCCGGATCGGGCCGTCCGACCACTCGACCTCCACCCATGCGGCGCCGACGGCGTACGCGCGCTCCACCACCGCCCGGGCGATCTCCAGGTGGGCGGTATCGGCAGTGACGAGCACGCCCGAGCCGGGCTGGACGTTGGCACCGGCCCGGACGGCCAGATCGGCGAAGCGTCCGAGGCGATCGTTGTCAGCCATGCTGGCAGAGTAGGACACTACCCGGCGTCAGAGCGGCTTCAGCCGGCACCAGACCCGCGCTGAAGCCACAACCTGTAGACGAGGTGGCCATCCCTCCGACGCCGCACGGCCCGGCCAAGCGATAGCTGGCTTACGCGTGCTCCTGTTCTGCTCTGAATTGATCAGCCAGCATCCGGTAGACCGAGGCGAGGTCCATGACGGCCTGGCAGGACTCGCACATCAGGGATGGATGGGCCAGGCAGTCCTGGCAGTGCTCAGCCGCCAGACGGGTGCGGTAGATGATGCCGTCCTGGAGCGCCTGGAAGATGAAGCCGGCGTCCATGTCCCCGTGGCCAGCGATGAGGGGGTTGGCCCGGACGTAGCCATTCGCTGTCCCCGACTGACTCTAACCTGGCTGGGTGACCATTGATCATTTCGGCAGCACCCCGGCCTATCTGCAACTGGCCGCGATCCTGCGCGACTTGATCGCCTCCGGGAAGATCGGCCCCAACCAGCCCCTGCCCTCCATCAAGACCCTGGCCCAGGAGTACGAGGTAGCCAAGGGCACCACCGAGAAGGCTCTCGGTGTCCTGCGGGAGGAAGGGCTGGTACGGACGGTGCCGGGCCGGGGCATCTACGTGGTCCCGAGGTAAGACACCCCGATCAGGTGCAGTAGCGCCCAGCCGTCCGGCTTCGAGCGGCTCCCTCGTCCCGGCGAGGTTCCGGGTGGCTGCACCCTTCGCAAACTGCGACGTACAGGCTGCTCACATGCACCGACGTCCTCTCTGGGGTCGTACTACGCGACTGGGTACAGATGAGTACACAAGTCACGAAATACCTCGGGGGGAACAGGTAATGATCCGGAAGCTCGCGGTTGAGTTCCTCGGCACGGCGATCCTGGTGTTCTTCGCCGTCGGCGTGGCCACGCTGATGTTCGGCTTCAAGTTCGACGGGGCCAGCGTGGCGGCCGGGGTGGTGGCCACCGCACTGGCGTTCGGCCTGACCCTGCTCGCGCTGGTGTACCTGATCGGGCCGGTGTCTGGCTGCCACGTCAACCCGGCCGTCACCATGGGCGCCCTGCTCACCGGGCGGGTCGGGGTGACCGAGGCGGTCGGCTACTGGATCGCCCAGTTCGCCGGCGGGATCGTCGGCGCGCTGGCGCTGTGGGGGGCGTTCAGCACCTCGCCGCTGTACAGCCGCACGGTGACCGGGCTGGGGACCGACGGTTACGGCACCGAGTCGATGATCCACATCGGCGTAGGTGGGGCGTTCATCTTCGAAGTCGTGCTCACCGCCATCTTCGTCTTCGTGGTGCTCCGGGTGACCTCGGCCACGGCCAACCCGGCTACCGCGGCCATCGCGATCGGGCTGGGCCTGGCCGTCGTGCACCTGGTCGGCATCCCGATCACCGGCACGTCAGTGAACCCGGCGCGCAGCCTCGGCCCGGCCCTGGTGGTGGGCGGCACGGCGCTGAGCCAGGTGTGGCTGTTCATCGTGGCGCCGCTGGTCGGCGGCGTCCTGGCGGCCGGGCTGCACCGGTCGCTGTACCGCGAGGTGGACGCCGGGCTGGCCGCCGAGGCGCAGCAGCCAGGCGAGGGCGAGGCTGAGGCCGCCGCGGCCAGCCGCCCGGGCGCCTGACCGCGCGGACGTAGCGCCTGGGCGCGCTGCTGGTGACCGGCGTCGGGTACAACGTCACCCGGGCGGTGAGCGTGGTCTGGGTGAACCGGCGCACCCCGGGCCCGGTGCGGGCCACCGTGCACTCGTTCCACGGCGCGCTAGCCGCCCGGGGCCGGCCGCCGCGCGAAGAACGGGGCGGATTCCTTGCGGAACAGCAGCACGATCACGGTCAGCCCGATCAGCCAGATGACCAGGCCGACGATCAGGTCGACCACCCCGCGCACGGTCGCGAACGAGATCAGCAGGTCCAGCGTGCTGATGCCGAACAAGACCGCCGAGACGATCCTGGCCCAGTTGTGTCCCCGGTTGTTGGCCCAGGCCATCCACAGCCACAGGGCGACCGCGATCAGCGCCCCGACGACCAGGATGGTGGTCCGCGCGGTCTCGGCGGTATGCAGTTGCGTCACGGTGTAGTGCGGGTGCGTACGCAGAATCGCCGCCTTCAGGCTGCCCCTGGTCAGCAGCGCGACGATCAGGGCAACCACCTCGATCGCGGCGGCCAGGCACATCAGCCGGACCGCGGTGTGCACCGAGCGTGGTTGCTGGACTGGCTCGGGCGCTAATTCGGCCCCCGAACCCCCCGATGACGGATATGGCTCATACATCACGTGCCTCCTTTGCCCCTGTGGTCAGCGTACCGTCAGCCGACGAAATCCGGGATGCGCTACGGCAGTAACCAGCGTTACTCTGATTGTCAGTGAAACTTATGGAGGGCTGACATGACCGGCGATACCACCGACCCGCTCCAGGCCCTGCTCGACCAGCAGATCAAAGAACGGTTCCCGGACGGCTCGATCGAGCGGGTCGCGCTGCTGCGGTACGGCGACGAACCGGAGATCGAGCCGGGAAGACTGCAGGTCCGGGTGCACGTCCAGGCACCCGCTGAGTCCGGCGACACCGACGATCCGATGGATGACTGGGAGCACGCGCACCGGGCCGCGACGCGGGAGCTCCACAACGAGCTGTCCCGGAAGGTTCCCGAGATCACCCAGCTCGAGTTCGTGATGGAGGCCGCTGACGGCCGCCATACCGCCCGGGTCGGGATGCGCGGCGCCCCCTCGCTGTCCGACATGGAAGAGCGCGCCCGGGCCGGTGGCGGCCCGCTGACGCCGGTGATGGCGCGGCTGGGCCCGGCCGACCTGGAGATCCTGGATACCTTGATCACCGCGGGCATCGCGCCGACCCGGGCGGAGGCGGTCCGGTGGGCGCTGGCCCGGATCCGGGAGCGGCCCGCCTACGCCAAGCTTCGCGAGCGGGCCCACGAGCTCGACGAGCTGAAAGCCCAGTTCTAGCTGATCAGCTTGGCGGCCAGCAGGCAGACGTCGTCGGCCCGCGAGGCTGAGCCGAGCAGCGCCTCCTGCACCGCGGTGCAGGTCTGCTCCGCGCTGCGGGACGCGGCCGGGCCCATCGCAACCGCCAGCGCGGTGAAGCCCTCGGTGATGTCCCGCCGCCGGACCTCGATGAGCCCGTCAGTGTAGAGCAGCAGCCCGCTGCCCGGCGCCAGCTGCCGCTGGCCGGTGCTGAAGACTCCCTCACCGGGTGTGCCGAGCATGGCGCCGCTGCTCATCTCCAGGTACTCGACCTGGCCCGACGGGTCCGTGTAGACCGGGGCCGGGTGCCCGGCGTTGGCGTAGCTGAGCTCGCCGGTCGCCAGGTCGAGCACCGCGTAGACCACCGTGGCCATCGCCTCCGGCAGCAGCCGGGCCATCGCCGTGTTGGTGCGGTGCAGCACGTCGGCCGGCCGCATCGTCTCCACCGCGTAGGCGCGGAGCAGGTTGCGCACCTGGGCCATGATCGACGCCGAGGTGATGCTGTGCCCGACCACATCGCCGACCGCCAGCCCGACCAGGTTGTCGCCGAGCGGGAACGCGTCGTACCAGTCGCCGCCGACCTCGACCCCGTCGGCGCCCGGGATGTAGCGCACCGCGAGGTCCAGGCCCGCGATCTCCGGCAGCGTGTCCGGCAGCACCGAGTGCTGCAGCGTCTCCGCCACGGTGTGATCACGGGCGAACGTGTCCGCGTTGGCCAGCCCGATCGCCATCCGGCGGCCTAGTTCCTCGACCACCGCCACGTCCGCCTCGGTGAACGCGGGCCGGCTGGCGCTGCGGCCGAGGGTCAGCACGCCCATCGCACGCTGTCCCGTCATCAGGGGCGTGACCAGCGCGTTCTCCGGCTTGAGCCGGGTCCAGACGTCGCGGACCAGCGGGTTGGGCTCGGCCCGATGGGCCAGCTGAGCGGCCACGTCGCGGAGCAGCGTGCTGGTCCCGGCGGCGTAGGCGGCCTTGATCGTGAGCTGCCCGAAGGTGGGCACCGGCTCGTCCCGGAGATCAACGAAGGCGATCTTCCCGGCCGGGTCGCGGTGCGCGATCGAGCTGGCCTGCAGCGCGCCGTCCCGGGTCGGCAGGAACACCAGGCAGTAGTCCGCCAGGCTGCGCACCATCTGGCAGGACACCTGGTAGAGCAGCTCGTTCCGGTCCCGGGCCGCGGCCACCAGGTCGCCCGCCCGGAGCAGGAAGCTGAGCTGCTCCCTGGCCCGCTCGGCCTCGGCCAGCGCGGTCCGCTCCCGGGTCAGCAGCGCGGCCCGCTCCTGCTCGGCCCGCTGCCGGGCGGACAGGTTGACCACGTAGGTGACCCAACGGAGCGGATCGTGGGAGGCCAGGGCGGCACCGACCAGCACCGGCACCCGGTGCCCGTCCCGGTGCACGTATTCCTTCTCATGCGGCCGGATCGCGCCGGTACGCCGCAACTGCCGCTGCGCCTCGGCGTCGCTGGCCGCCCAGTCGGCCGGCGTCACGCCCTGGTAGCTGATCCGCCCGGCGTCCATGTCCGCCCGGGTGTAGCCGATGAGGTCGAGGAACTCGTCGTTCGCGTCGTAGACCTGGTCCTCCCCGACCAGGACCACGCCCAGCACGTTGGCCTCGCGCAGCCGGCCCATCAGCTCGGCGCCTTCGCGCAAATTGACCTCGACCCGGTGCTGCGACGTCAGGTCACGGAAGATCGCGTAGGCCCGCTGTGGCCGGCCCGCTTCGTCCAGCGCATCCGGGACGGCGGTGATGCCGAGCCAGCGCAGCTGCGGGTCAGGGGCGGCCGGCACGCCCAGCACCACCTCGCCGACCACCGTGCCGGTGCGCAGCGCCACCGCGACCGGGAACTGCTCAGCCGCGCAGAGCGTGCCGTCCTCGTGCACCACATCCCAGGCCGGTGGCGGCACCCCGCTGAGCGCCGCGCCGCGGTCCGGCCCGAGCAGGTCGCGCGCCGCCGGGTTCATGCCGATGACCAGCCCATCGGCGGCGTAGTGCACCACCCCGTGCGGCAGCGTCTCGAACAGCGTGCGGAACCGCTCCTGGCTGGCGGCCAGCTCAGCCTCCAGCGCCGCCCGGCCGCGGCGGTCCAGGACGTCCGCGGTGACGTCGGACACGAAGATAAGCAGGCCGGACACCGCGCCGTGGTCATCGCGCACCGGCTGGCAGGCGTAGTCGACGAAGACCCGGTCCAGCTCGCCGTCCCGGCGGATCTGCATCTCGAACTCGTGCCCACGCCACGACCGGCCGGATGCCAGCAGCTCGCCCAGCTGATCGGAGCGGCCCTGGCCGGACAGCTCGGGCAGCGCCTCCCGGTATGGCTGACCGAGCAGGCTGCGGCAGCCGACGAGCTGCTGGTACTCCTCGTTGGCATACTCGTAGACCAGGTCAGGCCCGGCCAGATAGGCCACCGCGGCTGGCGCGCCGTCCAGCAGCGGTCGCAGCGAGGCCAGCAGATGGCCGCCGCTGTCCCGCCTATCCGTCATCGATCCCACAACGCCCCCTGTGGCACTGCCAGCGGACGATACGCAGCCGCTGGCAGGTGGCTGCGCCGATCCCCCGGTAGGTCACCGTTGATCACCTACCCTACCCGGTGGCCGACCTGCGGTATTTAGTCGTTTTTAGGACCCGTTGCAACGATTGTGTTGCGGGCGCTTGCCGCCGGCCGGTTGTGCTGCCACCATCAGCCTCTGCCCGGTACGGTCATCTGCTGGCCGTTCCCCCTCGACGGAGGCATCACGATGCGCCAGGCACTGCTCCGGGCACTGGCCGCGCCGGCCGCGCTGGCGGCACTGACGATGGTGGCGGCGTGCGGGGGTGGCGGGCACACTGGCGCGGCGCAGACCACCGCGCCAGCCACCCCGAAGACGTCGGGCACCACCAGGGCGCACCCGGTCAGCCAGACCACCGCCCGGCCGCCGGCCATGGCCGGGGTGACCACCCGGGGCGCGCTGGTCGTGCTCAGCCCGGTCACCGGGGCGCCGGTCCGGACCCTGGTGCCCAATGGGGTCCTCGGCGACGAGATCTCGGTGTCCCCGGACCACCAGCTCATCTACTTCAGCCGGCGGCACGGCTGCATCGACGACGTCTACTCGGTGCCGGTGTCCGGGGGCAAGCCGATCCTGATCTCCACCGGCAGCCTGCCCGCCGTCAGCCCGGACGGCTCGGCGCTGGCGTTCGCCCGGCAGCCGACGCTGACCCCGCACTGCATGTCCGGCAGCGACATGTCCAGCCAGTTCAGCCTCGTCATCCACACGCTGAGCACCGGAGTCGAGCACGTCTACCCGATGCTGCCGTCCGGCCAGACGTCCTCGCTGCCCGCCCCCATCTCGCATTTGTCCTGGTCACCGAGCGGCACCCGGCTGGCTGTGTCCATCGCCGCCATCCAGGACAACGAGGGCTGGCAGATCGTGCTGCTGGACACCGCGATGGCGCAGGACTACATGACCGGCACGGGCGACAGCTTCGTGCCGGTCACCGGGGCGCTGGCCCGCCGGAGCTACTGGCGTGAGGGTGTATTCATGCCGGACGGCAACCTGTTCGTCAGCCGGGCCTGCTGCGCGGGCACTCCGGTGCGCAACACGTCAAAGCTGATGTGGGAGGTGACCACGGCGGGCCGGCTGCGGCACCTGGTGGCCATCGGCTTCCCCGGCCTGCAGCACACCAGCCTGGCCGTGAACCGGTCTGGGAAATGGCTGCTGTACGTGGCCGGCACCAACCTCTACGTGTCGGAACAGGGGGCCCGGCCCCGTCAGCTGGGCGGCGGCCTGGCCGCCGCGGCCTGGATCTGACCGCCGCCTGGATCTAACCGGGCGCGCGCAGCGCCGGGAGGTAGATCGTGCGGCCGTCCCGCCGGGCCTGGCGGGCGGCGGGCACCCGGGCCGCGGTGTTGGCCGGCATCCTGGCTTCGGCTTCGGCCCAGGTGACGAACTGGGCGTCGTCCAGTTCCTCTTCCTGCAGCCGGATGGTGACCCCGCCGTCGACGGTGCCGCCGTCGAACAGGTAGCTGAGGACCGCCCGCGGCCGCACCCCCTCCGGCGGTATCCAGTCCACCACCAGCAGGTCACCGGCGGGCCGGTGCAGGCCGAGTTCCTCGGCGATCTCCCGGGTGGCGCCCTCGTGCGGCGCTTCGCCGTCCTCGACGATGCCGCCGGGGATGCCCCAGTGCGGCCGGTAGTTCGGCTTCACGATCAGCATCCGGTCGGCGGCATCGGTGATCAGCATGCCGGCCGACACGTACACGGTGGGCAGGCTCGCGTACCAGTCAGCCTGGCTCAGCGATGAGGGCACGCCCGCACGCTACCCCGGCCCGGCGCAGCGCGCCGTCGGCGGGGTCGCCCAGCGCGGCCAGATGCGCGCCGACCCGGACCGGAACCCGGACCAGGTGGCCATGGACCAGGTGCGGCTGGCCGAGCGCCCCGGCTATCCGGCCGCGCAGCGCGTCCAGCGCGTCCGAGCTGATCCGCGGGGCCAGCACGGCGAACGCGCCGTCGCCCAGCCGGGCGACCGTGTCGTGCGCCCGGACCTGCGCGCGGAGCCGGTGCCCGATGGTCAGCAGCACCTCGTCACCGGCGTCGTGGCCGTAGCCGTCGCTGACGGCCGGGAGCCGGTCCACGTCCAGGTAGAGCAGGCCCACCCGGGGGCTCGCCGCCAGCTCCCGGCGGCCGGCCAGCAGGGCCGGGACCGGCCAGCCAGCCAGCGCCGCGCTCAGCCGGGTGCGCAGCAGGCCGCGGTTGGCCAGGCCGGTCAGCGGGTCAGCCGCGGCCCGGCCGGCCAGGTCCTGCTCGGCCGTCCGCCGCCGGGTGATGTTGACATGGGAGGCCACCGCGCCGGTCTTGTCCCCGGCCAGCGGGGTGATACGGAGCAGGAACCATCGGTTCACGGCCGGTGAGGGGCAGGCGTACTCCAGTTCGCGGTGCACCGCCGCGCCGTCCAGCACGGCGCGCAGCCCCGCGGCGGCGGCCGCGGCGTCCGCGCAGCCGTCCACGGCGCACCGTTCGCACACCTCGAGGTAGTTCATGCCCACGCCGGTGGCCCCGGTCTGGCCGCCGTTGTCCACGGCGAACATCTGCCAGGCCCGGTTCACGGCCACGATGTCCCCGGCGTGATCCAGCACCGCGGTCGAGTCAGGAAGCGCATCGAGCAGGGCCCGGGCGAGCCCGTCGCTCCCCATCACGACCTCCCAGCCAGACGACCGACGGCGGGCAGCCGAGAGCACGGCTACCAGCAGCGATCCTAACCCGGGGGTGTGCAGCGCCCACGAGCCAGCCCACCAGCCAGCCAGCCGATCCACTAGCCAGCCAGCCCACCGGCCAGCCGGAGAGCCCGGTTAGCGCCGGTGCCGGGCAGGCGCCCGGGCGGGGGTGGGCACGAACTCCGTGTTGTCCACGTCCACCCGGCTCACCGCCAGGTAGGCGACGAAGCCGATGATCACGACCGTGAGGTACAGGGCGACATGGCCGCGGCCCAGTCCCAGCCCGCCGAAGGTGTGCGCCACGCCCATCCAGTCCGCGTAGGAGGCGCCGAGCGGCCGGGTCAGCACGTAGGCGGTCCAGAACGCGAGCACGGCGTTGAGCCGGAACTTCCAGTGCGCCAGGGCCGGGATGAGGATGGCCACGGTGAACATGATCCCGGAGGCCAGGAAGCCCAGTCCCAGGGTGGTCGCGGTCAGGTCGCCGACCGCGGTGCCCAGCGCGAACGTGGCGCACACCGTGGCCCAGTAGAAGAGCTCCCGGCGCCGGGTGCAGATGCTGTGGATGGACAGCGTGCCCTCGGTCAGGTACCAGGCGACGAACACGATGACCAGGCAGACCGCGAAGAACGTGCTCGATACCGCGTACGGGATGCCCAGCTTGATGTGCATCCCGTCGGCGCACAGTGTGCCGAACACGGCGACCATGGACACCGCGAACCAGTAGATCCAGGCGTTGTACCGCTTGGCCCGGAACTGGAGCACGATCGCCAGCACGAACAGCGCCGTACCGACCACCCCGGCCAGCACCGGGCTGTAGTTCAGCGCCATGAAGTCGGCGAACGCCTCACCCATCGCGGTGGTGAGGATCTTGACGATCCAGAAGAACACCGTGATCCGCGGAACCTTGCTGAACCTGTACTGCGCCGGCGCGGTCAACCCGCGTTGCCGGATCTCACGCGTGGCCACCGCGACAGGATGCCATATCTAGCTGAACCGCCTTGCCTGCCTTTGCCACAACATTTGCCATCCCTGGGGAAACACGGGCCGTCACCCCAGGAATGGCAGCGCATTCTCGCGGCTCAGGTGCCGGGGACGTGGCCCCGGACGTAAACCGGCGTGCCCTTGGTCTCGTTCACGTACACCAGCTTGTGGAAGAAGCTGGCGATGAACATCGGGATCCGCACGCAGCCGTGCGAGGCCGCGTACAGCGGGACGATGGTGTCGCCGTGGATCGCGTACGCCCCGCCGATGAAGAACACCGGGTTGTACATCTCGCCCAGCGGGACCTTCACCCAGCCCGGCGCGAACCAGTGCGCCCGGTAGTTGCCGTCCGGGGTGATGGCCGGGCCGCACGTCGCCTTGGGGTCGCCCGGGCACGGGTAGTAGTAGCCGCCGCCCGGTGAGATGTGGCTGATCAGCTCCGGCACGTTGTGCTTGTACAGCACCAGGTAACCCAGGGACAGGTGCACCTCGATCCGCCAGCTGCCGCCCTTGGGCACGAGCTTCATTGGCTGCCGCGGGTGCACCAGCGCCCGCTTCATGGCCCGGGTGACGTCGTTCGGGTTGACCGACGTCTGGATGCCCTGGGCCTCCTTGAACGCCCACACCGATTCCTCGGTGTTCGGGCCGTACTGGCCGTCCGGGCGCCCCGAGTAGTAGTGCAGGTAGTTCAGCCGCTCCTGCAGCCGCTTGACGGCGGGCCCGGTCGAGCCCGGGCCCAGCGTCCCCTTCGGCGGCACGTAGGTCGTGCCAGCCGCCAGGCCGCTCCGCGCGGCCGGCCCGGCTACCGCCGCACCCGCCGGCCCTGCCTGACTGAGCAGCCCGCCACCCAGCGCGGCCACCGCGCCCAGAGCCGCCAGCCATCCCCGCACCGCTTGCCTCATCCCGGCTCCTTCAGCGCACTTCATTCCCTTATGGGAAATGTTGACCACTTCTCAAGACGTTTAATCCTCAGCCCAGGTTGGCCACAGACCGGTAACAGATGGGGGCTTTCCGCGGCTCCCGGACCGGACACGCATGCTGCCACATCCGGCCGCCGCGCCGAAGGGGGCGCGCCGCCGACTGGACTGAGGAGCGAAGGAGCGAGGAACGAGCGACCGAGCGACGAGGGAAGGAGGCGGGTATAGCGCCCCCGGAGGCGCAAAGCAAAAGAGGTACCATCCGGTCGTGCGCACCTCGGCCTGGCAGGACTGGCCGGCCGCCCACCTGCTGGCCGCGAAACAGCAGGCCGGTACCCGGATCAGCGTGGTCATCCCGGCCCGGGACGAGCAGCGTACGGTGGGCCGGGTGGTGAGCACCCTGCGCCAGGCCCTGGTCACCGAGCTGCCGCTGGTGGACGAGATCGTGGTCATGGACTCCGACTCGACCGACGCCACCGGCACCGTGGCCGGCCGGGCCGGCGCCACCGTGCACCGGGCCAAGGACGTCGCGCCGGAACTCGGCACGTTCCCCGGCAAGGGTGAGGCGCTGTGGAAGTCGCTGCTGGTCACCGACGGCGACCTGCTGGTCTTCGTGGACGCGGACCTGACCCGGTGGGGCCCGCACTTCGTCACCGGCCTGCTCGGCCCGCTGCTGGCCGATCCCCAGGTCCGCCTCGTCAAAGGGTTCTACGAACGGGTGCGCACCGCGGACGACGGCTCCACCTCGACCGAGGGCGGCCGGGTCACCGAGCTGGTCGCCCGCCCGCTGCTCAGCCTGTGGTGGCCGGAACTGGCCGGCGTGGTCCAGCCGCTGGCCGGCGAGTGGGCGGCCCGGCGAAGCCTGATGGAGTCGCTGAGCATCCCGGTCGGCTACGGGGTCGAGCTGTCCACCCTGCTGGATACCGCGGCCCAGCACGGCCTGGGCGCCTTGGCCCAGGTGGACCTGGGCTCCCGGGCGCACAAGCACCAGGCCGACCACGACCTGGCCGTGATGTCCGCGGAACTGCTGGTGGTGGCCGAGGCCCGCCGCGACCCGCCGACCGCGCCCCCGGCGGGCGCGACGCTGCGCCAGTTCGTCCGGGAAAACGGCGCGGCCCGGCCGCGCTTCCGCCCCATCCCGACCCGCGAGCGCCCGCCGCTGGTGACCGTCCGCAGCGCCGCGGCCGGCCCGGACCAGCCAGCCACCTAGCATGCCTAACGCCAGTCCCCCACCCGAGCTGCACCTCGGCTCGCGGACCTACCCGCCGCACCAGCGCCTGGTCATGGCCATCGTCAACCGGACCCCGGACTCGTTCTATGACAAGGGCGCGACCTGGGACGAGGCCGCCGCCATGGACCGGGTGCACGAGGTGGTCGCGGAGGGGGCGGACATCCTGGACGTGGGCGGGGTCGCCGCCGCCCCGGGCGCCCCGGTGCCGGTGGCCGAGGAGATCCGCCGGACCGCGCCGTTCGTGGCCGCCGTCCGGGCCGCCTACCCGGACCTGGTAATCAGCGTGGACACCTGGCGGCACGAGATGGCCCGGGAGGTCTGCCAGGCCGGCGCCGACCTGCTCAACGACACCTGGGGCGGCCAGGATCCCGAGCTGCCCGCGGTGGCCGCCGCGTTCGGGGTCGGCCTGGTCTGCGCGCACGCCGGCCGGCAGGCGCCGCGGACCAGGCCGTTCCGGGTCGCCTACGACGACGTGATGGCCGATGTGCTGGACCACACCCTGGGCCAGGCGGCGCGGGCCGTCGCGGCCGGGGTGGACCCGGCGCGGATCCTGATCGACGCGGCGCACGACTTCGGCAAGAACACCTGGCAGTCGCTGGAGGTGACCAGGCGGCTCGGCGAGATGACCAGCACCGGCTGGCCGGTGCTGGTGTCGCTGTCCAACAAGGACTTCATCGGCGAGACGCTGGATCAGCCGCCCACCGGGCGGCTGACCGGGACGCTGGCCACCACGGCCATCTGCGCCTGGCTGGGCGCCCGGGTGTTCCGGGTGCACCAGGTCCGGCCGACCCGCGAAGTGCTCCGCATGGTCTCGGCCATCCAGGGCGAGCAGCCGCCGGCCCGCACCGTCCGCGGGCTGGCCTGAGATGCGCGCGGCCGCCCCGTGATCACCGCCGCCGCCCTGTGCCCCTGGCCGCCGTTGCTGGTCCGCGAGCTGACCGGGGCCGACCCGGTGCTGCCCGAACTCCGCGACGCGTGCGCCGCCGCGGTCGCCGCGCTGCTGGCCGACGGCCCCGAGCTGGTCGCCGTCGTCGCGCCCGGCCCGGCCAGCACGAGCTGGCCGGCTGACGGCCGGCTGAACATCGCCGCCTTCGGCGGCCTGCCCGCAGGCGCTGTATCCGGCGCAGGCAGCCTGCCACCAGGCGCTGGCGTTGCGGCTGGCAGGCCTGCGCTGCCGCCTGCTGCCGGGATGGGCGCTTACCTGCTCGACCAGGCCGGTTACCAGGGGGCGCGGGCGATCTGGACGGTCAGCCAGGACGAGCCGCCGGCCGGCTGCCGGAAGCTGGGCGCGGAGCTGGCCACGGCCCGCCCGCGCACCGCGCTGCTGGCGCTGGGCGACGGCAGCGCCCGGCGCGGGCCGAAGGCGCCCGGCGCGTTCGACGAGCGGGCCGCCGCGTTCGACGCGGCGGTGACGCAGGCGGTCCGCGCGGCCGACCTGGACGCGCTGCTGGCCGTCGACCCGGCGCTGGCCCGCGACCTGATGGCTACCGGCCAGCCGGCCTGGCAGGTGCTCGCGGGCGCGCTGGCCGGCACCGCGCCGGCCACCCAGATGCGTTACGCCGGCGACCCGTTCGGCGTGCTGTACCTGGTGGCCAGCCTGGCGCCGTCACTCCCCTGACGCGGCGGCGCGTGCCTGCCCGCGGATCAGCGCGCGCCCCGGGCATGACGGCAGCTAAGCCGGGTACTGACCGGCCATGAACGCAGTCCAGAAGCTGGTCAACTGGGTGGATCACGCCCAGCAGGACCGGCCCTGGCTGGCGTTCCCGGTCGCCGTGTGGAAGAAGTTCGGCGACGACCAGGCCGGCAACCTGGCCGCGCTGATCGCCTACTACGGTTTCGCCGCGCTGTTCCCGCTGCTGCTGGTGCTGGTCACCGTGCTGGACATCGTGTTGCGCAGCAACCCCACCCTCAAGGATCAGGTGCTCGACTCGGCGTTCGGCCAGTTCCCAGTGATCGGCCCGCAGCTGCAGAACAGCGTGCACGGGCTGAAGGAGACCGGCCCGGCCCTGGTCATCGGCATCGTCCTGACCTTCCTCGGCGCGCGCGGCGTGGCCAGCGCCGCGCAGAACGCGCTGAACACGGTGTGGGGCGTGCCCATGTTCCGCCGCCCCGGGTTCCCCTGGTCCATGCTGCGGGACATCGCGCTGATCCTGGCCGTGGGCATCGGCCTGCTGGCCACCACGGTGCTGTCCGGGGTGGCGGCCAGCGCGGCCAAGTCCCTCGGCGTGGGCGGCCAGGTGGCCGCGATCGTAGTGTCACTGGTGCTGAACATCGGCGTGTTCTGGTACGGCTTCCGGCTGGCCACCGCGAAGGAGATAGGCACCCGGGAGATGCTGCCCGGCGCGGTGCTGGCCGCCGTCGTATGGCAGATCCTGCAGCTGCTCGGCACGTTCCTGGTCGCGCACACGCTGTCCAGGGCGTCGTCGCTGTACGGCGTGTTCGGCATCGTGCTCGGCCTGCTCGCCTGGCTCTACCTGCAGGCCCAGTTCACGCTGTACGCGGTGGAGGTGAATGTGGTCGCGGCCCGGCGGCTGTGGCCGCGGAGTCTGGCCCCGCCGCCGCTCACCACCGAGGATCGGCGCGCCCTGGACATGTACGCCAAGAGCCAGGAGCGCCGCCCGGAGCAGGACATCCAGAGCACCTTCACGCTGAGCGAGCCGGCCGAGGCTCCCCGGTCGAGCCCGCCGGCCCAGCCGAGCCAGCCAAGCCCGCCGGCCCAGCCGAGCCAGCCAAGCCCGCCAGCCCAGCCGAGCCAGCCGGGCCGGCCGGGCCAGCCGTGACGTCTTACGCCCGCCGCCAGAGCAGCACACCGCCCGCCCGCACCGGCGCCCGCCCGGTGAGCTGGGCCACCAGCCGGACCAGGGCCGGGCTGGCCCCAGGACCGGCCACGATCGCGCTGGCCCGCCAGTAGGCCATGTCCCGCCCGAACTGGGCGCGCAGGGCCGGGGTCACCGCGGGTGCCGCCGTGCCCTGCTGGACCTGGATGAACGTGCTGGCCGTCGGGGCCGGCCCGGCACCTTCCATGAACGCCTGCCCACCCGGCGCCGGCCCGATGAAATACCCGCCCGGCATCTGGAACGCCATGTCCGCGGCGGCCTGCCAGGCCAGCGGCTGGGTCTGGGTGGCCGTCGGGTACGGCAGGACGACCACGGTGCGCCCGGCCGGCAGCCAGCGGGTACTGGCGTTAAAGAAGGACGGGATTTTGCTGGCCGGCGTCACCGCGTAGGGCCGCGCGGCCAGCGGCGCCAGGCACACCACGGCCAGCGCCACGGCCAGCGCCCGCCCGGTCAGCCCCCACCGCCCCGCCAGCCAGTCCAGTCCCATGGCGAGCAGCCCGCCCGCGGCCAGCGCCACCACGAACGCGAACCGGTCGGGCAGCGCGGAGCCGAAGATCGGCCAGTGCTCCGCGATCCCCCAGGGCAGCCGGACCGCGGTCAGCCGGCCGCCGGTCAGCAGCGGGCTGCCCAGCGAGAACAGCGCGAACACCAGCCCCGTGCCGAGCAGCAGCCTGGCGCGCAGGTCACGGATCCGGAGCAGCCCGGTCAGCAGCGCGGCCAGCAGCAGCGGCACGCCCAGATAGGCCAGGTACTCGGCCGGGCCGCCGCCGTAATGCGCGGCGAACGCCGAACTGCCCGGGGTGGACAGCCAGAACCGGTGCGACGGGACGATGAAACCGCGCAGGTCGGCCTCGAAGAAGGACAGCGTGAACGGGCTGCCGTGCTGGTGCAGCGGCCCGTACAGCTGCAGCCACAGCGGCCCGGCGCAGACGACCAGGAACACGACGGCCGCGAGCGCGCCGCCGCGGGCCAGCCGGCCCAGCCCGGCCCGGGTGATCGTGCCCGGCGCGGTGAGCAGCAGCACCGCGCCGCAGACCACGATGACCAGGCCGGTCTGGAACAGGATCTCCTCCGAGATGAACAGCTGCGCGGCGGCGGCCAGCCCGAGCGCCAGCCCGCCGGTCAGCGGCGCGCGTCGCCCGGTGGCCAGGTCACCCGCGAGCAGCAGGATGACCGGCATCAGGCCGATCAGCACCAGGTCGAGGTGCCCCAGCCCGGCGGCCAGCACGGCCGGCGAGAAGCCGAACACCAGCCCGCCCACCGCGGCCGCCCAGTTGCTCGCGACGAACCGGCGCAGCAGCGCGAACGCGCACACCGGCCCGGCCGCCAGCCCCAGCACGAACAGCGTGTTGTAGGCGGCCAGCGGGCCGGCCAGCGCGGTGACCGGGGTCATGATCACGGCCGGCACCAGCAGCGGGGTGTTCCACATCCCGTTCACCCCGGCCGGCGCGTTCATCGCGGCGAACAGCAGCGGATCGTGCCCATGCAGCAGAGCCCACGGCCCGTGCACCAGGTACCAGAGGAACAGCCGGACGTCGTCGGGGTTCCCGGCGATCATCCGCTGCCCGAAGCCGCCCAGCAGATGCCACGTCAGGTACAGCGAGATGAGCAGCGATACCCCCGCCATCGCGGCGTACGGCGCCGCGGCCGCCAGGCGGGCCGGGCTGGGCCGCCACCGCGGCCCGGCCGCGGGCCGCCCCGCCGTCACCGGCAGCGTGTCCGCGCTATCCACGCCCCCAGTCTCCCCGCTGCCCGCCGTGCCCCGTGCGTGATGTGACTGATGTGCCCAGAGTGTCATCTGCATCGCCAGCCCGGCCCAGCCGGATGTGCCTGAATGAAACAGCCACACACACCGGTCTGCATGAAAGAAGCAGCCAGGTAGTCGGCTCCGCGCTCAGCCGCCGGCCCGCTGCCCGTCCGGCGCCCGCTGGCCGTCCGCCCGCTGGCCGTCCGCCGCCCGCTGCCGGAGGCGCTCGCGCTGCGGGCCGACCGTGTACTTCGGGTCGCGCGCCGAGGCGCGGCCCGCCTCGAAGATGCCGAACCTGGTCAGCGCGGACGAGGTCACCAGCGCGGCGCCGGACAGCGCGGCCGCCAGCCGCTGGCCGCGGCCCGGCCTGATGCCGCCGGACAGCACCGCCCCGGCCAGCCCGGCCGCGGTCAGCACCTCGGCCACCTCCATCAGCTGCCCGGACCGCCCGGTCTGGTACGGCTCGGCCGTCTCGCCCAGCCGGCGCAGCAGCAGGCTCTTCGCGGTCAGTTCGGTCGCCGCGCCGAGCACCGCGAACCGCGCCGCCTGCCCGGCCTGCGCCGCGGGCGCGGCGATCATGCCGAAGCCGCCCGCCGCGGAGGCCGCCGACCCGGCGAACAGGTACGGCATCTCGCGGTGCGCCTCATGCCAGGCAGGCACGGCCGTGTCGCAGATCAGCGCGGCGGTGTAGGTGCAGACACCTGGGCCCACCACGGCCGCGGCGGCGGTGGCGGCCGCGCCGATCCGCGGCGCCCGGCCGGTCACCGCGCTGGCCGCCGCGACCGTGGCCGCCCCGCCGAACGCGGACAGCAGCCAGGAGCCCACGCTCATCGGCGAGGTGACCTTGGCCACCCGGAGCATGTTCAGGAAGCGCTCCGGCCGGCCCAGGTCGGCCACCAGCGCCGCCCCGGACAGCCCGATCGCCCCGACCGCGCACACCTTCGACGCCCGGGCCAGCTCATTGCGGCCCGTCGCCTGCGCGAACCCGGCCAGTACCGACGAGGCGCCGGCCAGCCCGCCGAAGAACAGGTAGCCGCCCACGTCCCGGGTACCCCAGACCGGCTCTTTGATGATCGGCTTGCCGTAGTAGGAGTCCGGCCGCGCCCGCGGCACCACGAGCTGCTCGCCGCCGCGCTCGCCGCGGGGCCGCCGCCCATCAGGCCGCTGGCCGTCCGGCTGCCGCCGGTCCCGCTCGTGCTGGCCCCGGCCGTGCACGCCGAACCGCTCCCGCGCCCAGGTCATGGCCACAGGTTCCGGCCGAGCGCGGTGACCAGCCCGCCGGCCAGCAGCGCGCCGGCCGCGGTGGCCACGTGCCGCCACATTCGCGGCAGGTCCCGGGTGGTGACCACCGGGTCCGGCGGCAGCCCGTACACCTCCGGCTCGTCCAGCAAGAGGAAGAACGCCCCGGCCCCGCTGATGCCGTCGGCCGGGTCCTCCAGGTACAGCTGGGCGCCGGGCTCGCCCGCCTGGTGCAGTTCCTCGACCCGCAGCTGGGCCCGCTCCCGCAGTTCGTCCACCGGGCCGAACTGGATCGACTGGGTCGGGCAGGCCTTGGCGCAGGCCGGCTCCAAGCCGTCCCCGAGCCGGTCGTAGCACAGCGTGCACTTCCACGCCCGGCCGTCGCCCTCGCGCCGCTCGATGACGCCGAACGGGCAGGCCGAGACGCAGTACCCGCAGCCGTTGCAGATGTCGGACTGGACCACCACGGTGCCGAACTCGGTGCGCATCAGCGCCCCGGTCGGGCAGACGTCCAGGCAGGCCGATTCGGTGCAGTGCTTGCACACGTTGCTGGCCATCAGCCAGCGGGACCCGTCGGCGCCGCCGTCGGTAATGTCCTCGGGCCGCTGGATCTGCTCGATGAACGCGACGTGCCGCCAGGTCGAGGCGCCCAGCTCACCGGTGTTGTCGTAGGACATCCCGGTCAGCGTGAGCCCGTCCTCCGGCACCGCGTTCCACGTCTTGCAGGCCACCTCGCACGCCTTGCAGCCGATGCACACCGAGGTGTCGGTGAAGAAGCCCATCCGGGGCGGGTGCTCGGCGTACCCGGCGTACGCCGCAGGGTCGTTTGCAGCAGAGTCGAGTTGGCTGCTCATCTCACACCTGGGTCCCTGTCTCGTCGGTGATGCCCGCCCGCTGCTGGTAGGACCGGATCAGGTCGCGCAGCTCCGGCCCGCGCGGCAGGCGGCCGGGCTGGATGTCCACTGCCATCGCCTTGACCTCCTGGATGTGCACGTTCGGGTCCAGGGCCAGGTGCGAGAGTTCGTTGGCCGGGTCGCCGGTGGTCAGCCCGTTCGGCCCCCAGTGCCAGGGCAGCCCGATCTGGTGCACCGTCCGGCCGCCGGCCCGCAGCGGCTTCATTCGCCGGGTGACCAGTACCCGCGCCTCGATCGCGCTGCGCGCGCTGATGATGGTGGCCCAGCCGAGGTGCTCCAGCCCGCGTTCGGCGGCCACTTCCGGGGACACCTCGCAGAACATGGCGGGCTGCAACTCGGCCAGGTAGGGCAGGAACCGGGACATCCCGCCGGCCGTGTGGTGCTCGGTCAGCCGGTACGTGGTGGTGACGAACGGGAACACCTGCGATCCCGGCTCGTCACCGCTGGGCTGGAACAGGTCTTCCGGGTCGGTGATGATCTCCCGTGCTGGGTTGCGCTGCTGCCGGTAGAGGGCGTTGGGCAGCGGCGACTCCTGCGGCTCGTAATGCGCCGGCAGCGGGCCGTCCACCAGCCCGGCCGGGGCGAACAGCCACGCCTTGCCGTCGGCCTGCATGATGAACGCGTCGGTGCCGGAGATCGCGGCCACCCCGTCCGCACCGGGCGGCGGCCGGTACGACGGCGGCCGGTCGGCGACGAAGTCGGGCACGTCGTGCCCGGTCCACTTACCCTGCTCGGCGTCCCACCAGACGTACGCCTTCCGCTCACTCCAGGGCTTGCCGTCCGGGTCGGCCGAGGCCCGGTTATACAGGATCCGCCGGTTGGCCGGCCAGGCCCAGCCCCACTCCGGGGCGACCCAGCTCTGCTCCCGGCCGGGCTTGCGCCGGGCGGCCTGGTTCACCCCGCCGGCCCGCGCCCCCACGTAGATCCAGCAGCCGCAGGTGGTGGACCCGTCGGTCTTCAGCTGGGTGTAGGAGGACAGCGGATTCCCGTCCGCGTCCCAGCCGTTGACCTCGGCCAGCACCGCGTCGGCCGACGGCTCGTCCTGGCTGCCCTCGGTCGGGTAGTCCCAGGTCAGGTCCAGCACCGGCCGGTCCATCTCGGCGCTGGACCCGGCCAGCTTGGCCCGGATCCGGCGGCCCAGGTGATAGGTGAACCACAGGTCGCTGCGCGCGTCCCCGGCCGGCTCCACCGCGGTGTGGTGCCATTGCAGCATCCGCTGGGTGTTGGTGAAGCTGCCGTTCTTCTCGGTGTGCGCCGCGGCCGGCAGGAAGAACACCTCGGTCTTGATGTCCTCGGTGCGCATCTCGCCGGTCTCGATCTCCGCGCCGTTCTTCCAGAACGTGGCGCTCTCGATCATCACCAGGTCGCGGACCACCAGCCAGTCCAGGTTGGCCAGGCCCATCCGCTGCATCCGCGCGTTAGCCGAGCCGACGGCTGGGTTCTGCCCGAACAGGAAGTAGCCGGTGCAGGTCCCGGCGATCTGCGCTTTGACCGTGTTGTAGGTGCTGTGGTCGCCGGTCACCCGGGGCAGGTAGTCGTAGCAGAAGTCGTTGTCCGCGGTGGCCGCGTCGCCCCAGTACGCCTTGAGCAGGCTGACCATGTAGTTCCGGGTGTTGGCCCAGAACCCGTTCTGTGTCTTCTCGGCCGCCACGTAGGCGTCCAGGTCGTCCGGCCGCCCGTGGTGCGCGAACGGCATCGGCAGGTAGCCGGGCAGGAGGTCGAACAGGGTGGGGATGTCGGTCGAGCCCTGGATGGACGCGTGCCCGCGCAGCGCCAGGATGCCGCCGCCGGGCCGGCCCATGTTGCCGAGCAGCGCCTGCAGGATGGCCGCGGTCCGGATGTACTGCACGCCCACGGTGTGCTGGGTCCAGCCCAGGCTGTACACGAACGCGGTGGTCTTGTCCCGGCCCGAGTTCTCCGTGATCAGCCGGGCCACCTCGTGGAACTGGTCCTCGGGGACGCCGGCGACCTCGGCCACCATGTCCGGCGTGTACCGGGCGAAGTGCCGTTTCAGGATCTGGAACACGCACCGCGGGTGCTGCAGCGTGGGGTCGGTGTCCGGGTTGGGGTGCACCGCGGCGCCGCCCGAGCCGTGCGCCTCGCCGCGGGACGCCGCGCGCACCTCCCGCTGGTGATGTGGCTGTGTGCCACGCGCCCCGCTGGCCGGAGCGATCTCGTCGTTGCCCTGGTAGCTCCACGACTCCCAGTCGTAGGTGCGGTGCTCCGGGTCGAACCCGGAGAACAGCCCGTCCAGGTCCTCGGTGTCCTGGAAGTCCTCGCTGATGATGGTGGCCGCGTTGGTGTACGCGAGCACGTACTCGCGGAAGAACTTCTCGTTTTGCAGCACGTAGTTGATCAGGCCGCCGACGAACGCGATGTCCGCGCCGGCCCGGATCGGCACGTGCCTGTGCGCCACCGCGCTGGTCCGGCTGAACCGCGGGTCGACATGGATGATCGTGGCGCCCCGGGCCTTGGCCTCCATCACCCACTGGAAGCCGACCGGGTGGGCCTCGGCCATGTTCGAGCCCTCGATCAGGATGCAGTCCGAGTTCTGCAGGTCCTGCTGGAACGTGGTCGCGCCGCCGCGGCCAAAGCTAATCCCCAGACCGGGGACGGTGGAGGAGTGTCAAATCCGGGCCTGATTCTCGATCTGTACCGCCCCGAGCGCGGTGAACAGCTTCTTGATCAGGTAGTTCTCTTCGTTGTCCAGGGTCGCCCCGCCCAGGCTGGCGAAGCCCAGCGTGCGCCGGGTACGCCGGCCCTGGTACTCCTCCTGCCAGCCCTTGCGCCGCGCGTCGATGACCCGGTCGGCGATCATGTCCATGGCCGTGTCCAGGTCCAGGCCCTCCCACCCGGTGCCGCCCGGCCTGCGGTACAGCACCTGGTACTGGCGGCTGTCCCCGGTGGTCAGCTGGAGGCTGGCCGAGCCCTTGGGGCACAGGTGGCCCCGGCTGACCGGCGAGTCCGGGTCACCCTCGATCTGGGTAACCTTCTCATCCTGGACGTAGACGTCCTGCCCGCAGCCCACCGCGCAGTACGGGCAGACCGACTTGACCACCCGGTCGGCGGTGGCGGTCCGCGGCCGCAGCCGGTCGCTGGCCGGGCTCTTGGCGGCCGCGCCGAGCCCGAGCCGGTCCGCGCCGGTCAGCTGCCGGTACACCGGCCAGGACTCGATCCACGTGCGTCTGCCCACGGCAACACCTCTTCGGCGCGGGATTCCTGAGATGCCTGTTACTACCTAACCACTGCGCTGCCAAACGCCCCCGGCGGGGGTGGATCAGCCCGCTCCGGCTGATCCTGGTACGCGCTTGACCCGACGTTCACCTGCTGATTCCGCGCTGGCCATGATCGGGCCAGCTCGGCGCGGCAGGGTCAGGTGACATGATCCAGAACCCGCGCCGCGCCGCGACGACGCTGGCCACCGCGGCCGCCACCATCACCATGCTCACTGCGGGGGTGGCCACCGCGGCCGCCGCGCAGTCCCGGGCCGCTCACCCGGCGTTCCACACCCGCGCGATCCTGGCCGGGAGCAAGCTCAGCCACCGGTTCCGCAAGGCGGGCTCGAAGAAGTGGCACACCGAGGCGCTCAGCCTGCCCGACGACATCAGCGCGCTGGGCCCGGTCCTGTTCACCGCGTTCCAGAACGGGGTCGGCCCGCAGGGCCAGGCCGCCCCGGACGGCAACCGGGACAGCACCGTGGTGGCGTTCACCGGCAGCGGGCACCCGGTGCGCCAGTGGGACGTCCGCGGCAAGTGCGACGGGCTGACCGCCGACCCGCGTACCGGCCAGGTCATCGCGACGGTCAACGAGGACGCGCACTCCAGCGTGTACACCATCGACCCGATCACGGGGCGGGTGCGGCACTACCAGTACAACCGGGCGCTGCCCAGCCAGGGCGGCACCGACGCGATCTCGATCTACCACGGCCAGGTGCTGGTCAGCGCGTCCGCCCCGGGCACCACCGGCAAGGCCGCACCGCAGCCCGGCTACCCGGCCGTCTACCAGGTGACCTTCCACCCGGCCACGCGGATCGCGCACATCCGGCCGGTGTTCTCCGACGAGGCCAAGGCCACCGTGGCCAACCTAAAGGGCCAGGGCACGGTGGTCCGGCTGGGGCTGACCGACCCCGACTCGAACGAGGTCGTGCCGCCCTACGCGGCCCGGTTCCGCGGCGACTTCATGCTGACCAGCCAGGGCGACAAGGAGCAGATCTTCCTCCGCCGCACGGCGGCGCCGGGGCTGTCGCTGCTCAGGCTGAGCCAGTCGGTGGACGACACCGCGTGGGCGTCCGGCCCAGGGCGGATCTACACCACCGACAACGGCGCGGGCACCGTCAACGTGGTGACCGGCCCGTTCCGGCCCGGCCTGGTGCTGGTCGCGGTCACCCCGTGCGACGCGGACAACGCCCCCGCGACGTGCCCGGGGCCCGGCTTCCCGGCCAACTACCTGGGCGTGCTGAACCCGTGGACCGGGCACATCAGCAGGCTGCCGGTGCGCGGCGAGGCGCTGCACCCGCAGGGCATGCTGTTCGCGCCCGCGCCGCACTAAGGGGTCGCGGGCACGGTGAGCCAGCCGCCGGCACCCGGTTAGCATGAGGGCATGCCAGATTGTGCGGGTGTCGTGCTGGCCGGTGGGCGGTCATCACGGATGGGCACGCCCAAGGCGGCCCTGGAATGGCATGGCTCCACGCTGCTCCGCCGTACCGCGGGCATCCTGGCCCGGGCGACCGGCGGGCCGGTCGTCGTGGTCCGGGCGGCCGGCCAGGATCTGCCCGCGCTGCCGCCGGACGTCGAGGTGGTGGACGACCCGCGCGAGGGCAAGGGCCCGGTCCAGGGCATCGCGACCGGGCTGGCCGCGCTGGCCGGCCGGGCCGACATCGCCTTCATCAGCTCCACCGACATGCCGTTCCTGCATCCCGCGTTCGTCCGCCGGGTGCTGCGCGCGGTCGAGGACGGCGCTGACGTGGGGCTACCCGTCGCGCGCGGCTACCCCCAGCCGCTGGCCGCGGCGTACCGCACCGCGCTCGCCCCGGTCGCGGAACAGCTTGTCGTGGCCGAACGCCTGCGCCCGGCATTCCTGTTCGACGAGTGCTCGGTGGACCGGCTGGACGAGTCAGCGCTGCGCGCTGACCCCGTGCTGGCCGCGCTCGACCCGGCCCTGGACTCGGTGGTCAACGTCAACGAACCCGCCGACTACCAGAAGGCCCGGGCCGCGCCCGCGCCGGAGGTGACCATCCAGCGGTTCGGCACGCTGGCCGACGGGCACCGCGGCCCGCAGCCGGCCCGCGCCGCCACGGTGGCCGAGGCGGCCGCCGCCGCCGGGGTCGCCTTTGACCGGCACGTGGTGGCCGCGCTGAACGGAGACCAGCTCACCCGGGACGGCGAAACGCCGCTGGCCGCCGGGGACACGGTGTTCTTCCTGTCCGCCGACGCCGGCGGCTAGGAGACGACGATGACGGCAGGCGGCTACTGTGGCCAGGCGCTCGTGGTGGACGTCGGCGCCGGCGCGTCGGAGCGACTGCCGCTGCCCGACGACCTGCTCCGCAGCTACCTCGGCGGGGCCGGGCTGGGCACCTGGCTGATGCACCGCCTCGGCCCGCCCGGCGTCGATCCGCTAGGCCCGGCCGCCCCGCTGGCGTTCGTGTTCTCCCCGCTGGTCGGCACCCCGCTGACCACCAGCGCCAAGTTCGCGGTGGTGGCCAAGTCCCCGCTGACCGGCATGCTGAACGACGCGCTCTCGTCCAGCCAGTTCGCGATCGCGGGCAAGCTGACCGGCCACGATGCGATCGTTGTGAAAGGCGCTTGTGCTCAGCCGTCCGCGGTGCTGGTGGATGGTGACGGCGCGCGGGTCATCGGCGCGGCGGACCTGTGGGGGCTGACCGCGGCCGAGGCCGAGGCGCGGCTGCGGGACCGGCTCGGCCACGGCTGGCGGGTGGCCGCGATCGGGCCGGCCGGGGAGCGCGGCGTCCGGTACGCGACGATCTCGCACGACGGGCGGCACGCCGGGCGGGGCGGCCTGGGCGCGGTGCTGGGCGCCAAGCGGGTCAAGGCGGTCGCGGTCCGTGCCGCCATCAAGGTCGGGCCGGCTGACCCGGCGGCGGTCCTGGCCGCCGCGCGTGACCTCCGCGCCCGCTCGTTCGGCCCGGCCACGGCCAAGTACCGGGAGCTGGGCACGCTGGCCAACCTGCTGGCCTTCAACGCGCTCAGCACGCTGCCCACCCGCAACTTCCAGGCGGCCAGCTTCGCCGAGGCGCCCCAGCTGGCCGCGGAGGAGCTGGCCGGCCTGCGCAAGGTGGCGCGGAACAGCTGCGCATCGTGCACGATCGGCTGCGAGCACATCTACCGGGCGCGTGGCGGCAAGAAGGTGCGGGTCGAGTACGAGAACGTGTTCGCGCTCGGCCCGATGTGCGGGGTGGCCGACCCGGACGCGGTGCTCGCCGCCAGCGCCCGCTGCGACGACCTGGGCCTGGACACCATCTCGGCGGGCGGCACCATCGCCTGGGCCATGGAGTGCGCCGAGCGCGGCCTGATCGACGCGCCCTGGCTGCGGTTCGGCGACGGCGGCGCGCTGCTCCGCGCGCTGGACGAGATCGGTGCGCGGCGCGGGCTTGGCGAGCTGCTGGCCGAGGGCTCGCGGCGTGCCGCCGAGCAGGTCGGCGGCGGGTCAGCCGCGTTCGCGCCGCACGTCAAGGGCCTGGAAATGCCCGGCTATGAACCGCGCACGCTGCAGGCCATGGCGCTCGGCCTGGCCGTCAACGCGCGCGGCGCCGACCACAACCGGTCCGGCGCGTACGAGGCCGACCTGTCCGGGCAGCACGACCGGCTGGCCGGTGGCGCGGCCCAGGTGGCCGCGGCCATCGAGACCGAGGACCGGGCCGCGGTGATGGACTCGATGATCTTGTGCAAGTTCCTCCGCGGCGTGTTCACCGAGCCGTTCGCCGAGTGGGCCGGGCTGCTCACCGCGGTGACCGGCTGGCCGGTGGACGAGGCCGAGCTGCGGCAGACCGCGCGCCGGATCGTGCTGGCCAAGCGGGCGTTCAACATCCGGGAGGGCTGGCAGCCGGCCGACGACTGGCTGCCCGAGCGACTGCTGGCCGAGCCGGTGCAGCTCGGCTCGGGCCGGGTGGCCACGCTGACCCCGGACCGGCTGCGCAGCATGATCGACGGGTACTACGCGGCTCGCGGGCTGGACGGGCAGGGCCGCCTGGATCCAGCAGACCTTGCCGACCTTATGTTGATGTGATCTCAGGAAGCGGCGGATACTGACGCCATGGCTATACCGGTACAAGCCACCCCCCGGACAATCACCCTGACCATCGACGGGCAGGAGATCACCGTCCCGGACGGCTCGACGATCTGGGCCGCGGCGCGGGCGGCCGGCATCGACATCCCCGTGCTGTGCCACGACGAGCGGTACGACCCGGTGGGCGTCTGCCGGATGTGCGTGGTTGACGTGGGCGCGCCCGCGTTCGCCGCGTCCTGCGTGCGGGCCTGCGAAGACGGCATGACCGTGCGGACCGCGAGCCCGGAGCTGGAGCGCAGCCGGGCCGTGCTCACCGAGCTGCTGCTGGCCGACCAGCCGGAGCGCTCCACCGACCCCAAGCAGACCACCACCGGCGACAACGAGCTGCTCGCGCTGGCCGACCGGTACGAGGTGACTCGCGAGGACGGGCTGCCGCTGGGCGGCGGCCGGGGCACCGACCTGTCCAACCCGGTCATCGCGGTGGACCACGACTCGTGCATCCTGTGCGACCGCTGCGTGCGGGCCTGCGACGACATCCAGGGCAACGACGTGATCGGCCGGAGCGGCAAGGGTTACGCCACCCGGATCGCGTTCGACCTGAACGACCCGATGGGCGAGTCGTCCTGTGTCACCTGCGGGGAGTGCGTGGCCGCCTGCCCGACCGGGGCGCTGACCAACAAGCCCATCCGCGGCGTGCCGATCCAGCCGCGCAGCGAGCTCGACCCGGTGCAGACGGTCTGCCCGTACTGCGGCGTGGGCTGCGCGCTGACGTATCAGGTGGACAGGGAGCGCGGCGCGATCGCGTTCGCCGACGGCCGGGAACAGCCCGGGTCGCAGAGCCGGCTGTGCGTCAAGGGCCGGTACGGCTGGGACTACGCGGCCTCGCCGCAACGGCTCACCGTGCCACTGATCCGGCGCGAGGACTCCTATCCCAAGGGCGCGCTGTCCGCCGACGTGCGCGGCGACGCCGACGGCTCGCGGGACCGCGATGGCGGCGGCGGGCGGAACGGCGGGGACGGGCGGAGCAGCGGGGACGGGCGGAGCAGCGGGGATGGGCGGAGCAGCAAGAAGCGGCGCAAGCCCGGCGGGCTGGTCGACTACACCGAGGTGCTGCCGCACTTCCGGGAGGCGACCTGGGACGAGGCGCTCGACCTGGTGGCCCGGCGGCTGACCGAGATCCACGCCGCGGGCGGCCCGGCCGCCATCGCCGGGTTCGGCTCAGCCAAGTGCTCCAACGAGGAGGCCTACCTCTTCCAGAAGCTGATCCGGACCGGCTTCCACACCAACAACGTGGACCACTGCACCCGGCTGTGCCACGCGTCCAGCGTGGCCGCGCTGTTCGAGGGCATCGGCTCGGGCGCGGTGTCCACCACCTACGGCGACGTGATCAATTCCGACGTGGCCATCGTCACCGGCAGCAACCCGACCGCCAACCACCCGGTCGCCTCGTCGTTCTTCAAGCAGGCCCGGCGGAACGGGACGACGATCATCTACGTGGACCCGCGGGCCGACAAGATGTCCGACCACGCGGACATCTTCTGCCAGGTCAAGCCGGGCACCGACGTGGCCTTCTACAACGGCGTGATGCACGAGGTGATCCGGCTCGGGCTGACCGACCCGGACTTCATCGCCCACCGGACCACGAACTTCGAGGCGCTCAAGCAGACCGTCCAGGACTACCCGCCGGAGCGGGCCGCGCAGATCACCGGGGTGGACGCCGCGGCGATCCGCCGGGTGGCCCGGGCCTGGGGCGAAGCCGGGGCCGGGGTCATCTTCTGGGGCATGGGCATCTCCCAGCACACCACCGGCACCGACAACGCGCGCTGCCTGATCGCGATGTGCGCGATCACCGGCAACATCGGCCGCCCGGGCAGCGGCCTGCACCCGCTGCGCGGGCAGAACAACGTGCAGGGCGCCTCGGACATGGGCCTGATCCCGATGTTCTACCCGGACTACAAGAAGGCCGACGACCCGGCCGTCAAGGAGCGGTTCGAGCAGGCCTGGGGAGCCAGCGACCTGGACCCCCAGCGCGGGCTCACCGTCACCGAGATCATCGGCTCGGCGCTCAAGGGCGGCGTGCGCGGCATGTACATGCTGGGCGAGAACCCGTTCCTGTCCGACCCCAACATCAACAAGGTGCGCAAGGCGCTGGCCAAGCTGGACTTCCTGGTCGTGCAGGACATCTTCCTGACCGAGACGGCCGAGTTCGCCGACGTGATCCTGCCCGCCTCCTCCTACCTGGAGAAGGACGGCACGTACACCAACACCGACCGCCGGGTCCAGCTCGGCCGCAAGGTGCTGGACACCCCGGGGCAGGCGCGGGTGGACTGGGAGGTCGTCCAGGACATCGCCAACCGGATCGGGCTGGGCTGGAACTACACCTCGTCCCGGGAGATCTTCGACGAGATCGTGTCGGTGATGTCCAGCTACACCAACCTGAGCTACGACAACCTGGGGCTGTCCGGCAAGCTGTATCCCAACCCGGACCCCGAGCACAGCGACGGGACCGTGGTCATGTTCGGCGAGAAGTTCAACACCGCCGACGGGCTGGCCCACCTGGTGCCGGCCGAGTGGCTGCCGGCCAAGGAGCTGCCGAGCCCCGAGTACCCGTTCGTGCTCAACACCGGGCGGCTGCTGCAGCACTGGCACACCGGCTCGATGACCCGGCGGTCCTACGCGCTGGACGCGATCGCGCCGCAGGCCGAGGTGTACCTCCACCCGGACGACGCGGCCCGGCTCGGCATCGCCGACGGCGCGCTGGCCCGGGTCAGCTCCCGCCGCGGCACCATCGAGCTGGCCGTCCGGTACTCGCACCGCGAGGCGCCAGGTAACTGCTTCATCCCGTTCCACTTCCGCGAGGCCGCGGCCAACCTGCTGACCATCGACGAGATCGACCCGGTCGGTAAGATCCCCGAGTTCAAGTTCTGCGCGGTGCGGATCGCGCCAGCCGGCGATCGGCAGGAGGCGTAGTGGCCCAGGCACGGGTGGAAATGCCCGGCGTCGAGGCGCGCGCGGGCAAGTTCCCCGGCCCGAGCCTGATCCCGGCGCTGCACGCGATCCAGGAGCGGGTCGGCTGGCTGCCCCGCGAGGAGCTGGTCACGCTGTCCCGCGAGGTGCACCGTCCGCTGTACGAGATCGAGGGGCTGATCTCGTTCTATCCGCACTTCCGCACCGACCCGCCGAAACCGGTCGAGCTGCACGTCTGCCGCGACCTGTCCTGCTGGCTGAACGGCGCGGACGGGCGGATCGCGGAGCTACGCCAGCAGCACGGCGCGGACACCGAGATCGAGCTGGTCGAAGTGTCCTGCCTGGGCCGGTGCGACGCGGCCCCGGCCGTGAGCGTGAACGAGCAGCCGGCCACCGCGGCCGGCGCGCAGACGCTGATCGCCGCGGCCCGGTCCGGGGCCGGCGCTGGCGGGAGCCGGCGGTGCGCCACTACGCGGGCGGGCAGCCGTGGCCGAACGACCCGTACCCGTCGGCCGCCGGGCACTACGCAGTGCTGCGGGCCGCGCTGGCCGGTGAGCTGAGCACCGGCCAGGTCATCACCGCGCTGCAGGACTCCGGGCTGCGCGGGATGGGCGGGGCCGGCTTCCCCACCGGCCGGAAGTGGGACCTGGTCGCCGCGCAGGCCGCCACGCCGAAGTATGTGATCTGCAACGCCGACGAGTCAGAGCCGGGCACGTTCAAGGACCGGCAGATCCTGGCCGAGCAGCCGCACCTGGTGCTGGAGGGCATGCTGCTCGGCATGCTCGCCGTCGGGGCCGAGGAAGGCTGGGTGTTCATCCGGCACGAGTACGGTCCGGAAGAGGCGGTGATCCGCCGGGAGATCGAGTCGCTGCGCTCGGCCGGGCTGGTCGGGGCGGATGTGGCCGGCCCCGGGCGGCGGCTGTCGGTGGAGGTGTTCACCTCGCCGGGTGGCTACATCCTCGGCGAGGAGTCGGCGCTGATCGAGTGCATGGAGGGGCACCGCGGCGAGCCGCGCAACAAGCCGCCGTTCCCCGGTGTCTACGGCCTGCACGGCCAGCCCACGCTGATGAACTCGGTGGAGACGTTCGCGCACGTGCCGGTCATCGTCAGCCGCGGCGCCGCGTGGTGGCGGGACCAGGGCGCCGGGGACTGCACCGGGCTCAAGTTCTTCGCGGTGTCCGGCCACGTCGAGCAGCCTGGCGTGTACTGCGTGCCGATGGGCACCACGGTGCGCCAGCTACTGGACCTGGCAGGCGGCGTGTCCGGTGACCGGCCACTGGGCGCCGTCCAGCCCGGCGGCGCATCGTCCAACTTCATCGGCCCGGACCAGCTCGACCTCCCGCTCGACTTCGGCCCGCTGCGCGATGCCGGCACGATGCTCGGCTCGGGCGCGATGGTGGTCATGGCCGAGGGCACCGACCTGCTCGCGGCGGCCACCAACGTGCTGCGGTTCTTCCGCGACGAGTCGTGCGGCAAGTGCGTGCCCTGCCGGGTCGGCTCGACCAAGGCGCACCGGATACTGACCAGCCTGCTGGCCGGGGGCGGCGGGCCCGGCGACGTGGACGGGCAGATCACCGAGCTGGAGCAGGTCATGCGCCGGACCTCGATCTGCGGGCTGGGCCAGGTGGCGCTGGGCCCGGTGCTGAGCGTCACCCGGCTGGGGAGCGGTGACGGACACTGACCCGGCCGTGCGCACCGGGCGGGAGTTCTTCACCACCCGGACGGTGGCCGAGGCGCTGACCGGGTTCCGCCCGGCCCGGCGCACACCCGCCGAAACGGTGCCGCTCAGCGGCGGCCCTGCACCGGGTGCCGGCCCGGCCGGTCACCGCGCCGCACGCGCTGCCCGGCTTCGCCCGGTCCACGGTTGACGGGTACGCGGTGCGGGCCGCCGACACCTACGGCGTGTCCGAGGGGCTGCCCGGCTACCTCCAGGTGGCCGGGGCCGTGCTGATGGGCGCCGAGCCGGACGTCACGGTCGGCCCCGGCACGGTGGCCAGCATGCCCACCGGTGGGGTGCTGCCCCGCGGCGCGGACGCCGTCGTGATGATCGAGTACACCCAGGAGGCCATGCCGGGCACGATCGAGGTGGTCCGGCCGGTCGCGCCGGGCGACGGCGTGGTCCGGGCCGATGAGGACGCCGCCCCCGGCGCCGAACTGGTCCCCGCGGGCCTGCCGCTGCGCGCCCAGGATCTCGGCATGCTGGCCGCGGCCGGGGTCACCGAGGTGGCCGTGCACACCAGGCCGCGGGTGACCGTGCTGTCCACCGGCGATGAGGTGGTCCCGCCGGACACCACGGCGCTCCGCCCCGGCCAGGTGCGGGACGCGACCGCGGTGGCGCTGGCCGGCCTGGTGACCGAGGCGGGCGGCGAGCCGGTGCCGGGCGGCATCGTGCCCGACGACGCCGCCGCCCTGGAGTCGGCCGTGCGCGCCGCGCTGGCCAGCAGCGACCTCATCGTGATCTCGGCCGGCTCGTCGGTCGGCGCGCGGGACGAGACGGCGGGCGTGGTCCGCGGCCTGGGGCCGCCCGGGATCTGGTGCCACGGCCTGGCCATCCGGCCCGGCAAGCCCACCCTGCTGGCCGAGTGCGGCGGCGTGCCGATCGTCGGGCTGCCCGGCAACCCGCGGTCCGCGCTGGTCGTCTTCCGGCTGCTGGGCGTCCCGCTGGTGCGCCTGGTCGGCGGCTGCACCACGCCGCCACCGGAGCCGGCCGTGCGCGCCCGGCTGGCCCGTGACCTGGCCTCGGCCACCGGCCGGCTGGACGTGGTCCAGGTCCGGGTCCGGGACGGCGTGGCCACCCCGGTGTTCGGCCTGTCCGCGCTGCTGTCCGTGCTCACCGCGGCCGACGGGTTCGTGGTCGTGCCCGAGGAGGCCACCGGTCTCGACGCTGGCGCCGAGGTCGAGGTCACCTTGTATCGTTAGCGGCAGCCATGGCTGACAGTCCTTTCATCCGCGACGTGCCTGCCGCCCGCGCGCTGGACGCCTGGCGCGGTGCCCGGGACGCTGCGGGCTGCCCGGCCCGGCTGCCCGCCATCCGGGTCCCGGTGCAGGACGCGGCCGGCCTGGTCACCGCCGAGCCGGTATGGGCCACCCGCTCGTCACCGCCGTTCGACGCGGCCGGCATGGACGGCATCGCGGTCCGCGCCGCGGACACCATCGGGGCCAGCGAGACCACCCCGGTGCTGCTGCCGCCGGGCAGCTACGACGTGGTGGACACCGGCGACCCGATGCCCGACGGGCGCGACGCGGTGGTCATGCGCGAGCACGTGCACTACCAGGGTGACGCCGCTGAACTGCGCGCGGCCGCCCCGCCCTACCAGCACGTCCGGTCGATCGGCGAGGACGTGAGCGCCGCCGAACTGCTGCTCCCCGAGGGGCACCGGCTGCGCGCCGCGGATCTCGCCGCCGCGGCCGCCGCGGGCGCGACCCACCTCGTGGTCCGGCGCCGCCCGGTGGTCACCATCCTGCCCACCGGGGACGAGGTCCGGCCCATCGGCACGGCCATCGCGGCCGGCGAGATCATCGACACCAACTCGCTCATGCTGGCCACCCAGGCCCGCGAGGCCGGCTGCGAGGCGACCTGCCTGCCCATCGAACCGGACGTGCCGGACCGCATCGCCGACGCGGTCACCGCCGCGGCCGCCGACTGTGACCTGCTGATCATCGTGGCCGGGTCCAGTGCTGGCCGGGACGACTACACCGCCCGGGTGGTGGCCGAGCGCGGCACCCTGGCCGTGCACGGGGTCGCGGTCCGGCCCGGGCACCCGGTCGTGCTGGGCACCGTCGGGCACACCCCGGTGCTCGGCGCCCCGGGTTACCCCGTGTCCGCCGCCCTTACCTTCGACATCTTCGCCGAGCCACTGCTGGCCGAACTGTCCGGAGCGCCGCCGCGCCAGCGGCCGCGGACCACGGCCCGGCTGGCCCGCAAGCTCGCCTCCCCGCTCGGCATGGACGACTGGGTCCGGGTCCGGCTCGGCGTGGTCGGCGGCACCATGGTCGCCACCCCGCTGCCGCGCGGCGCCGGGGTGCTCACCTCGCTGGTCCGTGCGGACGGCCTGCTCGTCGTGCCAGCTGGCCAGGAGGGCCATCACCCGGGCGAGCAGGTCCAGATCGAACTGCTCCGCGGCCTGGACGAGATCTCCCGGACCATCGTGGCCATCGGCTCGCACGACCTGGTCCTGGACCTGGCCGCGTCCGCGCTGCGCGCCGAGGACCCGCTGGTCACCCTGGCTTCGTCCAACGTCGGCTCGCTGGGCGGCCTGGTCGCGCTCCGCGACGGGCTGTGCCACCTGGCCGGATCCCACCTGCTGGACCCCGCCACCGGCGAGTACACGCTGCCCTACGTGGACCGCATCCTCGGCGCCACCGAGGTCGCCGTGGTCCGGCTGCTGCACCGTGATCAGGGCCTGATGGTCGCGGCCGGCAACCCGCTCGGCCTGGGCGGGATCGACGACCTCACCCGGCCCGGGGTCCGCTACATCAACCGCCAGCGCGGCGCGGGCACCCGGGTGCTGCTCGACTACGAGCTGGGCCGCCGGGACATCAGCCCGGACGCGATCGACGGTTACGCCCGCGAAGAGCCCACCCATCTGGCCGTGGCCGCGGCCATCACCGCCGGACGCGGCGATGCCGGGCTGGGCATCATGTCCGCCGCCCGGGCGCTCGGCCTGGGTTTCGTCCCGGTCACCCGCGAGCCGTACGACCTGGTGGTGGCGGCGGGTGCGCTGGACGGCCCGCTGCTGGCCCCGCTGTGGGCCCTGCTCCGCTCGGACCGGTTCCAGGCCGCGGTCACCGACCTGGGCGGCTACTCCACCAAGGAGATGGGCCGCCGTATCCGCTGACGCGGACCGCCCCGCCAGCCGGTACGGCTGGCGGGGCGGTGGTGCCGCTCGGTGCTTACCGGTGGGCGGGCACCGGGATGGCAGGCTGGCCGGCCCGGCGGGTGGTGGCCCGGCGGGCCCGGGCGGCCAGCGCGCCGGTGCGGGCCAGCAGCATGGCCACCGACAGGAAGATCAGGCCGTCGGTCAGCGCGTTCACGGTGACCTGGTTGGTGATCATCCAGTGGCCCAGCTGCGCACCGAACAGGTGGGTGGAGCCGTAGGCGAAGAAGATCCGGCCGCCGACCACGGCCACCCAGACCAGCGCGTACGGGAGCCCAGCCCAGGTACTGACCGTGCCGCTCTGCGCGTCGCGGGAGACCCGCATCAGCGCGGCGGCCAGCACGCCCAGGGCCAGCCCGGCCGCGACGGCGGTGACCTCCAGGACCAGGCCGTTGCCGGACGTGGCCACGCCCTTGAAGAAGAACGGGACGATCACCGCGGCGGCGATGAACGGGCGGATCAGCCGGAGCGGCGTGACCTTGCGGTGACCCAGGTCGGAGATCAGCACCACGACGAGGATGATGAGGTTGGGGAGCAAAACGCTGGCGGTCATCTGAAGCTCCTAGCTGAAGCCGGGTGGCGTGGTTCGTTACGCCAGCAACGCTAGGCAGCCGGGCCCTCCCGGCGCGTCGGCCTGCGGCTTGAGTCCGGGTCCAGCCAGGGTGGAGACGGTCACCTCCACCCAACGTCAACCCGCGCGCCGATGCCCGCCGTGGGCTGGCCGGATACGTTTAATTCGTGCTTCGCTCCCTGTTTGCCGACCGGAATCTGGCCGTCACCCCCGGCGCGCTCGACGTGTCGCCGATCCTGATCGCGGTCCGCAGCATCGTCCTGGCGCTGGTGCTGGTCACGGTGCCACTGGGCGAACCCCACCCGGGCGAGGGCGCGAAGGGCACGGCGCTGGCCGTTGCCCTCGGTGTCTGCGTGGTCAGCGGGGCGGTCTGGTTCCTCGCCCGGGGCCGGGAGCGCGTAACCGTCGCGACCCTGGCCGTGCTGGGGGTAGCCGGTGGCGCGCTCGCCGGGCTGTCCCCGCTCAGTACGGGCCTCGCCGTCGGGTGTGTGGTCACCGCCACCGTAGGCGCCCGGCTGAACACCGAGATATCGATGGCCATCACCGCGGCCACGGTGGCCTCGTTCCTGGCCGCGGGGCTGGCCACTGGGGCGCCGGCCGAGGCGCTGCTCGGCTACCCGCTTACGTACATCGGGCTGTGGGCGCTCGGCCTGACCCGGCACTCCTACTTGCTCCGGGCCGAACTGGCCGAGCAGACGCTGGCCGAGACCCGCCGGGCCCGCGAGGCCGAGACCCAGGCCGCCGCGCTGGCCGAACGGGCCCGGATCGCCCGCGAGATCCACGACGTGCTGGCCCACTCGCTGGCCGCCGTGTCGGTCAACCTGGAGGCCGCGGATGGGCTGCTGGGTACGCTGCCCGCCGGGAGCCCGGAACTGGCCAAGGCGATCGAGTGCATCGGCCGGGCCAGCGTGTTCACCCGGGAAGGCCTGGCCGACGCGCGCCGGGCCATCCTCGCCCTGCGGGACGACGCGGCGCCGCTGTCCGAACAACTGTCCGAGCTGGTCAAGGAGCATGGCGCCGGCGATGACAGGCCGGTGGACTGCACCGTTACCGGCTCGCCGCGGCCGGTCGCCGCCGAGGTCAGCCTGGCCGTCTACCGGACCGCCCAGGAGGCGCTGACCAACGCGCGCAAGCACGCGCCCGGGCAGCCGGTCCGGCTCCGTCTGGACTACTCCCCCGCGGATATCGCGCTGCAGGTCGTGAACCCGCTCCCGACCTTCCTTGCCGAACGCCCGCTGGCCGCGACTGGGGCTGGCTACGGACTCACCGGCCTGCGGGAGCGGGCCGCCCTCGGCGGCGGCACGCTAACCGCCGGGCCGGCCGACGGGCAGTGGCGGGTAAGCCTGAGAATTCCGGCATGAGCCCGGAAGATTCCGCCGCCGAAACGGTCAGCGTCGTCATCGCGGACGACCAGTCCGCGGTCCGCGAAGGCCTGGTGCTGCTGCTTGGCACGCTGCCCGGCATCGTCGTGGCCGGTGAGGCCGCGGATGGCGACGCCGCGGTCGATCTGGTCGCGGCCGTGCGTCCGCAGGTCGCGCTCATGGATCTGAACATGCCGGGTTGTGACGGGGTGGCCGCGACCCGGCGGATCACGGCCGATCATCCGGGTACCCGGGTCGTCGTGCTGACCACGTACGCGGACGACGAGTCGATCATCGGCGCGCTGCAGGCCGGGGCGCTTGGCTACCTGACCAAGGACGCGGCCCGGGCCGAGATCGGCCGCGCCGTGCTGGCCGCCGCGGCCGGGCAGGCCGTGCTCGACCCGGGGGTGCAGCAGCGGCTGCTGTCGGCCGCGGCGCGTGCGCCGGAGCCGTCCGGGTCCGGGTCCGGGCCGTCGGATTCGCCGGGCGGGGACGGTGAGCTGACCCCTCGCGAAGCGGAGGTGCTCCGGCTGATCGCGGCCGGCCAGTCCAACCGGGAGATCGCCCGGTCGCTGTTCGTCAGCGAAGCCACCGTCAAGACCCACGTGAACCGGATCTTCGCCAAGACGGGGTCGCGGGACCGGGCCCAGGCCATGCGCTACGCCTACACCCACGGCTACGCCGAGCCGACCTGACCGACCCACCGACGGTGCCGGGCTACTGGTGCAGCAGGGTCTTGAGGGTCCGTGCGTTCCGCACGGCATTCGCGTTGCCGTCGTTGTTGAAGTAGACGAACACGTCTTTGCCTGCCGCGTTCCATTCCTGTATCCGGTCAGCCCACCACGTCAGGTCGGTATCGCTGTAGGAACCTGCGTACAGGTGATGGTGATCTGGGCCGTGCATTCGCACGTAGGCGAAGTCGGTGGTGACTCGCAGTATGCACGGCAGCTTCGCACCGCTCATCACGCAATAAGCGGCGTCATGCGCTTCCAGCAGCGCGAAGACTTCCGCGCAATGCCAGCTGGGATGGCGGAATTCGGCGGTGAGCCGTATCCAGTTGGGGACCATCCGGAGGAAATAGCCGAGCCGCGCATCGTCGCGTGCTTGTGAGGGCGCGAGCTGGACCAGCAGCACCGCTCGCTTGTCGCCCAGCTCGTGCCAGCCCGCGCCGATGCGCTCGATCCACACCTCCGGTGCGTACAGTCTGCGCCCGTGGGTCAGCCCCCGCGGTGCCTTGACCGACAACCGGAAGCTGTCCGGCAATTTCCGCCGCCAGCTGCTGAACGCCGCTGGCCGGGGCCAGCGGTAGAAGCTGCTGTTGAGTTCAGCCGTGCCGAAGGCGGCCGCGTAGCGCGCCAGCCGGTCACCGGCCGGGTGCCCAGGAGCGTATAGCTCGGGCGCCCAGTGGTCATAACTCCAGCCAGAAGTCCCGATCCTTATAACCACGGCGGCCTGCAGTGCTCACGGTGCGGACGTTTCACCCGGCTCCTGGCCGGATCCGGGTTCGCTGTCCGTTGGTATTTTCCCGTCCACCAGCGCGGTAGAGCCGGCCGGGCGGGTGGTCGTGTCATCGGTCCGCTCCCGCAGGCGCTCCAGCGATTCACCGTCACCGAGCGGGACAGTGGCCTCCAAGTGCCCGCTCGCCTGCACCTCGGGCAGATCCATCACGGCATCGACCAGGCTCGCCCGCCTGCCCGGGGCAATATGCCCGGCTGCCGCGTGCAGCGATGCCTGCGCCGTTCCGTCGGGTTCCGGCGACGTTGTCACCTCCGCAGCAGCGACCGTTTGATCACCGCTCTTGATTTCGACGTGCCGGGGTGTACTGGGCTCGGTCATGGATGCCTCCTGGGGAATCGCCTGCCCGTCCCGTCCGGCATGAAACGGCTCCGGTCAAATCGGGGCGAGCGCTACCCCGGCGGCGTCCGCCGTGCAAGCGGTAACTACTCAGGTTGGGCTCGTGCTCGTGCGCCGTATCGGTGGCACCATCATCTGGTGTCTCCGGCATCTGGTGTCTCCGGGCCGTGCGTGCCGGACCGGCGGTCTCCCCGCCGGATGGCGCGGCGGATGGTCGCCCCCAGTACCGAGCTCAGGAGGTGGCGCACCTTGGAAAACGGTGACCGGCCCATCACGATCATCACCGGCGGCAGCCGCGGTATCGGGGCGGCCACCGCCATTCAGCTAGCCCAGGCTGGCCACGACCTCACCCTCGCCTACCGGGAAGACGATAGCGCAGCGCGGCAGACCGCCGCCCGGGCACAGGCTGCCGGAGCCCGATGCGTCCTGGCCAAGGTGGATATCACCCGCCAGGACGACGTGGAGCGGCTGTTCTCCATCACGGCCAGCCAGGCGGGCATGGTGACCGGCCTGGTGAACAACGCCGGCGTCACGGCTCACATCGGCGATCTTGCCGACACTCCCGTCGAGGTGATACGCCACGTCATCGACGTCAATCTGCTCGGCGCGATCCTCTGCGCCCGGCAGGCCAGCAAGGTCATGTCAGTCCATCGCGGAGGACAAGGCGGAGCCATCGTCAACATCTCGTCCGCAGGAGCCACACTCGGCTCCCCGCATGAGTACGTCCACTACGCGGCCGCCAAGGCGGCGGTCGAGGCACTCACCATCGGCCTGGCCAAGGAACTCGCCAATGACCAGATCCGCGTCAACGCGGTGGCTCCCGGCACGATCCGCACCACCATCCATGCGGCTGCCGGAGACCCCGGCCGTCCTGACCGCGTCGCCAGGAACATACCGCTGGGCCGGGCCGGTGAACCCGGTGAGATTGCCCCGGCCATCGCCTGGCTGCTCGGCCCGGAAGCCTCATACGTAACCGGCGCGGTGCTCCGAGTTGCGGGAGGCCTATAGAGCCTCCTTCGGAGGCACTACCGGCCGGCCGGTCCGGCCGTCTTGTACACGTGAACCCGCGGCGCAGATAGTTGCCCAGCGCGTGAGGGTGGTCCGAACTCGACGTGTGCAGCCAGAGCCGTCGGGCGGCCGGGGCCTCTTGCCAGGCAAGCCGGGCGGTGAGGGTGAGAAATGTACCGCCGAGCCCCTTTGCTGACCTGTCCCGGGACCAGGCCAGCCAGCTGCGAATGCGGGCACAATCCAGCGTGCATGACATAACGACACACCAAATCGTAAGGCTATGGTCCACCTCGATCACGTGACAGCGAGGGGTCAACTACATCCGCCGTCAACCAGGAGATTCTGTACAAGTTCTCGTACATCATTTGTAAGAAGGGCTGGTTGGCCGTTGACAGGCCGGTCCCTGGAACTCAAGCGTGCCGGTCGTGACCGGCCGGGCAGATCGCGATGAAGACGAACTCGCGGCCTGGGCGGTCGGGTGCTTCCCGGACCTCGGCCACCGTAAAGCCCGCGTCTTTCAGCGACTCCTCGACGGTGCGGCGGTCACGGAACCGCAGTGTTGAGTCAGACGTGAGGACCGCGCCGTCGGACTCGAATTCGTAGCTGCTTCGGTAGGTGATCAGGTCGCCGCTGACATGCGTAATCTCGTGCCAGGTCGCGACGGTGCCGACGCCGGGGATCGCCTTGGTCGCGTACGTGTGAGCGCGATCCCACTCCTGCCAGGGGTAGCGGTCCGGGTCGCGGGTCTCGAAGACGAGCCGCCCGCCCGGGCGCAGTGACCCGCGGATCACGGCGAGCGCGGCTGACCACTCGGTGTCAGTGAGGAAGTACTGGACCGTGTTCCCCGTCAGGGTAGCTAGGTCGGCCTGCAGGTCGCCGAGAGCGTCGATGGTGCCGTGCACCCAGCGGACACGGTCGGCGCAGGGCTTGCGCCGGGCGATCTCCAGGGACGCCAGGGCGGGCTCCAGCCCGATCACGCTGTACCCGCGCTCCGCGAGCAGGCAGGCGAAGGTTCCGGTCCCGCAGCCGATGTCGAGCACCTCCCTGCCCCCGAACTCCGCCACCATCGCCACATAGGCCGCAAGGGCAGAATCGTTCGCGTACAGGAAGTCATACAGCCCCACGAGACGGGGCATCTCATAGCGCGCGTCAGCCATGCAGGCAACGCTAGGGCGATCCTGGAGGACCGCCAAGCTGTCGCGCCAAATATCCGGAAGACGATCAGCTGGGCGTACAGGTCCTGGGACTGGCCGCCTCGATGAGGAGGGACCGTGCAGCACAGTCCAGCTTGTATGCGCCGCCGAATTCAGTCCTCAACCATTCTCCCAGCTCAACGGTCCTATATGCAGGCGTGTGCACAATCCCGGTTGCCGACATCACCACTGATGAAGACGCTGACCCGCTGGCGGCTGCGGCGGCCCCGGGCCGGCACGCTGATCTGAACCGCGCCGTCTGGGCTGACCTGGACGGACGGCCCAGAGCCTTGTCCCGTCTGAGCGGACGCCAACCGAGCGCCAGCAGCCGAACCCGTGCCCGGGCTACGGCTGGCTGGCCGGGGCGTGATCCGGATCGGTACTGGCGGCGGGCGGCGGCGCAGCGGCAGGCTGATCTGCGGCGGGCACGTCCGGCTGGGTGGCGCGGCCGCCGGTGGCCAGTACGCTGCCGGTGAGGATGAGCACAAACGCGGCCGCGATGGTGACCGTGAACGGCTCGCCCAGCAGCAGGACTCCGGCGGCCACCGCCACCGCCGGGTTGACGTAGGTGAAGACCATGGCACGGGACGGGCCGACTTCCCTGATCAGCCGGAGGAACACGATGAACGCGGCGGCCGTGCAGATGACGCCGAGCGCGGCCAGCGCGGCCAGCACCTGGCCGGACGGCAGCTGGTGCGGCCAGGTCAGGATGGCCGCGGGCGTGTAGACGAACGCGGCCAGGGTGAGGCAGGCCGTGGTCATCGGCAGGGCCGGCGTGTCGGCCAGCTTGCGCGCGGCGATGAGCGGCGCGGTCGCGTAGCCGATCGCGACCAGCAGCACCTCGGCGATCGGCCAGCCGTGCCCGCCGGCCAGGTGCGGGACGGCCAGCACGACGACACCACCCAGGCCGACCAGCAGGCCGGCCCAGCGACGCGCGCTGAGCCGCTCGGCGCCGCCGGTCAGCCGGGCCACCACCACGGCGATGATCGGTACGGCCGCGATCAGCAGCCCCGCCAGCGAGCTGGGCAGCTGCCGTTCGGCGTTGGACAGCAGGCCCCACGGGATGATCATCTCCAGCGCGGCGAACGCGACCAGCGGCCGCCAGACCCGGCGCAGCGCGCCGAGCTGCCCAGACCGCAGCGCCAACGGGAGCAGCACGAGGGCGCCCAGCGCGGTCCGGGCGAACACCACCATGGGCACCGAGACGCTGCCGACCGCGACCTTGATCAGCAGGTAGGGGATGCCCCACACCACGCACATGATGGCGAACAGGACCCAGCCGCGTCGGCTCACCGCACCCTCGCATTCCGCCGCCGCCAGCCAGCGATGGCCGGCGTCACCAAGGGCCAGCGTCACCGATCCGGGCGGCGGCTGTCTTGAACGCCATTGCGGTAGGCGCCGGGGGTGACCCCCACCACGCGGCGGAACCACCGGGTCAGGTGCGCCTGGTCGGCGAACCCGGTCAGGGTGGCGGCCTCGGCGGGCCGGTGCCCATGCTCCAGCAGCATCCGGGCCCGGGCCACCCGGTGCTGGGCCAGCCAGGCATACGGCGGCATGCCCACCTCGGCCCGGAACGACCGGAGCAGCTGATAGCGCGACAAGCCGGCCTCGACGGCCAGCTCGGCCAGCGCGGGCGGACAGGTCAGCTGATCCGCCAGCCGGCCCATCACCCGGCGGGCGAGCGCGCCGCCGCTGGGCTGCACACCGGCGGGCGCGGCCGGCGAGGCGTGCCGCCGGACCAGCTCGCCGAGCAGCCAGCACAGCCGGGACTCGGCCTCCAGCGGCTCCGTGCCCACGAGCCCGGTCCGCACTGGCCCGGGACCCAGCGGCTCGCTCCCCCGCGCCGCCTGGCTCAGCGCGGCGTGCACCCGGCGCATCTCGCCGGCCAGCGCCGGGTCCATGACCACCGGCTCCGGGAAGCGTGGCGGCCGGTCCGCGCCGTCACCCAGCAACTCCGCGGGCGGGTACATGACCCGGTACACGAAATTGGCCCCGCCGGACGGGCCGCCGGTATGCGCCTCGCCCGGCTCCAGGATGACCACGCTGCCCGGCGCGGCGTAGTGACGCCGGCCCCGGTACCGGATCATCTCCAGGCCCTCGGTGCAGGCCCCGATCGAGAACCCGTCGTGCACGTGCGGGGCGAACGGCTCCGCCATCCGGGCGTGCAGCAGGTCCAGGACGTGCCCCGGCGCTGGCCGCACGCGGGCCCACACGGCCCAGCCCCGATCCGGCGCGGACGCGGTGGCCATGGCACCACCGTACGGGCTGGGCCGCCGCGCCCACCAACGGTCAGCTCGTGGGCGGGGTTCAGAGCTGGCCTCAGCCGACGGTCAGGGCGAAGATGTGCAGCGCCGCGTTGTAGCCGGCCACGTCACCCAGCGAGGGCAGCGTCACCGCGGCGACGGTCTTGCCCGACTGCAGGCTTACCGACTGCTCGAACACGTACACCTCATGCCCGGAGGAACCCGTCGGGTAGTTGGCATAGTTCACGCCGGCCACCTGGGTGTTCGACGGGTTGCCGTCCTGCCCGGACGGATACCAGAAGTTCCCCACGTTGAGCGTGAACGCCTGGGTGCTGCCGTCGGTGTAATAGATCGTGCCGGTGCCCGACTCGGCCGAGTTGTTGGCCGCGGCCAGGAAGCCGAGCGTGCCGCCGGAACCGGACAGCGCGATCGTCTGGCCCTGCGCCATCGTGTTGTCCGGCTGGGCGGACGGCTCGTTGGGCCAGGTGAAGGTCAGCCCGGCCGCGGTCACCGACGCGCCCGGGGTCAGGTTGTCGGCGGCCAGGCCCTGCGCCGAGTACGTGGTGCCTTCCCCGTCGAAACCCTCGAAGCCGGCCGACGGGCTGGGGTTGGAGTTGTCCGTGATGCCCGAGTTGTCAAAAGTTGACGCCAGGCTCGGGGCCGGGACGGTGACGTCCGCGCTGTTGATCAGTGTCTGGGTACCGCCGCCCTGACCGCCCCCGCCGCTGAACGTGGCCTTGGCCAGCAGCCCGACCAGGCCGGGACTCAGCCCCGAGGCGGGCGCGGTGACCTTGAAGCTGGCCGACGCGGCCGCGCCAGCGGCCACCGTGCCCAGTGCGGCCGGGCCGGACGGCGCCACCGTCCACCCCGTAGGGGCGTTAAGCGAAATAGAAGCGTTGCGGAGCGGCTGCCGGGTTGGGTTGCGCAGGGTGGCCGTGACGGTGAACGTGCCCTCGGCGAGAGCCGTGGACGGGATCGCGGCCAGCGACGGCTGCGGGCTGGACGGCGGGCCGTATGCCGCCGCCGAGTAACCCGGGGACAGCACCGGGCGGATCGGCACGCCGCCCGCCTGGTCCCCGGCGGCGACGAGGCTGACCTGGTCCAGTCCGCCGCCGGTGGCGTCCATCCCCCACGACGCGATGGCCAGCGTGTTGCCGCCCTGCTCGTTGAGCAGGCCGGCCGGCACGTAGAACTGGTGCTGCGGGCCGACGTTGTTCACGTACCGCCCGATCAGCCAGCCATTGACGTAGATGAACGCCCGGTAGGCGGCGGTGCCGGCCCGGGTCCGGGGCCGCCGATCTGCACGTCAACCGGGACGTAGCTGCCCCGCGGCAGGTTCAGCGCGAAGCTGGTCCGGTACCAGCCGATGCCCGGCGGCACGCCCCGGGAGGCCCACGAGTCGGGCAGCGACACCGGCTGCCAGCCGGCGTCCGGGTACCCGGGCAGGTCCCAGCCGTGGTCGCTGCCGTACAGCCCGGCCTCGTTCATGATGCCGCGCACCGGGTCCTGCAGCCGGATGCCGCCCGGGCTGCCCATCAGCCGCCAGGTGACGGGCGCGGACGAGCCGGTCAGCGTGGCGCTGTACAGGCCGGTCTTCTCCCCGCTCGGGCCTTCCGGGTTGCCGGTGTTCTCGACCAGCACCGCGACCACGTTGTCCTGGCCGGTGCGCACCGCGCCGGCCGGGAACGTGAACGTCTGCGTGCTGGCCCCGGCCGCGCTGGCCGAGCCGAGGAACGCGCCGTTCAGCCACACCGAGTAGGCGCCGGTCGGCGAGATGCCGTCCGCGGTCAGCTTGATGCCGGTCTCGTTGCCGGTGGCCGTGAAGTGCCCCCGGTACCAGGTGAAGCCGTGCTGGTAGCCGTAGTCGCTGGCGTACAGCACCGGCGTCGCGGGCGAGGAGGCGTTGGACACCGGATGGTCGGCCAGCGTCCACGAGCTGTCGTCGAAGCCGGGCTGCGCCTCCGGCGTCTCGGTGCTGAACTTCCAGCCGGTCAGCGTGGGCAGGTGCACCGGGGCCGGCCCGGGCACCGTCCCGGTCAGCGCGCCGTCCTGGCCGGCCGTCACCGATACCGGCTGGCCGTTCCAGCTGACCGAGCGCACCCCGGGCGGCGCCCACACGGTCAGCGGGCCGGACTGCGACGTGTCGCCGGTCAGCGCGAGCTCAGACCCGCGGACCGCGGCGGTGCGGACCAGGTAACCGCCCTGCACCAGCACGTCGCCCGCGGCGGTGGACTCGGGCCACAGTTCCTCGGCCACGTCGGTCGAGGCGATCAGCAGCCGCAGCGGCGGCGCGCCGCCCCCGGTGATCCGCACCTCGGCCAGGCCGTGGTGGGTGTAGTCCAGCCGCAGGTCGCCGCGGCTGGCGTCCCACGTGCTCTGCACCGAACCCGACAGCACGCTGACCGTCGGTTGGCTGGTGTAGCGCAGCACGGTCTCGCCGTCGGTGCCGTCCGGGTCGTACAGCACGGCGGTGGCCTGGCCGCCGATGTCGCCCTGGGTCATCAGCTCGGACGTCGAGTAGACCAGGTGCTCGCCCCCGCCGAACTGGTAGTTGGCCAGCAGCAGCCGGGAGTCCCGGCCGTCCAGGGTGAGCGTGCCGCTCTGCGGCACGGTTGGGTAGTAGTCGGCCAGCTGGGCGGCGGTCGGCACGTTGATCGCGTCGATCACCACGGTGTCCGCCGAGGACGCCGCGTTCTGGTTCCCGGTGACCGTGATGGTCAGCGTGTGGCTGCCCGCGGCCAGCCCGGACTGGCTGAACAGCACCTGCTGGTCTTCCTTGCCCGCGGCCGCGTAGGTGTCCACCGTGCCGGCCAGGTTGCCGTCCAGGTAGACGTCGGCGATGCCGCCGTTGTTGTTCTTCGGGCCGATCCACTGCACCGCGGTGCCGGTGAACGTGACGGACATGCTGGCGCCGGCCTGGGTGCTCCACGACTCGGTGCTGTCGTAGTCGCCCGCGGTGTAGTTGGCGTTGCTGGTGTTGGCGTGCGTCCAGGTCCCGGTGTAGGTCAGCGCCGGGTCGGCGTCGTCGTAGGTGTAGCCGGCGGCCTGGTCCGCGTTCAGCGCGAGGTGGGTGCTGACCGTGGCGGTGGACGTCGCGTCGGCCTGCCGGACGTAGACGAACTGGGTGCCGTCGGCCGGGTTGGCCCGGGCCAGCGCGGTCACCGCGGAGTTGTCCGCGGTCGGCGCGGCCACCGGCTGCGTGCTGGTCAGCGGGGCCACCGACGTCTCGAAGTCGTTGATCAGCTTGTTCTCGCCGAACTTGGAGCCCACGATCGAGTTGGGATTGGCCGGGGTGCCGATCTCGCCGGTCTCCCGGATGGCCGCGCCGTAGTCGTACGACGTGTAAACGCCGGGGTCAGGCAGCCACCCCCAGTTGGTCCCGCCCACGCCCATGTAGTTGCTCTGCATGGTGACGCCCTGGGCGATGTTGTTCTTGTAATAGACGTTCTCGAAATCCGGCCCGGTCAGGTTGTAACAGTTGTCGAAGCCGGAACCGCCCCACCCGTCGAACGAGCCGCCCTGGAACTCGGGCAGGTACAGCGGCTCGCCGGACTGGGTCGGGTAGCCGTACGGCTGGCCGAAGCCGCTCGGGTCGGCGCAGTTGAAGCCCAGCGGGTAGTTGTCCGGCCCGCTGATGTTCACCGCGCCGGTGCCCGAGGTGTAGAACGGCCCGCCGCAGCACTGGTTGAACGTGAACGGCACAGTGATCCCGTCCGCCTTGGCCTGCTGCTCCAGGTCGGCCAGGTACTGCAGGTCGCCGGCGGACGTCCCGGTGTACTCGTTCTCGATCTGGTACAGGATCACGTCGCCGCCTTTGGTGATCTGGTGCGGCGCGATGATCGAGTCGATCTGGGCGAACCACTGCTCGGCGGCGGACAGGTAGGGCTGGCTGTCGGTGCGGTACCCGTTCGGCGCGTTGAGCACCCAGGACGGGATGCCACCACCGTCGGTCTCCGCGTTGATGTACGGGCCGGGCCTGGCGATGACGTACAGCCCCGCTTCCTGGGCCATGTTCAGGAACAGGTTCATGTCCCGGACGCCGCCGAAGTCGTACACGCCGGGCGACGGCGAGGTGTAGTCCCAGTCGAAGTAGACGGTGACCGCGTTGTACCCGTCGGCCTTCATCTTCTGCAGGTCATCGAGCCACAGCGAGGGCGACGGGGTGCGCCACGGGTCGAACTCACCGGCCGTGATGAACACGCGCTTGCCGCCGATGAGCAGCGAACTGGCGTCGTAGCTGACCTGCTGCGGCTGGCCGCCGCGCAGCACGCCCGCGGGCGGCGCGGGGGGCGCCGGGGTGACCGGCTGGGTGGCCGCCGAGGCGGGCCCGGACGCGCTGGCCGTGTTGGCCGTCACCGTGAACGTGTAGCCGGTGCCGTCGGTCAGCCCGGTCACGATGGCCCAGTCGTCCGGCACCTTGGCGGTGACCGACTGGCCGCCGGACGAGGTCACCGTATAGCTGACCACCGACCCCGCGCCGCTGGCCGGCGGGCACCAGACCACGGTGGCCGAGCCGTCGCCGCGGATCGCGCGCGCGCCGACGGGCGCGGACACGGTGGCCGAGCCGGCCGCGGCCGGGCTGGCGGCGGGACAGGACGAGTCGCTGCCCGAGGAGCGGGCCGGGCCGGAGAAGCCGGCCGGGCCGGAGGAGCCCGCCGGGCCGGCGCGGCCCGCCGTGGCCGCCGCGCGGGCCTGCTGCGGTAAGCAGAGCGCGATGACCAGGCCGAGCAGGCTGGCCAGGATGATCGGGACCCGCTTAAACCGCATGACTGAACCAGAAGCGCACATCCTGCCCACCAGGTTTGCACGAGTTCGAACAGTTTCTCTCACTCACCTCAGTCCCAAACACGGCGCCTGTCAAGCATCTGACACAGTGATTACGGACCTGCGGAGGTGCCCGGCCGGCCGCCGGGGGCGGCCGATAGCCTGAGGGGAACTCCGTGCCCCCGGATTGGGAGATCAGCCGTGAGCCTGCCCACCCGACAACAGCGCACCCTGGATCGCATCGAGCGGAAGCTGATCGCCTCGGACCCGGTATTGCACTCCTGGTTCGCCATCTTCACCCGGCTCACCCGGGACGAGGACATGCCCGGGATCGAGGAAGTGCGCGCCCGGCTGGCCCGGTTCGGCAGCTGGCTGTCCCGGCGCACCAGCCCGGTGCGGCGGCGCGTCCCGCACCTGTCCACCCGGACCAGGGCCATCCTGTTCTTCCCGGCCGCGCTGGCCGCGATGGTCGGCACCCTGCTCATCGGGGCCAGCGGGCCGGCCATGCAGCGCTGCGCGACCAGCGTCCGGACGCCCGCCACCGAGCTCGTGGTCAAGGCGCGGCAGTGCCAGGCTCAACTTCCAGCTGGTGCACGCGCCCCTGTTCGGGCACTAGCCCGGCCGCTAGCTAGCGTTCAGCCGGCTAGGCCGGCTGCGGGTCAGACGGCGGCAGCCCGCGGCTCCGCCTGATCTCCGCGTCGGTCATGAAGGTGAACATCCGCTGCCCAGCGGCCAGCGGCGGCGGGGTGCCGGTGAACCGGTGCGCGCCGGCCCCGAAGCTGACCGCCGGATCGGACACCCACAGCTCCGCGAAACCTTCTTCAGCCAGCCAGCCGCAGATCTGCGGGATCAGATCCGGCTCCCAGCGGCCCCGGGTCCAGATGACGGTGCCGCCGGTGGCACACAGCTGCGGAAAGCACCCGATGGTCCGCCGCACGTCCTCGTCGGTGATGTTGCCGAACACCCCGCAGGCCAGCACCAGGTCGGCCGGGACCAGCCCGGCGTAGGCGGCCGGCTCGGCGGCGTCCGCGGTGACCACCTCGACCTGCGGCAGGCCAGCCGCCGCGGCCAGCCCGCGGGCGGTGGCCGCGTTGCGGCGGTTCAGTTCCACCAGCCGCGCGGTCACCTCGGCGCCGCGCGGATGCTGTGCCAGCACCCCGATCAGGTCCCGGCCCTGCCCCGCGCACATGCTGACCGCGCGCACCGGCCCGGCCGGCGCCCGGTCCAGCGCGGCGGCGATCTGCGCCTGCACCGCGGCCAGCCGCTGCGCCAGCCCCGAGCCGGGCACGTCGTACCCGCCGTGCCACGCCACCCAGTCCCGCCCGTCCCAGGCCGGGCCCGCCGGGTGAACCGGGCCCGCCGCGTCGCCGCTCATCCGGCGGCCTGCAGCACCCAGACCATCCGGTGGCCCTGCTCGCCGGGCGCCTCCGGCGGGTGCTGCTCCACCCGGTCCAGCTCGTAGCCCAGCTTGCGCGGGATGGCCGCGCTGGCCTGGTTGGCCACGTCGCAGTGAATCTCGGTGCGGGTCACGCCGGGCAGCGCCAGCGCGACGTCGGTCAGCGTGCCGGCCGCCTCGGTGCCCAGTCCCCGGCCCGAATACCGGGTGTCGATCCAGTAGCCGATCTCCATGCCGCCGTCGCCGACCCCGCGGTGCAGCCCGATCTCGCCGATCACGGTCAGCTCGGGCTGCAGCAGAACCGAGTAGATGAAGTCGGTGCCGGCCTCCCATAGCTCGTCCGCCTCGGCCACCCGGATCCGCTGGGTGCGCGGCTCGGCCGCGTCCAGCGTCGCCCACGGCATCCACGGCCGCAGATAGTCCAGGCTGGCCCCGACCGCGGTGGCGACGCCCTCGGCGTCGTCTACCTGCACCCGGCGCAGCAGCAGACGCGCCGAACGCACCTCCTCGGCTGGCACTCCCCGTTCCCGCTGCCCCGCCCGCCTCCCCATTCCCTCTTCACTGTCGGCGCCGCGCCCCTCCGGCTCGCTCATGTGATCGTCTCACTCGCTGGGGACATGGTTCATAGTAAGCAGCCCCTCCGGCAGCGGCAGCGGGTCGTCCCCGACGATGACGCCGCCGCCGTGTCCCCAGGTCAGGTACCGCCAGGACAGGTTGAGTAGCGCGGACATCCGGTTCCGGTGGCCGAGCAGCGTGATCAGGTGCAGCCCGAGCCAGGCCAGCCAGGCCAGCGTGCCGCGGACCCGGATCCGGCGCGGCAGCTCGACCACGGCGGACCGCCGCCCGATCGTGGCCATGATCCCCTTGTCGTGGTAGCGGAACTCGGTCGCCGGCTGACCGGCGGCCAGCCGGCGGATCTGCCCGGCCGCGTGCCGCCCGGTCTGCAGCGCCGGCTGGGCCAGCTGCGGCAGCGGCTGATCCTCGATCAGCGCGACGTCACCCAGCGCGAAGATCCGGTCCTGGCCACGCACCCGCAGGTCGGGACCGACCAGGATGCGGCGGCCGCGCCCCTGCGGCAGGCCCCAGCCCGCCAGCTCGGCGGGCCCGCTGACCCCGGCCGCCCACACCGTCACATCGCTGGGCAGCTCGGCGCCGCCGGCCAGGACGACCCGGTCGCTGCGCACCTCGCCGATGGCGGCGCCGGTCAGCACCTCGACCCCCCGGGCGGCCAGCTGCTGGCGCGCGTACTCGCGCAGCCGCGGGTGGAACGGCAGCAGCAGCGCCGGGGCCTGCTCGACCAGCCGGATGTGCACCGAGGCCAGATCCACCTCGGGGAACGCCGCGTCCAGCGCGGTGCCGCGCAGCTCGGCCAGCGCGCCGGCCAGCTCCACCCCGGTCGCGCCGCCGCCGACCACGGTGAAGTTCACCTCCTTGCCCAGCCCCGCGATGTCCAGCCGCTCCAGCCGGGCCATGATGTGGTTGCGCAGCTCGATACTGTCCCGCCGGGTGTACAGGCCGAGGCTGTGCTCGGCCGCGCCGGGCACCCCGTAGTACGCGGCGGACACCCCGGTGGCCAGCACCAGGTAGTCGTAGCCGAACCGCGCGCCGTCGGTCAGCGTGACCTGGCGGGCCGCCGGGTCAAGGCCGGCCAGCTCGCCCAGCCGGAACCGCGCGCCATGGTGCCGGGTGAACGCACGGGCCGGGTAGGACACGTCGCCCGGCTCCAGCCCGCCGGTGGCCACCTGGTACAGCAGCGGCTGGAACGTGCTGTACACGTTCCGGTCGATCAGCAGCACGTCGGCACCGCCGCGGGCCAGTTTGTCCACCGCGGCCAGCCCGGCGAAGCCGGCCCCGACCACGATCACCCGGGGCCGGCCCCGGTCAGCTGCCTGGCTCTGGTTGCGCCGCCACATTCTTCGCACCTCTTATCAACCCCTTTTTTCGCATAACGCCCCCGCCGCGCGGATCATGCCGCGCCGTTCCCGGCCGCCGGCGGATTTCACCGCGGATGTTTATCTCGGCTAGGGCGGGCACCGATGGGAGCGTGCCGGGTCGTCCCCGGGGTGGACGCAGACAAGGAGACAGGCATGAAGACCGCTACTGGTCTGGCGCTCGTGGCCATCGGGGCCATTCTCGCTTTTGCGGTCACCGCGCATCCGACCGGGCTGAACCTGCAGGCCGCGGGCTGGGTCCTGATCGTCGTCGGGCTGGCCGGGATGTTCGTGCCGCGGCGCGGCTACGGCTGGCTGCGCCGCCGGATGGTGATCCCGCGGCGGACCGTGGTGCGCCGGCCTGGTGCGCCTGGCCGCCGTGCCGGCCTCGGTCGTGACCACCGAGGAGATGGACGAGGTGCCGCTGGCTGGGGTGGACCCGGCGGTGTACCCCGGCCGTCAGCTGAGCAAGGCGGAGGCCGAGGAGATGGGGCTGACCCCGCTCGAGACCGTCGAGGAGTTCCGCCAGGAGTAATCCACCGGACCAGTTCCGCCGGGACGGCCCCCTTGCCTGGTTCGCCATGAACCAGGCCCTGGCGGAACACCCGGGGCCGCCGGGCCGGCCGCTGCGGGCCTGCCCGGCGGCCGCACAGCTCACCAGCTCACCCGTTCACCAGTTGAGCGCGGTCAGCTCCGGCTTGGTGCAGACCTGGCCGGACCCGCCCGGCCCGGCCGCGCCGGTCTGCCCGCAGATGGCCAGCAGCACCGCGGTGGACCACGGGCCGGCGCTGCCGCCGATCCCGGACAGGTTGACGAAGAAGTGCGGCCAGGGCACCGACGGGTTGGTCCACCGCACCTGGCCGGCCGCCACGTCGTAGCCCCAGGCATCCCCGGTGCCGCCCGGGTCCAGGCCCAGCATGGTGCCGTCGCGGACCGCGTAGAACCCGGACACCCCCGGCGCGGACCCGCCGGACACGCGCGCCTCGGTGCGGCCGGTCCACGGGTCCACCCCCGCCAGCGCGCTGCCCACGGACAGGTAGAGCAGCCCGTTCACCGGGTCAACGTCCTCCGGCAGCGCCCCGGCCCGGCGCCACAGCCAGGCCCCGGTCGATCCGCTGTAGGCGATGCTGCCGCGCGGGCTGGTGAACACGACCACGCCGTCGGTGGCCCGGCTCAGTGCGCCCGCGAACGCGGCGCCCGGCGGCCGGATCAGCCGCTGCGCCCCGGTGTGCAGGTTTATCTTCCGCAACGCCCGTACCGGCCCGCCGCTCAGGTAGCCCCCGGCCGCCACCGTGAGGTACAGCTCGTTGCCGTCGGTCTTCCAGGCCTGCGCCGCGGCCCCGGTCGGGCGGCGCCAGATGATCGCGCCGGTCCGGTTGCTGTAGCAGGTCACCGCCGTGTTCCCGACGATCACGGTGCGGGCCGCGTCCGCGCTCACCGCGCCGCCGAACGCGGCTGCCGGGTAGGACCGGATCAGCCGGCCGGTGGCCGCGGACAGCACCACGTCGCGCCGCGTGCTGGCCGACCCGGGCGCCCGGCCGGGCACGGTCAACCCGGCCGTGACCACCTTCGGCCAGCTGCGCACCGACACGATCTGTGCCCCGGCGCCGAACCCGGCCAGCGAGCTGATCCACAGCGGCGTGCCGGTGCTGGCCCGGTAGGCCTGCACCGTGGTACCGAAGCCGGCGACGGCCAGTTGCCGGCCCATGGCGGCGTACGCCTCGCCCTGGGCCGGCGTGGTGCCGGCCAGCCCCGGCTGGGCCAGCCACGAGCCGGGCAGCGGCTGGGTCCACCGGGCCTGCCCGGCGGACTGGCAGGCCCGGGCGGTGCACGGCCGGGCCGCGGACGCCGGGCCAGGGGCGAGCGCCAGGGCGAGCAGGATGGCCGCGAAGCCGCCCCGGCGCAGCCATGTCAGCGAAGCCGGCCGCACTCCGGTGCCTCCGATCGGGGGGACGGTTAGGGTCTTCTGAGAATGCTGCTCATCGGTGAGCCCACTGAAGAAGGTAGGGAAAAGATGACTGATCGCGCACCGCTTCCATACGACTTCCACCCGGAAGTGCCGGCCTTTACCGTGTCCAGCCGTGACGTGACGCACGGCGAGATGCTGGGCGACGCGCAGGTCTATAACAGCTTCGGGATGTCCGGTGGCAATATTTCCCCGCAGCTGAGCTGGTCCGGCTTTCCGCCGGAGACGCAGAGCTTCGCGGTCACCGCCTACGACCCGGACGCGCCCACCGGATCCGGGTTCTGGCACTGGCTGGTGCTGGACATCCCGGCGTCGGTCACCGAACTGCCGGCCGGCGCGGGTGCGGCCGGCGGCGCGGGCCTGCCCGCGGGCGCGTTCATGGTGCGCAACGACTACGGCAGCAAGGACTTCGGCGGGGCGGCGCCGCCGCAGGGTGACCCGCCGCACCGGTACGTGTTCGCCGTGCACGCGCTTGACGTGCCCACGCTGGGCGTGGACTCCGACGTGACGCCCGCGGTGGCCGGGTTCAACCTGCGCTTCCACACCATCGCCCGCGGCTTGCTGATCCCGGTGTACGGGCACTGACGCCGGGCCGGTCACAGGCTGGCGACATGCTCCCCGCAGCACGCCGGGTCGTAACCGGGCAGCGTGCCGAGCTGGCCGAGCAGCCACGGTGAGGTGAGCACCTTGCGCAAGGCGTCCACTTCCCGGCTGCCCGCCTGGCTGGCCGGGATCACCAGGTCGAAGCGTTCCGCGGCCAGCGGCACGAAGGCCAGCCCGTAGGCCAGCGCGGCGGGCTCGCTGGCCACCCCCGCGTCGGCCAGCCCGCCCGCGGTGGCCGCGGCGACCTGGAGGTGGCCGCCGGCCCGGGTGCCGTAGCCGCGCAGCGCCGCGGGCCGCAGGCCGGCCGCGGCCAGTTCCCGGTCCAGCACGTGCCGGGCCTCCGCGCCTTCTTCCCGGTTGACCAGGCGCAGCCCCTGCTCGGCCAGGTCCCGCACCCCGCGCACCTGGCCGGCCAGGCCGGGCCGGAGCACCAGGCCTTCCCGCCAGGATGCGAACCCGATCACCTCGGCCCCGGACCGGGCCAGCCGCTCCTCGGCTGGGCCGGTGTTGTACTCCCCGGACCGGCCGAGCAGGTGCGCGCCCGCCGCGTGCACCAGCCCGGCGGCGGCCAGCCGGAGCGCCTCGCCGCTGCCGCACGGCCACCAGCTGAACCCGACCGGCGGGTCGAGCTGGGCCAGCGGCGTCTCCAGCAGCGGCAGCGCCGGGTCGCAGCCGGCCACCAGTACGGTCGGCCGGGGCGGCCCGAGCGGGCGGACCGGGGTGGCCGGAGCCGCATCGGCGGGCATCGCCACCACCCCGCCGGCCGGGTGGAACCCGGTGCGGGTGGCCGCGTCGGCCAGCATGGGCAGCGCGACGAACGACTCTCCCATCGGGGCCAGGCTGACCCGGGCGCCCAGCCCGCCGAGCGGCGCGACCGCGCGGGCGCCGACCACCGGAGCGGGCATCCGGGGGCCGAACAGCTCCTCCACGGTCACGCCCAGCGTGCTGGCCAGCGCCAGGGCCACCCGCAGCGAGGGGTCGGAGTGCCCGGCCTCGACCGCGGACACGGCCTGCCGGGACACCCCGGCCATGCCCGCCAGCTGCTGCTGCGAGTAACCGCGGGCCTGCCGGGCGGCGCGCAGCCGCACCCCGCCGTTGAGCGCTGCGTTCTGCCCCGTCACTGGGTCACCTGCGCGGTGAGCCGGGCGCCGTCCGGGCCGAAGTACGGGGGGTCGAGCAGAGTGATCACGACCTGGCCGGCTTCGTTGTCTGCGCCGTCGCCGTACCCGGCGCCGGCCTGCGGCTTGTCCGGCAGCCGCACGGTCAGCACCGTCCCGCCCACCTCGATCGCGGCCTCCCAGCCGGCCCCGGCCGGGCGGCAGGACCGGACCTGGCCGGTCAGCACCAGCCCGCGGCCCGGCTGGGCGGCCGCGGCCACCCGCTCCGGGTGCACGCCGGCCACGGTGCCGTCCACCGTGCCGGCGCTGGCCGGCACCGGTACGAAGCTCTGGTAGCCGACCAGCTCCGCGACCCGGCGGCTGGCGGGCGCGGTGACCACCTCGGACGGCGAGCCTTCCTGCAGGATCTGGCCGTGATCCAGCACCGCGAGCCGGTCGGCGAACGCCTGCGCGGCGTCCAGCTCGTGCGCCACCAGGACGGCGGGCACCTGGCGCGCCGCGATCAGGTTACGGACCAGGTCGGTGAGGTCGCGGCGGAGCGAGGCGTCCAGGCCGGTGTACGGCTCGTCGAGGAGCAGCGCGTCGCAGTGCGCCAGCAGCAGCCGCCCAAGCGCGACCCGGTGCGCCTGCCCGCCGGACAGCCGGGCCGGCCGGTCGCCGAGCAGCCCGCTGATCCCGAGCTGGCCCGCGATCTGGCCGACCTCGTCGCCACGGGCCGCCGCGCCGGGCGCGTAGGTCAGGTTCTGCCGGACCGACAGGTGCGGGAACAGGGCCGGGTCCTGGCGGAGCAGGCCGACCCGGCGGCGCCACGGCGGCACCGCACGGCGCGGCGCGCTGGTCCGGGTGAGCACCCGGCCACCCAGCTCGACGGTGCCCTGGCGCGGCGGCACCAGCCCGGCGATCACCTCCAGGATCGTGGTCTTGCCCGCCCCGGACGGGCCGAACAGGGCGAGCCGCTCCCCGGGCGCGACGGCGAAGGCCACCCGGACCGTGAAGTCCCGGCGGTCAACCTCGACGTCGGCGTTGAGCACGCGCGCTCCAGATGTAGGCGGCCAGTGGCAGTGGCAGCGCGACCACCAGCAGGACCAGGGCGTACGGCAGCGCCGTGGGCAGGCCGGTCTCCTGCAGCGTGGTCCAGATCTGCAACGGTATCCCGTACGGGTGGTAGGCGATGATCACCACCGCGCCGAACGCGCCCATGGCCCGGGCCCAGGCCACCGCGAGCGCCATGGCCAGCCCGGGCGCGGCCAGCGGCAGGGTCACCCGGCGGAACACCCGGGACGGCCGGTCGCCGAGCAGCGCGGCCTGCTCCTGGATGCCCGGCTCGACCGCGCTGAACGCCGCCTGCGCGCCGAGTATGTAGTACGGCGCCGACTCGTACACCTCGGCGATGACCAGGGCCAGGAACGTGTTGGTGGCGGACAGGTTGAAGTGCCCGAGCACCTCCCCGATCGGCGTGTACGGGCCGACCATGAAGATCAGCAGCAGCCCGATCACCAGCGGCGGCAGCAGCAGGCTGAGCAGCACGCCGGTCTCCCAGATGCGCGGGAACGGCAGCGTGCCCTGGGCCAGCTTCCAGGCCAGCGGGGTGCCCAGGACCACCAGCACGGCCAGCGTGATCGCCCCGGACTGCACCGACACCAGGAGCGGGTCGAGCGCGCCCGGGATGGTCAGCGCGGCATCGACGGAGTGCCAGGACAGGTGGACGAGCAGCGCGATCACCGGGCCGAGCAGCGCGAGCCAGACCAGGCCCGCACCGGCCAGCGAGGCGATGGCCGATGCGGAGCCGATGGTCCGGCGGACGGCCGACCCGGCGACCTGGGCCGGGGGGCTAGCCGCCCAGCTCATTCCGCACGGCCGCCGGGACCGCGCTGCTGTCCCCGACCACGGTCGGCGTGATCATCGTGAACCCGCCCGCCTTGTACTGGGCCAGCCCGGTGGGCGACAGCGTGTACTTGACGAACGCGGTGCCGGCCGGGGTGGGCGTGCCGATGATGGTGATGTCGATCACCTGCGGCGAGCCGCTCTTGGTCGTCTTGGGCTGGCCCGGTGGCTTGATCGTCACCGTCGCCTTGGCGTACTGGTTGGCCATCGACGCGTCGGCCAGGCTGATCTGCGGCGGCAGCTTGATGTAGGCCAGGTGCAGCTCCACGGCCTGGGTGATGAACGCGCTGGACGCGTCGAGCTGGCCGGACTGCAGCGTGGCGTCCAGCGAGGACTCGGCGTAGATCTGCGACGAGTTGGCCGTGCCCCAGTCCGACGTGCCTAGGATCTTGCTCACCGTGTCCTTCGGCAGGTGGTAGTACATCTGGGCCAGTTCGAGCATATAGATGAAGTCGCGGCCCTGCGGGTCGATGTTGGGGTCGGTCCGGCCGAGCTTGAGGCCCTTGGTCTGCAGCAGGGTGGCGAACAGCCCCTTGAGCGGCTTCGAGCCGTCCGCGTACGCCTTGAACTGGCTGGCGTACTTGCTGTTCGGGTTGTACGCCACCACCATCTGGGTGCCCGCGTAGGGGATATACCACTTGGTGAACTTGGGCTGCAGCGGGGTGATGTTGTCAGCGCCGACGGCCTCGAACACGTTCGGGGTGATCTCCTTGGCGGCGATGTCCGCCTCCAGCGCCCCGGAGGCATCCCCATGGCCGGTGTACTGATAGCCGGTGGCCTTGGTGAAGGCCGGGCCGGCCACCTTCTCGTTCAGGAACTGCAACGACGAGGCATAGGCCACGCTGGCCGTGCCCTTAGCGGTCGGGCTCGGGCTGGACGAGGAGCCAGACGACGAGTTGGCCGAAGAACCGCAGCCGGCGGCGGCGAGCGCCGCGCAGAGGATCACCAGGAGCGTGCCGGTACGTGTATGCGCCATGACTGTGAAACTAGCTACCGTGACTTGCGCGGCGCAAGAAGATCTAACATCAAGATCGTGCAACACATTAACCGGGACACTGGCTCGCTGGGACACTGGCGCCGGTTGATGCGAGACTGATCCCGGGCGGTAAATACCTAACTAAAGGGCACATGGAGCAGGCGGTACTTTCCACATATCTGCCCGGGGAGCCAAACCGCTTCATCGGGCGGGAACGGGAACTGAGTGATCTGCGGTTGGCGCTGCGCCAGACGCGGCAGCTGACCCTGTGCGGCGCGGGCGGCGTCGGCAAGACCCGGCTCGCCCTGCGGCTGCTCACCGCGGTCCGCCACGAGTACCCGGAGGGCGTGTTCGTCGTCGAGCTGGGCGACCTGTGGGAGCCGGACCTGATCGTCTCCCGGATGGCCTCGCTGCTTGGCATCGACGGCGAAGCGGGCCGGAATCTGCTGGACACGCTGGCCGGCGTGCTCGGCGCGCGGCAGGTGCTGGTGCTGCTGGACAACTGCGAGCACCTGGTGGACGCCTGCGCCGCGCTGGGCCAGCGGCTGCTGGCCGGCTGCCCAGGGGTGCGCATCGTGGCCACCAGCCAGGAGCCGCTGCGCATCCCCCAGGAGGCGATCTGGCAGGTCGCCCCCCTGGCCGTGCCCCCGGCCGGCGCCACGGCGGGCCCCGCGGAACTGGGCGGCTACGAGGCGGTCCAGCTGTTCGCCGACCGGGCCGCGGCGGCCCGGCCGGGGTTCGCCGTCACCGAGCGCAACGCCGCCGCGGTCGTCTCCATCTGCCGTGCCCTCGACGGCGTGCCGCTGGCCATCGAGCTGGCCGCGGCCCGGGTGACGGTGCTGTCCGCCGAGCAGATCGCGGTCCGGCTGGCGGACCGGTTCAGCCTGCTCGGCCCGGGCGACCGGACCGCACCACCCCGGCAGCGCACGCTGCGCGCCACCATCGACTGGAGCCACGGCCTGCTGTCCGGGCCGGAGCAGGTGCTGCTGCGCCGGCTGTCCGTGTTCGCCGGCTGGTCGCTGGAGATGGCCGAGCAGGTCTGCGCGGACAGCCTGCTGCCCGCCGAGGAGATCATCGGCCTGGCCGCGGGACTGGTGGACAAGTCCCTGGTCGTGGTCGAGCCGGAGGTGCTCGGCCAGGCCCGGTACCGGCTGCTGGACAGCATCCGCGCCTACGCCGCGCAGCGGCTGGCCGACGCGGGCGAGTCCGCCGCCGCCGCGCTCCGGCTGCGCGACTACGCGCTGATCGTGTGCGAGCACGCCGAGGCGGTCGGCATGGCCGTGATCCCGGCCGGCTGGTCGGCTGCGGTCAACGTGTTCCGCCGCTACGACGTGGACAGCGGCAACGTGCGCCAGGTGCTCGGCCGCTGCCAGGCCACCGGGGACGTGGCGAGCGGGCTGCGGCTGTGCACCGCGGTCCGGCCGTGCTGGCTCGTCCGCGGCCACTTCGCCGAGGGCGAGGAGTGGTTCGCCCGGTTCCTGGCCCTGGACCACGCCGGGCTGCCGCCCGAGGTGGTCGGCGCGGCCCTGGTCGGGCGGGCCCAGCTGATCATGCCCAACGAGCCGGCCACCGCCCAGCTCTGGGCCCGGCGCGGGCTGCAGTTGTGCCGCTCGGCCGGCCAGCTCACCTGGACCGCGACCGCGTTCAACGTGCTGGCCGAGGCCGCGCTGCACGCGGGCCAGCTGGCCGAGGCGGAGCGCTGCGCGGCCGACGCGCTGGCCACCGCGCGGCAGGCGGGCAACGGCTGGAACGAGGGCTACGCGCTGGGCACCCAGGCCACGCTGGCCGCGGCGGATGGCAAGCTGCGCGACGCCGGGCGGCTGGGCGAGGCGGCGCTGGCCGTGATGCGCGGCATCGACCAGCAGTGGGGCGTGGCCCGCACCCTGCTCGGGCTGGGCGCGCTGGCCCGGCTGCGCCGCGACCCGGCCGGGGCGATCGAGTGCTACCGGGAGGCGCTGCCCATCCTGCGCGAGATCGACTCCCGGCCGGACATCGCCCGCGCGCTGGCCGGCATCGGCCGGGTCGCGCTGGACCAGGGCGACCTGGCGGTGGCCCGGGAGCACCTGACCGAGAGCCTGCGGCTGAGCTGGCTGACCGGCGCCCGGATCGGCGTGGCCCGCGGGCTGGAGGCGGTGGCCACGCTGACCGCCCGGGAGGGCCAGGCCGGGCTGGCCGTGCAGCTCACCGCGGCGGCCGCCGCGCTGCGCGCCGCGGCCGGCCTGCCCGCGCTGCCGGCGGACCGGACCCAGCGGCAGCTCGACCCGGCGCGCAGCCTGGGCCCGGAGGTGCTCGGCCAGCTCTGGCAGCGCGGCCTCGGGCTGTCCGCGGACGCCGCGGTGGGCCTGGTGCTGCGGCGGCGCCGGGCGGCGGCGCCAGGGCCGGGCAGCCGCACCGCGGCGGCGCCGCCGGACCGCCTGCCCAGCCTGGGCCCGCAATCCTCGCTGACTCCCCGGGAACGGGAGATAACCGCGCTTATCGCCCAGGGCTACAGCAACCGGGCCATCGCCGGGGAGCTCGTGATCAGCCCGGCTACCGCGGCCCGGCATGTTGCGAATATCCTGGCCAAGCTGGGCTTCACCTCGCGGGCCCAGATAGCTGCCTGGGCGGCGGGGAACGGTTCGTTACCGAGCACGCCGGCCCGCCAACGGGGCAGCCTCATCCCGTGATGCGCCCTACGATGGACCCTGGCCGGCCGGCATTGGCCGCATGCACGAGGACGGGACATGGGTAAGGCGAGCAGAGTCAAGCAGGCAAGCGCCCGGGAAAAGATTGCGGCGCAGCGGGCCGCGCAGCGCAAGCAGGAAGTCCGCAACCGGATGTTCCTGACCATTGGCAGCATCGTTGGCGTCGTGGTCATCGTGGTCGCCTTTCTTTTCATCAAGGCGCTGCACAAGGGTGGCTCGTCCGGCTCGGCGGGCGGGGTGGCCGGCACCGCGCTCCCGGCCAGCGTGGTCAAGGACATCACCTCGGTGCCCGCCTCGACGCTGTCCTCCATCGGCAGCGGCGGTGCCTACGCCAAGACCGTGTCCACGATCAGCGCGCCCCCGCTGACCTCGGGCGGCAAGCCGGAGATCCTCTACATGGGCGCCGAGTACTGCCCGTACTGCGCGACCGAGCGGTGGGCCATGGTGACGGCGCTGAGCCGGTTCGGCACGTTCACCGGGCTGCACGGCATCCACTCGTCCAGCACCGACGTGTACCCCAGCACCCCGACGCTGACGTTCCTCGGCTCGCACTACACCAGCAAATACGTGACGTTCACGCCGGTGGAGACCCAGGGCCTGACCGAGGGCAGCACGCTGCAGACGCCCACCAGCGCGCAGAACAAGCTGTTCGCCAAGTACGACTACGCGCCGTACGTGCAATCCAGTGAGGATGGCGCCATCCCGTTCCTCGACCTGGGCGGCAAGTACCTGATCCACGGCGCGCAGTACAACCCGCAGCTGCTGCAGGGCAAGACCTGGGCCGAGGTGGCCGCCGCGCTGAGCGACAAGTCCAGCGCGATCGCGCAGGGCGCGGACGGCGCGGCCAACATCCTGACCGCCACGATCTGCAAGGTGACCGGTGATCAGCCGTCCAGCGTGTGCAGCTCGCCGACCATCACCAGCCTGCAGGGCAAGCTCTGATGGCCGCGCCGAAGCAGGCCGCGGCCCGGGCCAAGCGGGACAAAGGCACCCGGGGCGGGCGGCCCGAGCCGCAGGCCGCCCCGGCCCGGCGCGGCCCGGCTCAGCCGGCCCGGGCACGCGGCGCGGAGCGGACCGCGACGGCCACCGCGACCGCGACCACGGCCGGGCCGGCCACCCGGATCGCGCCGCTCTGGCTGCAGCTGACCACCTGGATCCTGTCCATCGCCGGCCTCGGCGTGTCCGTCTACCTCACCATCACCCACTACGACACCGCGGTGACGCTGGCCTGCTCGGATAAGGGCGTGGTCAACTGCGGGCTGGTGACGACCAGCCCGCAGTCGATGGTGTTCGGCATCTTCCCGGTCGCCGTGCTCGGCCTGGCCTTCTACGTGTTCCTGGTGGTGGCCAACTCGCCCTGGGCCTGGCGGTCCAGGTACCCGCAGGTCGCCGTCGTCCGGCTGGCCTCGATGATCGTCGGCATCGGGTTCGTGCTCTACCTGCTGTACACCGAGCTGTTCACGCTGGACCACATCTGCCTGTGGTGCACCAGCGTGCACGTGGTCACGTTCCTGCTGTTCGTGCTGATCCTGATCAGCGCAGCGGTCGGCTACGGGTTCCGGAACCCGGACCGGGCCTGACGGGGCGGCCCGGCGCTCAGCCGGGCAGGCTGCCGCGCAGGGCCAGGATCCGGGCCACCGCGGCCCGGCTGGATACGACGCTGAGCTGGCCGGACCGGTATCCGGCGGCCAGCCCGGCCAGCGCCTGCTGGCCCTCGGCCACCCGGTGGCCGGAGCAGAGCAGCAGGTCCATCCCGGCCAGCGCGGCCAGCTGGCTCCGGTGCCCGATGCCGCCGAACCGGGCCAGCGCCCCCGCGCCGAGCGCGTCGGTGATGGTCACGCCGCGGAAGCCCAGCCGCTGCCGCAGCTGACCCTGGACGATGGCCGGGGACAGCCCGGCCGGCCGGGCCGGGTCCAGCGCCGGGTAGACCGCCCAGGACAGCATGACCAGCTTCACCCCGGCGGCGATGGCCGCCCGGTAGGGCAGCTCATCCACCCCGCGCAGCGCGGACCGGGGCACGCCCAGCGTGACCGGTCGCAGGTCGGTGTCCTGGGCCCGGGCGGCCGCACCCAGCCCGGGGAAGTGCTTGGCCGTGGCGGCCACCCGGCCGGCCTGCTGGGCGGTGATGAAGTCCGCGCCGAGCTGGGCCGCCTGCCGCGGGTCGCTGCTGTAGGACCGGCCAAACTGGTCGATGAAGTCGCCCGGCGACCGGTACACGTCGAGCACCGGGGCCAGGTTCACGTTCAGGCCCGCGCCGCGCAGGTTGGCGGCCGCGCCGGTGCCGGCCAGCCGGGCCTGCGCGGCCGGGCTGGCCGACTGCCCGATCTGTTTCTCCGACAGCGCGGGCGGCCCGGGCAGGCGGCGCACGTCCCCGCCCTCCTGGTCGGTCATCAGCAGCAGCGGCACGTGCGCCGGGTTGGCCGGGCTCAGGTTGGCCTGCTGGAGTTCCCTGGCCACCGCGGCCAGCTGGGCGGGACTGGCGATATTTCCGGCGAAGAAGATCACCCCGGCCGCCTCGCCGCGGCTGATCAGCCGGAGCAGCACCGGCGGCGGGGTCAGCCCGCGGTAGCTGTAGATGACCCGCTGCCCGGCCAGCTGGCTGGGGTTCAGCCCGCTGACCAGCCGCTGGGCGGCCGGCTGGCGAGCCCGCGGCGGCGCGGCCCGGTGCTGCCGGGCCACCACGGTGAACGCGGTCAGCGCGACCAGCGCCACGGTGCCTGCTGCCACGGTCCCAGCCACCACGGCGGGCACCCTCATCCGCTTCATCCACTACCTCTGGTCCGGGGCTAACCACGCTGAGTATCACACGGCGCGCGGCGGCGCTGAGCCGGAATAGCCCGCTGCGGCCGTTGGTTAGACTGCCTAACTGTGAGCACCACGCACGACATTCTCGACGCAGCCGGGGTGAGCAGGTCCATCCTGGTCATCCTCCGGCTGAACCGCGGCCTGGACTGCGTCGACGCGGGGCTGACCCCCGCGCAGTACCGCATCATGAAGCTGGCCGGCGCGGGCGGCGAGCGCTCGACCCGGCTGGCGCAGCGGCTGGCGGTGGCCAAGCCCACCCTGACCGCCCTCGCGGATGGCCTGGTCGCCGCCGGATACGCGCGCCGCGCCGCGGAGCCAGGCGACCGCCGGGTGGTCCGGCTGACACTGACCGAGGCCGGCCAGGCCGCGCTGGACCAGGCCGACGCGGCCTACGGCGCCTGGCTCACCGACCTGCTCACCGCGACCGACGAGCCAGCCACCGTGCTGGCCGCGTTCGGCCTGCTCGACTCGGCGCTCACCGAGACCCGGCGGGCCAAGAAGAAGGAGGACGGGACCGGTTGACTGAGCACGCCGTGACCGGCGTGGGCTGGATGCGCCGGCTGGCCGGATACTGCTGGCGCTATCCACGCACCGCGCTGCTGGCCCTGGGCGGCACCCTGGTCGTCACCGGGGTCACCGCGATCATCCCGCTGATCCAGCGGCAGATCGTGGATGACCTGGTCGGGCCCGGGCACCCGGCGGTGTGGCCGCTGGCCGTGGCGCTGGCCGCCGCGGCCGTCATCAGCTTCGCCGGGCTGTACCTGCGCCGCTACCGGGCCGGGCAGCTGTCCCTGGACGTGCAGCACGACCTGCGCACGGAGATGTTCCGTGCGCTGTCCCGGCTGGACGGGTCGCGGCAGGACGAGCTGCACACCGGCCAGGTGGTGAGCCGGTCCATCTCCGACCTGTCCATGGTGCAGGCGCTGCTCAGCATGGTCCCGATGCTGCTCGGCAGCGCGGTGCTGTTCGTCGTCTCGCTGGCCATCATGGCCGTGCTGTCCCCCACGCTGACCCTGATCGCGCTGGCCGTCGGCCCGGCGCTGTGGTTCATCTCGGTCGCGTCCCGGCGCAAGCTGTTCCCGGCCAGCTGGGACGCGCAGCAGCAGGCGGCGGCGGTGGCCGGGGTGGTGGACGGCGCGGTGACCGGGGTGCGCGTGGTCAAGGGCTTCGGCCAGGAAGACCAGGAGACCAGCCGGCTGGAGCAGGCCAGCCGGCTGCTCTACGCCTCCCGGGTGCGGGCGGTGCGGCTCATGGCCCGGTACAACCCGGCCCTGCAGTCCGTGCCGGCCCTGGGCCAGGTTGGCGTGCTCGCGCTGGGTGGCTGGCTGGCCATCCAGGGGTCCATCACGCTGGGCACGTTCGTGGCCTTCTCCTCCTACCTGATCCAGTTGGTCGGCCCGGTCCGGGCGCTGGCCGCCCTGGTCACCACCGGGCAGGAAGCCCGGGCCAGCGTGATCCGGGTCTTCGAGGTGATCGATTCCGAGCCGGTGATCCACGACCGGCCGGGCGCGGTGCCGCTGCCGCCCGGGCCGGCCGGGGTGCGGCTGGACGACGTCAGCTTCGGCTACCGGCCCGGCCAGCCGGTGCTGCGCGGCCTGTCGCTGGAGGTCGCGGCGGGTGAGACGGTCGCCCTGGTCGGCACGGCTGGATCCGGCAAGTCCACCATCGCGATGCTGCTGCCGCGGTTCTACGACGTGACTGGCGGGACACTGCGGGTCGGCGGGCGCGACGTCCGCGACCTGGCCACCGAGTCCCTGCGCGGGGCGATCGGCCTGGTCGGCGAGGACAGCTTCCTGTTCTCCGACACGGTCGCCGCGAACATCAGCTACGGACGGCCGGACGCCAGCCAGGCCGAGATCGTCGCGGCCGCGCGGGCCGCCGAGGCGGATGAGTTCATCACCGGGCTGCCACAGGGCTACGACACCGTCATCGGGGAGCAGGGGCTGACCCTGTCCGGCGGGCAGCGGCAGCGGGTGGCGCTGGCCCGGGCGCTGCTCACCGACCCGCGCATCCTGGTGCTGGACGACGCGACCTCCGCGGTGGACCCCCGGGTCGAGGCGGAGATCCACACCAGCCTGCGCGAGGTGATGGCCGGCCGCACCACGCTGCTCATCGCGCACCGCCGGTCCACGCTGCAGCTCGCCGACCGGATCGTGGTGCTGGACGCCGGCCGCCTGGTCGATTCCGGCACGCCCGCCGAACTGGAGGCGCGCTGCCCGCTGTACCGGGACCTCATCACCGGCCCGGACGACGACGCCGAAGGCACCGACTCAGCTGAGCTCGACGCCGCGGCACCCAGCGTGCCCGTCCAGGCCGGTCCTGGCCCCGCGGCACCCGCGGCGCCGGTCCAGCTGACGGGGCTGCCCAATCTTCCTGGCGCGGCCCGGCGCCGGCCGGGTTGGCGCGCGCGGCCGTACCGGCGGGCGCGGCGGTGGCGGCGGCGGCGGGCTGACCAGCATGATGGCGGGCATCCCGGCCTCGCCCGAGCTGCTGGAACGGGTGGATGCGCTGCCGCCGGCCACCGAGACCCCAGGCGTGGATGTCGGCTGGGCCAGTAAGCCCGCGCCGCGGTTCACCCTGCGCCAGGTGCTGCGCCCGTTCGCGATCGGCCTCATCATCGGGCTGGTGCTGGACGCGCTGGACGCGCTGGCGAGCATCGCGATGCCTGCCCTGGTCCGCGGCGGCATCGACAACGGGGTGGAGACCGGGGTGTTCCGCACCGTGCTGGCCATCTCCGGGCTGGCGCTGATCATCGTGCTGGCCGACTGGGTCATCAACGCGGTGCAGACCGTGGTGGTCGGGCGCAACGGGGAGCGGGTGCTGTACGCGCTGCGGGTGAAGATCTTCGCCCAGCTGCAGCGGCTCGGCCTCGATTTCTATGAGCGCGAGATGTCGGGCCGGATCATGACCCGGATGACCACCGACGTGGACGCGCTGTCCTCGTTCCTGCAGACCGGGCTGATCACCATGGTCAACTCGGGCCTGTCGTTCCTCGGCGTGCTGATCGCGCTGCTGTTCATCAACCTCCGGCTCGGGCTGACCGTGCTCACCCTGGTCCCGCTGGTGGTCGTGGCCACCGTGGTGTTCCGGACCCGGTCCTCGCGGGCGTACACGGAAGCCCGGGAGAAGGTGGCCGCGGTCAACGCGGACCTGCAGGAGAACGTGGCCGGGCTGCGGGTGGCCCAGGCCTACCGCCGCGAGGCGGTCAACCTGTCCCGGTTCACGGCGCTCAGCTGGGCCTACCGCCGGTCCCGGCTGCGCGCCCAGCGCTACATCGCGGTCTACTTCCCGTTCGTCCAGTCGCTGTCCACCGCGGCCAGCGCCCTGATCCTGCTGGTCGCGGCCGGGCAGATGCGCAGCGGCCTGCTCACCGCGGGCGCGCTGGTCGCCTACCTGCTCTACATCGACTTGCTGTTCTCGCCGGTGCAGCAGCTGTCCCAGGTGTTCGACGGGTACCAGCAGGCCGCGGTCGGGCTGCGCCGGATCGGCGGGCTGCTCCGCACGCCGACCAGCACCCCGCAGGCCAGCCGGCCCCGGCCGGCCAGCCGGGGCCGGGCCCGGATCGACTTCCGCGGCGTCCGGTTCAGTTACCCCGGCAGCCCGCGGCCCGCGCTGGACGAGGTGGACCTGACCATCGCCCCGGGCGAGACGGTAGCCCTGGTCGGCGAGACCGGGGCGGGCAAGTCCACCCTGGTCAAGCTCGTGGCCCGGTTCTACGACGTGACGGCCGGGGCGGTCCTGGTGGACGGTGTGGACGTGCGCCAGTACGACCTGGCCAGCTACCGGCAGCGGCTCGGCGTGGTGCCGCAGGAGCCGTACCTGTTCGCCGGGACGGTGCGCGACGCGATCGCCTACGGCCGGCCGGACGCCAGCGACGCCGAGGTGGCCGCGGCGGCCCGGGCCGTCGGCGCGGACGGCATGATCGCGCGACTGCCCGATGGCTTCCAGTACGAGGTGGCCGAGCGGGGCCGCAACCTGTCCGCGGGGCAGCGCCAGCTGATCGCGCTGGCCCGCGCCTACCTGGTCGATCCGGACATCCTGCTGCTCGACGAGGCGACGGCCGCCCTCGACCTGGCCACCGAGGCGGCGGTGATCGAGGCCACCGAGCGGCTGACCGCGCGGCGGACCACGCTGCTGGTGGCGCACCGGCTGACCACCGCGGCCCGGGCCGACCGCATCGTCGTGATCGACCAGGGCGGGGTCGCGGAGCAGGGCACGCACCAGGAGCTGCTCGACGCGGGCGGCCAGTACGCGGCGCTGTGGGCCGTGTTCACCGGCACCGCCCTGGTCAGCTAGCCCGCAGCGTCGGCTCGCCCCTCGCCAGCAGGCAAAGCTTGGGTAAAGATCGCCGAGGCTTCCATTACAGTAGGTCACCGAGGTCAATACTAAGCGTGACATTCGGCTGACCGGGGGGGCATGATGAGCCGGAACGAGCATCAGGAACGATCGGCGAGCGCGGCCGCCGCCGCGGCGCCGCCACAGCGCTTGACACGCCGGTCGGTGCTGCGCACCGCCGCGGGGGCGGGCGCGGCCAGCCTGGTGGCCGGGAGCGTGCTGGGCGCGATCCCGGCCGCCGCCGCCACGGCCAGGACGGCCGGCCCGGCTGCCGGGAGGACCGGTACCGGGGCCGCTGACTCTGCCGGGCCGCTCGTGGTGCACGTGCGTGACCTGCGGACCGGGGAGATGGACATCTTCGCCGGGACCACCATGACCAGGGTGCATGACCGGGCTCTCGCCGCCCGGCTCGCCGGGGCGAGGTAAGCCGTGTCTTCCCATCGTGAAGCGCCGGAGGTCGCGAAGGACCCGGTCGCGGACAGCACTGATGTCTACGCCTTCGTGAGCCCGGACCGCCCGTCGACGGTGACGCTGATCGCCAACTACATCCCGCTGCAGGAACCCGCGGGCGGGCCGAACTTCTATGAGTTCGGCGAGGACGTCCGGTACGAGATCCACATCGACAACGACGGCGACGGCCTGGCTGACATTAGCTATCAGTTCGACTTCCGGACCGTGCTGCGCGACCCGGGCACGTTCCTCTACAACACTGGGCCGATCAGATCGCTGGACAGCCCCAACTGGAACAGCAGGCAGTTCTACACCGTCCGCAAGGTGACCGGTCGCGGCGCCGAGGAACTGGCCAGCGGGCTGGCCTGCCCGCCGTGCAACATCGGGCCGCTGTCCACCCCGCACTACGCCAGGCTGGCGGCCAGCGCGGTGCATTCGCTGCCCGGCGGTGAGCACGTCTTCGCGGGCCAGCGGGCCGAGGGCTTCTACGTGGACCTGGGCTCGATCTTCGACCTGGCCACCCTGCGCCCCTTCCAGCAGTTGCACGACAAGTACGGGATGCACGTGTTCCGCGCTCCGGCGCCGGGGGTGAACGCCACCAACCGGCTGAACGTGCACTCGATCGCCCTGCAGGTGCCGATCGCCACGCTCACCGGGTCCAGCCGACGGCGGGAGAGCGACCCGCGCGCGGTGATCGGCGTATGGACCACCGCGAGCAGGCAGCATGTCCAGCTGTGGGATGCCGAGCAGGGGAAGAGCTCCTGGAGCGGCCCGTTCCGGCAGGTCTCCCGGCTGGGCAACCCGCTGGTCAACGAGGTGCTCATCCCGCTGGGCAAGAAGGACTTCTGGAACACCCAGCCACCCGTCTACGACCAGATGTTCGCGTCCTACGTCACGCAGCCGGAGCTGGCCGGACTGCTGCCCGCCCTGTATCCGGGGGTCTTCCCGCACCTAGCCGCGCTGGACAAGTCCGGCAAGCCGCGAGCGGACCTCGAGGCGATCCTGCTCACCGGCATCCCGGCCGGGCTGATCATGGGCTTCCAGAACCACACCGGCCCGGTGCTGTCCGACATGCTCCGGCTGAACACCGCCATCAAGCCGTCCAGGAAGCCGAGCATCCTTGGCCTCCTCGGCGGCGACCTGGCCGGTTTCCCGAACGGGCGGCGGGTGTTCGACGACGTGGTCACGATCGAGTTGCGCGCCATCGCCGGGGCGACCTACCCGCTGGTGGCGCCGGCGTACAAGCCGGACCCGGCGGCCGGGGCGATAACCGACGGGCTGACCCCGGCCAGCGTGTCCAAGCCGTACCTGCGGACGTTTCCGTACCTGGGCGTTCCGTACAGCGGTTACGACAACCCATCCTGAGCCGCCACCATGCTGGAAACCGCCGCGGGCCCGTCCGGCCCGGGCCGCGTGCTGCTCGATATCGGCGGCGACGTCGGGGCGCTGATCATCACCGCCCCGGCGGAGCTGGCCGGCACGGAGATCGAGGTCAGCCCGGCCCGGCCGGCTGGGGCCGGGCGCACGCACGCACTGGTCCGGGAGCGCCGGCTGGGCGCGATCGTCTGCCATGCCGCGGTGTACCCGGCGCTGCCCGGCGGCCAGTACACCGTCTGGCGCGACGCGGGCCAGCCAGCCGGCACGGTGGTGATCAGTGGCGGGGCAGTGGCTAGCTTCCGGTGGCCCGCTGGAGGCTCAGCCGGTTAGCTGCCGGGCGGTGCGGCACAGCAAGGCCAGTTCCTCGGTCAGCCGGGCCGCCTCGGCTGCGGGCCGCTCGCGGAACTCGGCCCGTACGTCCCTCCCGGCCGCGTCCAGGTGCACCGTGGCCAGCCCAAGTGAGCGCTGCACCGGCCCGCTGACCAGCCGCACGCTCTGCACCTTGGCCAGTGGCAGCCAGGTGGTCACCTTACGGATCCGGCCGGTCACACCCATCGCGGTGGCGCTGTCCTGCCCGGCGGCCAGGAAGTGGTAACTCAGCGGCGTCTTCAGCCTGGCCCGCCGGGGCGGCGCCGACAGCGGCGGCGGCCCGGCCCCGATGACCAGGCGCATCAGCTGCCATCCGGTCGCACGGGAGCCGACCGGCAGCAGGGTCTTGCGGGTCCGGCTGGTCTCCTCGGCCCGGTCACGGGCGGCCGACCCGGCCACATCGATCTCCACCCGGCACCAGCCGAACGGGCGCCAGAGCAGCGGCTCGATCATGCGGACCGCCTGCACCCGCTGCCGCGGGATGGTCTCCGCCACCGTGGACAGCAGGCCGCGGCGGATCCGGATGCCGTCCGGCGCCTGGGCCACGGTAAAGCCGTACTCGAGGGACATCCGCCGCCACAGCACCGGGGCCAGGCCGAGCACCCAGACGACCAGCATGCCGCCCGTCGCGGCCAGCACCCGGGGAACGTCGATCACCAAAACCACCTCGGCGATCAGCAGCACCGCCACCAGGCTGGTGCTGGACAGAGCCACCGAGCCGGCCAGGCGGCCGGTCGGCACCTGGGCCAGCACCGCCTCGGCTGGCTCCGGGGTGGCCGGGTCCAGCCCGTGGTGGGCGGCCAGCAACTGGGCCCGCAACCGCAGCGCGGCCTGCTCCGGCAGGTAGGCCAGGCGGCCGTCGGCGTGGCTGGAGCCGGCCAGCCTGACCCGGAGCTCGGCCAGGCCGAGCGCCCGGGCCAGGAACGGGCGGACCACGTCCACGGCCTGGATCCGGGCCACCGGCAGCTGCCGGGAGTCGCGGCGCAGCAGGCCGGTCTCGATGCACAGGGCGGCCCCGTCCAGCCGCCATCGGGTGACCAGCCAGTTGATCACCGCACCGGCCGCGACCAGGGCGGCGGCCAGCCCGTCGTACAGGTGCGAGCCGCCCTGGCCCAGGCCGCCGCCGCCGTGATCCCGATCAGCGCCAGCAGGCCGACCGCGGTCCGCCCGGACCGGACCAGCGGCGACAGCGGGTGCAGCCGGTGCCAGCCACCCCCCGGGCCGGTTACCGCGCCGGTCACAGGCCCGCGGCCTTCGCCTCACCGAGCGCGGCCAGCCGGTCCCGCAGCCGGGCCGCCTCGTCCCGCTCCAGCCCCGGAATCCGCGCGTCACTGGCCGCGGCCGCGGTGTGCAGCTTGACGGTGGCCAGCCGGAACGCCCGTTCCACCGGCCCGGCCGTGACGTTGACGAACTGCATCCGGCCGTACGGGACCACGGACAGCCGGCGGACCAGCACGCCGCGGGCCACGATCAGATCCTCGTCCCGCTCCGTGTAACTCCAGGCCCGCACCCGGCGGCGGACGAACCACAAGGCGAGCAGCGCGCCCGCCGCGACCGCGGCCGCCGCGGCTGTCCCGGCCGGCGCGCCCGCCGCTAATCCCGCCCCGGCGCCGGCCAGCAGCGCCCCGGCCAGCCCGGCCGCCGCCACCTGCACGCAGCGCATCCGCCACAGCCGGGGCGACGGGGTTTTCGGCATAGCTGCTGGAGAGCCCGACATGGGCACACGGTACCGGCCTCGGGAGCAGGGCGCTGCATCCGGTGCACCCCGGTGATCACCATCGGCCGGGCCTCGCTCGGGCTGCCGCCGCCACCGGCTTCAGCCGCTGAGCTGGACCGCGGCGGGCCGGGTCCCCGGGGGGGTTGGGACCCGGCCCGCCACGCAGCACCCGCCGCGCGACAGGAACGGCGGGTGGGTCAGGGCGGCGAGCTCGGTGCGCCGCTGCCCGGCTGGTGCGAGCGCCCCGGCCCGGGCGCGGTGCTCGACTGGGCGCTGGGCTGGGCCGCCGGGGTGGTACTCGGACTGGGCGTAGCCTGTCCGCTGGGACTGGGTGCGCCGCTCGGGCCGCTGGCGGGCGACGTGCCCGGGCTGCCCGACGGTCTGGCGGGCCGGCGCCCGTCCCGGCCGGCCGGCCGGTGGCTGGCCCCGTGCCGCTGCTCGCCGTGCTCCGGGTGGCCGCGGCGGGCCGGACCGTGGTGGTGGTCCGGTGATAGCGCGGGGGTGGGGCTGGGGTGGCTGCCGGGGCGCGAGTGGCTCGGCGCGGGCGACGCCGTGGACCGCGCAGCGGTCAGCCCGAATGTGTGGTGCGCCCATTGCTGCACGGGGCCGGGCAGGTCACCTTCGTAGGCGCCGGCCGCCAGGCCGGCCACCACCACCGCACCGGCGGCGAAAACCATCGCGGGCCGGGGCCGGAGCAGCGTGCCGAGGACCGGCCCGCGACGCCGCCGCGGCCTGGGTGTGCGCGCGGCGCGGCGGGGCCGGGCGCGGAACTCGGCCAGCGCACTGGCCTGCCCGGTCAGCTCGGCCGCGGCCGCCGGGCTCCGCAGCGCGGCCAGCACGTCGGCGACCGGCTGCAGCCCGCCCTGGTCCTCGCCGGGCAGCGGGCCACCCGCCAGCAGGGCGTCCAGGACCTGGTCCGGGCCGGATGGGTCCTGGCCCGGCTGGCTGTTTCGGGTGCCCCGCTCACGGTGTCGCATGCCACCCCCCGAAACGCCGGGCCGCCTCATCGCGTTACACCCGTGCTGGCCAGCAGCTGGGCCAGCCGCCTTAAACCCCGGTGGGCGGCCACCCGGACCGCCCCCGAGCTGCGGCCGAGCAGGCGCGCGGTGGCCTCGTTGTCCAGCCCGGCCAGCACCCGCAGCAGGATCACCTCGGCCTGCAGCCGGGGCAGCGCCGAGACCAGCTCGATCGCCGCGGATGTGCTCAGCCGCTCCAGCACCACGTCGGCGGTGTCCGGGCTGAGCGGGGTGGCCGCCGCGGGCATCTCGGCCACGGGGGTCACCGGCCGCCGGGCCCGGTACCGCGCGTCGTCGATCACCCGGCGGCGGGCGGTGGTGAACAGCCAGGCCCGCCACGCCGCCTCGTCGCCGCGGAACCCGTCCAGGCCGCGCACCACCTGGACCCAGCTGTCGGCGGCCACGTCCTCGGCCACCTCGGGCGCGATCACCCGGAGGTAGCGCAGCAGCGCCGGGTTGGCGTCCCGCCACAGCGCCGAGAAGGCACCTTCGTCTCCGCCCTGCGCGGCAGCGAGCACAGCCTGGAACGTCTCGCCGATCACGAAGCCGAGTATCCGCACCAGCGCAGCGGCGCGCAGCGGATCACCGATCTGTGTCTGAAATATCCCGGTAAAGACGGGGCCCTGGCCGGGCTACCGGCCGCCGATGTCCTCGCTCCACACGGCCGGGTAGCGCCGCTGGAACTCGCTCATCACGGCCGTGCACCGCTCATCGTCCAGCAGCGTCACCGAGACACCCTGGGTGACCAGGAAGTCCAGGTCGCCCGCGAACGTCTCGGCCTCCCCCACGACGACCCGGGGAATCTGGAACAGCAGGATGGCCCCGGTGCACATCGGGCACGGGGACAGCGTGGTGTACAGCGTCATGGCCTGGTAGGAGACCTGCCGCCCGGCGTTGCGCAGGCAGGCGATCTCGCCGTGCGCGACCGGGTCGCCGCGCTGCACCCGCTCGTTGTGGCCGGCCGCGATGATCTCCTGGCCGGCCGCCAGCACCGCGCCCACCGGGACCCCGCCCGCGGCCAGGCTGGCCCGCGCCTGCTCCAGCGCGGCCGTCAGCATCGCCCAGTCCAGCTCGGGCTGCGCCGCCGCCCCCGGTTCGCTCACCATGCGGTTGAGCGTACTGATGCGCCCGCCCGCGCGCGCATCGGGTTCAGGAGAAGGTGGCGTAGAGCAGGTACCCGTTCAGCAGCACGATGCCCGCGGTGACCGCGCCGGCCGCCCCGGTGGTCAGCCGCCGGTTGACCAGCGCGCCCATCACGTCCGCCCGGCGGGTCAGCAGGACGAGCGGCACCAGCGCGAACGGGATGCCGAAGGCCAGCACGACCTGCGAGATGACCAGGCTGCCCGTGGTGGGCAGGCCGAGCTCCAGCACCAGCAGCGCGGGCAGCATGGTCAGCGCCCGGCGCAGGAACAGCGGGATGCGCCGGTCGATGAAGCCCTGCATGACCACCTGGCCGGCGTAGGTGCCCACGCTGGACGAGGACAGCCCGGAGGCGAGCAGCGCGGCGGCGAACGCGAGCGCCGCCCCGCCGCCGACCAGCCGGCCCAGCCCGGCGTGCGCCGCGGTGATGGAGTCCAGGTGCAGGCCGCCGGCCTGGCTGGCCATCGCGGCCGCCACCACCAGCATGGCCAGGTTGATCACGCCGGCCGCGCCGAGCGCGATGACCACGTCGAGCCGCTGGAAGCGGAGCAGCGCGCGGCGCTCGGTGTCGTCGCGGCAGGCCACCCGGGACTTGGTCAGGGCCGAGTGCAGGTAGATCACGTGCGGCATGACGGTGGCCCCGACGATGCCCGCCACCAGCAGCGGGCCGCCGGGCCCGGCGAACCCCGGCACCAGGCCGCGGGCCAGCGCGCCCGGCGCCACCCGCACCGCGACGAGATCGTAGGCGAAGCCGAGGAAGACCACGCCGAGCAGGCCGGCGATGGCCAGCTCGAACCGGCGGTAACCACGCTGCTGCATGGCCAGGATGCCGAACGCCACCAGCGCGGTCAGCGGCCCGGCCGCGCGCAGCGGCACGTGGAAGAGCAGGTTCAGGCCGAGCGCCGCCCCGACGAACTCGGCCAGATCGGTGGCCATGGCGATCAGCTCCGCCTGCACCCACAGCCCGCGGGACACCGGCCGGGGCAGCAGCGCCCGGCACAGCTCGGGCAGGTCGCGGCCGGTGGCCACACCCACCTTGGCCGACAGGTACTGGACCAGCATGGCCATCAGGTTGGCGGCCACAACAACCCAGGCCAGGGCATAGCCGAACCGCGCGCCCGCGGTGACGTTGGTGGCGAAGTTACCCGGGTCGACGTAGGCGACCGAGGCCACGAACGCGGGGCCGAGCAGCGCGGCCGCGCCGCGCAGCCGCCCGCGCGAGCGCAGCCGCCGGAAGGTGTGCTGGCCCGCGGCGGGCGGCCGGGCTAGGCGCAGCGCGGGGTCGGCCGCCATGGGCGGGCTGCCTCAGCCGACCGACGGGCCCAGGCCGAGCGACTGTGGGGTGCTGGAATCCGGCGACGGCTGGTTCAGGCCCTCGTCGAGCGGGCCGAATTCGGTCATCAGCGACCGGCTGCCCCCCCACGGGGTCTGCTCCTCGGCCACCAGGGTGTTGGTGGTGAGCAGCAGGCCGGCCACCGAGGCGCCGTTCTGCAGCGCGGACCGGGCCACTCGCAGCGGGTCGATGATGCCCATCTCGATCATGTTCCCGTAGCGTCCCTGCAGCGCGTCGAAGCCCTCGTCCGGGCCGAGCTGACCCAGCCGGGTCACCACCTCCTCGCCGGAATAGCCCGCGTTGGCCGCGATCAGGTAGGCGGGGGCGGTGAGCACCTCGCGGACGATCTGCACCCCGGTAGCGTAGTCGTCCTTGACCTGCAGGTCATCCAGCGCGCCCGTGGCGTGCAGCAGCGCGGCGCCGCCGCCCGCGACGATGCCCTCGGCCATCGCGGCCCGGGTGGCGGCCAGCGCGTCCTCGACCCGGTGCTGCAGTTCCTTCAGCTCGGCCGGGGTGGGCGCGCCCACGTGGATCACCGCGACCTTGCCGGACAGCGCGCCGATCCGCTCGGTGAGCACGTCCTCGTCCACGCCGTAGCTGGCCCGGTCCAGCTCGGCGCGCAGCTGGCCGAGCCGGAAATCCAGGTCCTCGGCCGAGCCGTAGCCGCCGATGATGGCCGTGTTGTCCGCGGTGACCCGGACCTGAGCCGCCTTGCCCAGCTGGTCAACTGTCATCGTCTCCAGGGTGAACCCGGAGTGCTTGCTGTACACCGCGCCGCCGGTGATGGTCGCGATGTCCTCCAGCTTGTGCAGCCGCCGGTCGCCGAAGCCGGGGGCGCGCACCGCCACGCACTGGAAGATCCCGTTGACGTGGTTGTGCACCAGCATGCTGAGCGCGGTGCCCTCGACGCTCTCGGCCAGGATGACCAGCGGCCGCGGCGCGCGCATGATCTTGTCGAGCAGCGGCATGAGCTGCTGCACCTTGGTGATCTTCTCGCTGCACAGCAGCAGGTAGGGCTCGTCGACGACCGCCTCCAGGCTGGCCGGGTTGGTCACCATGTACGGCGACAGGTAGCCGTTGTCGAACTCGAAGCCCTCGATGAAGTTCACCGACATCCCGTTGGCGGCGGACTCCTGCACGGTGACGATCCCGTCCTCGCCCACCGTGTGCAGCGCCTTGGCGATCACCGCGCCGACCATCTCGTCGTCGTTCGCGGAGATCGCGGCCACCCGGCGGTAGTCCTCCTCACTTTCCACCGGGTGGGCGGCCTGCTGCAGGTGGCTGACGAGCCGGTCCACCGCGATGTCGATGCCCCGCTTGAGCAGCACCGGGTTGGCGCCCGCGCTGATCGCCCGCATGCCCGAGCGGACCACCGCCTGGGCCAGCACGGTGGCCGTGGTGGTGCCGTCGCCGACGATGTCGTTGGTCTTGATGGCGGCTTCCTTGACCAGCTGGGCGCCCATGTTCTCGAACTGGTCCTTGAGATAGATCTCCCGGGCGATGGTCACCCCGTCGTTCGTGACTACCGGGGAGCCGGTGATCTTCTCCAGGATGACGTTGCGTCCCTTCGGCCCCAGCGTCGACTTCACCGCCTCGGCCAGCTTGTCCACGCCGGCCAGCAGCAGGTCGCGAGCCTCCGGACCGAAGCGCAGTTCCTTAGCCATCAGGCCTCCTAGGACGGATTTCAGTCGGTGGCGGTAATCAGGGGACGAGGATGGCGCGTCCGCGCACCCGGCCCGCGTCGAGATCCGCGAACGCCTCCACGGCGCTGGTCAGCGGGTAGGTCCGGGTGTGCAGGGTGACCTTGCCCGCCTCGGCCAGGGACATCAGCTCGGCCAGGTCGTTGTAGGTGCCGACGATGTTCCCGATGATGTTGCGCTCGGTGGAGATGATGTCGAGCGTCGGGATCTCCAGCGTGCCGCCGTAGCCGATGACGAAGTAGGAGCCGGCCGGGGCGGTCATGTTCCACCCGTCCATCTCGGCGCCCTGCTCGGCGACGAAGTCCAGCACCACGTGGGCGCCGGCTCCGCCCGTCAGGTCCTTCACCGCGTCCACCTGGCTGCCGTCGGCGACCACGGTGTGCTGCGCGCCGAGCTGCTCGGCCAGCTTCAGCGCGTCCGGGTTGCGGTCCACCACGACGACGGTGGTAGCGGACAGCGCAGCCAGGCACTGGATGCCGATGTGGCCCAGCCCGCCCGCGCCGATCACCACCGCGGTGGTGCCGGGGTAGAGCAGCGGGAGGGCCTTGCGGACCGCGTGGTAGGCGGTAATGCCCGCGTCGGCCAGCGCCGCCACGTCCTGCGGCTGAGTCGCCGGGTCCAGCTTCACGCAGGCCCTGGCTGAGGTGAGCAGGTATTCGGCCATCCCCCCATCGCGGGACAGGCCGGGGAACGAGCGGTCGCCGGTGCAGTGCATGTCGTCGCCGGCCCGGCAGGCCCGGCACAGCCCGCAGGTCGGGGTGGGATGCAGGATCACGGTGTCGCCCACGGCGACGTTGGTGACCGCCGAGCCGATCTGGTGCACCCACCCGGCGTTCTCGTGACCCAGGATGTAAGGCAGCGGGGTGCCCATCGCCGCGTCCCACTGGCCTTCGATGATGTGCAGGTCGGTACGGCAGACGCCCGCCCCGCCGATCTTCACGATGACGTCGAGCGGGCCGCCGATGGCCGGTTCCGGTACCTCGTCGATCACCGGCTGCTCGTGGAACGCGTGCAAGCGGACGGCCTTCATTGGTCCTCCTCGACCTGGGGTTGCTGGCCTAGCCCGGCCGTGTCGTTGTATCGGTGCCCCAACATCCCGCGGCACATGCTGCCGTTCGCCTCGATGCTGGTCCGGGTCAGCCGGGCCCGTCCCAGGTGCATCCGCAGGGAATCCGGGCTGACCGGCTCCCCGGTCTTAGGGTCGATGAGCAGCCACGCGTCATCACCAGCGGGCAGGCCAAGTTCGGCCCGGCGCTCGCGTAGCCGCCGCAGCGCGGCCGAGGGCGGCACCTCACCGAGGGTCATCCCCGGCAAACTGGCCGGGTCGGTCCCGGCGCTGAGCAGCGGCCGGCAGACCTGATCGGTACCGGCCAGCACCGCCTTGCGCAGGAAGTCGGCCCGCAGCTCGTGCAGCTCGCCGACCGCCTCCCCGTCGAAGGACTGGGCGAATCCCGCCCGCGCGGCCACCCCCCCGTTGATGGCGTCCGAGGCGAAGTGATCCTCCAGCACGATCTCCGCGCGGCGGACGCCGGGGGTGGCCGCCACCGCGTCGTAGGCGTCGGCCACCATCAGGAAGGCGAAGTTGGGAGCGCAGAAGTACGTGGGCAGCCGCAGCCGGACCTGAGCGTCCCCGTCCGGGGAGACGGTGCATGAGGCCACGAAGCCGAGCGAGGTGACCGGCTCGTCCAGCTCCGGGTCGCGCACCGTCTCCAGCGCGGCGAGCACCGCCGCTGGCGCAGGCGGACCCGCCGGTCCGTCTGCGCCAGTACCTGCAGTGATGCTTGTTGCGGAAACAGTCATGCTCCCGTGACCAGCTGCGGATCGTCTTCGACCAGCTTGGCGTCATCCTGCGACGCCGGGGCGCTGCTGCCCTTGATCTGGAACTCCGCCGGGACCTCGATGTCGTAGAGCTTGGCCGCGTTCAGTCCGAGGATCTTCTTCTTGGTCGCCGTGTTCACCCTGGGGAAGTCGGAGAACTCGTCGCTGGGGTAGTCCCAGTCCACGAAGCCCTCGATCTGCCACTTCGGCTCCCAGATGCCGTAGTCACTGCCGAAGGTCATCTTGTCCTCGCCGACCCAGAACAGCAGCTCGCCCATGACCCTGGCGAAGAACTTCGGCCGCGCGTACATCAGGCCGCCGATGACCACGGACAGGCCGGCGTAGACGTTGGGCTCCTGCGTCGCCATGAAGCAGAAGTCCTCGATCCGGGGCAGGCCGACGTGCTCGACGATGAAGTTCAGGTCCGGGAAGTCGGTCGCCGCGTGGTCCACGTCGGAGACGTCGAAGGCGTCCTTGTCCAGCGGCCAGATCGTCGGGCCCTTGTGCACGTGGATGTTCTTGATGCCCAGGCTCTGGGCCGCCTCCAGGAACCGGTAGGCGCCGGGGTCGGACAGCTTGTAGCCCCGGGAGCCGTTGTTCCACTCGGCGGTGTAGAGCTTGACGCCCTTCGAGCCGTAGGTGTTGACGTTCTTCTTGAGCTCTTCCAGCCCTGGGTCGCCGTCGCGGGGGTCGAACCGGGTGTTGTAAATGAACTTGCCCGGGTGCCGCTTGCCCATCTCGGCGTTGCGCTCGGTGGTGTTGAAGCCCTCCTTGTACCACTCCTTCAGGTACGTCGGCTGGAAGACCGCCACGTCCACGTAACCGTCTTCGAAGACGTCCTTCATCAGGTCGTCCTCGGAGTACTTCTGGAAGTGCTCGATGGACCAGTGCGTCTCGGGCGGGCCGAGGCCCTGGTACGCGTGGAAGCACTCGATCCAGCCCTTGGCGTACTGCTCCGCCCCCCGCACCCAGTTGTCGGGAGCAGCGTTCCAGTAATGCATGTGGCTATCCACCACGAAATACTTCTCGCCATTCTTCTCGTACACTCTGTCTCCCTTGCTCAGAGGCTGAATCGAGTGCTTCCGGCGGGGTTGCTACTTCGACGCGACGAGGTCGAAGCCGATGTACTCGGCTGCGTCTTCCGGGTTCGCGAACATGATGGTCCGGTCGTCTTCATGGATCATCCGGCCGTAGTGCGTGGACATGTTCTCCTCGAACTCGGCCGCGTCGAAGAAACCCGGTTCCTCACCGAGCGCCTCGGACACCTCGTCGTAGATGACGTCCATGCGCCCGGTCGCGTTGACCCGGATCATGGACGGCAGCGCCATCACGATCACGTTGGGCTTGCCGCTCATGACCTGGGCCACCACGTCGCCGACCTGATTGTTCATCAGGGTGAACCCGCACTTGTTGGACGCCGTGTTGTCGGACTTGAACGGGCTTTCCGCGGTCTGGAACGTGGTCACTGTGCCAACTCCTTCGGTGTTTCCAGGTGCAGGTCGGACAAGATTCCGCTGAACCTGCTCTTCGCCGCGTCCAGCGAGTCCTCGAATCGGGGCGGCTTCGCCTCGGGCTGCGACCACACCGGCTGCAGCCTCCGCGCGGCGGAGATGGCCTGCGGCACCCAGTTGGACAGCCACTGCTGCAGGATCTCCTTGTTGTGATTGGCGAATTCCCGGTCGCTGGTCAGCAGCTCGAACATGACCCGGGTGTAGCGCAGGTCCCGCTCGGCGTAGTCGTACTCCGCCGCGCCCACGACGGTCGGGGTGATGAAGTCCCCGTTGCGCGGAGCGGCGTGCTGCACCAGGCTGCTCCGGAATGGCTCGCCGACCAGCGGCTCGAACACCACGTTCGCCGCGAAGATCGCCTCGCACCAATCGTCGATCCCGGTCAGCTTCTCCGCCGTCTCCCGGACGCCCTGCCAGGCCGGGTCGTTGTTCCAGGTGTCGACGTGCGCGCTGCCATCGAAGCGTTCCATCTCCTCGCTTAGCGTCAGGTTGTACAGCGCCAGGTCCTGGGCGGCCCGGATCCGGTGCATGCTGTTCACCGAGATCGCGTTGTTGTGCATGTTCGTCGGCGCCCGGCGGTTCGCGTTCGCGAACAGGTACAGGCCGAGACCGTGGTCCACGTGCATCCACGCCCCGACGTTCCGCTCCACGAACGTCACCCAGCTCTGGTTCCACTGGTCAAACGCCTTCGTTTGCCTGGCTGCGTCGATGTTCTGGTTCAGCTGCCGCACGACGTTGGCGTTGTACCGGTAGAGGGTGAGCTCCCACTCCTCGTTCGGGTCCCGGAACTCATGCCAGCCGAGCGCGGGCCAGTCATACCCCTTGCCGCCGGAGCCCGGGTAGCGCTCCGGCTCGGGGCGGTCCGATCCCCACGCCTTGAGGACCGTCCAGTCCAGCGGGTACCCACCCCGGCCGTCGGAGAAACCGTAGAGCCAGCCCTGGCTGAGGTAGTGCCGTGGATCGGGCTGCACCTCGACGGTCACGTCTTCGTAGTGGGTCTGCTTGCGCTTGGCCGGCGTGTAGTAGTTGAACCGACGTGCGTCCGAGTCCGGGAATTCCTTCGCCCCCGCTTCCGCGTCGGTGTGGACTACCCTCGGGACACTGCGTTCTGCTGGCGCGGTTGTCATGAGGTCTCTCCTTCATCGTGAGAGTTCAGGCAAGGGTCGCCACCAGGCGCGCTCGCTGGTGGCCGGGCTGGCATGTCCGCTCCTCACTGCTCGCCGGGATCCCCGGTAGTGGTGAACTTGTCGTAGTAGATGCGCTTTTCCTCCACGCCCAGCTGCCCGAGCAGCGGCAGGGCCGCCTCCACCATGGGCGGCGGACCGCAGACGTAGGCGTGTGCTCCGGTCAGGTCACTGGCATGCCGCCTGACCACGTCCGTGATCAGGCCGGTCTCGCCGCTCCACTCGTCTTCCATGTCCGCATCCGACAACGCCGGGATATACCGGAAGTTCGGCAGCTTCTCCTCGAGCTCGTGCAGCTCGGCCTCGAAGCAGAGGTCCCGCTTGGCCCGCGCGCCGTAGAAGAAGGTGGCCTTGCGCTGGATACCGCGCTCGCCCAGCGTCCGCAGCAGCGCCAGGATCGGCGCCATGCCCGCCCCGCCGCCCACGAAGACCAGGTCATTCTCGCCGTCGCGGAGCGTAAAGACGCCGAACGGCCCGGACAGGTCCAGCCGGTCACCCTCGGCCAGCTTCTCGGCCAGGAACCTGGAGAACTTCCCGTCCGGGTAGACCTTGATGACGAACTCCAGCAGCCCGCTTTCCCGGCTGGAGGTGTTCGCCATCGAGAACGACCGCGTCGCGTCCGTTCCGGGAATGGCGATATCCATGTACTGGCCGGGAAAGAACTTGATCTCCTCCGGCTCGAGCAAGCGCAGGATCAGGTGGCGCATGTCGTGGGTGACCGCGTCCCTGGACACCACCTCCGCAACGCCCTGCTGGATCGGCAGGCCGGAGCGGATCATCTCTTCGTCGTAGTTGAGCAGCTCGATCGTGACGTCCTCGTACGCATGCGCCCGGCACAGCAGGGTGTAGCCCTCTTCGAGCTCGTAATCGGGGAGTGCGAACGTGGAGTACTTGTCGAGCTCGATGTCCTCGCCGTCCAGCACGAACGACTTGCAAGCGGAGCACTGCCCCTCTTTGCAGCCGTGCATGAGCATGATTCCCTGCTCGGCGGCGGCCCGGAGGATGGTCTGCTCCTCGCTGACCTCGATCTCGATGCCGACCGGCTCGAATCGCACGACATGCTTCTCCGCCATGGCTCCCTCGCGATCGCGCCTGTGGTTGATAAGCGCTGTGGCGGGAGGGGGCCGCAGGTCCCGCCTGCGGCCCACCTCCCGGTCTTGGCAGCCAGCTGGCTCAGGCGTCGGCAGGCGCGGGACGGCCTGCGGGGCCCTGCCGGTTGTAGTCCGCCTGGAATGCGGCGCGCTGTTCCGGCGTCATCTCGTTGAGCAGGACGTTCGGGCTCTGCACCGGCGCCATCCGGCGCAGGTGGTCCAGCGTCCACATCTTCTTCGGGTCGAGGTCCAGGTGCGGCTGGGCGGTCAGGGTCTTCCCGTCGTCCCGGACGAAGCCCATGTCGGAGACCACGTCGGCCCAGTTCCAGCCGTGGTACAGGGTCTCCCATTCGCGCTTGCCGATGAGCTGGCCCATGTTCGGCGTGGACCGGCCCATGAACGTCGGCCGGAAGGCTTCCACGTCCGTCCACCGGCAGGCCTCGTGGCAGTAGGTGCGCACCTGGCCGTCGACCTCGTCCATGACCATGTCCTCGCGGACCAGGCACGGCACCATGCAGGTCCAGCAGCGGTGCGGGTACACGTAGTCGACGTTCTCGGCCACGATCGGGTGGTGCCCGTTCGGCCGGGACAGCCGGTTGTAGTTCTCCCACCACTTGCCGTACCGGTCATACCAGCCCGGGTACTTGTACTCGAACCACTCGAAGTCCTTGTCGGTCATCGGGTCGATCCGCCAGTAGTTGGCCAGCCAGCCGGTGGCGAAGAACTGGGCTACCTCGTGCACGTAGCCCTTGTTCCAGATCTGGTTCCACGCTTCCTCGATGAGGTCGTGCGGGATGACCAGGCCGTACTTCTCGAGCGGCACGAGGTAGCTGCGGTAGTAGTCGTCGTAGATCCACCGCCGCCACATCTCGGCGTAGGACTCGCGGTCCTTGCGCCGGTCCTTGGTGCCGTACTCGATGAACGTGCCGATGGCGGCGTCCACCACGCGGTGGTTGTTCCACCACGCGTAGCGCAGGTCGCGCTCGAGCAGCTGGTGGTTCTCCTCGTCGGCCAGGGCCATCAGCAGCGTGGCGTACCCGTTGCTGATGTGCCGCGACTCGTCCGACTGCACCGAGTGGAACACCGTCGGCAGCAGGTAGTCGCCGTTCGCGGCGGCCTCGGCGGGCATGGCGACGAACAGCGTGTTGGTGAACGCGGTCTCGGCCACGATCGTCAGGTAGATGCTCGCCGCCGTGATCGCGTCACCGGTGATGAAGCCCTCGGCGAACTGCCGGCCGATCGTCCCGCAGTAGTCGTCCTGGAAGCCGCGGAGGCTTTGGTTGAAGCCCGCCGGGTCGATGTAGTTCTGCATGTACAGGCGCTTGAGGTTCTGCTGGATCGTCGAGTGCCGTACCTCGTCGATCATCTGGATCGCCTGGCCGTTGTGCAGTTCCGGGTTGGGGACCGTGCGGAACAGCAGCGGCATCGCCCGCGCCGCCGAGATCTCGGGCAGCGGGATGATGGACAGGAACAGCTTCTGCCACTCCATCCAGCGCTCTTGCACCTGCCGGAACATGTTGCCCCGGATGGCCCCGTCCTCGGCTCCGTAGACCCGGTGGTCCTTCTCTTCCTGCATCGGGAAGTAGGACCGCAGGACCTGCTTCAGGGGATCCTTCTTCTGCGCCTTCCGGAACGAGTAGTCGGTTCCGTACTGGGACACCGGCTCGTGGTACATCGGTTCCCAGGACAGTTCCTGAATCTTCTGGTGGGCCTTGGCCACACTCTGGCGACTCATGGTCACCCCTTCCCCTACGAAAGTCCTTGTGCCGAATAACAACCTGTAAAAGCGAGGGCCGGCTTCTCAACATGAGACATGGCCTTCTACCTGGGCTTTCTCCCCCTAGGTAGGGGCCGGACCCGGCACATCAGCGGTCCCCGAAAAACGCATCCCGTAGATCAGCGAGGTGATCCCGGACGTCAGCGCTGAGCTGCTGGTTACCCTCTGGGGCCGGCTCAACCCCCAGCGTCCGCAACAGATCGGCGGCCGGGCGACCCGGGTCACCAGACTCCCCCAGGACCGGATGCAGTCCCTGCTCAGCTAGGTGGTGGAACACCAGGTTGACCACGCTCCATGGGTTGAACGTCTCGGTGGCGGGCATACCTGGCTCATCCATCAGGCAACTCCGGTTTCTTCAGCGAGTCATCGCAGCCGATCCGGCGTTGCTTCTCATCAAAACTCCGCAGCCCAGGGCCTCTCGGTCTCAACTTGAGACAGGAGCCGGTAACGTCGCGCTTATGTTGGGTACGTAGGACGCGAAGTCGGCGGCCCATCCACGGGTGGCTGGCTTGCGACAGAAGTGCCGGGAGGTACGGAGGCGCCACGTGCCCACTGGAGTGCACCTAGCGTCAGCCGACAGCAGACGGCTGGCACAGAACCGTGAGCGGTTCCTGACCGCTGAATCGGTCCAGGCCGACCAGGTGCGGGGACCTATTCTGGCGTCCTGGTGGCGCTCCCGGCAGTTCAAGGTGGCGGCCGACCGGGTCGCGCTGAGTTACGTCCGCGACCCCGACCTGGACACCCCGCTGACCCGCAACGCCATGCCGGTGCTGCGCAATCTGCGCGAGCACCTGGAGGGCCAGCCGATCAGCGTAATCCTTACTGACGCGGCGGGCGTGGTGCTGACCAGGCTGACCGCGGACCACGACCTGGAGCGCCACCTGGACGCGGTGCAGCTCGCGCCGGGGTTCAGCTACGCCGAGGAGTACGTCGGCACCAACGGGATCGGCACCGCGCTGGAGGGCGGCCAGCCCGCCCACGTGTTCGGGCACGAGCACTACGCCGAGGATCTGGAAGACCTGGCCTGCGCGGGGGTGCCGATCCACGACCCGATCTCCGGCAAGGCGGTCGGCGCGGTCAACCTGACCTGCTGGCGCAAGGACGCGGACCCGCTGCTCATCGCGCTGGCCAAGACCACCGCCGACCAGATCACCCAGGCCATGCTGGCCGACGCCAGCGCGCGCGAGCTGCAGCTGATGCAGGAGTACCTGCGGGCCTGCCGCCGGACCAGCGGCATCGTGCTGGCGCTGAACAACGACGTGGTCATGATGAACGATCACGCCCGGCAGGTGCTCGACCCCGGGGACCAGGGCCTGCTGCTCAGCCAGGCCGCCGAGGCACTGACCACCCGCCAGTCCTGCACCGTGACCGTGCAGCTGCCCAGCGGCGTGCAGGCCCGGATGTACTGCCGTCCGGTGCGCGGCGACGACCGGATCGCGGGCGGCGTGGTGCACGTGAAGCTCATCGAGCCGACCAGCCGCCCGGCCGCGGACACCGTGGCCAAGCCCGCCATGTCCCTGCCCGGCCTGGTGGGCAGCGGCGCGCTGTGGCTGCGCGGCTGCCGCCAGGTGGAGGCGGTGCACGACTCCGGGGAGTGGCTGGCGCTGGAGGGCGAACCCGGGGTCGGCAAGCTGGCCGTGGTCCGCGCGGTACACCAGCGGCGCAACGCCGCCGAGCGGTTCTACGTCCTGGACGCGGCCGAGGCCACCGACACCGACTGGCTGCTGCGCGCCCGCCGGGAGCTGCTCGACGGCGAGGGTACCCTGGTCATCAGGCATGTGGACCTGCTCGCCGCGCGGCAGCAGCACGCGCTGGCCAGCGCGCTGCAGGAGGCCAGGGCGGTCGGCCAGCAGCGCGACCTGTGGGTGGCGATCACGCTCAACCGGAGCCGGGTGCACGGCGACCTGAGCAAGCTGCTGCGGCACTTCCCGAGCACGGTGGAACTGCCGCCGCTCCGGCATCACATCGAGGACCTGCACACGCTGGTGCCGTTCTTCGTCGCCAAGCTGGGCCAGCACGGCCGGCTGACCTGTTCGCCGGAGGCCATGCAGCTGCTGGTGCGGGCCAAGTGGCCAGGCAACATCGAGCAGCTCTGGCAGGCCATGCGGCGGGTGGTGCAGAAGCGGCGCACCGGCACCATCCAGCCGCCCGACCTGCCGCCGGAGTGCTACACGGTGAGCCGGCGGCTGCTCTCCCCGCTGGAGTCGATGGAACGCGACGCCATCGTCCAGGGGCTGCTCGACTACCAGGGCAACAAGGTCAAGGCGGCCAAGTCGCTGGGCATGTCCCGGGCCACCATCTACCGGAAGATCCACGAGTACGGCATCGTCACCCCGGGCGGCTGAACCGGCCCGGGTGCGGCCCGGTAGGCTGACCGGGTGCACCGGTTGTTTCCGATCACCCCGCCGCCCCGCCACTGAGCGGGGCGCTTTCCGCCGCGCGTCGAGCCTCCTGAGCTGACGCGCGCTTGCTCTGTCTGGCGGGTCATGCCGCCCCGCTTCCGCGACCCTTCCCTTCTCGTCGCTGGAGCGATTCGTCATGTCTGCCCGTTTTTCCTCTGGTGTGCCGTACCTCGTCATGTCCGGGCTGCTCTGGGGTACCGGCGGGCTGACCGGCACCCTGCTGGCCCGGGCCGCCGGGCTGCCCGGGCTGTCGGTGGCCGCCTACCGGCTGGCTACCGGCGGTGCGCTGATCGTCGGGTTCCTGCTGATCACCGGGCGCCGGTGGCCGCGGCACCGGGCCGCGTGGACCCGGATCACCGTCATCGGCCTGCTCGCGGCCGTGTTCCAGAGCTGCTACTTCACCGCCGTGTCGGTCACCTCGGTGAGCCTGGCCACCCTGCTCACCATCGGCAGCGCGCCGGTCATCGTGCTGGCCGCCGAGCTGGTCACCGGGCGGCGCCGGCCGGGGCGGCGCGCGGCCGCCACCACCGGGCTGGCCCTGGCCGGCCTCGGCCTGCTGGTCGGCCTGCCGGGCGGTGGGTACCCGGAGACCGCGGTGCTGGCCAGCGCCGGGCTGGCGGTGGCGTCCGGCGCCGGGTTCGCCGCCATGACCCTGGTCGGGGCCCGGCCGGTGGCCGGCCTGGACGACCTGACCGCGACCGGCTTCGGCTTCACGCTGGGCGGCCTGGTGCTGCTGCCGCTGGCCGCGGCGGTGGGCCGGCTCACCTTCACCCCGCATCCGGGCGCGATCGGGCTGCTGATCGCGCTGGGCACCGGCCCCACCGCGGTGGCCTACACGCTGTACTTCCGCGGCCTGCGCACCGCCACGCCCAGCACGGCCGCGCTGCTCACCCTGCTCGAGCCGCTGACCGGCACCATCCTGGCCACGGCGCTGCTCGGCAACCGGCTGGGCGGCGCCGGGGTAGCCGGGGCCGTGCTGCTCGGCGCGGCCGTGATCGCCACGGTGCGCTCAGCCGACCGCCTTGCGGACCACGGTGGTGGCCCAGTACAGCACGACCGCGCACAACGGCACCAGCACGGCGAACGCCTGCCACACGGCGGCGCCGGTGAGCGGGCCGGCCGCCAGCGCCCGCGCCGCGGCCACCGCGTAGTAGAGCGGGTTGAGGTGCGCGAGCACCCGCAGCCAGGCCGGGCCGAGGGAGATCGGCAGCAGCACTCCGCTGAGCAGCAGCACCGGGAGGTTCAGCCCGTTGATGACCGCGGCGAAACCGCTGATGTCCCCGCTGAGCAGGGCGATGGCGATGGAGAACGCGGCCACGGCGGCCATCAGCAGGGCCAGCAGCGGGCTGAGCAGGAGCAGCCCGGGGACGTGCACGCCGAAGCCGAGGCCCCCGCCGACGGCGACCACGACCAGGTCGAACAGGAACATCAGCAGCATCGAGGCCAGGATCGGGCCGATCAGGATCGCGAACCGGCTGGCCGGGGTGACCCGGAACCGTTCGATGACCCCGGAGCGCAGCTCGAAGATCGTGCTGAACCCGGGACCGGACCCGCTGGCGTAAGCCAGCAGGGCCAGGATGCCCGGCAGGAACAGGTCGAGCACGTTGCCTGAGGGCAGCCCGGGCGCCCCGGCCAGGTGCCGGAGCAGCGGGGTGAACAGGGCGAGGTACAGGATCGGCGTGGAGAAGCCGACGGCCAGCCAGACCGGGTTGCGCAGCAGCTGGGTCAGGTAGCGCCGGAACAGCAGGCCGGCGTCGGTCACCGGCTTCATGCCGCGGCCCGCGCTGGGCCAGCGCTGCCCGGGCCAGCACTGCCCGGGCCGGCGGGCTGGCCCGGCTGGCCGGCGTCGCGCAGCGACCGGCCGGTCTGCCGCAGGAACACGTCGTCCAGGCTCGGCTCGGACAGCCCGAGGGAGCGCACCGCCAGGCCGGCTTCGTCGAGCAGCCGGAGCAGGCCGGGCAGCGCCACCGCCCCGTCGCTGGCGTACAGCCGCACGGTGGCGTCCTCGACGCTGAGCTCGCGGACGGCCGGCTGGCCGCGCAGCACGGCGGCGGCCTGCCCGGCGGCGGCTGGATCCCGCAGCGCCAGGACGATGGCGTCCCCGGCCACCTGCTGCTTCAGCTCCCGCGGCGTGCCCTCGGCGACCACCGTGCCGTGATCGATGATCATGATGCGGTCACACAGCACGTCCGCCTCGTCGAGATAGTGCGTGGTCAGGAACACCGTGGTGCCCCGCTCGCGGAGCACCTGGATGTGCTGCCACAGGTTGGCCCGGTTCTGCGGGTCGAGGCCGGTGCTCGGCTCGTCCAGGAACAGCACCTCGGGCTGGTGCACGATGCCCAGCGCGACGTCCAGCCGGCGGCGCTGGCCGCCGGAGTAACCGCGGACCCGGCGGTCCGCGAAGCCGGCCAGGTCGAGCAGGTCGAGCACGGCGGACACCCGCGTGGCCACCGTGGCCTTGCTGCCGCCGTACAGCCGGCCCTGCAGCATCAGGTTCTCCCGCCCGGTGGCCAGCTCATCCGCGCCACCGAGCTGGCTCACGTAGCCAATCCGCCAGCGCACCTGGCCCGGCTGGCGCCGCACGTCCAGCCCGGCGACCGTGGCGCGGCCGCCGTCGATCGGCAGCAGCGTGGTCAGCATGCGCATCGTCGTGGTCTTAGCGACTCCGTAGGCATTCTTTCGGCTGAGATTTACCTCCGCCGACCAGATTCGCTCGCTGCCTGCGGGAGAATCCAGCGCTAGTGGCCGCTGACCGGGCTTGGCGTGGTACTCGGGGAAGGTTCATGGTGCGTGGAGGCTCGGCGTTGATGTCGAGGGCAGCGTCGTGAAAACGTTGGACGGCTGTCCGGTCGGCGGCGTTGAAGGCGATGTCCAGTTCCCGGGTTGGCTGAGACGTGATCGATCACCGGATCAGTCTGGCCGTTGCCGCCGCCCTCGTGCTGGCATGAGATTGCGCCACTCTTTCATTTGACGGCTACTTAACGCGTGGTGAGTTTCTCCGACAGGGTCCAGAGCCGCTCGGCGTGGTCGGGGTCTAGGGCGTATGGCGCGTAGAAGCCGAACGGAACCTCGCCCTGTCCGGTCCACGGCTCGGCGATGGCGCAGTTGTCGAGGTACTTGCCGCCAACCCCTTCGAGTTCCGGCGCGACGGCCGCCCAGACCGTGGTGGCGGCGCCTTGCTCGATGGTCTTCCATTCCGGGCCCGGGCCGTTGACCCGGTGGCCGGCCGGGTCGAGCCAGCCCCTTTCGGCTAGCTCTTCTTGCGGCATGTGCCGCATCAGGCTGGTCTGGATCGCCCCGGGCGCCACTGCGTTCGCCGGGATGCCGCGCCGGGTCAGGCCGACGGCGAACAGGCAGTTGGCGGTCTTCGACTGCCCGTACGCCTCCCAGGGCTCATAGGGGCGGCGCAGATAGTTCGGATCGTCGAAGTCGATGTCACTGCGGCGATGCCCCCGCGAGGACAGCACCACCACGCGCGCCCGGCCGGCGTCCCGCAGCGCGGGCAGCAGCCCGGTGGTGAGCGCGAAGTGACCAAGGTGGTTAGTGCCGAATTGCAGCTCGAAGCCGTCCGCCGTCCTGCCGAACGGGGTCCGCATCACCCCGGCGTTGTTGACCAGCAGGTGCAGCGGCCGGCTCCAGCGCCGGACGAAGGCACCAACCGACTTCAGCGAGGCAAGGTCGAGCTCCTCGAACTCCACCGATGCGGGCAGCCCGGCGGTCCCGCGGCTGCGCCCGGCCGCGACGACGTGCGCCCCGGCTGCCGCCAGCACCCGCGCGGTCTCTGCCCCGAGACCGGAGGTGCCGCCGGTAACGATCACGTTCATCCCGGTCAGGTCGTGCCCGCTGACCACTTCACTCGCGGTGGCGTACGTCATGACAAAGCCTGCCGGCAGCAGTGGCGATGAGCAGGGTGACTGACACGGCGGTGAGGGTGAGGGCGAGCAGGACCCGACCTCGCGGTCCCGCGGCCCGGTCGCCGGGGGAAAGCATCAACGTTGTCATGCCCGTGAGCTTGCCCCGGCGCCGGACGACGCGGAAGGTTGCGCCGTTCCTGGCAATATCACGGCTACCTACGACAGGCGCCCCGATGTCACACTCGCCCTATGACGGCATCGACTGAACTGGGGGATTTCCTCCGGGCCCGCCGCGCCCGGCTGCGGCCCTCGGACGTCGGCTTCCCTCCCGGCGCAGGCCCGCGACGAACGCCCGGACTGCGCAGGGAGGAACTGGCGGCTCTCGCCGGCCTCAGCATCGATTACTACATCCGGCTGGAGCAGGGCAAGGAGGCCAACCCGGGCACCGCGATCCTGGACGGGCTCGCCCGTGCCATGCACCTGACCGAGGAGGAGCACGAGCACCTTTACGCCCTCGCCAACCACGCCGCACGGCGCACGTGGCCGCCCAGCCCGCTCACGATCCGAGAGGTTCGCACCGGCCTGCGGCTGCTGCTGGAAACCGTCCGTCCCTCCCCCGCTTACGTACAGAACAGGGTGAACGACATCCTCGCGGCGAACCCCGAGGGCCTCGCGCTGTTCGCCGGCATCGAGGAATGGCCGGTCCACCGGCGCAACACCATCCGGTACGTGTTCTGCCACCCCACCGCCCGGACGCTCTACCCGGACTGGGAAGCCACCGCCCTGGCGACCGTCGCGAACCTGCGGGCGCGATCGATCGCCGCCCCGGACTCCCCCGACCTGGCCGCCCTGGTACAGGAGGTCTCGGCCAGTAGCGCCGAGTTCGCCCGCCTGTGGAGGCGCTACGACCTCCGGTACCGGCGCAGCGAGGCAAAGGCGTTCCACCATCCCGAGGTCGGTGACCTCACCCTCGGCTTCGAGACCCTCAACCTCGACGACGGACTCCGCCTCAGCATCCTCCAGGCCGAACCCGGCACGGCCGACCACGACGCGCTCAAGCTGCTCGCCCTCGCCCGCACTTCTTCATCGGCCGACAATCACTCCACGGAAAAGAAATGTTGAAATCCGATGTTCGGCTTCGCGACTCCGTAGGTCTTCTTCTGCCGGGCGCCCCGCGGTAATGCTGAGTGTGGGAGGGTTATCCGGCGGGCCTGAGCCAGCGCGGGTCCGGGTAGATGGGCTCGGGAGGGTCGAGCGCGTCCAACTCGGCGATCTCGTCCCCGGACAATGTGAAGCCGGCGGCGGCCAGGTTGCCGGCCAGCTGACCGGGCCGGGAAGCGCCGACGATCACGCTGCTGACCTGCGGCTTGGCGAACAGCCAGGCGTAAGCGATGTGGGTGACTGGCACGTCATGGCGTTCGGCGATCTTGCGCATTGCCGCTACGGCCTGATGGCCGTGTTCCAGGTCGATCGGCGGGACCTTGAACGCGGCCCGGCGGCCACCCGCGCCGGCCGGGTCTTCGCGGGTGTACTTGCCGGTCAGGAACCCGCCCGCCAGCGGGCTCCAGATCAGGGCGCCGAGACCCGCGGCCTGGCAGTAGGGCAGGATCTCGTGCTCGGCATCCCGGCCGATCAGCGAGTAGTAAACCTGGGCGGAGGCGAACGGCGCGTAGCCGCGCTGCTGCGCGATGCCCTGGCCGCGGGCGGCGTGCCAGGCGGGGTGATTAGACCATCCCACATAGCGCACCAGGCCGCGGGACACCAGGTCATCAAGGGCGCGCAGCGTCTCCTCCCATGGGGTGGCGAAATCCGGGGCGTGCAGCTGGTACAGGTCGATCCAGTCGGTCCCTAGCCGCCGCAGCGCCGCCTCGGCGTTGCCGACCACGTGCCGGTAGCTCAGCCGACCCCGGTTGTGGCCGGTCGCGTCGGCGTCGTAGGTGCTGACCTTGGTCGCGAGCAGCGCCCGTTCGCGGGCGCCTGCCCGCCGCAGCGCCGCGCCGAGCACCTGCTCGCTGCGGCCGTTGCCGTAGCCCTCGGCGGTGTCGAACAGCGTGACGCCCGCATCCAGTGCGAGCCGACCATCTCGTCCGCGCTGCCTTGGTTGACGCTGGCGTGAAAAGTGCTGAACGAGTACTGGCCGAATGTCATCGCGCCAAGGGCCATGCGCGAGACGGTCAGGCCCGAGGTTCCCAGTTGCGTGTACTGCATCAAGTGCCTCCTAATGCTTACCGCTGACCGGCTTTTGCAGCCGGCTGCTGTTCCCTGTGCTCCGCAGGCTGGGCAGCACTGCGCCCGGCGGCCCCCCGGTCTGCTAGCCGTTCTCGCTGGCGAGCGCGCGGGGCCGGCGAGAGCGTGTTCCCGGGCAGCCGAGCGGAACCGGGTGATCGGCAGGGACGGGGCAGGGCTGGCGGACCAGGGCCGCGACCGCGGCCAGCGCGAGCACGCTGACGCCGAATGCGATGAGGAAACCGCGGCTGAACCCGGCGGCCAGCGCCTGATCGATCATCACCGCCGTAGGCACGGCCAGGTGAGCGTGCCCGGCCGTGACAGCCTGGGCGGTCTGGCTCCGGATGCTGCCGGCGACCACCGTCCAGACCGCGCTGCCCAGCGCGGCTAGGCCGATCGCGCCGCCGACCTGCTGGCTGGTGTTGAGCAGGCTGGCGGCCACACCGGCGTCGGCCGGGGCCACCAAGGAGGTTCCGGTCAGTGTCATCGGGACGAACAGCAGCCCGAACCCGGCGGCGGTGATCACCAGTGGCCCGAGCAGGCTGCCCAGGTAGGTCGAATGCGCGGTGAGCATCGTAAACCACCAGGTTCCTCCGGCTGTGAGCACGCCGCCGGCCAGCATGAGCGGGCGCGGCCCGGTACGCGCCAGGACGCGCGAGACGATCTCTGACATCACCACGGTGGTGCAGGCGAACGGCAAGAACGCCAGCCTGACCGGATCGGGGAGTAGCCCAGCACGTTCTGCAAGAACAAGCTCATGAAGAAGAAGATCCCGAACATCGCCGTCGCCAGGCACAGCATGGTCAGGTACGAACCGGCGCGCATGCGCTGGGAGAAGATCCGCAGCGGCAGCAGCGGCTGTGGCGACCGTCGCTCGATCACCACGAATGCCGCCAGCAGCACCAGCGCCGCGGCCAGCGCGGCCACGACCGGGGCATCCCCCCAGTGGGATACGCCTCCGCTGCTGGTGGCGGCGTTCGACAGCCCGTACACCAGCAACGCCACCCCGCCGGTGCCGGTGAGGGTACCGGGCACGTCGAACCGGCCCCGGTTGCGCTGTGAACCCGGCAGCACCTTCGGCACGGCAACCGCGGTCACCAGCCCGAGCGGGACGTTGACGAACAGCACCCATCGCCAGGATACGTACGTGGTCAGCAGCCCGCCGGCAACCAGCCCGATCGCGGCTCCGCTGCCCGACATGGCCGCGTACACGCCCATCGCCCGGTTCCGCGGCTGGCCCTCCGGGAACGTCGTGGTGATCAGCGCCAGCGCTGCCGGGGCGATCATCGCCCCGCCAGCCCCCTGCACGGCCCGCATGGCCAGCAGCATGCCCGGGCTTTGCGCGAGCCCGCCGGCCAGCGACGCGCGCTGAACAGCACCAGCCCGGCGGCCAAGACCCGCCTGCGGCCCAGCAGGTCGCCGACCGCCCGCCGAGCAGCATCAGCCCGCCGAACGTGATCGCATACCCGCTGACCACCCACTGCAGCCCGCTGCCGGAAAAGGCCAGCGCATGCTGGATCCGCGGCAGCGCGGTCATCACGATCGTGGAGTCCAGCACCACCATCAGCTGGGCCATCACGATCACCAGCAGCGCCAGCCCCAGACGCTGGCGTGGCTGTGCCCCGGCCTGCCCAGCCTGCGCAGGGGCCGGGGTGGTTCTGCTTGCCATAAGCATGCTCCTTAGTGCAGTACGGACCCGGTGCGGTTCCGCCATCCAGCCTGCAAGCCCGCCCAGTGGTGATCAACGCCGATTTGAACAGCGATCTATAACCTGACAGCATCAATATCGAAGCGATGCCTGGCACGGCACCGATCCAGCGGGAGACGCGGCATGGACATGGCACAAGCGGAGGCGTTCCTGTCCGTCGCCGGAGAGCTGCACTTCGGCCGGGCCGCGCACCAGCTGCGCGTGTCCCAGCCGCGCGTGAGCCGCCTGATCGCCACGCTGGAACGCCAGGTCGGCGGGAAGCTGTTCGAGCGCACCAGCCGCCGGGTCACGCTCACCCCGCTCGGCAGGCAATTCCTGGCCGAACTCGAGCCCGGGTACGCGCAAATGCAGGCGGCGTTCGGCCGCGCCCGGCGCGCGGCCCGCGAGACAGCCGGGACGCTGCGGATCGGGTGCACGGCCTTCGTGGCCAGCCCGGCGGTCAGCCGCCTGGTGGAGGAAATCAGTACCAGGCATCCCGGATGCGAGGTGACCGTGTGTGAGGTGACGATGTGGGAGCCGTACGCGGCGCTGCGCCGCGGTGAAATCGACGTGCTGGTGGACTGGCTCGTCGTCGACGAGCCCGACCTGACCGCCGGGCCCGTGATCGAATACCGCGACCGGGTGCTCGCCGTCGGGCGCAGGCACCGGCTGGCGCCCCGCGAGAGCATCTCGGTCGAAGAGCTCGCCAACGAGGACACCAACGAACTACCGCCCTCTTACCCGGCCGCGCTCGGTGACGCCATCACGCCGCGGTTCACCCCCTCGGGCCGCCCGATCCGGCGCAGCCAGCCCACGCACAGCGCGGACGACGTCCTCACGCTGATAGCCCGGGACCGCATCGTGCACCCGACCATGGCATCCATCCCTCCCTTCGCGCGGGACGACATCACGCTGATCCCGATCCGCGACCTGCCGCCAATGCCACTCGGGCTGATCTGGCGCACAGCGCACGAGAACGCACGGATCCGTGCCTTGGCCGACGCCGCACGGGAATCCGGTCTCCTGACCACCAGCGGGCAGCGCCACCAGCCGACGACAAGCGGTTAGCTCAAAGACAACGCCCAATCTCGCCCGGCTACGCAGCGGTGGCAAGGCTGTCCCCGTCAGGAGCTGGACCAGGGGCACAGCCCTTGAACGGAACGGCTCGCAAGCTGAGTCAAGGAAGAAATGTCGATTCCCGATGCTCGTCTTGCAGGCGCTGTAGGCATACTTTCCAGGGATTGGTCCCCCGCTGGCAGGGCGTTCTGTCGAGCAGGCACTGGCCGAGTTCGCGTTCGAGGCGGTTGGCGTGCGAGATGAGGGCGGAGCGCTCGATGCCGCGGTGGCGGCGGGGACGATCGGGTCGTGTGTGATTCGGCGCGCCGCCGCTGGCCTGAGGCTGGCCGCCTACTGGCAGGCAGTGTGACGTCGAGGTGGCGATGCGCGGATCATGGGGTGTCGGCCGGCGTCCGCCTCACCTGCCGGGCAGCGGCTGCCCGGCTTGGGTCAACTCGCGGGCGGCTGCTGCTAGGCGGCGCTGGTCTGCAGGCGGTAGGTGGTCGAGCTGGCGGCGGAGTCGTGCGATGACGTCATCGTAGGTCTGGATCGCGACGGTGGTGCCTTCGTCGGTGAGGGAGACGTGGGTGGCCCGCCGGTCGTGCGGGTCGCGGGTGCGGACGACGAGTCCTCGCTGTTCGAGGCGGTTGACGAGGTTGCTCAGGCTCGACTTCTCGACGTGCAGAACGCTGCCCAGTTCGGTCATGTCCGATCGAGCCCCGGACGATGACCGCGCAGATCAGCTCGACCTGCTGCTGGCTGAGCTTATGGCCGCGGCCTGCATCGGCGAACAGGTGCAGGACGTGGTGCGCGAGGTCGGCCAGTGCCTCGGCCAGCCCCGTGCCCTGGGGTGCCTTGGCCGTCGCGGCTGGTTCGGCTGTCATGGTGTCGTCCGCCTCGGGCTCGGCAAAGGGTTGGTACCTGCCAATAGTCTACGGCCGCAAACAGTCCACGGCCGTGTACGAACATGTTATGGTTCATGATAGTGAACTGTTCATTACCATGAATCAAGCTTGGCCGGGAGGTGTCTGATGACTGCCACTGTGGCAGTAGTCGGCGGTGGTTACGGCGGCATCGCCGTCGCGAAGGCGCTGGACGAGATCGCCGACGTGTGCTTGATCGAGCCACGCGAGACGTTCGTGCACAACGTCGCCGCGCTGCGCGCGGTGACCGACCCGGACTGGATCGGGCGGCTATTCCTGCCCTACAGCAGGCTGCTCGCCCGCGGGCGGGTGATCCGTGACCGGGCAGTCCGCGTGGACGCCGGCAGCGTCACACTCGGCTCGGGCGAGCAGATCGAGGCGGACTACATCATTCTGGCCACGGGGTCGCGGTACCCTTTCCCGGCCAAGCTCGACCTGGACGAGACGCTCGCCGCGAGCGCCAAGCTCCGCGCGGCCCACCAGGCACTGGCCAGCGCCGGCCACGTCCTGCTGCTCGGCGCCGGCCCGGTGGGCCTGGAGCTAGCCGGGGAGATCAAGGCGGCGTGGCCGGAAAAGTCCGTGACGATCGTTGACCCGGCCCGCGACATCCTTTCCGGTGCCTACCCCGACGAGTTCCGCGCCGAGCTGCACGGCCAGCTCAGCCGCACTCGGCGTGACCCTGATCCTCGGCACATCACTGGCCGCCGAACTCCCTGTCCGGGCCCCGCCGTGGCCCAGACGTTCACCGCGACCACCCAGAATGGCACGGCCATCGCCGCCGACATCTGGTTCCGGTGCTACGGCGTCGAGCCGGTCACCGACTACCTCGCCGCAGACCTCCAGGCCGCCCGCCAGGCCGATGGCCATCTCCGGGTCACCGATCAGCTCTGGCTGCCGGGCCAGCCCGCCGTCTTCGCGATCGGCGACATCACCGCGATCCCCGAGGCCAAGAAGGCTCAGGCGGCAGCCGCACACGCCCAGGTCGTCGCGGCCAACATCAGCAGCCTGATCCGCGGCGAACGGGATCAGGCCAGCTACCAGCCCCATCCGCCGGGCATCTCCATCCCGCTCGGGCCGGCCGGGGGCGCCTCCTACGCACCCCACGTCGGCATCGTCGGTCCCGAAACGACCGCACGGCTCAAAGGCGCCGACCTGATGATCCCCGCCTACGCCCAGCTCCTCGGACTGCCGGAGCCCGCAGGCCAGGAGGCGACCCGGTGAGGCGCGTGTTCCTGCTCCGCTACAAGACCAAGCCCGAGCACGCCGCGGAGAACGAACGGCTTGTGCACGCCGTCTTCGACGAGATCCACCGCGTCCAGCCAGAAGGCATCCGCTACTCCACCTTCCTGCTGGATGACGGCCTCACCTTCGTCAACATCGTCGCAACCGAAACCAGCAGCGGACTTGCCCCGCTCGGGCAGTTGCAGGCGTACGGACGGATCCAGCAAGGCAAATACGACCGCTTCGACGAACCGCCGCAGGTAACCGAGCTGCACGAACTCGGGACGTACCGGGTCTTCGACGGCTGAGGACCTGTACGCGGGGAAGCGAACCGGTCGCGATCAGCCTGCTGGACAGCCCCCGGGAGGCAGGCGCCGCCCAGCAAGCCGCCCCGCCACGAGTTCTCAGTCCCGCCGCGGCATGCGGACCTGGGCCGTCGGCGGCGGCACCAAGGCAGAGTAGTGCCCGCGGAAAAGAAATGTCATTTTCCAAGGCCTGGCTTAGCGACTCCATAGGCATATCCCTGTGTCCCGAAGACGTGGGAGCAGAATTTGACGATGGAGATCGAAGTGGCACAGCTTTGGTGACGGCGGACTGATGGGTTGCCGCGTGTGCCTCCGCAGGCTGCGGCGTTGGCAGAACCTGGCGCAGTCAGTGGCCAGGCGGATTACCAGGCCGGTCATCGTAGGGCGACTACGACTGGCGTCGGCTCATTTCATGGTTTCGGCTCACGCGGCCGACCGGGGAGGAACGCGGTGATCGCGGTCGCGAGCTCCGGTCCGGTGAGCGCGGACCAGTGGTCGCCTGGCACGCGGGTGAATCGCGCATTGGGCAGCACCGCAGCGAGCGCCTCGGCGGAGGAATGGGCATGATCCTGATCGCCGACCACGATGAGCGTGGGGGTCTTGACCTGGCGCAGCGCCTCGTCTGGTGTTGCGATGAGCGAGTCCAGGACCTGGAGGAGCGCGCGCGGGTCACCACCGGGGCAGGTGATCCAGTGCACGGTTTCGGCGTCCGGTGATCCTGGGTCGATGGTGTCGCCGTTGGCGAGAGCGGTGAGCACGCGACGGTTCGTGCCGCCGTTCACCGCGCTGCTTACGGCGGCGAGCCCCTGGCCCGCCACGATCGCACGGGCTGGCCGGGCGCCGCGGACCAGCATCCGGAGCGCGATCCGTGCGCCCAGCGAGTAGCCGCCGAGGTCGTAGTCGTCGAGTCCGAGCCGGTCGATCAGCGCGAGCCCGTCATCGGCCAGGACATCGGGCGGATAGCAGGCCGGATCGTGCGGCCGGGCACTGTCACCGTGGCCGCGGAGATCCGGGAGGATGACGCGGTTTCCCTGTTCGGCGAGGACGGCGGCGGGACCGTGGTCGAGCCATTGCAGTGCCGTGGCGGCGAAGCCATGGAGCAGTACCAGCGGGCGGCCTTCTCCTGTCTCGCGGTAGGCCAGTTCCAGGCCATCCCGGCCGGCGAACCGGTGCACGCGCGGGTTAGTCATGTCATGACCTCAGGCGCGCCGGTAGAAGCCGTCGAGACGGCCGCGGGCGAGGACGTCGCTGGCGGCGGCCAGCACCTCGCGTGGCTTGGCGGAGTGCAGGGCAGCGCCGCCCGGCTCCGCGGCCAGGGCGAAGAGCTGGAAGACGTACCGGTGCGGGCCATGGCTTTTCGGCGGCTCCGGCCCGAGGTAGCCGCGGCCTCTGCCCGAACGCAGGAGGCGGACGCCCGCAGGGGGATTGCTGGCATCGAGCGCCCCGTGCGCCAGGCCGGTTACCGAGGGGTCGAGCAGGGCCACGCAGTGGACGTACGGCGTGGGCGTGGGGGCATCGGGATCCTCGATGACCAGCAGCAACTGTGCGGTGTCCTGCGGCGCCGGGGACCACGTCAGGGCCGGCGACAGGTCCTTGCCGCCGGCTCGCGCCGAGGCGTGAACGGCCGGGATCGTGCCCTCGTGCGCGAAGTCCGGGCTGCTCAGCGACAGCGTCTGCTCGCCGGCCAGGTTCGGGGAATTCCAGGCAAGGCCCGATTGCCCAGATCGCGGGTTCCGCGGCGACGTGCCACGCTGTGTCACTGGTTTCTCCTTATCGAGATAAAGGCGGGGCGGGCGGCGGTTAGCCGGCGTCGTGGTCCTGGCGTAGCCGGGCGAGCTCGCCGACGGCGCTGTGCTCAGAGCGCTCGATGAACAACAGCAGCGTGTTCAGCTCATCAGAGCTAAAGACCGCGAGGTCGTCGTGGCTGCGGGCGGTGAGCCCGGCGTAGTAGGCCGCGATGCGGGCCAGGCCGTCACTGGTCGGCTCGATCAGGACGCGGCGCCGGTCCTTGGGGGTCCGCTTGATCAGGCCGGCCGCATCGAGCCGGTCGATCATCCGCGACACCGATCCCGGTGTCAGGCCGACCTTGCCGGCCAGTTCGGCCGCGGTGGCGAGACCCTGCTGGTTCAGCACGTGCAGGCAGCTCAGGTCGCTGGCGGTCACCCCCATCCGCTCGGCTATCAGCCGGTTGAGCTGCGAGAGGGCGTTGACCCAGCCCGGCAGCGCGGCCAGCACGCGTTCCTCGGCCTCAAGGCGCGGCGTCTGCCCCATCCCTCAGCCTCCCTTCTGCTCGCGCCGTCTGCTTGCACCGCACAGCATACGGACTTATGGTGTGTCACACAACATTTGCGTGGAGCACTTAGTGTGTGGCGTACCATCCGAAGAAGAGCGTCGATGCCCGGGAAGGTCACCGGACGTACCCGCACGATCGCCCTGATCGTCGTGCTGCTCGCGGCCTTCATGGACCTGATGGACGTCACGATCCTGAACGTGACGCTGCCGACGATCCAGGCCAGCCTGCACGCCGGTCCCGTCGCGCTGGAGTGGATGCTGTCCGGTTACACCCTTGCTCTGACCGTCGGCCTGATCAGCGGCGCGCGACTGGGTGACCTGCTGGGACACAAGCGCGTGTTCGTCGCCGGCGTCGCCGGGTTCGCCGCCGCATCCGCGGTGTGCTCGCTGTCGGACAGCCCCGGGATGCTCGTCGCGGCGCGGATCGTCCAGGGACTGTTCGCCGCGGCGATGATCCCGCAGGTGCTCTCGCTGGTTCAGCTGCTGTACCGGGCGGAGGAACGCGGTCCAGCGATGGCCGCGTACTCCGCTTTGTCGGGGATCGCCGCCACCGCCGGCCCGATCCTGGGCCCGGCCCTGCTCGGCTGGAACCTTGACGACCAGGGCTGGCGGCTGGTGTTCTGGGTAAACGTCCCTGTCGGCGCGTTCGCCGCGATAGCGGCGGCCAGGCTCCTTCCGGGCGAACGCGGCAGCGGCGCCGGCCTGCCGGACCTGCCTGGCGCCCTGGTCGCCGGAGCGGGGCTGACCCTGGTGGTTTACCCGCTCATCGCCGCGTCCGGGAACAGCGGATGGCCGGCCTGGGCATATCCCGTCATCGTGGCGGGGCTCGCGGTACTCGCCGTGTTTGGCGTCCTGCAACGCCGCACCGCCGCACGCGGAGGCCAGCCGCCAGCTACGCCCTGCCCCGCCGTGCAACGCCAGCGCCATCACCCGCCGTCCCCCCAGCCTGGCCAGCGGCAGACCGAATCTGCCCAGGACATTGCGGGCCAGCAGCGCCATTGACCGCGCGGCGGGCACTCAGCATGCCGCACGGGTCCCGCCAGCTAGGCGCGTAGGCCACGTGGCAGCCCGACAAAAGAAATGTCAATATCTCATGTTCGGCTTGCCCGCCCCGTTCGGCCCGAGGAAGCCGACGATCTCGCCGCGGCCCACCTCCAGGCTGACCCCGCGCACCGCCTCGACGGCCCCGCCCTTGCCCGGGAACCGCTTGCGTAGCTCACTGGCGGTGATCACAGACGTCATGTCGTCCACTATCATCCGGTCGTCAAGTTTTGTCAACCAATTAGCTGACTAGCTGTGTCAGGCAGTCAGCTGATAATCTGCGGTCATGGTGGCACGGCGGGCACCGGCCCAGGGGGAACGGCAGCGGGACGCGGAGCGGTCCCGGCAGGCCCTGCTCGACGCGGCGCTGGACGAGTTCTCCGAGCGTGGTTACGCGGGGGCGCGGGTGGCCGACATCGCGCGCCGCGCCGGGGTGAACAAGCAGCTGATCAACTACTACTTCGGCTCGAAGGAAGGCCTGTACCTGGCCGTGCAGCAGGCCTGGCTGGACCGGGAGGAGGGGTTCGCGCCGCCGGACCTGCCGATGGCCGACCTGGTCGTGCGCTACCTGGCCGACGCGATCCGCGACCCGCGGTCACTGCGCCTGCTGCTGTGGCGTGGCCTGGCCGACGACAGCGCACCTGGTGGCGACCGGAGCCGGCAGCCGGACCTGGACCGGGTCCGGGCCCGGCAGGCGGCTGGCGAGGTGGCCGCCGACCTGGACCCGGCCGCGGTGCTGCTGGCCGGCATGGGCATGATCGCCGCCCCGCTGGCCATGCCCCAGGTGGCCTGGGCACTGTTCGGCATCGACCCGGCCAGCGAGGAGTTCCTCATCCGGTACGGCGAGCAGATCCGGCGTATCGTCGCGCACCTGGCCGGGCGGTGGCCGGCTAGCCGACGCTGTCGCGCACCGGGAGATACCGGCGGAGGAACGCCTCGGCCTTCTGCCACGCGCGGGCGGCCGGCTCGGGCTGGTGGAACATCGGGGCCATCCGGTTGTGGAAGGCGTGCCCCGCGTCCTCCTCCACGTGCACCTCCACGTTCGGGTACCGGGCCGCCGCGTCTTCCACCGCGCGGACCCGGTCCCGCGGGATGTACGCGTCGCTGCCCCCGAAGTGGAACTGCACCGGGGCGCTGACCTGGCTGAGCAGGTCCAGGCTGTCCGGCACGGCCGAGCCGTAGAACGAGAGCAGCACGTCCACCGGGGCCTGCGCGGCGACCAGGTAGCCGATCGAGCCGCCGAGGCAGAACCCGATCACCCCGAGGCCGCCGTCCACCTCGGGCAGCGAGGCCAGCGTGCCCAGCGCGGTCAGGCAGTCCCGGACGCCCTGCGCCGCGTCGAACTGCGCGCCCAGGGCCAGTGACTCTTCCAGCCCAGCCTGGTCGTGCGCGGCCTGGTGCCCCGGCTTGATCCGCCAGAACAGGTCCGGCGCGGCCACCACGTAGCCCAGCCCGGCCAGGTCACTGGCCACCGCCCGGATGTAGTCGCTGACCCCGTAGATCTCCTGGATCAGCAGCAGGCCGGGCCCGCTGCCGCTGTCCGGCACCCAGAGCGGCAGGTCAAACGCCCCACCGTCCTCGGCCGGCACCTGCTCGACGCGCTGCTGCATGGCTTCTCCTCCACGGGGGTTTGGTGCTGAGCGGTCAGGTGCTGAGCACGGCCAGGCACACCGCTGGCAGGTTAGCGTCCCCGCCGTCCAGGGTCACCCCCGTCCGGGACGCGGCCAGCACCGCGGCGCCGGGCCGGCCCAGCGGCAGCCGCTGGGCGTGCTCGCTCAGGTTGACCACGACCCGCAGCCGGCCGCGGTGCAGCACCAGCCACCGCTTGCTCTCGTCGTAGTCGGCCCGGACCTGGTCCAGCATCGGGTCGGTCAGCTCCGGCCAGGCCCGGCGCAGCGCGATCAGCTCGGTGTACCAGGCCAGCATGTCGCGGTGCGCGGCCTGGTCCAGCTCGGCCCAGTCCACCTTGGACCGGTAGAAGGTGGCCTCGTCCTGCGGGTCCGGCACGTCGGCCGGGCCCCAGCCGAACTCGGCGAACTCCGCCCGGCGGCCGGCCGCGACGGCCCGGGCCAGCTCCGGGTCGGTGTGGTCGGTGAAATACTGCCACGGCGTGCCCGCCGCCCACTCCTCCCCCATGAACAGCATCGGGGTGAACGGCGCGGTCAGCACCAGCCCGGCGCCGATCTTGACCAGGCCAGGAGCCAGCCCGGCGGAGATCCGGTCCCCGGTGGCCCGGTTGCCGACCTGGTCGTGATCCTGCAGGTAGCCGAGGAACCGGAAAGCCGGGATGCGCAGCAGGTCCACCGGGCGGCCGTGGCTGCGGCCGCGGAACTCCGACCAGGTGCCGTCGTGGAAGAACACCCGGGTCAGCGTCTTGACCAGGGCCCGCAGCGAGCCGAATTCGCGGTAGTAGCCCTGCCGCTCGCCGCTGACCGCGGCGTGCACCGCGTGATGGAAGTCATCGCTCCACTGCCCGGTCAGCCCGTACCCGCCTGCCTCCCGGGAGCTGACCAGCCGCGGGTCGTTCAGGTCGGACTCGGCGATCAGCACCAGTTCGCGGTTCAGCCGGGTGCCCAGCGCCTGTACTTCGACCGCCAGCTCCTCCAGGAAGTGCAGCGCCCGGTGGTCCTCGAACGCGTGCACCGCGTCCAGCCGCAGCCCGTCCAGGTGGTAGTCCCGCAGCCACATCAGCGCGTTGCCGGTGAGGAACTGGCGCACCTCGTCCGAGCCGGGCTGGTCCAGATTCACCGCCGGGCCCCAGGGCGTCACGTGCGCGGTGGTGAAGTACGGTCCGAACGCGCCGAGCTGGTTGCCGATGCCGACGTGGTTGTAGACCACGTCGAGCAGCACGCCGAGACGCCGCGCGTGACACGCGTCCACGAACCGCTTCAGCCCGTCCGGGCCGCCGTACGCCTCGTGCACCGCCCACAGGTGGATGCCGTCATAGCCCCAGCCCCAGCGGCCGGGGAAGCTGGCCACCGGCATCAGCTCGATCATGTCCACGCCCAGGTCGCGGACGTGGTCGAGACGGCCGATGGCGGCGTCGAACGTGCCGTCCGGGGTGAACGTGCCGACATGCAGCTCGTAGATCACCGCGCCGCGCAGCGGGCCGCCCCGCCAGCCGTGGTCGGTCCAGCCGAACGCGGCGTGATCGTAGCTCCGGCTCAGCCCCGCGCTGCCGTCCGGCTGCCGTGGTGACCGAGGGTCGGCCAGCGCCGCCCCGCCGTCCAGCCGGAACCCGTAGTCGGCGCCGTCGGCCGCGCCCGGCACGCTCGCTTCCCACCAGCCGGCCCCGCGGCCGGGCGCATCGGCACGACCTTCTCCGCGCCGTCCGCCTCGCCCGCCGGCCTGACCTGCACCTCGACCGCCCCGGCGGCAGGGGCCCATACCCGGAACACGCTCACGTCCGCACCTCAGGAAACATCATGAGCCGGTGACGCCGCCGCGTCGAGATCCGGCGAGGGTGATTCGGCGGGGATCAAGAGTGCCACGGGATGGCGTTCAGTAATCGTGGCCAGCAGTGGGCGCGGGCCGGTCAGCATAGCGCCGGTGAGCAGGTCCTGATACGTGCCGGCGGGCAGCGGCAGTACGGTGCCCGCCCAGCCGCCGCGGCGGCGCAGGCCGGCCTGCCGCCTGGTGGCCACGGTGACGGCCTGGCCGCGGGCGAACGCGACGGCGTGCCTGGCCGCCGGGCCCTCGGCGGCCAGCGGCTGGTAGCCGGCCGCGAACCAGTCCGGGTGCGCCCGGCGCAGCTTCAGTGCGGTGGACGTCACCAGCAGCTTCTCCGCGTCAAGGCCCGCTGGGCCGGCTGGCGCTGGCCTCGGCGCGGAGCGGAGATCGGGGGGTTCCGGGGGCTCGCCCCCCCGGGCTGAACAGCGCGGCGAGCAGCTCCCGGCCCCGGGTGAAATCGGCCGGGGCCCGGTTGTCCGGGTTGACCAGGGCCAGGCCGGCCAGCTCGCAGCCCTGGTACACATCGGGCACCCCGGGCATGGTGAGCTGGACCAGCTTCATGCCGAGCGAGTTGGCCCCGGCGTCCTCGCCCAGCGCGGCCGCGAAGCCGGCCAGCTGGCTGGTCAGCTCGTCGTCGTCCAGCACCTGCTCGGCGAAGCTGAGCACCATCGCCTCGTACTCGGCGTCCGGGTCGGTCCACGAGGTGCGCGTCTTGGCCTCACGCATCGCCTTGACCAGGTACCCGGTCAGCCGTTCCCGGTCCAGCGGCCAGGCGCCGGCCAGCGTCTGCCACATCAGGTACTCGGTGTCCGGGTCCGGGACCAGCCCGCCGGCCAGCGCGGCGGCCCGGTCGTGCCACCGGGTCACCTCGGCCAGCCAGGCCAGCGGGATCTCGGCCAGCACCGCGAGCCGGGCCCGGACATCCTCCTGGCGCTTGGTGTCGTGGGTGGACAGCGTGGTCAGCGTGCCCGGCCAGTGCCGGGCCAGGTGCGCGGCGAACCGGTGGAACTCGGCCGGGCCGCGGCCGAACCGGTCCGGGTCGCCGCCGACCTCGTTCAGCGCGGCCAGCCGGGACCAGCGGTAGAACGCGGTGTCCTCCACGCCCTTGGCCATCACCGGGCCGCAGACCTGCTGGAACAGGATGACGAACGGCGCGGGCCCGGTCAGCGCGAGGTCCGTGACGGCCAGCAGCAGCGGATGCAGGTGCGCCGGGAGGCGCGGCCGGGCGGCCGCCGCGGCCTGGTCCAGGATCGCGGTCAACTGCGGCGGCGCGGGCTCGCCGGGGACCACGTAGGCCCGGTATACCGGCATCGCGGTGAGCAGCTCGGTGAGCACGGCCGTCAGGTCCCCGGCCGGGTAGCCGGCTAGCGGCGGGTGCGCGGTCTGGCTGACCAGCCGGGTCAGCCGGGCCACCTCGGCGGCCAGGGCCTGCTCGGCCTCGGTCCGCTTGGCCTCCTCAGCCACCCCGGCGAACGCCGCGGCGCCGCCGGTGAACTCGACGTAGCCGGTGGCCAGCGGCTCCGCCCCGGCCGGGTCGAGGAACAGGCCGCCGACCGCGCCGAGACTGTCGTAGCCGGTGGTGCCCGCGCACGGCCAGTCGGCGGGCAGCCGCTCGTCGCCGGACAGGATCTTCTCGGTGCACACCCAGCGGCCGCCGGTCCGGTCGGCCAGCCGGCGCAGGTAGCCGCGCGGGTCGGCCAGCCCGTCCGGGTGGTCCACCCGGAGCCCGTCGATGAGCCCCTCGGCGACCAGGCCGAGGATCAGCGCGTGGGTGGCCTCGAACACCTCGGGGTCTTCCACCCGGACCGCGATCAGCGAGCTGATGTCGAAGAACCGGCGCCAGTTGAGCTCGGTGGCGGCCAGCCGCCAGTCGGCCAGCCGGTAGTGCTGCGCGGCCAGCAGGTCAGCCAGCGGCAGCCCGGCCGTGCCCGGGCGGACCGGGAACACGTGGTCGAAGTAGCGCAGCACCGGCTCGGCGCCGCCGCCGGTGGTCAGCTTGGACACGGTCAGGTCGGCCAGGCAGTCCGGCAGCGGGCCGCCCAGCACCGGCAGCAGCAGGCGGCCGTCCTGCGCGGCCCAGTCCACGTCGAACCAGGACGCGAACGGCGAGGCCAGCCCGTCCCGGAGCACCGACCACAGCGGCCGGTTCAGCGACTCGGGCACCGGGATGGCCATGTGGTTGGGCACGATGTTGACCAGCACGCCAAGCCCGGCGATGCGGAACCGGCGCACCATGTCCCGGAACGCGGTCTCGCCGCCCAGGTCGGCGGACACCCGGGAGTGGTCCACCACGTCGTAGCCGTGCCGGGAGCCCGGCGTGGCCTGCAGGATCGGCGACAGGTAGACGTGGCTGACGCCCAGCGCGGCCAGGTAGTCGGCGCTGGCGGCGGCGTCCGCGAAGCCAAAGCCCGGCTGAAGTTGCAGCCGGTAACTGGACACCGGCACGCTCCGCCGACCCGGGCCGCCCGGGTCAGGCACGGGCGAGGACCTGCATGGAGCGGCTGGGGATGGGCACCGCGTCGCCCGGCTTGACCGCGGGCGCGTCCGCCACCGCGCTGTGCGGCAGCGCGGTGTCCAGCACCTTGGCCCACTTCTCGCCGTACCGCTGCGGCGGGATGGTGAACGCCAGGTCCAGCTCGCTCGCGTTGAACAGGAGCAGGAACGACTCGTCCCGGGTCCGCTCGCCGCGCGGGTCGGGCTCGGAGATCGCGTCGCCGTTGAGGAACACGGTGAGCGACTTCGCGAAGCCCACCGCCCAGTCGTCGTCGGTCATCTCCTCGCCGGCCGGGGTGAACCAGGCGATGTCACCGGGCTTGTCGTGCCCCCCGGCGCGACCGCGGACCGCCTCCTGGCCGCGGAAGAACCGGCGGCGGCGGAACACCGGATGGTCGGCGCGCAGCCGGATCAGCGTCGCCGCGAAGTCGAGCAGGTCCTGGTCGCCGGCGTAGCCGGGCACGTCGGCAGCGTCGTCCGGCGGCTCATGGTCAGAAGGCCCGTGGTCAGAAGGCCCGTGGTCAGAAGGCCCGTGGTCAGAAGGCCAGTGCACCCAGGAGATGTCAGTGTCCTGGCAGTAGGCGTTGTTGTTGCCGCGCTGGGTGCGGCCCATCTCGTCCCCGGCCAGCAGCATCGGGACGCCCTGGGACAGCAGCACGGTGCACAGGAAGTTGCGCTTCTGCCGGTCGCGCAGCGCGCACACCGCCGGGTCGTCGGTGGGACCTTCGGCGCCGCAGTTCCAGGACCGGTTGTCGTCGCTGCCGTCCCGGCCGCCCTCGCCGTTGGCCTCGTTGTGCTTGTGGTTGTAGGAGACCAGGTCGGCCAGCGTGAAGCCGTCGTGCGCGGTGACGAAGTTGACCGAGGCCACCGGTCGCCGGCCGTCGCTCAGGTACAGGTCGCTGGACCCGGTCAGCCGGGAGGCGAATTCGGGCAGGGTGGCGTGCTCGCCGCGCCAGAAGTCGCGCACCGTGTCCCGGAACTTGCCGTTCCACTCGGTCCACAGCGGCGGGAAGTTGCCCACCTGGTAGCCGCCCTCACCCACGTCCCACGGCTCGGCGATGAGCTTGACCTGGGACACGACGGGGTCCTGCTGGACCATGTCGAAGAACGCGGACAGCCGGTCCACCTCGTGGAACTGGCGGGCCAGCGCCGCGGCCAGGTCGAACCGGAAGCCGTCCACGTGCATCTCGGTGACCCAGTAGCGCAGCGAGTCCATGATCATCTGGAGCACGTGCGGGTGCCGCATCAGCAGGCTGTTGCCGGTGCCCGTGGTGTCCATGTAGAACCGCTCGTCGTCGCTGGCCAGGCGGTAGTAGGACCGGTTGTCGATACCGCGGAAGGACAGCGTGGGGCCGAGGTGGTTGCCCTCCGCGGTGTGGTTGTACACCACGTCCAGGATCACCTCGATGCCGGCCTGGTGCAGGGTGCGGACCATCGACTTGAATTCCTGCACCTGCTCGCCGCGGGCGCCACTGGCCGCGTAGCCGTTGTGCGGCGCGAAGAACCCGAGCGTGTTGTAGCCCCAGTAGTTGGCCAGGCCGCGTTCGGCCAGGATGGCGTCGCTGACGAACTGGTGTACCGGCATCAGCTCGATGGCGGTGACGCCCAGCCCGTGCAGGTGCTCGATGACCGCGGGATGGGCCAGCCCCTGGTAGCTGCCGCGCTGGGCCGGCGGCACCTCGGGGTGCAGCTTCGTCAGCCCGCGCACGTGCGCCTCGTAGATCACCGTCTCGTGATACGGGGTCCGCGGGTGCCGGTCGCTGTCCCAGCTGAAGAACGGGTTGATGACCACCGACCGGGGCACGTACGGCGCCGAGTCGGTGTCGTTGCGCTCGTCCGGCTGGCCGAACGGGTAGGCGAACACCGCCTGGTCCCAGCGCACGCTGCCCTCGACGGCCTTGGCGTACGGGTCGAGCAGCAGCTTGGCCGGGTTGCAGCGCTGGCCGGCCGCCGGGTCGTACCGGCCGTGCACCCGGTAGCCATAGCGCTGGCCTGGGCCGATGCCAGGCAGGTAGCCGTGCCAGACGAACCCGTCCACCTCGTGCAGCGGCACCCGGGTCTCGGCCCCGTCCTCGTCGAACAGGCACAGCTCCACCCGGTGGGCGACCTCGGAGAACAGGGCGAAATTGGTGCCCACCCCGTCATAGGTGGCGCCGAGCGGGTAACTGCCGCCCGGCCAGATCAACGCCTCCTGCGTCACCGGATTTCCGTCCCCTGGTGTCGTGGGCTATCTGCCCGCCCGTGCACTCCCCGGCCGGCCCGACCATAGCGCAGCAGGGTTACCGGGACGTGACGTGCCCGCGCGGCGCAGGGTCAAACAACTGTGGCGATAGGGACAGTGGAGTTCGGGCCGATCAGATCCGGGGTGCGTCAGGTGTCCCGGATGATCTCCTTGATCAGCTTTGTCGTCCCGGCCGGAGTGAGCGCCTCCGCGCTCAGCCGGTTCATGATCTCCATGTAGTGGTCCACGTCGGTGCGCCGCTCGAGGTACAGAGCGCTGGTCAGCTGCTCGATGTAGACCACGTCCGGCAGGTCGGGCTCGCCGAACCGGAGCACGGTGAACGAGCCGCCCGCGGCCGCGTGGCCGCCCCGGCGGAACGGCACCACCTGGATGGTGACCTGGTTCAGCCCGGCCACCTCGAGCAGCCGGTTGAGCTGCCCGCGCATCACGTCCCGGCCGCCGACCGGGCGGCGCAGCGCGGCCTCATCCATCACCGACCAGACCCGTGGCGGCTGGGCGCTGCTGAGCAGGTCCTGGCGGGCCATCCGCAGGCTGACCCGGCGGTCGATCTCGGTTTCCGGGGCGGCCCGGTGGCCGAGCATGGTGACGGCACGGGCGTAGCCCTCGGTCTGGAACAAGCCGTGCACGAACTGCAGCTCGAACGTCCTAATCAGCGAGGCCGCGGCCTCCAGGCCCAGGTAGGTCTCGAACCAGTCCGGCAGGATGTCGCCGTACTGAGTCCACCAGCCCTGGTTGTTGGCCTGCCGGGCCAGGGACAGCAGCCCAGCCCGCATCTGCTCGTCGGTCACCCCGTACAGGGTGAGCAGGTCGGACACGTCGCGTATCTTGCAGCCGACCCGGCCGTGCTCCAGTCGGCTGATCTTCGACCGGGAGGCGCGGATCTCGTAACCGGCCTGATCCGGGGTGATCCCGGCGGCCTCACGCAGACGGCGCAGCTGGGCACCGAGCATCATCCGGACCACGGTGCCGCCGGCCCGGGCGCCTGCCAGCGCGCCGACCGGTTCGTCGTCGGCCGGATGAACGGCAGTCATCTCAGCTCCCGGCTCATACCAGCTCCAGACCCGATGGAATCACGGCCATCACACCTAACCCCCCCGGCCGATGCCAGACGCGGTGCCCGAGAGCGAGTCAGGGCGCGCAATATCTGCCAGCAGCGCGGCCCGCCATCCGGCGGGACACACAGAGCACGATATCACCGAGCCGGCACCGTGTCCCGGGTCAAAATGGCGCGACTTTCCAGGCCCGGGACGGCCAGTCAAAGGTCGTCGAACTCGCCCTGCTTGATGGCTTCCAGGAACGCGGCCAGGGCCGGCCGCGGGTAGACCAGTGCCGGTCCGGACGGGTGCCGGGAGTTCCGCACCGCGACCGCGCCCCCCGGCAGCTCAGCCATCTCCACACAGCTCCCGCTGGGGTTGCTGATGCTGCTCTTGCGCCAGCGCACGGCGAGCTCACCAGCCGGGATGCCGCTTCGAATCTGCAACTGTTCCTCCTGAGCCAGCGGGAATCGCTTACCGCCGGATGTTCCGGCGCTGGGTGACCTCCTGCACGTGCCAGCCTAACAGATCAAATGCACGTGCACCTGAACGTGCAGGGGACGTTGCAAACGAAACGTGCATAAGGCAGGATACGTGCAGCGACGTAGCCTCCCCCGGACGACGACAGGACCACCCACAAGCCGATGAGCGCGCACCCATTGCGGCTGGCCAGCAGAATGGCTCGCGACGTGCACTGGGACTGGCTGGCGCCAGCCGTGCGCATGGCCGCGGCTGGGCACGGCATCCATCCGCTGGCCGCCGACCGGGCGGCGCTGGAGTGGACCTGCTTCCCGCGGGTGGCCACCCGCACCCCGCGCGGCACCCCCCAGTCGGTCGGCGCGGCCCGTGATTTCGGCCTGGCCACGCTGCGCCGGTGGACGGTGGCCGACCGCACCGACGACATCGCGGTCGTGCTGTCCGAACTGCTGACCAACGCGCTGCGGCACGGCGCCGACCATCCGGCCCACCCGGTGCGGGTGGCGCTGGTCCAGCCCGCACGGTTCGTGCTGGTCGTGGTGACCGACCCAGGGCCGCAGGTGCCGGTGCTCCGGGAGCCCGACTACCTGGCCGAGAGCGGCCGCGGGCTGCACGTCATCAACGCGCTCAGCGACGCCTGGGGCTACACCACGCCGACCGACGTGGGCAAGGCGGTCTGGGCGCTGTTCGCGGTGCGCTTCACCGAGCCGCGGCCGGTCCCGGCCTGGCTGCGTTCGCAGCTGCCGGGGCCGGTGGCCGCGACGGAGGAATTGTGAGCGCTCTCACCGTGCCCGGCCGAGACTAGCCCGGCGCGCTGACGCTGTCCGGCGCCCGCGGCCGGCCTGGTTGGCCCGGCTGTCCTGGCTCCCCTGGCGCGCCGGCCGCGCGCAGGTAGCGGACCGGGCTGGGAGCGTCCTGCGCCGCGTCGATCTGACCGGTGCCGGACAGGTACTCCAGGTGCGCGGCCGTCTCGGCCAGGGCGGCCCGGCGCATCATGCCGGTCACCGCGCCCCAGCCCCGGGACCAGGACAGCTCCTGGGTGATCTGCCAGACGGTGGCCGCGCCGAGCCGGTCGGTGACGGCCAGCACCTCGCCGCACCGCCGGTCGTGGTGGGCCAGCAGCGTCCGGGCCCGGTCGGCCAGGCCGTGGAACCGGTACTCGTGCGCGGGCAGCGCCTCGGCGCTGTCGTACCCGGCGGTCCGCTTGAGCGACGCCAGGTAGGCGGCCAGTGGCGGCTCGGCCGCGTGCGGCTGCAGCCCGATGTTCGGGCTGATCCGGGGCAGCACGTGGTCCCCGGTCAGCAGCACGTCCTCGGTCTCCTCGTGCAGGCAGAGGTGCCCCGGGGTGTGCCCGGGCGTCCATACCGCGCGCAGCCGCCGGCCGGGCAGCGGGACCAGGTCGCCGTCGCCCAGCAGCATGGTGGGTTCCACCATGGCCAGCACCCAGCGCACCCCCTCCGGGGTGATGGCCAGTTCGGCCGCGACGTCGGCCGGCACGCCGCAGGACCGCAGCCAGTCCCGGTCGCCGGCCGGACCGCGCACCTCGTCCCAGATCCGGGCGGGCAGCGAGTCCCGCTCCACCGGGTGCATCGCGATCCACGCGCCGGACTGCTCACGCAGCCGGCCGGACAGGCCATGGTGATCGGGGTGCACGTGGGTGACGACGATGCCGGTCAGGTCGGTCACGGCCGCGCCCGCCTCGGCCAGCCCGGCCTGCAGCGCCTGCCAGGTCGGCTCGGTGTCCATCCCGGGATCGATCAGGACCAGCCCGGAATCACCGGCGATCAGGTAGCTGAGCGTGTAGCGCAGCGGGTTGCCCGGGATCGGCACCGGGATCGACCACAGGTCCGGGCGGACCTGCTCCGTCAGCGGCATCGTCCGGGACCGCCAGGCGTCCCGCTGGGCCACCCCGGTCACCCGCATAACGGCAGCCTATACTGACGCTCAGCGTTCAGCAAAGGTCGGCCCGGGCGTGGCCTGGTGCCCGGCGGGTGCGCGGCGACGCGTCTCCCCCGGATACCAGTGGCGTTCCTGATCTACTGATTAGTGTTGCTGGGGCAGCAGCAATCAGTTGATCACGATGCCAGCACCGGGTCCGCGGTCGGAGCCGTCGCGGACAGCGAGCCAGGTCCGCCGGTTCCATGATCTGCGGGATCCGGGTCAGGCTGGCACGGCTATAGCGGTGAGCAGCAGGCCATGGCTGGATCGCCACCGGCCGGTGAACCCGGCCAGCCGCTGCCCACCCAGCACCGGGCCGGGCACTAGCAGCCGGGCCGCGAACGTGCCGTCGGCCGCTAGCCGCACGGCCGCGTCCTCGAAGCCCAGCCACTGGCCGGTGAGCGGGAACCACGCCTTGTACACCGCTTCCTTGGCGCAGAACAGTAACCGGTCCCAGCACGGCCCCCCCGGCGGCGCGGCGCGGCGGCCGGCCAGCCACGCCTGCTCCTCGGGCCGGGCCACCAGGGCCAGCACGCCGCCGGGCAGCGGCTCGTCCGGCTCCGCGTCCACGCCGACGCTGGCCAGGTCGGTGCGGCGGGCCAGCGCGGCGGCCCGGTAGCCGTCGCAGTGCGTGATGCTGCCGACCACCCCGGCGGGCCAGTCCGGGGCGCCGCGCGGCCCGGCCGGCACCGGCGCCGGCGGCAGACCCAGCCCGGCCAGCGCCGCCCGGGCGCACGCCCGCCCGGTGGCGAACTCGCGGCGCCGCTTGGGCACGGCCCGGGCCACCGCCGCCTGCTCGGCGCCGAGCAGCCCGGCGTCCGGCTGGTCGCCGAACGTCTCGGCCACCACGGCCGCGGCCGGGAGCAGGCCGGCCAGCAGCGCGGCCGGCCCGGTGCGCAGCGCGCCCGGCTCCGCGGGCGTCACGCCGGCCCCGCCCGCGTCACGCCGGCCCCGCGGGCATCACGGCAACTCCGCCCGGGTCACGCCGGCTCCGCCGGCAGCACCTGGCGCGGGATGGTCACCGGGTCGCGCCGCTGCCACTCCCGCGGGTAGCCCAGCGAGACCTCCAGGAACGGCACCCCGTCATAGCGGGTGGTCCGCGGGATGTGCAGGTGCCCGTAGACGACCGCGCTGGCCCGGTACCGGACGTGCCAGTCCGCCGTCCGGGTGGTGCCGCACCACTGCGCGAACTCCGGGTAGCGCAGCACCCGGGTCGGCTCGCGAACCAGCGGGAAGTGGTTCACCAGCACGGCCGGCAGGTCGGGGTCCAGCTCGGCCAGACGGCGCTCGGTGAGCTCGATCCGGGCCTGGCACCAGGCCTCCCGGCTCGGGTACGGATCCGGGTGCAGGAGCTCCTCGTCGGTGCATACCACGCCGGTCGCGTACGCCCGGGCCAGCGCCTCCGCCTTGGTCCGCGCCCCGTCCGGGCGGAACGAGTAGTCATACAGCAGGAACAGCGGCGCGATGACGGCCGGCCGCCGGCCCCCGCCCAGACGCAGAACGGGTCCTCCGGGGTGAGCACGCCCAGGCCCCGGCACACCTCGACCAGCCGCTGGTACCGCTGCTCGCCGCGGAGCTGGACCGGGTCCCGCGGATGGGTCCACAGGTCGTGGTTGCCGGGCACCCAGATGACCCGGGCGAAGCGGTCGCTGAGCGTGCCGAGCGCCCATTCGATATCGGCCATGAACTCGCCGGTGTCCCCGGCGATGAGCAGCCAGTCGGCCGCCGAGCCCGGCCGCAGGTCCTGCACGATCTCCCGGTTCTGCGGATAGGCGACATGCAGGTCGCTGACCGCGAGCAGCCGGGGCGGCGGGGCAGGCATAGCCGACATCATCACACGCGCCCGGGCCGGCGGCATCAGCGCACGGGCCCGGGCCGCCGGGCATCAGCACACGCGCCCGGGCCGCCGCCCATCAGCGGACGTCGGCCAAGTCCGAGGTCCACATGACGATCCGGGTCCGGTCGCCGCGGAACAGGTCGTGCGCGTACTCGACCGGCCGGCCATCCCGGACGTACGCGATCCGCTCGACCAGCATGAGCGGGTCGCCCTCGCGCACCTGCAGCGCCTCGGCCTCGCGGGCATCCGCGGTGACCGGCTCCAGGCTCTCCCTGGCCCGGTACGGGCGCAGCCGGTACTTCTCGTCGAGCAGCTCGTACAGCGACCCGTCCAGCTGGCAGTCCAGCAGGCCCGGGCACAGCGCGGCCGGGAACACCGAGTGCTCCACCGCGATCGGCCGCCCGTTGCCCAGCCGGACCCGGCGGATCTCGGCCACCGGGTCGCCGTCGGCCAACTCCAGCGCGGCGGCCACGGCCGGGCCCGCGGTGCGCGCCGTGGCCGACAGCACCCGGGCCCCGGCCACCATGCCGTGCCGGCGCAGCTGCTCGGAGAACCCGGCCAGCGTGGTCCGGTCCTGCTCCAGCTTGCCCTCGGCCACGAACGTGCCGCCGTTCCGGCCCACCGTGCGCACCACCAGGCCACGCCGGGCCAGGCTGGCCAGCGCGTGCCGCAGCGTCATCCGGCTGACCCCGAGCCAGCCGGCCAGCGCGTGCTCGGTGGGCAGCCGGTCGCCGGGCAGCAGCTGGCCGGCCGCTATCGCGTCGGCCAGCCACTCCTCGATCTGCCCGTGCGCGGTACAGCCCGGCTCACGGATGATCACCGGCGGGGCCAGGCCCGTCATCGCGGGCAGCTCCCGCCGCGGCTGCGGCTGTGCGCCCATGTGTCAGCCCGTGGCTCAATCGGACGGCAGCGCTGTTCCGGGCACCAGCGGCGCGTCGTCCCCGGCCGGCGCGACCACCGGCGCGAACTCCTTACGCCGCCCCACGGCCAGGTAGTAGAGCACGCCGATAATGACGATGAACGCGAACACCGACCACAGGATCGGGATGCTGTCCAGCCAGGACATGCCGAAGCTGAGCAGCCCGCCGGTCTGCTTCGGCTTCGGGTTGCTGGCGATCCGCGGCCAGGCGAAGTTGATGATCATCGCGCCGCCGTAGAGCAGCGCCGCCGCGTTGACCAGGATGCCCCAGCGGCCCAGCTTGAACGGCGCGCTGGCCTTCGGCCAGCCGCGCGCCCGCGCCCGCATCACCACCAGGTTGCCCAGGAAGTAGCTGAGGTAGATCAGGCCGGTGGCGGCGATGGCGATGATGCCGGCCCCGGAGTACTTCAGGAACGGGACGGCGGCCAGCAGCGCGATGATGACGCAGGCGAAGACCGGGGTGTGCAGCGTCGGCGAGACCTTGCTCCAGGTCTTGGAGAACGGCAGCGTGTTGTCCCGGGCCATGCCGAAGCACAGCCGGATGGTGGCGGCCAGGATGGACAGGCAGCAGACGAAGATGGCCGCCGACACCACCAGCAGGTAGATGGTGGCCAGCCAGGACGGGAAGTTGGCCTCGATGATGTTGGCCGGGTTCCAGCCGAGGCCGCCGTTCCCGGTGATCGCGGTGTGCAGGTTCGGGATGGCCATCAGCGTGCCGAGCAGGAACACGCCGCCGATGATGAACGCGCCGACGACCGCGTAGAGCACCGCCTTGGGCGCGGCCCGGCGCGGGTCCTTGGTCTCCTCGGCCAGCGTGGCGGCGGTGTCGAAGCCGTAGATGACGAACAGGCTCATGAACATCGCGGCCAGGAACGAGGCCGGCCCGACGTGCAGCCCGGCGCTGTTGGTCACTACGCGGAAGCCCTGGTGGTTGTGGAAGATCAGCAGCACCAGCGCGAACACGAACATGCCGAGGATCTCGAAGATGACCCCGGTGTTGTTGATCAGCGCGACCAGCCTGACCCCGTAGATGTTCAGCACGGTGATGACGACCAGCGTGATCAGCGCGACGACCAGCTGGGTGTGCAGGCTGGTCGCGTTCAGGCTGTGCCAGCCGAGCCCGTTCAGCGCCGGGATGAACGCGATCGGCAGCGTGGCCACCACCGCGGTGACGGTCAGGACGCCGGCGAACAGGTAGATCCAGCCGGTGAACCAGGAGTAGGTCCGGCTGGACAGGTACTTGGTCCACTGGAACACCGAGCCGGCCACCGGGTAGTGGCTGGCCACCTCGGCGAAGTTCAGCGCGACGAGGAACTGGCCGAGCGCCACCACCGGCCAGGTCCAGATGAAAACGCCACCGACGGTGGTCAGGCCCAGCGCGAACAGGGTGAAGATGCCGGTGGACGGAGAGATGTAGCTGAACGCGACCGCGAACGAGCTGAACAGCCCGAGCGAGCGTTTGAGCTCCTGCTTGTAGCCGAAACTGGCCAGGTCAGCCGCGTCTCGCTGATCGTGTTGGCTGGCGGGGATCTCAGAGCTGGTACTCATCGGCTGCCTCCCCTTGCGATGAGCCGCACAAGTTGAGGCGAATCGTAAAAGCCAGGCCAACTTACTGTCTAGACCCTTTCCGGATCGGCCAGTAATCTGCGACCGATGACAGAACTGGCCGAGCCGTCCACGCTCTTCGACCGGGTGCCCTGCCTGGCCGGCGCGCCCCGGACGATAACGCCGCTGCCTGGCGGTTTGACGAACCGCAACTACAAGGTGACGACCCCGGACGGCTGTTTTGTGGCCCGGGTGTGGGCACCCGGCGACCTGCTGGCCATCGACCGGGATCACGAGCACCACAACTCGGTGGCCGCCGCGGCCGCCGGGGTCGGCGCGCCGGTGCTGGCCTACCAGCCCGCCGAGTGCGTGCTGGTGCTCGGCTTCCTGGACGGCCGGACACTGCGCAACGCCGACGTCGCCGACCCGGCCATGCTGCCCCGGATCGCCCGGGCCTGCCTGCGGCTGCACGCCGGCCCGCGGTTCGCCGGCGACTTCGACATGTTCGCAGTGCAGCGCCGCTACCTGGCCGTGGCGACCGAGCGCGGGTTCCGGGTGCCGGACGGCTACGCCGCGCTGGCGCCCCAGATGGCCGCGGCGCGGCGGGCGCTGGCCGTGCGCGACGCGGGCACCGTGCCGTGCAACAACGATCTCCTGGCGGCCAACTTCATCGACGACGGCCGGCGCATCTGGCTGATCGACTACGAGTACTCCGGCAACAACGACCCGTGCTTCGAGCTGGGCAACCTCGCCGCCGAATGCACGCTGCCCCCGGACGGCGTCGCCGAGCTGGTCCGGCATTACTACGGAAGGGCGTTGCGTAACAAAATCGCCCGGGCCCGGATCCTCGGCCTGGTGGGCAAGTACGGCTGGACCCTGTGGGGCGCTATCCAGCAGGCCAGCAGCCCGATCCCGTTCGACTTCTGGGCCTGGGCGATGGAACGTTTCGAATCGGCGGCGGCCGGGCTGACCAGCCCGGAGTTCGGCCGGTTGCTGGATGACGTGGCGCGCGATGACTGAGAGATACCGGGTGATCATCATCGGCGGCGGGGTGATCGGCACCAGCGTGGCCTATCACCTGGCCGGGCTGGGCTGCACCGATGTGCTGCTGGTGGAGCAGGGCCAGCTCTCCTGCGGCACCACCTGGCACGCCGCCGGGCTGGTCGGCCAGCTCCGCGCGTCGGAGAGCGGCACCCGGCTGGTGCAGTACTCCACCGAGCTGTACGCCCGGCTGGAGGCGGAGACCGGGCTGTCCGCCGGGTTCCGGCGCTGCGGCGGGCTGATCGTGGCGCGCACCCCGGAGCGGCTGACCCAGCTCCGCCGGACGGCGGCCGCGGCCGACGCGTTCCAGCTGCGGGCCGAGCTGCTCAGCCCGGCGCAGGCGGCCGGGCGCTACCCGCTGATGGACGTGTCCGACCTGGCCGGCGCGCTGTGGCTGCCGGACGACGGCAAGGCCAACCCGACCGACCTGACCTACGCGCTGGCCCGCGGGGCGCGGGACCGCGGCGTGACCATCCGGCAGCGGACCCGGGTCACCGGCATCCTGACCAGCGGCGGTGTCGCGACCGGGGTGCGCACCGCGGACCCGGAACACGGCGACATCGAGGCGGAGATCGTCATCAACTGCGCCGGGCAGTGGGCCAAACAGGTCGGCGCCTGGTGCGGGGTGACCGTGCCGCTGCACTCCTGCGAGCACTTCTACGTGGTCACCGAGCAGATCGACGGGGTGCACCGCGACCTGCCGGTGCTCCGCGACCCGGACGGCTACACCTACTTCAAGGAGGAGGTGGGCGGGCTGGTCGTCGGCGGCTTCGAGCCGGACGCCAAGCCGTGGGTCTCCCCCGAGGACATCCCGCAGCCGTTCGAGTTCCAGCTGCTCGGCGAGGACTGGGAGCACTTCGCGCCGCTGATGGAGCAGGCCCAGCGGCGCATCCCGGCCTTGCGCGAGGCCGGCCTCAAGAAGTTCTACAACGGCCCGGAAAGCTTCACCCCGGACAACCAGTTCATCCTGGGCGAGGCGCCCGGGCTGCGGAACTTCTGGGTCGCCGCCGGGTTCAATTCGGTCGGCATCGCGTCCGCGGGCGGAGCGGGCCGGGCGCTGGCCCGGTGGATCCTGGCCGGCGACCCGGGCCTGGACCTGACCGCGGTGGACATCCGCCGGTTCGCCCCGTTCCACGGCAACACCCGGTGGCTGCGCGACCGGGTCGGCGAGACCCTCGGCCTGCACTACGCGGTGCCCTGGCCGAACCGGGAGCCGGTCAGCGGGCGGCCGCTGCGGGTGTCCCCGGTGCACCACGTGCTGGCCGCGGCGGGCGCCGTGTTCGGCAGCAAGATGGGCTGGGAGCGGCCCAACGTCTTCGCCCCGCCCGGCGCGGCGCCGGTGCTCGGGTACAGCTGGGACGCACCGAACTGGCTGCCCTGGTCCGCGGCCGAGCAGCGCGCGGCCCGCCGCGACGTGGCCCTGTTCGACCAGACCTCGTTCTCCAAGTACCTGCTCACCGGGCCGGGCAGCGAGCAGGCGCTGCAATGGCTGTGCACCGCGGACGTGGCCGTACCGCCCGGCCGGGTGGTCTACACCGGCCTGCTCAACGCGGCCGGCCGCTACGAGTCGGACCTCACCGTGACCCGGCTCTCCCCCGACGAATTCCTGCTGGTCAGCAGCTCCGCGACCACCGAGCGGGATAAAGACCATATTGCTAAACGCCTCCCGGCGGGAACGGCCGCCCGCCTCGTGGATGTGACCTCGGCGTATGCCGTGTTCGGCCTGATGGGGCCGCGATCGCGGGAGCTGCTGGCCGGGCTGTCCAGCGCCGACTTCAGCGACGCTGGCTTCCCGTTCGGTACCAGCCGGGAGGTGGATCTCGGCTATTTCACCGTCCGGGCCACCCGGATCACCTACGTCGGCGAGCTGGGCTGGGAGCTGTACGTGCCAGCCGAATGCGCGGCCGGGGTGTTCGCCGCGCTGACCGCGGCCGGGTCGCGGTCCGGGCTGGTCAACGCCGGCTATTACACGATCGAGTCGATGCGGCTGGAGAAGGGCTACCGGGCCTACGGCCGCGAGCTGACCCCGGAGTACAACCCGGTCGAGGCGGGCCTGCTGTTCGCCTGCAAGCTGCGCACGCCGGTCCCGTTCCTGGGCCGCGAGGCGGTGGAGAAGGCGCGGGCCGAGGGCCCGCGGCGGCGGCTGGTGTCGGTGCTGGTGGAGCCGGCCGGTCCCGGCCCGGCCGGTGACGAGGCGGTGCGCGCGGGTCCCGGCCCGGCCGGTGACGACGCGGTGCGCGCGGGTCCCGGCCCGGCCGGTGACGACGCGGTGCGCGCGCCGATGCTGTGGGGCGGCGAGCTGCTGCTCAGGGACGGGGCGCCGGCCGGCCAGCTGACGTCGGCCGCCTGGGGTGAGGCCCTGGGCTGCCCGGTCGGCCTCGGCTACCTGCGCGACCCGGCCGGCGGCGTGGTCACCCGGGACTTCGTCAGCGCGGGCCGCTATCAGGTCAATGTGGGTGGCTCCCGGTACCCGGCCGCGGTCACCCTGCGCCCCCCGTTCGATCCGGACAGCACCCGGGTCCGCGCCCGCTAACCCGCACGCCCCCGCCCCTGGAGTGCCAACTACGCGAGTGTTTCAGTCACGTAGTCAGAGCCTTTGTGTTTTAGGTGACAAATTTCTCGACGCGTGTTGCACCAGGTAGGAGCGGTTCAGCGGCCTGTATGAGCACGCTCGCCGCCGCTCCTGACCGGGCGCACGCCTAGCCAGGTTCCCTCGCTTGCATGGGTCTGCCGCTGCGAGGCGGGTCAGTGTGAGCAGCCGACCGCGGCGACAGCAGAAGATCTCCGGCCGGCTCCGCTCCGGGAAGCCACCCGCCACCGGTACATCTGCACCGCCGACAAGCACGGAGCTGACGTCCTGACCGCCCTGCGCGACGCCATCCTCGGGCATCGCTGGATGCCGCCCATCCCCGGCTCGTCCTGATCAAAACCGTCGGTCACGCCGAGCCGTGAGAACCCCGGCCGAGGCATAAAGGGCTGAATGCTACCTGGCGTCAGCCCGGTGCGCTGAGCAACAATGACGTTGAAGCCTTCGCTGGTGCAGGCATCCCCCCGGCAGGACGTGGGGCGCCTCCCGCACCGGTGTGTCCCGGTGCAGTGCGGGGGCTGGGCGAGTCAGTCGAGCCCGGCGACTGGGGCAGGGATAATGCGATGAGGCGCATGACACTGCCGGTGTTCATGGGAACCTGGATCGGGTGTGCATTATGCGTATCGAATCGTCCGTGACCTCTTTGACGTGGATCCCGCTTGAGGCCATCGAGGGCATTACCCGGCTGCCGTTCAGCGCCCGGATCGCACACTACGACCCGCCTCCGCCGGATGTCCTCGAAGACATTGACCAGCTGCGCGCCGCGGATCGGTTCCGCTTCGCCAACCAGCTGCGGGCATGGATCGAAGTGGAGGACGGGCAGGTTGCGGGATATGGGCAGAGTGGTGCTGGCTGGATCGGCGCGACCACGGTAAGGGTCGGCCCGCTTGGCGTCACGGTGCCGGCGGTCGCCTACCCTGAGCTGCGCCCGGCCCCGGATGTCAGGCCGGAGAGCGTGACGTTTGTGCAGACGGCGGGCGGCCGGACAGGGCTGCCGATGCCACGGCTGGGAAGCAGATGGCCACATGTCGCGGCGCCCCCGGCCTGGACCAGGCTTTCCCTGACGTTACGCGCCGACGGGACCAGCGAGCACGCGCTGGCCGGCGCGAGCGCGTTCCCCCGGCACTGGGTGTACGACTCGGACGGGCGGCTGGTCGCCAAGTCGGGCCTGATTGACTTCGCGCGCTGGGCGAAGACGGCGCTGCGTCAGGACAGCCCCTGGGGCGGCGGTGACACCCCAGCGCTTGTCGCCGCGGCCGAAAGCGCACTGGAGCGGGTGCTGTCGGCTGTCGTCATCGATTCAGTGCCTGAGTGGCAGCGGCTGGCCGCCGGAGACGTGCTGGTCCGCCAGGGCGACCAGGCCGACGTGGTGTTCCTGCTGTTTGATGGGCTGCTTGACGTCGAGATCGACGGAGTCGCGGCCGCCCAGGTCGGTCCGGGGGCGATCGTGGGTGAGGCGGCAGGCCTACAGGTCAAGCGCCGCTCGGCAACCTTGCGCGCGGTCACGGCCTGCCGCGTGGCACGGGTACCGGGCGCGGTGCTTGACCACGCCGCGCTGGCGCGCCTGGCCGCGGCCAGGCGGCCTCCTCCCGCCCGGCCGGAACAGCCCAGCCGTGGTCCTGGACGGCCCGGTGCCTGATGGCCGGCGCTCGTCGGCCGGGGCGCTCGCTGCCGGATAGTGCCTCCGGCCAGAGTTCATCTGCACTATTTGCCGGGCGCCGGGACCGGTGGGATACGGCGCTGGCGCCCTCACGTCGGCTGCCGCCGAGGGTCGTGGATGCGGTGGTGCTCGCGGTGGTGGGCTCGATCTATGCCGGCGTGCTCGCAGGCAGCGTGGTCGCGCACGGATGGAGCGTCCAGCTGGGCGTCGCGGCGGCCTTCTCTCCCGCGGTGGCGGCGCTGTGGTGGAGGCGGCGCCGCCCCCTGCTAGTGCTGGCCATCGCGATCGCCGGGATTCTGCTGGCCTATCCCATGGGCGGGGCGATGGCTCTGGTCGCCCTCTACACCGCCGCACCAAGGATGGGCACCGGCATGCGGGTTGCCGCCTGGGCCCTGGTCAGCGTTTGCGAGATGGCTGCCCGCACCATCTCAGAGCACAGCCTGGCGGTGAGCCAGGTCCCGTTCGACGCGGCCGTGCCAGCGGCCGCACTTGCGCTGGGGCTGTATGCGGCCGCCAGGAACGCCTACCTTGAGCAGCTTCGCGAGCGGGCCCTGATGGCCAGGGCGCTGGCCTCGTTCCTGCCACCCGAGGTGGCCGAACTGGTGAGCGCGTCGCCTTCCGCCCTCTCGCTCCAGCAGGAAGTAGATGTAACCATCTTGTTCTCCGACATCCGTGGCTTCTCCACCTTCGCGGAGCAGGTCACGCCGCGGCAGGTCGCCCAGCTCGTCGGCCGCCACATCACGGCCATGGCCCACGTCGTCCAGGCACACGGCGGGATCCTTGACAAGTTCGCCGGCGACGCGGTGATGGCGGTCTTCGGCGCGCCCAATCCGGTGCCCGGCCACGCAGCGTGTGCCGTGCGCTGCGCGATCGCGATGCAGCGACGGCAGGCGGAACTGAACGCGGAGGCGTCCGCGCTGGGCATACCGGTGTCCAGCATTGGGGTTGGCGTGAACACCGGCACCGTGATCGCCGGAACGCTCGGAGGCGAAGGGCGGCTCGACTACACCGTGCTGGGCGACGCGGTGAACGTCGCCCAGCGGCTGCAGGCTGAGGCAGTGGCCGAGGAGATCCTCATCTCGGTGGCTACTTTGACTATGTGTGACTGGCCATCGGCCGAGCCGGCCGGGACGCGCGCGCTCAAGGGACGCAGCGGGCTCGTCGAGGTGTATCGCATCCCCTGGACCGCGCGGGACGGATGACTTCACCAGCGACCCTATTTTCGACGTGGTTGCCGACCGCACGTCCTCGGTGTGCGCTCTGCACCTGGTGGGGCCGGCAGGGGGCGCCCGCCGCGCGTTCGGCCCGGACATGGGCAAGGTCACCCGGCGGCAGCCAGGACTGACTGAACGTTTCAGCCATGCACACGGATGGGGCCGCGCGCCCGGCCGGGGACCGTTTCTCGCGCTGGCGTTATCCATAATTTGTCGGTTTTGTGCGTTCGGAGCCGCCGCCGGGGCACGGCGGGACGGGGCATGATGACGGGACGGGTGCGGAGGGGGCGGGATAGTGACCGCGGTGGCGCGGATGCGGGACTGGCCGGTGCTGCGCGGGGTGCTGCCGGTCCGCCGGGCCACGCTGACCAGGGACCTGCTGGCCGGGGTCACGCTGGCCGCGCTGGGCATCCCGGAGGTGCTCGGCTACGCCCGGATCGCCGGGATGCCGGTGGTCACCGGCCTGTACACGCTGCTGCTGCCGATGACCGCGTTCGCCGTGCTGGGCGCCTCCCGGCACCTGGTGGTGGCGGCCGACTCGGCCACCGCGGCGCTGCTGGCCGGGGCGCTGGTCCGGCTGGCCGCCCCGCAGTCGGCTGCCTATGTCGGGCTGGCCGGGCTGGCCGCGCTGCTCACCGGCGCGCTGCTGCTGCTGGCCCGGCTGGCCCGGCTCGGCTTCCTGGCCAACTTCCTGTCCCGCACGGTGCTGCTCGGCTTCCTCACCGGGGTGGGCATCCAGGTGGCCATCGGCCAGCTGCCGGAGATGCTCGGGGTGACCGCGGCCAGCCCGCACACGGTGATCAAGCTGGCCGAGACGGTGGCCGCGCTGCCCCGCGCCCACCCGGCCACGGTGGCCGTGTCGCTGGGCGTGATCGCGGTGGTGATGGCGGCCAAGATGTTCACCCGCCGGATCCCCGGCGCGCTGCTCGCGGTGAGCGGCGCGATCGTCGCGAGCTGGGCGGTAGACCTGGCCGCCCATGGCGTGGCCGTGCTCGGCCCGGTGCCCCGCGGGCTGCCCGGCTTCACGCTGCCCACGCTGCGGCTGCACGACGCGGTCGCGCTACTCGGCACGGCCGCGTCGATCGGCATCGTCATCCTGGCCCAGAGCGCGGCCACCGCGCGCGCCTACGCGGTCAAGCACGACGAGCCGTTCAGCACCGACACCGACCTGACCGGGCTGGGCGCGGCCAACCTCGCGGCCGCGTTCACCGGCACGTTCGTGGTCAACGGCAGCCCGACCAAGACGCAGATCGTGGACGACGCGGGCGGCCGCAGCCAGCTCGCCTCGCTGGCCACCGGCGCGATCGCCGTGGGCGTGCTGCTGGTCGCGACCGGGCCGCTGCGCTACCTGCCCAACGCCGCGCTGGCCGCGGTGGTCTTCCTGATCGGCGCGCAGCTGGTGGACCTGCCCGGGCTGCGGCGGATCCGGGCCGTCCGGCGCGCCGAGTTCGCGGTGGCCGTGGTCACCGCGGCCGCGGTGATCGGGCTGAACGTACAGTACGGCATCGGGGTGGCCATCGCCGCGTCGATCATCGACCACCTGCGGCACAGCTACCGGCCGCGCAGCTACGTGCTGGTCAAGTCGGCGGCTGGGCACTGGATGCCCGCCCCGGTGCGTCCCGGCGCGCGCACCATGCCCGGGCTGGTCGTGTACCGGTTCGGCACCAGCCTGTACTTCGCCAACGCCAGCCAGTTCGTGGAGGACGTGGTCGCACTGACCCGCCGTGGCGGCCCGCTGCGCTGGCTGGTGCTGGACGGCGCGGCCATCGGGGACGTGGACTACTCCGCGGCCGACGTGCTCAGCCGGGTCTTCGGGCAGCTGCACCAGGGCCACATCCAGGTCATGATGACCAGCGTGGTGCAGCCGGTGCGGGACCAGCTTCGGCACTACGGGCTCACCGGCGAGCACGGGCCGGACGGCTTCTACGACACCCCGGGCGAGGCGCTGGCCGCGTTCCACGCCGCGCCGGGGTGATCCGCGGCGCTGCCGGTGATCCGGCCGGTCGCGCAGCCGAACTCGATCCGCGAGCCGCCCGGCCCGGGGGCCGACCCGGACAGGGTGACCGTGTCGCCGTCGGCCAGGTACCCGTGCGGCTGGCCGTCGCGTAGCAGCAGCGGCTCCCGGCCGCCCGCGGTCAGCTCGAGCAGCGAGCCCATCTCCTCGCGGCGGAAGCCGGACACGGTGCCGGAGCCGTACAGGTCGCCGGTGCGCAGCGCGGCGCCGTTCACGGTCAGGTGCGCGAGCTGCTGCGCCGCGGTCCAGTACATGCGCTCGAACCGCGGCCGCGACACCAGCTGGCCGTTGATGCTCACCGCCAGCTCGATGTCCAGCCCCCACGGCTGGCTGGCCCGCAGGTAGCCGAGCGGCGGCGGGTCCTGCGGCGGCGGCGTGACCCGGGCGTGCTCCAGCGCGGCCAGCGGGATGACCCACGGCGAAATCGTGGTGGCGAACGACTTGCCCAGGAACGGGCCGAGCGGCCGGGACTCGAACGCCTGGATGTCCCGTGCGCTCCAGTCGATCAGCAGCACCACGCCGAACACGTGCTCGGCGAACTCGTCGATCGGCACCGGCTGGCCGAGCGCGGAGCCGGCCCCGACCACGAAGCCGAGCTCAGCCTCGAAGTCCAGCTTGCGGGTGGCGTCCAGGCCCGGCCGGGCGTGCCCGGGGGCGATCTGGCCGCGCGGCCGGGCCACCGGCGTGCCGCTGACCACCACGGTGCCGGCCCGGCCGTGGTAGCCGACCGGCATCTCCCGCCAGTTGCGGGCCAGGCCGGGGTCGTCCGGGCGGAGGATCCGGCCCGCGTTGGTGGCGTGCTCCAGCGAGGAGTAGAAGTCGGCGAAGTCGGCCACCTCGACCGGCAGGTGCAGGATGGCCTCGGCGATCGGCACGGTGCCGGTGATCTGCCCGCCCCGGATGAAGCCGAGCAGCCGCTCCCGGGTCCGCTGCCAGGCCCGCGGGCCGCGGGCCAGGAACGGGTTCAGCGACGGCGCTGCGAAGATCTTGTCACCGAACGCCCTTTCCAGGTCGATGATGTGCGTGCCGAGCCCGGCCCCGACCCGGGGATGGTCGGCGCCGTGGGAGAACACGCAGTACGGCAGGGCGTGCTCGGTGAAAGTCGTTAAGGTCAAGGAATGTCCAGTGAGATCGCGAATGTGAAGCGGTCGCCACGGTAGTGGATCCGGGCTACGTCCACCGGGGTGGCGCCCGCGGCATAGGTCACATTTTCCGATCGCAGCACCGGGCTGAGCACGTCCACCCGCAGCAGCGCGGCCAGCTCGGCGGGCGCGGTGCACGCGGAGACCTCGTTGTCGATTCTGGTCAGCGGCAGCGCCAGCGCGTCCCGGAGGATCTTGGTGACCGGCGCCGCGGCCAGGTCGGCGTCGCTGATCCGCGCGGCGTGCTCGGGCCGCAGGTAGTTCTCCGCGTAGCTGACCGGCTCGCCGCCGTCCAGCCGGAGCCGCCGGATCAGCACCGCCTGCCCGGTGATGCCGAGCCGGGCCGCCGGGGGTGCGGCGGCCGGCACCTGGTCGCGGCCGAGCACCCGCACCTCGTCGCCGGACTGCTGGGCCATCACCGCGTCGGCGGAGCCGATCACCCGCAGCGCCCGGGAGCGCAGCGCCCCCGGGTTGACGAACGTGCCGCGGCGCCGGTGCCGGGTGATCAGCCCGTCGGCGGCCAGCGAGCCGAGCGCCTGGCGGACCGTGGTCAGGCTGACCCCGTAGTGCCGGGCGAACTCCACCTCGGTCGGCAGCCGGGTGGCGCCGTCCTGGCCCAGCCCCAGGATCGCGGTGCGCAGGCTCTGCGCCAGCTGGTACCACAGCGGCAGGCCGCCGGAGAACCGCGGCGGCGTCGTGGCCAGCAGGGTCTGCCCCGCGGCCGGGGTGGACGGGACAGACGGCGCGGCCGTCACCGGCCGGCGCCGAACATCCGGGGCAGGCCGGCCCACACCGCGTCGTAGTCGGCCTGCCGGTGCCCGGCCTGCATCGCCTGCCGGGTCGGAATGATCATCCACCGGCTCTCGAACATGAACGCCAGCGTGCCGGTGATCTTCTGCGGCGCCAGGCCGGCGGAGCTGGCCTGGGTGAACGTCGCCACGTCCGGCCCGTGCGAGGTGAACGTGTTGTGCAGGCTGGCCCCGCCGGGCAGGAAGCCCTCGGCCTTGGCGTCGTAGGCGCCGTGCACCAGGCCCATGAACTCGGACATGATGTTGCGGTGGAACCACGGCGGCCGGAACGTGTCCTCGCCGACCAGCCAGCGCGGCGGGAAGATCACGAAATCCACGTTGGCCAGGCCGGGTAGCTCGCTCGGCGAGGTCAGCACGGTGTAGATCGACGGGTCCGGGTGGTCGAAGCTGACCGTGCCGATGACCATGAAGTTGGCCGTGTCGTACTTCACCGGCGTGTAGTTGCCGTGCCAGGCGACCACGTCCAGCGGCGAATGGTCGTAGTCGGCGGCCCACAGGTTCCCGCCGAACTTCTGCACCACCTGCACCAGCTTCGCCGCCGGCCCGTCGCCGCGGTCTTCGAAGGCCGCGCTCGGGGCCAGGAAGTCCCGCTCGCTGGCCAGCCCGTTGGCGCCGATCGGGCCGCGTTCTGGCAGGGTGAACGGCGCGCCGTAGTTCTCGCACAGGTAGCCGCGGGCCGGGCCGTCCAGCAGCTCCACCCGGAACCGGATGCCGCGCGGGATCACCGCGATCTCCCCCGGCGCCAGCCGCAGCGGGCCGAGCTCGGTGTGCACGGCCAGCGTGCCGAGCTGCGGCACGAACAGCAGTTCCCCGTCGGCGTCCACGAAGTAGCGGTCGGTCATCGACGCGGTGGCCGCGTACAGATGGATCGCCATCCCGCTCCGGGTCCTTGTGTCCCCGTTCCCGGCCATCGTGTACAGCCCGGCGATGAAGTCGGCCGGGCCGTCGGGCAGCGGCAGCGGATCCCAGCGCAGCCGGTTCGGGTCCGGCTCGATCTCGCCGGACGGCGCGCCGCGCAGCGCCCCGTTGCCGATCCGGCTGAACCGCGGGTGCGCCGCGGACGGCACCATCCGGTACACCCAGGTGCGCCGGTTGACCGCGCGGGGCTGGGTGAACGCGGCGCCGCTGAGCTGCTCGGCGTACAGGCCCAGCGGGGCGCGCTGCGGGGAGTTCCGGCCGGCCGGCAGCGCGCCGGGCACGGCCTCGCTGACGAACTCATTCCCGAAGCCAGGCTGGTAGCGGTAGCCGTCACCGGCCCCCGTGTTGGCGGGCGTGGCGTCTGCGGGCATGACCCCTCCCCAGCATTCCTGCGATTCCTCTGCTCAATACGAGCATTCTCCCCGTCCGCTAACTGTAGCGAGCGGGTCCGTCGCGGCGCCGGTCATGCGCTCAGCCTCATGCGCTCAGCCTCATGCGCTCAGCCTCGTGCGCTCAGCGCCGCTCAGCCGGGGCAGCAGGCTGCGCCCGGCCGCCGTCATCTCCTCGGCCTCGCTCGCGTCCAGCGGCCCGGACAGCAGGTAACCCTGCCCGTACCGGCAGCCCATCGACACCAGCAGGTCGCGCTGCACCTCGCTCTCGATCCCCTCGGCCACCACGGTCAGCCGGAGCGTCCCGGCGATCCGGACGATCACCTCCACCAGGGCCCGCCGCCGCCGGTCCACCGCGATCCCGTCCACGAACGACTTGTCCACCTTGAGCATGCTGATCGGCAGCTCCCGCAGGTAGCTGAGCGAGGAATAGCCGGTGCCGAAGTCGTCGATGGCCAGCCGCACGCCCATCCGGCGCAGCTCGGCCAGGTCGGCGCGGATCTGGTGGTCCGGCCGGAGCAGCACGCTCTCGGTCAGCTCCAGCAGCAGCGTGTCGGGCGGCAGCCCGGTGCGGGCCAGGATGCGCTGCACACCGGGCACGAAGTCCGGATCGCGGAGCTGGCGGGCGGACACGTTCACGCTGACGTACCGCGGCGGCTGGTGCGGGGCCCGCTGCTCCCGGCGCACCGTGTCCGCCGCGGCCCGCTCCAGCACCCACAGGCCGAGCCGGATGATGTGGCCGGTTTCCTCGGCCACCGCGATGAACTGCTCCGGCGGGATCATCCCCCACTGCGGGTGCGGCCAGCGGGCCAGCGCCTCGAACCCGGCCACGTCGCCGCTGGTCAGCTCAACAATGGGCTGGTAGACGACGGTGAAGCCGGACTCCGCGATCGCGGTGTCCATGGCGGCCTGCAGCTCCCGGCGGCGGCGGATGCCCGCGCTGAGCACCGGCTGGTAGCGCCGCCACTGCCGCTTGCCGGCCGCCTTGGCCGCGTACAGCGCCAGGTCGGCCTGCCGGACCAGGTCGCCGGTGCTGTTCGTGTCGGCCGAGACGGCCACCCCCACCGTGGCGGTGGCCGTGGCCGGGCCGACGCCCAGCGCGAACGGCTCGTCGAACGCGGCCACGATGGCAGCGGCCAGCGTGTCCACCGTGCCGGCGTCCCCAGCCTCCGGCAGCAGCAGCGCGAACTCGTCGCCGCCCAGCCGGGCCGCCAGCCCGGTGCCGCCGGCCAGCGCCGCCAGCCGCTGGCCCGCCGCCACCAGCAGCTCGTCGCCGGCCGCGTGGCCCATCGTGTCGTTGATCACCTTGAAGTCGTCCAGGTCGGCGAACAGCACGGCGACCACCGCCCCGGTGCGCCGGGCCCGGGCCAGCGCGCGCACCACCCGGTCCTGGAACAGCACCCGGTTGGGCAGCCCGGTCAGCGAGTCGTGGAACGCCTGGTACTTGAGCTCCCGCTCGAGCTGGCGTGGCTCCGTCACGTCCCGCATGGTGAGCACCAGGCCGCCCACGGTGGGCTCCTGGCGCAGGTCGCTGCACCGGACCTCGACTTCCACGTAGCCGCCGTCCTGGCTGATGATCCGCCAGTCCTCGTCGATCCCGGGGCGGGCGCGCATATCCGCCAGCGCGCGGTCGATCTCGGCCCGCTCGGCGGGCTGGACCAGGTCGGCCAGCCGCGCGCCTTCCACCTGGACGTCACCGAACAGGTTCCGGGCCGACGGCGTCGCGTACCGGACGCTGCCGTCGTCGTCCACGATCAGGATGACGTCCGAGGTGTCGTGGACCAGCGTGCGGAAGTACGCCTCGCGGTTGCGCTGGACGACCTCCCCGCTCAGCATGATCCGCTCGATGGCCAGCGCCACCTGGTGGGCCAGCAACTCCAGGGTCCCGGCCAGCGCGGTGAGGTCCGGGCGGGTGCCGAACGTGGCCAGCACGCCCGGCAGTACGTCACCAGACGGCCGGCCGGAGAGCGTGAGCGGGCAGAGCAGCACGTGGTCGGCGGCCGCGCCCGGGCCTGCGGGCCGCCGTACCCGGCCGCGAGCCGCGGCTCGGCACTCCGGCCGCCTGGCTGGCCGCGCAGCGCGGCCAGCCAGGCGGCCGCTACCTCCGGGGGCAGGTCGGGCGGCCCGGGCGGCTGCCATGGCGGGGCACTGACCAGGCGCAGCGTGCCGCTGTCCCGCACGGCCAGCTGCACCGCCTGCGGGCGAGGCGGGGCGATGAGCGAGCTCACCGCGGCCCGCACGACGCTGGCCGCCTGCTCCTCGGTGGCCGCCGCCGCGAGCGACTCACCCGCCGCGCGGAGCACCTGGGTCCGGTCCAGGGCCACCCGGAGCGACCGGGTCGTGTCGGCCAGCCGGGAGATCACCAGCAAGTACAGCACGGCCGAGCAGATGGCGATCACGGCGGCGTCCGGCAGGTGCCGGTCCAGCGCCCCGGCGAGCAGCACCGCCGGGGCGATCAGCGCGGCCAGCAGGAGCAGGGCCAGCCGGACCGGGCTGCGCTGCGGCGGCTGCCGCCGGCCCGGCTGGGTCAGCCGGGTCATGCTGGGATGCAGCGCCGCCGCGCCCCAGGCCGCGTAGCACACGGCCCAGCCCGCGCTCACCGCGAGCAGGCGGCGCCCCGAGCCGTCCTGCTCGAGCAGGCGGCTGTACCCGACGTCGGCCGCCAGCAGCGCGATGCCGCCCAGCGCAAGCAGCTGGACCGACCGGATCCGCCCGCCCCCCTCGGCCAGCAGCCGGGCCAGCAGGCCGGCCAGCAGGGCCAGCATCAGCAGGTCGCCGAGCGGGTAGCCGATCGCGGCCGTCCGGCCCAGGCCGGACAGGCCGGCCGCTCGGGCACCCGGCAGCACCAGGTAAAGCCAGGCCAGCACAGCTCCGCCAGCGGTCACGGTCAGCGTGTCGAGCAGGCCGCGCCGGTCCCGCCCGGCCGTCCGGGCCCGGATGAACAGGACCAGCCCAGCCACGTAGAGCGGGTAAGCGGCCAGGTCACAGACGTCCGCCGGGGACGGGAACGGCGGCGGCCGCCCGCCGGGCCCGGCACTGGCCAGGGCCAGCACCTGCCCGGCCAGCGAGGTCAGGCTGCCCGCCGCCAGCAGCCGCCAGGGCGCCCGGCGGGCCGGCCGGTTGACGCGCGGCCCGGCCAGCAGGCCGGCCACCCCGGTCAGCCCCAGCAGGCTCCACGCCGCGGCCCGCAGCCCGGGCACCAGGTAGTAGAGCACCGCGAGCAGCAGCACGCAGGCGGTGTAGCCCGCCACCATGCCCCGTTGCCGCCGCTGCACCGCTACCCCCCTGGCGTGCCGCCCAGGCATGCCCGCGGGGGCGCAGGCACAACTGCCACAGCCGACGCGCTTGGCTCTGCTCTACCAAATATTAAACAGAGCGTAACAGTTTGCCTTCAAAGTGTGTTCAGTTGCCGGTCAGCGGGGCCGCCCGGACGCTCCTCAGCCGGTCCGGGGACCGGCCCCGGCGCTCCCCGGTCGCGGTCAGCCGGACCGGGGCGGGCGCTCCCCGGCCGGGCCGCCGGCCAGGCCGGCGCGGCGCAGCGCGTCGGCCATGGCGCCGTCGGCCGGCGGCTGATCCCGGCGCGGCCGGTCGCGGTCCCGCCCGGGCTGGTTTCGGTCCCGGCGTGGCTGGTCGGGGTCGCGGCGTGGCTGGTCGGGGTCGCGGCGTGGCTGGTCCGGGTCGCGGCGTGGCTGGTCCGGGTCGCGGCGTGGCTGGTCGCGACTGGGCCGCCGGCCAGCCCGGCCCGCGGGCTCGTCGTCCAGCCGCAGGCTGAGCGCGATGCGCTTGCGCGGGATGTTGACGCTGAGCACCCTGACCCGCACCACGTCACCGGGCTTGGCCACCTGCCGCGGGTCGCTGACGAAGTCCCGCGACATCGCGGACACGTGCACCAGGCCGTCCTGGTGCACGCCCACGTCCACGAAGGCGCCGAACGCGGCCACGTTGGTCACCACGCCTTCCAGCACCATGCCGGGCGCCAGGTCCGCCAGCGTCTCCACCCCCTCGGCGAACGTCGCGGTGGTGAACGCCGGGCGCGGGTCGCGGCCTGGTTTCTCCAGCTCGCGGAGGATGTCGCTGACCGTCGGCACGCCGAACCGGTCGTCGGTGAAGTCCTGCGGCCGCAGCCCGCGCAGCACCGTGGTGTTGCCGATCAGCCCGGGCATGCCGGTGCCCGCCGCGGCCAGGATGCGCCGGACCACCGGATACGCCTCGGGGTGCACGCTGGACGCGTCGAGCGGGTCGTCCCCGCCGGGGATGCGCAGGAAGCCGGCGCACTGCTCGAACGCCTTCGGGCCGAGCCGGGGCACCTCGCGCAGCGCCGTCCGGCGGCGGAACGGCCCCGCCTCGTCCCGGCGCGCCACCACCGCCGTGGCCAGCCCCTCGCTGATCCCGGACACCCGCGCCAGCAGCGGGACCGACGCCGTGTTGACGTCCACACCGACCGCGTTCACGCAGTCCTCGACCACCGCGTCCAGCGACCGGGACAGCTTGGTCTCGGCCACGTCGTGCTGGTACTGGCCCACGCCGATCGACTTGGGGTCGATCTTGACCAGCTCGGCCAGCGGGTCCTGCAGCCGCCGCGCGATGGACACCGCGCCGCGCAGCGACACATCCATCCCGGGCAGCTCCCGGGAGGCGTACGCGGACGCCGAGTACACCGACGCGCCTGCCTCGGACACCGTCACCTTGGTCAAGGACAGCTCCGGATGCGCCCTGATCAGATCCGCGGCCAGCCGGTCGGTCTCCCGCGAGGCGGTGCCGTTGCCGATCGCGATGAGCTCCACCTGGTGCGCCGCGGCCAGCCGGGCCAGCGTGGCGATGGACTGGTCCCACTGCCGCTTCGGCTCATGCGGGTAGATCGTCGCGGTGGCGACCGGCTTGCCGGTGCTGTCCAGCACGGCCACCTTCACCCCGGTGCGGAAGCCCGGGTCCAGGCCCATCGTGGGCCGCGAGCCGGCCGGCGCGGCCAGCAGCAGGTCGCGCACGTTGGCCGCGAACACCTTGACCGCCTCATCCTCGGCCCGCTGCCACAGCCGCATCCGCAGGTCCACGCTCAGGTGCACGACGATCCGGGTGCGCCAGGCCCAGCGGACCGTCTCGGCCAGCCAGCGATCCCCCGGCCGGCCCTGGCCGGTGAGCCCGGCCCGGCCGGCGATCCGGGTCTCGTACTCGGTCGGCTCGCCGTCGTCCCCGGGATCCATGGTGAGCTCCAGGACCTGTTCCTTCTCGCCGCGCATCATGGCCAGGATGCGGTGCGACGGCAGCGCGGTGAACGGCTCGTCGAACTCGAAGTAGTCGGCGAACTTGGCGCCCGCCTGTTCGCCGCCCTCGCGAACCCGGGAGACCAGCCGCCCGCGCGACCACATCAGCTCACGCAGCTCGCCGATCAGGTCGGCGTCCTCGGCCAGCCGCTCGGCCAGGATGGCCCGCGCCCCGTCCAGCGCGGCGGCCGCGTCTGGCACGCCCCGCTCCGGGTGCACATACCCGGCGGCCGCGTCCCGCGGGTCCTGCTCCGGGCTGGCCAGCAGCTGGTCGGCCAGCGGCTCCAGCCCCGCCTCCCGGGCGATCTGCGCCTTGGTCCGCCGTTTCGGCTTGAACGGCAGGTAGATGTCCTCCAGCCGGGCCTTGGAATCGGCGGCCATGATGCGCTCGGTGAGCTGGTCGTCCAGCTTGCCCTGGGCGCGGATCGAGTCCAGGATGGCCGCCCGCCGCTCCGCCAGCTCGCGCAGGTAGCGCAGCCGCTCCTCCAGGGTGCGCAGCTGCGCGTCGTCCAGCCCGCCGGTCGCCTCCTTGCGGTAGCGCGCGATGAACGGCACCGTAGCGCCGCCGTCGAGCAGCTCGACCGCGGCCGCCACCTGGCCCTCCCGTACGGCGAGTTCGCCGGCGATCCGGCGCTGGACGGGGACTCCGGCGGCCGGCTGGGCGGCGGCCTGGGCGGGGGTGGTCACGATCGGGGGCTGCCTTCCGGTGGGCTGCTGGCACGCGGGCCGGGTGGTCCCGGGCCTGTCCCGGCCCGCCCGCGACCATATGGTAGGTCCGACGCGCACGCTGCAGTACGTCCGGTGAACCCGGCCCCGGTTTAGCCGCCGGGGACCGGGGCAGTTCAGCCGGCACTATGGCACCTGCTCCGCTGACGGCTCAGCCGTGACCAAGCCCAAGTCGGGCGGCGAGACTATCCGCACGGTCCTGGTGGCCGGGGTGGCCAACATCGTGGTCATGGTGGCTAAGCTGGCTGCCGGCGTGCTCACCGGGTCGAGCGCGATGCTGGCCGAGGCCGCGCACTCGTTTGCCGACACGCTCAACCAGGCTTTCCTGTTCACCTCGGTGCGCCGGGGCGAGCGCCCGCCCGACCGAGACCACCCGTTCGGCTACGGCCAGGAACGCTACTTCTGGTCGCTGCTGGCCGCGTTCGGCATCTTCGTCGCCGGGGCCGGGTTCTCGGTGTTCGAGGGCATCCTGTCGCTGCACAGCCGGACGCACAACTTCGTCATCGCGTACGTGGTGCTGGGTGTGTGCGCGGTCGCCGAGGGCACCTCGTTCCTCCGGGCCAGCCACCAATTGCGCGGCGAGGCCCGGCGCGACCACACCGAGCTGCTCGAGCACGTCAAGACCAGCCCGGACACCACGGTCAAGGCGGCGCTGTTCGAGGACACCGCGGCCGTCATCGGCCTGGCCCTGGCCGCTGCGGGCCTGCTGCTGGAGCAGCTGACCGGTTCCCCGGTCTTCGACGGCGCCGCGTCCATCGCGATCGGCGTGCTGCTGATCGTGGTAGCGGTCCGGCTCGGCCTGGACAGCCGCGACCTGCTCATCGGCCGGGCCGCCGACCCGAAGCTGCAGCAGATCATCCAGGACGAGATCGAGCACACGCCCGGCGTGGACCGGCTGGTCGGCCTGCAGACCATGCACGTCGGCCCGGACAGCATCATCGTCGCGGCCCGGGTGGACCTCATCGATGACGCGCGCGCCGACCAGGTGGAGAACCTGGCCGAGGACATCGACCGGCGGCTGGCCGAGCGGCTGCCGGTCACCGCGCACGTGTTCGTGGACCCGACGCCTGGCGGGCGGCGCCCGGTGGCCGGTCCAGCGCCCGGGACAGCGGGCCAAGGCGGCCGCTCGTGAGCAACGCCACCGTTTAACTCGCGGCCGGCGGGTAGCCACAGGGCGACACCGAGCCGCCGGAGATCACGATGACCCTGCCTGCCAGCCAGCAGCGCGCCCTGGACGCGATCGACAGCGATCTGCGCGGTGCCGATACCCGGCTGGCCAGCATGTTCCGCGTGTTCGCCGAGCTGACCCGGCTGGAGAAGATGCCACCGCGCGAGACGATCCAGCCGGTCCGCTGGTGGACCCAGGCGGGCCGCCGGGCCGCCCGCCGGCCGCGTGGCGGCCAGCCGCGCACCGGACCGGCCGGCGGGTAGGCGTGGGCAGCGACACCAGCCTGACCGAGCCGGCTGGCCACCCAGACCCGGACCGCCAGCCGGACCAGATGCAGCAGGCGGTGGACCAGGCGGCGGCCGTGGCCGAGGAAACCGGCGGGCTGGGCCGCCTCGGCCGCCCGATGAACCGGCGCTCCCCGTTCTTCGTAGGCATGGCCGCGGCGGCCGGCGTGGCCGTCACCTACGGGCTGGTCGAGCTGCTCATCCGGGCCCGGTCCGTGCTGGTGCTGATCGGCCTGGCCCTGTTCATCGCGGCCGGCCTCGATCCGGCCGTCGGCTGGCTGACCCGGCGCCGGCTGCCCCGCTGGTCCGCGGTGGTGCTGATCCTGCTGGCCGTGGCCGGTATCGTGGCCGGGTTCGTCGCCGCCGCCATCCCGCCGCTCACCGCCCAGGTCAGCGCGCTGGTGCACGAACTACCGCATTACATGACCGCGCTGCAGGACCACAACTCGGCGCTGGGCAAACTGAACGGCCGCTACCACGTCGAGCAGCGGCTGGCCAAGCTGCTCTCCAGCAAGGGAACCGCCCTGGTCGGCGGGGTGCTCGGGGCCGGCGAGCTGGTGCTCAGCGCGGCTAGCGAGATGCTGGTGGTGACCGTGCTGGTGGTCTACTTCCTGGCCGCCATGCCGCACATCAAGATGTTCTTGTACCGGCTCGCGCCCGCCTCCCGGCGGCCCCGGGTCATCCTGATCGGCGACGAGATCTTCGTCAAGGTCGGCGGCTACATGCTGGGCAACTTCCTCACCTCGCTGATCGCCGGACTCGGCACCTGGGCCTGGCTGGAGATCTTCGGCATCCCCTACCCGCTGCTGCTCGGCCTGCTGGTCGCGCTGCTGGACCTGATCCCGGTCATCGGGTTGACCATCGGCGGGGCGATCGTCTCGCTGGTCGCGCTGACCGTGTCGCTCCCGGTCGCCCTGGCCACCCTGGCCTTCTACATCGGCTACCGGCTGGCCGAGGACTACCTGATCGTGCCGCGGATCATGGGCCGGACGGTCGAGGTGCCCGCCGTGGTGACCGTGGTGGCGGTGCTGCTCGGCGGGGCGCTGATGGGGCTGATCGGCGCGCTGGTGGCCATCCCGGCCGCGGCCGCCCTCCGGCTACTGCTGCGCGAGGTGACGTTCCGGCGACTGGACGCGAGCTGAACGGGGAGCGCGAGCCGAACGGGGAGCGCCAGCCGAACGGGGAGCGCCAGCCGAACGGGGAGCGCGAGCCGAACGGGGAGGACGCCGCCCGGCCGTCGTTCTGGACCCGGGTGACGCGGCGGCCGGTGCGCAAGATAGTGCTGCTGCTCATCCTGGCGCTGATCGTCGAGTACCTGGTCATCCCGGAACTGGTCGGCGCGAGCAAGGACCTGTACCTGCTGGGCCAGATCGGCGTGCTGTGGACGGTGGCCGGCGTGGCGCTGGAAGCCGCCTCGCTGTTCTGCTACGCGCTGCTGACCCGGGTCCTGCTGCCCGCCGAAGGCCGTCCCGGGCTGGCCCGGCTGTTCGCCATCGACCTGTCGGCCGCCGCGGTCGCGCACGTCATCCCGGCCGGGACGATCGGCAGCGCCGGCGTCGGCTACCAGCTGTTCACCTCGGAAGGCCTGGACGGCACCGACGTGGGCGTGATGATGGCGACCAAGGGCATGGGCTCCACCGTCGTGCTGAACGTGCTGCTCTGGCTGGCGCTGGTCATCTCCATCCCGGTGTCCGGCTTCCGCCCGCTCTACGCGACAGTCGCCATCGTGGGTGCGGTCCTGCTGGCCGCGTTCGCCGCGCTGGTGGTCGGGTTCACCCGCGGCGGGGCGCGGGCCGGGCGCATCCTGCGGGCCGTCGGGGACAAGATCCCCCGGGTCGGCGGCGAGCGGCTGGAAAAGATCGTGCTGCAGGCCAGCGACTCGCTGCGCCGGCTCGCGTCCGACCGGCGGGTCATGATCAGCGCCCTGACCTGGGCCTCGCTCAACTGGCTGCTCGACGCGGCGTCGCTGTGGTGCTTCATCGCCGCGTTCGGCCGCTTCGCCAACCCGGTGGGCCTGTTCGCCGCGTACGGCATCGCCAACGTGCTCGGCGCCATCCCGGTCAGCCCGGCCGGGCTGGGCGTGATTGATTCGGTCACGCCGGTGCTACTGGTCAGCTTCGGGCTGACCAGGAGCGTGGCCACGCTGGGCGTGCTCGGCTGGCGGCTGGTCAACTTCTGGCTGCCCATCCCGGCCGGCGCCGCCGCCTATGTGTGGCTCAAGGCGCCGCGCGGGTCCGGCCTGCGCGCCGTGCGGCGCACCCTGGCCGAGCTGACCGGCCGCCGCTGACCCGCCCAGGGCCGCCGGTGGCCGGATAGGATGCGGCGGTGGGCGAGCACGGCACGCCGGGCGAGCCGGGCCGCGGCAGCGGCCTGGTCCTCGACGACGGAACGCTGCGGATCACCTGGCTGGATGGCGAGCCGCCCATCATGGCCCTGGCCGGCGAGGTGGACGAATCCAGCTATCCCGGGCTGGTCGCCGCGCTCACCGGGGCCGCCGCCCGCCATGACGAGATTCACCTGGACCTCTCCGGCCTGGGCTACTGCGACCTGGCCGGGCTGCGCGCCATCGTGCGACTGGCCAGCCCGGACGCGCCGGGCGGCGGCGCGGTCAAGCAGGTGGTGCTGCACCAGGTGCCGGACGCGCTGCGCACCGTGCTGCACATCGTGGGCTGGGACACAGCCGTTCAGCTAACACTGGCGCCCGGCTGACCCTGGCCGCCGACTGAGCGGGTCTGGCTACCGGCGCGGCAGCCGGACCACCGAGACGAAGAAATCGTCGATCTGCCGGACCGCCGAGATGAACTGGGTGACGTCCACCGGCTTGGTCACGTACGCGTTCGCGTGCAGCTTGTAGCTGCGCAGGATGTCCTCCTCGGACGAGGAGGTGGTCAGGATCACCACCGGGACGTGGGCCAGGTCTGGGTCGGACTTGATCTGCTCCAGGATCTGCCGGCCGTCGTATTTGGGCAGGTTGAGGTCGAGCAGCACCAGGTTGACCCGGGGCGCCTCGGCGTGCGAGCCGCGCCGGTACAGGAAGTCCAGCGCCTCCTCGCCGTCATGCGCGACGTGCAGCCGGTTACCGATCTTGTTTTCCTGGAACGCCTCCCGGGTCATCAGCTCGTCGCCGGGGTCATCCTCGACGAGCAGGACCTCGATCGGCTTCAGATCGGACATCATCATGCGGTGATCCCTTCGGGGGCTTCGCTGTCGGTACTGGTCCCGCTAGCCGGGGCCGGGGCCGCGTCCGCCGCGGGCAGCGTAAAGCAGATCCGGGTGCCCTCGGAATACGTGGTGTCCAGGTGCATCTCACCGCCGTGCTGCTCGACGATGCGCTTGCACAGCGCGAGGCCGATCCCGGTGCCCGGGTAGACCCCGCGGCCGTGCAGCCGCTGGAAGATGACGAAGACCTTGTCGGCGAACTCCGGCGGGATGCCGATGCCGTTGTCGGTCACCGCGAACTGCCACTGGCCATCCGGCTGCGCCGCCGCGGTGATCTGCACCACCGGCGCCCGCCCCGGGGCCCGGAACTTGATCGCGTTGCCGATCAGGTTCTGCCACAGCATGGCCAGCAGGGTCGGGTCGCCGACCACCGCGGGCAGCCGCTCCGGGCGCTCGACCACCGCGTCCGCGTCCTCGATCGCCACCGAGAGTGAGTTGAGCGCCGCGTCCAGCGGCTGGTCGAGCGGCAGCGACTCGCTCAGCTCGCTGGCCCGGCCGACCCGGGAGAACGTGAGCAGGTCGCTGATCAGCACCTGCATCCGCTTGGCCCCGTCCACCGCGAACGCGATGTACTGCAGGCCACGCTCGTCCAGCTGGTCGCCGTACCGTTTCTCCAGCAGCTGGCAGAACGAGGCCACCTTGCGCAGCGGCTCCTGCAGATCGTGCGAGGCGACGTAGGCGAACTGCTCCAGCTCGGCGTTGGACCGGCGCAGTTCCCCCGCCTGCGCGTCCAGGTCGTCCAGCGCGCTGACCAGCGCGCTGCGCATCCCTTCCACGGCCACCGCCAGCGACCACAGGTCGGCTGGGCCGCCGGGCTCGATGCGGTGGCTGCGGTCACCGTCGGCCACCAGCCGGGCGGCCGCGTTCAGCCGCCGCAGCGGCCGGACCACCGCACGCCGCAGCGCCACCGCCAGCGCGGCCGATACCAGCACGAAGACGGCCAGGATGGCGGCGTAGATCCAGTTCTGCAGCGTGCGGTCCTGGGCCACGCTGGCCGTCCCGGCGGCCGCGGCCGCGGCCAGGTGCGCGTTCTGCCGGGCGAACAGCACACGCAGTTTGTCGAACGCCTGCTTGCTGGCGGTGATCTGAGCCAGGTGGCGGCCGTCCAGCGGACCGTGCGCCGCCTCGCTGATCAGCGGGAGCGCGTAGTCGTGCCGCCACCCGCTGGCGGCCCGTTCCAGCCGGGCCAGGTCCCCGGCCATCGGCTGCTTGCCGCCCACCAGCGCGCGGATCCGCGCCGCGGCGCTGGTCTCGATGACCCGGCCGCTGGTGTATGGGGCCAGGAACCGGCTGTCGCCGGTGATCGCGTAGCCGCGGACCCCGGTCTCCTGGTCGACCAGGGCGCCCTGCAGCCGGTAGGCCTGGGCCTGGGCCGGCTCGATCGAGCCGGCCAGGTTGTTCACCGCCGCGCGGTTGCGGGTGAGCAGGACCAGCACCAGCAGCGCGGCCGCCACCGCCAGCAGGCCGAGGACGAGGAGGACCAGCCGGAACCAGCCCTCCGCGGTCAGCTCCCGCAGCCGGCCCCGGCTGGCCGTGGCCGGCGGGCTCACCACGGCGCCGTCCAGCGCAGGTGCACGATGGCCACATCGTCGGCCAGGCCACCGTACTGGCCGGCCACCGCCTCGGTCCGTTCCAGCAGCGTGTCCACGAACGCGGCCGGGGGCAGCGCGGCCAGGTCGGCGGCGAGGTCGGCCAGGCCATGCTCGCCGAGCCGCTCACTCCCCGGCCCGGTCCGTCCTTCGAACAACCCGTCGGTGAACAGCACCAGGCCGGCCCCGGGCGGCAGGGTCAGCTCGGTCTCCGCCCACACCGGGCTGGGCACCAGGCCGACCGCGGGCCCGGCCGCGCCCTCGATCAGCTCGACCCCGGCGGGGCTGCGCAGCAGCAGGCCCGGATGCCCGGCCCGGAGCAGCCGGACGTGCTGGTGGTCGGCGCTGAAGGCCAGATGGGTCAGGGTGGCGAAGACGTATTCGTCCTCCCGCTCGGCCATCAGCAGCTGCTCCAGCAGCCGCATCATGGCCAGCGGCGTGGCCCCGGCCAGGACCAGGGACCGCCAGGCCACCCGTAGGCAGACGCCGAGCGCCGCCTCGGCCACCCCGTGCCCGCAGACATCGCCGATCACCGCGTGCACGGTGCCGTCGGACGTCTCCACCACGTCATAGAAGTCGCCGCCGAGCAGCGCGTGGGCCCGGCCGGGACGGTACCGGGTGACCACCTCGAACTCGCCGGTGCGGATCAGCGGGGTGGGCAGCAGGGCGCGTTCCAGCCGCGCATTCTCCTCCGCGCGCAGCGCGCTGACCTGCAAGGCCGCGGACGCCTGCTCGACCTGCTTGCGCTGCGCGGCGTACCGGATGGCGCGGCCGAAAACATCCGGCGGGGCCTGCCCCTTGATCAGGTAGTCCTGGGCGCCGGCCGCGACCGCGGCCAGCCCGGCGCTCTCCTCGGCCAGCCCGGTGAGCACCACCACCGGAGCGACCGGCGCGGCGGCCAGCAGCTGGGTGACCGCGTCGATGCCCTGCACATCGGGCAGGTGCAGGTCGAGCAGGACGCAGCCCGGCGCTGGGGTCCTGGCGGCCACCTCCTTGGCCTCGGCTAGCGACCGCACCCAGGTCAGCGAGGCCTGCACGCCGCTGTCCGCGAGCAGTTCCTCGACCAGCAGCGCGTCCCCCGCGTCATCCTCGACCAGCAGCACGGTGTCCGGCTCGCCGAGCCATTCCGGGTTGTCCCGGTCGGCGCCGCTGCCCTCGGCGGGTGCCTCCGCATGCCGGTGCGGGGCCGGCTGACCGGGCCGGGCCGATACGGTCACTTTCCGCCCACCTGACGTGCACCCAACGATCCGCTCCTCCACCTGAGAGACGCACTGCCCGCCCCGGCGGGAGCCAGGCCCGCGCCCTGGCCTGGCGACACAATAATCGGCCAAATCTAGTGGCCTGTCGCTGTTTCGGCCGGCCGGACCGCAACGACGGCAGGCCGCGTGCGGGACAGGCCCGCCGCAGCCATGTTCCATCTTTGCCGCCGCCGAAACATTCCGGCGGGGCGGTCCGGAAATGACCGCCCCGCGCGGCGCTGGCTCAGCCCGCCAGCCGCACTGCCTGGCCGCGGCGGGCCCGCCGCCGCTCCTCCTCCGTGGTGCCGCCCCAGATGCCGTGATCCTGGGCGGTCTGCATGGCGTAACGCAGGCACTCGGCGCACACCGGGCAGCTCCGGCACATCGCCTTCGCCGCCGCCACCTGGGGCACACCCGGCCCGGCCGCGGCGATCGGGAAGAACAGCTCTGGCTCCGCGGCCTGGCAGGCACCCCGCTCCATCCAGGACAGGCCGACGGCCGGCTCCCGGAAGGCGGGCGGACCGCCGGGCCGCCGCCGGTTCAGGCCGCCATCCCGGTGGTCGCCGCCTCCGGCTCGGCCAGGATCCGGTCCCGCAGGTAGCCGAGGGCGTGCGCCAGCAGCCGGGACACGTGCATCTGGGAGATGCCCAGCGACCGTCCGATCTCGGCCTGCGTCATGTCGCCGTAGAAGCGCATCAGCAGAATGCGCTGCTCACGGCGGGGCAGCTCACCCCAGTGCACGGCCAGGGCGGCCATGGACAGGGTGTGCTCCATCTGCGGGTCTTCCTCGCCGAGCAGGTCGGCCAGGCTGGCCGTCTCCGGCTGGCCGGCCAGCGGCGCGTCCAGCGAGGCGGGCTGCAGGAGCAGGTCCACGCCGCGCGCCTCGCGCACCTCGGCCTCGGTGAAGCCCAGGTGGCTGGCCAGTTCCGCGTCGCTGGGCAGACGGCCGAACTGCTGGGTGAGCTGGCGGATCCCCTCGCGCATTTCGAGCAGCCGTTCCTGCAGCGGCCGCTCCACGTGCACCTGCCAGCGCTTGTCCCGGAAGTACCGCTTGATCTCGCCGGTGATGCACGGCTGCGCGTACGCGGCCAGGCTCCGGCCGACCTGCGGGTCGAAGTTGTTGATCGCCTTAAGCAGGCCCACGTACCCCACCTGCATGAGATCCTCGGGCGCCTCGGGGCTGCGCCGGTACCGGTTCGCACAAGACCGGACCAGGGTGCGGTACCGGCTCACCAGCACCTCACACGCGGCCGCGCGCTGGGCGCTGCCCCGCGGCTGCGACCGGATCGTGCCGAGCAGTTCGTCGTCAGAGCACTGCTCCAGATCGCCGGACAGGTCCCGGACCGGGCGCAGTTCCGCATCGGTGTGTTCGGCGACCCCGCCGAGGACTGCAAATGTTTCCATGGGGAAAGAGTGCCACGGTCCGCGTCCGGATGACAAGTGTTTCCACAGGGAAAAAATTTCTGAAGATCAACCTAGCCGTCGCCGGGCGGGGGACACGCGGTCCCGGGGACTGCACCGGGGACGCGGTGCCGGGGACTGCACCGGGGACGCTGGGGCCGGGATGCGGGTGCCAGAGACGGGGACGCTGGGGCCGGGATGCGGGTGCCAGAGACGGGGGCACTGGGCCGGGACGCGGTGCGGGGGCTGCGCCAGCGATGCGGGCGCCGGAGACGGGGACGCCGTGCCGGGACAGCCGTGCCGCGTGGTCGCCCGGCTGCGGTTAGCCGGTCTGGGCGGCTAGCTCGCCCAGGCCGCGCACCAGCGCTGCACGCCCTTCCGGGCTCATCGCCTGGAGCAGCTCAGCCAGGGCCGCGCGGCGCTGGTCGCGGACCCACTCGGCCAGGCGGCGCCCGGACTCGGTGAGCAGCAGCACGATCTCCCGGCGGCTGCCCACGGCACGGTCCCGGGTCAGCAGGCCGGCCACTTCCATCCGGTCACACAGCCTGCTGGTCGCCGAGGCCGACGCGCCCACCAGGGCGGCCAGCCGGTTCAGGTTCAGGCTGCCGACCCGGTCAATGATCAGCAACGCGCGCAGCTGAGCCGGCGGGACCGACGAGCTGATCTTCTCCACCGCCCGCTCGGCCGCCTCGACCAGCGCGGTGAGGCCGCGCTCGGCCGAGCCCGCATCGAGTTGGCTGCGCCCGGTTCCGCCGATCATGTCAGCACCCATCCGGAATCACCACCGGGCCAGCCCGACGCGTGCCGCCACGCAACCGCCACCGAGCCCAAGCCAGCACGCGTCACCTCCCGGTTTCTGCGCGGCATCATGCTCCGGCTACCCGCCTCGGCCGATCCATTCCATTCCGCCGCCAAAACTATTCCTGCTGCCGGCGATGCGGCTCAGCGCTATCCGCCTGCCCGTGGGAGAGCGGGATGGAGCCTATCAGCGCGCGCCGGTCGCCTTCCTGGCTCAGCCGGGCTTACCCGCATCACCCGTTCCGCCCGACTACCCACGGCTCGGCCGTCTACACCGGCCAGCGCGCGGCCGCCTGAGGGTGGCTGGGCGTTTACCGGCCGGCCTGGCGGGCAGCGAAACCCGGTTGAACCCCCATCGGGCGAGCCGGAGGACCATAACCGCATGCGAATCGCCCTGATCACCGACGACGGCAACCCGCTGGCTGCCCCGGAGGATGCCTACCCGGCTGGCCCGGCGGCCGGCCTCGGCGCCCTGGCCACCGCCCTGGCCGGGCTGGGCGCCCAGGTCACGGTGTACGCCGGCGTGCCCGGGCCGCCCGACCGCAGCCGCGCGGGAGCGGCGGCCCGGGCGCGGCGCAGCAAGCTGTGCCCGGGCGCCGTGCTCGAGCAGCTGAACATCGGGTCGGCCCCGCCTGGCGGGGCCGCCAGCCGCACCGGCGGCCGGGCCCAGGACCATCCTGCCCAGGACGGTGCTGGCCGGGCCGATGCTGGCCAGGACCGGGCTGGCCAGGACCGCGCCGCCCGGGACCTGACCGCGCTGCGCATCAGGGAGCTGGCCGACCAGCTCGCCACCCGGTGGCGGGACGACCCCCCCGACGTGGTGCACGCGCATTCCTGGGCGGCCGGAGTGGCGGCGCAGGCCGGCGGCCGGGAGCTCAACCTGCCGCAGGTGCAGACGTTCTACTCGCTGGCCGTGCAGGACGGGCCCGGCGCGGGCGCCCGGCGGGCCCGGCTCGAGCTGGCCCTGGCCCGCAGCGCCCGGGCGGTGCTGGTCGGCGCGTCGGCGGAAGGCTTCGCGCTGGCCCGGCTCGGCGTCCCCCAGGCCGCCATCCGGGTCGTGCCGCCCGGCGTGGACACCCACGTTTTCCAGCCCGACGGGCCGGCCGCCAGCCGGGACGGCCGGCCACGGCTGCTGATGGTCGTGACCAGCCTGGCCGGCGACCGCGGGCCGGCCGCCGCGCTGCACGCGCTGGCCGCCGTGCCCGGCGCCGAGCTGATCATCGCCGGCGGCCCGGTCGCGGGCCAGCTGGCCCGCGACCCGGGCCATCAGGAGCTCAGCCAGCTGGCCGGCCGGCTCGGCGTCACCGACCGGGTGACCTTCACCGGCCAGCTGACGCAGGCCGCCATGCCCGCCCTGATGCGCTCCGCGGACGGGCTGCTGAACCTCAGCCCGGCCGGACCGCTGGCCCGGGTCACGATCGAGGCGATGGCCTGCGGCCTCCCGGTCATCGCGGTCAGCGGCGGCGCGCACCAGGACGCGGTGCTCGACGGGACCACCGGCTACCTGATCGCCAGCACCCAGCCCGCCCCGCTGGCCCGCCGGATCCGCCAGCTGCTGGCCACCCCGCTGCGCGAGGGCATGGCCATCGCCGCGGCGAGCCGGGCCCGGGACCGGTACTCCTGGGAGCGGATCGGCACCGAGACGCTGGCCGTGTACGAGACAGCCGTCCAGGGCACGCGCCCGGCGTCCGGCCAGCCGGAGCCAGCCAGCGCGGCGTCCGGCCCGGCCGACGAGGCCTAGCCCGGTGCCCAGGACGCCACCGCTGGGCGCGGCGGCGGATTTCCCGCCGCACGTGCTGCGCGAGTACGCCCTGCTGGCGGACGGGGAGCGGGGCGCCCTGGTCGGCCCGCGCGGGGACGTGGCCTGGATGTGCGCGCCGAGCTGGGACAGCGACGGGGTCTTCTCCTGCCTGATCGGCGGCCGCGGCGTCTACGCCGTCACCCCGGACCGGACCCGGTTCGTCTGGGGCGGCTACTACGAGGACGGCTCGCTCATCTGGCGCAGCCGGTGGGTCACCGCCACCGGCTTCACCGAGTGCCGGGAGGCGCTCGGTTACCCGGCCGACCCGGAGACCGCGGTGCTGCTCCGCCGGGTGCTGGCGGTGGACGGCCCGGCCCGGGTCACGGTCGTGCTGGACCTGCGGGCCGGCTTCGGGCGGCACCGGATGACCCAGCTCAGGTCGGCCCGCGGGATCTGGACCGCGCGCAGTGGGCCGATCCGGATGCGCTGGTCGGGCGCGGCCGGCGCCCGGGTCCGGCCCGACGGCGCGCTGGAGCTCAGCCTGGCGCTGGACGCCGGGCAGCAGCACGACCTGGTGCTCGAGCTGTCCAGCCGGCCGCTCCCCCGGCGGCCGGCCGACCCGGCCGCCGCCTGGCAGGCCACCGAGCGGGCCTGGGCAGACGCCCTGCCCAAGCTGGGCGCGAGCCTGGCCCCGGCGGACAGCCAGCACAGCTACGCCGTGCTGACCGGGCTCACCAGCCGCAGCGGGGGGATGGTCGCCGCCGCCACCATGTCGCTGCCGGAACGGTCCCAGGCGGGCCGCAACTACGACTACCGCTACGTGTGGATCCGGGACCAGTGCTACGCCGGCCAGGCGGTGGCCGCCGACGGGCCGCACCGGCTGCTCGACGACGCGGTCGCGTTCGTGGCCGAGCGGATCCTGGCCGACGGGCCGCAGCTGAAGCCGGCCTACACGGTGCACCGCGGCCCGGTGCCGGACGAGCGCGAGCTGCGCACGCTGGCCGGCTACCCCGGCGGCGCGGACAAGGCCGGCAACTGGGTCAACCAGCAGTTCCAGCTGGACGCGCTGGGCGGGGCGCTGCAGCTGTTCGCCGCCGCGGCCCGGCACGACCACCTGGACACCGGGCACTGGCGGGCGGCGGAGGCGGCCGTCCGGGCGATCGAGGCCCGCTGGCGTGACCCCGACGCCGGGGTGTGGGAGCTGGACAACCACCGCTGGGCCCAGTCCCGGCTGATGTGCGTGGCCGGGCTGCGCGCGATCGCCGGGGCGGGCGCGGCGCCGGCCCAGGCCGCGGCCTGGCAGACGCTGGCCGACACCATCCTGGCCGACGTGGCCGCGGACAGCGTGCACCCGAGCGGCCGCTGGCAGCGCGCCCCGGATGACGAGCGGGTCGACGCCGCGCTGCTGCTGGCCGCGATCCGGGACGCCGTCCCGGCCGGAGACCCGCGCAGCCTGGCCACCCTGCGGGCGGTCACCGGCGACCTGGCCCGCGACGGCTACCTGTACCGCTTCCGGCACGACCAGCGGCCGCTGCAGCAGGCCGAGGGCGCGTTCGTGATGTGCGGCTTCCTGATGGCGCTGGCCCTGCACCAGCAGGGCCGATCCACCGAGGCGGTCGGCTGGTTCGAGCGGAACCGGGCGGCCTGCGGGCCACCCGCCCTGTTCACCGAAGAGTTCGACACCCACCAGCACCAGTTGCGCGGGAACTTGCCGCAGGCCTTCGTGCATGCGCTCATGTTCGAATCCGCGGCCCGGCTGACCCGGCCCTGGGCGGCCGCCGCAGCCCCGGCTTAGCCCGTATTCCACCGGGCGGAGCCGCAGCACGGCCTTGGCCGTGCCAGTATGCTGCCCCGGACCGGGCGAGGCGAGGGGAGGTGGATCCGCGATGGTCACTGGCCATCCCGTGTACGACGACGGAGTGCTGCGGATCACCCGCACCGCGGACCCGCCTGGCCTGGCCATCGCCGGGGAGATCGACGAATCGACCTACCAGGCGCTGCTCGCCGCGCTGCAAGAACTCCCGGCCTCGCCGCCCGAGCTGCACCTCGATATGGCCGACGTCAGCTATTGCGACCTGGCCGGGCTGCGCGCGATCGTGCGGCTGGCCAGCCCGGGTGGCGGGGACACCGGCCGGCCGGTCATCCTGCACAAAGTCCCCGAGCAACTGCGGGCCGTGCTGCAGATCATCGGCTGGGACGCCGTCCCCGGGCTGACCGTGGCCGAGCCCGGCTAAGCCGGTCCGCCGGGCCCCGGGTCAGCCCGGCCAGGCCGCCGAGTAGGGCGAGCGGCGGCGCAGGTCGTCCCGGACGTCCTGGCCCAGCCGGCGGGTCTCATGCCGGTTCAGCAGCGCGCCGGCCGCGGCCCCGGTGAGCAGCGGCCCGAGCGAGGCCGCGCTGCGCCCGGCCCGGGCGATGAGCCGGCGCTGCAGCCGCCGGCGCAGCGGCGAGCCCGCGGCCAGGGCCAGCCCGCCGGGCACCAGCGCCACCCCGCTGCGGTGCGCCCAGGCTCCCACGTAGGCCAGCATCCGCTCCCCGGCCGGGCCGGGCGCCCGCACCCCGTACACCTCGTGCAACTCCGCGACCAGCTTGATCTCGATGCCAACCACGGCCAGCGTCTCGACCAGCACCTCCACCGGGGCCGCGGGGAGCGGCAGGAACATCGCCGCGCCGACCGCGGCGCCCACCGACGCGGCCGACCGGGACGAGCCCTGGATCAGCTTGTCCGCCAGTTCCTCCGGGGTCAGCCCGGGGAACTGGGCGCGCAGCGTGGCCTGGCTGCGGACCGGCAGCCGGGGCGCCATCGCGAGCACCTGGGCGGTCAGCCAGCGGCCACCCGAGGTGACGCGCACCCCGCCGGCCCGCCCAGCCCGGCCGCTGCGCCGGACCAGCCGGGTCGCCGCGGCCTGGAACCGCCGCCAGCGCGACGGGCTGGCGTCCTCGGCCAGCTCACCCGCCAGCCGGGCGACCTCGCCGGTCAGCGCTTCCCCGGTCGCGCTCTCGTCCGGCCGCACGTCGCCGGCCAGCGCTTCCGTGGTCGCAGTCTCGTCCGGCCGCACGTCGCCGGCCAGGACTTCGCCGGCGGGCGTGCCGCTCGTCTGGTCCTTCCGGCTGAACCGGACCCGGCCCGGTATCTTCATGCGCTTCGGCTACCCTTCTCCGGCCGCCCTACGCGGCGCGGACGGCCGAGCACCCCAGGTTACCCAGCACGTACGGGTGACCAGCCAGCCCGCGCCACGTTTTACGATCCGGCCGGCCACCTGCCCGGCGGGTGGCAACAGGGCCCACGCGGGTAGATCCCAGTCTGGTGACGGGAGGTGCCGGATGCCCGGGAAGCTGGCTGGTTATCAGCGCAAGCGGGACTTCAGCCGGACTCCGGAACCGGCTGGGCAGCCGGAGCCGGCTGGGCAGCCGGGGCCGGCTGCCCAGCCGGACGGTGCTCCCCGGTTCGTGGTGCAGCGGCACCGGGCCCGCCGGCTGCACTACGACCTGCGCTTCGAGATCGGCGGGGTGCTGGTCAGCTGGGCCGTGCCCAGAGGCCCGACGCTGGACCCGGACGTCCGCCGCACCGCGGTGCACGTCGAGGACCACCCGATCGAGTACCTCGACTTCGAGGGGGTGATCCCGCGCGGCGAGTACGGCGGCGGCGACGTGATCGTGTGGGACCGCGGCACCTGGGCGCCGCACGCCACCGATGACCCGGCGGCCGCGGTGCAGGCCGGCGACTTCCACGCCGACCTGTTCGGGGACAAGCTGCGCGGCCGGTTCATCCTGGTCCGCCGGGACGGCGACCAGTGGCTGCTGCTGCACAAGCACGACGAGTACGCGGTCAAGGGCTGGAATCCGGAGGACTACCCGGCCTCGGTGCTCAGCGGGCGGACCAACGACGAGGTCAAGGCCGACCCGGAGCGGATGTGGCGCTCCGACCTGCCCGCCGCCCAGGCGTCCGTGCTGCTCCGCCGCCCGGAGCTGCCCGGCCCCACGCCGGACGAGCTGGCCCGCCTGGACGCGCTGGGCAACGGCGGCAGCTGGGCTGTGTCCGGCCGGCAGCTCAAGCTGACCAACCTGGACAAACCACTGTTCCCGGCGCGCGGTGACACGGCGCCGGTGACCAAGCGGGAGCTGATCCGGTACACCGCGCAGATCGCCCCGGTCGCGCTGCCCTACCTGGCCGACCGGGCGCTGAACATGCACCGCTTCCCGGGCGGCGCGGACACCGCCGGGTTCTGGCACAAGCAGCTGCCCGAGCACGCGCCGGGCTGGCTGCCGCGCTGGACCGACCCGGCCGCCGAGCCCGGCAAGACCAGCACCTACCTGGTCGTGGACGAGCCTGCCGCGCTGGTCTGGGCGGCCAACTTCGGCGCGCTGGAATGGCACGCCTGGACCGCGCGGACCGACCAGCCGGACAAGCCGGACTACGCGCTGATCGACATCGACCCCGGGGAGGCCACGTCCTGGGACGACGTGCTGGTGCTGGCCCGGCTGCACCGCGCCGCCCTGGACCACCTGGGGGTGACCGGGCAGCCCAAGCTGACCGGCCGCCGCGGCATCCAGATCTGGATCCCGGTGGCCCGGGGGCCCAGCTTCGCGGACACCCGGGCCTGGGTGGAGCAGCTGTCCAAGGCCATCGGCGCGGTGGTGCCCAAGCTGGTCAGCTGGAAGTGGGACATCCGCGAGCGGGGCGGCCTGGCCCGGCTGGACTACACCCAGAACGTGCACAACAAGACGCTGGTCGCGCCCTACAGCCCGCGCGCCGCGCCCGGCGCGCCGGTGTCCGCGCCGATCAGCTGGGACGAGCTGGACGACCCGGGCCTGCGGCCGGACGGCATCACGATCCGGGACATGCCGGCCCGGCTGGCCGACCGCGGCGACCTGTTCCGCACCGTGCTGGACAGCTCTCAGGTGCTGCCCCAGATTAGCTAGCAGAGATCAGCTAACAGAGATTAGCTAGCAGCTAACAGAGATCAGTTAGCCGCGCGCCCGGCACTGGCCGGGTCCGGTTCCGGCGCCGGCTCCTGCTCCTTGGCCGGGGCCGGGGCCAGCCGGGCCGACGCCACGTAGGCCACCACGACGGCCACGATGGCCAGCGGCATGACCTGGAGGCCGTCCGAGGACAGCAGCAGCGTGGCCAGCAGCACTGAGGTGAACGGCAGCCGGAGCATTACCGCGCACATCGCGCCGATGCCCATGGCCGCGCCCGCCACCAGGGGCAGCCCGGGCAGGTGGGACAGGGCGATCCCGCCCACCGCGCCGAGGAACATGGACGGGAACACCGGACCGCCGCGGAACGAGCTCAGCGAGCCGCCGTAGGCCAGCCCCTTGCACACGAGGAGCAGCAGCAGCGCGCCCACGGTGTAGCCGGACGCGTGCTCGATCAGCGGGCCGAGCGCGTCCTGCCCGGAGAACAGCACCTCGCTGGAGCCTTTCCCGGTGCCGGCCGCGTACGCGATGGCCAGCCCGGCGATGGCCAGGCCGAACAGCGGCGAGGCTAGCATCGTCCACCGCTCGGTACGGTCCCGGAGCACTAGGCCGAGCCACCGGATGCCGGTGCCGACGAGCGCGGCCGCCAGCCCGACGACCAGCGCCCAGCCGAACTCACTCAGGGTGGGCGCGCCGAGGTGCGGCAGATGCGGGATGGCCAGCGAGAACGTGCCCAGCCCGGTGAGCGAGTCGAGGCCGATGAAGACGAGCGAGCCGATGCCGGCCGCGAGCAGGCCCGGCACCAGCACCAGTTCCAGCGTGGCCCCGCCCAGCCCGGACGCCTCCATCAGCAGGAACGCGCCCAGCAGCGGTGAGCCGAGCAGCGTGCTGATGGCGGCGAAGCTGCCCGCCGCCGCGACCACGGCCTTCGTCCGGTCCGGCGCGTCCCGCTTGACCAGCCGGATCGCGCAGATGCCCAGCCCGCCGCCCAGCGCGATCAGCGGCGCCTCCGGCCCCAGCACCACGCCCAGGCTCAGTGTGGCCAGTGCGGCCAGCACGACGCCGGGCAGCTCGGCCGGCCCCGGGGCGCCGGCGCCCGCCTTGAATCCGTCGGCCGGCGAATGGCCGCCGGTGCCAGGCAGGTACCGGATGGCCAGCGGCACCAGCACCCCGGCCAGCAGCAGCGGCAGCACCGGCCACCACATCGGCTCGGCGTGAAAGCCCAGGCCCTTGGGCAGCGACGAGAAGATCCACCCCTGCAACTTGGCGACCAGCGCGAGGAAGAAATAAGCCGCCGCCGAGATGGGCGCGCCGATGATCGCGGCGAGCACCAGCAAAGCCAGATAGCTGCGGCTACGCAGCAAAGCCAACGGATCAGCCGGCATCCCGCCACGATGCCGGGCGGTACGGGCGGCCCGCCTCATCCCTGGGGGGTGAGGCGGGCCGTGGCCGGTGCGGTGGGCTCAGCCGCTGGTCGGCGTGCCGGTACCGGTGGCGATGGCGAAGATGTGCATGGCGTTCACGCCGTTGCCCACCCCGCTGCTGATCTCCGGAAGGGTGACCGAGGCCACCGTCTTGCCCGCGGCCAGCGGCACCGAGGCGAAGTAGACGCTCACCGGGTGGCTGGTCTGCGTGCTGCTGGCGAAGTTCCAGCTGGACGTGGTGTCGGCCACCTGGGTGCCGTCGCCGGGTTCCGAGGCGTTGTTGTACCAGTCAGGCATGCTCAGGCTGAACGACTGGGTGCTGCCGTCGGTGTAGGTGATGGTGCCGGTCCCGCTGGCCTCGCCGAACCCCGCCGCGCCCAGGAAGCCCAGGTCGCTGCCGGACCCGGACAGGTCGATGACCTGGCCATCGGCGATCACGTTGTCCGCCGTGCCCGCGGCGGGCCAGCTGAACGTGGTGCCGCCGATGGTGGCCTGGCTGCCCGAGGTGAGCGCGGTCGGCGAACCGGCGGCCAGCGCCTGCGCCGAGAAGCTCTCCCCGGTGCCGTCGAAGTCGGCCACGGCCGGATTCGAGTTCTCGCTGATGCCCACGTTGTCGAACGCCGCGGCCACCGACGAATACGGCGCCCCGGCGGTCGGGGTGCCCGAGCCGATGGCCATGGCGAAGATGTGCATGGCCGTGGTGCCGCCGGAGTTCTCCAGCGTGGGCAGCGTGACGTAGGCCACGGTCTTCCCCTTGGCCAGCGGCACCGACGCGAAGTACAGGCTGACCGGGTGCGCGCCGAGCGGGTTGCTCTGGTAGTTCCAGCTCGACGTGGTGGTCAGCAACTGGTTCCCCACCGCCGGGGCGTTGGCGTACCAGTCGGCCACGTTCAGCGACGTGGACGTGCTGCTCCCGTCGGTGTAGTGCACGGTGACCGTGCCGGTGGCCGTGCCGTTCTGGCTGGCGCCGAGGAACCCGAGATCGGTCCCGGAGCCGGACAGCTGCACGGTCTGGCCCGCGGCCACCACGTTGTCCGGGTTACCCGGCGCCACGTTCGGCCAGGTGAACGTCGTCCCGCCCATGGTGACCTTGGCACCCGGGGTGAGCGCGGTCGGCGTGCCCGCGGCCAGCGCCTGCGCGGAGAAGCTGTCCCCCACGCCGTCGTAGTCGGCCGCGACCTCGTTGGAGTTGTCGCTGATGCCGGTGTTGTTGTAGGCGGCGCTCAGCGTGGCGTAGGACACGTCGGTCGTGGTGGACGCCACCACCAGCCCCGCGCCCGGCCCCCCGGAGAAGATCCGGGCGGTGAGCGTCCGGGTGCCGGGCTGGGCGCCGGCCGGCACGGTCACCTGGAAGCTCCGGGTGACCGTCTGGCCCGGCGCGATGGTGACCGGCGCCGGGCCGCGCACCTGCCAGCCGGCCGGGGCGTCCAGGGTGAAGTGGGCGCCCGGCATCAGGTAGTCGCCGTCGTTCACCACGGTGGCGGACACCGTCGCGGTGCTGCCCGCGGACACCGCGGCGGGCGCGCTGACCGTGCCGTACCGTGCCCCGATGGTGCGGGTCACGGTGAAGCCGCCGTGCAGCGGCAGGTCCGACAGCGCGGACGAGTCGCCGACGTAGACGCGGTACTGGCCATCCGGCAGCACCCACCCGTTGGCCGCGCTGTTCCAGTAGGACAGGTCGTGACCGGTGAGCGTGAAGCGCACCGTGGTGGACTGGCCGGGCGGCAGGGTGACCTTGTCGAAGCCCTTGAGCTGGCGGGGTGGCTCACTGGCGGCGGCCGGGTCGCCCAGGTACAGCTGCGCGACGTCCGGCCGGCCACCTTGCCGGTGTTCGTCACGATGGCCGAGACGGTCACCTGGCGGCTGCCCTGGCCATCACACCGGCAGGACGTCGGGCCCGGATTCGAGCTGGCGTTCTGTACCTGTTGCGGGGTGACCTGGAGGTGGCTGAACGCGAAGTTGGTATAGGACAGGCCGTAGCCGAACGGGAACAGTGGTGTTTCGTTGTTCGCGTCGTAGTACCGGTAGCCGACGTCTATCCCTTCGGAGTACTGCACCTGGCCGCCGGTGCCGGGGAACTGGCTCGGGCTGGACGCGGGCACCTGGGACAGGTCCACCGGGAACGTGACCGGCAGGTGGCCGGACGGGTTGGTCTGGCCGAACAGTACAGAGGCCAGTGCGGTGCCGTTGCTCTCGCCCGGGTACCAGGCGTCCACCACGGCCGACACCTGGCCGAGCCACGGCATCACCTCAGGGGCGCCCGCGTCGAGCACCACCACGGTGTGCTTGTTGACCGCGGCCACCGCGGAGATCAGCTCGTTCTGCGCGGACGGCAGGTTGAGGCTGGCCCGGTCGGCCGCCTCGGACTCGGTGTCGTCGGACACCACGACCACCGCGGTGTCCGCCGCCTTGGCCGCGGTCACCGCCTGGCTGATGTACGTCCCCAGGTCGGACGGGGTGGCCCAGCTCAGGTTGGCGGACGGCCCACTGCCGTTGATTGTGAGCGTGTACTTCTGGCCGGCCTGCAGGTTCACCCCGACCGAGTAGGTGGACACCGGCGGGGTGCCCGGGTTGGCCAGGATGATCTTGCCGTTCAGCGACAGGTTGGTGACGTTGTAGCTGCCGGGGTTCTGGAAGGCCAGCACGTAGGTCCCGGTCTCCGGAGCGGTGAGCGTGCCGGTGTAGCTGCCGCCGTACCCGGTGGGCGCGTAGGCCGGGCTCAGGTCCGTGCTCGGGATGGCGTTGAGCGAGGTGTCGGTGGGCAGGCCCTGGGTGTACGACACGGTGGTGCCCGAGCCGGCCGCGGCCTGCAGCCCCTGCAGCGGGGTGACGTGGAACGGCGCGGTCACGTACGCGCTGCCGCCGCCGGTGTAGTCGGGCTGGGCCGACGCGGCCGGGCCGATCACCGCCACCGAGCCGCCGCCGGAGGCGGACAGCGGCAGCGTGCCGTCGCTGTTCTTCAGCAGCACCGTGCCGTCCTCGGCCACCTTGGTCGCGGTGTCCTGGTGCGCGGTGGTGGTCACGGTGGCGCTGGTGCTGCCGGTCGGCGGGTTGTTGAACTCGTTGAAGCGGAACATCTCGGTCAGGATCCGGGACACCATGTCATCCAGCGTGGCCATGCTGACCTGGCCAGCCTCGACCGCGGCCTGCAGCGCCGGGCCGTAGAAGACCGGGCCGGGCATCTCCTGGTCCATGCCCGCGTCGGCGGAGCCCACCGTCGAGTGGGTGGCGCCGTAGTCGGACGTCACGAAGCCGGGGAAGCCCCACTGCTGGTCGAGCGTCGTGTGCAGCAGGTAGTCGTTCTGGCACGCGTACTGCCCGTTGATCGTGCTGTAGGAGCACATCACCGAGGACGCGTGGGCCTGCTGGGTGGCCGCCCAGAATGCGGGCAGGTAGATCTCGTGCATCGCCCGCTGGCTGATGATCGCGTTGTCCGCGGCGTTGTTCCGGTTGGTCTCCTGGTTGTACACCGCGAAGTGCTTGACCTGGGACATCTCGCCCTGGCTCTGCACGCCGTCGATCTCGTTGGCAGCCATCGAACTGTTCAGGTAGGGATCCTCGGTGAACGCCTCGAACTCGCGGCCCCAGCGTGGGTCCCGGTCGATGTTGACCGTCGGGCCGAGGTTGACCATGGCCCCCTTGCCGTGTTCCTCCGACCCGATGACCTGGCCGTACTGGGTGGCCAGGGACGGATCCCAGGTGGCCGCCAGGGACGCGGCCGACGGCAGCTCGGTCACTCCGGTCAGCCCGTCGCCCACCCCGACCGGGCCGTCCTCCTGGCCCATGGCCGGCACGCACAGGCTCGGGATGGCCGGGATGTAGAACACGTACGGCTCGCTGGTGCCGCCGCCGGTGACCATGTTGATCTTGTTGGCCAGGGTCATCTGGGCCATCAGCAGGTGCACCCGCTGGCTGATCGGGAGCGACTGGTTCAGCCAGGGACAGTTCGCGGTCGAACTGGCTGAGCTCGCACCGCGCGCGGCCGGGGCCGCGCTGGCCGGCGCCAGCGAAATGGCGGGCGCCAGGGCCACCGCCAGTAAAAGGGCGCCGGCCGCCATTCCCGGGAACTGCCACCTGCGACGACTGCTGGTACGTGCGGAACGCATCATGCCACGGCCTCCGTTGCCCACGGTGAATGACGGCTCCGAGCAACCCCGGCATGGCCGGGGGCGCACAGCCCGGTACCGCACTGCACAGTCAAACCCCGGGCTGGGGGGGCTGCCAATGGCCTGCCGTCGCAATAATTCGTAAAAGGCCGGCCGCCGGCGGGGGGCCGCCGAAGCGGGCCCGGCCCCAGGGCGGCGGCACCCGGGGCGCCGCGCGGCTCAGCGAAGGCCGGCGAACAGGTCGTCCTCCGGGACCGGGGCGCCGGTGCGGTCCATCGCCCGGATGAAGCTCTCCTGGCCGAACACCTGCTCCGCGACGTCCGGCGGGATCTGGCTGAACCACGAGTCGCTGATCTGGCTGGCGTGCGACAGTAGCGCGGCCCGCTTGCGGCTGAGCACCGGGCGGATGTCCACCGTGGTGGTGATCCGCGCCTCGGCCGCCTCCATCTGGCGCCGGGCCTCGTCAGGGAAGTCACGGCTGTCCGGCACGTCCACCCCGGCCTCGCGGAGCGCGGCCCACAGCTTGGCCCAGTCGCTGATCCGCATCGCGGTCAGGTACAGCTTGGCCGGGATGCCGGTGCTGGCCACCGCCGCGGTGGCGCTCCGGGCCGCGTGCACGTGGTCCGGATGCTGATAGCCGCCATTCTCGTCGTAGGTGACCACGACCTGCGGCCGGTACTGCTCGATCAGCCCGGCTATCCGGGCCGAGACCGTGCTCAGCGGCACGTTGCAGAACGCGTCCGGCCGGTCCTTGTACTCCCACTCCAGCATGCCGGAGTCGTGATAACCGAGCAGCTCCAGATCGGTGACCCCCAGGTGCTTGGCTGACTGCCTGAGCTCGGCCAGCCGGATCTGCGCCACCTGCTCCTCATCGTGCCCGTCAGCGCCCGGCTTGACCCCGCCCGGAGTGTCCCCGAACTCGCCGTTCGTGCAGGTCACGACCACGGTGCGGATGCCTTCGCTGGAATACCGGGCCAGCACGCCGCCGGTGCTCGACGCCTCGTCGTCCGGATGCGCGTGCACTGCCATCAGGGTGAGATTCTCCGCCATGGCACAAGCGTGCCCGACGGCACCGACAGTGGGCCAGCCGGCACCCAGGTAGCCCCGTTCCGGGCCGGTTCCCGGCGGGCCGCGGCTATCGTTAGGGCCCGTGAGCCACGCCAGGACACCCCCCTCCGCCGGCCTTCCCGCCCAGGGTTACCGGCCCCCGCCCGGCCGGCCACGCCCCCGGCGCCGGCGCACGCTCATCGTGGTCATTACCGTCGCCGCGCTGGTCGTGGTGCTGGGCGGCGGCGCCACCGGGTACCTGCTGCTGCGCACCACCGGCAGCCCGCAGCAGACCGCGGCCAGTTACCTGCAGGGCTGGCAGCGGTCCGACTACCAGGCCATGGACAAGGTCAGCGTGAACGTGCCCGCCGGCGGCCTGGCCGGCCCGCTGCGCCAGTACGCGACCCAGCTCGGCCTGCGCCGCCTGCACACCACGCTGGGCCCGGTGACCTCGTCCGGCGGCACGGCCCGGGCCCAGTTCACCGCCGCGGCCCGGCTGTCCAGCGGGCACACCTGGAGTTATCGCGGCCAGCTGCAGCTGGTGGACCGGAACCGGCGCTGGTGGGTGAGCTGGCGCCCGGCCGCCGTCTACCCCGGCCTGCGGGCCGGCGAGCACTTCACGCTCAGCGCGGCCTGGGCCGCCCGGGCCGCGGTGCTGGCCGCCGACGGCAGCCAGCTCAGCTCCCCCGCCGTGATCGCCCAGTCCGGTTCGCTGGCGCTGCTGACCGGCACGGTGGTGAACGCCACCAGGGCCCAGGCCAAGGCGCTCGGCGCGCCGTACCAGGCCGGTGACCAGATCGGCCAGGGCGGCATCGAGCAGGCCTACCAGGCCCAGCTGGCCGGGCGGCCGTCGCTCACCATCGCGGTCGCCGGGCCGGGGAAACACGTCGATATGACCGCGGCCCGGTTCGCGGCGGTGCCCGGCACGCCGGTGCGGACCAGCATCGACATGGCGGACCAGATGGCCGCCTCGGCCGCCGTGTCGGCCGCGGCCACCAACAAGCCGATCGACATGGTGGTCACCCAGCCGTCCACCGGCAAGGTGCTCGCGGTGGTGGAGCGGCCCGGCGGCTTCGACCGCGCGCTGGCCGGGATCTTCCCGCCCGGCTCCACGTTCAAGGTGGTCACCGCGTCCGGCCTGGCCCAGAAGGGGATGACGCCGTCCAGCACGGTGCAGTGCCCGAGCACGGTCACCCTCGGCGGCCGGACGTTCCATAACGACGCCAACGAGCACCTGGGCACCACGAACCTGCAGACCGCGTTCGCGGTGTCCTGCAACACGACGTTCGCCATGCTCGCGTCGCAGCAGCTGGGCGGCCCTGCGCTGGCCGCGATGGCGCGCACGTTCGGCTTCAACGCCAGCGCCAACCTCGGCATCCCGGCCACGCTGGGCCACTTCAGCACGCCGCACCAGCCGGTGGACCTGGCCGCGGACGCGTTCGGCCAGGGCACCGACCTGGTCAACCCGCTCAGCCAGGCCACCGTGGCGGCGGCCATCGAGGACGGCACCTGGCGGCCGCCGCTGCTGGTGACCGACCCGATGCCCAGGCAGACCACCGCGCCGCACAAGCTGAGCGCGGCCATCCTGACCACGCTGCGCCCGATGATGCGGGCCGTGGTGACCAGCGGTACCGCGGCCGGGGTCGGCTTCGGGCCCGGCGTGTACGGGAAGACCGGCACGGCCCAGTACGGGAACGGCAGCCACTCGCACGGCTGGTTCATCGGCTACCGCGGCGACCTGGCCTTCGCGGTCCTGGTCGAGGGCGGCGGCTTCGGCGCCAACAGCGCCGGGCCGGTCGCCAACAGTTTCCTGCGCAAGGTGCCTAGCTGAACGTCACCGTGACGCGCTGGAAACCGAGCGAGTGCAGCATCCCGGTGAGCATGCCGACGGTGTTGTGCTGCGCCTGGGCCAGCAGCGCGCTGCGCCGGGCCGCGGCCTCGATCCTCTGCTGGGCCAGGATGTAGACCTGCTGCTCGCTGTTCGGGTTGCCGGCGAAGAAGTTCCCGATCCGGTTCAGCAGCCCCTGCTGCTGGGCGAACACGTACGACTGCCGGACGTTCAGCACGGCCGGCTCCAGCTGGGCTCGGGGCAGCCGGATCGTGACCGCCCGCCGGTCGGCCGACACCTTGATGGCCGGGCTCTTCAGCCCGGAGAAGTCCACGTAGGCGATCTCGCTGCCCTGGCCGACGAACAGCGTCTGGCTGCCCTCCAGGAACGACGGCAGATAGGCCGTCTTCTTGGTCAGGTCCACCACGACCTGGAACGACCCGCTGGCCGCCTGGTACCGGCTGAGCGCCGTGATCGACTTCAGCAGCACCGGCTGGCTGCGCACCGAGGTGCTCTCGGCGAACGGGTTGCGCAGCGATGGCAGCAGATTGACCGCGGACAGCGCGATGATCAGCGCGGCTACCGCCGCGACCGCCCCGGCCGCCACGGCGAGCCGGCCGATTAAGCCACGACCGGGCGCGCTCCGGGTTGCCTCTCGATCTGGTGCGGTGCGTGTCATGGTGCCTCCATCCTGGCGCCGTTGCGCGGCGCACCAGCGGCCCGCGCGGTGGTCAGGTACCCGGCAATGGCCGGGGTACGCACGCATCCGTTAATCGGCGGCCGTGGCGGGTACCTGGGAGCCGGTCAGCGCGCCTGCGGGCGGGACCCCGCGCCGGCCGGCCGGACCTAGAGGGGAGGAGCCATGCTCAGCGGTTTACTACGCGCGCGCCGTCGCCGTGGCGCCCCGCGCGGCTCGCGCCGCCGGATCGGCTGCCTCGGCTGGCTGCTCGTGCTGCTCGCCGTGCTCGTGCTGGTGCTGATCCTGTCGGTGCTGTTCGGCGGGTTCCAGAAGGGCACCAAGGCGGGCCTGGCCCAGCTGCCCGCCGCGGCGGGCGCCTACCAGCCGTAGATGCGGGTCGGCAGCTCGCGCAGCGGCCGCTCGTCCGGACCGGGGTAGGCGATCATCACCACCATGTCGTCCGGGTCGTGCCCCTCCACTACGCGCACCCCGTCGCTGCCCCGCGTCTCCCGGTACGCCGAGCGCTCTTTGAGCGCCCGCTCGCACCGCTCCAGGTCCTCGCGCCCGGCCGCGGTCCAGATCACGTACTGCACGCCGACCCCGCCCAGCGGGTGCGCCCCGGTGCTGCCCATGGACCGCAAGATCAGCTCCGCGCCCTCCGGGCTGACCAGCAGGGCCGCGGTTGGGCTCTGATCGGCGACCTGCAACGCCAGGACATCTTGATAGAACCTGATCGACCGGTCGAGCTGCTGCACGAACATGACCGCGGAGCCGATCCGGGTACCCTTCGCCATCTGCTGACCTTCCCATCCGGCTGGCTGTGGTCTGGCCCGGGCTGGGCCCAGCTGGCCCGGGCTGGGGTGGCGCCAGCCGGGCTGGCACCAGTCTGGCGCACGGCGGCCTGCCGGGTCGCGGGTACGCCCCGCGTAAGGTCGTCGGATGGACTATCGCACTCTGGGCCGCAGCGGCTGCGCGGTCTCCGCACTGTGCCTGGGCACGATGACGTTCGGCACCGAAACGGACGAGCCGGGCGCGCACGAGCAGCTGGACCACTTCGCGGCGGCCGGCGGAACGCTCGTCGACACGGCCGACGTGTACAGTCACGGCCGGTCCGAGGAGATCCTCGGCCGGTGGTTCGCGAGCCGGCCAGCGTCACCGAACCCATGGTGCTGGCGACCAAGGGCCGCTTCCCGACCACCGATGAGCCCAACGGCGGCGGGCTGTCCGCCCGGCACCTGATCCGGGCGCTGGACGCGTCGCTGGGCCGGCTGGGCGGCGCCGGGATCGACCTGTACCAGGTGCACGCGTTCGACCCGTGGACCCCGCTGGACGAGACGCTGCGTACCCTGGACGGCTTCGTCCGGGCGGGCAAGATCCGCTACTACGGTTTCTCCAACTTCACCGGCTGGCAGCTGACGAAGGCGGTGCACGTGGCCCGCGAGCTGAACCTGGCCCCGCCGGTCACCGTGCAGCCGCAGTACAGCCTGCTGGTCCGCGAGACCGAGTGGGAGATCGTGCCCGCGGCCCGGGACGCGGGCCTCGGCCTGCTGCCGTGGAGCCCGCTCGGTGGCGGCTGGCTGTCCGGGAAGTACTCGCCCAGCCAGCGCCCGGGGGGCGCCACCCGGCTCGGCGAGGACCCGGACCGGGGCATGGAAGCCTACGACCGCCGCGGCGTCCAGCGGACCTGGGATGTCATCGACGCGGTCCAGCAGGTGGCCAGCCAGCGCGGCGTGTCGATGGCCGAGGTCGCGCTGGCCTGGGTCACCGACCGGCCCGGGGTGACGGCCACCATCCTGGGCGCCCGCACCACCAGCCAGCTGGACGCCAACCTGCGGGCGGCCGGGCTGCACCTGAGCCCGGCGGAAACCGCCGCGCTGGACGCGGCCAGCGACCCCCGGCCGCCCGACTACCCGTACGGCGAGCTGGGCCAGGAGCAGCGCGACCGGCAGCTGGCCGGCGGCTGAGCAGTGTTCCTTTCGCCTCCGGGGCGCTTGGACCCGCCTCCTTCCCTCGTCGCTCAGTCGCTTCGCTCCCTCGCTCCTCAGTCCAGTCGGCGGCGCGCCCCTTTGGCGAGGTCAAGCGGGCTCGGCCCGCTCGGTGATCGGGGTGCCCAGCTCCACCGTGCGGCCCACCGTGCACAACCGGTCGTGCGACTTCCGGATCGCATCCGGCAGCACCGCCCGCGCCGCGTCACCGTCCGCACCACCGGGGAAGACGATACTGAACGCCACGTCGATCCCGGTCAGGTGATTACCGCCGGCGTCGCGCACCTTGTCGGCCTCGACGGAGACCCGGAACGACTCGGGCTCCGCCCGCCGCGAGGTCAGGATGTCCACGTCGATCGCGGTGCAGCAGCCGATCGCGGCCAGCAGCAGCTCGGTCGGGGTGAACCGCTCGTCGCCGCCGGTGCCCAGGGTGATCTGGCCGCCGCGGCTGTTGATCGCGGTGAACCGGCCGGGCGCGGTGCGCTCGATGGTCACCGCCCGGTGTGCTGAGTCAGTCGCCATGCGGTCCACTGTGCCACCCCGGCCCGCGCCCCGCGCCCGGCCCGCCCGCGGGTGTCAGGGCTGGCGGCCCAGGAACCCGGCCAGCCGGTCGATGGCGGGAGCGCCGGCCGGCACCGGCACCTCGGCGGCGAACGGCGCGCCCGGCCCTTCCGGCCGGTCGGTCAGCCCCTGCCGGGCCTGGGCTAGCGCCCGCTCCACCACGTCGGCCGGGTAACCGGCGGGCTGCGCGGTGGCCCGGGCCAGGTCCCAGCCGTGGCCCAGCAGCTCTACGATGCGTACCTGAACCAGGAACACCCCGGGCGCGGGCCCACGCGGGCCCTGGTACGTCTCGCGCAGCACCCCCGGCCCGCCGAACGCCTGACGCAGCGCCTGCCCGCTGCGCCGGAACGCGGCCGCCGGGTCTTCCCCGAGGTGGTCCGCGGCCCGGTCCGGGACCGGCAGGCCCTGCACCCGCGCGATGAAGACCTGGTGGCCGGCCACCAGGTGGCCGACGACGGCGCGCACGTCCAGGCCACGGCACGGCGTGGGGGTGGACCACTGGCCCGCGCGGATGCCGGAGACGACCTGGTCCGTGCCCGCCAGCGCCTGGTCGAAATCGGTCAGCACGTCATGATCCGCCATCGGCAAAGCATTGCAGAGCAACGGCTGCGCGAGCGGGCAAACCGCCCGCCTGGTAGCCCGGTCCCAGCCCCACCCCGCCGGTGGGCACGGTCAGTAGCGGTCGCTCAGAGCTGCTGCTGGACCTGGTCCAGCTCGGCCAGGGCGGTCTCCAGGTCGTCAGCCGCGCCGAGGCTGACGATCCGGGCGAACAGCGGATCACCGGCCGCGGCCAGCCGGTGCAGCCCGGCCACGTGCGCCCGGATCCGGTCCCGCACCACGTCCAGGAAGCCGGCCACCGGGCCGGTCCAGCCGTAGCCGGCCAGGAACTGGCGCAGCCGGTCCGGCAGGCCGGCGAAGTCGGTGAACCCCTCGCGGGCCACCACCCGGCGGGCGTGCAGCGGAACCCAGCTGAACGCGGCGTAGGCCACGTCCCAGCCGCGCGGGACCGGCCCGGCCATGTCCCAGTCGATGAACCCGGTCAGCCGCCCGTCCCGCCACACCGCGTTGTACGGCGCGGCGTCGTTGTGCCCGATCACCAGCCCCGGCGCCCAGTCCCCGCCCGATCGCCAGCGCGCCCCGGGCGGTGGCCGGAAATCGGCCACCGCCCGGTGGTAGCCGCGCAGCCAGCGGGCCACCTGGACCAGGGTCCCCGCGTCGTGCGTCCAGCCGGGCCAGGGCAGCCCGCTGCCCACCGTCTCGCCGGGCAGGAACGTCAGCACCTCCCGGCCCTGCTCGTCCAGGCCCAGTGGGCGCGGGCTGCCGGCGAAGTCCTGGCTGGCCAGGTGGGCCAGCAGCGCGTGTACCGCCGGGGTCCACGGGCCGGCCGCCCGGCGGACCGTATCGCCCACCCGGACGGCCCCGCCCGCGTTTCCCCCGTCCAGCCGCACCTCGCTCACCTGCGCCAGTCTCCCCCGCTGGCCCAGCTGCCGACTACATCAATGCTTCAGTCATGCACACCTGACTGCGTGAAAGCATCACTCATGCACTGCGGCCTGGCCAGCGGGACGGATGAATGAAAGCTCGGTGCAGTTGCGCGAGGTGCGCCCGCGCCGGTCAGGCCGCGAGCGGCGCGTAGTGGCTCGCGTCGCCCTTGCGCACCACGCTGGTGTCGCCGTTGATGCCGACCGGGATGTCACCGGCGACGGTGACCCGGTGCAGCAGCCGCGGCAGGTCGTCGTAGTCGGCCACCGCGTAGTGCTGGGTGGCCCGGTTGTCCCAGATCGCGATGTCGCCGGCCCGCCAGGTCCAGCGCACCGTGTTCTCCAGCCGGGTGATGTGCCGCTGCAGCAGGGTGAACAGGTCGGCGGAGTCCGCGGTGCTCAGCCCGGCGAACGAGCGCACGAAGTGGCCGAGCAGCAGCGTCGGCTCACCGGTCTCCGGGTGGATCCGGACCACGGGGTGCTCGGTCTCGAACTCCAGGTGGCGGAATTCCGCGCGGTACTCCTCTTCCCTGACGTCGACCCCGCCGAGCTGCGGACGGTCGGCGGCGTAGTCGTACAGGTTCGTGTGCACCGCGCGCAGCTGGCCGGCCAGCGCCTGCAGCGCCGGCTGCAGCCGCCGGTAGGCCTCGGCGGTGTTCGCCCACACGGTCGTGCCGCCGTAGGGCGGCAGCGTGATGGCGCGCAGCACGCTGAGCGCGGGCGGCCGGTCCACGAACGTGACATCGGTGTGCCAGCTGTTGGCCTTGCCCTGCTCCGAGTCGATCGGCAGCACGGCCGTGCCGTCCCCGGCCACGGTCGGGTGCGGCTTGGTCAGCGGGCCGAGCAGCTCCGCGAACGCGCGCTGGTCGGCGTCGGTGGCGTGCTGCTGGTCGCGCAGGAACACGACCTTGTGCCGGAGCAGCGCGGCGCGCAGCTCGGCCACCGCGCCCGGATCGACGGCGCCGCCGATCCGGATGCCGCCGACCACGGCGCCGATGACGCCACCGACCTGGGTGACGGAGATCTGCTGGTACGAAGGCTGGCCGTGGAGAGCAACCGGGCGGTCCTGGACGCTGGTCATGCGAGGGCACCTTTCGGAAGGCGGTCGGGCGGCCCGCGTCCGCGTGTCACGGCCAGCGGCCCGCCAGGTCTCTTGCCGAGCAGCCTGCGCCGCCCGGCCCGGCTATGTCAAGTATTACGATCGGTTTAGTATGAAATTCCCTCACGCTCAACGCCAGTACCCGGCACCTGTCGTTGCGCGGTCAGCCCTCGCTGGCTGGCTCCAGCACGAAGACCGGGATCACCCGCGACGTCTTCTGCTGGTACTCGGCGTAGGGCGGGTAAGCCGCGACCGCCCGCGCCCACCACTCGGCCCGCTCGTCCCCGGACAGCTCGCGGGCGATCATCGGCTGCTTCCGCGCGCCGTCCTGCAGCTCCACCCGCGGCTCCGCGCGGAAGTTGTAGTACCAGAGCGGGTGCTTGGGGGCGCCGCCCTGCGAGGCGACCGCCGCGTACCGGCCGTCGTGCTCGACCCGCATCAACGGGGTCTTCCGCAGCTTCCCGCTGCGCGCCCCGCGGTTGGTGATGACGACCACCGGGAGCCCGGTGTCGCGCAGGGTTGTCCCGCTGGTACCGCCCGAACTCTCGTACTCCGCGACCTGGTCGCGGACCCAGCCTCGCGGACTCGGCTCATATTCACCTTCGATCGGCATACCGTTAGTGAATCATGAGGCCAGCCAGCGATCCCGTCCTCGCCACCGTCCAGGCCCGGCTGGACCAGCTGGTCCGGTATGACGACGAATCCATCGTGCACGACAAGTGGATCAGGCAGCGGTATGACTGCGGCTGCCTGCCGGGGCTGATCCCGGCCCGGCGGGCCACGGTCGAGACGGCCTGGCACGAGGCCGGGCACGCGGTCGCCGCGCTGGCCGTCGGGGCCGAGTTCAGTTCCGCCAGCATCCACCACAGCCGGACCTCGGACGGCCGGGTGCACGGCATCGGCGACGCCCGCGACCTGGCCTTCGTGATCGACGCGGCCGGGCAGATCGGGCAGCGGCTGCGGGACTGGACCATGCTGGACGGCGACGACGAGCTGCGCGCCTGGCTGCCCACCTGGCGGAGCGACGGCGGGGACGCGCGGCGCTTCCGCCGCGCCATCGCCGCCCGGTACGGCCGCGATGAGGTATCCGCGTGGCGCCGCAGCGAGGCCGTGCTGACCCCGCTCCGGCTGCAGGTCCGGCAGGTGGCCCGGGCCCTGCTGGTGCATCCCCGGCACCTGCCGTATCACGTGGTGGCCGCGGTGGCGGCCGGCTGCTGACCCGGCGGCGGCCGGTCTCCGCGCCAGTGGTCAGGGCGCCAGTGGTCAAGGCGCCGGTGGTCAGGGCACCACCGTCACCGGCCAGCGGCTGGCCCGGACCAGGTGCACCGCCAGCGAGCCGATGAACCGGTGCCCGGCCTTGGTCGAGGCGCCCACGATCACCGCGTCGGCGCGCACCTCATCGGCCAGCCGGACGATCTCGGCGAACGGGTTGCCGGTCCGCTCGACGAACTCGGCGTCGATGCCCAGCCGGACGCTCTGCGTCTCGAGCTGGTCGCGCAACTCCTCGGCCACCTCGTCGTACGCTTCGTTCATGGAGATGGCCGCGCCCGCGCCGATCCCGGCCATGGCGCTGAACGGCCGGACGTACAGGCAGATCAGCCGGGCGTGCTGTCGGCGGGCCATCCCGGCCGCGTAGGCACCGGCCCGCAGGGAGGTGTCCGAGCCATCTACACCGACCAGCAGCACGGCCGGGCCGTCCCACGGCTGATCGCTCACGGGTAAACGGTATCGGGGAAAAGTGAAATTTAGCCGGGGAGGAGGGGCGCGCCGAAGGCGTGTTCCCGCCGAGCCGGCTATCCCGGGGGGTCCAGGGGGGTCGTCCCCCCGGACTAGTAGGGAGGTGGGCTATCGGCGTCGATGAGGAACGGGCCGGGGTATCGCTGACCAACCTCGGCCAGCCGCTGTTCGACGGGTCCGCGGCGACCAAGCGCGATCTGGTCAACTACCTGGACGCGGCCGCCGCTCACCTGCTCGACGAGCTGCGGGACCGGCCGCTGTCCGTGGTCCGGGTGCTCCGCGGCCAGCCGCCGTTCATGCAGAAGAACGTGCCCAAGTACACCCCGGACTGGGTGCGGACGGTCTCGCTGTGGGCGGAGAGCTCGCAGCGCACCGTGGCCTACGCGCTCTGCGACGACCGGCGCACGCTGCTCTGGTTCGGCAACCAGCGGGCGATCGAGTACCACCCCACGCTGATTCGGGCCGGCCACTGGGACCAGCCCGGCTACCTGGTGCTGGACATCGACCCGCCGGAGGGCGGGGAGTTCCGGCTGGCGGTCCGCGCGGCCGGCCTGGTCCGCCAGGCGCTGGCCGAGGCCGGGCTGGCGGGCGCGGTCAAGACCAGCGGCGCCAAGGGAGTGCACGTGTTCGTGCCGCTCGACGGATCGGCCAGCCTGGCCGACGCGGCCGCGGCCACCCGCGCGCTGGCCGCACGGGCCGAGCGGCTGGATCCGGCGCTGGCCACCACCGCGTTCATCCGGGCCGACCGGGCCGGGAAAGTGTTCCTGGATCCCACCCGGGCGGGCGGCGCGACCGTGGCGGCCGCGTACAGCCCGCGGGTCCGGCCCGGCGCTCCGGTGTCCTTCCCGGTGCCGTGGGACCAGCTCGACCAGGTCAGCCCGGCCGATTTCACCCTACGCACCGCGGCCGCCCAGCTCGGCCCGGCCGGCCGCTGGGGCGGGCTGCTACCCGCCCCGCAGCCACTCAGCGCCGAGTTGATCGCGGAGGGCCACACGATCCCGGTGCCCCGGGTGCAGGCTATGCACGAGGGCAAACGGCGCGCCCGCGCCCGCCGCCAGGCCGAGTAGGGCCGGGCGGGCGGGCGTGGCGGGCCTGCTCGTCAGTCGCGGTAGCCCCGGCGGCGGCCGAACCGCAGCCAGAGGAAAACGAGCACCGCGATCAGCAGCCACGGGCCGGGCCACATCCAGCCCCAGAACCAGCCGAACGGCCAGAACAGGCCGCCGATGCCGCCCAGCAGGCGCAAGCCGACGACGACGAGCACGAAGAACAGAACGATGCGCAGCCAATTGTGCCGCCGCGGCTCTCGCGGCCGGGCCGGCGGCTGACGCCGCGGCGCTTGTGATGGCATCCTGGTCACCCCTGTATCAGGTAGGTCATGTAGCAGTCCGTCCAGGTCGGCGCGCGTCTTGGCGCTCATCGCCTGGCCCAGCCGGTCATCGAGCTCGGCCTGGTCGAGCCGGCCGTCCCCGTAGTGCTGGGCGAGGCGGTCCGCCACCTCGGCCCGGTCGGCATCGGAGACCCTCATGGTGGCGTCGGCGGCCTGCGCACGGCGGCGTGCGTCGTATCCCCGCCTTCCTAGTCCTGGCATCCTGGCAAGACCTCCCCGTTCGCGGTGCTGATCCGGTACCGGCCGGCTTAGCGCGGCCGGGACTGCAGGAAGCCGCTGGCGATCGACTGCTCGCTGCCCTCTTCCGGGATGAGCAGCCAGCCGGCCAGGTAGACCAGCACGGCGGCGCCGCCGAACAGGGTGAGCACGGCGAACGCGATCCGGATCAGGGTCGCGTCCACGTCGAGGTACTGGGCGATGCCCGCGGCGACGCCGGCCAGCATCCGGTCCTCGGTGGGCCGGCACAGGACGCGCGGCCGGCTTGGTGCGGTGGGCTGCTGCCAGGTCTGGTCACTGGCACCTGGGTTTGTCGTGGTGTTCATGTCTTCAGCCTGCCGCGGCCGGCCACGCCGGACCATTCGGATCAACCCTGACCCGGCCCTGATGTTCGCCGCCCCCGGGTCAGGGTTGTCCCTGATGGCCACGCGGGCCCAGGCGCGGGATGATGGACGGATGCGGGATCGAACCGATGCCACCTCCGCGCGCTGGGAGCGCCGCTGGCCAGACCGCCGGCGGGCTGGCTGGCTGCGCGGACCGCGGAGCAGCGGTCCGCTGCGGCGGCCAGCGGACGGCCGGCTGGCCGCCGGGGTCGCCGCCGGGCTGGCCGCCCGGCTCGGCCTGGACGTCACGCTGGTCCGGACCGCATTCGTGGTCGCCACCATTTTCAGCGGTTTCGGCGCGGCCGCCTACGTGGTGGGCTGGCTCCTGATCCCGGAGTCCGGGGCCAGCAGCAACATCGCCACCCGGGCGCTGGCCGACCGCCGCGGCCTCGCGCTCGCGGCCGGCCTCGGCTCGCTGCTGGCGATCCTGCTTATCCTGGGCTCCGCGCTCGGTGCCGCCCGCTGGCTGGGCACGGTGGCCTGGCCGCTGGTGGTCAGCGTGGCCGGCCTGGTGCTTATCTGGCGCAACGCCCCCGCGGGCGAGCAGGCGTTGCTGCGCAGGCTCACCGACCCGCTGCTCGGCCTGGCCGGCGGCGGCAGCCGGACCCGGATCGCGCTCCGGGTGGCGGTGGCCGCGGTGCTGTTCGGCGCCGGGCTGGGCGCGCTGCTCACCGGGCACCCGGACCGCTACACGCTGCCCGAGCTGGGCGGGGCGGCGCTGGTGCTGGCCGCGGCGGTGATCCTGCTCGGCCCCTGGTGGCTGCGCATCGCCCGCGACCTGGTGGTGGAGCGGCAAGCCAGGATCCGGGCCGAGGAACGGGCCGACATGGCCGCCCGGGTACACGACTCGGTGCTGCAGACGCTGGCCCTGATCCAGCGCCGGGCGGACGACCCGCAGCAGGTCGTCCAGCTGGCCCGGGCCCAGGAACGGGAGCTGCGCAGCTGGCTGTTCGACGACCGGGCCCCCGGCTCGCTGGACGGCCAGGCCGCCACCCTGGCCGACGGCATCCGGCTGATCCAGCAGGAGGTGGAGGCGCAGCACGGGATACCGGTGGAGGCGATCACCGTCGGCGACTGCGCGCTGGACGACGACCTGGCCGCGCTGCTGGCCGCGGCCCGCGAGGCCACCGTCAACGCGGTCAAGTGGTCCGGCGCCGACGTCGTCTCCCTGTTCGCCGAGGTCGAGCCCGCCGAGGTGGCGGTGTACGTGCGGGATCGCGGCCGCGGCTTCGACCCGGCCGCCGTGCCCGGCGACCGCAAGGGCCTGGCCGAGTCGATCCACGCCCGGATGGCCCGGCGCGGCGGTTGCGCGGTGGTGCGGACCGCCCCGGGCGACGGCACCGAGGTATCGCTGCGGATGCCCCGGGTCGCCGGGGAACGCCAGCCGAGCAGAACATGAGCGAGCTGCCGGGGCGCGCCCCGGAAGCGAGCGGGAGCCGCATATGAACGCGCTCCCCCGGGTCTGCATCGTCGATGATCACGGCCTGTTCCGCTCCGGCGTCCGGGCCGAACTCGGTGACCGGGTGGACGTCGTCGGCGAGGCGGACGATGTGACCCCGGCCATCGCGCTGATCGGCGCCTGCCAGCCGGACGTGGTGCTGCTCGACGTGCACCTGCCGGGCGGCGGCGGGCAGCTGGTGGTCAGCGCGATCAGGGCGGCGCATCCCGGGGTGCGGTTCCTGGCGCTGTCCGCGTCGGACGCCCCGGAAGACGTGATCGCGGTCATCCGGGCCGGCGCCCGCGGGTACGTGACCAAGACGATCTCCGGCCCGGACCTGGTGGACGCGATCCGCCGGGTCGCGGCCGGGGACACCGTGTTCTCGCCCCGGCTGGCCGGCTTCGTGCTGGACGCGTTCGCGTCCGGCGGCGCGGGCCAGCCAGCGCTGGACCCGGAACTCGACCAGCTGACGCCGCGGGAGCGGGAAGTTCTCCGGCTGATCGCCCGCGGCTACACCTACAAGGAAATCGCCCGCGAGCTGTTCATCTCCGCCAAGACCGTGGAGAGCCACGTGTCCTCAGTGCTGCGCAAACTGCAGCTGTCCACCCGGCATCAGCTGACCCGCTGGGCGACCGAACGCCGGCTGGCTTAATCTCTTGCTACGGTATTCGCTCCCGGCTCGGCGCAGCGGCGGCCGGTGGGCGCACGGGGACTGACGCTGGAGGCACGGGTGGCTGAGGATTTTCCCGCGGGGTTAGTCGCGTTCAACGCGGGCGCGCAGGTAGCCAGCTACCAGCTCGAGGAGGAGATCGGCCGGGGCGGCATGGCGGTGGTCTACCGGGCCCGGGACGTCCGGCTTGGCCGCTGGGTCGCGCTCAAGGTACTGGCCCCGGACTACGCCCAGGACGAGGCGTTCCGGCAGCGGTTCATCCGGGAGTCCCGGACCGCCGCGGCCGTCGAACACCCCAACATCATCCCGATCTTCGATGCGGGCGAGGCCGACGGCGTGCTGTACATCGCGATGCGCTACGTGGCCGGCCAGGACGTGCACAGCCTGCTGCATTCGGCCGGCCCGCTGCCCGCGGCCCGGGCCCTCGGCATCGTCGGCCAGGTCGCCTCCGCGCTGGACGCGGCGCACGCCTGCGGCCTGGTGCACCGTGACGTGAAGCCGGCCAACATGCTGCTCGGCGGGGGGGCCGACACCGGCCGGGCCGACCATATCTACCTGTCCGACTTCGGCATCAGCAAGCAGCTGAACGCCACCAGCCACCTGACCCTGACCGGTCAGGTGCTCGGCACGCTGAATTATCTGGCCCCGGAGCAGATCGAGGGCCGCCAGGTGGACGGGCGGGCGGACGCTTACGCGCTGGCCTGCACTGCCTTCGAGCTGCTGGCGGGCACGCCGCCGTTCCGCCGGGACGAGAACATGGCCGTGATGTGGGCCCAGCTGAACGCGCCGCCGCCCCGGCTGACCAGCTCCCGCCCCGACCTTCCGCCGGCCGTGGACCAGGTGCTGGCCCGGGCGCTGGCCAAGTCCCCGGCCGACCGCTATGCCAGCTGCCTCGAGTTCAGCGCGGCCCTGCAGCAGGCCTGTGCCGCCGCGCTGGACGGCCCGGACGGGACCGGCGCACCACCGCCGGCCAGCCCGCCGCCGCGGGCCGCGCGGCCTGCCCCGGCCACGGCCGCAGACCCGGCGCCCAGCCCGCCGCCGCCCGCGACCGCGCCGGCCCGGCCGGCGACCACGCCGATGCCGGTGCTGCCGGCGCCTGCGGTCGGGAGCCAGGCCCGCCGGGACCCCGGCGGCTTGCCGCCGCTCGGCGCGCAGCGGCGATCGGGGGCCGGGGGTTCCGGGGGTAGTCCCCGGGGAAGCAGCGCGGGGGGTCGTCCCCCCGGACTAGCACTGCACGCCGGAGGCTGGCGGTGCTGGGCTGCATGGCCGTGCTCGCGGTGGGCGGCGGCGCGTACGCGGTGCTGCATGACTCCGCGCTGCGCAACGGGACTTCCGCGGCGGCCGGGTCGAAGGGGCCCAGCAGCCTGCCGTCCGGCGCGGGCCCGGTGCCGGCCACCCCGGCCGGCACGGTGCGGGCCTACTACGCGGCGATCAGCCACCACCAGTACTACCGGGCCTGGCTGCTGGGCGGCAAGAACAGCGGCAGGGGCCTCACCTTCACCCAGTTCGAGGCCGGCTTCGGCACGACCAAGGCGGACAAGGTGACGATCCTCGGCCACGCCGGGAACGCGGTGACGGCCCGGCTGACCGCGCTGCAGACGGACGGCTCGGTCAAGAACTTCCTCGGTAAGTACGAGGTCGAGCGCGGCGTCATCACCGCGTTCGTCGTCACTCAGCTCAGCTGAGCAGCCGGGCGGCTAACCCGCCGTCTCGCTGGCCAGTCCCGCCTCACCAGCCACCGAAGTCAGCTGAGGCGGCTTCGACGGTTCCGGGCCGATCAGCCCGGTCGGCAGCCGGCCGGTCAGGGCCAGCGCGGTCAGCGCGGCCAGCGCGCTGATCACGAACGCGGTCGCCACCCCGCCGCGCAGGCCGGGGCCCAGGCCGGCGGTGGCGGCCAGCGCAGCGCCACCCACCCCGATGCCGGTCGCGGTGCCGAGCACGTCGGCCAGGTTCAGCGAGGCGGACGCCCAGCCTTCCCGGCCCGGCGGCGCCTCGCGCAGCATCATCAACGTGGTCGGCGCGTAGCCGATCCCCATGCCCAGCCCGGCCACCGTCCAGGCGGCCAGCCCGACGACGACCGGCACGGCCGGGTGCAGCACGGTCATCATCCCGGCCATGCCGACCAGGATGATGACCAGCCCGGTGCGCACCAGGCGGCGGCCCGGCCAGCTGGCGCTGAGGTGGGCCTGCGCCCAGGCGCCCACGGTCCAGGCCAGCGTCGAGCCGGTCACCGCGACGCCAGCCAGCACCGGGCTGCGGTGCCGGAGCACAGTGATAGTCAGCGTCACGTAGGCGTCCGCGCCGAAGAACGCGAACGTCAGCAGGCCCCGGGTGAGCACGGTGGCGGGCAGCCCGGGCCGGGCCCGGCCCGTCCCGGGCGGCGCCAGCCGGCGGAGCGCGGGCAGCCCGATGACGCCGCCCCCCAGGATCAGCGCGATCCCGGCCAGCCCGTTGACCGAGCCACCCCGGTGACCGGCCACTGCGCAGCCGCCCGCGGCCAGGGTCAGGCCGGCCAGGATCAGCGCGGTCCCGATCGCCACCCGGACCCCATCGGTCAGCCGGTGCTCGTCGGCATGCCGGGTGCCGGGCGGGCCAAGCCGGCTGAGCGAGGGCACCGCGATCAGCCCGGCGATGGCCACCAACGGCAGCAGCCCGAGGAAGACCCAGCGCCAGCCGAACAGGTGCGCCACCTCCGCGCTCAGCGCGGGCCCGGCCAGCCCCGGCACGACCCACGCGGTGGACAGGACCGCCATCATCCGGGGCCGCAGCCGGCCGGGCAGGCCCCGGCCGATCGTGGCGTACGCCACGGCGGGCACCGCGCCGCCGCCGATCCCCTGCAGCGCGCGGCCCGCCACCAGCACCGGCATCGACGGCGCCAGGCCCGCCACCGCCAGTCCCGCGCTGAACAGCACCAGCCCGGCCAGGAACGGCATGGTCGGCCCGTGCCGGTCGGCCTCCCGGCCCGCCGCCACGATGCCGGCGATGCTGCCCAGCATGAACGAGCTGAACACCCACCCGTACAGCCACAGCCCGCCCAGCTCGCGGGCCACCACCGGCATGACGGTCACCACCGCCAGCGCCTCGGCCGCGACGAACGTGATGGCCAGCACGAGGCCAGCGGTCAGCGCCCGGTGTGGCGGCGCCCACAACCCGTCGCGCATCGCGGTCCTCCCCCTGACCTACCTCACCTCGTCTGCGCCCGCGCCGCAACCTCTGACGTGCCAAAAGGTTGGTCAACGCGGGCGATAAGCCGCGACCGTGACGGAGGCGGTCACGGTCAGCCGGTCAGGCAGTGCGGCGATCCGGGCAGCCAACTGGTCAGGCGGGATGTGATACGCGCTCGGGCCCATGCTGACCAGGTCATGGATGGCCGCGTGGTCGAGCAGCAGCCGGTAGCTGAGCGCTTCGCCGGCGACCCGCCGGAGGCGGGCGGTGGCCGCCGCCACCCGCCGTGGCTTGGCCGCGTCCACGCTGAGCAGGCCGAGCGCCCCGACCAGTTCGGCCAGATGCCGGTGGTCCGGGGTGACCAGGAGGAACACCCCGGCCGGGTCGAGGACCCGGATCGTCTCCGCGATGTTCCGCGGACCGAACACGCTCAGCACGACCGCGGCTGACCCGTCCGCGAGCGGGAAGCGCCGCCACACATCACTGCCCACCGCGACCGCCCTGGGATGCACCCGGGCCGCTTTGCGCAGCGCTGGCTTGGACAGGTCCAGGCAGATGCCGGTCCGGCCGGGCCGCGCGGCCAGCACGGCGGCCAGGTAGTAGCCCGTCCCGCCGGCCAGATCGAGCACGATGCCCGGCTCGGCGGTGCCTGGCCCGGCGGTAGCTGGGTCCAGCCGCCGGGCCAGCCCGCTCACCGCGTCCGCTATCGGTGCGTAGTGCCCCTGGCCCAGGAAGTTCTCCCGGGCCGCGATCATGGCGACGGTGTCGGCCTGACGTGGCCGGCCGCCGCCAGCATCCAGGTTGATATAGCCCTGCCGGGCGATGTCATAGGAATGACCCCGCGCGCAGCGCAACGCGTTGTCGCGGGACGCCATCGGGGTAGCGCAGACCGGGCAGCGCAGCGCGGCCAGCGCCGCCGTCAGGGCCATTGACACGGTTACGGCTTGCGGGCCACCGCGGTGTAGGTGGGCAGCCACGGCAGCGAGCCGACATCGACCGGCCCCGGCCGCCAGTGGCCCAGCGGGGCCAGCCCCGGGGAGACCAGGTCCAGCCCGGCGAAGAACCGGGTCACCTCCCGCTCGGTGCGCAGGTTGATGGACACCGCGGAATGCTCGTTGTAGGTCTCCGCGCCGGCCGCCACCGTCCGGGCCATGATGTCGCTGGAGGCGTGCGAGATGACCAGGTAACTGCCGGACGGCACGGCCTGCATGAGCCGGGCCACGATCGCGTGCGGGTCGTCGCTGTCCGGGATGAAGTGCAGGATGGCCAGCAGCATCACCGCGACCGGCTGGCTGAAGTCCAGCGTCTGCCTGGCCTCGCGCAGGATCGTGTCGGTGTCCCTGATGTCCGCGCTGATGTAGGCGGTCTCGCCACGCGGGTCGCTGGTCAGCAGCGCGCGGGCGTGCGTCAGCACGATCGGGTCGTTGTCCACGTAGACGATCCGCGACTCCGGCGCGGCGCGCTGCGCCACCTCGTGCGTGTTGTCCGCGGTGGGCAGCCCGGTGCCGATGTCCAGGAACTGCCGGATGCCCGCGTCGGCGGCCAGGTAGCGCACGGCCCGGGCCAGGAACTCGCGGCCACTGCGGGCGACCAGCCCCATCTCCGGCATGATCTGGAGCACCTGCTCGCCCGCGGTGCGGTCGGCGGCGAAGTTGTCCTTCCCGCCGAGCAGGTAGTCCCACACCCGCGCCGGGTGCGCCACCGTGGTATCGAAGTCTGGCTCGGCGTCGTCCCCGGCCGTGGCCGCGGTGTCGAAGCTTGTCAGCAGATCCTCCTCCGGCACTGCCATCCTCCTCGACACACCCGCCTGGATGCTCCACCTTATGCTGACCCGGGGCCGGGGCCGCCGGGGAAGCAGCCAGGCCTGGAAAGCGTTGAATAACCAGTGACCTCCCCGCCTATCGCGCCGCGCGCCGCCGCGCGCGCCGAGACTTGGCGTGCCCTGGTACCGGTCATCTCCTATCCGGCCGAGCTGCCGGTCAGCCAGGTCAAGGACGAGATAGCCGCGGTCATCCGGGACCACCAGGTGGTGATCGTCGCCGGGGAGACCGGGTCGGGCAAGACCACCCAGCTGCCCAAGATCTGCCTGGAGCTGGGCCGCGGGGTGACCGGTCAGATCGGGCACACCCAGCCGCGGCGGATCGCCGCCCGCAGCGTGGCCGAGCGGATCGCCGCCGAACTCGGCACCGAGCTGGGCACCGCGGTCGGCTACAAGGTGCGGTTCACCGACACGTCCAGCGACGGCACGCTGATCAAGGTGATGACCGACGGCATCCTGCTCACCGAGCTGCAGCGCGACCGCCAGCTCCGCCGCTACGACACGCTGATCATCGACGAGGCGCACGAGCGCAGCCTGAACATCGACTTCATCCTGGGTTACCTGAAGCGGCTGCTGCCCCGCCGCCCCGACCTCAAGGTCATCATCACCTCGGCCACCATCGACCCGCAGCGGTTCAGTGCTGCTTTTGCCGGAGGCGAAGCAGGCAAGCAGAGCGGTGGGGCGCCGGTGGTGGAGGTGTCCGGGCGCACCTACCCGGTCGAGGTGCGCTACCGGCCGCTGGCCGACCCGGACGACCCGGCTCGCGAGCCGCGGGACCAGGTACAGGGCATCCTGGACGCGGTGGCCGAGCTCAAGGCCCAGGGACCGGGCGACATCCTGGTCTTCCTCAGCGGCGAGCGGGAGATCCGGGACACCGCCGACGCGCTGGCCGGCCAGGACGACCTGGACGTGCTGCCGCTGTACGCCCGGCTGTCTTCGGCCGAGCAGCACCGGGTGTTCGAGCCGCACCGGTTCTCCCAGTCCCGGGCCGGGCGCCGGGTGGTGCTGGCCACCAACGTCGCGGAGACCTCGCTGACCGTCCCGGGCATCCACTACGTGATCGACCCGGGCACGGCCCGGATCTCCCGGTACAGCCACCGGACCAAGGTGCAGCGGCTGCCCATCGAGCGGATCTCGCAGGCGTCGGCCAGCCAGCGCGCGGGCCGCTGCGGGCGGACCGCGGACGGCGTCTGCATCCGGCTGTACACCGAGGAGGACTTCGCCGCCCGGCCCGCGTTCACCGACCCGGAGATCCTGCGTACCAACCTGGCCTCGGTCATCCTGCAGATGGCCGCGCTCGACCTGGGCGAGATGGCCGACTTCCCGTTTGTCAACCCGCCGGACTCGCGCAACATCGCAGACGGCGTCCGGCTGCTGGAGGAACTCGGCGCGTTCGCGCCTGGGAAGGCCAGCACCCGCAAGCTCACGGACGTTGGGCGCAAACTGGCCCGGCTGCCGGTGGACCCGCGGCTCGGCCGGATGATCCTGGCCGCCGGGGAGCAGGGCTGTGTCCGCGAGGTACTGATCATCGCGGCCGCGCTGTCGATCGTCAACCCGCGCGAGCGGCCGACCGAGACCCGCCAGGCGGCCGACGCGATGCACGCCCGGTTCGCCGTACCCGGGTCGGACTTCCTCGCTTTTCTCGCGCTGTGGGAGTACCTGCGGCGCAACCAGGCCGAGTTGTCGGGATCGGCGTTCAGAAGGATGTGCCGCCGGGAGTACCTGCACTACCTCAGGGTGCGCGAGTGGCAGGACGTGTACGGACAGCTGCGCCAGGCCGCCGCCGACCTCGGCGTGACGATCGGGCGGGACCGGCGCAGCCCGCGGCTGGCCGAGTCGGCCAAGCCAGCCGAGGCGGCCGAGCGCCGGCCGGTTCCCGGCCGAGCTGGCCGACCGGGTGCACATGTCGCTGCTGGCCGGGCTGCTCTCGCACATCGGAATGCAGGACGCCGCGGCGGCGCAGCGCGGCAAGCGGCGTGGCCCGGCCGAGTTCTCCGGCGCCCGGGGCGCGCGGTTCGCCATCTTCCCGGACTCGGTGCTGGCCCGGAAGCCGCCGTCCTGGGTGGTCGCGGCGGAGCTGGTCGAGACGTCCCGGCTGTGGGCCCGGGTGACCGCACGGATCGACCCGGCCTGGGTCGAACCACTGGCTGAGCACCTGGTCAAGCGCAGCTACAGCGAGCCGCGCTGGGACGCCAGGCGGGGCGCGGTGCTGGCCACCGAGAAGGTCAGCCTGTACGGGCTGCCGATCGTGCCCGCGCGCACGGTCAACTTCGCCCGGATCGATCCGGCCGCCGCCCGTGAGCTGTTTATCCAGCATGCGCTGGTGGACGGCGACTGGCAGACCCACCACCGCTTCTTCGCGCGGAACCAGCGGGTGCTGGACGAGGCGGCCAGCCTGGAGCAGAAGGCGCGGCGGCGCGGCATCGTGGCCGACGACACGGTCCTGTTCGAGTTCTACGACCGGCGCATCCCGGCCTCGGTGACGTCGGCCCGGCACTTCGACAGCTGGTGGAAGAAGACCCGGGCGGCTGAGCCGGGGCTGCTCGACCTGTCGCTGGCCGACCTCGTCGGGCCGGCCGCCGACGAGATCGGGCCCGCCGACTACCCGGCCAGCTGGGGCGAGCTGCCGCTGTCCTACGAGTTCGAGCCGGGCGCGCCGGACGACGGGGTGACCGTGGACGTCCCGCTGGCCCGGCTCAATCAGGTGGACGCGGCCGAGTTCGGCTGGCAGGTCCCGGGGCTGCGCGAGGAGATGGTGACCGAGCTGATCCGGACTCTGCCCAAGCAGCTGCGCACCATGTTCGTGCCGGTCCCGGATACGGCCCGGAAGATCCTGCCCTCGCTCGGCGAGCCGCACGGGGACCTGCTCGACACGCTGAGCGCGGCGCTCGGCCGGCTCGGCGGCGTGCCGGTGCCGCGGTCCGCGTTCGACGAGTCGCGGCTGCCCGCGCACCTGCGGATCACCTTCCGGGTGGTCAACGACGGTCAGGTGCTGGCGTCCGGCAAGGACCTGGCCGGCCTGCGCGGGCAGCTCCGGCCCCGGCTGCAGGCCACGCTGAGCGAAGCGGCCCGCGGGCTCACCCGGACCGGGCTGCGCGGCTGGGATCTGGACACGCTGCCCCGCGTCTTCGAGCACGGGCAGGTCCGGGCGTATCCGGCGCTGGCCGACGCCGGGGCCGCGGTGGATATCCGGCTGTTCGAGACCGAGGCCGAGGCGGACGCGGCCATGCTCCAGGGCACCCGGCGGCTGCTGCTGCTCGCGGTGCCGTCCGGGGCGCGAGCGGTGGCCGGCCGGCTGCCGGTCAGCGCCAAGCTGGCCATGAGCCGGCACCCGTACCGGAGCACCGACGCGCTGCTCGACGACTGCGCGGCGGCCGCCGCGGACCAGATCATCCTGGACGCGGGCGGACCGGCCTGGGACGCCGCGGGCTTCGCGCGGCTGGTGGATCTCGCGCGGGAGCGGCTGGCCGCGGAAACCGCCGACGTGGTGTCCCGGGTGGCCCAGGTGCTGGCCGAGGCACACGCGGCCGAGGCCAGTCTGGCGGGCCGGCCGAACCCGGCGCTGGCCGCGGCGTTCGCGGATATGCGCAGCCAGCTCGCGGCCCTGGTCAACCCAGGGTTCGTTTCGGCGACGGGGGCGCCGCGGCTGGTTGACCTGGCGCGCTACCTGCGCGCGATCAGCCGCCGGCTGGAGAAGATGCCGGAATCACCGGGCCGCGACGCGCAGCGGTTGGCGGCCGTGCACCGGGTGGCCGAGGACTACGCGAGCGCGCTGGCCGAGCTGCCGCCGTCGCGGCGGCAGACGGCGGACGCCCAGGCCGTGCGCTGGATGATCGAGGAGTTCCGGGTCAGCCTGTTCGCCCAGACGCTGGGCACCCGCGGCCCGGTGTCCGAGCAGCGCATCGAGCGGGCCCTGGATCAGCTCCGCCGGGTCCCAGCCGCGAGCTAGGCGGCAGCAGGAGACGCCGGGCGGGGCATCTGCCACACCCAGGTCCGGCAGGACCAGTAGCGCAACAGCAGGCCCAGCGCGATGCCCACGGCCGCCGCGGTGGTCACCGGCGGCTTGCCCTGCAGGCCAAGCAGGTCGCTGGTGACCAGTACGCAGCCGGCCTGGACGGCGAGGGCGGCAGTGCTCAGCAGGACATACCTGGTGGCCTCGCGGCGCACCGTGCTGCGCTGCCGGTGCCGGAACGTCCAGTACCGGTTGCCCGCGTACGACACCGCCACGGCCAGCGCGGCCCCGGTCAGGCCCGAGGTCAGCGGGCCCGCGCGGGCCGGGCCGTGCAGCACGGCGGTGACCTGGCTGGACAGCAGCAGGGCAGCAGCGGCGACGGCGGTGAACCGGGCCAGCTCGGGCAGCACCTGCCGGAGCGCGCCGGCGGGCCGGCCCGCGGCGGGCTGGGCGGGGCCGGGCCGGGCCGCGGCGGGCTGGGCCGCGGCCGGCCACACCCACTTCTTGTACGACCAGTAGCGGAACACGGTGCCCAGCGCGATACCGGTGTTCAGGGCGATGTTGTAGGCCAGCCCACCGCGCAGGCCCACCAGGTAGGCCAGCCCGACGCACGCCTCGTAGATACCGGCGCCGACCCCGTTCAGCACGAAGAACGCCGCGGTCTCCCGGCCCATCCCGGTGCGCTCCCGGTGCCGGAACGTCCAGTACCGGCTGCCCACGAAGGTGACCGCGGTGGCGGCCACCGTAGCCACCGCCACCGAGCTGAACGGGCCCAGCCCGGCCCGGTAGTGCAGCACGTTGACGCCGCCGTCGGTGACGGCCAGGCCGACCAGGCCCACCACCCCGAACCGGGCCCCCTCGTGGATCAGCTGACGGGACCTGGCGTACAGCGCAGCCAGGCTGATCCGGCGGTCCGCGAAGACGAGCAGGTTGAAGAGCACGAACCAGGCGATGCACGTGACGACGTTGGCGGCCAGGTAGATGCCCTGCGCACACGCGACGAACGCGAGGCCGTGCAGCCCGAGGGCGGCGGCCTCCTGGTAGCCCACGTGGCTGACCTCGATCAGCAGCACGCCGACGACGAGGGAGATAGCCACGAACGGCAGCGTCTCCTGGAGCAGCCGCGGCCTGCCCCGGCGTTCCCAGGCCCAGCGACTGGCGGCGTAACTGACCACGGCCCCGGCGAGCCAGCCCGCCGCCCCGGTGACCCGGCCGGTGGTGTGCAGCCCGCTGGCACAGACGAAGTAGGTGACCTGGGTGGCTGCCAGGGCGAGCCCGGCGGCCGGACCGAACCTGATCATCCGCCGGCAGGCCGGCGAATCGACCCGGCGGCGCAGTGGCTCGGGCAGCCTGGCGAGGACCGTCGACAGGAACGGCGACGCGGCGCGTGGCATGGTCAGAACTTAACTGGTGCGGACGGTGCCACGGCGATGAGTTTGCCGCATCCGGCCCGTCTGGTCTGATGACGACGACCCAGGGAGCGACCTGCATGGCTGAACTGCTGACGGCGGATGGGCTCACCGCCGTGCACGAGATCACGGCCGGCCACGTCGGCGACGACCGGGTGCCGGGCCTGGTGGCGCTGATCGCGCGCGGCGGCCAGGTGCACGCCGAGGTGCTCGGCTCGCTGGCCATCGGCGGGCCTCCGGTACGGCGTGACTCGCTGTTCCGGATCGCGTCCCTCACCAAGCCGATGACCGGGGTGGCCACGCTGGCGCTGGCCGCCGAGGGACGGCTGCGCCTGGACGAGCCGGTGGACCGACTGCTGCCCGAACTGGCCCACCGCCGGGTGCTGCGCCGGATGGACGGCCCGCTGGACGACACCGTGCCGGCCCGCCGCCCGATCACCGTCCGCGACGTGCTTACCTACACGTTCGGGTTCGGTGACGCGCTCGAGATGTTCGGCGCGGCCGAGCCGTGGCCGGTCGTCGCGGCGTCAGACCGGCTGCACCTGGCCACCATCGGCCCGCCGGACCTGGCCAACCAGCCCGACCCGGACACCTGGATCGCCGGGCTCGGCTCGCTGCCGTTGCTGGCCCAGCCGGGCGAACGCTGGTTCTACAACACCGGCGCGGCGGTGCTCGGCGTGCTGTGCGCCCGGGCGGCCGGCCAGCCGTTCGGCGACGTGCTGCGCAGCCGGATCTTCGAGCCGCTGGGCATGCGGGACACCGGGTTCTGGACCACCGAGACCAGCCGGCTGACCACCGCGTACAAGCCGACGGCGACCGGCCTGGCCGTGTGGGACGAGGCCGGCGTCTTCAGCCAGCCCCCGCCGTTCGGCGACGGGGCAGCCGGCCTGGTATCGACCGCGGATGACCTGCTGGCGTTCAGCCAAATGCTGCTGCGCGGTGGCGCGCCGGTGCTGAGCGCGGCTGCGGTGGCGGAGCTGACCCGGGATCAGCTGACCCCGGATCAGAAGGCCCACGGCGGGCTCGGCCCGGACTTCTTCGAGGCGGTGAGCTGGGGATACTCCGTATCCGTAGTGACCGCCGGGGAGCGCGCCGGGGCGTTCGGCTGGGCCGGCGGGTTCGGCAGCACCTGGCTGGCCGACCCGGCCCAGGACCTGACCGTGATCGTGCTGACCCAGCGGACGTTCGACGGCCCCGGCGGGCATCCGCTGCACGATGAGGTGCAGGCGGCCGCGTACGCCGCGCTCGGCTAACGCCGCCGGCCATGCAACGGTTTGCCGGGAAGACGTGGTCTGTACGGGCATAAGGGGGTGGCCATGACTGAGCAGGCGGACGAGGAGTTCCGGGAGTTCATGTCCGGCCGCTGGCCGGCCATGGTCCGGCTGGCTTACGGGCTGACCGGCGATCTGGGGCACGCCGAGGACTTAGTGCAGACCGCGTTCGCCAGGGCCTACGCGTCCTGGGCCCGGGTCAGCCGGTCTGGTAACCCGGACGCCTATCTGCGCCAGATCGTGCTGAACGAGAACCGGAACCGGTTCCGCAAGCGCCGCGTCACCGAACGGCTGACCGGCCAGCTGCCGGAGCAGGCCAGCCCGGACAGCACCGGCGGCCACGACGAGCGGCTGGCACTGCTCGCCGCGCTGCGCACGCTCGGTCCCCGGCAGCGCGCGGTGGTCGTGCTGCGGTACTGGGCCGGCCTGACCGAGACCGAGGCCGCGGCCGCGCTGGGCTGCTCGGTCGGCACGGTCAAGAGCCAGGCCGCGCGAGCCCTGGCCAGCCTGCGCAAGAGCACCGAACTGGTGGAAGAGGGCCGGTCATGAGCATTCACGACGAGCAGGACCTGATCGAGCGGCTGGACCGGGCGTTCGGCACCATCACCCCGCGAGCCGCCCCGATCGGAGCGGCGGTCCGGCAGGGCCGGGTGATCCGGGCCCGGCGCCGGATCTCGGCCGCGGCCGGCCTAGCCGTGGTGGTGGCGGCCGGCGTCTGCGCGCCGTTCCTGCTCCACCAGCCGCCGAGCCCGGCTGCTGCCGCGGTGACTGTCTACCCGCCCGGGCCGGACGCCCCCAGGGGGCTGATCGCGTCGGGCACCGCGGACGGGCACCGCTGGCGGGTCAGCGCGGGCCGGCCCGGCGCCTTCGCCGGGCCGCGTAACCAGTGCTTCACCGCGCTCGGTGTGCTGGACTGCGGGGGGGTGACCCAGGCCACTGCGTCCGCACCGATTCAGCTGTCCGAAATCACGGCCGGGCCGCTGCAGGCTGACTACGGGCCGGTGGCCCGCAGCATCAGCTACGTGACGGTCCGGCTGGCCACCGGGCAACTGCTCGTCCTGCACCCGGTCGCCGTGTACGGCACCCGCTACGTGGCCTTCGCCGCTCCGCTGCACACCGCGATCAGCCGGGTCACCGGGTACTCCCGGCATCGCGCGGTGACGACGGCCGTGCCCCTCAATACGCCGTCCGGGCTTTCCACCTTCGGCCTCTGGCTCGCCCCGGGCCAGCGCGGGCTGCCCCGGGCTACCCGGGTGGTCGGCTCGGGCACGTCCGCCGGGCAGGCCTGGTCGGTGACCGCGTACCTGGGTCCGTGGGGGGCGTGCCTGGTGGGCCAGGGCGGCGGCACGGCCGCCTGTATCGGCGCCCTGCCCCCGCTGGCCACGTCCGTGGTTAGCTGGTTGAACGGGGCCGCCCCGGGTGGTGGACGGGTCGGCCGCGGCCTCCGTCAGCCACGTAGTCGTCAGGCTGGCCGATGGCGGCTCCATCCGGGTCCCGGCGATCCGGGTGGGCAGCCAGAAGTTCTTCGGCTTCGCGCTCGCGCCGGGCCAGCGCGCGGTCCGCTGGCAGGCCTATGACGCCGCGCGGCGGCTGGTCGCCTCTGGTGGCCCGGTCGGCGGCTCATGACTCGGGGACCGGTTTGTCGGTGGCGGGTGCGATGATTCGAATATGTGTTTACCTGAGCAATCAGCACGGGACGCGGCGCTGGCCGAGCTGGCCGCCGTCGATCCCACCGCGTTAGACGCGGCCGGGCTGATGGGCCAGATCACTGATCTGGCCGCGTTCATCAGCCAGGCCCAGGCCCAGCTAGCCCGGCTGACCGGTGCGCTCGACGCGACCGGCGGAGCCGCCCAGGCCGGGCACAAGTCCGCCGCCGGCGTTCCTGCGCACCCGGTGCGGGCTCACCGCCGGGCACGCCGCCGAGGTCACGGCCACCGGCCGGGCGCTGCGCGACCTGACCGCCACCGAGAAGGCGCTGCACGCCGGGGAGATCTCCTTCGACCAGGCGCACATCGTCGCCCGCACCATGGCCGACCTGGGCCCGGACCAGGCCGGCCCGGTGCAGCAACTCCTGCTGGACAACGCGCCCGGCCTGGACACCAGCCAGTTCCGCCGGTTAGCCGCCGAAGTCAGCTACCGGGCCGACCCCGACGCCGCCGAGGAGCGGGAGCGCAAGCGGTGGGAGCGGCGGCACCTGTCCTTCGGGCTCACCCTCGACGACACCGGCGTGCTGCACGGCGCCTGCGGCGACACCGCCGCATTCGAGATCCTGCGCACCGCCGCCGAGGCGTTCGCCCCGCCCGGCGGCACGGCCGATACCCGGACGGCCGCGCAGCGGCGGATGGACGGCCTGGTCGCCGCCTGCAAGATCGCCCTCGACAGCGGCCGCGCCCCGCAGCGGCACGGCAGCGCCCCGCACGTGACCGTGCTGGTCCGGGACGAGACACTGGCCCAGGCGCCCGGCGCGCCGCCGGCCCAGACCGGGCACGGCCAGGCGCTGACGGCCCGGCAGGTGCTCGCCATGTGCTGCGCCGCGCAGGTGACCGCGATCCGGTGGGCGGACGGGCTGCCGCTGGACGTCGGCCGCGCCGCCCGCACCGAGCCACCGGGACTGCGCCGCGCGCTGGAAGCCCGGGACCGGCGGTGCCGGTGGCCTGGCTGCGACGCGCTGGCCGCCTGGTCGACGGCCCATCACATCAAGAGCTGGCGCCGCGGCGCGCGCACCGCACTGAGCGAACTAGTGCTGTTGTGCCACGTGCATCACGCCTACTTCATCCACCAGCTCGGCTGGACCATCACCGGCGATCCCAACGGCACGCTGCAGTTCACCCACCCAGCGGGCATCGTCACGCTGCCGAGCCCATTACCCGCCGCGCAGCGGCCGGACCCGGACGCCGCCGGTCAAGCCTGAGGACCGCGACGGCGCTGTCTGCGGTCTGCGTCGTCGTGGCCGGCTGGCTACTGCGCCGGGGCGCTCTCCTCGGTGCCCGTGGTGTCTTCGCGCTCCCCGGACTTCCGCAGTTCGACGAGGGTGAAGCTCCTGGTCAGACCGGACGGGCGGTGAGCGGTGATGTTCTTAACCGACATGGCATTCTCCTCGGTAGCATGCAATGGCTACCCGAATCGGCCCAGAAAACCACGGAGCCCGCTCGGCTAGCCCGGCACCGGAGTGGTGCGTGTAATCTACCGCCGCACCGGAGGTTTGGATATGCCTGGGTGCCCGCGCCGCAGGCTTGACCATTCAATGATCAACGAAGAAACAGCCGCCGGCGGGAGGCCGAAATGGGCGTTCGGCTAACGAGGGCAGTCCGTAGCCCGGGACCGCGGGACCGTCGCGGATGACCCGCAGGCCGAGGCCCGGCGACGCGTTCGGGGTCATGGTGCTGGACGAACTGGCGGCCCGGCAGACCGGCCGGCCCGGAGTGGCCGAGATTGTCGAGCGGGACGACGGGCTCCTGCACACTGGGCCGGCCGGGCGGTACTTCGCCGCGCCGGACGCCTGGGCGCCGTTCGAGCGCGCCGCGCTCGACCTGGCTTCCGGCCGGATCCTCGACGTCGGTGGCGGGGCGGGCCGGTTCGCGCTGGCGGCACAGGACCGTGGACTGGACGTGACGGCGCTGGACATCTCGCCGGGCGCGGTCGAGGTGTGCCGCCGCCGCGGGGTGCGGGACGTGCTGCTCGGCAGCGCGCCGGAGGCGGCAGTCGGCCGCGGCGGCTACGACACGTTCCTCATGATGGGCGAGAACCTGGGCTTGATCGGCGGTCGCGAGCAGGCGGCCACATTCCTGTCCGGCCTGGCCGCGGCGGCCCGTCCCGGGGCTCGGATCATCGGGCACGGCGCCGACCCACACGAGACCGCGGACCCGGTCCATGTCCGGTACCGGGAGCGGAACCAGGCGGCCGGCCGGCTGGGCGGATTGATGACCATCAGGGTCCGGTACCAGGACCTGGCCACCCCGTGGTTCCGCTACCTCCTGTGCTCCCCGGCCGAACTCGCCGAGCTCGCAGCCGACACGCCGTGGCAGCTGACCGACGTGCAGCGCGCGGACGAAGTCAACTACCTGGCCATGCTGACCCGAGGCTAAGCCAGCCGCCGCGCACTCCCGCTGCCAGCCGACCCGCCGCGTACTTCACCCGGCCCCCGCGGGCGTGCGCGCCTGCGCGGGCAGCAGCCAGCCGAGCACGGCCAGCGCGGCCAGCACGCCGATCGCGGCGATCACCAGCGTGGCCCGCGGGCCGAGCGCCACGATGACCGGGGCGGCGGCCGCGTAGGCGATGAGTTGGCCCGCGTACAACGCGGCGTAGACGGTGCCGAACATCATGCCGAGCCGGTCGTCCGGGGCGGATTCCTGCAGCAGCGTATCCACGCTGATGCCTTCGATGCCGTTGGCCGCCCCCGCGGCGAACTGGCCCGCGAGGCCCACCATCAGGCCCGGTGCCAGGCCGGTGGCCAAGGTGCCCGCGCTGTACAACCCCTCGCAGCCAAACAGCAGCACCCGCGGGGACAGCCGCCGCCGGGTGGCCGACAGCAGTAGCGGCGCGCCGACCATGCCGACGCTGAACGCGGTCACCAGCCAGGCGTACGCCGCCGGGCTGGCATGAAAGCCCTGCCGGACCAGGAAGATCAGTGCGGCGCTGCCCAGCGAGGCAAAGGCCACGCTGGGCAGCAGCATAATGCCGAGAGCCCGGGCGACCCCGTTCCGCCACACCTCCGCCAGGCCCAGCCGGGCCTGCCCGAGCAACGTCACCGGTCGCCTGGGGCCGGCCTCTCCGGGCGCGGCGGCAGCGCCGCGGCGCAGGCCGGCGACGCCGAGCGTAAGCAGCGCGGACAGCAGGAACGTGCCCGCGTTTACCACCAGGGCCAGCCCGGGGCCGGCCAGCGTGAGCAGGATCCCGCCGAGCGCGGGGCCCGCCGCGATGCCCGCGTTCGAGCCGGTGGCCAACAGCGAGTTGGCCCGGGTCAGGTTCTCCCGCCCGACGATCGCCGGGATGTTCCCCCGGCCGGCCGGCAGGTAGGCGGTCGCGAACAGGGTGGCGATCAGCACGGTCAGGGCCACCGCGGGCCACCAGTGCACCCAGGCCAGCCCAGTGAACAGCACCGCCTGGGCCAGGTCGCACGACACCATCAGCCGCTTGTTGTCCGCGCGATCCGCGATTGCGCCAGCCAGCGGGCCGAGCAGCCGCGGCACGGTGAACGCGAGCAGCAGCACGCTGATTCCGGCCGCGCCGCCGCCGAGGTGGTACACGAGCACGGTCAGCGCGACCCGGGCGATCTGGTTACCCGCGATCGAGACGGTGCGGGCTAGCCAGAAAAGCCGGAAACTGCGATTGTGCGCCAGCAGGCTCTGCGACACGGCACCTCGCCTCGATCCCGCGCGTGCGGGCCCGCTCCGCCCGAACCGGGACACCGCAGGCCATTAAACAACCGGCCGTGGACCGAACGAAGCGCAGCCGGTAACAATGGTGTCGCTAAAGCCGCCAAAAGAGACGGCCAGCGCCGCGCCGTCAGCCGGACCGAGACGCGCTAGAGCCCGGGGATGCCCCTAGCGCCCGGCCCGGGGATGCACCTCGCTCCGCCCGGGGTCTGAGCACGAGGCGGCTCGCCGACCGGGCCTGCGAGCTAGCTGCAAAGTAGTTGCAAATACTTATCTTTGGTATCTAGCATCCGAGGCATGCCCTCCCCGGTGGCTTCCGGCCAGGTCCGGCGATGGCGCCTGCGAGACGCCCGGTGGAACGCGCACGACCGGGAGATACTCCGGCTGGCCGGGCCGGCGTTCGGGGCGCTGGTCGCCGAACCGCTGTTCCTGCTGGCGGATTCGGCCATCGTCGGGCGGCTGGGCACGGTGCCGCTCGGCGGGCTGGCCGTGGCCAGCCAGGCGCTCACCACGCTGGTCGGTATCTCGATCTTCCTCGCCTACGGGACCACCGCCGCGGTGGCCCGCCAGCTCGGCGCCGGGAACCGCCAGGCCGCGATCCGCCAGGGCATCGACGGGCTGTGGCTGGCCACCTTCATCGGCGTGGCCGTCCTCGCCGTCTGCTGGCCGCTGGCCGCGCAGATCGTGCACGCGTTCGGCGGCTCGCCGCAGGTATCCGGCCAGGCCGTCACCTACCTGCGGATCAGCCTGCTCGGCGCCCCCGCGATGCTCCTGGTGCTGGCCGGCACCGGGGTGCTCCGCGGGCTGCAGGACACCCGCACCCCGCTCGCCGTAGCGGTGGCCGCCAACTTGGTCAACGTGCTGCTGAACGCCCTCCTCGTGCTCGTCCTGCACTGGGGTATCGCGGGCTCGGCCTGGGGCACCGTCGTCGCCCAGACCGCGTCGGCCGCTGCCTACCTGGCCATGGTGCTGCGCGGTGCACGGCGGGCTCGTGTCCAGTTCGCCCCCGATGCCGCTGGGCTGCGGACGGCCGCCGTGACCGGGTTTTCCCTGGTGGTGCGCACACTGGCGCTGCAGGCCGTGTTCGTCGTGATCACGGCCATCGCGGCGCACCAGGGCAACGCCGCGATCGCCGCGCACCAGATCGCCATCCGGCTGTGGACCTTGATCGCCTTCGCGCTGGACGCGATCGCCATCGCTGGCCAGGCGATCACCGGGCGGTATCTGGGCGCTGGAGACGTCGCGGGCGCGCGCGCCGCCACCAACCGGATGATCGGCTGGGGGGTGATCTACGGCGTGGTGTTCGGCGTGCTGCTGGTCGCGGCCATCCCGGTGCTGCCCGGCTTGTTCGCGGCCGCGCCCGATGTGCGCCGGCTGCTCGTGGCGGTGCTGCTGGTGGCCGCGGCCCAGCAACCGGTGGCGGGCGTGGTGTTCGTGCTCGACGGCGTGCTCATCGGCGCGGGTGACCAGGACTACCTGGCCCTGGCCGGGCTGGCGGCCGGGGCCGTGTTCGCGGCCGGCACGGCGATCGTGGTGGCACAGCACGGCGGCCTGATCGCGCTCTGGCTCGCGTTCAGCGGGTGGCTGCTGGCCCGGTTCTGCACCCTCACCCTGCGGGCCCGCGGTTCGCACTGGCTCGTCACCGGGGCCGTTCGGCACTGATCCCCCAGCCCGCTTCCCGGCCCGCTTCTCCGGCCCGGACGCCCGGCCTGCGCCCCGGCTCCCACGCCCGCGCGCGGTGCCGTCCACCTGCGGGCCGTCCACCCGCGGGCCATCCGGCTGCCCGCCGCGATTTGACAGATACCCCCTCGATACGTGATCGTGATACACCGTCTGCGGCCCACCAGCCCTTGACGTGCGAGTGCCGGTCATGGCCCCCGCCATACCGGTACTTGACAGATGAACCGGTCACCGTGCGCCGCATTAAAGCGCGAATGCAGCCGCCGTATTGGCCCGGTCAAGCGCCTTAGTTCTGGATCTTAAGTAGCTGCGTCCCGCCGCCGTCGCTGCATCCCGGTTAGGCGTGCTTTCTGAGCATACTCACCCGAGTATCGCTGGTCAGACACGCAACGTCACGAGACTGGCCCGGGCCAGCGCAAAGGTCCAATATAGTGCTGACACAGAATATTTCATGACTTCGTGACATTAGCGTTTCTCGTCACGAACGGGTCATCTGCTGCGCTATTCTCTCCCTTTGCCGGCCGCCTGTGCCCGCACCCCGATGCGGGGTTCATCAGGAAACCAACGACCTGGGGACAATGAGCAGCGATATCAGCGCGGCCGGGAGAATCCCGGTGCCACCGGCCGCAACTCCCGCAGCCACCCCGGCCAACTCGGTCACCGCGACCGGACCGGCCACCGGCCACCACGGCCACCCCGGCCAACTCCGCCGGGCCGACCGGTCTGACTGGACCGGCCACCGCGGCCACTGCGACGCCGGCCATCGCCGCCAGGACCACCGGCCAGCGCGGCGCCGTCCCAGCTACCCCGGCCCGCGGCAAGGCACGCGGCCTGATCTGGCTGGCCTCGGCCGGGATCGGCGCCGGGATTGTGATCATGGTTGCCGTCTCGCTGATCCGCGGCGGCTGGATGCGCCCGCCGCTGGTCATGCCGGCCAGCGGGCCGCCCTGGGAGTTGCCGGTCCAGCACGTCTCGGCTGATGTGGTGACCTACGTTCTGTGGTTCGCGGCGGTGGCCAGTGCGGGCGGCGTCGCGGCCGGCCTGCTCGCCGTCCGCCGCGGCGTCCGGCTGAGCGCGCGGCTGCTGCTCATCGCCGGGCTGATCACGGTAGCCGTGCTGACGGTGCTGCCGCCCGCCGGATCGACCGACCCGCTGGACTACGCGACCTACGGCCGGCTCCTGCTGCTCGGCCACAGCCCGTACGTCTACACCCCGCACTACGTGCGCCATCTGCACGACGCGTTCGCCCGGTCCGTCCCGCTGGTCTGGTCGCGCTACGTCAGCGTGTATGGGCCACTGGCCACCATGGAGCAATTCCTGGCGGCCAAGCTGGGCGGCTCGTCCCCGGCCGTGATCGTGTTCTGGCTCAAACTGTGGAACTCGGCCGGGTTCGCCGCCGTCGCGATCGCGGTTCACCGGTTGCTCCGCGGCGACCCGGCCCAGCGGCTCCGCGCCCACCTGCTCTGGACGCTCAACCCGCTGCTGCTCTGGGACCTGGTCGAAGCCGGTCACGTTAACGTGCTGGCGGCCGCGGCCGGCCTGTTCGGCCTGCTCGTTCTCGGCAAGCAGGCGCACGGCGAGCGGCCCGGCCTGGGCCGCGTCGTGGCCGCCGGCGCGCTGCTCGGGGTGGCCGCCGACATCAAGATTAACTACGCGCTGTTCGGCCTGGGCGCCGCCTGGGCCCTGCGCCGCTCCCCCGCCGCGCTGGCCACCGCGGGCGCGGCTGCGCTCGCCGTGTTGCTGCCCAGCTACGCCTGGTTCGGGATGCCGGCTGTCAAGGCTCTGGTCGGCCGCCGGGACTCGGCCAGCGCGGACAACTTCTACCGGCTCATCCTGCCCACCCACCACTTCGTCGGCGTCATCGCCGCCATCCTGGTCGTCGCGATGGCGGTCCTCGCCTTCCGGCGGCTCCCACCGGGCGACCCGGCCCGGCCAACCATCCGGCCGACCGTGGCGCTGGCCGCGGCCTGGCTGTTCCTGTGGCCTTACCAGCTGCCCTGGTACGACGCGATGATCATCGTCGTGCTGATCCTCTACCCCGCGTCGCGACTGGACTGGCTGGTGCTGGCCCGGCTCACGGCCGGCACGATCGCCAACATGCCGGGCAACCCACTGCTCCCGCACGGCCACGTGCTGAGCTTGCTCGACCACTACGCGATACGCGTCGTCGCGCCGCTGGTCATCCTCGGCGCGGCGGTCGGCCTGGTCGCGCTGTGCTGGTCCGGCCGGTGGAATACAGCCGAGCCGGACCGGCCGCCCCGGGCGACGCCGGACACCGATGACGTGCTGGTGCCGGCGGCCAGCTAACCGGAGCTGGCATCCTGGACCGGTGCCGAAATTGCCACTCGAGATCCGCCGCGCCAGCGCGGCCGACGCGGACTCGGTCGCCGAACTGGCCGCGGACCTGGCGCAGTCGTTCCCGTTCTCCCGCGCCGCGTTCGACCGCAGCTACCCGGCCGTGCTGGCGGCCGAGGATGCCTGCCTCCTGCTCGCCACGGACGGCGGCCCGGATCCGGCCGCCCCAGTGGGCTACCTGCTCGGCTTCGAGCATCCGGCGTTCTTCGCTAACGGCCCGGTGGCCTGGGTGGAGGAAGTCCTGGTCCGCCCGGAGCATCGCGGCCGCGGGACCGGGCGCGCGCTGATGACCGCGTTCGAGCAGCACGCGGCGGGCCGGGGCTGCCAACTGGTCGCGCTGGCCACCCGGCGCGCGGCCGCTTTCTACCGTGCCCTCGGCTACCAGGAGTCCGCCGTCTACTTCCGCAAGGTGCTCGGCGACACCAACGCCTGACCTCGCGCCGTCAGGCACCGCCTGGCCGCCCAGGCATCACGCACCGCGCTCGGCGCACCGCGTGCTCACGCCTGCGCCGCGGTGCTGGCTGGATCCGTCACCTCCACCGGGGCAGGCTGAGGGCGGTACCGCCGGAACGCGGGCAGGGCCAGGGCGATCGCGACCACCCCGACGATGGTCAGCAGGCCGCCGGTGAACGCGCTGATGACCGGCGAGGTCAGCGAGCCCAGCGCGCCGGACCCCAGGTTGCCGAGTTGCCCGCCACCCGCGCCCACCACGTAGTCGGTGGCCAGCAGCCGGCCCCGCAGCTTGTCCGGGGTGACCGCCTGCACGATGCTCACCCGGAGCACCACGGTGAACGTGTCCGCCGCCCCGGCCACCGCGAGCAGACCCAGAGTCAGCCACAACACGGCCGGCGCGACCGCGAAACCGGTGAACGCCGCACCCCAGACGGCGACCGTGACCAGCATGGCCCCTCCTGGCCGGGACATCCGCCCCAGCGGGCCAGAGAGCACCGCGCTGGCCAGCCCGCCCACGCCGATGGCCGTGGTGAACAACCCGAGCGTGCGGGGATCGCCACCGAACCGTTCCGCGTTGATGGCCGGGAAGAGCGCCACCGGCAGGGCGAACACGGTGGCGGACAGATCGGCCAGGAACGCTCCGGCCAGCACCTGGCTGTGCCGGATGAACCGGATCCCCTCGGCCACCGCCCGCAGGCCCAGCCGCGACGGGCTGCCCTGCGGCCGCAGCGCGGGCAGCCGGCCCACCCCGTACAGCGCGGCCGCGTAACTCATCGCGTCCACCAGATAGCAGGCCCGCAAACCCAGGTGGGGTGCGGCGGCGATGATGCCCGCGAGCGCCGGGCCAACGATCAGCATCAGCTGGGCGCTGATCCGGTCCAGCGCCAGCCCGGCGGTGACCTGGCCGGCCGGGAGCAGGGCGGACGTGAACGTGCTACGCGCCGGACGGTCCACCGCACCGAGCGCGTACTGGGCGGCGACCAGCAGGTACAGCAGCCAGACCTGGCCCAGCCCGGCGAAGGCCTGGGCGGCCAGGGCCGCGGACACCACGGCCAGGCAACTGCTGGTGACCAGCACGACCTTCCGCCGGTCCAGCGCGTCGGTGAGCGAGCCGCCGAGCAGGCCCACCGCCAGCGTCGGCACCGCCTGGACCACGCCGATGAAACCGACCGCGAGGGGGGACCGGGTCAGATCGTAGACCTGGAGCATGACGGCGAAGGAGGTCAGCGCGCTGCCCACGGAGGACACCGTGGAGCCCACCCACAACCGCCGGAACGCAGCGGACTCACGCAGCGGGCCGACGTCGGCCAGCAGCCGCTTCCCCGACAGCATGCCCACTCCCTCCGCCCGTGCCGACCCGCCATCATGCCGATCCGCACCGCCCCGCCCCCGCCATCGTAACAGTGCTTATACAAGTACTGTTACAATTAACCGGCGGCAGCGACTAAGGCGGGCCACATGACCAGGACCAGCACGGAGACAAGCAGCCCGGAACCAAGCAGCGCGGGCACAAACAGCACAGGCACAAGCAGCCCAGCCGACCCCAGCGAGCACAGCCGCTGGCGAGCGCTGCGGCTGCTGCAGGCGGCGATGGACGCGGACATCGCCCAGGTGTACGCGGAGGCAGGCATCGACGGGCTCAAGCCGAGCTACGTGATGGAACTGCTCCGGCTGTACGCCCGCGGCCCGATGACCATCACCGAACTGGCCGAGTCGGTGCAGCGCACCCACTCGGCGGTGAGCCAGAAGGTGGCCGCGATGCGCGCGGCCGGCCTGGTCCGCACCACGGCCGGGGCTGATGCGCGGTCCAAGACCGTGCACCTGACGGCGCGGGCGGCCCGGATGGCCGGGCGGCTGGCGGCGGAATGGCGGGCCACCGAGGCCGCGCTGGCCGAACTCGAGGCGGAGATCCCCTACCCGCTCAGCCAGGCCGTCACCGACATCGAAGACGCGCTGCGGCGCAAGAGCTTCCACGACCGGATCGCCGGCCAGCTGGCCGAGGACCCGGCGTGGCGCTGAGCCATCCGCTGCTCGACCCGGCCGTGCGCCTGGACCAGGCCGTCGCGGACTGCCGGCGGCGGTGTTAGCCGAGGTGCCGGGCGAAGAACCGCAGCGTGCTGTCCAGCTCGAAGGCCGGGATCTCGCCGTGCTTGCCGGGGTTGGCGTGCAGCGTCTTCTCGGCTGAGGCCAAGGCGTCGAACAGCGCCAGGCTCTGGGCCCGCGGCACCCGCTCATCGTCCCACTGCACCAGGAACTCGACCGGGACGGTGATCCGCGCGGCGGCCCCATCCGATGCCAGCGCCCCGCCCATGCCCAGCACCGCGGCGCGGACCCGGGGCTCGGCGGCAACGAACGGAATGCCGAGTCCACAGCCCATCGACACACCCCAATAGCCCACCGGACCGGCGCCGACGTAGTCGAGTTCCTGGACCGCGGCCAAGACGGCCCGCCATTCCGGCACGGTCTGGCTAGCCACGAGCGCGTGAAAAGCAGCGAGCAGCGGAGCAAATTCCTCTCCGGCCTCCACGCGGGCCTGGTTCTCGGTCGCGATCCGGTTGTACTCCTCGTGCTTCGGCCGGTCGCCATGGCTGGGCGCGTCGGCCGCCACCACCGCGAAACCACACTCGGCCACGAAGCGGCGCGCCCGGGCCACGATGCCGGGGGCCTTCTTGTGCTGTCCGCCGCCGTGTCCCATCAGGATCAGGGGACGGGTACCGGCGGCACCTTCCGGCGTCCACAACACACCGGGAATCTCGCCGAAGGTGAAGGTGAGGGTAAAGAGCTGTTCGGAGACGCCGCCTGACGACGTCTCAGCGGTGAAGCGCATAGCGTTTCAAGCCTTTCGGGATGCCTTCTCCGGGCACTCCCTAGGCCATCCGAAGGAGGGAGCCCCGACCTGTCACAGCGTTGATCGGTCTCACCTCCTCAGTCCGCAGCAGCGTACGGCGACGCCGAACGTATCATGACCGGCTTCACTCGCGTCTCGCCCGGGGGCGGACATGGCCTGACGCGCACTAGACGCCACGCGCCAATCCTGGCCGTACGCCAGGTAAACGGCGTGTTGCAATCCATGACATCGATGCATGGGTGCGTTGCTTTGCAGTCATTGGACGCATGAGTCCTGCGCAGGTGACACTCAATACGGACCTACGGAGAGAAGGAAGAGCCATGGAGAGCAAGACCCGCCCGGGAGGTCGGCCGGGCCCGGTTGGTCGGGTAACCACGGTCAGCCCGCGTCTGGGTGCCATCCGGGACGAGCTCCGCGAGGCGCGCCAGGCGCGCGCCGCCCGCAAGGCCCTGGAGCGCGACCTGGCCAGCTACACCACGGAAGCCGACCTCAACGACCTCGACGCGATCCTCGACCGGCACAGCGACGAGGAGACCGCCGACATCCGCCGCATCCTCGCCGGCCGCCGGTAAGCCTGATTCCGGGCCCGGCTGCTCAGGCCCACTCGGGCCTGAGCAGCCGAGGCCTGGCGCCAGCCCGGCGAGCTGACTAGCTCAGGGCAGCGTCCACTGCTGGTTGGCGTTGCCGGTGCAATCCCAGATCTGCAACTGGGTCCCCGGCGTCGTGGACCAGTTCGTATCGTCCAGGCATTTACCGGACTGCGGGTTGTACAGCGATCCGTTGGACTCCGGGATGAACACCTGCGCGCCGGTGCCATTGCAGTCGTACAGATCCACCGCCGTCCCATCCGCCGTACCACCGGCGTTGATATCCATGCACTTGCCCAGGACGTGCAGCGTGCTGCCCGCCTCGACCACGGTCCACTGCTGGGCCGCGGTCTGGTTGCACGTGTACACCTGGACCGGGTTGTAGTTGGCCGTGCTGGCCGAGCGGTCATCGATGCACAGGCCGCCGTAGCCGACGATCGGGCCGGTCGACGCCGCCCGACCCGGTCGAGCTGCCGTTCGTCTCATACGCCGCCACGTAGGCCACGCTCATCGTGCCACCCGACGTGGTCGCGCTCGTCGGCGCCGTGCAGCCGCAGACGCCGTCCGGGTAGCCGCCGCCCATGGCCAGGTCGAAGATGATCGACAGGTTATGGTCGAACGCGGCCTGCCACGTCGCGGTGCCCACCTGGCCCTCGGACACCGAGAAATACTGGTTGCCGTCCAGGTAGAACGTGATCGACTCATCGGACGGATTGGTCCGGTTCAGGATCATCGTGTACGTGTGATAGCCGGACTGGCAGCCTGAACAGGCTTGCAGCCCGCTGCCGATGCCATCCGGCTCGTTGCACGGCCCGCCCGGATCGGTCCCGCAGTGCACCGTGCCGGACAACTCGGACAGCGCGTTGACGTCCTCCATGATGTCGATCTCGCCGTTCTCCGGCCACTGTCCCGGACCCAGCATCCAGAACGCCGGCCAGTAACCGGTGCCGCTGGCCGGGCTGGGCTGCTTGATCGACGCGGTGACCTCAAGTTCCCCGCCGGCCGGTGCGCCCACGTTGGCGCTGGTCGTCTGGATCCGGCCCGACGTCCACGAGCTGCCCGAGCCGAGCGCGGTGATGTCCAGGTCGCCGTTCCCGTCCAGGTACACGTTGCTGGACGAGTTGGTCATCGTCTCGATCTCGCCGGTGCCGAAGCTCGACCCCGGTCCGGTGTCGTACATCCAGGCCGACGACGGCCCGCTGCCTGCCGCCCCGTTGAAGTCGTCGCTGAACACCGTGGACCAGCCGGACGGCGGCCCCGGCACGGCGCTGGTGGCCGCGGCCACGGGCCCGGCGGCGGACACGACGGTCAGCAGCGCCAGCACCGGCGCGACGGCCCCAGCTAACGCGATGATCCTGCGCGATAAACCAGCCATCGACGGCAACCTCCTGGTCTCGTTAACAGTTCTTTTAGGAAAGTTTCCTATTTGTAGACGTGACCATAACGCGGTGGCTGGGTGCCGTCAATAGCGCTCAGCTGGCCCGGCGGTACGCCCGCACCGCCAGCGGGATGAACACGATAAAGATGCCGACCAGCCAGGCGAAGCTCTGCCACAGACTCGGCTCGAGCGGGTATTGCGGACCACCCAGGGCCAGCGCGCGCATCGCGTTGACGACCTGGGTGACAGGCTGGTGGTAGGCGAAGGCCTGCAGCCAGCCGGGCATGGTCGAGATCGGCACGAACGCCGAGCTGACGAACGTGAGGGGGAACAGCCAGATCAGCCCGAACGCCTGCACCGACTCCTCGTCCCCGATGGCCAGCCCGGTGAACGCGGCGATGACGCAGAACGCGATGCCGAACACGGTGGCCAGCGCGATCATCCCCACGGCCGGCCCAAAGCCGTTCAGGAACCGGAACCCGACCGCGTAGCCCACCGCGACGATGATCAGGATGGTGACGAGCATCCGTAGTGAGTCTGCGACCAGCCGGCCGGATAGCACCGCGGACCGGGCCATCGGCATCGACCGCAGCCGGTCGATGACGCCTTTCTTCAGCTCCTGCGCCAGCGCGATGGCGGTGCCGAAGCAGGCGAACGCCGCGGTCTGCGCGATGATCCCGGGCATCAGGAAGTTGACATAGCCGCCGGGGGTGCTGACCGGGATCGCGCCGCCGAACACGTAGCGGAACAGCAGCACGAACATCACCGGCTGGATCACGGTGAACACCAGGTAGGCGGGCACCCGCATCCACACCAGCAAGCCGCGCTTGGTGATGATGAGCGTGTCACTGATCGCCCAGCGAGCCCGGGTGAGCAGGCTGGGCTCGCCGCTGACCGGACCGGGGGCGGGGGCGGGGGCGGTTATCTCGGCGGTGGTCATGACGACACCTTCGCATCCTGCTTGGCCTGGTCTTTCTTGCCCTGACGGCGGCCCCGCTTGGGCTTGCCGGACGTCTCGTCCTCGGCCGCGTGCCCGGTCAGCGCGAGGAACACGTCGTCCAGCGACGGCCGCCGCAGCGCCAGGCCCTGGGTATGCACCCCCGCATTGTCCAGTTCGCGCACCGCCTCGATGAGCGCGTCAGAACCGCGCCCGCCGACCCCCACGCTGATGACTCCGGTCTCGTCGTCGAAGTGCGGCTCGCCCTCGCCGACCTTGGCGATGGCGGCCACGCCATCGGCACACCGGGTCCGGTCGGGCACGGCGAACTCCAGCACGTCCCCGCCGACCCGGCTCTTCAGTTCCTCGGCCGTGCCGGCCGCGATGACCTGGCCATGGTCGATGACCACGATCTCGTCGGCTAGTTCGTCGGCCTCGTCCAGATACTGGGTGGTGAGCAGAATCGTGGTCCCGGTGGCCACCAGCGACCGGATGGTGTCCCACATGCCGAGCCGGGACCGCGGGTCCAGGCCGGTGGTCGGCTCGTCCAGGAACAGCACCTGCGGCCGGCCAACCAGGCTGGCGGCCAGGTCCAGGCGGCGCTGCATGCCGCCGGAGAAGGTCTTGGCGGACCGGTCAGCCGCGTCGGTCAGGTCGAACTGGTTCAGCAGCTCGACCGCCCGGGTCTTGGCGTCCGCCTTGCGCAGGTGGTACAGCCGCCCGATCATCTCCAGGTTCTCCCGGCCGGTGAGCTCTTCCTGGATGGCCGCGGACTGCCCGGACAGGCCGATCAGCCGGCGTACCGCCGCGGCCTCCCGCACCACGTCGCGCCCCTCCACCAGGGCCCGCCCACCGTCCGGCAGCAGCAGCGTGGTCAGGATGCGGACCGCCGTGGTCTTGCCCGCGCCGTTCGGGCCGAGCACGCCGAGCACCGTCCCGCGCGGTACCGACAGGTCGATGCCGCGCAGCGCGCGGACCTCCCCGAATGATTTGGTCAGGCCTTCTACGAGAATCGCCGGTCCCGAGCTGATCTCTGACACGCACCCTCCCTGAGCAGGCTCAGCCCGCTGGTCGATATTCCCGAGCCTTCGAACATAGCGGCGGGCGGCCCTGCGGTCGAACCAAAAACCGCGGTCTCGCCCCGCTTCTGCATGTTAGGACGCCGCACCGACAGCAAACTCACCGCGCCCGGGGCGTGGGAGCGGCGGCACCGGCGGCGGCGGGATGGCGGGCACCGGCGACGAGATGGCAGGCACTGGCGACGGCGGGGTTACCGGCCCCGGGGTCGATGGCCGGTGGTAAGACTGTGCGGGTGGACGAACTGCGCTTTGCCGACTCGGTCGTGATCGCCCGGGACCCGGAATTCCTCTACGACATGGTGTCCGACGTGACCCGGATGGGCGAGTGGAGCCCGATCTGCACCGGCGGCTGGTGGGACGAGGACGCCAGCGCGCAGCCCGGCGACTGGTTCACCGGGCGCAACGAGACCCCGGACCGGGTCTGGGAGACCCGGTCCCAAGTGGAGACGGCCGACCGGGGCCGGGCGTTCGGGTTCCTGGTCGGCGGCGACCGGGTCCGCTGGACCTATACGTTCACGCCGGTGCCCGGCGGCACCCGGGTGACCGAGTCGTGGGAGTTCCTGCCGGGCGGCATCGCCCGGTTCCACGACCGGTACGGCGACGACGCGGAGGCCCAGATGGCCCGGCGCACCGAGGAGGCGCGCCGCGGCATCCCGGTCACGCTGGCCGCCATCAAGAAGACGGCCGAGCAGGGCTGACTGTGCTGGCCCGTGTGGCCGACCCCCGGGAACCCCCCGTCAGCGGCGCGCCCACAGGGTGACCCAGATGCCCCGGAAGTGGTGCCGGGCGACGAGCGTGAAGTCGGTCCGCAGCAGGCCGCTCTCGTCTTGGAGGGCGGGTGAGGCCAGCTTGGTGAACGGGGACCGGCCGACCACCCAGATCCGCGGCTGAGCCAGCATCAGGGGGCGGACCTGCGCGAACGGCTTGTCGGTGCCCTGGAAGTCGCCGGCCTGCCGGGGCGAGACCGCCATCGCGAAGTCGCTGACCTGGCTGAAGTCGGCCGGGTAGCCCAGCCGGGCCTTGCGGAAGAACGCGCTGAAGAACAGCACGCCGTCGCCCTGGTGCGCGCGCGCGGCCAGGTACCGGGACGGGCCGCCGAAGTCGTACAGCCGGCTCTGCGGGGTACGCACCCGCTGCTGCGGCGCGAGTTGCAGCACCAGCGCGAGCACGCATACCACCGCGCCCGCCACCCAGGCCACCTCGGGACGCCTGGCCCGGACCGCGAGCCACTGCCCGGCGCGGTACGCACCCGCGCCAGCCAGCAGGGCCGCCCCGGCCTCGCCGTACAGCACGTACCGGTCCACGTACAGCGGATGGGCGACCAGCGACTCGAGGATCAGCACCACGCCGGGCAGCACCAGCAGCGGCGCTGCCACCGACTGCACGGACACCCCGCCGCGCCGCCACCACGGCGCGCCGGGCCCGGTGGGCGGCTCCGGCCACGGACCCTGGCCGCGGCCGGGTAGCACGGCCACCACCGCACACAGGAACAGCAGCACGGCCAGGCCGGTCGTCGCGCCGAAGTAGTCGTGGAACAGCACCCGCAGGCTGCCCGGGCCGGGCCGGGGAATCCAGGCCACAGCGGCGTCCTCCCGGGCACTGACCACCGCCAGCGGGACCACCAGCAGCGCGGCTACCACGGCTGCGGCCGCCCAGTGCAGGAACACCTGCCGCCCGTACCGGGCCAGCAGCACAGTCACCCCGTGCGCGACCAGCGCCAGCAGCGCCATCTCGTTCAGGTACCCGGCCAGCAGCATCAGCGCGGCGTAGCTCACCCACGGCCACGCCACGGTGCTGACCCGGGGGGACGACCCCCCGCTCTGCCTCCCCGGGAGACTGCCCCCGGCCCCCGCGACCGCTGGTTCGGAGGGAACGCGTCGTCGGCGCGCCCCACCTCGCCAGCCCGTATCCTCCGCGCGCAAGGCGCGGAGCAGCAGCAACGTGGCGCCCACGACACACACGTAAACCAGCGCGTAGGACCGCGCGGTCTGCGCGTAGTAGGTGATGGTCGGGGTCAGCGCCATGATCAGCCCGGCGAACAGCGCGGCCCAGCCGGACCCGGTGAGCTGCCGGGCCAAGATGGCGATCAGCGCGGCCGCGACGACCATGCTGAGCACGGACGGGATCCGCAGCACGGCCGGGCTGCTGCCCACCACCACCCAGCCGTGCATCAGCAGGTAGTACAGGCCGTGCACGGCGTCCACGTTGTTCACCAGGTGGGCCAGCTGGTGCAGCGGCAGCAGCGCGGCCCAGCGGGTGGCCACCTCGTCGTTACCCATCGACGAGTCGCGCGGCAGGCCCCACACCCCGAGCACGGCCATGACCAGCGCCGCGGCCAGCGCGGGCCCGTACCAGGCCGCGGCCCGCCACCGGGACGGCGCCGCGCCAGAGGGCACGGGCGGCACGGACGGCGCGGGACCCCGGCCCGGCTCAGCCGGCGGGACGGGCGTGCCGCGCTGCCCGGTGGAGCTCACTGCGCTGGCCCGGGGGGCGACCCCCCGGAACCCCCCGAGTCTGCTGGCCCGGGGGGCGACCCCCCGGAACCCCCCGAGGGCGCAGCAGGTGGTTCGATGGGCGCGGCGAACGTCTGGCGCCACTGCTCCGGACCGGTGAACCCGGGCGCCGCGGCCCGGTACTCGGCGGCCAGCTTGGCCCACTCGCGGCGCAGCCGCCGGTGCAGGACCAGGCTGCGCAGCCCGAGCGAGCGGAACAGCCGCGGGTCGCGCTGATACCACGATGCGGTCGTGTTGTCGGCCGTCGACACCAGCGCGCTGTCCAGCTTGACCAGCACCCACCAGGCCGTGTCCTGACCCGGCAGCGCTATCTGCGGCCGGTCTTTGGCCCCCTTCCTCGGCCGCCGGAACTGGTGCGCGGTGCCCGACGCCGCCTTCATCAGCAGGTTGATCCGGTTGGTCGGCGTGGTGGACGACTTAACCGCCTCCGGGGCCCGCCGCCGGGGCGGGGGGAAGCTGTCCAGGTCGGCCTGGCTCTGGGCGTCGGCGTACTGGAGCCGGAACTCCCGGAGCTGCGCCAGCTTGGTGCCGATCTCTTCGTGCAAGTGGGCCGGCCCGCGCAGCACGTCCTCGATGGCCAGGGCGCGCAGCGCCACCGTGGAGTACTGCATCGACAACAGGGCCTGCAGCTGCCGTTCCAGGCTTTCCGCGATCAGCTGTCCGCCACGGCGTTCCTTCGAGTGCAGCAGGGCGGCCACCAGCCGGTTGCGCAAGTGGTAGTAGGCGTTCCAGTCCAGGGCGTCGTTCTTGTCCGTCCACGGCGCCTGCCAGCAGGCCACGCCGGGCAGCGACACGGTCGGGTAGCCGCGGTCCCTGGCCCGCACCCCGTACTCGGCGTCGTCCCACTTGATGAACACCGGGATCGCGAGGCCGAGTTCCTTGATCAGCTGGACCGGGATCAGGCACATCCACCAGCCGTTGTAGTCGCCGTCGGCGCGGCGGTGCAGCCACGGGGTGTTGCGCAGGTTGCGGCGGCCAAAGTCGTGCCGGCTCTTGGTGTTCGGCGCGTTCCCCCACCACCACCGGTAGGGCGCGACCGCCTCGGCGAACGCGTGCAGCACCGAGCGCTCGTACTGGCTGAACATGTGGCCGCCGACGATCGTCGGCTTGCGGGCCAGGTCGGCGAAGGTGATCGCGCGGAGGATCCCCTCGGGATCGATCTCGACGTCGTCGTCGGTGAGCAGCACGTAGTCGCTCTTGCCGGCCCGCACCGTCTCGTCCATGGACCGGGAGAACCCGCCCGACCCGCCCAGATTGCCCTGCTCGATCACCTGCACCCGGCCGGCCAGCTTCTTGGCCGCGTCCTCGAAACCGGGGTGGTTGCTCGCCCGGGTGGTGCCCTGGTTGACCACGTAGACGGTGTCCAGCAGGTGATGGACGTCGGTGGCGTCGCCGAGCGACCGCAGCTTCTGGACCACGTCGCCGGGCTTATTGAACGAGGTGATGCCGATGCTGAACCGGCCGGGCGGCGTGGGCTCGACCTGCGCCAGCCAGTCCGCCTCGATCAGCGTCGTCCCGCGCGGCCCGGCCACGATGTCGAACCAGTACCAGCCGCCGTCGATGAACGGGGCCAGCGGCAGCGTGCGCTCGATCGTCTCCGGGTCGTCCGACTCGAGGTTGATCGTCTCGATCGGGTGGCTGTGCCCCCGGGCCGTGGAACGGTACAGGATGACCTTTGACTCACCCGCCAGGCGGATGCGGAGGGTCACCGCGTCCACGGTGGTCCACCGGCGCCAGTAGCTGGCCGGGAACGCGTTGAAGTAGGTGGCGAACGAGACCCGGCAGCCGTCGGTGATCAGCGCGCTGCGCCGCGGCCCGGCCTCCTCGACCAGGTGCGCGGGCACGTCGGCGCCGAAGCGGATGCTCGACTGCGCCTCGCCGACCGCGGCGCTGCCGGTCGCGGTGCCGCCGGTCACCTTGCGCCCGGTGAGTTCCTCCGCGGCCATCTCGGCCGCCAGCTCGGCGGCGCCGCGGTCCATCTTGGTCTCCACGTACAGCGGGACCACGTCCAGGTCGTCCCCGGGGAACACGACCCGCTGCAGCACCCGCGGGCTCCGGGACGCGCCCGCCTCAGTCATCGGCCAGCCCCTGTCCCTTGAGCGGCGCGCCGTCAGTAAAGAACGGGCGCAGCCGGTTGTCGAACATGCTCAGCGCGGATCCGATCGCCATGTGCATGTCGAGGTACTTGTAGGTGCCCAGCCGGCCGCCGAACAGCACCCCGTCCTCGCGCCCCGCCAGCTCCCGGTAGGTCAGCAGCCGCGCCCGGTCCTCCGGCGTGTTGATCGGGTAATACGGCTCGTCACCGTGCTCGGCGAAGCGCGAATACTCACGCATGATCACTGTCTTGTCCTTCGGGTACCAGTCGCGCTCGGGGTGGAAATGCCGGAACTCGTGGATGCGGGTGTAGGGGACGTCCTCGTCGGCGTAGTTCATCACCGGCGTGCCCTGGAAATCCCCGGTGGGCAGCACCTCGGTGTGGAAATCGAGGGTACGCCACCCGAGGTCGCCGGCCGCGTAACCGAAGTACGCGTCGAGCGGCCCGGTGTACACCACCGGCACGTTGCCGACCAGGTCCGCGCGCAGGTCAGCGAACTCGGTGTTCAGCCGGACCTCGATGTTCGGGTGGTCGGCCATCCGCTTCAGCCACGCGGTGTAGCCGTCGGTCGGCAGGCCCTCGAACGCGTCACTGAAGTACCGGTTGTTGAACGTGTACCGCACCGGCAGCCGGGCGATGATCTCGGGCGGCAGGTTGACCGGGTCGGTCTGCCACTGCTTGGCCGTGTAGCCGCGGAAGAACGCCTCGTACAGCGGCCGGCCGACCAGCGAGATGGCCTTCTGCTCCAGGTTGGTCACGTCCCCGGCGGCGATCTCCGCGGCCTGCTCGGCGATCAGCGCCCGCGCCTCGTCCGGGGACATCACCTGGCCGAAGTACTCGCAGATCGTGCCCAGGTTGATCGGCATCGGGTAGACCCGGCCCTTGTACACCGAGAACACCCGGTGCTGGTAGCCGGTGAAGCTGGTGAACCGGTTGACGTACTCCCACACCCGCGCGTTCGAGGTGTGGAACAGGTGCGCCCCGTACCGGTGCACCTCGATGCCGGTCTCCGGGTCCGGCTCGCTGTACGCGTTGCCGCCGATGTGCGGCCGGCGGTCCAGGATGAGCACCCGCAGGCCGAGGTCGCTGGCGCAGCGCTCGGCGACGGTCAGCCCGAAGAAGCCGGAGCCGACGATGGCCAGGTCGATGTTCACTGGCCCACCTGCATCGGCCGGGCGGGCGGGCTGGTTCGGTGCTGGCCGGGTCAGGCTCCGCGGGGTCGGCGCCGGCGCTGTCCGGCTGGCCGGTGGCTCCGGGCTGGCCGGTGGCTCCCGGCTGGTCCGCGTAGTGCGCGACCATCGGCTTGTACACGGCGCGGCGGCACCACCACGGGATCAGCCGGTACCCGCCGCGCACCATCACGTTGCGCGCGTACTCGGCCGGCGTGGTGAACCCCTGCCGCCGGAACTCGCGCTGCAGCCGCAGTTCGGAGCGGAGCAGGTCGGCGCCGCCGCGGCGCTTGAACGCGGTCGCGCCGACCCGGTAGAAGACCAGCGGCTCGGCCACGTTGACCGCGCGGGCGCCGCTGTGCAGCATGCGCGCGAACAGCGCGTAGTCCTCCATCAGCGGCAGGTCGCCGTAGCCGCCCGCGGCCTGCACCGCCTGCCGCCGGTAGACCACGGTCGGGTGGTTGAACGGGTCGTGCATCCGGGCGTAACGCTGGATCTGCTCCGGGTCGGTGGGCGGCACCCGCTGGCCCACTACGTTGCCGATGTCCCCGACGAACTCGAGCAGCCCGGCGCCTACGATGTCGGCGTCCGCGATCAGCGGGATCTCCACCTCGAACCGGTGCGGCATGGCCACGTCGTCGGCGTCCATCCGGGCGATGACGTCGAACTGGCTGGCCGCCATCCCGGCGTCCAGCGCGGGCCCGAGGCCGCAGTTCTGCTCCAGCGGCACCAGCGTGACCGGCACCGGGCTGGACGTCCTCAGCTCCGCCAGGCAGTCGGCCAGTTCCTGGCGGACCGGGCCGTCCCGCACGATGACCACCTGGGCCGGCCGCAGCGTCTGCTCATCGACCGCGCTGCGGAACGCCCGCTGCAGGTAATCGGGCCGGTCGCCATCCCATACCGAGAGCAGGAGCGTGAAGGGCTCGTGCATATGCCGAATGTGCCTTCCATGTATGGCAGAGCGTGCGCTCTATGTATGGCGGAGTGTGCGCTACGGCGGGGAGGTTCCGGGAGCCAGCCGCCCCCCGGTCCAACGGTACTTTACGGCAGCTTTGGGCGAAGTTGCTCCGATCCCGCTGACTACCCCCCGTCACTGCCTAGTGGTCTACCCTGGCCGTGCAGCCGCCTCACCCACGACGGATAAGGTACCCGGATGGCATCGAACGGCAGGGTTTTCCTGCACATCGGCGAGCCGAAGACCGGCACCACTTTCCTGCAGCAGGTGATGTGGGGCAACCGCCGCGAACTGGCCGCCGAGGGCCTGGTGCTGCCCGGCCACCACGCGCAGGATCACTTCCGGGCCAGCCAGGACCTGCGCGGCATCGAGAAGCTGCCCAGCGACCCGGCCGGGTCGTGGACCGGGGAATGGGACATCCTGGCTCAGCAGGCCCGGCAGGCACAGCAGGTAGCGGTCATCTCGCATGAGCTGTTCTGCGCCGCCGACGAGGAGCAGGCCGCCCGGGCGGTCCGCTCGCTGCAGCCCGCCGAGGTGCACGTCGTGCTGACCGTGCGGGACATGGCCTCGCTGCTGCCCGCCGAGTGGCAGGAAACCATCAAGCACCGGAACGCCCGCGGCTGGACGGACTGGCTCAGCGACGTGATCGACCGGGAATCGGTCGACGCCGACCGGCGCCAGTGGTGGTTCTGGCGGGTGCACGACACGCTGGCCCTGCTCGCGATCTGGGCGCGCCACGTGCCCGCCGAGCGGGTGCACGTGATAACCATGCCTGCACTTAACGCCGGCACCGGGCGGCTGTGGGAACGTTTCGCCGGTCTGCTCGGCATCGACCCCTCGTCCGCGGACGTGAGCCGGGCCCGGCCGAACGCGTCGCTGGGCATGCCGGAGATCGAGTTCCTGCGGCGGCTCAACGAGAAGCTCCCGGACGAGGTCCCGGACTGGTTCTACATGTGGACGGTCAAGGAGGGCGTCGCGCACCGGGCGCTGGCCGACCGGCCGCGGACGGGGCGGCTGGTGCTGCCCGCCGACCGCGAGGCCTGGGCCAAGGAACAGGCCGAAGCGCTCATCGCCGGGCTGGCCGGATCCGGTTACCAGGTGATCGGGGACCTGGACGAACTGCGGCCCCGGCCAGCCGGCGGACCGGCTGGCCCGGCCGCGGGCCAGCCGCCGGGCCAGGTGCTCGACGCCGCGGTGGACGCGGCCGCCGCGCTGGTCGTCAACCAGTACCGCAAGGAGCACGGCCCCCCCAAGGGGCAGGGCGGCCAGGCGGGGCCGGGCGGTGGGCGCGGTGGGCTGGCCGGGCGGGTCGAGTCGGCGGTCGGGGCCTCGCCCCGGCTCAAGCGGACGGTCCGGGAGCTGAGCAGCCGCTACCCGGCGGTGCGCAAGCTGCGCATCATGGCGTGGCAGGCGATGGAGCGGACCCGGGCGCGGGGCCGGTCCTGACATGACCGGCCGTGACCCGGGAGTTCAGCCGCGGGTGATCGCCGTGGTGGTCACCTGGAACCGGCGGGAACTGCTGCTCGAATCGCTGGCCGCGGTGCTCGGCCAGGGCCGGCCGCCGGACGCGGTCATCGCGGTGGACAACGCGTCCACGGACGGCACCGCCGACGCGGTGCGCACCGGGTTCCCGGCCGTCCGGCTGGCCACGCTGGCGCAGAACACCGGCGGGGCCGGCGGGTTCGCCTACGGCCTGGCGCTGGCCCTGGCCGACGGGGCCGACCTGGTGTGGCTGATGGACGACGACACGGTGCCGGAGCCGGACGCGCTGCGGGCGATGCTGGACGCGCGGGACCGGGCGGGCGCCGGGGCGAGCCGGGGCGGCGCGCCGCCGGTGCTGGTGGCCAGCCGGGTGCTGTGGACCGACGGCCGCGCGCACCCGATGAACACGCCGCGGGCCAAGCCGTTCGGCACCGGGGCGGAGCGCCGCCGCGCGGCGGCGGCCGGGTGCGTGCCGATCCGTTCTGCCTCGTTCGTCTCGATCCTGGTCAACGCGGCCGTCTGCCGGCAGCGCGGTCTCCCGCAGGCCGACTACTTCCTGTGGAACGACGACTTCGAGTACACCACCCGGCTGGTGCGGGGCCACACCGCGTGGCTCTGCCCGGCCAGCGTGGTCGTGCACAAGACCAGGACGTTCGGCTCCACCGATGCGGACCCAGGGGCGCGCTTCTTCTACGAGGTGCGGAACAAGATCTGGACGCTGCGCGCCGCGGGGGCGCTGTCACCCGCCGAACGCGTGCTGTACGGGGGCGCGACGCTGCGCCGCTGGGCGCGCACGTTCCGCGGCTCAGCGGACCGCGGCACGCTGCGGTCCTGCCTGGTCAAGGGGGTGTCCGCGGGTCTGCGGACCCGGCCGCGGCCGACCGCCGAGGTGCTCGCCGCGGCGGGGGCGCAGCTGCCAGGCCCGGTCAGCCCGCCGTCGGCGCCTGCTCCTGCGACGGCCCAGCCGGGTCAACTGGCGGGACCGAAGCCGCCGCCGGCGCCGCCGACCCCGGATCAGCCGGCTTCGGCGCGGCCCGCCGGCGGAGACCCAGCAGCGCGGTGACGCCCAGCAGCCCGGCAGGCGGCAGGGTGATCACCGCGGGCAACTGGTACCGCCAGGAGAACTCGTACACGTCCGGCGCCAGCAGGATCACGACGGCGACGAGGCTGAACAGCAGGCAGGCCAGCCCGGCCGCCCGGCTGCGCGGGTCAGCGGACGACCGGCGTATCAGCGCGATCACCGAACCGGCCAGCCCGGCCAGCGCCAGCCCGGCCAGCAGCGGGCCGGGGGTGTACCCGCCGTCTAGCTGGTAGGACCGCAGGAAGCTAGCGATGGGCCGGTCCACCTGGGCCGGGCCGCCGTACGCCAGCTTGAGCGGCTTGAGGAACAGGTGCCCGAACAGTCGCACCTGCACCCCGACGATGATCGTGTGGTTGGGGCTGAGGGTGACCCAGTTCGGGTAGACCGGGTAGTGCGTCTGGAATTGCCAGCGCCACAGCGGCGTGGTGAACGGGTCCGAGGTCCGGGTCACCGCGAACAGCCGCATCGAGTCGAGGGCGACCGCGCCGGCGATGCGCTCCGGCTGCTGGCTCCAGATGGCCGCGGTCAGCTCCTGGGTCAGCTTGGCCCGGGTCGTCCCGGCCGGGACCGGGGCGGTGTGCAGCGGCGAGTACCTGGAGTGCTCGATCCAGTCCGGGCCGAACGACTGCTGGCGCGGAGTCGGGCAGAACGGCCGCACGTCGGCGGGCAACGTGAGCGTGGCGCAGTCGGCCGCAGCCACCACCCGGCCGGTGTCCTGCTGCCCGCGGGCCAGCCGGAAATGCCCGTTGCTGGCGTAGTTGACCGTGCTGTAGGTGACGATCGGCACCAGGAACGCGACCACCAGCACGCCGGCCATGGTCAGTGCCCGGCGCAGCGTCTTGGCCGTGGCCAGTAGATAGAGCCACGGCGGGCAGCACCAGCACCTCGCCCAGCTGGTGCACGGTGGCTGAGGCGCCGAGCAGCACCCCGGCCGCGGCGGTCAGCCGCAGCGGCGGCGCGGGCCGCCACAGCAGCACGACCAGCCCGGCCACGACCAGCGCCTCGAACCACAGGTCCGGCATGATCATCTGCTCGATCTGCACCTGGTAGGCGTCGAGCAGGACCGGGGCCACGGCCAGCGCGGCCAGCCACCGGTTCAGGCCGCGGCGCAGCAGCACGGCGTACAGGGCCGCGGCCATGGCCAGCCCGGCCAGGTGCTGCACGACGACGACCGTGGTCAGGTTCCCGACGGCCAGGATGGCCCGCAGGATGTACGTGTAGCCGAGCGGGTCGGAGCCGGGCGACGCGCCATACAGGTACTTGAGCGTGTCCACGTAGATCAGCGCGGGCCGGTAGGCCGCCGTGGCCAGCACCCGCAGCACCAGCCCGGCGACCAGTAGCGCGGCCACCAGCCAGTGTTGCCGCAGCAGGCCGGCGAGCTGGGCCAGCCGGGCCCGGTACCCGCCTGGGCTGTGGCCGCGGCCCGGCTCACCGTTGTGGTCCGCGGGCTGGCCACCGGTCGCCGCGGCGCCCTTGCCCCTGGTGCCCGTCACGCCGCCGCGCGCGACGAGATGCGGCCCGGTCATGCCACTGCGGGACGTAGCGGCGCCGCGCAGCGCTCAGCCGCCAGCCGCCAGCCGGGTTGGGCGGCGGCGCGCCCGGGTGCGCAGGGCAGCATTCCTGGCTCCATTCATGACGGGAGATGAGATGAGCATCATCCCGTAACGTGCCGTCTCAGAAGCACCTCATCTTACTATTTGCGGTCCCGCCGTAAGGCTGCCTGGGGCCAGCCCCAGCCCGGTGGTCGCGTCCACCCATCAGCCTGGCTGGGGCCAGTACAGCACGGTGGCGTCGTCGCGCAGCTTGGACCGGGGCCAGCGGGCGCCGTCCTGGTCGCTGTCCTCGGCCGCACGGACCCGGGCCAGCAGCTCGGCCGGGCCTTCCGCACGCAGCACACTAGCCAGCTCGGCCCAGCTGAGCAGGCCATACTGCTCGGCGACGCGGGTCGCACCGTCGCTGAGCAGCGTGATGGCCTGCAAACCGTCGCGGGGCACGGTGGCGGTGCGGGCCTGCCCGGCCGCGGCCGGGTTGGTGCTGGCCGCCCGGTGCCGGTCGCTGATGACCAGCGGCGCCCGGTCTTTCCCGTAATCAGCGATGATGACCGAATCGGCCAGCGCGAGCACCTCGAAACCGGCCGGTGCGGCCCGGACCACGCTCACTGTCGATGCGGGGGTGAGCGGATCGGCCAGGTCGCAGGAGTCGGCGTGGCTGGCCCGGACCTGCTCGATGGCCGTGGCCAGCGCCTCGGTCAGCGAAATCGCCGGATCGGCGCTGATCTGGCCGAGCAGGATTCCGCCGAGGGCCCGGGCGTACCAGGCCACCCCGTGCAGGCACCCGGTGCTGGCCCCGCGCGGCGTGGTGGTACAGCCATCCAGCAGCACCGCGGCGCCCGGGGCGGCCGCGGCGAAATCCTCGTTGGGCCAGCCCGGTGTGCCGGGCTCGGTGGCCAGCTCGACGCGCATCTGCCTCCGCCGCCGGTTTGGGACGCGGGCCAGCCTACCGGTCCACCGGCCAGCGCGGCCGGACCGGTAGGCTCCTTGACCGCAGGCCCGGTGGCGTTCTTCGCCGGTCGGGGCCTGCGCAGGGAGGGACGCCGATGAGCCAGCCGGGTGACCGGTCGGACGACCAGCCGGGTGAACAGCCGGGTCTCGATCCGACTCAGCCGGCCGCCGCGCGGATCTATGACTACCTGCTCGGCGGCAAGGACAACTACGAGGTGGACCGGGCCGCGGCCGAGAAGGTGCTTTCCGTCGCCCCGGACCAGCGTCGGCTGGCCCGGGCGAACAGGGCGTTCGCGATCCGGGCCACCCGAGTGCTGGCCGCGGCCGGCATCAGCCAGTTCCTCGACCTGGGCACCGGGTTCCCGACGTCGCCCAGCGTGCACGAGGCAGCGCGGGAGGCCAACCCGGCCGCCCGGGTGGTCTACGTGGACCACGACCCGGTGGTCTACGTGCACAACGCGGCCCTGCTGGCCAGCGACGACCGGGTGATCGCGGTGCAGGCGGACATCCGCCGGCCCGCGGAGATCCTGGGCCATCCCGAGGTGACCCGGCTGCTCGACTTCAGCCGCCCGGTCGGCGTGCTCTGCGTGGCGGTGCTGCATCTGGTGCCGGACGGCGAGCAGCCGGCCGGCATCGTCGCGAAGTACCGTGACGCGCTGAGCGCGGGCAGCTTCCTAGTGCTGTCCCAGTTCGCCAGCGAGAGCAGCCCGGAGGCCATGGCCGAGCTGCGCGCGGTGGCGGCCGGCACGCCGGTGCAGACCTATTTCCGGCCGCTGGCGGAGATCCAGGCGTTCTTCACCGGGTTCGTGCTGCTGGAGCCCGGGCTGACCTGGGTCGAGGACTGGCGGCCGGACAGCATCGCGGTCCCCACCCGGCTGAAGATCGCGGGGGCGGTCGGCCGCAAGCCGTGACGAGCCGGCGGCTGGCCACACTCAGTCAGCGGCCGGTCCGGCCCGGTTAGGCCCAGACCCGGCTGGCCGCGCTGGCCACCAGTTCGAGTTTGCGCCGCTCCTCGTCCACGGTCAGCTGGTTGCCCCGGGAGGTGGACGCGAACCCGCACTGCGGGCTCAGCGCGAGGTCGGCGATCGGCACGTAGCGGGCCGCCTCGTCGATCCCGCGGCGCAGCTCGTCCTGGGACTCGAGCTGGGGCAGCTTGGAGGAGACCAGGCCGAGCACCACGGTGGTGCCGGGCCGGATGAAGCGCAGCGGCGCGAACCCGCCGGCCCGGTCGGTGTCGTACTCGAGCAGGAAGCGGTCCACCCCCAGCTCACCGAACAGCCGCTCGGCGACCGGCTCGTAGCTGCCCTGAGCCATCCAGGCGCTGCGGTTGTTGCCCCGGCAGATGTGCATGCCGACGGTGACGTCCGGGTTCCGCCGCTTGGCCGCCCGGACCAGCGCCGCGTCGGCGGTGACCGTGGCGTCCAGGATCGCCTCCGGCGGCAGCTTGGCCAGCCCGGTGGCGGCCCGGAAGTCCGCGTCGAACACCTGGTTGTAGCCCAGCGAGTCGAGCTGGAGCCAGCTCACGCCCTGGTCGATAAGGCCTTCGATCTCCTCGATTTGTAATGTGACGAGGTCGCGGATCAGCTCCCCTGGCGAAGGGTAGGCGGCGTCGCTCAGGCCCGGGGACCAGAGCATCCCGCCCATCGATGAGCTGATCATCGTGATCTTGAACTGGCCGGGCGCGTGCTCCGCCAGGAAGCTGGCCTCGGTGCTGGTCCGGGTGCCCCGGCGGGACACCTTCGCGGTGACCGCCACGCTGTCGAAGTCGGTGTCCTCGACGGGTGGGTCGCCGCCCGCCCGGTGCCACGGCACCCGGGGGGTGCCGACTGGCGTCACTCCCCCGGTGGACTCGAAGAACCCGGCCATCCAGGTGTCCCGGCGCATCTCGCCGTCGGTGAAGACCTCGATGCCCGCGTCCCGCTGCAGCTCGATGGCCGCCGCCGCGGCCCGGTCCTCGGCCTCGCGCAGCGCCTCGCCGTCCAGCGTGCCCTGCTTGTGGGCGGCGCGGGCGTCCAGCAGCCAGGACGGCCGGAGCAGGCTGCCGACATGCTCGGCGTGGTACTTAGTGGCCATCGTGCACTCCTCCGCGGCGGGTCCCGATCCGGTCCAACTCTTCCCCTCCCGGCGGGCAGCGGGCAACCGATTGGCCGGTGAGTTCTGTCAGAGCCTGGCGTTATACCTGAAGACGAGCACCGGCACCGGCCAAGGGGGCGGACATGACCACGCAGGACCTGACCAGCACCGTGGTGTCCCGGGACGGCACCACGATCGCGGTCAACCGGTACGGTTCGGGCCCGCCGATCGCGCTGGTGGGCGGGGCGTTCACCGACCGGCGGGCGCTCGCCCCGCTGGCCCAGGCGCTGGCGTCGTACTTCACCGTGTTCGCGTACGACCGCCGCGGTCGCGGCGACAGCGGTGACACCCTGCCCTACGCGCCCGCCCGTGAAGTCGAGGACCTGACCGCGGTGATCGCCACGGCGGGCGGGCCAGCCTGCGTGTTCGGCCACTCCTCCGGCGCCGGTCTGGCCGTGCTGGCCGCGGCCGACGGCGTCGCCATCAGCAGGCTGGCCCTGTACGAGGCTCCGTACATGGTGGACAAGGGGGATCACCTCCCGCCGGCCGACCTGGCCGCCCGGATGACCGAGCTATCCGCCTCCGGCCGCCGCGGCGACGCGGTCGAGTACTGGATGGCAGACACCATCCGGCTGCCCGCCGAGGCGGTCGCGCAGATGCGGGAGAGCCCGATGTGGCCGGGCCTGGAAGCGGTCGTGCACACCGCGGCCTACGACGCCACCATCATGGCTGACCAGGAGTGTGGCGACCCGCTGCCCGCCGCCTGGGCCGCCCAGGTCACGATCCCGACCCTGATCATGGACGGCGAGAACAGCCCGGCCTGGCAGCACCGCTCGATGGACGCCCTGGCCCAGCTACTTCCGGACACCCGGCGGCACACCTTCCCCGGCGCCGACCACGGCATCGCCCCGGACGTCCTGGCCCCCGTCCTCCGCGACTTCTGCACCGCCTGAAGTCAGTTACCGCATAGTCAGGCGCTCAACCGGCTGGCCAGTGAGGTCAGCGATAACCTCGAAGTCCTTGTCGAGGTGCAGGACGGTAAGCCCGGCCAGTTCGGCGGTTGCGGCGATGATCAAGTCCGGCACTGATGGCGCCCGGTGCTGGCCCCGGTCGGCGATCGACGTGAGCACCTCCACCGCCCGGTTCTCGATCGCCGGGGTCAGGTATTCCACCGGCATGGAGGACAGTGGGGGCCGCTGCAGCCCGGTCCGCAGGTTGACGCCGGACCGCGCCGAGTAACCGACTTCGAGACGGGTAACGGTCGAGATCCGCACCAGGCCACGCTCGATCCTTGCTGCCCATTCAGTTGCGTCCGCGCTGGCCGCCAAGCGGACGAGTGCGGACTTGTCGATCAGCCAGCCGGTCACCGCCAGGCCTCGGACATGACGTCCGGATCAGCCAGATCAGCAAAGTCGTCAGCGAACCGGGCCAGGTCCTGGACGCTGACCGGCAAACCAGGCAGGGCCGCGTCCTGGGCCAGGCGGCGGCGTACGTATTCACTGCGGGACAGTCCCAGCCGTCCCGCGTGCGCATCCAGTGCCGCGATGACGTCATCGGGCACGTCGCGAATGAGCATGTCCGTCATCCCGGCCTCCCGCGCTATCCGGCGATAGCTGATATCACATGATAGCGCTCGGCCAGGCCGACGGTCTCACACCAACCCCGGGCCGGCCGGTGGCCGAGGGTGCCCCCGGTCATCGGCCCGGGCTCAGCGTCAGACCATGTCGAATGTGTCTGGGTCGGGGCCGAAGCGCTCGTTGCGGTTCAGCGAGGTGATCGTCTCGACGTCCTCGCCGGACAGTTCGAAGTCGAAGATGTCGAAGTTCTCCCGGATCCGGGCCGGGGTGACCGACTTGGGGAAGACGATGTCGCCGCGCTCGATGTGCCAGCGCAGCACCACCTGGGCCGGGGTCTTGCCCACCCGCTCGGAGATCGTCACGATCTCCGGGTCGTCCAGCACCCGGCCGCGGCCGATCGGCGCCCAGCCCTCGATCGCGATCTGATGTTCCGCGCAGAACGTCCGCAGCTCGTCCTGGGTCAGGTAGGGATGCACCTCGAACTGGTCAACGGCCGGCGGGACTTCGGTCTCGGTGTGCAGCCGGCGCAGGTGGTGCGCCTGGAAGTTGGACACCCCGATGGACCGGGCCCGGCCGTCCCGGTAGAACTCCTCCAGCGTCCGCCAGGTGGACACGAAGTCGCCGTCGTACCGGGTGGGCAGCGGCCAGTGGATCAGGAACAGGTCGAGGTAGTCGAAGCCGAGCGCGTCGAGCGAGGCGTCGAACGCGCGGCGGGCGTCATCCGGACGGTGCGCGTCGTTGGCCAGCTTGCTGGTGACGAACACGTCCGAGCGGTCCAGGCCGGACTTGCGGATCGCCTCGCCGACCTCCTTCTCGTTGCCGTACCCCTCGGCCGTGTCGATGTGCCGGTAGCCGGCCTGCAGCGCCGTGCTCACCGCGGTCGCCGTCTCCTCGGGCGTAACCAGGAAGACGCCGAAGCCGAACTGCGGGATGGTCCGGCCGTTGTTCAGCATGATCTCGGGAACCAAGGCATCCTCCAACGCATGAAACTGCAGGTCAATTGGTCGTCTGCGGCCAAGTCCGGGAATCACTACCCAAGCCCACCACATTCGAACCTATCGGGACCGAAGCAGCCGGACAGCAGCAGGGTCGGCACCGCACAAGGTAGGCATCCGAAGAGCACGTGATCGAGCTAGTCCAGTTCCTGTCCAGGCCCGCTGGATCACCTGGCTGAAGCAAATCCACGTGCGGCCTGCTGGCGCTACACTTCCAGCAGGACGCGCTAGGGGTGGCCCCCAGCAACTCAGCTCAGGTGGGGTGCGCGATGGCACGAAAGCTCGAAGAGTGGCAGCACTTGCTCCGTGAACTTAGGGCAGAGTTCATTTTGCGCGAAGAGGAACTGGAGCTTCTTCACGCTATAGACTTGCGCCTCCTCGAAGAGGAACTCTCACTCGAAGAGACATTAGCTTTCATAATTGAGAAGACGAATGCTCTGCTGCGGTCAGAGCACGCATCCATCCTTCTTCGGCGTGGCCCCATCCTCGAAGTCGCCTACTCCAGCGACGGGCTAGACATAGGCAAGAATATCTCAATTCCGGGTTCAATCCCAGGGAAATGCCTAACTGAGCAAGCATCAATACTAATCACCGACCTTCGCGCTGACCCCCTCAAAGAAGCCTACGTCCCGATAAAGGGTTACGAAGGACGGCCAATCAGAAGCCTGGTCGAAGTCCCAATAATCTGGCAAGGAAACTCAATCGGCGCTCTCTGCGCCGAAAGTTCTCGGGCCACGGCGTTTCGCCCAGTACATGCCCGGACCCTGCGGGCGATCGCCTCTCAAGTAGCCATTGCCTTGCAGAACGTCCAGTATTTCAAGAGTGCGGCCCTCTTCGCAGATGTCGATCAGATCATCATCAGCCCGGTAGATACGCAGTTCCTGATTCAGCGTGCACTGCAGCGGGTCGTGCATGAACTACGAAAGCTCTACCGAGTGGAGTTGGCGGGCGCGCAGATCCTCTTCCGCAAAGGAAGTGATGAGCTGGAGATTGTACACAGTACAAATCCGGCGGACATAGGCTTGACGGTCTCGGTTGCCGATTCAATATGCGGCCGTTCTGTGCGGGACCGAGCTACCATAATTGTCGGCGATGTCAGCAAGGATTCTCAATACCGGCGCATGCTCGGCTCGGCCATACAGAGCGAAATAGCCATCCCGATAAAGCTGGTCGATAGCGACGCCATTATCGGCGTGCTGAATGTGGAGAGCGAGGAAATCGACGCATTCAGTGGCTTCAACAAGATACTCCTCGAGAGCTTCGCCGATAAGGTACGGGTGCTGCTAGCTTTCACTAAGCTACGCACCGATGTTACGGAAGCGCTTGAGTCTCGCCATGCCAGTGATCTGCTCATAGCGGTGGGCGACCAGACCAGCAACCTCATCCACCGGCTTAACAACTCTGTAGGCGCGTTGCGCGCGAAGATCCTTGAACTTCAGGAAGATTCGGAAGAGGATCAGCCGCCACTGGGCAAGGATCAGCTCCGGGACGCCTTGGGCGAGCTTCTGGAGCTGGCCGACCACACACTTGAAATGCCAGAACAGGTCACCAGATTCCTGAGCCACGACCGGAATACGATTGGCGTTAACAAGGTTATCACGGAAATATTGCAGGAGACCAGCATTCCAGCTAATATAACCGTGGAAACCGACTTGCACTCAGAATTGCCCGAACTTGCCCTTTACTCCTTTGACATAGTGGTCCAGAATCTCATCAGGAACGCCGTAGACGCAATGACAGAGGGTGGCGGGCATCTCTATGTGTCCACAACGCTAGTATCTCATCAGGAATTGCCCTCAGGCTACGTTCAGATGATCGTGCGGGATAGTGGGACAGGAATACCTAGCGACATTCTTCCCCACATTTTCGAACTCAACTTCACCACCAAACACTCCAAGGGAAAGGGTCTTGGCCTTGGCTTGTGGTGGGTTAGAGCCTTTGTCGTCCGCTCACGAGGTGAGATCAGCGTCAACAGCCAGCGGGACATAGGGACCGAGTTCTGCATCAAAGTACCAGTCTCAACGCCGATGTCTGACGAACTAGTGCCATAACTAGGAGTGACCGCGAAAATGACACCCAAGGACAATGTGCTCTTGGTGGAAGATGAGCACAGGTGGTCTGAAATATACGAGCGCGCAGTCCGGCGTGTCGGCTTTGAGACCGTACGGGCCGTCACGACCTTCGCAGACGCCGAGCAGGCCGTGGACTCCATGCGGTTTGCCGTAGCCGTGGTTGACATAGGCCTGCATGTCGATGACGACCGGAACGTCAACGGCCTTCGGGTCATGGAGAAGATACGCTCGATCGGTGACCGGACCAGCATCATAGTCGTGACTGGCCGAAGCGGCAGAGATGTGCTTCCGATCGTCCGGGATGCCATCAAGAAGTACGATGCGCATGACACGGTAGCCAAAAGCACGCTCGTACCCGCTGAGCTTCGCGAGCTCGTGGCGAGCGGGCTGCGCGCGTACGAACTAGGGTCCTCCAATGACCGCAACCCGCTCTTTGCCGCCTTGCGCGGCGACACTGACCAGGCGATCTGGGACGACCGGATCCTGCGCGGGACAGCGATCAATGGCGGAGCAGCTGGACTGTACTCCCTCATAGAAGCTCTGTTCACCCCCTTCCTCCCATTGGTTCCCGGTCAGCCCAATGGCGTCCAGGTGACGGGCGGCGTCGGATGTGGCGTCTTCTGGAGCCGAGCTGTTGGCCAGCCCATCGTGGCCTGCTTCGGCGCGGCTGATCGCGCCAAGGCGGCCGCGGACAACGCTCGGAAAAATGGTCTCCTGCTGGACACTTACCCTGTCGGCAGGATTCTGGGTGAGCATTCACGGGCGTCAAATTATGGCGTGGTGTACGAGCTCCCGGATCGCGTCCGGGCCGATTTCGAGTGACAAGTCAATAGCGCGACTAGGTGGCCTGATGGCACGTATCCTGCACGTCGATGACAAGGAATTCTGGCGGGAGCTGGTGAAAAGGCGACTTAGGGATCATCACGTCAACTCCGCCGGCTCGCTAAATGAAGCCATCGAGTTGCTTAATTCTGAATCAGCGTACAGCCTGGCCCTAGTAGACCTGAATCTGGCAACAGATAGTGACGGTCAAGGCCGTGAACTACTTGATCTCTTGCGGATGCGCTACCCGTCCACCAGTCGCATCGTCCTGACGGCAAGCCCTCCCGGTGGGGGCCTGCGCAAAAACATCTTCGACGCCTACGACGTCGAAGAAATTATCATTAAGAGCGACTTCGATATTCCTGGCCTCCGCCGAGTAGTAGAGGAAGCGATTGACCAGGGCGGGCCTACTCCTCCCCAGCAACTCCGGCTGAATCGCTCATTCCTGCGCCAGCGTTTCCGCGATTGGCAGCGAATGCAGAGAACGCGGCTCACGGAAAAGCGGCGGGCCGCCGAGGAACACCTATACGACGCAGCCAAGGTAAGCGCCCAGAGCCGGGAACGAGCGCAGACGGATGTAGACGAGGCCAAGAAAGCGCTAAAGCAGTTTAATGAGCTGTGTATCCGACTGCGTACAATGCTCGGCAGCATTAGGACCGAGCAGGATCTTAATGCCGCATTGGAGGCATTGGATGCGGCTGAGGAACAGTTCGGAGAGGGACCCGACGAGGACGGCCAGTAGTGGGCCTCGCTAGGGGGCGAGTTGCCCGCCTAGGCGCGAAGATCCCGGCGAATCTCACCGTGTTCGTCGCTGCTATTTTCCTCTCAAATGGGGTAAATGTCTTCACTACTATTTATGCCCAGCCGGGCAAGCCGGTTCACTCGTTCGGGCTATGGTGTTCGTGTATCAGCTCGGTTGTAGCCGCAGGCCTGTGGACGGCTCTGGCGGCTAAGAAAGACCTCATTGACAAAGCAGCAATGTCGGCGGCGAGCGCCCCAGATCGGCGGGAGGAGAAGCGCGTTGAGATGTGGGGAGATGTCTGGCTGCAGGCTATGACGTATCTAGGTGGCGCCGTAGCGTTCTCCGTCCTGGCCATGGTTGTTCTGGTAATTCCCGAGTAAGAGTACGGGCCTGGGCGATCAGGATGACGTCGAGCGTGCGCGGGCCGTGCACGCCTTCCACCCGGTCCAGCTCGATGTCGCTGGTGGCCGACGGCCCGCTGATCCAGGTCAGCGGGCGGTCCGGGCGCAGCCGGGCCACCGCCTCCGGCACCAGGCCGACCACCTGCCCGGCCTGGACCAGGCACAGGTGGTAGTCGGGGATGAGGCTGAGCGCGCGGCGACCCTGCCCGGCCGACCCGTCCAGGATGATCGTCCCGGTCTCGGCGATGGCCACCGCGGCGGTGGTGATCACGCCGTCGAACCCGTCCAGCTCCCGCGCGGACAGCCCGTCGTCCACGACCAGCTGCACGCCGGCCAGCCCGCCCGACAGGTCGAGCCCCGGCAGCTCCAGGCCAGGCGGGACGACCAGCCGCCGCGCGCCCCGCTCGGCCAGCGCCGCGGCGACGGTGTCCAGCAGCCGGGCGGGCTCCGCGCGCCGGACTGCGGCCCGGTAGTCGGTCAGGCGTTCAGCCAGCAGGTCGAGAAGGTGCGCGGTGCTCAGCCCGGCGTTCCTGCGGTAGCCGTCTGGGGCCGGCGGAGCGGCCTCGTCGCGGGCCGGGCCGAGCGCGGTGCGGATCCGCCGCAGTACCTCGTCGCGCGCGCTCACCGGGCGCCGCCGCGTCCGGGGGGACGACCCCCCTGGACCCCCCGGGATCGCCGGCTCGGCGGGAACACGCCTCCGGCGCGCCCCGCCTCACCAGCGGAATGCTCGCGACGCCACCACTCGCGGAACGTCTGGGGCGGCGGGGCGGGCGCGTCGCGGGCCGCGGTCCAGCCGGACAGCGGTGGCGGCAGCCGCCGGATCCGGCCGTCCCGGCTGAGCAGCCGTCCGAGCCGCCCGGCCTGCTGCCCAGCCTGGTACCGGGACGGGCTGGCCAGCACCCAGGACGCGGCGGCCATCGTCACCGCCTCCGGGCTGGGCAGCCGCCCGGCCAGCCCCCGCCCAGAGGGCTCGTGCCGGGCTTCCTCCACGTGCCGGGCGCGCAGGTGCACCAGTATCGACGGGATGTCGATGCGTACCGGGCAGACCTCGTAGCACGCGCCGCACAACGACGACGCGAAGGGCAGCGACGCGTTGTCCTCGACCCCGGTCAGCATCGGCGATAGCACCGCCCCGATCGGGCCCGGGTACACCGACCCGTAGGCGTGCCCGCCGACCCGCTCGTACACCGGGCACACGTTCAGGCAGGCCGAGCACCGGATGCAGTGCAGCGCCGACCGCCCGGCCGGGTCGGCCAGCGCCGCGGTCCGCCCGTTGTCCAGCAGCACCAGGTGGAACTGCTGCGGGCCGTCCCCGGGGGTCACCCCGGTCCACATCGAGGTGTACGGGTTCATCCGCTCCCCGGTCGAGGACCGGGGCAGCAGCTGCATGAATACGCCCAGGTCAGCCCAGGTCGGCAGTACCTTCTCGATGCCCATCACGGTGATCAGCGTGTCCGGCAGGGTCAGGCACATCCGGCCGTTGCCCTCGGATTCGACCACGCACAGCGTGCCGGTCTCCGCGATGGCGAAGTTCGCCCCGCTGATGCCGACCTTGGCCGACAGGAACGCCCGGCGCAGGTACAGCCGGGCCGCCTCGGTGAGCGCGGCGGGCGAGTCGGTCAGGCCCGGGTCCACGTCGCCCATCTCGCGCAGGAAGATGTCCCGGATCTCGGCCCGGTTCCGGTGGATGGCGGGCACCAGGATGTGCGACGGCCGGTCGTGGCCCAACTGCACGATCAGCTCGGCCAGGTCGGTCTCCCGGGCCCGGATGCCGGCCTGGGCCAGCGCCTCGTTCAGCCCGATCTCGTCGGTCACGATGGACTTGACCTTGACCGCCTCGGTGGCCCCCGCCGCGCGGACGAGATCGACCACGATGCGGTTCGCCTCCACCGCGTCCCGCGCCCAGTGCACCACCCCGCCCCGGGCGGTGACCTGGCTCTCCAACTGCTCCAGGTAGCGGTCCAGGTGCCGCATGGTCTCGGTCTTGATGGCCGCGCCGGCCAGCCGGAGCTGCTCCCAGTCCGGCAGTTCGCCGACCACCGCGGCCCGCTTGGCCCGGATGGTCGCGGTGGCCCGGCCCAGGTTGCGGCGCAGCTGGCTGTTGCCCAGCGCGCGGCGGGCCGCGACCGGGAACGGCTCGTCACCCCGCAGGTGACCCACCCCGCGCGGCGCGGTCGGCATGCCCAGGTAGACCGGGACCTGGCCGTCCCGGCTCACCGCGCGTCCCCCGACCGGCCGCCGTCGGCCGCGGTGGCAGCCAGGATCTCGGCCAGGTGCACGGTACGGGTGCCCGCCCGGAGCCGGGACAGCCCGCCACCGATGTGCATCAGGCAGGAGCTGTCCCCGGCGGTGCACACCTCGGCCCGGGTGGCCAGCACGTTGCGCATCTTGTCGGCCAGCATGGCCGTCGAGGTGTCCGCGTTCTTGACCGCGAACGTGCCGCCGAAGCCGCAGCACACGTCCGCGTCCGGCAGTTCCACCAGGTCCAGCCCGGCCACCTGGCGCAACAGCCGCAGCGGCCGGTCACCGACGCCGAGCATGCGCAGCGAGTGGCAGGTCGGGTGGTAGGTGACCCGGTGCGGGTAATAGGCGCCCACGTCCTCCACCCCCAGCACGTCCACCAGCAGCTGGGACAGCTCATAGCTGCGGGCCGCGACCGCTTCCGCCCGGCGGGCCAGGTCCTCGTCCCCGGCCCGCCGCGCCACCATCGCGTGCTGGTGCCGGATCGACCCGGTGCACGAGCCGGACGGCACCACGATCACCTCATAACCCTCGAAAACTTCCACATAACGCCGGATCAGCGGCAGGGCCGCCGCCTGGTACCCGGTGTTCACGTGCATCTGGCCGCAGCAGGTCTGCGCGGCCGGGAAGTCCACCTGATGACCGAGCCGTTCCAGCAGCCGCACGGTGGCCACGCCAGCCTGCGGGAACAGGGTGTCCGCGAGGCAGGTCACGAACAACGCGATGCGCATACTCAGCCCGCCGTCTCACTGACCACGGGCTCGCTGACCACGGGCTCGCTGACCACGGGCTCGCCCACCACGGGCTCGCCCACCACGGGCACGGTGCGCGGGCGCCGGGGGCGGCGCGGCCGGCCCTGGCTGGACGCCCGGATCACCAGGTCCGGCTCGAACACCACTTGGCGGTGCCGGTGCGTGCCGTCACCCAGCGCCTCCTCGACGAGCAGCTGGGCCGCGGCCCGGCCGAGCTGATGTCGCGGCTGGCGCACCGAGGACAACGGCACCGCGGCCGCGGCCGCGAAGTCCACGTCGTCGTAGCCGACGATGGCGATGCCGTCCGGCACCCGGATCCGGTGGCTCGTCATCGCCTGCAGCACGCCGAGCGCGAGCAGGTCGTTGGCGCAGAACACGGCGGTCGGCCGGGTCGCCGCGGGCAGCCCGGCCAGGCTGGCGCCGGCCCGCTGACCGGCCACCACGTTCAGCGCCGGGGTCTCGAACGTGTGCAGGCCGGCCGGGCTGAGCCCGGCCCGCTGCAGCGCCCGCACCGCGCCTTCGTGCCGGTCGGCCACCTGCCTGATGCTGAGCGGCCCGCCGACGAACGCGATCTGCTCGTGGCCCGCGTCCAGCAGGTGGGACACGGCCAGGTCGCCGCCGAGCACGTCGTCCACCGACACCGAGCACTGGCCGCGGGACGCGGACCGGCTGTCCACCAGGACCACCGGGGTGCCCCGCCGCTGCAGCTGGGCCAGCCGCTTGTCCGCCCCGGCGACGGGGGTGATCAGGATGCCCTGCACGCGGTGCTCCTCCAGCACCTCCAGGTAGCGCGACTCCTTGGCCTTCTGGTCGTCGCTGTTGCACAGGATGACGGCCAGCCCGGCCTCGCTGGCCTCGTCCTCCACCCCGCGCGCCACGTCGGTGAAGAACGGGTTGGCCACGTCCAGCACGACCAGCCCGATGGTCCGGCTCCGGCCGGCCCGCAGCTGGCGGGCGGACTCGTTCCTGATGAAGCCCAGTTCCTTGATGGCCGCCTGCACCCGGATCCGGGTCTGCTCGGCTACCACGCCGGGCCGGTTCAGCACGTTGGAGACAGTGCCGAGCGAGACGCCGGCGCGGGCGGCGACTTCCCTGATGCTGACCGGCGTGTCCGCCACGGGCTCCTCCTGTCCGGTCAGTGTCGTGCGGCCCGCGGCCACGCGTCAACCGGCCGCGCGGCGCGGCTCGCCGACGGCAGCGGCACGGCGGGCTGGGCGAACCAGCCCACTACGGGCCGGGCGAACCAGCCCGATAGCGGCCGGGCGAACCAGCCCGATACAGGCCGGGCGAACCAGCCCAATAGCGGCCACGAAACCTGTCGGTAACGATCCGGCCACCGGCACCGGCCGCTCTTGACAGGGCCGTTACTTCGCTCGACACTACTGCGCATTACTTGAAACGTTATAGCAGATCTACCTCTTGCCTTGGCTCGTCCCGCCGCCGGAATGAGGAAGGACCAGGCCGTGACAACTGGCCGCGATGACCGCGAGGCCGGCCGCCCGCCGGACCCCGGCGCCGCCGCCCCGGCCGACCCGCGCCCGGCTGGTGCCACCCCGGCCGACCCGCGCCCGCCTGATGCCACCCCGGCCGACCCAAGCCCGCCTCATGCCACCCCCGCCGACCTGCGCCCGCCTGATGCCACCCCGGCCGACCCAAGCCCGCGGGGTGCCGCACCAGCCGGCCAGCCGGGCCCGGGGCCCGCTGCACCGGCCGGGTCCGTCCCCGCACTGGCCCTGCGCGACGCGGCCAAGTCGTTCGGAGCGGTGCGCGCGGTGATCAGCGGCACGATCGAGCTGTACGCGGGTGAGGCGCACGCGCTGGTCGGCGAGAACGGTGCGGGCAAGTCCACCATGGTGAAGATCCTGGCCGGGGTGTACCAGCCGGACTCCGGCGAGCTGCTCATCGACGGCCAGCCGGTCACCCTGCACGGCCCGGCGGGCGCGCAGCAGGCTGGCATCGCGGTCATCTACCAGGAACCGACGCTGTTCCCCGACCTGAGCGTGGCGGAGAACATCTTCATGGGCCGCCAGCCGCTGGCCGCCGGGCGGCGCATCGACCGGCGGCGGATGCAGGCCGACGCCGCGGCACTGTTCGGTCGGCTCGGGGTGCGGCTGGATCCGGGCCGGATCAGCCGCGGGCTGTCCATCGCCGACCAGCAGATCGTCGAGATCGCCAAGGCGCTGTCGCTAGACGCCCGGGTCATCGTGATGGACGAGCCGACCGCCGCACTGTCGCTGACCGAGGTGGCCCGGCTGTTCGACGTGGTGCGAACGCTGCGCGCGGCCGGCGCGGCGGTTCTCTTCATCTCGCACCGTCTGGACGAGGTCTTCGAGATCTGCCAGCGGGTCACCGTGATGCGCGACGGCCGGCACGTGCTGACCAGTGAGCTGGCCGGCCTGACCGCGGACGACCTGGTCCGCGCCATGGTCGGCCGGGCGATGACGGAGCGCCCCGCCGGCCAGCGCGCCGAGCCCGGGGAGCGCGTACTGCTCGTGGAACGGCTGACCCGGGAAGGGGTGTTCACCGACATCTCGTTCGAGGTCCGGGCCGGGGAGATCGTCGCTCTGGCCGGGCTGGTCGGCTCCGGCCGCAGCGAGGTGGCCCGGGCGGTATTCGGCATCGACCGCTACGACGCGGGCCGGGTGCTGATGCGCGGCCAGGCACTGCGCCGGGCCGCGCCGACCGCGGCCATGGCCGCCGGGGTGGGCTTCGTCCCCGAGGACCGCCGCCAGCAGGGCCTGGTCATGGACATGTCGGTGCAGCAGAACGTGGCCCTGGCCTCACTCGGCCGGCTGCGCAAGGGCGGCCTGGTCCGCGCCGCGGCCGAGCGGGCGTTCGCCGCCGACTGGGCCGTCCGGCTGAACCTGAAGTACGGCCGGCTGGTCGATCCGGTGTCCCGGCTGTCCGGCGGCAACCAGCAGAAGGTGGTACTGGCCAAGTGGCTGGGCCGCCAGCCCGCGCTGCTCATCGTGGACGAGCCGACCCGGGGCATCGACATCGCCACCAAGGCCGAGGTGCACCAGCTGCTCACCTCGCTGGCCGGCGAGGGCGTTGCGATCCTGATGATCTCCTCGGAGCTGCCCGAGGTACTGCACCTCGGGGACCGCATCCTGGTCATGCGCGAGGGGCGGCTGACCGCGGAGTTCGGCCACGAGGACGCCACCGAGGAGAACATCATGGCCGCCGCCACCGGCCAGCTGCAGGAGCAGGCGCCATGACGTCCACCGTGACCGAGCGCGCGGGCTCCGCGGGCGCCGCCCCCGGGTCCGGCTCGCGCCGGCTGACCGAGCGGGTGTTCCGGATCCGCGAGTCCGGCATCATCGCCGTGTTCCTGGTCTTCGTGGCCATCACCACGGCCATCCATCCGGAGTTCCTGAACCAGCAGAACATCCAGTTCCTGCTGGTCAACACCGTCGTCTACGCGCTGCTCGCGCTGGGCGAGACGATGGTGGTGATCAGCCGCAACGTGGACCTGTCCATCGGCTCCGTGCTCGGCCTGTCCGCCTACGTGTCGGCCAGCCTGTTCGGGCCGCATCCCGGCATCCCGGTCCCGGTCGTCTTCCTGGTCGGCCTCGGCATCGGCCTGGCCTGCGGGATGGCCAACGGGCTGATGGTGGCGCTGGGCCGGGTGCCCAGCCTCGTCGTCACGCTGGCCACGCTGTACATCATCCGGGGCATCGACATCCTCATCGTCGGCGGGAACGAGGTGACCGCGCAGACGCTGCCGAACTCGTTCTCCAACATCCCGCGGGCCAGCGTGCTTGGCGTGCCCTACCTGGCCATCGCGGTCGCGGTGGTGATCGGCATCGGCGCCTACTACCTGCGCTCGTTCCGGGCCGGCCGCGAACTCTACGCGATCGGCTCCAACCCGGAAGCGGCCCGGCTGGCCGGCCTCCCGACCGGCCGCCGGATCTTCACCGCGTTCACGGTCAGCGGCGGCATCGCCGGCCTGGCCGGCGTGCTGTGGGCGGCGCAGTACCAGACCATCGACTCCACCGCCGGGACCGGCTACGAGCTGACCGTGATCTCCGCGGTGGTGGTCGGCGGCGTGGCCATCTTCGGTGGCAGTGGCAGTGCGGTGGGCGCGGCCGTCGGCGCGCTGCTGCTGAGCAGCATTACGTCGGCGCTGAATGTGCTGGGCATCGCGCAACTCTGGCTGGAGGCCATCTCCGGCTTTCTGCTGCTGCTGGCCATCACGCTGGACCGGGTCATCTCCCTGCGGCTGCAGGCCGCGCTGCGACGAAGGAGTGCCGGCGTTGGAACGTGACCTGCTCACCCGGCGGCTCGGTACCGCCGCCCGGGCCTCGCTGCGCTGGGAGGCCGGCCTGGGCCTGCTGGTCGTGGCCATCCTGATCTTTGGCGCGGCCACCTCGTCCCAGTTCCTGACCAGCACGAACTTCTTCAACACCGGCGTCACCTCGGGCGAGATCGCCATCATGGCGCTGCCCATGACCCTGATCATCATCAGCGGCGAGATCGATCTGTCGGTGGCCTCGATCCTCGGCATGTCCAGCGCGCTGCTCGGCTACCTGTGGGCCCGGCACTGGCCGATGCTGGCTATCTTCGTCATGGTGGCGCTGCTCGGCATCGTGGCCGGCCTGATCAACGGCCTGCTGGTCACGCGGGTCGGGCTGCCGTCGCTGGCCGTGACGATCGGCACCTTGGCGCTTTACCGCGGGGTGGCGCTGATCCTGCTCGGCCCGAACACCATCTCGAACTTCCCGGCCAGCTACACGAACATCGGCATCAACCCGCTGCCGGGCACCCAGATCCCGTACAACGTGGCCATCTTCGTCGTGCTCGCGGTGGTGTTCGGCATCGCGCTGCACTTCACCGCGACCGGCCGGTCCATCTACGCGATGGGGGCCAGCCCCGAGGCCGCGCTGTTCGCCGGGATCCGGGTCAAGCGGGTGAAGACCATGCTGTACGTGACGTCCGGCCTGGTCTGCGCGCTGGCCGGGGTGCTGTGGACGTTCCGGCTGGCCACCGCGGTGCAGAACAACGGCCTCGGCCTCGAACTGGACGTGGTGGCCATCGTGCTGCTCGGCGGGGTGTCCATCTTCGGCGGCAAGGGGACGCTGGCCGGCGTGGTGCTGGCCGTGATCGCGTTCGCCGCGCTGCAGAACGCGCTGCTGCTGACCAACTTCAACCAGGAGGCCACCGGCATCGTCATCGGGGCACTGCTGCTGGTCAGCGTGTTCGCCCCGAACGCCGCGGCCTTGTGGCGGCGTGGCCTGCCCCGGTGGGCTCGCGGCCGGCCCGGCCGCACCACCCCGCCCCCGTCCGCATCCCTCGGAGCTGTGCATGACTGAACTCAGCCGGGGCACACATCCCCGTCCCTAACCCAGCCCAGGTACGGCACAACAGAGCCGTTGACCGCCGACCACTGATTGAAAGGATTCAGATATGAGACGTACCGTCAGACGCGCGCTGTGGGGGCCGGTCGTGCTCCTCAGCGCCTCGGCCGTGCTCGCCGCGTGCAGTTCCTCCGGAACGCCCAATTCGTCTTCGGGGTCCTCGTCGTCCCCGGCCGCCGCGTCGGGCGCGCTGAAGAAGGGGCTCAAGGTCTTCGTGATCCCGAAGAACCTGGGCAACCCGTACTTCACGCTGGCCGACAGCGTGAAGACCGGCGGGGCGCTGGCCGCCCTGGGGACGCTGGGTGAGTCGGGCAGCGAGACCAGCGGCACCGCGGCTACCCCGTCCGCGCAGCTGCCGGCCATCCAGGCCGCGATCACCAAGGGCGCGAACGCGCTGCTCGTGTCGGCGACGGACCCGTCCGCGCTGTGCCCCACGCTGAAGTCGGCCATGGCCAAGGGCATCACCGTGGTCACCTATGACTCCGACGCCCCGACCTGCCGGGATATCTTCGTGAACCAGGCGTCGTCCCAGGCGATCGGCGCCAGCGAGGTGGACCTGCTGGCCAAGGAGATCCACGACTCTGGGGAGATCGGCATCGTGTCGGCGGCCGCCTCGGCCACGAACCAGAACACCTGGATCGGGTACATGAAGCAGGAGCTGAAGAAGTACCCGAAGGTGAAGCTGGTCTCCACCGTCTACGGCAACGACGACCCGACCACCGCGACCCAGGTGACCCAGGGCCTGCTGCAGCACTACCCGAATCTCAAGGGGATCATCTCGCCGACCACGGTGGGCATCCTGGCCGCGGCCCAGGTCCTGGACACGTCCAAGTACAAGGGCAAGGTCGCGCTGACCGGCCTGGGCACCCCGGTAGCGATGAAGAAGTACGTGGAAGACGGCACCGTGCAGAGCTTCGAGCTGTGGAACCCGGCCAACCTCGGCTACCTCGCGGCCTACGCGGCGGTGAACTTCGCCTCGAAGAAGATCACCGGAGCAGCCGGGCAGTCCCTCACCGCGGGCAAGCTCGGCACGTTCACGGTCGGCGCGGACCACACCATCCTGCTCGGCCCGCCGCTCGTGTTCACCAAGTCCAACATCAACAATTACAACTCCTGGGGCTTCTGACCTGAGCTGGGCCCGGGGGCCAGCCGGTCCCCGGGCCCAGCCCGACGGCCACGCCACAGCCGCTGCCTGGAGATGACGAGAGATGCCCGACCTGACCGCCGTGAAGACCGCCCTCCGGGCGCAGCGGATCGAATTGCCGTCCTGGGCGTTCGGCAACACCGGGACCCGGTTCAAGGTGTTCGCCCAGCCCGGGGTGCCGCGCACGGTCCAGGAGAAGATCGACGACGCGGCGCAGGTGCACAAGTTCACCGGCGTGGCGCCCACCGTGGCGGTGCACATCCCGTGGGACAGGGTGGCTGACTACGCCGAACTGGCCGGCTACGCCCTGGACCAGGGCGTAGCCGTCGGCACGGTCAACGCGAACGTGTTCCAGGACGACGACTACAAGCTGGGCAGCGTGTGCCACCCGGACCCGCGGGTCCGCCGCAAGGCCCTGGCGCACGTGCTGGAGTGCGTGGACATCATGGACGCCACCGGCTCGCGGGACCTCAAGCTGTGGTTCGCCGACGGCACCAACTACCCGGGCCAGGACTCCATCGCGGCCCGCCAGGAGCGGCTGGCCGAGGCGCTCGGCGCCGCCTACCAGCGGCTGTCCGCCAGCCAGCGGCTGATCCTGGAGTACAAGCTGTTCGAGCCGGCCTTCTACACCACCGACGTGCCCGACTGGGGCACCGCCTACCTGCACTGCGTGCGGCTCGGCGAGCGGGCCCAGGTGTGCGTCGACACCGGGCACCACGCCCCCGGCACCAACATCGAGTTCATCGTGGCCATGCTGCTGCGGGCCGGAAAGCTCGGCGCGTTCGACTTCAACTCCCGGTTCTACGCCGACGACGACCTGATGGTCGGCGCGGCCGACCCGTTCCAGCTGTTCCGCATCCTGTTCGAGGTGGCCGCGGCCGGCGGGTTCGAGGCCGCGGCGGGCATCTCGTTCATGCTGGACCAGTGCCACAACATCGAGCCCAAGATCCCGGCCCAGATCCGCTCGGTCATGAACGTCCAGGAAGCCACGGCCAAGGTGCTGCTGGTGGACACCGGCGCGCTGGCCGCCGCGCAGCAGGCCGGTGACGTGCTCGGCGCGAACGCCGCGCTGATGGACGCCTACAACACCGACGTCCGCCCGCTGCTCGCCGAGCTGCGCGTGGACCTCGGCCTGGACCCGGACCCGATGGCCGCCTACCAGCGCTCCGGGTACGCCGAGAAGATCGTCGCGGACCGGGTCGGCGGCACCCCGGCCAGCTGGGGCAGTTAATTCATCAGCGCGGTGCATTGTGCCCCACCGGTGGGGCACAATGCACCGCGCTAAGCCATTAGGAGGGACGATGGCCGCGCAGCCGAGCGAGGTGACCGAGCTGCTGGCGCGCAGCAACCGGCTCGGGTCGGACCCGCGGAATACCAACTACGCCGGCGGCAACGCCTCGGCCAAGGGCCAGGCCACCGACCCGGTGACCGGTGCCCCGGTGGACCTGCTGTGGGTCAAGGGCTCCGGCGGCGACCTGGGCACGCTCACCGCGGCCGGGCTGGCCGTGCTGCGGCTGGACCGGCTGCGCGCGCTGACCGGGGTGTACCCGGGGGTGGACCGCGAGGACGAGATGGTGGCCGCGTTCGACTATTGCCTGCACGGCCAAGGCGGGGCCGCCCCGTCCATCGACACCGCCATGCACGGCCTGGTGGACACGCCCCACGTGGACCACCTGCACCCGGACGCCGGAATCGCGCTGGCCACCGCGGCCGACGGCGCGGCGCTGACCCGGGCCTGCTTCGGCGACCGGGTGCGCTGGGTGCCGTGGCGGCGGCCCGGCTTCCAGCTCGGCCTGGACATCGCCGCGGTGGCCCGGGACAACCCGCAGGCCATCGGGGTCATCCTCGGCGGGCACGGCATCACCGCGTGGGGCGCGACCAGCGACGAGTGCGAGGCGCGCTCGCTGGAGATCATCGCGACCGCGCAGGGCTACCTGGACTCCCATGGTGCGGCCGAGCCGTTCGGCCCGCCCCTCCCCGGCTACCAACCCCTTTTCGATGCCGAACGCCAGTCCCGGGCGGCTGTCCTCGCGCCGGTGCTCCGTGGTCTGGCCAGCACCGACCGGGCGCAGGTCGGCCACTTCACCGATAGCCCCGAGGTGCTGGACTTCCTGGCCCGGGGCAAGCACCCGGCGCTGGCCGCGCTCGGCACGTCGTGCCCGGACCACTTCCTGCGTACCAAGGTCCGGCCGATGCTGCTCGACCTGGCGCCGTCCGCCCCGCTCGATCGGGTGCTCGGCCGGCTGCGCGAGCTGCACGCCGCCTACCGGGACGACTACCGGGCCTACTACGAGCGGCACGCGGAACCGGACTCGCCGCCGATGCGCGGCGCCGACCCGGCCATCGTGCTGGTGCCCGGGGTGGGCATGTTCAGCTTCGGCGCGGACAAGCAGACCGCCCGGGTGGCGGGCGAGTTCTACGTCAACGCGATCAACGTGATGCGCGGCGCCGAGTCGGTGTCGACCTACTCCCCCATCCCGGAGCGGGAGAAGTTCCGCATCGAGTACTGGGCGCTGGAGGAAGCCAAGCTGCGGCGGCGGCCCAAGCCGAAGCCGCTGGCCACCCGGGTGGCGCTGGTCACCGGGGGCGGCTCCGGCATCGGCCGGGCCACCGCGGAGCGGCTGGCCGCCGAGGGCGCCTGCGTGGTGGTGGCGGACAAGGACGCGGCGGCCGCGCAGAAGGTGGCCGACTCCCTCGGCGCTGGTCATCTTCAGCCTGCCGATGTGGCCATCGCGGTCACCTCGGACGTGACGGACGAGACCAGCGTGGCACTGGCGTTCAGCCAGGGGGCGGTCGCTTTTGGCGGGGTGGACCTGGTGGTCAGCAACGCTGGCCTGTCCATCTCCAAGGCGCTGCTGGATACCACGCTGGCCGACTGGGACCTGCAGCACGATGTGATGGCCCGCGGGTCCTTCCTGGTCGCCCGGGAAGCGGCCCGCCTCATGCGGGCGCAGGGCATGGGCGGCGACATTATCTACATATGCAGCAAGAACGCGGTGTTCGCCGGGCCGAACAACGTGGCCTACGGGGCGGCCAAGGCCGACCAGGCGCACCAGGTCCGGCTGCTGGCCGCGGAGCTCGGCGAGCACGGCATCCGGGTGAACGGGATCAACCCAGACGGCGTGGTCCGCGGCTCCGGCATCTTTGCCAGCGGGTGGGGCGCGCAACGGGCCGCGGTGTACGGCGTGCCGGAGGAGGAGCTGGGGGCGTTCTACGCGCAGCGGACGCTGCTGAAGCAGGAGGTGCTGCCGGAGCACGTGGCCGCCGCGGTGATCGCGCTGACCGCCGGGGACCTTACCCGCACCACCGGGCTGCTTATCCCGGTGGACGCGGGCGTGGCCGCCGCGTTCCTGCGCTGACGCCGGGGACAACCGTGCGGGAGGTGACGGTCGCCGCGGTCGATCTCGGCGCGTCCGGCGGCCGGGTGATGACCGGCCGGGCCGGGCCGGGCACGCTGCGGCTGGGCGAGGCGCACCGGTTCGGCAACGAGCCGGTCCGGGTGCTGGGCACGCTGCACTGGGACATCCTTCGGCTGTACGCGGACGTGCTGGCCGGGCTGCGCACCGCGGCCCGGGGCGCGGACCTGGCCAGCGTCGGCATCGACTCGTGGGCCGTGGACTACGGCCTGCTCGGCGCGGACGGCACGTTGCTGGGCAACCCGGTGCACTACCGCGACGGCCGGACCGACGGGATCGCCGGCGAGGTAGCCGCGCGGATCGGCGCGGCCGAGCTGTACGCGGTGACCGGGATCCAGCAGCTGCCGTTCAACACGATCTATCAGCTCACCGCGGCGGCCCGGGCCGGGCAGCTGGACGGCGCGCAGACCCTGCTGCTGATCCCTGACCTGCTGGCCTACTGGCTCACCGGCGAGATCGGCGCCGAGCTGACCAACGCGTCCACCACCCAGCTCTACGACACCAGGGCGCAGACCTGGGCGGCTGGGCTCATCGGCGCGGCGGGCCTGCCCGGCCGGCTGTTCCCGCCGCTGCGCCGGCCGGGCAGCGTCATCGGCCCGCTGCGGCGTGATATCGCGCCGGGACTGCCGACGGTGCCGGTGATCGCGGTGGGCTCGCACGACACCGCGTCCGCGGTGGTCAGCGTGCCCGCGGCGGGCCCGGACTTCGGCTACATCTCCTCCGGCACGTGGTCGCTGGTCGGGGTGGAACTGGACCAGCCGGTGCTCACCGAGGCCAGCCGGCTGGCCAACTTCAGCAACGAGGCCGGCGTGGACGGCACCATCCGCTACCTGCGCAACGTGATGGGGCTGTGGCTGCTGCAGGAGTCGGTCCGTGGCTGGGCCGACGCCGGGCCGCCGGTGAACCTGCCGGATCTGCTCGGCGCGGCCGCCCGGCAGCCGCCGCTGGTCACCGTCGTCGACCCGGACGACCCGGTGTTCCTGCCACCGGGCGACATGGCCGCCCGGATCGCGGCGGCCGCGCGGCGCACCGGCCAGCCGGTGCCGGACGGCCGGCCCGCTCTGGTCCGGTGCATCCTGGACAGTTTGGCCCTGGCCTACCGGCGGGCGTTGCGCCAGGTGCAGGAGCTGTCCGGGCGGCACATCGGCACCGTGCACGTGGTCGGCGGCGGGTCCCGGAACGACCTGCTGCTCCAGCTCACCGCGGACGCTTGCGGACTGCCGGTGGTGGCCGGCCCGGCCGAAGCCACCGCGCTGGGCAACATCCTGATCCAGGCCCGGGCGCTCGGCGCCGCGCCCGGCGACCTGGCCGGCCTGCGCGCCCTGCTGCGCGCCACCCAGCGGCTGCGCCACTTCGAGCCGTCCGGCCCGGGCAGCGCCTGGGCCGCGGCCGAGCGCCGGATCGCCGGCTGACCGCGGCAGCCGGCGCCGTTGCGCTGAGGTGGCCAGCCTCTAGAGTGTGCGCATGACGGGTGAGCTGGAGCCGTCCGGAGACGGCGGCGAGCTGGTGCCACCGGGCGAGTTGCGGGCTTCCTACGCGGACCGGGACCGGGTGGCCGAGCTGCTGCGGATCGCCGCGGGTGACGGCCGGCTGACCGCCGAGGAGCTCGACCAGCGGCTGGAAGTGGCGCTGACCGCGCGGACCTACGCCGAGCTCACCGCGCTGACCCGGGACCTGCCCGCCGTGGCGGGCGCACCCGGGCCGCCCCGGGAGCTGGTCCGCATCGACTGCCGGTCCGGCCACGCCGAGCGGACCGGCCGGTGGGTGGTGCCGCGGCGGATCGAGGTCCGGGTCAGCAGCGGCTCGGCCAAGCTGGACTTCACCGAGGCGGTCATCACCCAGCCGTCGCTGACCATCGAGGCCGAAGTGCGCAGCGGCTCGCTGACCCTGATCACCAAGCCGGGCATCACCGTGGACGTGAACGACGTGGCGGTGCGTAGCGGCACGGTCCAGGACAAGACACAGTGGAGCCCGGCCGCGCCGGCCATGCTGCACATCCAGGTGTCCGGGCAGATCGGCAGCGGCCACATCTCAGTGCGCGCGCCGCGCCCGCCGCGCCGGACGTTCTGGCAGTGGCTGCTCCGCCGCCCCCGGCCTGCCCCGCCTTACCCGACTTACCCGCACGCCTGACGCGCAGAACTGCCGGGGTGGTCCCGGTCTCGCTGGACTCTGGCCGTGGGCCGCGAAACGAGCCACACTGGACCGCATGGGGGCGGACGATCTCAGCATTGCCGGGCTCGTCTACCTTGTCACCGGTCGCGAGATTCAGGTTGCCGTGGTCGGACGGCACAGCTCCCAGTGGATCGGGTTAGGTGACGTTAGCCAGGTCCTCGGCCCCATTGCCCGGCTGCGTGACGAGTTGGCCCGCGATACCGAGGTGGCGGTCCGCCGACTGCCCGAGCTGGCCCGATTCGCTACCGGCTGGGGACGTTCGCTGATCCCGCCAGCCGTTCTCGCCAACCCGCCTGATGTCCTCCTGATCGTGCCCCATGCGCTGCTGCACGGCTTGCCGCTGCACCTGGTCCAGGCGGCCAATGGGCGGGCACTCGCGTGCTGCTCGGGGATCAGCTACGCGAGCTCGCCAACCCTGCTGCTGCGCGGCGCGGCTCGCAACCCGGCACGCCAGGCTGAGCGGCCTGAGCGCCGGGTGGCCACCGGAGGTGGCACCGATGTGCTGAGCCGCACGGATGACAAGTTCAGGATTATCGCCACCGACGTACTGGGAGAATTCGGCGCGGCGGCGGCTGACTCATTCTTCCGGATAGAGGTCCGCTGGGCGTTCCGTAACCCGGCTAACCGGGTGGCGTGCATTATCTCCCACGGATTCGTCGACCCCAGCGTGCACGGCGACTCAGGCATCTTGATTGACCCGCCGACGGCCGTGGCCACATTTCATCAGCTCGTCGAGGGCGAGACATTCACCCGCGCCGACCTACCGGTCAGGGATATGCCGGCCGGCCTGGCGACGGCCCGGCCCGCGGAGGTGCTCACCTTAGGGGAGATCGAGATGGACGATCCCACCCAGGTGGAGCTGACCATACTGCTGGCCTGCTCAGCCGGGGCGAGCGATGTCCTGCAGGGGGACGAGCCGGCCAGCCTGGCCGAGGCGCTGCTCAGGCTCGGCAGCGTATCGGTCGTCGCCCCGATGTGGGCCTGCGACCATCTCCTGGCGCGGGCCTGGATACGGGCTTTCCTGGCGGCGTGGAATCAGCGCGGGATGCCGAAGGCAATGGCCGCGCGTGAGGCTTTCCTGGCCCTTGGTGACGGCACTGACGTGGCCGAGCTTGGACCGATCCATCTCCGGGGAGACTGGCTATGACGGACATGCATACCGCTAGCTGGTGCGGCAATCTCAGCGCACTCAGCGACGACCAACTTGGGTTGCTAACCCAATGTGCCATCACGGTGATCGCCGAGGGGGCAGGCAACGACGCCGACGTGGACGAGATCCGGGAGCTGCCGCCGGTGGTGCTGGCCCCGGACCTGGCTGCGGCCCTGCGCGCGGCTGGGGTGCAGGCCAGGGACCAGCAGATCGAACAGCTCGCGGAGGAAACGACGTCGAACCGAACCCTGGCCATTGCGCTCCTCGAGCAGATCTGCGCGGTGCCGGCGTTGCGCGCCGAGGTCGATGCCGTCTATACGGCCAAGCAGCGGCTGATGATCGTCAACCCGGTAACGATCATGGCTATTGGCCTGGTCCTGCTGGTGATGAAGCTGCGCCGGGTGAAGGTAGGAAAGGACGGCCTGGACGTCACTCTCGACCCGATGCAGGACGTGATGGCCAACGTCATCAAGGGCCTGATCGGCGGCTAACCATGCTGATGGAGGCCATCGCTGTCGCCGTAACCTATGACCTGCCGACCGATCCCGGCACGACCCGCCGCGCCCTGTCCCGTGGCGCAGCTGTGCTGGCCGAGGCCGGCGTCCCGGCGCCGCCGGTAGCCGACTGGCCCGCGGCCATCGCCTTCCTGGACGAGTTCCTGTCGGCAGCGCGCGTGATCGGGGACAGCGATGTCTCCATCCGCATCGCCGAGACGGCCGAAGCGCTGGCTGAAGAGGACGCGGTAGCGGCGCTGCTGCCGGCCGCGGTGGCGGTGGCCGAGTGGGAGGGGCCATCCGCCGAGTGGCTGTTCTCATCACGGCGCGGAGCGGCGAACTGGGGGTGGCATGGCCTCGTCCTCCCGCTGGCCCGGATCATGGCGCGAACCGCGCTGTGGTCCGCGCGGCAACTGGTCGAGGACGCATCCCGCGGCATGTGGCTGACCCGGGCCAGGGACCCCGGGGCCCTGGAATGGTATACGGCCGAAGCACTGGCCGGATTCGGGGACCTGCGGGATCAGCTTGAGCAGAAGTATCTGGCCGCCAGGGACCGGCTGGCCCGGGACATCCAGCGAGCCAGCCGGCCGGCGAGCGCGCCTATCCGCGGCCCGCTGGCCGCGCTGTGGTGGACTCTGGGCGATCCGTGGCACGCCCACGGCCTGGCCGACCCGGGGTTCACGCCGACGCTGAACCAGGTACGCCGCCTCGTTGACCGGGTACTGCGCCGGGACGTATATGGACCCGATGCTGTCCGCCGTCGGCGATCGGCTGTGGCGCGGGCCATCCCTCGATGTGGCCGGGCAGGAGAGCGTGCGCAGGCGGATGGGCTGGTACGTGACCGCCGTCCAGGTCGTTCGCTGAATTCGAGGCGCTCACCGAGACAATCGGAGTATCCCCGAGTAATGCCTACAGCCGGGCCCTCACCAGTTTTTTCTCCGGGACTTCGACCCGTGCGGAGCGGGCCACGATCGGCGAGCTCGTGCCGCACGTGGAGCGGTTCGGTGGCATCGCCGCGATCCGGTTCACCGCGCTGCACCTGCTGCTCGAATCGGTCGATGACCGGAGGACGCAGCAGCGGTGGCACGAACTCGCGCAGCGGGCCGCCACCGTCGCCTCGCGGCTGAACTATGGCGCCCCGTATTCCTACGACCGGTCGCCCGATCTGCCCCTGTTCTACCTCGACGGTGACCCGGACTACCTCTATCGGGCCGTCGAGCAGCACCGCGCGGCGTCGATGGATTTCGTGTTGCGCAACCTCCGTCCGCTGATCGCAGCGCCCCCGGGCACCGCGGCGTTGCTTGACGACGAGAAGCAGATGCTGGCCGAAATTCGCTGGCTCCGGCATGGCAGCCGGCTGCCGCGGCTGGCCGGGCGCGGGGGCGACAGCTCGCGATCGGTTGACCGCCCGCAGATCCGCGCTGAGGACCAGGATGCCGAACACGATCCTCAGCTCGCCCTGGCTGATCGTCTCCAGCGGCTGGACGAGATCCTGACCGAGCTCGCGCCACTCGCGCCCGGTTACGTGGCGGCCGGAACCTTCCAGGCTGACCGGGCCGCGGACCTGGCGCGTGCGTTCGGTACCGGCCCGCCGGACCTGCCAGCCATGCCCGCTGACCGGACGCTGGCCGGCCCGGACGGCGACCCCGGGCGGGCGCTGCGCCGGGAGCAGGCCGAGGCGCTCATCGCCGAGGGAGTCAGGCAGAAGGACGCAGACGAGTACCAGGCCGCGGTGGCGACCTATGACACGGTGCTGGCGCGTTATGGCGGCGACCTGGATCCGGCCCTCCGGGCGATAGCCGCCCGGGCTCTGACCGGCAAAGGCGTTGTGCTCGGGGAACTGGGGCGGCCTGCGGAAGAAATGCGGGCCTACGACGAGGCCGCCGCGCGCTACGGCGGCGACGTGGACCCGGCGGTGCGCGGCTGGGTGAGCAAGGCCCTGTTCAACAAGAGCGTCGTACTTCGTCAGCTCAGCCAGCTCGACGCGGTGCTGCCGGTGTACGACGACTTGGTGGCCCGGTTCGGCCAGGACCCAGATCCCGAGGTTCGCCGCGTGGCCGCGAAGGCCATGCTGAACAAAGGCGTCGTCCTCGGCCAGCTGAACCAGCCCGGTGCCGCCATGGCCAGCTACGACGAGCTGGTGGCGCGCTTTGCCGACGACTCGGGTCCGGCGCTGCAGGCGGAAGCGGCCAAGGCCTTGGTCAACAAGGGTGCCACTCTCCGCAAGCTGGGCCGGCGCGAGGACGCTATCGCGGCCTACGACGAGGTGGAGACCCGCTTCGCGGACAGCGCCCAGCCAGCAGTGTTTGAGCTGGTGATGGCCGCGCGGGAGATGCGGGCCAGGACCTAGTCCTGGTAGCGGGCGACGGCGTCCTCGTCCCAGGCCAGGCCGTTGCCGGGGACGTCGGGCACGTGCAGCAGGCCGTCCCGGATCTCGAACGGGCTGGCCAGCACCGGGTGCGCCCAGTCCTGCCACTCCAGCCAGTGCCGGGTCGGGGTTACCCCGAGCAGGTGGCCGGACACCTCCGGGTACAGGTGTGAGGACATCGGCAGGCCGGAACTGTCCGCGATGGCCGCCGCCTGCAGCCAGCCGGTGACCCCGCCGATCCGCATCAGATCCGGCATGACCAGGTCGCAGGCGCCCGCCTGGATGGCGGCCAGCATGGCCCGCGGGCCGTAGAAGTTCTCCCCCAGCATGATCGGGGTGGCGATGTCCCGGGCCAGCCGGGCATGCCCGGCCAGGTCGTCGTAGCGCAGCGGCTCCTCGATCCAGGTCAGGCCCTCGCCGTCCAGCGCGCGGCAGCGCAGCAGCGCCTCGCCCAGGTCCAGTCCCTGGTTGTAGTCCGCGACCAGGGTGACGCCTGCGCCGACCGCGTCCCTGACCCGGCGGACCGCGGCCAGGTCGTCGGCCGCGCTTTCCCGGCCGACCCGGACCTTGAGTGCGGTGAACCCGCCTTCGGCTAGCAGTTCCAGTGCCTCGTCACCGGCCGCGTCCGGCGGGATCAGGCCCAGCCCGTTGCTGTTGTACGCGGGCACCGGCTCACCGGTGCCACCGAGCAGCCGGGCCAGCGGCAGCCCGGCCGCCTGGGCCAAGGCGTCCCACAGCGCGATGTCCAGCCCGGCCACCGCGGCCAGGGCCAGCCCCCCGTAGCCGGCCAGGCTGAACCAGCCGCGCGCGGCGCGGTAAGCCGCGGCCGGAGCGGCCAGGCGGCCGCGCAGCCCGTCGCCCAGCCGGGCCACCATGACCGCGGTCGCGGCCGCGGCCGTGTCCAGGTAGGGCCCCAGGTAGCCGCGGCCGGTGATGCCCTGCTCGGTGCGCACGTCGATGAGCAGCAGCGGCCAGCGCGGGAAGTCGCCGACCCGGGTGGCCAGCGGCCGCCGCAGCGGCACCACGACCTCGCGGACCCTGACATCGCGCACCAGCAGCCCAGGATTTGGCAGCCCCCGATTTGGCCGCCCGGTATCGGAAGCGTTCACCGGTCCAGCATGTCACCCAGGGCGGCGGCCTCCCCTCAATGCGCCGTGCATTGCACGGCGCCCAGCGAGGCCGGTGGGCTCCCGGTGCCGAGCAGGCCGAACGTGGTCGACCCGCCGGCCGCCAGCGACCCGTCGTAGCTGGCATTCGTCACGCTGACCGCGGCTCCGGACTGGCTCGCGGTGGCGCTCCAGATCTGGGTGATGGCCTGCGTGCCCGGCCAGGAGAAGCTGACGTTCCAGCCGGACGTGGCCGCGGCGCCCGGGTTGGTCACGGTGAAGCCGAGCTGGAAGCCGCCGCTCCACGAGTTGACGACCGACCAGCTCACCTGGCAGCTGCCGGGCGCCGCGGTGCCGGTCGCGGTGGGCGTCGCGGTCGGTGTCGCGGTGGGCGTCGCGGTCACCGTGGGGGTAGTGGTCGGGGTGGCGGAGTGGGTCGGCGTCGGGGTGCTGGCCGTGGCGGTCGGCGACGCGCTGGTCGGCGTCGGGGTGGGCGTGGGCGCGGCGCCGCTGCCGTTGGTCAGGACCACGACCGACTCGGCGGGCACCGACACCGAACTGCCGGAGAAGCTGCTCTGCGTCACGGCCGGGTTGGCCGCCGAGTACGTGTACTCGGTCTCGGCCGGGCTGGTGATGCCCAGGCTGGACGTGCTCACCGAGTACCCGTTGGCCGGGTCGGCGTTGACCAGCATGACCGCGTACGACCCGCCGGGCAGGTCGGAGTAGTAGCCGTAGATGTTGGGTGTGGCCACGGCCAGCGTGCCGACCTTGGCCCCCTTCACGGCCAGCTTCGAGGCGAGCTGGTAGCCGTAGTACGGCGGCGCCGGGGTGTCCACGGCCGGCTCGCCGCCGGTGGCCGAGGACAGCATGCCGAAGTCCGCGGTGGACGTGCCGTAGTTGTGCACGTCCCACCAGTCCACGCTCTGCGCGCCGAAGGACAGCCACTCCATCGCGTTGGCCGCCGCGAACAGCGCGCCGACCGGCTCCTCGTTCCAGGCGTTGGCCGTCTGCGACATGTTGGTCTCGCCGACGAGGAAGTAGGCGCTCGGGTCGTAGGCGGCCAGCGCCGCCTTGACCTCGGCCGCCGCCGGCGGGATGTTGTCGATCAGCTCCATGATCGACTGGACGCTCTCCGACGGGGTGCCGTTGATCGGGTACCAGTGCACGTCGGCGCAGTTGATGTCCGCCGCGTCGGCCTGCAGGATGGTGGCGTTCCAGTCCTGGTAGTCGGTCACCCCGGAGCCGGGCGCCAGGTTGCCGTCCATCCCGTAGTCGTAACAGATCTGCGCGTTCGGGTTCGCCGCCTTCATCGCCTGCATGTAGGCCAGGCCGTTGCTGGCGTAGGACGCGGCGGTGTGCGGGTTGGCGTGGTCGTCGATCTCCCAGGAGCCGTACTCCTCGTTGCCGATCTCCCACAGCGCCACGCCCTGCCCCGCGGTGGCCGACTGGGTCACCCACGCGGCGGCGTCCTGCGGGGTATCCGAGCCGTAGTTGACCGTGACGAACTTCTGCCCCCCGGAGATCGCGTCCACCTGGCTGGAGTACTGGGCGAAGTCCACCGGGTCGGCGGTGCCCTGGTAGGTGTTGGGCTGCCACAGGTACCCGTCCGCGTAGGAGCCGCCCGGGTAGCGGATCAGCCCGGTGCCCGCGGCGGACAGGTCGCTGGCCACCGCCGGGTCGGTGAAGTTCGTGTCCCAGGACGCGGTGTTCACGCCCAGCGGGTCCAGCGGGCCGGACAAGGTGGTGCTGCCTGCCCCCTGGGTCGGCCCGGCGCAGCTCACCGAAGGCGCCGGGTTGGCCGCGGCGTTGTAGTCGCCGTCAAAGCCCCAGGTGGTGCTCTGCCCGGGGGTCAGCACGGCGTTGTAGGTCCCGCCCGGGGTCGCGGTCAGCGTCGCGCCGTTCTGCGTGACGTTGGCGCTGTACGCCGACCCGGCCACCAGCGTCTGGCCTGCCGTGAACGTCAGCGTGATGGTCCAGGTGCTGATGGTGTACGAGGAATTGTTGGTGACCGTGACCGTCGCGCCGAAGTCGGGCGGGCTGTTGGACGGGGTCTGCCAGCCGACGGTGTACGCGGCCGCGCAGGCCGCCCCGGTGTCGGCCGGCGCCCGGGTGGCGCCGACGGTGACCGCTACCGTCGCGGCCGCGGCCGTCAGCATGACCGCCAGCGCGGCACTGCCCCGGCGCCTGGAGAGGATTCGCATGGTCGGCTCCCTGGGGTAGCGCGCCCGGCTGCTACCGGACGGTGGCCTCGACGACGACGGTGCGGCCCGGCTCGGCGGGCGGCACCAGGGTGCCCTCGATCGGCACCCCGTCCACGCAGACCAGGCCAACCCGGCCGGTCAGCCCGGCCGGCTTGCGCACGCTGATCTCGTAGGTGACGCCGCGGAAGCGGCGGGTGGCGGTGAACCCGGGCCAGGCCGCGGGCAGCACCGGGTCGATGCGCAGCCCGTCCAGCTCGGCCCTGATGCCCAGGATCCACTGGCTGATCGCGACCAGGTTCCACGCGGCCGTCCCGGTCAGCCAGGAGTTCTTGGCCTCGCCGTGGGTGGCCGCCTCCTTCCCGGCGATCATCTGCGCGTACACGTAGGGCTCGCAGCGGTGCAGTTCGCTGAGGTCCTCGCGGGCGGACGGGTTGATCCGCCGGTAGTAGTCGAACGCCGCGTCACCCCGGCCGATCATCGCCTCGCCGATCATCACCCAGGGGTTGGTGTGGCAGAACACCCCGGCGTTCTCCTTGTAGCCGGGCGGGTAGGAGGAGATCTCGCCCAGCTCCACGTGGTAGCGGCGGTACGCGGGGTGCACCAGCACGATGCCGTGCTCGGTGGCCAGCCGCTCCCGCACGCTGTCCAGCGCCCGGGTGGCGATGCCGTTCTCCACCCCGACCCCGGCCAGCACGCAGATGCCCTGCGGCTCGACGAAGATCTGGCCCTCGTCGTTCTCGCTGGACCCGACCGCGTTGCCGAAATAGTCGTAGGCGCGGCGGAACCAGGCGCCGTCCCAGCCGTGCTCGACCACGGCGGCGGCCATCTTGTCCGCCGCGGCCAGGTAGCCGGCCGCGCTCCCGGCCAGTCCGCGCAGCCGGGCCAGGTCGGCCAGTTCCCGGGCGGCCAGGATGAACAGCCCGGCGATGAACACCGATTCGGCGCTGCCGTCGGCCCGGTTGACCGTGGTCTGGAACGACTCGCCCGGCGTGTCGGAGAAGCAGTTCAGGTTCAGGCAGTCGTTCCAGTCGGCCCGCCCGATGAGCGGCAGCGAGTGCGGCCCGAGCCGGTCCAGCGTGTAGCGCACCGCCCGCTCCAGGTGCTCGTACAGCGGCGTGGCGCTGCCCGGCTCGTTGTCGTAGGGCACCGGCTCGTCCAGGACCGCCGCGTCCCCGGTTTCCTTCAGGTAGCTGGCCGCGGCCAGCACCAGCCACAGCGGGTCGTCGTTGAACCCGGACCCGATGTCGTTGTTGCCCCGCTTGGTCAGCGGCTGGAACTGGTGGTAGGCCCCGCCGGTGGGCAGCTGCGTGCTGGCCAGGTCGACCAGCCGGGCCCGGGCCCGGGCCGGCGCGAGCTGGACGAAGCCGAGCAGGTCCTGGTTGGAGTCGCGAAAGCCCATGCCCCGGTCCACGCCCGATTCGAACAGCGACACCGACCGGCTCATCAGGAACGTGACCAGGCACTGGTACGGGTTCCAGATGTTCACCATCCGGTTGGTGTCGGCATCCGGGGTGTCCACCCGCAGCGTGGACAGCAGCGACGTCCACGACTCGCGCAACTGATTGAACCCGTCCGCGACGGTGGCCTGCCGCAGCCAGCGGCTGAGCACCTGCTCCGCCCCCTTCTTGGCCACAACGCCCGAGCCCGGCGGGTCGAACTTCGCTGCTGGCGGGTTCTCGTGGTAGCCGAGAACGAAGATCACTTCCCGGGTCTCGCCCGGGTCCAGGGTGAGCCGGACATGGTGGCTGCCCACCGGCGCCCAGCCGTGCGCGATCGAGCCGGCTGATTCGCCCCGCTCCACCGCGGCCGGCCGGTCCCAGCCGCGGTACGCGCCGAGGAACTCCGCCCGCTGCGTGTCGAACCCGGCCAGCGGCTCGGAGCAGGCGAAGTAGGCGATGTGATTCCGCCGTTCCCGGTATTCGGTGGTGTGGTAAATGACCCCGCCGGAGACCTCCACCTCGCCGGTCGAGTAGTTGCGCTGGAAATTGACCGCGTCGTCCTGCGCGTTCCACAGGCAGAACTCGACCGCCGAGAACACCGACAGCCGGGCTGGCCGGTCCCGTTCGTTGCGGATCCGCAGCCGCCAGACTTCGAGCGTCTCGCCGATCGGTACGAAGTACTGGGTCTGCGCGCGAATACCCAGATAGGCGGACGATATCTGGGTGTAGGAAAGGCCGTGCCGGCACTCGTAGCTGTCGAGTTTCCGCTGGGTAGGCTGCCACGACGGGGACCAGTAGTCGCCGCTGGCATTATCCCGGAGATAGATATAACGGCCGCCGGCGTCGGCTGGGACGTTGTTGTAGCGGTAGCGGGTGAGTCGGCGTAACCGGGCGTCGCGATAATACGAGTAGCCGCCCGCCGTGTTCGAGATGATGCCGAAGAACGCTTCCGTGCCCAGGTAATTGATCCAGGGCAGCGGGGTATCCGGGCGGGTGATGACGTATTCGCGGCGGTCGTCGTCGAAGTGTCCGTAGCGCACTGGCATTTCCCTTGGGTCCTGACCCCGGCGGGCAGGTCGGCGAGCTGAGACCCCAAATGTCGCAGCGCCGCGCGGCCGGATGCAACGGCCGCGCGCCGCGCCCCGGCGGCGGCGGCCGGCCAGTCGCCCGGCCGGTCCCTGTCGAAGCGCTTTTCCTGCTGCTCAGCGCCGCAATGACCGGCCCGCGGCCGGGCCGCAGGCCGGCCACCCAGGCGCGCCGGGGCGGCCGGCCGGGCGTGTAATTTACAAGGGACTGTGCCGGGGCCGGCCGGAGGGGCTGATCAGTTCATGAGCATTCTGGGTACCCGGGTGCTGCGCACCGAGGATCCCGGCTTCCTGACCTCGGGCGCCGTGTACACCGACGACGTCGTGGACGAGCGGCTGGCCGGCGCCTGCCACGTGTGCTTCGTCCGGTCCCCGCTCGCGCACGCCCGGATCCGGGCCATCGACGTGACCGGCGCGCTGGCCGCACCCGGCGTGATCGCCGCGTTCACCGGGGCCGACCTGGCTGACCTCCCGCTGCTGGCCGCGCCGATCCCGGGCCTGATCAACGACCAGATGGGCCAGCCGCCGCTGGCCCGCGACGTGGTGCGGTTCGTCGGTGAGCCGGTGGCCGTGGTGGTCACCGAGACCCGGGCCCAGGGCGAGGACGCCGCGGAACTGGTGGACGTGGACTACGACCCGCTGCCGCCGGTGCTCGACCCGGCCCAGGCCGCGGACGGCCCGGTGCTGCTGTTCCCGGCGGCCGGCACCAACCTGGCCGCGTCGTTCGGCGACGCCGCCGCGCTCGACCCCGGCTTGTTCGACGGCTGCGAGGTGGTGGTCCGGGCCGACATCGTCAACCAGCGGATCGCGCCCGCCCCGATGGAGACCCGCGCGGCCGCCGCCGTGACCGGCCCCGACGGCCGGCTGACCGCGTGGATACCGAACCAGGGCGCGCAGAACACCCGGGGCGCGCTGGCCGCGCTGCTCGGCGTCGACCCGGCCACGGTGCGGATCATCACCCCCGACGTGGGCGGCGCGTTCGGCGCCAAGTTCGGCGCGGACCCCGAGCACGCGGTAGTCGGCTGGGTCGCCCGCCAGCTGGGCCGCCCGGCCCGGTGGGCGGAGACCCGGAGCGAGAACCTGGTCGCGATGACGCACGGCCGGGGCCAGCAGCAGACGGTGACGATCGGCGGCCGCCGGGACGGCACCGTCACCGCGTACCGGCTGGATATCCTGCAGGACGCCGGGGCCTACCCGCGGTTCGGCGCGTTCCTGCCGATGATGACGCGGATGATGACACCAGGGCCGTACGCCATCGACCGCGCCGAGGCCGTGGCCCGGTCGGTGGTCACCACGACCACCCCGGTCGGCGCGTACCGCGGCGCGGGGCGGCCGGAGGCCACCGCCGCCGTGGAGCGGGCCATGGACCTGTTCGCCGCCGAGATCGGCCTGGACCCGGCCGATGTGCGCCGGAAGAACCTGCTGCCCAGGTTCACTGAGCCGCACGAAACGGCGTTCGGTGCGGTGTATGACAGCGGTGACTACGCGGCCGCGCTGGATCGGGCGCTGGCCACCGCCGGGTACGCGGAGCTGCGCGCCGAGCAGGCGCGGCGCCGCACGGCCGGGGACGTGCGGCAGCTCGGCATCGGCGTGGCCTGCTACGTGGAGATCACCGGACCCGGCGCGGAGGCGGGCGGGCCGCGGGAGAACGCGCAGGTCGAAGTGCACGCCGACGGCACCGCGACGATCCTGACCGGAACCTCGCCGCACGGTCAGGGGCACGCCACGGTGTGGGCCATGCTGGCCAGCGACGAGCTGGGCATCGACGTGGACAAGATCACCGTGAAGTGGGGCGACACCGATCTGGTGCCGGAAGGCGGCGGCACCGGCGGCTCGCGCAGCCTGCAGCAGGGCGGCGCGGCGGTGCAGCAGGCGGCCCGGGAGCTGCTCGACCTGGCCCGGCAGCGGGCCGCCAGCGAGCTGGAGGCCAACCCGGCCGACCTGGTCTACGACCCCGGCCGCGCCGCGTTCGCGGTGGCCGGCGACCCGGACGCCGCCGTCCCGCTGACCACGCTGGCCGCGGCGGCGCCGCTGCTGGTCCGGTCGGTGTTCCGGGCCCCCGGGCCGACCTTCCCGTTCGGCGCGCACCTGGCCGTGGCCGAGGTGGACACCGAGACGGGCAAGGTGGTGCTGCGCCGGATGGTCACCGTGGACGACGCCGGCACCGTGATCAACCCGCTGCTGGCCGAGGGTCAGCGGCATGGCGGGATCGCCCAGGGCGCGTCCCAGGCGCTGTTCGAGGAGATCCGCTACGACGCCGAGGGCAACCCGCTCACCTCGACGTTCGCCGACTACTCGTTCCCCTCGGCGGCCGAGCTGCCCAGCTTCGAGCTGGCCGACATGGCCACCCCGACCAGCTACAACCCGCTCGGCGCCAAGGGCATCGGGGAGGCCGGCACGATCGGCGCGACACCCGCCGTGCAGAACGCCATCGTCAACGCGCTGAGCCACCTCGGGGTGCGGCACATCGACATGCCGGCGTCGCCGCAGCGGGTGTGGCAGGCGCTGCGCGCGGCCGCCGCGGGCTGAGCCGCCGGAGGGCTGAGCCGCCGGAGGGCTGAGCCGCCGGGAGCGCCGCCGTCAGCGGCCGGCCGGGTGGCTGCTGCCCAGCCCCGCACCCACCTGCTCGGCCAGCGCGATGGCCACCAGCAGCTGTTCGCGGGTGGGCCGGCTGTCCGGCTGCGGGGTGAGCAGGAAGCGGCCCTGGAGCAGGCCACCGGTCTCCACCAGCAGTTCGGTCTCGGTGCCCGCGGGCAGCCCGGCCGATTCGGCCGCCCAGATCCGGTCCCCGGCCCTGACCCGGCCGTCGTGCAGCAACCGGGCCGGGTGGCCGAGCCCGGCCACGCCGTACTGCCAGCGGCAGGACCGCAGGGACAGCACCCGGGTGAGCTGCCGGGCGACCTGATCGGTGAGGTCCGTCGGCGATTCGCCGGCGGCCACTGCCGCCACGGTGCCGCTGATCCCGTCCAGGTAGCCGGCCCGCCTGCTGGCCGCCGCGTGCTCCCGCCGGCCCCAGACCGCGAGCTCGGTGACGGCCACGCCGATGACCAGCAGCAGGACCGTGGTCTCGATGTCGATCTGCCGGTTGATGGTGAACCGCTCGTAGGGCCGGGTCAGGAAGAAGTCGAACCACACCGCGGCGGATACCGCGGCCAGGTACCCGGCCAGCCGGTTCCCGGCCGCCGCCACGGCCACCACCATGAGCAGCATGACCAGCGCCGCGTCCGTGTTCGGGAAGTGGGCGCGGAACGGGATCAGGATCGCGGCCAGGGCCAGCGGGCCGAGCAGCCCCGCCGCGACCGCCAGCCGATCCCGGCTCAGCCGTTCTCGCTGCACATTCCCTTGATAACGCTCCACACCCTCGTGATAACACTGGGCCGGTGGATGGCACCACAGGCGGGACGCCACCCTAACGGGATCCATACGGCCCCTGGAGAGAGCAGATGACCGACCAGCCGCTGCGGGCGATCGACTTTCACGTGCACCTGCCGACCCCGGACTGGCTGGACCAGAGCATGGCCGGCTACGTCGAGGCGGCCGAAGCCTACTTCCGGTCCCCCGTGCAGCGGCTGTCCCTGGCCGAGCTGGCCGCCCGGTACCAGGCGCTGAACGCCAGGGCGGTGCTGCTGGCCTGGGACGCGGAGACGGCCACCGGGCGGCCCCGGGTGCCGAACGAGACGGTGGCCGCGGCCTGCGCGGAGTTCCCGGCCGCGTTCACCGGGCTGGGCTCGGTCGATCCGCACAAGGGCGCGGCGGCGGTGGCTGAGGTGGCGAACATCGCCGCGCTCGGGCTGCGCGGGGTGAAGTTCCACCCCTCGCTGCAGGCGTTCGCGCCGGACGACCCGGCCTACTGGCCCATCTTCGCGGCTTGCGCCGAGCACGGCCTGATGGCCCTGTTCCATACCGGGACCAGCGGGATCGGCGCCCGGCAACCCGGCGGGCAGGGCATCCGGATCGACTACGCGCACCCGCTGAAGCTGGACCCGGTGGCCGCCGCCCATCCCGGGCTCACCGTGGTCGCCGCGCACTTCGGCTGGCCGTGGCACATGGACCTGATCGCGGTCGCGCTGCACAAGACCAACGTATACATCGACATCTCCGGCTGGTCGCCGAAGCGGATCCCGCCCGAGGTGATCCGCGAACTGAGCGGGCGGCTGTCCGGGCAGTTCGTCTGGGGCAGCGACTTCCCGTTCCTCACCCCGGAGCGCTGCCTGGCCGAGCTGGACGCCCTCGAGCTGCCCGCGAGCGTGCTGGACTCGCTGCTGTACGGCAACGCGGCGCACATCCTGGGTCTCGGCTGACCGCGATGCCGTCCCGGATTTTCGACAATCCCGATAGGGAAACACTAAAATGCGAGCATGTCCCGATCATCTGCGCTGCACCTCGCCGTCGCGCTGGACGGCGCCGGGTGGCATCCGGCCGCGTGGCGTGAGCCGCTGGCCCGGCCGGCTGACCTACTGACCCCGGGTTACTGGGCCGGGGTCGTCGCCGAAGCGGAACGCGGCCTGCTCGACTTCGTCACCATCGAGGACTCACTCGGCCTGCAATCCTCCCGGCGGCTGGATCCGGACGGGCGCACCGACCAGGTTCGCGGCCGGCTCGACGCAGTACTCATCGCGGCCCGGGTCGCCCCGCTGACGTCCCGCATCGGCCTGGTCCCGGCGGTGACGGCGACGCACACCGAGCCGTTTCACATCTCCAAGGCGATCGCCACGCTGGATTACGTCAGCGGTGGCCGGGCCGGCCTGCGGGTGCAGGTGTCGGCCCGCCCATCCGAGGCCGCGCTGTTCGGCCGGCGCGAGATGCCGCGGATCTGCGAGACCGGGCGAGACGACCCGGTGGTCCGGCAGTTCCTGGCCGGGCTCTTCGGCGAGGCCGCCGACTACGTCGAGGTGGTCCGCCGGCTGTGGGACAGCTGGGAGGACGACGCCGAGATCCGGGACCGCGCCACCGGCCGGTTCATCGACCGGGGCAAGCTGCACTACATCGACTTCGTGGGTGAGAACTTCAGCGTCAAGGGCCCGTCGATCACGCCGCGGCCGCCGCAGGGGCAGCCCGTGGTGGCGGCGCTCGCGCACGCCAGGGAGTCCTACGAGCTGGTGGCCCGGTCGGCCGACATCGGCTTCGTCACGCCGCGCGACGCGGCGCAGGCCGGGGAGATCGTGACCGAGATCCGCCGGGCGCAGCAGGCCGCCGGGCGCGCGGACGAGACCGTGCACATCGTCGCCGACCTGGTTGTCTTCCTGGCTGACAACGCGGGCGCGGCCATTGCCCGGCGGGCCCGGCTGGACGGCCTGGCGGGCTATCCATACGCGGCCGACGCGGCCGTTTTCGCGGGCACCCCGGGGCAGCTGGCCGATCTGATGCAGGACTGGGCTGGCCGCGGGCTGTCCGGGTTCCGGCTGCGGCCCGCGGCGATCCCCGAGGACCTGGTCCGGATTAGCACTGGCCTGGTGCCGGAGTTGCAGCGGCGGGGCGCGTTCCGCCGCGAGTACCCGGCCAGCACGCTCCGCGGTCTGCTCGGCCTGCCCCGCCCAGCCAGCCGGTACGCCGCCGCCTGACCCAGCCCACGGAGGTCCCACCGTGCACCGCACACCCAAGCAGATCCACCTGGCCGCGCACTTCCCCGGCGTCAACAACACGACGGTATGGAGCGATCCGCGGTCCGGCAGCCACATCGAGTTCAGCTCCTTCGCGCACCTGGCCCAGACGGCCGAGCGGGCCAAGTTCGACTTCCTGTTCCTGGCCGAGGGGCTGCGGCTGCGCGAGCAGGGCGGTGAGATCTACGACCTGGACGTGGTCGGCCTGCCGGACACGTTCACCGTGCTGGCCGCGCTGGCGGCGGTCACGGACCGGCTGGGCCTGGCCGGGACGATCAACTCCACGTTCAACGAGCCGTACGAGGTCGCCCGGCAGTTCGCCAGCCTGGATCACCTGTCCGGCGGCCGGGCCGCGTGGAACGTGGTGACGTCCTGGGACGCGTTCACCGGGGAGAACTTCCGCCGCGGCGGGTTCCTGCCGCAGGACCAGCGCTACGAGCGGGCCCGGACCTTCCTGCAGACGGCAGGCCAGCTGTTCGAGTCCTGGGACGGCAGTGAGATCATCGCCGACCAGGAGTCCGGCCAGTTCCTGGCCGATCCGCAGGCGGGCGCGTTCCGGCACCACGACGCGCAGTTCAGCATCAGTGGCCAGTTCAACGTGCCGCGCAGCCCGCAGGGGCGCCCGGTGATCTTCCAGGCGGGCGACTCGGACGAGGGCCGGGAGTTCGCCGCGTCCAGCGCGGACGCGATCTTCAGCCGGCACAGCCAGCTGGCCGACGGGCAGGCGTTCTACACCGACGTCAAGCGCCGCCTGCCCCGTTACGGCCGCCGCCCCGGCGAGCTGCTGATCCTGCCGGCCGCCACGTTCGTGCTGGCCGGCACCGACGCCGAGGCCCAGGAACTGGCCCGCGAGGTCCGGCGGCAGCAGGTCAGCGGGCAGACCGCGATCAAGTTCGCCGAGCAGCTGTGGAACCGGGACCTGTCCGGGCTCGACCCGGACGGGCCGCTGCCCGGCGTTCGACCCCGAGCCCGGCGAGAACACCATCGCCCGCGGCCGGGCCAGCGTCCGGATGTACCGGGACCCGGTGGCCATCGCCCGGCAGTGGCGGGCGAAGGCCGAGGCGGAGAAGCTGTCGCTGCGCGAGCTGATCATCGAGGTGACCGGCCGCCAGTCGTTCGTCGGCTCGGCGGCCACCGTGGCCGCGGCCATCAACGAGCTCGTCCAGGCCGACGCCTGCGACGGGTTCATCCTGGTGCCGCACATCACGCCGGGGGGCCTGGACGAGTTCGCCGACACGGTAGTGCCGCTGCTCCAGGAGCGCGGCGTGTTCCGCACCGAGTACGCCGGCCGCACGCTGCGCGAGCACCTGGGCCTAGCCCAGCTCCCGGGCCGTTCCCGGGCCACCCGGGCGGCGTCATGACCACCCCGCTGGCCGTGCTCGACCTGGTCCCGATCAGCTTCGGCTCGACCGCGGCCCAGGCGCTGCGGAACAGCATCGACCTGGCCCGGCAGGCGGAGCGGCTCGGTTACACGAGGTACTGGTTCGCCGAGCACCACCTGAACCCCGGGGTGGCCGGCGCCTCCCCCGCCGTCGTCCTGGCGCTGACCGCCGCGGCGACGTCCCGGATCCGGATCGGTTCGGGCGCCGTCCAGCTGGGCCACCGCACCGCGCTGTCCACGGTGGAAGAGTTCGGCCTGATCGACGCGCTGCACCCGGGCCGGCTGGACCTGGGCCTGGGCCGGTCCGGTGGCCGCCCACCCGGCCGGAGCCGGCAGCCCGCGCTGGCCGGGCCGGCGCAGGCGGGCCGGGCCGCGAACGGGCTGCTCATCCCGCCGCCGTTCCCGATCGAGCGGCTGCTCCGCTCGCCGCGGATCGGCATGCAGAAAAGCCTGCTCATGCTGCCCGGGGCCGAGCCGCAGAACTACACCGAGCAGGTCGGCGACATCCTGGCCCTGCTCCGCGGCACGTACCGCTCGGCGGACGGCGTCGAGGGACACGCGGTCCCCGGCGAGCACGCCGCCGTGCAGGTGTGGATCCTGGGCAGCAGCGGCGGGGAGAGCGCCCAGGTGGCCGGGGCCAGCGGGCTGCGCTTCGCGGCCAACTACCACGTGAGCCCGGCCACCGTGCTCGAGGCGGCCGAGGGTTACCGGGCCGCGTTCCGGCCCTCGGCCGAGCTGGACCGGCCCTACGTCAGCGTCTCGGCCGACGTCGTGGTGGCCGAGGACGAGGCGACCGCCCGCCGGCTGGCCAGCGGCTACGGGTTGTGGGTGCGCAGCATCCGGACCGGGCCGGCGCGATCCCGTTCCCCACCCCGGAGCAGGCCGCCGCGCACCGGTGGACCGAGGAAGACCGGGCCCTGGTCGCCGACCGGGTGGACACCCAGTTCGCCGGCTCGCCGGGGCAGGTCGCCGACCAGCTCGAGCGGCTGCGCGACGCGACCGGCGCCGACGAGCTGATCGTCACCACGGTCACCCACCAGCACGCCGACCGGGTCCGGTCCTACCGGCTGCTGGCCGAGGAATGGGCCCGCCGCTGAGCCCCGCTGGCTAACCAGTGCAGGACATACGGTAGCTGGTCGCGTCCTCCGTCGTCAGCACGTGGTTAAGCGTTGCCTCGGTGCGCTTGCGGTCGGGTAGCGTGCCGAGCGCCCGGGCCGCGGCCACCCGGTCGGCCAGCGCTATCGGGCAGTTGTGCGCGGCTATTTCGGCGGCCGCGTCAACGAGATAGCTCTGCGCCATGTTGTTACCCGCATCCGTCCGGGTGAGATCCGGATAGCGGCTGAAGGCCCGCACCGCCTGCATGTTCTCCTGGTGGGCCAGCTCGGTTTGGCCCAGCGAGTAACGCAGTCCCGCTTCGTTGCGGAGCGCAGCCGCCCGGGAGTCCGGGGTAGCCCCGTGCGCGGTCACCGCCCGCCCGAAGTATTTCAGCGCCTGGGAATTGCTGCCGGTAGCGGCGAGCGCCTTGCCCACCTGCACGTATTCGAAGCTGGACACTTGCTGAGGGGCCAGGTTGCCGATGATGAGCTGCGCTGCCTCCGCGTACGACGTCAGCTCGTCCTGGAACTGCACCTGGGTATCGAGCAGTAACGTGCCCGTGAGCGGCGCGGTGGCCCGTTTCTCAGCCGCGGGCTCCTGCTCGATATCCACCACCACCGTGAGCAATTCCTGCTGCTGGGCGGCGACTTTCTGCTCGTCCGCTGCCGCTATCTGGCCATGCGCGTACAAGGCGGCGAATGTGCCCGCCACAGCAGTGACGAGCACAGTGAGGGCGGGCAGCACAACGTTGCCTGCGTTCTGCTGCAGCCATCCGGCGGTCCGCTGCCACCGCGTTCGCGGCTGATCACCGTCCGGGGCATTTTCGGCATCAGTAGTGGCGGCCATCTCGCATTCCCCCCAGGACCAAAGCACCAGCACGGACCGAACCGGATCGTACCTTCTGCCGTGTCACTAGATATCAGCACGCGGCCGCTGTGGACAGGGGAAGGCGGCACATCACGTCTCTTTTGGTAGCTCTACCCCGCTGAGCTCGGCGCAGCTGGCCAGCAACTGGTCCTGCACCGCGTGGCTGGCCGCCGCCGGGTGGACCTGGCGCGGCCGCTGGTGGTAGAAGTACTGGCCGGTCACGGTGGCCGCCGGGTCGTCGCTCACGGCCAGCCAGGCCTGGGTGACCGGCGCCTGGGACATGTCGTCCGGCGCGCCGGGGCCGCCCATCCGGGTCGGCACCCAGCCCGGCTCCAGCGCGTTGCTGAGCACGTCGGGCCAGCGCCGGGCCACCGCGAAGGCCAGCACCACGTCGAACAGCTTGGAGTCCGAGTAGGCCTGCGCGCCGTTCCACGGGCGGCCGACCCACTGCAGGTCGGACACGTCGGCATTGCCCGCCCGGTGCATGCCTGAACTCAGGTACACCAGCCGGGACGGCCGGGTCATCAGCGCGGTGAGCAGGTACGGCGCGAGCACGTTGACGGCGAACACCTGGCTCAGCCCGTCCACGGTCGGCCGGCGCTGCGGCTCCCGGTAACCGATCCCGGCGTTGTGGATCACGGCGTCGTACCGGCCGAGCTCATTCGCGGCGGCGGCGGCTTCCCGCATGCCCGCGATGCTGGCCAGGTCCCCGGTCACCACGTGCGCCGCCGCGGGCAGCGCGGCTTTCGCCTCTTGGCCCCGGCTGCTGTTGCGTGCGTGCAGGGTGACCTCGTGCCCGTCGCCGGCCAGGAGCCGGGCCGCCATCAGGCCGAGCCCGTCCGCCGATCCAGTGATCATTACCTTCGCCATGCGCGGGTCCTCTCCCCCGGCCGGGCGGCCGGTCCCTACCAGGGTGCCGCATCGCCCAGCGGCTACGATGTGCAGGCCATGAGCACCGCACCCGCGACCGCGCACAGCACCGGCCGCCCCGACGGCCAGCCCAGCGCGATCATCCACACCGAGGACCTGACCAAGGTCTATCCGGGCACCGATTTCGCCGCGGTGGACCGGCTGAACCTGGACGTGCAGGCCGGTGAGATCTTCGGCCTGCTGGGGCCGAACGGCGCCGGGAAGACCACGACCGTGGGCATCCTCACCACCCGGGTGGTACCGACCTCCGGGCGGGCCTTCCTGGCCGGCGTGGACGTCGCGGCGCACCCGGCGCTGGCCAAGCAGACGAGCGGGATCGTGTCCCAGCAGAACACGCTGGACCGGCAGCTCACCGTCTGGGAGAACCTGTACTTCCACGGCCGGCTGTTCGGCATGGGGGCCAAGGCCTCCCGGCAGACCGCCGATGAGCTGCTCGAGCAGTTCCAGCTGTCCAAGTGGGCCAAGGCCTCGGTCTACGCGCTGTCCGGCGGCATGGCCCAGCGGCTGATGGTGGCCCGCGCCATCTTCCACCGCCCCTCGGTGCTGTTCCTGGACGAGCCCACCGCGGGACTGGACCCGCAGAGCCGGCTCGCGCTGTGGGATCTGCTCCGCGAGCTGCACGGCGAGGGCCAGACGATCCTGCTCACCACGCACTACATGGAGGAAGCGGACCAGCTCTGCGACCGGGTCGCGATCATGGACCACGGAAAGATCCTGGCCCTGGACACGCCGGCCGCGCTCAAGCAGAGCGTCGGCGCCGACACGGTGGTCACGGTGAAGACGGCGGGCGACACCGCCCGGCTGGCCGAGCTGCTGAGCCAGGACGTCAACGGCGTCACCCGGACCCGGCTGGTGGACGGCGGGGTCCAGCTGCACATGCAGGGCGGCGACCGGCTGGTGCCGCGGATCGTGCTGGCCGCGGAGCGCGGCGGGTTCGACCTCGTCGACCTGTCGATCTCCGAGCCGAGCCTGGAGACCGTGTTCATCAACCTGACCGGCAAGGAGCTGCGGGACTGATGACCACCTCGCTGACCCCGCAGGCGACCCGGCAGCGGATCGGCGGCGGGCCGACCCGGTCCGTGGCCGCCGCCAGCTGGACCACCCTCGGCGCGCTCATGCTGCGTGACCTGGTCGTGCTGCGCAAGCACTGGTGGGAGTTCGTGCTGCGCACCATCATCCAGCCATTCCTGCTCTGCTTCGTGTTCCTGTTCGTGTTCCCGAAGATCGGCCAGGGGATCGGCGGTGGGCACGGCACGGCGGCCGAGTCCGCGTTCGCCACCATCCTGGTCCCCGGCGTGGTCGGCATCTCGATCATGTTCCAGGGCGTGCAGTCCATCGCCCTGAACATGGCGCAGGAGTTCGGCATCACCCGGGAGATCGAGGACCGGGTGCAGGCACCCTGCCCCATCTGGCTGGTGGCCGTGGCCAAGGTGCTGTCGGGCGCGGCCCAGGGCGTGATCTCGGCCATCATCGTGCTGCCGATGGCCTCGGTCGTGCACGCGCCCGGGGTGCAGGCGCACATCTCGCTGCACTGGTGGATCATCTTGACGCTCGTGCCGCTGGCCTGCATCGCCATGGCTGGCCTGGGGCTGATCCTGGGCACCAGCTTCGAGCCGCGGAACATCGGGCTGATGTTCGGCTTCATCATCCTGCCGATCACGTTCCTGGGCTGCACCTACTACTCGTGGACCCGGCTGGCCCCGGTGCAGATAGGCGGCTGGCCCTGGCTGCAGACTGTCGTGCTGATCAACCCGCTGGTCTACGTGAACGAGGGGATGCGGGCCGCGTTCACCCTGGCCCCGCACATGCACCTGTACGTGATCTACCCGGTGATGGCCGGGTTCGCGGTGGTGTTCCTGGCCATCGGGCTGCGCAACTTCCGGCGCCGCGTGCTGTCCTAGCGTCCGGCCGAGGCGGCCAGGGCCAGGCCGAGGGCGGCGGCGTGCCGGTGGCCGGCTGATGGCCCGGGCAGCGTGCCGCCGACGTTGCCCCGGCCGGCCGTGACGCCGTCGGGCAGCGCCCGGAGCAGGACGCCGAGCAGTTCGTCGTCGCCCGCTGGCCCGCCGACGATCAGCACCTGCCGGCCGGGCTGGGCGCCAACCGCGCCGAGCGCGCCGACCGCGCGGAGCAGGTTGGCCGCGAACACGGCCTGCTTGAGCCGGAGCCGGAGCGCCCGCCACTCGGCCGGGCTGTGCCGCCGGTCGAACGGGAGCAGCCCGGCCGGGCCGGGGGCGGCCAGCATGCCGAGCGCGGCGGCGGCCGCGGGCCGGTCCAGGAAACCGCGGCTGCCGTCCTCGGCCTCGAACTGCTGGCTGCCGGTGACCCGCAGGCACGGGCCCCGCTTGACCCAGTCGGCCGCGGCCCGCGGCAGGCCGAGCAGTTCCGCCACGGCCGCGGTGAGCAGGTCGCCCGCGCCCGCCGCCACCACCTCGCCGTCCGGCGCGATGACGTCGATGGTGCCCGCGCCGACGTCCACCACCACGGCGTCGTCCCGCGCGCCCGGCGTGGTCCCCGCGCCCAGCCGGGCCGCCGCGGGCTCGCTGATCAGGCAGTCCACCGGGCGGCCGAGCAGTTCGCCGAGCAGCGCCGCGTGGTCCAGGCCGGCCGCGGCGCGGTGCAGCGAGGCGGCCAGCACGGTGCGGCCGGTGCTGCCCCGGCGGGCGGTGGCGCTGTCCGCGACCTGGGCCAGGTCCAGCGCGAACAGGTCGTCCACCGGGGTCTCGCCGGCCGCGGTGCCCAGCGCGCTGACGCGGCCCGGCGGCCAGCCGCCCAGCTCGGCGCATGCCTCCCGGAGCGGGACCCGGCGCTCCCCGGTGAGCAGCCACGGTTCGGCGGGCCCGGCGGGCCCGGCCGCGCCGTCGCCGGCCGGGCCAGCCAGCCCGATCACCGCGTTGGAGTAGTCCAGCAGCAGGCGGCTCAGCGTGACCGCATCCGCCGCTTCCGAGTCGCCGAGCCGCAACGCGGCGCCCAGCGCGACCGGGTCGGTGAGCATGGTGAGCGGCTGCCCGGGCGCGCGGACCTCGACCGCGAGCAGCGGGCAGCTAGCAGCGGCCGCGGTGTCCACCTGGTCCAGCACCGGCACCGGGGCAGCCAGCCGGTTGGCGATGAGCACACCCTCGTCCCCGGCCGCCAGCACCGCGCCGACCGGCACCCCGGCGCCGAGCAGCCGCCGCACCTGGCCGGCCGCCGCCGAGTAGCCGAGCCCGGGCGGCACCAGCACGACCTGCGGCCCGTCCGGAAGTGCTGGCCGCGGGCCCGCCCCGGCTGAGGCGTCCAGCGTGAGCGGGCGGCCGACGCAGGTGCCCGCGCCGCCCGGCGTGGCCACGCCCGCGGCCAGCACCCGGAGCCGGCCGGTGCGCGGCGGCAACGCCGGAACGGCCAGCGTCGCGGTGTGCACCGCGCGCAGCGGGGCGATGCTGGCCCCGGTGACCTGGACGCCGAGGCGCCGCTCCACCCGGCGGACCAGCGCCGCCGCTCCGTGCACCGACTCGGCCGAGCCCTTGCGGCCCCGGGTCGGCAGCAGGCTGGTGCCGAGCAGCCGCCCGCCGCTCAGCACCGCCACCTCGGTGGTCGCGTTGCCGATGTCGACCCCGGCGACGACGGTCGTCATCGGGTCAGGCCGCGCCGTTCGTACACCTCGGCCGCCTCGGTGAGCAGCGCGGCGCACCGGGGCAGGCCGCGCCCGGCCAGCGAGGTGGCCAGCTCGGTCAGCTCGGCCGGGGTGGACCGGCCCGGCCGCAGCGCGTCGTAGATGGCCAGCACCTCGTCGTCGCCCAGCCCGGTCAGCTCGGCGGCCCGGCGCAGGTTCTCGGCCAGCTGCGCGTTGCCGTGCCGCTCGGCCACCACCGCCTGGGTCTCCAGCGAATCCGGGTGGATGCGCAGGTCGGGCACGCCGATCTCGCCGCGCCGGACCGCGTCCAGGGTCAGCTCGCCGACCGGCCGCCCGGACAGCCCCCGCACGCCAGAGTCGCCGCTCACTGCAGCCCCTCCCGGGACAGCTCCTCGGCCGGCCCGCCGGGCCGGACCCAGGCCCGTTCCAGCGCCATCAGCGCGATCACCGTGGTGTGGTAGCGGGCCTCGATGGCCTCGTCGGAGTAGGGGTTGCGGGCCGGGTCCGGGTTGCCGCCCTTGGCGTGCCGGGCCGCGTTCGCGCCGAGCAGCCGGTACAGCTCCGGCGTGACCGAGGGGGCCACCGAGTACAGCTCCAGGTTGGCCAGCGGGGCCAGGTCCCGGCGGTGGATCAGCGCGGTGCCCTTGCCCTGCAGCCCGATGCCGATGCCCGAGCCGGCCAGCCGGGCCGCGGCCAGCCCGATCCGGCCCAGGTCCACGGTGTCGTTGAACCGGACCACCCGGCCGGTGCAGCCCTCTTCCTCCAGCCCGGCCAGCAGCTCGCTGAGCACCTCGGGGACGGTGCGCCCGGACAGCGAGCGCCACACGTCCCGGCCGACCGCGGGCGATACGCCGATCACCACGTCCCGCGGGTCCTGGCCCGGCTGGGCCGGGCCGGCCGGCCCGAGCAGCCCGGCGGCGGCCGCGGTGGCCTGCTCGGCGCGCAGGTCGGCGACCCCGCGGGCCTGCCGGATGGCGTCGATCTCGGCCTGCCGGGCCGGCCCGGGCTCGTACCCGCTGCCCGGGCCCGCGTAGTCGTTCGGGTCGGTGACCAGGGACAGCACCCGCAGGCTCTCGTCGAAGATGGCGGCCGTCTGCAGGTAGTCACCGGACAGCCGGGCCCGCGTCATCTCCATGATCTTCTCCGCGGCGTCCTCGTAGCCGGTCTCGTCCAGCGCGGCGACCACGTCGACCACGGTGAGGCCGCCCTCCCGGATGGCGTGCGCCGCGCCGACCACCGCGAGCGTGTCGGTCTCGCCCAGGTCCTTGGACCCGGCCGCGTCCACCGCCCGCTCGACGTGGTCGTCGGTGAAGTCGGCCAGCCCCAGGTGCCGGTACACCGCGCGGCACGCCCCGGCCGCCTCCCGGCGCAGCGCGGCGATCCGCCCGGCGGGCACCGTGCGCAGCCCGCCGTCCACCCCCCAGTCCCGCTGCATGGCCAGGAAGTCGTCGATGTCCTCGGCGTTGAAGTTGCTCGGGCCGAACATGTTGTCGTAGCGCTGGATGCTGCCGAACCCGCTGAACACGAAGTCGGACCCGGCCAGCACGATGGGCAGGGTGCGCGAGGTCCGGCGCATGTCGGACTCGCTCATCAGCGCGTCGTTGCCGGAGCACGACTCGAGGTTGCGCATCATCACCATCAGGTTCTCGGCCATCAGCTCGCGCAGCCCGCCGGGCACCGACGCGGCCACGCTGGCCCCGTCGATGCCGCCGTTCTGCACGCCCTGGGCGCCGATGGCCCGGGCCAGGGCCACGCACCGGGCCTCCAGGTAGAGCATGGACTTTCCCTCGGCGCCGGCCATCAGCACCTCCGCGCCGGCCCCGGAGGACACCCGCATCTTCATCCCGCGGGAGGCGTAGGCCGAGGTGAGGAACGCCTTCGACCACGGTGTGTCGTCGCCGTCGGTGAACACCTGCTCGGTGCCGTACAGCGAGATGGTCTCCGCGTAGGAGGTCAGCCCGCGCATGCCGAGCTCGAGTTCCAGCGCCTCCTCCACCGAGCACTGGATCAGCACCCCAGGAGAGGCCACCGACGCGCCGATCAGGCAGGCCACGGCGTTGCTCGGCGCGTCGGCCAGCACCGGGACGGTGGTCTCGATCTCGCGGAAGCCAAACGCCGCGGCGGTGGCCGCGTCGGCCGCCAGCAGCAGCGGGTCGTCCAGCCGGTTGGTGACGTGCGCCTGGTTGCTCGGCGTGCGGCGGCCGCGCAGCTTGGTCATGGCCAGGCCGAGCTCGGCCGGCCGGAGCAGGGCCAGCACCCGGGCCAGCTTGGCCGGGGTGGCGCCCGCACTCAGCCGGATGATCTCGGCGCGGGGCACGTCCGGGCTGACCGCCCGGCGGGCGAACTCGGCGTCCGGCAGGCTCATCGCCTCCTCGGCCACGGTCAGGTCCAGGCCGTGCCGGGCGACGTACGCGTCGATCGAGTCGAAGTCCGGCTCGGCCACCCCGTCCAGTTCGGTCACCCGGCCGTCCTTGATCACCAGCCCGGGTTCCGGGTCGCCCGGCGAGCGCAGCGCGACCAGCCCGAGCCCCGGGTCCTCGACCGCGAACCCGTCCAGGTTGACCCGCTGCTGGTCCATGAACCGGACCCGGCCCACCGGCCGGTCCGCTGGTACTGCCATGGCCGCTCCTCAGATCGCTCTGGGCTATATGGCGCTGTGCGGGCGCAGCTCGATGACCCGGCCGCCGCCCGGGTCGGCCTGGCTGGCCCCGGCCGCACCGGGCGTGCGCACCACGATCCGGATCCGGTCGCCGCGGAACAGGTCCTGCGAGAACTCGAACGGCACGCCAGCGGAGTCGCTGGTGGTCCGGGTGATGGCGAGCAGCGGCGAGCCGGCCGGCACGTCCAGCACCTGCGCCTCGTCCGGCGACGCGGTGACCACCTCGATCTGCTCCACCGCCTCGGCCGGCCGGGTGCCGAAGTGCTCCTCGAGCAACTCGTAGACCGAACCGCCGAGCGGCAGCTCGAGCAGGCCGAGGAACCGGTCCGCGGGGAACCGGGCGTGCTCCACCACGATCGGGCTGCCGTCGGCCAGCCGGATCCGGTTCAAGTCGACGACCAGGTCGCCGCGGCGCAGGCCGAGCGCGCGGGCCACCGGCTCCTCCGCGGCGGACAGCCCGGCGCTGAGCACCCGGGTGCCGGCCACCACGCCCTGGCTGCGCAGCAGCGCGGGCACCCCGACCACCCGCGAGGTGTCCCGCTCGATCTTGTCCTTGCTGACGAACGTGCCGCCGCCCCGGCCGGGCACCCGCCGGACCGCGCCGCTGTCGGCCAGCACGGCCAGCGCCTGGCGCAGTGTGGCCCGGCTGACCCCCAGGTCCACGGCCAGCGCGCGCTCCGCGCCGAGCCGCTGCCCGGGGCGCAGCTGCCCGGCGGCGATCCGCTCGGCCAGCACCCGCCGCACGTCCTCGGCCGTCCGCCCGGCGGCGGCGCCCGCAGCTTCTCCGCGCATCAGCCGTCCAGCGCACCCAGCGATTCGGGCAGCACCTGGCCCCCGTTGACCACGATGGTCTGACCGGTGATGTAGCCCGCCTCGTCGGTGGCCAGGAACAGCGCCGCGTACCCGATCTCGTCCACCGTGCCCAGCCGGCGCAGCGGGATGCTGGCCGTCATCGACTGGATGTACTCCTCGCCGAGGTCGGCCAGGCCCTCGGTCAGCACGTTGCCGGGCAGCACCGCGTTGATCGTGATGCCGCTGGCGGCCAGCTCGATGGCGGCGGTGCGCATGAAGCCGAGCTGCCCGGCCTTGCTCGCGCCGTAGTGCACCCAGCCGGGGAAGCCGGTGATCGGGCCGGTGATGGACGAGGTGAGGACGACCCGGCCGTGCCCGGACGCGGTCAGCGCGGGCAGGCACGCCTGCACGGACAGGATGCTGCCGCGCAGGTTGGTGCCGAGCACGGTGTCGATGTCCTCGTCGGTCATGTCGGCCAGCCGGCTCTCCGGGAAGATCCCGGCGTTGGCGCACAGCACGTCGATGCCGCCCAGCCGGTCCGCCGCCACCTCGGCCATCCGCGCGCAGTCGGCGCGCACGCTGACGTCGGCCAGCAGGTAGGACACGTCGCCGCCGGCCGCGGTCAGCTCGGCCGCGGTGGCCTTGGCGGCCGCGTCGTCGCGGCCGGTGATCAGCACCCGCGCGCCGCGGCTGGCGAACACCCGCGCGATGCCTTTGCCGATGCCCCGGGTGCCGCCCGTCACCACGACGGCGCGCCCGGCGATTGAGGTGAACACGGTCACTCCTTCCCGCCCCGGCTGAGGAACCGCTCAGCCAGGTCACAGCTGTCCTGGGTGTATCCCGCGCCGAGCTGCTGGGCGACATCGGCGCCCTGGTGCGAGCCGATCCACGCGACCAGCAGCAACCGGCGGAACATGATGAACGTCCAGATCTCCGCCTCGTCCGCGGCGGACAGGCTGAGCACCCGGCGGTAGCCGGACAGCCAGCTGTCCACCAGCCCCGGCACCTGCGGCTGGTGCTCGAAGAAGCTGACCGAGGTGCCGACGTCGTAGAGGAACCAGCTGAACCCCGAGTCGTCGAAGTCGATCACGCTGACCCGGCCGCCGTCCACCAGCAGGTTGGCCAGCCTGGTGTCGGCGTGCACCAGCCCGAACCGCGCCGGCCCGGTGCCGAACGCGGCCAGCGCCGGCCAGCACCGTGTCCAGCCGGCCGAGCACGGCCCGCTCGGCCGGGCCGACCCCGATGCCGTCCTGCCACCGCCCCCAGCGCGCCTCCCGGCCGAACGCCGCGTCGTAGTCCCAGCTGAACCGGGTGAACCAGGACGGCCGGAGCCACTCCCGGGCGTGCTGGTGCATCCGGGCGGTGACCTCGCCCAACTCGGCGAAGTGCGCGTCGTCGTCGGCCGGCTCGGTCCCGGTCAGGTACTCGAACCGGACGCAGTGCCGGAGCGCCCCGGGCTCGGTCCCCGAGGCCGGATCCGGCGCCGCCTCGATGTCGGGCAGCGCCAGCACCCGCTGCCCGTCCGGGGCAGGCAGCACCCGCGGCGTCCGCACCCCGGCCTCGGCACGCAGCGCGTCCATCCAGGCCAGCTCGGACTCGATCTCGGCCCCGGTGTGGTAGCCGAGCCGGTGCACGCGCAGGATGCACGGCCCCTGATCCGGGTCCTCGACCAGGTAGGTCGCGTTCTCCGACACGTTGAGCAGGCGCACCGCGGCGGCCGGCGAACAGCCGTAGGCCCGGGCGGCCCGCTCGGCGAACCGGGTGACCCGGTCCAGCACGTCCCCGCCGGCGGACAGGTCGTGGGTGTTCATGGCCGGGCTCACCGGGCCGCCTCGCCGGCCCACGGGGCCGCCTCGCCCGCCTGCTCGCGGCCTTCCACCTGGTCCAGCGCGTCGATGATCGCGTCCCGGGCCGCGGTGACCGCGTCGATCGGCCCGCTCAGGTAGACCCGGCCGGCCACCCCGATCATGGACACGTTGACCAGCGTGACGCCGGGCGCGGCCCGCTCCGCCTCGTTGGCCGCGAGCGCGGTGAACAGCGCCGGGGTGACCTCGCAGACCAGCAGACTGTCGCCGGGCAGGATCATGGACCCGCCCCGGGTCCGGTTGATCAGGATCGCCTGCCGGTCGGTGACGTCCTCGATCACGTCGCAGAACAGCACCCGCGGCCGTAGCTGGTCGGCCGCTGTGGCCCGCAGCCCGGCCAGGATGGCCTGCCCGGCCTCCTGCACCGAGGGCAGGCCGGGGCCGTGCACTTCGAGCACGCCGAACTGCCGCTCGACGAACAGGATGCCCGGCTCGACCGTGGGCACCGCGCGCAGCGCCAGATCGGTGACCCGCTCGATGGCCAGCGCCGGGGCGACCTCCACGATGAGCGCGTGCTCGCCGGCCATGGGCGGGTAACCGCGGGCCCGGGTCGGCGTCCCGAGGTAGGCCGCGAACTGCCGCTGCAGGTCCTGGACAAGCAGGTGGACCCGCAGTTCGGGGACGGGCGGCGCGGTCAGCGGCACGCTTGCTCGCCTGCCCGCCTACTCACCGCGGATGGTGAAGTGCTTGCCGAGTTCGGCGTGCGGCCGCGGGATCACGTGTACCGAGATCAGCTCGCCGACGCTGCTGGCGGTCTCCGCGCCCGCCTCGGTGGCCGCCTTGACCGCGCCGACGTCCCCGACGATGGTCACCGACACCAGGCCGTCGCCGACTTCCTGGCGGCCGACGATGGCCACGTTGGCCGCCTTGACCATGGCGTCCGCCGCCGCCAGCGCGGCCACGTAGCCCTTGGTCTCGATGATTCCTAGCGCATTGTCTGCCACGGTCCCTCTCCTGTCCTCCGATTCGTGATCAACCGTCTGGTGTCGCTATAGCTACACCCAATGGTTGATCACGACGTGTTTCCCTGGTCGTTGACCGAGCCGATGATCAGCGCGTCCACCGGCGGTGGCTTGCCCGGGAACCAGGCGGCCGCGACCGAGCCCTGGGCGACGAGCACCCGTTCGCCGACCCCGCTGCCCAGCACGTCGAACGCGACCAGGCGCTGCCCGGTCCCGTCCGCTTCCACTTCGAGGAAGGCGCCCTTGGGGATCTCAGCCAGCCGGCGGGTGGCCCAGACGTTGCCGGTAACCGTCGCGGTAAGCATCAGCGCTCCTTCTCGATCTCGACCCCGGCGGCCCGGGCCCGGTCCCGCCCTAGCGGCGTCAGCACCGCACCGCGGCCCAGCACCAGCCGCGCCCCGGCCCGCGCCGCCGCCCGCACCGTGGCCTCGGTCACCGCACCCTTCTCCACCCGGTGCACCGGCCGCACCGACCCGGCTACGCCGGCCGGGGCCAGCGTGAATCGCAGCCGCCCGGCCGTCAGGTCCGCCCGGTGCTTGGGGTTCTCGAACAGGTGCAGCAGCCGGGTCACGAACGCGGCCAGCTCGGCGTCGGTCCGCAGGCTGACCGTCTGCACGTCGCGCACCCCGTCCCGCGGGGTGAACACCGGCCCGTCTTGCGCCGGTGCCGGAGGGGCGGCTGGGGTTGGGGTGGCGGCTTGCGGCAGCAGGTCGGCCAGCACCTCGCGCACCAGGGACCGCAGCACGTCCGCGTCCAGGCCGTCGCCGGTCATGCCGGGCCCCGCAGCGCGTCCTCGGCCGCCTCGGCGGCCTGCCGCACGTCGGCCTCGGACCCGGACAGGTACACCCGCCCGGTGGCGCCGATCATCCGGTAGTCGACCACCTTGATCCGGGCCGCCTTTTCCGCCTCGTTGGCGGCCAGGATCGCGTACGAGGCGGGCTGCATCTCGAGCACGAACAGCGACTCCCCGGCCAGCGCCATCGAGCCCAGCTTGTTCCGGTTGATCAGGAACGCGTGCTGCGGATCGAGCATCGTGATGATCTGCGCGGCCAGCACCTGTGGCGCCGTCGCGTCCGGTGCGCTGGCTTGCAGCTCATCCAGCACGGCCCGGCCGGCCTCCTGCACCTCGTCGGTCCCGCCGTGCATCTCCAGGTACCCGAACTGCCGCTCCACCACCAGGATCCCGGCCGCTACCCCGGCGTGTTTCAGCGCCACGTTGGTGACCGGCTCGATGTCCAGCCCCGGCGCTATCTCGATGACCTGCGCCGCGTCACCGCTCCGCGGCAGCCTGCCCCGGATCCACGTGCCGAGATAACACATCGTCTGCGGCTGCAGCCGGTCGAGAAAGATGAACGAGCGCAACTCAGCCACGGGCCTCGCCCCCGGTCAGGGCCCGCAGTTCCTCCAGCACGACCCGCCTGATCTCCGCGCGCAGCGCCTCCACCGCAGGCCGGGCGGCCGGGGCAGCCGGAGTCGGTGGGCGGGGCGTTCGGCTAACCGGCTGCTCGGCCACGTTGGAGGCGAGCGGGTAGGGCGGGACGGATCCGGCCGGGACCTGCCACGGATCAAGACCGCCGAAGTCGCCGAACGCCTCGGCCGGGTCACTGTTGTACGCCAGCCTGGTCCACTGCACGAGGTGTTTCGGCTGCAGGTTCTCGGCCACCGACGACCGGCCGAAGAACCCGGTGCCGATCGTCATCGACGGGGCCAGCCCGGTCTCTATTCCGGCGCTGCCCAGGCTGCTGCCCGCGTTGACCGCGACCCGGAGCACGTCCAGCGCCGCCCCGTAGGCCATGATCGTGGCCGGGTTGGTGGAGTGGATCGCGGCCGAGTGCCCCCGGCCGCCGATCCGCAGCACGGCCCGGGCCGCGTCGATGCCCTGCTCCTCGCCGGGCACGGTGACCACGCCGAGGACCGGGCAGAGCTTCTCGTGCGCCAGCGGTTCCTCGGGCACGGCCAGCCGGAACGGGGCCAGCAGCACCCGGGTGGTGCCGGGCACCCGGATGCCCGCCTGGCCGGCGATCCAGGCCGCGTCCTTCCCGACGAACCGGGTGTCGAACCGCCCGCCGGGGAAGACCAGGTCGCGGAGCTTGTCCCGGTCCGCCGACTCGAGCAGGTGGCAGCCCGCCCGCTTGAGGTGCCGGTGCAGAGTGCCCGCCGCCGCCTCGGTGACGATCAGCACCGACTCGTTGGTGCACAGGACAGAGTTGTCGAAGCTCTTGCTGTCCGCGATCCGGGTGGCCGCCCTGGCCAGGTCCGCGGTACTGTCCACCAGCACCGGCACGTTGCCCGGGCCGACCCCGATGGCCGGGTTGCCCGAGCTGTACGCGGCGCGGACCACCGCGACGCCGCCGGTGGCCACGATCACGCTGGTCCGCTCGTCCGCCATCAGCGCGTTGATCAGCGGCACCGACGGCTCGTCCACCACCTGGATGACGCCGTCCGGGGCGCCCGCCGCCACCGCCGCCGCGGCCAGCGCGCGGGCCGCGGCCGCGGAGCACTCCCGGGCCAGTGGGTGCGGGCTGACCACCACCGCGCTCCGGGTCATCAGGGCCAGCAGGGCCTTCACGAACACGGTGGCCACCGGGTTGGTGGACGGGGTCAGCGCGAGCACCACGCCGGCCGGCCGCGGGATCTCCACGATCTTGGCCACCGGGTCGATCCGCGGCGTCACGTAGTCGTGCCCGGCGTACGCCTCGACCAGCCCGGTGCTGCTGGCCAGGTTCTTGATCAGCTTGTGCTCGGCCACGCCGAAGCCGGTCTCGCGCACCGCCCACTCGGCGTACTCCCCGGCCCGCGCCGCGCCGGCCTGGGCCGCGGCGTGCACGACGCGATCCACGGCCGGTTTGTCATACGTGCTGAACGCCCTTGCCGCCCACTGGGCCCGCTGCAGCATGGCCTGCGCGCGCGGCACCCCGGCCGGGCCGGTCAGCAGCGGCACGCTGATCGGCTCCGCCTCGGTCATGGCTGCCTCCGCCCGGCCGTCCCCACCGCGTCGTCGCGGGCCGCACCAATAGCGACCGCCACCCGGTCCAGCAGTTCCTCGCACAGCTCCGGGGTCATCAGCAGCCCCGGCTTGAACTGCAGCACCCGCGGGTCGAGGGTGGAGAAGATGGCCCAGACGCCGTTCTCGTACAGCCGCTTCATCACGTACTTGGCGCCCTGCGGATGGCCGAACTCGAGCCCCATCACCAGGCCGTTCTGCCGGATGCCGGTGAACCAGTCCGGGTACGCCCGCTGGATCCGGCGCAGCCCGGTGCCGAGCAGGTCGGCGATGTAGAACACCATCGACCTGATCTCCGGCCGGCCGGTGATCTCCAGCGTCTTCAGCGCGGCGACGCAGCCGAGTTCCGCGCCGCCGAACGTGGACATGTGCGCGAAGCCGTCCTCGCTGAGCCAGCCCGCGGCCGCGTCGCTGACCAGCACGGCGCTGACCGGGTACATGCCGCCAGAGATGCCCTTGCCGGTGACCAGGATGTCCGGCGCGATGCCGTGCTTGCTGATGGCCCACAGCTCGCCGGTGCGCATCAGCCCGGTCTGCACCTCGTCCGCGATGTACAGCGCGCCGTGCTGTTCGCACAGCCGCTTGACGCCTTCCAGGTAGCCGGGCGCGGGCAGCGGGAAGCCGTACGTGGCCGGGATGGTTTCCATGATCACCGCGGCCGCGTCGCGGCCGCGCAGCGCCTGCTCCATCGCGGCCAGGTCGTTGAACGGCACGTGCACGAACTCATCCGGCCGGTCGGCCAGGAACAGCGCGGCGAACCGCTCGTCGCCGGTGGCCACGGCCAGGCCGGTGTGCCCGTGGTAGGCCTTGGCCACCGAGACAATGGTCCGCTTCTTGGTCGCGTGCCGGGCCGTCTTCAGCGCGATGTCGATGGCCTCGCCGCCGCCGCTGCCGAAGATCACTTTGGTCAGCCCGGGCGGCGCGGTGTTGACCAGCGCCTCGGCCAAGGCGGTCCGGGCCAGCGACGGGAAGTGGTGGTTGCCGATGTCGAACCGCTCCATGGCCGCGGTGACCGCGGCGATGACCTCGGGGTTGCGGTGCCCGAGGTTGTAGGTGCCGCCGTTGAGGTGCACGTCGATGAGCCGCTTGCCCTCGACGTCGTAGATGAAGTAGCCCTCCCGGCGGTCGATGACCAGCGGGACGCCGGCGTCCACCCAGAACTGGGTCTTGTCCGGGTTCCAGAACTGCCGGGACTTGCCGAGCATCTCGCCCTTGGACGCGAAGGCGATCAGCTCCTCAGCCATGTCGCCTCCACGCCGCCGGACCGGGTCACCACTTTGGTCTAACCAAATACGTACCCTTTAGACCTTTAGGTGTCAAGAGGTCCAGGTTAAGTCCATATTTCATGAACCGAAACTCTTGTCACGACTTGTACCTGCTGATACCGTCCGCGCTGTGACCTGTACCACAACCCATCCCGCAACCGTTTGACTCATTGTTGACGGAGTCCCCCCGGGGAGGCACTTATGGCACGGTCGGAACTGCCCCGGGTGGGCGGCATCGAGGGGATGGAAGAGACCTTCGACATCTCGCAGCGCGAGGAGGTGCCGAAGCTCCGTAAGCACGCGGTGGGCCTGGGCGGGGTGCTGTTCCTCACCGTCACCGGGTCCGCGCCGATCTCGGCCATGCTGTTCAACACGCCGATCATGGTCGGCTACGGGCAGGGCGTCGGCGCGCCCGCGGCGTTCATCTTCGCCGCGATCGTGCTGGTCGTGTTCTCCGTCGGGTACGTCGCGATGGCCCGGAAGAAGACCACCACCGGCGGCTTCTACTCCTACATCAGCCACGGGCTGGGCCGGGAACTCGGCATCGGCACCGGCTACGGGGCGGTCGTTGCGTATTCGGTGTTCGAGGCGTCGCTGGCCGGCGGGTTCGCCTACTTCGCCAACCTGAAGCTGGCATCCTTCGGGATCAACGTCGGCTGGCCCTGGCTGGCGCTGGGCATGGTCGTGCTGATCTCGCTGCTGACGTTCTTCGACGTCCGGCTGTCCTCCACGCTGCTGGCCATCGGGCTGATCAGCGAGATCGCGATCTTGATCATCTTCGACATCTTCATGTTCAGCAAGGGGCACGTCGTCTGGAGCGCGATCAACCCGGTCAAGGCGTTCACCAGCTTCCCGGCGTCCGGGAAGCTGCTGGCCGGCTCGGTCGGCATCGGGCTGTTCTTCGCGTTCTGGTCCTGGGTCGGCTTCGAGATGGCGCCCAACTACGCCGAGGAATCCCGCGACCCGAAGCGGATCGTGCCCCGCGCGCTGTACATCTCGGTGATCGGCCTGGGCCTGTTCTACATGCTCACCTCATGGGCGCCGCTGTTCGGTTACTCGAGCACGCACGCGGCCGTCTCGGCGGCCCAGTCCAACGCGGCGAACTTCTACCTGAACCCGGCCAAGCAGTACGCCGGGCACTGGGTGTCCTCGATCATGAGCTACCTGATCATCACCGGCTCGTTCGCCTGCGGCATGGCGTTCCACAACACCGCGGCCCGGTACATGTACTCGATGGGCCGGGAAGGCCTGCTGCCCGCCCCGCTGGGCCGCACCCACCGCAAGTTCAAGAGCCCGCACATCGCGTCGGTCGTGCAGTCGGTCATCGCGGCGGTGATCATCATCCTGTTCGCCGTGTTCACCGGCACCAACGACCCGAACTCCCAGGCCTACCTGCAGCTGTACGGGCTGATGGCGGTGATGGGTGTGATCATCATCCTGTCCGTGCAGGCCCTGGTGTCGCTGGCCATCCTGCTCTACTTCGAGCGGCACCACCGCGACGAGGTGCACTGGTGGAAGACCCGGCTGGCCCCGATCCTGGCCCTGGTGTCCCAGGCCTTCGTGGTCTACCTGCTGTTCGACAACATCACGTTCCTGGGCAGCGGCTACAGCTACGCGAAATGGTTCGGCCCGATCGACCTGGTCGTCGTGCTGGCCGGGGTGGGCGCCGCGTTCTACTTCAAGCGGAACCGGCCGGACAAGTACGAGCAGGCCGGGCGGCTGATCAACGAAGGGCTCTGAGCCGGGCGGGCCAGCGCCGGGCGGGCCAGCGCCGGGCGGGCCAGCGCCGGGCGGGCCAGCAGAGCGCCGCCACGCCAGCGCGCCGCGGGTGACCGCCGCCGGGGCCTGACCCCGGTACGCTGACCGGGGTCTGACGTCCCGGGGGGCTGGCGGTTCGGCGATGGTGATGGCGGCGCGCTCGTGGTGGTCCGGCCGGGGCCGGCCCGGTCGGCTGGCCGGTGCGGCGGGGCTGGCTGGCCTGGGCCTGCTCGCGGCCGGCTGCGGCCCGGCCGCCACCCATCCGGCCGCCGCCGTGACCCCGCACCGGGCGGCGAGCAGCGCCAGCACGGCGCCGGCCCGGCCGGCCGCCAGCGCCAGTCCCACCGTGACCGGCAGCCCGCGCCCGGCCGGCGCGCCGACGCTGCTCCCGGCCCCGCTGCCGCCCGGCCACCTGCACCAGACCCGGGCGCTGCCCAGCGCGGGCACCCGGGTGTTCCACGCCGAGATGACCGACCTGTGGGCGGCCGTGGTGACCGGCCGGGCCCGGCTGGCCGTCCAGGCGTTCTTCCCGCTGGACGCGTATACCCAGGTCAAGGCGATCGCCGACCCGGCCGCCGACTGGCACAGCCGGCTGCTGGGTGACTTCCGGCTGGACGTGGCCGCGGCCCATCACTTCCTCGGCCGCGGCGCGGCCGGCGCCCGGCTGCTCCGGGTGATCGTGCCGTCCGCCGAGGCGGCCTGGATCGACCCCGGCGTGTGCTACAACTCGGTCGGTTACTGGCACGTCGCCGGGGCCCGGCTGGTCTACCGGGAGCACGGCCAGGTGCGCTCGATCGGCGTCGCGTCGCTGATCTCCTGGCGCGGCCGGTGGTACGTGGTCCATTTCGGCGCGGTGCTGCGGGCCGGCGCCACCGGCGTCGTCGACCAGCCCGCGGCCGGCCCGGGTGTGCCTGGTCCGGCGGGCGGATGCTGACCCCGGGGCGCCGCAGCGCGCCGTATCCTGTCCGGCATGCGTAAACCGGCTTTCCCGGCCCGCCGCGCCTGGCTGCCCGCCGTCGGCTGCGGCCTGCTGGCCACCCTGGCCGTCGCGGGCTGCGGGCCGCAGAAGGCGGTCAGCGAGCAGTCCGCGGCGACCACGCACGCCGCACCGGCCGCCACCTCGGCCCCGGCGCCGTCGCCCACCCCGAGCCCGTCGCCGACCTGCGACACCACGGTCGCGTCCGGCTTCCCGTGCGCGATGCGGGACCGGATCCTCGTCGTCAAGCACTACCTCCGGCGGCTGCCCGGCACCATCGGCATCGTGCTGCACGACCGCACCACGGGTGCGACCTGGCATAACGCCAATGCCGGGACGCTCACCCCGGCCGCGTCCACGATCAAGCTGGCGATGATGACCGACATCTTGCTGCGCAACCGGGCCGGCCAGATCCACCTCACTCCCGGCGACCGGGCGGCCATGTTCCAAGCGCTGTACACCAGCAACGACGACGACGCCACCTACCTGTGGAATCGCTACGAGGACGCCAGCTTCATGGACCGGGTAAGGGCGTTCGGCATGAAAAACACCCGGTTCACGAACTCGGCGTTCTGGGGCAACGTGGACACCACCGCCCGGGACCTGGACAACCTGATCAACTACGTGCTGACCAAGACGCCGCCGCACATCCGCGGCTATCTCGTGCACCGGCTGCAGCACGTCAGCGCGATCGACCAGCAGTGGGGCGTGTGGGGCGCCGGGCCGGCCATGGACCCGGGCAACAAGGACGGCTGGGAACAGGACCCGGGCGGCTACGGCGTCTGGATCACCAACACGGTCGGGTTCGCCGGGCCGAACCAGGAGTACACCCTGGCCATCACGTACAACATGGGCAGCTTCGGCGAGAACGGCAACACCGGCTTCAAGTTCGGCACCAACAAGCTGACCCAGATCGCGGCCATGCTGTTCCAGGGCCACCACACCGGCGCCCCGCACCCCCTGGCCTCCGCCGTCCCGTAGCCGCGGCTGACCGGTACATCACCTTGCCGGTTTAGCTACATTTCTATGCTTTCGGCCGGTTTCGCCAGGGTGCGGTCAGCTTCCGCGGCAAGACTGGGGCACGGCCTGGACACCCACGCATGGGTGGCTGCGGGGAGGCCGCGACCTTACTCCGACGCGCATTCAGGGGGCGCCGTGAACACGCCACAACCGTCCATTTCCCGGCCGGTGCCGGAGCTTTTCGGGCAGTACCCGGGGTACGGCTTCGCCGGCTTCGGGGTGTCCACCGCGACCGGGAACTATACGGTCGCCGCGACCGACTTAGCCTTCCCCGGCGGCCTGCTCGGCCTGCTCGACCTGACCCGGACGTACAACTCGCTGTCGGCCGGCGAGGGCTCGTTAGGCACCGGCTGGGCGCACACGCTGAGCGTCAGCCTCACCCCGCCCGCGGCGGGCGCCACACCGGCCAGCGTCACGTTCAATGACGCGGACGGCCGGGTGCTCACGTTCGTCCCCGCCCCGGGGGGCGGCTACCAGCGGCCGGAGGACCTGACCGCCGACCTGACGCACAACGCGGATGGCAGCTACACGCTGGCCTACAACAGCGGGCTGACCCTGTCCTTCACCGCAGCCGGGCAGCTGACCAGCCGTGCCTGGGAGGGCCAGCGGGTCAGCTACGACTACGACCCGAGCGGCCGGCCGCTGCGCGCGGCGCATACCTCCGGACCGGCGCTGAGCCTGTCCTACGACAGCGCGGGGCGGCTCAGCCAGGCCGAGGCCAGCGACGGCCGCACGGTGTCCTACGGCTACGCCGCAGACGGGACGCTTACCTCGGTAACCGACCCGACGGGCGGCAGCACCCGGTACGAGACGGCCGCGGACGGCCGGTTCCAGCTCACCGACCCGGACGGCAACGTCGTGGTCACCAACACGTACGACCACGACACCGGCCGGATCACCCACCAGGACCTGCCCACCGGCGGCAGCGCCGACTTCGGCTACGACACCAGCACCGGGGCCACCACGGTGACCAGCCAGTCCGGCGCGGTGCTGACGTTCCAGGCGGACAGCTCCGGCCGGATGACCAAGGTCACCGACCCGGCCACCCGCGCCGCGACGTTCAGCTACGACGGGAACGGCTACCTGGCCGGGGCGGTCTCCCCCGGCGGGAGCCAGCTGGCTCAGCAGCACGACGTCCGCGGCAACCTGCTCAGCTCCACCTTCGGCGGCGCCACCACCGGTTATGAGTACGACAGCGCGGACCGGCCCACCGCGGTGCACGCCCCGGCCGGGGGTACCGTCACTTACCGCTACCCGAACGCCAGCCAGGTCCCGTCCCAGGTGACCGACGCGGCCGGCAGCACCAGCCTGTTCGCGTCGGCCAACGGCCTGATCACCCGGCTCACCGACGCCGACGGCAACACCACCACGTACGACTACGACGCGGCCGGGAACCTGGTCTCGCTGACCGATCCGCTCGGCGGCGTGACCAGGTACAGCTACGACCACGCCGGCCACCGCACCAGCCAGACCAGCCCAGGCGGCGCGACCACCAGCTACGCCTACGACGCCGCCGGACGGGTCACCGCGGTCACCGACCCGCTGGGCCACGTCACCCGGTACGCATACTCGCCCGCCGGGCGGCTCCTGTCCATCACCGACCCGGCTGGCGGGGTCACTACGCACGGCTACGACCGGGCTGGCCAGCTCGTCTCGCTCACCGACCCGCTGGGCCGGGTCACCCACTACGCCTACGACCACGACGGCAACCTGACCAGCACGACCGCGCCCGGCGGCGCGGTGACCACCACCGAGTACGACCACACCGGCCGGGTCACCGCGATCACCGATCCCGACGGGAACACCGTCCGGCACGAATACGACGCCGATGGGAACCTCACCGCGGTCACCGACGCGCTCGGCCACGTCACCCGGCGGGCCTACGACGCCCGCGGGAACCTCACCGAGCTCACCGACCCGGCCGGCGGGATCAGCCGGTACAGCTACGACGACGCCGACCGGCAGATCAGCTACACCGACCCGGCAAGCGGCATCTGGCGGACCGGCTATGACCGGGCCGGCCGCATCGTCAGCAGCACCGACCCGGCCGGCGGGACGTTCCAGCAGGCGTGGACGCCGGCCGGGAACCTGGCCCGGAGCATCGACCCGCTGGGCCGGGAGACCAGCTACGCGTACAGCCCGCTGCAGCAGCCGGTCGCGGTCACCGACCCGCAGAGCGGGGTGACCCGGTATGCCTACGACGCGGACGGGCGGCGCATCCGGGTGACCACCCCGGCCGGGCTGGTCACCCGGTCCCGCTACGACTCCGCCGACCGGCTGGTCGCCATGGTGGACCCGCGCGGCTGGATCACCCGCTTCGAGTACAACGCCCGCGGCCAGCAGACCGCGCAGATCAGCCCGAGCGGGGCGGTCACCAGGGACCGGTTCGACGCGGCCGGGCAGCACACCGAGACCATCGACCCGAACGGCTCGCCGACCCGGTTCGGCTACGACGACGCCGGGCACCTCATCGAGGTCACCGACGCCAAGAGCGGCATCACCCGGTACGGATACGACGCCGCCGGGCAGCAGGTGTCGGTCAGCGACCCGCTCGGCCGGACCACGACCCAGGCCTACGACGCGGCCGGGAACCTGATCTCCATCACCGACCCCGACGGGCACGCCCAGCACCTCAGCTACGACGCGGCCCGGCAGCTCGTCCAGCGCCGCGCGGACGACGGCACCGAGGTGTCCTACGCGTATGACGCGGCCGGGCGGCGGATCAGCATGACCGACCTGACCGGCACCACCCACTACACCTACGACAACCGCGGCCAGCTGCTCACCGTCAGCGACCCGGACGGCGGGGTGACCACGGCCGGCTATGACCCGGCGGGCCAGCGGACCTCGCTGAGCTATCCGAGCGGCCTCGAGCTCAGCTACGACTACGACCCGAACGGGAACCTGATCCGGCTGCACGACTCCCGCGCCGGGGACGCCGTCTACGCCCTCGACCCGGATGGCCGGCTGCTCACCGAGCAGCTTCCCGGGCGGCTGGCCCGCCGGTACCGCTACGACCACGGGCTGCTGTCCCGGTTCACCGTGATCCGGGACGGTCACCCGGTGACCCGGACCGCGTTCACCCACGACCCGGACGGGCGGGTCGCCACCCAGCGGGAGGACGGCCGGCTCACCCAGTACCGGTACGACCCAGCCGGGCAGCTCACCAGCGTCGTGCGGGAGGACCGCGCGGCCCCGGGACGGCCGCGGCCGCCCCGGCCCGAGCCGGGCCACGAGCGCGAGGTCCCGGACGTGCGGCTCACCTACGACGTGCTCGGCAACCGGCACAGCCTGCGCTGGGGTGAGGCGGAGACGCACTACCGCTACGACGCCGCGAGCCAGTTGCTGGGCCTGGAGGGCGGTGGCCGCCGGGCCGAGTTCCGGTACGACTCCGCCGGGCGGCTGACCGAGGAGCACGACGGCGACCAGCACCGGACGATCCGTTACAACGGCTTCGGCCAGCCGGTGTCGGTCACCCGTGCCGGACCCCGGTTCAGCGAGCACAGCCAGGCCGTGTTCAACGGCAACGCGCTGCTGGCCGCGCTCACCCTGACCCGCGAGGAGCGGGAGCGGGACGAGCAGCGGGCCGCGGCCGTCCGCTACCTGTGGCTGACCGACAACGACCAGATACCGCAGATCCAGGCCCAGGTCGCGGAGCCGCGGCTGGACGACGCGGAGCGGGACCGGCCGGGGCGGCTGGACGCCGACTTCGGCTACGGTTACGGCCGGACGTTCGCCAGCTCACCGCGGGACGCGGCCACGTTCCACACCGACGCTTACCGGTCGGCACTGCGCACCGAGGACACCGAGCCGTGGGCCCTGGCCGACCGGTACGGCACGTTCGGCACCCCGGTGGATTGGCGGGTGGACGCGGACCGGGACGAGCACCGGGGGCTGGATGACCACCGGGAGCGCGACGAGCACCAGGATCGCGACGAGCACCAGGAGTTCGGCGGGCCGGAGCTGCCGCGTTTCGGCTACCGGGGCGAGCTCAGCCTCGGCCCGCTGGTCTACCTGCGGGCGCGCACCTACGACACGCTGCTCGGCCGGTTCACTACCCCCGACCCGCTGGCCAGCCAGGCCCGCCAGGTGCCCGCCACCAGCCCCTACGTGTACGCCCGGAACGATCCGCTGAACACCACCGACCCACTCGGGCTGTTCTCGTTCGGGTCGATCTTCTCCCACGTGGTGCACGCCGTCTCGCACGTGGTGCACGGTGTCCAGCACGTCATCCACGCGGTGGCCGGCACAGTCACCAAGGGCGTGCACATCGTGGCAGGCAGCGTCGCCCACGCATTCGAGGCGGTACACACCGTGCTGGCCCAGGTGGCCGCGACCGCGCGCAAAGACGCCGCCCGGCTGGCCCACGTCGTCCGGGACGCCGCCACGCACGTGGTCCACGTGGTCCGGGACGCCGTCGAGCGGTCGGCCGGCGTGGTGCGCAGCGCGGTCAACCAGGCCACCACGTGGATCAAGAAGCACAACCAGATCATCGGCAAGATCGGCAGCGTGCTCAGCAACGTCAGCGGCGACCTGGCGCTGGCCGGGGCCATCATCGCCCCGATTCCCGGGCTGGACGCACTCACCCCGGTGCTGGAGGGAGCGGCCGCCGTCACCGGCATCGGCGCGCTGGTCACCCAGGGCGTGGCCATGGCGGCCGGGGACCGCAACATCACCTACGGCGACCTGTTCGGCGACGCGCTGGGCGCGATCCCCGGCGGCGAGGACGCCGAGGACGCCGTGCGCGGGATCAGCACCGCCAGCCACCTCACCGAGGGTGCCGCGGAGGAGGAAGCCAGCACCGGCGCCCGCACGCTGTTCCACTACACGAACGAGGAGGGCCAGACCAGTATCCTCAAGAGCCAGGAGCTCAACGCGTCGCGCAAGGAGGTCAACCCCTCTGACGCGCGGTACGGCAACGGGCAGTACCTCTCGGACATCAAGCCGGGGACGTATTCGAACGCTTCGCTATCCGCCCGCTTCCTGCGCAACCCGTACCAGGGCGCCCGGTTCTCGCATTACGTGGAGATCGACGTCACCGGCCTCGACGTGGTGCAGGGCCGGCCGGGGGTGTTCGTGGTCCCGAATGAGGAGCCCCTGGACCTGGCCGGCCGGATCGTCAGCTGGGGGAAGAATCAGTGAGCAGATACCTGCGGGTCCGCTGGGACCATGACGCCAGCGAGGATCCGATCGTGCTCTACCACGAGCTGGACGACCAGCAGCGGGAGACCCGGCGGATCGAGCTGTTCGAGGACGGCCGGCTGCAATGGGCCGACCAGGCCGACCCGGACGCGCCCACCTCGGTAAGCCTGGAGCCGCTGCCTGCGCTGGAGGAGATCCGGGACCAGCCAGAGTTCTCGGTGTCAGAGATCACCGGGCGGGCCTTCGAGGAGGTGTGGGCGCGAGCGCGGGGGCAGACCTCGCCGGCCGGGTAGCCGGCCGGAGGCGGTAGCGTCGCGGGGTGACCGCGTCCCGCTTTGTGGTGCAACTGCACGACGCCACCGCGCTGCATTACGACCTGCGGATCCAGGTCGGCGACGTGCTGCGGTCGTGGGCCGTGCCCCGGGGGCCGTCGCTGGACCCGGCGGCCCGGCGGCTGGCCGTGCCGGTCGAGGACCACACGCTGGACGCCGGTGACTTCGAGGGTGTGCATTCGGGACAGCGCCGCGGCACCGGCGCGGTGATCATCTGGGATGAGGGCCCGGCCGACATCACCCGGGACGAGCCGGGGCACCTGTCCGTCACGCTGCACGGCCACAAGCTGTCCGGCGGCATCGCGCTGACCCGGACCGGTGAACGGCGCTGGATCCTGGTCAAGACCCGGGACGCGGCCGCCCGGCCCGGCTCGGACATCGTGGCCGAGCAGCCGGCCAGCGTACGCAGCGGCCGGACCTGGCAGCAGGTGGCCCGGCAGGACCGGCTACCAGGTTGAGATCAGGCCGCCGTCGATCGTGAAGTCGGCCCCGGTGACGTTCCCGGCGCGCGTACTGGCCAGGAACAGCACCAGGTCGGCTACCTCGTCTGGCCGGGTGAACCGCCCGGTCACCATCTGGCTGGCCGCCCCCTGTTCGACGTCCGTGGGCCTGGCCCCGGTGGCCGCGCTGACCGTGGCGGCGACACCACCGGCGCCCAGCCACAGATCGGTGGCCACCGGGCCGGGGCTGACCGAGTTGACCCGGATCCCCTGCGGCCCGAGTTCCTTCGACAGGGACTTGGAGAAGTTGGCCAACGCGGCCTTAGCCGCGCTGTAGTCCATCACCGCCGGGTCGGGAAGCCGTGCGTTGACGGAGCAGATGTTCACGATCGCGGCGTGCTCCGCGGCCAGCAGCGCGGGCAGTGCGTCGCGCGTGGTCCGCACCGCGGCGAGCAGGTTGAGCGTCATCGTGGTCAGCCAGTCCTCATCCGTGATGCTGCTGAACCCGCCGGTCCGGGCCGGGGCATTACCCACGTTGTTGACCAGGATGTCGATCCGGTCCCCAGCCAGCGCGATCAGCTGGGCAGGGCCGGCGGCTCGGCCAGGTCCACCGTCAGCACCTGGACCTGGCCGGTGCCGGCCAGCCCGTCGAGCCCGGCCGACGACCGCCGGGCCCCGGCGATGACCCGGGCCCCGTTGCCCACCAGCCCACGCACCACGGCCAGGCCGATCCCCCGGCTCGCCCCGGTGACCACCGCGATCTGCCCATCCAGGCCCAGGTCCATGGTTCCGCCCTCCTGCCGGTGCCCCCGGTTGCGTTCACCCGCTCACCCCGACGGTAGCCGGGGCCGTCACCCTGGTCATCGCCGCGTTGTGCCCGGCCATGTTCGGCACCGGAACGGGCACCATGATCAGGGTGGCCGACGGTCGCGTCGTCCCTGACCCGCGTCGTGACCGCAGCCGCCGCTGACCGTACGGTGATCGGTGACTGATTTGGGTAATGGGGTGCACATCATGAGCCAGCCCGCGGCGGCCACCAGCGGTACCGGCGACGGGCTGGTGCTGTCTAGCGGGCCGGGCCGGTGGGTGCTGCTGGCCACGGTGCTCGGCTCGGCCGTCGCGTCCATCGACGCCACCGTGGTCGGTATCGCGCTGCCCGCCATCGGCCGGGACTTCCACGCCAGCCTGGGCGCGCTGCAGTGGGTGGTCACCGGCTACACGCTGACCCTGGCTGGGCTGCTGCTGCTCGCGGGCGCGCTGGGCGACAAATACGGCCGCAAACGGGTGTTCGTCATCGGGGTGAGCTGGTTCGCCCTTGCCTCGCTGCTCTGCGCTGTCGCGCCCAGCGCCGGGTTCCTGATCGGCGCCCGGGCGCTGCAAGGAGTGGGCGCGGCGCTGCTCACCCCGGGCAGCCTGGCCATCCTGGAGGCGGTGTTCCGGCCCGACGACCGGAGCAAGGCGATCGGTGCCTGGTCCGGGTTCAGCGGGGTGGGCACCGCGATTGGGCCGTTCATCGGCGGCTATCTGGTGGCCGCCGCGTCCTGGCGGTACATCTTCCTCATCAACCTGCCCCTCGCCGTCGTGGTGGTCGCGGTGACGCTGCGGCACGTGCCGGAGTCCCGCGACCCGGCGGCCACCGCCCCGATCGATGTGACTGGCGGCGTGCTGGTCACCCTGGGCCTGATCGGGCTGACCTACGGGCTGATCGAGGGCCCGGGCGGGCACTGGACCAAGCCCCTGGTGCTGGCCGGGCTGCTCGGTGGCCTGGCGCTGCTGGCCGCGTTCCTCTGGTGGGAACACCGCACCCCGTCGCCCATGCTGCCGCTCAACTTGTTCACCTCGGGCCAGTTCAGCGCGACCAACGTGGTCACGTTCGTGGTCTACGGCGGCATCGGCGGGGCACTGTTCCTGCTGCCGATCCAGCTCCAGCAGGTGTCCGGGTATAGCGCCCTGGAGTCCGGGATCGCCTTGCTGCCGGTCACTGCGATCACGCTGGCGCTGTCCCAGCGCTCGGGCGCGCTGGCCGCCCGGATCGGCCCCCGGCTCCAGATGTCGGTCGGGCCGGTGCTGGTCGGCATCGGGCTGGGCTTGTTCACCCTGATCACCGCCTCGGGTGACTACCTGACCGAGGTGCTGCCCGGGGTGCTCGTGTTCGGCTTCGGCCTGGCCGTGGCGGTGGCCCCGCTCACTTCGACGGCGCTGTCGTCGGTGCCGCCCGAGCACGCCGGGATGGCGTCCGCGGTCAACAACGACGTGGCCCGGGCCGCGGCGCTGATCGCGGTGGCGCTGCTGCCCGCCGCGGGCGGGCTCACCGGGGACGCCTACCAGCACCCGGACGTGTTCTCGGCCGGGTTCCATACCGCGTCGCTGATCGCGGGCGGGCTGTGCGTGGCGGGCGGCGTGCTGGCCGCGGCGACCATCCGCAACCCGTCCCGGGCCAAGGCGGCCGCGGTGGCCGCGTCCCGGCACGGGCCGCTGCTGCACTGCGCGCTGGACGCCCCGCCGCAGACCTGACCCGCGGCGCGGCAGGGTTATGGGGCCGGGCTTACGGGGATCAGGACGAGGCGGCCGGGTACCGGGTCAGCTGACCGGGCCACTAGGCCGGCTGACCGGGCCAGCTCACCAGGCTGGAAAGATATCCGCTGGCGGCTGTCGAAACCGCGCGGCCAGCTCCGACACAGGGCTGAACCGCGTCGTCAGGACGCGTCCACCGGAAGGGCAGGCACATGGACTGGAAACTGGAAGTCGTCGTCGTCCCGGTCACCGACATCGACCGGGCCAAGCGCTTCTACCTGGACAAGATCGGATTCAAGCTGGACGCGGACATCCAGCCGGCCGAGAACTTCCGGGTGGTGCATATGACCCCGCCCGGGTCGGCCTGCTCGGTCGTCGTCGGCCCGGCGGTCGTCAGCCCAGGCACCAACCTGGACGCCAGCGCCCGGATGCAGCTGGTGGTCACGGACATCGGCGCGGCCCGGTCCGAACTGGCCGGCCGCGGCGTGGATGTCTCGGACGTGCAGATCCTGGACGCACGGGACGGCGGGAAGTTCTTTTACTTCACCGACCCAGACGGGAACAACTGGGCCGTGCAGGAGATCCGCAACTTCGTGGGCGCACCGCTGGACGAGCCAGCCGACGGCTGACCGGGCGGTGACTTTCCGGCCGCCGGCTGGTCTGTACTCACAGGGCCAGCCGCGGCAGCCGGAGTCCGCGCTGGCAAGCGTGGAGACCGACATGACCGCCAGTACGGATTTCATCAGCGAAACCGGCCAGTTCCGGACTGAGCTGCTCGCCTACTGCTACCGGATGCTGGGCTCGGCCGACGAGGCCGAGGACCTGGTCCAGGAGACCTACCTGCGGGCGTGGCGGTCCTACGAGGGGTTCGAGGGCCGCTCGTCGGTACGCACCTGGCTGTACCGGATCGCCACCAACGCCTGCCTGACCGCGATCGACCGGCGCGGCCGCCGGCCGCTGCCGTCCGGGCTGGGCGCGCCGGGCGACGACCCAGCCGCGCCGGTGCCGGCCGGGCCGGAGGTGCCCTGGCTGCAGCCCATGCCCGGGGTGCTGCTGGCGACCCAGGCCGCCGAGGCGGCCGACCCGGCCACGGTGGCCGCCTCGCGGGCGGGCCTGCGGCTGGCGCTGGTCGCCGCCTGGCAGTACCTGTCCGCCCGGCAGCGCGCGGTGCTCATCCTGCGCGACGTGCTGGACTGGCCGGCCGCCCAGGTGGCGGACCTGCTGGACACCAGCACCGCGGCGGTGAACAGCGCGCTGCGCCGGGCCCGCGCCCAGCTGGCCGACGTGCTGCCCACGGAGAGCGCGGTCAGCGAGCCGGCCGGGCCGGTCCAGCGGGCGCTGCTCGACCAGTTCATGGCGGCGTTCGAGCACGCCGACGTGGCCGGGCTGGCCAAGCTGCTGCGCGACGACGTGGTGCTGGAGATGCCGCCACTGCTCACCTGGTTCGCCGGGCGGGACAGCGTCACCGGGTTCTTCGCGACCCAGGTGTTCCCGCAGACCCAGTTCAAGATGGTCGCGACGTCGGCCAACGGGCAGCCCGCAGCGGCCGGCTACCACCGGGACCCCACCGGCGGCTATCAGGCGCACGCGCTCACCGTGCTGACCGTGTCCGCGGGCGGCATCAGCAGGATCGACACATTCCTCGACCCCGGCCTGTTCCCGAAGTTCGGCCTGCCCCAGCGGCTCCCGGCCGGGTAGCCAGGTCCGCCGGGCGCACGGCCCCGTACCTGGGGGCGCTGCCAAGCCCGTACCCGGCCCACGGCGATTTCCCGCCGCCTGCCTGGTCTGCATATCAGGACCGCCCACCCGGGCGGCTCCGCACCAACGGCAGCCCAGTAATGGCAGCCCAGTAAAGCAGCCCAGTGCAGGAGGATCAGTATGACCAGCACCGACATCTCAGGCCGGAGCGCGATCGTGACCGGCGCCAGCCGCGGCTTCGGCCGGGCCATCGCCACCGCGCTCAGCAAAGCGGGCGCCCAGGTGACCGGCGTCGCACGGGACCCGTCCCCGCTAGCCGAACTAGCCGCCGAACTCGGCGGCTCGTTCACCCCGGTCTGCGCCGACGCGGCCGACCCGGTCGTCACCGGCCGCCTCATCGACGAATACCAGCCCACCCTCCTCGTGCTCAACGCGGGCGCCGCCCCGCTGAGCCGGCCCCTGCAGCGGCATACCTGGCGGACCTTCAGCCGGAACTGGGAGGTCAACGTGCAGCACGCGTTCGGCTGGGTGCGCGAGGCCCTGCTCGCCCCGCTGCCGCCGGGCAGCGTGGTCGTCACCATGTCCAGCGGGGCCGCGCTGCGCGGCTCGCCGCTGAGCGGCGGCTATGCCGGATCCAAGGCCACCATCCGGTTCCTGACCAGCTACGCCGCGGCCGAGTCGGAGCGCGACGGGCTGGGCATCCGGTTCGTCTCCGTGCTGCCGCAGTTGACCCCGGCGACCCGGCTCGGCGCCGCCGCCGTGGCCGCGTACGCGGCCCGGCAGGGCATGGACGTGGCCACCTACCTGGCCGAGGCCGGCCCCACCCTGACCGCCGATCAGGTCGGCAGCGCCATCACCGAGCTGATCACGGACCCGGGTCACGACCAGGACGCCTACCTGCTCACCGCAGGCGGCCTGAACCCGCTCGCGTAGCCAACGTTGGGGTGGCCGCCACAATCAGAACGCGATTACTCGCAGCGCGGCCCTGAGGCTGGCCGCCTCGTCCGCGGACAGTTTGCTGAGGAACCGCCGTTCCGCGTCGTCGGACGCGGCGATGGCCCCGGCCATGGTGGTCTGGCCGGCCCCGGTCAGTGCGACCACGTTGCGGCGCCGGTCGGCAGGGTCCGGCAGGCGCTGCACCAGGCCCTTGTCCTGCAGGCCGTCGATCAGCGCGACCATCGTGGTCCGGTCCACGCCGAGCGGCCCGCCACGTCCTGCTGGGACAGCGCGACCGGGTCGTCGATGGTGATCAGCACGGCCAGTTCGCGGCCGGTGATGCCGAACGGGGCCAGCGCGGGCGCGGTGAACGCGGCCAGCCGCAGTTGCGCGTGCTTGAGCAGGTACCCCAGCCGCATGCCCAGCGCGGCCGACAGGTCCTCGTTGGCGTGGGCTGACACACGAGCATTGTACGAGTAGGCTGATCGTCAGCAATACTGATGATCAGCCTATATGACGTTTCGTGATGGAGGCCACCGCGATGACTGACCACGCGCTCAGCTTCGGCATCAAGACCAGCCAGATGGGCACCGGCTACCCCGAGATCGCCCGGATCTGGCGGGAGGCCGACCAGATTCCGGTGTTCGAGCACGCCTGGCTGTGGGACCACATGGTGCCGCTGCGCGGCGACATCCGCGCCGCGGCCCTGGAAGCCTGGACCCTGCTCGCCGCGCTGGCCGCCCAGACCAGCCGGCTCCGGCTGGGCGTCCTGGTCACCAGCAACCGGCTCCGCTCCCCCACCCTGCTGGCCAAGATGGCCGCCACCGTGGACGTCATCGCCGGCGGCCGGCTCATCCTCGGCCTCGGCGCGGGCGGCAGCGCGGTGGCCATCGAGCACAACCCGGCGGTGCGCGAGTTCGCGGCTTACGGCGTGCCGCTGGTCCCGCCCGGCCAGGCGGTCCGCGACCTGGCCCAGTCGCTGGACATCATCAAGCGGATGTGGACCAGCCCCGAGCCGTTCGACTTCACCGGGCCGACCATCCAGCTCACCGGCGCGGTGTGCGAGCCCAAGCCGGTGCAGCGCCCGCATCCACCGGTGATGATCGGCGGGCAGGGCGAGCGGTTGCTGCGGGTGGTGGCCGAGCACGCCGACATCTGGACCTACCCGGGGCCGCCCGACGCGACGTTCCGGCAGCGCGACCAGGTGCTTCGCGAGCACTGCGCGGCCATCGGCCGGGATCCGGCCGAGATCACCCGGTCGATGCAGCTGATCGTCCGCTGCGACGAGCCGGACGCGGTCCCCGCCGCCCGCGGCCAACTGCGCGACCGGATCGAGGCCGGCGTCAGCCACCTGGTGCTCGCCGCACTGCTCGGCGACCGCCCGGTGCGCTGGCTGGCCGACGAGATCGTGCACCCGGTACTGGCCGAAGCCGCGCCGAAGGGGGCGCGCCGCCGACTGGACTGAGGAGCGCCGCGCCGAAGGGGGGCGCCGCCGACTGGACTGAGGAGCGCCGCGCCGAAGGGGGGCGCCGCCGACTGGACTGAGGAGCGCCGCGCCGAAGGGGGGCGCCGCCGACTGGACTGAGGAGCGAGGAAGCGAGGAACGAGCGACTGAGCGACGAGGGAAGGAGGCGGATCCAAGCCCCCCGGAGGCGCAAAGTAGCAGAGCACGAGCGACTGAGCGACGAGGGAAGTCGGCGGGTCCAAGCCCCCCGGAGGCGCAAAATAATAGAGCTAACCCTCCGGCGCCAGCCCGGCCAGCAGGTCCGGATGGCCTTGCACCGCGGTGCGCTGCATGTAGTGCCGGACCGCGCGCAACCCGCCGAGTTCCGCGCCGCCGCCGGCCCGGCCCGGGCCGCCGTGCAGCAGCTGCGGCATGGCCACCCCGTGCCCGGTGGACTCGGCCGCGTCGGTCCGGTCCAGCACCAGCAGCCGCCCGTGCCACGGCGCGAGGCGGCCGATCAGGTCGGCGGCTACCGCGCGGTCCGCGGTGACGATCGAGCCGGCCAGGCTGCCCTGGCCCGCCGCGGCCGCCTCGGCCAGCTCATCGCGGTCCGTATACGGCAGCAGCGTGCTCACCGGGCCGAACGCCTCCACCTGGTGCACCGGCCCGGCCAGCAGGTCGTCGGCGCGGAGCAGGATCGGCGACAGGAACGCGCCCCGCTCGGCGTCCGCGCCCGTCACGGTGACCTTGGCCGCGTCCCCGTACACCGGCCGGGTGACCGCGGCGAGCTGGCTGACCGCGCGGCGCACCTCGTCCCGCTGGCCCAGGCTGGCCAGCGCGCCCAGCTCGACGTCCGGGTCGGCCGGGTTCCCGATCACCAGGCCGGCCAGCCGGTCCGCGACCGCGTCGGCCACCGGGCCGGCCAGCCCGGCGGGCACGAACGCGCGCCGGATCGCGGTGCACTTCTGGCCCGCCTTCACCGTCATCTCGGTGACCAGCTGGCCGACGTACAGGTCGAACTCGGGGTCGCCGGGCGAGACGTCCGGGCCGAGGATCGAGCAGTTCAGCGAGTCAGCCTCGGCGTTGAACGTGACCGCGCGGCCGGCCACCACCGGGTGGGTACGCAGCGCCAGCGCGGTGGCCGCGGAGCCGGTGAAGCTCAGCGTGTCCTGCGGGCCGAGCTGGCCGAGCAGGTCGCCGGGCCGGGCGCAGAGCAGGGTCAGCGTGCCGTCCGGGAGCAGCCCGGACGCGATGATCTGGCGCACCGCCAGTTCGGTCAGGTAGGCGGTCTGGCTGGCCGGCTTGACCACCGACGGCATCCCGGCCAGGAACGCGGGCGCGAACTTCTCCAGCATCCCCCACACCGGGAAGTTGAACGCGTTGATCTGCACCGCGGCGCCCGGCCGGGACGTGAGGATGTGCCGGCCGGCGAACGTGCCGCCCTTGCCCAGCGGCTCGATCCCGCCGTCCGGCAGCACGGGTCCACCAGATAGCGCGGGCGTGTTCGGCAGCTCACGGGCGCCCTTGCTGGCGTACACGGCCATGGTGGCGATGCCGCCGTCCACGTCGACCGCGGTGTCCCGGCGGGTGGCGCCGGTCCGGGTGGATAGCGCGGCCAGCTCGTCGATCGTGCCGGACAGGTGCCGGGCCAGCGACTTGAGGATGGCGGCCCGCTCGGTGAACGTCAGCGCGCGGAGCGCGGGCCCGCCCACGGTGCGGGCGTACCACAGCGCGGCGGCCGGGTCCGGGCCGTGGGCCGGGATGGTGGCGACCACCTCCCCGGTGGCCGCGTCCAGCAGCGGGCGCTGCTCCCCCGAGCCGTCCTGCCAGCGCCCTTCCGCGTAGCTCTGCAGGGCCGGGCTCACCGCGACTCGCCTTCTTCCCCCGTGAGCACGGTTTCCCCAGTAAGCACGGTCGCGGCCATCTCGCGCAGCTCGACGCGGCGGATCTTCCCGGTCGCGGTCGTCGGGTACCCGCCGACGAACAGCACCTTGCGGGGGCGTTCAAAAGAAGGGAGCCCGGCTCGGCAGAACTCGATCAGCTCGTCCTCGGCCACCGTCTGGTCCGCCTCGGGGATCACGTAGGCCACGGGTTTCTCCAGCCCGTCGGTGTCGTTGGCCGACACGACCACCGCCTGGGCGACGGCCGGATGGGCCAGCAGCCGGGCCTCCACCTCGGCCGGGGACACCCACATGCCGCTGACCTTGAGCATGTCGCTGGTCCGGCCCAGGCAGACGTAGTAGCCGTCCGGGTCGCGCAGGTAGGTGTCGCCGGTGCGCAGCCACTCGCCCTGGAACACCTGGCGGGACGCGTCGTACCGGGACCAGTACCCGGTGGCCGTCGAGTCCCCGCGCACGTAGAGGGTGCCCGGGGTGCCCACCGGCACCGGCTGGCCCGCCTCGTCGAGCAGGCGCAGCTCGTAGCCGGGGACGGCCACCCCGGTGCTGCCGGGCCGGACCTGCCCGGGCCGGTTGGACAGGAAGATGTGCAGCATCTCGGTCATCCCGATGCCGTCCAGGATGTCCACCCCGAAGTGCCCGGTCCAGCGGGCGTACAGGCTGGCCGGCAGGGCCTCCCCGGCCGAGGCGGCCAGCCGGACGCCGCCCAGCGCGTCGCCGGGCAGGCCGGCGCGGAGCATGTTGGCGAAGAACGTCGGGCCGGCGAAGAACAGGCTGGCGCCGTGCTTCTGCGCCGCGTCCGCGATCACATCCGGGGTCGACCGGGCCGGCTCCAGCACGGACGCGGCGCCCACCGAGAACGGGAACAGCAGCGAGTTGCCCAGGCCGTAGGCGAAGAACGCCTTGGCCGCGGACAGGCACCGGTCATCCGGCCGGATGCCGAGTACCTGCTGGCCGTAGGTCTCGCAGACCACCGGGATGGCCCCGTGCCGGTGCATCGCGGCCTTGGCCCGCCCGGTCGTCCCGGAGGTGTACAGCCAGAACGCGGGCGAGTCCGCGGTCGTCCGGTACACCGCCGGGTCGGCCGGCCCGGCGGCCAGCGCGCTGATCGCCTGCACCGGGACCGGGCTGTCCGGCACCGGGTTGCCGGACACTGGGTTGTCGGCCAGGATCCCGGCCAGCTCGGGCGCGCCGGCCGCGGCGGCGGCGGCCGCGGCCGCGGCGGCGGTGCCGGCGAACTCCGGGGTGACGGCCAGGAACCGGGCCCGGGAATCGGCCAGCAGGTCGCCCACCCCGTCCGCGTGCAGCATGGTGGACACCGGGACCGGGATCGCGCCCATCCGCATCGCGGCCAGGTAGATGATGACGAACTGCGGCGAGTCGGCCATCAGCATCAGCAGCCGCTGCTCCGGCTGCAGCCCGAGGCCGCGCAGCCCGGCCGCGGTGCGGCAGACCTGCTCGTGCAGCTGGGCGTAGCTCAGCTCACCGGCCGCGCCGGTCAGCGCCGTCCGCGGCCCGTCGCCCGCGGCGAGCCGCCGGTCGAGCAGGTATTCACACGCGTTGAACAGCTGCGTCATCGCTGCTGCCTCCCGGTTCCGGGCTCGCTCGGACACACTTCAGGCGAGGTGCACATAGTCGTAGTCGAACGGCTTGCCGTTGATCCCGTTGCGCGGCGGGGCGATCCAGGCGGCGATCTTGCCCCGCTCGAGCACCGGCTGCATCAGCGACCGGACGTACGTCTTGTCCACGTCGGTGGGCAGCCACTGGCCCTCGCGCTGGGCCCATTCATCCGCGCTGAGCAGCTCGCCATCCGGGCTCGCCTCGATGCCCGTGAACGCGCCCACCCGGCGGTTGAACGCGATGTGCGGCAGCGCGAGCCGGTGCGGCAGCCCGGCCGCGGCCAGGATCTTGTTCCACCGGTTGACCCCGCCCTGGCAGTCCGCGATGTACTCACGGCGCAGGTCCGTGTTGAGCCCGACCAGGGCGGACACCTCGGTCTGGCTGATGCTCGGCTGGCCATTCCCGGCCTCGTCCAGCGCGTCCACCATGATCGAGTCGTCGGTGAGCTTGTGGTCGTCCTTGCGGCGGCCTTCCAGCCACCGGCCCTTCAGCCCGGCCGTGTAGTAGTTGGCCACGTTGGTGGACGTCTCGCCGCCGAACAGGTCGAGCGACACCGAGTAGTGGAAGTTGAGGTACTTCTGGATCACCGGCAGGGGTATCGCGCCCAACGCCCCCACCTCGTCGGTGTCGTTCTCCACCATCACCTGTGCGGTCCGCTCCACCACCCGGTCCACCCCGGTGGTGCCGACCATCATGTGGTGCGCTTCCTCCTTGAGCATGAACTCGCAGGTGCGCGACAGCGGGTCGAACGCGGACTCCTTCAGCGTGCCGAGCTGGTACTTGCCGTCCCGGTCGGTGAAGTAGGTGAACATGTAGAACGACAGCCAGTCCGGGGTTTCCTCGTTGAACGCGCCCAGGATGCGCGGCGACTCCAGGCTGCCGGAGTTGCGGTGCAGCAACTCGTCGGCCTCTTCCCGCCCCGCCCGGCCGAAGTAGGCGTGCAGCAGGTAGACCATGGCCCACAGGTGCCGCCCCTCCTCCACGTTGACCTGGAACAGGTTGCGCAGGTCGTACAGGCTCGGCGCGGTGGCGCCCAGGTTGCGCTGCTGCTCCACGCTGGCCGGCTCGGTGTCGCCCTGGATGACGATCAGCCGCTGCAGGTCGCCCCGGTACTCGCCGGGTACTTTCTGCCAGGCCGGCTCGCCCTGGTGCGCGCCGAAGCCGATCTGCCGGCCGGGGTCCCGCTGCGCCAGGAAGATGCCCCAGCGGTAGTCCTTCATCGGCACGTGGCCGAAGTGCGCCCAGCCTTCGCGGCCCACGTCGACCGCGGTGCGCAGGTAGACGTCCTGGGTGGGCAGCGTCGGCCCCATCGACTCCCACCAGTTGAGGAAGTTCGGCTGCCACGACTCCAGGGCGCGCTGCAGCCGGCGGTCCTCGCGCAGCTCGACGTTGTTGGGGATCTTCTCGGAGTAGTCGGATGCCGTGCTCATGGCTGGTCAGACTCGCTTTCGGTCGAAGTCGGCGCGCTGCCCGGTGCCGTACCTGCGCAGCGCGCCGTCGGGACCCGAGGCGTTCGGGCGGTAGAAGATCCAGTTCTGCCAGGCGGTCAGCCGGCCGAAGATCTTGGTTTCCAGCGTCTCCGGGCCCGCGAACCGGTAGTTCGCCTCCAGCCCGGTCAGCGCGTCCGGGCTGAAGCTCGCCCGCTCCTCGACCGCGATCCGGACCTCCTCGTCCCAGTCGATGTCATCCGGGGCGAACGTGACCAGGCCGAGCCGCTCGGCGTCCTCGGCGGCCAGCGGTTCGCCGGCCCGCTTCTCGGCCGCGGCCAGCGCGTCGGCGTCGCCGAGGAACCGGGTCTGCAGCCGGGTCAGGCCGTTGCCCATGGGCAGCGGGCCGAGGTTGGCCGGCCCGACGGTGATGGTGCCGGGCGCGGCGTCCGGGTCGGTCTCCTCGAACACCCCCGCCAGGTGGTAGCTGCGGTCGGCGGCCAGGGCCAGCTCCAGCAGCGAGCCGGCGAAGCAGCTGCCCGGCTCGATCAGCGCCAGGAGGCTGCGGCTGGTCACGTCCAGCCGCTTGAGCGTCCGCTTGAGGTAGAGCAGGATCTCGTTGGCCAGCCAGTCGTCGCGGTGGTCCAGCAGCAGCTGGTCACAGGCCAGCACCCGCGCCGCGTCGCCGCTGGTACGCAGCTCCCAGGTGCCCAGCTCCAGCTCGTTGGTGCGCAGGTCCAGGATCAGGTCGTCCAGCTCGCGGGTCATGGCCAGGGTCCAGAACCCGGCGCCCTGCTCGTGCACCGCGGCCAGGCTGGCCGGCGCGCTCGCGCCCGGCCCGCTGACGGTGATCTCGGCCACGCCGCGGTCCCGGTCCAGCCGCGCCGTCACGTGGGGGTAGCTGATCTCCTGGTCGGTGCGCGTCTTGGCCAGCGGGGTCAGCGCGATGCCGGCCGCGTTGGCCGCGTCGGCCGTGTTAGCCGTGTTGGCCGGGCGGCTCGACCGCGCGGCCAGCTCCTGAGCCCGCTGGGCGACAACGTCGGCCCACTGCCCGCGCGGCACCGCCTCGTCCACCAGCCGCCACGCGACCGCCTTCTTGCCGCTTACGCCTTCCGCCCTGGTCGCGAAGTAGTCGGCCAGGTCACGGCGGACGTGCCGCTTGTCGGTGACCCGGGTCAGCCCGCCGGTGCCGGGCAGCACGCCGAGCAGCGGCAGCTCGGGCAGCGACACCGCCGAGGACCGGTCGTCCACCAGCATGATGTGCTCGCACGCCAGGGCCAGCTCGTAGCCGCCGCCGGACGCGGTCCCGTTGAGCGCGGCCAGGTAGGTCTGCCCGGAGCTGGCCGTGGCGTCCTCGATGCCGTTCCGCGTCTCGTTGGTGAACTTGCAGAAGTTCACCTTCCACGGGTGCGGCGCCGCGGCCAGCATCCGGATGTTCGCCCCCGCGCAGAACACCTTGTCCTTGCCGCTGGTCAGCACCACCGCCCGGACCTCGGGGTGCTCGAACCGGAGCCGCTGCACCGCGTCGTACAGCTCGATGTCCACGCCGAGGTCGTAGGAGTTCAGCTTGAGCTCGTAACCAGGCACCAGGCCGCCCTGCTCGGCCACGTCCATGGTGAGCGTGGCGACCGGCCCGTCACAGGCCAGCCGCCAGTGCCGGTACTGGGCAGGCTCGGTGCGGAAGTCCACCTGGGGCAGCGGCGTCGCACTGGTCATCACGATCGGCCCTCCGGTCCAGGGTACGCTGCCTATGTTCTACGTTCCTCGGTCATTTCGTCAAGTATCCGTAGCACGTTAGCCCGGTTCCGGCTCCCGATCACTGGTCGGCGAAAGGGGCCACCACGGTGCGCATGTCAGCCGATGTCGTTGAGCCGCTTCCAGTCCAGCCGGGCATCGGCCGACCAGCGCTGCCGGCGGTCGGCGAACAGCTGGGCCGCGGCCAGCCCGCTCCACCGGGCGGGCAGCAGTTCCCGGGGCAGCACCGGGTCGATGGACGGGAACCGCCGCCAGGCGTGCACCAGCTCGATCAGCCGGGCCAGCAGGTCAGCCGGGGCCTCGGCGCGGAACTCCGCGATGAACCGCTCGTACTGCTCCTCGATGGCGGTCAGGTCCCAGGCGGTGGCGACCATCACCCGCACATCGGCCAGCCCGGACCGGCGGGCCACGAACACGTGCGCGTCGTCGGCCAGCCCGGCCGCCCGCAGCACGCCGACCGCCTCGGCCTCCCGCTCCGGATGCGGGCTGATCCACAGGCCCGCGCCGAGGGAGCCGAACCCGGCCCAGTTCAGCCTCGTGCGCACGACGTGCCGGGCCTGCCGGTCGTTCTCCGGGACCCGCGCGTAGACAAGCAGCCAGCGGCCATCCCACTGCTCGGCTGGGCCGGTGAACGAGTAGATCCGCTCCGCGCCGTCGGTGAGCAGCCGGCGGGCGCTGTCGGTGAGCCGCCACCGGGTCCGGCGGCCGCGCTTCTCGGCGTCCAGCCAGCCGGCCGCGGCGGTACGCATCAGCGCCTGCCGGGTCGCTTTCTCCTCGATGCCGAGCCGGCCCAGCACGTCCAGCACGGCCGACGTCCAGGCCGTGCCGTCGCCGGTCAGCACGCACTCGCCGAGCAGGGTGAGCAGCAGGCCGCGGGCGCTCGGCGCACCAGCCGCATGCCGCCGGGACAAGGTAGGCACCGGCGCGGGCGTGGGCACTGACGCTCTGCTGCCCGCCATGACGACCTTCCCGGTACAGCCCGGCGGCCGCACACCGCCGGATATCTGAGCAGGATACGGCACCACTGCGCGTTAGTTGCTGGGGCGGCCGGGTAGTGGATGACCCCTCAGGCCAGCCGCCTGGGGGAGGAGGCATGCCGCCATGGCGGAACCAGTCGCCGGGCACCGGCCGGAGCGCACCCCGGATACCCGCAGCGAGACGCCGGACAGCCCCGTCGAGCTCGGCCGCGGCGGCTGGCTCGCGGCGGCCCGCCGGACGGCCCGCGAGTTCAAGGAGGACAACCTGCGGGACTGGGCCGCGGCGCTGACCTACTACGGCATCCAGTCCGTCTTCCCCGGGCTGCTGGTACTGGTGTCCCTGCTCGGCCTGATCGGCAAGTCGGCCACCCAGCCGCTGGTCACCGGCCTGGCCCAGCTTGCCCCGGCCAACGTGCGGACCATCCTGCTGAACGCCATCACCCACCTGCAGGCCCACCACGCCACCGCCGGGATCCTGACCGTGGCCAGCCTCGCGCTCGGGCTGTGGTCGGCGTCCAACTACGTGGCCGGGTTCATGCGCGCCTCGAACGCCATCTATGACGTGCCCGAGGGACGGCCGGCCTGGAAGACGTACCCGATCCGGCTGGGTATCACGCTGATCGTCATGGTGCTGCTGGTGGCCTCCGTACTGATCGTCGTGGTGACCGGCAGCCTGGCCCGCCGGGTCGGGAACGGGCTGGGCATCGGCTCGGCCGCGGTGACCGCGTGGGACATCGCCAAGTGGCCGGTGCTGTTGGTCATCGTCAGCATCATGTTCGCCATCCTGTACTGGGCCAGCCCGAACGCCCGGCAGGGCTTCCGCTGGGTCAGCCCGGGCGGGGTGCTGGCCGTCATCTTGTGGCTGATCGCCTCGGGCCTGTTCGCGCTCTACGTGGCCAACTTCGGGCACTACAACAAGGTCTACGGCAGCCTCGGCGGCATCATCATCTTCCTGATCTGGATGTGGATCTCGAACATCGCGATCCTGTTCGGCGCGGAGTTCAACGCTGAGCTCATCCGCGGCCAGGCCATCGCCGCTGGCGCACCGCCGGACCAGGAGCCTTACACCGAGCTACGCGATACTCGCAAGCTGGACAAGCCCTGAACTGAACCGAACCGGAACCGCGGAGGTAGCAATGGCGCTCACCAGCCGGTCCACCCGCCGATTCGCCGCCGCACTGGCGGCGGCCGCGCTCAGCACCGGGTTAGTACCCGCGGCCGCAAGCACAGCCGCGACGGCGCCGCCGTACAGTTGCGCGCCCAACGGCCCGGCCGGCAGCCAGACCGTCTACGGCACGTTCGGTGACGCCAGCGTGCTCGGCTGGGCCGGCAACCACCAGGCCGTCGTGGCCTGCCTGGGCGGCAGCTTCTTCGTGATCAGCGGCGGCCAGCCGGGCGGCGGCACCGCCACCCCGGTCACCGGCACCACGTACGGCTACGGCCTCTACAACGACACCAAGACCACCTGGGCCAACGCGGACGGCTACCTGCCCGCCCTGGTCACCACGTTCCAGTCCGGCGGCGCCACCGTGTCGATCACCAACTTCGGCGACAAGGTGACCGCCGGCGGGCACGCCTACGTCGCGATCTACAGCCGGGTCCGGGTCAGCAACCCGACCGGGCAGCCGCTCAGCATCGACCCGCAGCCGTCAGCCGGGCTGATCCCGCTCAACGCCACGCAAGGCGACACGGTCCCCGCGCACGGCTCGGTCGACCACGACTACGTGGTGGCGGCCGACCGGTTCGGCGCCAGCTACCCGTGGCCGTCCACCGCCGCGCTGGCCGCCGCGGGCGGCTACGACCAGCACTTCGCGCACATGAAGGCGTTCTGGGACAGCCAGCTGAACGGGATCGCCCAGATCACCAGCCTGCCCGACCCGAGCCTGGCCGACGCGTACCGGACCGGGTTCAGCTACACCCAGATCATCCGGTCCGGCGACCAGCTGCGCACCGGGGCCAACGGCTACGACACCGAGTTCAGCCATGACGTGATCGGCATCTTGGCCAACCTGTTCACCCAGGGCTACACAACCGGCGCGCACGCGCTGCTGGACCGGGCCCGGTACGTCATCGGCAGCCAGACCCAGTACGACGACGGGGTGTGGACCTATCCCTGGATCTGGGCCCTCTACCTGCTCAAGACCGGCGACCTGAGCTTCGTCAAGGCCAACTTCGCCGCCGAGGGGCCGGCCGGGAAGACCGAGCCGAGCATCGAGGACACCGCCCACCTGATCGCCGCCGACCGGACCGGGCCGGGCGGGATCATGGAGAAGACCAATGACATCGACGCCAACGGCTACTGGACCATCGACAACTACGAGGCGCTGACCGGGCTGGCCACGTACGAGTGGCTGGCCAGGCAGGTCGGCGACGCCGGCCAGGCGCAGTGGGCGGCCGGGCAGTACGCCAGCCTGCTGGCCGCGGTCAACAAGACGCTGGACGCGACGATCTCCGCCAGCCACCTGAGCTACCTGCCCTGCTCGATGACCGAGCCGAACACCGCCAACCGGTGCGCCAACGCCGAGGACGCGAACTGGGCGGCGCCGTTCCTGTTCGGCCGCTGGGCCTGGGACGGCTACCTGTTCGGCGCCAAGCTCAGCGGGCCGGGCCGCAGCCTGATCGACGCCACCTACGACTACGGGTTCGGCCGGCTGCAGGGCAAGCTGCCGCCGAACACGTTCGGCGGCTATCCGACGCAGTACTACAGCACCGCCTACAACGCCGGCTACGGCGAATGGGGGCTGGCCAGCGCGCAGCACCGGGACCAGGGCATCCTCAGCTACCAGTTCATGATCGCGAACGGGCAGAGCGGGCCGTACTCGTGGTGGGAGAGCCAGCAGTTCCCCAACCCGGGGTCACCCTGGGCGGGCACCCATCCGGAAGCGGGCAACGGCTCGTCGCCGCACGCCTGGGGCATGGCCAACGCCAACCTGGTGCTGCTCGACTCGCTGGCCGCGCAGCGGGCGGACGGCAGCCTGATCGTCGGCCGCGGCGTGCCGGGCAGCTGGCTTACCCGTGGCCAGCCGATCAGCCTGGCCAACTTCCCGACCACCGATGGCCACCACCTGGGGCTGACCATCCGCGGCTCGGGCGCCGCGGTCACGCTGTCGCTGTCCGGGCAGGCCCCGGCCGGGCCGGTGCTGTTCCAGCTGCCCGCGTTCGTCAACAACATCGCGCACGCCAGCGCGGGCGTGGTCGACGAGCACACCGGGACCGTGACGCTGGCCCCGTCGGTACGCAGCGTGTCGGTTCAGCTCAAGACAGCCGCCGGCTAACCGGGCAGCATCCGGGGCAGCCCGAAGCGCGGCATGACGCTGGTCTCGAACCGGGTCAGCTCGCTGACCTGGCCACCCGCCAGGGTGGCCACCAGGAGGCCAACCGCCCGGGCCGCCCCGGCCTGCGGGTCGCGGACATAGACCCCGAACGCGGGCTGCCCGTTGGCCCGGGTCGGCACCAGCCGGTAGCTGCGGCCCTGCCAGATCGCGGTGAAGAAGCGCAGCGCCAGCTCCCGGCCCTGGTACTCGAGCGGGACCGGCGGCATCCGCAGCCAGGCGTCCTCGGTCATCAAGGCCACGATGCCGTCCACGTCGCCGCCCTCGAAGGCCTGGGTCAGCCGGGCCACCAGGTCCTGCTCTTCCGCCGAGCCGGCTGCCGGGGCGGGCGGCTGGTCCGCCGTCGTACCCATCCGCTGCCGGATCGCGGCCCGGGCCCGCTTGAGCGCGCTGGTCACCGACTCCTCGGTCACGTCCAGCAGGCCGGCCACCTCGCGGGCCGGGTAGCCGAGCACGTCGCGCAGGATCAGCACGGCCCGCTGCCGGGGCGGCAGCAGCTGCAGCGCGGTCACGAACGCGAGCGAGATGGCCTCGCTGGCCTCGTACTGGGCCTCCGGGCCGGGCGCGCTGTCGGCCAGCCCCTCCAGGGCGGTGTCTGGCAGCGGCTCCAGCCAGAGCACCTCGCCGAGCCGGGTCGGTTCCGGCGGGCTGGCCACCGACAGCCTCGACGTGTCCGGCGGGCGGCGGCTGCCGGACCGCAGCGCGTTCAGGCACCGGCTGGTGGCCACCCGGTACAGCCAGGTGCGCACCGAGGACCGGCCCTCGAACGCGGCGAAGCCACGCCAGGCGGCCAGCATGGTCTCCTGGAGCGCGTCCTCCGCGTCCTGCGCCGAGCCCAGCATCCGGTAGCAATGCACCATCAGCTCCCGCCGGTGCGGCTCAATGAGCTGGCCGAACGCCTCCCCATCCCCGGCACGTGCCCGTTCAATCAAATTTGCTGTCATAACGCCAGTACCTCGCTGGTCGGCTTGCCTCCATCATCAGGTACTGACCCCGCCGGGCGGCGAAACTGGGCGGCGGCCGACGGCACGTCGCGGTGGAGACGCATCCGGGCGGGCCGGGGGTAGCGCGGCGAACACCGACTCGGCGGCCGGCAGGCTGTCCCGCAGCGACTACTTCCTTCCGCTGCCCACCGACGGATGATGGAGGGTGCGCGCTCACTGTAGTGGACGCCCCTGGCCAGGTCGGAGAACGGAGACGCCGTGACGAACGTCGTGATCACTGGTGGCGCGGGCTTCCTGGGCGCCCGGCTGGCCCGGGACCTGCTGGCGGCCGGCTCGCTCGCGGTGGCGGGCGGCGCGGCCCGGCCGCTGGGTCGGCTGACCCTGGCCGACCAGGCGCCGGTGCCCCCCGACCTGGCCGCGGACCGGCGGGTCACCGCCCTCCACGGCGAGCTCGGCGAGCTGGTCCGGCCGGACGGCGCGGGCTGGAGCGCGCTCACCGGGGCCTCGGTGATCTTCCATCTGGCCGCCGCGGTCAGCGCGGAATGCGAAGCCGACTTCGATCTCGGCGTGCGGGCCAACCTGCGGGCCACCGAGGCGCTGCTGGCCGCGTGCCGGACGGCCGGCAGCAAACCGGTGCTGGTGTTCGCCAGCTCGCTGGCCGTGTTCGGCACCTCCCCCGACCACCCGCTGCCCGCCGTGGTGGACGACCAGACGATGCCGAACCCGCAGACCAGCTACGGCGTGCAGAAGGTCATCGGGGAGCAGTTGCTGGCCGACTACACGCGCAAGGGCTTCCTGCGCGGCCGGGCCGTCCGGCTGATGACGGTGTGCGTGCGCCCGGGCCGGCCCAACCGGGCCGCGTCCGGGTTCCTGTCCGGCATCATCCGCGAGCCGCTGGCGGGCCAGCGCGCGGTGTGCCCGGTGGACGCGCACACCGAGGTGGCGCTGTCCTCCCCGGCGCGGGCCCTGGCCGGGCTGCGCCGCGCGGCCGAGGCGTCCGGCGCCGCCTGGGGTGGCCGGAGCGCGGTCAACCTGCCCGCGCTCACCGTGACCGTGGACGAGATGGTCGCCGCGCTGGAGCAGGCGGCCGGGCCGGCCGTGACCCGGCTTATCGACTGGGCCCCCGACCCCGGCGTCACCCGCATCGTGACCGGCTGGCCGGCCCGGTTCCACAGCGAACGGGCCGAGGGGCTCGGCCTGCTCCCGGACCCGGACTTCGGCTCCATCATCCGCAGCTACCTGACCGAGACCAGGAACTGACCGGGCGGCCGCGGGCTCAGCCGACCGGCACCGGCGCGCCGCCGGACCGGGCCGACGCGGTCACGGCGGCCAGCACGCCGAGCCCGTGCAGCCCGGCGCGGAAATCCGCGCACGGCGGCAGCCCGGCGATGCCGCCGATCTGGTCCAGGAACGCGCGGGCCTGGAACGCGAACATGTCGGCGGTGCCGTACCCGACGCCGCCGGCCACCATCGGCACGCCGTCCCGGAGGTAGGGGTGGTCCGGGCCGACCAGCACCCGCCGGGGCCCGTTGACGGCCGGGCGCGGGCCGTCGGTGCAGACGCTGAACTCGCCCATCCGGTGCAGGTCGAAGGCGGCCGAGCCGGCCGTGCCGAACACCTCGAAGCCGAGCCCGTCCGGCTGGCCGTGCGCGACCCGGGACACCGAGAACGTGCCGACCGCGCCGCCGGCGAACTGGCCGGTGAACACGACGGCGTCCTCGTTCCGCACCGGGCCGGGCTCGCCGGTGACCTCGGCGCGGCCGTGACCGACGGTGCTGGCCGCGGGCACCGGCCGCTGGGTCACCGCGGTGCGGACCATGGCCCCGCTGACCGCGGCGATCGGGCCGCACAGCTGCTCGGCGATGTCCACCAGGTGACTGCCCAGGTCGGCGAGCGCGCCCGAGCCGGTGCCGCCCTGGTACCGCCAGGTCAGCGGCGCGGCCGGGTCCAGCGCGTAGTCTTCCCAGTACCGCCCGCTGAACTGGATGATCTCGCCCAGTTCCCCGGCGGCCAGCAGCTGGCGGACCGCGCTGATGGCCGGCGAGCGCCGGTAGGTGTAGCCGACGGCGGCGACCAGGCCGGACGCTTCCGCGGCGGCCGTCATGGCCTGCGCGTCGGCGTACGAGCCGGCCAGCGGTTTCTCGCACAGCACGTGCTTGCCCGCGGCCAGCAGCCCCTCGACCATCTCCCGGTGCAGGTGATTCGCGGCGGCCACGCTGACCGCGTCCACGTCCGGCGCGGCCGCGACCGGCGGCCAGCCGGCCTCGGCCCGCTGGTACCCGTACCGGCGGGCCACGTCCTCGGCCAGCGGCCGGTTGGGGTCCGCCACCGCGACCAGCCGGACCGCGGGCCGGTCCAGGCCGTACAGGGTGGCGGCGGTGCGGTAGGCGGCGGCGTGCGCCCGCCCGGCCATGCCCGCGCCGATGACGGCCACCCCGGTGGAGCCCCGGTCAGCCATAGAAGCCGGGCCGGGTCTTCAGCACGACCGGGGTGCGCTGGCCCGAGCTGAGCGCGGTGAGCGCCGCCTGGGCCACCGCGGCCGCGGCGTAGCCATCCCAGGACGACGGCCCGGTGGCCTGGCCGCGGCGCACCGAGTCCACCCAGTCCTGCAGCTCGGCGTCGTAGGCCCGGGTGAACCGCTCGCGCCAGTCGGCCGGCACCGGCTGGCTGGCCGCCCCGCCGCTGCGCAGCTCCGGCCCGCCCGGGCTGGGCAGCGACACCGTCCCGGTCTCGCCGACCAGCTCGCAGCGGATGTCGTAGCCGTACTGGCAGTTGACGAACACCTCGACGTCAACGTGCACCCCGGCGGCCGTCTCCATCAGCAGCACCTGCGGGTCCTGCAGCTGGTCCGGCGCGTAGCCGCTGCGCCGGGTGGCCACCACCGAGACCGCGGTCACCTCGTCGCCGAGCAGCCAGCGGATGATGTCCATCTCGTGCACGGCCGAATCGGTGACCGGCATGTCGCTGGTGAAGGTCGGCGGCGTGGCCGCGTTGCGGTGCACGCAGTGCGCCAGCAGCGGGGTGCCGATCCGGCCCGCATCGACCGCCCGCTTCATCGCCAGGTAGCCGTCGTCGTACCGGCGCATGAAGCCGACCTGGACCAGCCGGCGGCCCGCCGCCATCTCGGCCTCGACGATGCGCAGGCACGCCCCCGGCTCCGGGGCCAGCGGCTTCTCGCAGAAGACCGGTTTGCCGGCCCCGATCGCCGCCAGCACGTACTCCTCGTGGCTGGGGCCGGACGAGGTGACCAGCACGGCGTCCACCTCGGCCGACGCGACCACGTCCGGCCCGGTGCCCAGAGCTTGCGCGCCGGGTACCGACCGGGCGAGCTGCTCGGCCCGGCCGGGCACGGCGTCCGCCACCGCGGTCACCCGGGCGCCGGCCAGCACGCCGCTGAGCCGGCGGGCGTGCTGCTGCCCGATCATGCCCGCCCCGACGACGCCGACCCGGACCGTCATGGCCGCATCCCCGGCGGCACGCCCAGGCCGCAGCCGGCCAGATAGTTCCGGGTCCGGGTGGCGATGGGCAGCGGCACGCCGGGGTCGCACGGGTACAGGTCCTGTTCCACGATCACGAACAGCGGCGCGTCCAGCCCGGCCAGCTCGCGGAGCACCGCGGCCGGGTCCGGCACCCCGGCGGGCGGCTCCACGCACACGCCGCGCCGCACCGCCTCGCCGAACGACAGCCCGTCCGCCCGCACCTGGGCCAGCACGGCCGGGTCCATCTGCTTGATGTGCACGTAGCCGATCCGGTCGCCGTAGCGCCGGATCAGGTCGATGGGGTCGCCGCCCCCGTAGGCCACGTGCCCGGTGTCCAGGCACAGCCAGACGCAGTCCGGGTCCGTGCCGTCCAGGAACCGCTCGATCTCGGGTTGGGTCTGGATGTGCGTGTCCGCGTGCGGGTGCAGGCACAGTCGCACGCCAAGGGCGTTCAGCAAAATCTGGCCGAGCTCGTTGGCCGCGGCGGTCAGCGTGGCCCATTGCGCGTCGTCCAGCTCGGCCGGCTCGGTGCACAAGCCGGTCTTCTCGTCCCGGAACAGCGGCGGGATGAAGACCAGGTGCTGGGCGCCGGCCGCGGCGGTCAGCTCCGCGACCCGGCGGGTGGCGGCGAGCATCGGCGCCCATTCGGCGGGCCGGTGCAGCGCGCCGAACACCGTCCCGCCGCTGACCCGCAGGCCGCGGCGGCTGACCTCCGCGGCCAGCCGGGCTGGATCGGCCGGCAGGTAGCCGTACGGGCCCAGCTCGAGCCACTGGTACCCGGCGGCGGCCAGCTCGTCCAGGAACCGGGGGTAGGGCACCTGGCGGTCATCGGCCGGGAACCAGACGCCCCACGAGTCGGGGGCGCTGCCCAGGCACAGGTTGGCGGCCACCGGCGGGGCCGCGGCAGGCGGCCCGGCTGACATCACGTGCTTCCGTCCGGTCGCGGCCGGTCCGGGCCGGGCTCAGCCGCCAGGAACTGGCGCTGGCCGGCCTTGGCGGCCCGGTAGGCCTGGCTGGCCTGGCGGGTGGCGGCCAGCTCCGACACCTCGGCCACCGGCACGTCCCACCAGGCCTCGCTGGACGGCGCGGGGACCAGCGGGTCGGTCTCGATCTGCACCAGCACCGGGCCGGCCCGCTGGCTGTCGCGGGCCTGGCCGAGCAGGTCGCGGAACTCCGCGATGGTCTGTGCGCGCCACACCCGGACGCCCAGGCTCTCCGCGTTCGCGGCCAGGTCAACCGGCAGCACCCCGCCGTCCAGCCGCCCGGTGCCCGGGTCCCGGTACCGGTACCGGGTGCCGAACCGCTGGCTGCCGACGGTTTCGGACAGCGCCCCGATCGAGGCGAACCCGTGGTTCTGCACCAGGATCACGATCAGCTTGACGCCCTCCTGCACGGCGGTGACCAGTTCGCTGGCCATCATCAGGTACGACCCGTCGCCGACCAGGACGTACACGTCCCGGTCCGGGGCGGCCAGCTTGACGCCGAGGCCGCCAGCGATCTCGTAGCCCATGCACGAGTAGCCGTACTCGACGTGGTAGCCCTTGGCGTCCCGGGTGCGCCACAGCTTGTGCAGCTCGCCGGGCATCGACCCGGCCGCGCCGACGACGACGTCCCGTGGGCCGCTGACCTCGTTGATCACGCCGATCACCTCGCACTGCGCGGGGCGGGGCTGGTGCCCCAGGGTGTAGGCGCGGGTGACGGCCTGGTCCCATTCTTCGCGCAGCTCGGCCGCCTGCCGCTGGTAGCCCTGGTCCGTGGCCCACCCGGCCAGCGCCGTCCGCAGCGCGCACAGCCCCTCGCGCGCGTCGGCGACCACGGCGGTGCCCGACTGCTTCACCGCGTCCGGCGCGGCCACGTTGAGGTTGACGAACCGGACGCCGGGATCGCCGAACGCGGTCTGCGAGGCGGTGCTGAAGTCGGTGTACCTGGTGCCGACGCCGATGATCACGTCGGCGTCCCGGGCTACCTGGTTGGCGGCGGAGCTGCCGGTGCTGCCGACCGCGCCCAGGGCCAGCGGGTGGTCGTAGCGCAGCGAGCCCTTGCCCGCCTGCGTCTCGGCCACCGGGATCCCGGCCGCCTCCGCGAAGGCGCGCAGCTCGCCGGTGGCCGCGGCGTAGATCGTCCCGCCGCCCGAGATGATCAGCGGGCGCTGGGCCGACCGGATCACCGCCGCCGCCCGGTGCACCGCGGCCGGCTCGGGCACCGGCCGGGCCACGTGCCAGACCCGCGGCGCGAACAGTTCCCCGGGCCAGTCGTACGCCTCGGCCTGCACGTCCTGCGGCAGGGCCAGCGTCACCGCCCCGGTCTGCGCCGGGTCGGTCAGCACCCGCATCGCCGCCAGCAGCGCGGAGGGCAGCTGCTCCGGCCGCCAGATCCGGTCGAAGAACACCGACACCGGGCGCAGGGTGTCGTTGACCGACACGTCGTCGCCGGCCGGGTGCTCGAGTTCCTGCAGCACCGGCCGGGCGGGCCGGGTGGCGAACACGTCGCCGGGCAGCAGCAGCACCGGCAGCCGGTTGATGGTGGCCAGCGCTGCCCCGGTGACCATGTTGGTCGCGCCGGGGCCGACCGAGGACGTGCAGGCCCACATCTGCAGCCGGTCGCGCATCCGGGTGTACCCGGCGGCGGCGTGCACCATGGCCTGCTCGTTGCGCGCCGGCACGTAGCGCAGCCCGGCCGGGCTGGCCTGCCCGGCCGACCCGGCCAGCTCGGCTTCCAGCAGGGCCTGGCCGAGCCCGGCCAGGTTGCCGTGGCCGAAGATGCCGAAGCAGCCGGCGAACATCCGGTGCTCGGCGCCGTCCCGCTCGGTGCGCTGCGCGGCCAGGAACCGGACCACCGCCTGGGCCACGGTGAGCCGGGTCACGCCGTCCTCCCGGACGGCTCGGCCCGCGGGCCGGGCAGTCTCGGGTCCGGTCGCTGCCCGGCCCAGGTGTCCCGGACCCAGGCGTGCGCCGGGTCGTCGCAGATCAGCCACGCCCGCTCCGGGCCGGGCCCGGCCATCACGTTCAGGTAGTACATGTCGTAGCCAGGGGCCGCCATCGACGGGCCGTGCCAGCCGTGCGGGATCAGCACCACGTCCCCCGTCCTGACCTCGGCCAGCAGGTCAGCCGGCCGGTCCGCGGTGCCGTAGACCCGCTGGAAACCGGACCCCGGCCGCGGCGCGCCGGCCGCGTCCGGTGGCCCGGACGCGATCTCGAAGTAGTAGATCTCCTCCAGTACCGTTTCCCCCGGGCGGTCCTCGTCATGCTTGTGCGGCGGGTACGACGACCAGTTGCCGGCCGGCGTGAGCACCTCACAGGCCAGCAGCCGGCTGGCCGGGAACGCGCCCGGCATGCAGAACCCGTTCACCTGCCGGGAGCACGAGCCCGCGCCGCGCAGCTCGACCGGCACCCCGGCCGCCGCGCCGTACCGGGCCTGCCCGGGCGGCTCGGTGGCGGCCGGCACCCGGGCACTGGTTACGCGAGCACTGGTTACGGAAGCACCGGTTACGCGAGCACTGGGCAGCGCGAACCGGCCGCCGGGTGCGCTGCGGATCCGGGCCGCGCTGCCCGGCGGGAGGTACGCGAAGTCGGTGACACCCGCGAACACGCTGGGCCGCCCGGCCAGCTCGAACCGCTGGCCCGCGCAGTCCACCGTGGCCGACCCGGCCAGCGGCAGCACCAGCATCTCCTCGTCCCCGGTGCTGAGCTCGTGCCAGCCGCCCGCCGGGAGCCGCAGCACGCGCAGCCCGGCGTACGACCAGCCGGCCTGGCCCGGGGTCAGGCAGAGCTCATACGGCCCGGCCGCCAGGCACCCGGCCGGCCGGTGCAGGGTGTCATCCATGCTGCCCCTTCACAGCAGGCTCACCGCGCTGTCCACCGCACCGGCGATGATCATGAGGTGCCCGGCCGGGCCGAGCAGGGTGGCGGGCCGGCCCCGGCGGGCCGCCGCCTCGGCCACCGCGCCGGGCCGGTGCGCCCGGGCCTGCCGGACTTCGGTTAGCTGGTCAGCGAACATCGGGCTGCCCGGCCAGCAGATCGTCCACCTCGGCCCGGCCCGGCATGGCGTCCGAGCAGGCCAGCCGGCCGGCGACGATGGCGCCCGCGGCGTTGGCGAAGCGGATGACCGCGGGCGTGTCCCAGCCGGCCAGCAGCCCGTGGCAGAGCGCCCCCCCGAACGCGTCACCGGCGCCCAGGCCGTTGACCACCTCGATCTTGACCGGCCGGATGGTGGTCAGCCCGGTGCGGTCGGCCGCGAGCACCCCGTCCGGGCCCTGCTTGACCACGGCCAGGTCCACGCCGTGCGCCAGCAGCGCCGCGGCCGCCCGGGCCGGGTCGCGTTCGGCCACCGCGGTCTCGCACTCGTCCAGGTTGCCGACCGCGACCGTGACGTGCTCCAGCGCCGCCTGCATCCAGCGCCGGGCCTCGGCCCGGGACGGCCAGAACACCGCCCGGTAGTCGAGGTCGAGCACGGTTATCCCGGCCCGCCCGCGGGCCCGCAGCGCGGCGAGCGTGGCCGCCCGGCTCGGCTCGGCGGACAGGCCGGTGCCGGTCACCCAGAACACCCCGGCCGCCCGGATCGCCGCCAGATCCAGGTCGCCGGGGCGGATCTCCAGGTCCGGTGCTTTCGGGTAGCGGTAGAAGTAGATCGGGAAATGGTCCGGCGGGAACACCTCGCAGAACGTCACCGGGGTGGGCAGCCCGGGCACCGCGGTGACGAACCGGTCGTCCACCCCGTAGCCGCGCAGCGCCCGGTGGATGAACCGGCCGAACGGATCGGCCCCGGTCCGGGTGATCACCGCCGCGCTGCGGCCCAGCCGGGCCGCGGCCACCGCCACGTTGGTGGCACTGCCCCCGAGGTACTTGACGAACGTGGTCACGTCGTCCAGGCCGACCCCGGTCTGCAGCGGATAGAGGTCTACGCCCACCCGGCCCATCGTCAGCACGTCCAGCGCCACCGGCGCGGCGGGGCCAGACCCGGCGGAGCCGCCTGCGCTGCCCGGCCCACCTGCCATGACTGCCATGTAACCGTCCCGTGTGAAGCCGTGTCAAAGCGTCTACCGCGCCTCGCGGTACTCCTTCGAGCTGGCGCTGCTGGCCCGCTGACCGGCCGGCGCCCCGGCCAGGCCGGGCCGGGCCAGGTCGGCCCGGGCGACGTCGGCCACGTCCGGGTCGGCGCGCAGCCGCGCGGTGTAGATCGAGTACCCGTCGATCTTCCGGGCGATCACGGTGGCCGTCACCGTGGCCACGATCATCGGGATGAGCAGCGCGAAGCCGCCGTGGGTGAGTTCCAGGGTGAGGGCCAGCCCGGCCAGCGGGGCCTGCATCGCCGCACCCAGCATGGCCGCCGCGCCGACCAGCGCGTACGCGCCGGCCGGCGATCCGGGCCAGGCCAGGCTCCAGAGGATCCCGGCCGCCCCGCCCAGCACCGCCCCGGTGCTCAGCGTGGGCGTGAACAGCCCGCCGGACGCGCCGCTGCCCAGGCACAACGCGGTCATCAGCGGCTTGAGCGCGAACAGCGCCAGCAGCAGGACGAGCCCGTCACGGCCGAGGAACGCGTCGTGCGCCATGTCCTTCCCGTTGCCGAACAACTGCGGGTAGACCAGCCCGATCAGGCCCAGGATGCCGAACGCCAGTACCGGCGCGATGATGGCCGCCTTGTGCCGGGCCTGATGGTGCGAAACCCAGCCGATCAGCCGGATGTAGCCGCTGGCGATCAGCCCGATCAGCGGCCCGGCCAGCAGCGCCCAGGCCAGCAGCGGCGCGCTGACGTGGTAGCTGGGCACGTCCAGGTAGGTGGGCCGGGCCGGCAGGTAGAGCCAGCCCACCGCGGTGGCGATGGCCGAGCAGGCCAGCGCGGGCAGCACCACCGGCACGGTGACGCTGCCCAGCATGACCTCCGCGGTGAACAGCGCACCGGCCAGCGGGACGTTGTAGACCGCGGCCAGGCCGGCCCCGCCGCCGCAGGCCATCAGCAACCGCCGCTGCGCCGGCGACAGCCGCGCCCAGCCGGCCAGCACGCTGGCCGACGCGCCGCCCATCAACTTGGGCGCGTTCTCCCGGCCGATGGACGCGCCCATCCCGATGACCAGTTCGGACAGCACCGAGGTACCCAGCGAGCGGCGGAACGACAGGTGCGCCCGGCTGCCCCACACCACGTCGTCGAGCTCGGATTTCTCGCCCTTCGTATAGCGGCGGAGCAGGTACCAGCCGACCCCACCGATCAGCCCGGCGACGAGCAGCACGCCGACCCGGCGCAGCCCGGACGCGTGCTCGACGGCCGCCTCCAGCGTGCCGCTGTGATAGCCGAAGGCCAGGTGCTGCACGGTGAACAGGATCAGCATCATCAGGTCGCCGAACAGCCCGGCGGCCACCCCGGTCAGCGCCAGCATGGCCCAGAACAGCGGGCTGAGCGCCGCGTCGCCGTCCCCGGTCACGTTGGGCTGCTCGGTGGCGCCCCGGCCAGATGGCAGCCGCCGGCCGATCAGCGGCGGCGGCACCCGCACCCGCCCCCCCGGCCGCCCCGCCGCGCCGCCCGGGGCCGGAGCATCAGCCGGGGCCGGGGCATCAGCTGACTGGGCCAGGCTGGGTATGGCCCATCGCCGCCATGTCGCGGCAGGCCATACCATCGCGCTCCCTCGCGTGTCCGGGGCAGCCTCCAGCCACCACCAGCAGACGAATAGTTCTGAAACAGAAGTATATCCGCGCTCGGTGCCCCGCCCGGCCGGCCCAGGTGGTGATCATGCCCACGCTGACTTAGCACGCGGTTGGTACAGAGCTGAGCCGCCCGGGCACCGCACTAGCCGGGTGGCGGGTTGCCGATGGTCAGCGGGCGGGGCGGACCAAGGTCCAGGGCGACCGTGCTGAGCACCCAGCCATCCCCGGCCGACGCCGGGGCCGCGGCCAGGCAGAACCGCCCCCAGCACGGGGTCAGGCCGCGGGCCCACACGTCGGCCAGCCAGCCGAACGGGAGTTGCGCCGCGATCCCGTCCCCATCGCGGGCCAGGCTGGGCGACTGGTCCTCCGGGATCATGGTCAGCGCTACCGGCAGGTCGCGCCGGCCGGTCCAGGACCGCAGCGTGGTGATGACGCGCCCGTACAGGGCCGCGTGCAGCGCGGGCCGCGCCGCGGCCAGCGCACCCGGATCCGCCGCACCAGCACCACCAGCCCCAGCCCCAGCCCCAGCCCCAGCCGCACCAGCACCACCACCACCAGCGCCGACCGTGGTCGCCGCCCCCGCGCCCGCCGCGCCGCGGAGCCGCTCGGCCCAGGCGGCGATGACCGTCGCGGCCAGCCGGTCCGGCAGCACTCCCCCCAGGCCGAGCAGCGTGGCCAGGCCGTCGTCCGGCTCGTCCGGTGGGCCATAGGACAGCGTGGAATAGGATGCCCGGCCTCGGCGCATGCCCCCACGCGACGCCGACGCCGACGCCGAGAACGAGAACGACGCTGACGCCGAGAGCGACGGCGACGGCGCCCCCACGGCCAGCGGATCCGCCGGACCCCGGCTGGTCAGGATCAGCACGCGCAGGTCGGCCGCGTGCTGGGCCCACAGATCTAGCACGTCGAGGCAGGGAAAGCCCTGGCCGGCCAGCACGCTGAGGATCTGCTCGCCTTCCAGGTCGGTGTGGTCCGGCGCGTTCAACTGCCCGGCGGCCCAGCGCAGCCGGTGCGGATGCCCGCTGCAGTCCAGCCGGACCTCGGCCGGCGGGAGGCCGGCCCACCACGGCCCGGTCACCGGGCCGCCGCCCAGGTCAGCGGGACCCGGATGACCGCGCGCTGCGTCACCGTGGTCGGCATGATGTCCAGCCGGATGGCCGCGGGGTCCAGCGCGGGCCAGAACTCGATCTGGCCGCCGGCCCGCTCCGGCGCGGAATGCCAGCCGCTGGGCTGGCCCAGGTAGTGCCCACCCCGGTCGTCCGCCGCCCACCAGATCAACATCGGCTCGTCCACCCGGGTCAGGCCCGCGTGCCAGTGCGGCAGGCCCGGGCTGAGCTCCACGTCCGCGGTGAACTCCTCGCCGGTGGACTGCACGGCCAGCAGCGCCACGGTCACCCCGTCGAACGCCGGGGTGGCCACGCCCACCATGACCCGGCCGTCCGGACCGGCGCCGCCGCGGCCGCCGCCGGCCAGCAACGACCGCCACGGCTCGGCCAGCCGCCGGCGCCCGCCCGAACCACCCGAACCACCCGAGCCGCCCCGCGCGTGCTGCCGCGCCACGGCCCGCGCCTCGGCGATGGCCGGGTCGTCGGCGGCCAGCGCGCCCGCCGCGACCAGCGCGTCGATCGTGCTGTCCAGCGGTGTGTCCTCGTGCGCCTGGAGCAGCATGGCCAGCCTGGCCTGCAGGTAGCGCCGTCCCGGATCCTGCTCGGCCACCGGCTCGACCCACACCTCGACCCCGGAACCCGGATCATCGACCAGCTCGATGCGCTGGCCGAGCACATCGATCCACCCGGTATCCAGGGCCAGCCCGGGGCGGGCCTCGAACTCGCCGGTCCACTCGGTGTCGCTGCCGCCGCCCGAGAATCCGGCCGTCACCGACGTCCCGCGGTCGTCGGTAAAGGTGAGCTGCCCGGGTACCCCGGCGATTATCGGATGCACAGCCGGCTGGGGCGGAGTGATCCCACGGACCAGTGCGGCCGGGTTGATCCGGCCGAACCGGCCGCCCAGGGCGGCCGATGGGCGCATGGTCACGTGCAGCACGGTTGCGTCCGCGCTGAGCACCACGTAGTTGACCAGCAGCTGTCCCCACGGCTGCTCGATCAGCTGGCCGCAGCTCAGCGCGCGGAACCGGCCCGGTTCGCCCGGCGCGGCACCGGCCGGCCCGGCCGCGGCCTGCTGCCTCATCCGCCGGTGGTACAGGTATTGTGCGTCCTCCCCGGACCGGAAGGACACCGCCAGGTAGTAGTCATCCACGATCGTCTGTGCCGTGGCCGCGGGCAGCGCACCCACCGCCACCAGCGCGTGCGCGGCCGCATCCAGCGGCGACTCCCATGACCCGCTGTCCTCGCCGGGGCGGTCGACCAGCATCCCTTCCCCGGCCAGCCGCAGGTGCAGTTCCGCGTCGAACTCGGCCACGGTGTCATGCTCCCACGCGGGCGGCCTCCCGGCGCGGCGCGGCGCGTCAGCGGGGTCTGCTACTAGTGGACGGTGCCGACACGGAATAGGAGTCAGTCATGGAGCTAGGCCTGCGCGGCCGCCGCGCGCTGATCACCGGGGGCAGCCAGGGCATCGGCTTCGCGATCGCCGAGGCGCTGGCCGCCGAGGGGGCAGCGGTCGGCCTGGTCGCCCGGAACGCGGCCGGCCTGGCCGACGCGGCGGGCCTGCTGGCCGGCCGCGGCGTGCCGGTGGCCACCGCGGCGGCTGACGTCATGGACCCGGCCGCGGTGCAGCGTGCGGTCGATGACATCGCCGCCCAACTCGGTGGCCTGGACCATCTGGTCGCCAACGCCGGCGGCACGGTGGGGGCCGGCAACCTGACCAGCGCCGGGCCGGGCGAGTTCACCGCCACGTTCGCGCTGAACGCCGGGCACGCCGCGGAGCTGATCCGGGCCGGGCTCGGCCACCTCCGGGCCGCGGGCGGCGGCGCGGTCGTGATCATCTCGTCGATCACCGGCCTGCGCCCGGCGCCGCGCACCGCCTACGCCACCGCCAAGGCGGCCGAGATCCAGCTGGCCGCGACGGCGGCGCAGGAGCTGGCGCCGGACAACATCCGGGTCAACGCGGTCAGCCCCGGATCGATCATGTTCCCCGACGGCGGCTGGGACCTGTTCCGCCGGGCCAACCCCGAGGCGTTCGCCACGTTCCTGGCCACCCAGTTCCCCTTCGGCCGGCTGGGCCACCTGACCGAGGTGGCCGACGTGGTGACGTTCCTGCTGTCCGCACGGGCGTCGTGGGTCACCGGCAGCAACATCGTCGTGGACGGCGGCCAGCGCTACCCGAGCGCCCGCCAGTTCAGCTGACCACCGGCAGATTCCGCGGCCCCGCGCACCGCTGCTACGCACGCCTCGGCTTCGTCCCCTCCCACGAAGGCGTGAAACCAGCCCGCTGAACGCCCATGCCGCGCTGCTCGGGCCGGGCCGGCGCGATGATCGTCGCGGCCGGTCGGGCGGCCGTCCCGGCCGCCGCGGTTTCATCCCGCAGGCCGAGCACCTGGCAGCGGCGCAGCCCGTGCCGCACCCACAGCGCCGCGGTCCACGCGCACAGCAGCCCGTCGATGAGGTCTTCCCGGTGCTTGTAGGCGGCGTCAGCGAGCGGCGACGGCTCGGCGGCCAGCCGCCGGGTGACCGGATGGGAGTCCAGGAGCAGCGGCGGGTCGGCGGTGGCCAGCTGGCCAAGCCGGCGGATCAGCTCGTCGCAGTTGGCCGCCCGCCGCGGACGCCAGTCGGCCACCGGCAGCCGCCGCGGCTGGCGTTTGTACCGGGGCCGCTCCCGGTCGTAGCCGAGTTCCGTGGCGCCGACCAGAGTGCAGAACGGGTAGCTCTCCGAGATCACCCGGCCGCCGGCAGGCGGCCCAGTCCGGCCGTCGGAGTACCGCCAGCCCGCTTGCTCGGCCAGGCTGAGCAACCGGACCCCGGCCAGCCGCGGCGAACGCAGGTTGGTGCTGTGCGCGCTGACCTTCCAGGCGCCGTATCGCTGCCCGACCTGGGTCTCGCAGCGCCGCTGGCCGGCCGGGTTGCGCACCACGAGAGAGGCGTCCACGAACAGCACCGCGGCCTCGCCGCCGGCCGCGGCCTGCGCCCAGGCCAGCGTGTCCGGCACGCCGCGGGTCCAGCCCGCGTCCAGGATCCGGCCCGCCGGGTCGAGCACCGCCACCCCGGTCTCGTTGGCCGGGAGATCATCCCGGCCTTCCCGCCAGGCCAGGTCCACGCCGAGGAACCGGGTCACTGCCATCCCGCGAGTCTTACCGCACTCCCCACCCGCCCGCCAGCTGGCTAGGCTGGCCCGGTGGGCCGCCGGTTCGACACCATCCGCACCGAGCGGCTGCTGATGCGGCGCTGGCGGGACGCGGACCGGGCGCCGTTCGGCGCCCTGAACGCCGACCCCGAGGTGATGCGGTACTTCCCGGCCACCCTGGACCGGGCGGCCAGCGATTCCCTGGTGAACGTCATCGAGGCCCGCTTCGACCACCAGGGCTTCGGGCTGTGGGCTCTGGAACTGGCCAGCACGGCCGAGTTCATCGGGTTCACCGGCCTGAACCCGATGCCCAGCGGGGTGCCCGGGGCCGGCGGCATGGAGGTCGGCTGGCGGCTGGCCCAGGCGGCCTGGCATCAGGGGTACGCCACCGAGGCGGCCACGGCCGCGGTGGATGTCGCCTTCACCGGAGTTGGCCTACCCGAGCTGTGGTCGATGACGGCCGTGCTGAACGAGCCGTCCCAGGCGGTGATGCGCCGGCTCGGCATGACCCGGCACGGCTACTTCGAGCATCCCCGGATCGAGCCCGGCCACTCGCTCCGCCGCCACGTCGTCTACCGCCTGCCACGCCCCGAGTCCACCACCCAGCCAGGAGGACGAAGCACATGGCAGCCACTGACCTGAAGCCGTGGCAGCAGGACTGGGCCGGCCGATTGGCCGGGCGCGGCTGCGTGCTCTGCAACCTCATCGGCGTCCCCGACAACGACTGGGGTCGCCGCTTCTCCACCGGCCAGTACGCGGACGCGTACCTGCCCAAGGCCGGGTCGATCGCCGGGTACACGGTGGTGCTGTGGAACGGCCGGCACGTGGCCGAGCCGACCCAGCTCAGCCCGGCTGAGGCGGCTGGCTTCTGGCAGGACGTACTGCGCGTCGGCGCGGCGCTGGAGCAGGTGGTCGAGCACGCCAAGATGAACTACCAGTTGCTCGGCAACTCCGTGCCCCACCTGCACGCGCACATCGTGCCCCGGCCGTGGCTGGACCCGGCCCCGCACCGGCCGCTGCCCTGGTCCTACCTGGACGAGGGGCGCCAGGACGAGCAGACGGTGGCGGGCTACGCGGCGCGCCTGGCCGCCGTGCTCGATTAACCGGGCCCAGTGCTCAGCGGTGGTGGCCGCGGTGGGACGGCAGCACCGCCCCGATCAGCCAGAGCACCGGGAAGATGAAGCCGATCAGGCCGAGGATCCAGTGCCCCTTGCGGAACGTCATGATGGCCACGGTGAACAGCAGCACCAGGTAGATGACCGACAGCAGGATCCAGCCCATTGCGCCTCAGCTCCTATCGGGCCGACGGCCCTCGGACCAGTGTCGGCCCGATAGGGCCCCGCTGGGCTCACCCGTACCGGATGAAATGTCAGCCCATACCGGGACCCGGCGGCGGCTCGCCGCGCAGCGCGCGGAGCGACCGGGCGAACGCGTACAGCCGGCTGCGGGAGTACTCGTTCTGCTCGGCGCCGGCGCCTGGGGCCCGCTCGGCGTCGATGGCCGTGCGGACCGATTGCAGCGCGCCGAGCACGTCGTCCACCCGGGCGCGGCTGTCCTCGTCCGGTGCTGTTTCGCGCAGCCGGTACAGCGTCTGGGCCAGGTCGTCCGCCCGCCGCTGGATATCGATCCACCGGGCCTGAGCCTCGCCCTGGGCCTGACCGCCGGGCCCGCTCGGCCATTCCAGCGACGCCATCGCGTCGTGCAGGGCCGAGCCGCGAGCGTACACGTCGGTGACGGCGGACTGCCATTGGCCCGTGACCGCCGACCGCCGGCTGACCGAGCGCGCGATCAGGATGAACGTCACCCCGGCGATCACCACTAGGGCGAGCAGTAGCCACAGCCAGGCCGGGGTGCTCGTGCTGGTGCTGCTGGTCGAGGTCGGGGACGGGGTCGGCGCGGCGGTGGTGGCCGCGGGTGTCGTCGCCACCGGTGTGGTAGCGGCCGGCGTGGTGGGGACCGGCGTGGTCGGCTGCACGGTGGGACTGGCCACCGGGCTCGGCGGCACGGTGGCGTCCGGGGTGGCCGGCGCGTTGGTCGGCAGGCTGATGCTGTGGCTGGGGGCCAGGCTGGAGATCGCGTTCTTGGCCGCACTGCCGCACCCCGCCACCAGGCCACCGAGTACGAGCAGGGCGACCGGGACCAGCCACCTCCGGATGTCACCCCGCATGCCAATCCCTCCGCGCCGGTAATGGACCGTCACGCCCAGCTTGCGTTAGGCACTATGGCTAGTCCAGCAGGGGAAACGGCGCGGCGGCCCATCCGTGGCGGGTGAATGTGGTGCGGAGTTTGCTCAGGCCTGGCCGGTTTCGAAGCGGCTGACTTGCCGTCGGTGACGGTGAAGGCCCACCGGGTGCGCATCTCGCCCCAGGTGTCGTTGCGGTAGGCGGCGGTCAGCGACCGCCCGCCGTCGCGCGCCGAGAGCACGTCGAGGTGCCCGTGCCCGGTGAAGATCTCCCGGTCGGCCCACACGGCCAGGTCACGGTCGGTCCCGTCGTCCGACATCGTGGCGCCGGAGGTGAGCGCCGCGAAGAACGCGGCCCGGTCGCCGGCGTTGATCGCGGCGATCACCGCCTGCACGGCGGGATCGCTGACCTCACTGCTTCCAGCCATGTCGGCACTTCCTCAGTGGCCCGCGGTCACGGCTTTCAGCTCGTCGAATGACTCTTTGATCAGCTCCGGCAGGTCGGGCTGGCCGGGCGCGCTGAGCCAGCGCGCGAACGCGATCTTGAAGACGGCGATCCCGGCCTCGGCGGTCAGGCTCGCGGCGGGGCCAGCGACGCCGCGCTCACGCAACGCGGCCGCCATCGCGGTGGCGAGTCCCGCGAGCTTGATCAGTTCGCGTTCGCGCAGTTCGGGGTTCGCGTCGATGATGATCTGGCGCTGCCGGGCGTGTTCCCGGCGGTCCTGGAGCATGGCGCCGGCGGCGGCCACGGCCGCCGCGACCGCATCGATCGGCGCGGCGGATTCCGGCGCGCCGGCGACGGTGCCGACCAGCAGCTCCCGCAGCGCGTCCTGCCCCCAGAACAGCACCTCGCGCTTGTCGGCGAAGTGCCGGAAAAACGTCCGCTGGGTGAGCCCCGCCCGCCCGGCGATCTCCGTGACCGTAGCCTGCTCGAATCCGCGCTCGATGAACAGCTCGAGCGCGGCCTGCTCGAGCCGGCCGCGCGCGTTCGGCTCCCATCGACCCATACGCTGATCATATGTGATGACAGCAGCTGACATCAGGTGTTAGAGTGATGACAGCAACTGACATCACGTCCCCGCACAACCGGGTGCCGCGGACAGATGGTCACCTGGAGGTCTTCACATGCGTGTTTTCGTCACTGGCGCGTCCGGCTGGATCGGCTCCGCCGTCGTTCCTGAGCTTATCGACGCGGGCCATCAGGTCATCGGGCTGGCCCGCTCGGACGCCTCGGCCGCCGCCCTCACCGCCGCCGGGGCCGAGGCCGAGCGCGGCACTATTGATGATCTCGACATCCTGCGCAGCGCGGCCGCTGCGTCAGATGGCGTGATCCATCTCGCGTTCAAGCACGACATCGCCTTCTCCGGAGGCTTCGAAGCGGCGGCGGACGCGGATCGCCGCGCCATCGAGACATTCGGCGACGCACTGGCGGGTTCCGGCCGGCCGCTCGTCATCGCCTCCGGGACGCTCGGGCTGACGCCGGGACGGGTGGCTACCGAACGGGATGGGCAAGGTCCGGCGCCAGCGGACTATGGCCGCGGTCCGCAGCTCCGGCGGGAGACGGCGCTGCTGACGGTATCCCTGGCCGCCCGCGACGTCCGCTCGTCCGTGCTGCGGCTCCCCCCGACGGTGCACGGCGACGGCGACCACGGCTTCATGGCCACCATTGTCGGCATAGCCCGCGACACGGGCGTCTCCGGCTACATCGGCGACGGATCCAACCGCTGGCCGGCCGTGCACCGGCTCGATGCCGCGCACCTGTTCCGGCTGGCCGTGGAGCAGGCCCCGGCCGGATCGACGCTGCACGCGGTCGCCGACGAGGGCGTGCCGATCCACGCCATCGCCGAGGTGATCGGCCGGCATCTCGACGTCCCGGTAGCCGCCATCGCTGCCGAGGACGCGGCCGCGCACTTCACCTGGCTGGCGAGCTTCCTCGCGCTGGACAGCCCGGCCTCCAGCACGCTGACCCGTGAGCTGCTGCGCTGGCAGCCGACCCAGCCCGGGCTCATCGAGGACCTGGAGAAAGGACACTACTTCCAGTAACCGGATCCGGGACTGCGGCCCGGGCGAAGTCTCACTGGGTCACCGACGCTCGGCTAACGCATCAACGAAACTCGCGAGTTCTTGCACATTCCTCTCGTGGCTGAAGATCACCGCGGGTCGTGTGCTGCAATCGTGGTATGTCTCTGGACGAGCTGCGCGAACTGCTGGAACGGCATGTGCGTCCCGATTTGACCACTGCCATCGACGGCGTCCGGATCTGCAGGGCCGACCACACCGTTTCGCCGGTGTCCTCGATGTCCGGCACGGTCCTGGCGGTCGTCGCTCAGGGTGGCAAGCGTCTGGCACTGGGCGACCGCGTCTACCAGTACGGCGCTGGTCAGTACCTCGTCGCCTCGGTCAACCTCCCGGTGACAGGGCACGTCATCGAGGCCGACCCGGGCCGCCCCGCGCTCGGCTTCGGGATGACTCTGGAGCCTGCCGCCATCGCGGAGCTGCTGCTGCAGGCCGGGCCGGGGGATCTGCCGCGGTCCCCCGGCACCGCCCGCCCCGGAATCGCGGTCAGTGACGCCCCGGACGAGTTGCTTGACGCTATCGTGCGGCTGCTGCGCCTGCTCGACCGGCCGCGAGACCGGAAGGCAATGGTCCCGCTGGTCAAGCGCGAGATCCTCTGGTGGTTGATGACCGGGGAACAAGGCGACGTCGTGCGTCAGCTCGGCCTGGCCGACAGCAGCCTGACGCACATCAGACGTGCGGTGTGGTGGATCCGGGAGAACTACACCCGGCCGTTCCGGGTCGAGGAAGTGGCACAACTTTCCGGGATGAGTGTCTCCGCTTTCCACCGCAACTTCCAGGCGGTGACGGCGATGAGCCCGATCCAGTTCCAGAAGCACATCCGGCTGCAGGCGGCGAGATTGCTGCTGGCGAACCATCCGAACGACATCACCGGTGTCGGCCATCGCGTCGGATACGACAGTCCGGCCCAGTTCAGCCGGGAGTACCGGCGCCAGTTCGGCGCCCCGCCCAGCATTGATGCGGTACGCATGCGCAGCGGAGCCGGTCCGGCTACCGCGGTGCTGCCGTGAAAGCCGTCTAAGCGAAGAGGATTGTGCAACCACGCGAGAGGATCTTGCTGGCCCGGCGCCCGCGGGGTTGTTTTCATGGAGTTACCGGAACGTGCGACGGATTCCGGGCCATCACCACGACGAAGGAGGCGGTTAACTGTGGCCGTTGACGACGCCGTCGCCCGCGCCCTCGACATCGGACCAGACTCCTCCGCGGCCGAGCGCACGATCGACATCACGACGGTGGGCGCGCGCAGCGGTATCCCGCGCCGCATCGAGGTCTGGTTCCACCGCGTTGACGGTCGCTGGTATATCACCGGCATGCCCGGACCCCGCGGCTGGTATGCGAACCTGCACGCCCATCCGCGGTTCACCGTGCATCTCAAGCACGGCGTCACGGCCGACCTGCCCGCGACCGCGAGGCCGGTCGACGAGCCGACCCGACGGCGGGTGATCACCGCCGTGCTCGACCTGCAGAACCGGCCCCACGTCGCGGCGCGGGTCAGCCAGCGCCAGGACCTCGACGAGTGGCTCGCAGGCAGCCCGCTGGTCGAGATCGTGTTCGACGACGAGGAGTTGCGGACGGCGTCCCCGGCGCGGCCAGGCAGAGAAGCATGAGGTACCGCACGCTGGGCCGGACCGGAATCGAGGTCAGCCCCTACTGCCTGGGCGCCATGATGTTCGGGACCATGGGAAACCCCGACCACGACGACTCGATCCGGATCATCCACCGGGCCCTGGACGCAGGAATCAACTTCATCGACACCGCCGACGTGTACTCCCAGGGCGAATCCGAGGAGATCGTCGGTAAAGCGCTCCAGGGGCGCCGCGACGACGTCGTGCTCGCGAGCAAGATGCACTACCCGATGGGCGACGACCCGAACCAGCGGGGCAATTCCCGGCGCTGGATCATCACCGCGGCCGAGAACTCGCTGCGCCGTCTCCAGACCGGCCACCTCGACCTCTACCAGGTCCACCGCCCCGACCCGGCGGTCAACGTGGAAGAGACACTGTCGGCGCTGTCGGACCTGATCCACAGCGGCAAGGTACGGGCGATCGGTACGTCGTCCTTCCCGGCCTCGCAGATCGTCGAGGCGCAGTGGGCCGCCGACCGGCGCGGCCTGGAGCGGTTCCGGACCGAGCAGCCGCCGTACTCGATCATCAACCGGGGCATCGAACGCGAGGTGCTGCCGGTCTGCCAGCGCTACGGGATGGGCACGCTGGTCTGGAGCCCGCTGGGCCAGGGCCTGCTCACCGGCCGGCACCGCAAGGGCCAGCAGGCCGGTACCCACCGATCCGGCCGCATGCCGCAGCACTTCAGCGACGAGCGCAAGCTCGACGTGGTCGAGCAGCTCATCCCGCTCGCCGAGAAGGCGGGCCTGCCGATGACCCACCTGGCGATGGCGTTCGCGATCGCCCACCCGGGCGTCACCTCGGCGATCATCGGACCGCGCACGATGGAACAGCTCGACGACCTGCTGGCCAGCGCCGAGACCACGCTGGACGACGACATCCTCGGCCGGATCGACGAGATCGCGCCGCCCGGAACCGACGCCGGCCCCAACGACGTGGCCTACACACCGCCGGCCGTCTCGAACGTGAGCCTGCGCCGCCGGCCGGTCATCGCGCGCTCCGCCGCCTGAACGACGGCCACGGAGCGCGCGGATGGCGGCGTTTCCTTGCGCCTACCTGGGGTCGGTGGCTCCCAAGCGGTGGCGGCCGGGCTCGCGCCGCTCATTGCGGCGCTTCATGTCTGACTCTGCCTCGATGAGCGCCCGCTGCCAGGCCGACGCGAAATAGCCTTCATCGCTGCGCCGGCCCTCTCGCCGCTCGATCCAGGCAATCGACTCGGGATCAACAACCTTCTCCGTTTTTGGTCGCATTGTTGTCCCCATTCAGGCTCCTGCGTTCCGCTTAGTGTGCCACTCGGCAAGGCAGTAAGTCCGTGCTCCGCATTACTTCACGCTTGCTCTGTAGTGGAATTTTCGGGCCCGTCTTGTCAATTCGGGCGGCCAGCGCCAGGCCGATGGCGAGCAGGTTGGCCAGCGTCTTCATGATCTCCAGGTCGGGCTGGCCCAGTGAATCGGGCTCCGGGGCATCCAGGGTCAGCACGCCGTACCTGGTCTGGTCGGCGGTCACCGCGGCGGCGATCAGGGTCTGGTAGCTCCGGTGCTTCGGGAACTTCACCCACAGGCCGGGATCGGCCAGGTCCGGGACCAGCCTGGCCTCCTGCTCCGCGAGCAAGCGGAACATCTGCTGGCCCACCGGGTCGTCCGGGCTGTCGGTGAACGTGGTGCGGGCCGCGTCCAGTTGTCCCTCGTAGCCGGCGTAGCTGACACAGCGCATGACCCCGTTGTCGATGACAAAGAAGATGCTGCGCCGGTCGGCCGCGGCCTGGCGGTGCTCCACGGCGGCCGAAACGATGGCCTGAGTGAGGCTGCCGATCAGCGGAGCTACCGGCACATCCGGTGCGGCCGCGGCGATCTTGCCCAGGCAGTACAGCACCGGCGACAGCCGGGCCCGGAGCGCGAAGATGAGCCGGGCCTCCGCGTGGATCTGCACCTGGGTGGCTTGCCGCTCGGCCGCCTCCTTGCTGGCCAGCGCGTGCTCGCGCTCTTCGACCGCGCGTTCCCGCGCCTCGACCTCGGTCCGCAACAACCGGTTCGTGACCTGCCTGCCGATCGCGGTGGCGACGACCGGGGCGCTGGCACACAGGACGCCCAGGCAGATAATGAGCAGATGGTACTTTCCCCGCTCGCCCGCTAGAATGCCAAATACGAAGGTACCGACAGTTCCGGCAAGGGCCAAAAATGCCAGAAGGGCGAACTTAGTTTGATTTGCCCTGGATGCCATCCGCGTTGCCTCCTTCCGGCGGACTAAGAGGCTGACCGCTATTGTTTCAGTCGCTTAGCTGAAACACAACACGGTGCTTTCCGGGGACAGTTCACTGGCGAACGGGCCATTGCGCGCGCCGGGCCGGGTTCCGCCGCCACCGCGACCGGGGATATAGGCCACATGAGCAGTTGGCCATCCATCGCGATCATCGGCGCGGGCATGGGCGGGCTGGCCACCGCGGCGGCGCTGCACCGCCGGGGCATCGGCGTGACCGTCTACGAGCAGGCGCGGAGCTTTACCCGGCTGGGCGCCGGCATCCAGGTCGGCTGCAACGCGATGCAGGTGCTGCGCGGGCTCGGCCTCGAGCCGCGGTTGCGGCAGGAGGCGTTCTATCCCCGGTCCTGGAACAACCGGGACGCGGGCACCGGCGCGGTGCGCTACGACCAGATCTTCGGCGCCAGCGCGGAACGGAAGTACGGCGCGCCCTATCTGCTCGCCCACCGCGGCGATCTGCATGCGGCGCTGGCCAGCGCGGTGCCAGCCGAACGCATCCACCTCGGCCACCAGGTAACCGGGCTCGATGACGACGGCGCGGCGGCCGTGCTCCGGTTCGCCGACGGCGGCAGCGCGCGGCACGACGCGGTGGTGGCGGCCGACGGCGTGCACTCGCTGATCAGGGACCTGCTGTTCGGCCGGGACGAGGTCAACTTCACCGGGCGCATCGCCTACCGGACCACGTTCCCGGCGGCGTTACTGGCCGGCTACGAGGTCGACGAGTGCACCAAGTGGTGGGGCGAGGACCGGCACATCGTCATCTACTACGTCAAGCCCGACCGGAGCGAGGTCTACTTCGTCACCAGCCAGCCCGAACCGGGCTTCACCGTCGAGTCGTGGTCGGCCACCGGCGATGTGCGCACCCTGCGGGCGGCGTTCGGCGGGTTCCACCCGCAGGTCCGGCGCGTGCTGGGCGCCTGCCCGGCCGTGCACAAGTGGGCGCTGGCCGACCGCGACCCGCTGCGCCGCTGGCATGACCGCAACGTCACCCTGCTCGGCGACGCGTGCCACCCGATGACCCCGTACATGGCCCAGGGCGCCGCCATGGCCCTGGAAGACGCCGCCGTGCTGTCCCGGCTGCTGGACAGCGTGGCTGACCAGGCCGGCCTCAGCGATGCCTTCCGCCGCTTCGAGGCCACCCGGAAGGGCCGCACCTCGCGGGTGCAGCTAACCTCGCGGACCAATACCTGGCTGCGCGGCCGGACCGACGTGGACTGGGTCTACGGCTACAACCCGTGGACCGCCCCGCTGGCCCGCTAATGGCTAACTGCTGGGCAGCGGCTAGTTGCTGGGCTGGGGCGCGGTGCAGTGGATCTGGGGGTTCACGCCTGCGTAGTTGAGCGGCCCGGCGATGATCGTGACCGCGGTCGTGCTGGCCCGGCTGCAGTTGCCCAGCAGTTCGTGGTAATCGCCACGCTGCCCGGCGGCGAACGCGCCGATGATCAGCCAAATGGTAAGAATTGCCGATCCGATATGCATAGCAGCCTCCGGTACCCGGCCTTTATTGCGGTCCAGTACTGCGACGGAGCTTACCTACCCGGGCGGCCGCAGGGCTCGCTGAGCGGGCTATGCACGCTCTTTTCCAGGAATCTGGAACTTTGCTGTGGGCTAGCTCTCATCCACCCGAAGAGCCGCATTGATCAGGTCGAGCCCTGCGGTCTGGCGCACGAAGTCGGCCGCATCGACCGGGGCGGCCCAGTTACCCCCGAACAGGTGCTGCTCGTTCATTTGAGTGAGCGCGGACTGGGCATTGGCAACGATGAATTGCTGGTAGGCCGGTTTCCCGGATTTCCGGTACAGCCGGGCCAGATGCCGGACGAAAATGCCCTTGAACAGCGTGCTGTCCACGCCGGGCAGCCGGGCCGGGGGGCACCCGCCCGGGCCGCAGTCATTGTGCTCGTGCAGGATCCCGTCGATGACGCCGGATTCGCTCGCGTGCGCGAGCTGGCCGTCAACTCCGCCCCGCGGCCGCCACGGGTTCCTGATGAACGCGTCCGCGATCTTCTCCGCCCAGCCCAGGTAGGTCCGGTCGCCGGACAGCTCGGTGAGGTCGCTGAGCCCGCTGAGGAGCACGCCCTGGTTGTAGGACCAGACGCTCTGCGAGTTGTCGTTCACGCCGTTCGGGTTGGGCGAGTCGTTGACCAGGCTGGCCGCATTGATCATCGCCACCCCGGCCGGCGGGGATGAACTGAACCACGCCCAGCCGCGGCGCGCCCAGTCCAGGTAGTCAGCGTGCGCGGCGCCGGTCGGGCTCCGGCGGAGGTAGCGCAGGCCCAGCCCGGCGGCCACCGCGAGGAACAGCTCGTTGGCGATGGCGTTCTTGTACCCCCCGGTCCAGCCGCGCGGCACCGCGCCGGCCCCGGTTCGGTCCGGGCGGCCGTCGTACTTGCCCCAGTAGATCCCGCCGCCCCAGTAGTCGTCCCAGCCGCCCGCCATGTCCAGGAAGATGTCGTTGGCGGCGGCGAGATACCTGTCCTCCCCGGTCAGATCGTAGGTGTCCAGCCAGGCCAGGGCCCACCAGCCCTCGTCGTCGTAGAAGCCGTTGATGAACCCCGGATAAGCGCCCCGGCTGAGCCGGAAGAATGGCCAGGACGGGGTAACCCGCCGGGCGAATACCGGTCGGCGGGTGCCCGGCGCCCGGGCGAACGTGTTCGCCACGACCGGATCGAGATAGGACCGGTCACCGGTGAGTGACATGTAATCGACCAGCGCGGTGATGGCGTTCGCGCTGTTCCACCAGCGGGACAAATCCTGCATCCGGTCCCGTTGGCCGGCCAGTACCAGCGCGCTGTTCACCACGTTGCGGCCGACCTGGGCCAGGCTGGCCCAGTTCCCCCACTGCACGGCCAGCGCCGGGTCGCGGTAACTGTACAGACCCGTCTTGCGCGCATACCCGTCCGCGCCGTACCACTGCTGCAATGATCGCGCCGCCACCGGCGCAGCCGCCCTGACGTCCTGCATCGCGGATCAGCCCCTGCTGTGCGGGTCCCCTCCCCCGAGTCTGATCCCGGTGCGGCCCGGCGGCAATGGGCGCGACCGCGGGTCTCGGATTCGTGAAAAGCTCGGCGCGTGGCTGCGCTGACCGAGGCTGAGGCCAGGACCCGGGCCGGGCTGCTGGACGTCGAGTCGTACCAGGTGTTCCTCGACCTCACCGCGGAACCGGTGCGGTCACGGAGCGAGATCCGGTTCGGCTGCCGGCAGCCGGGCGCGGCCACGTTCGCCGATCTCAGCCGCCGCCATGGACGTGGGTGACCCGCTGACCGAGGCCGTCTGCTGGAACGCGGCCTGGCACCTCGTCACCAGCGGCCAGCTCGCCGCCGCCGACCTGGCGGCCCTGATCGTGCGCCGGGTTGGCGAGTTGCCGCTACCGGGCACCGAAGTGCTGCTCGAGCGCGCCGTCAACTGCGCCGACGTGTACGCACCGCCGTCCGACCGGGCCGGGATACGGGAGCGAGTGGCTGACACGGCAGCCCGGTTGGCCGGGCAGGCCGCGCCGGGCAGCCCGCGGCAGCGGACGCTGGCGGCCGGCTTCGCCGCCGCCGCGCAGAGCGACGGCCAGCTGGCCCGGCTGCGCGGCTGGCTGGCCGGCGGCGAGCTGCCCGCTGGCCTGGTGCTCACCGCCGACCTGCGCAGCCGCATCCTGTGCACGCTGTCCGCCCGCGGCCTGGCCAGCGACGCCGACCTGGACACGCTGGCCAGCCTGGACCCGGTGCAGGGCGAGCAGCACCGGGCCACCTGCCGGGCCATGCGTCCCGATCCGGCGGACAAGGCGGCCGCCTGGACGCTGGCCCTGGCCGGGGACCAGGACTGGCGGATGGCGCAGGCCTACGCCCGGGGACTGTGGGTGCCCGGCCAGGAAGAGCTGATGACCGGCTATCTGGACCGGTACGTCAGCCAGGCGCTGCCCACGCTGGACGGCCGGGAGCCCCGGGTAATGCGCGGCCTGGCCCGGCTGCTCTATCCGGCCACGATCATCGGGCCGGCCACGCTGGCGGCGACGGCCGCTGCGCTGCGCGCGGACGGCCGGCTCAGCGACGGGCTGCGCGCGATCGTGCAGGAACAGGACGCGATCCTGCGCTCTGTCCGCACCGCCAGGTCCGCCCGTCGTCGCCCCGGCCTCGTCGGCCGGGACCCCGGCTGAACCGCCCGGCTGAGCCACCGAGCTAAGCCACCGCCCGGTTGCCGTCCGCGGTGGACCGGACGTGGACCGGCGCGCCGACCGGTTCCGCCGCGGCGCCCAGCAGGTCGAGCAGGCTGCGGTCACCGTCGTCGCCGCGGGCCACGAAGCGGCGGCCGTCGGCGTCCAGCCGGCCGATCACGATGGCGGTCCGGGTGCCGTCCCGGCGGTGCTTGACCGTCCAGGTCTCGACCGTGGCCGGCCCGTCGGCCGCCCGCGCCTCGGCGGGCGCGGCCCAGCCGTCGATCTCGGCCTGCAGCTCCGCGCTGCGATCCGGCGCCCAGCCGGCCGGCCGCGTCGAGTACACCCCGGCCGAGTACTTGCTCAGCACCCCGCCGTTGGCCCCGACGAACCCGTACGAGCCCGGCGTCCGGCGGGCCCGCTGGACGGTCTCCGCGATGGCGTGCATCGAGTAGTTGTTGCCCGGGCCGCCGAAGAACGGCAGCCCGCCGGTCACGGTCAGCCCGCGCGGATCGTCGGCGGCCAGGCCGAGCCCGTCGCAGATGTTGAACACCGGCGCCGCGAAACAGCTGTACAGGTCGATCGTGGCCAGCTCGGCCAGGCCGATCCCGGCCACCTCCAGCGCGTGCCGCGCGGCCAGCACCGACGCCGGGCCGGCCGACAGGTCGGCCCGTTCCATCAGGTCCCGCTCCCGCAGGTCGGCGTGCCCGGGCAGGAAGACCCACCGCTCTTCCGGCACCCCCAGCCGCCGCGCGGCGGCCACCGACATCAGCAGCACCGCCGCGCCCTGGTTCACCTTCTCCCGGGCCACGAGGTACCGCGGGTACGGGTCGGCGATCATCCGGTTCGCCTCCGTCGGCGTAACCAGCTCGGCCGCGCTGCGCCGCACCGGCGCGGCCGCGTACGGGTTGCCGGCCGCCACCACGGTGAACGGCGCGAACAGCGCGCCCATCGCGGCCGCGTAGGTCGCCCGGGACAGCCCCAGCCGGGCCCGCCGCGCGTTGTCCACCAGCGCGTACCGGCTGGGCGCGCCGGTCAGCCCGTGCGCGGCCTGGTGCGCGGACATCATGCCGCGCAGCCCGAATCCCCGGTCCTCCAGGCTGCCCCCGACCCGTTCGGTGAAGTCCGGCCGGCCCACTTCTTTCACATAACGCCCGCACGTGGACAGCGCCTCGGCCCCGGCCAGCAGGACCACCGAACTGTCGCCGGCGGCGATGACCCCGGCGAACTCGGTCACCAGGTGCTGCGGGGCCTGCCCGCCACTCACCTCCAAAACCGCGCGGGCCGGGTCGGCGCCGATCCGGCCGGCCACCGAGCGGGGAAAGTTGTCCGACCGGCCCAGCGGCGCCCGCGCGCCGGGATAGGAGTTCTCGAACTGGCGCACCCCAGCTACGGTGTGGATCGCCGCCGCCACCGCGGCCGGGTCCGCGCCGGTGTCAGCCAGCGCCGCCCGGGCCGCGTCCGCGGCCAGGTCGGCCGGCGACCGGCAGAGGTAGCCGGGCTCATCGAGGCGTTCCGCGGCCTGCCCGACGCCGGCCACGACCGGCGTCCGCGGGTCGAGGTCGGCCGGGCTCACGGTCGGGCCGCGGGCAGCAATCCAGCCAGTTCGGCGATCCGCTGCTCGCACTCGGCCACCAACTGCCGGGTGATCTCGGCGGCCGGCCGGATCTGCTGGAACGAGCCGACGACCTGGCCGACGTAGAACGACGCCAGGCGCAGCGCGCCCTGGTGACCGTCGGCCGCGGCCTGGTCGATGCGCTGCCAGGCCGCGTCGACGAGCATCGGCTGCAACGGCATCGGCAGCGGCGCGGGCGCGTCCGGCCGGTCCCATTCGTCGTGCCAGGCACTGCGCAGCTGCCGGGCGGGCTTGCCGGTGCGGGTCGGCGAGCGCAGCGTGTCGGAGCTGGCCGCGCGCAGGAACTTGTCCTTGATGGCCTGGTTGGCCACGTCTTCGGCGCTGGACAGCCAGACCGAGCCGCACCACACGCCGGCCGCGCCGAGGGCCAGCGCGGCGGCCATCTGGCAGCCGGATGCGATGCCGCCCGCGGCCAGCACCGGGCGGCCGCCCGAGATGTCCACGATCTCCGGGGTGAGCACCATGGTGGCGATGGTGCCGGTGTGCCCGCCCGCCTCGGTGCCCTGCGCGATGAGCAGGTCCACCCCGGCCTCGATCTGCCGCCGCGCGTGCCTGGCCTGCCCGACCAGCGCGGCCACCACCACCCCGGCCGCCTGGCCCCGGGCCACCAGGCCGGGCGGCGGGGTGCCCAGCGCGCTGGCGACCAGCGAGATCCGGTGGCCGAACGCGACATCCAGCAGCGCCTCCGCGCCACCCGGGTTCAGCCCGGCCACGATGCCGCTGTTGTCGTCCAGGGCGGCCAGTTCCGGGATGCCGTACTGATCCAGCAGGCCGCGGACGAACGCCAGGTGCTGCTCGGGGATCTGGGCCCGCAGGCTGGCGATGAGGTCGTCCGGGTCACCCGGCACGAACTTCTCCGGGACCAGCAGGTCCACGCCGTACGGCTTGCCGCCGACCTGGTCCTCGATCCAGCTCAGCTGGGCGTCGAGTTCCTCCGGGGTATACGCCGAGGCGGCCAGCACGCCGAGACCGCCGGCGTTGGTCACCGCCGCGACCACACCCGGGGACCGGTTGAACCCGACGATCGGGTGCGGAACGCCGACCAGGTCGGTGAAGGCGGTGCGCATCAGCGCACTCTACCCGGGGCCGATCCGGCCCGGGCGGCTCAGCCGCCCGGGCCGCGGGTGGCCTGCACCGCCCGGTCCACCATGCGGGCGTAGACCTTGGTACCCGGGATCTCCGGGTGGATATGGTCCGGCCACAGCAGGTACATCCGGTTCCGGATCGTGTCGTACCAGTCGGCCAGCACGACGCTGGGGTGCTGCCGGGCGAACGCCGCGTCGGTCGTGTTGACCTGCTTGCTCCACGAGTCGGGCACGTACGTGTTGATCAGGACCAGCCTGCGGTCCGGCCCGAGGATCCGGAGCACCTGGCTGAGCTGGCTGGCGGTGACGATGTAGTTGGTGCCGAGGCCGAGCACCAGGACCGGCCGCAGCCGCCCGGTGGCCGCCAGGTGGCGCAGGATGGCCAGGCCGGCCGGCATTTCCCGGTCCGGCTTGGCGTCGATATAGATGCCGGGCATCGCGTCGGCCAAGGCCAGCGCGCTGGCCGCCATGACCGAGTCGCCGATCGCGACGACGTCCTCGCCGGTCACCTTGTGGTCGGTCGCGAGGGGCTGCGCCCCGGCCGCCACCCCCGCGCTCAGCCTGGCCGCCTCAGCCTGGGTCGCCGAGCCGATCTGCTCACCCGCGGTGATCTGGTGCTGCATGCCGGACAGCGTGGGCGGCGCCGTCTGGAAGACACCGCACCCAGCCGTCCCGGCGGCGGCCAGGATCACCGCCGCGCCCAATGCACCCCTGGCCCGGCCCCCCGTGTGTTTTCTCACCATTCCCCCTTTCCCGTGCACAGGAGTTTTTTCGCCACCCGGGGATGGCGGCAAACACCGTGTCAGCAATACGGAGAAAAGGCCGGATTAGGAATTCTCTGCGGTATTTTTCCGGGGTCAGGCCACCCCGCCCAGCCACGGCGGGCCGGATCGCGTAGGTTTGCCGCGTGGCGCACTACAGTCGGCTGTCCAAGATCGTCATTGACGTGCCAGCCGACGAGCACGATCGCGAGCTGGCGTTCTGGACCGCGGCCACCGGGTCGCCGCTGGCCCGGTTCGACCGGCATCCCGAATACCACGGCACCGAGCTGCCCGGCTCAGACTTCTGGCTGCTGGTCCAGCGGCTGGACGACGGGCCAGGGCGGGTGCACGTGGACATTCACACCGACAACCTGGACGCGGAAGTGGCCCGGCTGGAGAAGCTCGGTGCCGAGCGGGTCCAGCAGGCCCACGCCTGGTGGGTGATGCGTGATCCGGCCGGGTTGCTGTTCTGCGTCATCCCGAGCCCGCCGGGCTCGCTGGACGACAGCAACGCGCAGCGCTGGGACTGACCTGACCGGGAGGCGCACCCACCGGGCACGTCCGCGCGTTCTCACTGATCGGCGGCGTCCGGGCGCGGCGCAGCCGGGATGTCCAGCGGCCGCTGCGGCACCACCGCCTCCGTGGCCGACGGCAGCTCCAGGACCACCGCGCCGTCCCGCAGCGACAGCCGGGGCGGCCCGCCCTCGCGGCCCTGCCCGCCGAACCGGCGTGGCCCGGTGTTGTAATAGCCACCGCTGGCGTAACTGATCCGGATCTCCGCCACCCCGGGCCGGCGTTGGGAAAGAATGGCGCCCATCGGGACGCCCAGCTCGATCGGGCGGACCGGCGTGTGCGCGTTGCCCGCCACCACCAGCGTGCCCGGCTCGGAGCCGGCCAGCACCCGCCCGGCCATCGCCGCGTCCCGCTCGGACCAGCTGGCCCCGGCCGGGATGGTCGCGTCGAACAGGGTGAGCCGTAGCGGCCCGGCCGCCGCCCGGTCGCGCAGCACGGCCAGGTGGCCCGCTGTGATCCGGCCGTCGCCAGGCCAGAGCACCCAGTGATCCTCAAGTGGCCCGCCGGCCAGGAACGCGCGGACCACCGGCACTAGTTCCTCGGACCATTCCAGGGCCAGCCCGGACAACCCGAATTCGGCCAGCAGCGCCCGGATGAGCAGCGGGTTCTCCGCCACGCCGTGGACCTCGCCGAGCAGCAGCAGGCCGGACTCATCCAGCGACCGCTGCGCCGCCGCCCGCGCCGCAGCCTCAACCGTCAGCGGCAGGCCGGTAACCGGGAACTCAGCCACTGCCCGCCAGAACTCGTCCAGCGACGCGACACTCGGCATGCGCCCAGCATGCCACCAGGAGGCATGTCTGTTTCGTGCAAGACGGGGTGGCCGGGCTCTGGTTGGCTGGGCGGTCTCAGCGTGCATCGACGGAAGGACGACCGTGTTCCTTGGCCTGCGCACCATCGTGTACCCCGCCCCCGACCTGGCCGCGAGCAAGGCCTGGTGGACAGAAGCGCTCGGCATGAAGCCGTACTTCGACCAGCCGTTCTACGTCGGGTTCAACCCCGGCGGCTACGAGCTTGGCCTGAACCCGGCCGGTGACCCGGCGGCCGGCCCGAACACCTACTGGGGCGTGCGCGACATCGCGGCGGCCGCGGACCGCCTGATCGCGCTGGGCGCGGTCGTAGTCGCCGCCGTCGAGGAGGTCGGCGACGGCATCAAGCTCGGCACGTTCCGCAGCCCGGGCGGCGACCTCATCGGCCTGATCGAGAACCCGGTGTTCGAGCTCACCCCGGCGCCCGTCCCGGAATCCGACGGCCCCGGCCGCTGAGCCGATGCCTGGGCCCGGTCGGCGTACCGGTCCGGTCAGACGCGGTTGCGCTGGCGGGGCTGGCCAGCTTCGTCGACGAGCTGCTTGGCCCGCTGAAAGGTAACCCCGAGCGCCTGCCCGATATCGCGCAGCGAGAACCCCAGGGTATGCAGCCGCTGCGCCGCATCGCGGGCTAGCCGGGCCGCTTCGGCCTGGGTCTGCTTGGCCTGCTCGCGCAGCGCCATCGACTGGTCAAGTTCGAGCTGAACGTCCTCCGGAAGGATGATCTTCATGTCCACGTTGAATGAGTCCTGCGGGACGTCGGTCATGATGGCGATGAGGTCCCTGACCATGGCTTCCGCCTCGCTCAGGCTGCGCGCCTGAGTCGACCGCTCGATATCGGGAACGTGGACGCGCCAGAAGCGGCCGTCGCGCTCCAGCTCAGCGCAGTAGGTCTTCATATATGCCTTGCCGCTGCGCTGTACGTCTGATCTTGCGGATGAGCACGGCTCGTCTCATGAGTCTAGTCTAGATCGGGATTGACGCCTAGGCGTCAATCCCGATCTAGACGCCAAATCACCTGAGCAGGATTGGCCGTTCCTGGGGCACAATTCGGGGGTGGAAAGCGAGATCGCTACCCCTGCGGAGGATGTCGAGCCCGGGTCCGCCAGATCGCGCGACGACGTACGGCCGACCGCCACCCGGCCCCGGCGCTCGTGGTGGCTGGTGACGGTGCTGGCCGTCTGCGGGGCGCTAGTCGTCGGCGGCTCCGTCCAGCATGTGATCGACCAGCGGAACGCGGCGCGCACGCTGTACCGGATGCAGGTGCTCAGCACGGTTTCCCGGTTCCTCGGCGAGGAAGACCGCCAGCTCAGCACGCCGACCGCCCAGCGCAGCGCGACCGCGTTCGGCGACCTCGCCGACTCGATCAGCGCGGATCAGGGCGTCAACGGGTCGGGCACACTCCAGGTCAGCCTGGGCGCGGGCAGCGCCGCCCCAGCGGACCAGATCGCCTTCTCCGCCACGGTGGCTTCCCCGTACGCGTCCACCACCTTCGCCGTCTGGGACATCCACACCAACGGCGGAGCAGCTCAAAACCAAGGCGCGTGCGTGCTATGGAGCACCCTGCTGGGCCCGGGACGCGCGACGACCGCGCTGGACCTGGGCGCCGGGGCACAGTTGCAGCCCTGCTCCCCCAGTTGGTGGGCCGCCGGTCCGGTGAACCCGAGGCAGCCGCGCCTCGCCCTGGCCGGAATCCCGCGCTCACCGCGGTAACGCGCGGAACTCGGCGCGGCCGCGCGTACTAGTGCTCGTTCCGGTGCGCGGTCCGCTCGCCGGCCCCGGCGAGCAGGAACGCGCGCGCGATCACGCGGTAACCCACCTGGTTGGCGTGCTCGTTGGGGCCGCGCGGGGCGGCCGCGCACTCCCAGGTCCACTGGCAGATGGCGGCCACGTTGCGGGGCAGCGAGCCGTACCCGGGCACGGTCACGTCGGAGCCGAAGTCCGAGGTGTGGAACGCGCTGAACACGTTGGCCACCGGCACGTGCTGAGCCTGGTACACCCGGCCCAGCACGCTGTTGTAGCCGTCTGCGGCCAGCTCGCTGGCCCGGGCGACCATCTCGCCGACCCAGCCGTGCCGCCACTCGGCCAGCGTGGGCAGGTAGTAGTTCATCGCCACGAACTTGGTGCCCGGGCTGGCCTGGCGGATCCGGGTCAGGATCGTGCTGAGATTCTGGCCTGCCTCCGGGATGAAGCTGGCCACGCAGCTGGCCAGCTTGGCCAGGGACGGCTGGATCACGCACGAGTACGGGTCGTTGGCCCCGATGTCCAGGGTGATCAGCGAGACGTGGCCGCGGTGCGCGCGCAGGAAGCTGACCGCCGCGGCCAGCTGTGACCCACCCTGGTAGCGGCAGCTGCCGCCGTGGACCATGGAGCCGGTGGTCTCCCCCGGGCAGCCCAGCTTGATCAGGCGCAGCCCGGGCTGGCTGCGGCGCAGCATCGCGTAGAGCTGGTTGGCGTACCCGTCCTGGGTCGGCTGGCTGACGCCCGCGGCGTCCGGCTGCACGCCCTGCGACAGCGAGTCGCCCAGGGCCAGGTAGTAACTGGCCGGCGGCGCCCGGTGCTCGGCACCGGACAGCCGGACGGTCGACGCGGTGCAGCCGGTGGCCGCCGCGGCGAGCAGGCCGGCCAGCGTGAGAACAGTGAGCAGGGGGCGCATCGCGGTGAGTTATGCCCCGCAGGAACCCGCCGCGAACCCGGTCACGCAAGAGCGCGGTGCATTGTGCCCCGTCGGCGGGCTGTTGCAGAATCGGCTGGTGTCCTGCGGCGTGTTGTTTGTGCTGGTAGATGATGTTTTGGGATGATTTTCCCATGGCGAAGGGCTACAGGCCGGTGCAGCGGGATCAGCCGTTCCTGCTGCCGCCGGATATGCGGGAGTGGCTGCCGGCGGATCATCCGGTGTGGCTGGTGATCGGGGCGGTCAGCGATCATCTGGACACGTCGGTGTTTCATGCGCGGCGGCGGACCGGCGGGCCGGGGACGGCGGGGTATGACCCGGACATGCTGGTGACGCTGCTGATGTGGGCGTATGCGCAGGGGGTCACCTCCTCGCGGCGGATCGAGGCGGCGTGCCTGGCCGATGTGGCGTTCCGGGTGATCTGCGCGGGCAATGCCCCTGATCACGTGACGATCGCCCGGTTCCGGGCGGCGTTCCCCGGGGCGGCAGGGAGCCTGTTCGCTGAGGTGCTGGTGCTGTGCGCGAAGCTGGGGATGGGGAAGCTGGGGACGATCGCGCTGGATGGCACGAAGGTCACCGCGAACGCGTCGAAGGCGGCGAACCGGCGCGAGGAGACGCTGCGGAAGCTGGCCGCGGAGGAAGCAGCCAAAGCGGTGGCGGCGCACGCGGCGGCGGATGAGGCCGAGGATGAGCTGTTCGGTGAAGGACGGCGTGGTGACGAGGTGCCGCCGGATGCGGTGAACCCGGCGGCCCGGGCAGCCCGGATCGCCGCGGCGCTGGCGGACCTGGAAGCAGAACGCCAGGCCGCGGAGGCGGCCCGGGAGGCGCAGGCGCAGGATTACCTGGCCCGCGGGGGCCGCGCGCCGGGGCCGCCGCCACTGGCTGCGGCGGTGGCCGCGGCCCGGGCGCGGCTGGACCGGGCCCGCGCTGACCGGGCGGCGCAGATCACGCGGCTGGAAGCGCGGGCCGCGGGGCCGCGGGTGCCGGGCAGCCGCCGGGACGGTCCCAAGAGGGGCGTGGAGGACTGCGGGCGCGTGCGGGCCGCCCGCGCCCGCCTGGCCAGGGCAGAAGCCAGGGCCGCTGAGGCGCAGCGCCAGGCCGCCGCCAGCTCCTGCGGGCCGGTCCGCAACATCACCGACCCGGACTCGCGGCTGATGCCGGTCCGCGGCGGCGGGTTCATCCAGGGTTACAACGCCCAGAACATGACCAGCGAAGACGGGCTGATCATCGCCACCGAGCTCACCTGCGACACCACCGATACCGGGTGGTTCACCCCGATGCTGCGCCAGGCCGAAGACGCCGCCACGCTGATCACGGCCCATCAGCCGGCGCCGGCCAGCGCCACCCAGGACGACGACGGCAGCAGGATCGGGCTGGTGCTGGCCGACGCCGGGTACCTGTCGGGGGACAACCTCACCGCCGCTGGCCCCGACCGGCTGATCGCCGTCGGCAAGCACCGCGACCTGGAGAAAACCGCACGCCAGGCCGCCACCGCCCAGGACACCACCGCCTGGGACGGTGAGCGGGACGCCCACGACGATAATGGCGGGCCGATCGCGGCGATGGCCGCCCGGCTGGCCGCCAGCGAAGGCATCACCGCCTACCGCAAACGCGGCCACATCGCCGAGACCCCCCACGGGCACATCAAGCACAACATGGGCATCCGCCAGCTGGCCACCCGCGGTAAACCCAAAGCCAGCGCCGAATGGCGATTCACCGTCACCGTGCACAACCTCTTCAAGGCCATCACCACCGGGAACCTCACCCCCGCTGCCCTCGCCGCCCTGCCCGGCTGACGACCAGGGCCCCGGCCGCCCAGCCCGGCCCGCCCGCCCAGCCCGAATCCCGGCCGCCCAGCCCAGCCAGCCCGGCAACGCCACCTCGCGCCCCGCCAGCCAAAACGAATCCGACACAGCCCGTCGGCGGGGCACAATGCACCGCGCTAACGAAATGCACCCGCCTGGGTGAAGCCGCGGATGAGCTGGGCCAGCCGGGCCGGCTGGTCAAGCGGGATGAGCGTGTAGCTGTCCGCGACCTCGGCCAGTTGGCCCTGCGGCAGCAGCCCGGCCAGCCGGCGGCCGTGCTCGGGCGGCATCACCCGGTCGCCGCTGGCCCACACCACGAGGGCGGGCCGGGTGAAGCCGGGCAGTTGCGACGACGCCCGGACCAGGAAATTCCGGTCGGCCCCGGCCGCGCGGAGCAGCCGCACGGTGTCCTGGCGGATCTCCGGCTGGGTCAGCACCGGCCGCATCCACCGGGCGGTGACCGCATCCCCGAGCCGGGTCAGCCAGCCGAACGCGATCGGCAGCCGGCGCACCAGCCTGACCCGCATCTGCTGCATGAACAGCCCGAACAGCCACGGCGGGAGCTTGCCGGTGAGCACCAGGGTCTTACCGGTAAGCCCGGGCGGGAAGTTGTCGAACGCGTCGCAGGACACCAGCACGGCCCGGCCCACCCGGTCGCAGCCGTCGGCCATCAGCACCTGGACCAGCGCCCCGCCGGTGTCGTTGCCGACCAGGGTCACGTCGTGCAGGCCGAGCCGGTCCAGGAACTCGGCGGCCAGCCGGGCGATCCCGGGCAGCGACAGGTCCGCCCCGGCCCGCATCGGCCGCCGGTGCGCGCCGAGCGGCAGCGTCGGCACCACGCACCGGTAGTCGCCGGACAGCTCATCCACCACGCCGTCCCACAGCGAGCCGTCCATCAGCAGCCCGTGCAGCAGGACCAGCGTGGGCCCGTGCCCGGTGTCGGTGTATTCGATCGTGCCCGCAGACAGTTCGACCGTCTGCCGCGCCGCCCGTACCGCCGCCTGCTCCATGGCCGCCCCCATGCCGCCTCGGATTGAATTCCTCCCGTACAGCACAAGTGAACCATGTGGTTCACATTTCGGCAAGGCGCTGGGCGGGTGTGGGCTTGGGCGCTGGGCGGGGTGCCCTGGCCGCGGCTACCGGGCCGCCTCCTCGCGCTCCAGGGCGCGGGCCAGCGCATCCAGCCCGGCCTCCACCCCGGCGGTGTCCCCGCTGGTCATCCACTCGATCAGCAGGCCGCGCAGCGCGGCCAGGATCAGCTCGGCGACTTCCAGCTTGCGCCGGTCCGGCCAGTCCGCCGGGCACAGCGACAGCAGCCCGGGCAGGTACTGCTCCGACGCCAGCGCACCCAGCCCCGCGTACCGGGCCGGGTCGTACATGACCAGCCCCATGGCCTGCTCTAGCACCCGCGACGGCTCGCCGACCAGAGCGGGCCAGATCGCGCGCACCCGGTCGGCCAGCGACCGGTCGGCCGGCCCGCCGGCCGCGGCGGCCAGCCCGCCCACGACGCGCCGCTGGCGCAACTGGAACACGGCCTGCGCGAGCAGGTCGTCGGGCCCGTCGAAGTAGTAGAGCAACACCTTGTGCGTGGTGCCGGCCGCCCGGGCGGCGCGCCGCAGCGAGAAGTCCACCAGCCCGTTGACCGCCAGGTCGTCGGTGACCCGGTCGAGCAGTTCGCGGCGCCGGGCCTGACCGCGCGGCGACCCGGCCGACCGCCGGTAACCGGCCCGTCCTGCTGTGTTGGCCGAGGTAGTCACCCTGGCAGTGTCTCGCGAAAGACCGCCTGCCCGGCGACGACCCGGCCAACACAGCCAAGGCGCTGCTCGGCACGCTGCCCCCACCGGGACCGCCGCACGCTGCTGGCCGAGCAGGGCATGCGGCCGTTCACCCTGGACACGGTGACCGAGCCGGCCCAGATCGAGACCGAACTCGCGCAGCTAGGGCCGGGTGAGCCGGTCGCGGAGTTCGGCCAGTTCCGCCGCGACGTGTGCTGCGCCGGCATCGCGGTCCCCGGAGCCGAACCAGGCACCTGGTGGGCCCTCGGCACCGCCGCCCGCGGCCTGGACCTGCCCGCACCGTTGCTCGGTGAGCTGCAATGCGCGGCCAACGACCTCACGCCAGGTCGAACGCACCAGCCTTGACGCCGCCGGTGAACGCGAGCCACTGGTCAGCCTCGAAGATCAGCTTCGGCCCATCCGGATCCTTGGAATCCCGCACGGCAACCACACCCGGCAGATTCCGCGCCACTTCGACGCAGGCCCCACCGTTGGCGTTGCTGCGCCTGCTCTTGCGCCATTCGGCCCTAGTCAAGTCCACCGTTGATCTCTCCCTGTGCCCGGGCAAGGAACTCTAGCGACGCTTCGGGAGACAGCGCCACGGCCCGGATCATGTCGAATGCCAAGGTGAAAGCCGCGACTTCGTCCGGCTGTTCGATCAGTCGGGCGCTCTCCACGGACTCGGTATAGCCTATGTCGCGCCCATCAGCGAGACCAAGCAATATGAACTCGCCTAGTAGCCCGGCATGAGCGCCAGCCGAGAACGGCATTACCTGCAAAACCACGCCAGGATGGCGGCCGAATTCGGCCAGCTGGGCCAGCTGATCGCGGAATACCGCTGCACCGCCCACCGGGCGACGGAGTACGCCCTCATCCACTACTGCCCACAGCATCGGCGGCTTGGCCCGGTCCATGATCCGCTGACGTTCCAGCCGCGCCGCGACGTGCTGGCCGATCTCCTCATCGGTGTCGGCTGGCCTCCAGGCCCGGAACAGCGCCCGGGCATAACCTTCGGTCTGCAGCAGCCCGGGAATGGCCAGCGCATTGAACTCGCGGATGCTGGTCGCCTCGCGCTCGCGTTCCACGAACTCGCGGAACCAGGCCGGGTACGCGTGCACGTCGCTGTCCATGGACTGACGCAGGTGCGCGAACAGCCCGCCGGTGGCCAGCGCCTCGTCGCAGCGCTGGGCCAGGTCCGGGCTGGGCATCCGCTCGCCGACCTCGATCCGGCCGACCAGCGCGGCGGAATACGTGATCGCCTGGCCTAACTGGTCCTGCGACAATCCGGCGGCCGCCCGGCGGCGGCGCAGTTCGGCGCCGAAAAACGCGAGCAGGCTGGACCCCGGGTCGAGAACTCGTGCCTGCGGCATCCCCAGCTCCCCTGCGTGTCGGACAGCCCACCGGAATCTGACGACACGGTATTGCCGGGTGCCGACACTCCGCGGGGCGGTGCGTGATCTCTAGCCCAGCGTATCGCCGCGCCGACAGGCTGTAGGCGAGCCGCGCTGTTCCGTGACCTGAGGAGCCCGCCGATGTCCCCGACCGTCCGTCCCGCCCGAACCGCCGCTGCGCCGGTGATCACCTGGGCGCGGACTTTCCCGGCGGTCCCGGCGCAGGTCGGCGAGGCGCGGCGGTTCCTGGCCGACCTGCTGGACGGCGGCCCCGCCGCCGCCGACGCGGTGCTCTGCCTGTCCGAACTGGTCAGCAACGCGACCCAGCACAGCCGCTCCGGCCAGCCCGGCGGCCAGTTCACCCTACGGGTCCAGCTGGACGGCGCCGACCTGCGGGTGGAGGTCGCCGACGCCGGCGGCCCTTGGTCCGGCCCAGCCGACGCCGACCCACCGCCCGCCAGCCACCAGCACGGCCGCGGCTTAACCATCGTCACCGCGCTAACCCGCACCTGGGGCGTAAGTGATACCAGTGACGACAGAAAAGTCGTCTGGTTCGAACTCACGCTGCCGTCCGCCTCCCCAACTACCTGAGTGCTTCATTCACGCAGTCACGGCTTTTGGGTTCTAGGTGACGTTGCGGCGGCCTACCTCACATCGGGTGCTTGCCGTGCCTCGAAGCCCGCAGTCCCCGGTGCGGGGGATTTCCTGCTGGCGGCGGTAATGACCGGGGTGCGCGACTGGCTGGGAGCGGGGTCTTCGGTGAGGGTGAGGATGTGCCAGGCGACGTCGGCGCGGGAGATGGGCTTCATTGCGAACCGGTCGCTGACCTGGACGTTCCTGGTCAGCGGGCCGTCCGTGAGCTTGACCGGGCGCAGCGCGTACCAGTCGAGGCCGCTGGCAGCGAGTTCTTCCTCCATGGCCTGCAGGTCCTTGCCGACGCGGCCGAGATTAGGGACGGCGACAGTGCGGAAGAAGCGGAACAGCAGCCGCGGCCCGGCGCCCATGACGGTATCGGCTGGTCCCATGCTGGCGGTGCTGACCGAGATCAGCCGGGCGGGCGCGGCGGAGTCCTTTATCGCGGCGATGAGGGTGCGGGCCAGCCGCTGATGCAGGTCGGGGGGCGAGGTCATCGTGGTCCGGGGGTTATGGCGGGTGGCGAAGTTGGGGCCCACGACAGCGACCACCACGTCTGCGCCCCGGATGGCTTTGGCGGCGAGGGCGGGATCGAAGATGTCGGGGACGATGAGGATCTCGGTCTGCCCGGGGGGCGGGTCTTGCGGTGTGGTGCGGTAGATGGCCCGGACCTGGTGGCCTCGCCGCGCGGCGAGGGTGACCAGGTGGGTGCCGATGCCGCCGGAGGCTCCGAAGACGGTGATGTTCATGGTCAGGTGCTCCTGTTCGTCAAGGCCCGGGCCAGGGCCCGGCGCCGTGGGGCTGGCAGCGGTTGTCTGCTGGCGTGGTTGCGGCTTTAGTCGGTCAGTTCCGGTGCGGGAACCCGGTCGTCGCTGGCGGGGAGATGAGCGGGTTGCGCGGCCGGGCTCGCCGTGGGTGTTGGTGGCGCGCAACGCGATGACAGCGGCGGCGAGCAGGAAGATCGCGCAGGCCAGCAAGGCGCGCTGGAACCCGCCGGTGAGCGCGGCCGCCGGCGGGGCATGCTGGGCCAGCAGGGCGCTGGTGCGCGCGGTGGCGATGGCGGTGAAGATCGCGAGGCCGAGCGCGGTGCCAAGCTGCTGGGAGGTGGCGAGCAGGCCGGCGGCGAGCCCGGCCTTATCTGGCGCGACGCCGGCGTTGGCGGCGGTGGTGACGGCGACCAGGACGGCGCCCAGCCCAACCGACATGATGACCAGGCCGGGCAGCAGGCTGGTGAGATAGGAGCCGTGAACGGGAATGCGGGACAGCCAGTAGATCCCGGCGGCAGCGATGAGGCATCCGGCGACGATGACGGGACGGGTGCCGGTGCGGGCGAACAGCTTGGCGGAGATGCCCGCGGCGACCGCGATGCCGGCGGTGACCGGCAGGTAGGCCGCCCCGCCGCGGATCGGCGAGTAGCCCAGGACGTCCTGCATGTAGAGAGTGAGGAAGAAGAACAGCGACACGAACCCGGCGAAGGCGATCATCTGGGTGACATCCGCGGCCGCCAGCCCCCTGGCGCGGAAGATGGAGAAGGGGAACAGCGGGTCGCGGCGGCGCGCCTCGGTGACGGCAAAGGCGGCGAGCAGCACGGCCGCGGCGGCGAGCTCCCCGATCGTGCGGGCGCTGGCCCAGCCCTGCACGGGCGCCCTTACCAGGGCGTAGACCAGCAGCAGCATGCCGGCGGTGACTAGGATCGCGCCGGGGATGTCGAAGCCCGCCCGCCGGGCGCGCCGCCGATCTCCTGGCAGGATACGGAAGGCGCCGGCCAGGATCAGCGCGCAGACCGGCAGGTTGACGAACAGCACCCACCGCCAGCCCGGGCCCTGCGACAGCACGCCGCCCAGGAACACGCCGGTGGCGGCGGCGAGTCCGGAGACCGCCCCCCAGATGCCGAGCGCCCGGCTGCGGTCGGTGCCGTGGCTGAACGTGGTGGTCAGGATGGACAGCCCAGCCGGGGCCATCATGGCCGCGCCGGCGCCCTGGGCCAGCCGGGCGCCGATCAGCATGCCAGCGCCCGCGGCCAGGCCGCCGGCCAGTGAGCTGGCCGCGAACAGCGTGGTGCCCGCGGCCAGCAGCCGCCGCCGCCCGAGCAGGTCGGCCGCCCGGCCGCCGAGCAGCAGCAGCCCCCCGTAGGTGACCAGGTAGCCGGACAGGACCCACTGCAGGTTCTGCACCGAGAAACCCAGGTCGCGCCGGATCGAGGGCAGGGCGACATTCATGATCGAGGAGTCGGCGACGTCGAGGAACTGGACCGCGCACAACAGCAGCAGCGTTTGCCTGCCACGGCGGGTCGCGAGGAAAGAGCCGTGCTGGGTGGTCACTGGATGAGCCCCCAAGACTGGACCGATTAGTACAGTCTTGACGCTAGCAGTAAGTTGACCGATTAGTACAGACTTAGCTCAGGTAAGTTCGCAGCTGCGCGAGCCCCGCGTCCACCGCGATGCGCAACGGCGCCGGGTCCTTGCGCGCCTGGCTCAGCACCATCCCCCCCTCGATGCTGGCCAGCAGCGCCGTGGCCAGCACGGCTGGTGGGGCGTCCGCGCGCAGTTCACCCCGCTCCCGCATCCGCTCCACCGCATCCGCGAGCAACTGCTGCCAGGCATCGAACGCCGCAGCGGTTCTCAGCCGCGCGCCCTCGTTCCGCTCCGCCACCTCGGCCGCCAGCGACCCGATCGGGCACCCCGGCAGCCCCATCTGCTCAAACCCCGCCACGAAACCCGCCAGCGCCTGCTCCAGCTCAGCTAGCGACGCTACGCTCCCCAGCGCCTGGGTCAGCCCGGCCAGCACCTGCGCGCAGCGGTGCCCCACCGCCGCCTCCACCAGCTCGTCACGGCCATGAAAATAGTGATAGAGCTGGCCCTTGCCCGCCCCCGCCGCCGCCAGCACCTCATCCAGACTCGTCCCCGCGACCCCGCGCTCAGCGAACAGCTCCGCGGCGCGCTCCACGATCCGCTCCCGGCTGGCGCGCCCGCGCCCAGTCCTCGGCTCACCCGCCATGGACTTATGCTAGCCGCCCACTGTACCGGTCAGTCCAATACGTGGCACCCGGAAGGCGCTGCGGCGTCTGATCCCAGGCCAGCCAGGACTACATGAATGATTCAGCCACGTAGTTGGCTCTGGGGTTCGCGGGCGGTGAGGTGGTCGATCATGGCGGCGTGGTGGGCCCGGACCGCGGCCTCGGCGGCGTCGGGGTCTCCGGCCAGGACGGCGGCGGCGATCGGCTCGTGCAACTGCCAGTGCTGGGCCGGGCCGGGGGCGCGCAGCCAGGGCGGCACCGACTCGCTGTCCACCCAGCCCTTGAGCTGGTAGGACAGCAGCTCGCTGTGCACGCTCTCGTAGATCGCGGCCAGGTACGGATTGCCCGCGCCGCGCACCACCGTGGCGTGGAATACCGTGTCCGCCGCGACCAGCTCCGACGTGCTGCCCGCCGCGTCGTGCAGCTTGCCCAGCGCCGCCCGGATGGTGTCGGCGTCCGGATCGGCCTGGGCCGCCGCCCGGACGCCGATGGTCTCCAGCCAGAGCCGGAGCTGGAGCAGGTGGCCGGCTGACCGCGTGTCGAGGTCGAGCATCAGGTTGACCGACGCGGCCACCATGACCTCCGGCCGCCGGACCACGTACGCGCCGGACCCGTGCCGGATCTCCACCAAGCCCATCAGGGACAGGCTGCGCAGCGCCTGGCTGACCGTGGGCCGGCTGGCCCCGAAGCGTTCGGCCAGCTCACGCTCGGGTGGCAGCCGCGCGCCCGCGGCGATCTGCTCGCTGGTGATCAGGTTGCGGATCTGCTCCGCGACCGAGTCGGCCCGGCGGGCCGTGCTGACCGGGCCGATCCCGGTCAGCACCACCGCGTCCGGCCGCCGCTGCTGCGTCATGCCGTTGACACTACCGGAGAGGCAAAGTGACAATGTGGCTATGCCACTTGGGGTGCGTGTCTCCGACCCGGGCGCCCACTGGACGGTGCCCGACCCGGCCCGGCTCGCGCAGCGGATCCGGCTCCGCGCGGTGCAGATGGTGGCGCCGCAAGGCTTCGGCTATCTCGGCCAGGCGCTGTCCTCGGCCGAGGAGGTGGCCGCGCTGTTCAGCGTGGCCCGGCCCGGGGTGGACCGGATCGTCTGCTCCCCCGGTCACTACGTGATCGGGTTCTACGCGGCGGCGGCCGAGGTCGGGCTGCTGCCCGGGGAGGCGCTGTCCTCCTACGGGCAGGACGGGTCGGCGCTGGAGGCCATCGGCTCGGAGCGGACGCCGGTGCTGGACTACGTGTGCGGGTCGCTGGGCCAGGGGCTGTCCGCGGCCGCGGGCTTCGCCCTGTCCGACCGGCTGCGCGGCCGGGACGCGCGGACGTTCGCGCTGGTCAGCGACGGCGAGCTGGAAGAGGGCCAAGTCTGGGAGGCGGCCATGTTCGCCGCGCACTACCGGCTGTCCGCGCTGACCGTGCTACTCGACGCCAACAACTCCCAGGTCGACGGGCCGGTGGACGGCGTCACCACGATCGAGCCCATCGCGGCCAAATGGGCCGCGTTCGGCTGGGATACAGCCGAGGTGGACGGGCACGACGTGGCCGCGGTCACGGACGCGCTGGCCGCGGCCCACGGCGCCGGCCGCCCATCCGTGGTGATCTGCCGGACGTCCACGACGCATGGCCTGGACTGCCTGCCGCCGGACGCGGACGGGCACTTCATCAAGCTGCCCGCCGAACTGGCCGACGCGGCGGTGCGCGAGCTGACCGCCCGATTGGAGCAGACCGGTGCGTGAGCCGCCCTACCCGATCGCGCTGAAGCCGTACGGCCAGGCCCTGGTCGACCTGGCCCGGAACCGCCCGGAGGTGGTCTGTCTCAGCGGCGACCTGACCCGGCAGTGCGAGGTGGACCTGTTCCAGGCCGAGTTCCCGGACCGGTTCATCCAGGCCGGCATGGCCGAGGCCAACATGCTGGGCGTGGCCGGCGCGCTGGCCCGCTGCGGGCACCTCCCGTTCGTGCACACGTTCGGGGTGTTCGCCACCCGGCGGCCGCTGGACCAGATCATCAGCGCCATCGGCTATCCGGGGCTGCCAGTGCGGATCATCGGCTTCATGCCCGGCATCTCCAGCCCGGGCGGCCCGAGCCACCAGGCCGTCAACGACGTCGCGCTGATGCGCGCGGTGCCCGGGATGACCGTGCTCGACGTGGCCGACGCGGTCGAGGTCCGGCAGGTCTGCGCGGCCATCGCCGACCTGCCCGGCCCGGTGTACGTCCGGCTCAAGCGGGGCGACGTGCCGGTGATCTTCGACGACGACCACGTGCTGTCGCTCGACCGGGCCCAGGTGCTCAGCCGCGGCGGCGACCTGGCCCTGTTCGCCAGCGGCATGATGCTGGCCCCGGCGCTGACCGCGGCGACCGTGCTCGGCCGCCGTGGCGTGGCGCTGTCGGTGGTGAACGTCCCGGTGCTCAAGCCGCTCGACACCGGCACCGTGCTGGCCGTGGCCGAGGCCGCGCGGGTCGTGCTGACGGCGGAAAACCACCTGGTCAGCGGCGGGCTGGGCACGGCTGTCGCGGAGACGCTGGCCGGGGCCGGGCTGGGCCGCCCGCTGCGCCGGATCGGGCTGCGTGACACGTACGCCGAGGGCGCGCGCGGCGCCGGCTACTTGTTCAGCCGGTACGGCCTGTCCGCCCAGTCCATCGTGGCCGCCGCCTGGCAGGCGCTGGGCCTGCCCGGCCGGCGCCCGAGGTCCGGCTGCCCGCCGCCGAGACCGGCGAGTACTCGCCGGTATGACCACCCGCCACCAGAAAGTCAGCGCAGAGGAGAGCCGCCGATGACCGCCTTTTACTCAGCGTCCGACCAGTCCACCCCGGTCGCCTCGCCCGGCGCGGTGCTCGGCGTGGACTGGGAGCAGCGGGTCGATTTCGGCCGGCTGCGCCGCGAGCGCATCGGCAAGGTGCAGGCCGCGCTGAAGACGTCCGAGCTGGGCGCGCTGATCTTGTTCGACATGAACAACATCCGCTACACGACCGCGACGCACATCGGGAACTGGGCCCGGGACAAGTTCTTCCGCTGCGCGCTGGTGATGCGCGGCCACGAGCCGATCCTGTGGGACATCGGCTCGTCCGCCCGTACCCACCAGCGCTACGCGCCCTGGTACGGCCAGCAAAGCTGGCAGGCGGGCATCTCGAGCTGGCGCGGCTCCATCCCGGAATACGTCGGCGTAGAGGCGGGCAACGCGGCCCGGCTGGCCGGGCTGCTCCGCGACGCCGGCCTGGCTGGCGGCCCGGTTGGCGTCGATGTCGTTGAGCTGCCGGTGCTGCGGGCGCTGGAACGGGAGGGGCTGCGGATCGAGGACGGTCATGGGCTCATGCAGGATGTCCGCTCGATCAAGACGCCCGACGAGGTCGCGCTCCTCGATCACGCCGCCGCGCTGGTCGACGGGGCGTACGAGGAGCTGTACGCCTACCTCCGGCCGGGGATCCGGGAGAACGACTGCGTGGCGCTGGTGAACCGGTACCTGTACGAGAACGGTTCGGAGGAAGTGGAGGCGGTCAACTCGATCTCCGGCGAGCGGTGCAGCCCGCATCCGCACGTGTTCTCCGACCGGCTGATCCGGCCCGGCGACACCGCCTACTTCGACATCATCCACGCCTTCAACGGCTACCGGACCTGCTACTACCGGACGCTCAACGTGGGCAACCCGACCCGGGCGCAGCGCGAGGCTTACCGGCGGGCCCGCGAGTTCATGGACAACGCGATCGGCGAGATCCGGCCCGGCGCGACCTCGGCCGACGTGGTCCGCCACTTTCCGGCCGCGGCGGAGTTCGGGTTCAGCAGCGAGGAAGAGGCGTTCGGCCTGCAGTACTGCCACGGCCTGGGGCTGTCCAACTGGGAACGGCCGCTGATGAGCCGGTACCACTCGTTCGAGCATCCGGTGGAGCTGAGCGAGGGCATGGTGTTCGCCATCGAGACGTACTGGCCCACCCCGGACGGCTCGTCGGCGGCGCGGATCGAGGAGGAAGTGGTGGTCACCGCCGGTGGCTGTGAGCTGCTCACCCGGTTCCCGGCCGACCAGCTCTACGTGGCGGGCACCCGCTACTGGGCCGGCACCGACCTGGGCTGAGGACGTATCAGCGGCCCGTTGTTCAGGTGGTCACCACCTGGGGGAAGGAGACCGGGCTGCGGTTCCCGTGCTGGTCCACGGCGCGCAGACCGAACTGTACGTTGTCCTTGGAGACGTTGAGCGTGACGCTGGTGACGTTGCCCACGTCGATCGCGCTGGTCCAGTCCGGTTCGGTGGTCTCCCGCAACACCACCTCATAGCCAGCCAGGTCGCTTTCGGGGTTGGCGTTCCAGGTCAGCGTGGTGAGGTTGGTGCCGGAGTAACCCACCGGCACCGTCACGTGGATCTCGGTGTTCTTCGGCGTGCTGGGCGAGCTGGCCAGCGCCCACAGCGCGGCCGCGTTCACCCGGGTGACCCGGGCGCAGTAGTTGAAGTCCACGTACTGGATCAGGTCGCCGTTCTGCACGCCATCGACCACCCCGACATTCCGGTGCTCGTGGTTGAAGTTCTCCCGCGGCTCGGTCAGCCGGGCCGCCGGGTAGCCCTGGGTCTGGAACGAGATGTGGTCGCTGCCCCGCAGGTACCGGTCGCGCCGCCAGATGACCCGCACGTCCATCCCGGTCAGCTCCTGCGGCGCGACCTCGGCCACGAACCGGCCGAGCTGCCGGGAGACGCCGTCGTTCTCGCCGCCGACCGACTGCATGGTCGCGATCTCGGCCGAGGTCACGTCGGTCGGGACGCCCTCGACGAACAGCCGCACGGCGTACGGGTCGGGCGGGGTGCCGTCCCAGGCCTGGCTGGCCCCGATGATGTCGTTGCTGAACATGCCCTGCACGTCGGCGCCGGCCGTGGCCATCTGCTGCGCCATGTAGGCCGAGCCGAACAGCCCCTGCTCCTCCCCCGCGACGGTGGCGAACACCAGCGTGCCGGGGAACTCACGCGTGGCGAACAGCCGGGCCAGTTCCAGCACGCAGGCCACGCCGGAGCCATCGTCGTCCGCGCCCGGGGCGTCGCTGGTGAAGTCCAGCACGTCGGTCACCCGGGAGTCGAGGTGCCCGGTCACCACGTAGTACCGCTCCGGGGTCGCGGTGCCCGGCAGCGTCGCGATGACGTTGGTGATCGTGGTCGGCACCGGGATCCGGCCGGCGACCGGCTGCTGCACGAACGTCTGCTTCTGCACCGTCATCCGGCCGCCCGACGTGGCCGCTATGGCCTGCATCTGCTGGTACACCCAGGTCGTGGCCGCGCCGATGCCGCGCACCGGGTCGGTCTGGCTGGACGCGGTGTGCCGGGTGCCGAACTGGGTCAGCCGCAATATGGTCGCCTGGATGCGGCCGGGGTCCACGGCCCGGAGCAGGGTCCGCAGGTCGGTGGACGGCTCACGGCGCGGCAGGGTGCTGCCGGAGGCGGTGGTGGCGGCATCCGCGCGGGTGGCGCGGACGGCGATCGGCGCGGCGGCCGCGGTGATGGCCGAGGCGGACAGGAACGCGCGGCGACTGGGGCGGTTACGGCCTAAACGAGATTGGCTCTCCATGTCACCGAATCATCGACACACGAGGCCAAAAGTCAACCCATTCCCCTTGATTGGCGCGACCATTCAGCCCGGGCCGCGCGGCAGCAGCAGCCGGAACTCGCTGCCTTCGCCCAGGGTGCTGGCCACCTCGATGCGGGCGTTCAGCGACTGCGCGGCCCGGCGGGCGATGGCCAGGCCCAGCCCGAAGCCGCCGGTGGCCCGGTCCCTGGCCTCGTCCACCCGGTAGAGCCGGTCGAAGATCCGTTCCAGGTGCTCGGGCGCGATGCCCATCCCGGTGTCCCGTACCGCGATAACGGCCGCTGACCGGCGCCGCTGGGCCAGGATCCGGACCCGGCCGCCCGCGGGCGTGTACCGGATCGCGTTGGATACGAAGTTGTTCACCACGGCATCGATCAGCCGGGGATCGGCGCGGACGGAAACCTCCTCCGCGCACACCACCAGGGTGACCCCGGCGTCGTCGGCGGCGAGCCGGAACCGCTGCGCGGTCTCCGCGCACAGCACGTCGATGCCCACCTGCTCCTGGCGGACGCTTTCGGCCAGCTCGAGCCGGTGCAGGTGCCGGACGTCGTCGAGCAGCTGCTGCAGCCGGTCGGACTCGTGCAGCACGATGTCGGCGGCCTCGGCCCGCTCGGCCGGGCTGTGGGCGCTCTGGTTGACCAGGGCCACCGCGAATCCCGACACCGCGCTGAGCGGGGTGGCGATCTCGTGAGCCAAGTCGGCCAGGAACCTCTTCTGCTCGGTGTCCATCAGCTCCAGCTGCGCCGCCATGCCGTCGAACTCCCGGCTCAGGCGGCGCACCAGCACGGTGGCGGCCAGCCCGGCCTCGCCGATCAGGACGACGGCGACGACGCCGGCCAGCAGCGCCGCGGGCAGCGCGGCGCCGAGCGCCGCCGCGACGACGATGGGGACCGCCGCGGTGGCCAGCATGGCCGCCAGCAGCCACACCCGGAGCCTGGTCAGCCGCTCAAGCATCGGCTTCCAGCCGGTAGCCGACGCCACGCAGCGTCGAGATCCGCAGCGCGCCGCCGAGCTTGCGGCGCACGCCGACGATGTGCACGTCGATGGTCTTCTCGCCGACGAACCGGGACCCCCAGACTTCATCGAGCAGCTGGTCCCGGGTGAAGGCCCGGCCCGGGTTGGCCAGCAGCGTCTCCAGCAGGTCGAACTCGCGCCGGGTGAGTTCCACCCCGGCGCCCCGGATGGTGCACCGCCGGGCCCGCCGGTCCAGCTCGACCACGCCGACCCGCAGCGTGGCGGCGTCCGTGTCGAACCCGCGCGCCCGGCGGAGCTGGGCCCGGACCCGGGCCACCACCTCATGGGCCAGGAACGGCTTCACCACGTAGTCGTCGGCGCCGACCTCCAGCCCAGCCACCCGGCTGGCCTCCTCGCCGCGCGCGGTCAGCAGGATGATCGGGATCGAGGAGTTCCGCCGGGCCTGCCGGACCACCTCGAAGCCGTCCACCTCGGGCAGCATCACGTCCACGATGGCCAGGTCGATGTCACCACGGCGCAGCGCCGCGAGCGCCTGCGAGCCGGTGCTGGCCTCCTGCACCGCGAAGCCCGCCTTCCCCAGGTACAGGCGCATCAGACGGCGCAGGGACAGCTCATCGTCCACGACGAGAATCCGGGCCGCATTCATGGTTCACATGTTCACATGCGCTCACCGTCCCATGGCAAGTCCTTAACGGTTCCCTAATTCCGCCTTCGTAGCGTCCGGGCTAAACCCGGCCAGCCGAGGAGGTACCGGATCGTGCTTGCACTGACCGCTCAGGAGGAGCCGGCCGACGTCACGCACCGGCCACTCGCCACGTCCATCGAGGCCATACGGGACGCGGTGCACGAGGTGCTGGACGACGCCGACGCGCAGGCCCAGTACAAGGCCATCGCGCGGCTGAGCGGGCATCTCGCCGTGCTGGGCCGCACCGTGTACCCGTGTGCCGGCCGCCAGCCAGGCGAGGGCGTTGGGCTGAGGAAAGAGTGCCTGACCCGCGCCCGCGAGGTGCTGTGGACGATGCGGGCACTGGAATGCCACCTGTCCGGCTGCACGTCGGCGGCGGGCCGGCCGGTGCTGGCCGTGGCCACGGCGCTGAACCGGCAGCTGGACGGGTACTGGCCGGCCGAGCGGGCGCTGGTTGGCTGGGTCGAGGACCAGCGCGACAGCGTGGGCCGGGACCGGCTCGCCCAGGCGTACTGGCGGGCGCTGCGCCAGGCCCCGACCCGGCCGCACCCCCGGTGCCCGCGGTCTGGGCTGCTGCGGCACGTCGCGTTCTGGTGGCACGGCCGCTGGGACCGGCTGCTCGACGGGGTGGACTCGCGGGCCGGCGTGGGCCGCGACTTCGCCGCGTTCCTCGCGCAGGTGCCCGGCGGCCAGCCCGTGCTCGCCCAGGCCGACGGTGGCCAGCCGGCCTCTGCCGCCGCCGGGCCGGACGACGGCGGGCGGGTGGGCTAGGTTGACGGCGCGGGCCGGGCTGGCCGCGGCGGCGGCTGCCCTGGTGGCACCGGGCAAGGGCATCCTCGCCGCCGATGGGAGCAGCACCACCATGGCGTGGCGGCTGGCCGCGGCGGGGGTGGCGGCTACCGCCGACGGCCGCCGAGCCTACCGGGAGATGCTGGTCACCGCCCCCGGCCTGGCCGACGGGATCACCGGGGTCATCCTGGCGGCGGAGGCCCTGGAGCAGCGGTTGAGCGACGGGCGGCGCTTCCCGGCCGCGCTGGCTGATCTCGGGATGACGACCGGCGTCAGGGCCGACGCGGGCGCCGGGCCGCTGGCCGGCACCAGGGGCGAGCCGGTCACCGAGGGCCTGGACGGCATCCTGCCCCGGCTGCGCGGCTACGCCGGGCTCGGCGCGCAGTTCGCCACCTGGCGGGCGGTGCTGCGGATCGGCCCCGGGATGCCATCGCCGCTGGCCATCCGGGCCAACGCGCAGTCCCTGGCCCGGTACGCGGCGGCCTGCCAGGAGACCGGGCTGGTGCCCATCGTCGAGCCGGCCGTGCTGATGAACGGGTCACCGTCGGTCGGTCGTTGTGCCACCGTGACGTCGCTGGTGCTGCTCGAGGTGATGACCAACCTGCACGAGTACGGGGTGGACTTCGCCGGGGTGGTGCTCCGGCCCAGCATGGTGCGGCCGGGCGCCGACTCAGGCGCCGAGCTCGCGCCCGCCTCGGTGGCCGACGCCACCCGCAGCGCGCTCGGCAGCCTGCCCGCCACACTGGCCGGGGTCGCGTTCCTGTCCGGCGGGCAGCGCCCGGACCGGGCCACCGGGAACCTCGCCGCGATACAGCACACGATGCAGCTGTGGCCGCTCACGTTCGCGTTCGGCCGCGCGCTGGTGGACCCGGCGCTGGCCGCCTGGCGCGGTGAGCCGGGCCGCTGGCAGGCGGGCCAGCGCGCGCTGGCCCGGCGGGTGTCGCTGAACGTGGCCGCCGTGCAGGGCCGGTACAGCCCGGACCTGGAGGCGGGCTACCAGTTCTCGGCCGGGTCAGTCTCCGGCTGATCGTTTTCGGCGTGGTCGGCGGGGGTCATCACGAGCGTCTGGATGCCCAGAGCTTCGGCGATCCGGCGCTCTTCCGCTGACCACGGGGTGGGTTCCGGCGACCATGGGCTGGCCAGCACGTCGAACTCGCCGGCCTTGACGCGGGCCAGGAACGCGGCCCACTCGCCCGGGGTGAACGCGAGCGGCTCCCGGCCCGGGAACTTGGAATCACGCACCAGGATGGCGATGTCGCCCGCGCCCCGGCGCCAGGCGATCTCCACGCAGTTATGGTGGCTGCCGCAGTGGCTGGACTTGCGCCACACCGGCTCGGGTCTGTGCATGACTACAGCGTGCGGCAGCGGGCCGGACGGCAGTCTTGCAGTCGCCTTGATGCCTGCCTTGCCGCCCAGCTCAGGCCGCACGCGCAGCCGGTGCTGAGGCGCGGCTGGCTCTTTCTCCGGCCGGCGGGCTACGATCCGGGTTGAGGGAGAAAATGGCCAATAGGCGGCGCCGGCTCGACCCCGTGGGACCGTTTGGCAATCCGGACGGGTCACGAGCCGACATCGAAGATGTCATCAGCGAGTTCGTCAACTTCGCCGGCAACCCGGCCTATGGTCACCTCGCGACCCGTGCAAACGACTCCATGGTGCGGGTCATCGTGGGGAAGCTCGGCGCTGGCAAGACTGTCTACCTGCGGCGTCTGCAGGATTTCCAGTCGCATCAGGACTCCGTCTACGCCGATGTGCCCAAGCAAGACTTGCCGAAAACCGAAGTTGTGGTGAAGGCGTGCCAGTGGTTCTCGGACCAGGTCCTGGTCGAGAAGTGGATGCAGATCTGGGAGCGGGCCATCATGCGCTCGCTGGTCTCGCACCTGCTGCGCCGCCCCGAGTTGCGTCAGCAGCTGCGCGACGAGCAGGCCGAGGAGATCGAGCACTCGTACGCGCGGCTGCTCGATGACTTCCGCCGGCCCCGGTCGATCTACAGCCAGGTGCGCGACATCATTAATCAGCAGCAGACCGCCCATCAGCTGTCTACCTACCTCGACGATCCGCTGTGGGACGACCTCGAGGATCTGCTGGGCGAGGTGGTCGGCCAGTGCAAGCCGATCTATTTCTACCTCGACGCGGTGGACGAGGAGTATGGCCACGCCCCGATGTACTGGCTGAAATGCCAGGAGGGGTTGTTCTACCAGGTCATGCGGCTGCTTCGTGACCCCAAACTGGGCGGCCGCCTGCATGTCGTCGTCTGCATCCGCGACATTGTCATGTCGTCGGTGTACCGGTCAGAACACGCGCCGCGGTACTACAACGAACCGCACATACGCGTCCTGACCTGGGACCGGGGCTCGCTGCTCTATCTGCTTCAGCAGAAGCTGCGGCGGCTGCCGCCGTCGCTGCTGATGCGGCGCGCCACCACCGGTCCCCCCACGATCCGCGACTGGCTCGGAGTCAACGGCCAGTGGCCGGGACCTGAGGGCAGCGGAACGATCGAGGACTACCTGCTCAGCCACACGAGGATGATCCCGCGCGACATCATCTCACTCGGCAATGAGCTGAACGAGGAGGTCCTGCGGCAGAAGCAGGCTGGCCACGAGGGCATTCCGCCGGCGGCCCTCCAGGCGGTTGTGCAGCGCAGCGCCAAGCGGTTCGGCGACTCCCAGCTCGCCCAGTGCGCCAACCAGATCTCCTCGGACCTGATGCCGGAGAACGCCGCCCTGCACGACTACTCCGAAATCTTCACCAGCACCCAGGCCTACATCAGCGGCGTACAGGAGGACCTTCGCTCGTTCGTCCGGATGATCGGCGTCAACCGATTCTCGCGTGCGGATCTCGAGGCACTGCAGGAAGTGGCGGATCTGCACTTCAAGGAGACGACGGACCTCGCCTCCGTCCTGTGGCAGAACGGCCTGCTCGGATACGTCAACGAGATCGGGCGGCGCCGGTTCTACTCCATGGGCGATGTCGAGGACTTTCACTTCCCGCCGGACGTAGACACCTTCGTCCTGCATCCGTGCCTGGTGTACACCGTGGGGGGAATCCGGCACGTGGGGGCGGGCTCCGCTGGAACCACTGGACTCGCCGGACCCGGTGGCACGCGTACCAGCCGCCCCACATCTGCTGGGCGCAATGATCTGCCCGGGCCGTCGGCCGCTGCACCGGCCTCACGTGGCAGCCAGGCGCTCCCGGAACCTGACCCGGCCGAGCTTCGATCCTCGGCCGGGGCCAAGGCGGCTGACTACGCTGTCGGTGACGTCCTCGAGGGCCGCTTCGAGATTCTGGACATAATCGGGCGGGGCGGCTTTTCGAAGGTCTATCGCGTGCGCGACGACGTCGAGGACGAGGAGCGAGCCCTCAAGCTCTTCGACAGCGCCGCCGGCTACGCGGCGGTCTGCCGCGAGATCGGCGCCCTCCGGAAGATCCATCATCCCAACGTCGTAAAGGTCTTCTGGGCCGGCAAGACCGGTGCCGGCGACTGGTATCTCATCACCGAGTTCATTGACGGGGAGTCACTCGATGATTTTGCCACCGGAAGGAAGCACCTTCGCGACCGGGAGGCAGCAGACGTTGGACTCGATCTGCTAGACGCGCTCGTCGCTTTTCACCCTGATTCGGCGCGCCTCAAGGAGCTGGATGCTCAACGTCGCGAAGGCGAGCTGCCGGAAGCCGAATCGCGCGAGTGGATGGAACTGAAGGACAAAGGACTGGTCCACCGCGACATCAAACCGCTCAACGTGATACTCACCCGCACGGGAGCGAAACTGCTTGACTTCAACATCGCCTCCCGAGTCGGTGACCCGGTGCTTACGCAGTCAGGCACACCGCCGTATCAGCCACCCGATGCCGGCCTCACCCGCTGGGACGTCTCAACCGATCTGTTCGCCGTCGGCGTGCTGCTGTACCAGCTCCTCTGCAACGGCCACCACCCGTTCCCGAACGCGATGCCCATGCTCGGCGAACCCGCGACCGACCCACGGAGTATTCGCACTGACCTCAGCCCTGAGCTGGCCGAGTTTCTCATCAAGGCTTGCGCTCCCGGCAGCGGTGATCGCTTCTCGACGGCCGCTGACATGCAACTGGCGTTGCGTAAAATCCGCGCTGACCTGTAGCACACGTCTGGAACCCGCAAGATTACTTCACGTAGGGGTCAGGAACAGCTTTCCCGCAGTGTTCACATGGATCGTTATAGTGCTCCCTGACCCAAGTCTGATGCCCGCAGTGGGGGCACGTGACCTTGACGTTCGCCACGCTGGACCTCCTCGTCTCGTTGCGCCAATTGGGTTCTGGTATTCAGAATTGGTCGCCACCCTGAAACTGCTGCTCCAAGCGATCCGCCGTGCCCGTGACCAGGGCTAGCGGCCGCTCGAACTCATTGATGTCCAGGTTTAGAAGCGGCACCGAATGGCGAACGGTTACGAACTCGCCTAGGGCTGCGATACCACCGCAGACTGTTTCGCCCATCGCATCGATGGCCCCACGAAGGTTGATGGAGTCCAGCCTACCGAAAGGAGATTCGATCTGAACCCAGTCCTCCGTGCCCTCGTTCAGGGTCATCCGCCACAGAAAAACTACCTGCGACCTTAGGTTCCCGAGATCGAAGACCAGCTTCAGGGAGCCAGGCTTCTCGTCTGAGATCTTGTAGTGAGATCGAACATATTCCGTCAGCGCGGACCAAGTGGCCATTGCCTCTCCCCTCCCAGGGCCCGCCCCGCAGCAGACCCGTTACGCAGTATGACGCGCAATCAGGCTTTCCGGTATACATGGCCAGGAAAGGACTGGATGGCCGGGCGCTACATTTGTCCGGTTCACCCGAATTGTGATTGATCATCGGACAAGTTCGGCGTGATCGCTGGGTGGACGCCGTGCGCCGTGAGCGTCGGACCAAGGAGCCCTAATCGGCTAGTGAGCAGGCAGGATGTGGCTGGGAACACCAACGTGTCCTATTTGCTGAATGCGATGTACGCCACGCGCATCCACTCAATATAACGATACTGTAAACCTCGACTATGACGAGAACTCGTGGGCCTCGGCGCTATGCGGTTCACGGCGGGCGATGAGGTGGACGTCGATGCCGGACGCGCCGGCCTCCTCGATAATCCGCCGTACGATCGGCCCGCCGCCGGGGATGTGCCACCAGCCGTGCTGGTTAGACCCGATCACGATCTGGGTGATCTGATTCTCCCGCGCGAAGCTGACGATGGCCCGGGCCGGATCGTCATCTTCTATCTCGTGCCAGCGGGCACCGAGGCGGGCCACCAGCTGCCGCAGCCTGTCGATCGACCGGCCGTCGCCAGGCAGGCTGGTGTCGCCGGTGATGACGTGGACCACGTGCAGTTCCCCCTTCACCCTGGACGCGATGCGGGCCGCCCGGCGCAGCAGCACGTCGGTCCCCGGCGCCGCGGTGACGGCCACCATGATGCGCTCGCATGTTTCCCACCGGACCTGAGGCTGGTGCCGCCGGAGGTGCTCCAGGAGGTCTTCATCGGACTCGTCGGCAACGAACCGCAACGCCAGCTCCCGCAAGGCGATCAGGTTGTCGGTCCGGAAGAAGTGGGCGAGGGCCAGGGGGACCTTTTCCTTCGGGTAGATGTTGCCGTGCAGCATCCGGCGGCGCAGCTGCTCGGGCGAGGAGTCGACCAGCTCGATCTGGTCGGCCTTGCGTACCACCCAGTCCGGCACCCGTTCGCGGACCTTCGCCCCGGTCATCTGCTCGACCTCGTCGGCGATGCTCTCCAGGTGCTGGACGTTGATGGTAGTGATGACATCGATCCCGGCGCGGAGGATGTCCAGGACATCCTGCCAGCGCTTGGCGTTCCGCCCGGATCCCGGGACGTTGGTGTGCGCCAGCTCGTCGACGAGCGCGAGCCGCGGTTGCCGCCGCAGCACCGCGTCGAGATCCATCTCCTCCAGGCGGCTGCCCCGGTAGTCGACCCCCTTGCGGGGGACGACCTCCAGGCCGGTTATCAGCGCCTCGGTGAGCGGCCGCCCGTAGGCCTCGACGAACCCGATCACGACGTCGGTGCCGCGACTGCGCCGGCGCTGCCCCTCGCTGAGCATGGCGTAGGTCTTGCCGACACCAGGGGCCGCGCCCAGGTAGATACGGAAATGGCCGGCCGGATCGACCTCGCCGGCCGCGTCCGCATCCACCGGCGCGGCGTGGCTCACGCCTTCGCCGGTACCCTCGGAGCCGGTGACCCTCATCTGCTCGGTGATCTCGGCCGCCTCCCTCTGCACGGATCGGGCTCGTTAGCGCCGGGCCAGCTCGATGCGGTCCGCGGGGTTCGAGATCGCCGCCGGCCGTTATCCATTCCGGCCGTGCTTTCGACGGTACAACAGGGGCACGACCTGGTTCGGGCCGCCGGCGGACCCGGCCGCTACCCAGGTGGCCGGGCCCGCCGGCGCTGTGACAATGTGCACGCATGTCCGAATGGATTCAGCGATGACCAGCGGCGCTCCGCCCGGCCGTGAGGACCGCCCGGATCTGACCGCTCAGGCTTCTGCAGCCGAGGTGATGGAGCCGCTAGCCGGCCGGGGCAGGCTGCGCACCTACCTGGGGATTGCCCCCGGGGTGGGGAAGACTTACGCGATGCTGCGGGACGGACGCGCTCAGCGGCGCTCTGGCGTCAACGCGGTCGTAGCTTACCGAGAGGGGCACGGGCGGGCAGCGACCGCTGCTCAGCTGGCCGATCTCGAAGTGCTCCCTACCCGGATGGTCACCTACCGGGGCGCCAGTTTTACGGAGCTGGACGTCCCGGCGGTTCTAGACCGTCGCCCGGAGCTGGCGGTGGTGGACGAGCTCGCCCACGCGAACCTCCCCGGTGAGCGGCACGCGAAACGCTGGCACGATGTCCGCGAGCTGCTGGCCAGCGGCATCGACGTCTATACGACCCTCAACGTCGCCAACATCGAATCGCTGGGCGAGATCGTCTCCCGGATCACCGGCGTGCACCCGGCCGAACCCGTACCGGACGCGTTCGCGCGGGCCGGCGAGATCAAGCTCGTCGACCTCGCGCCGGCGGCGCTTCGTCGCCGGCTGGCCCAGGGCCTCGTCGTCCCGGCCGGGCGGGTAGACGCGGCGTTGTCGAGCTATTTCCGCTTCGCGAACCTCGCCGCCCTGCGCGACCTCGCGCAGCTCTGGCTGGATGACACTGTTCCCGATCCGGTCACGGCGTTCCTGGCCGCCCGCGGCGTCAGCGGGCCGGTGAACGCCTCGGTCATCGTCGTCGGCCTGGAAGGGTCGCCCGCCGATGAATGGCTCATCCGTTACGCCGCCCATCTCGCCGCGCTGTCCGACGCCAGGCTCCAAGGGGTGCACGTCCGGGACATCGACAACCTCGACCGGCCACCGAAGGCGCGGCTGGAGCAGGACCGCCGGCTGCTTGGCGAGCTGCACGGGACTTTGGTCGAGGTCAGGGCCGGCGACCCTGCTTCCGGGCTGATCCAGGCCGCCCGCCAGGCCAGAGCCTGCCAGCTCGTGATCGGATCGGGCAGGCGCTCGCACTGGCCGCGGCTGCTGAACGGGGCGAAGGTGGCGGACCAGGTGCTCCGCGCGGCTGGTGACCTGCCCGTCCAGGTCGTGAACGTCGGGCGGCCCGCTAAGACCAGCGACGAGTGGCGCCCCGTACCTGCCCGTAGCGCCGAGGGCGGAGAACAGTAGTTCAGGGAGCGGCCGCGGCGAGCGCTTTGTCGACCCAGGCCCGCAGGGCAGGCAGGGGCGCGGCGCCTGTCTGCCGGGCAGCCACCCGTCCGCCGCGCAGCAGCAGCAGGGTCGGGATGGCCTGGGCCTCGAACCGCTGCGAGATCTGCGGCGAGACGTCGACGTTCACTTTGACCAGCTTCACCTGGCCTGCCAGGTCGCGGGCAAGCTGCTCAAGCGCGGGGCTGACCATACGGCAGGGCCCGCACCAGGGTGCCCACAAGTTGACGATGACGGGAATCTTGGCGGCCTCCGCGATCTCCTGGAAGGTTGTGTCGTCGGCGTCGGCGATCCACGGCAGCGGCTGATGGCACTTGCCGCACCGGGGCGTCCCGGCCGCCGCGGCCGGCACCCGGTTCGCCTGGCCGCAGTGCTCGCACCGGACTCGCCCGCTTGTCATGGCTTTATTATCGCCCGCCGCCGACGGACATGACCCGCCGGTCAGGCGTCGCCGTAGACCGGGATGCTGGCCCCGCTGATCGGCGCGGCGTCCGGGCCGATCAGGAACGCGATCACCTTGGCGATGGCGGCCGGCTGGACGGCCCGCGCCGCCAGCGACGGGGACATCCAGGTCCGGTTGGCCGGGGTGTCGATGACCGACGGCAGGATGCAGTTCACCCGGATCCCCTGCGGCCGCAGCTCATCCGCCAGCAGCGAGCTGACCCGGACCACCGCGGACTTGCTGGTCGCGTGGGCCAGCGGGGCAGGCCCGCCGACCGCGGTCTTGGAGCCGACCGTGACGATCGCGCCGCCGCCGGCCGCGGCCATCCGGGGCGCGGCCGCCTGGCAGCACCACAGCACCGAGACCACGTTGGACCGCCACAGGCTGTCCAGTGACTTCTCATCCAGCTCGGTCAGCGAGCCCGGGACGAACCCGCCGGCCAGCGCGATCAGCGCGGCCGGGGCGCCGAGGCCCAGCGCGTCGATCTGCTGCCAGGCCGCATGGACCGACTCGCGGTCGTCCAGCTGCACCGCGATCGGGTGCACGCCCGGCAGCGAACCGGCCTCGTCGAGCCGCGGCCCGGCCAGGTCCAGGGCCAGCACGGTCGCGTCCCGGCTGCGCAGCTCGGCCAGCACCGCCCCGCCGAGCGCGCCCGCCGCGCCGGTGACCACCACAACGTCGCTCATCGCACTCCCTTCCGGTTAGCTATCTACCGGATCGTGGCAGCGCGCCGGGCGTCTTTCGCTGAACGCCCTGCCACCATGCCCGGCATCGTCCCACCGGCCACCGACACTCCGAGTCTGCGATGCTGGGCGGATGAGCGGCAACGTCGGCACCGGCCCGGGGGACATCACCCCGGACGGCTGCGCAGTGGACTTCTACGCGCTGCTGCCCACGTTCGGCGAGCCGGAGATCGTGCACGCGGCCGTGCCGGACGCCGCCTCGATCCTGGAGCTCGGCTGCGGAACCGGCCGGATCCTGCGGCCGCTGGCCCGGCTCGGGCACCCGGTCCTGGGGGTGGACGAGTCCCCCGCCATGCTGGCCCGCGTCGCTGACCTGCCGACCGTCTGCTCGCCGATCGAGACGCTGCGGCTGGACGAGACGTTCGATGCCGTGCTGCTGGCCAGCACGATGATCAACGTGCCGCCGGCCCAGCGGCAGGCGTTCCTGGCCACCTGCCGCCACCATCTCGCCCCCGGCGGCATCGCGGTATTCCAGCAGAACCCGCCCAGCTGGTTCGAGACGGTGGCGTCCCGGGAACGCGACGAGCCGGGCGGCATCCGGCGGGTAGTCCGCACCGCCCGCCGGGAACCGCCGCTGCTGCATATCGAGGTCGAGTACCAGGTGGGCGGCCAGGTGTGGACGCACGCCTGGGCCAGCTCGGAGATCAGCGCGGACGAGCTCCGCGCCGACCTGACCGCGGCCGGGCTGCGCTTCGGCCGCGCGCTCTCCGGCGATCAGGCCTGGTTCACCGCGCACCCCGCCCTGTCTTAACGCCCTGGCCCGCCACTCTTACCTCGGTTGGAGCCCGGTCAGCGTCATGTCCACGACGTCGCGCACGAAGCGGTCGTTCAGCGGCGCGTGGCCGTGCAGCAGCCGGTGATAAAGCGGGCCGTAGAGCAGGTCGAGGGCCACCTCGATCTTGGTGTCCGGCGGGATCTCGCCGCGGTCGATGGCCCGGTGGAAGATGGCCCGGGCCTGGTCCCGGCGCGGCTCGACCACCCGCTGCCGGTATTCGGCGGCGAACGCCGGGTCGGTCTGCGCCTCGGTGATCAGCGCGGCGATCACCCGCCCGTACGGCTTGCTGGTGGCCAGCCGGCTCCACGGCCGCAGCAGGGACAGCAGGTCGCCGCGCAGCGTGCCGGTGTCCCGCGGGGCCGGGCGGGCGGCGGCCCACTCGGTGAACAGCGCGTCCAGCGCCAGCGACTCCTTGGTCGGCCACCAGCGGTAGATGGTGGCCTTGCTGACCCCGGCCCGCTCGGCGACCGCGTCCATGCTGACCGCGGACAGGCCGCGCGCGAGCAGCAGCTCCGCGGCCGCGTCCAGGATGGCCTTGTGCGCCTTCTCGCTGCGCGGCCGGCCCCGCTGCCGGACGTCGCCGCTGGCGGGCTGGGTCGCGGTCATCCCCCCATCCTTACACCGCGGCGATGCCGGCCTGGGCTACCGGGTCGTCACCGCCTGGCCGGGTGGCTGAGCCGGAACGACGTCACGCCCAGATGCAGGCCGAGCTGGGTGACGCGCGGGTCGGGCCAGAACCCGGAGTGATAGTGGATCGGCGGCGGGGTCGGGTCCACATCTGCGCTGAGGCTGACCGGGTCCCAGCACGGCTGGTCCACCCCCGCATGGATCTGGGTCGGATCCGGCTCCCCCGGCTCCGGGTCGCTGAAGATCCAGGAGCCGATGTAGTCGGTCCGCCGGACCAGGTTCTTCCACCGCCGGACGGGCGGGCCGCCATCGGCGGTATCCAGCAGCCGGGCCAGCGTCCGGCGCGGCTCCAGGCCGAAGTAGGCCGGGAAGGCCCGGCCGTACAGCCGCCGCACCGGGCAGGCCAGAGTGAGCAGGGCGGTCTGCTGAAGGGTGTCCTCGGGTAGCTGCGCCACCACCGCGGGCGCGATGACTGAGCCCTGGCTGTACCCCGTGAGCAGCACCGGTCCAGGCGGCACCGACAGGTGCGGGGAGTCCGCGTAGCTGGCGTCGCGCAGGTGGGCCGCGATCTGCTGCCAGGCCGGGTCGGCCGGATCCTCGGGCACGGTCCCAGTCAGGATGCGGAGCCGGTCCACCAGTTCCGGCACGGCCCGCTCCGCGTAGCAGGGCGGGGCGAACGGATGCGTGGCCCGCGGCCAGAACGTGCCGACATCCCAGATCGCGCCGATCGTCTTGCGCCGGGCCGGGTCGCTGTAGTCGGCCCGCAGCAGAGCCACGAGCAGCCCGGCCAGGAACAGGCCGATCAGGCTCTCGGTCGCCGCGAACCCGTGTAGCTGCTGGTCGACGACGGCGTGGCCGGAGGTCACCGCCGCGTAGATCTCGGCCCACGCGGTCGCGGCGACCATGCCCAGCGCCGCCCACAGGGTCACCACGGCGGCCTGGTTGACGAGCAGGCCGGTGGCCCACGCCCGCGCGATCCGGGTCCGGGTGCCCTGGTACCCCTCGGCGTCGGCGGTGCCGAAGTTGCTGCCGTAGAACCTGGCCACCAGGCTCCCGGCGGGCCGCGGCGCGGCGAACCCCGACGCCCGTTTCCGCCAGGTGTAGAAGACCCAAGCGGCCGCGACAAGCACGCCGGCCACCAGCCCGATCGGCGCGGCGCCGAACGCGTAGATCGGCCACGGGACCTGCAGCGCGTTCGCGGGCGGCGGCCGGAACGCGATCCCGCTGGGCACCGGGGTGCCCAGCACCCGGGTCGCGAACAGCGTGGCCAGTGCCCCGAACAGGCCGCCCAGCAGCACCGCGAGCAGCGCGAACAGGGCGGTCAGGTGGCCACCCGCGAACGGCTGGGTGGGCTCGTCCTGCGCCGGGGCGGACCGGGCCAGCTTCCACCCGACGAGCGCCAGCAGGGCCAGCAGCACGACTTGGCCGACCAGCAGGAACGCGCAGACGTTGGTGAAACCGGGCAGGGTGCGGTGGCTGATCCGGTCCTCCGCGGGCCAGCCGCCGGTGAAGAACGACCCGACGAACACGGCCGCCCCGCAGACCAGCATCAGGCGGCTCCACAGCGTGCCGCGGGTCGCCTCGCCGGGCGCCCCGCCCACCCGGGCGGTCCGGTCGGCCAGGGTCACGTTGTGCCGGTCGGCCAGCGGCAGGCACAGGCTGACCGTGACCAGGGCCAGGACGAACGCCGACAGCACCACCAGGGCCAGCCGGCCATCGCCCATGTGCGGGCCCGGTCGCGCCACGATCAGCGCGGTCAAGGCCAGCGCGCCGCCCAGGTGCAGGCCGCGCTGCCGCTGCACCAGCTCGCCGCCCTTCCAGAACCGGGTCTGGGTCAGCGGCCACTGCTGGTTGACGCTGGGCCGGGCCACGCTGGTCCGGGCCTCGTACCGATGCGCGGTCTTGACGCTGATCAGCCACATCAGCGCCAGCACCAGCGCGACCACGGCCAGCGCGAGCGCGACCCGGCCGCCGACCGGCCAGCGCGCGTACCAGGTCAGCCACGACGGCAGGTGCGCGTTCGGCGCCTGCAGCGCGGCGCTGCTGACCAGGATGGCCACGACCGCCGTGGTGAACTGCAGGGTGGCCGAGAACGCGAGGAGCCGGAGCAGCGCGGCCGCGACGGCGTGCCAGGTGTCCCGGCCCAGTAGCAGCGCCGGGGCGCGGCCGGCCGCCCGCTGCCGTCCGCCGCCACGTCACCGTCCGCCGCCAGGTCCCCGTCCACCAGCGTCGTCTCGGCGGCCGCCTCGGCGGGCAGCGCCGGGACGGGCAGCGTCTCCGCGGGCAGGGCCGGCCCGGCCGTGCCACCCCAGGCTGTGCCGCGGCCGCCCGGGTAGCCGGGACCACGGCCCGCTGCCGTACCCGCATCAGCGGGTGCGTCCGCTGCGGCGGCAGCGCGAAGTGCGCGACGTTGTACAGCATGAACGGGGCGAACAGCAGCCAGCACGCGGAGGCCAGCGGCGCCTCGGTCAGCCCGCCCCACGAGTACGCCTCCAGCTTCCACGGCACCCCGGCCCCGCCGCGCCCGGCCGGCGTCCAGCGCCGGTAGAACATGGTGGTGGTGTCCCCGGCCACCTGGAGCGCGTCCGGATGCTCCAGCATGACCGGGCCGGTGGACCCGGACACGCCGTGAACCCGCAGTTCGGTGAAGTCCGGCGCGTCAGGCGGGAGCATGCCGTCGGTCAGCGAGCCCCCGCCGGCCGCCCGCGCCGGGCTGGTCAGATCCTTCGGCGCGAAGCCCCACGCGCCGCCCAAACCGAAAACGACTCTGTCTCCGGGCATAACGCCCCCCAGGGCCGGCGATTCCAGTCAGGCCCTCATGGTTCCCCTGCCAACGGCATCCGTCAACGACGGGCATTCCGCACGAAATCCCAGCCGCTATTCCTAGACTCCCCGTCATGGACATGCGGGCTCGCCTGGCTGACCGGCTAGGGTTGCCGGGCCTGGCCGCGCTGCCCGGCCAGCGCGGCCGCAACCCGCCCGATCAGCGGGTACGGGACCGGCTGGCCGAACGGGAACTTCAGCGTGCCCCGGCCGGCCAGGTGGGGCGCGAGTTCCGCGGCCAGCGCCTGATCGGCCGTGGGCACCGGGTATACCGACAGATGGTGCCGCCAGCCCGCGAAGTAGATCAGGTCCCGGCCGCCCAGCGTGAACGCCGCTATCTGGTAGCTGATCCGCTCCCCCGCGTCCGGCACAGCGGCCTGGATGGTCCGCCGCACCTCGCGCAGGATGTCCTGCACCTCGTCCGGGAACGACCCGATGTACTCGTCGAGCGTCGCGAACTCCGCCGCCATATCGCTCCCCCCGTTGGGATGCCGCACCTCGCGGTGGATTGCGAGGTGCGGCATCCGTTATCTGGCGCAGGTTGTGTTATGGGGTGACGTAGTTGACCGATGTCCCCCAGTTGGCCATGCCGTCCCTGGTCCCGCCACAGGTACCGATGGCCGTGGGGCTGAACGCGGACCCGGTGCAGTTCGGGTACTGGATGTACTCGTTAGCGAAGTAGATGCGCCCGCCGGTGCCCGGCACGAACAGGCCCCAGCTGTAGTCGCCCCAGCGGGGGCGGGTCGGACCCGGGTAGCCCTGGTACTCGGTGAAGCCGTCCTGCGGGGACTTGCCCAGATTCGCGATGTTGATCGTGGACTTGAGCAGGCCGCCGGAGGTGCTGGTCAGCCTGCCGAAAGCGCTGCTCGGGTAGAAGCCGCCGTGGTCGGCGCCGGTCGGGCCGCCGTTGCCGTTCAGCGTGAAGTCCATGATCGCCTGGCCGCCGGGCGTGGGCGTCGCGGCGATGGACGGGAACTCCAGGTCTTCGTGTTTCGCCGTGACGTACCCCTGGCTGGTCAGGGTGAACCTGCCCGTCTTGTCGAACGAGTGGGTGCCGACCACCCAGTACACCGCGCCCTGGTGGATCTCCGCGTTCGCCCCGCTGTATGTCTGCGCCATCTGGGTGGCGGTGCCTCCCCACATCTGGCCCTGCGCCTGCGAGATCTGGGTCATGAAGTCGCCGTTGGCGTTGATCCCGCCCTCCGGGCAAGGGCCCGTCGTGCCGGGCAAGACGCTGCAGTCATCGCCCAGCGGTATCGGGCCGGTCTTCTGCGCACCGAGCGAGGCCTGGAAACCGTTCACTGTCAGTTCGGGATCGTAGTAGCGATCCACGCCGGAGAAGAGCTGGCCGGTGAACCGGATGCCCGTGCTACAGCTGGCGCAGCCATTGCTGTTCAGAGCGGACAGCCCGGTCCAGGCCCACGCCGCGATCCGGTTGTCACCGGAAGTCGGCGAAACCGCCGCGAACCCGTAGAAGTCCAGCGAGCCCAGCATGAACCCACTGCCGCCGTGGGCGTTGTCGAACTGACCCGCCACCGGCTGCGCCGGGATGACCGCCACCCAGCATGTGATGCCGCCCTCGTGCAGCACCTTGTCGCGGGCGCAGGTCCCGTCCGGGGTGCGGATCAGACCCATGTTCTCCCTCGCCACCGTGACCGAGGGGTTCGGATTCCCGTTCTTCAGCTTGACCGGCAGGCCGCGCTCCAGCGCGTTCTTGCTGAACGCGAACTCCTGCGCCCCATTGAAGAAACCGCCGCCGAAGCCGGGCAACGACGACGGGAGAAGCGGGAATTCGTCATAGAACATCAGGAACGCGTCCCGGGTCACGGAGATCTTCGCGAAGTCATTGAGCAGGGACGGGTAGCCCGGCTCGGCCGGGTTGTAGTCGGCGCTAGAGAAGTACACGTGGTAGGGGCCGAACGGGCTGGAGCCGTCGGTGACCGCGATGCCCTCGTAGCAGCTGTTGGCCACGCCCGCGAAGCAGCCGGTGAAAGTGCCGCCCTTGGACTCCGGGCTGGCCGAGACGATCTCGGTGAAGAACCAGTGCCCGCCGTTGGAGGAGTCATACAGGCAGGAGGGATCCCCGCCGCTGCTCCAGTCCTTCTTCGTGAGTCCCATGATCGTGTCGAGCGAGATCGGCGCGGATTGGCGCTTCAAGGCGGTGTTGAAGACCAGGATCTCGCCGAGGTTGTTGGTCTCGACCACTGACCCGTTGCCAGCGCACAGGCCTTGGTCCGGGGGCTCAACGTCCTTAAAGGTGTTGGTGGTGTGCGTGGCGCTGTCGACCGCGTTCAGGCCCTTCACGGCGGTGGCGCCACCCGCCGAGGCGCTGATGTTGTCACAGCCCGGCCGCAGGGGCACGCAGCTGACCGACGGGAGCGGGTTAGAGGGGCTGTTGGCGTCGAGCTGGCGCCGCTGCGCCGCGGAAATATGGAGCTGCCGGAGATCCGGCGGCGGCATCGCGCGCGCGGTGTCGAGTTTCCCGGCTTGCCGAGGGGTGCCCACCTGGTGGCCCGACGCGGCCGCCGCGGTAGACGGTGTGTTGACAGGGCCGCTCAGCAGGGAGCAGTTGCTGGCGCAGCCAGTGGCGGCCGGGCCGGCGAAGGTCGGCTTGAATGACCCCAGGCTTGCTGAGGTAACAGCGCCCCCGGAGCTCCCGTGCGGAGCCGCCGCCGCCGGCCCCCCGCTGGCGACCAGGAGCATCGCCGGAAGGGATAGCAGCGACAGCAGCACCGCGATCTTGTAGCGCATGGCTTTCATACGTGTTTTCCTTCCCAACCCGCCGGAACTACGGCCGGGCAGGGTGCCCGGCTCCGGATGTGGGGCCGGGCAGCTCACTCGTTGCAGTGGATCAGCGGGCGGGACGGGTCAGGGCGCCAGGCCGCCGTAGCTGAAGGTGCCCCCGCTGGGCAGCGTGGTGCGGATGCCCTGGAGGATCACCTCAACGCCCTGAACATCCCCCTTGCTGAACACTCCCATCGAGTAGCCACCCAGCGGCAACCCCGTAGGTCGGCCCTACGCAGGCTGCGTTACAGGTGAGGCCGCCGCTACGGGCGGCACTGGAAGTGACCAGGATCACCGGCCCTGAGGGGCCAGCGGCACCGTAGCTGATATCGGCTGGGCTCGGGTAATTGCGCGGGGCCGCTAAGCGAGAACAACGGGTACCCGATACCCCTTGGCGGTGACCGCGGTCACTGTTACGAAGCGAGGACCGGCAGAAGAATTGTCAACATCGACCTCCCCTAGAACGACATTGTTCCCACGGAACCCAAGAGTCACCGACATCCTCAGCCGACAGTAATCCTGTTACGAGATCGGCACAATGGTCACTGCCTTCTCTCGGGGTGCAAAGCGGACTTGCAGGTGCGAATTGGCGCGACACGGGAGCGAAGTGGCGCAGCGCTGGAGCGGAATCGGTCAGCCCGGCGCCTCGTCGCGGCGCAGGCCCTGCTCCGCGTACCCGGCCAGCAGGTCGCTGACCGACAGGCCACGCCGCTCGGCCTCGGCCGCCAGCCGCTCCGCCAGCCCCACCGGCAGCATCACGGTGCGCCGCACGCAGTCGTCGTTCTCCCACGCCTCGCCCGGGGTCTCAGTCACGCTCAGACACGCTCCCTCCGTTCCGGCGCCACCTGCGCGGGCTCGCTCAGCGGAACGTAGCGGCGCAGGACGCGGTCGCTGAGCAGGCCGAGGCAGCTCAGGTTGGGGAAACCCGGCCCCTGGGCCAGCCCGGCCAGCACCGGCAGGTGCAGCGGCGGGTCCAGCCCGGCCACGGACAGGTCTACGTCGATCCGCCGGTCCAGCTCGTCGCCGGCCAGCGCGGCGGCCAGCCGGGCCCGGGCCTGCGCGCCGAGCAGCCGCTCGAACCACCGGGCCTGGAAGCCGATGGCCACGACGACCAGGTCGTAGGCGACCCGCTCGCGCTCCGGGCCGTACTCGATGGTGACGACCACCTGCCGGTCCCCCGCGTCGATATGCACCGCGCGCCCGGCCAGCGTGCGGAACCCGGGCGCGGCGTTCAGTGTCGCCTCGGCCTGCTGGGAGAAGACGCCCCGGTCGGTGCGTTCCAGGAACTCCCGGCGGTGCGCCTCGGCCAGCCGCGGCCATTCGCCGGGATCGGAGTAGAGCCGGTTCTCCTCGTAGCTCTCGCCCCGCGAGTACAGCACCCCGCGGCTGGTCAGCACGTCCACGGTGGACCGTTTGTGCGCCGTCTTGAGCAGGGTGATGACGATCGAGGCGGCGGTCTCGCCACCGCCGATCACGCACACGCTCTGCGCCAGCTCCGGGCTGGCCGCCCGCGGCCTGAGCCAGAAGCTGCGCCCGTCCAGCACCCGCGGGTGCCGCTCCGGCTGGCCGGGCACGGTGACCGGCGGTCCCGCGCCGGTGAACACCACGCCGTCCGCGTCCAGCGGCTCGCCCGGCCGCAGCGCCAGCCGCCACCGCGGCCCGTCGGCTTCGAGGCCGACCACCTCGGCCGGGACGATCTCGGCGCCGGCCCGGTCGGCCACCTCGCGCAGGTAGCGGCTCCACCGCCGGTGCGTCGGCCGCAGCCGGCCCCGATCGACCCAGTCGGCGTAGCCGCCGTGCCGGACGAGGTGCTGCGCCCAGCTGTAGTCGGCCATCGCCGCGGTGACCGCGGCCGACGCGGCCCCCCAGCTGGCCTGCGTAGGGGAAGCCGACGTCCTTCTCCGCGGCCGTGCCCAGCGGCAGCAGCCCGCTGGTGTACCCCTGCCGCCCGGTCCAGTTCCCGGCGACCGGGCCCCGGTCCACCAGTACGACCCGCGGCGCGTCCAGGCCGGCCGCCGCGAGGGCCCGCGCCTTGGCGGCGATCGCGATCCCTTTCGGCCCCGCGCCCACCACGGCCAATGTTGGCATGATCGCGAGGATAACCCGGCGGCCAGCCTTGCACGCCGGCCGATCAGGGCACGATGGCAGCATGACCGATGCCGACCTGGTCGCCGACGCGGCGGCGGAACTCTACGGCGGTGACCCGGCCGCCTTCACCGAGCGGCGCGGGGCGCTGGCCGCCCAGGCCCGCGCGGCTGGCCAGGCCGCGGCGGCCAAGCAGATCACCGCGCTGCGCAAGCCGACCTACTCGGCCTGGCTGGTCAACCAGCTGGTCCGGGCCGACCCCGAGGTGGCGTCCCGGCTCGGCGAGCTGGGCCAGGAGCTGCGGTCCGCCGGGGCGGCCCTGGACGGGACGCGGATCCGCGAGCTGTCCCAGCAGCGCCGCCGGCTGGTCAACGACCTGGTCCGGCAGGCGCTTCAGCTACCCGGCGCGGGCCCGCCGTCAGCCGCGGTGCGCGAGGACCTGACCGCGACGTTCGGCGCCGCGCTGGCCGACCCGCAGGTCACCGGCCAGCTCGCCGCCGGCACGCTGGTCCGCGCGGTGCACCGGGCCGACTTCACCCCGGCCGGTTCCGGGCTGACCCTGGTCCCCCCACTGCCCGCCGGCCCTCCGGCCCGATCCGGCGGCCGAACGCCCGCTGCCCCGACTCGGGGCGCCCGGCCGCGGGGCCGCGGGAACGGTCAAGCCGCTGCTGACGCAGCGGCGACCACCCGGGACCGGCAGCGGCAGCAGGCCGAACGGGACCGGCAGCGCGCTGCCGCGGCCGCCGAGCGCGAGCGGCAGCGCGCCCTCGCGGAGGCCGAGCAGGCCGCGGCCGAGGCCACCCAGGCGGCCGCGGCCGCCGACGCCGCCGAGCGGGACCAGCGCGCCGTGGTCCGCCACCTCGAAGATCAGCTGGCCGAGGCCCGGCAGCAGCTCACCGACGCCCGGCGCCGGGCCCGCGAGGCCGCCGACGCCGAGCGGGCGGCCCGCCGGGCGCTCGGCCGCCTGCGCGGCTGAACTGGGCGGCCGGGCTGGGCGGCCGGGCTGAGCGGCTGAACTGGGCGGCTGAGCTGGGCGGCTGGGCGGGCCGCTCAGGCCGGGTGAATGTACCGGTGGTCGTACTTACGCCAGTCCGTCTGGCCGTCCGGCCAGCGGACGTGCAGGTACCACTGGCCGCGGGCGCCCAGCCAGCCCAGCACCTGGCAGGTGCGCCAGATCCCGTCGCTGTAGAGCGCGTGCGCCCGGGGCCGCCGCACCGGGTGCGACCAGCCACGCGGATCACCCGTGACGGGCAGCAGCGGCACCGGCTTCGCGGCCATCCCAGCAGTATTGCGAACGTATTTTCGAGTTATCGCACTGGGACGGAGCGCAGCCGGGCGGCGGTTTCCGGCACTGGCGTTAAGTAACGAAACGGTCCGGCCGGTAGGGCCGCAGCTCCGCCGGGGCGGTGCCGGTGACGAGCTCCGTGGTGATGAGCTGGGCCAGGTGCGCGGCCAGGGTCACCCCGCTGTGCGTGACGGCCACGTACACGCCGGGCGAGCCGGGCAGCCAGCCGGCGATGGACCGGCCGTCGGCGGGCATCGGCCGGACGCAGACCTGGTACTCGGTGACCGCGGCGGCGTCCAGCCCGCGGCTCACCTGCCGGGCCCGGCCGAGCAGCTCCGCCGCCCAGCGGCGCAGCTCGGCGCCGGGGGTGTGCAGGTCCACCGCCGCGTCGAGCGCCTCCAGGTGGACCAGCCCGCCGGTGTGCGGCCGCAGGTGTATCCCGGGCGCGTGCACCATCCGGGCCGGGCCGTCCGCCGCGACCGGCCCGGCCCGGACGACCAGCCCCGGCGCTTCCGCGCCCGGCGTCTGCCACGGGACCAGCGGCAGCCGGCTGGCCGGGGCGGCCAGCCGGGCCAGCTCCGGCGTCCACCGCCCGGCGCAGCACAGCACAACGTCGGCCGGGATCTGCTGGCCGGCCGCGGTGCGCACCCCGCCGTCGGCCAGGAAACCGGTCACCTGGCCCGGTGCGCCGGTCAGCACGGTGACCCCGCGCCCCGCGGCCGCCTCGATGAGCTGGCTGATCAGCGGCCCGGTGAGCAGGTAACCCTCGGCCGGTACCACGCCGCGCCGTCCAGCCGCCCGGCCAGCGTCGCCCAGGCCCGGACCCCGGCGTGGTTGAGCCCGTGGTAGGCGCGCGGCGACTTGTCGTTGGAGTTCAGCCAGGCGAAGCTCCACCGGGTGGTGGCCCGGCCCGGCTCGTCCTGGTCCAGCAGGGTCACCTGGTGGCCGGCCTCGGCCAGCCGCAGCGCCAGGCAGCCGCCGATCACCCCGGCCCCGATCACCACGCACCGCTGTGGCATCTGACCTCCGCTCAGCGCCGGGTGAGCACCCGGGCCGCGCCCGCCGCCACCGTGCTGACCAGTACCCAGCCAGCCGCGACCAAAAGGTAAGAGAACCATTGCTCGGCGCCGGCCGGGTTGAACGCGTGCTTCTGGCCCAGGTCAACCACGGGCAGCAGCAGGTCGAGGGTGTAGACGACCGGGTTGAAGTGCGGCGCCTGGCTGGCGATCAGCGGTGGCGGCGGGGCCAGCGCGAACGTGACGCTGCCCGCGGCGAGCAGCAGGACGAGCCAGGCCACCGCCCGTCGCGGTTGGTAGCCGTAGCCCACGGTGATGTCCTGCAGCAGGCTCCAGGTCCGGGCCAGCGCCGGCATGGCCTGGCGCTGCGACCGCTCGCCGGCGTACATGACCTCGCGAGCCTGCCTGGGCTGGCCGATCGCGGTGTAGTGCGCGGCCAGCTGCCCGTAGGGCTGGGTCTGATGGCCACCCGGATCCCGGTTCAGCCAGTCCAGCCGCTGCCGGGCCGGCAGCCGGGGTTGCAGGGCCTGGTATGTCAGGCCGTCGAGGCGGAGCTGGCCCGGCCAGCAGGCGGGATCGTCGCGCAGGATCCTAATCTGGGCGTGACCGAGATCCACCAGCCCCTGCACCGGCTCCGCAGTGACCAGTGACAGTTCGCCCGCGTGCAGCCCGCCGGCGTGCAGCGCGGTACCGGCCGGGTTGCTGATCCGCGCCTGCTTCAGGCTGAGCTCGCCGCCGATCGTCGCCCCGGCCACCCGTATCCCGCCGGCCGCGGTCATGCCGTCGGCGAACACGTCCGCGTTCAGCTGGGCCCGGGACAGCCGGAGCGCGATCTCGCCCGGGTTCTCCAGCTGGGCGCGCATCAGCAGAACGCGCTGCCCGACGTGGATGGTCCGCAGGCTCACCTCGCCGCGGGCGCGGGCGCCGACGAGGATGAGGGCGCCGTCGATGGACGCGCGTTCGGCCACCAGGGCCGGGTCGCCCGGGTTCCCGGTCAGCTGGGCTTCGCTGAGGTTCAGGTCGCCGGTGATCCGCGCGCCGCTGAAGCTGACCTGGCCGGTGCACGTTGCGCCGGGCGCGTGGCAGGTGCCGACGGTGGCCCGGCGGAGGTCCAGGGCCAGGCCGCCAGGGTTGCTGAGCGCGGCGCCGTCCAGGCTCAAGTTGGCCGCCAGCTGCGCCCCGATCAGCCTCATCTCACCCGCCGCCGAGAACCCCCCGGTGAGGAACACGCCGCCGTCCACGGTCAGCCCGCCCGCGTTGAGGGCCACGCCACCCGGGTTGTCCAGCGTCGCCGCGACCAGGCCGAGGCTGGCCCCGATGCGGGCATTGTCCATCCGGGTCTCGCCCTCGACCCGCAGGCCGCGGCCATCGAGCCGCCCGCCGATCACCGCTCGTTGGACGGCCAGCGCACGCTGGCCCGGGCAGCTGACCCGCGCCCCAGCCAGGTTGACCGAACCGGTGATGGCCGCGACGACCAGCGCGACCGGCCCGCGGGCGGTGAGCCCGGCGGCCTCCACGCTGCCCTCGACCGCGAGCCCGGACGCGGCCACCGCCTCCGCGCCGCCGCCCGGTGGCCCGATGACGGCGTCCTCGAGGCACAGCTGCCCGGCAACCTTGGCCTGGTCCAGCCGGAGCACGCCGGAGATCTCGCAGGTCCACAGGTTGAGGATGCCGTCCAGCCGCATCCGGGTGCCGTTGAACGCGGGCAGCCGGCTGTGCACGATGCGCACCGTCCGGGTGACCGATTCGACGAACCGGATCTCCTCGTCGAAGGAGCAGTACTCGCAGACCAGCGGGCAGGTCACGGTGGCGCCCATCAGGTCGAGCCGGCCGGTGATCCGGGCGCCGCGGATCCGGGCCCCGGGCGCGTGCCCGGGCTCGCGGTCCCCCGCGCCGAGCAGCAGCGCCTGGATCACCTCGGCCCGGATGACCCGGCCTTCCGGCCAGTCCGGTGCGCGGCTGGGGTCGTCGCGGCCGGGTCGCCGGCCCGCAGGTTGACCCAGTCGCCGCGCGGGAACGCGCGCCACAGCGCCTGTTCCGGCTCAGTCAGCTCGGTCACCGCCACGGCGACATCTTTACCATTCCGGGCAACCAGTCCGCGCCTTACCTGCCGTTGCCCTTCATCCGTCCGCCAGCGCCGTCCGGGATGAGGTCGCTGCGGCGCTGGCTGAGGTACGCGTCGCGGGTATCGGCCAGGTCGATGGTGTGCCGCAGGATCCCGGTGCTGCCGATGGGCGCCTCGGCCAGCACCTGGCCGCGCGGTGACACGATCATGGTCGGGCAGTGCTGGTTCTCGTCCGCGACGTTGGCCGCCAGCACGAACCGCTGCGTCTCGGCCGCCCGGCTGATCAGGTGCGCCCGCCATACCCCGGGCGGCTCGGCGGGGTTGGCCGCGTAGGTCAGGTAGATCAGCACCTGGGCGCCCTGCCGGGCCAGGCAGGCCCACTGCTCCGGGAACCGGATCTCCCGGCACAGCTGGACCCCGGCCCGCAGCTCACCGGCGGGCAGCCGGATCGGCAGCGTCGGCAGGGCCGACCCAGCGGAAAGCCGGCCGCGCTCGTGCGTGGCCAGGTTGACCTTGCGGTACATCCAGCGCGGGCCGGCCGGTGGGAAGTAGACAGCCGCGTTCCACCAGTGGCCGTCGGCTGGATGCAACGTCCCGCAGATGACATGCACGCCCGCCCGCCTGGCCGCCTGCCCCACCGCGTCCTGGGCTGCGGCCAGCTCGGCCGGATCGAGGCCAGCCAGCCCGGACAGCTCATCGTCGTAACCGGACAGCACTGCTTCCGGCAGCGCTAGCACCGTGCCGGGAGCGGTCGCGCCGACCACGTCCAGGACCGTCCCGACGTTGCGCCGGACCGACCAGCACACCGGAACCTGAGCCACCGCCACCGGCACCCGCATCCCGCGAGTATCCCAGGGCCCGGCCTGACTCGCTCAGCCGTAGGTGGGGTGCTGCGGCCAGCCGGGCGGGGAGTCTTCCCAGTCCTGCTGCCGGCCGTAGGGGCTCACGTCGAGGATGTTGTGCGCGAAGACCAGCCGGTCCACGCCCCGGGAGGTAGTCGAGTAGGTCCGGTAGACGTCGGCGCCGTCGCGCAGGAACACGCTCAGCATGAATCCCGCGCCGGCGCCGCAGTCCTCCGAGAACGTCGTGCCACGCGAGGACACGAACGGCAGCGTCCAGCCCATCCTGGTCTTGTACGCCTCGATCTGGGCCAGCGGCATGTTCGACACGGTGACCCAGGTGACGCCGGCTTCGGCCAGCGTCTCCAGGCCGGGGACGTTGTCGGTGAACCCGGTGCAGCCGGGGCAGAACTGGTCTGGCCCGAGGTCCATGAACTGGTAGACGACGAGCTGGTTCCGGCCGCCGAACAGGTCGGCCAGCGTCTTGGGCAGGCCGGCGTGTCGAACAGATAGCCGTCGCTGACCTTGACCATGGGCAGCCTGCGGCGGCGGGCCGCCAGCGCGTCCAGGGCCCGGGTGGCTTCTTTCTCGGCCGTGAGCAGTTCGCTGCGCGCCTGCTCCCACTCGTCGGCCGGCACAATAGGTGGTTTCGCCATGCTCGGTAGACGACCGCGGGCGGCCAGATTCATCGCGAGCGGCGCGTCGGATCTAGCGCAGGCGGCGGAGCAGGCGGATCAGGGCTTTGTACACTTCCACGGCCTCGCGCAGGCCGAGGATCCGCAGCAGCCACCGGAAAAGCGATCGCATACCGACATCCTGGCCCGTCCGGACCGGGCCGCGCCATAGACCCTGCACCCGTATCTGGCGGGGGCTAGCCCTACTCCGGCCCGGTAGCAGACGGGAGACGTCCCGTAGGGTGAGAGCCGCGATGGCAGCCGGGACGGCGTGGCTAACCGGGTGGCGGGGCGAGCATCTACGACATGCCGCCGCCATCCTGCGCCAGGGCGGCAACCCGGTCGCCCGGGTCTACGAGAGCATCGGCGCCGACTTCTTCCTGGCCATCGCCCCCGGCTGGCTCAACCTCGGCCTGTGGCAGGGGCCAGGTACCGAAGACGAGGCCGAGGCAGCCTGCCGCCGGCTGGTCCAGACGGTCGCGGCCGCGCTGCCCACCGGGGGCGTGATCCTCGACGCCGGGAACGGGCTTGGCGCCCAGGACCCGCTGATCGCCGAGCAGGTCCGGCCGGGCCGGCTGCTGGCGGTGAACATCACCGAGTGGCAGCTGGCCGCGGGCCGGGACCGGCTGCGCGAAGCGTCCGCCGCGCCGGTGGCCGGGGACGCCGCCCGGCTGCCGGTGACCGACGCGGCGGTGGACGGGATCATCAGCGTGGAGGCCGCGTTCCATTTCCGGTCCCGGGCCGAGTTCTTCGCCGAGTGCGCCCGGGTGCTGCGTCCCGGCGGCGTGCTGACCACCTCCGATATCGCGGTGCAGCGCTGGCCGCGCACCCCGGCCGAGGCGCTGGCTGGCCTGACCCAGCTGCGGGTGTTCGGCATGCGGGCCAGCGCGGCGATGACCGCCGCGCAGATCGCCGCCGCGGCCCGGGCCGCGGGCCTGGCCGACGTGCAGGTCACGCTGTGCGGCGCGGAGGTGATCGCCCCGGCCATCCGGCTCACCGCGGCCCGGCTGGCGGGCCCGACCGCCGCCCCGGCCGGCCAGCACGCCGCCGCCCGCCTGTTGCTCCGCCAGGTGGACTTGCTCTACCGCCGCCACATCATCGACTACGTACTCCTCCGCGCCGTCCGTCCGTAGGGCCGGCAAGCCCCGGTTGGGTGCCGGTGATACTGGCGTGGCAGGTGGTGTTCAACGGCCGGGCGGCCCGTTCGTGATCAAACGATTGCTGTCGTCATAGCAACACCAATCGTTTGATCACGAAGCTAGGCCGAGTGGTCAGCAGGGTGGATGCCGGGGCGGGGCTGGCGGGGGTGGTGACAGGCCGACTGGTCAGCGGGGGTGGATGTGCTCTACTACGTGGCGGAGGTCCTGGTCGGCGGCACCCTCGGCCGCGGCCGCGCGGAGCCAGTCGCGGGCCGCGGCGAGTTGCGGGAGATCGGCCGCGCCGGTGGCGAGACCGAGGTCCTTGGCGGCCAGCGCGACGGTGAAGTCGCTGCCGGTGCTCCGGACCCGGTCCACCGCGCCGGCCAGCGGGCAGGCCGCCAGCCCGTCCAGCGCGGCGTCCCGCGGCACGCCGAGCGCGCCGGCCAGCGCGAGCACCTCGCCGATCAGGGTGACCCCGGCCAGCGCGGCGCTGATCAGCACGACCTTGCGGGCTGCGCCGGAGCCGGCCGGGCCGCACCGGACCACCCGGCCGAAGACAGAAAGGATCTTCTCCACCCGGTCCACATCCCCGCCCGCCAGCACGACCAGGTTCCCGCTGGCGGCCGGTCCCACGCTGCCCATGACCGGCGCGTCCACGAACCCCACCCCGGCGGGCAGCAGCGACCGGGCGGCCAGCGCCGCGGCCGGCCCGACGGTGGACATCTCCACCAGGCAGGCGTCCGGCCGGATGCCCGCGGCCACCCCGTCCGGCCCGCCCAGCACGCTGGACAACGCGGCCGGATCGGCCAGCATGGTGATCACGATCTCCGCCGCGGCCGCGGCCTCCGCTGGGCGCGCAGCGGCCCGGGCGCCGTCAGCTACCAGCGGCTCCGTCCGCCCGGCCGTCCGGTTCCACACGGTGAGGTCGTGGCCGGCGGCGAGCACGCGCCCGGCCATCAGGCTGCCCATCCGGCCCAGGCCGAGGAAGGCCACCGAGGTCATAACTGCTCCAATCTGGTACGTCGCGGGGGGCACCGAGGCGGGCGCTGATCTGCGCGGCGGCCCGGCGCACCGCGGCCGCGATGGCGGGGATGCTCGCCTCGTCGATCCGTGAGTCGGGACCGGACACGCTGACGCTGGCCACCACCGCCCCGGTCCGGTCGAAGACCGGGCCGGCCACGCAGCACAGGTGCGGCTCGAGCTCCTCCTGGTCCACCGCGTAGCCGCGCTCGCGCACCTCGGCCAGCTGCCGCCGGAGTGAGCCGGTGTCGGTGATGGTCCGGTCCGTCCTGGCGTCCAGGCGGCGGCCGGGGTAGCGCGCGGCGAACTCGGCGTCGCCCAGCCCGGCCAGCAGCGCCTTGCCCATCGAGCTGCAGTGCGCGGGCGAGCGTTTGCCCACCCAGGAGTGCATCCGGACGGTCTGCCACCCGTCAACCACCTCGATGGTGACCGCTTCGGTGCCCTCCAGCGCGCCCAGGTGCCCGGTCTCGCCCAGCTCCCGGACCAGGCCCTGCAGATAGGGCAGCGCGGCGCGGCGCACATCGCCCGCGGCCGCGGCCAGCTCGCCCAGCGCGGCCAGCCGGCCGGACAGCCGGTACCGGCCCGGTTCCCCGGCCGGCTCCAGGTACCCGGCCACGGCCAGCGTGGCCGCCAGCCGGGACGTCGTGGACCGGTGCAGGCCGAGCTGCTGGGCCATCTCGCCGATGCCGATCTCGGGCCGGTCGCGCTCGAACATGTCCAGGATCTCCAGACCGTGCAGCAGCGAGCCGATCAGCCCTTTCCCCGTGTCCGTCGCCATGCACGTCAGCGTACGGTCCGTCCTGCGTGCCGCCCAGCGCGGTATCCCATCGTCATGCCGGCCGCCAGCGTGGCGCCCGGCCCCGGGTACCCGTCGGCGGTCCAGAACGCTGCCGCGTTGCCGGCCGCGTACAGCCCGGAAACGAGGCTGCCGTCGGCCCGCAGCACCCGCCCGTCGGTATCGGTGACCGGCCCGCCCTTGGTCCCGATCGTGCCCGCCAGCACCTCGACCGCGTAGAACGGCGGCTGGTCGAGCGGGCCCAGGGAGGGGTTCGGCTGAACCGAAGGGTCACCGCAGAACCGCTGGTAGGCACCCTCGCCACGGCCGAACTGCGGGTCTGCGCCGCGAGCGCAGCCCGCGTTCCACCGGCGCACCGTCTCGGCCAGCGCGACCCCGCTGGCGCCGATCCGCCCGGCCAGCCCGGCCAGCGTGCGACTGCGGCCGACCCAGTCCGGCACCGCGCCGTCGCCCGGCACCCCGGGCATCGGATACCGGGCCCGGTAGCCCTCGTCGAAGATCAGGTGCACCGGGCCATCCTGCCCGTGGTTCAGCTCACGGTGCAGCGCCTTGCCGATCTCGTTGTAGGGCAGCGCCTCGTTGACGAACCGGCGGCCCGACGCGCTGACCATGATCTGCCGGGGCAGCCCGCGCTCGCGGATCAGCGACCGGTAGAACTGCTCGCCGAGCAGCGTCTCGCCCGGGATCGCCAGCATCGGCATCCACCAGCCCTCGGCCAGGTTGTCCAGGCCCGCCCCGGCGTCGGCGGCGATGCGCAGCCCGTCGCCGGTGTTGGTCGGCGGCGCGCCGCTGGCCCGCTGCGCCGCGGGCTGGTAGATCATCCGCAGCTCCTGGTCCCAGTCGTAGCCGCCGGTGGCCAGGATGACCGCCGAAACGCCGACCGTGACCGTCCGCCCGCCGTGCGACAGCTCGGCCTGCCCATCGCGCACCCCGGTCAGCCGGGTGCCAGTGCGCACCGCCGCGCCGGCCCGCACCACGCCGTCGAGCAGCCCGGCGACGAGCGCCACCCCGTTGGTCCGGATCCCGGCCCGGTCCCGTTCGCGGAGCAGGTCCCAGTCGAACCGGTCCGGGTAGCGCCAGCGGTCCCATTCCGCGAACGACATCGGCAGGTAGCCCGGCGGCCGCAGGATGTCCGCGGCCAGCGGGGTTAGCCGGCGGGTGTCGACCGGCACCATGTCCAGCGCCCGGCCGCCCTCGGTCGCGCCGGCCCGGCCCGGGTCGTAGTCCGGGTAGCCGGGGCACGCCGCGAACCGGTGCGCGCTGTGGTCCTCGACGAACCGCAGCATCTCCGGGCCGGTGCGCAGCACCGCCTCGGTCATCTCCGGGTACCGGTCACTGAACAGGCCGGCCAGGTATTTCTCCGCCGCGGCCAGGCTGTCCCCGTGCTGCAAGTGGTTGCCCGGCACCCACACCCGCCCGCCGGACAGCGCCGAGGTCCCGCCCAGCTTCTCTCCCCGCTCCACCAGCAGAACGCTCCTGCCCGCGACGGCCGCCGCCAGCGCCGCGGTGAGCCCGGCCGCGCCGGACCCGGCCACGAGCACGTCGACGGCCGGCGGCAGGCTCATGGCGTCCACCCCGCGGCGGCCAGCGTGGCCAGCCCGGCCGGCAGCCGCGGCTCCGGGTCGAGCCCGTCCACCAGTTCGTACACCGTCGGCCCGGTGAAGCCGATCTCCGCCAGGGCGGCGGCGAAGCCGCCGAAGTCAACCTCGGCGGTGCCTGCCGCGGTGTGCGCCCAGGTGTCCCGCCAGGTGTCGCTGACGTGGGCCAGGGCCAGGTACCTGGCCGCCTGCCGGACCCCCTCGGCCGGGTCCTCGATGGCCAGCGCGTTGGCCACGTCGTAGGTCAGGCGCAGCCGCGGCGAGTCCCAGTGCGCCGCGATCTCGGCCAGGTCGCTGGCCCGGCCCAGGTAGCCGTACGGGCTGTTCTCCAGGGCCAGGGTGACGCCGAGCTGGTCGGCCCGGGCCAGCAGGCGGCCCAGCCCCTGGTCCAGCACGGCCCGCGCCGCGTCGTCCGGGGCCGGGGCCAGCGCGTGCCGGCGGCCCGGGATGACGACCACGTACTCGGCGCCCACATCCGCGGCCAGCTCGATGTTGGCGATCAACTGGCGCTCGCTCAGCGCGGCGAACTCCGGGTTGGTGCTGACCAGGTTGATGTCGGCAAAACTGGGATTGACCGAGGTGACCCGCAGGTCGAGGGCGTTAAGCAGGCGGGTCAGTTCCTGGCGCTCGTACGGGCCGGCGGTGGGCGCGGACAGGTGCGGCGGGGCGGTGGTCAGCTCGATGGACCGGAAGCCGTGCCGGGCCAGCGCGCGCAGCGCGTCGGGCAGCGGGGCCAGGTGCAGCCAGCCGAAGCTGCACCCGGACAGCGGGAGCGTCACCGGCCGTCCCGCAGGTTCAGCACGATGATCCGCGGGTCGGTCATGTCCGCCACCGCATAACGGGGGCCCTCCAGGCCGTAGCCGCTGTTCTTCACCCCGCCGTAGGGCATCGCGTCGGCGTGATAGCTGGACGTGTCGTTGATCATCACGCCGCCCACCTGGAGCTGCCGGGCGGCGTGGAAGGCGGCGTCCAGGTCCTGGGTGAACACCCCGGCCTGCAGGCCGTACTCGCCGGCGTTGACCAGGTCGATGGCCTCGCCCAGACTGCGCACCGCGACCAGCGCGACGGCCGGGGCGAAGATTTCCTCGGTCATGATCTGGCTGTCCGGCGGCGGATCGCGGAGCAGCGCCGGGGTCAGCACCGGGCCGTCCCGCTCGCCGCCGGCCAGCACCGTGGCGCCGCGGCCGGCCGCCTGCTGGATCCAGCGTTGGGCGCGCTGCGCCTCGGCTGGTGCGATCAGCGGGCCGACCTGGACGGCCGGGTCGCGCGGGTCCCCGGCGCGCAGCCCGGCCACCCGCTTGGCCAGCCGCCCGGCCAGCTCATCCGCTACCGCTTCGTGCACGAGCAGCCGCTGCACGCTGGTGCACACCTGGCCGGCCTTCCGGTAGCCGGCCCGGACGACCAGGTCGGCGACCAGCTCGAGGTCGGCGTCGGCGGCCACGATCGAGGCGCTGTTCGAGCCGAGTTCCAGGTGCGTCTTGGCGATCCCGGAGTTCTGCTTGATGGCCAGGCCGGTCGCGGCGGAGCCGGTGAACGTGAAGAACCGGACCCGCCGGTCGGCCACCAGCGCGGCCCCGGTGCTCTCCCCCGGCCCGCAGACCAGCTGCAGGAACCCGGGCGGCAGGCCCGCGTCGAGCAGCGCCTGGGCCAAGGCGACCGAGCACAGCGGGGTCTGCTCGGCCGGCTTGAGCACGACCGCGTTGCCGGCCGCGATGGCCGGGCCGACCTTGTGCGCCGTGGTGTTCAGCGGCGCGTTGAACGGCGTGATGGCGGCGACCACGCCGACCGGCACCCGGATGGTGAACGCCAGCCGGCCCTCGCTGCCGGGGGTGGCGGCCACCGGGATCTCCTGGCCGGCGATCCGCACCGCTTCCTCGGCGGATAGCCGCAGGGTGGCCACCGCCCGGGTCAGCTCGGTGGCCGCGTCCGCGGGGGTGAACCCGGTCTCGGCCACGTACAGCGCGCGGATCTCATCCCGGCGGGCTTCGAGCAGCCGCGCCGCCTCGGTCAGGATGGCCTGCCGCCGGGCCGGTGGCAGCGGCCGCTGCGCGGCGGCCACCGCGCCGGTCACCGCCCGGCCGACGTCGGCCGGCCCGGCCTGAGCGACCGCGGCGAACTGCTCCCGGGTGTATTTGTCCAGCACCGGGAGCTCGGTCCGGGGCGGTTCCCACTGCCCGTCGATGAGCAGCCCGGTGGTGCCCGCAAGCAGCCCTGTCATGTGCGCCAGCTCCCTCTTGACGGGGACATCAGGCTGCCATACTGTCCCGCATCATGCAATGGCTTGCTTAATACGCAAAGCAGATGCACGGTGCGGCGCGGCGGAAGGGGTGGCGTGAAGGGCGCGGAGATCATCACCGAGTACCTCATCCGGGAGCGGGTGCCGTACGTGGTGGGGTTGTGCGGGCACGGTGATCTCGGCCTGCTGGACGCGCTGTACGACCGGCGCGCGGAGATCCGCACTCTGTCCGTGCACCACGAGTCGGCCGCGGGCTTCATCGCGGATGCCTACTACCGGATCCGGCACCAGCCGCTGGCCACGTTCACCTCGGTCGGGCCCGGGTCGGCCAACCTGCCGGTCGCGCTCGGCTCGGCGCTGATGGACTCCTCGGCCTTCCTGGCCATCACCGGGAACGTGCCGACCACGCAGTTCAACCGGGCGCCGTTCCAGGAGACCGGGCGGCACTACCAGGCGGACACGCCGGGGGTGCTGCGGCCCTACGTCAAGCGCAGCTTCCAGGCCACCCGGGCCGGCCAGCTGCCGCTGATGCTGCGCCAGGCGTTCGCGGCCATGCTCGGCGGGCGGCCCGGCCCGGTGCACCTGGACGTGCCGCTCGACGTGTTCGTGGAGACGACTGACGAGCCGGTGCCCGACCCCGGCCGGTGGCGGGCGGGCGTCTCGGCTCGGTCGGCCGCCGCGGCCGAGGACGTGGCCGCGATCCTGGACCTGCTGCGCGGCGCCGAGCGGCCGGTGATCGTGGCCGGGTACGGCGTGCTGAACGCCGGGGCCGCGGCGGAACTGGACAGTTTCGCCACCGCGGCCGGCCTCCCGGTGGCCACCTCCCCGCTCGGCAAGGGCGCCGCCGACCCCCGGTCGCCGCTGCACCTGGGCGCGACCGGGCGCAACGGCAGCTACCAGGCCAACCGCGCGACGCGCAGCGCGGACCTGATCCTGGCGTTCGGCACCCGGTTCGATGACCGGTTCGACCAGCTCCTGGCTGCCCGGCTACACGTACTCGATCCCGCCCACCCGGCTGATCCAGGTCGACGTGGACCCGGCCGAGCTGGGCCGCAACTACCCGGTCACGCTCGGCGTGACGGCCAACCCGAAGGACGTGCTGGGCCAGTTGCGGGCCGCGCTGACCGACCCGCCGGACACCAGCCGGTGGCGGGCCGAGATCGCAGGGGTGGGCCCGGGACTGGGAGCAGCACACCGGCCCGGAGCGGACCGCGGACGTCACGCCCACTGCGGCCGCAGCGGGTGCTCGCCGACCTGCGCGCGGTGCTGCCGCCGGACGGCATCCTGCTGTCCGACGTCGGCGCGCACCACAACTGGATCGTCCAGGAATGGCAGCCGGGCGGGCCCGGCACGCTGCTGCAGAGCTGGGGTTTCGCGTCCATGTGCTTCGGCATGGCCGGGGTGCTGGGCGCCCGGCTGGCCGCCCCGGACACCCCGGCGGTGGCGGTCGTCGGCGACGGCGGGTTCCTGATGCTGCCCAGCGTGGTGGCCACCGCCGTGCAGTACGGCATCCCGGCCGTCTGGCTGGTCTGGAACAACGGCGGCTACATCTCCATCCGCGACCAGCAGCGCGGCTACTTCGGCGCGGACCGCGAGCTGGCCACCACGTTCCGGTACGCGGCCACCGGCGCGCCGTACACGGCCGACTACGCGGCCATGGCCCGGTCGATGGGCGCCCAGGGCCTGCGCGTGGCGGCGGCCAGCGACCTCGGCCCGGCGCTGAAGACGGCGCTCCGCTCCGGCCTGCCCACGGTGATCGACGTGCCGGTCGCGGCCGACCCGGCCCAGCCGTCCGCGGCCACCTGGGAGCTGCCCCCGCTGCCTCACCCGGAACCCAGCTTCGGCTGGCCTGACCCCGGTTTAACCGCTGGCCCCGGCTAACCCCCGGCACCGAACAAGGAGTCGACGATGACCCAACCGCAGGATCCCCCGCCGGCCGGCCTGAGCCAGCCGCGCCGCACCGACCGCAGCCCGTGGAACTGGCTGCTGCTCGTGCCCATCGTGCTGCCACTGATCACCGTGCTCTACAACCGGGAGAACCCGCACCTGTTCGGCTGGCCGTTCTTCTTCTGGTTCCAGCTGCTGTTCACCCTGCTCGCGGCCGCGACCACCGCCCTCGTCTACGTGGCGACCAGACCGAGGAGCTGACATGCCGCTGCAAGGCACCGAACTCGCCATCGTCATCGTCTTGTTCGCGCTGGTCAGCGCCATCGGCTTCGGGGCCAGCCGATGGCGCAAGTCGTCCGAGCTGTCGCTGGACGACTGGGCGCTGGCCGGCCGCGGGTTCCGCAGCTGGATCAGCTGGTTCGTGGTCGGCGGCGACCTGTACACCGCCTACACCTACGTCGCGGTGCCCGCGCTGCTGTTCGGGTCCGGGCGATCGGCTTCTACGCGCTGCCGTACGTGGCCATCGAGTACCCGCTGGTCTACCTGATCATGATCCGGCTCTGGTCGGTGTGCAAGACGCACGGCTACGTGACGTCGGCCGACTTCGTCCGGGCCCGGTTCGGCTCGCCCACCCTGGCGCTGGCCGTGGCCATCACCGGGATCGTGGCCACCATGCCCTACATCGCGCTCAACCTGCTCGGCATCCAGGCCGTGCTGCTGACCATGGGCATCACCGGGTCCTGGCCGCTGATCATCGCGTTCGTGGTGCTGGCCGCGTTCACCTACAAGTCCGGCGTGCGAGCCCCGGCGCTGATCTCGTTCATCAAGGACGGCCTGGTCTACCTGGTGATCGCGGTGGCGATCTTCTACATCCCGGCCAAGCTGGGCGGCTGGACACACATCTTCGACAGCTACAACGCGCACTTCAAGGCCACCCCACCGGGCACCGCGAACCTGCTGACCAGCGCCAACCAGTGGCAGTACATCACGCTGGCGCTCGGCTCGGCGTTCGCCATCTTCCTCTACCCGCACTCGGTCACCGGGGTGCTCACCACCCGGAGCCGGGCCGTGGTCAAGCGGACCATGGCCGGGCTGCCCATCTACAGCTTCATCCTGCTCATCAACCCGCAGTTCTCCATCGACCTGCAGCTGCTCGGCGGCGCGATCATCCTGCAGACGCTGCCGTCGGTGATGCTCGGCCTGTACACCCGGTGGCTGCACCGCCGCGCGCTGATCGCCGGCTGGGCGGCCGGCATGACCGCGTGCGTGTGGACCTTCTACCTGACCCCCAACCCGGATCTGAAGGAACCGCACTGGGGCGGCACCGCGTTCGCGCTCAGCCACCTCGGGCGCAGCACCGACGTCGGGATCTATATCGGCTTCATCGGTGTGGTGGTTAACCTGGTCGTCTGCGTCGCGGCGACGGTGCTGCTCAAGGCGGTCCGGGCCCGGGACGGCGTGGACCAGACCGCGGCGGCCGACTACTTCACCGACGTCGCGGACGGGGTCCCGGCCGAGCCCGTCGTCACCGCGGGAGGGCTGGCCTGACCGGAAACGAGATGTGGGACGTCGTGGTGATCGGCGGCGGCAACGCGGGACTGGTCGCCGCGCTCACCGCGGGCCGGCTGGCGGGCCGGGTGCTGCTCCTGGACCGCGGGCCGGCCGCGCTGCGCGGCGGCAACACCCGGCACACCCGGAATATCCGCTGCGCGCACGGCTGGTCGGATGCCTACAGCCCGGGCACGTACCTGGCCGGTGAACTGTGGCGCGACCTGTGCGGCGTCGGCACCGGGCCGAGCAACGAGAAGCTGGCCGAGCTGACCGTGCGCGAGTCGGAGACCGTGCCGGCCTGGATGACCGGGCACGGGGCGCGCTGGCAGCCGCCGCTGGCCGGCACGCTGCACCTGGGCCGGACCAACCGGTTCTTCCTGGGCGGCGGCAAGGCGCTGGTCAACACCTACCACCGGGCTCTTGCCCGGCTGGGCGTCGCAGTCCGGTACGGCGTGACGGTCGAGGACCTGGTCATGGACGGGGACCGGTGCACCGCTGTGCTGACCGGGGACGGCGTGCTGGTGCGGGCCCGGGCGGTGGTCTGCGCCAGCGGCGGTTTCGAAGCCAACATCGGCTGGCTGCGCCGGTACTGGGGGGACGCCGCGGACAACTACCTGATCCGTGGCTCGGCGGACAACGACGGCCGGGTGCTGGCCGCGCTGTACGCGCACGGGGCCGGCCGGGCGGGCGAGGAACGCGGCTTCCACGCGGTCGCCATCGACGCGCGGGCGCCCCGGTTCGACGGCGGCATCGCCACCCGGCTCGACTCGATCCCGTTCGGCATCGTGGTCAACCGTGACGGCCAGCGGTGCTACGACGAGGGCGAGGAGCTGTGGCCGAAGCGGTACGCGATCTGGGGCGCGGTCGTGGCGGGCCAGCCCGGCCAGATCGGTTACTCGATCTGGGACGCGAAGGTGAACCGGCTGTTCCTGCCGCCGATGTACCCTCCGGCCTCGGCGGGCTCGGTCGCCGCTCTAACGGCGGAGCTCGGCCTGAACCCAGGCGCGGTTACGGCGACGGTCCGCGAGTTCAACGCCGCGATCCGGCCCGGCGGCCGGTTCGACCCCAGCGGCCTGGACTCCTGCACGACCGAGGGCATCCGCCCGGCCAAGAGCCACTGGGCGCAGCCGATCGACACCCCGCCGTTCTATGGGGTGGCACTGCGCCCCGGTATCACGTTCACCTACCTGGGCGTCGCCGTCACCGAGCAGGCCCGGGTGCTGCGCACCGACGGCACGGCGCTGCGCAACGTGTTCGCCGCCGGGGAGATCATGTCCGGCAACATCCTGTCCACCGGGTACCTCGCGGGCTTCGGGCTGACCATCGGGCACGTGTGGGGCCGCATCGCTGGCGCGGAGGCCGCCCGTCATGCCCATGCTGGATGACCTGTTCGCCGAGGCCGAGCGGCAGCTGAACATCTGCAACTCGTGCCGCTACTGCGAGGGGTACTGCGCGGTGTTCCCGGCGCTGGAGCGGCGCACCCTGCTGGACACGGGCGACATCACCCAGCTGGCCAACCTGTGCCACGACTGCCGGGCCTGCTTCCACGCCTGCATGTACGCGCCGCCGCACGAGTTCGCGGTTGACCCGCCTGCCGTGCTCAGCGCGGTGCGGCTGGCCAGCTACGAGCGTTACCTGCCGCCGGTGAGCTGGCTGCGGCCGGGCTGGTCGCGGGGGTGGTCCGCCCGGGCGGCGGCCGGTGTGGTGGTCGCCGTCGCGCTGCTGGTCCTGGTCGCGGCGACCGAAGGGCTGGGCGCGCTGCTCCGCCGCGGCAGCCCGTATCAGGTCATCGCGTACCCGGCGCTGCTGGTCACGGTGCTGCTGCCGACCGCGGGCAGCGTGGCGGTCCTGCTCTGGGGGTGCGCCAGGTACTGGCGGGACGTGCACGGCCCGCTGCGGGATCTCGCGAACTGGCGGGCCCTGGGCACGGCGCTGGCCGCGGCGGCCCGGCTCCGCAATATGCGCGGCGGCGGCGAGGAGTGCTATGCGGCGGGTGATGACCCGTCACCGGCGCGCCGGCGGCTGCACGCGGCGGTCGCCGGGGGCTTCGCGGCGTGCTTCGCGGCCACCGTCTCGGCGGCGTTCCTGCAAGACGTGCTGGGCAATGCGCCGCCCTACCCGGTGCTGTCCGTCCCGGTCATCCTGGGCGCGGCCGGCGGCCTCAGCATGCTGGCCGGCTGCGCCGGGCTGATCGCGCTCAAGCGGCGCAGCGTGCCGCCTGAGCGCGGGGTAGCGGACTACGGGCTGATCCTCGGCCTCGGCCTGCTCGCGCTGACCGGGCTGCTCACCCTGCTGCTCCGGGCCACCCCGGCGTTCGGCCTGATCCTGGTCATCCACCTGGCCACGATCGTGGTCTGCTTCGGCATCGCCCCGTACACCAGGTTCGTGCACGCCGGGTACCGCTTCCTGGCCCTGGTGGCGGACGCCATCGAGCGGGACTGATCGGGCTGCTGTGGCATAGTCCTGGCATGGCCATCTTCGAGGACCTCGACGCTGAGCAGGACCGGCTGGCGGCCATCCTGGCCGACCTGGATGAAGCGCAGTGGACCGCGCCATCGGCCGCGGCCGGGTGGTCCGTCGCGGATGTCGTGCTGCACCTGGCGCAGACCGACGACGCGGTGGTGGCCAGCGCGGACGGTGAAGCCCTGCGGGCCGGGCCCGGCTCCGGCGCCAGCATAGACGAGATCATGAATCTTCTCGTTCAGGCCGAGCGCGAAGCGCCGGCCGAGGTCTTCCGGCGCTGGCAGGAGGCCCGGGCCGCCGCCCTGGCCGCCCTGCGCGCAGCCGATCCGAAGCAGCCGATGTCCTGGGTGGAGACACCGATGAAGCCAGCCACGCTGGCCACCACCCGGCTCGCCGAGTACTGGGCGCACGGCCTGGACATCACCGGTCCGCTCGGCATCGACTTCCCGGACACCGACCGGCTGCGCAACGTGGCCTGGCTGGCGCACCGCACGCTGCCGTACGCCCTCGCACTGGATGGCGGCCAGTCCTACGACGTGTTCTGCGAACTGACCGCCCCGGACGGGACGACCACCTGGCGGTTCGGCCCGGAGCGCGCCGATTCCTCGATCACCGGCCCGGCCGGGGCGTTCTGCCGGGTAGCCGCGCGGCGGCTCGCACCCGAGGAGTCCGGGCTGCTGGTGCAGGGCCCGCACGGCGCCGCCGCGCTGGCCACCCTGCGGACCTACGCCGCCTGACCCAGGCTGGCCTTGCGGCTGGCACGGCCCGGGCCTGCGACGAGGCCCGGGCCGTGCCGTTTGCTGCCAGTGCTAGCCGCTCGAGCTAGCTCCCGACCGTGTAGGCGTAGGAAAAATCGTGGAAATCGGAGAACGACGCCGGGAACCCGACGGTGGGCTCAGAGCCTCCCCAGTCCGTCGAATCGATGACGCTGAGGGTGCCGTTCACCGCGGCGCCCGCAGCTGCCGTGGGCGACAGCGTCGCCGTCAGCGTCCCCGTGGCTCCGGGTGCCAGCTCTTCCGGCGTGACGGTATCGCCGCCACTGACGTCGTTGCCCGAGGGCTGCAGTTCGAAGAACCCGACGTGGTTCGTCGTGTTCCTTACCGTCACCGTGATCGGGATGCTGGAGCCGGTGTCGATGGTCGTCGACGTCGACGTCGGGAGACCGGTCTCGGTGACGGGTGCGAGCTGGTTGTACGCGACGACCCCAGTGACAGTCTGGGAGAACTCCGTCCCGTCGGTCGTCGCGCCCTGCATCACGTCGATCTCCCACAGACCTGGCTGGGGATCGGGGGCGATGAGCGAGGCGTTTCCGGTCGGGTTGTCGGGCGTCGGCGTGGTGTCGACGGCTGTGACATCGATGTTCCCTGACTCGGTGACACCGGGCTCGAGGTCGGCCGGCGAGAACAGGTAGTAGTACACCGGGTCGTCGGCGGCGTGGTCCGGCGCGAAGAACGACACGTCGAGGTCCTTCGCACCCTGGGGCACGTCCACATAGAACGTCTTGATCTGCCCGGCACCGCGAGACACCGAGCTGGTCAGTGTGGCGCCGAACGAGCCACCGGCCGACGGGATGAGGGTACGCCGGGCGATCGGCACCGAGCTCCCGAGCCCGTCCGGCGCCGTGAACTGCACCGACTCGGGAGCATCGCCGGGAGTCCGGGGAAGGGCGATGCTGAGGGGCACGCTCACCGAGCTGCGAGGCGGGATGGTGACGGGCGCCGACGCCGGGCTTGCCGTGAAGTTCTGGCCGCTAGCCTGGAAGGTCACGGTCCCGGTGTAGGGCCCCGGGGTGTCCGGCGCCGTCTGCACGTGGCCGCGGCCGTTGGCCCACACGATCTGGGCCGTCCAGGTTCCGGGCATCGGATGCTCGACCGTGCTGTGCTGGATGTCCGGGCTGGCGTTGGGCCCGTTGGAGGCGCCGTAGTCGTACGACATCTGGGCCAGCCTCCCGGCCGGATCGGTCAAGATGAACGTCAGGATGTTGTCATGGCTGTTGGTCGGGTCCGGCCAGCGCATGTCGGCGTCGAGCACGCTGGTGCCCCTCGGCACCCGGAAGGCGATCGGTGCCGCCGCGGTCGCCCCCTGGGCGGGAATCGGGGCGCTCGGCGACGGGGCGCTGACGTTCTCGGTGACGGCCCTGCCGAGGCTCGTCTCGCTGCCAAGCACCCGGTAGGTGCCGGTGACCCGTTCGGTGCGGGAGGAGGCGTTGTACAGCGTGACCGAGTTGTGGACTGTCGCGCCGCCCGGGCCCTGGACGTCGAGCTGGGTGGGGTTGTCCACCAATTCGGGAGCGTTGGAATGCGTCTCGGTCGCCCCCGGCATCTGGCGGGCCGCCGCAACGGCCGCGTAGATGTTCAGGAGGCCAGCGCCCTGCTGGTCTGCCTCAGCCCCGACATCGGTTGCCGTGCTGGTGAGGATCTCCTTCACCTGGGCTGGCGTCGGGGTGGCACCGCCGTGGGTGTCACGGTAGGCCTGGATCACGTCGGCGGCGGCACCGGAGATGAACGGGGCCGACTGGCTGGTGCCGCCAAAGGCCTCGGTCGGAAGCGGCGGTACCTGGCCGGCGCCGGCGGCAGCGAGCGCCAGGTAGCCGGGAGCGACCAGGTCGACCACGGCGCCATTGGGAGCGGTGCCGCCCGACGACAGGGTCGTCATGTTGTCGTTTTCCCAGCCCTTGGTGTAGCCATCGGCCTGGGCCAGGAGCCGGAGGTCGTTCGACCCGGCGGCGTCGATGACGTGGGGGTCATCGGCAGGGGCCTCGACCGTGCCGGACGAGCCGCTGTCGCCCGCGCTCTCGACCACGACAACGCCCGCTTGCACCATGGCGTCGTTCGCCGGGGCGAGCAGGTCGTCGTTGGCACCCGGCAGAGCGCCGAAGCCGTAGGACTCCGACACGACGTTGACACCCTCGTTTACCGCCTGCTGCAGCCCGGCGATGACCTGTGACTCGGGAGCCACGATTTGACCCAGCGAGTTGGTGTCGGAGAAGGCACCGGTGGTCACAAGAGAAGCGCCGGTGGCGTCACCCACGATCCGGAAGCTGCAGTTCGCGGGGATGTTCGAGAAGGGCAGCTGAGACGCGTAGGTGTAGGTGACCGTGCCCTGGGCGGCGATGGTGGAGACGTCTCCGTTGAACTCGTCGCTGAAGACGTTCTCGGTCGGGTCCGGGGCATCGATGATCACGTGCTGCCCGTTGGGCCGGATCATGTTGGGGTTACCAGCCAACGTGTCGGCGTCGACGTTCCCGACGATGACGCCCTGGCCCGTCGCGATCGCGGACGCTTCGCTTCGGGTCGTTCGGGTTGCTGGATGCGTCGTGGATGCTGGTGAGGGCTTCGGGCTCCACCAGCGGCTGGCCGGGAGAGCTATTGCACAATTGCTGCCCGTCGGCCGCCGTTGCCGGGATGGCCGGCTTCGCACCTGGGAGGCGGCCACCGTCTTCGTGGTCGACGTGCCGTCCCCGATGATGATGGTTCCGTCGGGGACGACCGCCTTGACGCCCCGGGTGTGGCTGAGCGCCTGTGCCTCGGCCGCCGGCATGGCCGCCGCGACAGCGTTGAGGATCGAAAGGCTCGTGATATGCGTGGCCCCGACCTGCTTCAGCTGGGCTACGAGGGGAGCCTGCATGGACGCGGCCGTTGCTTCCCGGGCGTGCCGGTGGGCCCGGTTCGCTGGCAGGTTGGTGAGCTGGTCGTCGAACACGACCACCATGCGCTCTCGCTTGCCGGACGAGCGGGCTTTGACCTGGCTCGGGCTCAACTTAGAAAAGCTTGGCCTCGGCACACTGGCTCGGGCGGTCGAACCGGCTGCCCAGCCGGCGCCGGTCATCCCTGTGACGCCGAGCGCGGCCGTACCGAGCAACGAAACAGCCTTACGGAGGGTTAAGGACATTCTGCTGCCGCCATTCTGGCCCACTCTAGGGCTCCCTGGACGTAACGGTACTTTCGGGTGTAGCACCCTTATCGCCGCTGGATCAAGGACGGATTAGAAGTCGGAGGGTCCACACCGGCCCCGAACAGCCATGTCATGCGTGCCCGTCTGGTGCCGGGTGGGCCGGCTGGCGCCGGCGAGGCCAGCAACGAGGCCAGCCGGATGATCACGAGGTACCGAGGACAGGCTGGCGAGCTGGGGATCAGTTATGAAAACTCGATAATCTGAGTAAAGTTTCCGGCATTATGTGAAACGGTTCCTGATCCGACTGAAATGGGTTCGGCCTGTCCGAAATAGGGGGATTCGTTATGGAATCACGGGGAACGTCTAGGGACACGCGGTGGGCCTTGGAGTGGCTGGCCGGTGTCGTCGTCGGCGCATCGGTGTTGCTGGTGGTGCTGGTTGGCCCATTGCACATTGTCACTGGCGGTACGGGTCGTATAGCCGCAACCCTCGCCTTCGTTGGCGTGCTGGTAACTGCCGCCGCATCGATTATTGGCCTAACAGTCACCCGGCAATCAAGCCGTGCGGCGGAAAACCGCCTAAGGCTAGATGCTGCGATGCGTGCAGGCGAATCATTCTCTTCTCGAACATCAGAACCGGTAAACTCAGCTTCTGTAGCTTCGAGCTTGCTCGCACTTACTAGACTGGATAATGTCGATCTCGCCGTCGCGCTTCTGGTAGATTTCTGGCTGCCCGGCGTTGAAGCGAGGGTATCAGACGAGGCGGCTATCCTAGTCGTGGATGCAGCACTCAGATCCGGAAGACCAAACGCACAGCTAGTTGCAGCCGAAGTGCTGTGCCGAAATTCGGTGCACCTCGACCCTTGCCAGTCAACGCACTGGCCTAGCTATATTGATGGCTGCTGGAACCCCGGGTTCGGCCCGAAGACTAGGCTGCTGCTCATAGATGCGCTCACACGCATGGCTATATCCAAAGTTCCCGTAAATGAGAACGCTTTGAGGTCTGTCGCAGTTCGGCTATACGGAGTCTACCAGGGCGAACCCAAAAACAGTAATGCCAGAGGTTGCGTAGCCACGCTAATTGCCGCGCTAACCCCCACCTTGGGTCGTCTAGGATATGACGACTTTATGCAAGGCAACACGGAAGTTATGCTTAGTGCGCTTCTAGAGGCCGCCAGTCATGCGAAACCTAATCCCGACGATTTCCTTGCGCGTATGGCGAAAGCCCGCTCCGAAGACCTGCGCAAATGGGCAGAACCGTGCACCAAAGGAGATGTTGAGCTAATGCACAGTGCCCTTGCTGCAACCACCACCAACCCAACGCCAAAGTGAATACGACGTCTCATCTGCAATCCCTCATCCCCAGAGGAGGCGCCGCCGCGCTGGCCATCCTGCGCACCTACGCCGCCTGACCACCGTCATTCACCGGAGCGGCCGGAACGCCGCCCGGATCTCGGTCGCAAACAGCTCGGGTTCTTCCCAGGCGGCGAAGTGGCCGCCCCTGGCGGCCTCGTGGAAGTAGGCGAGGGTGGGGTAGCCCAGCTCGACCCAGCTGCGCGGGGCCCGGAAGATCTCGCCGGGGAACGTGGTGAAGCCGACCGGAACCTCGACCTGCGGAGGAGGCTGTCCGGCGGCAAGGGCTTGGGCTCGTCCGCTCTCCCAGTACGACCGGGCCGCCGATGCCCCAGTGCCCGTCAGCCAGTACACAGAGATGTTGTCGAGGATGTGGTCCCGGGTGAGGCCCCCGGACGGCTGCCCGTCGACGAAGGCGCGGGAGATCTTCTCGTAGGCGTCGGTGTCGTGGTCGAGCATCCAGCCCGCCAGGGCGGCGGGTGAATCCAGCAGGGCGTAACCGATCGTCTGGGGCCGCGTGGCCTGCTCCAGGAAGTAGCCGAAGCCGGTGGCCCTGAAGGTCTTGGTCTGCTCGAGCGCCGCGCGTTCCTGCTCGGTGTCCGCTGGCATCGGGCCGCCGCCCAGCGCCGTCACGAGCAAGTTCATGTGGATGCCGACCAGCCCCTCAGGGCCCTGGCGGCCCATCGCGTCGGTGACGGAGGCGCCCACGTCGCCGCCCTGGGCGACGTAGCGGGTGTAGCCGAGGCGGCGCATCAGCCCCGCCCACGCTTGGGCGACGCGGGCGGGGCCCCAGCCGACCTCGGTCGGCTCGCCGGAGAAGCCGTAGCCGGGCAGCGACGGCACGACGAGATGGAACGCGTCCTCCTCGCGTCCGCCATGCGCGGTCGGGTCGGTGAGCGGGCCGACCACCCCGAGCAGCTCGATCACCGAGCCGGGCCAGCCATGGGTGATGATCAGCGGCAACGCATCCGCGTGCGGCGACTTCACGTGGATGAAGTGGATGTCCACCCCGTCGATCTCGGTCGTGAACTGCGGCAGCTCGTTCAGTTTCGCCTCGCACCGGCGCCAGTCGTAATCGGCCGCCCAGTAGCGGGCGAGCTCCTGGATGGTCGCCAACTGCACGCCCTGCGACCGATCGGCGACGAGTTCCTGGCTCGGCCAGCGTGTAGCGGCGATGCGCCGCCGAAGGTCGGCGATCGCTTCTTCGGGCACGCCGACGCGGAAGGGACGGATTTCAGTTTCGCTGGACATACGTTTCCACCCCCGGGATGGCGCGCGCCGAAATGGGACATATTCCCGCCGGGCAACCCATTCATGCACGCAACGGCGGATGTAGCCGGTGTGCAGACCGTATGGAGACGGCGTGGAGACGCAGCGGCCATGCTGGCAGTCAGCGGAACTGTCCTAGAGTGCTCGGGTGAGAGCTGTGGCGCAACGAGTGACGCAGGCCAGCGTGTCGGTGAACGGGCAGGTCGTCGGCGCCATCGACGAACCCGGGCTGCTGGTCCTGGTCGGCGTGACGCATGACGACACGCCGGCCCAGGCGGCGAAGCTGGCCGCCAAGCTGTGGGGGCTGCGCATCCTGGACGGCGAGAAGTCCTGCTCTGACGTGAACGCGCCGCTGCTGGTGATCAGCCAGTTCACGCTGTACGCGGATACCCGTAAGGGCCGCCTGGCCGACCTGGCAGGCGGCCGCGCCCGGCCCGGTCGCGGAACCGCTGGTGGACGCGGTGGTCGCGGCGCTGCGCGAGCTGGGCGCCCGGGTGCAGACCGGCGTGTTCGGCGCGCACATGAAGGTCAGCCTGGTCAACGACGGCCCGGTCACCCTCATCCTGGAGATGTGAGCCCCGTGACACGCCACCGGCTCCGGGCCGCCTGGCTCAGCCTGGCGCTGGGCCTGGCGCTGGCGGCGTGCTCGTCTGGCGGCGTCACGGTCAGCGGGGGTACCGGCGGTGGGCCGACGCCGCCCGCGCACTGGGTCCGGTTCCGGCATCTGCCCGGCGTCGTGGATCTGGCTGGGCCGGGACGGGACGGCGGGTTCACCGTGGCCGCCGCCGGGCGGCTGTTCACGCTGAGCCGGGTGGGCGCGCTGCGGCCGTTCGCCCGCGGGCCGGGCGGTTACACCACGGCGATCGGGCCGGAGCCGTATCTCACCATGCCCGCCGCGGGCCAGGTCGCCGGGACCCGGTGCTCGTTCCCCAGCGGTGCGATCTTCGCCATCCAGCCGGACCGGCCGCCCGGCGTCATCATGATCGGCGCCGACGGCCGGGCCCGCCGTTTCGTGAACCTGCCGAGCACCCTGACGCCCAACGGCATCACGGGCGACACCACCGGGCGGTTCGGGCACGCCGTGCTGGTCACGGCCCGGAATGGAACCGGAACAACCGTGCTGGCCGTCAACTGCACCGGCGGCGTGCGGACGATCACCGCGCACGCCCCGCACATGGAGGGCGGCATGTCGGTCGCGCCGGCCTCGTTCGGCCGGTACGGCGGCGACCTCATCGGCCCGGACGAGTCCACCGGCCGGGTCTACGCCATCGCGCCGGACGGCGCGGTCCGGCTGCTGGTCCAGTCCCGGCTGCCGCACGGCGGGGACATCGGAGTGGAGAGCACCGGGTTCGTACCGCCCGGGTTCGGCGCGGGCAGCGCCGCGTACCTGGCCGACCGGTTCTCCCGCGGGAACAAGCACCCGGGGACCAACAGCATCCTCCGGCTGCCCGGCGCTGAGCTGCTCGCGGCCGGGGTCCGCCCGGGCGACCTGCTGGTAGCCACCGAGGGCAGCGCGCGGACCATCGACGTCCGCTGCGCCGCCGCCTGCACGGTGCGCTACATCGCCATCGGGCTGGCGATCAGCCACGCCGAAGGGCACATCGTGTTCACCCGCTGACGTCGTCCCCGGACGGCCGGCGCCAGATGTCCCGCTTGTGCATCAACTCGATCTGCGCATCGATCACCTCACGCCGGTATTCCGCGTGCTGGTACGGCGCCCGGTCCAGGTAGAGGTTCTTCGGGTAGACCGGCTCCTCGTAGATGATCTGGTACTGCTCGGTGGTCAGGTCCTTGATCCAGTTGTCCCACTGCGCGCCGGCCCGGAACCGGCGCAGCGCCTCGACGTCGATCGTCCCGGCCACCCAGGACGACCCCCCGCTGTAGTCGTGCCGCCCGACGATCTGCCCGCGGTAGTCGATCACCGCCGACCCCCCGCCGAACGTGTCGATCGCCACGTCGGAATCGGCGTTGAGAAAATATGTCCCCACGTTGCACGCGATCAGATACATGTTGTTGTCCAGGGCGCGGGCCCGGTTCTGGATCTCGAACAGGCCGTTGCCCACGTGCGGGTGCGGGTACGGGCCACGGTAGACGACCTCAGCCCCATTCATGGCCAATCCGCGCGCGTTCTCGGGATACGAGCCCTCGTTCGCCATCAGGAAGCCGAGCCGGCCGATCCCCGTGTCGGCGACCGGGTAGAACGCGTCGAGGTTGCGTCCGTACAGCTCGACCCAGCGATCCCAGACGTTGTGCGGGGTCACCGAGTGCTCGACCGGCAGCAACGGCACGACCTTGTGGTGCCGGAGGATGACTTCGCCGTCCGGGTCGAGGATGAACCCGACGTTGAAGAACCGACCGGGGAACTCCGGATGGCGGGCCTTGGCCTGGCCCATCAGGAAGGCGTTCCATTGCCGGGCCAGCCGGCCGAGGTAATCCGTTTCCGGGCCCGGGATATCGATCGCGCATTCCCGGGCGAACTCCTCGTGGTCGAGGTCCAGGACTTCGTCGTTGAAGCCTTGCAGGGCGCCTTCCGGAATGGCGATGAGGCGCACCGGCAGGTCCAGGCTGGACAGCCAGGACGCCGCCTTGATCAGGTGCGACAGATGCTCCAGATTGGTGGCGATCTCGTCGCGGCGCCGGATGCCGCGCATGGTGGGCACCAGGCCCAGGGCCTGATAGGGCTCGATCATGGCGAATCCCTGCGGCCCGCGGTGATCCCGCGCCACGCTGGCGCTCGTCGCGGGCTGAACCTGTTCTACCCCGGCCCCAGGTCCGTTGTCAGGAGCCCACTTTGCCTAACGCCAGCGCCTGGCTAATGCGCCCGGGCCACGGCGATGATCTCGGGGCTGGCCGGGCTGACCGGTGACCGGTCCCAGTCGCCGTACCAGGTGACGTCGGTCAGGCCCGCCCCGGTGAGGAACCCGGCCAGCTCGGCCTGGTCCATGAAACGCAGCGTGTCCGGGGTGACGACGCTCTCCCCGTCCGGGAACCGGATGCACGTCTCGTAGGTGACGAACTGGCCGCTGACCGAGCTGATGTCGTAATGGACGTCGGCCGGGCCGGCCGTGGTATCCACCCGCTCCTTGGTTTCCTCCGGGGACCAGTACCGCCATTCCCGGGCCTCGGGGTTCCTCGTCTCGAACGCGACCCGGCCGCCCGGGGCCAGCTGCCGCCGGAGGGCGGCCAGGGCGCCCCGGACGTCGTCGTCACCGAGCAGCAACTGGAACACGTGACCGGTCATCACGACCAGGTCGAAGCGGGTGGGCACGGACAGGCCGGCGGCGTCCGTCTCGATCCAGCGCACCCGCTCACCGCCGGGCCGGGCGCGGGCCACCGCCAGCATGGCCGCCGCCGGGTCCGCGCCGGTCACCTGATGGCCCTGCGCGGCGAACGCGCAGGCCAGCAGGCCGGTGCCGCAGCCCATGTCGAGGATGGTCTGCGGTGGCTGGCCGGCCAGGCTGAGGTAGAACGCAGTGTCGTCGCCCGGCGGGTTCAGCGCGTCGTACAGGGCGGCCAGCCTGGTGTCGGCGTAGGCGGCGCTCAGCACCGGCTCACCCGGTCAGCCGCTCAGCGGCCAGCAGGCGGGCCCGGTTGTCGGCCTCGGCTGGCAGGCCGAGCGCGGCGCGGCGCTGGTCCAGGAGGTCCGGATCGCGTACCGTCCACAGGCTCAGCCCGTCGTCCATGACCCGGTACTGGGTGCCGTAGACCTGCGGTTCACCGCGGTGCATCAGCACCCGGTCGGTGAGGTAGGCGAGGTCCCGTGGGGCGGCGTCACCGCGGGCGACCGCCTCCTCGAGCAGCGGCAGGCACTCCTCCTGGAACTCGGCTGGCGCGTGCTGGACGAGCAGCCAGGCGGCGTGCGCGCCGTCCGCCCCGGCCAGCGCCTGCCCGGGCCAGCCGTGCCCGGCCACGATTTCCCGCATCCGGGCCGTGTTGGCCCGGTCGATCGGCGCGATGATCTGCTCCCATTGCTCGGCCCGCCGCTCCGGTAGCAGCGACTTCCGCGCGGTCTGGTCCTGGCTGGCTCGCGCCAGCAGTTCGGTGCGGAGTTCCTCGTTCATGTTTCCCCAGCTCCCCGGTTCCCGGAGGGCCACTCCTCACCGGCCACCCTGGCACGCCGGCGGCGCCGCAGCCAGCGAATATCCGGGCCTATCCGGCCGGCCGTCCAGCGCCGCGCCGTGCGACGATGCCTGGGTGGCCGACCATGTGGAACTCCGCCCAGGCACGGTGGCTGACCTGCCCGCGCTGGAACCGCTGTGGGTCAGCGTGCATCACCAGCACGCGCGGTCCATGCCCGAACTGGCCCCCTATGTCGATGACAGACAGACCTGGGCCGCCCGCAGCCAGCTCTACCGTGAGCTGCTCGGCAAGCCCGACACGATCCTGCTGCTGGCCGACGCGCCGGATGGCCTGGCCGGCTATGGCCTGGCCCACGTCATGCCGGCCGCCGACACCTGGACCGCGGACACCTGGCAGACCGGTGCGCTGATCGGCGAGATCGAGTCGCTGGGGGTGCTGCCCGGCTACCGCGGCCAGGGCATCGGCAGCCGGCTGCTCGACGCGCTGATCAGCCAGCTAGCCGCGGCCGGCGCGCACGACCTGGTGCTCGGCGTGCTCCCCGGGAACACCGCCGCGATCCGGCTCTACCAGCGCTATGGGTTCCGCCCGACCTGGAGCTACCTGTCCCGCTTCACCGGCCGGTAACGGCCGTCCCCCGATTGGAGCGTTCATGCCGCATATCACCCTGAACTCCAGCGAGCCGGGAATCCGCGGCTTGCTGCTGTTCCGCCCGGAGACCGCCCGGCCGCTCAGCGAGCTGACCGAGGTGCTGCTGCGCGGGCCGGGCACGCTGACCCGCGGTGAACGGGAACTGATCGCGGCCTACGTGTCCGGGCTGAACGACTGCCGGTACTGCTCGGGCTCCCACTCGGCCTGCGCCGCCGCCCAGCTGCCGGGCGGCATGGCGGTGGTGCAGCAGGTCCGGGCCGACGCCGCCAGCGCGCCGGTGTCCGGCAAGCTCAGGACGCTGCTGCAGATCGCGGCCGCGGTCCAGCGGAGCGGGCTGGCGGTGACCGAGGACGACGTAGCGGCGGCCCGCGCCGAGGGCGCGACCGACGTGGAGATCCACGACACGGTGCTGATCGCGGCGGTGTTCTGCATGTTCAACCGGTACGTGGACGGCCTGGCCACGGTGGCCCCGGACGACCCGGCCCGCTACGCCGCTGGGGCCCAGCGCCTGATCACCCAGGGCTACCTGCCACCGTCCAGCAGCTGACGGAGCTGATCGCGCTAGCCGGTCAGCGCGTACAGGCAGCCATCCCAGTAGGCCTCGACGCGGGGCCGCCGCCGGCCGTGCAGCGCGATTTCCAGCACGTCAGGCCGGGTGCCCGCCGGGGCCAGAAACCATAGCTCCAACCCGGGCGCTGGAACCCGGGCAAAGCCCGTCAGGGCAGGTGGTGGGGTGGTGGCCGCGTGCATGTAGGCCGGTACCCCCGCGCAGCACCGGCGTGGGTGGGCGGCCCATACCCACAGCCGCCCGCCACGGGCGGCCACGAACCCGGCCGCACCCGGGCCTACGTCCACCTGCACAAACCCACCATAACGCCGCCTGCCGCGGGCCCCGCCCGGCTGTCGAGCGACTACAACGCCAGCGCCGTGAGGGCCAGGCAGGACTGCCTGGCGAGGTTGGCGAGGTCGGGAACCTCCACCGTGAACGGTTCGCGCAGGCCGAACCCGGTGAGGACAGCCTTCATCGCCGTCGCGATCGCCATCGCCTGCTGGTGAGTTGTCCGGTCCGACGGCCGGGTGGGATCGACGATCCGGTCCTCGAGCAGTTGGGCCAGCTGGCGGTTCTCGGCATCCAGCATTGCGGACAGCTGGCGCCGCAATTCCTCGTTTTCCATGGCGGACAGCACCAGGTGCAGCTCGAAGGCGACCTGCGTCTTCGAGTAGCCGCTGTAGGTGGCGATCCAGGTCTGCACGTACTGATCGATCACCCCGGCCAAGGTCAGGGTTGCGTCGTACCCCTGGATGGCCAGATCTACCCGGGAGATCTCGTCAGCCAGGACGGCGACCAGCAGGTCATTCTTGCTGCCGAAGATCGAGTAGATAGCGCCGGTGGTCAGGCCCGCCGCGTCGGCGATGGCCTCGAGGCGCACCCCGGCACCCTCGCGGGCGATCAGAGCGGTTGCCGCGTCGAGCAGCGCACGCCGGTTGGCCTGTTTCGCCTCCGCCCGTCGCATGGGTGTTCCTCCATCTGTTGACGGCCCTGCAGTATCCTCGTAATCTGATTATTATAATAATCAGATTACGGAAGTGACATGCCGACGACCCAGGCCGACCGTCTCGCTCAAGCCATCCAGCTAGCCGATGGACGGGTCCTCGGCTATGCCGAGTACGGCGCCCCGGCGGCACCACCGCTGTTCCTGTTCCACGGCTTGCCAGGCTCGCGGCTGGACGTCCCGGAGATGTGGCCCGGCGAACTCGCCACGGTCCGGGTCATCGCGCCCGACCGGCCGGGGATGGGGGCATCAACGTTCCAGCCGGGCCGACGCCTGACGGACTGGGCCGGCGATGTCCGCCAACTGGCCGATTCGCTGGGCATTCAGCGGTTCGTGGTGGCGGGATTTTCTGGCGGCGGCCCGCACGCCCTGGCCGTGGCCCACGGCCTGCCCGACCGGGTGATCGCCGTGGGCAGCATCGCCGGTGCCGGTCCCATCGACACCCGTGCCGCCCGCCAAGCCCTCAGACAGGCCAACCCGGCCAACCGGCTGATCTTCGCGCTCGCCCGGAGAGCGCCCAGGCTGTTGTCGCCAGTGATCGCTCAGCATGCCCGCGCCATGACGCGCAATCCGGCGAAGGTGGTGCAGAGCGCCGTCCGCGCCAGGAGCCTGCCGGAAGCCGACCGGCTGGCCATGACCGACCCGCGGCTGCGGGAACGCATCGTGGCGGCAGCTCCCGAAGCCTTCCGGCAAGGCATCGGCGGCGTCGTGTATGAGGCGGGCATCTGCGCGCAGCCGTGGGGATTCGACCTGGCCGCCATCAAGCCGCCGGTGCGCATCTGGCACGGCGACCAGGACAGCAATGTGCCGGTGGCGATGGCGCGGCACCTGGCCGAGCGGATTCCGGGCAGCCGGCTGACCATCTTCCCGGGCGAGGGCCATCTGATCGTGCCGAAGCACTGGGACCAGATCCTGTCCGCGCTGCTGGGCGGCACGTAGCGGCCGCGGCCCCCAGTACGCTGGCCCGGGTGAGCTTCGAGGTCAGCGCGGACGCCTATCTGCGGTTCATGGGGAAGTACTCGGAACCGCTGGCCGGGCAGTTCGCCGATCTGGCCGGGATCCGCGCCGGGCTGCGGGTCCTCGACGTGGGCTGCGGCCCAGGTGCGCTCACGGCTGAACTGGTCCGGCGGACCGGCCCAGACGCGGTGCGCGCGGTAGAACCGTCGGCGTCGTTCGCCGCCGCCGCGCGGGAGCGGCTGCCCGAGGTTGAGATCCGGCAGTCACCGGCCGAGCAGCTGCCGTTTCCCGACGCCACCTTCGATGCCACCCTGGCCCAGCTGGTCGTGCACTTCATGACCGACCCGGTGCGGGGCCTGCGCGAGATGGGCCGGGTGACCCGGCCGGGCGGGGTGGTCGGCGCCTGCGTGTGGGATCACGCGGGCGGCCGGGGACCGCTGGCCGCGTTCTGGCGTGCGGTGCGCGAACTGGATCCGGCGGCTGACGACGAGTCCGGCCTGCCTGGGGTCCGCGAGGGTGATCTGGCCCGGCTGTTCGACGAGGCCGGGCTGGGCGGAGCCTGGGCCGGCACGCTGACGGTCCGGGTCCGCCAGGCCAGCTTCGAGCAATGGTGGGAGCCATTCACGCTCGGCGTCGGCCCGGCCGGCGCCTACCTGGCGTCGCTAACCCCGGATAGCCAGACCGCGCTGCGCGAGCAGTGCCGGCGTCTGCTGCCCGCGGGCCCCATCGAGATCAGCGCCACCGCCTGGACGGCGGTCAGCCGCGGCTGAGCCGCTGGCGCCTATCCGGCTGACCGGTTCCGGCGTATGGTCCAGGTGACGGGATTGCCATTCCGGGGGAAAGGCAGTCAGCGATGAGCGGACCTGTCCTCGAGCCGCCGTTCGGGCCGCAGCACCTGGCGGCCTACAAGCTCGCTCAAGATCGCAGGCACTTCCCCTATGGGACGGACGCGGTCGGCCGCATGCCTGCGGCGAAACGCGAGGAACTTGTCGCTCGGCTGGGCCTGTCTTCCCCTGCGGCCCTGGAGCTCGTCTTCGATCTAATGGAGCAGCGGCATTACGCGGAGGTCCGGGCCAAGATCATGGAGATTGGCCGGTACGCCGGCCTCGATCTGAGCGATATCGGCTACCTCGAGATCCTGCTGGGCGCACCCAACGTGCAAATCGTGCGGGATCCGAACGACGGCAGCCTGGCCCTCGGAATTGACCCCGGCGTATGGCACCGGGCCGCCCTCTCCTACCTGCTGGCCAGCATGGGAAGGCAGGTAGGCGATTTCTCCTGGTACCTGGCGCTCGAATACCTGGCCTGGCAGTACTTCGAGCTCGGCCAGGATAACGGCGGCGCGGAGGTCATCGAGCACGCCGTCGCGGTCCTAGCGAAGTCCGATCCCGGTGTGCAGAGCATGGCCGCGGATGTGCTCGGCACCGCGATTTCGATGATGCTCGCGCACGAGGTGGGGCACCTCGCGCTGGGGCACCGCAAGGCGGCCGGGGATGAGTCAGTCCGGCTGGACTCGGGCTCGGCGCAGCGGGTCGAGGCGACCATCTACCGGGACCACTCGAAAGAGATGACCGCCGACGTGTGGGCGGCCAACGCCCTGCTCGCCATGGCCGGGAATGACTTCAAGCAACGGACGCTGGCGGTGACCGTGCCCGCGCTGATGTTCTGGCTGCGGGCCGTCCCGGCACTGATCACCCACCGGCCGACCGAGGTCGGCCGCGAGCAGGCCAAGCACCACCCGACCGACGCGAAGCGGGCCGCGTCCCTGGAACTGCTGGCCGCCACCCACATCGGCACCGATGTGGCGCCGTCGAACGCGATGGCCACCCTGCTGGACCTGACGAAGTGGGTCCGGCAGGGGGTCCGGCGCTGGGAAACTGACCGGGCCGGGCAGACCCGCGAGTTCAACGCGTGGTGTGCGCGTCTCGCGGACGGCGGCTGACCCGGCCGGGAAGGGGGCTCATGATCTATCTGCTGGTATGCCCGCGGTGCCAGACCGAGTTCGAGTTTCAGCCGCCCACGGTCGAATACCTCGAAGCACCAGCGGAGGCCGATGACTCCGGGCCGGCCCGGTGCCCGAATGGGCACATCTCCATGTACCGGCTGTCCGGCGCCCGGATAAAGAATGCCTGACGAGCCGAAAATCATCGACGCGCAATTCTGGACCGACTGGCTGGCCGGGTACGTGGCTGACGCGATCAGCCGGCGGGAGGCGGCGGCGGGCCGCCTGGTCACCGGGGTCGGCTTCTTCTGGTCGGTGTACACGGCGACGGCTCTGGTCGGGGTGTCGCTGGCCAGGCACGCCACGCTCAGCCAGTGGCAGGTGTGGATCATCCTGGCGCCGATCGGCTCGCTGTCGTTCTCGTACCTGTTCGCGCTGTGGTCGCTGAACCCGGTCGTCGGCGCGATCCAGCCGACCGACGTGGCGGCCCGGAAGCTGTGGCACACGATCCTGGCCCGCAAACTGCTCCGACTCCGGATCGCGAGCGGACTGCTGCTCGCCTCGGTGGGCCTCATCATGGCCGCGGCCTACCTCGTCTCGCAGTCGCACGCGCTGGCCCGCTAGCCGGCCGGAAGCGGCCCTGCCTTACATGAGGCCGTGGTCGCGGCGCCACCGGTTGACCGCGACCCAGCCGCGGTGCGGATCGGGCTGGGCCGCGCGCAGCACGTCCTCGTAGCGCTGGATGACCGGGCGCGCCCGGAAGTACCGCTGGTAGGAGCGCACCATCTTGCGGGCCGGATACCAGCTCAGCAGGACCCCTGCCACGAAGATCACCAGCCCGGCCGCGATCGCGCCCGAGATGGACATGGCGGCACCGAGCAGGACGGGGGTGAGGGGAAAACCCAAGATGCCCGCCCACTGGGCGCCCCGGCGCCGCGACGTCCGGTACTCCCGGACCGCCTGGTTCAGGGTGGTCGGGTCAAGCGGATCAGGCCAGTCCGTCACGGCACCATTCCCTACGACTGGTCACCGCTGGTCGCGGCGGCCATTCGATCTGCCTACACTGCGGAAAGACGCAGGTCAGGCGACCACTGCAAGGTGACTGCAAGCCCCCGCCAGATGATGGCTGGCACCGAGGCCGTGCGGAGGCGACGATGACGAGCAACACCGTAGTAGACGAGTTCCTGTCCGCGATCGAGAACGCGGCGATCCCCCGCTGCGAGGTGTGGAGCCCGGACGCGACGCTGGACGCGACCGTGCCCAACTGGCGGCTGCACCGGGCCGGCCCGGACGCGATCCGCGCCGAGTACGCGCGCTGGTTCGCCGACCCGGCCCAGTTCGACGAGCTGCGCCGGTACCCGGTGGACGGCGGCGCGGCCGAGCTCATCGAATACACGCTCAGCTGGGCCGAGAACGGGGTGCCGCACGCGGCGCATCACATGCACCTGCTGACGATCCGCGACGGCCGGATCGTGGCCGACACCGTGCTGTGCGGCGGCCGGTGGCCGGCTTCGCTGCTGGCCGAGATGGAGGCGGCCGATGCCTGACCCGCGGGCCGATGCCCCGGCACGCCGCTACCGTGATGTGGCCGAGCTGCTCGGTGGCGCGACCGAGCGGGCACCCTTCGGTTCAGTACCAGGCAAGTCCGGGGCCCAGCTGGAGCGGGTGATCATTGCCCGCCGGCGTTATGTGCTCAAGCACTTGGACCTCAGCCAGGACTGGACGTTGCGGGCGTCCGGCTGCCTGCCGGGCGCGCCGCTGGTGCTGTGTGAGCGGGGCATCCTGGCCCAACTGCCGGACTGCTTCAACCAGCCGATCGTCGGCGCGGCGCCGGAGGGCGGGCCGGGCACCGGCCAGCCCGGCGGGTGCGCCGTGCTGATGCACGACGTCACGCCGTGGCTGGTGCCGGTCACCGATGAGCCGGTCCCGCTCGGCCAGCACGTCCGGTTCCTGACCCATATGGCCGCGCTGCACGCGGCGTTCTGGGAGTGCGGCCGCGCGGCGGACGTCGTCCCGGTCATGCACCGCTACCTGGAGCTTTCCCCGTGGACGGCGGCCGCCGAGGCCGCGGCGGGCACGGCGCACCTGGTGCCGCAACTGGTGGCCAAGGGCTGGCCGCTGCTGGCCGACGTCGCCCCGGCCGCCGCCGCGGTGGTCACGCCGCTGGCCTACGACCCAGGCCCGCTGGTGGACGCCCTGGCCAGCACGCCGCAGACGTTCGTGCACAGCAACTGGAAGCTGGACAACCTGGGCACCGACGACCAGGGCCGGACCGTGCTGCTCGACTGGGAGCAGCCGGGCCGCGGCGCGGCGCTCAGCGACCTGGCCTGGTACCTGGCCATCAACTGCCGCCGTCTGCCGCAGGCCAAGGAGGCCGCGATCGCGGTCTACCGGGCGGCGCTGGAGGCGGCCGGGGTGCGCACCGAGCCATGGTGGGACCGGCAGCTGGCGTTGTGCCTGCTCGGCGCCCTGGTGCAATTCGGCTGGGAGAAGGCACTCGGCGGCTACGACGAGGAACTCGCATGGTGGGAGGACAAGGCGGTCGCGGCAGCACCCCTGCTCCCGAGCTGACCGCGGGCCTGCGGGCCGGCTACGAGGCGGCGGCGGGCGACTGGGCCAGCGGGCCCGGGCGGATGTACACCCGCCTGGCCGAGGCGCTGGTCGCGGCCGCGCCGGTGCCGCTGGCCGGCCGCCGCGTGCTCGACCTGGGTGCGGGCACCGGGGCGGCGGGCCGGGCCGCGCTGGCCGCCGGGGCCGGCCAGGTGGTGGCGGCCGACCTGGCCGAAGGCATGCTGCGGGCCGCGGGCCCGGGGCTGCACCCGGTGCTGGCCGACGCGATGGCGCTGCCGTTCCGCGCGGGCAGCTTCGATCTGGTGCTGGCCGCGTTCTGCCTCAACCACCTGCCGGACCCGGCCGCCGGGCTGGCCGAGGTGCGGCGGGTCGGCGGCGCGCTGGCCGCCAGCACGTTCGCGCCGGGCTGGACCCATCCGGCCAAGGACGCGGTGGACGCGGCCCTGCGCCCGCTCGGCTACCGCGAGCCGGCCTGGCACGCGTGCTGCGTCAGCCCAGCCGGGGACCGGGCGGGCGACCCTGAGCGGCTCGCCGAGCAGGCCACCGCGGCCGGCTTCGGCCAGGTACGGCTGCGCACCGTCACCGTGCCGACCGGGCTGGTCAGCCCGGCCGAACTGGCCGCCTGGCGGCTGGGCCTGGCCCAGTTCGCGCCGTTCCTGCGCGCGCTGGACGCCCCGGCCCGCGCCGCGGCCCGCCGCGCCGCCGAGCGCGCCGTCGAGCAGGCGGTCCAGCGGGCGGCCAGGCAGGCGGCCGAGCAGGCGGACGGGCAGGCGGCCGGGCAGGCGGGCGGGCACGAAGACGCCGCCGCCGGGGCGCTGACCGTATCCATGGCGCTGGTCACGGCGTGCTGACCGGTAACTCCGCGGCCGCCCGCCAGCGGTCCAGCCGCTGCCCCGCGGCCAGCCGCAGGCCGTCCGCGTAATCGCCCGCCGCCCCGGCCAGCCGGGCGGCCCGCTCCGCGGCCCGGTCCAGCCAGCCCGGATGGCCGAAGTCGGCGGCCAGCTCGCCGGTCCACCACCACGCCTCGATGGACACCGCCCGGTCGAGCGCGTCCAGGTCCGCTTCGACGGCGGCGGGGTCCACCGGCAGCCGCAGCGCGTGCCGCGCCCGGTGCGCGACCAGCCGGGCCGCGCTGGTGTACCGCGGTACACCCAGCGCGGTGGCCCGGCCGTCCAGGTCGGTGGCGGCGGCCAGCGCGCCCTCCGGGTCGCCGCGCAGCAGCGCCAGCCGCCCGCTGATCAGCTGGTGCTTGAGCGCCAGCCGCCAGCCGAACACCAGGTCGCCGTCCAGCCGCGCGCCAGCCTCCGCCAGCCTGGCCGCGGCGCCATCGAGATCACCCGCGGCCAGGCACTGCTCGGCCAGGTCCGCCAGCGCGGCGATGATCACCTCCGCCGTGCCGTCGCGCTGCGCCACCTCCAGCGCCTGCTGGTGCTGGTCGAGAGCTTCCTGCCAGGCGCCCAGGTTGCGCAGCACCCAGCCGGTGAAGTTGACCGCGCGCCCGGCGAACCGCGGCACCTGGCGCCGCTCCACCTCGGCCGTGTACCGGCGGAACGCGGCCAGCGCCATCGCGGGCCGGCCAGCCAGCGCGTGCGCGTGGCCGGTGAACAAGAGCGCATGCAGCGTGGCCGACGTGTGCTCGGCGCCGATCTGCCCGCGGGCCGCGGGGCGGAGCAGCGTCAGCGCCTCCTCGGCCCGGCTCTGGTGCGCCCGCAGCACACCCAGCCAGGCGGCCGCCGTCACCCGGTCCGCGCCCTGGGCCAGCGACACCGCCTCACCCAGCAGCAGCTCGGCCTCGGCCAGGTCGCCGGCGGCGTGGTGGATGCGGCCCCCGGCGGCGAGGCAGCGCCCCCGGTCGGCCCGGTCCACCGCGGCCAGCGCGCCGTCCTCGGCGAACTGCGCGGCCTGCGCGAAGCGGCGGCCAAAATAGGACGCCCACGCGCCGACTTCCAGCGCCGCTGAGCCGGCCGCCCCGGCCTGCGCCACGTCGGCCAGCGCCTCCGGGTAGCGGCCGCGGCGGGTCCGCACCCGGGCCCGGGCCAGCCAGCCGTCGGGTTCGGCATGCAGCCGCAGCGCGTCGTCGAGCAGCGCCTCGGCCGCCGCGTGGTCGAACCGTTCGGCCGCCCGCGCCGCGGCGTCCCGCAGCGCCCGGGCGGCCAGTTCCAGGTCGCCGCCCAGCCGCGCGTGGTAGGCCACGGCCGCCGGATCGGCGGCGGGCCGCTGGGCCAGCACCCGGCCCGCCTGCCGGTGCAGCAGCGCCAGCCGGCCCGGCGTCGCGCTGGCCGCCAGCGCCTCACGGACCAGCTCGTGCCGGAACCGGAACGTGCCGTCCTGCTCGACCAGCAACTGCCCGGCGGCCGCCCGCTCGGCGTCGTCCAGCACCGCCACCAGCGGCCGGCCGAGCACCGCGGCCAGCAGGTTGACGTCCAGATCCTGGCCGATCACGGCGGCGGCGCGCAGCAGCGCCCCGGCCGCGCCCAGCTCGTCGCAGCGGGCCGACACCGACTCGACAAGCGACGCCGGCGGCTCCGTGCCCGCGGCCTGCTGGGCCAGCTCAGTCAGGAACAGCGGATGCCCCCGGGACCGCGCGTACAGCTCATCGACCCGGGCCGGGCCGACCAGTTCGGCCGCCGCATCCCGGCCGAGCACGTCCAGGTGCAGGTAGCCGGTGGCGGGCAACGGCTCGCCGTGACCCGGCCGGATCGCCGCCACCACCACGGCCGGGAGCCCCGCGCGCCGGGCGAACCGTACCCAGTCGCCCAGCGCCGGGCCGGCCAGGTGTGCGTCATCCACGATCGTCACCAGCGGCGCCCGCTCAGCCAGCCGGCCCAGCACCCGGACCAGGGCCGCGTACAGCACCGCGGGGCCGAGCATGCTGTCGGCCAGGGCCGGCCGCGCCGGGCTGAGCGCGGTGCTGAGCGCGGTGCTGAGCGCGGCGCCGAGCCCCGGCCCGAGCACCGGCCCGAGCACCGCCGCATCCGAGCCGAGCACGTCGGTGGTCACCTCGGGCCCGAGCCGGCGCAGCAGCGCGGCCAGCGCGGTGAGCAGCGCATCCAGCGGCATGGCCCGGTCCAGCGGCCCGCACGGCGCCATGATCAGCGTGTCCCCGGCGGCCGCGCGCCGGGCCGCCCAGGCGCGCAGCAGCGTGGTCTTGCCGATGCCCGCCTCGCCGTCCACGACGATGACCTCGGCCGCGCCGCCGCGGCCGCGCAGCGCGGCCGCATCGAGGTAGGCCAGCTCGTCGTCCCGGCCGACCAGCCCGGCGGTCCCCGGCTGGCCGTCCGGCCCCGCCTCGCCCGGCCCCGGTCCGGGCGGGGCCAGCTCGCCGCGCAGGATCGCGGTGTACAGCGCCTGCGTCTCCGGCGACGGGTCGGTGCCCAGCTCCTCGGCCAGCCGCTGCCGGGTGCTGGCGTACACGGCCAGCGCGGCCGCCACCCGGCCGCCCAGCGCGTACGCGCGGAGCAGAACGCGCAACGCCGCCTCGTCGTAAGGCTCCCGCTCCAGCGCCGCGGCCGCGGCATCGGCGGCGGCCATCCAGTCGCCCGCGTTCAGCAGCGCACCCGCCGCCACCTGGCGGCTGCGGCTGATCAGGCGGCCCAGCTCGGCCTGCCGGAGCATGGCCCATTCCCCGGGCAGCGACCGCGGGCCGTCCCCGCGGACCAGGGACAGCGCCACCCGGGCCGCCGCGGCCGCGCCCAGCACGTTCCCGGCCGCCTGGCGCCGCTGCACCTCATCGGTGAGCCCGGCCAGCTCGGCCGCGTCCAGCCAGTCGCAGCGCAGCTGGTAGCCACCGTCGCGATGGCCGATCCGGTCCCGGCCGACCACCGACCGCAGCCGGCTCACCAGCACGGCCAGCTGGTCCTCCGGGCGGCCTGGCGGGGCATCGCCCCAGATCGCGTCCGTCAGCACGCCGGACGAGACGGCCTGCCCGCCGCCCAGCGCGAGCAACTGCAGGGCCAGCCGGGCCTTCCGGCTGCCCAGCGCGTGCGGCTGCACGCCGTCCACGCCGAAATCGCCGAGCACCCGGACAGCCAGCGACCTCATGCCGGTATCAAACTCCGGCGCGGCCCGTCGCGCCAGCTCAGCGCTGCAAGGTGGCTGCAATCCGGGCCGGCCACGCTCAGCCACAGCACCGCACCGACGATGAAGGAGAGCGAGATGTCCGAACAAGCGGAGCAGGCCAGTTTCCAGGCGCCGGACGAGACGCGCAGCTTTGAACGGGGCGCCCTGGACCTGGTCCGGATCGGCGGCGCCGAGATCGGCCGGGCTCACCCTGCAGCCCGGCTGGCGCTGGTCTGAGCACGTCAAGCCGCTGGCCGGCACCGAGCTGTGCGAGGCGCCGCACTTCCAGTACCACGTGCAGGGCACGCTGCACGTGGTGATGGCCGACGGTACCGAGTTCGACGCCCGGCCGGGGGACGTCACCGCGCTTCCCCAGGGTCACGACGCCTGGGTGACCGGGGACGAGCCGGTGGTCGTCGTGGACTGGTACGGAGCCAGCAACTACGCCCGCGGCTGAGTAGCGCCAGCAAGAGCCCGGCCGGAATTTTCCGGCCGGGCGGTCCATCTCGGGCCGTCTGGTTCGTCGTGTGGACGACCCGGCCAAACCGGCCGGGCGGATCGCACGAGGAGTGACCCCGATGAGCCCGTACATGATCCACCAGATGGTCCAGGCCGAGCAGGCCATGCAGCGCGCCCGGTCCGGCGCCGGTCAGCGGCAGGCTGACGCACAGGTGGGTGAGCTGGCCGCGACCATGGCACAGTGGAGCCGTGGGCTGGCCCGGCCCGCCGCGGCCGTGCGCGCCGCGCTGCGGCACGGGGTGCGGGGAGGAGCCGTGACGGATCAGTGACCGACGTCAACGCGGCGATTGCCGCGGCGTTCCACGAGGAGTGGGGGCGGGTGGTGGCGACCCTGATCCGGACGACGGGCGACTGGGACCTGGCCGAGGACTGCGCCCAGGAGGCGTTCGCGCAGGCGGTGCGGAGCTGGCCGCGCGACGGGATCCCGCACCGGCCCGGCGCGTGGCTGACCACGGTGGCCCGGAACCGTGCCCTGGACCGGCTGCGCCGCAGCAGCAACGAGGCGGCCAAGCTGCAGCAGGTGGCCACGCTCCAGCCGGGCAGCGGCGGGACCGCCGGGCCGCCCCCCGGCGGGGGTGACGACGGCGACGACGGCGAGTTCCCCGACGACCGGCTGCGGCTGATCTTCACCTGCTGCCACCCCGCACTCCCGCTGGACGCCCGGGTCGCGCTGACCCTGCGCACGCTGGCCGGGCTGACCACCGCGGAGATCGCCCGGGCCTTCCTGGTCCCGGAGCCGACCATGGCCAAGCGCCTGGTCCGGGCCAAGCACAAGATCCAGAACGCGGGCATCCCGTACCAGGTGCCGCCGCCGCACCTGCTGCCACAGCGCACCACCGGCGTGCTCGCCGTGCTGTACCTGCTGTTCAACGAGGGGTACGCGGCCAGCGCCGGGGAGAACCTGATCCGGGAGAGCCTGTGCGTGGAGGCGATCCGGCTGGCCCGGGCGCTGACCCAGCTGATGCCCGGCGAGCGCGAATCCAGCAGCCTGCTCGCGCTGATGCTGCTGCAGCACTCCCGGCGGCTGGCCCGGGTGGACGCCGCCGGTGACCTGGTCACCCTGGAGGACCAGGACCGGACCCGCTGGGACCGCGCCGAGATCGGCGAGGCCCTCGGCGCGCTCCAGGCCATCCCGCCCGACGCACCGCCCGGGCCGTACCAGGTGCAGGCCGCGATCGCCAGCTGTCACGCCACGGCCGCCCATCCGGCCGGCACCGACTGGGCCACGATCGCCCGGCTGTACGCCCTCCTGGCCGGGTTGCTCCCGTCCCCCGTGGTGCAGCTGAACCGGGCCGTGGCCGTGGCCATGGCCGAGGGGCCAGCCGCCGGGCTCACCCTGCTCGATGAGCTGGACGCCGCCGGGCTGGCCGGCTACTACCTGCTCCCCGCCACCCGGGCCGACCTGCTCCGCCGCCTGGGCCAGCGGGACGGCGCCGCGGCCAGCTACCGCGAAGCGCTGGCCCTGGCGCCGTCCGACGCCGAACGCCGGTACCTCAGCCGGCGGCTGGCGGAGGTGACCGGCTCGCGTTGAGCCCGGTCACAGCGGCGGCCGCGGGTCGAACCGCATCAGTTCTCCCCCTCATCCACCCAGAACGGGCGCACCTCGATGGTGCCGATCCGAGCCACCGGGTGCTTGGCCGCGACCTCGATGGCCTCGTCCAGGTCGGTGCACTCCAGGATGTCGAACCCGCCGATCTGCTCCTTGGTCTCGGCGAACGGCCCGTCGCTGATCAGCACCTCGCCGCCGCGGCTGCGCACCGTGGTGGCGTCGCTGACCGACCGCAGCGGTCCGCCGTCCAGCCGCACTCCGCGGCTCTCCATCTCGCTCACCCAGACCCCTGTCGCGCGTTCCATCTCTGCGGTTTCCGCCTGGTTGAGCTGCAGGTCCTCAGCCACGCAGATGAGCAGCATGTACCTCATCGGATCCTCCTTCGGGATGGCCAGCACCGGACGGCTGGTCACCATCACGACGAACCGGGGACGTCAGGATGGACATCCGGCGCGGGCGGATAACCGGGTGGCCTGGCCGGCCGCCAGGAGCCCCTGGTAATCCTGCTGGCAGGCGGCGCAGCTGCCCAGATGCACCCGCACCGCGGCGAGTTCCTGGCCCGGGTCGCCGCCGCTCAGCTCGCTGCTGACGTAGCTGTCCACCTCCTGGAAGGTGACCTCGCAGCCGGCGTCGCCCGGGGTCACGGCCAGCAGGTCGGCCAGGCCGCTGGGCCAGTCCGACGGCAACGGGCTCAGCGGATCAGGGTCATGCCCGTCGGCGGCCAGCCGGTCGCCCAGCCGCCGCCGCGCCTCGAACAGTGACTTGTAGACGGCGCTCCGGGTCGAGCCGAACTCCAGGGCGAGCACGTTAACCGGCACCCCGCCGAGCAGCACGGCCCGGAAGACCATCCGCTGTTGCTCGGTGAGGTCCTCCTCGACCCCCTGGCGCAGCGAGCCGAGGACACCGTCCGCGCTCGCGGCCGCGCCGGAGAGCCGCGCCGCCCAGTCGCCCTCATCCGGGGGTGGCGGGCCGGCGCGCCACTGCTGCTGTGCGATCTTCGCGGACACCTCCGTCATCACGAACTTGGCCGCCCAGATGGGGAACGGAGCGCCGCTGCGCTCGCCGAGGTCGGCGATGACCGCGGCCAGCGCGCCCGCCACGGCCTCCTGGGCCAGCGCGGCAGGATCGGCGGCCGCGGGCAGCAACTCCGCCCGGCGGTCGAGTTCCGCGCGAGCGGTCTCCAGCAGCAGGTCCCGCAGCCGGGCGGCCGCCTCCCCGGCTGGCTGGCCGATCCCGCCAAGTTCGTCTGCCCATGCCCGTGCGCGTGAATCCACGGCACCCCCCCTCCTGGGCTCAGGGGAATTAGACGATCCGGGACTTGGCCGCGATCCGTTGCGCTATCTGGTGCGTGTTGTCCGCGGTGGGGCGGCCCCGCGCCCAGACACCTCGTCTGTCGGCGTCTCCCCGACCCTATAACGCCGGTCCCGGCTGCTCACCGGCCGCGGCCGCTGCCGCTGCGGCTGCGGCTGCGGCTGCGGCCAGCTGCTCACCTTTGCGCTTCTGGTACTGGCCGTAGCCGACCGTCCAGGCGATCAGCACAGCCGCCACCGCGAACGGCAGCACCTTACTGGTGGCCAGCGCGGTCCCGGTCGAGGTGTTCTGCACGATGACGACCCGGGCCGCCGCCTCGGCCAGGAAGCCGATCCCCCATACCGTGGTGATGACCCGGAGCACCCGCCGGAACTCGGCGTACTGCCACAGGCCGGTGAACTCCTGGCCCTTCGGCGTGTCCGGGCCCACGAACTCCAGCTGCAGCCGGTACATCAGCGGCTTCGGCGTGGCCAGCGAGCCCAGGCAAATCAGGCCGAACACCGCGGTCGGCACCGACCCTTCGTCCAGCACCAGCCGCGCGTTGTGGCTGACCAGCCCGAACACCGTGCCTACCACGATGCCGGCCAGCACCAGAACGCCGACGGCGTCGACCCGGCGGTGCTGGATGATACCGATGATCACCCCGGCGGCAGGGAACACGCCGCTCAGCACAAGCGCACTCACCGTGCTGAACCCGGCCGAGCGGAGCAGGCTATAGGCGACCAGCGGCCCGGCGATGTCGAACACCGCGATCATCGCGACCGACCGCAGCCTCCTGGAGTTCACGGCGCCTACACTATAGGTCGATTCGACCTAACGAAAGGCCGGCGGAAGCCCGACGGCGGGGCCGGATGGAGGACGCCGCGTTCATGCCACGATCACAACTCACCAGCTTCGAGCACGTGCTGCTCGGCATGATCTTCATCCAGCCGTCCAGCGGCTACGACCTCAAGCGCCGGTTCGCGACCAGCCCGATGGGCGTGTACCAGCCGAGTTCTGGCGCGCTCTACCCGGCGCTGGAGCGGCTGGAGCGGCGCGGGCTGCTCAGCTCGGAAACGCTCCAGCCTGCCGCTGGCGGGCGGTCGCGGCGGGTCTACCGGCTCACCGGGGACGGGCGCCAGGCCCACCTCGGCTGGGTCCGTGAGCCGGTGCACCCGGAGACCGTCTCCCAGGACCTCGGCATGCACGTGCTGCGCTTCGTGATGATGGCGGACGTTCTGCCGGAGGACGAGGTGCTCGGCTTCCTGGCCAGCCTGCGCGCCGCGCTGGCTGGGTTCGTGGCCGTGCTGGAGCAGGTCAGCGCCGACCCGGAGCTCGCTGCCCACCCAGGGGCCCGGCTGGCCGTCGAGCACGGCCTCGCGGTGCACCGGGCCAGTCTGGCCTGGACCGGGCAGGCGATCAGCACACTGGCCGGAGGCACCGCGGCTGGCTGACCGGGCGCTCCAGGACGCGGATTCCGCACCGGTCGGTCACACCACGACGCCGCCGCCGTTGACGGTTCCGGCCGCGGAATGGGCGATGATAATCGCCTCTACCGCAGCCGGGTCGTCCGGGGTGATGAACGGCAGGATGTGGTGGCCGGTGTCCAGCACCAGGCCAGTGTCTTTGGACGGCCGGTGCGGATCGAGGCTGGCCCAGTACCGCAACGTAGTGCTGCCCCAGATCCGGCCCCGCCCGGTGAACGTGCCCACCACCACCCGGCGGATCTGCTGGATGGAACGGTAGGGAATGCGCTTAGTGCCCCACGGGAAGTAGTAGCCGCGGATCACTATGGCATCGGCCGTGCATTCGATCCAGCGGTCCCGGTACAAAGCGCTCATGCGCTCATTATGTGCCCGGCACGAAGCGGGGCCGCCCTGCTCGGTGACGTAACTGGCCGGCACGTGGCCTTCCGGCTCGTATCTCCGGCCTGACGCTGGCCCCGGCGCGGCGCGGACGTATTTCCGGAAGAATGTGCGATTCTGGGTGCCCGTGAGCTGGAATGCCCATATCCGCAGCCGCTCTGACATCGTGGATTCGCGTCGGCTCATCCTCGTGGTGGTAGCGGTGATGCTGGTTTTCGTCGGCTTGGTCGTGGCCTGGATCGGCCAGGGCGCGGCGGCCGCGATGTCCGGGACACCCGGGGTGGCCTGGGCGCTGTCCCCCGGCTCGAACACCGTGGCCGTCCGGATGACCCCGGGCAGCGGGCCCTACGGCCGCCGGATCGTGGCCCGCAGCCGTCTCGTGGTGTCCGGGGGCGGGCTGACCAGGCAGTCCCCGGATGGCGCGGCGATCCGGGTACCCGTCCAGCCCGGCACCCGGACCCGGCTGCTGGTCCAGGTGCAGGGGCCGCGGCCGGAACAGCGGACGCTGACCGTGGCCGTGCCGCGGGTGCTGCGGGTCAGCCGGTCCCGGCGTGCCGCGTCCGGCCTGATCATCTCGGTGTCCAGCCCACTGCGCCGCCGGGCACCCCGGCCGCTGTGCGGCAAGGACACGGTCAGCTTCCCAGCCGCCCGGGTGGTCGCCGTGGCCAGCGGCCCGGCCCCGTGCCGGTCGGCGCTGCGGGTGACGGCCCGGGACGGTGAGCAGGCCGCGGTCCGGGTGACCATCCCGGCCATGCACGAGATCCCGGTCTACTCCTTCGCCAACCCGGCCCACCGGGCCATCTACATCACCGTGGACGACGGCTGGACGCCGAGCCGCAAGGTGCTGGACCTGATGCGGCAGACCCGCCTGCCGGTGACCGCGTTCCTCATTCTGCAGGCCGCGGAGCGGAACCTGCCGTACTGGCGGGCGTTCGTCGCGGCGGGCGGGACGGTCGGGGACCACACCGTGTCCCATCCCAACTTGACCAAGGTGAGCCTGCGCGAGGCCACCACGCAATGGGGGCAGGCCAGGGTCGGCCTCGGCCGGCTGCTCGGCCACACACCGGTCATGGGGCGACCGCCGTACGGGGCGTTCGACCGGACCGTGGAGGCGGCGGCCTTCCGGGGCGGCCTGAACGCCCTGGTCGGCTGGAGCGCCACGGTGGGCAGCACCGGCGGCGTCCGAACCTGGGACGGCCGGAAGCTGGAGCCCGGCGAGATCGTGCTGCTGCACTGGGTGCCGGGGCTGGGCCACCAGATGGTCCGGTTGCTCCAGACCATCCACGCCCAGCACCTGAACCCCACGCCGCTGACCCCGGCCGACTTCGCCGGGGTCGCGCCGCAGCGCCGCTCGCTCGACGGCGACTAAGGTTCGACATGTGACGCTCAGCGATTTCCCGCGTTACCCGCTGCTGTTCGGGCCCTCCCCCATTCACCGGCTGGACCGGCTGACCGAGTACCTCGGCGGGGCCGCGGTGTGGGCCAAGCGGGAAGACTGCAACTCCGGGCTGGCCTACGGCGGGAACAAGATCCGGAAGCTGGAGTACCTGGTCCCGGACGCGCTCCAGCAGGGCGCCACCCACCTGGTGTCGATCGGCGGGGTGCAGTCCAACCACACCAGGCAGGTGGCCGCGGTCGCGGCCAGGCTGGGCCTCAAGGCCCGGCTGGTCCAAGAGAGCTGGGTGGACTGGCCCGATGCGGTGAACGACCGGGTGGGCAACATCCTGCTGTCCCGCATCATGGGGGCCGAGGTGGAGCTGGTCGAGGCCGGTTTCGGCATCGGCATCAAGTCGAGCTGGGAGCTGGCGCTGGAGGACGTCCGCGCCGGGGGTGGCGTGCCGTACCCGATCCCGGCCGGCGCGTCGGACCACCCGCTGGGCGGTCTCGGCTTCGCCAACTGGGCCTACGAGGTGCAGCAGCAGGAACGTGAGCTGGGCGTGTTCTTCGACACGATCATCGTGTGCAGCGTCACCGGGTCCACCCATGCCGGGATGATCGCCGGCTTCGCCGGGCAGGACCGGCCACGCCGCGTGCTCGGCATCGACGCCTCGGCCACCATCGACGAGACCCGGGCCCAGGTGACCAAGATCGCGCAGGACACCGCGGCGCGGATGGGCCTTGGCCGCCCGCTGAGCGACGACGAAATCACCGTGCTGGACGGCTGGGCCGGCGACTACTACGGCATCCCGGTGCAGTCCACCCTGGACGCGATCCGGCTCACCGGCCGCCTCGAGGGCATGATCATCGACCCGGTGTACGAGGGCAAGTCCATGGCCGGCCTCATCGACCTGATCCGCACCGGCGAGATCAGCCGGGACTCCACCGTGCTCTACGCCCACCTCGGCGGCCAGCCCGCGCTGAACGCCTACAGCGCCCTGTTCAAGAACGGATGAGGTCAAGAACCGATGACCGGCATGCCGCCAGACGAGCCGCCCGTGCAGGGCGAGGACGAAACCGACCTCGGCTGGGGCGACCAGCCCGACCCCGACGACGACGAGCGCTACACTCGCGACCGCCCACCCCACTGGGACTCCCCCTAGCCCGGATCCGGACTGCGCACCGGCGGCGCGCCGGTCAGCTGGCTGGGATGTGGGCTTGCCAGCGGCCGCGCCGGAGATGAAGGCCCCCGTCTGGGGCGATGGTGACTCTGGCCCCATAACCGGGCAGCGACCCGTCCCGGAGCCAAGTCTGGCGCAGGTCATCCAGGATGTCCCACAGGGATTGGGGGCCGGATTGGTGGACAACCGGCGGGCCATCGCCAGTGCCGGTGGCGCGTGCCCAGGATCCGTCGGGGTGCAGTATCCAGGCTGTGTGCTGTCCCGCAGGCGAATTCTCATAGTGGTGCTGGACGCCGGGCAGGGTGACGCCGAGCGTGGAATACAGCTCCCATGCCTCGGTGACGTTGACCACGGGGTAACGGCCAGTGCTGATGTGCTCGCCCGGGGCCTCGCGGAGGGCGGCGAACCGTTCCAGCACACCCAGCGGGTAGTCCTGGCTGGTGCGGGTGGGCATAAACCCGGCCCGGTCCCACTCCGTGACACCAGACGCCCCGCCATCGGGTGTCTTGTCCGCCGTGACGATCAGATTGGTCCCAGCGATCGTGGTGACCAGCCGACCATCCGGCCGCAGCGCAGCAAGCCAGCTTGCCGGGATCGGGCGGACCGCGACGGTGGACACGATCCTGTCGTAACTGCCAGGCAGGGGGCCGGTCGCGTCACAGGTGATCACCTCCGGATGCAGCCCAGTGCCATCCAGGCGTTCCGCGGCCGCCTTGGTCAGATACCCGTCCACATCCACGCTGGTGACGTGCTGATCTCCCAGCCGCTTGGCCAGCAGTGCGCAGCCGTAGCCCGACCCGGTCCCCACATCCAGCACGTCCATGCCATCGGTGATCAAGGCGTGCCGGAACATCTGCACGACTAGGCTGGGCAGGGTCGCGGACGAGGTGGGCAGGCCGGCCGACCGGGCGCCCGGCTGTGCGTGGTCGGCGTGCAGCGGCCCAACCTGCGTGACCAGCGACCGGTTGCTGTAGACGGACTCCAGCCAGCCGTCAGGATCGGCCAGCCCCTCGCGCAGTTCCCAGACATCGGTACCGGGACCGTCTCCGGGCGCTGACCAGGCCCACCAGCGGGGCACAAACACATGCCGGGGCACGGCCGCAACCACGGGCCGCCAGCGTGACCCGGAGTGAGTGACCTCACCGGCGAGCCGGTCAGCGTGCGATTCCCAGTTCACTCAGAGCTTCCTGGACGGGTTGCAGTCGTTGCTATCGGCGGGTGTACACGTCACACAGGCATCCACCGGCGGCACCGAGGCCACTATCTCGCGCCACCGATCACCGTCCAGGATCTCACCCACCGCGGTGTCTTTCACGTTGCCTGCGACCAGGAATCGGCCCAGCACGCATGGGGTGAGCTGGCCGTCCATCCCGATCGCGGCCCGATCGTGCCCGCACCGCCCGCACAGTTCGGAGATGTCTGGCTCCCGCCCGCCCGCGGCCCGGCCGACGCCGCGGGCACGGTCAACGCGCATGCTGGTCACGCCCAGAGCACGCAGTTCGGCCTTGGCCCCCTCGATGTCCTGGCCCGCTACGGCTTCAACAATGCCGGCCCGCAGCGAGATGCCGCGCCGCACTGCTTCGCGGATGTTGGCTGTGGTCCGCGCGTGGCCAGCGCGTACCGCACCAGCCGGGGCAGGTCAGGGTCCAGGGTCGGCTCACCGCCGATGTACTGCACCGTCTCCACGCCCAACGCTGCTGCCTGGTCGATCACCCGTTCCCAGTCCTCGGGTGTCATTGCCCCTCGGCCCGCGTGCGGACCACTTTCTGAATAGCAGTGCACGCATGTGAGCTGGCAGAACTGTGTAATCTCCAATTCCAAAAACGAAGGGATGCCGTCGCGGGGCGCCCGCGCTGTTGCCAACTCTCTCGCTATAACCGTTGTTGTCACTGCTGAACCCTCCGTATCCCATATCCTGGTCCATCACCGCTGGCGTAACCGTCACTCGGTGACGTACGGCACCGGGCGATTCCACAGATCTCCACTGCCGATCAAGGGAAGCCGTTCCCGAGTCGCACCCACACATATTTGCCGCCCCAGCCTGGGACGGCAAGCCCGCACGCGGCTATGGCGGAACCGCCGATGTGGTGGCGTACGCCCGTGGGCATGGACACCAGCACGTGTGATCCGGCCGGATCAGGCCCAGCGGGACTGATGCCTGCTAGCTACGCGCGGCCAAACCTGACTGAAACCCGCTCGGTTCTGACTGGCTCCCGGGGCAGGGATTGGCCGTGAAAGTACCGCCAGATGAGCCTGCCGGCCCCCTGCGGTTCGCTTACGGCTGAGCCCAGCCGGTTGGTAGCCGTCATAATCCCGGCTTGTAAACTCCACGCGACCAGGCCGATACGGTGCTCTGACAGATAGCGCAGGTACTCGGAAACCATCTGGGTCAACCGGGGCCAGTAGTAGCCGCCCATGAAGTTCACGAACTCGCCGTCCACGACCGGGATGTGCTCGCGCGACAGGTAACCGAAGGCCTGGTCCCAGGTGGATGGCCCTACCGGCGCCTGCCACGGCCATGGGGAACCGGGATGGTGGAAACTGTAGACGATGCCTTGCCCGTGCAGGCGCGGAACCCCGCCGAGGGTGGAACCCCACCGGATGCCTTCCACCCAGAGCTGGTTCCGCGAGCCGCTGCGCCGCACGTAGTCCACGAGCGGCTGGAATGCCGCATCCCACTGCTGCCAGTCGCAGAACCGGGGCTCATTGAACAGGTCAAAGACCACCCGGGGGTTGTGCCCGTAGTAATGGGCCAGGTAGCGCCAGAAGGAGTACGTCGCCCGCGTGGGCAGATTCTCGTTGGCGGGAAAGCCGGTGCTTACCTCGGTCTGCGCGTTCAAGATCACCGTAAGGTGCCAGCGCAGCGCGTAGGCCACCAGGCGGCGGACATCGGCCAGGTACCCCGGGGAGAGCTTCCGGCCAGCCTGTCCCACCAGTTTGTCCTGCACGATCTGGATCCTGACGGCATTGGCCCCCCACCCACGGGCAGCGCGGATCTGCGCGCGTGCCGATCTCGTGAACACGACGTAGTTCGTCAGGGTGGCCAGTGTGATGCCCTTGATCCGGTCGGGCTGCGGATAGGCGGCGCAGGACTGGACTGGGCAGATCCGGTCGGGCCGTAATAGCGCGCCGCGGCCGCTGCCGGCGGCGGGGTGCAGGATGAGGTACACGGCGACTAACGCCGTGGTGACGGCCATGGCCGCGTCGGCCAGAATGCTGTGCCGGCCGGTAGGCCAGCTAACACGCACTGAACACCACCGCTGCCACCTTTCGCGCCATTAAGAGCACGACCGTTTCCAGTTCATCTTTCAGGTAATCCTGGCATTAGGCCCACAAGAGAAGATACACCCGTGTCACACGGCGGACATGTCATTTATGCCATTTCACATAAAAGGCACATGCCGCTTGTACCTGAGTCACACGAGCCGGGCGGCGGAAGCCTCGGCGCGGCGGGGCTGAGCCCGGCTAACTACCGGGCCGGGCGAACGCGTATTCGTAGTCGTTGTCCGAGCCGATGTAGAGGCGCCCGTCGGCCACCGCCGGTGCGGACTGGATCGCGCTGCCGGTGCTGAAGTCCCAGAGCTGGCTGCCGGTGGCCGCGTTCAGCGCGTACACGTTCCCGTCGCCGGTCCCGAAGTAGACCACCCCGTCGGCGACCGCGGGATCGGACTGCATCTCCACGGGGCTCAGGTTGAACGCCCATAGGTTGCCGGCGGTGGCCGCGTCCGTGGCGTACACGCTGCCGCTGGCGGCCCAGTAGACGACCCCGTTAGCCACGGCCGGCGCGGCGTCGACCGCCCCGTTGCTGTCCTGGATGTCCCAGATCCGCTTGCCGGTGGCCGCGTTGAACGCGAGAAGATCACCGACGTCGGTGTGATCGGTGCCGAGGTAGACGACGCCGTCCGCGACCGCCGGGGAAGAGACGGCATAACCGGGCAGCAGAGCGTGCCACAGCCTGGCCCCGGTGGCCGCCTTCAGCGCGTACAGCATGCCAGGTTCCCCGGGGACGTACACCACCCCGTCCGCCCCCACCGCCACGGAGGCGGCGACCTCGGTGTCCAGCTTCACCCGCCATCGCCTGGCCCCGGTGGCCGCGTTGAACGCGTAGACCGTGCCGTTCACCGCGGCGACGTACACCGTCCCGTTCCGCACCGCCAGCGAGCCGAAGACAGCGGTGCCGGTGCGGTACATCCACCGCCGGGCCCCGGTGGCGGCGCTGAGCGCGTACACCCGGCTGCCTTCCGACCCAACATAGACCGCCCCGCCGACCACGGCCGGGGAGGATCCGATAGCGCCGTCGGTGTGGAACACCCATCGCCGCGCCCCGGTGGCCGCGTTCAGCGCGTACACCGCGCCGTTCAGCGAGCCCACGTAGGCCACCCCGTTCACCACCGCCGGGGAGGAGAACACCTCGTTGCCGGTGTCAAAGCGCCAGGCCAGGGCGAGCCCGGGCACGGCCGACGTGGACAGCACGTTCTCGGCTGAGTTGTATCCGGTGCGCGCGGGCCCGTAGCCGTACTGCGCCCAGTTGGTGTGCACGGTGAACGTGGCGCCGGCGCGGCGGCCGGAACGCCGGCCCACCGCCCTGATCCGGTACGCGCCCGGAACGGTCCCGACCGGCACTTTGACCAGGACCCCGGAAAAGCTCCCGCTGCGGTTGGTGTGCCCGGCCGTCTGGTCGGTGGCATCGAACGAGATATTCACCGTCTCCCGGGCGGCGAATCCAGATCCCGACACCCGGACGGCCGTGCCCGGCGGCCCGCTGGTCACCGACAGCGCCACGTGCGTCCCGGCCGCAGTGCCGGGTACCGCCGCGACCGGCCCCGCGACGGCCACGCTGAGGCCGGCGGCTACGGCGAGGGCTAAGGCGAGCCGCGGAATTCCTGACGCCAGCATGCCGACCTCCCCGCCCGGCTGCCCGGGACACGCCCAGAGCACCGGCCCCTCACCTTAACGCCCGCACCGTAGGGTGGCCAGATGTACACGACTCAGCTAACCCGGCGGATGAGCGCTCCGCGCTCGGCCGTCTACCGGGCCCTGCTGGACGCGGGCGCGGTCGCCGCCTGGCGGGTGCCCAACGGGATGAGCAGCCAGGTACACGAATGGGAGCCCCAGGAGGGCGGGGCGTTCCGCGTCTCACTGAGCTACGACGCGCCGACCGGGACCGGCAAGACGGCGGAACACACCGATACCTACCACGGCCGGTTCGTCACGCTGGTGCCGGACCAGCAGGTGGTCGAGGTGCTGGAGTTCGAGACACAAGACCCGGAACTGCGCGGCGAGATGACCGTGACGACCACGCTGACCGATGCGGCCGACGGCACCCAGGTGCTGATGGTGCACGAGGGCATCCCGGGAGCTGCCGCGCTGGCCGGGTGACGGCGCGGAACGATGCGTCGATCGTGCCGGACGCCGCGGCGGCGATGGCCGCGCCGGCGTCGAACAGCGTCACCACCTCGAGTTCGGTCTCCGGATGCGCGCGGTGGAAACCGCGCAGCAGACCGGCGGGCGCGAGTCCCCGGCCGACCACGTCGACCCGCAGCCCGCGGCGGCCGGGGCGCACCGAGGCGTAGGCCCGCTCCGCGGCCTGGAGGAGATCACGGGCGCGGGGCAGGAACGCCTGCCCGTCGACGGTGAGCCGGGCGCCGCGGGCGGTGCGCGCGAACAGCCGCACCCCGAGGTCCTTCTCCAGCCCGGCGACGCGCTTGGACACGGCCTGCTGGGTGACCGACAGGTCGGCGGCGGCTTCGGAGAACTGGCCCGCGTCCGCCACGGCGACGAAGGTGCGCACGGCATCGAGGTCCACGCCGCCCGACCCTAGCCATACAACCGAGGGTTGTGGCGCGCCGGCCGGGCGGTTGTTTGCTCCGCTCCCCCGCGGCCCGCTTTGATCCCGGGCATGATGACGAGGCGGTCGCTGGGTCGGCAGTTCGGGTGGCTCTACGCGGCGTACGCGGTCAGCGCGTACGGCTCGTGGCTCGGCTTCGGCGCGTTCCCGCTGATCGCGATCCGGGTGCTGCACGCCGGGCCGGCCGAGGTGTCCGCGCTGTCCGCGGCCGGGCTGGCGGCCGGCGCGGTGGTCGCGGTCCCGCTCGGCCCGTGGGTAGAGTTCCGCCGCAAGCGGCCGGTGATGATCGGGATGGACCTGATCCGGTTCGCGGCGCTGCTGACCATCCCGGTGGCGTACGCCTTCGGCTGGCTCAGCTTCGCCCAGCTGCTGGCCGTGTCGGTCGTCGTGGCCGCGGCCAAGATCGCGTTCAACTCGGCCAGCGGCGCGTTCCTCAAGACGCTGCTGGACGGCCCGGACCTGCTGGTCGCGAGCAGCCGGTTCGAGTCCACCTCCTGGACCGCCACCGTGCTCGGCCCGCCGCTCGGCGGGGCGCTGATCGGGCTGCTCGGCCCGGTGGTCACCGTACTGGCCGACGCGGTCAGCTACCTGCTGTCGGCGGCCGGCATCACCGCCATCGGCGGCCACGAGGCGCGCCCGGAGCGGACCGGGGCGGCCCGGCTGCGGGCCGCGGACCTGCTCGACGGGTGGCGGTACACGCTGGCCCACCCGACGCTGCGGCCGCTGCTGGCGAACTCGATCCTGGTCGGTGGCCTGATCCTGGCGACCGAGCCGCTGATCGCCGTGCTCATGCTGGGCCAGCTGCACTTCGCCCCGTGGCAGTACAGCCTGGCGTTCGCCGCGCCGTGTGTCGGCGGCCTGATCGGCGCCCGGATGGCCCGCCGGCTGGCCGCGCGGTTCGGGCTGCACCGGGTCATGATCACCGCCGGGACGCTGAGCGCCGGCTGGCCGGTCTGGCTGGCCTTCATCCGCCCCGGCGTGGCCGGGCTCGTGCTGGTCATCGCCGTCCAGCTCGGGCTGGTCACCTGCATGGGCGTGTTCAACCCGCTGTACGCCACCTACCGGCTGGAGCAGACTCGCCCGGACCGGGTCGCCCGCGTGCTGACCGCTTGGTCGGTGACCAAGAGCGCCACCATCGCCGTGCTGACCGCGCTGTGGGGCCTGCTGGCCACCCTGACCAGCCCGCGCATCGCGATCGCCGTGGCCGGGGTGCTCATCCTGGGCACCCCGCTGCTGCTGCCCCGGCCCGCTCAGGTGCTGGCGACCAGCTCGACGTCGAAGCCGTCCGCGTTGGCCAGGTAGCCCAGAACAACCTGTCGGTGGGCCGAGATACTGTTCACCTGATGCTGGAGATGTTTCACCCTGCGGTACGGGCCTGGTTCGAGCGGCGGTTCCCGGCCGGCCCGACCGAGCCGCAGGCCGGGGCCTGGCAGGAGGTCGACGCGGGCCGCCACACCCTGATCGCCGCGCCCACCGGTTCCGGCAAGACGCTGGCGGCGTTCCTGGTCTGCATCGACCGGATCTACCGCGCGCACGAGATCAACGGGGCGGACGGGGCTGCCCCGGAGCCGGGCAAGGCCCCGCAGGTGGTCTACGTGTCCCCGCTCAAAGCGCTAGCGGTCGACATCTGGCAGAACCTGGAGCGTCCCCTGGCCGAGATCGCCGAGGTGGCGGCCGGGATGGGGCGGTCCGCCCCGGACATCCGGGTGGCGGTGCGCACCGGCGACACGGCCGCGGCCGAGCGGGCCGCGATGCTCAAGCGGCCGCCGGACTTCCTGATCACCACCCCCGAGTCGCTGTACCTGCTCGTCACCGGGGACCGCGCGCGGGCCATGCTGCGCCCGGTCAAGACCGTGATCGTGGACGAGATCCACGCGGTCGCGGGCAACAAGCGCGGCTCGCACCTGGCGCTCACCCTGGAACGGCTGGATCACCTGGCCGAGTCGCCGGTGCAGCGGATCGGCCTGTCCGCCACCCAGCGGCCGATCGAGAAGGTGGCCCGGCTGCTGGTCGGCGCGGGCCCGGACCGGTCCCGCCCGGACGGGTCGCCGCGCTGCGCGATCGTGGACTCCGGGCACCAGCGCGACCTGGACCTGGCCATCGAGCTGCCCGACGACGAGCTGGGTGCGGTCGCGTCCAGCGAGCAGATGGCCCAGGTCCTGGACATGATCGCGGGGCACGTGGCGGCCCACCGCACCACGCTGGTGTTCGTGAACACCCGCCGGATGGCCGAGCGGGCCGCCCACCAGCTCGGCGAGCGCCTCGGCGACGACCAGGTCGCGGCGCACCACGGCAGCCTGTCCAAGGACCGGCGGCAGCGGGTGGAGGCCCGGCTACGGGCCGGCGACCTGCGCGCCCTGGTCGCGACCGCGTCCCTGGAGCTGGGCATCGACATCGGCCCGGTGGAGCTGGTCTGCCAGATCGGGTCGCCGCGCAGCTTCGCCACGTTCCTGCAGCGGGTCGGCCGGTCCAACCACACCCGGACCGGCACCCCGGCCGGCCGGCTGTACCCGACCTCGCGCGACGAACTGGTGGAGTGCGCCGCGCTGCTCCGCGGGGTGCGGGCGGGCCGGCTCGACGCGCTGATCGTGCCGGACGGGCCGCTGGACATCCTGGCCCAGCACATGATCGCCGAGTGCGCGGCCGCGGACTGGGCGGAAGACGAACTGCTGGCCCTGGCCCGCCGCGCGGCCCCGTTCGAGGGGCTGTCGGCCGAAGACTTCGACGACGTCGCCGAGCTGGTCTCCGAGGGCATCCGCACCGGCCGCGGCCGCCGCGCCGCGTGGCTGCACCGCGACCGGGTGGCGGGCCGGCTGCGCGGCCGCCGCGGCGCCCGGATCGCCGCGCTGACCTCCGGCGGGGCCATCCCCGAGCTGGGCGACTACCGGGTGCTGGCCGAGCCGGACAACGCCGTGGTCGGCACCGTGAACGAGGACTGGGCCATCGAGTCGATGGCCGGCGACGTGTTCCTGCTCGGCACCCACTCGTGGCGGATCCGCCGGGTCGAGCCGGGCATCGTCCGGGTCGAGGACGCGCACGGCGCGCCGCCCTCCGTCCCGTTCTGGCTGGGCGAGGCCCCGGGCCGCACCCGCGAGCTGTCCGAGGAAGTCTCCACGCTCCGGTCCCAGCTCGCCAATTTGCTTAACGCCGGCGCCGCGTCGGCCGCCGTGGACTGGCTCGCGGCCGCATGCGGGCTGGACAACGCGGCCGCGGCCACGATCGTGGCCTACTTGTCAGCCGGGCGGGAGCAGCTCGGCGGAGTGCTGCCCACGATGGACACCATCGTGCTCGAGCGGTTCTTCGATGAGGCGGGCGGCATGCAGCTGGTCGGGCACGCCCCGTTCGGCGCCCGGGTCAACCGCGCGCTCGGCCTGGCCCTGCGCAAGCGGTTCTGCGTCTCGTTCGACTTCGAGCTGCAGGCTGCCGCCAGCGACGACGCGATCCTGCTCTCGCTCGGGCCGCAGCACAGCTTCCCGCTGGACCGGGTGCCGCACTTCCTGGCGTCGGCCACGGTGGAGGACGTGGTCCGCCAGGCCGTGCTCACCTCGCCGCTGTTCCAGGCCCGCTGGCGGTGGAATCTGAACCGCTCGCTGGCCGTGCTGCGGATGCGCGGCGGCAAGAAGAACCCGCCCGCCATCCAGCGGATGGAGTCCGACGACCTGATGGCCGCGGTGTTCCCCACCCTGGCCGCCTGCCAGGAGAACGTGGCCCCCGGCCCGCTGGACATCCCGGATCACCCGCTGGTCCGGCAGACGCTGCACGACTGCCTGCACGAGGCGATGGACATCGACGGCCTCCGCGAACTGCTGCGTGGCATCGAAACCGGCCTGGTCAAGGTCGAGGTGCGGGACACCACCGAGCCGTCCGTGCTGGCCCACGAAATCCTCAACGGGCAGCCGTTCACGTTCCTGGACGACGCCCCGCTGGAAGAACGCCGCAGCCGGGCCGTGCCGCTGCCCCGCGGGCTGCCGGTCGAGGCGCGCGAGCTGGGCCGACTGGACCCGGCGGCCATCGAGCGGGTGATCGCCCAGGTCCGGCCGGACCCGCGGGACGCGGACGAGCTGCACGACCTGCTGATGACGGTGCTGGTGCACCGGCCAGAAGCGGACTGGCAGGACATGTTCGGCACCCTGGTGGACGCGGCCCGCGCGGTGACCGTCGAGTCGCCGGCCGGGCCGCTGTGGTGCGCGGTGGAGCGCCGCCCGGCCGTCGAGGCGTTGTTCCCCGGCGCGCCGGTCCGGCCCGACCACCCCTGCCCGGTCCCGGCCGGCGAGGTCGAGGAGGACGCGGCCGCGGCGGACGTGCTGCGCGGCCACCTGGAGTACCGCGGACCGTCCACCGCGGCCATGCTGAGCGACGCGACCGGGCTGCCCGCGGACCTGGTGCTGATCGGGCTGGCCCGGCTGGAGGCCGAGGGCTTCGCGGTCCGCGGCAAGTTCACCGCGCCGGATGCGCCGGAGGAGTTCTGCGCCCGGCGGCTGCTGGCCCGCGTGCACGGCTACACCCGGCAGCGGCAGCGCCGGGAGATCGAGCCGGTCAGCGCCCGCGACTTCGTCCGGTTCCTGCTCCGCTGGCAGCACGTGGCCCCGGGCACCCAGCGCGAGGGCCGGTTCGGCGTGACCAGCGTGGTCGAGCAGTTGCAGGGGTTCGAGCTGGCCGCCGGGGCCTGGGAGAGCCACGTGCTCGCCGCCCGGGTGACCGGCTACCGCCGCGAATGGCTGGATGACCTGTGCATTTCCGGCCAGGTCAGCTGGGGCCGCCTGTCCGTGAGGGACGCCGAGCCGGTTCCGGAGCCGCGGCCTGGCGAAGCCGGCCCAAGGGGCAAGCGGAGCGGCTTGTCCCCGTCCCGGGCCACCCCGATCACCCTGACCATCCGGGATGACCTGCCCTGGCTGCTCCGGGTGGCCCGCGGCGACCTGTGCCCGGCCGAGCCGGGCCCGGGCCGCACCACCGACGTGCTCGAGGCGCTCCGCCAGCACGGTGCGCTGTTCCGGCCGGACCTGGCTACCCGGACCGGCCGCCTGCCCAGCGAGGTCGACGAGGCGCTGTGGGACGGCGTGGCCCGCGGCCTGATCACCGCGGATGGTTTCCGCGCCGTCCGCTCCCTGCTGCGCAGCCGCAGCCGGCCCAGCTACCCGCAGCGGCGCGGCCTGCGCGGTGGGCTGCGCCGCGGCGCGCCCGGCACCGGCCCAGCCGGGCGCTGGTCGCTGCTCCCCGCGCCGATGCCGCCGGGCGACCCGGACGAGCTGGCCGAGGCGGCCGCCGAACAGCTCATCGTGCGCTGGGGCGTGGTGTTCCGGGACCTGGTCCGCCGGGAGAACCTGGCCGTCCCGTGGCGGGAGATCCTGTGGGCGTTCCGCCGGATGGAAGCCCGCGGCACCATCCGCGGCGGCCGGTTCGTCACCGGGTTCAGCGGGGAGCAGTTCGCCCACCCGGATGCCGTGGACGTGCTGCGGGAGGTGCGCAAGCAGCGGCTGACCGGCGAGACCGTCGAGCTGTCGGCGGCCGACCCGCTGAACCTGACCGGGATCATCTTGCCCGGGCCGCGCGTGCCCGCCATCCACGCGAACACGGTGACCTACACCGACGGCGCCGTACCGCCCGAGCGCGTGAGCGAACTAGCCTAACCGTCTTCCCGTCCGTTCGACAGTGTGTTTGAATAGCGGCATGCAGGCAGACGTGATCGCTGCCAGTTACCCCGTGGTTGCGGGGTTGCTGGGCTTCGGCGCGGCCGGGCTGGCCGCCGCGGTGGTGGCCATGGCCTGGAGTGTGCACGCGCGGCAGATCCAGCTGGCCGAGCAGCTGGCCCGCCGGCAGTTCATCGTGACCAGTGGGCCGCCCCACCCGCTGGAAGCCGACACTCCGCCGCCCGCCACCGAGCACTTGAACGGAAAGGGTGGCGCCGGGCCGGCGCCCCCGGTGGTCATCGACGGGCCGGACACCGTGCTGGCCGGCGAGCAGGCCCGGTACCGGGTGCGGCCGTCGGGCAGCCGGAAGGTGGCTTCGTGGTCGGTCGGCGGCGGCGCGGTCGCCCACTCCCCCGATCCGGCTTACCCCGATGACCTGCTGCTGATCGCGGAACAGCCGGGTGCCCTGCTGCTCACCGTGCGGGTGCGCGACGGCATGATGGAGCGCCGCGGCACCAAGTCAGTCACCGCGGTGCAGGACGTGGCCACGCCCACGCCGCCGTTCCCGCTCCGGCTGTTCCTCCAGGGCTGGGGCCTGATCGTGGTGGCGGTCCTGGTCATCGGGTTCGCCGGCGCGCTGGCCGCGCTGGGCAACCTGTCGTCGGCGGACTTCATCGCGCTGACCGTCCCCCTGGCCGCGCTGCTCGGCGTGGTCACCGTGGCCCGGGGCCCAGCTGACCCGGACAGCCGCCCGGCCCGTGGCCGCAATGCCAGCTGGCTCCGGCCGCAGGACCCGGCTGGCCGGCCCCCGGCCGCCGACAGCATGCAGCCAACCCTCGACCAGATGATCCACCCCGACGCCGGCCGATGATCCACCCCGGCACCGGCCGGCTGAGCTGATGTGATGCACTGGGGGCCATGACTGACTTGCCGCTGGCCTGTACGTTGGGGCTCGCCGATGGCGCGGAACGGTTCCGCCGCTGGCGCGAGCTGGCGGCCGAGGCGGCCCCGGTCGCACGCCGTACCGAGGGCCGGCTGGAGGTCCGCTACCAGCCGGGGCCAGGCATCTTCGACGAGCTGCGCGCCCTCGCCGCGGCCGAGGCCGAGTGCTGCGCGTTCGTCGCCTGGGCGGTCACCGAACAGGCCGGGGACCCCACCCTGGTCGTCTCGGCCCCGCCGGACGCGCCCAGCAACATCGAGCCGATCGCCAAGTTGTTCCGGGCCTGAGCGCTAGTCCTGCAGGCTGGGCAGCACCCGCCCGGCGGCGGGCAGGTCGGCCAGGATGTCCACCGGCTCCAGCCGCATCAGGTCGTCCCGGGTCCAGCTGCGGTGCAGTTCGGTGGCCAGCCGGTGCGCGTGCCGGAGCCGGGCGTGCTCCAGCTCGTTGCGCACGCTGCGGGCGTTGGCGAACTCCGGCTGCTGTCTCCGCCAGGTCAGGTAGTCGCGGAAGGCCAGTTCGGCCTCGTCGGACAGGTAGTAGGAAGACTGCTGCAGCATGACCCGGCCGATCGACACCAGCTCATCCAGGCCGTAGGCGGCGAAGTCGAGGTGATGCGCGACCCGTGAGTTCATCCCGGGATTGGACTGAAAGAACTCATCCATCCGGTCCTTGTAGCCAGCCAGGATGACGACGAGCTTGTCGCGCTCGTTCTCCATGACCTGGAGCAGGATGTCGATGACCTCCTGGCCGTAGTCCCGCGAGTCCGACGCCCGGTACAGGTAGTACGCCTCGTCGATGAACAGCACCCCGCCCATGGCCCGGTCCAGCACCCGCTTGGTCCGCGGCGCGGTCTGCCCGACGAACTCGCCGACCAGGTCGTCCCGCATGGCGTGGACCAACTGGCCCTGCTCCAGGTAGCCGAGCCGGTGCAGCATCTCGGCCATCCGCAGCGCCACCGTCGTCTTCCCGGTGCCCGGCGGGCCGGTGAAGCACATGTGCAGGTTCGGCCGGGGCGCCTCCAGGCCGAACCGGCGCCGGGCCCGGTCCACCAGCAGCAGCGCCCCCACCTCCTGCATCTTCTGCTTCACCGGGACCAGCCCAACCAGGTCCCGGTCCAGGGCCGCGAACACCTCGTCGATGTTGGCCGCGCTGCGTTCGGTGGCGAACGTGACGGTGGCATCCGGCGGCAGCAGGTCGGTCTTCGCACGGCGCCGGCCGGGCCGGGCGGGCGGGCTGGCCAGCACCCTCCCGGTGGACGGCTGGGCGCCGGCCATTATTGCCTCCGCCTGCTTCTCGTCCGCGTGAGCCTTCCGGAGGCCGCGCAGTGCGAGGATGACCAGGGCGCCCAGCGCGGCGAGTCCCGCCCCGATGTCGATCAGCGCCGACGCGATGTGTGAGTGCATAAGCAGCTATCAGGCGCGGTGCCCGTCCTCCCCACTTCTCATGCATGGTAACTGGCCGGTCCAGTCGGGCAGGCGGGCAACGGGATGTCTGCGCGCAGCCGGGCCCGGGTAGGTGAGTGGGGAGGCGGCAGGGGGTTCGGCATGACTCAGACGGCGACCTCCCCCGCTCCCGCCGGCCCGGCCCCGCTGGGCCGCCGCCGGGTGCTGGTCATCATCGGCGCGCTGCTGCTGGGCATGCTGCTGGCCGCGCTGGACCAGACGATCGTGGCCACCGCCCTGCCCACCATCGCCGGCGACCTGCACGGACTGTCCCACCTGTCCTGGGTGGTGACCGCGTACCTGCTGGCCTCGACGGCCTCGACGCCGCTGTGGGGGAAGCTGGGCGACCTGTACGGCCGCAAGCAGTTCTTCCAGGCGGCCATCGTGATCTTCCTGATCGGGTCGATCTTCTCCGGGCTGGCCCACTCGATGATCGAGCTGATCGCCTCCCGCGCGGTGCAGGGCATCGGCGGCGGCGGGCTGTTCGCCGGGGCGCAGAGCATCGTCGGGGACGTGGTGCCGCCCCGGGAACGCGGGCGCTACCAGGGCATCTTCGGCGCGGTGTTCGGCGTCACCAGCGTCCTCGGGCCGCTGATCGGCGGCTTCTTCGTGGACAACCTGAGCTGGCGGTGGGTGTTCTACATCAACGTGCCGATCGGGATCGTCGCGCTGGTCGTGGTGGCGGTCGTGCTGCCTGGGTCGCTGCGCCGCACCAAGCACACCATCGACTACGCGGGCACCGCGCTGCTGGCCGCCGCGGCCACCTGCCTGGTGCTGCTCACCTCGCTCGGCGGGACGACCTTCCCGTGGTCATCCGGGGCGATCATCGGCCTGGGCATCGGCGCGGTCGCCGCGGTCGTGGGCTTCGTGCTGGTGGAGCGGCGGGCGGCGGAACCGGTGCTGCCGCTGTACCTGTTCGCCAACCGGGTCTTCTCCGCCGCCAGCGGGGTCGGCCTGGTCGTCGGCTTCGCCATGTTCGGCACGCTGTCCTACCTGCCGCAGTACATGCAGATCGTGAAGGGGGTCAGCCCCACCTCGTCCGGGCTGCGGCTGGTGCCGATGATGGTCGGCCTGCTGGCCGCCTCCATCACCACCGGGCAGCTGGTCAGCCGCTGGGGCCGGTACAAGATCTTCCCAATCATCGGCACCGCCGTCATGACGGTCGGGCTCTACCTGCTGTCGCTGCTCACCGTGACCACCGGGACGCTGCTCACCTCGCTGTACATGCTGGTGCTCGGGGCCGGGATCGGCGGCTCGATGCAGGTCCTGGTCATCGCGGTGCAGAACTCGGTGCAGTACGCCGATCTTGGCACGGCCACCGCGGGCGCTACGTTCTTCCGCTCCATCGGCGGCTCGTTCGGCACGGCGGTATTCGGCGCCATTTTTGCCAACCTGCTGCCGCACAACCTGGCCCGGGAGCTGCACGGCCTGACGCTGCCGCATGGCCTGACCGCGGCCAGCGGGGCCAGCCCGGCGGTCCTCGACCGGCTGCCCGCACCGGTGCACGCCGCCTTCGTGCACGCCTACGCCACCTCACTGCATACCGTGTTCCTGGCCGCGGTCCCGGTCGGCGCGCTCGCGTTCCTGCTCAGCTGGACGCTCAAGGAGGTTCCGCTGCGGGCCACCACCCGGGCCCCCGACCCGGCGGACACGCTGGCCCCGACCGCCCGCCCGTCGGTCCGCGACACCAACCAGGAGATGGAGCGGGCCATCACCTCGCTGCTGTCCCGGGAGCGCCGCCGGGCCGTCTACTCCGAGCTGAACCTGGCGGCCGGGCTCCAGCTCAGACCCCGGGCGGGCTGGCTGCTGTACCGGGTCGGCGAGCACCAGGACCTGAGCCGCCATGAGCTGGCCGGGCTGCTCCAGCTACCCGACACCGACCTGCAGCGCCGGCTGGCCGAACTCAGCACGACCGGGTATGTCACCGATGGTGACGCCAGCCAGCCGGTGCGGCTCACCGCCACCGGGCGGGTGGCCTACCAGGACCTGATGCGGGTCCGCGAGGACCGGCTGCGCCGGCTGTGCGCGGACTGGGATCCGGACCGGCACCCGCAGCTCGCGGCTCTGCTCACCACCATCACTCATCAGCTCGCCGCCAGCGGCGAGAAACCTGGCGCCGACCTCGACGCGGCGTAACCCCCGGCCGGGCCGCAGTGCATACCCTTGTGCTGGCCGCGACACCAACTTCGCAGCGAACAGGTGAATCACATGACTTCAGCAAGCGTGTCCAACCGTTCTTCTGGCCGCAGCACGCTGGCCATCATCCTGGTCATCCTCGGCATCCTGGCCATCGTCGCCGGGTTCCTGTACATCGCCGGCGCGGCGAACTCCATCCACTTCATGGTGGGCAGCGTGCACAAGGGCCACCACCTGGACCGGGCCGCCGTCTCGTTCGTGGTCGGCATCGCGCTGCTGATCATCGCCTGGTTCGCCGCCCGGACGCACCGGTAACCAGCCTGGCTGCCACATCTCCCGGCCGGGCCCTCCCGGCCGGCCCCCTTGTGCCGCGCTGCCCGGAGCGCGGCATCCGGGAAGACCTTCGACACCCCCAACCCAGCGACCGGCGAGACGCTGGCCCGGGTCGCCGAAGGCGACGCCGAGGACATCAACCGCGCGGTACGCGCGGCCCGCCGGGCCTTCGAGGACGGCCCGTGGAGCCGGCTGACCCCGTCCGAGCGCGGCCGGCTCATCTGGCGGATCGGCGACCTGATCCTGGAGCACGTGGACGAGCTGGCCCAGCTCGAGTCGCTGGACAACGGCAAGCCGTACGCGGTGGCCAAGGCCGCGGACGTACCGCTGGCCGCCGACCTGTTCCACTACATGGCCGGCTGGGCCACCAAGATCGAGGGCAACACGATCGACATCTCGGTGCCCTACATGCCGGGCGCCAACTTCCACTCCTACACACTGCGCGAGCCGGTCGGCGTCGTGGGCCAGATCATCCCGTGGAACTTCCCGCTGCTGATGGCCGCGTGGAAGCTCGGCCCCGCGCTCACCACCGGGAACTGCGTGGTGCTCAAGCCCGCCGAGCAGACCCCGCTGACCGCGCTGCGGCTCGCCGAGCTGATCGCCGAGGCCGACGTGCCGGACGGCGTGGTGAACGTGGTGACCGGGTTCGGCGAGACGGCCGGCGCGGCGCTGGCCGCGCACGACGACGTGGACAAGGTGGCCTTCACCGGATCCACCGAAGTGGGCAAGCTCATCGTCCAGGCCGCGACCGGGAACCTGAAGAAGGTCAGCCTGGAGCTCGGCGGCAAGAGCCCCAACATCGTGTTCGACGACGCCACGGACGGCGCGGTCGAGGGCGCGGCCAACGCGATCTTCTTCAACCACGGCCAGTGCTGCGTGGCCGGCTCACGCCTGTTCGTCCAGCAGAGCCGGTTCGACGAGGTGGTGGACGGCGTCGCCGAGATCGCCAAGTCGATCAAGCTCGGCGCCGGGATGGAGCCGGCCACTCAGATGGGGCCGCTGGTCTCCGACGAGCAGTTCCGCCGGGTCACCGGCTACCTGGAGTCCGGCCAGGCCGACGGGGCCACCGCGGTGACCGGCGGCGGCCGGTTCGGCGACCAGGGCTTCTTCGTCGAGCCGACCGTGATCACCAACACCCGCCCGGACATGAAGATCGTCCGCGAGGAGATCTTCGGGCCGGTCGTGGTGGCCGCGCCGTTCAGCGACCTGGACGAGATCGCGGCCCAGGCCAACGACTCCGAGTACGGCCTCGGTGCGGGCATCTGGACCCGGGACATCTCCAAGGCGCACGCGCTGGCCAAGAAGATCCGGGCCGGCACGGTCTGGATCAACTGCTACAACGTGTTCGACGCGTCGCTGCCGTTCGGCGGCTACAAGCAGTCCGGCTGGGGCCGGGAGATGGGTCATGAGGTGCTGGAGGCCTACACCGAGGTCAAGGCGGTCACCACCCAGCTCTGACGGCTAGCCGAGGCCGGGGCCGGGCCGCCACCCGCCCCGGCCTCAGGGCGTCGCCACGATGACGTCGGACGCCTTGACCACGGCAACCACCTGGCTGCCCTCAGCCAGGCCGAGCTGGCGGACCGCCTCCACCGTGATCGACGCGACCAGCCGCACCCCGCCGGCGTCCAGCTCCACGTTGGCGATGGCCTCCCCCAAGGTGATGCCGGTCACCCGGGCCGGAATCTGGTTGCGCGCGCTCAGCTGCATAGCCTGGCCTCCTCGCGATCGGGCATGCTTGCGCCGCCCACGCTAGCGGTCCGGGCGCCGGCCCACGACGCCGCGCGGCTCAGCGGGCGCGGCCTGCCGCCGCAGCCACGACTCGGGCTGCCCGGATTCGGCCGACATCGCCCGCCACGTCCAGCCGGCCGCCCGGCGCTGCCCGACATAGGTAGCCATGGTGCCGAAGCCGAGACTCGCGGCGACCTGGGCGGAGCGCTCGCGCGCGCCGTGGCGTTTGGCCGCGTGCGCCTCCCAGTCCAGCCCGTGCCGCCGCAGCGCGGCCCGCACGGCATGGTGGGACAGCCCGACTTCCGCCGCGATCGCGTTGGCCGTGCGGTGCTGCCGGACATGCCGGTCGCGCAGGTAGCTGGGCACATCGGTGAAGCCGAGCCGGGCTAGCGCGGGCTGCCAGCGGGCGTCCGGCCGGGCCGGGCTCAGCTGCGGCACGGCCGCCGCGGCCCGCGGGTCGATGTCGGCCAGATGCCGGGACAGCCAGTCCTTGTGCAGCCCGGCGGACCGGCTGATCGCCGCCAGGCTCTCCCCGCCGGCCACCCGGGCCAGCACGAACGTCCCGAGGTCCGGGTAACCGTGCTGCCGGGCGGCCGCGGCCGCGACCGCGGCCAGCTGGGCGGCGGCGCGGGCCGGGCTGGCCCCGGGCGGCCTGCCCGCGTGCGCCTGACTGGCCTTCCTGCGGCGCTGCTCGGGGTGCCGGCGGCCGGTGGCCGCGACGGCCGCGTCCCGGGCCAGCGCCCCGGACCGCGCCCGCTGCCGCCCGGCGGCGCTGCCGGCCCGCACCGCGGGGTCGAAGACCAGCCGGGAGGTGAACGCGGACGCCCGCAGCTTGCGGGTTTCCGGCCCCTCCAGCGACTGCGCGCGCTCCAGGCCGAACACCTCGCAGTAGGCCTGCTTGGTCCAGCCATGCCCGCGCAGGTGCACGGTGACCGAGCGCAGCGCCCGGCCGCACAGGTGGCAGATGACCCGGGTGTCCTCGACGACGACCTCACCGAGCGGGGCGAAGTACGGCGTGCCATCCGCCAGCACGCCAACGGGAACCCTGACCAGCACCGTGGACATGACCGGCCCTTCCCATGGCGGTAGTCACAACGAGACTACCGAATCACGGACATGCCGTCACGCCCCAGTCCCCACCACCCCCACTACGCTCGGGTGCATGACCGAGGGGCCATCACTGTCGCTGGCCGAACTGACCGTGCTCGCGGTGCTCTGCGAGCAGCCCGCGCACGGGTTCGCCGTGGCCCGGCTCACCGCGCCCGGCGGCGAGCTGGGCCGGATCTGGCACATCCCCCGGCCGGTGGTCTACCGCGCGATCAGCCGGCTGACCGAAGCCGGGCTGATCACCGCGGACGCGGTCGAATCCGGCCGTGGCCCGCAGCGCACCCTCTACACCGTCACCCCGCCGGGCCGCCAGGTGGCGGAGCACTGGCTGGACACGCCGGTGCAGCACGTCCGGGACGTCCGCTCGCACCTGCTGCTCAAGCTGGCCCTGCTGGACCGGATCGGGCAGGACCCCACCGGGCTGCTCATCCGGCAGAAGGCGGTGCTGGCGCCGATCGCGGAGGCCGTGCACGCCGAGCGGCCGGGCCACCCGGGTTTCGACCGCACCCTGCTGGCCTGGCGCCAGGCGACCACGGCCGCCACGATGAGCTTCCTGGACGACATCACCCCAGCCGGCCGCGGCGCCTCGCCGGCCGTCCACCCCGGGTCACGGCCGGACAGCCCGAGCAGCCGGTCCAGCGGCGCGGCGGCGCCCGGCACCGGGATGGGCTCGCCGAACGCCTTGCCGTCACCCTGGTAGTCGCTGGTCAGCATGCCTGGCGCGAAGACCAGCGATTCCTCGGCCGCAGCGGCGGGCGGCGACCAGGGCTGGCCGGTGGCCCGGGCCAGGTCCCAGCCGTGCACCTGGTACTCCCAGAGGATCATGCTGAGCGCCATGTCCCCCGGCATGCCGCTGCCCCCCAGGCGCAGCGGCCGGCTGGCCGCGCCGCCCCGGATCGCCTCGGTGATGGTGCTGGCCGCGGCGCGCACCTCGGCGGCCGGGTCGGCGGGCACCTGGTACCCGTCGGTGCTGGCCCGCGGCGCCTGGCCGGCCGGGTCGGCGAAGCCCGCGGCGAAAATGGCCAGCCAGCCCAGCACGTGCTCGCGTAGCTGGCCGACGTCGTACTCGGTGCACGGGGTCGGGTCATGCAGCTGGCCATCGCTGACGCCGCCGACCACCGGGGCCAGTTCGGCGAGCACGTCGGCCAGCAGGTCAGTGGTCTTCTCGGTTGCTGTAGTCATGCTGATGACGCTAGGCGGCCCGGCCCGCGGGCGGCTTGAAGATTCGCGTCAGCCGGCCCGGTTAAGCTGACTGAGGTGAGCGGGCGGGCGCCGGAGCCGGTGGAGCGGGACAGCCGCGGCATCCTCGACCCGTGGCTGCTGCGCGAACGCGTCCAGCTGACCCGGTATCCGCCCGGCCCGGCTCTCGCCGGGCTGGTGGACCGGTTCTGGGCGGTGCGCTGGGACCTGCCGGCCGGGCAGTCCCACCGCCAGCAGGTGCTCACCCACCCCGGCGCGAACATCAGCGTCGGCAACGCCAACGCGGCGGCCGGGCAGCGCCTACCCGGGCCGGTCGAAGCGCGGCTGAACGGGGTGGCCCGCGGCCTGACCAGCCGCGTGCTCGTCGGGTCCGGCTGGACCGTGGCCGCGATGACCCGGCCGGGCGGGCTGGGCGCGTTCATCGCCGGGTCGGCGGCGGCGTTCACCGACCGGGTCGTGCCGCTGGGCGCGGCCCTCGGCGTGGCCGAGGCGGCGCTGGTCGCGCGCATCACCGAGGAGCCGGACGAGGCCGCGCGGGTCGGGCTGCTGGCCACCGCGCTGGAGCGCGCCGTGGACCCGCAGCGGGCAGGCCCGGCCCGCCAGGTGGCCGACGCCGCCGGTCTCGCCGAGGCCAACCGGGCGGTGCGGCGGCTGGCCGACTTGAGCGACCTGACGGGCCTCGGCCCGCGCACCCTGCAGCGGATGTTCCTGCACGACGCGGGAGTGTCCCCGATGTGGGTGATCCGCCGGTACCGGCTGCTGGACGCGGCCGAGTCGGTCCGGGCGGGCACCCCGGTGTCCTGGGCCGAGGTGGCCGCCGGACTCGGCTACGCCGACCAGGCCCACCTGATCCGGGATTTCCGGGCCGCGATCGGCCAGACCCCGGCCGGGTACGCGAGCGCGCAGCGGCCCCGCTAGTCCGGTGACCCGAAGTCGGCGCAGTGGCCCGTCCCTCTGCTATCAGCAGATTGTCTTGGCTGATGGCGGCGGGCCGAACCATTGTGGGAGGTACCGAACCGCCGCGGAAAGCAGGGAGACTATGACGGCCGCCGTTGCCGAAACACCCACTGGGGCACTCGACGATCAGATCGTCACCCGGCTGCTCTATCAGCGCATCATCGTCCTCGGCCGCGAGGTTGACGATCAGGTGGCCAACCGGCTCTGCGCCCAGTTGCTGCTGCTGTCGGCCGAGGACGCCCGCGCCGACATCAGCCTGTACATCAACTCGCCCGGCGGCTCGGTCAGCGCCGGGCTGGCCATCTACGACACGATGCGGCTGATTCCCAACGACGTGAGCACGCTGGCCATGGGCCTGGCCGCGAGCATGGGCCAGTTCCTGCTCTGCGCCTGGCACGCCGGGCAAGCGGTACAGCCTGCCGCACGCGCAGGTGCTGATGCACCAGGGCTCGGCCGGCTTCGGTGGCACCGCCGCCGACGTGGAGATCTACGCCGAGCAACTGGCCCGCACCGGGGCCACCATGACCAGGCTGATCGCCAAGCACACCGGGCAGCCGGTGGAGCGGGTCGAGCAGGACAGCCTGCGCGATCGCTGGTTCAGCGCCGGGGAAGCTCTGGACTACGGGCTCATCGATCACATCGTGGAACAGCTCGACGACGTGCGCCCCGCGGTGGCCGGCCGCCGGAAGGCAGGCCTGTGATGAGCCAGTACACGATCCCCACCGTGGTGGAGCGCACCCCGGCCGGCGAGCGGGCGTTCGACATCTACTCCCGGCTGCTGTCCGAACGGATCATCTTCCTCGGCACCGAGATCGACGACGGCGTGGCCAACGTGGTGATGGCCCAGTTGCTGCACCTCGAATCGGTCAGCCCGGACCTGGAGATCAGCCTGTACATCAACTCGCCGGGCGGCTCGTTCAGCGCGCTGACCGCGATCTACGACACGATGCAGTTCATCCGGCCGGACGTGGCCACGTTCTGCATGGGGCAGGCCGCGTCGGCGGCCGCGGTGCTGCTGGCCGCGGGCACGCCGGGCCGGCGCGCGGTGCTCCGGCACGCCCGGGTGCTCCTGCACCAGCCGTCCAGCCAGTCCCGGGGCACCCTGCCGGACCTGGCCATCGAGGCCAAGGAGCTGGTCCGGGTGCGGGCCGAGGTGGACGAGATCCTGAGCCGGCACACCGGCCACCCGGTGGCCAAGATCAAGAACGACAGCGACCGGAACAAGACGTTCAGCGCGCACGAGGCGGTCGGCTACGGCCTGGCCGACGAGGTCATCACTGCCCGCGAGACGGTCCCGCTGGCCAGCACGGCGTGACCAGCGGCCGGGCTGATCAGGCGGCCAGGCAGACCACGTCGCCGCCGCCCCGGGTGGGCCGCGGCGCCGGGCTGGCCAGCTGGCCGCCGCGGACCGAGTCGAGCCGGATAACCGTGGCGGCACGCTCACCGGCCAGCTCGCGGCCGACCCCGGCCAGCAGCTCGGACAGGTCGATGCGCAGCGCGTCGCAGATCGCGGCCAGCACCTCGGAGGAGGCTTCCTTGCGCCCGCGTTCCAGCTCCGACAGGTAGGGCACGGAGACCCGGGCGGCCCGGGACACGTCGGCCAGCGTGCGGCCCTGCGCCCGCCGGGTGCGGCGCAGCACCTCGCCGATCATCGTGCGCAGCAGGGGCCTCGGCCGCTGCCGCGGCCTCGGGCCGAGTGGGCCAGCCATCGGCGTCGCCTCCCTGGGAGTGGGTCAGGCCACGCTATCCAGTTCCGGGCCGGCCTGCGAAGCGCGTTCGCAGCCGGCGTAAGCGAGCCGGCGCTGGGTCCCGGTTGGCCCGGCTGCTGCGCGACTTCGTGGCCGGCCTCACCGCGGACCGCTGATTTCACCGGCCGCCGCCCGTCTAATGTCCGAGGCGCGGCCCCGCCCCGGGCGCGCCGGCCTACGACTCGGAAGGCGCCTAGATGAACACCCCAGTGACCACGATCGACCAGCGGTACAGCGACCCGGCCGCGGCCGCCACCGGATGGCCGGAGACCCGCCAGGTGCTGGCCGGGGCCGAGCTGTTCTGGCTGACCACCGTCCGGGCCGACGCCCGGCCGCACGTCACGCCGCTGGTGGCCGTGTGGCTGGACGAGGCGCTGCACTTCACCACCGGGCCCACCGAGCAGAAAGCCCGCAACCTGACCGCCAGCCCGCATGTGACCCTTACCACCGGCTGTAACGGCTGGGACGGCGGCCTGGACGTGGTCGTCGAGGGCGACGCGGTCCGGGTCACCGACGAGGACCTGCTCCGGCGGCTGGCCGAGTCCTGGACCACCAAGTGGGACGGGCGCTGGCAGTTCCAGGTTCGGGACGGGTCTTTCCAGCACATGGAGGGGTTCCCGGTCCTGGTGTTCACGGTGGCCGCCAGCAAGGTCCTCGCGTTCGCCAAGGGCGAGCCGTTCAGTCACACGACGCACCGGTTCGCCGCCACGCCGCACCTAGCACCGCCGCCGGGGCCAGCACCAGGCCACTGAGCGCGACGGCGAGCCCGGCGTGCTCGGCCGCGAACCCGACGGCCAGCGGGCCGAGGCCACCGGCCAGCGCGGCGGCGCTGCTCAGCGTGACCGCGATGCCGCTCTGCCCGGGCAGGCTCGCGTACAGCTGAGCCTGCGCCACCGGATACCAGGGTGCGGTGGCGATGGTCAGCACGGCCAGCACGGCGAGCTTGGCCGGGAACCCCGGGACCAGCAGGAACGCCGGGTAGAGCAGCAGCGCCGCGACCGCGCTGGCGCGCAGCACCGGGAGGCCGGCCACCCGGTCCAGCACCCGGATCAGCACGACGTCGCCGGCGATCCCGGCCCCGAGCCGGACCGCCACGGCCAGCGCCGCCTGCACCGGGGAGGCATGCACGACGGCCACGAAGTAGACCGCGAGGAACCCGGTCAAGACGTCGAGCAGCAGGTCGGACACCTCGAGCAGAACGAGCCAGCGGAGCACCCCGCCCCGGCCCAGCGCGCGGATCACCTGCCGCGGACCGGCCGGCCCGGGATCACCGGCTTCCGCCGCGCCCGGCCGCCACCGGGCTACGCCGAGCCAGGCCACCGCGGCCGCCCCGGCGACCAGCAGGTAACCGTCCCGCCAGCTGCCCCCGGCCGCGAGAATCCCGGTCAGCAGCAGCGGGCCGAGCACCGCGCCCAGCGAGCCGGCCAGGTTCCACCGGGCCATGTGCTGTTCCTGGCGGCCCGGGTCGGTGTCCATCAGGCCGGCCTGGGTCAGGCTGACGAACGCGCCGGACGCCGGGTAGAAGGCGATGAATGAGATCAGCAGCCCGGCGAACGACCAGGCCAGCGCGGAGCCGAGCAGCGCGGCCAGGAACACGGCGCCGCCCGCCAGGATGATCCGGCGCCGCCGGTGCCCCTGCCCGGCCAGCGCCCCGACGGGCAGTTCCAGCAGGCTGCCGATCACCACCGGCGCCGAGGCCAGCAGCCCGAGCTGGCCGTAGCTCAGCCCGAAGTCATGCCGGATGAGCGGCAGCGCAGCCGCGCGGGTGCCGTCGGCCAGCTCGTCCACCAGCTCGACCGCCAGCGCAGCGGCCAGCACCGCACCGCTCACGAGGGCGCCGCGTGGCGCCTTCTCAGGTCACAGTCAACCGAATCCCATACACCCGATCTTACTGTGCTTGCTTTGCGCCTCCGGGGGCGCTTAACCCGCTCTGCTTCTTTGCGCCTCCGGGGGCGCTTAACCCGCCGCCTTCCCTCGTCGCTCAGTCGCTCGTGCCTCGCTCCCGCGCTCCTCAGTCCAGTCGGCGGCGCGCCCCCTTCGGCGCTAGCCTGCCCGGCATGTGGATTTCGCCCGGCGCCCGGGTCTACCTGACCACGGGCATCAGTCTGGCCGCGGTGGCCGTGGCCACCTGGACCGGCATGATGGCGGGCGCCGCGGTGACCGGGCGCGAATGGTGGACGCTGGGCGCGGTGGCCGCCAGCGTGACCGCGGCCGGGGTGCCCGCCTACGAGCAGATCCGCAAGGAGCGGCTGCGCGCCCGGGCCGAACAGCTCGCGGTGGACGCGGCCGTCGCCATGCGGGTCACTATGAACGACGCGCTGGACCCGATCGTCCGCCAGCTCGGCCGGGTGGTGACGGCACGGACCAAGCACGAACGGGAGGCCCTGCAGGAGGCGACGGTCCCGATGGTGGTGGACTCGGCGGCGCACCTGGTCGGCACCGGGCGGGTCCGGGCCTGCCTGTTCCGGTTCGCGCCGGGCACCCCACGGATGCTGGTGCCCGCCCAGTACAGCGGCCGGGTGGACGACCCGCTGGACCCCATCACCGAGGGCAGCGCCGAAGGTGACCTGGTCTTCGGCATGATCCGGCGGAACCGGCATCTGTTCTACCCGGACCTGGACAGCGCCGCGCCACCCGGCTGGCACCTGACGGCGCCGCAGACGTACAAGTCATTCGCGGCCGTTCCGGTGGCGGCCGGGCGCACCGCCTTCGGCATGCTGATGGTGGATGCGTTAGATAGTGATGGGATCAGGCGTACGGACGTGCCACTGGTCCGGTTGCTCGCCGGGCTGCTCGCGGACGCGCTAGCGTAGCTGTTGACCCCTCAGGGTGGCCCGCTGACACTGAGTTCGTGGCGAAGGGTGCGGAGATGTCGGTGCACATCACCATCGAGGACGACGACGACCGTCCCGAGCGGATGGTGCGTGACCCGGACGGCTACTTCGCCGACGCCCGCGAGCGTGCCGAGCGGGAACTCGCGCACCAGGCCCGCGGCCTGTTCCCTTCGCTGCGCCGCAAGCACCACTAGACAGCCGGACCTGGGGCCTCACTCGGCGCGCAGCGCGGCGGCGGTGCTGGCCCGGGCGGCCCAGCCGGCCGGCAGCAGCGCGCCGGCCACCGCGATCAGCATCCCGGCCCCGGCCAGCACGGCCAGTTCCGGGCCGCCATACACGTTCAGGAAGCTGGACGGCAGAGCGGTGCCCGCGGCCGCGGCCATCGCCGACACCAGGTACCGCTGCAACCCGATCCCGGCGGGCACCGCGACCAGGCCGGCTACCAGGCCCGTCCCGGCGACCGTGCCCACCACCATGGCCAGGGTCTGTCCGGGGGTCATCCCGACCGCCTTGAACACGCCCAGATCGTGCACCCGGTCCCGGGTGTAGAGCACGACGGTGTTCAGCACACCCAGCGCGGCGACCACGGCCAGCAGCAGGGTCAGCGCGCTGATCAGGCCGAGGATGACCGGCAGGCCCCGGTCGTTGTCATTAGGCCTGAAGGCGTAGCCGGGGCCGAGCCGGGCCCCCAGGGATTGCGCGTAGCTGGCCGCGCGCGTGCCCGCGCGCAGTTCGATGTCGTACTGCGCCAGGGCCGGCCGGTGACCGGCCCGGGCCAGCGTCTCCGCGCTGGTGATCATGGCCGGCCCGCTGTTCTCGCCGTCGAGCACCTCGCCGACGATGCGCACCGGAATCCGCGTCCCGGCGTAACTGATCGTGATGGTGTTACCGATGACGGTGCCGGTCTGGGTGAGGAAGTCGGTAGACACGTCCACCTGACCGGGGCTGTCGTACCAGCGCCCGCTGATCATGGGATAGCCGGTCCAGGCGGCGTTGCCCTGGAACGCGGTCACCGGCACCGGCTGGGCCAGCCCGGTCACGCTGGCCTGCACATCGGCCTCGGCCACGTAGTGCAGCGTGCCCGGCTGCTCCCGGATGGCCGCCACCGCCGAGCGCGGCCGGGCCGCAGGCCGGCCGCTGATCATCCGCTGGCGGCCGGCCCCGCCCCGGGCTGGACCAGGACCTGCTCGGTGCGGCTCAGCGTCAGTCCGGACACCACCCGGCTCAGCGAGCCGCCCAGGCCGGCCGCCAGCGTCACCGCGGTGGCGCCGGCCAGCACCGCGGCCACGGTGACCGCGGTGCGGGCCGGCCGGGCGAACGGCGCCGCCAGCCCGATCGTCACCGGCTGGGGCAGCCGCAGCCGGCCCAGCAGCCGGTGCGCCAGGTACCCGCGGCCTGCCGCCGGGGCGCGGCCGGCCGCGATGGCCTGCACCGCGCTGAGCCGGCTGGCCCGCACCGCAGGCAGCAGCGCGGCCAGCCCGGTCAGGCCGATGAGCGTGCCGGGCACGGCGGCGTCCACCCAGGCCGGCACGCCGAGCGCGGCGACGCCGTACGCGGTGGCGGTCCGGCCGAGCAGTGGCCCGGCCAGCAGGTTCCCGATCACCAGCCCGGCCAGGCAGCCGGCCGCGGCCGGGATCATGGCCTGGCTGGTGTAGGCCGCCGCGACCTGCCCCGGGGTGAAGCCGATGCTCTTCAGGATCCCGATCCGCCGGTAGGAGGCCAGCACCGCGCCGCTGACCACGTTGATCACGATCAGCACGGACAGCACCAGTCCGGTGACGCCGAACGCGATCAGGAACGGCGCGATCGGCGCGATGCCCGACTCCTGCGCGGCCCGGACACTCAGCCAGGACAGCGCGCTGCCGACCGCGCGCCGCGGCAGGGCCGCGGCCACCGCGGCCACGTCGGCGTGCACCGCCGCAGCCGTGCCCGCGCTGCGGAACCGGTACAGCATCTGCGCGGCCGCCGGACGCAGCGCCGCGGCCGTGGCCGGGGTCACCCAGCCATCCGCCGAGCCGGTCACCGACATGGCCACGCCGACTACGGTCAGCCGCGGCGCCCCCGGCACGCCGGTCACGGTGAGCTGGGCGCCGAGCGGGACCGGCGGCAGGTTCCCGTCCGAGCCGGACAGGACGACCTGCCCAGGTCCCTGGGCCCAGTGCCCGGACCGCATGATCAGGTCGTCAACCGGGCCACCCGGGCTGGCGCGCCCAGCCAGGGTCAGCGGCGGCAGCGACTGCGCGGCGAAGCAGCGGTGGCCAGGCCCCGGATGGCAGCCGCCCGTGCCACCGAACCGCGCCGTGACGGTCGCCGCGGCGAACGGCCCGGCCGCCGCGGTCACCTCCGGCAGCCGCCTGGTCGCGGCCAGCTCGGCCGCCGTGGCCCGGGCGGTGACTACCGCGTCCGCGCCACGCTGCGCCGCGAACGCCTGGTCGAACGGGGCGTTGGAGTCCACCGCCAGCGCGAGCCCGAGCACCGACGCGGCGCTGGACACCAGCAGCACCAGGGCGGTCACCGCGGCCGGCACCCGGCGGCGGAACCCGCCGCGCACCGCGGCCAGCACCGGGCTCATGACCCGACCTCCGCGACCGCGTCGGCGACGACCCGCCCGTCGGTGAGCTGCACCGTCCGGCGCGCGTACTGGGCGGCCAGCCCGGGGTTATGCGTGACCAGCACCATGGTCTGGCCGGACCGGTTCAGGTCGCGCAGCAGCTCGCCGATCTGCTCCCCGGTAGCGCTGTCCAGGGCTCCGGTCGGCTCGTCGGCCAGCAGCAGCGCGGGCCGGTTCACCAGCGCCCGGGCGATGGCCACCCGCTGCCGCTCCCCGCCGGAGAGCCGCGCCGGGTAGCTGTCCCGGTGGTTTTCTATTCGCAACGCCCGCAGCAGCTCGGTCGCCCTGGCTCTGGCCGGCGCCGTCCGCATGCGTGCAAGCCGCGCGGGCAGCAGCACGTTGTCCAGCACGGTCATGTCGTCGAGCAGGTTGAAGAACTGGAAGATCATGCCGACCTGGCGGCGGCGGTACCGGGCCAGCCCGGTCTCGCTCAGCGTGTCTATCCGCTCCCCGGCCACGGTCACCGAGCCGCTGGTCGGCCGGTCCAGCCCGGCGATCAGGTTCAGCAGCGTCGACTTGCCACTGCCGGAGGGGCCCATCACCGCGACCGCCTCGCCTGCCGCGATGTCCAGGCTGACCCCGGTCACGGCGGCCTGGCCCGGATAGCGTTTGGTGATCTCGCAGAGCCGTATCAGCGCGTCCATGCCGGGCACGCTAGGGCCGGCCACGCCCCGCCCGCGTCGGCCCCGGTCGGTAATCTCCGGGCCCCAGCCGGTCATCATTCCGGGCTAACCGGTTCGCTCGCGCGGCGGATGGCATGACCCGGCCGCTGCGCGACAATGGGCGGGTGAAATGGCGATCCGCCGATCAGCCTGCCAGGCCCACCAGACGCGAGATCGCGCTGGACCTGGCGCTGGCCGCCGCGGTCACGGTGGCCTGCCTGAAACTGAACGTGCTCTCCGTCCGGATCCAGGGCACCGCGATCCCGACGGCCCCGCCGCCCTACGGGATGTTCTCGCACTGGGCGCTGCTCGCGGTGCTGGCCAGGACAGCGCCACTGGCCATCCGGCGGCTCTACCCGCTGACCGCGTTCTGGCTGTGCCTGGCCGGGTGCGCGCTGGCCACGCTGCCCAACGGCAACGTCGTCAACCTCGTCGCGCTGGCGCCGGCCGCCTACTCCGCGGTGCTGTACAGCCCGTACTGGCTACTCGCGATGCTCGGCATGCCGGCCGCGCTGCTCGTGCTCGCCACCGCCGCCGTGTCCAACGCCCAGTCCGGCAACTACCAGCTGCTCACCGCGTTGCTGGTGTTCGTGGCGGTGCTGATCGTGGGCAACGCGGTACGGCTGGGCCGGCGCCGGGCCCGTGACTCACAAGCCCGGCTGCACCGCGTCGAGGCCGGGCAGGAAGCGGCCACCCGGCAGGCCATCGGGCTGGAACGCGCCCGGATCGCCCGGGAACTGCACGACGTGGTGGCGCACAACGTGAGCATGATGGTGGTGCAGGCGGGCGCCGCCCGGCGGGTGCTGAGCAGCACCCCCGACGAGGCCAGGACGGCGCTGCTGGCCGTGGAGGAGAGCGGCCGGGCCACGATTGTCGAGCTGCAGCATCTGCTCGGCCTGCTGGCCCCGCCGGACGGGGCCCCGGACGAGTCGCCGCCCCCGCCCCAGCCCGGCCTGGACCAGGTCCGCCCGCTCATCGACCGGGTGGCCACCGCGGGCCTGCCCGTCGAGTTGCGGGTGCATGGCCTGGCCCGGCCGCTGCCGCCAGGCCTGGACCTGGCCGCCTACCGGGTGGTCCAGGAAGCACTGACCAACGTGATGAAGCACGCCGGGCAGCCCGCGACCACGGTCACCCTGGACTACCAGCCGGGTGCCGTGATCGTCGAGGTCGCGGATGACGGCTGCCCGGCCTACCCGGGCAGCCTGCCCGGCACCGGGCGTGGCCTGCTCGGCCTGCGCGAACGCGTCGCGCTGTACGGCGGCGACCTGGATGCTGGCGGCCGGCCCGGCGGCGGCTGGCTGGTCCGGGCCAGGATCCCGGACGAGCTGGCCGCGATGCCGGCATGACCGGCGACGCTGCGCCGGACGACCCTGCGCCCCCGCGCGTCCTGATCGCCGACGACCAGACGCTGGTGCGCACCGGATTCCGGATGATCCTGCGGGAGGCTGGGATCCCGGTGCTGGCCGAGGCCGCCGACGGCGCGGCGGCGGTGGCCGCGGTGCAGCGGCACCACCCGGACGTGGTGCTGATGGACATCAGGATGCCGGAGCTGGACGGCCTGGAAGCCACCCGGCGCATCCTGGCCGCCGAACCGGACTGCCGGATCATCATCCTCACCACGTTCGACCTCGACCAGTACGTGTATGCCGCACTGGCCAGCGGGGCCAGCGGGTTCCTGCTCAAGCACGTGTCACCCGAATACCTGATCACCGCGATCCGGCTGGTGCGCACCGGCGACGCCCTGCTGGCCCCGTCGATCACCCGCCGGCTCGTCGAGCGCTTCGCCGTGCCCAGCCCGGTGCTGGACCACCGCGAGCTGGCCAGCCTCAGCCCACGGGAGCTGGAAGTGCTCCGCCTGCTGGCCCGCGGCCTGAGCAACGCCGAGCTGGCCGCGCAGCTCGTGCTCAGCGAAGCAACGATCAAGACGCACGTCGCCCGGATCCTGGCCAAGCTCCAGCTGCGCGACCGGGTGCAGGCCGTCGTGCTGGCCTACGAAACCGGCCTGGTCACCCCCACCGGCCAGCCGGGCCGGGAAGTCTGATCAGCCGGTAAGCCGGGCCCGTTCCGCGTCGTCCCACGGGACCGGCTTGCGCTGCCCGGGATCCCACCGGACGGTGACCACGCGGGCCTGCGCGGCGGTCTCGCCAGCCGGGGTGACGATGGTCTCCCGGGTGCTCAGGCTCGTCGTGCCGACCCGCTCTACCTCGATCCGCACCGTCACCAGCCGGTCCGGGTAGCGGACTTCCGCCCGCAGGTCCACTTCGAGCCGGACCACCACGTACAGCGGGTCAGCTCCGAGCGCGAAGGTGTAGAACGCGTCCCGGCCCTCCTCCAGGTAGGTCAGGAACACCGCGTGGTTGACATGACCAAGCGCGTCCACGTCCCGCCAGCGGACGCTGACCTCGTGCTCGAACACCGAACCCATGCGGTCACGGTAGCTCGGCGGGCAGCCCGAAGCGGGCAAAGATCTCCGCACCGGTCAGGCCCGCCGCCGGCGTCTCGGACGTCCAGGGCATCAGGAACGCGGAGACCGCGGCGATCCGGTCCCTGTCCAGGGTGAGCACGTCGATGACGGCGGCCGGGTACCGGCCGGTGCTGGCGTCGAACAGGTAGCAGCCCACGGCCAGCTGCCCGTTGGCCCGGGTAGTGCGGTGCCGCCAGCGCTCGGTCAGCGGGTCCCGGATCAGCCAGTCGCGGAGCGCCGGGCGACCCTGGAACCAGGTCGGGATCGGCGGCATGGACCAGGTCGCGTCCTCGGTGAGCATGCTGACCAGCGTGTCGGCATCGCCGCGCTCCATGGCGTCGGCGTACTGCGCCGCGATCTCGCTGATCCGCCGGTCACCGAGCTCGCGCAGGGCGGACTGCTGGCTGCGCGCGGGCAGGCCGCGGCGGGCGGCGGCCCGGGCCCGCTGCAGCGCGCTGTTCACCGCCGCCTCCGACGTGGACAGCTGGCTGGACATCTCGGCCGAGGAGAAGCCCAGCACGTCACGCAGGATGAGCACGGCCCGCTGCAGCGGGGGCAGCTGCTGCAGCATGATCATGAACGCCAGCTCCACGCTCTCCCGCTGCTCGTACCGGGCCTCTGGGGACGAGCCGGTCAGCCAGTGGTCCGGGTAGGGCTCCAGCCAGATCGGGTCGTTAACCGCCTCCTCCATCTGGGCCCCGCGCTCGGCGGCCGGCCCGAAGCTGACCGGCAGCTCACGCCGGGCCTTGTGCCGGGTGACGTCCAGCGCGGTGTTGGTGGCGATGGAGTACAGCCAGGAGCGTACCGAGCTGCGGCCCTCGAACCCGGGCAGCCCACGCCAGGCGCGCAGCAGCGCGTCCTGCAGCGCGTCGTCCGCGTCGTGTACCGAGCCGAGCATCCGGTAGCAGTAGGCACGCAGCTCGCCCCGGTGCGCCTCGACCAGCTCGCCGAACGCGCTCTCGTCCCCGGCCCGCGCCCGGTCGAGCAGCGCCAGTTCGTCAGCCCGGGTGCGCTGCGGGCTCATGGTGGCCACGCTAGCGCTCAATCGGTGAACGTCGGGTCCGCGCCGTGCAGCCGGGGCGCCCGGCCCGCGGGCTGCTCCCAGTCTTCGGACCGGCCTAGCGCGGTCAGGTCGAGCAGCGAATAGCTGCCGCCCAGGGCGTCGGTGCCACGCGCGTAGGTCGAGTAGGTGTGGAACACCTGGCTGTCGTCGCGGAGGAAGCAGCTGACGCCCGGCACCTCATCCGGTTCGGCATCCGCGGCGATGTCCGGCTGCGCCCGGTAATTGTAGTCCGGGTGGTCCTTGTCCACGGTGACCTGGAAGTCGTAGTTGAAGTCGCTGTGCTGCGAGCTGTACCAGGGCACGGTCCAGCCCCGGCTGGCCTGGTACTGCTGCAGCTTGGCCAGCGGCGCGCGGGACACCAGAGCGAACGCGGTGTCCCGCGAGCGAAGGTGGCGGAGCACCCCGTCGGCCAGCTCGTCCACGCTGGCCGTGCAGCCCGGGCAGGCCGCGTCCCAGGTCGGGCCGAACATGACGTGCTGGATGATCAGCTGCCGGCTGTCGCCGAACAACGCTGTCAGCGGGACCGTGCCCTGCGCACCGTCGAACTGGTAGTCCTTGTCGATCCGGACCATGGGCAGCAGGCGGCGCTGCGCGTTGAGCGCGTCGCGGCTGCGGGTCGCCTCCTTCTCGGCCGCCAGCAGCTGGGTCCTGGCCGCCAGCCACTGCTCGCGGGTCACCACGTCGGGAAGGACCATCACAACCTCCTGCACAGATGGGATCTCTGCTACAGGACGGCGTGAGTGGCCCGGATTCATCGGTCCCCGGTCTGGAAATATTCGCCCCCGCCGGGCCGATGAGAACGCCCATCGCGGTGCCGTCCAACTCATAGCACGCCGCCACCGGACGGCGGCACCAGAGGAGGACGTCATGTATTCAACGGTGATCCAGGCCATCGCCACGGACCAGATCAGGCAGTACCACGCGTCGGCCGCCGCGGCCAGCCGGGTCCGGCAGATCCGCCGGGCGCGTCGCCGCGATCGCGGCCGGGTCAGCTATGCGCTCCGGTCGGTCACATCGCGGGGCGCCCAGCCGTCAGTGTCGTGATCACTGGCCGGTCGATGAACTGCTGCGCCAAGCGGCCTGATACCCGCCCGGTTCAGGCGGCTTGGCTGGGTGGGCCGTGGCTGTGCAGGGTTCGGGTGTGGTCGGGGCTGGTGGCGGTGGTGGTGGCGTCGGTGTGCAGGGTGAGGGTCCAGCCCCATTGGTGGACGGCGGTGAGGTGGTGGAAGGCGCAGAGCAGGATCAGGTTGGTGAGTGTGGTGGTGCCGCCGGTGGCTTTGGGTTTGAGGTGGTGGACGTGGCAGGCGGCGGGTGGGGTGTCGCAGCCGGGGAAGGCGCAGTGCCGGTCGCGGGTGATGACGGCGCGGCGCAGGGCGCCGGTGATGAGGTTGGTGGGGGTGCCGGTGTCCAGCGGCAGGCTGGCCGAGGGGAACTGGCCGCCGGTGAGGCGGGTGCGCAGGAACGCGGCCAGCCCGCCCGGCCCGGACAGGACGCTGGCGGCGTGCCGGAGCAGGGTGTCGTGCAGCCGGGCCAGCGCGGCGGGGGGCAGCGGGGTGCGCGGGCCGCTGGGGCCCTCACGCAGGCCGGCGAGCAGGTCGGCGGCCAGGGCGGCGAGGGCGGCCTGGTCCACGGTCCCGGTGACGACCGGCGCGATGGCCGCATCGCACGCATAGCCCTGGGCGGCGCGGCCGGTCAGCCAGCCCGGCTGCCCCTCAGCCGCCGCCCGCGCCACCCGCGCCGCCCGCGCCGCCCGCGCCGCCTGCGCCGCCTGCGCGGCCTGCGCGGCCTGCGCGGCCTGCGCCGCCTGGCGGCCTGCGCCGCCTGGGCGGCCTGCGCGGCCTGGGCGGCCTGGTCGGCCTGCGTGGCGTGGGCGGTGGTCCAGGCGGCTTCGGCGCCGGTGGCGCCGGGCAGGTCGCGGAGCTGCTCTAAGGTCAGGTGCAGCTGGACCTGGGTGGGCTGCCCGGCCCGGCCGGGCAGGCACCCGGCGCCGGCCAGCCGCCGGCACGCCTCCTCCAGCGCGTCATGACGGCGCTGCGGCGCGGTCCGCACATCCTCGGGCCCGGCCTTCTTCCCCAGCGCCTCCAGCACCGCCGCCAGCGCGGCGGCGCAGGCCGGGGTCAGGTCGCCGTCGAGCACCCCGGCGCCGCCGAACGTCAGCCCCAGCCGCACCCGCCGCTCACCGAAACCCTCATCCCCACCCGGGCCGCCGGGATCGGGGGCCGCCGTGCGGCGGCGTATCTCCTCCGCCAGCCCAGCCAGATCCGGCAGCGTCGCACCCCCGGCCGCCGCGGCCAGCAGGATCTCATCCGCGTCATCCCGCGCGTTCCCGGGCAGCTGATCAGTCCAGGTGCAGACGTGCCGCGCCCACGACGGGGAGAGCGCACCCGCAGCTAACGCCGCCCGGACCGCCGGGTGGCCATCAAGGCGTTTCACCCAGCCGACCGCGCCGGCCGCCGCGCCGCCGGTGACCTGGGTCTGCCACTTCAGCCACGCCCGCGCCGTCTGCTGCCCGTCATCCTCATGCGCCCCGCTGGCCGAGAACCCGCCCAGCATCCGGGCATGCGCCGCCGTGTACGCCGACCCGGCCCGGGCCAGCTCCCGCAGGCACTCCGCCTGCACCACCCCCGGCAGGTCCCCCGCCGCCACCTGGTTCAAGAACGCCAGCCCAGCCCGCACAGCAGCCAGCGCCTCACCCACCGTGGACGGCGACTTCCCCTCGCACACACTGACCACCTCCTCCCAGGCACGGCCTATATCTCGAAGCTACGTTCGAGCATAGCGGAGCCCGCCGACAAAACGGCGGAGCGGAAGGAGAGGCGGCACCAGCGGACGCGGGTGCCGCACCGGCGGACGCGGGTGCAGGATCGGCCGGATCGTGACCGCCGCCGGCATCGCGGCCGGCGGCGGGCACGCCCGGGTCAGCTACGGCTGAACCAGTCCGGTGCTCAGCTCGTGGGGTCGGGCACGATGCGGATGTAAGGCCGCGGCGACTCCCAGCCCTCCGGGTAGAGCTTCTTCGCGTCGTCGTCGGACACCGAGCCGGCGATGATCACGTTCTGCCCAGGCTGCCAGTTCACCGGCGTGGCCACCTTGTGCTTGGCGGTGAGCTGGAGCGAGTCGATGACCCGCAGCACCTCGTCGAAGTTGCGGCCGGTCGTCATCGGGTAGACGAGGATCAGCTTGACCTTCTTGTCCGGGCCGATCACGAAGACGTTGCGGACCGTCTGGTTGTCCGCCGGGGTCCGCTGCGTCGGGTCACCCGAGGTGCTGGCGGGCAGCATCCCGTACAGCTTGGACACGTTGAAGTCGCTGTCCGCGATGATCGGGTAGTTGGGCGCGGTGCCCTGCGTCTCCTTGATGTCGTTCGCCCACTGCTCGTGCCTGTCCGCCGGGTCAACGGAAAGCCCGATGATCTTCACGTTCCGCTTGTCGAACTCGGGCTTGATCTTGGCCATGTAGCCCAGCTCGGTCGTGCAAATCGGAGTGAAGTCCTTGGGGTGCGAGAACAGCACCGCCCATGAGTCACCGATCCAGTCGTGGAAGCTGATCGGTCCCTCAGTCGTCTGAGCGGTGAAGTCAGGGGCGATGTCCCCAAGCGCGAGAGCCATGTTCTCCTCCGAATTTGTGTGGTCGTACACCCTGCCTGCCCCGGCACCGGCCACAGCGGGCTGGCCGGGCATCCCCCCCAACCGTGGGCTGGGAACTCCACTATCTCGATTGAATTAGTAGATTATGACCAGGACAGATAAGCAACAAGTATGCCCTCGGCCGGAACGGCTGTCGATGTCGGCCAACGACAGGTGTTCCGACAGCTCGCCGGGCAGGTCCCCTAGGCCCTGCCGCCGCCCGGCCAGAGGCTGTCCAGGTTGACCACGATGCCGTCCTGGCTGCTCCGTGCGATGATCACGATTGCCTCGTCGTCACCCGGGTTCTCCTCCCGGTGCGGCGCGTAAGGCGGCACGAAGACGTAGTCACCAGGCTCAGTCTCCAGCCGGATCTCCCGGCCGTCTTCGGCGAACACGAACGCCGGGTGCCCGGACAGCACGTAGATCGCGGTCTCCGCCTCCCCGTGGTGGTGGTCGCCGGACGTGACGCCCGGGGCCACGTGCGTCTGGCCCATCCACACCTTCTCCGACCCGGTGTTCTTCCCCGAGATGGCTTCGCGCCGGGCCATCCCTGAGGTCTGCCCGGTGTCCGCGCGCAGCTCGCTGCCGCGGACATGGGTCAGCGGCCGGTGCCAGAGATCGTCCGTCATTGCCTGCCTCCTGCTCGCCAGCACGGCCTCCCGCGCGTCCCCTCTCCATGCTAGACACCCGGGTCTTCCCCAAACCTGCTTTGTCGATCAATATACTAGGGTGTAACGCGTCCCTCGGATCGCACGGAGGTAGCGCAGCATGAGCAGAGCCCGGATCGTCGCCATCACCGGCAACCCGCGCCCGCAGTCGCGCACGCACAGCCTGGCGCGGACCCTGGCCGCGGAACTCGCCGACGCTCTGGACGGCAGCGTCACCGACGTGGACCTGGCCGAACTGGGTTCCCGCGTCCTCGACGCGGCCGACCCCGACGCCAGCGCGGCCGTCGCGCAGGTCCTCGACGCGGACGTGCTGGTGCTGGCCAGCCCGACCTACAAGGCGACCTATTCGGGGCTGCTCAAGTCATTCCTGGACCGGTTCGGCACCAGCAGCCTGGCCGGCAAGGCGGCTGTGCCCATCCTGCTCGGCGGCGCGCCGAACCATCAGCTCGCGGTGGACCTGCACTTCGCCCCGCTGCTGCTGGAACTGGGCGCGGCGGTGCCGGTGCGCGGGCTGTTCGTGCTGGAGTCCGACGTGGACGGCTTCGCCTCGTTCGCGGCCAAGTGGGCGGCAGCGAACGGTCCCGCGCTGGCGCCGCGGTAGCTGCGCAGCAGCCGAACGGCCAGCATCACCTCGGCGGCCAGCGCCAGGGTGACCGCGGCCCGCTGCACCGCACCGTTCTCCGGCTCGAAGGCCCGGGACGCGAACACGGCCAGGCCTGCGGCGCTGGCCAGGGTGGCCGCGGTGACCGCGCGGCAGGTGGCGGCCCAGCCCGGCGCCCCGCGCAGCCGCCAGGCCAGCAGCAGCGGCGCGGCCAGCATGGCCGCGTAAGCCACGCCACTGACCACGTCGTGCACCTGGTTGTGCCACGACTCGCCGCCGAACCCGGGCCCGGTCAGCAGCAGGTGGTCGCGGCGGAACACCCCGGCCGCCACCGTCGCGCCGCCGGCCAGCATGACCAGCCACGGCCCGGCCGATCGCGGCCCAGTCACTGAGCGCAGCGCCACGCCGAACGCGGCCGTGCACCCGCCGAGCACGATGAACGCGGCCATCATCAGCTGCGGATCCCGGGCGTCCTCCGCGGCCAGCCCGCTCAGCTGGACCTGCGCCATCGGCGCAGCCTGGCGCAGCGAACCGGCCAGCCACCCGGCGGTGAACACCGCCGGGCCCGCGATCCCGCTGGCCGAGGCCAGCCTGCCCAGCTTCATGACTCCCATTCTGAACGCCCGTACCGTCGGCCGTGCCCGGCTGGCTGCGCGGACCCGGCCGGAAGACCCTTGATCAAATGGGGCACACCGCCGATCACGGGCCAGAGTAAAAGATATACCGTGCTACCTCATTAAGCATATACAAGCGCGTTATAACAATTACTTGCAGGTAATGGCGGCCCCCACTAGTAGAGTCGGAGCTACGTTTAGGAGAGAGCCAGCTATTACGGGGATTAAGATGCGCTTTACGAATGTCCCAGGACACGATGGACGGGGTATGCTCGGGAAAGCCGTCGGCGGGTCGCTGGACCGGCGCCGGTTCCTGGCCGCCGGGGGTGCGGCCGCGGCGCTGCTGGGCGGTTTCCCGGCCCCGTTACTGGCTGCCGCACCACGCACCGGCCGGGCGGCCCGGGTGGCACATCCCGCGGTCAGCGGCTCGTGGAGCGCGCCGTTCAACCTGACCCTGGTCTCCATCCACGCGGTCATGCTGCACACCGGGAACGTACTGCTGTTCTCCTGGCCCAACGAGACGGTGGGCAGCGACGCCGTCCTGTGGAACCCGGTGACTGGGGGCATCACCAATATCGCGCTCACCTATCAGCGGGACATCTTCTGCTCCGGTACCACTGTGCTGTCCGACGGCCGGGTGTTCATCGCGGGCGGCCACATCTGGCAGGGGGCCATCAGTCCTACCCAGGGTGTGATCAACACGACGATCTTCGACCCGGCGTCCAATGCCTGGACCGAGGGCCCGATGATGTCGCAGGCACGCTGGTACCCGACTACGACGCTGCTCGGCGACGGCACGGTGATCATCTGCGGTGGCACGATCAACACCGGCACGGGCGCGACCACCGTGGACCACTACAACCCGGTCAGCAATACCATCACCACGCTGCCGTCCACGGCTGACAAGGCCATGGTCACCTACCCGCGGATGAAGCTCACCACCAGCGGCCTGCTCGCCTGGACCAACTTCCCCACCACGTGCTACCTGAACCCGGCCACCGCGACGTGGACCACGGGCCCGAAGCTGGAGTCGGGCAGCGGCAGCGTTACCGACGTGTCGGTGCTGCTGCCCGGGCTCACCGAGATCCTGGAAGCCGGCGGGACCACGTCGTCCGGCGTCACCACCACGGCTGAGCTGCTCAACCTCTCGGCCAGCAAACCGGCCTGGGCGTACACCAGCGCGATGCACTTCGCCCGGCTGTGGGCCAACAGCGTGCTGCTGCCCGACGGGACGGTGCTGGTGGTGGGCGGCGGCACGTCCGGCTACTACGACGGGCCGGTCCTCACCCCCGAGATCTACAACCCGGCCACCCGGACCTGGACCGAGATGGCGGCGCAGACCGCGCCGCGGATGTACCACTCCACCGCGCTGCTGCTGCCGGACGGCCGGGTGCTGTCCGCCGGGCAGAGCTCGGGCAAGTACGAGAAAACCGGCGAGATCTTCTCCCCGCCCTACCTGTTCAAGGGCGCGCGGCCGACGATCACCCGTGCCCCGGCCACTCTCAGCTACCGGACGGCGTTCACCGTCACCACCCCCGAGGCGGCCAGCATCGCCCGGCTGGTCCTGATCAAAGCGGCCGCGGTCACCCACTCCAACAACTTCGACCAGCGCTACGTCGAATGCACCTTCACGGCCAGCGGCACCAAGCTGAGCGCGACCTCGCCGCCCAACGCCAACTACGCCCCGCCCGGCTGGTACCTGCTCTTCCTGGTCAGCACGGCCGGTGTGCCCTCGGTGGCCAGCTGGGTCCAGGTCGGCTGACGTGCGATGGCTGCGCCGGGGGCTGCTGCCCCTGCTGGCTCTCGGAGTGGCCGGCTGCGTGGCCGCCCTGGCCGGCCTGCTGCCGCCCGGGCGGGCCGCCGCCGGGACGCACCGCGCCGTGGGCGGCGCCGGGCTGGTGCGCGTGCTGCCCGCGGGCGACCGGGTGCTCAGCGGTCCCCGCATGCCCGACGTCAACAGCCTGTCCAGCGGCCTGGACAGCCTCTGGCTGACCGGCGGCACCCCCCGGCACAGCCACGTCCTCTACGCGGTCGACCCGGCGACCGGCCGGATCGAGGACACCACCACCCTGCCATCCCGCCTGGTCATCAACCCCGGCGACCTCGCGGCCGTCGCCCGCGCGGTCTGGGTGGCCGTCGGGGCCAGCCTCTACCGGATCGTGCCGGGCGAGTCCGGCAACGCGGTCACCCGCCCGTTCGCCACCCTGCCGCACGGCGGCCTCATCGGCGACGTGGTCACCAGCCCCGGCGCGGTCTGGGTGGATGACACCACCCGCGGCACGGTCTACCGGTACCCGGCCGGCGCCCACGGCGGCCACCGGCCGCCCCGACTCGGCCATCACCATCGGGCGCACGGCTGGCGTGATGGCCGTCGGCGACGGCGGCGTGTGGGTAGCCGACCCCGACACCCGCACCATGTCCCGGATCAGCCCGGCCCACGACCGGGTCGACGAAGTCGTGACCACCCCCGGCCCGGCCACCCACCTCACCGCGGCCAGCCACAGCCTCTGGGTCACCGACGGCACGGACGGCGTCACCGTGATCGGCGCCGGTGGCCACGCCCGCACCGTCCCGGTCGGCGGGGAGCCCACTGGCCTAGCCACCGGCGCTGGTTCCGTCTGGGTGGCCAGTACCGCGGCCGGCACTCTCACCCGCATCGACCCCGACCGGGACACGGTCACGGCCACCGTCCGGGTCGGCGAACGGCCCTACGCGGTCGCGGCCAGCCCCCAGGCCATCTGGGTCGCCGTCCTCGGCCAGCCCATCATGATGCACGTCCCCGCCCACGCAGCAGCCAGCAGCACCATCAGCTGGCTGCTCCGGCTGTGCGGCTAGCCGTAAGCACGCAGCGGCGCGCCGCCGACGTCGGCCTGACCGTGCGTGACCAGCCAGGCCAGCGCTTCGTGCAGGGCCTGCAGCGTGCTGTACCGGGGTTGGTAGCCCAGGGTCTCCCGGGCCCGGCCGATGTCCGCCGTGATGCTGCGGAACGTGTGCTCGCGGGTGGTCACGGCGTGCTCGGCGCCGGCCCGGTGCTCGAACTCCGGCCAGTCCACGAAGTCCAGCACCGGTTCCCGGCCGAACCACTGCGCCACCCCTTCGGCCAGCCCGCGCAGCGTCATGGCCTGCTCGGCCACCACGTGGAAGCTGGCCCCGATCGCGGCCGGCCGGGTCAGCGCCCGCTGGAACGCCTGGGCCACGTCGTCGGCGTGCACGTGGTGCAGCACGCCGAGGCCGTGGTCGGGCAGCGCCAGCGGCTTCCCGGTGGCCAGGCAGGTCCACACGGCCGGGTCCAGGTTGCCGGCCGGGGTGATGACCGGCCAGCCCGGGCCGCTGATGTGCCCGGGGTGCAGCACCACGGCGGGCACGCCGCCGGACCGCGTCTCCCGGTGCAGCAGCGCCTCGATCTCCGCCTTGGCCGCGCCGTACTCGCCGTAGCCGGTGCGCGGCTCATCCTCGGTGACCGGTACCCGCAGCGCGGGGCCGTGCACCCAGATCGTGCCGCAGTGCAGCAGCAGCGGCCGGGCCGGGCGCAGCGCGTCGGCCAGCTGCTCTGCCGCGGCCACGGTGAAGCAGACCAGGTCGATGACCACGTCGGGGCGCAGCGCCGCGACCCGCGCGCCGAACGTGCCCGCGGCGTCCTCCGCGTCCCGGTCCACGGTGACCCGGGTGACCGCGTCCCACTGCGCGCTGTCGCGGTACGGGCCGCGCAGCCCGCGGCTCATCGCGATCACCTCGTGGCCGCCCCGGACGAGCCGCGGTACCAGGTACGTGCCGATGTGCCCGGTAGCGCCGATGACAACCACGCGACTCATGCCGGGGCCCTTCCATGCCGATGGCGGATGACGCCATCCTGGCACACCGTCAGGACACGCCCAGCTCGGCCAGCAACCGGGAGCGCAGCGCGGTGAAGCCGGGGTGGCCGCGGTCCCTGGGCCGGCCGAGGCCGACCCGCTGGTCGAGGGTGATCCGCCCGTCGACGAGGACGAGCACCCGGTCGGCGAGCAGGATGGCCTCGTCCACGTCGTGCGTGACCAGCAGCACGGCCGGGTTGTGCCGGGTGCACAGGTCCTGCAGCAGGGCGTGCATCCGGCTCCGGGTCAGCGCGTCCAGCGCGCCGAACGGCTCGTCGAGCAGCATCAGCTGCGGCTCGCGCACCAGCGCGCGGGCCAGCGCCACCCGCTGCGCCTCGCCGCCGGACAGGGTGACCGGCCAGGCCCGGGCGTGGCCGGCCAGGCCGACCTCGTCCAGCGCCGCCAGGCTCTGCTGCCGGACCGCGTCGCCGTGCGGCAGCCCGAGCGCCACGTTGGGCAGCACCCGCTGCCAGGGAATGAGCCGGGGCTCCTGGAAGATGACCGCCCGGCGCCGGGGGACCAGCACCTCACCGCCGTAGCCGGGGTCGAGGCCGCCCAGGATGCGCAGCAGCGTGCTCTTGCCGGTGCCGCTGCGGCCGAGCAGCGCGGCGAACTCGTCCGGGCGGACCTCCAGGTCCAGGCCGCGGAGCACCTCCCGGCCGTCGAAGCTCCGGCTGACGCCGGTGGCGTAAACGGCCAGCCCGTCCGCGAGGGTCACGGTCACGCACCGCCGAACCCGCGCCGCCAGCCCAGCAGCCGCCGTTCCAGGAAGCGGACGAGCGTGTCGGCGAGCAGGCCGAGCACGGCGTAGATGGCCAGGCAGAGGAACATGATGTCGGTGCGGTCGGTGGTCTGCGCCTGGTTGATCAGGTAACCGAGGCCGCTCTGCGCGTTGATCTCCTCCGCGACCACGTCGATGATCCAGCTGCCGACCAGCGCGAAGCGCAGCCCGACCAGGAAGCCGGGCAGTGCGCCGGGCAGGATCACCCGCCGCACCAGGCCCCACCGGTTCAGCCCGAACGTCTGGCCCGCCTCGACCAGCTTCATGTCGACCCCGCGGATCGCCGCGTACGTGTTGATGTACACCGGGAACAGGCAGCCGAGCGCGATGAGGAACACCTTCGGTGTCTCGCCCACGCCGAACCAGATGATGACGAGCGGGACCAGGCCGAGGATCGGCACCGCCCGGGCCGCCTGGATGACCGGGTCCAGCAGGTCCTCGCCCAGCCGCAGCAGGCCGCAGGCGACCGCGAGCGCCACGCCCGCGGCCACGCCCAGGGCTAAGCCCTCGGTCACCCGCTGCAGCGAAATCAGCAGGTTGGCCTGCAGCACGCCCTGCGTCCACAGCTCGCGGGCCGCGTCCAGGACGGCCAGGGGGGAGGCCACCTCGACGCTGGTGAACACCCCGGCCGAGCAGACCAGCTGCCACAGGCCGAGCACGGCGAGCGGGCCGGCCACCCGCCGGGCCGCCCTCGGGATCCGCACTGGTGACCGGTGCCGCGGGACCGGTGACGGGCGGGTCAGCGTGATCGCCGGGGCGGTCCCCGGGGGGACGGTCCCCCCGGGGGCGGCGGTGTTCCCGGTGAAGCCGGCCACTGTCATCCGGCGCCGCCCGCCTGCCCGGCGAACACCGGCTCGGACACGAAGCGGTTGCCCTCGATCAGGTCAGACTCCCGGCCGTCCGGCCCGACCGGGACCTCGCCGATCAGCGTGACCCGGTGCAGCACCCGTTCCACGGTGCGGTGGCCGAGGTCCTGCGGGCCGAGGTGGGCGGTGGCCCGGTTGTCCCAGAACGCCACGCTGCCCGGTTCCCAGCGGAACCGCACGGTGTACTCGGGCCGGGTCAGCTCGTCGAACAGATAGCCGAGGATCCAGCGGCTCTCCAGCGGCGACACGTCGAGCACGTGGTCGGTGAACACCGGGTTGACGAACAGGCCCCGCTCCCGCGTGCGGGGGTGCACGCGCACCACCGGGTGGTGCGCGACCAGGGCGTTCTGCTCGATGCGCTCGGTGTAGCCGGAGCGCGGCCGGGGCAGGCCGGACCAGTTGGCCCCGTACCGGTGCTCCGCCCGCAGCGTGTCCACGAACTCCCGGACCGGCCCGGACAGGCCCTCGTACGCGGCGGCCAGGTTGGTGAACGTGGTGTCCCCGCCGTAGCTGGGGATGATGTCGGCGCGCAGGATCGAGCCGCCGGCGGGTTGATGGCCGGGGTGACGTCGGAGTGCCAGCCGCTGGTGTAGGAGTACTTCCGGCGCACCTGCTGGTCCGCGTCGATGCCGTAGCGCTGCTGGAAACGCCGGGAGTCCACGGTGTAGATCTCCGGGTGGGACTCCGGCGGGGCGTCGTCGTGCGGGTGGGCGTAGGTCAGCTCGCCGAACTGCCGGCCGAACGCGATCTGCGCCGCGTGATCCAGGTGCTGGCCCCGGAAGAACACCACCTTCCAGGTGTCCAGCGCGTCCTGGATGACCGCGACGGTTTCCTGGTCGAGCGGCTCGGCGATGTCCACGCCGGCGATCTCGGCGCCGATCCGGCCGGCCACGGGCTGGACGCTGATGGGTCCGGTGCTGTCAGGCATGTTGCGGTACCTCCTTGAGGATGGCGTTGTATTGCTGGGCTTCTGCCGGGCTGAAGAGCGGGGCGACGCTGTAGGCGGTGGGCGTAGCCCCGGCCGCGGCCATCAGGTCGACCATGGTCTGCAGGGCGCCCCGCACCGCCGCCGTGATGGGCAGATAGGTTTCGGTGCCGCCAGCCGCGAGGATCAGCTTGGCCGCGGCCGGGGTCTGGTGCTCGACGTTGACGTAGTAGTCGGTGACCCACTGGCTCTGGTGGGTCTTCTGCCAGTTAGCGGCCCTGATCAGCCGCTTGGTGAGATCGTCGATGGCCGCCCGCTTGGCCGGGCTGGCCAGCGCGGCGGTGGTGCCGAGGAGGTAGCCGTAGCTGGGCGGGGTGACCGTGTCCACGGTCGCGAGCACCTTGGCGCCGGGGTGCGTCTGCTGGTAGTCGACCTTCTGCTGGACGCTCACCACCGACGCGTCGGCCGCGCCGGATTCGAGCACCGTGCCCAGCTGCAGCAGGCTGACGTTGACCTGGTGGACGTCTTTCTGGGTGAGGCCAGCCGTCTTCAGCGCGCGCAGCGCGAACGCCTGCTCGGCGGTCCCGGTGGTGTAGGCCACCGGCTTGCCGCGGAGCTGGGCGATCGAGGTGATGCCGGGCCGGGCCAGCAGGTACTCGGAGGCGCCGATGGGCAACTGGACGGCGACGGCCTTGACCGGCAGCCCGGACTTGACCGCCAGCGAAGCGGGCAGGTCACCCATGATCCCGACGTCGATCCGGCGCGCGGCGAATCCGGCGTCAACCAGCGGCCCGCTGTCGAACTCGATGAAGTTCACCTTGTAGCGGGCGCCGGCCAGCACGCCTGATGCCTGCAGCAGGGTCTGGTACTCCTGCTGCTGGTCCCCGAAGTTAAGCACCAGGGCGGACGAGCCGCGCGCGGCTGCCTGCTCGGCGGCGGGCGAGGTGGCGCCTGAGCCCGACGAGCCGCTGACCGCACAGCCGGCCAGCAGCGCGGTCAGGCCGGCCAGCGCTAAGCCGCGGAGCCGCCTCGTCCGGCCCTGGCGCTGTGCTGATATCGAATTCATAGTTAAACGCTAGGAAATATAGCCTTTGGCGTCAACCCACCCGCCCGTGATCCTTTTGCCGGCGCTGCGGCATCCTGGCGCAATGGACATCGCCGGGTTCGTCGCCGCCTTGCCCAAGACCGAGCTGCACCTGCACCTGGTCGGCTCGGCCGCGCCGGAGACGGTGCTGACGCTGGCCCGGCGGCACCCGGACGGCGGGGTGCCCACCGAGCCGGGCGCGCTGCGCCAGTTCTACGCGTTCACCTCCTTCCCGCACTTCCTGGACGTATATGCCCAGGTCAACCTGCTGGTCCGGTCCGGCGCCGACGTGCTCACCCTGCTCGACGGGCTGGCCGGCCAGCTCGCCGCGAACCAGGTGCGCTACGCCGAAGTGCAGGTGACCCCGGTGCGCAACCGGATGGCCGGGATCGGCTATGACGACCTGGCCCAGGCGCTGACCGACGGTCGTGCGCTGGCCCGGCAGCGGCACGGCGTCGAGCTGGCCTGGATCTTCGACGCCGATGCCGCGCTCGGCCCGCCGGGCGCGGCGGAGACGGTCGAGTTCGCGGTGCGGCACCGGCCCGCGGGCACGGTCGGCCTCGGTCTGGGCGGGCCGGAGGCCGGGGTGCACCGGGCCGACTTCGCCCCGGCGTTCCGGGCGGCCCGGGACGCCGGGCTGCACAGCGCGCCGCACGCCGGCGAGACCGTGGGCCCGGCCGAGGTGTGGGTCGCGGTGCGCGAACTGGGCGCGGAGCGGATCGGGCACGGCATTGGCGCGGCCGCCGACCCGGCGCTGCTGGACCACCTGGCCCGCCGCGGCATCGCGCTGGAAGTGTGCCCGACCTCGAACGTGTGCACCGGCGCGGTGCCGTCGCTGGCCGAGCACCCGCTGCCCACGCTGCTGGCCGCCCGGGTGCCGGTCACGCTGGCCACCGACGACCCGGGCATGTTCCACACCAGCCTGAATGCGGAGTACCTGCGCTGCCACCAGGCGTTCGGGCTGACCGCCGCCGACCTGGCCGGCCTGGCCCGGGCCGGGGCGCGGGCCGCGTTCTGCGCCGCGGCCACCCGGCGCGCCATCCTGGCCGAAATCGACCAGCTGACCGCGCCGCCACCCGGTTAAAGCGAAATGTCGTAGGCCATCCGACAGCGGCTGGATTAATCAATATTCCGGACGCTAGGAATCGTGCAGATATAAATCCGTTATAAGGGTAAGTCTTGCGGCTAATGGGGTGTGGGAGTAACGTCCGACCTGCGTCCAGGTGAGCGCCAGCAAACAGGTGGGGAGGCTGGCCGCGGTCCGTGTTCGCTGCACGCCGACTGTGGCCCTGGCCTCTTTGTGAGCTGCCCGCACAGTGCATTCTTCTACCCGTTTGCCGCGCTGAGCTATGCGCTTTCGGGGGTAAGTGATGCGCGTTAAGGGTACCCGGGCAAACAAAGGTGTGCGGGCGGGCAACGGGCCAAGTGACGCCGCGGAAACCGCCGCCGGACAGCTGGACCGGCGCCGGTTCCTGATCGCCGGAGGCGCGGTCGCCGCGCTGGCCGGCGGGTCCTCGGCCCGGACCCTGTTCGGCGCGCCAGCGGCCGGCGGCAACCGCCTGGCGCGGGCCCGCGCGGCCGCCGATCCAGCCACGACCGGGTCGTGGACCGCGCCGTTCAGCCTGACCCTGGTGTCGATCCACGCGGTCGTCCTGCACACCGGGAACGTGCTGCTGTTCTCCTGGCCGAACAAGACGGTCGGCAGCGACGCCGTGCTGTGGAACCCGGCGTCCGGCAAGATCACCAATATCGCGCTCACGTACCAGCGGGACATCTTCTGCGGTGGCATGACCGTCATGTCGGATGGCCGCGTGTTCGTGGCAGGCGGGCACATCTACCAGGGGGCCATCAACGACACCCAGGGCGTGGCCAACACGACGATCTTCGACCCGGCGGCCAACGCCTGGACCGAGGGCCCGACGATGTCGCAGGCACGCTGGTACCCGACCACGATGCTGCTCGGCGACGACACGGTGATCGCCTGCGCTGGCACCGTGAACTCCGGGGCCAACGCGACCACTGTCGATCACTACAATCCGGCCAGCGGCACCCTGACCACCCTGCCCAGCAGCGCGAGCAAGGCGATGTCAACCTATCCCCGGATGAAGCTCACCACCAAGGGCCTGCTCGCCTGGACCAACCTCGCGACCACCTTTTTCCTCAACCCGGCCACCGCGACCTGGACCAAGGGCCCGAAGCTGAATTCGGCTGGCCGCGGCGTGACCGACACCTCGGTGCTGCTGCCCGGGCTTGCCAAGATCATGGAGATCGGCGGGTCAACCGCGTCCGGCCCTACGGCCACCTGCGAGATCCTCGACACGTCCGCGGGCACGCTGGCGTGGACGCCGACCGGCTCGATGAACTTCGCGCGGGTGTGGGCCAACACGGTGCTGCTGGCCGACGGCACCGTGCTCGTGGTCGGCGGCGGCCAGTCGGGCTCCTACGGCAGCCCGATCTTCACCGCCGAGATCTACGACCCGGCCACCGGCGTGTGGACGACGATGGCGGCGCAAACCGCGCCGCGGATCTACCACTCCACGGCTGTGCTGCTGCCCGACGGCCGGGTGCTGTCCGCCGGGGAGAGCCACGGCACCCTGGCCCAGACCGGCGAGATCTTCTCCCCGCCCTATCTGTTCAACGGCGCGCGGCCGGCGATCTCCAGCGCCCCGGGCACGCTGGGCTATGGCCAGGCGTTCACCATCTCCACCCCGGACGCGGCCAGCATCTCCCGGGTGGCCCTGGTCAAGGCGGGCTCGGTCACCCACTCCAACAACTTCGACCAGCGGTACGTGGACTGCACCTTCTCGGCGGGCAGCGGCTCGCTCAGCGCAACCGCGCCGCCGGACAGCAACCACGCCCCGCCCGGCTGGTACATGCTGTTCCTGGTGAACTCCGCTGGCGTGCCGTCGGTGGCCAGCTGGGTACAGGTCAGCTAGCGTGCTGCGGCTCGCCGAGCGGCCGGCCGCCACCGCGGACGGGACGGGCCAGGCCAGCCCATCCCGGCGGCTGCGCTGGGTGCTGCTGGCCGGGCTGGCCATCGGGGTTGGGGGCTGCGCGCTCGTCCTGGCCGCCGGGCTGCCCAGCGGGCGCGCGGCGGTCCGCCCCGCGCCCGGCGGCGCGGGGCTGGTGCGCGTCCTGCCCAGCGGCGACCGGGTGCTGAGCGGTCCCAGCCTGCCCGAGGTCAACGGCCTGGCCGATGGGATCGGCAGCATCTGGGTGACCGGCGGTAACGCCACCCAGAATCACGTGCTTTACGCGGTGAACCCGGTGACCAGCCGGATCGACGCCACCGTCGCGCTGCCGTCCCGGCTGGTCATCAACCCGGGCGACCTGGCCGTCGGGCCGGGCGCGGTCTGGGCGGCCGTCGGGGCCAGCCTGTACCAGGTCGTGCCGGGCCTGTCCGGCGCCGCGGTGACCCATCCGTTCGCCACGCTGCCACGCGATGGCCTGATCGGCGACGTGGTCACCGCGGCCGGTGCGGTCTGGGTGGACGACACGACGCACGGCACGGTCTACCGGTACGCGGCGGCCACCGGCCGGCTGGACGCGACGGTGACCGTGGGCCGCACCGCCGGCCCGATGGCCGCGGGTGACGGCGGCGTGTGGGTAGCCGACCCGGACGCGCTTACCGTGTCCCGGATCAGCGTGACCCGCGACCGGGTGGACATGGTGGTGCGGGTCCCCGCGGCGCCGACTCACCTGGCGGTGAGCGGCGGCAGCCTGTGGGCAACCGGCGGGACGAACAGCGTGCTGGTCATCGGCGCGGGCGGCCGGGTCGCCGCCGTGCCGGTCGGCGGGCAGCCCACCGGCCTGGCCGCCGCGGGCGGCACGGTCTGGGTGGCCAGCACCGGCAACGGAACGCTGAGCCGCATCGACGCACGCCGGGATGTCGTCGTGGCCACCGTGCGGGTCGGCGAGCGGCCGTACGCGGTAGCCGCCGCCCCGCAGGGCGTCTGGGTCGCCGTGCTCGGGCCGCCGGTGATGCACGCCGGGGTGGCGCCGGGTGCGGGAAAGCTGGGCTGGCTGCTCCGGCTGTGCGGCATCGGGTAGTCAGCCGGGCAGCAGGCCGGTCAGGATCCGGGTCAGCGCGCGGTCGAACAGCGGCTCCGCCGGGTCACCGGCGGGCTGATCAGCCAGCGCGGCGGCCAACTGCGGGTGCTGCCCGGCGGCCGCGATGTGCAGCAGATAACCGGCCAGCGAGCCCTGCCGCTGGGCGGTGTCCCGGCCGGCCCGCTGCTGGCTGATCTCGGTCTCCGCGAACAGCCGGACCGCGCCGCAGAACAGGCCGATGGTCTCCAGCCGCTCCGGCCCGGACAGGCCGGTCCCCGCCAGCGCGGCCAGCGCGTGCTCGATGAAGGCCACCGCGTTTGGCCCGGGCAGGCTGCCGGTGGCCGGGACGTCGAGCAGCCACGGGTGCCGGTGGTAGATGGTGCGGCCCTGCTGCGCGAGCCGGAGCAGACTGGCCACCGGTCGGCCCGGCTCGGGCTCGGCGTAGCGGTACTCGCCGCACACCTGGTCGGCCATGAGCTCGACCAGCTCATCCCGGGCGACTACGTACCGGTACAGCGAGGCGGGCGCGGTGCCGATGGCCGCCGCGGCCGAACGCATGGTCACCGCGGTCAGGCCGCTGCTGTCGGCCAGCGCGACCGCGGCCGCCGCGATCTCGGCCCGGCTGTGCTCGGGGGCCGGCCCGCGCGCCGCACGCTCCGGGCGGGTCCAGATGCTCACATCCGCGCCTGGTGCGTGACTCTGGCAGCAAAGGCGGGTGGTTCACCTGCGCTGGTCACGGGGGCGCCTTCCAGGCTCGGCATAATGAGTACGGATGGCCGGGACTGACAGACTACGGGCCCTGGCGTGCTAGCCATTATCTGGGCGCTGGCCTCGGCCCTCGGGTATGGCGCGTCGGACTACGCGGCTGGCCTGGCGACGCGCGCCGCCAGCGTGATCCGGGTGACCATCCTGGCCGAGGCGGCCAGCGTGCTGGTCCTGCTGCTGGTGGCGCCCTGGCTCAGCACGCAGTCCCCGTCGCCTGCGTCGGTGGCCTGGGCGGTGGCCGCCGGGCTGGGCGGCATCATCGGCGCGATGACGCTCTACCTGGGCTTCCGGCACGCGGCGTTCAGCGTGGCCGGGCCGCTCAGCGCGGTCGCGTCGGCCGGGTTCTCCGTGCTGGCCGGGCTGCTGTTCGGCGAGCACCCCAGCGGGCTGTCGCTGGCCGGCATCGCGCTGGCGCTGCCCGCCATCGTGGCCGTGTCGGCCAGCCCGGGCGGTGCGCCCGGGGGCGACAGCGAGGACTCCGGCCGGCGGGCCGTCGGGGCGGCCTACGGCCTGGCCGCCGGGGCCTGCTTCGCGGTGCTGTTCATCGGGCTCAACCGGGCTGGCTCCGGGCACGACCTGTGGCCGCTCGTCATCGCCCAGGTGACCGGGCTGGCCGCGGCCTGCCTGGTTGGTGCGGTGAGCCGCCAGCTCAAGCCGCCGCCGCGGCGGGCCGGCTGGCTGGCCGTCCAGGCCGGGGTCACCGGGGCAGCCGGCACCGGCTGCTACTTCATCGCGACGCACCTGGGCCTGCTGGCGGTCACCGCGGTCATCACGTCGCTGTACCCGGGGTCGACGATCCTGCTGGCCCGGGTGCTGCTGGGCGAGCGGCTGACCACGATCCGGCTGGCTGGGCTAGGCCTGGCCGCCGCGTCGGTCGCGCTGATCGCGGTGGGCGGGGACGGCTGAGCGGTCAGCCGGGGCCGAGCCATTCGACCCACTCCCCGGACGGGTGCGCCCGGGCCAGCAGCCGTCCCTGGTCGGTGCCGCGATGGAAGGTGCGCGCGCCGAGCACGGCGAACACGCCGGTGCGCTGATAGTCGCGGACCAGCCAGCCGGGCAGCGGGAGACCCTGCACGCTGCGCCGCCCGGCAGGCCCGAGCGGTACCAGCGGGTCGAGGGACAGCCAGGTGACCGGCCGGGCCCGGCCCGCGTCGGCGAGCAGGGCGGCCAGCCTGGCCCGCCGCCCGGCGGGCAGGAACACGGCCAGATAGGCGTCCACCACGACCAGCCGGAGGCCGGGCGGGAAGCGGTCCAGCACGCGGGGCAGCGTGTCGACCACGTCACCCGCGATCAGCGGCACCGGATGCTGCCGGGTCACCGCGATGGCCGCGGCGAGCCGGGTCAGCGCGGACGCCTCCGGCGGGGCGCACGCCTGCAGCCAGCGCCGCGCGGCCGGATCCCGCACATCGACCGGATGCAGGTCGAGGCCGCCCCGCGCCGCGATGGGTGGCAGCTCGGCGAGCGGCGGCTGGTGCGGCCCGCGCACCGCGCAGTCCAGCCGCAGCGCCGCGCCCGCAGGCCCGGCGGCCTGCCCGCCCACCTGGTAGCGGTACCGGTCCAGCTGCAGGCCGAGCCCGGCGCCGGTGCCCAGGTCGGCCAGCCCAATCGGGCCCGGGCCGGGGATGCTCGCGGCGATGCCGAGGGCGATCTGGGCACACCGGGCCACCTCGTTCATCTGGTACCGGCGGCCCTGGCAGGAGGCCAGGATGTCGTCCAGCCGGGCCGAGACGAAACTGCTCGCGGCCGGGTAGAAGCCGTCGTCGAACGGCGGCTGCGGCGCGCCCGGCTCCGGGAAGTAGCCGGCCAGCGGTTCCGGCCGGTCGCGGCGCACCAGGAACGAGATGGCCGCGCTGGCCAGCAGGGCCGGCAGCCGGTCGGCGGGCAGCGCGGCCAGCCGGCCCAGCAGGTCCTGGTGCCGGGCGATGGCCCGGAACAGGGCGGCGGTCAGCCGCCAGGACTCCGGCGCGCCCGGCGCCGACCAGCCGGCCGCGACTTCCTCCGCCTGAGCCCGGATCTCCGCTACCGACGACATCCCCCCACCGGCCCACTCCGCCCTTAGACCGCCCGGCCTGCTTGCCCGGCGCTTGTATACCCGGTATATTCCCCGGCATACGGCCAGGGTGTGGTGTCATGAACGTTCATTTTGCCCTGCTCGCGCTGCTAGCTGACGGACCGCGGTCGGGTCCGCGGCTCCGCGCTGAGCTCGAGGCCGGTCCGGCCGGCATTCATCCGCCCAACGCCCTCCAGGTGTATCCGGCGCTGGACCGGCTGGCGCGGGCCGGGCTGGTGGAAGCCGGCGGGGCGGCCGGGGCGGACGATCCGCGGCAGGAGTTCCAGATCACCCCGGGCGGGCAGCGGGAACTGGCCGGCTGGCTGCGCACCACCCCGGATCCGGCCGCCGCACCCGGCGATGAGCTGGTCGTGAAGATCCTGCTGGCCGGGCAGGTGCCCGGCACGGACGTGCACGAGGTGATCCAGGCGCACCGCCGGTACCTCATCGAGCTGATGCAGCGGTGGAGCCGGACCAGGCAGCGCGGCGCCGGGCAGAATCTGAGCCTGGCCCTGGCCAGCTACGCCGAGTTGTTCCGGCTGGACTCGGTGATCCGGTGGCTGGACACCGCCGACAGTCTCGTCGGCCCGGGCCCGCTCAGCCGCACCGCCGACCGGGCATCGGCGGACCGGATGCGGGCCTCGGACGCCGACCGGGAACTGGCCGCGGCCCGGCTCCGCGAGCACTTCGCCGCGGGCCGGCTCACCTACGCGGAGCTGGATGAGCGGCTCACCGTCGCGCTGAGCGCGCGGACGGCCGGCGACCTGCGCGGCCTGCTGACCGATCTGCCCTGATCGGCCGGCCGCGCAGCAGCGACGCGGCGGCGGCCAGGACGGCCAGCAGGGCGCCCGCCCCGAATACCACCGACAGGCCCTGCCCAAAGGGCGCCGCGATCAGGTGCGGGAAGAACTCCCGGCCGGTCAGGATGCGCTGTGCCCTGGCCGGCAGCGAAGCCAGCACGCCGCCCCCGGCCAGCAGGTGCCGGATCGGGTTGACCCCGAGGACCGCCGCGAACAGCGACGCCACCGGCGGCAGGGCGGCGATGTGCTGGGCCGCCGCCTGCGGCACGCCGTGCCTGGTCAGGCCGCTGGCCAGGGTCTTCGGCAGGCTGCTGGCCAGCCCGGCGATCAGCAGTGAGAAGAACGCGCCGATGGATAGCGCGGTGCCGGAGTTCTGGAACGTGGACCGCATCCCGGACGCCGCGCCGCGCTGGCTGGCCGGCACGCTGCTCATGATGGACGAGGTGTTCGGCGCGCTGAACATCCCGACGCCGATCCCGTTCAGCGCGGTGAGCGCGGCGAAGGCCCAGTACGGGAAGTCCACCGGGAGCAGCATCAGGCCGACGAAGCTGGCCGCGAACACGGCCATCCCGGCGGTGGCGAACAGCCGCGCGCCGAACCGGTCGGACAGGTACCCGGACACCGGGCCCGCCAGCAGGAAGCCGGCCGTCATCGGCAGCAGGAAGATGCCCGCCCACAGCGGGGTCGCGGCGTAGCCGTAGCCGTGCAGCGGCAGCCAGATGCCCTGCAGCCAGATGATCAGCATGAACTGCAGCCCGCCCTGGGCGAGCCGGACGGAGAAGCCGGCCACGTTGCCCGCCGTGAAGGCCCGGATGCGGAACAGCCCGAGCTGGAACATCGGCTCGGCGATCCGGGACTCGATCACCGCGAACGCGGCCAGCAGCGCCGCGCCCCCGATGAGCAGGCCATCCACCTCGGGGCTGGTCCAGCCCATGGCGTGGCCGTGGTAGGGCTGGATGCCGGCGGTGATGGCGATCAGGATCGCGCCCAGGCCGAAGGCGAACGTGACGTTGCCCCACCAGTCGATCCGGCCACCGCCGCGGTGGCCGGTGTCCCGCAGCTTGAGATAAGCCCACAGCGTGCCGTAGATGCCCACCGGCACGTTGACCCAGAACACCGCCCGCCAGTCCCACGCGGCTAGCAGCCCGCCCGCGACCAGCCCGATGAACATGCCGGCCAGGCCCGCGACCTGGTTGATGCCGAGCGCGAACCCGCGCCGGTGCGCCGGGAACGCGTCGGTCAGGATGGCGGCCGAGTTGGCCATCAGCATGGATCCGCCGACCGCCTGGAACACCCGCCAGCCGATCAGCCACAGCGCCCCGTGCGCCCCCTGGAACGGGTCGAAGGACAGCATGACCGAGGCGGCGGTGAATACGGCGAAGCCCGCGTTGTAGATCCGGACCCGGCCGAACATGTCGCCCAGCCGGCCCAGGCTGACCACCAGCACCGCCTGGACCAGCCGGTAGCCCATGATCATCCAGAGCAGGTAGCTGACGTTGCCCGGGGCCAGCGGGTCCAGGTGGATGCCGCGGAAGATGGCTGGCAGCGCGATGATCACGATCGAGCCGTCCAGCGCCGCCATGAACATGGCCGCGGTCGTGTTGGCCAGCGCCACCCATCGGTACCGCTCGGCCGGCGTCAGCCGTCCTGTCATACGCTAAGGCTAGCCTTATAAGTTTTACCTTGCAAGTTGATTCGCGGGTAAGCCGATCGGTGCCTGCGGGGCTGGCTGCATCAGGCGGGCCTATCGCCCCCCCAGCAATCTCGATTGGACTCGGGCCGGGCCGCGCCGCATCATAATTCTCGACAATCCATATCAACTAAGTAGAAATTGGCCCTGCCTGCCTGCTTGCCGCCAGTAGAGGAGCAGCGACCATGAAGCCGACCCGCACCTACCCTCGGCTGGGCCTGCTGGCCGCGGCCAGCGCGCTGCTCATCGCGGGCTGCGGTGGCGCCGGCGCCACGGCCCAGTCGTCGTCATCGAAGAGCCCGGTCACGATCGGCATCATCGCCGACATGACCGGCTCGACCAAGACGATCGGTCAGCAGTTCGTCAACGGCTCCGAGGCCGCGGCCAAGGTCTTCGGCCCCATCGACGGCCACCCGGTCAGGTTCGCGGTCCAGGACGGCGGGGACTTCAGCGCCTCCACCACGGCCGCGAACGTGATCAAGCTGAAGACCGAGGACAACGCGGCGGCGGTACTCGGCATGGCCTCCAGCGAGTGCGAGGGGGCGATCAGCGTGGCCGGCCGGGTGCAGATCCCGATGATCGGGAACAGTTGCAGCATCCAGCAGGTGGTCGGCCCGGACTGTAACTACTGGTTCATCAACGGCGCGCCGTCGCCGGCCGAGGACGCCAAGGCGATGGCCATCTCCGCGCAGCAGCAGTTCCCCGGCCTGATCGGCAAGAAGTGGGTGGTGATCGGGGACGATCCGGGCTGGAGCGAGAGCGTCGCGCACTACTGGGACTCGGTCCCCGGGGCGAAGACGGCCGGCGTCCAGATCGCCCCGTTCGGCACCGTCGACTGGGCGCCGTACATCGCCAAGCTGCGGGCCAGCGGGGCCAAGGCGGTACTGGTCGCGATCTCCTGGGGAGTGCAGTACGCGGCCTTCCTGCAGCAGGCGGACGCGGCCGGGCTGTACAAGCAGATGCAGATCGTGGCGCCGGTCGGCTTCCCGGAGAACTCGATGGTGCCCGGGTACGGCACGGCCGCGAGCAACTCGACGGTGCACGCGCTGCTGTCCACCCGGGTCCTGTCGCAATACGGCGGGTCGTGGACCTACGTGGACCAGACCCCGCTCGGCAGGCGGTTCAACCAGCTGTTCTACAAGTCCTACGGCTACCCGCCGACCACCCAGGCGAACGTGGCCATGGCGGACACCTGGATGCTGCTCACCGCGATCAAGGCGGTCGGCACCGACCCGCACACGCTGATGCAGGCGCTGACCTCGCGCAGCTTCCGGACGCCGTACTGGACCCAGCCGCTGAGTGTGCAGGCCAGCGGCCGGCAGCTGAACGTGCCGGCGTTCGCGACCAAGTTCGAGAAGCTGGCCCACCCGGAATACGGCACCAGCTACGCGAACCAGGTGCTGTTCGTGATGCCGCCCAGCGCGGTGGTCGGGTCGGCCGGCTCGTACGGCTGCCACGTCGCCAGCCGATGAACCCGTTCGGCTCGGTGACGGCCAGCCTGCTGGTGGTCAACCTGGTGGACGCGTGGCTGTACGGCTCGCTGCTGGCCGCGGTGGCCGTCGCGCTGACCCTGGTATTCGGCCTGGGCCGGGTGGTGAACTTCGCCATCGGCGCGTTCTACGCGCTCGGCGCGTACGTCGCGTACTCGTTCCGCGGGGCGGTCGGCTACTGGCTGGCCATCATCCTGGCCGCGGTGTGCGTGGCCGCCTTCGCCGGGGCGGTCGAGCGGATCGCGATCCGCCCGCTGCGCGGCCGCACCGAGATCACCACGTTGCTGGCCACGTTCGGGCTGGCCATCCTGCTCGACGGTCTGATGCAGGTGGTTTGGGGCACGTCCACCAGGACGATGAGCAGCCCGGTGGCCGGGACGGTGCCGGTGGACGGGCAGCGGATGAGCGTGTTCATCTTCGTCGCGGCCGGGCTGGCCACCGCGGTCAGCGCGGTCATCTGGGCCCTGTTGCGCTGGACCGGCGCGGGCACCGTGCTCCGCGGCGCCAGCCAGAACGCCGGCATGGCCCAGTTGCTCGGGGTCAACACGGCTGCGCTGCTGACCGGCTTGTTCGCGGCCTCGGCCGGCATCGCCGCGCTGATCGGCGGGCTGGCCGGGCCGATCTTCTCGGTGCGGCCCGGGATGGACCTCGACTTCCTGATCGACGCCTTCCTGGCCGTCGTGATCGGCGGGCTGGGCAGCGTCCGTGGCGCGATCGTCGGGGCCTACCTGGTCGCCCTCGCGGCCAACCTGTCGCTCACGTTCCTCACCGGCGACGTGGCCACCGCGGTGTCGTTCGTGGTGGTGATCGTGATCCTGCTGGCCCGGCCGCCGGCCTGTTCCGCGAGGGGAGGGCGATCGCGTGACCAGCCGGGGCACGGTTGGGGCGGTGGCGGTGGTGCTCATCGTGGCCGTCGCCGTGCCGTTCACCGGCTCCGCCGGGGCCTACAACCTGCAACTGGCCGGCGACGCGCTCGCGCTGGGCACCTGGGTGATGGGGCTGGACATCCTGGTCGGCTACACCGGGCTGGTGTCGTTCGGGCATGCGGCGTGGCTGGCGGTGGGCGCCTACACGTTCGGCTACCTGGCCCAGCACGGCTGGGATGCGGTCCCGGCCATCGCCGTGACGATCCTGCTGGCCGCCGCGCTGTCCTGGCTGCTGGGCGTCGTGGCCACCCGGGCGGGCGGCCTGGCGTTCGCGATCATCACGCTGGCCGAGGGCGTCGTGCTGTACACGATCATCATCAACCTGGGCTTCCTGGGCGGCGGGATCGGGATGTTCGGCGTGCCGCTGCCCACGATCGCCGGCTTGAGCCTGCTCGGCAGCGAGCGCAGCCTGTACTTCTTCGCCCTCGTCCTGGCCGGGCTGAGCTACCTGGCCGCCAGGTCGCTGATCGGCTCGCCGGTCGGCGGATTCTGGCGGGCCATCCGCGACGACCGGGTGCGCGCCCAGTCGATCGGCATCGACGTGCGGCGCTACGAGGTGCTGGCCTTCGTCGTGGCCGGGGTCATCGGCGCTCTGGGCGGTGCCGCCTACGTCACGCTCAACGCCGGCATCGGGCCCACCCAGTTCGACTGGACCCAGTCCGGGCTGGCCCTGGTCATCCTGATCATCGGCGGTAGCGGCACCCTCTACGGCGCGCTGATCGGCGCGTTCATCTACGTCTTCGCGGCCAACTACCTGATGTCCAGCTTCGCGAACAGCTGGCAGGTGTACTTCGGCGCGCTGTTTGTCGCGCTCGTGCTGCTGCTGCCCGGTGGGGCCACCGGGGCGATCCGGCTCACCACCGGCCGGCTGCGCAGGGGCCTGACATGACCGCGGTGCTCGAGATCACCGGCCTGGCCAGGCGGTTCGGCGAACTGCGGGTGCTGGACGGGATCGAGCTGACCGTGGCCGACCGCGGCGTGCACTCGATCATCGGGCCGAACGGCGCCGGGAAGACCACCCTGTTCAACTGCATCACCGGGCTGGTCGAGCCCGACCGCGGCCGGGTCACGCTGGCCGGCCGGGATATCACCGGGCTCCCGGTGGTGCCCCGGGTGCGCCTCGGCCTGGTCCGGACATTCCAGGTCAGCCGGGTGTTCGACAGCATGTCCGCGCGGGACTGTGTGCGGCTGGCGCTGCAGCGGACCCAGTTGCGGGGCCTGCGGGCTGCGGCTCGGCCGGGCCGCCCGGCACCGGATCGAACAGCGCTCCGCTGACCTGCTGGCCGAGGTCGGGCTCGGGACCGTCGGCTGGGACCGGCCGGGCGGCGCCCTGTCCCAGGCCGACCGGCGCGCGGTCGAGGTGGCGATGGCCCTGGCCTGCGAACCGGTCGTGCTGTGCCTCGATGAACCTACGGCAGGCATCGGCCTGGCCGAGGCGGAACGGATGGCCGAGCTGATCGGCCAGCTCGGCGAACGGCTGGCGGTGCTGCTGATCGAGCACCGGATGAGCCTGGTCCAGCACGTTTCCCGGCAGGTCAGCGTGCTCGCCCAGGGCACGGTGCTGGCCCAGGGCACGCCGGACGTGATCGCCGCCGACCGCCGGGTCCAGGATGCCTACCTCGGCCGTGCTCCCGGGGAGACGCGCAACCCGGCGGCACCGCCCCGCGGCCCGCGGCCGGCCCGCGGCCCGGTCACCGGACGATCTGGTGCTGCGCGACGTGCACAGCTACTACGGCGCCAGCCACGTCCTGCACGGGGTGAGCCTGACCGCGCGGCACGGCCAGGTGTCCGGCATCCTCGGCCGTAACGGCGCGGGCAAGACGACCACGCTGGCCACGGTCAGCGGCCTGGTGCCGGCCCGGTCGGGCTCGGTCCGGCTCGGCCCGCAGGAACTGGCGGGCCGCCGGCGCACGCGATCGCCGGACTGGGCGTCACCCTGGTGCCGGAGAACCGCTGGGTGTTCCCCGAGCTGACGGTCGAGGAGAACCTGCGCGTCGCGGCGGGCCCGCGGGCGCCGCTGGAGCCGGCCTACGCCGAGTTCCCGGTGCTGGCCGAGCGGCGCCGGGCCAAGGGCGCGGAGCTGAGCGGCGGCCAGCAGCAGATGCTCGCGCTGGCCCGTGCGCTGGTCCGCGACGCGCGGGTGATCATGCTGGACGAGCCGACGCAGGGGCTCAGCCCAGCCTACGTAGCCGTGGTGATCGGTTACGTCCGGCGGCTCCGCGAGCGGGGCGTCACCGTGCTGATCGTCGAGCAGAGCATCGACATCGTCGCGGCCGTGGCCGACACGGTCTACCTGCTGCGCGATGGCGTGATCACCGCCGAACTGGCGGCCGCCGAACTGGACCGGGACAACCCGGTGGTGCAGGAAGCCCTGCTGCTGGAGCCCGCCGCACTGGAGAGAGGAGCCGTTGGCGAATGACCGCTGAGCCGATCACCTACTCGATGATCCGCGCCGTCCGGGACGAGACGGGCGCCAGCCATGAGGAATGCCGGCAGGTGCTCGAGGAGACCGGTGGCGACGTGGCCGGCGCGGCCGCGCTCTGGTTCGCCCGCCAGGGAGCTCGCGCCGCCGCCGCGCCCGGTGCACCGCACCGGGACACCGACCCCGCGTCAGGAAGGAACTAGCCATGCTCGAGGTGGGGTACACCGATCCAATTCAGTTCTCGTACTGGGCGCCGCTCGGCAGCGGCGGGTTCGTGGTCTCGAAGATCGAGCAGCGGACCGAGTTCAACTTCGCGGCGAACGCGCGCTACATCCAGGCCGCCGAGCGGACCGGGTTCGACTACGCGCTGATGCCGGCCCGGTACTTCGTCAGTCACGGCTGGCCCTCGCAGTTCGAGGCGATGACGACGAGCGCCGGGCTGAGCCAGGTCACCAGCCGGATCAAGATCCTCGCCGCGCTGCACCCGGGCCTCTGGCACCCGGGGATCGTGGCCAAGATGGGCGCCACCATCGATCACATGTCCGGCGGGCGGTGGGGGCTGAACATCACCACCGGCTGGTTCAAGGAGGAATTCATCGGCTTCGGCGAGCCATGGCTCGACCACGACGAGCGCTATCGGCGGTCCGAGGAGTTCATCCGGGTGCTCACCGGGCTGTGGACCGAGGATGAGTTCAGCTTCGCCGGCGACTTCTACCGCATCCACGACGCGCCGCTGCGGCCCAAGCCGCTGGCCAAACCGCGTCCCGAGATCTTCCAGGGCGGGAACTCGATGGCCTCCCGCCGGGTCGCGGCCCGGGTCGCCAACCTCATGTTCATCAACGGCCACACGCTGGAGGAGGCCAGGGCCATCGCGCACAACGTCAAGGGCATGGCGCTGGACGAGGGGCGGGTGGTGAAGGGCATCCCGGCATCGGCCGCCAGCTACCGCGCCGACGACCCGTTCGGCCCGTTCGGCTGCGGGCTGAACTGCTTCATCATCTGCCGCGATACCGAAGAAGAGGCGCGTGACGTCTTCCGGGACATCGTGGCGCACGCCGACTGGGAGGCGATCAACGCGTTTCGGCAGCAGGTGCACGGCGGGGCGGGCAAGTCCTCGGCCGAGGGCGTCGGGATGTGGGCCGACTCGAAGGGGACCGACTTCGTCCAGCAGAACGACGGCTTCCGCCCGGACATGATCGGCACTCCGGAGCAGCTCGCGGACAAAATCGAGGCGCTGCATTCCGCCGGGATCGACCTGATCCAGTGCGGCTTCCTGCATTACGAGGAGGACCTGGCCAACTTCGGCGAAAAGGTCATCCCCCTGGTCCGTGAGCGGGAGAAGCAGCTCGCGGCGGGAGACGGGTTCCGGGTGCGGACGTACCAGAGCGATTTCGCCGCCGCCCCAGCACGGTGAAGGGAGAAGCAATGTCACTGCAGACACTCATCGAGGACAGCCGCAGCGCGATCGACGCCAACCCGGCGCAGGCCGCGGTCAGCTTCACGGTCAGCGGCCAGCTGGTCGGGCCGACCGAGGTCGCGATCCGCGCGCGCGGCCACCAGGTCACGGTGGACGAGCCGCCCGCGCTGGGCGGCGCCGACGTCGCCGCCAACCCGGTCGAGTACGCGCTGCTGGCGCTCGCCTCCTGCCAGGCCATCACCTACCGGTTCTGGGCGGCTCAGCTCGGCATCGCACTCGACAACGTCGAGGTGGTGGCCGAGGGCGACCTGGACGTACGCGGCTTCTTCGGCTTCGCCGACGGGGTCCGGCCCGGGTTCACCGCGGTCCGGCTGACGGTCACCCCGAGCGGCCCGGAGGCCGCCGAGCGCTACAAGCAGCTGGCCGACGCGGTCAACGCGCACTGCCCGGTCCACGACCTGTTCAGCCACGCCACCCCGATCGAGCGCACTCTCGCCGGCTGACCTCGGTCAGTGCGGTGCATTGTGCCTCGCCCGCGAGGCACAATGCACCGCGCTCACAGCCCGGCCCTAGCCGGGCTGGTAGGTGAGGTAGGCGATGCCGCCCTTGACGGTCTGGGTGTCGAGGAGGCGCATGGGCTTCTTGTCGCTGGTCTCGCCGAAGAGGCGCTGGCCGGCCCCGAGCACGACCGGGAAGATCTTCAGCCGCAGCTCGTTGACCAGGTCGTGCTCCATCAGCGTGCGTACCAGCTGGAAGCTGGCGGGGACGACGATTTCCCCGGTGAGCTCTTGCTTCAGCGTCGCGATCTGGCTGAGCACGTCGCCCTTGAGTACCGTCGAGTTGTTCCAGGCGGCATGGTCGAGGGTCGAGGACACGACGTACTTGGGCAGGCCGTTCAGCCTGTCCGCCAACTCGCCACTGCGGGAGGGCCAGCGGGCAGCGAACCATTCGTAGCTCCGCCGGCCCAGCAGCCAGGCCGCGGCGCCCCGCGCCTCATCGAGCGCGAGCTGGTTGAGCTGTGGGCTGTCCCTGATCAGGCCGACCCAGCCGCCGAACTTGAAGCCTTCGTCACCGGCCGGGTCCTGGATGACTCCGTCGAGCGTGACGTTGTCGCTCACGACGATCTTTCCCATTGTGGTTCTCCTTTGTGTTGGCGTTGTCAGTCAGCACGGCCGGGGCGGCCGGGGAGCAGGAGCGCCAGCGCCAGGCCGATCCCGGCCAGCACGGCACAAGCCAGAAAGGCGGACTGGTAGCCCTCGGTCGCGGCGACGAGCGGGTTCGCGCCTTTGTTCGCGGCCAGGTACCCCTGGGAGCGGGAGACGGCCACGGTCGTGACGATGGCGACGCCGAGCGCCGTGCCGATCTGCAAGGCGGTGTTGCTGAGGCCCGAGGCGAGCCCGGACTCGTGCCCGGCGACTCCAGAGAGCGCCGCGACCGTGGCGGTCACGAAGGCGAGGCCGATCCCCAGACCGCCGAGGAGCAGTCCCAAGAAGATGTCCGGGAAGTAGCCGCCGCCAACGGAGACGTGTGTGAGCAGGAGCGATCCCGCGCCCATGAGCGCCATGCCGGTCGCGGCGACCAGGCGGAAACCGGCTTTGAGAACCGCGGCCTGGCCGGCGATCGCGCCGGCCGTGGCCCCCACCGCGAGCACGACCGAGCTGAGGCCGAATTTGACGGCCGAGTAGCCGAGCACCTGCTGCGCGTAGAGGGTGAGGACGAACGGCATGCCGATCGCGACGGTGCCGATAAGAACGGTCAGCGCGTCCGCGCCGGCCAGCGTTCGCGAGCGGAAGATGCGGAGCGGCACGAGCGGCGCGTGGTGGCGCGACTCGATCAGTGCGAACGCGGCAATGAGCAGGGCCGAGCCGGCCAGCGGGAGAATCGTGCGGAGGTCGCCCCAGCCGGTGTGCGGCGCCTCGACGACCGCGTAGACGAGCAGAACCAGCGCACCGGTGATGGTGAGCGCCCCGGCGGGGTCGTAGCTTCGCCGCGTGACCGCGGCCCGGCTCTCGCGCAGGAACAGGGGCGACAGGGCCAGCGCGGCCAGGCCGACGGGGACGTTGATGAAGAAGATCCAGCGCCAGCCGGGGCCGTCGACGAGCGGGCCGCCGATCAGCCACGCCGTAGTGGCGCCGATACCGCCAAGTGCACCCCAGATCCCGAGCGCCTTGTTCCGCTCCGGGCCCTCGGAAAAGGTCGTGGAGATGATTGACAGGGCGGTCGGGGTCATGATCGCTGCGCCAGCGCCCTGGACGACGCGGGCGGCCAGGAGCGCCGCCGGTGACCAGGCGAGCCCACACATCAGCGACGCGGCCGTGAAGAGCAGCACACCAGCCATGAACACGCGCCGGCGTCCAAGCAGGTCGGCCGCCCGGCCCCCGAGCAGCAGCAGGCCGCCGAAGGTGAGGGCGTAGCCGCTCAGCACCCATGGCAGGCCTTGTTCCGAGAAGCGAAGATCGGCTCCGATCGAGGGCAGCGCCACGATCGTGATCGTGCCGTCGAGGAGCACCATGAAGAACGCGCCGCAAAGCAGCGCGAGCGCCCACCAGCGGCGCGGATCGAGAACGGCAGGCGCCGGGCGCACCACCGCTACGGGCGATTCCATCATCAACCTCCGAAGACGTCTTCCTTCGAACCGTCGGTGATGCATACACCGCGGCGCCGGAAAACTGGGCGTGCGCTGGCCGCCCAGTTCGCCCGCCAGGCGGTGTACGTACAGAGTGGAAACGCGACCAGGCACGGAAGAAGGTGACACGTATGAGGCCGGTGAGATCTGACCTGATCTCGAGGGCGCGGGCCGGAGACGGTGACGCGTTCAAAGAGCTGACCGAGCCCCATCGCCGGGAGCTGCAGGTGCACTGCTACCGGATGCTCGGCTCGGTCCAGGACGCCGAGGACACCGTCCAGGACACGTTGCTGGCCGCCTGGCAAGGCGTCGGCGGGTTCATCGAAGGGCGCGCCTCGCTGCGCACCTGGCTGTACCGGATCGCCACCAACCGGTGCCTCAACGCGCGTCGCTCGGCCAGCCGGCGGCCCGCCAGGGAGTGGGACGTGGGCAAGGTTGAACCGCCCGAGCCGACCCGCCTCGGCGAGGTCGTCTGGCTCGAGCCATATCCCGACACCCTGCTCGAGGGTGCGCTCAGCGTGCCGCTCGGCCCGGAGGCCCGCTACGAGCAGACCGAATCCATCTCCCTGGCCTTCGTGACCGCCCTTCAGGTTCTGCCGCCTCGCCAGCTCGCCGTGCTCATCTTGCGCGACGTCCTGGGATTTCACGCCAGCGAGGTGGCCGGCATGCTCGACTCGACCGTTGAATCGGTCAACAGCGCCCTCAAACGGGCGCGCGCCAGCCTGGAGCGCCGTCGGCTGGCCGCCGACCGGGAACCGCCGCCCGCCTCCGGCTCACCGGCTGAGGATGCGGTCGTCTCGAAGTTCGCCCGCGCGTGGCAGTCGGCCGATCTCGGTGCGCTGGTGGCCCTGCTGACGGACGACGTCTTCATCTCGATGCCGCCGATGCCCTTCGAATACCAGGGCCGGGACGTCGTGACCCGGTTCTGCGCCAGCCTGTTCGACGCGGGCCGCCGGTTCGACCTCGTGCCGACGCGAGCCAACGGCCAGCCCGCGTTCGGGGCCTACCTGCGCGCCTCCACCGGCATCCGGCACGGGACCGGCCTGTACGTTCTCACCCTCACCGGTGACCGGATCTGCGCCATGACCCGCTTCGACAACAGCGTGCTGCCCTGGTTCGGGCTACCGCGATCGCTCCCGAACCGATAGGACCGCCGGAGCTACCGTGATCTTGTCGATGTTCGGCGCGTAGTAGGCCGGATCGCCGAACGTGATCGTCTTGGCGCCGGCGTTCAGCCGCGCGGTGACCTCAACCGCGTCGAACTGCTCCCAGCTGTAGGTGTTCCGGGCGGACACGGTCTCGTTCGTGCCCGCCGGGGTGGCCACGGTGAATGCCCGGTCGATGGTGGCCGCAGCCGAGGCTGGCGCTGCCGGAGGCAGCGCCAGCCCGGTGAGCGCTAACAGCGCTACTACGGCCGCGCGGATCTTGCGCATGTTGTCTCCCGCCGGGTCAGCCGGCGGAAGCCAGGTCGTCGTTGGCCTGCTTGGCGGCCGCGCTGACCGCGGCGGCCACGTTCTTGCCGCTGAGGTAGGCCGGCGCGAGCTGGTTGGCGATGTCCAGCTGGGCGTTGTTCATACCCGGCGTGACCGGCCAGTAGACGACGTGCCACTTCGACTCGGTGAGGAACGGCTGCATGTCGATGCCCTTGCTCTTCCAGTAGCTCAGGAACAGTGGGTCGAGGCTGGGGATGCCGGGCCAGATGTAGCCGCCGCCGCCGAGGATCTTCTCCGAGGCCGGCGAGCCTAGCCACTGCTCCAGCTCCCACGCGGCCTGCTGGTTCGGGCTGTGCGAATTGATCGAGTCGATCAGGCCGTTCAGCACGGTCCAGTTGCCGTCCGGGCCGGCCGGGAACGGCAGCACGCCGACCGGGAACTTCACCTCGGACGGCAGGCCGGACGTGATCCAGTCCCCGGCCTCGATCATGGCCACCTTGCCCTTGGCGAAAGCCTGCACGTCCTCGCTGTTGTTGGCGGCCGCGTCGGTGCCCAGCGCCGCGCCCGGGACGGCGACGTGCCACTTGTACATCAGGTTGCTCAGGAACTGGAACGTGGACGCCCCGGCCGGGGTGTCGAACGCGACGTTCTTGGCGTACGGCGCGCTGATCAGCTTGACGCCGTCCTCGGCCAGGTACGGCTCGAAGCCCCACTGCATCTCGTTCGGCATGTCGGTGCCGTAGGTGGCCACCGAATTGGGGTTGAAACTGGCCGACAGCGCGTTGTGCCCGCTGGTGTCGGTGGTCAGCTCGCGCAGGAACTGGAGCCAGCTGCCCCCGCTGCTGGGGTTCCAGCTCAGGTTGGCCGGGACCGTGATGTGGTGCTGCTTGAAGTAGTTGACGTTGTAGAAGTAGGCGATCGTGTCCCAGTCCTTGGGCAGCCCGTACAGCTTGCCGCCGAACTGGTGCAGGCTGACCAGGGTGGGCAGGTACTGGCTGAGGTTGATGTGCGCGGCCTTGATCTTGGCGGTCAGGTTCTCCATCACGCCGTCCTTGAGCCAGGACGCGATCATCGGCGTGTTGACCCAGAAGATGTCCGGACCGCCGCCGGAGCTGAATTCCGTGGTCAGCTTGGTCTGGTAGTTGGTGTACGGGATGGTCTCGATCGTGACGTGGATGTTCGGGTGGGCCTTCTCGAACACGTCGATCGACTTCTGGTAGCCGGGGGTTTCCCCGGTCTGCCACTGCGCGTAGGTCAGGTTGATCTTCCCGGAGCCTGATCCGCCTGACCCGCCCGGGCTGGACGGGGCGGCCGAGCAGGCGGCGACAGCGAGCAGGGCAGCGCAGCCGCCCGCGGCGGCTAGCCGGACGGGATATTTTCGCAGGGCCATCGGGTTTGCTCCTTTGCAGTTCAGCGATTGACGCCGGAGAGCTGGATGGATCGCACGATCTGCCGCTGGAACACGGCGAAGATCACCAGCAGCGGGATGAGCGCGACCAGTGATCCCGCCAGCACGAGGTTCCAGTGCTGGACGTAGTAGGACTGCAGGCCCGCCAGGCCGACGGTGAGCACGGTCTTGTCCGGCGAGTCGGTCACGATCAGCGGCCAGAGGAAGTTGTTCCAGCCGAAGACGAACGCGATCAGGGTGGCGGTGACGATGATCGGCCGGCCCATCGGCAGCAGGATCCGGGTGAGGATCGTCCACTCCGAGCAGCCGTCGATCCGGGCCGCCGCGAACACGTCGCCGGGCAGCGACCGGAAGTACTGCCGCATCAGGAAGATCGTGTACGGCGCGCCGAGCACGTACGGGAGGAACAGCGCCCAGTACGTGTTGACCAGATGGACCTCGCGCATGATCGTGTACAGCGGCACCAGGGTGACGATGTTCGGCACCATGAGCGTGGCCAGGTACACCGAGAACAGCCAGTCCCGGCCGGGGAACTCCATCCGGGCGAACGCGTACGCGGCCAGCACGCCGAACGTGACCTGGCCGATGGTGAGCACGATCGTCACCGCGGCCGTGTTCTCCAGGAAGCGCAGGAAGTAGTCGCTGACCAGGACGGTGCGGAAGTTCCCGGTGTAGAGCGAGTGCGGCGGAGACCAGGGGGCCGTGCCGTACACCCCGGACTCGGGCTTGAACGCGGCGAAGAACGTGAGCACGTACGGCCCGATGAACACGACGGCGATGAGGGTGAGGCAGAGGTAGAGCCCGGCGTACCGGGACGAGCGCAGGATGGCCGCCACGGTCACACCACCTCGTAGGTGGTCCGGTTACGGAAGAACCGGAACTGGACGAAGGTGACCAGCAGGATCACGCCGAACAGCAGCAACGACATGGCCGCGGCCGAGCCGACGTCGAAGTTCTGGAACGCGGTGGTGTAGATCTGGTAATTGATCACGTTGGTCGCCGACCCGGGGCCGCCCTGGGTCAGCACGTACACCTGGTCGAACACCTGGAACGACCCGATCACGTCGGTGACCAGGACGAACAGCATGGTGGAGTTGAGCAGCGGCAGCGTGATCCGGCGGAACTTGCCCCAGGCCGACGCGCCGTCGATGCCCGCCGCCTCGTACAGCTGCGGCGGGATGGTCTGCAGGCCGGCCAGGAAGAACAGCATGTTGTAGCCCGCGTACTGCCAGGTGGCGATCATGGCGATGACCGGCAGCGCGGTCGCCTGGTTACCGAGCCAGTTCGGGCCGGTGATGCCCACCAGCGCCAGCAGGTGGTTGATCATCCCGTTCTGCGCGTTGAACAGCCAGCCCCAGACCACGGCCATGGCCACCGGGGTGGACATGTACGGCAGCACGAACAGGGCGCGGAACACGCCCATGCCGGGCAGCGCCCGGTTCAGCAGCATGGCCAGCCCGAGCGCGAGCACGGTCTGGATCGGGATGTTCAACAGTACGTAGTAGGCGCTGATCAGCAGCGCGTGGAAGACGTGGTCGTCCCGGGTCATCGTGACGAAGTTGCTGAACCCGGCCCAGCTCGGCGACTGCAGGAAGTTCCACTTGACGAAGCTGAGCAGCAGCACGACCACGACCGGCAGCAGCAGGAACAAGATCACCCCGGCCAGGCTGGGCAGGATGAACGGGGCGGCCGCGGCGAGCTTGCGCACCGGCCGGCGGCCGGACCGCGGGGCCGGCCCGTGCCCGCGGCGCAGCCGCTCCCGCCGCGCGGCGGCGCCCGGCAGGCGCAGGTCAGTCAGGCCCATGGCGGCGACTCCCGGTGCTCTCGCGCACGATGAGTTCCGGTTCCAGCGGCATCCCGGGGCCGGCCGTGGCCTGCGGGTCGACCAGGGAGTGCAGCAGCGCGAAACAGGCCCGGCCCAGCGCGACCCAGTCCAGCCGGACGGTGGTCAGGGCCGGCGTCAGGTAGGCCGAGACCGGCGTGTCGTCGAAGCCGGCCACGCTGACGCTGCCCGGCACCGGCAGGCCCGCCTCCGCCATGGCCCGCAGCACGCCGACCGCGACGTCGTCGTTGCCGCAGAGCACCGCCGTGACGGCCGGGTCGGCGGCCAGCTCCCGCCCGGCCCGGTAGCCCGCCTCGGCGGTCCATCCGCCGGCCGGCGGCTCGGGGACCGGCGCGCCGGCCTGCAGCAGCCCGGCCCGCCAGCCGGCCAGCCGGGGGCTGGTGCCGGTGGAGGCCGGGATGGGCACGTAGTGCACGGTCCGGTGGCCCAGGCCGAGCAGGTACCGGGTTGCCAGCTGCGCCGCCTGGCGGTCATCCAGCCAGACCCAGGGCTTGCCCTCGGCCTGCCGACCCGATGGGGTCTCCACCGCGGCCGCCACCGGGACGCCGGCCGGGACCGCGGCCAGCGCCTTGGTCCCGGCCCGGTCGTAGGCCATCACGATCAGCGCGGTGCCCGGCTCGGTGGCCCGCTGCACCGCGTCCGCGATCTGCCCGCCCGCGGCCGATTCCAGCACCTGGATGCCCATGGCGAAGCCGGCCGCGCGGGCCGCCTCCTCGATGCCCTGCAAGCTGGCCGCGTAGCCGTACCGGGTGGTGTCCGAGGTCAGCACCGTGACCGCGCGCACCCGGCCGCCCGCCAGCGACCGGGCGGCCCGGTTCGGCCGGAAACCGAGGTCGCTGATGGCGGCCAGCACGGCTGCGCGGGTGGACTCCTTGACGCTCGGGTGATTGTTGATCACGCGGGACACGGTCTGGTACGAGACCGAGGCCGCGGCGGCCACGTCGCGGATGCTCACCTGGCGCTGCTGCCGGGCCGTCCCTGGCTGGGTGGCCGTGGCCGCGCCTTCCGCCGGCGGCGCTGCGTCGCCGGCGGGCGGGAGCCCGCTTGTGTGACCGGTCACATTCATGCCAGGATTGTGACCGTTCACACTTTAGGTGTCAAGAGCCGAAATATCGCCGAAAATAACGACAGCGCCGCCGGTAACCAGCCTGCGCGCCACGAGGAGGACAGCGTGACCAGCACCGCGGGTGAGCCGGAGGCCATCGTGGCCGTGGATGACGGGCTGCTCGCGCTGACGGTATCCGTCGGCGGCGACGGTATCGCGAGGCTGACCCGGCTGGGCCCGGCGGGCACCGGATCCTCCCCCGGGATCCCGCTGGTCAACGTGCTCACGCCGGGCACCGGACGGACCTGGTCCGGCACCCGGCACGCGGAGTCCGCCCTCGGCGGACGGCTGCGCTACCGCGGGCACTCGGCGCGGCAGGACGGCCCCTGGCAGGAATTCCTCATCGACCTGGGCGACCCGGCCACCGGGCTGCGGGCCGAGATCTGCTACCGGGTGCTGACCGGCCAGGGCGTGCTGCGCGCCTGGACCACGCTGACCAACCAGGGCGACGCCCCGGTCACCATCGAGGCGGTGACGTCGTTCCTGTGCGCGGGCCTCGATGGCGGCGGGGGCGTTGGGCAGCTTGAGGCGTGGTGGGCGGAGAGCGACTGGCTGGCGGAGGGTCGGTGGCAGCGCCGCGCGCTCCGCGACGCGCTGCCGGATCTGAACCGGCAGGTGCACCCGGCCAACCCGCGCGGCTGTCTCGGGTTCACCAGCCGGGGCTCGTGGTCGTCGATGCCGTACCTGCCGATGGGCGCGCTGGTCAGCCGGGCCTGGCACGTGCTGGTGCTGGCAGATAGAGCACAACGGCGCGTGGCGCTGGGAGGTCGGCGAGGCGCGTGACGGCGCCTACCTGGCCCTGCTCGGGCCGGCCGAGGCCGAGCACCAGTGGCGGCAGCCGCTGCCGCCGGGCGGGTCGCTGCGCACCGTGCCGGTCGCGGTGGCGGTCAGCGCGGCCGGTTTCGAGGGCGCCATCGCCGGGCTGACCCGCTACCGGCGGGCGATCCGCCGCGCGCATCCCGACCACCGGGAACTGCCGGTGATCTTCAACGACTACATGAACACGCTGATGGCCAACCCCAGCACGGACAAGCTGCTGCCGCTGATCGCCGCGGCGGCCGAGGTGGGCGCGGAATGCTTCTGCATCGACGCCGGCTGGTACGACGAGGAGCACGGCTGGTGGGACAGCGCGGGCGACTGGAAGCCGTCGGCCTCCCGGTTTCCCGGCGGCCTCGCCGAGGTCCTGGAGCACATCCGGGCGGCCGGCCTGGTCCCCGGCCTGTGGCTGGAACCGGAGGTGGCCGGGGTGCACACCGCGGCGGCCCGTGACCTGCCGGCCGAGGCCTTCTTCCAGCGCGGCGGGACCCGGGTGGCCGAGCACGGCCGGTACCACCTGGACCTGCGGCATCCAGCCGCGGTCAAGCACCTGGACGAGACGGTCAACTTCCTCGTCGGCGACCTCGGGGTCGGCTACCTGAAGCTGGACTACAACATCCAGGCCGACCCGGGCACCGACGTGGCCGCGCCCAGCGCGGGGGCCGGCCTGCTCGGGCACAACCGGGCGCTGCTCGACTGGCTGGACCGGCTGCTGGACCGGCATCCCGGGCTGACCGTGGAGAATTGCGCCTCCGGCGGGATGCGCGCGGACTACGCCATGCTGTCCCGGCTGCAACTCCAGTCCACCAGCGACCAGCAGGACCTCCTCCGCTACCCGGCCATCGCGGCCGCCGCCGCGGCGGCGATGACCCCGGAGCAGGCCGGCATCTGGGCCTACCCGCAGCCCGGGTTGAGCCCGGAGCAGAACAGTTTCACCCTGTGCGGGGCGCTGCTCGGCCGGATTCACCTGTCCGGGCACCTGGACCGGATGACCGCGGAGCAGCGCGCCCTGGTGGCGGAGGCGGTCGCGGTGTACAAGGCGATCCGCGCCGACCTGGCCAGCTCGGTGCCGTTCTGGCCGCTCGGGCTGCCCCGGTGGGCCGACGCCTGGGTCGCCCAGGGCCTGCGCACCCCCGAGCGGAGCTACCTGCTGGTCTGGCGGCGCGGCGCTCCGCCGGGGACGCCGGACGCGCCGGGTGACTCCGGGCCGGCCACCCTGCCCGTCCCGCACCTGGGCGGCCGTCCGGTCCGGGCCGAGGTGCTGTTCGGCGCGGGCCAGGCGCAGTGGGCGCCGGCCGCCGGCACGCTGACCGTGACGCTGCCCCCGGCCCCCGCCGCCTGCCTGCTCCGGCTCAGCCCCGGCTGACCCGGCCGGCGCTGCGCGCTCGTTAGGCGGTGAACTCGGCGAGTAGGGACAGCAGCGCCTCGGGCGCCTCGATCTGCGGCAGGTGACCGGCGTCCGGCAGCACCCGGAAGGTGGCGCCGGGAATGGCCGCCGCGTATTCCTGGCCGTAGGCCGGGGTCACCATCCGGTCCGCCTCGCCCCACACCACGAGCGTGGGCACGGTCAGGCCGGCCAGCCGCGCGGCCAGGCCGGGATCGGCCATCGACCGGCCGCCGTAGACCTCCAGCGCGGCCCGGTTGGCCGCGGCGATGGCCTGCTGCTCGCTGGTCAGCGTGGCCGGGTCGATCCGGTACCGGTCCGGGTGCGCGAAGCTGACGTCGAAGACCTGGTCGAGCGTCATCGAGAAGTAGTCCGCGATCGGGTGGTCGGCGGAGTCCAGGCCGGCCGCGTCCAGCAGGACCAGCCGGCTGACGCGGTCCGCCGCGCCGAGCGCGGTTTCCGCGGCGATCCAGCCGCCGACCGAGCTGCCCACCACGGTCACCCCGGTCAGGCCGAGCTGGCCGAGCAGGTTCCGGTACAGCTCGCCCAGCTTGCGGGCCGAATCGAGCCCGGCCGGCCGGGGCGTGCCGCCGAAACCGGGATGCACCGGGGTCAGCACCTGGACCGGGAACCGCTCGGCCAGCAGGCCGGCGAAGCCGGCCACCGAGTCCGGCCCGGCGCCGCCGTGCAGCAGCAGGACCGGGCGGCCCTGACCGCGCTGGGTGACGGTGACCGGGACGTCCCCGAACGAGGTGGCCACCTGGTACGTGGCGGTGCCCGGGTCGTCCGCGTAGCTGGTGGCGGGCTCGGTCGCGTACCGGCTCATGACCTGCTGGGTCGCCGCCGGGGTCAGCGTCCCACCCTGCTCGATCATCGCGCGCAGGTCACGGAAGTACTGCACGTACAGATCCGGGGTGAACGTGTTGAGCAGCACCAGTGGTTCGTCGCCCGGGTTGGCGAAGGTGTGCGGGGCGCCGGGCGGGATCATGGCCAGGCTGCCGGCCGGCGCGTCGTAGCTCTCCGCCCCGACGGTGAACCGGGCGGTGCCGGAGACCACGTAGAAGCCCTCGTCGTGCCGGGCGTGCCGGTGCTGCGGCGGGCCGTCGGAGTGCGGAGCTACGGTGATCTCGCCCACCCCGAGGCGGTGGCCGGTGGTGCTGCCGTCCTCCAGGATCCGCATCGTGGTCGGTCCCAGGTGGACGATCTCGCCGCCGCCGGGGCCGGTGATGGAAGCCTTGGTCATGCTGACCTCTTCCCTGCTCGTTTCGGTCTTCGTAAGAGTCAACTCTCACGAAGATAGCTTGCTCGCACCAGTCGTGCAAGGATACTCTCACGAAGAGAGATAACAATCATGATGGAGGGCTCATGACGGCCGCCGTCAACGGCGCCACCGGGCGCGCGAACCAGAAGGCCAGGACGCGCAAGGCCATCGTGGACGCCTGCCGTGAGCTGACCCGGTCCGGCGCCGAGATAACCATGCCGGACGTCGCGCGGGCGGCCATGGTGTCCGAGGCCACCGCGTACCGCTACTTCCCCGACCTGGTCACGCTGCTCCAGGCGGCGCTGGCCGGGCTGTGGCCTTCGCCCGCGGACGCACTGGCGCCGGTGGCCGGGTCGGCCGACCCGGCCGAGCGGGTCGGCTTCGCCTGTGCCTACCTGCTCCGCGGCGTGCACGCCTACCAGGGCTCGGTGCGCGCGATGATCTCGCACACGATCGCGGCCCCGGCGCAGGCACAGGCCCGGCCCGGGATCCGGTTCGACCTGCTGGACTACGCGCTGGCCCCGTTCGCCGGCCCAGCCGACCCCACCGACCGCTCCGGCCCGGCCAGCCCGGCCAGCCCGGGCTGCCCGGCCAGTGCGGCCAGCCCGGCCGGCCCGGGCTTCCTGCCGCCGGCCGCGATGGCCCGGCTGAAGCAGGAACTCGCCGTCGTGGTCAGCGCCGAGGCGCTGTTCGTGCTGACCGACCTGTGCGGACTCCCGGTGGACGACGCCGTCGCGACCGCGGTGCACGCCGCCGAGACGCTGACCAGAGCCGCGTTCGCCGGCCAAGCCGCGGGCTGACCGGCGCCGCGGCGGGTTGGCGGCCCGCCGTTTAACGTCGGCGAAACACATTGTTACGTGCCTTCAATACGGCGTCGCTAACCTGTTCTTTCCGTCCACGGCGGAAGGCAGAGGGAAAGGCGCCATCCATGAGCATAAGCGTCCGGGAATGGTTTGCCCAGCGGTCGTTCAGTCACCAGGAATTCGCCGGCCTGGCCGCCGCCGGGCGGGCTGGCGACCTCAGCACCACGCTCATCTTCCCGACCCGCAACGTGGCCGGGACCATCGGCCCGATCCTGGCCACGGTGGCCCGGCTGAACGAGCGCAGCGGGCTGATCGACCAGGTCATCGTCGTGGACGCGGACTCCGCGGACGGCACCGCGGACATCGCCCGGGCGGCCGGGGCCGAGGTCTATTCGGAGAACGAACTGCTGCCCGGCTACGGCCCGGCCCGCGGTAAGGGCGACGCCATGTGGCGCAGCCTGTCGGTGGCCCGCGGGGACATCGTCATGTTCGCCGACGCCGACACCAGCAATTTCGGCGAGCATTTCATCTACGGCACGCTGGGCCCGCTGCTCACACTGCCGGATGTGCAGTTCAGCAAGGCGGCCTACCGGCGGCCGTTCACCGATTCGAGCCAATCGGTGATTGACGGTGGCGGCCGGGTGACCGAGCTCATGGCCAAGCCGCTGTTCAATTTCTGCTGCCCGGAACTCACCGGATTCGTGCAGCCACTGGCGGGCGAATTCGCGGCTTACCGCGAGCTGTTCTACAGCATCCCGTTTCTCACCGGCTACGGAGTGGAACTGGGCATCCTGGTGGACGTGCTGCAGGACGCGGGCCTGGCCGCGATGGCCCAGGTCGATCTCGGCGCCCGGCAGAACCGGCACCAGCCGCTGTGGGACCTGAGCCGGATGAGCTCCGCCGTGCTGCGGGCCATGGCCAGCCGGGTGCCGGTGGCCCAGCGCGGGATGTCCTCCCCGGCCGCGTCGGAGGTGCTGGCCCTGCGGCCCGAGGTGTACTTGCACGCGGTGGCCACCGAGGCCGGGCTCCGGCTCGATGAGCACACCAGCGAACTGCTGGAGCGCCCGCCGATGGCTCAGCTGCTGGCCGCGGCCCCGGCGGCCAGCCGGATGATGGTGAACGCCGCGCCCTGCGGGTCGGTGAGTATCGCCAGGCGGCCCGGCGGCGCGTCGGCCGGCGGCACGGTCACCTGGCCGCCCAGCTCGGTCGCCCGGGCCGCGGCGGCGTCGCAATCGGTGACCGCGAAGTAGACCACCCAGCGCGGTGGGACGTCGGCCGGCCACTCCTCGTCCATGTGCACCATGCCGCCGACGGTGCGGCCGGCCAGCCGCCACTCGGTGTACGTCATCGGGCCCATCTCGCTGGTGTCCGGCGCCCAGCCGAACACGCTGCCGTAGAACGCGCCGGCCGCCTCGGTGTCCCGGCAGGCCAGCTCGCTCCAGCAGAAGCAGCCCGGGTCGTTGACCAGCCGGGCGCCGTGGAACGCCGCGGGCTGCCACACCGCGAACAGAGCGCCCTGGTCGTCGGCGAACATGCCCATCGTGCCCTGCCCGGGCACCTCGGCGGGCGGGGCCACGACCTGCCCACCGGCCGCGGTCACCCGGGCCGCCGCGGCCCCGGCGTCGGTCACGCTGACGTAGCTGTTCCAGGCGGCCCGGCGGCTGCCCGGGCTGGGCATCAGGCCGGCCACCACCCGGCCGGGGAACTCGCCGGGCGCCGTGCCGGGCGGGGCGAAGAAGGTGTACGCCGCGTCCCCGCCGGGCGGCGCGTCCTGGGCCGACCAACCGAACAGCCCGGTGTAGAACGCGGCCGACGCCGCCGGGTCGCTGGTGGACAGGTCAACCCAGCACGGCGTGCCTGGCGGATATGCCCTCATCGCAGGCATCGCGGTCCCTCCCCCTAGCCGCCGGTGTCACTGTGGCCTCGCTGACCATACATCCGCCACACCACCTACGTCCGGCCCGGCCGCATCTCGCCACCTGACCGGGCCACGCATATCATCTTCCTGTGCCACGTTATGAGTACCGGTGCCGGGCCTGCGGCGACACGTTCGAGCGCAGCCGGCCGATGAGTGAGTCGTCCGAGCCGTGCCCGTGCCCGCAGGGGCACGACGACACGGTCAAGCTGCTGTCCACCGTGGCCGTCGGCGGCCGGGCCAGCTCGTCGTCCGCGCCGCGATCCGGCGGCGGAGGCGGCTGCTGCGGTGGCGCCTGCGGCTGCAGCTGAACCCCAGCCCATGGCCCCGCTCCCGCCTGCCCGCTACTACGCCGAGATCACCGGCAGCACCGCGGCGCTGGCCGCGCTGATCGACGGGGCTGACCCGGCCCAGCCGGTGCCGAGCTGCCCGGACTGGACGCTGCGCCAGCTGGCCACGCACGTCGGCCGGTTGCATCGCTGGGCGGCGGAGACCGTGCGCACCCGGTCGGCCGAGTTCATCCCGTTCCGCAGCGTGCCGGACGGCCGGTTCCCGGACGACCCGGCGCAGCGGCCGGGCTGGCTGACCGCGGGCGCCGAGCGGCTCATCGGGGAAGTCAGCCAGGCCGGCGCCGACCCGGTGTGGGCGTTCGGCACGCTCCGGCCCGCGGGCTTCTGGGCCCGCCGGATAACACACGAGACCGCGGTGCACCGGGCCGACGGGCAGCTGGCCACCGGCACCGCGCCGGTCATCGAGCCGGACGTCGCCGCCGACGGGATCGACGAGTGGCTTACGTTCGTGACCGTCCCGGATCCCGGGCGGGCGGACACCCGGCTGGCCGGGCTGCAACCCGGCCAATCGCTGCACGTGCACGCCGGCGACGCGCCCAGTGGCCAGGGCGAATGGCTGGTCAGCCGGGACGGCGACGGCATCGGGGTGCGCCGGGAGCACGCCAAGGGCGACGCCGCACTGCGCGGCCCGGCGTCCGGCCTGCTGCTGGTGCTGACCCGGCGGCTCTCCCCGGAGCAGGCCGGCGTCGAAGTGCTCGGCGACCCGGCCGTGTTCCGCAGCTGGCTGGACGCTACCCCGTACTAGGCGTCCCGGGCGGGCTCGCCATGCGAGGCGTTCGCCTTGCCGCGGCCCCAGTAGGCCTTGGGCGAGACCTGCTCCGCCGTCAGCCCCCGGTTGGCCAGCATCTCGCGCAGCGCCAGCACCACCTTGGCCTCGCCGAACAGGTAGCCGTGGCCGTGCCCGTCCGGCAGCCGGATCCCGGTCAGCGCGGCGGCCAGCCGCTCCGGGTCCCCGGCCGGTGCGCTGGCCCCGTCCCCGGCCGACCGGGGCAGCCAGCGCAGCGTGACGTCGGCCTTGGCGTCCAGCGGCTGCTCGTCGGCGGGCTCCGGAATCTCCAGCGCCGCGATGGCGCGCGTCCCGGCGGGCAGCGAGCCCACCATCGCGAACACCGCGGCCAGCCCGGACTCGTCCGCGGCGAACAGGTGCCAGTCCGCGTCCGCCGCCGGGAAGATCTTGCCCCGCGGGCCGATGCCCTCGATCGTGTCGCCCGGCCGCGCCGCTCGCAGCCAGCTCTCACCGGGTCCGTCGCCGTGCCGGACGATGTCCATGGTCAGCTGCTGCCCGGCCGGGTCCAGGTCGCGGATGGTGTACCGGCGGCGCACCGGCCGGTTGCCGTCCACCGCCACCATCAGCATGACGTCCTGGCCAGGCTGGTAACTGAACGTGGTCAGCTCCGGGGCGGTCAGCACGAGCCGCTGCATGTGCGGGGTGACCAGGCGGTTAGCGACCACCTCGAACCGCATCCGGGTGGTACCGGCCAGCGCCCCGGTCAGCTGGGCAAATGGGTCATCGAGTTCAGGCACCCGGCCAGTGTACGTGCGGCCCCGGCCGTTACCCGGTAAACCCTAGTCGGCGAAGCGCTCCACCAGGCGCATCTTGTTGGTCGCGTCCAGCGCCGCGACCTTGTACGACTCGGCCAGCGTCGGGTAGTTGAACACCGCGTCCACCAGGTAGTCGATGGTGCCGCCGCAGCCCATCACGGCCTGGCCGATGTGCACCAGCTCGGTCGCGCCGGTGCCGAACACGTGCACCCCAAGCAGCGTGCGGTCCTCCGGCGAGACGAGCAGCTTGAGCACGCCGTAGGAGTCGCCGATGATCTGCCCGCGGGCCAGCTCGCGGTACCGGGACACGCCGACCTCGAACGGCACGCAGTCCGCGGTGAGCTGGTCCTCGGTCCGGCCGATGAAGCTGATCTCCGGGATGCTGTAGATGCCGATCGGCTGCAGCAGGTGCGCGTTGTGCACCGGCTCGCCGCAGGCGTGGCGCGCGGCCAGCCGGCCCTGCTCCATGGACGTGGCGGCCAGCGCGGGGAACCCGATGACGTCGCCGACCGCGTACACGTGCGGCACCTTGGTCCGGTAGAACTCGTCCACCTCGATCCGGCCGCGCTTGTCGGCGGTCAGCCCGGCCGCCTCGAGGTTGAGGGCGTCAGTCGCGCCCTGCCGGCCCGCGGAGTACAGCACCGTGTCGGCCGGGATCTTCTTCCCGCTGGCCAGCGTCGCGATCGCGCCGTCCTCCCGGGCGTCCACCGAGGTCACCGTCTCGCCGAAGCGGAACGTCACGGCCAGGTCGCGGAGGTGGAACTTGAGCGCCTCGACCACTTCCAGGTCGCAGAACTCCAGCATCCGGTCGCGCTGCTCGACCACGGTCACCTTGCAGCCCAGCGCGGCGAACATGGACGCGTACTCGATGCCGATCACCCCGGCGCCGGCCACCACCAGGCTCCGCGGCACCCGCTCCAGGTGCACACAGCCGTCCGAGTCGATGATGGTGCGCTCGTCGAACGCGACGCTGGGCGGCCGCGCGGGCTTGGTGCCGACCGCGATCACGATACTGTCCGCGGTCACCGTGCGCAGCCGGCCGTGCCCGTCGTCGACCTCCACCGTGTGCGGGTCGCTGAACCGCGCCGTGCCGGACAGGATCGTCACCCGGTTGCGGGTGAGCTGGCTGCGCACCACGTCGTTTTCCCGGCTGACCACGTGCCTGGTGCGGTTGGCCAGGTCGGCGATGGTGATCTCGTCCTTGACCCGGTAACTCTGGCCGTACATCTCCCGCTGGTCCAGGCCGGTCAGGTAGAGCACCGCTTCGCGCATGGTCTTGGACGGGATCGTGCCGGTGTTCAGGCACACCCCGCCGATCATGTCCGGCCGTTCCACGACCGCCACCCGCCGGTCCAGCTTGGCGGCCGCGATCGCCGCCTTCTGCCCGCCGGGACCAGAACCGATGACTACCAGGTCGTAATCGTGCACGCTCCCAGTCTGCAATCGCGCACTGGGTTAGAGCCAGCCCACTTTTCATCTGGTCGCTGGCTACAGCCAGCCGACCCTGGCGCTGTTAACAGGCTCTTCCCCCATCGGCCGGCCAAGTTCGCCCGCGCGGACCTGGTCGAGCAGCCGGGTGAGGGCGTTAAGTATCTCGGGCAGGCTGTTGCGCAGGGCCTGCGCGTCCCTCCTGTCGGCCGGCTGGCCGCCCGCGCCCGCCTGGGTCAGCAGCCCGTCCAGGTCGGCCAGCTTGGCGCCGACCCATTCCACCGGGAACGCGGACAGCTCCCGCTCGAACACCCGGTGCCCCGGCTCCCAGCCTTGCTCCGCCATCGGGTGGTGGTGCGTCCGGTCGAAGCTGCCGGCCGGGCCGTCCACCGATTCCAGCAGGTCCGCCCGCCAGATCAGCTCGCCGATCTCGATCGGCTGGGCCGAGTAGATGGACCCCTTCAGCTCCCCCGCGCTGAGCAGCCTGACCTCCAGCCGCACGCCGTGCTCCGGGCTCTCCTGGCCCGGCATCGGGTGCGGGTCCACGAAGTACAGGTCGCTGAGCAGCACCGCGGTCCGCTCGAAACCGAAGACGTACAACACCAAACCGACCTCCTCTACCCAACGCCAGGGCCCGGTTCGGGGCGTGCGCCGGTACGCCCAGTCTGCGGCAGCGCGGCCAGCCCGGGAAGCCCGCCCCGGCCCGAGCCATTCCGGTTCTTTACCGGATTCTCGCCGACACCAGGCCGCCGCTTCACCGGCGCGGTGCGGGCCTCGCATAGTCTGGGACCATCCCCGAAGACCTCCGAGCTGATGGCGGAATTCATTTATGGCTGGCCTGCTCCTTGTCTGTGTCGTCCTAGCGGTCGTCGCGCTCTACCTGGCCGAACGGTTCATCAAGGCCCGGGCCCAGGCCCGCAGGCTGCGGGAGATGGACGACCGGCTGTCCGCGGCGACCGCCAGAGTCGATGTGCAGCAGGCGAAGAAACGGGCGTCGGCTGAGGCCAGCGCGGAGCTGACCAACGTGATGCCGGCCATCAACCGGCCGCCGCTGAGCCTGCCCGGGGTGCCAGCGGACGGCCCGGCCCGGCCCAAGGCGTCTCGCGAGCGGCCTGGCTCGGCGGAGCACGGGACGTCCAGCCGGGCCCCGGGCCGGCTGGGCCGCCGCGGCGGCCGTACCGGTGACCATCCGGTCCGGGCCAGCGAGCCCCACGGGACCTGACCCGCAGGCCATTCGGATGCCGGCTGCCGGCTGGAAAATCGGCCCATAACAGGCGGAGACGGACGAGCTAGTACTGGTTACACTCGTGGGCAGCCTCGTGTACCGTTAATCGGTTGCCCACTGTTAACCTTTCGTTCATCCGTCCTTGCTTCGCTGACCCAAGCCGAGGTCCCGCAGTGCCCGCGTCTGCCCAGGTTGTCGTCCTCGGTGCCAGTGATCATGGCCAGCCGGGGGAAGATGACGTGCTGGCCACGCTGGCCCCGCGGTTCTCCGTGCGGCGCACCGGCCGGCCGCGCGCCGTGCGCCGGGCCTGGCTGGACACGTTCGACTGGCGGCTGCACCGGGCCGGGCTCACCCTGGAATACGTCACCGGCCGCCGGCCCGCCGAGCTGGTGCTCACCGGTCCGGGCGGGGACCAGGTCAGCCAGCCGGCCAGCCGGCTGAGCTGGCCGGCCCTGGCCGCTGGCCTGCCCGCGGGGCCGGTCCGCGACCGGCTGTGTGCCGCGGCCGGCATCCGCGCGCTGCTGCCCGCCGCCCGCGCGGTGAGCACGGTGCAGCAACTGCGGGTGCTCAACGAGGACACCAAGACGATCGCGTGGCTCACCGTCGACCGCACCGCGGCGAGCTACCCGGCGGCGGCGCAGCTCCCGGCCCGGCTCCAGGTCACCGCGGTGCGCGGCTACCAGCCGCAGGCCGAGCGGGTGGCCGAGCTGCTGGCCGCCGCGGCCAGGCCGGATGGCGCGGCCGGCGGCCCGCTGGACGCCGCACTGGCCGCGGCCGGGCGGCACGCCGAGGACTACAGCAACAAGCTGGACATCCGGTTGTCCCCGGATATGCCGGGCCGGCTGGCCATGCGCACCATCCTGCTGGACCTGCTGGACACCATCCAGGCCAACGTGCCCGGCACGCTCCGCGACATCGACACCGAGTTCCTGCACGACCTGCGGGTAGCGGTGCGCCGCACCCGGTCCGCGCTCAAGCTGGCCGCCGACGTGCTGCCGGCCGGGCTGGCGGCCCGGTTCGGCCCCGAGTTCAAGTGGCTCGGCGACCTCACCACGCCCACCCGTGACCTGGACGTCTACCTGCTGGGCTACCAGGACATGGCGGACGGCCTGGTGTCCGCCAAGCCAGCTGAGCTGGCCCCGTTCCACGACCATCTGGTCGGCCAGCGCGGCGCCGAGTACCGCCGGCTGGTCCGCGGGCTCCGCTCGGCCCGGTTCACCCGGCTGGTCAGCGAGTGGCGCACGGCGCTCACCGGCCTGGGCCCGGCCAAGGGCAGCCCGCGGGCGGCGGACCTGGCCGTGGCGCGGCTGCGCCGGGCCCATAGCAAGGTGCTCCGCCAGGGCGCGGCGATCAGCCCGGACTCCCCCGCCGAGCAGCTGCACGACTTGCGCAAGCGATGCAAGGAACTGCGCTACCTGCTCGAGTTCTTCGCGTCGCTGTTCGACCCGCAAGCCCACCAGCGCGCGGTCAAGGACCTCAAGGGCCTGCAGGACTGCCTGGGTGAGTTCCAGGACCGCCAGGTCCAGCAGCAGGAACTGCGCGAGTTCGCCAGCGAAATGATGGCGGACCGGGACACGCCGGCCACCGCGCTGCTGGCCATGGGCGAGCTGGCCGGCCAGCTCGGGCTGCGCCAGCGGCAGGCCCGGGACGAGTTCGCCGGGCGGTTCCGCGACTTCGCCAGCCCGGCCAGCGAGTGCCGGTTCCAGGTGCTGACCGGCGGATCCGGCCCATGAAGATCCTGGCCACGTACAACATCAAGGGCGGCGTCGGCAAGACGGCCACCGCGGTCAACCTCAGCTACCTGGCCGCCCAGGACGGGCTGCGCGTGCTGCTCTGGGACCTGGACCCGCAGGCGGCGGCCAGCTTCCTGTTCCGCATCCGGCCCCGGGTCAAGGGCGGCGGCAAAGCGCTGATCCGCGGCAGCCGGGAGCTCGACGGGGCGATCAAGGGCACGGACTTCGACCGGCTGGACCTGCTGCCCGCCGACTTCACCTACCGCAATCTCGACCTGGTCCTCGGGGCGACCAAGAAGCCCACCCGGCGGATCGCCCGGCTGCTCGCCCCGCTCGCCGCCGACTATGACGTCATCTTCCTGGACTGCCCGCCCGGCATCTCGCTGCTGTCGGAGAGCGTGCTGCAGGCGGCGGACGGCCTGCTCATCCCGCTCATCCCGACCGTGCTGTCGCTGCGCACGCTGGACCAGCTGACCGAGTTCATCGGCGGGCTGAACGGCAAGCGGCCCGATGTGCTGGCGTTTTTCTCCATGATCGACCGGCGCAAGCGGCTGCACCTGGACATTGCCAGCCAGCTGCCCACGGAACGCGGCGACATCGCGGCGACGGCCATTCCCGCGCTCTCGCTGATCGAGCGGATGTCCCTGGAGCGGGCCCCGGTGGGCGCGTTCGCGCCGCGCAGCCGGGCCGCGCAGAGCTATCGCGAGCTCTGGGCGGAAGTCAAAGACCGGGAACTCTGATACCGCCGCGCCCCGCCAGCCACTCCCATGCTGCTATTTGGCTGCGCACCGTAACTGCTTAGGTCTTTGTCGTGGAATGCCCGCCGCAGCCGGGCGAGGCCGGAGCATGCTAGTACGTTGAGATAGGTACGGGCGTAGGGGGGAACACATGAGCCGTCGGCTGATCCGGCTGGAAATGCCAGTGTTCCCCGACCGGCGGATGTTCCGGGTGCATGACTCGACGGTGGACCCGGACGCGCCCGGCGGCCCGCTGGCCCCGGTCGGCACGCTGGTCAGCGTGACCCGGGAGCAGCTGTGGGTGGGCAGCTTGCAGGAGCACATCGGGGTCCGGCTCACCCTGGAGGAGTGGGACACCGCGCCGCCGCTGTTCGGCGACGCCTGGGAGGACGAGGCCAAGGCCACGCTGTACCTGCGTGGTCAGCTCACCGTGGACCGGGCGGTGGACCGGCTGACGCTGGCGGGCGGGGTGGGCGACTACGTGGTCCGGGTGTACGCGCGGAACCGGCGCGAGGTCATGCGGCTGTACGAGGAAATGTTCGAGCGGGGCGTGGACCCGCTGAGCGACGAGTTCCAGCGGGCCCGGATGGACCTGGAAGGTCTGGAGCAGTACCTGCTGCAGATCTGGCGCGAATACTGACCGGGCTGGTCACTGCGAGCGGACCGCGTGCGGCACCGGGCTGGCCGCGACGTCGGACGAGGCCGCCGAGGCCGCCGGGGTAGCCGGTTTGCCGGTCGTGGCGGACGGCGCCATCTGGGCCGGGTGCGCCGGGGACGCGCTGCCCTTGCTGCCCACGGGCCGGTCGGTCGAGGCACGGAACGGGACCACCGCGTATACCACGAGCGACACCACCGCGACTACGAGCAGGGTGCTGAACGAGGCGAGCAGCCGGATCCGGCGCATCCGCGCGGTCAGCGGCCCACGGGGCGCACCGAATGAGGCCATCCTGGACGCCAGCAGCGGGTCGCTGGTGGCCAGGCCACGCTCGATCTCATCCAGGATGCGCTGCTCATCCATGGATAGCGCCATGAGGGCTACCTCCACCGCCGGGCCGGAGCGGACTTTCTCTTACTATCCCCCACAGCAAGATCGTTAGCCTTAGATCCCGTTGCTGTGCTGTGATTTGCGCGGTTGCGCCCTGGACCCAGCGCACTGCACAGCGTGACAGCGCGAGTCGATCAGAGTACCGGTGCGGCGCGCCGGCGTTTGCCAAGGGTCGAACACAGATTCTATAGTGGCCAGCATGCGCTGGGATGGCATGCGGGTCGAGCCAGACGGGACGCTGCGCGGCGACCCGGCGGCGCCGCCGGCGCTGTTCGAACGCGGCGCCATCACCAGGACGTTCGATACCCCCGGCTTCCGCGGCATGACGTTCTTCGAGGTGCGCGCCAAGAGCGCGATCAACCGGGTGCCCGACGCCTCCCGCGTGCCGTTCCGCTGGACCATTAACCCCTATCGGGGATGTAGCCATTCGTGTGTTTACTGCTTCGCCCGGAACACGCACACCTACCTGGACCTGGACGCGGGGCATGACTTCGACTCGAAGATCGTGGTCAAGGTGAACGCGCCGGACCTGGTGCGCAAGGAACTGGCCGCCCCGAAGTGGCCCGGTGAGCACATCGCGATGGGCACCAACGTGGATGTCTACCAGCGGGCGGAGGGCAAGTACCGGCTGATGCCCGGCATCCTGCAAGCGCTGCTGGACGCGCGCAACCCGTACTCGATCCTGACCAAGGGCACGCTGATCCTGCGCGACCTCGACCTGCTCACCGCGGCCGCGGAGGTCACCGACGTCGGGCTGAGCGTGTCGGCGGGCTGCACCGACGAGGAGCTGTGGCGGACGCTGGAGCCGGGCACGCCCAGCCCGCTGCGCCGGCTCGGCGTGTGCGCCACGCTCAGCGAGCACGGGCTGCGCTGCGGGGTGCTGATGGGGCCGGTGGTGCCGTTCCTGTCCGACTCCCCCGCCCAGCTCGAAGCCACCGTCCGGCAGGTGGCCGAGGCCGGCGCCACCCACGTCAGCCCGATCGTGCTGCACCTGCGGCCCGGCGCGCGGGAGTGGTTCCTGGCCTGGCTGGCCGAGCACCACCCCACGCTGGTCGCCCGCTACCGCGGGCTGTACGGGTCGCGCGCCTACGCGCCCAAGGACTACCAGGAGCGGATCGCCGGGCAGGTGCGCGAACTGGCCGAGCGGTACCGGGTCGGCCGGGGCAGCCCGCCGCCCATCCGGCGCTGGCGCGGGCCCGCCACGGCGCCGGCCCCAGCTCCGGTGGCGGAGCAGCTCACGCTGCTGTGAGGCGCTGCTGTCAGGCTTGGGCCGGCCGGGCTGAACCGTCCGCCGTGAACAGGCTGAGGGTGGCGAACTTCCGGCCGACGATCGGGTCGGTCAGCGGCAGCAGCAGGTAGCGGTAGCCCGGCGGCAGGTCGCGCCGCATGGCGCGCGGCGGCCGGGTCACCGTGGCGGTTTGGTCGAGCCGCAGGCCGAGCCGCTGCAGCGAAGCCGGGTCGTCGCACGCCCACTGCCACTGGGCGATGCCGCGGCGCGCGGCCAACTGGTGCTGGCGCTGGTACATCCGCTGCGGGTAGGTGTCCAGCGCGACCCGCGCAGCGGGGAACCGGGCCGCGATGCGGGCCAGCGTCTGGGTCACCTCCGCCTCCGGCAGGTAGACCAGCACTCCCTCGGTGACGAAGAAGTACGGCCCGGGGCTGTCCGCCACGATCGGCAGCCACTCCTCGCTGAGCACCGACGCGGGAACCATCCGCCGGCGGCTGGTGTCGGTGAAGAACCGGCCGCGCAGCTCGATCGTGTCCGGCAGATCCAGGTCGATCCAGTGCACCTGGCCGTTGTCCACCCGCTCGAACCGGGTGTTAGCTGCCCAGCAGCCAGCCGTTCGCGCTGGCCAGCCGCACCGCCTCGGCGCGGGTACGCGCGCCGGTCTTGCCGATAGCCGCGGACAGGTGGTTGCGCACCGTGCCCTCCGACAGGTGCAGGGTCGCGGCGATGTCCGCCACCGTCCCGCCGTCCCGGGCTGTCCACAGCACGTCGGTCTCCCGCGGGGTCAGCGGGTTGTCCCTGGCCGCGAGCGTCTCCGCGGCCAGGCTCGGGTCCACCACGCGCAGCCCGGACGCCACCCGGCGGACCGCGTCCGCGAGCTGCCGGGCCGGGGTGTCCTTGACCACGAAGCCGCTGGCCCCAGCGGCCATCGCCCGCCGCAGGTAACCGGGGCGGCCGAACGTGGTCACCACCAGCACCCGGCAGGACGGCAGCGCGGCGCGCAGCTCGCTGGTGGCGGAGATGCCGTCCAGGCCGGGCATCTCCACGTCCAGCAGCGCCACGTCGGGCCGGGTGCGGCGGGCCTCGGGCAGCACGTCGTCGCCGCGGCCCACCTCGGCCACCACCTCGAGATCAGGCTCCAGCGCGAGCAGGGCGGCCAGCGCCCCGCGGACCAAGGCCTGGTCGTCCGCGAGGAGCAGCCGGATCGGTGTGGTCACGGCCCGATCATGGCATCCGCACCCGGAGCACGAAGCCATCCAGCGCGGACCGGCCGACGCCGACCACGGCGCCCTCGGCCGCCGCCCGCTCGCGCAGCCCGGCCAGCCCGTGCCCGGATCGCGGCGGCTCGCCGCCGCTCGGCGCGCAGCGGCGATCGGGGGGTCCGGGGGGTCGCCCCCCCAGCCGTGGCGGCTCGCCGCCGCTCGGCGCGCAGCGGCGATCGGGGGGTCCGGGGGGTCGCCCCCCCGGGTCAACACAGCCGATCCCGTCGTCACTGATCTCCACCTGGTCGAGGGTGACCCGGATGGCGCAGCGGGTCGCCCCGCTGTGCCGGATCACGTTGGTCACCCCTTCCCGGACCGCCCAGCTGAACAGCTCCTGGCGGCGCCGCGGGATCCCGACGATCTCGTGGTCCGGCAGGTCGGCCTCGATGCCCGCCGCGGCCAGCGCGGTGCGGGCGCTGGCCAGCTCCCGGTCCAGGGTGACCTCGTGGTAGCCCGCCGCCGCGGCCCGCACGTCGGCGAGTGCCTGCCGGGCGATCCGCTCCACGTCGCCGATCTCGGCCTCGGCCCGCGCCGGGTCCAGGCCGGTCAGCCGCCCGGCCAGCTCGGCCTTGACCGCCACCACGGTCAGCGAGTGGCCCAGGATGTCGTGCAGGTCCCGGGCGAACCGGTTGCGCTCGTCGGCCAGGGCCAGTCTGGTCAGCTCGTTCCGGGCCGCGGCCAGCTGCATGTTGCGCTGGATGAGCTGCACCACGCCGAAGGATGCCAGCGCCGAGACGAAGATCTGGAAGGCCAGCGTCCCGTCCGGCTGCCAGCCGGCGACCATCGCGGGCACGGCCAGCGATGCCCCGATGGCCACCGCCACCACGGCCCAGCCGATCCGGATGGGCAGCAGGAACACCGCCATCACGCTCAGGTAGATCAGCAGCAGCGAGGCATCCGCGCCGATGCTCAGGTAGCCGACCGCGATCAACGCCGCCTCGGCGGACAGCGCGCCCACGCCGAACGCGAGCGGCACCTGGCGGTCCGCCCGCCGCCGGGACAGCGCGAACGTCGCGATGAACACCGCGGCGAACGCGATCAGCGTGGCCAGCCCCAGGTAGCGGCGCACCAGGTCATGGTCGGCCCAAACGGTGCTGGCCGGCTGGGACAGGTAGACCAGCCAGATCGCCGCGAACATCCAGCCGAACCGGCGCCACCGGGCGCCGGGCACACCGTCCATCGCCGGGTCCGACGTGGCGGGCCCGGCGCGGCCGCCGACCTCGGCGGCCGGCCGGGCAGGGGCCTGGGTCATGGCCCGGAACCGGGCCAGCCACCGGTCCGGCCGGCGGCCCAGCGCGGCCGGGTTACGAAGCAGCACATGGGACGAGTCTGCTCGATCCGCGCGCTCTGGGCCACCTGACCGGTCCCCAGCGCCGGTGGGCACGGTGCCGCTGGGCACGGTGCCGCTGGGCACGGTGTCGGTAGGCACGGTGTCGGTAGGCACAGCCCCGTCGCGTGCAGGCGCCCCCGCGGTCAGCATCGCGTCGGACATACCCCCGATCTTGCCCGCAGGCCGGCCGCCCGGCCGCTGCCGTGCGTCACCGCCCGGCCATGACAGATGTCACGGCCGGCCCGGCCCGCTAGCTGACCGGCTGGGCCGGGACGACGGGCAGGCCGGCCGTGGCCCAGGCCTGGAAGCCGCCGTCCAGGTCGGTCGCCGCGGTCAGGCCGAGGTCCTGCAGCGAGGCCGCGGCCAGGCTGGACGTGTAACCCTGCGAGCACATCACGATGACCGGCAGGTCGTAGCGGCCGGCCTGGGGCAGCCGCGCGTCCGAGGCCGGGTCGAACCGCCACTCCAGCACGTTGCGCTCGATCACCAGGGCGCCCGGCACCTCGCCTTCGGCGGCGCGCTGCGCGGCGGGCCGGATATCCACCAGCAGCGCGCCCGCCTGCACCGCGGCCTGCGCCTGCTCCGGGCCGACCCGGTCCAGCCGGGCCCGGGCCGCGCCGAGCAGGTCGTCAATCGTGCGTGCGCCCGCTGGCCTGCCGTCGCTCACCATCGCTCCCCTGCGGTCTCCATGGCGGCCAGCACCAGGCCGCCACTGGTCAGTTCGTAGCGCCGCATCCCGGCCAGCGGCGGGGAGTAGGCGTGGATGCTCACGGCCGGCCCGGTGGCCGCGTTGACCACCTCGTGCACATGGGCCGGCCCGAATGACCGTACCCGCCCGGCCAGCAGGTCGGCGCCGGCCGGCATCCTGGTCCCCCGGCCGCCAACCGTGGTGTACTCGCGCAGTTCGCCATGGACCACCGCGAATGCCCCCGCGGACCCACAGTGGTCGTGGAACCCGGTGCGCTGCCCGGGCAGCCAGCTGAGCAGCCAGACCTCGTGGTTGTCGCCCTGTTCCAGGCGCTGGTACCAGCGCTCGTCCTGGCGATACTGGACCAGCGCGGTCCAGTCGTGCCCGGTCGCTGCGGCCTGGACCAGCGCGGCCAGCCGGGACGGGCTCAGCCGCTGGCGGACTCCGTCGTTCGCGAGAAGCATCCTAGTTATCCTACCGTTATAATAGGCAATTGGTAACGGAGAGGTTAGCACGCCCTGGCCAGCCCGCCGGCCAGGACACACCAACACGTCAGCCCCAGGGGCCGGAAACGCGTTTGCCGCCGTCTGCGCCTGGCTGTCAGACTGAGGGCAGGGTGCCACGGGGACCAGGCGCCCGGGTCGGCCGCGCCAGGCTAGCCAGTACGGCAGGCCGGCCAATCTACACAACACTCGCGATATGACTTGACAGCTCAGCCAAACGCGATACATCGTGTACGCGGTGCCTGCTGGACCGGCCGGCGGCGCCGCTCGGGAGGATTTCGTGGCCACGGGGGCAAGCAGCACAGGACAGAGCAGCACGGGGAAACGCGGCTGGGGCCGCCGGATCGCGGCGCTGCCCAGCGGGCGGCGGACTAAATGGGCCGTCCTGGCGTTCTGGCTGATCGTGATCGCGCTGACCGGGTCACTGGCCGGGAAGCTGATGGGCGCGGAGAAGAACGACGCCTCCGCCTACCTGCCCGCCTCGGCCGAGTCAACCCAGGCGCTCAACCTGCAGGACCACTTCACGGCCAAGAACCTGAACCCCGCCGTGGTGGTCTATGTACGGCCGTCCGGGCTGACCCAGGCCGACCTGGCCAAGACCGCCCAGGACGCGCGCACGTTCGCCGCGCTGCCGCACGCCGGCCAGGTCATCGGCCCGATCCCCGCGAAGGACGGCAAGGCCGCGGAGATCCTCATCGAGGCCCACCTCGGGTACAGCAACGCGATCACCAACTTCGTGACCAAGCTGGACAGCGTGGCCGGATCGGGCGACCCAGGGCTGCACGCCTACGTGACCGGCCCGGCGGCCAGCGCGGCCGACTCGGTCAAGATCTTCAAAGGCATCGACTCCACGCTGCTGTACGCCACGCTGGCCGTGGTCATCGTGCTGCTGCTGCTCACCTACCGCAGCCCGATCCTGTGGCTGCTGCCGATCATCTCGGCCGGGGTGGCGCTGACCACCGCCGAGGCGTTCATCTACCTGCTCATCCAGCACGCCGGCCTGGTCGTGAACGGGCAGAGCGCGGGGATTCTGGTCGTCCTGGTGCTGGGCGCGTCCACCGACTACGCGCTGCTGCTGGTCGCCCGCTACCGGGAGGAACTGCGCCGTCATGAGGACCGGCACGAGGCCATGGCGATCGCCATGCGCCGGGCCGGGCCGGCCATCATCGCCAGCGGGCTGACCGTCATCGCCGGCATGCTGTGCCTGCTCGCCGCGGACTCGGCCGACATCTCCGGGCTGGGCCCGGTAGCCGCGATCGGCATCGCGGTCGGCCTGCTGGCCATGGTCACGCTGCTGCCCGCGCTGCTGGTGATCACCGGCCGCTGGGTGTTCTGGCCGTACAAGCCCCGGTACGGCTCGGCCGACCCCACCTCGCGCGGCCCGTGGGCCCGGATCGGCCAGCGGATCGCGGCCCGCCCCCGGTCCGTCTGGATCCTCACCGCGGTGATCCTGGCGGTGTTCTCGCTCGGCCTGATCGGCTTCCGGCTCGGCACGCTCACCCAGGCCCAGTCCTATCGCGGCACGCCCAGCGCGGTGGCCGGTGAGCAGGTGCTGGCCGCGCACTTCCCGGCCGGGTCCGGCCAGCCGGTCCAGGTGATCGGCAAGGCCTCGGCCGCCGTGCCGCTGCGCGCCGCGCTGGCCAGCGCCAAGGGGATCTCGTCGGTCGGCCCGCCGCAGGTGCGGGACGGTCTGGTGCTGCTGCAGGGCACGCTGTCCGTCCCGCCGGACAGCCAGGCCGCGTATAACACGGTCACCCAGGTGCGCGACGCGGCGCACGCGGTGCCCGGCGCGGACGCCAAGGTCGGCGGGGCCACCGCGATCAACCTCGACGTGGAGAACTACGCCATCCGGGACCGCAACGTGATCATCCCGCTGGTGCTGGTCGTCGTGCTGATCATCCTGGCCCTGCTGCTCCGTGCGGTGGTCGCGCCGGTGCTGCTGATCGGCACCGTCATCCTGTCGTACTTCGGCTCGCTCGGCCTCTCGGCGGTGTTCTTCAAGTACGTGTTCGGGTTCGCCGGGGCGGACAACTCGATGCCGCTGTTCGCGTTCGTGTTCCTGGTCGCGCTCGGCATCGACTACAACATCTTCCTGATGACCCGGGTCCGGGAGGAGACGATCAAGGCCGGCACGCACCGCGGCATGCTGGCCGGCCTGGCCGCCACCGGCGGCGTGATCACCTCGGCGGGGCTGATCCTGGCCGGCACGTTCGCCACGCTGGGCACGCTGCCCCTGGTCATCCTCACCGAGATCGGCTTCACGGTCGCGCTGGGCGTGCTGCTGGACACCCTGGTGGTCCGGTCCGTCCTGGTCACCGCGCTGACCCTGGACGTCGGGCGGCACATGTGGTGGCCGAGCAGGCTGGCCCGGCCGCGGGCCGAGGAGGACGTCACGCCCCCCGTACAGCTGTCCCGCACCCGGTGACCGCCGCCCGGCACGGGCTACCTCCTGGCTCCCCGCGGCCACGACTGGGACGGCATCCTCGTACAGTTGAATCCCGTGGAATCAGGATCAAGCAGCGCAGGGTACCTGGGGACGGCTGGGCTCACGGTCCGCACCATCCCGGTCGCCGACCCAGGCGACCTGGCCGGACAACTGCCCGGCCCCGGCGCCCTGGCCTGGATTCACGGCGGCGAGGGGCTCATCGGCTGGGGCGAGGTGGCCCGGGTCACCCTGCCGGCCGGGCAGGACAGGTTCACCGCCGCCGACAAGTGGCTGCGCGAAGCGCTCGACGGGGCCCGGATCCACGACGAGGTGGGCGCGCCCGGCTGCGGGCCGGTGGCGTTCGGCAGCTTCACGTTCGATCCCGCCTCGGACGGGTCGGTGCTGGTGCTGCCCCGGCTGGTGCTCGGCCGCCGGGCCGGCCAGGCCTGGGTCACCACCATCTCCGGGCCACGCGGCGGCGGGGCCGGAGGCGCCGGCTGGCCGCCGCTCGGCGCGGAGCGGCGACCGGGGTCGGCCGCCCGGATTGACACCACCCAGCCGGTCCCGGGCGAGATCCGCTGGCACGACGGCAGCCTCAGCGCGCCGGAGTGGGAACGCGCGGTCGCCGCGGCGGTCGAGCGGATCCGGGCGGGCGGGCTGCGCAAGGTGGTGCTGGCCCGGGACCTGTACGCGTCCGCGGCCGCGCCGATCGACGAGCAACTGCTGCTCGGCCGGCTGGCCGCCCGCTACCCGGAGTGCTACACGTTCGCGTGCGCCGGGCTGGCCGGCGCCACCCCGGAGCTGCTGATCAAGCGGCAGGGCCGCGCGGTCAGCTCGCTGGTGCTGGCCGGCACGGCGCCGCGCGGCCAGGACGCGGCCGAGGACGACGCGCTGGGCGCCGCGCTGCTGGCCTCGGCCAAGGAAACCGAGGAGCACGAGTACGCGGCGGCCAGCGTGCGGGACTCGCTGGCCCCCCTGTGCGACCAGCTGACCGTGGCCGAGCGCCCCGTGCTGCTCAAATTCGCCAACCTGCAGCACCTGGCCACCACCGTGCACGGCACGCTGTCCGCGCGGGATGCCAGCGGCGCGAGCCATTCGGTGCTCACGCTGCTGAACGCCCTGCACCCGTCGGCCGCCGTCTGCGGTACCCCGACCGAGGCGGCGATGGAGCTGATCCGGGAGCTGGAGGGGATGGACCGCGGCCGCTACGCGGGCCCGGTGGGCTGGGTGGACAGCGCCGGGAACGGGGAATGGGGCATCGCGCTGCGCTGCGCGGAGCTGGACGGGCCGCGGGCCCGGCTGTTCGCGGGCGGCGGCATCGTGGCCGACTCCGACCCGGCCGCCGAGCTGGCCGAGACCGTCACCAAGTTCCGCGCCATACGCTTCGCCCTCGAGGCGTAGCCAGTCCGGGGGGCGACCCCGGACTGGTGCGCTAGCTCACGGCGGCAGTCGCGGCGCCGGCCACCGGCTCGCGGAGCGGGAAGTGGCAGGCGGCCAGGTGGCCGGTGCTGAACAGGCGCAGCGGTGGCTCCTCCTGAGCACAGAGCTCCTGGGCGCGCGGGCACCGGGTGCGGAACCGGCAGCCGGACGGCGGGTCGATGGCGGACGGCAGCTCGCCGGCCACCCCCTGCTCCGCCTTCTTCTGGGCCTTGATCGGGTCGGCCACCGGCACGGTGTCGATGAGGCCCTTGGTGTACGGGTGCACCGGGAAGTAGTACACCTCTTCCGAGGGGCCCACCTCGACCATCTTGCCCAGGTACATCACGCCGATCGTTTCCGACAGGTAGCGCACCACGGACAGGTCGTGCGAGATGAACAGGTAGGTCAGCCCGAGGTCGCGCTGCAGGTCCCGCATCAGGTTCAGGATCTGCGCCTGGATCGACACGTCCAGCGCGGACACCGGCTCGTCCGCGACCAGCAGCTTCGGGTTCAGGATGAGCGCACGGGCCAGCCCGAGCCGCTGCCGCTGGCCACCGGAGAACTCGTGCGGGTACCGCTCGATCGCGGCCCGGGGCAGGCCGACCTGGTCCAGGATGGCGGCGATCTTCTGCTGCTGGTCCCGCCGGCTGCCGATGCCCTGGATGGCCAGAGGCTCGCGCAGGATGGTGGCCACCCGCATCCGCGGGTCCATCGAGGCGTAGGAGTCCTGGAACATGAGCTGGACCTCGCGGGCGCGCTTGCGCCGGTCCCGGTTGTTCAGCTTGAGCAGGTCCTCACCGTCCAGCACGATCGAGCCGCCGGTGGCCTTCTCCAGGCCGACGATCAGGCGGCCGACGGTGGTCTTGCCGCAGCCGGACTCGCCGACCATGCCGAACGTCTTCCCCGGCCGGATGCCGAAGCTGACGTCGGCGACCGCGCTCACCTCGCCCACCTTGCGCTGCAGCACGGCGCCGGCCGTCACCGCGAAGTTCTTCACCAGGTGATCGGCCTGGAGCAGGTAGCTCTCCCCGTTCAGCGAGGCGGCCACCTGGTCCAGCGACACCTTCTCGGTCACCGCCAGTTCGGCGACCTTGGGCTCGTCGGACAACTCGCCGACCGGGAAGAAGCAGCGGTACTCGTGATCCGGGGTGTCCCCCTCGAGGAGCGGCTCCTGCTGGCGGCAGCTGTCCTGCACGTACCGGCACCGGGCGGCGAACTTGCAGCCGGGCGGCGGGGCAGTCAGGTCCGGCGGCTGGCCCGGGATGTTGTACAGCCGGGTCGAGCCCTCCACCGCCTTCTCCGGCAGCGCGCCGAACAGCGCCTCCGTGTACGGGTGGCGGGGGTTGGCGAACAGCCGGAGCGTGCTGGTCGTCTCGACCACCCGGCCCGCGTACATGACCGCGGCCCGGTCGGCGCGCCCGGCGATGACGCCGAGGTCGTGGGTGACCAGGATCACCGCCATGCCCAGCCGTTTGCGCAGGTCGTCGATGAGCTCGAGGATCTGCTTCTGGATGGTCACGTCCAGCGCCGTGGTCGGCTCGTCCGCGATGAGCAGCTTGGGCTCGCAGGCCAGCGCCATCGCGATCATCACGCGCTGCCGCATGCCGCCGGACAGCTGGTGCGGGTAGTTGCCGACCCGCTCGGCCGGGCGCGGCATACCGACCAGGCGGAGCACCTCAATGGCCCGCTCCCGGGCCGTCTTGGCGTCCGCTCCGCGGTGCAGCACGACCGTCTCGGAGATCTGGTCCCCGATCCTCATCGTCGGGTTGAGCGACGTCATCGGGTCCTGGAAGATCATGCCGATCTCGTTGCCCCGGACGTGCCGCATCTGGTCGTCGCTGAGCGCGGAGATCTCCCGGCCATCCAGCAGGATCTTGCCGCCGGTGATGTGCCCGCCCGGCGGCAGCAGCTGCATGATGGACAGCGCGGTCATCGTCTTGCCGCAGCCGGACTCGCCCACGATGCCGAGGCATTCCCCGGCGTCCAGGCTCAGGCTGGCGCCCTCCAGCGCGTGCACGGTTGCGCTGCGCAGCCGGATTTCGGTGTGCAGGTCCTCTATCTGAAGCAGTGGTGCCAATTCGTCCTCATCAATGGCTGGGTGGGGTACCGGCCAGGTCGTGGCGGTACGTGACCAGGTTATCGGCGCTGCAGGCGGACCTCGACGGCGTCCCGCAGCCCCTCGCCGATGAAGATGGGCGCGGCTATGACCAGCACGATGCACAGGCCAGCTGGGAAGATCAGCCACCAGTAGTTGTCGTTGACGTACTGGATGCCGTCGCTGAGCATGCCGCCCCAGTCCTGCTGCGGGGGGCGGATGCCCAGGCCGAGGTAGCTGAGCGCGACGATGAGCGCGATGGCGTCGGCCACCTGGAAGGTGGCGTTCACCATGATGGTGCCGATCGCGTTCGGCGCGATGTGCCGCAGCACCGCGCGCCGGCTGCCGCCGCCCATCACCTTCATCGCCTGCACGTAGTCCCGGGTGCGCAGCGAGAGGGCCTCGCCGCGGACCAGCCGGGAGGTGGTCAGCCACGAGGTCAGCGCGATGACCAGGATGAGCACCGGCTTGGTCGGGGTGACCAGGGTCACCACCACGATGGCCAGGAACAGCACGGGGATGGACAGCAGCGCGTCCACGATGCGCATCATGGCCGAGTCGATCACGCCGCCGAAGTAGCCGGCTATCGCGCCCCACAGCACGCCCAGGACGGTGGCCAGCGCGGCGGCGGCGAGGCCGACCTCCAGCGAGATCTGCCCGGCGACCATCAGCCGGCCGAGCACGTCGAATCCGCTGGCGTCGGTGCCCAGCGGATGGCTCCCGCCAGGCTTGATAAATTCGTTTCCGAAATTCACCGTGAGCTGGTTAGTGTGATACACCAGCGGGCCGACGAAGCAGAACAGCACCATGAACGCGAAGATGCCGACCCCGATGACGGCCAGCTTGTTCTCGAGGAACACCTCGAGGCCGCGGCGGAAGGTACTGCGCGGCTTACCAGCCGGCAGCGCACCAGGCGCGATGGCCAGCTCGGGCTCGGCGACATCGGTGTCGTAGGTGGTGACCAGACCGGTCGTGGCCGATGGGTTGCTCGGGTCCGGAAGTTCCGGCGGGACGCTGGCGAGACTCATTGGCTCACGTACCTAACCCGCGGGTCGAGCACCGCATACGCGATGTCAGCGAGCAACGACCCCACGACTGTTGCCACAGCTACGACGATAACGATTCCCAGCAAGATCGGGTAGTCCGAGTTGAGCGCCGACTGGTAGAACAGGTAGCCCATGCCCGGGTAGTTGAACACCGACTCGGTGATCAGCGCGCCCGCGATGATCCCGGGCAGGCTCAGCCCGAGCAGCGTGGCGATCGGGATCAGCGAGTTGCGCAGCACGTGCTGGATCAGCACCCGCCGCTCACTGGCCCCCTTGGCCTTGGCCGTCCGCACGTAGTCCTCGGTCAGGTTGTCCAGCACCGACGAGCGCATGTACCGGCTGAACAGCGCGAGCGTGATCAGCGTCAGCGAGATGATCGGCAGGATCAGCGCGTCGAAGTTGGTGAACAGCACGCCCAGGCCCTCACCCTGCGGGCCCTCCGGCGGGAAGATCGGGATCTTGATCGCGAAGGCCAGGATCAGCAGGATGCCCAGCAGGAACGCGGGCATCGCGTAGAACACGGTGGAGAACCCGTTGAAGAAGTGATCTATGAACTTGTTCCGGCGCACCGCCTGGATCACGCCGACCGGAACGGCCAGCACCAGGGCCAGGATGGTGGAGATGCCGACCAGGAAGATGGTCTTGGGCAGGTGCGTGGCGAGCAGGGACGCCACGCTCTGGTTCAGCTTCCAGGAGAAGCCGAGGTTGCCGGTCAGCAGGTGCCGCAGCCACAGCCAGTACTGGCTGTACCAGGGCAGGTCGAACCCGTACTGCTGATCGAACTGGCGGATCGCGCCGGGATTGCGGAACGAGTTCGGGCCGAGGATGGCGATGGCCGGGTTGCCCGGGATCGCCCGGAGCAGAGCGAACGTGAGCACCGTCACCAGCAGGATGACGATGATCGACTGGAACACCCTGCGGAGCATAAATACTGTCACTAACTCCCCCTTGCGGGCGGTACGGCGCGGGGGTGCCGGGTGTGAGCCCAGCACCCCCGCGTCACGAGCAGCGGCGACATTGTATGGTCACCCGCTACTTACTAGTTACTTCGTGAAATACCAGCTCTCCGGGTTGATGGCGAGCGTCGGCGGCTGCGGGGTGACCCCGTGGAGGGTGTCCTTGATCTCCGTCAGCTCGTAGACGCCGTTGGGCTGGTACTCCACTGGCAGCTGCGGCTGCAGGTAGTTCTGCCACGTGTACATGGCCTGCGGGTCGCTGCTGGTCAGCGTCGTATTGATCAGGTTGTCGTTCTGCTTGCTGCAGTACCCGCCAGAGTTGGCCGGCACGCCGCACATGAACAGCTCCTCGCCGGTCGGCTGATAGTCCGGCGCGAAGTTCCAGCCACCGCCCCAGTTGGCCATGTCCCAGTTGCAGGAACTCTTGGTGACCACGCAGTTGCCGCCGGCCAGGGCGATGACCTGGTTGAACGGCTCCGGCTTCAGGTTCAGCTTGATGCCGACCGCGGCCGCGTTGGACTGCAGCTGGGTCATCTCCGAGGTGATCCACGCGGTGCCGTTCGCGAACGGCAGCGTGAAGCTCAGCGCCTGGCCCTTCTTCACCCCCGGGCCACACATGCTCGGGGTGGTGCAGGTGGTCGTCCCGTTCGGGGTGACCTTCCAGCCGTGGCTGGACAGCAGGCTCTTGGCCTTGGACTCGCTGAACGGGAACGGGTCACCCGTCGGCGCCTGCGGCGACAGGAACTGCGTCTTCGGCGTGTTCGGGACCGGTCCGACGGTGGCCAGGCCGTAGCCGCGCAGCGGGCCCTGGATCACCGACTTCTGGTTCATCAGGTAGGCCAGCGCCTGCCGGAAGTACAGCTGCTTGATGACCGGCCCGTTCCCGGTCGTGCTCTGGTAGTTCACGACATAGTAGTTGATGCCCCAGGAGTACAGCGGGGCCAGCGAGTAGCCGTGCAGCGGGTTGGTCCCGACGGTGGCGCTCACCGGCTTGGCCGGGGCGTCCTGCTCGGGCAGGTAGCCGACGTTGACGCTGGAGTTCGGCGCCTGCAGCACGCTGTATTCGGCCGAGTCCGTGGTGAACGGCACTTCCTGGAACTGCGACAGGGTCGCCTTGGTCGGGCCGCTGTAGGACTTGTTCGGCACGAACGTGATGTGCCCGTCCGCGTTGAACGCGCTCAGCTTCCACGGCCCGTCCACGACCGACCAGATCGGCGACGACGCGTAGCTGTTCAGCGTCTTGGACTGCCCGTCCAGGTAGGTGTAGACGGCCTTGCAGTCGCTGACCGTGGTGGTGCAGTGGCTCGCCCCGGACGCGGTCTTGTCCCACGCCTCCGGCATCGGGTAGATCTGGGCCAGCTCGTTGTACAGGAACCAGCTGTGCGAGTAGCTCTTGTCCATCGTCATGGTCAGCTCGGTCGGGCTGACCACCTTGACGTTCTTCACGATGCTGGCCGGGAACCCGGTGTAGCCACCGTAGTTCGCCGGCTCCGCGGTCTCCATGTTGATCCAGAACATCACGTTCGACGCGGTCACCGGCTGGCCGTTGGACCACACGTAGTGCTTGAGCGTGATCGTCACGTTGTTCCCACTGAACGTCGGCTGGTTCGCGACGCTGAGCGACGGGTTCACGTCCGGGGTGTCGCCCTTGCCGAACCAGTACAGCGGCCGGTACAGCAGGTTCTGCAGGTAGCTGATGTTGGACACGCTGAAGTCAGCGCTGCTGGAGTACGGGAAAATGTAGTTCGGCGTCGTGGACGGCGGCAGGGCGTAAACGGCGGTGCCGCCCTTGACCTTGGTGCCACCCGTCGACGAGTTGGACGAACCGCTGCCCCCGCAGCCTGCCGCGACGAGGGCCAGCGCGGCGGCGCCGACAACCACGAGGGCAAACTTGCTGCGGAGCCTGGATCTTGGTTGGTCTTGCTGAGTAGGGGCTCGCCCCATTACCACGGCTCCTTCACGCACAGGGAACGGCCAGGGCACGGGTAGCGCCGGCCGGTCCGACAGACATGGTTGTAAAGCCGGAAGACCGGCTATTGGTTAGATCAGCACGACCCAGGTCGCACCGTCCAGGGACAGCACCAGCTTGGGACACTTTCGTGACTTGAGCGTAACAGGCACGTACTCTTCCGCCAGCACACACAACTCTGCGGATAAGTTACACATAGTCGGCCCTTGTATAGCAAATCTGCCTGCTGTGGTGCGCACCGGGGGGCAACTCTCCGGCGCAGGCCCGGCACCGGCGCCGGCGCCGCTCAGCCGGCCCCCGGATGGCGGCCAGCGCGGCCTCGTGCAGCCGCCGGCGCAACGCCGCGCCCTCGGCCCGGCCGGCCGGCACCTCGACGATGCGCAGCCCGCTGCCGCGCAGCGCGGCGGGCAGCTCCGCTGGGTCGCGCAGGCTCAGGTAGGGCAGCCCGGCCGCCGCGGCCAGCGCGCCGAGCCGGGCGCCGTGCGGGGTGCCGAAGACACGCTCGAAGCTGTCCGGGAAGGCGGCCGGCTCCAGGGTGGAGAAGATCCCGCCCCCGTCGTTGCTGGCCACCACGATGACCAGGTCGGGACGCGGCTCCCTGGGCCCGGCGAACAGGCCGGGCGCGTCGTGCAGCACGGCCAGGTCACCGAGCAGCGCCACGGCCGGCCCACCGCCGGCCGCCTGGTGGGCCAGGGCCGCGCCGGACGCCGCCGAGATCAGCCCGTCGATGCCGCTGGCCCCCCGGCTGGCCAGCACGCGCAGCCCGGCCCGGGCGGGCATCTGCCGGTCCAGGTCCCGGATGGGCAGGCTGGAGGAGGTCCAGAGCAGCGCGCCGTCCGGCAGCGCCGCGGCCAGGTCGCGGGCCAGCCGCGGCTCGGTCAGCTCGAGGCCGGCGTCGAGGATGGCGTCCAGCGCGCCGCGGGCCGCCCCGTCCGCCTGCTGCCAGCGGCGCAGCCAGCCCGCGGGCTGGCTGGCCGGCGGCCCGCCGCGCAGCCGGATCCGGGCCGCCACGTCGGTGGCCGTCCGGGCCGGGTCGGCCCACCGGCCCGGCCCCTGGGTGAGCACCACCTGCCGGGCGCCGTGCCCGGCGGCCAGCCGCAGGAAGCTGAGCTGGCCCCGGGACAGCCCCGGGCGCCCGGCCGAGATGACCAGGTCCGGCGGGTGCGCGGCGGTGAACGCCGGCTCATCGAGCAGGTACTGATAGGAGGTCAGCGCGGCGGCGCCCTGCCGGGCCCCGGACGACGGCTCGGCCAGCACCGGCCAGCCCGCCCGCTCCGCCAGCGCGGCCAGCGCGGCCGCCTGCGCCGCCTCATCACCAGCCAGCACAACGCCCCGCTCGGTCCACGGCAGCTCCAGCGTGCCCAGCCGTTCGGGGCTGGCCGGCCCGGCCAGCCGGGTCCACGGCGCCTCACCCGGCCGCCCGTCGAGAGGCTCGGGCCAGGCCGGCCCGGCCTCTTCCGGGACCAGCGGGTCGCGTAGCGGGATGTTGACCTGCACCGGCCCGGGGAAGCCGCCGGCCGCCCCGGATGCGGCCGCCCAGCCGCGGCAGGCTAGCGACCGCCAGTAGGCGTTCATCCCCGGCCGGGCCTCGGGCACGCCCACGTCGGCGAACCAGCGGACCGCGCTGCCGTACAGCTGGAGCTGGTCGATGGTCTGGTTAGCGCCGGTGCCGCGCAGCTCCGGCGGCCGGTCCGCGGTGAGCAGCAGCAGCGGCACACCGGACTCGTCGGCTTCGATCACCGCAGGGTGGAAGTTGGCCGCCGCGGTTCCCGACGTGCACAGCACCGCGGCCGGCCAGCCGCCGGCCTTGGCCAGGCCCAGCGCCAGGAACGCCGCCGTCCGCTCGTCGATCCGCACGTGCAGCCGGAGCGGGCTGCCCGCGCCGCACCGATCATGCAGCGCCATGGCCAGCGGCGCGCTGCGCGAGCCGGGCGCCAGCACCACCTCGCGCAGCCCGCAGCGGATCAGTTCGTCGACGAAGACGGTGGCGAACGCGGTCGAGGGGTTCATGAGCGCCCGTTGAGAAATTCCGCGGCGGCGGCCAGCCGGGCCCGCCACGGGGCCGGGTCGGCCTGCCACTCGGCGAGCTGTTCCCCGGCGGGGGCGGGGCGGCGGACCGGCAGCATGCCAGCCTGCTCGGCCAGCGGCTGCCCGGTGACGTCGCCGGTGAGCAGGCTCATCGTGGCCAGCCCGCAGGCGTACGGCAGCTCGGGCAGCGCGGCGGCCAGCGCCACCCCGGCGGCCAGGCCGACCGAGGACTCCACCGCGCTGGACACCACGACGGGCAGCCCGCAGGCGTCGGCGATGCGCAGCGCGCTGCGCACCCCGCCCAGCGGCTGCGCCTTGAGCACCACGATGTCCGCCGCGCCGGCCGCGCGCACCGCGAGCGGATCCTCGGCCCGGCGGATCGACTCGTCCGCCGCGACCGGCACGTCCACCCGCTTGCGCAGCGCGGCCAGCTCAGCCAGGGTCGGGCAGGGCTGCTCGGCGTATTCCAGCCCGGACCGGGCCAGCTCGCGGAGCATCCGGGCGGCCGTGTCCACGTCCCAGCCGCCGTTGGCGTCCACCCGGATCAGGCCGTCCGGGCCGAGCGCGTCGCGGACCGCCGCCACCCGGTCGATGTCCGCGCTGGCCGGCTGGCCCCGCTCGGCCACCTTGACCTTGGCCGTGCGGCAGCCCGAGGCGGCCACGATGCGGTGCGCGTGCTCCGGCCCGACCGCCGGCACCGTGACGTTCACCGGCACCTGATCGCGCCGCGGCGGGGGCCAGCCGTCCCACGCGGCCTCCAGCGCGCAAGCCAGCCAGCGGGCACATTCCCGCGGCCCGTACTCGGCGAACGGGGAGAACTCAGCCCAGCCGGCCGGCCCCTCGATCAGCGCGCCCTCGCGCACCGTGATGCCGCGGAAACGGGTGCGCATCGGGATCGCGAACCCGCGCAGCCCGCGCAGCGCGGCCTCCACCCGGGCCTGAACCTCGCTCACTGTGTCTCCTCGGAAGTTCGCGCCATCCGGCGCAAACCCATGGACCGCTCCCTCGCCCGAGCCTGGCGGCCCGGGGTCGGGAGCCGGTGCCGGATGGCGCTCACCGGCCGCCCTCCCGGTGCGCCGCCTGATCTGCCGGATAACCTTACGTCGGTGAGCCGCCGCCCCCTGCACGCAGTACTCCTGCCTGCCGTGGCGCAGGCCGGGCGGCTGCTCGAGGTGCTGGCCGCAGCGCTGGATGGCACCGGCCCGGCAGTGCTGCCGGTAGACCCGCGGCTGCCGCCGGACAAGGTCGCCGCGTTGCTCCGCGCGCTCGGCCCGGACACGCTGGAGACCGGCACCGGCACTGAGCGGCTGGCCCCCGCGGACGCCGCCGCGCTGGCCCCGGGGACGGCGGTGGTCATCGCCACCTCGGGGTCCACCGGCGAGCCGAAGGGCGCCGAGCTGAGCGCGGCGGCGCTGCGCCACTCGGCCGGGGCCAGCCTGGCCCGGCTGGGTGCCCGGCCGGGCGACCGGTGGCTGTCCTGCCTGCCGCCCAGCCATATCTCCGGGCTGCAGGTGTTCGTCCGGTCCCTGCTGGCCGGCACCGAGCCGGTGACGGCGCCCCGGCTGGACAGCGCGGCCGCCGCGGCACGGCCGGGCTGCCAGTTCGTGTCCCTGGTGCCCACCCAGGTGCGGCGCCTGCTGGACGAGCCGGGCGGCCCGGCCGCGCTGGCCTCGTTCCGCGGCATCCTGCTCGGCGGGGCCGCGGTGCCGGCCGGCCTGCTGGCCGAGGCCCGGGCGGCGGGCGCCCGCGTGATCACCACCTACGGGATGACCGAGACCTGCGGCGGCTGCGTGTACGACGGGTGGCCGCTGAACGGGGTGTCGGTGCGGATCGCGGCCGACGGCCGGATCCAGCTGGCCGGCCCGGTGCTGTTCTCCGGCTACCGGGGGCGGCCCGAGCTCAGCGTGGCCGCCATGGACGGCCCCTGGTTCGTCACCTCCGACCTGGGCAGCCTGGACGAGTCTGGGCGGCTGGCCGTGCGCGGCCGGGCCGACGGGATGATCAACACGGGTGGCGAGAAGGTGGCCGCCGACGAGGTGGTCGCCGCGCTGGCCGGCTGCCCCGGGGTGCGGGATGTCGCGGTGACGAGCCAGCCTGACCCCGAGTGGGGGGAGCTGGTCACCGCCGTCGTGGTGCCGGCCAACCCGGCCGACCCGCCCACTCTGGCCGCGCTGCGCACCGCGGCGCGCGGCCGGCTGCCGGACTTCGCCGCGCCGCGAGCCCTCGTGCTGGTGCCGGCCATCCCGCTGCTCCGGTCCGGCAAGCCGGACCTGCAGACGCTGCGGCGGCTGGCCGCCGGGGACTGAGTGAGCAGGCGCGGGCGTTAAGCAGAAATGAAGGTGGGGGTGGCGGGCAGCCGCCGGACGCGGGCAGGCAGAACACCGCGGCCGGGAACAATCGGCAGCACCGAGCGTTATTAGATAGTGCCCGCGTTTCACAGTAGCAAGAACTGCGAACCGCTAGAGCACATCGACACCACGGAAACGTGCTGACCGAACGTGCGTAACGCACGCCCACGAAGGGAGGTGCCTCGATGCCGAGGAGCGCAACCGCCACGCGGGTGCCCGAGGTGGCCGACGAGGCGACCCGGCGGGTGGACGAGCTGATCCAGCTTGGCCGCGGACAGGGCTACCTGTCACTGACCGAGCTGCGCGCAGCGTTCGGCGACGCAGGCGTTACACCGGCGGAAGGCCGGTCCATCATCCGTGAGCTGGCGGAAGCCGGGGTGCGGCTGGGTGACGAGCCGGGTGGGGGCACTGGTCTGCAAGGGACCACGGGCCCGCAAGGAGCACGGACGGGCACGGAGGACATGAAGACTGCGCAGCGCACCGAATCGCCGGAAGCCACCGACGAGCCTGGGCCAGACGCCCTGGACGCGGCGGAGGCCGAGGCAGCTGAGGCGACCGGCGAGCTGGCTGGGCCAAGCCCGGCGGACGTCGCCCGGCCAATGGCGGAAGTGGACCTGGACGACCAGACATCGGCCATGGGCGACTCGGTGCACACCTACCTCAAGTCGATCGGGCGGACCAGCCTGCTCACCGCTGAGCAGGAGGTGAACCTGGCCAAGCGGATCAAGGCCGGCCTGTTCGCCGAGCACAAGCTGGCGACCGAGCCTGACCTGGACGAGGCCTACCGTCGCGACCTGCAAGAGGTGGCCGAGGACGGCCGGCGGGCCAAGGCGCACATGCTGGAGGCCAACCTGCGGCTGGTGGTCTCGGTGGCCAAGAAGTACAGCGACCGCGGGCTGTCCCTGCTCGACGTGGTCCAGGAGGGCAACCTCGGGCTGATCCGCGCGGTGGAGAAGTTCGACTACACCAAGGGCTACAAGTTCTCCACCTACGCCATGTGGTGGATCCGGCAGGCGATCCAGCGTGGCTTCGCGGACTCGGCCCGGACCATCCGGCTGCCGGTGCACGTGCTGGAGATGCTGAGCAAGCTCAGCCGGGTCGAGCGTGACATGCACCAGCGGCTCGGCCGCGAGCCCACCCCGGAGGAGCTGGCCGTCGAACTGGACCGCACGCCGGACCAGATCGAGGAGCTGCTGCGCACCAGCCGGCAGCCGATCAGCCTGGACTCCACCATCGGCGAGGACGGCGAGACCAGCATCGGCGACCTCATCGAGGACGTGGACGCGCCGGAGGCGTCCGAGCTGGTGGACCGCCAGCTGATGGCGGACCAGCTGCGGCACGCGCTGGACGGGCTGACCCAGCGGGAGGCCACCATCATGGCCATGCGGTTCGGCCTGTACGACGGCAACCCGCACACGCTGGATGAGATCGGCCGCGCGCTGGGCCTGACCCGGGAGCGGATCCGGCAGCTGGAGAAGCAGTCGCTGTCCAAGCTGCGCCACCCGAGCCGCGCCCAGCCGCTGCTCGATTACGCGAGCTGACTGACTGGCTAGCTGAGCACACGGGCCCGGCCGGGGGTTAACCCCCGGCCGGGCCTTTTGTGTTTTGTTACCTATTCGTTCGCGACATTACTGGTCAGCCGACGAGCTCACCTGGTGGTAGCCGGGCGGGATCGTGACCAGGGCCCGGGCCATGTTGGCCGGGGTCGGCGGCAGCCAGTGCACGTTGGTCACCGACTCGAAGCGGGTCTGGCCGCCGGAGCCGCCGAACGTCTCGGTCACGCCGATCATGCGGACCGGGAGATAGGTCGAGGGATTCACGTAGAGCGTCCATAGCGCCCGTGCGTAATGCTCGTGCACGGTCTTTCCATAGCCTGGGGAAAGCCGGGCCGTGATCGGCTTCCCGGTGATCTGGATGGTTTCCTGGCCGTTGACCCGGACGTGCCCGGTCACCTTGGCCGCGCCGCAGTCGAGGGTCGCGTGGATGAACGACGACCAGTGCGGGGTCGGCACCGGGGGGCCACCCATCCAGAGCGCGGGCTTGCCGCACGCGTTGGCTGGCGGCACGAACAGCTTCGACAGGCTGTACTTTTGGTCATAGTAGGTGACATAGGCGCCGGTGAGCTTGCCATTGACCAGTGCGGTCCCGTCGGCCAGATAGCGCTGCGAGCCACCCTGGTGGGTGCAATCGCCGCTGGCCGTGACCTGCCCGCAGCCGGCCCCCGTCAATACCTCGAACCGGTTATGTGCCTGGTACGCCCAGCTGACGCTCGGCTGGTCGCCGTTGACCAGCTTGCCATCGATGAACGAGTGGCTCATCGTGCTGCCGACGAAAACCTGATTCTCGCTGGCCAGCGCGTACTCGACCCGGCTGACCACATAGGCGGCGGCCCGGGCCTGGGCCAGGCTGCTGCCCGGCTGGGCCACCGTGCCTGCCGCGGTCATCGCCACGGCCACGGTCGCCGCGGTCGCGGCGGCGGCGGCGCAGGCCAGCGTGGCGCGGACGATCCGCCGCCGCCTGCGCTGCCTGCTGGCCCGATAGGCCAGCCCGGCCGGGGCCCGGACCCCCTCGGTGAACCGCTGCATGCTGTCCCGCAGCAGGTCTTCCACGTCAGTGCTCATCTGCCTGGTCCCCTCGATCCGGTTTCGTGAAGTTCGGCCTGCTGCCAGCCGCTGGCCAGGTCACGGAGCCGCCGCAGCCCCCGGGACGCGGCGGATTTGACGGTGCCTTCCGGCCAGCCCAGCAGCTCCGCGGTCTCCGCCTCGGTGAGCTGCTCCCAGTACCGGCAGACCAGCACCGCGCGCTGCCGCGGCGGCAGCTGCAGCAGCAGCCGGATCAGCGCGTCGCGCAGGTCCACCTGGGCGGCCGGGTCGGCGGCGGGCCGGGCCTCGGCCCGCAGCAGGAGCAGCTTGCGCTGCAGCCGGCCCTGCCGCCGGTAGCCGTCGGTGGCCAGGTTGTACAGCGTGCGCCGCAGGTAGGCCTCGGGATCACCGTCCAGCGTGCGCCAGTGCCGCAACAGGCGTTCCAGCGCGGTCTGCAGCAGGTCCTGGCCGGCCTCGCGGCTGCCGGTGAGCAGCATCGCGGCCCGCAGCAGCTGGTCGGCCCGGTCGGTGAGGAAGCGCTCCAGCTCCGCAACCACCTGGTCATCTGCCATCGGCTGTCCTCCTTTCGCCTACCAAGCACGAAGGACTTCGCCGGTACGTTCCGCTAGATGTCACAACTAAGGGGGCCAGCTCGTCTGAACGTTACGTCGAGACAGAGGAGGTCGGCAGATGCGGATCGCGGTGGCGGGCGGGACCGGCCTGGTGGGCCGGTACGTGATGGCCGAACTGCGCGCGGCCGGGCACGAGCCGGTGCTGATCACCCGGTCGGCAGGCGCGGACGTGCTCACCGGCGCCGGGCTGGACGCCGCGCTCGACGGCGCCGCGGCGCTGATCGACGTGACCAACACGGCCACGATGAGCGGCCGGAAATCGGTGGCGTTCTTCACCGCGGGCACCCGGAACCTGCTGGCGGCCGGGCAACGCGCGGGCGTTGAGCATCATGTGGTGCTGTCCATCGTGGGGGTCGGCCAGCCAGGGCTGGGCAGCGGGTACAACGCGGGCAAGGTGGCGCAGGAGGCGCTGGTGCGGGCCAGCGGCGCACCGGCCAGCATCATCCGCGCCACGCAGTTCCATCAGTTCATCCCGGAATTCCTGGACCGCATCCCCGGGCCGCTGCTGCTCGTGCCCCGGATGCGGATCCAGCCGGTGGCGGCCTGCGAAGTGGCCGCCGCGCTGGCCGCGCTGGCCGCCGGGCCGCCCGCCGGGATGGCGCCCGAGATCGCCGGGCCGGAGCCGGCCGAGCTGGCCGACCTGGCCCGGCAGCTGGGCCAGGCCCGCGGCAGCCGGCGCCCAGTGCTGCGGGTGCCGGTCCCCGGCGCGGCGGGCCGGGCCATGGCCAGCGGGGCGATGCTGCCCAGCGGCCCCGGGCGGCGCGGCACGCAGACGTTCGCCGACTGGCTGGCCAGCACGCGCCGAAGGGGGGCGCCGCGCCGAAGGGGGGCGCCGCCGACTGGACTGAGGAGCGCGGCGCGAGGAACGAGCGGTAAGCGACGAGGGAAGTCGGCGGGTACAAGCCCCCCGGAGGCGCATAGAGATACAGTCTCCGGGTGACTGTGTGCGTCGAAGAGCTACGTGAAGTGACTGACGAGGTAGTCGGGACGTTCAGGCGGCTGCTGCCCCAGCTGTCCCGCAGCGCGCCGCCCATCGACCGGGCGACGCTGGAACGGATCGTCGGCTCGGATGCGACCACGCTGCTCATCGCCAGGGCTGATGGCCGGATCGTCGGCACGCTATCGCTGGTCGTGTTCCCGATCCCGACCGGGCTGCGGGCCTGGATCGAGGACGTCATCGTCGATCAGGACGCCCGCGGCCAGGGCATCGGCGAAGCGCTGACCGTGGAAGCGCTGCGCCTGGCCAAGGCAGCCGGCGCCCGGACGGTGGACCTGACCTCGCGGGCCTCCCGGGAGGCGGCGGGCCGGCTGTACGAGCGGGTCGGCTTCCAGTCCCGGGAGACCCGGCTGTACCGTTATGCGTTCGCGGACGCCGCCGCGGCCCGCTCAGGCAGCTAGCTCGGCCACACCGGCCAGCAGCCGGTCCACGTCGGACCGGTCGTTGTAGTGCACCAGGCCGGCCCGCACCGCGCCGCCCCGGTCGCGCAGGCCGAGCACGCCGGTCAGCTCCCAGGCGTAGTTGTGCCCGGCCCACACGTTCACCCGGCGCCCGGCCAGGAACTTCGCGACCTGGTCCGGGCTGTGCCCGGCCACGGTGAAATACGCCGTCGGGGCGCGGCTCGGCGCCTTGCCGTAACTGGTCACGTGGCTCATCGCGGCCAGCCCGTCCTGGAGCACCGCGAACAATTCCTGCTCGTACGCTTCCACCGCCGCCATCGAGGCGAGCAGCCGCCGGCGGCGGTCGCCGGTGCCGCCCCCGCCCAGCTGGGCCAGATGGTCGACGGCCGCGATGACCCCGGCCAGGTCGGCGAACGGCAGGGTGCCCTGCTCGAACCGTCCCGGCACCGTGTCCGGCGCGGGCCTGAGCTTGTCCGGGCGCAGCGGCCCGAGCAGCGCCGGGTCGGCGATCACCGCGCCGACATGCGGACCAGACCACTTGTAGGCGCTGGTGGTGTAGAAGTCCGCGCCCAGCGCGGCCACGTCGACCGGCAGGTGCGGCGTGGCGTGCACGCCATCCACGTAGCTGAGCGCGCCGGCCGCCCGGGCCGCGGCGGTGATCGCGCGCACGTCCGGCCGGGTGCCCAGTACGTTGCTCGCCGCGGTCACCGCGACCAGCCGGGTCCGCTCGGAGAGCAGCGCCGCGTACTGGCCGGCCGGCAGCTCCCCGGTCGAGGTGTCCACCTCGGCCCAGCGCACCGTGGCCCCGGCCCGCTCCGCGGCCTGCAGCCACGGCCGCACGTTGGCGTCGTGATCCAGCCGCGACACCACCACCTCGTCGCCCGGGCGCCAGGCCCGGGCCAGGGTGCCCGCCAGCCGGTAGGTGAGGGTGGTCATGTTCGGCCCGAGGATGACCCCGGCCGGGTCGCCGCCGGTCAGGTCCGCGACGGCCTGGCGGCATTCGGCGGTCAGCGCCGTCGAAAGCACGCTGGCCGGGAACCGTCCCCCGGCGTTGCCCAGCCCGGACCGGTACGCGGCGCCGATCGCGTCCAGCACGGCCAGCGGGACCTGGGTGCCCGCGGCGCCGTCCAGGTAGGCGAAGCCGTCGGCCAGGGCCGGGTAGCCAGCCCGCACGGAAGCCACGTCGAATCCCATCAGGGCCATTCCTTCCAGCTTCAGGAGAACAGCCCCAGGTCCGCGGGGCTGCCGCCGGGCGGAATCCGCCCCGACGCACGCAGCATCGCATGCCACGGATCCCCGGTCCCGGCTGCCCCTGGCCCGGCCGCTCCCGGCCCTGGCCCGCCCGGCTGCCCCGGCCGGGCCAGGCCCGCACCGGCGTGGGCGGCCGCGGTCCCACCGACCGGCACCGGCAGCCCTGGGCCCAGCAGCGGCAGGTGCGGCTTCCCGGCCAGCCAGCCGCTGAGCAGGATGTCCGGGTTGGCGGGCCGGTAGTCCTTGCCCTGAGCCCGGGCCAGGTCCCAGGCGTGCAGGTGCCATTCGGCGCAGGCGGCCCCGGCCATCCCGCCTACCGTCACCAGCGTGTCCCGGTACTGGTGATGCGGCAGCTCCCAGATGGGCAGCAGCCGCTGGGCGTAGGACCGGGCCGAACTGGCGAACGCCGCGATGTGCTCGGGTCCCGACGCGTCCGGCAGCGCGGCGAGCTCGGCCGCGTTCTGCCGGGCCAGCTTCCGGGCCAGGGTGTCCGGGTGCGCGCCGGGGGCCATCAGCCGGGCCAGCCGGCTGGCCGGCGCGTCGTCCAGGTACTCGTGGAAGTCGTCCGCCACGCAGCGGAGGTGACCGGCCAGGTCGGCGACGCGCCACTCCGGGCACGGCGACGGGGCCGCCCACTCAGCGTCGGTGAACAGGGCCGAGATCTGGCATATCACGGTCACGCCGTCGTGGTAAGCGGCTAGCGCCGGGCCAGGCGACCAGCTCGATGTGGGTGGCCTGCCCCCAGAATCCGTGCCCTCCACGGTCCCTCCCTGCCGGCCTCCCGGGCACCGGCGCGCGAGTCCCCCGGGCTAGCCAGCGTGCCAGAGTTGACGTGCCGCCGCCACCCGCCCGCCGCATAGAGGCGATGGGGTGACACTCCCGTTACTTCACTACTCATGCCGTTTCTGGCTGGCCTGGCCGCCGTGCGGCGCGTCCGGCCACCCGCCGCAGCCCGTCAGCCAGGGAAAATTCAGGTGACAGCGCGGCAGCGCGCAGCTAGCGTTCGAATAATGCCCCCGCAACAGCCCGGCCCGCTTCCGGCTGCCCGGACCGGGGATGGCGGTGCCGGGGGAACACCACTCGCCGCGCTCTGGCGGGCCCGCAGCTACCTGCGCCCGTACCGGTGGCAGCTGGCGTTCATGCTGGCCGCCGCGATCGTCGCGGTGCTCAGCGAGATCGCCATCCCGCTGCTCACCAAGTCGATGATCGACGGGGCGATCAGCCACGGCCGCCGCGACCTGCTGCTGCCCATCGGCGCGGCCGCGGTCGGCCTCGGCGCCCTGCAAGCGGTGCTCAACTTCCTCCGCCGCTGGGTGCAGGCCAGCGCGGTCACCGGGTTGGACCAGGCCATGCGGGCCGACATCTACGCGCACCTGCAGCGGCTGCCGCCCGCCTTCCACGACGACTGGCAGTCCGGCCAGCTGCTGTCCCGGGCCACCACCGACCTGTCCGCGATCCGCCGGTTCGCTGGCTTCGGCACCATCTTCCTGATCACCAACACGATCACGTTCATCGCCGTGGTCGCGCTGCTGATCAGGCTGAACTGGTGGCTCGGCCTGCTCACCGGGACGCTGTTCCTCCCTGTCCTGTGGGCCAGCATCCGGTTCCAGCGGCGCTACCGGGTGCTCTCCCGGCGCTCCCAGGACCAGCAGGGCGACCTGGCCACCTACGTGGAGGAGGCGGCCACCGGGATCCGCGTGCTCAAGGCGCTCGGCCGGGGCGGCGAGGCGGCCACCCAGCACGCCGGGCAGGCGTCCGAGGTGTTCGGCACCGAACTGGCGAAGGCACGGCTGCGCAGCACGTTCTGGGCCGGCCTGGACCTCATCCCGAACGCCATGATCGGCGTGCTGCTGCTGCTCGGCGCGCTGGCCGTCGGCCGGCACGAGCTGACCCTGGGCGGGCTGGTCGCGTTCATCACGCTGACCCTGATGCTGGTTTGGCCGATCGAGTCGATGGGGTACATCCTGGCCGGCGGCCAGGAGGCGGCCACCGCCGCGCAGCGCATCTACGAGATCCTGGACACCGAGCCGTCGATCAGCAGCCCGGCCCGGCGCAGCAGCCGGGCCCGGACCGGGCCACCGCGGCGCCGTCCGGCCAAACTCGTGTTCGACCGCGTTGGGTTCCGGTTCCCGGGGGCGGAGCACGCGTTACTGCGCGGCGTCTCACTGACCGTCGAGCCGGGTCAGACCGTGGTGCTGGCCGGCGCGACCGGCGCCGGCAAGACGACGCTGCTGCAGCTGGTGCCCCGGCTGGCCGACGTGACGTCCGGCGCGGTCCTGCTCGACGGCACCGACGTGCGCCGGCTGCCGCTGGCCGAGCTGCGCGCCCGGGTCGGCTGCGCGTTCGAGGACCCGACCCTGTTCTCCGCGAGCGTGCGGGAGAACGTCAGCTACGGGGCCCCGGACGCGGGCGACGAGGCCGTCGAGGCTGCGCTGGCCATGGCCCAGGCCGGCTTCGTGCACGACCTGCCCTGGGGGCTGGACACCCGGATCGGCGAGCAGGGCATGGCGCTGTCCGGCGGCCAGCGGCAGCGGGTGGCCCTGGCCCGGGCCATCCTGGCCCGGCCGTCGCTGCTCATCCTGGACGACCCGCTGTCCGCGCTGGACGTGCACACCGAGGCCCGGGTGACCGAGGCGCTCCGCGGCCTGCTGGCCGAGACCACCGCGCTGGTCGTCGCGCACCGCCCGTCCACGGTCACGCTGGCGGACCGGGTCGCGCTGCTCCGCGACGGGGTGATCACGGCCATCGGGACGCACACCCACCTGCTGGCCACCCAGCCCCGGTACCGGGACCTGATGAGCGGGTCGGGCGAGCCGGAACCAGGCGCGCAGGAGGCGTCGTGACCACCACCGACGCGTGGCGCGGGATAGCCGCCGAAGAAGCGGAGCAGATGACGGCCGGGCTGGCCGCACTGCTCCGGGTGCGCGCCCGGCGGCTGCTGGTCAGCCTGCTCCGGCCGCAGCGCGCCCGGGTGATCGGCACGCTGCTGCTCATCGTGGCCGCGAACCTGGCCGCGCTGGCCGGCCCGTGGCTGGTCGGCGTGGCCATCGACCGCGGCATCCCGCCGCTGCTGCACGGCGGCCAGGTGGGTCCGCTGGCTCTGTCGGTGGCCGGGTTCATCGCCTCCGTGCTGCTCCAGGCGGTCACCACCCGGGCGTTCATCTTCGAGATGGGTCGGATCGGCGAGACCGTCGTCATCGAGCTGCGGCAGCTGCTGTTCAGCCACTTCCAGCGACTGCCGGTGGCCTTTCACGAGCACTACACCTCGGGCCGGGTCATCTCCCGGCAGGTCTCCGACATCGACTCGATCTCGGACCTGTTCAACGACGGCCTGGACGCCCTGGTGTCCGCCGTCTTCTCCTTGGTGCTGGTCGGGGTGGGCATGCTGCTGCTGGACTGGCCGCTGGCCCTGGTCGTGCTGGCCGGGTTCGGCCCGCTGGCCGGGCTGACCATCTGGTTCCGGCGCGAGTCGGCGGTCGCCTACCGCCGCACCAGGGAAACGATCGCGCAGGTCATCGTGCATTTCGTGGAAACCTTCGGTGGCATCCGCGCGGTGCAGGCGTTCCGCCGGGAGGACCGCAACGAGGAGATCTTCGCCGGGCTGAACGCGCAGTTCGCCAAGGCCAGCAAGCGCTCCTCGCGGCTGCTGGCGGTGTACTCGCCGGGCATCACGCTGGTCGGCAACGTGGCCACCGGGGTGGTGCTGTGCTACGGCGGGCTGCGCGTGCTGGACGGCGACATCAAGGTCGGCGTGCTGGCCACGTTCCTGCTTTACCTGGGCCGGTTCTTCGACCCACTGCAGGACCTGTCGCAGTTCTACAACTCGTTCCAGTCCGCGGCGGCGGCGCTGGAGAAGATCTCCGGCGTGCTGGACGAGCCGCCCGCGGTCCCCGAGCCGGCCGTTCCGGTGCGGCTGCCCGCCCGCCACGGCGCGGGCCGCGGCGTGCGGTTCGCCGGGGTGCGCTTCGGCTACCGGGACTCGCTCGTGCTGCCCGGCCTGGACCTGGACATCCCGGCCGGGCAGACGGTCGCGCTGGTCGGCGCGACCGGCGCGGGCAAGACCACCATCGCGCGGCTGCTGGCCCGGTTCTACGATCCTGGGGCCGGGCAGGTGCTGCTCGACGGGGTGGACCTGCGGGACGTCGCCGACCGGGAGCTGCGCCGCGAGATCGTCCTGGTCACCCAGGAGAACTTCGTGTTCAGCGGGTCGGTGGCGGACAACATCGCGCTGGGCCGGCCGGGCGCCAGCCGGGCCGAGGTCGAGGCGGCGGCCCAGGCGATCGGGGCGGGCCGGTTCATCGCCGGGCTGCCCGGCGGGTTCGACGCAGACGTGGGGAAGCGCGGCGGCCGGCTGTCCGCCGGGCAGCGGCAGCTGATCTCGTTCGCTCGCGCCTTCCTCGCCTCCCCCGCCGTCCTGATTCTCGACGAGGCCACCTCGCTGCTGGACATCCCCAGCGAGCGGACCGTGCAGGCGGCGCTGCGCACCATCCTGGCCGGCCGGACCGCCATGATCATCGCGCACCGGCTGTCCACGGTGGAGATCGCGGACCGGGTGCTGGTGCTGAGCGCGGGCCAGATCGTCGAGGACGGTCCGCCCGGCCTGCTCATGACCGGCGATGGCGCGTACTCCGCGCTGCACGCCGACTGGCGGCAGAGCCTGGCCTGAAACGTGCTGGCCCAGGTCACCCGAATGATGCACCCGCTCCCCAGGGCGGAGCAGGCCGGAGGCCGCCGCGGGCGATCCGCTAGGCTCTTCTGCCGGTGGGCCGGCCCGGTGCGGCGGGCACAGCAAGCGGCGTGAGGCAGGAGCAAAAGCGTGATCGCGAGACGCAAGCCGGTCAGCCCCGAGGCTGAGCAGATGCTGGCCGCCGACGAGGCGCTCGCCGCCCGGTTCGACGAGCTGCTCGAGCAGGCCCGGGACGCGGAGCAGAAGCTGCGTGACGGGCAGGCGGCCAGCGTCCCGCTGGCGGAGCAGTACCGGTTGGCCAAGGCCCTGGATGCGGCGCTGACCGACGCGATGCGGGCCGCCTACGCGGCCGAGCGGGTGACCATCGGGCCGCGCGGCTACGAGGACCGCATCTACCGGCGCAAGGCCAAGGCCACCTCGCCGGTACGGGCCTGGTCGATGGAGGCCGAGCGGCTGCTCACGCTGCGGGAAAGCCACCGGCTGACCGGTATCCCGCGGCTGCCGCACACCCCCGCCGCCTGAAAGTTCACTCCCCCGGCCGGCGTGTCGTTTCGGTCTAGTCCCGCCTGGTTATTGGCTACTAGTAACAAAGAGTGACTCGATAAATCGTCACAACGGACTATGTTGCGCGCTGTGCGCAGCGGACACACTAACATGTGATCAGCACCACAACCAGATACTGACCAGGAGGCACGCGAATGTGCCCGCACACGCCACCGTGTCCAGACGCGCGAGCGCTGGACCGTGAGGCAGCCAGGACCGTAGTCAGCCGCCCCGAGCAGGGCTGGAGCCTGCTCTGCAACGGCATCGTCGTGTTCGAGGACACGGGCGAACTCCTTCCTGGCGGGGACACCATTGGTCCCCATCGGCCCACAGATGTGAGCGCGAACACCCATATCGTCCCGGCGGCCGGAACCCCCGCCAGCGCGGTCCCGGCGCCCGCCGAGCCCGCCGCCTAGCACCGCCGGACGGCACCCGCCCCATCCGGTGCCGCGCGCCCCCGAACAAGCGGCGCACCCCAGCCATCCCCCCGCAAGCTGGCCCATCCCGGGCGGTGTTATGACCGTGCCCGCGGTGGCCTTTCCCCGGCCGGGCAGGTGATTGGCACGCTGGTCAGCGAGGGCATCGTGGATTACCGCGCGCAGCACAGGCTGCTGCCTGCCGCCGACGACCGCATCCTGGACGTGGGCCCGTCCTACGTAGTCGTGTCCGCGATCACGGTGGCGCTGCTGTACGGGTCCCGCTGGGCCCGGGCGGCGGCCGCGGCCGATCTGGCCATCCTCGTGTTCATCGGCCGTATCTTCAGCGGCCTGAGCACGCTGCAGGTAGCCGCGGTCGGGCACACCACGGCCATCGTGGTGGCCGCGGTGCTGGGCAGCCTGCTCGGGTGGCAGCAGCGGCGGCACCCGCCGGGGAGGGCCGGCGGCCCGCGGCCGTCCGGTCAGCCCAGCAGCTCGCGGAGCCAGGACCCGGCCGCCCGGCCAACCGCGGCCGGGTTCCTGGACAGCGCGTGGGTCTCCCCGCCGAGCACCACCAGCTGAGTCGCGTCCGCTGGGTCCGGGATGCCGAACGGGTCCCGGCTGCCGTTGATCACCAGGACGTCGGTACCGGTCCCGGCCAGTTCAGCGGCCCGGGAGCGCTCCGGGTGCCCGGGCGGGTGCAGCGGGAAGGCCAGCGCGATCACGGCGCGGGCGCCGACCGTGCGGGCGGTCCGGCAGGCCACCCGGGCCCCGTTGCTCCGCCCACCCTGAATCAGCGGGCGGTCCCGGCCCGCCTCATCGCGCAGCGCGGCGATCACCTCGGCCCAGGCCGCGTCCTGCCGCTCCGCGGAGCCGGGGGCCCGCCGCCCTTTGACCCGGTACGGCTGGGTGACCAGCGCGACCGCACCGCCCAGCCCGAGCCCCGCGTCGCGCACCGCGAGTACGTCGGGAGTGGCCACCCGGCCCCCGGAGCCGTGCGTCAGCACGAGCAGGAACGGCGCGCGGCGGCGGTCCGGCCCAGCCAGTTCGGCCCGCGCCGGGCCCTCGCTGGTGATGATCTCCACTCGGCGAAGCGTAGCCGCTGACCTGGCCGCTTCCGGCCGAGGCCCCGGACGGCGGCCTGCTAGTTCAGTGCCAGCCGGAGGCTAGACGTCCAGCAGCTTCTTGAGGAACTGGCCGGTGTAGCTGTCGTCTACCTGGGCCACCTGTTCCGGGGTGCCGGTGGCGATGACCTCGCCGCCGCGCGATCCGCCGTCTGGGCCGAGGTCGATGACCCAGTCGGCGGTCTTGATCACGTCGAGGTTGTGCTCGATCACGATCACCGTGTTGCCGCCGTCCACCAGCCGGCCCAGCATGCCGAGCAGCTTGCGGATGTCCTCGAAGTGCAGCCCGGTGGTCGGCTCGTCCAGCACGTAGATGGTCCGCCCGGTGGACCGGCGCTGCAGTTCGGAGGCCAGCTTGACGCGCTGCGCCTCGCCGCCGGACAGCGTCGGCGCGGGCTGGCCCAGCCGGACGTAGCCCAGGCCCACGTCGGTCAGCGTCTTGAGGTGGCGGTGGATGGCCGGGATGGCCTCGAAGAACCCGGCCGCCTCCTCGATCGGCATGTCCAGCACCTCGGCGATGGTCTTGCCCTTGTAGTGCACGCCGAGGGTGTCGGTGTTGTACCGGGCGCCGTGGCACACCTCGCAGGGCACGTACACGTCGGGCAGGAACTGCATCTCGATCTTGATGGTGCCGTCCCCGGCGCACGCCTCACACCGGCCGCCCTTGACGTTGAACGAGAACCGGCCGGGCTGGTAGCCGCGGACCTTCGCCTCGGTGGTCGCCGCGAACAGCTTCCGGACGTGGTCGAACACGCCGGTGTAGGTGGCCGGGTTGGACCGCGGGGTCCGCCCGATCGGCCCCTGGTCCACGTGCACCACCTTGTCGAGCTGGTTCATCCCGCTGACCCGGACGTGCCGGCCGGGCACCGTCCGCGCGCCGTGCAGCTCCCGGGCCAGCGCCTTGTACAAGATGTCGTTGACCAGCGTCGACTTCCCCGACCCGGA